>SJCO01000001.1 GCA_005217565.1 Puteibacter caeruleilacunae
GTAGACGAAACAGAACCTGTAGAAGCGTATTTCCCGTCGTATGATCCTAATCCGTTTTTGTAATCAGCAAGCGTGTTGAAATCGAATACAATGTCAGACTCGTCTAAAGTCAAAGCGATTGTTGTGTTCAAATTTGCTGTAAGATTAATTGTTTTTGCATCTTGTCGTGCTACCTGTGCTGATGCTGACATTCCTACTACTGCTACTAATACTACTGCGATTAAAGTTCTTAAAGTTTTCATGATATTTATTTTTTTAATTTTTTTCGTCGTTTACGCTTGAGGTAAATCGGCGTGCCAAAAAGTGTAATATGCACAATATCAGTAGGTAATGTTATTTGTGTGGTTTGGCGGATATAATTATTGTTCTTCGAAAGTGAAGGGGGCGTGTATTGTGAAGGAGAGTTTTGCTTTGTCGAGGTTGTAAACTCCTTGAAAATAAGAAGTATATGGAGAGGTGTTCGAAAATGAATATGTGTATTGTCAAAAACGAAGAGGGGATTTTTACAACTTATTTTATATATAGGAGGTTATTGATTGTAACAAAAAGGTGAGGTAGACCGTTGTATTTAAGAGATTTGGGGATATGGCAGGAACAGGATAACCTTTAACTTTTGAACATGAGCAAGACAAGATGGATGCTATGTGTGCTTGTATTGTTTTCGTTTAACACTCTGAAAGCACAGATCGTAATGCAGAATTGTGATGGTACCGGTATGCAAACCATAAGTACCGAGAATGATATAAAAATCGAAGCAGGTCAGTGTAAAATCATAACCTCCTCTGCGGGTAAGATGAAGACAAATATTGAGGTTTATGGTACATTAACAATTAATGATGATATTACTTTAAATGGTAATATCAAAGTTGATGGAGGTACCTTGACTATTAATAATGATATTACTGTCGTTGATACTGATGGAAATTTGGAGGTGCATAACAATTCACAGGTATTCATAAACAATGCAACTATCACTACTGGGGGGAAAATGGAGATAAAGGATGGAGGTGAGATAACTATGAGTGGCGCTACTTTTGAAAGTACCGGAAATGATGTAGTGATAGATGTGCAAGGCTTATTAGATATGAATAATCAAAGTGATTTGATTGTCAAGAGTGGGAAAAAAGTGGAAATAAAATCAGGAGGTGAAATCACTTCAGATGGAACGGGTAATGAGATATTTGGCGAGGTAAAAGAAGAAGGAAGTTTGGGCGTGAAATTTTATAAGCCTACATCAAATAATAAATATTGGATAGATGATATTACTTGGACTGTTGATGGTCCTGATGAGGCGTGTGAAGGTGAAACTATTTCTATAACGGCTACATTGATAGGTAGTCCGAAAGGTGGAACACATTATCTGATGGTTTTTCAGGGATCTACAGAGCTTACTATAACTCCTAAAAATAGTAGTAAGATAAAAATTGGAGCATCCTCAACCTTTAGTGTTACTTTAATAGATGGTAGTCCTATAACGGTAGCAATAGGTCATGATAATAGCGGAAAGCGAGATTCTGAGAGGCTGCTGCTCACTGTTGTTTATCAAAATGTTACAACTAACGTGATCCAACCAATAAATGGAGAATCTGAGTAGGTTTATTATTATTAGTTAAATGATTTATTATTGAAGTTTAAGAGATTTTTACAGTTTAATAATTGGATTGGTTTGTACTGAGGCATTGATTATGAGGTCTGTTAATGGGATTTCTTGGTTGAATTGTTTCTTTTTAGTTTTTTTCTTTTTCTTTGTTGTAATAGTACCTCCAATTATTAGAAATAAAGGATTAGTGTCTGTAATTGATGTGATAACAATATTGATTGGCATATTGAAATCATTTACTGTTGCAATTGTTTGATTATTTTGTTTTATACTCATTGATGTTATGGAGATAGAGTTTTTATCAGCAGAACTAATATCATCCGTTATAAAGACTGTAATTGAAACTGTTTGGCCCAAGCAGGCGTTCTCGTCAATTGTGTATCTAAAAACATTGTCAATTATACCACCTTCGTGTATATTATCAAAAAATAACTCCGGATCACCTTTTTTGAATTTTCCAAAGATACGATTACCAGTAAAATCGTGAACGATTTCACCTTCATTTTCGATGTAATCCTCAACATCTATCTTGCTTTGGTTTTCCATTTCTAGTTTTGCTTCTGGTTTAATCAAGATGTAATTGCTATTTCCGGATAAGGTAATTGAGGAATTATTTAACTGTAAAGTAGCATCTTTTTCTATTAGTATATGATCATTGATTTGATTGATGTCGGCATTGATTATTAATGTGGAATTTTCGCCAACTTTTATGTTTCCATCAATTGTCTCGAAATCTCCATTGATGATTATAGTTGCTCCTTCAAGTACGTCAATTCCCTTGCAGTAGTTTACAGTCCCATTCAATGTGAGGATTGTTCCAGAACCTTTTACAACAATACTTCCAGATATCCTGTTGATGTCTTCATTTATTGTTTTTGAACCACTAAAGTGTTCAATCTTATCGTAGTTTTTAGCAGGGAGGGAAGGACTTTCGCTCGTAATCTGAGTATTGCTTGTTGATAGATCATGATGAGAATTAGTCTTGGCAAAAGAACAAAACTCTATTGAAATGAATATAATAAGTACAAGATATTTCACTTTCGATATCATAGGAAGAGTGGTTGATTTTAATTTGGTTGATTCTAGTAATTCATCGTTTAATGATAAATAATATTTGAGACGAAGAGTAGTTACGTGCTTCTCTTTCTTTGTGAACCAATCTCTATCTTGGAAATATCTACAATAGGTTGCGTAATCATCGTTGTTGCTATTTTACATTTTTTGAGATATGCAAGGTATAAAAAAACGATAAAAGGATTGCAGTTCAATCTATTATTAATATAAGATTTAACATCTTTTATTGGTGGTACATCCTGTGTAATTGTACTGTATCGTATGTGTGGATGCTTTACTTGAGTTAGGATACAAGAAAGAGGCTGCAGCCCCATGCAACCTCTTTTTTGTTTGCCCAGCAGGCAAACAACTCTAGGGAACTGAAAGAGGTTCCTGTCGCCCCTCCAACGGGAAGACAATGTGAAAGCAAGGGCGCCACTGGCAACGTTGGGGTCTGAAGGAAGCTTTAGCAAGTTGTTGGAACATAGCGAAAGCAAACCGAAACTGGCGAGGAAACAAGGATGAGCTTGCGAAAAATGGCGAAGTCCTATAGTTGGACAATATTGCTCCTCGTTTAAACGGATGGCTTCAATAACAAGATTGTTGGCTTAACTGGGGAAACCTGTAATACCCCGATGGAGTATACCTTATTCAAGTTTGAGGACAAGATAAGGTTAGGATTGCAGGTGGCAGACGATTCCGTAGTAGTGATTAACTCTGAGCCGATGAAAGCTGGTAACAGACTGGAGGATAAAACTCGGAGGACATGATGCAGACTGGCGCAAAGTTAGTTATCATGAGATATTCAGGTCAAAAGCCTGTCTATGATGCGAAGGGATGAAGTATAAATTAAAGGCTATAAGATGAAAGAGCCTTACGGAGTAAGTAAAGATAATTTTCCCTGAGATGGGAAAGGGAATTTCTGTACAGTCGGCTAGGGGTCGGCAGTAATGATAATCCGTATATGACTAAGTAGATGTGGAAAAAAAATATAGAAGTGGGTAGATTGCCTTTGAGCTAGATACGCCCACTTCACACATCGAATAAAGGTCAGCTCCGATAAGAAGCAATCATATTTATATTCTTGCAATAAAAGAAAGGGAAAAAAAAATGCGCAAATGGTACAGTCTAATAGATAAGGTGTACTCTTCAAAGAACTTGCATCAATCCTATAAGCTGGTTCGTCGTAATAATGGCGCTCCGGGAGTAGATGGTGTGAGTGTAAAAGACTATGGAGAAAACCTATCCAACAGACTGAACCAATTATCGGTGAAGCTAAAAGAGGGAGCATATACCCCTCAGAATGTACGCAGAGTAATGATTCCTAAGGCTGATGGAGGAGAACGACCATTGGGTATCCCCACGGTTGAAGACCGTGTGGTGCAACAGGCGATAGTAAATATACTAGAACCTATCTTCGAGCCGACATTTCACAATAATAGCTTTGGCTATCGCAAAGGAAGGTCTTGTCACCATGCAGTGGCAAAAGCAGAAGATTTGATGCAACAAGGTTACACCTCAGTCTTGGATATGGATTTATCCAAATGCTTTGATACACTCTCTCATGAAATTATTCTAAAATGTTTGAATGTACGCATAAGTGATGGCAAACTTTTAAAGTTGATAAAGGGCTTTCTGAAATCGGGCGTAATGTACCATGGTAAATCAGAAGCAACCGATATTGGCAGTCCACAAGGTGGAGTGATATCGCCACTACTAATGAATATCTATCTAAATCACTTTGACCACTATATGAGAAGGAACGGAGTTCCTTTAGTCAGGTATGCTGATGATATTCTGTTGTTTGCTCCACACAGGCAAGAGCTTGGACGCATTCGCAAATTGGCTTTTGACTATTTGGAGGGAACATTGGAACTGAAGATAAACCAAGAAAAGACAAAGCTTAGGGAATTTACCACAGGGATTGAATATCTTGGATTTATAATTACTCCCAGAATGATATGCATACATCCTAAACGCATAAAGAGCTTTAAGAACAAAGTCAGGGCTTTAACTAAACGTACCGGAGGTGGAAATCTTGCGGATAAAATCCAAGATCTAAATCCTCTTTTACGAGGTTGGACAAACTATTTCAGGCTAGCTAAGTGTAATTCTACATTTCTCTCTCTAATGAAATGGATACGCAGACGTCTTAGAATGTGTAAGATGCGGGAATGGAAGCGAAGCAAAGCACTACATCGTGCAATGCGTCGACGTGGTTATAAGGGATACATTGAAAAGATTTCTATGCGCCGCTGGCGAAATGCAGGCTGTGGATATGTACATTATGCTTTACCGAACAAATCCTTTGATGAACTGGGGCTTTTCGATATGGGGAAAGTCCAATGTAATCTATTGCACCTGTTTAAACAGGATAAATTTATGCATGAGCCGTATACGAGGTCCGTACGTACGGTTCTGTGAGAGGAACGAAGGCGGAAAATTTTATTTCCACCTTCTACCTACTCGTTAATTAATCATGCTAAAATAAGAAACCCAATTAAGCCCTGATTTTAGTCTGACCGTATTGCTTTTATTTCTAATATGCTGTACTCTTTATTCGTTCTTTAAATTGAAAGTTCTGTTTAGTCCAAGTTGTTTGAATTAGACGCTGTCAGGTTTTGCAAACGCTGACAGATCTTTATGTTCTTGGCATTCTAACGATCCCTTTTCCCGTCTTCCGTTTTCCATTTTCCGTAAGGCGAAGCCTTATAGTATTTCTCTAGCAGTGAACTCAACGTCTGTATTGTATGTACCTTTTTTAAGATCTTGCTCGAAGATTGATTTACCGTTCATTCCGTTTCCTTTTGTTCCCATTTCCCAGTAGATTTTGAAACCGTTGGTGTCGTGATCACCAGCGTTCATGTTTGAACCGTCATGTCCTAAGATCACCTGCTCAGATTTGCTTAATGCGATAGTTGAATTGTCTGCGTAGTTTTTGATACCGTTTGATCCTTCAAATTTTGCTGTTAAACCTACGTTGTTTAAAGGCATTTTGTCTTTACCATTCGCGTGTTTGAAATCTTTAGTTGCTTTGAAGTAAAGGTTCCAGTTGTTAGTAGATGATACAGATCCTGTTGATACGTATGCACCTTCGTATGATCCTAAGCCTTGTTTGTAGTCTGCAAGGGTATTGAAGTCGAATACGATGTCTCCACTCATATTAAGAGCGATTGTTGTTTTCAAATTTGCTGTAAGATTAATTGTTTTTGCATCTTGTCGTGCTACCTGAGCTGATGCCGACATTCCTACTACTGCTACTAATACTACTGCGATTAAAGTTCTTAAAGTTTTCATGATATTTAATTTTTTAATTTTTTTTTCGTCGTTTACGCTTAGAGTAAATCAATCGGTGTGCCAAAAATTGTAAGTGTCATGTATTCAGAGTGATAGGGTTTTTGGGTTCCCAAAGATAGAATACTTGAATCTTCGAAAGTGAAGGGTATCTTTTGTCAATTAGGCAAAGTTGGAATGAAGTAGTGTGAAACATTCAGAAAATAAGGTTGTTATGAAGTGGTGTTCGAAAATGAATAGTACGATTGCAAAAATGAAGAGGTGATGAAAAAATACTTTTTATTTGTGTTGAGTGTAGTCTTTCATTGAAGAACCGGGTAATTTACGTTCAAAGGTGGTCCAATGGGTGGTCCAATAGGTGGTCAAAAAGTGTTATCAAAAAGATAAAAGGGTCAAAAGCATCGTATATTGGTAGCCTTTCCATCCTCCGTTTTTCCTTCTTCCATTTTATTTCTCTTTGTTTTTGGTTTTAAAAAACTATTTGGTAAATTCGCCAAATAGAAATTAAAAGTATTATGAACAAGGAAATTGAAAAAGAGTTTTTAGAAAAGGCTGAGATATTTAAAGCATTATCTCACCCTACGCGACTGTTTATAATACATGCCGTAAAAGACGAAAGTATGTCAGTGAAGGAACTCACAGAATTAGTGGGTGTCGATATCTCTACAATGTCCAAACATCTTGATATTCTTAAGCGGAATAGAATTATTGAGGGGCAAAAGGTGAAAAACTTTATTTACTACAAATTAGCTATTCCTTGTGTACTTGAATTTATGAACTGCGCAGTTAAAATAATCAATAAGCGATAAAAATTTTTTATAAAACAATTTGGCAATTTGACCAAATAGGAAATAATCAAAAAATGAACAGACGTAATGCAATAAAGCTGGCTGTAGGAGCCTCAGCTGCAGGAGTAGCAGGTGTGGTAACTTTAACTACAGCCTTTAAACCCAAAAAAACAGCTGCAGTAGAGCCTAAAAAGATCGAATTAGGAGAGTCGGCAAGTCAGTGGAAGTATGCTCAGTTAAATCCTGCAGCTTCAGCTGATGTTGCTTATAGCAATTATAAAATTGGCAGTTGTATGTATGGTGTTAGTAGCAGTATTATTAGTCAGCTGGCAGAAAAAATTGGAGAGCCATATGCATCTTTCCCAATTCATATGATGAAGTATGGACATGGTGGTATTGGTGGAGCAGGCACAGTTTGTGGAACGCTAAACGGGGCAGCAGCTGTGATTGGTTTGTTAATTGAGGAAAAACAAATCAGAGATGTGCTGATTGCCGAATTGTTTCATTGGTACGAAACCACTCTATTTCCATCTTTCAAACCTCAGGAGGCTGTTTATGACTATGCTCCTCCAAAATCAATTTCTAAATCAGTGCTTTGTCATGCTTCAACTACCAGATGGGGTAAACTAGCTGGATTTAGAATTGATAGCAATGAGCGCAAAGAACGCTGTCGCCGATTGACAGCAGATGTTGCTGCAAAAACGGTCGAAATACTAAATGAATACTTTCATCATGGATATACTACAGTACATCAGAATAATGAAACGGTAAATGAATGTATGGCTTGTCATGGCAGCAAAGGTAAGCTGGCCAATACAACAGGAAAAATGACCTGTACTTCATGTCATGATAAAACGGTTGGACATAAACTGTTTGGTGATGTTCACTATAAGTATATGGATAAAAGGAAATAACATTAATACGCTGGAAAATGAATAATTTAGACAATGTAATTGAGGAAATGGATTTTCAATATTTTGGAACAGGTCAGCATAAAATAGAGCCAGAGCAATTCCTTACCAAAGAGAATACTGTTTTTCTTGACGTTAGAGCAAAAGAAGAAACCGAAACTGTGAAGTTTAATCTTGAACATCATTGTGAGGTGTTGGAAATACCAACAGATGAAGTTCCTGCGAGAATTAATGAAATTCCTAAGGTTAAATTGATTGGCGTTTTCTGTTCTGCAGGAGTGCGTGCAGCAATCATCTTTACCTTTCTGAGAAGTAAAGGATATCAGCATGTTAAAATAATTCCAGGAGGATATCCTCCATTGATGCAGGCGATCATGCCTGGAAAACTTTACAAACAATTGAATAAATAAAAAATGAGTACTTGGGTATTAGCAGTTGTCATTATGGTGATTGCTTTTGTGATGACGATGACAGGAAGGGGTGGTGGTAACTTTTTTGTCCTTACACTTGTATTGTCTGGCATTAGTATGAATTTGGCTGCATCAACAGGGCAGTTTATTTTGATGTGCTCATCTTTAGCTGCAGCGATTCTTTTCAGTAAGCAGAAAATGAACGATTGGAAGTTAACTATCCTATTGGGTGTGTTGGTGTTCATATCTGCTTTAGCTGGAGGATATTGGGGCACTAGTTTCGATGAAAAGGTGCTGAAATTGGTGTTCTCGGTTGTGATGTTCCTTGCCGCAATCCTTATGCTTCGTAAGCCTAAACAAAAACTAAAGAGTAATCGAAAATGGATAATTACCATGCAATCACATGAGGATGTATATCATGTTAATCTATTAGTCACTATCCCAATTGTTTTGATTACTGGCTTTATTTCAGGAATGGTTGGGGTATCTGGAGGTTCCTTTCTGGTACCGTTGATGCTTTTAACCATGGGTGTGCCTATGCATGTGGCTGTTGGTACATCAACTACTTTGGTAAGTATATCAGCCGGAGCTGGATTCTTTGGGCATTTAGGAGCCGGATTGTTTGATTTTCATTTAGCTCTACCTATTGCTGTGGGAGGTGTTATTGGTGGTTACATTGGTGCTAAGATGGCCTTGAAGTCAAAGCCTAAGAATCTGAAATATTTGTTTGCTGGTACTCAGTTGGTTGCTTCGGTAATCATGTTTGTCAGTATTTTATGATCTTATGAAGAATATATATTTCCACAATAACGGCAGAGGGTATATTTCCCTTTTGCTGTTATTGTTTTTTACTACGTTACATGTCTCTGCACATCAGGACACATTGAGAAGGAATACTTCAATTGAGTTTCAGTTATTTGCAAAAGCAGGTTTTAATGATGAAAAATCAAAGACTATAGATTTTGATCATCACATTGATCGCACTTTACTTGTGTATAAACAATCATTATCTAATAAGTTTCTTTTCTGTCTGGCGGGTGATTCCTATTCAAAGAATAAGGAAAAACCTTATGAATTAAGACCTTTTCTTAAGAGAGTTTATATTCAATATCATAATAAGAAGATGTCGTTAACGGGCGGACTGCTGGTATTGGAACAGTTCAAGTACCAACGAAAACTTTGGCGGTTAATTTATATTGAGAAAACTTTTCAGTATAAATGCAAATATGGAGACAATAGGAATGTAGGAGTGTTGATGAAGTACAAGTTGAGTAATCGGTTCTCTTATGATGTTGCCTTAACATCGGGATTTAGTACCCCTAGTAAGGATTCTCATGAAAAATATACGGTGATGACGGGGCAAACATTCAACGCGGGGCAGTGGGGGATTCGGTTTTTTAATAGCGTGTCAGTTAATCCATATTTCAGTCATGTGATCTCTTTGTTTGTTGCGAAACAACTACAGAATGGTGTTTTGGGATTGGAGCTTGCTAATAAAACCAGTGATAATAAGCAGACAAAGGAAGATAAATTAGGTGCATCAGTTTTTGGTAATTACCATTTTACTAAGAGTCTAATGTGTTTCGCACGTTATGATGTGAATAAGCAACAGTGTGACAGGAGTGCTGTAAATGTTATCTATGCTGGTGTTGAGCACGCTTTCAAAGATGTAATTCATGCATCTGTGTTCTATAAAAAGAAATTTTCACATGCTAATTTTTATGGAGTGGCCTTATTGGTAGCTTGTTTTTAGCGTTTCTCAAATGATGAAACGACTCCCTTTTTTGTATGTCTTTTAAGGACTCATCTTCGGACATCATTTGAGACTCATTAGGACCAAATAGGGAAATCACTGCGGGAATACTGGGTATTGGGCCCTATTTTGCCTTAATTTGGCTGCTATTTGAGGTTATTGGCTTAGTGTTTTAGTTCAACATTTATAGTTGTGATTGGTTTAAGGTTGGACAAGAATGCAGGTGTTGCCGAAAAAACTTCGTAGAAAACTTCGTACAAAGCTTCGTAAAAGACTTTGTAATCGAGTTTAGTAACCTAATTGAAACGATAAACCCATTTAATCCGAATCAGCATTACTAGACAAATTGCAATCACTTTAGGTTTATTGTGTTGCTGTTTTTGATGCGAAAAATAGCTGAGAATGCTGATGGCTCCAATGTTTTAGCACTTTTTAATGCTGATATTTACAATAGGCATAGGGGGTTTAGTCATAAGTATCTGTTTTATAACATACTGAAAGTATTATAAATTTATTGCAAGAATTTTGATTTAAACGATAAACCTCCATAAATTTATTGAAATTATATTAAGAATCAATCAAACCAATCTAATATGAACCTTAGTAATTATACCCAAAGAATAAGAATCTTCATACTTTATCCGAACCAAAATCATAAAACTTAATTCGTTTAGTAAGGAGATAATCAATCGTTAAAAATTTTTTATAGAGTTTCGTAAAAGGTTAACTAAACCGGTTAACCCATGGTGCGTATTGTCGTAAGATTCATAGTGAAAGGGAAGCCCAACAGTTTACTCAATTCAAAATAGTAAGAATAATCATTGAATTATGTTAATATCAATTAATTAGTGCTTAGTTATTTAATGTTAAAAATTAATGTTTATGAGAAAAATTCTATTTATTCTTGCAATGTGCTTATCATTGTTTGGTAGTGCATATGCTCAACAAACGGTAACTGGTACGGTTACTGATGAGGATGGCCTTGGAATCCCCGGAGTATCCGTTATTGAGAAAGGGACAAATAATGGAGTTGTTACTTCAATTGATGGTGAATATTCACTAAGTGTTCCTGCTGATGCTATTTTATCTTTTTCATTTGTTGGTATGACCACAGTTGAGGAGGCGGTTAATGGACGATCAGTAATTAATGTAACTTTAGTAAGTGATGCTGTTGGTATTGACGAGGTGCGTATTGTCGCGGCACTTGGAGTAAAAAGACAAGCACGATCGATGGGATATATGACTCAAGCTGTTGGTGGAACTGATCTTGTACAATCTAATACCCCTAACGTTGCAAGTGCTTTGTCAGGAAAACTGGCTGGAGTAAATATTACAAATGCAAACCAGATAGATGGAGGTACTTCCAGAATAGTTATCCGTGGTAACAACAATATTACAGGGAATAATCAACCTCTTTTTATTGTTGATGGTATTCCTATAGAAAATAATGTATCTGTTAATACCAGTGGAACACAGGAGAATACATCTAGTGTGTCAGATTATGGTACTGGGATCAATTATTTAAATCCTGATGACATCGAAGAAATGAATGTTTTGAAGGGACCTGCGGCAGCTGCACTTTATGGAGCCAGGGGAGCGAATGGCGTTATCCTTATTACCACAAAAAAAGGTTCGAAAAAAGAAGGCGTTGGTATAAGCTATACATTTAATACTAAAATAACCGATCCTTATCGATTCAGAGAACAGCAAAATGTATATGGGTATGGTGGATTAGCTATGCCAATGTATACTGCTGATAATGATCTTATGTATGAGAAGGATTCAGAAGGAAATACTCTTTATCCTCGACAAAAATGGAACGGTGACCGCTATGAAGGTATTTATGGACAGATGCCTCATGGGTTGTGGACTTTCGATGCAACGGCATTTACCTGGCATGGTTACTCTACTTCCTGGGGTAGAAAAATGGATGGTAAGCTAATTAAATGGTGGGATGGTGAGATGAGACCGCATTCTCCTCAGCCGGATAATCAAGAGTATTACTATCGAAATGGTATTCAAAACTCACATAATATCTCATTCTCAAATGCAGGTGATTTTGGATCAGTACGTGTAGGTATTGGACATGTGAGTAATGATGCAGTGGTGTATAATAGTAATTACAATAAGACAAACGTTACTATTGGATCGATACTGGATATTTCAGATGTTTTAGATGCAGAATTAAGTGCATCATATAGCGATTATTCCAGACTTAATGGTATGGATATGACCACATCTAACGATTATTTCACAAAATTTATTTACAACTACCCTGTTGACTACAGACCAGAGTTGGATCATCAGAATTATAAGCGAGAAGATGGAACGAAAAATAGCCATGGAAATGGTACCGTAAATCCATATGGTATTAATGCTTATGATGTATTCTGGAATATCTACGAAAAGAACAAAACACAACAGCGTAATCAAATGTTAGGTGCTGTTAAGTTGGTTTATACTCCACTTGACTGGTTGAGTTTTATGGCAAGGAGTGGTATTGATTATAATAATCAGGAAATTGAAGAGCGTCATAAACCTACCGATATTACTGGACTTAGAGGTTACTATTTTCACAGCATGGCCAAAGAAGTTGTTACTAATTTCGATTTCTTGGCTACGGCAACAAAAGATAACTTGTTCCCAGATATAAATGCAAGTTTCTCTTTTGGAGGAACAAGTTGGGATAGAGAAAGATATCTTATGAGTGGACGTAGTGGAAACCGCTTTAAAGATCCTTGGATTTATTCGTTCCAAAATTATGACTTATCACAACAGAACGGTCAGATAAATTCAAATCAGGTTCCTAAAGAACAACGCCTGGAAAAAAGAATTAACTCGCTTTATGGATTTATCGATTTAAGTTATTCTAATTTACTATACTTACAAGTTACCGGACGTAATGACTGGTCTTCAACATTACCTTCTAACAATAACTCTTATTTTTATCCATCAAGTTCATTGAGTTTTGTGTTTAGTGAATTACTAGAGGATAAAGAATGGTTAACTTTTGGTAAGTTGCGTGTTGCATATGCTGAAGCTGCAAATGATGCAGATCCATATCAGATTTCACCAACGTTTACTTCTGGTTCTTTTGGTGGTTTCCCAACACATGGGATAAAAGATGTACTTCCTCCGGTTGATTTGGCTCCTCAAACTTCAAGATCGTATGAAGCTGGTATCGATTTAAGATTATTTGACAGTCGATTGAAGATTGATGCGACTTATTACAGAACTGTGTCGGATAACCAAATTATGAGTGCGCCTATTCCTGTTTCTTCAGGTTATTCTAACGTGAAGTTCAATTCCGGAGAGATGGAAAATAAAGGTTTCGAGCTTGTAGCTAGTTACGATATTATCCGCGAAAGAGATTTAAGTTGGACATTGGGCGTGAATGGCTCAAATAATAAAAACACATTGCTTTCATTGGACGGAGTAAATGAAACCATCATAATCGGACAATTCTTTGGTGGTAATGGCCCTGTAATCCAGGTTGATGTTGGTGAAGAGTATGGTAATATTTATGGCTGGGATTACGTATTAAATGATAAAGGAAATAGAATTGTTGAAGAGCGTAAAGATAATGATGGTAACGTAGTTGGAACACTTTATAAAACTACAACCGACCGTGTAAAAATGGGTAATTCAACTCCTGATCTTATTGGTGGTATAAATAATAGCCTTCGTTGGAAAAACTTTAATCTATATGCTTTAGTTGACTTTAGTTGGGGTGCTGATATTTGGAGTGGTGACTATGCAACGTCATTATCATCAGGTGTTAGTCCGGCAACATTGTTAGAAAGAAATGGGGGAGGACTACCTTATACCTATCCTGATGGAACTCAAGCTAACCATGGAATAATAATGGAAGGTGATTTAGAAAATGGTACACCAAACGATCATGTTGTTCATTATATCTGGAAATATGGTCGTCTGGGATCTTGGGGAGCATATAACTTATCTGCACCTTCGATTCTGGAAAACAATTGGATTAAGATGAGAGAGATAACATTGAGTTATACCGTACCGCATGATATAGTTCGAAAAACTAAAGTATTACAAAACGCTAGGATTTCTGTTACTGGTCGTGATTTATTCTATATCTACTCTTCATTACCTGATAAAATTAATCCAGAAGCAACAAGTTTAACTGCAGGAAATGCACAAGGACTTATGTTTGGTGCTTTGCCTGGAATGAGATCTGTTAGTTTTAGTTTAAATGTTGAGTTCTAATCGTAATCACAAAAAATTAGAAGTATGAAAATGATAAAAATATATTCAATTTTGCTTATCCTATTGTCTGTGAGTTTTATGCAAAGCTGTACCGAAGACTTTGAGGAAATGAATAAGGATCCTTTAAATCCTACTGAAGGATCGATCCCTACGGTTTTTAATAAATATGTTAGTTCATTGCTTTACGCGGGAGCAGAGATAAGTGGATTCCATAATGGTTACTATTACTATATGACACAACAGCTTGGTAATGCAGCTCCACGTTATGTGTTGGCTAATTTATCTAATCAAATGTGGACAGATTATTATAAAGCACTAAAAAATGCTCGTTGGTTAGAAAATGAACTGGATAATTCTACGCTAAAGGTTGATAATGTGAGAGCTTGTTTAAATATTTTGATTGCATTTGAAACTTTACGAACTTCCGATTATTACGGTGATATGCCTTTTTCGAAAGCTGGAAAAGGATCTCAGGGTAGTGAGTATTTTCGCGTAGAGTACGACAAGCATGAGGATATCTATAAGACTTGCCTGGATATGTTAAAAAATGCAGTTGAGAGCTTTTCTTCGGATCCTGATCAAATGAGTTTAGGAGGTGGTGACATTCTCTTTAGTGGGGATTATGAGATGTGGAAAAAGTTTGCGAACTCCATTCGTTTGCGTTATGCACTGCAGATTTCTGGCGTTGACAACGCTCAGGCAACTACACATATTGGCAATATATTGGGAGATGCAGCAAAGTATCCATTAATCTCTGGAGATGAGGATCTAGGTTTTTGGCCCACTAGAGTGCCTGGTTTAACAATTGAAACTCGTAATTGGTCCTTAAATCAAGATAGCCCATTGTGTTTGGGAACTACTATGTGGAGTTGGATGTCAGAAAATGATAATGTAGATGGCTCTGGAATTATAGATCCTCGTTGTAAAGTGTTTTTTGAAACAAATAATGATGGGGAATGGAAGGCGCAAAAGCAGCTTGATCCTGTTGATTCGCAAGGACGTGGTGCCTATAATGGTGGTGCCTATCCTAGTGGAAGAAGTGAAGCTGCGACGTTGCAAGAGTGGGAAAATAAGACTGAGGGTTGCAAATTCTCTCCTGTGAATATTTACTATGCGAATGATAAAGAGTTTTTCCCTGAGTTATTCATAAGCGTTGCAGAGATAAATTTTATTAAAGCAGAGATATATAACCGAGGAATTGGTGTTACTAAAAATGCAGCTACAGCCAAAAGTGAATACGAAGCAGGTATTCGGTCATCTATCAATTATTGGTATAATTTAGTTGAGCTTAAAGCTAGCAAATGGTATTTGTTTAAGCCTGAACTAGGTGAAGACGATATTGATGATTACTTGGCATTACCAGTGGTGGCTTATAAGACGAATGAAAGCGAGGCACTAGAGCAAATTTATGCTCAAGAGTGGATTGCATTGTTCCGTGAACCTGCAGTAGCGTATAATCTTTATAGAAGGACTGAAGCTACTCCTCACGATAGATCTTCATCAAGTCATGAAAATAACTTTTATCGACTTCCTTATCCGGAAGAAGAAAAGAACTTTAATGCAGACAATTTTAATGCAGCCCTTAATGGAAGGTCAAATACTGTAGACCATAAATTATTCTGGCATAAATAAATTGTAGCTTTAAATAACTTGGTATGTTTTTTTAAGCCATCGGAATAAATGTCCGGTGGCTTTTTTAGTTTATAGCTTTTCGTTTATAGCTTTTCGTTTGAAAGTGCTCCCTGGGGTTTTTCAATGAACAATAATGTTGTTTAAAAAATGAAGACTGAACATAGTCTGGGTAATTTCGTAGAAGAATATTGTTCATATGGAGGGGAAAATCTTTCAATATTGGAGTATTAAATATGGTGAAGACAAAAATCTTATGTCTTTTTTTTTGATAATACTGTAAGATACACTAGAAGAGATGTTTATGTGTTATTGTTGGTGGTGTGGATTTGTCTTGTAATGCCTTTGTAATGCTTCATGTGCACTGCTAGTAATAGGTGTGACTATATATTCAAAGCACTTAAACTAGAAAAACTAATAGGACATGAGAAAAAGGCTTATTGTTAGTACATGCCGATTTGTTCTAAATGTAAAGAACATGATCCGTGGTGTAGGAGGAGTAGTTTTATTTGTAGCCTTATTGCAAGCGCTTACATTTAATAGCTATGCTCAAATGAAGTCGCAAGTTATTACTGGTACAGTTACTTCTGTATCGAAAGAACCAATCCCTGGAGTTTCAATTGCTATTGATGGTACTACTATTGGTACTGTTTCTGATTTTGATGGAAAATACTCAATTAAAGTTAACTCTCCTGATCAGGTGCTCATTTTTACTTTTATTGGTATGGAACCAAAGATGGTGAAAGTGGGAGAGCAATCTGTTATTAATGTTGTTTTGGATGAATCAAATGTTGAGTTGGAAGAGGTTGTAGCAGTTGGATATGGAACAATGAAGAAAAGTGACGTTACTGGTGCAGTTGCTTCTGTACGTAGTGAAGATATCGTCGCATCTGGCGGAGCTACAATTGAGCAGGCGTTAGCGGGACGCACTGCTGGGGTTATTATCAATAATAATGATAATGCACCAGGTGCTGGACTTAACATTAAAATTCGTGGAACAAATTCTATTAACGCAAGTTCTGCCCCTCTTTACGTAATTGATGGCTTCCCTGTTGAAGGGAGTTTTAATGAAGGAGGTTCTCTTGAATCATCTGGACAGAGTCCTCTTGCAGGTATCGATCCTAATGATATTGAGTCAATCGATATTCTGAAGGATGCTTCGGCAACTGCTATTTACGGTGCGCGAGGAGCTAATGGTGTTGTAATTGTTACAACAAAAAGCGGTCGTGATGGAAAGATGAAAGTGAGTTTTTCCGCTAAGTCTGGCGTTCAGCAAATGATAAAACAATATAAGGCATTGGATGCAGTTGGATATGCCAAATTTCAGCATCATCGTTATTTCCCATACGACAAACGCACAGAGGCTCCTACAGAAGAGGAGGACAATTATAAGTGGTGGAATTATGAAACTTATAAGGATTCGACCAATACTAATTGGATGGATGAAATCACTCAGATGGGTGAGATGCAAAATTACAATCTATCGGTGTCTGGAGGAAATCAGAAAGGGAATTACCTTGCTTCAGTAGGATATTATAAAAACAAAGGAATTGTTAAAGAGACTGACTTTACAAGATATACAGGTAATTTTAAAGCTACAGGAAAGCCAAACGATTGGCTGGAATTAGCTTTTACGACCAGATTCTCGTTTTCGGAGAATAATGGAACGGTAACGATCAACTCAGAAGGAGCAGCAAATTATGCGGGTATATTACAGCAGGGAATTAGAACAAAACCACTGAAATCTCCTAACGAAGCATTTCTGGATATGGATGATAGTGATGGGGTGACTGGAAATCCTTTAGCCACTCTTAAAAATGTCGACATGTTAAGAGAAAATTTTCAATCAATTACAAATGCCTCAGTCACTATCATTCCCTGGAAAGATGTTCGTATTAAATCATTGGTTGGAATGACGCATAATAAAAACGATTTTTATTATTATGCTCCTTCTACCACTAGTTGGGGTGCTAATTTCAATGGTCGGGCCAGAATAACAAATAATAAATCTGTCTCTTGGTTGAATGAAAATACGGTCTCTGTTAATAAGAAATTTGGTGATCATCGATTAAATGCGTTGGCTGGTTTTACAGTACAGTCAAATAATCGATTCTCAACAGAGATGGAAGCTTCAAACTTCCCAATTGAAGTTCTAGGATATCAGAATATTAGTGTTGGTGAAAGCTATTCTGCTCCTAAGTCTCATGAAGAGGAATACTTGCTTCTATCTTATCTTGGAAGAGTAAACTACAATTATAAGAATAAGTATTTGGTGACTGGTTCCTTTCGTGCAGATGGCTCTTCTAAATTTGCAGAGAATAATAAATGGGGATACTTTCCATCTATAGCATTAGCATGGAGGGTGAGTGAGGAGTCATTTTTACAGGCATTGGGATTCTTCGATAACCTTAAGTTGCGTGCAGGTTGGGGGGAAACAGGTAATCCTAATATTGCTCCTTACCAATCGCTTTCCAATTATGGTCTTACTAAATATCCTACTGGAGAAGATCAGTTAAATACAGGTGTTTTTCCTATTAATACAGGTAATCCTAACTTGATGTGGGAAACATCAGTTCAATCAAATGTTGGTCTTGATTTAGCTATTTTCGATGCACGACTTTCAGTTACCATCGATGCATATTTAAAGGAGACTAAAGATTTGTTATTAAAGGGAGACATTCCTCCATCATTAGGCTTTGATACTTACTTGTATAACTCAGGGAAAGTAAAGAACAAAGGGATCGAAGTTGCCCTAAATGGATTAATCGTTGATCGTAAGTTTAAATGGACCTCCGACTTTAACATTGCATTCAATAAGAATGAGGTTACAGATTTAGGAGAACTGACTACCTCTGATTGGTTAACTGTGCCGGGATCTAAAAACTATTCAACTGCGATATTGAAGGAAGGTGAAGCTATCGGATTATGGTATGGTTATGAAACTGATGGATTATGGCAGCAAAGTGAGTTTAACTGGAATGGCTCAAAATATGAATTGGCAACTGATGCTGAAGGAAATTCACCTGCAGCATTACCGTCAGTACAACCTGGTATGTGGAAATTTAAAGATTTGAGTGGACCTAATGGTACTCCTGATGGTAAGATTGATGCCTATGATAAAAAGATCATTGGAAAGTCGCAGCCTAAGTTTACTGGAGGTTTGAATAACCGATTTGAGTATGGGAATTTTGATCTAGCTGTATTTATGGAGTGGAGTTATGGACGTGATATCTACAATGCCAATAATCGCTTCTTCATAGAGCCTGCCAATAGTGCTGCTAATACTATCGATGTTGACTATTGGTTGCCTATTCAGTATGAGTTGGATGAGAATGGCATGGAAACGGATGTTGTGCTAGATCCGGGAAATCCTGATGGAAGGTATCCTGGACCAGGAAGAGGAGATGCTTACCAGGATATGCATAATGCATATATCGAGGATGGTTCTTATTTGAGAATTAAGAATGTTACTTTGGGATACAAGTTTAAGCCTCAAGTTTTGAAATCGTTAAATGTGAAGTCTATGAGGTTGTATGTGAATATCTTGAACCTGTACACATTTACAAACTACTCAGGTTATGATCCTAATGTGAATGCTCAGAATTTAGGAGGATTAAGACCTGGGTACGACTATAGTTCATATCCTTTGGCCAGGACTTACATGGTTGGTGTGAATGTTGATTTTTAATGCAGAATCCTTTAATGTTTAAACAGATGAAGAAGATTAAATATATAGCACTTGTTTTATTGATTGCATCGATGTCGTGTACTGATATGCTCGATGAATCTCCTAAGTCTACACTTACTCCCGATAATTTATTCGAGACGGTAGATGATGCCAAGGCAGCAGCAATGGGTATGTACGAGGGACTTATTGTTAGTAATGAGAGTCCTAATGGTAACTGGGGAGTTCTTTTTCCAGTCTATGGATGGGGAATTATGGGAACTGATATCTGGAGTATTTCTGTGGCAAACAAAGGAGTACAATCCAGGTTCTCTCGCTATTCATTAAGCGCAGCCGAATCGCAAGTTAGGTCGAATTGGACCGACTCGTATAAGGTGATTAACCGTGCAAATAACATTATAGCATACGTCAACAATATTAGTGCCTCAGAAGAGACAATTAATACATTTCTAGCAGAAGCTCATTTTATACGTGCCTTGTGCTACATGGATTTGGTGCAGTTTTATGGTGGTGTGCCATTGCGACTGACTCCAACATCAGATATCAAGGAAGACTTGGGAGAACCTCGGGCAACAGAGGAAGCAACCTGGGCTCAAGTTTTTGCTGATTTAGAATTTGCTGAACAGTATTTGCCGGAAGTGACCAATCCAGGTAGGGCAACTAAATGGGCTGCAAAAGGATTGCTGGCAAAAGCTTATTTAACCCGAGGTGGATATCCTGTTGGTAATTATCAGGAACCTGAATGGTTCGATAAAGCTGCAAAAAAAGCTTATGAGGTAATCAGTCAGAGTGGCAAGGGGGTAAATCCAACTACTCAAGGTGATGCAGGTGCCTTTAAAGAATATGGTAGTCAGTTTATTGTTTCTGGTGAAAACAGTCCTGAATCATTATTTGAATTGCAGTTTCAGGAAGCCGACTATGGTAGTGGCTGGGGTTATAGAACAATTGCTGGAGGTAAGCGCTGGGATAATACTGATTACGGAAACTTCTATGCCATGTATGGAGGTAGTGTTGTTGGTTCTGATTTTGCCTTAAGCTTTAATGATGATGATATTCGTTTTCAATGGAGTATCGGTCCTTATGGATTAAATCCCAAAGGACGTATTGCTAAGCCATTAACGCAATGGATGCCGAATAAACATCGTTGGGAAAGTATACCTGGAAATGCATGGAAGTCGTCGAACAATGCTATTGTATTACGAATGGCTGATGTGTATCTATTATTCGCAGAGGCAGCAAATGAAGCTACTGGCGATCCAAATGACAGTCAGTATGGAATGAGCGCTTATGAGGCAATCAATGTGGTACGCGAGCGTGCACAGGTGCCAGTTATAGATGATACCTATTTGATGAAGGATTCCCCATTTAGCTCTGTCGATTTGCTTTATGGTATGTCCTTCCAGAGTTTTAAAAAATCGGATTCAAACTACGATGGAAGACATGTATATTATACTGGTTCTCTACAAGAGCGGTTCAGCGCTGCAGTGTTAATGGAGCGTGGCTGGGAATTATGCTTCGAACGTCATCGTTGGTTTGATTTGAAGCGTACCGGTAAGCTGGTAGATTTCGCTCAAAATACGCAGATTGCTGCCATGGGTAAATTGGGTAAAGATGCTTTGTTTGATCCAATCGATAAGAGCGAATGGCTCAACGCTTCCAATGAACCTAAAAAAGGGAATCAGGTATGGCCTCCTTCAGGAATTCAGGATCATAATATTTACATCCCAATACCAGATGTGGAGATTCAGATAAATCCTGAAATGTCACAAGCCGATCAAAACGTTGGATATTAATTGTTGAACTAGAAATTAAATGATATGAGGCATATTATTTACCTACTGATACTCATATTAGTCTGTATGGGATGTATTGCGACTGATGAAGAAAAGTTATCCTGGGAGGAAATGAATGCCTCAAAAGAAGAAACCAGGGAGTGGTTTAATGATGCTAAGTTCGGCATGTTTATTCATTGGGGACTTTATTCTATTCCAGGAGGTGTTTGGAAGGACAAAAAAATGGAAGAGATGGGACGTCCTCATGTGGCTGAATGGATCCAGTATGTGGCTCACATTTCACGTGATGAATATGCTCAATTGGCATCAGATTTTAATCCAGTAAATTTTAATGCCGATTCAATAGCTAAACTCGCAAAAGATGCTGGTATGAAATATTTAGTCATCACGTCAAAACATCACGATGGTTTTGCACTTTACGATTCAGAAGTCAGTAAGTATGACGTGATTGACGCCACTCCCTTTAAAAGGGATATTGTACAGGAACTGTATGATGCATGCAAGAAATA
This sequence comes from Puteibacter caeruleilacunae, assembly GCA_005217565.1. Classification (GTDB taxonomy): domain Bacteria; phylum Bacteroidota; class Bacteroidia; order Bacteroidales; family Prolixibacteraceae; genus Puteibacter; species Puteibacter caeruleilacunae. Next base: position 21,659 of record SJCO01000001.1, read on the forward strand.
TGGTATTGATTTTGGTCTCTATTATTCGCATAATATTGATTGGATGGATGGTGGTGATTGCCAATATTCAGTGATAAAGGAGATGAATGATCAGGAGGGCAAAAATACTGTAATATTTGGTCCAAATCTTTGGGATCCTAGTAATAACTCGTTTGAGGAATATCTTGACGAAAAGGCTTATCCTCAGGTAAGAGAGATCCTAAGCAAGTTTCCTGGCATGACTACGCTATGGTATGACATGTCGCGTTACATGACTCCAGAGCAGAGTCTGAAATTCTATGAACTAGCTTATAAGTATCAACCTAATATGTTGGTGAACGAGCGAGTTGGAAATGGGTATGGTGATTTTGATATTCCTGGAGACAATAAGATACCTGCTGTTCCGGATGAAATAACTAAGCCGTGGCAAACAGTGGGTACCTTGAATAACTCATGGGGATACAAATCTTATGATCATGACTGGAAATCAGTGAAGGAATTGCTCTTTTGGTTGATAGAGATCGTGAGCAAGGGAGGTAACTATATGCTCAATATTGGTCCCGATGCTTTGGGTAATGTACCAGAGGAAAGTGTTGATAATCTCCGTGCTGTTGGGCAATGGTTGAAAGTAAATGGGAAGGCAATCTATGGAACAAATAAGTGGAGGGTAACACATGAAGGTCCTACAGTCATAAAAATGGAAGGAACCAAGAAACGACAAGAGCATGGTTTTAAGATAGATTTTACTGCTGATGACTTTTGGTTTACATGTCGAGACAACAGGGTATTTGCTATTTCATTGGTTAGTAGCTCAAAGGAGATAATAGTTAGATCATTGTCTGATACAGAAGAGAGAGTGAAGAGTGTGCAATTGCTTGGGACTGTAGAAAAGTTGGAATGGAAACAGACAAATGATGGTTTATTGGTTAAGTTACCCGAGCAATTGCCTTCAGAGATCGGTTATGTGTTAGAGATTGGTCTTTAATGAGTGCATATAAATTTGAAGAATTATGCGTAAGTATATATTGATCCTAATAGGTATTGTATTTATTATAAATGTTGGGTATAGTCAGACAGTTTACTATGTCTCTAATAATGGTTCAGACAAACATACAGGGACTCCGAAGAAACCTTTTGCTACTATTCGAAAGGCTTTAGAGATAATGAAACCAGGAGATGTTTGTCGTGTCAGAGGTGGCGTATATCGTGAGACTGTTCATGTGAAACAATCAGGATACACAGGGAAACCAATTCGGATTGAATCTTACAATGGAGAGAAAGTTATTCTGGATGGTACCAACGAAGTGAAAAGTTCCTGGAAAAAATGGAAGAAGAATATTTACAAAACAAAAATGCCGGAGGTTTTTGAACAGTTGTTTCAGGATCGGGAAATGATGACAGAGGCCAGGTGGCCGAATTGTAATATGCCTGATCAATTATGGGATCGATCAACTTGGGCTACTTCAGGAGAGGGAAGTAGATATGGCAAAATGGTGGATGCTAGATTGGCCGAGACCGATGTTGACTGGACTGGTGCGATTGCGGTGCTTAATGTTGCGCATCAATTTAGAAGTTGGTCGAGGAAAGTTTTGAAGCATGACAAGCATGCCAATTCTTTTACCTATAAGAAAAATCTAAAGCCCATTACGTCGTACGCCAACAAAACGAAAGAATGGGAGGATGATCTGTATTATTTGACAGGAAAATTAGAAGCCTTGGATGCGCCTAATGAGTGGTTTCTTGATAAAAAGACTAAGCTGCTTTATGTCTATACTACCGGTGATGTCAAAAATAACATCTATCGATACAAGTGTCGTGATTTTGGTCTTGTTGCTAGTAAAATGAGTCATATTGAAATAGTAGGACTTTGTTTCTTCGGGAGTACAATAAAGTTGTCAAATTGTAACAATTGTCTTGTTGAGAATTGTCGTTTTGAATATCCTGCCTACAATCGAGAATTTAACGATCCAGAGGTACCTGCTAATACTGTAGACACGTATGTTAGAGGCAATAATAACCGCATCTTGAATAACTATATATCCTACAGTCAAGGGAATGGTATGGTTATTCAAGGAGGGAACAATCATGTAGAGAATAATATAATACATGATGTGGCCTGGACAGGACAGGGATTTGGAATTCAGCTTTATTCAACAGGGAAAGAAGGATTCCTTGTAACGAAAAATACGATCTATAATACTGGATATTCAGGGATGAGATTAGATGGTGAAGGAGGTTGGACTGCTTCGTACAATCATGTTCATCATACGGCTCTGATATCAAAAGACTGTGCGGCTATTCAGACAGGTAACTGGAGAATTAAAGGTAGTGTAATACATCATAATTGGGTACATGATTGCTTTACCGTGGGTAAGCATCAAGCTGGTCTTTACGGAGGATTGGGTATTCGTGGTGATGATCAAACCCGAGGACTGACTGTTCATCACAATGTGGTATGGAATTGTGGAAGGGATGGTATTATTGTGAAAGGAGATCGTAATATGGTTTACAATAATACTGTGTTTGCCATTGGTTCTAACGAAAAAGAAGGAAACTATATTAGTATGCATACCATGCCTGAGCCACATAAGCCTTGGCTAAAGCAGGCACCATTGCTTACGGTCCAAAATGAGAATAGTTTGATATTCAATAATCTAGCTTTTAATATAGTAGGGGATCGGAAAAAGACAGCATATCAGTATCTGAGCAATCTGTCAACAAACTACAATGAAAAGATCCTGCCATTAGTGGATCCTGAAAATTTCAACTTCTCACCTATAGAAGGCTCTTCAATTATTGACGCAGGTACTTATTTGCAAGGGTATACAGATAACTTTAATGGAATCCTTCCAGATATTGGAGCTTATGAATTTGGAGATACTTGGAAAGCTGGAGCAGATTGGGATCCGTATTGCGATCCACAAGGGAATTGATATTAGTATTAAAAACAGTGAAATTTAATAAGATGAAGCGCAAAGATTTTATAACCCGTTTAGGTTTAGTTGCGGGTTTTGCCATATGTCCAAAACTTTTCTACGCTAGTGTAAAAAAGGTAAAAACGAATTATCAAAAATGTAAGGAAGAGTGGCGAAAATTGTGTGGAGTAAATGCAGATAAAGAACCTTTCACTTATGTAAATAATGAGGAAGGGATTCCAAATGTTCTGTTGTATGGAGATTCCATTTCAATAGGATATACTCCAACGGTAAGATCAGAACTTAAGGGAAAAGCTAATGTGTATAGAATACATCGAAATGGAGCGTCGAGTAACCAATTTATTAAATACATCGAAGAAATGAAAAACAGTATGTTTCAACCATATCTAAATGAAGGTTGGAGCTTTAATTGGGATGTTATTCATTTTAATGTTGGCTTACATGATTTAAAATACTTAGCTGAAGGAAACCTGGACAAGGAAAATGGTAAGCAAATGACTTCAATTGCAAATTATAAAGGGAATTTAAAGGCAATTTGTAAGTATCTTATGAGTGAGTATCCTGAAGCTGTTTTAGTTTTTGCAACAACTACTCCTGTGCCGGAAGGAGAACCTGGACGGTTTATGGGTGATGAGTTAAAATACAATAAGGCTGCAATGGAGATTTTGTCGCAATTTCCTCAAATAAAAATAAATGACCTACATGAATTTGTACGACCAAATTTTGAGGATTGGAAAATTAAGCCTGGTAATGTTCATTATAATGTGAAAGGGAAGCAGCAACAAGGGAAAGAAGTTGCAAGAACGATAATTAAATACTTGTAGTCAGGATAGTTTAGATCTGATGCAAAGCTGATACACAGAAAAATATTATGGATTTAAAAAGTTTAAAACCAATAGCATTATTGTTACCCTTAATGTTGGGCAAACATGTTATTGCTTCAGATACCTCTGTTCATCCTAATGTGGTTGTAGTGATAACAGATGATCAAGGTTATGGCGACTTAGGGTGTCATGGTAATGAAATCATCAAAACACCGAATTTGGACAGCTTCTATAAACAGGCAATTCGATTTACTAATTTTCATGTTTCTCCTACCTGTGCACCAACCCGGTCTTCAATAATGACTGGTAGATATGCTAATAGAGTCGGAGTCTGGCACACCATTGGTGGGAGAAGCTTACTATGGGACGATGAAGTTACAATGGCAGATGTTTTTGCTAAGAATGGTTATACTAACGGTTTGTTTGGGAAATGGCATTTAGGAGATAATTATCCTTTCCGACCTGAAGATAGAGGTTTTCATGAAGTTGTTGTTCATGGAGGTGGAGGCATTACTCAAGGTCCTGATTATTGGGGAAATGATTATTTCGACGATTTTTATCGTCATAATGGTAAGTTTGAAAGATATAATGGGTATTGTACTGATGTATTTTTCGATGAAGCATTGAAGTTTATAGAGCAAAATAAGTCGCAACCATTTTTCTGTTATATTTCAACAAATGCTCCTCATGGTCCTCTGAATGTTCCTGCCACATATCATGAAATGTATAAAGACGAAGAGAGGCTGACCAAACAGCAGCGTCGATTTTATGGGATGATAACCAATATTGATGATAATTTCAAGCGCTTGAGAGATCGACTGAAGGAATTAGAGTTAGATGAGAATACGATATTAATCTACATGACAGATAACGGCTCAGCATATGGTTATCGCACAAGTAAAGGTATTTCATATGGCAATAATGGAGGAATGCGTGGCGCTAAAAATAGTGAATACGAAGGTGGTCACCGTGTTCCGTTTTTTATTAGTTATCCGGCAGAGAATTTAACGGTGAATAGAGATATTGACCAGCTTGCTGCGCATATCGATATGTTGCCAACATTTATTGATCTGTGTAAACTTGATAAAATTCCTACACACAAAGCTTTTGATGGAAAGAGCTTGGCCCCTAAAATTCTTGATAAAAAGGATGAGCCGAAGGATCGTGTGTTAGTGGTTGATTCGCAACGAAGGCAAAATCTGGTTAAGTGGCGTAAATCTGCGGTTATGAAGGGAAAGTGGAGATTAATTAATGGGAAGGAACTGTATGACTTAAATACTGATCCAATGCAGAAGAGTGATGTAGCCTTAGGAAATCCAAATATTGTGAAGGAGCTTAGACTTGGTTATGAAAAGTGGTGGGAATCTATTATTTCTGAGGGAGCAAATGAAAGATATGCGTACATTCAAGTTGGAGCTAACGCTGAAAATCCTGTTCGTATAAGTGCACATGACATGCACACAGAAAGTACGCATGCTCATAGTCAGCATGGACCGTTATTGGGATTAAATCCACTGGGTATTTTTAAAGTGGAAGTGTTACATGAAGGTGATTACACCATAAGTCTATGCCGATTTCCTCGGGAGAGTATGCTGAATTTCAACGATAATGTTGATGCTGTTAGTCCGAGTTTTGAAATAGAAAAAGGAATGCCTGCAAGCGTTTCCATAGATATCAAGAAGGCTTTCTTAAGTATGGCAGATCGAGATGTAAATGTTACTGTGCTGGGGAATACAAAGGAGGCACAATTCAAACTACACCTGCAACCGGGGAAGTTTGATCTGGATGCTTTTTTTCTAGATGACAATGGAGTAAAGTATCCTCCATACTATATCTATATTGAGAAAAACTGATTTTGTCTGAATAGTAAATAAATTCTCTTGGTGAGAAATAACCTACAGTCTAAATTTAAGACTGTAGGTTTGCTTTTATTCGACGGTTGATAATATAGAAGATATAGGGGTTTTTTATTTGCCTCATAGCTTTGGATCTGATAAAATTGTTATCTTCATCCTGAAAAAGGGACTTGCATGAATTATCTCAAGGGTATATTCTTTCTGTTAATTTTTTGCTGTTGGAGTACATTAATGGGATTCTCTCAGAACCAACGAATCTCAAAATCTCCATTTGCCATTCTAGATGTTTCAAACGCTGAGATCGTTAATGATTCGGTTGATGTAATAAAAGAATCAATTTCAGATTTGAGGTGGGGATTGAGATTAGAAGTGGAAGACGAGAATAATATGCTGGAGGTAAGAAATCGAAAAGCTGATCCAATTCAACTATCAAAAGTATTTCGATTAATTAAGCAGAATGCTGAACGCCGACCTTATTTTTTTATACCTGTTATAATAAACTATCACGGAGATTATTCAAAACTAGACACGCTGATTGAATCCTTGGAATTAGGAGAAAAAGTAGTTAGTAAGGAGCTGTTAGCGCAAGACAAGACAGTAAGAGAATATATCAGGCTTAAAAGACAGTTCGTATTGTTTTCAGAATCTCCCAATACGAGTAAGTATGTTTTGCCCCTGAATGATTTCTTCGGGACCAAGGATCGTGAGGGATTGTTTTGTTCTTATGTATTCACTGATTTTGACGAAGCACAGCAAGGAGATAGCTTCTCGAGCCTGACTTTTGGTAATGAGAGTAGATTTATTCAGCACATAATTTCAGATTGGAGAACGAAGGGGAGGTATCCTTGCTATATACAAACAAAATGGTATAATGCTCAATTTAATTCTCTGTCCCGAGCTATTGAGAGCTTCCCCGTTTGTGAAGGAGAAGTGTCGTTATCGTCTGATAAGGATTCTGTTATAACGTATTGGAACGAATTCCCAGAAGCAAAGACTTACCAACGGTTTTGTTTTCCTGTTGATGATGAGGCCGAATTTAGATTAACTCCGCATGCTGCAGGTTATTCGTATGAGCCATCAAATATCAATTATACTGCTAAAGATCCTAAGGAGAATGTAAGATTTAATCGGTCGAAAGTGCATTTATCAGCTAACCTCAAAGGTTACTACAAGTTTGATGGAAATATACTTGATGAAACGCTTCTTAATAGTGGTTTTAAGGTATACGGGACAGACTTTGAATCGGATAATTTACGAGGTACGGTAATCGACTTTAAGAAAGGTGATTTTGTTGAATTACCTAAAATCAGGTATTTCAATATTGCTGATAATAGTTTTTCTATTGCCACATGGATTTATTTAACCTCGAAAGAGGATTATCACGCTATTGTATGTAATAATGAAAATACCTTCAGGAAAGGATTGCAATTTGCCATTCGTGATGACAAACCTTATGTTGGGTTTTGGCATATCGATCTAAAGGGAAATACAACAATAAAACCTCGAAAGTGGTATCATTTTGCTTGTGTTTACAATGAAGATTTAAAGCGACTTGCGATTTACATAAATGGTAAGCTGGATGCAGTCGCATATGATTTTCTATCATTTAAGGGATCGAAAGGAAAGCCTTTGTTTTTAGGCCGCAATTCTATTGGTCATTATTTTGTAGGAAGACTGGATGAACTGATGATATGGGATCGTGCGCTCGGAGAAGATGATATTGAGTGGGTGTTTAAAGAAGGAATGAATTCAATACAAATAAAACGATATTGGTGGACAACAAATGTATTTAAACTGGTTTGGGGTACTGCATTATTGCTTTTTATTGTATTTCTTTTTATCAATTGGAGGAAGAAACGAAGTCAGATTCGCAGAATTAAAAGCGTTGAAAGTATTGATCAACAGACCAAGTTGTCTATTTATCTCTTTGGAAACTTTAAAATTGTCGATACACAAGGGAATGATTATACTAAATTATTCACCCCAAAGATCAAGAGTGTTTTTATAGCTATCCTGCTCAATTCCTTTGGGAAGGATGGAGATGGTATCGATTCGAAGAAATTAACAGAGTTATTATGGCGAGAGGCATCACATAAAAATGCATTGAATAATCGACGTGTTGCAATGAAGCGCTTGCGTGATGTTTTGAGTGAAATTGATGGACTTGAGTTGATTGCTGAAGAACAATTGTTTAGAATCGAGACTGATATTGATGTTTTTGTTGATTTGGGCGAATACTGTAAAGTCATTGAATCAAGTAATAATAAAGATACTCTGGTACTTGCCAAAGTTCTGTCACGTGGTTGTTTTCTTGAGAATATTGAAGAAGAATGGGCAGATGAATTTAAAAATGAAATAACGAATCAGGTTATTGAGAGTTTGGCTAATTTAATTGATGATGAATCAATATCAGCAAAACACAAATTGGAATTAATAAATGTGTTGTTGTTGAATGACGCTGTGGATGAATTTGCTGTGTCAAAGAAAATTGAACTATTGAAGAGAATGGATAAGCATAAGTCTGCGGCATTGACAGAGAAGAAGTTTAAAGAGGATTACTTGAAATTTTATGGCGAAGATTATGAAGGAGATATTTTCTCTTCATAATCCCTATTTCGTTCTACCATTTTGTTTTTCAATATCTGTCTCAGGCAAAACTATGGTATGGTATCCATGGGACTTTTTATAGTGTTGTAGTTTTGATACTGCCAGGTTTGGTAAACGCTGCCAGATCTTTCCAGCTTTGGCACCTTAACGATCCTTTTTCCTGTTTTCTTTTTTCCGTTTTCCAGAAGGCGAAGCCATATAGCATTCTTCTTCCAGCATTATCTTTATGAATTCTTTGGCAGAAAATTTCTGATAGCTATCTCTTATCCAAAGTAATGCTGCTTGCATGTCGAAAGAGTCTCCAGCTAAAGGAATAGCTTTGAAATTCTTCTGACCAAATATGGTGGATGACGATAAAATAGTAATCCAATCTCCTGTTTCAACTAATTGTAGTAAAATATTGGCTTCATTTAATTCTATTTTAGGATGAAGCGTTGTCCTGTTGGCATATAGAGATGCATCAAGTTTTGATCGTGCATGCAATCCTTTTGATGGTAGTGCCAATGGATATTGTTTGATCTCATCTATGGATATTCTTTTAGACTTACTCAGTGGATGGTTTTTGTGAACGATCACAGAAAGATGTGTCTTAAATAAATCCATACTTTCGATACTTCTTTCTTCCCAAACAGGCTTATAGGATAGAACAAAGTCTACTTCTCTTTTTCGAACCATCTCGATTAACTCACTGACAGTTTTATAGAGAATATTGAGTTTGATGTTAGGGTATAAAGTCAAGAACTTAACAACTGTATTTTTTAATAAGCCACTAAAGCTGTAATTCACTCCTATTGTTAACTCTCCTGTTCTTATATTTTGAAGATCTAGCAATCGTTGTTTGCCATACTCTGCATCTTGAATGACTTTTACAGCATGAGGCAGGAATTCTAATCCTGCCTCAGTAAGACATATTTGTTTCTCGCTACGGTCGAATAGTAGAACATTCAGTTCTTCTTCCAACTGTTTTATTTGCTGTGATATTGTACTCTGCGTTATGAAGAGCTTCTTCGAGGCTTCAGTGAAATTTAAGCTTTCTGCTACTTGTATAAAATATTTCAGCTGTCTTAATTCCATTTGTTTGTATTATTATATCTCAAAAAAGCTGAGAGGATTTGTGAATCATTCTGTTAGCAATAAAAGGATAATATTATAAATACCCAAAACTTTTAAAAATAACGTAGCTGAATACGATTCCTATAACTGAACATGTACCAAGTAATATAAGGTTAATTGCATGATTGCCAGGCTTTGAATTGGTGCATATATCAGAGCTTATATATTCTTTAAAATACAAGAAAACAGCAGGGACTGTGCAAATTGTTAAAAGGATATCTTCAGGTATTTTGTAAAGATAGATCTTAGAGATTCCTAATAATGCCCAGTGAAATAGGAATAGTACTAAGAAAAGGTTGATCTTCTTCGAAAATGACATGAGTAGTCCTAAGGTAAAAATGGTAACGGTGCATGGCATTACAGGTGATGTGACACTGGGAAATGACATCCCTCTGGCAAAGGAAACTGCGGGATAAATGAAAGGAATAGCATATAGTACAAACGCTATTTTATCGTATTTGTATGATCGTTCCAGTCGATATCCTCCTTTTGCTAGATCATATAACCAAATACATGCGACAATAGCCCAGAAAATAGCAAAAATATAGTAGTAGTTTCTGTCTGAACAGAATACCAGATAGTATATAATGGCTATCCAAAGGTTTAAGAATACCATGAATAGCTTCATTGCTTTTTTTGTCTTCTCGTTGGGATCGCGATAAAGACTGATTGTTAAAATACTACCGATGATGATTAGTAGAAGCTGGAATGTCCAGGTAGCGGCGTTGTAATCACTGATTGTTCTCCAGAAAATTTCCATTTTATTATCGTTTATTTCTTGTTAATGTGAATGCTTTTGTTTTAAAAATGAAGTGGGGAAGTGTAGCTCCTATGGCCAGATTGAAAGTTGTAGTGAATGCGAACATAAAGTTTGATCCGATATCTTGCATATGCGCCATGTGTTGTGGTGTGTCACCAGCACTACGCAAAAACATAATTAGTGATAGTATCGTGTTGTAAAAATAGATACCGGGAACCATTGGCAGTAATGCAGGTATTGATAATACGGTCATCGGACACTGTAATTTTCGTCCTATAAGAAAACTTCCCAAACCAATGATAAGGGCTCCCATTAATGATGCCGAAGCAATATCTTGTCCAGCATAATTCATGAAGCAGAATCGAGTGGCATGTCCGAATGCTGCTAATATTGCAATGCCCTTGAAAGCCTTTAGTGGAGGATCTGAAATAGCACCAAAACCAATGCCTGCGATTGCTGCGAAACCGGCATCATATAGAATATCTGTGAATATCATTGTATTGCTTTTTCTGATTAAATTGAAATGTGTTTTGTAAGCATGATTGTTCCAGACATACCGATGGCAATACATAATACGAGTAAAAGTGCATTGATCAGGCGTGCTGTTCCCGTAATTACGTGTCCTTCCATAATGTCCATAAAACCGTTTATTAAAGGGACACCTGGAATAAGAAATAAAACACTGGTTGCTATGGCTATATCTGAAGTTGTATTGAATATTACTGATGTTGACGCTGCCAGTGATGCAATAAATGCACTGGTAATAAAACTAAGAAATAGATTGATATCCTTTGCAAGCATTTGCTGCTTAGTGAACATGCCTATTAAGGTCGCGGAAAAAACGATACCCATGGCAAAACAATCTCCTCCGAATAATGCACAGAATGAGGCGTTGGCAAATGATGAAAGAATAAGTACAACTATTGGATGTAGTTTGGGCCGACTTACCAGACCTGTGAAGCGTTTGACTATCTCATGAAATGATAGTTGTTCATCATGTGCTTCCCAGCTTAGTCGACTAAGATTGGTGTTTATTTCAAAACTTATCGGACTGTGTGGGATTTCAACCATTGTACTAAAGCTGTCTCCGGTATGATCAGCTACCACTGATAGTATTAGCGATTTGTGTAATCCCGAAACGGTTACTTCTAATCCTAGTGCTTTCCCAATGCGTTTGGTATTTCTGATGACCCGTGATGTGTGGACTCCTGAGCCCATGAGTGTGGAAGCATACTCTGATAAAAACAACGATTGCTCCTTTAATACAAGCTCTTTTGAGTTGTGTGCTTGTAATGGAGGTGTTGCCTGATATGTGTTCCCGTTAATCATCTATTTTCTGTTTTTCTGAATTGACGGTGCAAAAATAGGTGGGTAAAATTGGGATGTGCTAATTTCTACTAAGGTTAATTTCGATGGTTAACATTGGTAATTTCGATGGGTATTTTCAACCAAATTATATCTTTTCTGGATGATATTTAACTGTTACTGTTTTAAAGAGTGGTAAATTTGGGTGACGTCAATTGCTACAAAGTATATATTGATTGTGATGAAGAATTGAAAATGAATAAGCAATAAGAAGTATGAAGAAATTAGCATTTTGTATCTCTCTATTGATTCTACCTGGTTTGTTATTGGCAGGAGGAAACAGTAAAAAGTATTTTAAAGAAAAGCGTATTTTAAAAACGATGGAGAAAGTGGCCGACTGGCAGCTTGCTCATCCTAAATGGAAGAAGTATGAGTGGCATAATGCTCCACTGTATAATGGAGTATTTGCGACTTATAAAACTACTTCTGACGAAAAATACCTAACGGCTTGTGAGGAAATGTTCGAGGAAAATAATCAAAAGCCAGGACCTCGTTGGTTCCATGCTGATGATATTGCTATCGGTCAGACTTATTTAGAAATGTATCGTCAGGATAAAAAGGAAGCTTATATCAAGGCTTTGCGCGATACCATCGATAAGATGTTCACCGTTAAACCTCCTTTCCAGCCAAATAGAAAAGATTGGAGAAAGTGCTTCTGGTGTTGGTGCGATGCTTTATATATGGCTCCTCCTACATTGGTTAAACTTGGTGTCTTTACAGGGGAGGATAAATACCTGGAGCTATCTGATAAATTATACCAGGAAACCATTGATTATTTATGGGATGATGAAGAGAATTTATTTGCTCGTGATTTAAGGTATGTGTGGGAAGATGAAACATACAAAGACAAGAAGGCAGAAAAGAATGGTGAAAAAATCTTCTGGTCTCGTGGTAATGGCTGGGTGCTTGGAGGACTTGTAATGATGCTGAAAGACTTGCCTGCTGATTGGCCGACTCGCCCAAAATATGAAGCAATATACAAGAAAATGGTGAAGCGTGTGGCAGAACTTCAACCTAAGGATGGATTATGGCGAGCTGGTTTACTTGATCCTTATTCCTATCCTCATGGTGAAACCAGTGGAAGTTCATTCATGACCTACGCACTGGCGTATGGTATTAATAATGGATTGCTTGATCGCGCTACTTATATGCCTGTTGTTGAAAAAGCTTGGGTGGCTTTAAATAAGTGTGTGGCTAAGGATGGTATGTTAGGATATGCTCAACCTGTAGGAGCTGCTCCTCAGCGTAACTTCTCTCAAAATGATTGGGAGGTTTATGCTTCAGGTGCGTTTTTACTTGCTGCCAGTGAGGTGATAAAATTATAATTAATATATTGGGCTATTCCGACTGGAATGGCCCATTTTACATGTTGAAATTCTTCCTATAGGTCATCGGAGTGATGTTCATCTTTTCTTTAAATTTCCTGTTAAAAAATGTGGTGTTGTTATAGCCGCTCTGGTGGGCTACTTGATCTATGTTTAAATCGGTTTCTATTAGTAGTTTGCAACTGTAACCGATCTTTAAATCATTAATATAAGTAAAGACTGTTTTCCTTGTTTTGTTTTTAAAATAGGTACAAAATGCTTGCGGCGACATATGTGCAATATCGGCAAGTATATCTAAACTTATTTTCTCTCTAAAATGAGTCGCTATGTAATTATGAATCTTTGACAGTCGATCACTTCTTTGTTCTGATGCTACTTGATAATAGTCATTACTGCTTAATAGTTCAAATGATTGATGTTGGCTTAAGGCCGATAACAACTTGAATACTTCAATGATTCTTTCCGTTGAGTTACTTTCTTCAATAGCTTTTAAGTACCGTTCAGGATTATTGAAGTTAATGAATCGTATACCTCTTGATGAGCGATCGAATAAGGTTTTTACGGCACTCATTAATGGTAGCTCAAAAAAGCTGTTATGGATAAATTGACGTTGAAAATGGATTATTGAGGAGGCTGCGAGAGTTTGTTCTTTTTGTTTGTCTTGTGACTCTTCTGGCTTGTTTATCCATATGTGTGGTAGTCTGCTACCCAATAATACCAAATCTCCTGGCTGAAATGGATTAATGCTATCGCCTACGTATCTAATACCTGCACTTTTATGTATATATACAAGTTCATACTCATCATGAAAGTGCCAATGAGGATAGAAATTGGCTCGTTCATCATATCTTATGGTTACTGAATTATCGTATTCGTGTGTCGCTTTTGTATAGAATGGCTTCATTAGTATTTGGATTATATTATTCAAAAATAATAATAAAGTTGAAATGAATATGAATATAGTGTAGAAAATAGATCTCTTCACCCTATAACTTTGCAGTGTAAATATTTCTAAAGAATTAATGAAACACAATGAACGAACTTACTGACGATAATAGATTGTTCGAAATAATCCGTACTGAGCTTACGAGTTCAGTGATTGGTGATATTATGGATAAGATGGGATATACCCATCAGTTTCTTTCTCCTCGATTACAACCTCTTCGCGACGATATGATTGTTGCTGGCAGAGCGATGACAGTGCTGGAGGCCGATTGCTTTGAAGAGCTAAGTAATGGGGCTAATCCGGTTTTGAGTAAACCTTTTGGTTTAATGCTTGAGGCATTGGATGACTTGAAAGAAAATGAAGTATATGTATGCTCTGGTGCTTCTCCTAATTATGCATTATGGGGAGAATTGATGAGTACCAGGGCGTTGAAACTAGGTGCTGTTGGTGCTGTAGTTGATGGATTTTCCAGGGACACTAAAGGTATTTTAGAATTGGATTTCCCCACATTCTCCTATGGTCGCTATGCTCAGGATCAGGCTCCAAGGGGGAAAGTGATCGATTATCGAGTTCCCATTGAAATGAATGGAGTGCGGATTCATCCGGGCGATATTATTATGGGAGATATGGATGGTGTGTGTGTGGTACCACAATCAATAGAGAAAGAGGTGATCGAAGGAGCCCTGGAGAAGGCAAGAGGAGAGAAGATCGTTCAGAAGGCCATTGAGGATGGAATGAGTGCAGTGGAGGCATTCGAAAAATATGGAATCATGTAGAAGGATTAGTTTAACTAATGGAGTTTACTTCTCCTAATCGACAGATCTGAAAATCTAAGAATTGGAGAACCTAATAATCTAAAAATCATAGAATGAAAATAACTGAAGTGAAAGTGTGGTTAGTTGAGGGAGTGAAATACAACTGGACCATGCTAAAAATATATACAGATGAAGGCTATACCGGTGTGGGCGAAGCAACAAACTGGCCTGGAAGTCCTATTGTTGAAGCTGCAGCCAGGCATTTGGGAGAACGTATTATTGGAGAGGATCCCATGCGTATAGATTACCTCTGGACAAAATTGTATCGAGACTTAAACTGGGTGGGGCCTTTTGGTGCTAGTATGTGTGCTATTAGTGGATTGGATATGGCATTACTTGATTTGAAAGGTAAGGTGCTAGGCGTGCCTGTCTATGAACTTTTAGGGGGAGCTTTTCGTAAGGAAATAACTTTGTATGCTAATTATTGGTTTACCAAAGGAGGATTTAATGCTAATGATTATGCAGCACAGGCAAAAAAGGTTGTAGAAAATGGATTTACAGGCCTTAAGTTTGATCCGTTTGCTCATACAAATTACTTTTATGGTGCTGATCTTTCAACAAATCTTGCGCTTACTGAATCACAAATGGATTACTCTTATGATGTGTCAAAGGCTGTACGTAATGCTGTTGGAGATGATGTGGATATTATGATTGAGACTCATGCGATGCTAAATGCCAAGACTGCAATAACGATGGGTAACCGTTTAGCTGACTTGAATATTACATGGTTTGAAGAGCCGTTGGGACCTGAAAATCCTGAGGCTTTGAAGGCTTTTCGCGATAGGTTGAATCCTGCAGTCTCTATTTGTGTGGGAGAACGTCACTACACGCGTCATGGTATTCGAAGATTGCTGGAATTGGGGGTCTGTGATATAATGATGCCTGATATTACCCGTTGTGGAGGTCCTTCAGAAATGAAACGAATGGCTACCATGATGGAGGCTTATAATGTGCTTTTGGCCCCACATAATCCTAACGGACCATTATCTACATTGGCGAGCGCACATGTCTGTGCAGCGGTACCAAACTTCTTCCGCCAGGAATTCATGTTTAATGACGTAACTTGGAGAGATCAAATTATTGATCATGCTCTTCCAATAGAAAATGGTAAATTAGTTCTATCGGATCGTCCGGGTCTTGGTGTTGACTTGATTGAGGAAGAAATGGAGAAGCATCCTGGGATACGTGAAGCAAGAGATGGTTTTTATGTATAAAAATTCAAGTTATGCTATCAATCGATTTAAATAACAAAGTCGCTATTGTTACCGGTTCAACGCAGGGAATAGGATTAGGCGTTGCAAAAGTTTTAGCTGATGCTGGTTGTAATATTGCAGGATGCGGATTAAGTGATTCCTCAAGCGATAAGGTCTTGAATTTTATAAAGGAAATCGAAGAACGAGGTCGTAAGGCTATGTATATGCGTGTTGATGTGAAAGATCAGACATCAATAAATGCTTTTATTAATAGTGTTGTGGATCAGTTAGGTCGTATCGATATACTTATCTCTAATGCAGGCAGAAACATGTTTACTAATCCTGCTGCTTGCGATGAAACTTTCTGGGATGATAATATGGACTTAAATCTAAAGTCTCATTGGCTAATGTCAAAAGCATGCTATCCTCAGCTGTGTGAAAATAAAGGAACAGTATTGTTAATGACTTCGAATCATGCATATGCGACATTGCCTGATTGCTTTCCATATAATGTTTCGAAGGCTGGAATCACCGGAATGGTGAAAGCTTTGGCTGTTCAATGGGGGCCTAAAGTCAGGGTTGTTGGTCTGGCTCCTGGTTTTATTCAAACCGAAGGCGGGGATAAGTGGTTTGAATCGTTTCCTGATCCTATGAAGAAACGTCAGGAGGTTGAAAATATCCATCTGGTACAGAAGCTAGGGGATGTAGGTGAGGTTGGTGCTTTTTGTGCTTTCCTGTGTAGTGAATTTGCTGGATTTATAACAGGAACGACTTATCTTATGGATGGTGGCCGTTCTGCAATAATGCAAGATGTATGATGAAGGTAGAGTTGATTGTTGAGGCCAATAATATATTGGGCGAAGGTCCTCTATGGGATGAGCGAAATAAAGAGTTTGTTTGGGTAGATATTGAAAAGGGACTGCTGCAATTCTTTTGTGTGGAAGATAATGGATTGGAAGTTGTAGTCCTTAAAGAGAAGATAAGTGCAGTGGTGCTAACCTCAGTAGCTGGAACATATTTACTTGCATTAAAACGTGGCTTAACACTTTATGATAGAATAAAAGGATCATTCAAAAAGATTGTTGATCCGGAAAAGGATATACCGAATAATCGCTTTAATGATGGAAAATGCGATTCTATGGGACGATTTTGGATTGGCTCAATGGATATGGATGTAAAGAAATATGCTGGAAATCTTTACTGTCTGAATAATGATTCGCAAATCGATCTAAGGTTGTCGGGATTAACAATTTCAAACGGAATGGCTTGGAGTCTGGATAATCAGCAGATGTATTTTATTGATACGGATACCTATAAGGTGATGTGTTATGATTATGATGAGACTTCAGGAGCAATAGTGCATCCGGTAGAGGCTGTTTGTGTGTCAAAAGAGCATGGAGCTCCAGATGGAATGTGTATTGATAGTGAAGGAATGTTATGGATTGCTCATTGGGGCGGAGCCAATGTGTCTCGTTGGAATCCTAACAGTGGAGAATTATTGGAAAAGGTGGATATTCCTGCCCCATTGGTTACCAGTTGCTGTTTTGGCGGAAAAGATTTAACAGAATTGTATGTAACAACAGCTTCACAAGGACTTACTGAAGATGAGTTGAAGAGATATCCTCTTAGCGGCTCAGTATTTAAGATAAAAACAAGTATAAAGGGTGCTCCAGTGCATCGATTTCACTTAAATGGATTAAAAGAATAACTAAACCATATCGAACAATGATCACAAAATTAAATTATTTATTGCTGATATTGCTGTTTGTCAGTTGGGGCTGCAGTAAGAAGCAACCAATTTATGAACTGCAGGTTGCAGGTGTAGAGTACCCTGAGATTTTGCTGAATGGAACATGGAAGTTTACAATGAATCCTCCCGAGAAATTTTGGGAAAATAGTGTAGATACTAAATCGTGGAACGATATTTCAGTTCCAGGAGAATGTCAGATGCAGGGATTTGCAATTAAGCATGATCAACCGTTCGTTTATAAGAAAGAAATAAGCGTCCCTGACGATTTCGAGAATAAGAGTGTATTGCTTAATTTCTATGGTGTTTATAGCTATGCCAAAGTATGGGTGAATGGAGAATTTGTTCGTGATCATTGGGGTGGCTTTACCAAATGGAGTTGTGATCTAACGGACAAGGTTAAAGCTGGAGAGAAGGCCATTATTACAGTTGAGGTTACTGATCGTGCTGATGATATCTCGTATGGTAGTGGTTATGCCAAACATCAAATCGGGGGGATTCTTCGTGATGTAGAATTGGTTGCACTTCCGGCATGCCATTTCAAACAGCTTTATGTTGAGACTGAATTAGATGATGATTATAGAGATGCTAATTTGAAAATTTATTATGAAGTGAGTAATGCAAACTCGTTAAAGGCTGCATTCGAATTACTAGACTCTAATGATGAACTAGTAACAGCATGGGAAAGAAACCTGGAAGTATCTCGAGGTGAAATTAACTTACCGGTAGAAAATCCAAAGAAATGGGATGCAGAGCATCCAAATTTATATACGTTGGTTACTCGGTTGTTTGTGGCAAATGATGAAGTGCTGTCTCAATCTCAACGTATTGGTTTTAGGGAGGTGAAGGTTGATGGAAACAAGTTATTAGTAAATGGAAATCCTGTAAAGCTTCGTGGAGCATGTCGTCATGATGTTCATCCTACGTTGGGAAGGACTACTACGGCAGATTATGACTTGAAGGATGTGTTGTTAGCCAAGGAATGTAATATGAATTTTATTCGTACTTCACACTATCCTCCGTCAGAGACTTTCTTAAAATATTGTGATGAATTTGGGATTTATGTAGAAGATGAGACGGCTGTGTGTTTTGTTGGTTCTCATCGGACTGAAGCTTATAGGGCCAGCGGTGCTTCTCAGGCTGATCCTGAGTTTTCCTCAAGATATCTTTCTCAATTGGAGGAGATGGTCGATAATCATCGGAATCATCCTAGTATCATTATTTGGTCCATTGGTAATGAAAATACTTTTGGCCATAATTTCATCAAATCGTATGAGTGGATGAAAAATAATGATCTAACCAGACCGATAATATATAGTTATCCTGGACAGGTTCCTGATAGTTTGATTAATTATGAGATCCTGAGTATGCATTACCCCGACTGGCGAGGTAATCTGAATCAGTATGGAATTCAAACCAAGGATTTCAATTATGAGCCCATGCCTGTATTGTTTGATGAGTGGGCCCATGTGGCTTGCTACAATAATTTTGAATTAAAAGAAGATCCTAATGTTCGTAGTTTCTGGGGACAAAGTCTTGATAGTATGTGGACCAAAGTGTTCGAAGCTCCAGGAGGATTGGGAGGTGCTATATGGTGTATGCTTGATGAAACATTTATGCTTCCCGAAGATCTTGATGGTTTCAATGAATGGTGGGGAATCCTCGATAAGAATGTTATTCCTGCAACTTATATGGGACCTACTGTTGGTTATGGTGAGTGGGGGATTGTTGATGCCTGGCGTAGAAAGAAACCAGAGTTTTGGGGAACGAAAAAGGCGTATTCTCCTACTAAAATCTATCAAAAGCAAATTGATGATTTTAAAACCAATAAGGTTCTTACTGTTCCTGTCCATAATCGTTTCGATCATACCGATTTTTCAGAGTTGAAGATTCAGTGGAAATATAATGGAAACACTGGACTGTTGAATGGAGTGAGTCTAGCGCCTCATACTAAAGGAGAACTTGTATTCCCCGCCCAGGATTGGGCGTCTGGTCAAAAGCTGAATATTCAATTCTATCAAAATGATACATGCTTGGTGGATGAATATAACCTGCAATTAGGTGAACGAAAAACAGAACAGCTGGCTTGTAGTGAGGGAATTCTTAAGGTTGTGAAGAACAATGAAGTATTGCGTATAAGTGGTAAGCAGTATGCTGTTACTATTAATAAACAAAGTGGTCTTCTTGAGAATCTAACGGTTAATGATCAGGAAGTTGTTAAATCAGGGCCTTATTTGAATTTAAAGTTGCCTGGTAAAGCTATTCAATATTCCACTATTCAAATGGATCAATATGGTAAAGATTGGAAAATGAAAGACCTACATGTTGATATAAAAGATGGCATTGCAGAAATAAAAACGCAAGGTAATTATGGCGAAATATCGGTTGATTATATCATTAAGCTTGATGAAAATGGTGTATGTAGTATCGACTATCATGTAGACAGGATACCTGCTAATAAGAATATCCAGGAATTAGGCTTACGATTTATAATGGGTGATAACTTTGAAAAGATCGCCTGGGATAGGAACGCTTATTTCACAGCTTATCCTGATGGTGATCTTGGATGTCCAAAAGGAATAGCACACTTGTCAGAAATGCCAAAGATGAATTACTGGGAAAAACCGGGGCACCGATGGGAGTTGGATTCACAAGGATACTATTATTTTGGATTAAAGAAGCAGCTACCATACTCGAATATTGTGCGAGCATTAAAAGAGCACATTTACTCTTACTCTATTTCCTCCTCAAATGCAGAGCTTGAGGTGGTGTCTAACGGACAACAAGCTTGTCGATTCGATAAGGTGTCTAATGAAAATGTGTTGATTATCAATGATAAATGGGATTACAATAGTCTGCTTTGGGGAAATTATTATAAACGAATAAATGTGGGAAGTACTTATAATGGTAAGGTTGGGATTAAATTCACAAAGTGATGACCACTAACTATTGAAGATTGAAAAATATAAGACCAGGCTATATTTATTGATAGCCTGGTCTCTTTCTTTATCTTAGTTTATAATCTCCTGCTTGAGTTATAGTGATGTTTAGAGTGTTTCCTGATCGTGAAGTTTTACACGTATTACCTGACATTGATTGAGGAACAGGGTAGTTCCAATCTTGTATTTTAATATTTACTGGTTGAGCGACTTTTAGATTAAGCTCTGACTTATTCTTCATTAAAGTAATGATACCGCTGATTTTCTCATTCGCATGTAGCGAAAAGTCATCACTGTCTATTTTCGTTGAGTTGCGAAGAATGTAGCTTTCCCCTTTTGAATGACTGTAATATCCACTCATTGTGTTTGAAGTCTTCCAGGTGATATTTCCTACCTCCTGACTGTTTCTTCTTATAACGACTCCGTTTGGTGTTGAATGAAATGATAAGTCTTTAACCGAATTTTCAAAGCCCATAACCACAATTGAGTTGCCGATTGCTCCGTTCGTTTTTCTAGAAAGATGATATCCCTGTTGCGTAAAACCATTGCCTTTTTTCTTACGTACATAGTTGTCGTAAAACCACGATTCTTCAATACTGGAATTCCATTGGTCTGCAGTAAGATCATAGATGTAAAGTGGCTCACAAGGTTCTGTTGAAGGAGTCAATTTCCAAGTATTGTTATTAACTACATGGAAAGGATTCTGATCTCGAGTATTCACGTATTCGTACGCTCCTTCATTTCCTGGTTCTGTAACTGAACTGTGTAATAGTAGTTCTAGTTCTGCTTCTTTTTCTGTTTTAATAACATCTTTAAGGATGTAAAAGTCACCAAGGTTAATGATTTCTCTTTGCCATTCTTTTAAACAGGTGGAATCGTACAGGTTGGTTGGATTAAGTACGACATCGAAATATGGTGTTGAAAGCTTGTCCGTATTATTGTTTGTGAGCAAGAATTTTGTCTCACCCCAGTTGTCTTTATTGTTAGGGAATGAACCAAAATTAGGCCAGTCTTGTCCTTCTCCTATTTGTCCTTTACCATTGACCAGTAAAACATTGTGTTCTTTTGTTGTTTTTGGATTAGAATAGCCTAAGTCAGAGATGTAAGGTACGCCAGCTTTATGAAGCATAAACTGTCCATCGTCTGGCTGTCCATGTCCCTGATAATGCTGACCCGAGCGACAAGTGAAATAGGTTGCATCGTTGGCCCATGATGAACGCCAGGCAAATATTCCCAGGTCTTCAAAAAAGTGCCAGTTAGGGTATTGCGTGATATCAGCTGATTGAACATTAGGTGCTTTCCATATGTATCGCCATACATCACCCTTGAAATTTGAATTCCCGCGTTCTACTGTATCTTTTGACTGATCACGCCACTCTTCAACTCCATCACATTGTAAGTCATTGGCCAACCATTTTGCAATAGGATCATCAAGAGCTTTTGCTAAGGCTGGAAATACACACCTAGGATCTCCCCAAAAGTTAGGATTACAATCTGCAAAACGTGCTAATCCTCCGAAATTGTCTTTTCCACCAGGTAGGATAGTGTATAAACAGTAGGTTGAGGTATTTTTAAACCAATCTAAGTCGCTATATGGTTGTGATTTGGTTTTAAACTGATGATTTCGGATCATCTCAAACCATTGCATATAAGTTTTAAGTTGGAACATAAAGTACGTTGCTCCTTCGTCTGATGCACCATCCGACATGTAATTGTTCATTGCTCCTGTCAATGTCTCATATTTGTGGCTTAATGTTTTCTCCCATTTTGTTTTAATCGCTGGAGAGATGTTGTCGACAGTATAAAGTACTGCTGTTAAGGCTGCATAAGCATTGATGCCATGATTACAATGCATGATGTCGAAACGTTCTGTAGAGAATCGGCCATATTCATGATGAAAGTGATCAGCAATAGCTATCAGACGTTGGTCTATTTCTTTTTGTTCTTGCGATGTAAATAGATTATGACTTATATCGTATGCTCCAGATGTGGCTATCAATGCCTGTCCTAATGCCAAGTCATTTGGCCCTTTGGCTTTTCCTGCAATCCATTGGTCCCATTCTTCCCAGTTTACGAATTGAAGTATACTTTTTCTAATATAAGCTTTGTAAGGCTGATCTGGTTCTAGAAGTTGTACCAGTGCCATTGCCATTAGGTTTTCTGTTTCACCCCTGAGAATGCGTGGGGAATTTTTCTCAAATGATACTTCAGATTTTAGACGCTTGCTTTTTTCCACAAGACTAGCCCATTCATCAGTGTGGGAAGACGTGCGATAGGCTTGCAATGATTTAATTTCATCCTGTTGGAAAAATAACCGGGGATGCTGTTTGTTTTGTGCATTGATACATGTGATCAACAAAAGTTGACTAAGCAGTGTGATTAGAATTATCCTGTTCATTGTTTGTTAATTTGAAATCAAATGTAAAGTAAAAAGATAACTGGAATTCTACTTGGTAATATTGTTCGGGATATAGGTAAATATGATGAAAGTTAGATAACAGATGGTTACGAGGACAAAATTTAGGTTTAAGCGATTTTAGATGGGGTTACAATCGTTCAAATAGGTGGAAAATATGGCTAAATCCTGATCGTTCAACGAAACTGTATTTCTTTTGAACGAGAGTGAAATTGTTCTGCGAGATATTGAATCGAGACACTTTTAAAAGGAGTTAATTTTGGTGTAGTGATTTTAGTCTTGAGGATTGAACCTCTGTAGAATAGCTTTTAAGAGGTTCAGCGTTGGAAGAATTAAACATGAAAATCAACAAAAAAAATTATAGAACCATGGATAGGAGAACATTCATAAAGAATACATCTGCGGCAGGAGCCCTGACTGCCATGCCTGGAATTTCGATTTTCGGGAACAATGCAGAGAGTAGCGAGCAACCTAATATCCTTTTTATTATGACGGATCAGCAAATGGCAACAGCCATGAGTCATCGGGGAAATAAATGGTTGAAGACACCTAATATGGATCGGTTAGCAGAGAAAGGAACAACATTTACAAAAGCTTATTGTCCGCAACCATTATGTGGTCCTTGTCGTTCATCAATGCTCACAGGTAAGTATCCTCATGAGATGAAAGCAACAGTCAATTTACCAGAAAAAGATGGTTACTGGGGACGTGACGTAAAGGTTATGGGTAAAATCATGAAGAAGGCTGGTTATGATACAGGCTATGTTGGGAAATGGCATTTACCTATTCCTGTTTCAGATATTGATTTGCATGGATTTGATTTTATAACAAATACAAAGCGACGTGATTGGCAGGATGCTTCAATTCCTGCTGATTGCGGCGATTTTCTTAAGAAGAAGCGCAAGCAGCCATTCTTTTTGGTGGCATCGTTTATAAATCCTCATGATATTTGTGAGTTTGCCAGAGGTCAGAAATTAAGGATGGATGAGATTGAAACTCCTCCTCCATACGATCAATGTCCTCCATTACCTGATAATCTTGAAATACCAGAAGGTGAGCCATCATTTGTACGGGAAATGCATTTAAAATCTCCAAAACAATATCCAACGGTAGGATGGAAAGATGAAAAATGGCGTCATTATAGCTGGGCCTATTATCGTTTGGTTGAAAAGGTTGATCATTATGTGGGACTTGTATTGGAGTCGTTAGAGCGTAATGGATATCTTGATAATACGATTATTGTTTTTACTTCTGATCATGGTGATGGAAATGGCTCACATCGATTAAATCAGAAGCAGATTTTGTATGAGGAGGCTACCAATGTGCCGTTTATTATTAGTCATCTGACTAAAGGTAAGGCTCGAGTTAATGATACGTCGCTAGTTAATACAGGACTTGATCTTATTCCTACATTTTGTGATTATGCTGGGGGTAAGCAACCTTCAGAATTGAAAGGAATGAGCGCACAATATGGTGTTAAAGGAACTTCACTAAATGAACGAAAGTATTTGTTTATGGAGACTGAGTTTGCTGAGAATGCAAAAAGCTTTGGCATAACAGGACGAGCTGTTCGTGGAGATCGTTATAAGTATATTGTTTACAGCAAAGGGGACAATAGAGAACAATTATTCGACCTGTATAATGATCCGGGAGAAATGAATGATTTATCGGATAATCCAGATTATGCAGAGAAGAAAGCAGAATTGATCGTTGCTTTAAAGCAATGGCAGAATGAAACCAATGATCAGGTTAATATATAATAGAATGATACGCATGCAATTCAATAAACTAATAGCAGCAATAGGATTGCTTTTTATTGCTAATACTGGATTTTCACAACAAGCGGAGTTGTCCTTACAAAAGGAGTATCTTGTTCCGTTGATGAGATTAGAGCCATTTCCATCAAGTGGTATTGTCGACAGAAATGCGCCTTGGTTTTACTGGTCACCTATGGTTAAAAGTAAGTCAGGTGTTAATACCTACAAGTGGGATGATGCTTATCTTTATCAGGGGAGAGTTTCTAAAAACAAAGATTTCACGGGAGCTTCAACAATAACATCTGATTTACGGGAGTGGGCATTTTTTAATCCCCACAAAGCTTTATCGAAAGGAACATGGTATTGGCAGTATGCAACTGTGAATAGGGAGAGCGGAGAAAAAAAATGGTCAGAACCTATCTCATTTGAGATAACTGGTGATGAAAGGGTATTTGTTATTCCTCGCTTTGAAAAGGTATTACAGCGCATACCCAAAAGTCATCCTCGTATTTTCTGTGAGAAAGAGGATATTGGCAATATGAAATTTCCAGCATCAGAAGTGACTTCTTTTATTTCAAAAGTTGATGGAGAATTAGGGAAAGATTTGCCAAAGACATTGATTTATTCGAATAAAGAAGATCTTGCGAAACGTAAAGCTGCGTTGAGTGAATCTAATTTTAGGTTGTTTGTAGCCAAGCGAACCAAAGAAATTTATAGAAGTGAGAAGCAGGATTTCGAGCAATTTATAAAAGCCTATCTGATTACTGGTGATCAAAAGTATATGGATGAGTCACTACGTCGATATGATTATTTGAAAGATCGGTATAATAAAATCATAGAAGCAGACTATTGGAATGACTTTACAGAAGGTTTTTATGTGACTATTTCAACGTTGGTTTATGACGTTTGTTACGATCGTTTGAGTGAGAATGTCCGAATGGAAATTCAGTCTTTTTTGAAGGAATATCTAGAGGACTCGTATCATCATATATTACACAAAGGAGAACATTTTTCGATTGATAACCACCTATGGCAACATCACTTTAGGAGCTTTTTTGTATCTGCTTTGGCATTGGCACATCATGTGCCAGAAACAGAAAACTGGATGAAGTATGTTTATGAGGTCTGGTCAATGAGAGCTCCTGTAGGAAGTTTAAATGATGGATCTTGGGTTCCTGGCAACGGATATTTTGATGCGAATAAAGAGTCATTGATAACAATGCCTGTTATCTTGTCGCGATTTACTGGAGTGAATTATTTCGATCAGCCTTGGTATCATAATGTTGCAGCATATATGGCTTATACTTCTCCTGTGGGACACGTTTCGGGTTGCTATGGAGATAATGCCGATATAAAGCGTGAAAACAATATGGATTTTGTTCGTGCAATGACTACAATTAATGGTGATCGTCATGGAATGATGTATTCTAATTTGGGTGAAATACTTGGACATCCGCAGAACGTGAGAGGTATACGTGAGCCTAAAGATGAAGAGTGTAAATTGCCTATGTCTCTTTATGAGGATGGTAATATTTATTGGTACATGTATCAACCAGAGATTGCTGATCTGGCAAAAGTTAAGGCAATTAAGTCACCTAAGAGAGCAAGATGTTTTAGGGATGTAGGTATTGTGGCAATGCATACAAATTTATTGAAGCCTGAAAAGAATCTAATGCTTTCGTTCCGTTCTTCTCCTTTTGGACTGTATGGACACTCACATGC
Source organism: Puteibacter caeruleilacunae (assembly GCA_005217565.1). Classification (GTDB taxonomy): domain Bacteria; phylum Bacteroidota; class Bacteroidia; order Bacteroidales; family Prolixibacteraceae; genus Puteibacter; species Puteibacter caeruleilacunae. The sequence goes on from SJCO01000001.1 coordinate 47,959, forward strand.
TTGTCAGAATTCCTTTAATATACAATATGGAGGTAAGCCATTGTTTTTCAGAACAGGTTATTATTCAAGCTTTATAGATCCTCATTCAGTTCATAGTTACCGTCATACTCGTGCTCATAACTCAATATTGGCCGATGGGATGGGACAAACATTTACGACTTCAGGCTATGGATGGATTGCTCGTTTCATGAATGGTGACCAATTGAGTTATACCTTAGGGGATGCATCGGCGGCCTATTCTGGTTTGATCTTTAGAGATCTTTATCCTAAACGATTTAAGAAGTGGGATATGGTTGCTAATGAGGATAATGGTTTTGGGGAACCTGGTGTTTCAAAATTCCGCAGACATATTAGTATGCTTGGTGAAGATATCATTGTGATATATGATGAATTGGAAGCAAATAAACCAGTTGATTGGTCGTGGCTTATTCATAGCAAGGATACTTTAGCCTTAAACGACAATGTATATTACACTGAAAACGGTAAAGGAAAAGGGAAGCTATGGTTATATAGTGGAGATAAAATTAATCTTGATGTTACAGATCAGTTCTTCTCGCCTGCAGAGGATTGGCTTGGCAATGGAAAGAAAAGAGGAATTGAGTTTGTGAACCACTGGCATGGAGAAAGTAAAACCGAGACGGTTGGAAAAACTCGCTTTCTGGCAATTATTCAGGTGAAACCTAATGGTGAAACATTTAATGTTCCAGTGAAAAAGAATGATGGTGTTTTTGAAATTAATGGTTGGAAGATCGAAGCAGAATTGAAGGCTGATAGGAAAGCTGCTTTGCGCATGGTGAAAGCTGGTGTTGGCGCAATTGATTTTGGAAGTCTGGCTTTTGAATTCGAAGGAAAAACATATAAGCACAAAATTGCTGGAAGCTCAATGTTGCTGGAAGTTAAAAATGGTAAGGTTGAGATGCAGGAGGTGGTTGATGAACTACCACATGTAGCGAAGTATTATTAACGGAGACTGGAGAAAGGGAAACCGGAAAAAGGCTTCACCTGGAAAAGGGGGCCGGAGACCTGCCAGTGTGTAAAGCTCCTGGCAGCGTCTGAGAAAAGGGTTGAAAGGTTAACGGTTAAAAGGTTGAACGGTATCGTTAGTTTGCCTAGGCCGGAAACAACTAACAGTGGGTAGACCATAATAACAATAACACGTTAAGAGCTAAGAGTATGGAGCAAAGGTTGTTGGTGTAGAACCAAAGGGGGATGTCTAACGCTCGCCTTTAGGTAAGCTAATGTTTGTAGAAATGCGACATTATCTTCCACTTCCTTTGTCAAAAGACGCTTCATACAGAAACGAAAGAAATAAAAATTATAAAACAATGAAGAATAAGCTATTACTAATCGGATTACTTTTTATTGGACTAGGAGCCTTTGCTCAGGTGAGTGAAAAAGAATTGGCTCAGGATTTTCAGAAAGAGGTTGTATCTCCACAGGATCTTGCCAAATGGGATTTTTATGGACTGGGTAAAGCCTACACCGAAGTGCATAACCAGTTTTGTATTACTGAAGCAGATGTGTCAAAAGGAGCAATGATTGTGAGCCCTAAGCGTTATGGTGAAAATATCATAGTTCGATATAAAGCGATGACCTTGACTCACGCAGCTGTATTGGTAGCAATGCTGTCAGCAAGTGATCATGGTAAATCTACAGGTTTAACCGTTCCTGAGAATCATGATGGGGCTATGCCTTTTTGGAGAGATGAAGTCGATTGTTATTTCTTTGCTTTCAGAAATGGACCACACAATTTTACGCCATTTGTGCGAAAGTATCCAAAGAAAGATAATACGGCGCTTGGTTCAGCAGAAGAAAATGTAATGTATGCCGGTAAATTTCACGATATTGAAGTGGGACGAATAGGCAAGAAACTGTGGCTGAAGATTGACGGTTCATTAATGTTTGATGCAGTTGATGAAAAGCCTTTGACAGAAGGTAGGATTGCTTTTAGAACAAGGGGAACAGCGGGATTTAAAGCCGCATTCCTAATGAAGGATTTAGAAATTTATACTAAAAACGACTAAGCTTTTCTGATTTACTTCTAAAGAACGTAAACAAGGAATAAAGATTGACTCTTTGTATATAGGAGGCCAAATAAGAAAACCTTAAAATCAAATAATCTAAAAATCTTTTAATAAGATGATAAGAGTTGCAATGATATTGAGCTTATTGATCACATTAGTTCTTTCTGCTGTGATCAATGCTACAGCAAAAGAGAAGGATGGTGTGGTAAGAATCGAAAAGGAGGAATTGCTTCCGATATATCGCACAGATCCATATCCATCATCAGGTGAGGTATTGTTTAATGCCCCTTCTTTCATCTGTATGCCTGTGATTAAAGAAAAAAAGGGGAATAACAGTTATGTCTTTGACTATGATTATCAGTATCAGTTTAGAATTTCAAAAGACTCGAAATTCAAGGATCATACAACGATTACTTCAGAATTACAGGACTGGACCTTCTTCAATACACATAAAGCATTAGAAAAAGGTGATTGGTATTGGCAATATGCGTATGTAAAGGGAAACGAAAAGAAGTGGCATGAGCCAATTAAATTCTCTGTTACCGGGAATGAAAGCGACTTTGTCAGTCCTTCGTTTATTGATCTAAAGGCAGCAATTGAGCAGGTTCATCCGCGAATGTTGGCTACACCAGAGCAAGTTGGTAAGATCATTCTTCCTGAACATGTGAAAAATGAGATGAAAACGCGTATTGACAAGAAGGTTGGAAAGCAAATGCCTGTCTTGATTTTCAATAACAAAGAGGTGATGGCACAAAAAAAGAAAGAGCTTTCGCCGGAGCGTTATCATCTTTATATTACCAAACGAACTCGCGATAACTGTAAGAAGTTTTCAAAGGAGACTGCCGAGGTGGTGATGATGTATTTGCTGACCAAGGATCAGAAATACAGGGATGAAGCATTGAAAAGATATCGCTATTTTAAGAAGACTTATGCTCGTATTATAGAGTTAAAGCAATGGTTAGACTTTACTGAGGTCGCTTATCATGCGGTTGAGTCGGAAGTATTTGATATTGCCTACGATGTGTTGACACAAGAGGAGAGAGATGAAATTATTAAGGATCTTTCTAAAGCACAGGAAAAGACTTATCGAAAGTTTATTCATAAACCTTCACATGCGTTACATGATAGTCACTTCTGGCAAATCGAATTGCGTAACTTCTTCTTGAACTCTTTGGTCTTGGTAGGGCATAATCCAGAAGCAGACAAGTGGTTGAATTATGCCTATGACTTATATATTGTTCGTGCTCCTACTGGTAGTTGGAACGATGGGGGCTGGGCTCTTGGAAACAAATATTTCTCAGCGAATCAGGAAACCTTATTTGTGATGCCATATTTGTTGTCACGCATAACCGGCTTTAACTATTTTTCAAAGCCTTGGTATCAAAATGTAGCTGAGTATTTATTGTATACTTCCCCGATTAAACATCGCACTGGTTCTTTTGGTGATGGTACGGATATGTCGAGTGAGAATATGGTGCCACTGGTAAAAGCTTTGAACAAAGTACAATCTTCAGTAAGTGGTTTGTTATACGAGGAGTTGTACGATAAGTATGGATCAAAAGCATCGGAATATCCTCGACTTACGTGGTATTCACATCAACCATTAAAACTAAAAGTTCCAGCACCGGAAAAGGAAAAGCTTGCATTAGCAAAAGACTTCAGAGATGTTGGTAATGTGGCGATGCACACTACGTTAAAAGATCCTAATAAGGATTTATTTGTAGCTTTTCGATCTAGTCCGTATGGAGTGGTTGGTCATGCACATGCTGCGCAAAATGGCTTTTCCATTTTCTACGGAGGCGAACCATTGTTTTATCATACAGGGTATTATACCAATTGGGCAGACTTACATACGATGCAGTCGTATCGTCATACGAGAGCTCATAATTCAATTTTAGCTGATGGTATTGGTCAGAACTTTCATACTTCTGGTTATGGATGGATACCACGATTTGTTTCTGGAGATGTGATCAGCTATTCCATGGGAGATGCCTCTAAAGCATATTCTGGTACTATTGTCCGTGATGAAATTGCAAATCAGATGAAAAAATATGGAATTTCAGCTACTCCAGAGTATGGTTTTGGAGATGCGGGAGTGACAAAATTTCGCAGACATATGTTCTTACTGCGACCAGGAGTCGTGGTAATCTACGATGAGTTGGAAGCAGAAAAGCCTGTTGCCTGGAGTTGGATGAGTAATAGTCGCTGTTTGATGGAGTTAAAGAATGAAAAATTGGTGTTGAAGTCATCAAAAGGTTCTGCATCAATGACGCAATTCTGTAGTGCAGACCTTGATCAATCAATTCGTGATACGTTTGTTTCTCCTCCTGTTGATTGGCAAGGAAAGGGAAAGAAACTGAATATGAATGAAACCAGTTATCATTATACAGCAAAGACTAGTAAGACTAAGAATGCACGTTTTTTATCTGTTATTCAGATTGGAGATAAGAGGTTGAAGCCATTAGTTGTAAAAAAGATTAATGGAGGATACCAGGTAGGAGAATGGATTATACAAGCAGAACTGGATGCCAACAGACCTGCTCAATTTAAGATGACAGATGGAAAGAGTGCTGTTATCTCAATGGGGAATGAGCAGGTTGTATTAGGAGAAAAGACTTTCAGTCCACAGTATAAACGTTCAACGTTTCTTGTTGAATTTAAAGATGGTAAGCCTGTAGTTCAGGAAGAAGTTGATCAACTTCCTAATGCTGCAATGTATTATTAGTTCACGCCGACAGCTCAAAAGATGCTGTCAGGTGTTTATTTCACCTTTCAGCGTCCGACAGTACCAGGAAGCGTGTGATTGCACTTAAATTAACTTGACAAAATGAGGAGAATAAATATTGCATTGAGCGTTGCACTATCCATCGGAATGATTTCCGGAGTGTCAGCCAAACGCCATGAATTAAAAAATAAGGAAAGTAAAGGGTATGATAAAGTCATATCCTTTGAGAACAAGGTGGACTTAAAAGTCTGGGAAGGTAAGAAGATTGCCTTAAATACTGATCATGCAAAGCATGGTGAGCATTCTCTAAAGTGGAGTTTTGCTGCAGGGGATAAACTGTTAACTCAGCATGCTGATATCCTTAAAGCTGTGATCTCCAAAGAGGGAGGGATGAAGGCATGGATTTATAATGAGAAACCTATCGATGGAGCATTGACAATTCGTGTTGCTAACAAGACTTTACTTGCTCAGGATAAAGCTCCTTATGAGTTTGGGTTTAAATTAAATTTTAAAGGATGGCGCGCTTTCTGGGTACATTTTAAGGAAGATGCAACCAACATGCAGGTGAAGGCAAATGATCATGACTTGAATACAGTTGAGATTATTGCTCCTAAATCAGCCGGGGCACTATTCTTTGATCACATTGAATTTACCGAAGAAGTAAGTTGGAAAAGAAGTGAAGATCAGTTTAAAATTATCAAGAATGAAATTGATCATTTTGGAGTAAGTCATCCATGGGAATATACCAACTTTTGGAGTAAACAACCTGTAACGTCGGCAAAACCATTTAAGTGGGATGAGAAGAGTGCTCAAGAAGTGAAGGTGATAGAAAAACGTTATCATGACTGGGTGCTGGGAAATGATCCTGATTACGCATATGAGCCATTAAAGATCAGAAAGCAGGAGCTAGACAAGCTAATTGCACAAGCAAAAGACGTTTTCGAATCACTAAATATCAAGAGAGATAAGAAAGGTAACTTGAGTGGAACTCCTCTTTACACATTGCGCGAAGGTCATCAGCCTTACATGGCATCTTTGTCTATGAATGTATTGCTTCAACTGGCTTTAGATTATAAAGTGAATGGTAATACTAAGAGTCTCGACGATTATTTTCTGGCACTCGATTATATGAGAGACCAAGGTTGGGCATATGGTAGTTCTATGGGAACTATTGACCACGAGCTGTTGAGGCATGCTGGTTATTTTCATTCGATTTATCTATTGAAAGATGAATTGAAGAAAGCTGGAAGATTACAGGAAGAGATTAAAACAGCGCAGTGGTTTCTGAACTGGAATGAGTTGTACAATATGCCTGACTACGTAGGGTGTACAGCAGACTTTATGAGATCTGTATTCATGTATCGATTACTTATTGTGATGTGTCAGGAGGATGGTCCCGAGAAGTTGAGAGATATGACCTATTATAGTCAGTGGATCAACAACTCTATGCGTATTGCTTCTGGATTTGCAGATACATTTAAACCTGATTTCACGGGGTATCATCACCGCGGAGTGTATATGAATGCCTACTCTCCAGGTGCTTTCCATTTAGCTTCAGTTGTTAGTTATATGCTTCATGATACGCGCTTCGAAGTGAAGCCTGTGCAACTTAATAATCTGCGACAGGCTTTAATAACAGCACGCATTATGAATTGTAAATATTCTATTCCATTAGGTGTATGCGCGCGTTTCCCTGAGAATACTTCTAACTTTTCAGATATTCTGCCAGCAATGGGATATCTTATTAAGACCAACCCTAATGACAAAGAGTTACTTGGTTATTTTAAAGATTGGTGGGCTCCCGAAAGTGAATTGTTTAAAGAAGAGTTATTTAACAAGGCTGATAGTCGATTGAGCTTCTTTCATACGTTGGGAGCAGTGCAAATGATGAACGAAGTCGCTGAAATCAGCGGAACTCCAGCAGAAAGTCCCCAAGGCAACTGGTTCAAACCATATGCAGGCTTAAGTATCCATCGTCGCGATAATTGGATGGCATCAGTGAAGGGATGGAGTAGCTATATCTGGGACTTTGAGTCTGGTAAAGGCGAGAATGTCTTTGGTCGTTATGAAGGATGGGGAGCATTACAGTTCTTTACTGCAGGTAATCCTGTAAGTGATCGTGCAAGTGGTTATATGCCTGATAAAGGATGGGACTGGAGCAGAATTCCAGGAACTACTTCCATCAAGCTTCCACTAAGAGATATGGAGCATAATAAGACAGGGAATAGCGCTATCTACAAAGAAAGTAAACACAGAAATTTCACTGATCAGACTTTCCTTGGTGGGGTGTCCGGATCTGATGGTAATGGGGTGTTTGCAAATAAGATTCATGATACGGCCTTTAATCCTACATTTTGGGCACGTAAATCGGTATTCTTTTTTGATAACCTGATTGTATGTCTTGGTGATGGGATAAAAAATAATGATGCAGAACACGGAACCGAAACTACATTGTTTCAGATTTACGATCATGGTAAGAGCTTAGTTGTAAATGGAAAAGAGGCTAAAAAGGGAAGTGCCGACTTTAATGATAAGGTTGTATTTGAAGCTCCTGATAACAACCTGTATTTAATTCCAAACGGACAGCAGGTGAAGTTTTATTATGGAGAACAGAAAAGTATCAACGAGTCGGGTAAAGGAGAAACTGTTGGTACATATTATACAGCCTGGTTAGATCATGGAAATGCACCTGCTAATGCTACTTATGAATATGCGGTGATTGCTGATCATAAGAACGCCAATTTAGCTATTGATGATGTTGCTTACACTGTTATTCAAAAGAATGAAGATGCCCATATTGTTAAAAGAGGAAACCAAACAGGTTATGTGATGTGGGATGCTGAGTATACATTAAATGAAGGAGTGCTGGCTAGCGTAAGTACTCCTGGTTTGGTAATGATTACAGCTAATGGAAAAGAGGTGGAATTGGCTTTTTCTGATCCTGATCTACGCAGACCAAAAATGCTGAATATTTCAGCAATGGCGCATGAAAATGTGATTGCTGAATCTCATGCCCAATTGGTGAGGATTACTCTAAATGGTAAATATAAGGTTGATCGTACATCGAATATAAAATTCGTTGGATATTTTGGAAATCAGACCATCCTGGAAGTGATGTGTAAAGATGGTGCAACTTACCGTGGGAAAATGATTATGATTAAATAGTTCAGAAAGTCCTTGGTTTGTATTAGAGGTATGAATAGTTGGAAAGCAAAGGAATAAATCAGGCAAGAAACTGGTGAAATGAAAAACAACAGATAGATGAGAAAAGTACTAAAATCTTTATTATTTGTAGGTCTATTATTATTGGGGATCTTGTGGTATGTAAAATATGTAGTTACCGACGGTGATGCAGTTCAATTAGATGTTGAAAAACTTGCCCCACAAGATGGCCGAGTTTTGGTAATATTTCCTCATCCTGATGATGAGGTTAGTGTTTGTGGAACCATCGCATTACTTGATAATGCAGGGATTGAAACGAATTATCTTTGTTTGACTCGAGGAGAAAAGGGAGCAAAAGAAAAGGGACAAACAGCATTGAACCTGATGAAAGAACGAACGCAGGAACTTAAAAATTCAGCGGCTATTCTAGGTATTGATATTCTTGTTCAGGATACCTTGCCTGATGGAGAATTGAGTGCAATGAATGATTCTATCATTAAAGATGTTATTCTAAGGGAGATTAATCGGTTCAAACCAGAAACAATTATTACATATGATACAAATAAGGGATTGTATGGTCATTTGGATCATATAAAAACATCTCGTAATGTAGTACAATTGTGTGAACAATATTCTGACTCATCTTTTTTTAGTGTGAATTCGGTTGTTTCTTTTACTCTGCCAGAAAAGCTTGTGGAGGTATTTTTGAATAACTCGAAGAAATTCAAAAACAGGTTTTATAAGATTAATGACTTGAACTTGCCTAAACCAGAATTTGCGGTCAAGACTTTTAGCAGTCGCTCTCAGGTTGAAGCTGTCTTAAATAACTATAATAAAAGAAAGATTATATCTAATCTGATGCCTCATAAACGTTGGTTGCCAAAGGATTTATACTATTATATACACGATCGGGAATATTTTTATTATTCGTGGAAGCGAAACTAAAAGAGAGAGGTAATAAATAATGAAACGGACTATTTTCATCTGTTGTCTGCTGTTGTTTGCAGGTACTGTATCGGCGCAAAAGAGTTCTTACGATTGCCGGAAAACAAATGAACCCATTGATGTTGATGGCAATTCGAATGAGCAAATTTGGAATCAGATAGAACCAGTTTGGTTTGTGCCAAACGAGGTTGAGCCGTTAAAAGAAAAATCATGGTTTAAGGCTACCTGGGACCAGGATTATCTCTATTTTTTGTTCTGGATCGAGGATCAGGATATTATAGGTAAGATGACCCAGAGAGATGATCATATCTGGCATGAAGAGGTAATGGAGATTTTCATTGATGCTGATTGTAATCCAAAGGATTATTATGAGTTCGAATGGAATCCATTGAATACATTGCTCGATCTGTATGTGCTGAATCCTGGTTGTAATAGAGATATCATCCGACAATGGTGGTCGTGGGATTGCCGTGGTATAAAATCAGCAGTTTATGTTGATGGAACCTTAAATAACAATAGCGATAAGGATAAAGGGTGGAGATTGGAAGTGGCAATCCCTTTTAGTGAGATTCAAACAGCAGAACACATTCCTCCTCTTCCGGGAGATGTGTGGCGGTTTGATTTAACGCGTAGAGAAGGTACTGAAAAAGGTGGTGATTTACAGAAATCATCGTGGTTGCCTCCATCATGTCACTTCCCTTTGTCGTACGGAAAATTGAAATTTAAAAAGTAAAAAAAATGATAAAGACAAGACTAACTATTATTGCTTGCCTTTTTAGCTTGTGGGGAGTTGCACAACATGACAATATCGACCATAAGCTTATAAGCGATTATGAATATTCGCATGATTTAGATTTGCCTGATTGGGGACCGTATTCAAAAAAATATAATGGTATATCTCATGTTACCAGCAAGGAACAGGGTTTCCGTTTCGATTTAAGTTTTGCCACAGGATACTTCCAACGATCAAAGATGGTAATTCCTGATGTGGTAGAAGAAAGAGATTATTTTATATGGGATGTAACACCCGACTTAAAGTATCTGGGCTATAATTATCAGCTTGAATGGAAAGATAAAGTAAAGTGTGAGGTGGTGTTCTCAGAAATTGATGAGAACAGTCGCTTTATTACAGCGAAATTTGTGAATAATACGGCTACGCGACAGGATGTTGTTTACAACCTGTTGGCTTCAATGAACTATCCGCGTAAAAAGGAGAAAGGTGTTGAACAGCCAGTCTTGCCAGTAAGAGTTGAACTTCCGACAGGAGGTATGTGGATCGATGGTATGGAGTACGCTTCTATGGATTATGCCAATCCACGATTTGATGACAACCTTATTTACGATGGCTTTACTAAAGGTGAAGTGTATGGAGGTGGCATGGTCAATTCACGGGCATTGGGACGTAACTTTGGAAAAGATAAAGGTGATCAGGTGATCTATCGCTTTAAAAGTATCGATGCTTCTAAAGGTTTGATGTTGATACGTTATAAGACAAATACAGGTGCAGATGCGGCATTCAATGCAGAAGGGATTGTTAATGGTGAGATCGTCTTAAAAGGTTCAACGGAGTTCACTACGCAGCAGATCCCTGTTTCTTCAGGAGATCTTCTTAAGTTAACTGCCACAAAGGAGAATTCAGCAGTGGTTATTGATGGTTTTGCCTTGGTAAATGACGTGAATCAGGTGAAGTTTATTCAGGAAGAGTTTACTCCTGTTCCAGAAATCACAAAAGGACCAGTGCCGAATTCAGTGATTCTGAACTATGAGAATACTGATCAGTATTATGGTATCTTATGGGAGGGGCCAGAGTTTTATCAGGTGGAAATTCACTCAGATAATCTAAAGAACCTGCCTGCCTATAACAATCGTAACATTGATGTTGCCAGTCATGTTGAAAATGATCGAGGTCATTTTACTGATATATTAGTTTATGGAATTGAAGTGATGCCATTCTCTGATAACGAGTTGAATGGATTGGTGACTGTTGGAACGAAAGCAGAGGTGGAAAGTGCGTTGAGAAAGTTTAGATCAGCAAAAACAAGCTACAAGAATACGCGTGATAAGATATACAATGAGCAACTTGCAGGACCATGCATTGATCGTTATGATTTTGCCATGAAGCGTATGGAAGCAGTAATGGCAAACAACCTGGTATTTCCAATTATCTGTCAGAATGAATATATCAAGCACTATACTCCTGGTCGTAGATGGAACAGCTTGTATACATGGGATGTTGGAATGATTGGTATTGGAATGTTGGAAATGGATCTTAATCGATCAGTTAATATATTAAATACCTATACAACGGCACCAGAGAATCCAAATGCATTTATTCATCACGGAACTCCGGCGCCAACACAGATTTATCAGTTTTTAGAGATCTGGAATAAGACGAATGACAAGGAGTTTCTGAAGCATTATTACCCACGGTTGAAGAAGTATTATCAATTCCTGTCAGGAAGCTACGGAACATCGATTACAAAAATGAAATCGGGACTAACCAAAACATGGGATTATTTCTATAACTCTGCGGGGTGGGATGATTATCCTCCTCAGCGCTGGGTGGAGCATCACGATAGAGAAAACTTGATTACTCCTGCAATTTCACCTACACATGCCATCAGAAGTGCAAAGATATTGAGGAAGGCAGCTGAACAGCTGGGATTAAATGATGATTTAAAGATGTACGATGCAGACATAAAGTCTATCAGTAAAGCTTTGCAGAAGTACTCCTGGGATGAGGAATCGGGTTATTTCTCGTACGTAAAGCACAATGAGCAGGGAGAGGTTATTGATATTCTGCGTTCAGAGAATGGGGAGAATATGAACATGGGAATGGATGGTGCCAGTCCGATTATTGCCGGCGTTTGTACTGATGCTCAAAGAGAGGTGATTGTAGAAAAGTTGTTGGATAAGACACGCCTTTGGACGAAGTTGGGTATTTGTGTTGATCAAAAAGCATCTCATGCTAATGTGAATGCTTATGCAAACGAAACAGTATGGATTTCTCATCAGTGGTTTTTCTGGAAGAGTTTACTGGATCTTGGATACGGACAAGAAGCATGGGAGTTGGCTGACGTGGCATTAAGTGCATTTAGCGATGAAACCAACCGAACTTATCACTGCTGGGAGCACTATACACAAAATAGTTTGTTGGGAACAGGATGGCATCAGTTCTCGGGATTAAATGCTCCTTTAGTAAACTGGTATCATCTGTATTTTAAGTCAGGCAATGTTTATGGAGGATTCGATTTTTGGATAAAATCAAAGGAGATGAATGAGGATTGCACCAAATCATCTATAGAGTTTGAATTGTCAGATCTACATAGAAGCAAGAAAAAGACTGTACTGGTATCGATGAATGATAAGTATGATTACAAGGTGAAGTTAAATGGGAAAGTGATTCCTCATAAAAGAATTACAGAACACACCTTAATGGTTGCTGTTCCTTCTAGTACCGCAACAAATCGTTTAGTTATAGAACAGGTAGGAAAAAGAGAAAGAACTCTGTTTTAATATTAAAACAGAGGTTTTTATTCATGTTATTACACTCAGATTCTGGTGAGGTTATCCCTTTGGGGATAGCCTCTTATTTTTGAAAATTATTTTCGTAATCTTTTATCTTCTTAACCAGTCTTTCGTGTAGATAGGTATTTTTATCGGCAAGATGCTTTGCAATGACTTTTGCTTCTTCTTTGTAATAGTAGATTTTTTCCTGATTCCAATGTGCAGGTGGTTTTTGCATGTTGGTGATTCGGTCAGCTAATTTTACAATCCCAACTTCTTTGCTTAATGGAAGAATGCGTTGCAGACTGTCGAGCATTCTCTCTTTTTTCGATTCAATTGTGTCATTTTTAGATAGAGCCTCTACAGCATTAGCAACCTCTTGACCGAATTCTACCTCTAACTCTTCTCTTGAAGTATTAGTATCCTCAAGTGTGTCGTGTAACAGAGCTACCTGAACGGCAAAGTTTAAATCAAAGCTGTTGGTGTGTTGAAAGGCAAGCATTACCTCCATTGCAACATTGGAAACATGTACAAGGTAATTCGCTTTTCCTCCCGGCATATCTTGTTGATAATGTTTTTCTCCCGCAAATCGTATCGCGCGCTGAAATATTTCTTGTGTCATAGGGTTCATTTTTTGAATAATTCTTAGGATAAACTTAGTAAAAATTGAGAGATAGTCTGAAAAAATAGGAACTAATTTAAGTTTCAGTTCGGCTAACGCCTCACGGTCTCAGGTTATACGTTGAAGTTGTTGCAGTGGTAATTTTTACCACTACAGAATCTAGGTTCAGGTTAAAAGATTCAAAGCCTTAGGCTCTCGCACCCAGATTGGCCTCCTGAAAAAGGTGATTGATTTAGCAGCTGTTGGTTAGTAAAACTGGGAAGCTGAGAGCTCTGCTCGAAGATCACCCAGTTGCACTTAGCAACAGCAATAAATCGATTGCTTTTTTCAGGCAGCCTTGACCTTTTTGCTTCTTTTTGGGCAAGCCAAAAATGAAGGCCCATCTGGCAGGACAATAAGAAATAAGAAAATAGACCTAATAATTCAACAAAAATTAAACTTATTTCAACTAGAGCTTAATTGGTTAAGACATAAGAAAATTAAAGAAATAAATGCAATTGGTTTCTTTGGTAAGACCAAAAACTAATGCCTTACCAATGAAAACAGATGCTGACCTGGTTAAAGCAATTGCTAATGGCGGCAAGAAGGATTTTGAGATACTTTTTAAGCGCTATTACCCAAGAATGTGTTCATACGCATTCACTATTCTTAAGGATTCAGAGTTATCAGAGGATATCGTTTCGGAATTCTTCTTGAAGTTGTGGGATCGGTATCATATATTGAGAATTTCAGGATCTGTTTCATCCTATTTATTTCAGTCAGTTCGTAATGACTGCATTAATTATCTAACTCGAGAAAAATATAATAAAAATACCGTCTCAGAGAACGAAATAACATTGCTCCATTTAAGACTTAAGTATAATTGTTCAGAAGATAATCCTTACATGAACTTAGTGTCCAAGGAACTAGCAGAAAGAATTCAGAAAGAGATAGCAGCTTTACCTCCCCAATGCAGAGAAATTTTTGAATTAAGTAGAATTGAGCAGCTGTCGCATGAGGAAATTGCTACTCGACTAGGAATATCAAAGAATACCGTAAAGGTGCAGATATATAGGGCTTTATTGCGATTTAAAATACGATTGTCTCCATACCTGTCAATATTCTTTTAAAAAAAGATAAAATTCTTGTAATACCAGTTGATTGAATTTGTGTCATGCTTATATGACAATGAAAATCTCACATTTAAATGACATTCCTGAAGAGATCAAAAGCTCTATTATTCATTATTTGAAGGGGAATTATTCTGATTGTAATGCGGTTGAATTGGCTGCTTGGTTATCGGAAGATACTTCACATGAGAAGCTGTTTGAGCAATTTGTGCACTTGAAAAGTGGTGACGAAATACTGTTAGCTGAAAAACGTTTTGATCCGGAAATAGGATGGGATGAGTTTAAGCGTAGACAAAGGGGGAGAAACTCATTAAAACCAAGGTCTATTGGTGTTTTACAGATCATGCGTTATGCTGCGATTTTTATCATTGCATTGTGCTGTGGTGGCTATGGGATGTATTTATTACATGATTTGCAAGCTGAAACAAGTACGAGAATGGTAGAATATAAAATTCCTTATGGTTCTACGTCTGAGTTGACTCTTGCAGATGGAACAGTCGTGGAAATAAACTCAGGGACTTCCATTAAATATAACGAGGGCTTTGGTAAAAGCAATAGAGATATAGACCTCAGTGGTGAGGCTTTTTTTCGTGTGGCAAAAAATGAGGAATTACCATTTGAAGTCCATGCTAAGAATATTACAGTAAGGGCAGTTGGTACAGCTTTTAATGTTAAAGCTTACACTGAAGATTATACCGTAAAGACTATCTTATCAGAAGGTATTGTTGATGTGATCGATGTAAGAAGCTCGAAAGTTCGATTGAAACCCAATCAGATGGCATTGTTTGATGAACGGAATAGTACGCTGCAAGTATCAGATGTAAATGCAGAGAAAGCAATTGCGTGGCGTTCAGGACAATGGGAAGTTCATAATATGAATTTAGAGGAGCTAGTGTGTGTGCTTGCACGAAAATTCGATGTGAAATTTACCTTTAAAGATGAGGAAATCAAGCATATGAAATTTGGTGGAACCATCAGAGGCAATGATTTGAAACAGATATTGAATGTCATATCTGCAACTGCTCCTATAGATTATAAGATTGATGATAATGATATTGCTTTTTCTATAAGTCATGACAGACTAAGTGATTTTAATTTGCTGCAATAATGGATGAGGGATCCTGGCCAGATCTCTCTCTACAAGTTAGTATTGCATGTGCGAAAGGTTAATCCTTTTAATTAAGCTAAAACCAATTAAATCAAATTGTATGAAACGAAAATGTAAGTTGTGGTCGGGGATTCGATTGAATCAGCGAGGGATTATCCTTGCACTGATCATTTTATTCTTTTGTAGTAGTATCGAGAGTTTATCGGCTTCTGTACTTCAATTGGATAACAAGTTCTCAATTCAGGTGAAAAATATGACTGTTAAAGAGGTCTTGAAGGAAATTGAAGAACAAAGTGATTATCGTTTTTTTTATAATGAGAATTTTGCTGTCCTACAGCGAGTTGTATCATTAGATGTGAAAGATGCTGAACTTGAGGTTGTGTTAAAAGACGTCTTTAAAGACTCAGATGTAACCTATAAGTTGATGGATGATAAAATGATTACCATTACTCCAAAGGCTAAACCATCAAAACAGAATAAGTCTATTGAAAAGATTACTGGAAAAGTAACAGAAGCTTCAGGGGAGACTCTCCCTGGGGTATCTATTGTGGTGAAAGGCACCACAATAGGTACTGTAACTGATTTTGATGGTAATTATGAGCTACTTAATGTACCAGATGATGCAGTGTTGGTCTTTTCTTTTGTGGGAATGAGAACCCAGGAGATAGCAGTGGGAAGCAATACTTCAATTGATATGGTTATGGAAGAAGATGCCATTGGTCTCGAGGAGGTGGTTGCTATCGGATATGGTGTGACAAAAAAGAAAGACTTAGTATCGTCAGTATCGTCTGTGGAATCAGAAGTATTACAAAATCAGCCAACCCCTCGAATTGATCAGGCGTTACAAGGTCGTGCTTCAGGGGTGGAAGTAACCTCTAATAGCGGAGCTCCTGGTGCAGCTGCTACTATCCGGATTCGTGGAACAAGCTCCATTAATGGGAACAACAATCCATTATTCGTTATTGATGGTTTTATTGTTGGAACTGACTTTAATTTGAATAGTCTTAATGTTAATGATATAGAGTCAATTGAAGTGTTGAAAGATGCTACTGCGTTATCAATTTATGGTACACGTGGAGCTTCAGGAGTTATCTTGGTTAGTACGAAGAATGGTAAAAAAGCAAAAGGTGGAAAACCGAATGTAAGTGTCAATCATTACTCATCTATTCAGAGTATGAATAATGAATTAGAGGTGCTTAGTGGACAAGATTATTTAGATTATAAAAATGAAGAAGCTAGATTTGTTCCCGGATCAGATGGCTTTGGAGCTATCGATACTTCCATCGAATTGCCTTATCCTGAAGGTGGTGATTTTGCCAATACCGACTGGGTTGATTTAATCTCTCAAACAGGATATATTCATAATACAGACGTATCGGTTGCAGGTAATGCTGAACATGTGAACTATTATCTTTCACTAAATCATTTTGACCAAGAGGGAGTTATTAAAAACTCAGGATTACAGAGATATTTATTCCGTTCTAACTTTGATTTTGATCTTGCAGATAAGTGGAGAGCAGGAGTTCGAATGAATGTGTCTCATGTAAAACAGGAAAATAATAAGGTTGACTTTAGTAAAGTTTTGTATAAGGTCCTTCCTATCCGATCAGTATATAATGAGGATGGTACTTACAATGGTATTAATCCCCAAAGTGGTAGAGAGGAAAGTAATCCTGTTGCCGATGTTGCTCTCAGACAAGATCACCGTTTGGAAACAAGTTTGGTGGGAAATGGCTATGTTGAGTTTAAGCCAATTGAAGGAATGGTAATTAAATCTACCGTAGGTACAGAAATCACCAATTCTCGTAACAATAAATATTTACCAGGACAATTGCCTGAAAGACTTGAAGCTCAGCTAGGAGGTAGTGCAACCGTAAGTCAGAACCAAATACGCAGCTTCCTAAACGAGAATACAGCTAATTACAAAAAAGATTTTGATGATCACTCTTTGACTGTTTTGGCCGGTATTACATGGCAGAAGCAAATTAAAGAAACATCCTGGATGTCTGCTACTGGTTTTGTTAATGATGCCGTTGGTTATAACAATATTGCTATGGGATCTGATGCGTCTACTTTTCAGATGAAAACAAATTACGTACAGAGGACTTTCTTTTCGTTGTTGTCCAGAATAAATTACTCATATAAAAGTAAATACCTGCTAACCTTAGTAGGCCGACGAGATGGTTCTTCAGTTTTTGAAGAGGGTAATAAGTTTGCCTTTTTCCCATCACTTGGTGCAGCCTGGAATGTTACGGAGGAAGATTTCATGAAATCTTTTGATAATATCTATAAATTGAAACTACGTGCAAGTTATGGTGTTGTGGGAGAACAAGGTGTACGTCCATACAATTCGTTGGCTACATTCGAAGGTACTAATACTTACTTTAATGAGGTGGTTGCCAATGGTGTAGTAATTGGTGCCTTGCCGAGTAGTGATTTAACCTGGGAAACAACAAAACAATTTGATGTTGGTTTTGAATTGGGACTATATGATGGGCGTTTAAATTTTGAAGTAGATTATTATCAGAAAAGAACAAAAGACCTGCTTCTTGAGCGAAAAGTGCCTGGCACAGTTGGTGATACTCAATTACAAAACATTGGTGAGATTGAAAATAAAGGAGTTGAGTTAGCTATAAACTCGGTGAATATCTCTAAAAAGAACCTTTCATGGGAGACTACCCTGACATTGTCGGCTAACCGCAATAAGGTTGTTGATCTTGGAGGTGCAGAGTTTATTGATCTTGAGGGACCTTCTTATTCAAATGGATCTATACGCCTCCTACCTGGTCAGACTGTTCCTACTTTTGTTGGGGTTAAATATTTGGGAACATATAAGACTCGTCAGGAAATAATTGATGACAAAATGCAAGGAAAAGCTTTCTTGGGATCTCCGCGTTACGACGATCTTGACGATAATGGTGTTTTAAATGAGGAAGATAAGATTATCCTGGGAAGTCCTGAACCAGATCTTTATGGAGGTTTGCGTAATATGGTTACATGGAATAACTTTACTTTCGATATGTTTATTCAATTCTCTTTGGGTAACGATATTTTCAATGGATCGAATGCTACGGCTTTCTTTGGTAGGGGCGAAGAGAACCTTTCTACCAAGGTGGTTGATCGCTGGATTGAAGGAGTAAACGAGACTTCTGATATTCCAAGGGCGGGAACATCAAAGAGTATTTTTAATCCTGTAAGTGATGTATGGATTGAAGATGGATCATTTGCTCGATTGAAATCCTTATCTGTTTCTTATAACTTACCTGTTAAGAAAATGGGCTTGGGTAAAGTGTTCAAGCAAGCTAAAGTAAATCTGACAGGAAACAATCTGCTGTTGATTACTAATTTCTCACAAGGAGATCCTGAGGTAAGTAACTTCGGTGATGGATTGTCGCAAGGAGTTGCTGCAGGTTCTTATCCTTATACAACGTCATTCACAGCAGGTGTTACACTTGATTTTTAACCGTAAATTCTATTGAAAATGAAAACAAGTAACAGATTTATACTATATATTATATTGGTCGTTGGCTTTCTTGGTTCTTGTAGTGATTATCTGGATGAGGATTCAAGAAGTGAATTGACTACTGAGAGTTTCTTTAATACCGATAATGAAGCCATGCTGGCTGTTAATGGGCTTTATCGTTTGCTTCACACTAAAGCGTTATACAAAGATGTAGGTCTTGATAAGTTCTATTTGCATGGAGCTGATGAAGTGGCTGCAAACAGAAATGAGGATGGTATTGTGCATAATTATACATGGAACGAAACCGCACCCTTTATTTATGATACCTATAAGGATTTATATACAGTTGCTCGTAACTGTGCATTATTTATTGATGCCATTGATGGGAATGAAAAATTATCTGTATCAGTGCGTGATCAGGCTTTAGGTGAAGCTTTGTTTATACGAGCTCTTACCTATTATCATCTGACTAATATCTGGGGGGATGTTCCTTATTTTAGATCGCTTCCAACAACTGATGAGTTGGCAACAATTACAAGAACCGATAAGCAGGTTATTCGTGATGAAATGAAAGTTGATTTAGCTAAGGCTTTTGAATTATTACCTACTGTGTATAATGGAGCTAATTTAGGACGTGCCACCAAGTGGGCTGCAGCAACTCTGAAAGCTAAGTTCCATATGATGGATGAGGAATGGCAACAGATGCGAGATGAATGTTTGAAGGTTATTAATGGTGGAGATCATAGCCTACTTAACGATTATGCTGCTGTTTTTGATCAGTCAGATCCTACAGACCAGTATAATGCAGAGATTGTCTTTGCAGTTGATTTTACAGGACGAGATGCTGTCATTAGTGATATGAAATCTACAAGGGTGAATCATTATACACCTCGAATTATCAAAGATGAGCCAGCAGACAAGTCACAGTTGAATGCCTTTAAAGCTGCTTTGGCCGAACGTAATGAGAATATGCGTGGTTATGGAAAAGCTGTGCCACTTCCGGAAATTGCAGATCAGTCAAATTGGGAAGATGGAGATTTGCGTTATGATGTGGCTATTACACAAGAGTATTTAGGTTTTGCATTGAAGTTTCCTTATTACCAGAAGATGTGGAATCTTGATCAAATTTATTCTCCAAGAAGTAATTCACCCAATAACTATGTGGTATTCCGATTGGCTGATGTATATCTAATGGCGGCTGAGGCCGAGAATGAGTTGGATGGTCCAGCTAATGCATATCAGTACGTGAATGAAGTTAGAAAACGTGCTTTCGATCCTGAAAAACCTTGGAGTGGAATGACTCAAGGAGAATTCAGACTAAAACTACGCGATGAACGTAAGTTTGAATTGTGTGGTGAAGGAGGTCGACGAATGGATCTTGTTCGATGGGGGATTTTAGTCGAAACAGTTAAAACTACTGTGCATCGTTCATTCAATAATCCTCAAGATAATATTGAAGAGAAGCATAATTTATATCCAATACCAGAAGAGGAAATACTATTGAATTCACACCTTTTAGATACTGATCCAACAAATAACGGATGGAGATAAGTCTAATTTAATGTTACCATAAAAGCAAGCGGATAGTCAAATATTATTTGAATCTATTCGCTTGTTTTTTTTGTGTTTCCTCCTCGTAGTTCGATTAACGCCTCACAGTTTCAGCATTGTTATTACAGTGGTGGTATTTTTTTAGCAACAGAGGTTTTATAACAAAATATAGTTATTGAATTAGCATGCTGTCCTCTATGGCGTAGCTAATATCTGTAGCAATTGTATGGTATCCATCCAATTTATCATTGGGCTACATCAGCGCTCTCCTAAACCTGAAGTGGTGTTGATACCTTCGCATACGTATTGGCCTCCTGAAAAAGGTGATTGATTTAGCAGCTGTTGGTTAGTAAAACTGGGAAGCTGAGAGCTCTGCTCGAAGATCACCCAGTTGCACTTAGCAACAGCAATAAATCGATTGCTTTTTTCAGGCAGCCTTGACCTTTTTGCTTCCGTTTTTGGGGTAAGCCAAAAATGAAGGCCCGTCCGGCAGGACAACTTTGCGTTATGCCAAAAATGCAAGCCTCATTCGGCTGGAGAACAAAAGAGAACAGGCTCTTTTCAATAAAATTAATCGATAATTCAACAAAAGTGAAACCCAAAGAGGCCGTAGATGGTTTACTTTGAGATACCAATGTAAATAATTTAAAAGTTATGCGATTTATATTTCTATTACTTATTGTTGTGGTATTTTCAGGATGCCAGGGGAAGTCGGCGAAGACACCCGACAAACCAAATATTTTATGGCTAGTTCTTGAAGATACCAGTCCTCATCAATTTGGTTGCTATGGAAGCAAAGATGTAAATACCCCAGAGATTGATCAGTTAGCCGAGAAAGGTATTCGATTTGTAAATGCTTCGTCGAATGCTCCTCATTGTTCCGCTGCCCGATCAAGTTTGATTACCGGATGTTATGCCACCACTTATGGTATGGATATTCATCGTGAGGACTATGATACTCCCGATGATATTTTCTACCCTCAGTATATGCGCAAGGCAGGGTATTTTTGTACCAATAACGATAAAACCGATTACAATAGTACAATCGATAACAAGTCGATTTGGGATGAGTGCAGCAAGAGTGCCAGCTATAATAGTTCGGCGAGAAAACCAGGACAGCCTTTCTTTGCTGTGTTTAATACCAGCGCAACACACATGGGATTGGTGAGAACCATTACCACACAAGGGCGACCAGATTTTAAGAAGGATGGTATTAATGAAGATGATATTTTTCTTCCTGCTCATGTGCCCGATCTTCCTAATGTTCGTTCAGATGAAGCCTATGAGTTAAAGAATTCTCAGGAGTCGAGTAAGTGGGCACAATCATTTCTTGATGATCTTGAGGCTAAAGGGTTGGCTGAAAATACAATCGTATTCTTCTATAGCGATCATGGTGGTTGTCTTCCTCGCGGAAAGGGAACTCCTTTCGAGACGGGATTGCGTGTACCTTTAATTATTTATGTCCCACCAGCATGGCAGGAGCGCTTAGGTGTTGAAGGAGGTATTGTTGATACTCGATTGGTTAGTTTCGTTGATTTCGCACCAACAATTTTGAGTCTTGCTGGAGTTGAGGCACCTGATTTTATGCAGGGAAAAGCTTTTATGGGTAAATACGCCAAAGAAACACCTAAATATCAGTTCGGTTTTAGAAGTAATCAAGAGAATTACCACTATGATCCATGTCGCACCGTTATGGATGGTCGTTACAAGTATATTCGTAACTATGTTCCTCACAAACCATTCTGTCTGCGCAACCTATATCAATGGGGAATGCCGGCTAATCAAGCTTGGGATAACTATGTGATGTCGGGAAAATGTGATAACAAAGATTGGATGCTTCCTTTTAAGCCAAAGTCGGCTGAGATGCTTTTCGATCTTGAAAATGATCCGTGGGAGTTGAAGAATCTTGCCGAAGATTCATTTCTGCAGGATAAGTTGAAAGAGTTTAGAGGGGCCTTGAAGAATCATGTTCGTGAGACAAAAGACTTGGGATTTGTCGTGCGAGGATTGAGAAAAAAGCCTGAGGGTCTGTACAACTGGGTACGTACTGAAAAGTTTCCTTTGGAAGAGCTAATCGCAGCAGCTGAATTGGCAGGAATTGCTGAGGCTAAAGATAAGGGTAAACTACTGGAGATGCTAAAAAGTCCTTATCCTGAAATACGCTATTGGGGAGCTGTAGGTTTTTGTACACTTGGGGCTCAACAGAAATTGAATAAATGTCCTAAAGAATTGATTAAAGCGATTGATGATGATAGTGATCAGGTTGCATGTGCAGCAGCTGAAGCAGCTTGTTATTTAGGTGCTTTTGATAAAGGATGCAATAAACTGATTACCCTTTTTAAGAATAACTTTAATCTGGCGTATTCTTCACTGGAGACCTTAAGCTGGTATCCTGAACAGAAAAAGCAAATGATGAAATGCTTACCTGTTTTTAAAGCGATGAATGATGAACAAAATAAGGTTGAACAGGATAGAATGGGACTTGGATTAAAGATTCGTTCAGTTTTGGTTAATCTTGATGCATTACCGATCTCAAAACTTTATACCGAAAAGGATATTAAAGACGGTATCAATAAGAATAAGAAAGGACGTAAATTCTTATACGCAACGCAGATTAATAAAATGATTGAAGATAAAAAATAAGAGAACCTATGGATTTTAAGAAGTTTTTGTTGCTGGCAGTTGTAGCCCTTATGTCGATTGGTCAGGGGGCGATGGCTCAGGTAAAACAATGTGAATGGAAGGATGTTGACGGTGTTAATATGCCTATCCCTCCCAATGAACATCCTCGATTGTATATTCGTGGCCATCAAATTGATGAGCTTAAGAAACGATTGAAAGATCCTGAATTAAAAGCTACCTGGGATCAATTGATGGAGATGAAGGAAGATTGGAAACCTGAAGAGATTCCTGCTGAAAAGGGGTGGCGTTTCTATGTAGAGCAAAAGGGACTTACCGTTAGGGCTGAGTTGAATGCTTTGCAGTACCTGGTGACTGGGGAAAAGAAGTATGGACGTAAAGCAATTACCTCTATCATTGATACGCTGGAAACAGCTGATTATCCTCACGTGGGTGATGTGTCAAGGGCTATCGGTCGTTTGATGGTTGCTGGTTCTATTGTGTACGATTGGTGTTATGATCTGTTGGAAGATCAGGAAAAGCAACGTTACGTGAAGGCTTTTATACGACTGGCAGAGGGCATGGAGTGTGGTTATCCTCCAATTAAACAGTATTCTATCACTAGTCACACTTCTGAGTGGATGCTGATGCGTGATATGATATCTACAGGTATCGCTATTTACGATGAGTATCCTGAAATGTACAACCTGGCTGCTGGTCGTTTCTTTAAGGAGCACTTGGTTGTTCGTAATTGGTTTTATCCAGCACATACTTACCATCAAGGTAATTCGTATTATAATGTTCGGTTCTCGAGCGACTTGTTTGCATTGTGGATTTTAGATCGCATGGGAGCAGGGAATGTATTCCATCCATCTCAGCAATTTGTGTTATACGATTTGATTTACAAACGTCGCCCTGATGGTCAGATGCTTGGTGGAGGAGATGTGAATTATTCTCGTAAAAAACCAAAGTATTATGCCCTGCCTATGATGTTGGCATCTAGTTATTATAAGGATGAGTATTTGAATTATGAGTTTTTGAAGAATACATCTATTGATAGTCGTAGTATCATCTTCGATTTGCTGTGGCGAGATACTAAGTTGGGGGCAAAAAAGCCTGATGATTTACCTCTTACACGCTTTAACGGATCACCATATGGGTGGATGGTTGCCCGTACTGGATGGGATGAGAATAGTGTGATTGCTGAAATGAAGATCAATGAGTATAACTTTCTAAATCATCAGCATCATGATGCAGGAGCTTTCCAGATATACTACAAAGGGCCATTGGCATTGGATGCGGGAGCTTACAAGGGATCATCAGGAGGTTATAATAGTCCTCATAACAAGAACTTTTTTAAGCGAACAATTGCCCATAACAGTCTGTTGATTTACGATCCACATGAGGTATTCCGTTCTATAGGTTATGGTGGTTCAGACAAAACAGAATATGCTGATAATGATGGTGGACAGCGTTTACCTGGTTTTGGCTGGAATCCTGCTCGTGATTTACCGGATCTATTGGAGCATGATTATAAAACCGGTGAGATCTTGTCTCAAGGTTTCGGTCCGGATTATCAGACTCCCGATTATTCTTATTTGAAAGGTGATATAACGGAGGCTTATTCAAATAAGGTAAAAGAGGTGAGGCGTGCTTTTGCTTTTCTGAATCTTAAAGATGATAAAATTCCTGCAGCTTTAATCGTATTTGATAAAGTGGTTTCAACTAAAGCTGATTTCAAAAAATACTGGCTGTTACATAGTATTGAAGAGCCAGAGATTAGGGGGAATCAAGTGACCATTAAGCGTACGAAGAATGGTGATTCAGGAATGTTGGTTAACACAGCCCTATTACCGGAATATGATAATGTTGATATCATTCCTGTAGGTGGTGAAGGTAAGGAATTCTGGGTGTTTGGGACGAACTATAAAAATGATGCACCTAAAGGTGCTGATGAGGCCAACGAACGTGGTGCATGGCGTGTTGAGATTTCACCTAAGAAGGCAGCTAATGAGGATTACTATCTGAATGTGATGCAGATTACCGATAACAAGCAGAAGAAACTTCATGAGGTGATTCCTATAAAAACAGCATATATAGTAGGAGCTCAGCTAGCTGATAGGGTGGTGACGTTTAGTAAGGATATGACCACAATTGACCGTCCTTTTAAAGTAAGTGTTAAAGGAGAGGGAAGTTTTAAATTGATGCTTTCAGACTTGAGAGCAGGTACATGGCAGATTAGAAAAGATGGTAAGGTGTTTAAACCAGCGATACCAGTCCGGAGTGATGATGGTATACTTTACTTTGAAGGTCCAGCTGGAGAATATGAATTTTTTAGATAATAATATTGAGAGATGTCGCTTTTTTTAGCGGCATCTTTTGTATTACCCCCATATATTACCCTTTTTAGTGATGCCTTTTTAGCTATCTTTAGAGTTAAATTCTAAATCTATCATTAACCGTAATTAGAGAACTAATATGACGAACAACAAACCTGCTAGACTATTGTCTCTAGATGCCTTGCGTGGATTCGACATGTTTTGGATCATGGGAGGCGAAATATTATTTCGTGCACTGGCAAAAGCAACAGATTGGAAATGGGCCGATTGGTGGAGTAATCAAATGCATCACGTGAAGTGGGATGGTTTTCATGCCTATGATCTTGTTTTCCCATTGTTCATGTTTATGTCGGGTGTTGCTATTCCTTATGCTCTTTTAGGAAAACTTGAGAAAGGAGCACCTAAATCAACTATTTATCGAAAGGTAATCAAGCGTGCAATCATTTTGTTCGTGTTCGGATTGATTTACAATGGTTTCTTTAAGTTTGAATTTGGTACACTCCGAATGGCTAGTGTGCTAGGGCAGATTGGTTTTGCTTATCTCGTTGCTTCAATCATTGTAATCAATACCAAAAACTTTAAAAGTCGTCTAATCTGGCTGGTCGGAATTTTGGCAGGTTATGCTGCTTTGCAACTATGGGTGCCGGTTCCAGGTCATGGAGCAGGTGTATTGACTCCTGAAGGGTGCATCAATGGTTACATCGATCGTATGTTGTTACCTGGAAGATTGCATGGAGGTATATTTGATCCGGAAGGAATACTTTGTATTGTTTCTGCTTCTGCAATAACACTGATGGGATCTTTGGCAGGACAGGTGCTGAGAACAAATCGCTTCAAAGAGATGTCGAAGGTTGGAATCCTTGGAGCTACAGGTGTTGCAGTGTTGGTAACAGGAAGTATCCTGAGCATCTGGTATCCTTTGATTAAAGCAGCGTGGACTACCTCATTTAACCTTGTTGCAGGTGGATTAAGTTTGATTTTGTTGACTATCTTTTATCTAATAGTAGATGTATGGAAGTATCAAAAGTGGACTTTCTTCTTCAGGGTTATCGGTCTTAATTCAATCACTATTTATATGGCAATGCGCTTGGTGAACTTTAAGCATACATCTGACTTTGTATTGAATGGATTAGCTGGCATGACTGGCGAATTTCAATCATTTGTATTGTTTGCCGGATTGATTATGATAGAGTGGTTATTCTTGTACTTCTTATACAAACGGAATATCTTCCTTAAGGTATAAGTTGTTGAATATGTGACTGCTGTACATTTCCTTCTTTTTTATTACCTTTGAAGGGCTGTTAGGGGTGCTTATTTTATAGGCTGAGAAAATACCCTGGAACCTGATATGTGTAATGACATCGTAGGGAAATGGTTATAATTAGAACTAATTAATTTTCAATATAAGCCGTTTCGTTTGTACGAGACGGCTTTTTTATTTTAGAAAAGATGGATAAGAAGAGAAGTTTTGATGAGTACGCAGGAGCGTATGATGCATGGTTTTTTGATAATATGAATTTACTTCGTTCTGAAGTTAATTTAGTAGCTCATTTTCTGAAGGATGCCGGCGATATTTTTTCAGTGGGCTGCGGTAGTGGATTGTTTGAATCCATCTTAAGGAAAGATTTTGCGATTGATATCAATTATGGTATTGAGCCTTCTGACGGAATGGCTGAGATTGCTCGCAAAAGAGGTATGACTGTTGAAGTTGTTACTGCTGAAGAGGCTGAATTTGGGACTGAAAAATATGATACCATATTATTTAATGGTACTCCAAGTTATATCAACGACTTGAAGAGTGTGGTTGAAAAAGCTTATGCAGCATTGAAGCCTGGTGGCCGTATCGTAATGATTGATGTACCTAAAGAAGGTTCGTATGCTACAATGTATAACCTGGCTAAAGCTGTTGAGACATGGGATCATCCATTGTTGAAAGGAGTGCATCCACCAGCACCTTATCCTATTGAGTTTGTAAAGGTGGCTAACTGGAGAACAACTGCTGAAAAGGTTACTATGATTGAAGAGGCAGGTTTTAAAGAATTAGATTTTGCACAAACATTAACCAAGCATCCGCTATATTCAAATGAGGTTGAAGAGCAACCTATCGAGGGGTACGACAGTGGCGATTATGTAGCGATTTGTGCCTGGAAAAAATAATATAATATGATTCAAAATATTGTAAATGCCTTGGAGCGTGTGCGTGCCTGCGCTCCTTTGGTGCATAATATCACTAACTATGTGGTGATGAATAACACTGCCAATGCTTTGCTTGCTATTGGCGCTTCTCCTGTGATGGCTCATGCTAAAGAGGAGGTTGTGGATATGGTGAATATTGCTTCTTCTTTGGTAATCAATATGGGGACTTTAAGTGAAAAATGGATCGAGTCGATGGTTATTGCAGGTGAGCGTGCTGTTGATCGTGGTATCCCTGTGGTATTCGATCCAGTTGGAGTTGGTGCTACTGCTTATCGCACCGAGGCAGCCCAGACTATCATTGAACGCTGCAAGCCGACTGTTATTCGTGGGAATGCTTCGGAAATTATGGCTTTGAGTAATGCCAATGTGAAGACTAAAGGTGTTGATAGTACGGTATCTAGTGATTCTGCTATTGACTCTGCTCGTTTGTTGGCTCATGAGACGAACTCAGTGGTGGTTATTAGTGGAGAAACTGATTATATTACTGATGGCACACGTGTAGTTACTGTTGATAATGGTTCGTTGCTGATGCCTAAAGTTACAGGTATGGGTTGTACTGCAACTGCCGTTATTGGTGCTTTTGCTGGAGCTAATGAAGATACATTTTTGGCAACTGTAGCTGCTATGACTGCCATGGGGATTGCCGGAGAAATTGCTACTGAAAAGTCATCAGGACCTGGCTCTATGCAAATGAACTTTCTGGATATGTTGTATGCATTGACCGGAGAGGTTGTTGAGTCGAGAGCTAAAGTGACTTCTGCTAATTAATTGAATGTATTGCAGACAAATTATAGAGACGAAGCTTTTCTGATTTTTTAAGTCCGCTACTGAGCTTTTAGGGCATTGAATAATGTATAATTCTACGCAGAATGGTGGCCAAGTCAGAAAATCTTTAAATCTAATAATCTAAATATCTTTTAATGAATTTTGATATTAGTTTATACCTGGTAACCGACCGGCCTTTATCAAAGGGGCGTTCTCATGAGTATATTGTTGAGAGGGCTGTGAAGGGGGGTGTTACCATGGTGCAATTAAGAGAAAAGGATATCTCTACAAGGGAGTTTTATGAACTTGCCTTGTCTCTGAAGAAAGCGTTGGAAGGAACTAATGTTCCACTAATCATCAACGATAGATTGGACATTGCTTTGGCTGTTGATGCTGACGGTTTACATATCGGTCAGAGTGATATGCCTTATGAGGTTGCTCGTCGCTTATTGGGTAAGGATAAAATCATAGGTCTTTCAGTTGAGACAATTGAACAGGCACGTGAGGCTAATGAATTGGATGTTGATTATATTGGTTTATCTCCGGTATTCGATACCAATACAAAGAGTGATATTAATACTCCTTTAGGTCTTGCGGGTATTCGCGAAATTGCGGGCTTTACAAAACATCAAACTGTTGCTATTGGTGGGATCAATACTTCTAATACCGCTGATATTATTGCGAATGGCGCTGATGGTATTGCTGTTGTTTCTGCAATTGTTTCTCATGATGATCCAGAAGCGGCATCAGCTGAATTGAGTGCTATTATTAATAAGCAAAAACAATCGACATGCAGTTAAAAACGATTGGAGAGTTTGGCTTTATACAGCGATTTGCTCCTAAGTTTAGTCAGCTTGTGGATCAAAAAGATGGAGGTATCGGCGACGATTGTGCGATCCTTCAGATTAATGATGCATTGAGCCATGTGGTAACGACCGACTTGCTAATTGAAGATATCCATTTTTTGAAAGATGAGATTACTCCCAAAGAATTAGGATATAAGTCGCTGGCTGTAAACTTAAGCGATATTGCTGCAATGGGAGCTCAGCCTCTCTATTCTTTTCTGTCGATTGGTATCCCTGCCAATACCGAGGTTGAATACCTTGATGCTTTTATGGAAGGGTATTATGAGTTGTCGGAAAAGTATGGTGTGCCGCTCATGGGGGGGGATACCACAAAATCGGCCGATAGGCTGGTGATTAATGTTGCTGTCATTGGTCAAGGGACTACCGGCGATTTGCGCATGCGTTCAATGGCCGAGGATGGCGATGTTGTTGCGGTATCTGGTTTCCTGGGTGATTCTGGTGGCGGACTAAAGGTGATGCTTGATGGTGTGGAAAGAACTCCAGAGGCGTTATCGCTGATTAAGAGTCATCACTTGCCAGAGCCGATGATCAATGAAGGTTTGTGGTTGGCACAACAGGCAGGTGTACATGCCATGATGGATATATCTGACGGTATATCTTCAGATTTGACGCACATCCTGAAGGCATCCTCAAAACAAGCGACAGTTCACCTTGAGTGTTTGCCTGTGAGTAAGATGCTTCAAAAAGTAGGGGAGCAACACGATTGGAATATTCACGGACTGGCATCTGGTGGGGGTGAGGATTATGAGTTGCTTTTTACCGTAAAATGTGATGCCTTTGATCAGTTGAATGCCGACTTTCAGAAGAAATTTGGGAAACCATTATATAATATAGGGGAGATTAAAAAGGGAGAGCCCCAAATTACATGGATGAACAATGGAGTAGAAGTGGTGGAAAGCAAGCATGGTTTTGACCATTTTAAATGATAAATAGGGTTGAACGATATACGGTGAAAAGGTAGCCTACTGTCAGTGTCGAAGACCTGACAGGAAATCAATGCTTTCAATATCCACCAATCCACTATTTCAACAATCTAAAAATCAAGGAAGAAATGAAATCATACAATAGAGTACTTACAATTGCGGGGAGTGATTCTGGTGGTGGCGCCGGAATTCAGGCTGATATCAAAGCCATTTCGGCAAATGGTTGTTTTGCTACATCTGCAATTACAGCTATTACTGCTCAAAATACAGTTGGGGTAATCGATATACACCCAATTCCATTACAGACATTGAAAAATCAAATCAAAGCAGTGCTTGAAGATATCGGTACTGATAGCATCAAAATTGGGATGTTGCATAATTCAGAAACCATCGAGGCTGTGAATGAGATGTTGCAGCAATTTGATGTGAAGAATATTGTGCTTGATCCAGTAATGGTCGCTACATCTGGGAATCGCCTATTGGAGTCAGAGGCGATAGATACTTTAAAGTCGGTATTGATTCCTAACGCTCGTGTTATTACTCCTAATATCCCCGAGGCTGAAATCTTATTGGGTAGAACAATTAACGATCAGGAAGATTTACCTGCATTTGCTAAAGAATTGGCACAAACGCATGGAGTGTCTGTATTATTGAAAGCTGGTCACCTTACCGATGAGGAATTGATCGATGTATTCTATAATAATGAGACGGATGAGGTGGTTTATCTTAAGTCGAAGCGTTTGGATACAAAGAATACTCACGGTACAGGTTGTACCTTATCGTCGGCTTTTGCTGCATTTTTGGCAAAAGGATGTGAGCTAAACGAGGCGGTTACCAATGCCAAGGATTATATCAATAATGCTATTATTGAAGGTGCCGACTATGAAATTGGTAAAGGACATGGTGCAGTGAAGCATTTTTATAAGTATTGGTAAATTTATCAGGTTATGAAACGAACATGAATTTTCATCATCCGAAAATACACCTATGCGGAAGATTAAAATTTATGTGAGTTCCTGAATGTATTCAAATTTTTTGGACATTCAGAAACCGAAAAATTTTAAACAGATGAATCCACAGGGAGAATTTACAGAGAGACTTTGGGATGCGATATCTCCTATATATAATGTGTTGCTTGATCATCCTTTTGTGACAGGTCTGACCGATGGTTCTTTGCCTTTTTCTTGTTTTGCACATTACCTAACGCAGGACATTATATATATAAAGGATGATGCCGAAGCGTTGGCTATCGTGGCTGATCGAGTTGATGATGCTGAGGCGAAGGAGTTCTTTAAGGCTATGGCTGCTGATGGTATCGAGATAGAAAAGGCGCTCCATGATGAATATTTACACCATTTTCAACTTGCGGCAGTAACACAAAAGGCCCCCGCCGTGGAAAACTATACTCAGTTTTTGTTGTCGCATGCCAAAGAATCTGAGCCAGCTATTGCTGCTGCGGCTTTATTGCCATGTTTTTGGGTATATAATAAGGTGGGTAACAAGATCCGCAAACATGCAGCAATGAACAATGTGTATCAGAAATGGATCAATACTTATCAGGAAGAAGATTTTGAAGAGTTTACTGCTCGTTTTATTCATATTGTAGAAAAGATGGCTGCATCGGTCGATGAAAAGACCAAAGATGCCATGACCATTGCTTTTGTTCAATCTACGCAATTAGAGCTGGAGTTCTTCGAAGAATCTATCAGACGTTAACTTCTATAATTCCTCTTTCGTTCTTTTATAATATTGCTTATATTTATATGCAGCATATTATAAAAGAATGGAAATGGAGGATTTCATCTCGCAAAACTTAGGAATTACACCATACTATCAGTGGAAAATTATTATTTCTATTGTTATTATTGTTGTACTATCGTTCATACGATTTTTGATCCTTCGAATTGTATGGAAACGAACCGATGATATTCGTACCCGTTATCTTTGGAAAACGGGACTTGCCTATTCAATTCCTTTTATTGGTGTTGTACTGATTATTGCTGTTTGGATGGATGCCGTTGGTGATCTGGGGGCATTTCTGGGATTATTTGCTGCAGGTTTGGCCATTGCCATGAAAGATCCCTTAACTAATATAGCAGGATGGTTATTTATTATTATGCGTAAACCTTTTACAGTAGGGGATAGAATTCAGATTGGAGAACATTCAGGTGACGTTATTGATATGAGGTTGTTTCAGTTTACTATTCTCGAAATTGGTAACTGGGTAGAGGCAGATCAAAGCACTGGTAGAATTATTCATATTCCCAATGGTAAGGTTTTTATCGATACGCAGGCGAATTATAGTGCGGGCTTTCAATATATATGGAATGAAGTTCCTATTACCATCACTTTTGAAAGTGATTGGCAGCAGGCCAAAGAGCTCCTAACAAAGATTATTAATGATGAAGCCCTGCATTTGAGTCCGAAAGCAGAGGAGCGTATTAAGGAAGCAAGTAAAAAGTTTCTGATTATGTACTCGCATCTAACACCTATTGTGTATACCAGCGTTAAGGAAAATGGTGTTGTGCTTACGGTACGCTATCTAACCGATCCTAAACATCGCCGAAGTACTGAACATGTAATATGGGAAAGAGTACTTAAAGAGTTTAATGCTTGCCCTTCGATTCATTTTGCTTATCCAACACAGCGATTTGTCGACTTTCCAGAGAGTATAGGGAAAAAATAATAACCTTTATTAATTCTAATTACAACAACATTAATTCCTGTCGGGGTCGCCGTACAGGATAAAATCATTGATTCTTCATTTAAGTATTATGGTTTATTATAGAAATTCTGTGCGCAGAAAATAATTCATGTGCGGGGTATAAACTGTTAATTAATGAATGATCTCCCCGTATCAGCAATCTCTATATAATATATAAGTATACTCTGGGTAAACTTTAACTAAATTCTATCCTAGACAAAAGGGAGATAGAATTTACCTAAAGTTTACCTAGAGAATACGTAAAGAGTACTGATAGTCCTTCCCTTGAGAAATATTACTAATTGTTGATGTGTTTGCTACAATGAACATGAATTGTCATTATCGCAAAATACTTATGTTTGAAGGGTGATAATTTGGTCACATAAATGGATTTTTTGGTAATGAAATCCATTTATTCTATAAATCGGACAATCTAATTATCTTTAAAAGCAGATAAATCAATCAAGATTTGGGGAGATTTTAGTCCAAAAATCCTGTAATCTTTAAATCCAAACATCTATAATGAGTATGAAAAGAGTAAGTGAAGAGTTTTTATTTGGGAAAAAAATAGAGGTAGAAGACCTCGGTGATGGTGTCTCTCGACAGATTTTAGGGTACGATGAAAGCATCATGATGGTGAAAGTAATGTTCGAAAAAGGGGCAATTGGGTATGCTCACCATCATAAACATGCTCAAACAACCTATGTGGAGAGTGGTAAATTTGAAGTTAAAATGGGTGATGAGGTGAAAATTTTGACTGCCGGAGATGCATTTTTTGCCCCTTCAGACAAAATTCATGGGGTGAAATGTGAAGAAAAAGGAGCTTTAATTGATGTTTTTTCACCTATTCGAGACGATTTTTTCAGTGAAAAGTAAAAAATCTGACGTTTTGGTGGGGGGCGATGAAAAGAATTTGGCCCGATTTTTGAGCTTTTTTCACCTTCGCAAAAGAAAAGGTGAAAAAAAATGCAATTTTTTTTAGAGTGATTATCGAATTGATTTCTAAAAACTTTTGCGCTCTGAAGCCCGTCGGCTGGCTTTTTATTTTTCAGAATAATTTGGTGGCATATCTTTTTTTTCTACTTTTGTCGGCGGGTAAGTCCTAAACGACCAGCTCCCGCAGAATCCCCCCAGGACCGGAAGGTAGCAAGGGTATGCGGTTGTAGCGGTGCGATTTAGATCGCTTACCCACTCCGCCGAATTAGCTCAGTTGGCCAGAGCACGTGATTTGTAATCTCGGGGTCGCCAGTTCGAATCTGGCATTCGGCTCAAAAGTTCTTATAGTACTGAAATGAAATTAATGTTGGGGAGATACCAAAGTGGCCAACTGGGGCAGACTGTAAATCTGCTGTCTTATGACTTCGTAGGTTCGAATCCTGCTCTCCCCACACAACAACATTTATTTGTTGTTGAATCGCGGGAATAGCTCAGTTGATAGAGCATCAGCCTTCCAAGCTGAGGGTCGCGGGTTTGAGTCCCGTTTCCCGCTCCATCTTCATTAAGCCGGTATTGAAAACCAATGGTGCTTATGAATTCTATTTGTGAGCATGGAATTGTATTGCCGGTTTAATCGTTCTAGAAATATTGATTTCGTTGGGGAGATACCAAAGTGGCCAACTGGGGCAGACTGTAAATCTGCTGTCTTATGACTTCGTAGGTTCGAATCCTGCTCTCCCCACACAACAACAGTTATAGTTGTTGATTTTGCGGGAATAGCTCAGTTGATAGAGCATCAGCCTTCCAAGCTGAGGGTCGCGGGTTTGAGTCCCGTTTCCCGCTCATAAGATTAAAAAAAGCACTTCGAAGATCGGGGTGCTTTTTTTGTTTTAAAAACATTTGTATCTTCAATTTTTGATTTGAAGATAAACTTAATAAATATATGCAGGTGGTGTTTTTTGCTTGGTAATGTAGTGCCGCTTGTTAATTGAGTGCAATAAAAAATAAAAACTTATGAACTCACCAAAGAATACGTTTACATCGTCAGCGATGACCTATGGATTAATCATGGGGGGAGGCTTGTTGTTAGTCAATTTAATGTTTTGGATGATGGATGATCCTTTTAATGAACGTTCAGGCTTGCTTAACTATGTCATTGTTATCGGAGGAATTGTTTTCGGTAGTATTCAGTATCGAAAAACACTTTCTGATGGCTATTTTCCATATGGTAGGGCTTTAGGCTATGGTGTTGCAACTTCATTTTATGCTAGTTTTGTGATGGCTATCTGGACCATTCTTCTTTATAAGGTTGTTGATCCATCAATGGTTGAAAAATTGAGGATTATGACTGAAGAGCAAATGCTGAATATCGGTTATTCTGAGGATATGGTGGAGCAACAAATGAATTTAACGGGAAAACTAATGACTTCTCCTGTATTCCTTAGTATAATGCAAATATTTAGTGTTACATTGATGGGATTTATTTGTTCGCTAGTGATTGCTGCTTTCACAAGAATTAAGTCTACTGGTGGTTTTGATGCTGCTATGAAGGAGATCGAGAATGATGTAAAATCAAAAGACGAATAGCAGGAAATGTAAAAATATTGCTGTTTATTCTAATAAAACTGACACCTATTCTAATCAAATAAAACGTGAATCATGGATATCTCTGTTATTGTTCCGCTGTTTAATGAAGATGAATCATTACCTGAATTGATTGCATGGATTAAACGTGTAATGGATGAGCATAAATTTAGCTTTGAGCTAGTGATGGTTGATGATGGAAGTAAGGATGATTCCTGGAAGATTATTCAGGATCATTCGGAGAAGCATGATTTTATTAAGGGGATTAAGTTCCGTCGCAATTATGGAAAGTCGGCCGCGCTGTTTTGTGGTTTTGAAGTTGCTCAGGGTGATGTAGTGATTACTATGGATGCCGATATGCAGGATAGTCCAGATGAGATTCCTGAATTGTATAATATGGTGATGCAGGAAAATTACGATTTGGTTAGTGGATGGAAGAAGAAACGTTATGATCCGATTTCAAAGACTATTCCTAGTAAATTCTTTAATGCAACAGCCAGACGTGTATCGGGAATTAAGCTACATGATTTTAATTGCGGTTTAAAGGCCTATAGAAACAAGGTGATCAAAAGTGTGGAGGTGTATGGTGAAATGCATCGTTATATCCCAATTTTGGCTAAACAGGCCGGATTTACACGTATTGGAGAAAAGGTTGTTCTGCATAGAGAGCGTAAGTATGGTATAACTAAGTTTGGATTAGAGCGCTTTATAAATGGATTTTTAGACTTACTTACCGTTTCCTTTATTAGTAAGTTTGGAAAACGTCCTATGCATTTTTTTGGTATTCCAGGTACGTTAATGTTCTTGGTAGGATTCTTTTCGGCAGGATGGTTAGGATTACAAAAGATATTGGCCATAAGTAGAGGCGAAACAGCTAGATTGGTTACTGATAGTCCTTATTTCTTTATTGCACTGGCCGCAATGATTATTGGATCTCAGTTGTTTCTTGCGGGTTTCGTAGCGGAATTAATCTCGAGAAGCTCAACTGATCGAAATAAATATCAGATAGAAGAGCGTACATTCAAAGGAGAATAGGTGATTTGTTGCAAAAACCAATGATCTACTAATTATTGAAGCTTTCAAATAAGAGAAAAAAAGAGACTGTCACGAATTGTTGTTGATGCATGTTACCAACTCCTCAGGATGACGAAAGAGTTGGAATTCCTTAGAGATAAAGGCGAAAGGGGGGATAAAAGTTGCAACAGTCTCTTTTAAGGTTCTCTTTAATAATGAATTGCTGTTTAAGAGTTCTTTCTAGATGAATTTCTCAGAATTTTAACTCTATTACTCAATACGAAATTACTTTATTTAGGTCTTTGCCGTATTGCAAAATGTAAATCGGTGTTTGCAAATCGTATATTTATATGTTCAAATGGTAAAAATATGGTTGTAAAATCGTAAATTTACTCAAAGAAGATCTGATTATAACCAAAAGAAAAGCATCGACTATGTTGAAAACCTTGGCCCTGCTTACGCCTATTTTTGTAAATCTTATAGGTAGTATATTTCTAGTATATGGATCGGATGAGAAATATAAGAACAGAAGGTTTTTAGCGTTATTCATGTTTAATAGTGTGCTGTTGTTTATTGGCCACTTTATGGTGTTTCATGATTATGTTTGGCCTTTTAGGTTCTATGATTTTATCTTTTTAGCTTCGCTGCTTTCATTTTATCCTCTTTATTTGCTGTATGTTAGAAGTGTTTTTGAAGTAAAGGTCTCTTTGAAATATTATTGGTTGCATTTTCTTCCTGGTATAATTTGTAGCACCTTATCGTTGCTGTTTTCTTTAATGGCTGATAGGTTTACGTTTGTAGAGTACTTGAATAGGACAATGGATACTAGTATTGGATCGAGTAGTTGGTTGTCGGCAGCGTTATTTTATACCTATTACTGGTCTAGAATGATTCATATTTTCCAGATAGTGGTATATAATGTTTGGATTCTTTGGTATATACGTAAAAACTGGCAGATGCTAAATGAATTCTTCTCCAATACTGATAAGATTCAGCCTCAATACTTTTTCCGTATTACAGTATCATTCCTTCTGTTGATGGCTCTGCCTGGCATATTGGTCACAATTATTGGTCGTGTTCCATTTGTTGAGCATGCTTTCATGTTGCCGGTTACTTGTTTATTGTTTTCAATTATGTATGTGATTGTTGGTGTGCATGGAATGAAGCAGATTCCAGTGGCGAGTGAAGTGGTTGATGAAGATGAATTGAGCTTTGTTGAGGTATATCCAAATACTATTGAGGAGGTGAAAGATAAGCTTTTCTCTTATTTCGAAAATGAAGAACCTTGGAGAAATACTGACCTGAAGATTTGGGATGTGGCTATGGCGTTGGGTACTAATCGTACTTATGTTTCCAGGGTTATTAATGAGGAGCTGGGAAGTAATTTTAACGACTTTGTTAAGGATTACCGTATGCGAGAGGCTATGCGGATTTTGAAGGATGACGGACAGCAGCAATTGGCGTTGCAGACCGTTGCTATTATGTCGGGATTTGGTTCTATGGCCTCATTTATTAGGGCATTTAAGCAGTTGACAGGTAAAACGCCTTCAAGTTTTAGGAAAGAAAATATTTAGTCGGCAACGGGCCGGTCCCTTAGGAACCGGCTGTCACTATATGCATTTCTTCTTCGTTTAAATATTTGTTACTTAATTCCAGAATGCGCTCTGGAGTTATGTTTTTGATCGCATTGATTTGTTGATCAATGAAGTTATTGTCGAGATTGAATTCAAGCATGCCTCTAAGGTTTGCTGCAAGTGCAAACGGGCCGTCAAGGTCACGTAGAATCTCTCCCATCATATAAGCTTTTACGGTATCTAGTTCCTGTAATCCAACAGGCTCTGTTCTCATTCGCTTCAATTCCTTCTGGCATTCTTCAATAGTAGCTTTACTTACTTCATTACCTGTTTCGGTTGTAATGAAGAAATAAGCTGCTTCTTTTAGTGTAAGAAGAACCGAATAAATACCATAGGTATAGCCTTTGTCTTCTCTTATATTGGCCATTAAGCGTGATCCAAAATATCCCCCTAGAATTGTATTTACAATATTGAGTTCCGGATAATCAGCATGATCTTTATTGGGAATGAATTTTCCCATACGCAAAGCTGTCTGAATAGCATCGGCTTTTTGTATATGATGATGCAATTGGGACGAGGTTATAATTTGGGGATTGATTGATGGCGTAACAACCGATAGATCGCTCCATCCTCCATTCCCAAGATATTTGTCAAGTGTTTTTATTGTAGAGTCAGTAATTCTTCCCGACAAGATGATCTTGCAGTTATTGGGTTGATAATTCTGTTTGTAGAACTTTAATAGTTTCTCCCTTGTAATGGAATCATAATCCTCCACCTTTGTATTTAATGCGTAAGGATGATCATTACCAAACATTATCTGGGTAAAGTTCTTTTGACACATCGTTTTTACCTTCTCGTTCTCTACGGTGAATTTGTTTCTGCGCTTTTGAATTTGTGTATGAAATTCTTGCTCAGGGTATTCAGAGTTGATGATTAGGTCTGATGTAACTTCTATAATTTTATCCAGATGTCGGTTTAGAGTGATGATGCTGATGTTACCATAGTGCTGGTCGGCACCTAGCTGGATATATGCTCCATGAAAGTCGAACGTTTCAGCAATTTGTGCTGCCGTGTTATTGCTAGTACCTTCATTGAGCATGGCATTAGATAGGGTTGCCTGTAGATTGCAATCTTGTTGCCATAATCCTGCATTGAAGATGATATCAATCTTAACTACATCCTGACTCCCTGCGTTAATTGAATACACTGGAATTCCGTTAGACAGTTTTGTCTCATCAGCACATATTTTAGGGATATGTGTTATCGGGTGATTGTCTGGTGCGATATTTCGATTTAGAGTACTGATCATGATTGTTTGTGATAATGAATAACACTTTGATTGCTTTTTACAAAAATCTTTTGAGCAACCGATAATAACTTCTCAGGAGTGACTTCGCGGTAATGTTGCGCTTGACTATTGATCATGTCGGCACTGCCAAGTATCTCATAGTTTGCCAAATTCATTGCCTTGGTGAGGTAGTTGATTTCTGAGTAAAGAAGGTTTGCTTCAACCTTATTCTTAACCTTTTCAAGTTCTGACTCACTCACAGGTTCCTTGCTAATGATCGCAATCTCCTTTTCGATAGCTTGCTGGGCCTGTATGTGTGTAACTTCAGGATTTAATTTTCCTGATACGATAAATAGTCCAGCATCAGTATCTCCGGAAATATAGGCATCTAGTTCTGTGAATAGCTGTTGTTCAATTACAAGTCGGCGGAATAGTCGTGAAGACTGCCCATTTGACAAAACATCAGAGATTAAGTCTGTTGTATGGAATTCTGGAGATAACCTGTCACACATGTGCCATGCCATATAAATTGCATCAAGAGGGACATCCTTCTTTACTTCCTGAAAGCGATACTCTGTTTGAGGAGGTTCTACTGGCAGGTTTCTAGGTGTAACTTCACGCCTGGGTATAGAGCCAAACCATTTTTCGGCATATGCTAATACTTCATCGGTATTTACATTCCCAGAGGCTACTAACACTGCATTATTAGGTGCATAATGTGAAAAGAAGAAGTCTTTTACATGCTCTAGTGTTGCCTCTTCAATATGATTAATGTCTTTTCCAATTGTTGGCCATTGATAAGGATGTTCCTTGTATGCCAAGGCCCTTAGTAGTGCAAATGAATCGCCGTAAAGTTGATTTAGGTAGCGCTGTTTGAACTCCTCAATTACTACATTCTTCTGTACATCAAGACTCTTTTGACAGAAATCAAGTTCTAACATGCGATCTGATTCTAACCAAAAGCCTGTTTCCAGATTGTCGGCTGGAAGGGTCAGGTAATAGTTCGTAAGATCATTTGTTGTATACGCATTGTTGTCTCCACCAACTCTTTGAAGAGGTTCATCGTATACAGGGATATTCTTAGATCCTCCAAACATAAGGTGTTCGAAAAGGTGCGCAAAACCTGTTCGGTTAGGATCTTCATCTCGCGATCCAACGTTGTAGGCGATATTTAGCGCAGCCATTGGGGTTGTATCGTCACGATGGACCAATATGGTTAGTCCATTGTTTAATTTATGCCGTGAAAAGTTTATCATTAAAAATTGTATTTTCCTGATTTGTTGATTGTATCCAGTAGATGTGTGTATTCAGATATAATTTCATCCATAATCACAGATACTGGTTTTATATGATTGATAATTGAGGCAATCTGTCCTATCTCTAGTTCTCCTTCCACTAGATCGCCTTCAAATATTCCTTTTTTTGCTCGTCCTTTACCTAATAGGAGTTTTAATTCTTCTGCTGATGCTCCTTCTAGTTCTTTTTGGTATACAGTATTGAAGAATTCATTCTTGATTAATCTTACAGGAGCAAGTTTCTTCAGTGACAATTGCGTTTGACCTTCACCTAATTTAGTGATTAATTGTTTAAAGTTGTCATGAGCAGATGACTCCTCCGAGACTGCAAACCTTGTTCCTATCTGTACGCCATCGGCACCTAAACTTAATGCTGCGAACATGGCTGAACCTGTAGCAATACCTCCTGCAGCGATGAGAGGAAGTGTTGTGTTCTTTCTAACAGAAGGAATAAGGGTTAGGGTAGTGGTTTCTTCTCTGCCGTTATGTCCTCCTGCCTCAAAACCTTCGGCAACTATTGCATCAACACCTGCCTGTTCGCATTTGCTTGCGAAAACAGAGCTGCTAACCACATGAACAACGGTTATTCCTGCTTCTTTTAGTGTTGGCGTCCATTTCTTAGGACTCCCTGCAGATGTGAAAACAATTGGTACTTTCTCATCAATGATGATTTTAATTATCTCATCAAGTTCGGGATA
The DNA here is from genome assembly GCA_005217565.1 of Puteibacter caeruleilacunae. Taxonomy (GTDB): domain Bacteria; phylum Bacteroidota; class Bacteroidia; order Bacteroidales; family Prolixibacteraceae; genus Puteibacter; species Puteibacter caeruleilacunae. The sequence continues at coordinate 88,976 of SJCO01000001.1, forward strand.
CAGTAATGGTACATTTACTCCGTAAGGTTTTGTTGTATTGGCTTTTGTTTTCTGGATATGCTCCCTAAGTGTTTCTGGGTGCATTGATCCTGCTCCAATTAATCCTAAACCGCCAGCATTGCTTACCGCGGTTGCAAGTTTCCAACCGCTACACCATACCATGCCTCCCTGAATGATGGGATATTTTATATTGAATAATTCGCAAATTGTATTCTTCATCGTTCGAATGATTTTTTGATTGTACGATTTTTAGATTGGTTAAGCAATCGTTGTGCCTGAAAATGAAGATTTATTGCACGGTAGTTTCGTTGATGTGAAATTACGTGTGTTAGATCTCTTTTTGATTTGTAATTGGCCAAGATCATGCTTGCTTCATCTAAAATTATTACAATCTGATAACGCAGAATTAATCTAATCGTTCAAAGATAAAATATATATGAAGAGATTTTATTGGTTTAATTGTTTATTAGCCTTTTGTGCGGTAATTTTATACTAGATTTAAGAAGTTCGTTGGTGGTTGACGATAGTTGACTGTTAACGTTGGTTGTTTAGCTGAGTGTTAAACTAATAATTGGGATGATGCAAGGGAATATTGGTCAATATGTAATAGAAAATGGATTTGTAAACTCAGAGGAACATGTCCATTATAATTATCGGGGAAAAGTAATCGTATATGAGGTGGTTCGAGTGATGAAAGGTAAGTTGTTGTTTGCCGAAGATCATTTGAACCGTCTTGAGAATTCATTTATAAAGAGTGGCTTGGAGGTGTTACCTCGTCAGCAGGTGGTTGATGCATTGCAGAAATGTATTGAGCAAAATAACATGGAAATCGGCAATGTTAGAATTGATGCAATGTATCAAGGAAATCAGGTGTCTGATTGGTATATTTATCAAATTAAGCATAATTATCCTGGGGCTTCAATGACAGGTAAGGGTGTGCGTGTGGCTTTGTGTGAGGCGGTGAGACCTGATCCTGAAATTAAGTGCTTCTTGCGTATACACCGACTTAGAATAGGTGAAATAATAGAACGTACTGGTGTGTTTGAGGTTTTAATGCATAACGAGGAAGGGGAGTTGACTGAAGGTAGTCGCTCAAATGTGTTTTTCGTGAAGGGAGATAAGTTGATTACCGCTAGTGCTAGTAGTGTATTGAATGGCATTACCCGTCAGAAGGTGATTGCATTGGCCAAAGAGCAAGGAATTGATGTTGAGGAAAGGATTATTTTGAAGGAAGAATTGAATTCTTTCGATGCTGCTTTCTTGACAGGAACTTCAATTAATGTTTTACCTATTGTGAAGTGTGACGATATTCTCTTCGATGTAAATCATCCATTGATGTCCAGATTGTCGAGGTTGTATCTTGAATTGATTCAATCGAATATTGGTTAGTTTAATAGGTCTTCCCAATTCAGTGAATAATGATCATGAGTTTTGGAAAGACCTAATTTTGTTATCTGTTTTCCCGTTTATTCCTTTTTATTTGTCAAGAAATGCCTCAATCAAATGCTTGTGGAATGGAACGAAATGAGCTTTAAGTGCTTCCTTCGTTTTCTTTGAATAATAGCTCTGCTTTTTTATTCCAGGAAGAATACTGTCAAGGTGAAGAGATGGATTACAAATTACTTTTGATACAGATGCGAAAAGTACCGTTGCGATACTTGCTGCTGTTGCTTTTGATAATGACGGATTACATTGGGTAATCAGATTTTGTAGATAGTCTCCAAATTCTGTTATCCTCTTCTCCATATGTTTTACCAGTTCTGGTCTGCGTTGAACAGCGATCTCAACATCGAAGATTCTTGTGAAATCATGCTCCTCTATTGTTAGTCTTGTAGCAGCTTCTACAAGCTGGTCTAACTTTTCGCGTGGAGTAAGATTCGGAGTTCCCTCGATAGAGTTTACCTTGTTCTGAAATGTTTCAGCATGTACATCAAAAATCTCTTTTAATACACCTTCCTTTGATTTGAAATAATACGAAATCATAGCAAGATTCACATCTGCAGTACTGGTGATCGCCCGGACGCTAGTTCCGTCGAATCCATTCTCTGCAAACAGTTTAACAGCTGTTTTTAAAATTCGTTCTTTTGTTGCTTCCATTTAGTGTAAAGTTTGATACCCAAAATTATACTAACGTATAATAGAATGCAAATTTGAAAGAGCGAAAATGCTGATAAACTGCTTTACTGGTTTAGTTCTTGTCTGATCTGCTGCTCTACTTCTTTTATTAATTGCTCTTGATCGTAGTCTTTCGGATTGATTGGCTTAAGTATTTTGTAGGATAATTTAGCTCCCAATGTAAGAGGGAATTTACCATTTTTTTCAAGCTGATAATTGCCATCGACAACCATTGGAAGAATATGTGCTGAAGGGGCTACTTTTAGTAATGTTTGAATACCTCCTGCTTGAAATCTTCTCATTTTTCCTGTTTTTGAGCGTGTGCCCTCAGGAAAAATACATGCCGAATAATTATTCTGTTGAATGTATCTTCCAAGGCGGATGATCTCTCTAATAGACTGTGAGCCATTCTTGCGGTCGATTAATGCTGATTTACCTTTTCTAAGGTTGTATGAAATACTTGGAATTCCTTTTGCAAGTTCAATTTTAGAGATAAACTTCGGGTGAATGTTTCTAAGTGCCCATACCACAGGAGGGATGTCCATGGTGCTCTGATGGTTGGATACGATGATGTAGGGCTTGTCGTTTGGTATATTGTCAAAGCCTTCAAATCGGATACTACATCCCAATACGCGGAGGTTGTTGATTAATAGGAAATTTAGAATTTCAACGGATCTCTTGTGGCTGCCATATCCACCTAAATGATAGCATAGTACTTGTATGGGGTGAAAAATAACCAGAAGAAGAAGGAAGTTAAAATAGAATATTGCTGTTAGTATGTATGCTAATATTGTTTTCATATTTCTCAGATTAAATGATTTCTTGATTAAAAGACTTTCGGATAACTCTACTGTTAAATATCGAATTCTTATATAATGCGGTGCAAAAAAAGTAAAAATAAATAAAAAAAGACTCTACAAATGTAGAATCTTTCATTTCAGGATTTTTGTGAGTAATAGCAGTACAAACAAAAAACCAGTTGAAGCAACTGGTTATGTTATGTGCCCAGAACAAGACTCGAACTTGCACGGCCTAAAACGGCCACAAGGCCCTCAACCTTGCGTGTCTACCAATTCCACCACCTGGGCAGGTTTGAAACAGCAGATGCAAAAGTATAAAAAATCTTTTTTCAACAAAGTTTTTTAGTAGATGTTTTTGCCTGTCTGCTGTAGCTTGTTATTTCGAATATTCTGTTTTGTGCTTAACATCAATTATTTGTCCCTCTTCATTGAAATAGAAGAAATATTTTTCTGTTTTTGTAGCAGAGGCACTTTCTAGTTTATCCAGACTAGGATCTCCTTTATTGATAACTGCAGCTTTGATTTTTTCGCTTTTTTGGTAAACAAATATTTCTTTCCCGTTTTTACCAGGGATAACCTGATCGGGTTTTCCATATTGGTTAATGATCTCTGTTTTGCTGAATCCCAGAAACTGCTTATTGTATTTTCGCTGAGTGTAACATCCACTAAGCATCAATATGCATACAGAAACAATTAGCAACGTATTTTTTATCGACATGTACTGTAGTTTATAATTCAGCGATAAAAATAGTTTATTTTCTTTCCTGATAGAATTAAAAAAAGTTAATTCTCATCCTCAAGAGCTTCTATTTGTTCTTCGGTTATTCTTTCAAGCGATGTAATTGGAATGTCAACATTAAGATGTCCTCCCAGTTGTTCAATGCGAATGGCTACTCGTTTTTTTCCTTTAATTTCAACTAATTCTCCCACTAGTCCCATTAAGGCCCCTGAGTTAATAATCATCTTATCTCCTTGCTTTAGATCATCAGATGAAAACTCCACCTCAAAATCCATTTGGCCAAGCAGACTTTTCATCGCATCCATTTGACGATCAGGAATGACAGCATCTTGTCGTTGATATCTTACAAACATTACCACGTTAGGTGTTTGAAGAACTTGTAAACGTTGTTTTGGTGAAACTTTAACAAAGACATAGCCATTAATGACTGGGGTGTCGACCCACTTTTTTCGGTCACTCCATTGTTTGAGCTTCTTTTGTAGGGGAACATAAGCCTCTATCCCTTGCTCAGTAAGAGCTTTATGAACTTTCTTCTCGGCTCTCGATTTAGTATAAATTGCGTACCAGGGCATTTTTTCTATTCGTTTTTTTCATAAAGTGGTTGATGCAAAGATAAAGGAAGTTCCGATATTTAAAGAATCGTCACAAGGATGAAGAGGTGTGAAGGATGTAATTTAGAAGAAAAGGGAGTGATTATCAGTCGCTAGGATGGAGTGTTCTAAATTAAATATTTTTTTACTGATCAAATCACTTCAATTTCTAAATTGATTATTCTTTTCCTCCTGCTTTGTACATTCTTTCAATGATATCTACTACTTTCATTCCCTCAAGAGCATTAGTGGTGATGGGGGTATTTCCCTTGAGTTTATCTACCACATTTTGTATAATTAGATGATGATTTTGTGCCGATCCTTTATAAAGTCCGTAGTTATTAGGAGGATTTGAAGGAGCCAGCTTAGGCAATGTGTAGTTTTCGATGTGGCAATACTCCACCTTATCCATATATTGTCCAGCTACTTTTACACTTCCCTTTTCTCCAATGACTGTCATCGAACTTTCCATATTTTTGTCATAGATGGCTGTGGAGAAATTAAAGGTGCCCATACCTTCATTCACAAAATCAAAAAGGATTGCTCCTGTGTCTTCAAAATCCGTTAAGTCCTGATGGTTAAAGTCGGAGATATTAGCTTGAATATTTTTGATGTCACCAAACAACCAATACATGATATCGACAAAGTGCGAGAATTGGGTGAAGAGAGTTCCGCCATCCATTTGTTGAGTGCCATGCCAGTTGCCAGCAGTATAATAGCGTGCGTCTCTGTTCCAGTAACAGTTTATCTGTACCATGAAGATTTTTCCCAAACGCTTATTTTCAATAAGCTCCTTAAGCCATACTGATGGGGGAGAATACCTGTTTTGCATGACAGCAAAGATGTGTTTTCCTACCTCTAGCGATTTATAAATCATTTGTTCTGCATCGCTTCGTTTTAGAGATATGGGCTTCTCACAAACAACATGACAACCATGTTCAAGAACCTTTATAGTTTGCTGGGTATGTAAGCCATTAGGGGTGCAAATATTAATCACATCAATCGTAGGTCCTTCGTTTAATAGTTCTTCGATTGAATTGAAGAAAGGGACATCATAACCAGATACACCACAACCTTCTTTATCTCTAATGTCGCATAAGGCGGCTAGCTCACAGTCCGAGTTTCCACTAATCATCTCTGCATGTCGTTTCCCAATATGACCACAGCCAACAATGGCAAATCGTATGTTGTGTTTTATTGCTTGCATGTTATTCTACTCTGGTAACTGAATTGTTTAGTAGCTGGTATTTTTGTTTGCTCTCGGGGCATGTAGCCCATCCTTCAAAGAAATATAGTCGATGTCCGTATTCACTCATCCAGCCTATTTGCTTGGAAGGATTACCTACCACCAGGGCATACGGAAGAACATCTTCAATAACTACTGTACCTGCACCTATAAAAGCATACGCTCCAATAGTTATTCCGCAAAGAATTGTTGCATTAGCTCCAATCGTTGCTCCTTTTTTTACAATTGTTCGTTGATATTGATCCTTTCGGGGTACTGCGCTTCGAGGATTCAGAATATTGGTAAAGACCATTGAGGGACCTAAAAACACATCATCTTCACATTGTACACCTGTATAGATCGAAACATTGTTCTGCACCTTTACATTATTGCCTAATACTACATGCGAAGATACAACTACATTCTGACCGATGTTGCATCTTTCACCTATAGTACAGTTACTCATAATATGAGAAAAGTGCCAGATTCTGGTACCTACTCCAATATTACAAGGAGTATCGATAACTGCTGTTTCGTGTGCTTGATAGTGTGTCATGTGTTAATCTCTGCTGTTCTATATGCTAAAATAAAAAATTAATTGTTGAATGCCCTTATTTTATTGGTTATATAATGTTGTTCTTCTTGCGTGAGCCAGGGATCCATAGGTATTGACAGTACATTTTGGGATGCCCATTCTGCATGAGGAAAATCTCCCTGTTGATAGCCCATGAATTGGTATCCAGGTTGAAGATGAAGAGGGGTTGGGTAATAAACCCCTGAAGCAATCCCATTATCTTTAAGATATTCCCGAAGTTTATCTCTTTTTCCATCTTTTACGGTCAGTGTATACTGATGAAAAGAGTGGGTGGAATAAGATTCTCTTTTGGGAATGTTGATGTAGTCACATGACGATAATTGATCGTCATAGTAATTGGCAATCTCATTTTTCCTTTCTATTTGATTGGTAAAGTAAGCAAGCTTAATTTTAAGTATTTCGGCCTGAATAGGATCTAAGCGGGAGTTAATTCCAATTAGATGATGATCATATGGGCGTTTCATACCGTGATTAGCCAGACTTCTTATTTTTTTTGCTAATTCTTTGTCTCGAGTGAAACAAGCTCCTCCATCTCCTAATGCTCCTAGATTCTTGCTAGGAAAGAAAGAGGTGCAACCAATATGACCAATTGTTCCTGCTGCTTTATATTCTTCATCGGGAGTATTTGCTATTGTACCTAAAGCCTGACAAGCATCTTCAATAACAAATAAATTATGGTTTTTTGCAATCTCCATGATGCGATGCATTGGAGCTGACTGTCCGAATACATGAACCGGTACTATCGCTTTTGTTTTTGATGATATCGCTTTTTCGATCTCTTTAGGATCAATATTAAAATTGGTTGGATCTATATCGACCAGTACAGGCTTTAACTTTAGCAATGCTATCACTTCAACTGTAGAAATAAATGTAAAAGGAGTTGTGATAACTTCATCTCCTGGTTGCAGGTTCAAAGCCATAAAGGCCAGTTGTAGTGCATCTGTTCCATTTCCACATGAAATAACATTGGCTTCATCTACGATTGCTGAAAGTTGTTCTTCAAATTCACGAACATTATCACTTTTTACATATTTCCCTGATAAAATTACCTTCTGAATAGTTGAGAGAAGGTCATTTTCAATAGAAGCATGGAATCGTTGAAGATTAACCATAGGTATTTGAAGTGTTTTTTGCATCTTTTTTATAACTTGTTTATGCTCTAATTTATTAAAAAGTGTCTGCTTATTGAACTGTTGTAATAGAATTTTATTTTGTGTGAAAAAAGTTTTTGTTTTTATCTTTTTGATAATGAGGGATGATGTGTTTGAAAAATGATTTTGCGTAGAAAAAAATGTAAGTTGAATTTGTATATTAAAATATGTTGTTCTATATTTGCAACGCCTTTGAAAAACAAGGGCCTACGAGGATGATTCAGTAGCTCAGCTGGTAGAGCACATCCCTTTTAAGGATGGGGTCCTGGGTTCGAACCCCAGCTGAATCACCAACAAAAAGACCATCGAATTTCGATGGTCTTTTTTATTTTATAGCACATATAAAAAAAGCTCAAAGATTGATATATATCTTTGAGCTTTTTGTTTTACTAACAAAGTATCAATCTTTTATTCCTTGTCCCAGAAGGTGCCTTCTTCCTTCATCTGTTTTTCAAAGTTCTCTAAGTCTGAACGAAGCTCGGTAACTTTCTCTTGTTGTTGATCTGCAACGTCGATTCTTTCACCTAAATCCTCTTCAACTTGAAATAACAATGGTGTTTCTCTGGAAGCCTTAAATCCATAGTTGTTTCTCGTTTGAGAACCTATGCGAATGTGAAGTTTCCACTCATCTTTACGAATTGCTGAAGGCTTATTATCTGTATAATTGTAGAAGAACCTGAATTCATCATTTTTCGCAGTATATTTTTCAGGCATCAGTATTGAACGAATATCCCTACCATCAATCGTTCTATCGCCAGGTAATTCAACTCCTGTAATGGCGAAGATTGTTGGAAGGATATCTAATGTGCTAATTGGTGTTTGCTCATTTCTATGACCTGTTATTTGGGCTGGCCAGCTAATGATGCCAGGAACACGATGTCCGCCTTCCCAGGTTGATCCTTTCCCATCTCTAAATGGAGTCGCATATCCAACCTGTAATCGGGTATCTCCATATTTTGTATCAGATTTATTGGAAAATAAAATCCAAGGTCCATTATCTGACGAGAAGATAACAATAGTGTTTTCTCTTACACCTGTTTCTTCAAGTGTTGTCATAACCTCTCCAATGGCAGCATCAAGCTCTTCCATTACGTCTCCAAGCTTACCATTGCGCGATTTCCCCTTAAACTTATCGCTAACAAAAAGACCTAAGTGAGGCATGTTGTAAGCAATGTAGGCAAAGAATTGGTTTTTCTTATTGCGCTTGATGAAATCAACAGCAGCCTTTGTGCATATACCTGTAAGTGACTCAGAGGCTTTAACATCAGAAGGTAAATCTTTAGCAAGAGTTTCATACCCTTGGATAGGTTGATTTCCTTTCGGATTGCTCTTTAACAGCATAGCTGTACTGTAGTCATGCGAGACATTTGTTCCAATCCACTCATCAAATCCATGAGCTAAAGGTAATGCATCCTTCGTGAAATTATTCTTTTCATTAGGAGTTCCCAGGTGCCATTTCCCAAACATTCCAGTTTTGTATCCTTTCGATTTCAAGCCCTCTGCAAGAGTCATCTCTTTAGTATGGATGTGTTTTGGAGCTTGAGGTCCAATCACCCATGATCCAAGTCCTGAACGTCCCGGATATCGTCCCGTCATTAAGGAATATCGTGATGCAGAACAGGCAGGAGAAGTAACATAAAACTGCGTAAAACTAACACCACTATCCTTTAGTTTTGAAATATTAGGTGTTTTAATTGTGGGATTACCGTTATGTTCGTAATCGCCATAACCACTATCATCAAGATAGATTAGAACTACATTGGGTGTTTGATGTTTTTTCTGCTTTGCCTGGGTTGTTACCCCCAGGAGAACTAGTAGCAAAAATACTACTAGTTTAATGTTTTTTACAATCATGGTATATTATTTATTGACAAAGAAATATCGTATTCTACAGGCTGATCCAATGCTCATCTTGTTCCTTTCATCGGTCAGGCGAACCTTTAGTGTATGCTTCTTATTATCAAGGCCTGTTTCCAATGTATAATACCAAGGTAAGTGAATATTTCTACTCCAGTTGGTAAATAGATCCAGCTTCTGCCAGTCGCCACCGTCAACAGAGAACTCAATAATACCAGCATCAGGCCCCGCCGCAACAGCTATCCCAATAGCTCTTCCTTCAAATTTAAATTGAATTGCTCCTCCTTTATCTTTTCCAACCAACATTGGTACATTGCCATAATTTGCTCGCGTATGCTTACCATCAGTTGGTTTCCAGTTTTCTATCATTTTCCAGCCTTTAGCAAGCTTAGCTTTTTCTGCCAAATGTAAAACACCATTGTTGTAATTATCAGCATCAAAAGCCTTTGGTAATTGATACATGGTAATCTTATCATCTTCAGCAACGCCACCCGACCATGCTTTATCGAGGAATGCTAGCATTGAATGAGCGTAAATACCTTGGCCGAATGGTGAAGGGTGTAGGTTTTTAAAGTCATCTTCCCACGTAAATTCACCAGCATCAATACGATCAGTAACTTCTTTTGCCAGGTTGATAGACGAAAGTCCGTAGTGAACAGCTACCTTTTCATGGTTCTGAATTACCTTAGGAATTTCTCCCTGACGATAACTTGCCATCTTACTAGGATCGACAAAGTGCATTAGCACAATATCAGTCTCAGGATTCTCCTGACGTAAGTGGCGAACAATGCCTTCCATAGCACTTACTTGCTCTTTATCTGTTCTTCCATTGGAAGAATCATTTACAGCTGCTTCTTCAAAGAGCAGGTCAATTTTACCTTTCGATAAAACATCTCTGACTAATCGGAATGAGGCAGGAGTTGTTCCCATTGATGGGATTCCTGCAGCAATAAATTCAAATTCAGTCTCCGGAAATCTTTTTTCAAGATAACTACAGATGCTATCACGCCATCCTCCATTATAAGTAATCGAACCTCCCAGGAAGGCAACGCGACCCTTTTTTTCGCGTTTAAATTTCATCAAACAGTTTCGAATGCCTCCTCTAATCTTATGGTAAGGTTCAGATGATAACTTAGCTTTAGGCAACTTTGTATGATACATGATAAAATCAGCACCATACTCTGGAGTTTCTATCGGGAAATGATGGCCTTTTAATTTTTGTTGCCCTTTAGTGCAAGGAACCACTGTTGCAGGTCCTCCCAGTGCAATATAATTATCAACTAACTTTAAGGTGTTTTCCTGAGGAGGAACAATTTTATCATTCAATCCAATCATATGAAGAATAGGTGTTTTTGCGTTAGCTAGCGCATCTAAGTTGTTGATTGGGAGTTGCTCCCATGCTTTGGCTTCCTCATCTGATTTAAATCCATATTCTGTCATTAAGGTCTTCCATGCGTCTCCCGAGCCTTCACCATGACCAAATCCTGCAGGCCAGCTTTTAAAATCACAAACAGGTGCTTCGGCATAAATACAATTCACCAATTCAGGATGTCGTTTTGCCCATCCATAAACAAATAGTCCTCCGCGACTAACACCCTCTAGTGTCATCTTTTTAGATAGGCTGTATGTCTTGATCAGATGCTTGTAGAATGCATCCCATATGATCATTGCCTTAGGACTTCCAAAGCGATTGTCGGTGTTAACATACGCAATATGGAATCCTTTACTTAAAAGAATACTATCCATTTCTGTGTGCCAGTCAGGGAAACGTGCTCTCCACACCCAAGGATTTCCAGGTAAAGCCTGATCAGGCATAACAAGTCGGGCTGATACGCCTTCTGATTGTATCCCTAATTCTTCCAATGAATATTTAGAATATAAGTCTGGATTGAATAGAAAATCAATTCTCTTAAAACCTTTCCACGTCAATTGTTGTCCTTCATTGATCGGATTTTTCTTGCTTCTCAACTGCGACAAATTCTCTGAAGCATGGCTGGGATTTGTAAACAGAAAAGCCAGGAGTAGTAAAACAATACTCCCGGCAGTTGATATCTTAATCATTTGTACTTTAGTTTTATTCGTAAAATTATAAAAATTACTCATCTTATTTAATGACAGGCACATGCCAATTATCTGTTCTGAAGCAAGAGGCAGGCAGACCAGCTTTATTAAAAAGGTTCGGTTCGGCAATGTTATCCCATGCAAATCGTACGGCTACAGGCTGTTTTACCTTTTTGTTCCATACTTTCACTGTATTTCCGATGATCTTTGCATTAGCAGCAACAAACACCTTATCATCACCTGCAATTTCAAAATGAGTAAGCTCCTTGCCTTTCATCATTAATCCCGATTCGGCATAGTCGAAATGAATGATGATATTTTTTCCTTCTTTCTCCATATCACGATAAATTGGCCCGCAATAGGTGATCCCTGTTTTGTTGTATGTCTTTGCCAGTGCCCAGTTGGCTAAACGTTTTCCAACATCTTGTTTGTTCCCAGGGTGTATGTTGTTGATATTACCAATGTCACTAACGACAACCATCCCTGAATTAGGAACCGTCATGGCTTTCATTTGTGCTTCACGGATTAATACGCCAGCATTCTTTTCTTTATACTTGAAAGGAGCAATCTGGACATAGTAGAATGGAAATTCAGATCCCCATTTTTGTCTCCAGCAATCAATTAATCCCGAGAACAACTTCGTGTAAGTGTATGGTGCAACACGATTACTCTCTCCTTGGTACCAGATGGAACCGGCTAGGGTATAAGGAATCAATGGAGCAATCATGGCATTGTACATTCTTCCTGGTTTGAACGAATGCCAATTATTTTCAGGTAATTGTTTTTGGGCTTCGACTAATTCCTGATCACGCTCAACCACTTGCTCTTCAACCCAGACTTCGGCAGGGGTACCACCCCAACTTGAGTTTATAATACCAATTGGTATATCAAGCTGTTGATGCAGATTTCTTGCAAAAAAATAAGCAACAGCACTAAACTCTTCCATTGATTCTGGAGTACATTCTTTCCATTCTCCTGGAGTGTCTTGTTGTGCAGATGTAGCCTGATGACGCGGAATATGAAACAGTCGAATGTTAGGATAATTAGCTTTGGCTACCTCCTCTTTGGCATTGTTAAAACCACGCTTAGCGTTCCATTGCATATTTGATTGTCCAGAAGCCAACCAAACCTCTCCAACCATTACGTTAGATAGTGTTAACTCCTCATGTCCCTTTATAGAAATGGAAAAAGGACCACCAGCTTTAGGTGTTGCTAGTCGTACCATCCATTTTCCTTGGAATGCTTTACAGGAAGCAGGTTGATTATTCCAACTTCCCGTAACAGTAATTTTTTCGATTGTCTCAGTAGTCCATCCCCAAATAGCAACACTATCATTTTGTTGTATTACCATATTGTCGGAAATTACGGATGGAGTCCAAATAGTGGCAAACGACAATAAGGGGAATAAACTGATAAAGGTTAAGATTAATCTTTGCATTTCTTTAAAAGATATTTCGATTATTAGATTTTAATATTTTCTCATTTGGTTTCATTCATGCAGAGGATTGATCTCTGATTTATGTATATGTACTTCATTTTCTGGTTTATTAATCTGAAATAGTTTAGCCTCATAAAAACTGCAAACTTGCCAGGAATGTAAAACAAACCTGGCAAGTATTCTAGAGGGTATGTTCAATCTAAATTAGTTCTTTGTCTTGGTTATTTTAACTACATATGCATAGTCGGAAATACTCCAATTAGGATCATATTGTGGCAATGTTATTTCTAAATTTTTCCCTTTTTGCTTCCAGCTTATCTTACTATCGATACCCAGCAATGATATCTTTGATCCGCTAGTAGTAGTAATATCTTTGATGATTATTTTCTTTCCAGGCCACTTTGGTAAAATAGCATATACATTATCTCCCTTTGCAGTAAATAATGCTTCTTTTACAGCCATCCCAGGTTTAGGATTTACAGTTTGTTCAAGGATGTAATTTCCACCAACATATGCCTTACCTTTCTTCGGATTATAATCGTTGTTTCCTTTCGACCACTGACAATGCTTTTTCCAACGCTTAGTTCCATAAATTGCTTCACTGTTGATATCCATCCATGAACCAATTTGTAGAAGGCGTTCTTGCATAATTACAGGGATCTTACCATCAGCTGAAGGTCCAACATTAAGCAATAGATTTCCTCCCATACTCACTAAATCACATAGCATCAATACCAATGCTTTAGGAGAGGTATAATCCTCAATGTTCTCATCTCTGTTGTATCCAAACGAGAATCCCATGCCTCGGTTTTCTTCCCAAGGTCGATCTCCTTCCATACCTTCAGTCTCATATTCAGTAGTACGATATCCTCCATGATTATGGCGACACCCTTTGAACCAACGGTCATTAATCAATACATAATCCTTACAAGGCGATTCTTCAAATAACCATGTTAAAAGCTCACCACTCTTCCAGTAATCGTCAGTCTTTGACCACTCTCCATCAGCAAACAGAATGTCTGGAGCATAACGGTTTACCAAATCCTTGAATTGAGGATGATAGTGATCCTTCACAAATTTATCTCCCGCAGCGTTATACCATGGGTGGTACCATTCATAAAGACTGTAATACAATCCTGCTTTTAAGCCTGCTTTGCGCATAGCTTCCATATATGGACCAACCAAGTCGCGTTTAGGACCAATTTCTCCTGCATTCCACTTGAAGTGTCTTGCATTTTGTGCATGCTTGTTTGGCCATAAGGTAAATCCATCGTGATGCTTTGATGTTAATATAACATACTTAGCACCAGAACGCTTGAATAGGTCAGCCCATTCGGTTGGATCATACAACTCAGCCTTAAACATCTTGGCAAAGTCGTAATAGCTTGACACATCTCCATAGGTATTCTTTTGGAAGTTAGGAATAGCATTGTGATCAGGATTATTATTCCCGAAGATGCGCTTCCCTTGTAGCCATTTTTGATACCACTCAGTGTAGGTTCCTGCTGGCGACCAAGATGGAACTGCATATGGTCCCCAGTGGATGAAAATACCAAATTTAGCATCAGAATACCATGCCGGAATAGGCCTTGCATCGATAGCTTTCCATAGTTCTGATGCAGTTTGCTTTTCAACTTTTACATCCCACTCTTTCTTTGTGTTATCCTGAGCCTCAGTGTTCACTGAGATGAGAATCAGCAGAAAGAATATTGCTGTGATTGATCTAAGCGTTTGTTTCTGTATCATAATTGTGTTGTTTATTTAGTTACGATATCAAATTCAGCATAAGCTGCCATGTTATTACTAGCAGTATTACTCATTGCACGAAGTTTAACAAATCGCGCCTTTACAGGACTAAATGTTTTCTTTTGCCATACTGGATGGTTTTGAATATTTGAAAATTCACCAGCCGATTGTACTGTCCAGTTTTTTCCATTGGTTGAAGTGTAGAACTTGTAGTTAAAGATGATTCCTCTAGTCCCTCTTCCCTGATCTGGTAAATATCTGAATCCTTCAACTTGATGTGTCTCTCCTAGATCAATGACAAGATCAAGAGGCATCTTTTTGGCGTTCTGTATCCATGTTGAATTGATGTTGCCATCAAGTACCGAATTACTTCGCTTGTCTTTAGTGTTTTTTATCGTCCACTTTGCGCGACAGATATCCATGGCCTCGCTTGTTGTAGAGCTTTCTCTTTGAGTACTGGGATCGAATGCTAATGCTTTGATTACTGCCTTGTTGGTTACTTTAAACGGACCATTATATCTTTTCGATGAGCTAGTTGGTTTACTTCCATCTAAAGTATAGTAGATAGCTACTTCATCTCCTGCAGAACTAAGTGATACCATTCCTTGTTTATTCCTAGTAATAACAGGGCTGGTTAAAAGTTGAGGAGCATTATATAACTCAATATTCGAGATGGTAGGACATGCTTTGGCATCGGTAACCGTAAAACGAATTTTCTTAGTTGTTGTATTAGGTAAGCGAAGAATTCGCTTATAACCGATTGTAGTTTCCGATGCAATCTCACTCCATTTACCACTGCCAGTCTCTACTTCCAATGTGAATGCTTTCACCCTTTGTCCAAGCTTGATATATTCCTGAATAAGAAAGCGGTTGAAAGTAATTGCTTCATTGAATTCAATTACGATGTTGCCTTTGTTCACACCATCATCTGTTGCCCAGTAAGTCTCTTTATCTCTATCGTTTGTTTTTTGAGCATTGTATTGACCAGCGTTTCCACGAACATTTGAAGCTTCAACTGATTTTGCATTTAATAGTAAGTTCTCAGCTAAGTCGGCCTCAATTGTCTTTTGCCATTCTATCACATTGGCAGCATCTATTTCATGAACTAATCCTCTGTCATCAATAGGGAAGTTTAGCAGACCTGTTCCATTACGACCAACTGATTCATAATAGTAATCCATTAAGCGAGGTAAATCTTTTACCTTATGATCTTCTGATTTATGGTAGAACCATCCAGGACGTACCGATGTGTTAATTTCAGCAGGAACCCAATAGTTACCATCCTCATGACCAGGATTTAATTCTTTATAACGAGGCCATCCCGGCCAAGCTTCATCTCTGCGTAGAGTTGACCAGTTTGTTTTTCCTCCAACGCCACTTTCATTTCCACACCAGCGAACATCAGGACCTGCATCACTAAAAATAAGGGCATTGGGCTGAAGTTTACGCACTAGTTCTATAGTTGTTGGCCAATTGTAATAGGTCTTACGGTCAACCGAACGCTTTTCATTAGCACCACCGTAATAACCTGTACCTCCATTAGCTCCATCGAACCACACTTCGAAGATTTCTCCATAGTTAGTTAACAGATCGGTTAACTGTGTTCTGAAGTATTCAATATATTTAGGTGTACCATAAAATGCACAATTTCTATCCCATGGTGAAAGGTAAACACCAAACTTAAGTCCGTATTTTTTACAAGCATCCGACACTTCTCTTACCAAATCTCCTTTACCACCTCTCCAAGGAGAATTCTTTACAGAGTATTCAGTACCTTCAAAAGGCCAAAGGCAGAAGCCATCATGATGTTTACAGGTAAGCACAATGCCTTTTAGTCCGGCTGCCTTAATTACCTTACACCACTGTTCTGCATCTAATTCAGAAGGATTAAATGTTGATGCTGGAGAATCTCCATATCCCCATTCCATGTCGTTAAAAGTATTCAATCCGAAGTGAATGAATGCATTTCGTTCCATTTCATTCCATTTCAATTGTGCTTCGGAAGGCACAGGAAGAACAGGTTTAGGAGGTTCTACTTTGGCGCAACCACATAAAGCCGCGACTGCAATAAAAGCAAAAATGAGTTTTTGTAACATGATATAACTGGTTTAAGTTAAAATTCTGATTATCATTTTACAATTATACTGTTACAATAGAGGAATCATTTTCATAGATGTAACGAATAATATCACACATGTAAGATTTCAATACTAATCTTTCCATTTAGAAAATCTCGCGGAGTACCGCCATAATGCTTTTTAAAACTTCTGGAGAAATGCGATGCTGAACTAAAGCCCGTTATGTCTGCAATCTCACTTATCTGATATCTTTTCTCTTTAAGTAATGTTACCGCTTCCATAAGTCGAATTTGCATGATCAAATCACTTGGTGAAATATTGCATAATGCTTTCATTTTGTGATGTAGATTGACCCGACTCATTGCCAGGTGGTCACTCAGCGTTTGAACTGAGAAATCGGGATTGCTGAGATTAGCTTGAATATAGGCTCGTGCATTCTTCAAGAAATCCTGATCAAGCTTGGTCAGCTCTTCTGATTTTATCTTTTCAAGTTGTCCTTTGCTAAAAGCCTGTCTCATGTGGTCTCTGTTTTTTAGTAGACTATTTAGCAGGCTCACCACATGGTCAAGGTTAAATGGTTTTGTCAAGTATGCATCTGCACCTAATTCCAGTCCTTTTATTGTATTCTCATCTCCGTTTAATGCTGTTAGTAATACCACAGGGATATGTGATATCTTAATATCAGTTTTTACCGCTTTGCATAGTCCCCAACCATCCATTTCTGGCATCATCACATCACTTAGAATGATTTGAGGCTGATTTTTGCGGGCAATTTCAAGTGCTTCTACTCCATTGGTCGCTTCATCAACTTTAAAGTAGTGTGATAGCTTTTCTGCAAGGAATTTCCTTAATTCATGATTGTCATCAACAAGCAAGACTGAAGCTTCGTTTGCTAATTCTGCAGTTGCCGTTGTTTGATCTTCGAGAATAACAGTAGTATCCTTTTGAAGCTTTTCTAATGGTACTGGAAGACGTACAATAAAACTACTTCCCACATGTTGCTCACTTTCAACCGTGAGAGTTCCTTCATGCAATTCAACCAACTCTTTACTTAAGGCTAGACCAATGCCGGTTCCTTCAATTTCTCCATCTTGCTGCTCTGCCCTGAAGAACATGTTAAAGAGTTTCTCTTGATCATCCTTTGATATTCCAATACCCGAATCTTTTACCGTTATCAGACAATGATCGTTGAATGTGTTAAGACTAACGTTTACTGATCCCTTCTGTGTGAATTTTAGAGCATTTGAAATAAGGTTATACAAAACCTTCTCCATTAATCCCTGATCAATGTTTAATACCAACTCCTCAGTGTCCGATTCGAATGTGAATTCAATGTTCTTTTGATTGGCCCAGTGATAGAATGAGTCGCAACTGTTTTTGATGAAGGTTACCACATCAATATTTGCCTTCGCCATTTGAAAGGCACCTGATTCAATCTTTCGAACCTCCAGAATCTCGTTTACCAGTACCTGCAACTTTTGAGCGTTATTTTGAATGATCTCCAGATCCTTTGTATTCTTTTCCGATCCTTTTAGTCGCTTTATTAACTCTTGTGCTGGCGCGATAATCAGTGACAATGGAGTTTTGAATTCATGAGAAATGTGGGTAAATACCCTTAACTTTAGTTGGTTTAATTCTTCAATCCTTTTGCGCTCCTTCGATTCGTATTCCAGTTTATTCCTCAAAAGTTTTCGCTCAAGAAGATATCGATATATCGCATAGAATATCAGTGCCAGCGTGATTAGGTAAAGCGCATAAGCCAAAGGTGTTTTAGAAAATGGAGGCTCTACAATAACTTTGATAGTCGCAGGCTCACTCCACACTCCGTCGCTGTTGGCAGCTTTTACTTTAAAAGTGTAATTCCCAGGAGGGACATAGCCGTATGTAACGGTTCTACTTTCGTTACCATTAATCCAGCTATGGTTAAAGCCCTCTAATTGATAGGCATATTTAATCTTTTGAGGATTGGCATACTCCAAACCAGTGAATTCAAATCCAAAATACGATTGATTGTAGTTAAATGTAATGGTATCATTAGCATTTAACTTGCGATGAAACGAGTCTGTTGCTTCACCTGTTTTAGATTCGAAGAAGATACCATTAACAACTACCTTGGGAGGATGAGGATTCGTCTTGATCCTGTCCGGATAGAAATAATCAATTCCTTTTTCTCCTCCACAAAGCATTTTCCCTGAGTAGGTTAAATATAGGGCTTCGTCGATGAACTGGTTGTTGCTCAATCCGTCGGCATAGTCGAATACCTCCATTTTTCCTGATTTAGGATTTAGCCTTACCAGGCCACTATTGGTGGTAAACCATATGTTTTGCTGATTATCTTCTTCTATACTATGGATGATGTTACTAAATAGTTTATCATCTTTTTCGAAAGGTAGAATTTCATGTGTTTTTGTGGTAACTTGAAATATTCCAAAGCCATTTGTGCCCACCCAAATATTACCCTGCTTATCTTCAGATAGACTGTTTATGTGATGCTTCGATAAGGTCTGTAATGTTTTGTCCTGATGAAAGTGACGATGGTTTGTATCTGTGCCATTCGGAATAAGATGAAGTCCATTTAGTGTTCCCACCCAAATATTCTTGTCGCGATCTTCGATTAATGTGGTGATTCTCGATAGCTTACGATGATCGATAAACTCCACTTTATTGGCTTTTCTGTTGTATTTATACATTCTGGACGAGGTTCCAATCCAAATATTTCCCAGGTGATCGGTTGTTAATGCAGAAATCGTTTGTCCCTCAAAACCTGTACGGCCTACTTTAAATGGAACTAGTTTGTTACTATATGGAGAATACTTCAGCAAACCATTTTTATAGGTGCCAAGATAAATGTCTCCGTCCCAGTCGATTGTCATTGATATGATGACATTGTCCCTGGCAACAAATCTTTTTATCTTCATGGTTTCTTGATCAATTAACCCCAGTCCATCAAATGTGGCTACCCAAAGATTATTCTGCTTGTCCTCCTGAAAGGTCGAGTAGTTTCCTACAGGTAGATTTGTTTGATCGTTGATGTATTGAAGATTGGCAAATTTCTTTTGTTGTTTTGTGATCAGATTTATACCATTATGAACAGTTCCAATCCACATATTATGGTCTTTGTCTGGCAATAAGCATCTAATGGCGTCAGTTGAGATAGAATGCTTTGACGAAAACATTGTGATGTTGTCAACACTAAAATCATTGAATGCATCAATGATATAGATCCCAAGTCCGTCGGTTGATAGCCATAGTTTGCCCTCCAGCTCTACAATGTCAGTAGTATAGGTCTTATTAAAGTCTATAAATGCTCTGTTGTTCTTATCCAGGAAAAAGCTTTCAATCGATTCTGTTTTATTTGTCTTTTCATCGAAAACATATACTCCATTTGTTGTGCGTATCCATAGTAAACCAGCATAGTAATGAGCACTTCCTATTCCTCCTTGAAGTTGGGGTACACTACTGTCAATATATGTTCTTGTTAGGGTGTTAAATGCTTTGATTCTATTGTTATGAGTGATGTAAATAATTGTGTCGTTTTTTCTGCAGAAAGTTTGTGGTGACTGAATTTCGGTAGATTGAAAGACAACCTCGTTGTTGTGAGGATTTACGCCTACAAGTCCATAACGTGAAGTTGAAAGCCATTTTACACCAGATTGATCAATGGCATCGGAAATGAAATTTATCGGCTTATTATCAATCGAAAGTTCTAAAGGTCTGAAGGATTCGTCAACAGGATCGTACACATCTAAACCTGCCGAATGCTGTATCCAAATATTAGAATGACCATCGATGAAAATCTGGAGAATAGAACTCGATCGCAATCCTTTATGATGTTTCGTGTCGGCAAAAAACCTTTTACTGCTGTAACCGTCGTAACGATTTAATCCTTCTCTGGTTCCAATCCAAATATAGCCCGTTGAATCCTGGGCAATATCTATAATTGTATTTTCAGATAATCCTTCGGAGTGAGTAACTTTTCTTACCATTAGAAAGTCGTTTCCAAAAGTTGAAAAGTGACAAAGCAATATCAGTATGGTAATAATCCTGGTCATGTGTTAATCAGATGAATTACAAAGTAAGAAAAATTAATTCGGATTAGGAGGGGCAAATTGGTTCAAAAATAGGGTATAAAAGGCTTTTTATGCCAAGAGGAGTAACTATTGAATGGTTAATAATCTTTTTGAAGGTGTTGGCAATATTTATTCAAACACTACTCTTATTTTGTACCTTTTTACAACACGGTAATTTTGAGAATAGTTTGGTATTATATGTGAATATGCAGTCACAATACAAGTGATAACAGAATCGTTGATGAAGTTGAATAATCGACTTCCCGGGTTTGATATCAGCTATTGAGCAAAAGAATTCTTTTTCTCTTGATAGTTACGTGGTGTTAGACCTATTATCTTTTTAAATTGTCGGTTAAAGTACGATAGATTATTGTATCCGCACCTGAAGCAAATCTCTGAAATCGATAGGTTTCCTTCGATTAGTAATTTGCATGCAAAACCAATGCGTACTTCGTTGATAAACTCACTAATTGATTTGCGTGTCTTCTGCTTAAAAAAGCGACATAAAGAGGAGGGAGTCATGTTTGACAATGCAGCAATTGATTCAAGCTTTATTTCTTTGTCGAAATTCTTCAGAATATAGTCATATATGCGATCAATGCGCTTTGATTGGTGTTGCTGATAATGATCGGCAAATGATACTTTTGAAATGGAAGACTTTTGTTCTAGTCCCGAAAGCTTCTTTAGGAGGGATAATAACGATAGCAATAATTCAAATGGTTCTTGCTGTACCATCTTTTTTAGCATTTTCATGATTGGATGCTTTTCCGGAAGATGGAAATGTATACCTAAGTGCGATTGTTCTAACATTGTTTTGATGTGTGTCATCTCTGGCAAATCCCATAATTGATTTCCTCCAATATCTTGAGGGAAATGCAAGACAATGGCTTCCACTTTGCGTTTTGAACCTTCTTTAAAATAGCTCTCTTCACTTTTCCAGACATGAGGAAGATGCGATCCTAATAACACTAAATCACCACTGGTAAATCCCGATATATCATCTCCAATGAATCGTGTTCCTTCACCTTTTATAATATAAACCAATTCAAGTTGAGAATGATAATGCCAGTTGTCGTGAAAGTATGGTCTTGTATCTTTCCTGATGGCAATTGATTGATGGGGTTGTTGTGGCAACCTGAAGTATTGTGCTTGCATATGCTTTTGGATTTGAGCTGTAATTCTGTGTGATTAAAATTAGGGATAAAAATTAGTATCTCATATAAGTATTGAATGAAATTATCGTAGTGGATTGCTATTTGGATAATATAGTTCAAATAGATGGTAATATTATTCTACTGTTTGGAGAGTGCTCATTCTATCTTTGAATTGGAATTAAAACTTGTGGAAATGAGATTAAAAATCGTATTGTTGTTCATTGTATTATTGCTTCTTGTAAAAACTGGAGAAGCACAAATTGTATCGGTCCCTCAATCGATCGGACAAACGCCTGTAAAGGTAGATCTTAATGGTGATTGGTTGTTTCAGACTGATAACAAGAATGCCTTGGTAAAGGTAACCAATAAGACTGGTGAGTGGAAAAAAATAGAGGTGCCAGGTGAGTGGTATATGCAGGGATTTAGTGTTGAAGCAGGTGGTAGGGGAACCTATTTTCGGACCTTCAATATTCCAAAATCATGGAAGAATCATACCGTTTATTTGCGTTGTGATGCCATTTTTAGCAATGCCGAGGTTGCAATTAATGGTATGAGTGCTGGAAAGCATGGGAGTCCGATGGTGGCCGTTGATAAGGATGTGACCAAGTATATTAAATGTGGAAAGGAAAATAGCATTGCTGTAGGAGTTGTTGCTGAGACGATGGAAGATACGTTGATGTCGGCAACACAATATGCAGCTCATCCTATGGGGGGGATTCTTCGAAAGATTTACCTTTATGCAGTGCCGAATGTACATTTGACGGGCTTGAAAGTCGAGACAGATCTCGATGGTAATTACCGTAATGCTGCGCTAAAAGTGAATGCTCAGGTTGTGAATATTTCAAAGGCCAAAGAGGTGGAGATTACTTCACGACTTACAGATCCTGCAGGAAATACTGTGTTGCTACAGAATGCCGTTCAAACTTTTCATTTGGCAGGGAAGAATTGCGATATTGTGCTAGAGTTTGATATTGATACTCCATTAAAATGGGATGCTGAACATCCAAACTTGTATCAGTTGGAGTTGGTCGTAAAATCGGCTGAAGGAGAAGCGACAATTGTTAAGCAAATCGGATTTAGAGAGATAAAGGTTGTCGGTAATCAGCTTTTTGTGAATGGGAGTCCCATAAAAATGAAGGGTGTCAATCGCCATGAAGTCCATCCATTACGCGGTCGCAGTCTTACGCCTGCATTATGTCGACAAGATGCCGAGCTATTCAAACGTGCTAATGTAAACTATATTCGAACATCACATTATCCTCCTAGTGAAGAGTTCGTGGAGTGGTGCGATAAATTAGGTTTATACGTTGAGTTAGAGAATCCTCTTTGCTGGATAGGGCACCATGCTAATAAACATTGGCAGAAACATGATCCTAAAAATGAGGCTTTTTACCCTTATTTTGAAAAAGTGTCAAAGGACAATATCGATTTTTATAGGAATCATGCGAGTATAATTATCTGGTCAATGGCTAACGAATCGATGTGGACTGATAACTGGTCGAGACTGGCTGATTTCTATGCTGAGGAGGATCCAACGCGACCAGCTACCTTCCACGATCAGGCTTATGGTGGTTTCAATAACTATGGAAGTAAAAAGATGCCAGTTGCCAATATTCATTACCCGGGAACAGCAGGACCGAATGTTGCTGATGAGTTTAAAAGACCTTTGTTGTTTGGGGAGTATGCGCACCTAAATACCTACAATCGTGTAGAGATTGTTACTGATCCTGGGGTACGAGATGCATGGGGACGAGGATTTAAGCGTATGTGGGATAACATGTATAAAAGTCGCGGTTGTTTAGGTGGAGCAATATGGTCGGGTATCGACGATGTGTTTTACTTACCCGATGGTCGTGCTGTTGGTTACGGTGAATGGGGACCTATTGATGGTTGGCGTAGAGAGAAACCTGAGTATTTTCACATGAAAAAGACTTACTCTCCGGTGAGAATTCATAATCGTCATGTCGAAGTGCCTACTCAAGGAGAGCCTATTCGTTTACAAATAGAAAACCGCTTTGATTTTACCAATCTAAAGGAGTGTAAAATAAATTGGGAAATTGCAGGAGAGACTGGTGTTGTTGTGCTGGATCTTCCAGCAAAGCAATTTGGTATATTGGAGGTATTTCCTGAAGGCTCAAAACTGGATGGAAAGATCTTGAATGTGCAGATTTTGTCTCCGCAAGGCTTGGAAGTAGAGACTGCTATGATTGAAGTTGGGGATGTTAAGCGTGATGACTTCCCATTTGTAAAGGTGAGTGAAGGAAATCTGTTAACTGTCGATGAGGATCAGTTGCTTTTGATTAAGGGTAATGGTTTTAGTTGGGGCTTTGATTTAAAACAAGGAAAATTAGCATCTGTCGAAGTCGATGGTGAGCGTGTAATAAATGCTGGTGCAGAACTGATGATGTTATCGCTTACTGCTGGAGGTTGCCTGACTGAGCATGACTTGAACATTCCTTTCCATAATGAGACTTGCACTAATTGGAAGTCGATAAGTTCAGCGTGGAATGAACAGAATGATACGGTGAGTGTGGTTGTGAAGGGTGCTTATGAGGAGGCAGAGGGTGAAATAACCTATGCATTTACAAAGGATGGACAGCTTGAGGTGTCTTATAACCTGAAATCTAAAATCGAGGTTAGTCCCCGTCAATTGGGATTAATATTCTCCGTGCCATTAACTGTAAAGAATCTTCAATGGTATAGGAACGGTTTGTGGAGTTGGTATCCTGAAAACCATATTGGAAGAATCAAAGGAAAGGCTGTTCCTTTTGGAAAGAAAGCATTTTTGCTTGAGAAGTTTGGACAGGTTCCTGTGAATGATTGGATGTATGATGCCAATTCGTTGGGAACAAGTGATTTTAGATCTACACGTGAAAACATTTATTGGGCAGCCTTAACGAATGATAATGGAGTAGGACTGACGGTGTTAGGTGATGGTAAACAGGCGTTTCGATCATTTGCAGATAAGGATGATATTAGCTTCTTGGTGGCAGATTACTCTACCGGAGGAGGTGATGGTTTCTTCGGAGGGCACTACAGCAATGAAAGAATCAAGCTTCAAAAAGGAAGTGATGTGAAAGGATCGATAAGAATTCAGTTGTTACGCAAATAATATCAAAATGAAAAAGATAATTGCTCTGGTAGCGTTGGTGTTTGTTTGTCATTATGTGCAAGCACAATTTAGTTATAAAAAGGAAAAGCTAAATGAAATTCGTTGGACTCCAAATCCTACAGTCGTTAATGGATTGAAGGATCATTCCCTGAATTTAAATGGTAGCTGGCTGTTTTCAGTCGCGCCAGAAAGCGACTTTTATAAGCGAGGTGTTTCTGCTGATTGGAACAAAATTGACGTTCCGGGAGAATGGGTAATGCAAGGTTTCGATGTGGAGAAAGGTAAAGCTGCCGGATATTACCGAACGTTTATTCTACCAAAAGAATGGAAGGATTATCGGATTAAATTGAAATGTGAAGCAGTATACAGTGATTGTAAAATTTGGGTGAATGGCAGAAATGTTGGTGGACATATTGGGGGATTTACCCCTTTTGAGATTGATGTCACTAATGAAGTTACCAGTGGCGAGAATAGCTTAGCATTAGCTATAAAAAGTGAAAGCCTTGCTGATAGTCTGTCAAGCGGATCTCAATATGCGGTGCATCCATTAGGCGGAATTACGCGACCAATATATTTGATTGCAGTTCCTGAAATGAATATTGCATCTTTTCATGTGGCCACCAGCTTTGATGAATCTTTCGAAGATGCAGAATTAAATGCAGATCTTGTTATCTCTAACGAGTCACGAAAAAATGGGGCGTTTAAGGTTGAATTTGTACTAAAAGATGCAGAAGGCGAAGTAGTCGATTTTGAGGGTGATGGAAAGTTGATTTCCGAGGTGACACAAAACAGTACGATAAAACTCAATACAAAACTGAAGGTTAAGCAACCGAAAAAATGGGATCCTGAACATCCACATTTGTATTATCTGCATTGTAAGGTAACTCAAGGAGGAAAGGAAACACAGCAGCTTGTGCGTAGGTTTGGTTTCCGTCAGATTGAGGTGCGAGGAAATCAGGTATTCGTTAATAATAAAGTTGTTAAGCTAAAAGGTGTTTGTCGACATGAGGTGCATCCTTCACGTGGGCGTTCTTTGGTTGGTGATATTTGGTACGAAGATGTGAAGTTATTCAAGGAAGGTAATGTTAATTACATTAGAACATCACACTATCCTCCAAATCAGAAGCTATTAGAAGCTTGTGATGAGTTAGGTATGTTTGTAGAGGTAGAAGGTCCGTTTTGTTGGGCACACAATACACCGCTGACTGAAGAAGATTACTTTGATGGAATCATCCGACCAATCGCAGAGATGGTTGAATACAACCGTTCACATCCTTCTATTTTACATTGGTCCGTTGCCAATGAGTCTACAAAATTTAATGAGTGGTTTAAGGCTGCAGCTGATTTGATGAAAGAGATGGATTCTTCTCGTCCTCGTATATTTAGTCAGTGGGGACCTAATAGTGATGACGGGTATTTGGAGCTTGCCAACCATCATTATCCAGGGCCTGGAGGTGCTGCTCAGTATAAGGAATCGAAGCGACCAATTACTTTTGATGAATATTGTCATCTTAATGCATATAATCGATTTGAATTAATGACTGATCCTGGTCTGCGTGACATTTGGGGAGATGGCTTGCTGACCATGTGGGAGCGAATGTATAAAACACCAGCAGTACTTGGTGGAGCGTTGTGGGCTGGTATTGGTGATACTTTCTTCTTACCATCGGGGAAAGCTGTAGGGTATGGAACATGGGGTCCAATAGATGGCTGGCGCAGAAAGAAACCTGAGTTCTGGCATATGAAAAAGGTGTATTCACCAGTGAAAATTAAACTATTGCCAGGAAATAAAGATGAGTCGGTTAGATTGAATATTGAAAATCGTTATTTCTTTTCAAACTTAAGTGAATGCACCATTAAATGGAGCAATGAAAAGCAAAATGGAATACTACATGTTGATCTTGAACCAGGCAAAAGTACTGAATTAGAAGTGCCGTTAAGGAGATTAGAAATGAATAAGCTGAGCGTTGAGGTTTACAAGGGGAGTGAAGTGCCAGTTGATGAGTATTTATTCGAAATGTTGCAGCCAGCTGTAAACATTGTTGCTACTGGTGAGGAAACTTTTAAATGGAGTGATAACCGAAATGGAGTAGTGGCGCAGAGTCGTAAAATAAAGGTGGAGCTTTCAGATTCAAAATTAAAGATTTATGATGCTGAGAATAAGCTACTATTAAATGGTTTACCAGAGTTGATGATGATTCCTTTGAACGGTGAAGGTGCAGGAGTACAAATGACAAAGGAGACTCCTGATTTTGAGATGTATTCTCCTGTTGCCACCAATAGAAGTATTGAGTCGGTCAACATTACAAAATCTACTAGTCAGATGATCATTGATGTTATTGATTCTTATACTGAAGCATTTGGAAAGATGTCGATTGTAATCAATGCTGATGGAGAAATCCGCACTACTTATGATTATCAAATGAGCAAGGATATAAATCCGCGACAATGGGGGATGAGTTTTGTCCTTGCTTCAGAATTACAGCAACTAAGCTGGAAAAGAAAAGGACTATGGTCTGTGTATCCAGAGAATCATATCGGCAGAAATACAGGAGTAACTGAGGCCTTTAATGAAACTACTAAGTGCGGATTGGCAGGACCTAAACAGCAACCAAAATTGTTATGGAAAGATGATCAAACCAAGTATGGAACAAATGATTTCCGCTCGACTAAAAGAAATATTATTGAGGCCTCTCTGTTTAATGAGAATGGAGGAGTAGTAGTTAATTCATGCGGACTTCAACATGTGAGATGTTGGTATGACAAAGGTGCTGTGATGTTGATGATTGCTGAGTATGATAATCCTGGAGCGGAGCGTTTTTTACGAAGTCATGCCAAACCATATGATAGATCTTTAAAGAAAGGAGACCGAATTGCAGGAGAAATTGAGATGCGATTAATCTCTGAGTGAATTCAATGGTTTCCTACATAGAATATTGAGAATAGATGTTTGTGAATTATGTTTTCTCAGAATCTGTATTACTTGGTTAAAATAGTTTAATTATGAGGTAATAAAGTTCATCGAAGCAACAGGGTATTCTCTTTATCTTTGATCAACAATAAAACTAAAAATACCAATCAATTAATAATGAATGAAAAGCCGGCAAATGCTGTAACATTTGCCGGCCAACATCATGAGAATAAATAAACAGCCGTAGGAGGCTATTTTGAAATTTAAACATTCAAACTTATGAAAAAAAATGCAGAGTTGGGGTGTGTTTATAGTTGTTATAAACAGTTACCCCGAAAAGTTAATTTGCTATTAGCTGCTCTTCTCATGTTTTCCTTTTCTGCGAAAGCATCGTCCTTTACCTCGTTTGAATATCCTGCAAAAGAGGTGTTTGCAGTTACTAAGGAGAAAAAGATTACAGGAACAGTAAGTGATGATTCAGGGAACTCTTTACCTGGAGCAACGGTGACCGTGTTGGGTACCACTCGAGGAGTGATTACCGATATTGATGGGAAGTATTCTATTGATGTATCTCCATCGGATAAGCTTGTGTTCTCATTTATCGGTATGGAAAATCAGACTATTGATGTTGGTTCTCAGCAAACAATTAATGTCACCATGAGGGAGAAGGCTGATGAGCTGGATGAAGTAACCGTTGTAGCATTTGGAAAGCAGAAGAAGGAAAGTGTGCTTTCATCAATTGAGTCGATTAATACCGCTGAGCTTAAGGTACCGTCGAGTAACCTAACGACAGCTTTTGCTGGAAAAATGGCAGGAATGATTTCCTATCAGCGTAGTGGGGAACCAGGTCAGGATAATGCTGAGTTCTTTGTGCGGGGTGTTACTACATTCGGTTATTCTAAATCTCCGCTGATCTTGATTGATGGTATTGAGCTTTCAGCTAATGATTTGGCTCGTTTGCAGCCTGATGATATTGCAAGCTTTTCAATCATGAAGGATGCAACAGCTACAGCTCTCTATGGTGCACGAGGTGCGAATGGCGTTATCCTTGTTACCACAAAAGAAGGAAAAGAGGGGAAGGCCAAGATTAATATTCGTTTTGAGAACTCTATTTCAAAGCCTACTAAGGATATTGAGTTTGCCGATAATATCACTTTTATGCGCAAACACAACGAGGCAGTTTTGATGCGTGATCCCCTTGGCTTGCCTCGATATAGTGAGGAAAAGATCATTAGAACCGCAAATTCGGAAGATCCCTATCGCTACCCTAATAATGATTGGAAAGATATGCTGACGAAAGATTATACAATGAATCAGCGACTCAATTTTAATGTGAGTGGTGGAGGAAAAGTTGCTCGCTATTATCTAGCTGCTTCGATGAATCAAGATAATGGTATTCTAAAGGAAGCTGAGAATAATAGTTTTGATAATAATATTGATTTTAAGAAGTATCTATTAAGATCAAACATCAACTTAAATATAACTAAGACGACAGAAGTGGCTGTTCGTTTTCATGCTACTTTCGACGATTATACAGGTCCGATACATGGAGGTTCAGAGTTGTATAAAATGGCACTATATGCCAATCCAGTATTGTTTCCGGCATACTTTGAGCCCGATGAAAACAATCAGTTTACCAGGCATACCCTTTATGGAAACTATGAAGATGGTGACTACCTGAATCCTTATGCTGAATTGACCAGAGGATATAAAGATAGCGACCGATCATTAATATTATCGCAGTTTGAGCTGGAACAAGATC
This sequence comes from Puteibacter caeruleilacunae, assembly GCA_005217565.1. GTDB lineage: Bacteria > Bacteroidota > Bacteroidia > Bacteroidales > Prolixibacteraceae > Puteibacter > Puteibacter caeruleilacunae. The sequence goes on from SJCO01000001.1 coordinate 118,380, forward strand.
TGGCGTTTATCACAGAAGGTTTGTCCGCCAAATTGATTTTCAATACCAATAGAGAGGCCAAATCTGGTATTAGTCGTTTTTTCAATCCTTACTATTACCGTTTAGGGAGTTCCAAAGGAGGATATATTCTTGATGCTATAAATCCTGAGAGCGGCACTGAGTATTTGGGCTATCGTGAGGATAATAAGGCGATTAGTGTGAATACCTATTATGAAGGATCGTTGCGTTACAATAACACGTTTAATGAAAAACACGGCGTAAGTGGTTTGATGGTTTTCATTGGTCGTGAAAGTAAATATTCTAATCCTGGTTCATTACAGCAATCATTGCCTTATCGAAACCTGGGACTTAGTGGTCGATTCACTTATTCGTATGATTCACGTTATTTTGCTGAATTTAACTTTGGATATAATGGATCGGAAAGGTTTGCCAAGAACGAAAGGTTTGGTTTCTTCCCTTCGGTTGGATTTGGATATATTGTTAGCAACGAGAAGTTTTTCGGAGAACTGAAGAAAACAGTTAATAACCTGAAACTTAAGGCAACCTATGGATTGGTAGGAAATGATGCAATTGGTTCGGCTCAAGATCGATTCTTCTTTATGTCAGAAGTAAATCTGAATGATGCAAATAGAGGTGGTACTTTTGGTGATCGTTACGATTACTCTAAGCCAGGTGTTAGTATTGGGCGTTACGAGAATGATCAAATCAAATGGGAGATTGCCCGGAAATATAACTTCGGTTTTGAGTTAGGGCTTTTCGAGGCAGTTGATATTATGGTGGATTTCTTTGGTGAGTCTCGATCAAATATTCTAATGGATCGTATCACCTTAGCTAATATGGGATTACAGGCTGGTGTTCGCGCCAACGTGGGTAAAGCAAAGAACCATGGTGTAGATATCTCTCTTGATTACAACTATAGCTTTAACAAAGATTTCTGGATAACAGGTCGTGGAAATTTCACCTTTGCACGAAGTGAGATGGTAAGGTATGAAGAGCCTGATTATAGCTCTACTCCTTGGGTATCAAGGGTAGGTAAATCATTGAATCAGGTATGGGGATATGTTGCTGAACGTTTATTTGTTGATCAGTCTGAAATCAATAATGCTCCTACTCAGTTTGGAAAATACCTGCCTGGTGATATCAAATATAAGGATGTGAATGGAGATGGTCGTATTACCCCATTAGATAAAGTTCCTATTGGTCATCCAACAGTTCCCGAGATTATCTATGGTTTTGGTTTTTCTACAGGTTATAAGAACTGGGATCTTTCATGTTTCTTCCAGGGATCAGCACTTTCATCATTCTGGATTGATCCTGTAGCAAGTGCTCCATTTCGGACGGCATATAACGACAAACGTAGTCATAGTGGATTGCTACAGGTATATGCCGATGATCATTGGACTCCAGAGAATCAAAACTTATTTGCATTATGGCCTCGCTTGTCGGAGAATGTAATTGAAAATAATAATCAGACGAGTACCTGGTTTATGCAGGATGGATCATTCCTAAGGTTAAAATCGGTTGAATTGGGGTATACCATTCCGATCAAGAATATTGACCGATTAAGAGTTTATGCAAGTGGTACTAACCTGGTAACCTTTAGTAAGTTCAAATTGTGGGATCCTGAAATGGGAGGTTCAGGAATCGGCTATCCTATTCAGCAGGTGGTGAACTTAGGATTACAAGTTAATTTTTAACCTATAAGTTTAGAGAAATGAGAAAATTACATATATATGTTGTGCTTTTGTGCATGTTCGTGTCATGTGATTATCTGGATATAGTTCCTGATAATGTTGCAACAATAGATAACGCATTTACCGACAAATTTAACGCTGAGAAATACCTGTTTACATGTTACTCTTATTTACCCAAAATGGGTGATATTAACCAGAATCCAGCTTTGCTGGGGAGCGATGAGGTGAGTAAAGCTTTATATCACGAAAATCAACGAGGAGTGAAGCTTGCTAATGGTTACCAGACAATTGTAAATCCATTGTTTGATTATTGGTCGGGTCGTAATGGAGGACAGGCGATGTACGTGGGAATTCGCGATTGTAATACGTTAATTGATCGTATTGATGAAGTTCCAGATATGACCGAGAAAGAAAAGAAAACATGGAAGGCAGAGGCAAAGTTTATTAAAGCGTATTTGCATTTTTATCTGATTCGTATGTACGGACCGATCCATATTGTACGAGAGAATATTTCAATCAATGAGTCTATCGAAAACCTAAAGATGTCGAGAGATCCTCTGGATGAATGTTTCAATTATGTGATAGAGTTACTGAATCAAGCCATAGCTGAGCTTCCTGAGTTTAATGAAAATACCACGTTAGAACATGGACGTATTAATGGAACCATTGCTGCCGCTGTTAAAGCTAAGGTATTGGTAACAGCGGCAAGTCCACTGTTTAACGGAGAGTCAGGTTTTCAAATTCAGAATAATGATGGAACATCTCTTTTTCCTGTGGCAGATGAAAGTGCTGCCACTCAAAAATGGGAAAAAGCACTGACAGCCTGTGAGGAGGCTATTGTTTTAGCTGAGCAGAATGGTTATCGATTGTTAGATGTTGATGACTTCGATGAAAATGGTAATGTTTCAGATTCAACTAAGCAGAAGGTGGTCTTAGGATATCGAATGACTAAAAGAGATGGAAACAAGGAGGTGATTTGGAGTCACACCAATAGCATTGTAAGTGGATTGCAAGGTGATGCTATGCCTCAGTATTTCAGTCAGCTTGACTATCATTCAAATGGTAATTATGGTGTTCCGTTGAAGATTTCGTTGATGTATTATTCTGAAAATGGTGTTCCTTTAACAGAAGATAAAGATTGGCAGAACGCTAACATGAATCAATTGTTGCCTGTAAATGATGAGCATAGATATTATTTGAAGCTTGGGAAACGAACTGTTAAGCGGAATTTTGATCGCGAACCTCGTTTTTATGCTGATCTTGTCTTTGATGGTGCTTTGGTTTACGGTCATCAACGCACCTTCTCAAATGATGAAAATGAAAATCTAGACTATATTAATCATCTACAAGGAGGACATACTACTGCTGGCTATGCTCATCGCTATTGTCCTTTTGGATATTGGCCTCATAAATTGGTAAGTATTGAGTCGGGTGAAGCAGGTCAGTTTTGGCATTACACTGGTTATGCTTTCCCAGCTTTTAGAATCGCTGATCTTTATCTCTTGTATGCTGAAGCATTGGTTGAAACAGATCAGCTGGATCAGGCGAAGGTATGGATTGACAAGATTCGTACACGCGCTGGATTAAAGGGAATTGATGAGGCTTGGGGATCTTATAGTATTAATCCTGATAAACCTGATAGTAAAGATGGATTGCGAGAGATTCTTCACCGTGAGCGATTGATCGAAATGGCCTTTGAAGGCAGTCGCTTTTGGGATCTTCGTCGTTGGCTGGAAGCTGAGGATAATTGTAATATCCCTGTTCAGGCCTGGAATCCACAGGAAGGTACACCTGAGAAATATTATCAGGCGCAAACGCTTTATTATCCAGTTTTTACTACAAAGAATTATTTCTTCCCAATTGCAGAAGATGAGATTACCAAGAATCCAAACTTGGTTCAAAATTACGGTTGGTAAGGTTAAGTGTATTAATGTTTAAGAATAGGAAAATATGAAACGACTTATTATATACATGATTCTCTTAGCAGTAATTGCTGCATGTGAAGAGAAAGCATTGGAGCCAATTACTTCTGATCCAACTTTACCTGGAGTAGTAACTGATGTAACAGTTACAAATATTTCAGGAGGTGCTGTTATTGCCTATAAAATTCCCGAAGATAAAGATCTACTCTATGTGAAAGCAACTTATACAGTTGATAATGGACGAACATTAGAGACGAAAGCTTCTATGTTTGAAAAATCGCTTGTGGTAAAAGGATTCAATGGAATTGATAATACAAAAGAGTATACAGTTAATCTTTCTTGTATTGACCGAAGTGATAATGAATCAGGGACTGTTACAGTAAAAATCAAGCCTGAAATTTCTCCTTTGCAGAAGGTGAAAAATAGTATGGATATTTCTGAAGCCTTCGGAGGTGCTCTGTATAAATGGGAGAATGATGAAGAAGAGCCAATAACCATGTTCTTTATGGCTGATACAGTAAAAGCAGAAGGAGCTGATCCCGGAGAACTTATTGATACAAGAATCATTAAAACTACTCAAGAGTCAGGAGAGTATATAGCGAGGGGGTTTCCTGATAAACCGCGAGAGTTTGCTGTTGTATTACAAGATAATTACGGCAATGAAACTGAACCTATTAAGCCTGAATCAATCATTACACCATTAAAAGAAGAAGAATTAGACAAGTCGTTGATGAGTGTTGCTGGTTATGGTGACAATCCGGTTGATGATAAGTGGGATTGGTGGGAAGGACTACCAAGTGCTCTTATTGATGGAAGTGTAGCTTGGGGAAGTTGTGCAATCTCTTATCAAACTCCTTATCCACGACATTTAACCATTGATTTAGGTAAAAACTATAAGCTTTCGAGGTATGTAATGTTCCAACGTGGAGATTCAAAGGGGAGAATATATGCATATGGTAATCCAAAAACATGGTATGTATATGGACGTAGTGAACCTCCTGTTGCTGAAGAGGAAATTACCGAGGATCTTGATGGAGATGGACTTCAGGATTGGACGAACCACTGGACACTTGTAGGTAATCACGAGATTGTAAAACCATCAGGATTGCCAGGTAGTGATGTGAGTCAGGAGGATATAGATGCTGCCCTTGATGGTCACAATTTTGATGTACCTATGGAGACTAAGCCATTGCGTTATTTCCGTATTGGAGTGCTTTCTAACTGGGGAAATACAGGCTGGGTTAACTGGTCAGAGATTGATTTTTATGGTGTTGAATTGTAAAAATAGCTGTTATGAGAAAATTTAGATATATACTATTTATCCTTTTCGCTTTTACGATGACCGTAGGGTGTGAGGATATGATGGATATGCATAGTGAATATGTGAAAAATGGCGAAACTATTTACAGTGTAAAAGTAGATAGTATGATCGTATACCCTGGAAATGGCAGGATGAAATTAAAGGGGTACCTACGAAATGGCATGCAAGTGAAAAATATAAAGGTTAAATGGGAGGATGTAGAAAAAACAGAATTTGTTGAAACGATTGCTTATGATTATAGTGCATCTCCTGATTCTTTTATAACTACAATTGATATTTCAGAAGGTCAGTATTTACTTGAGTTGACATCAGAAAATGCTGACGGTAATAGCTCTATTGCAACACAGTTTGATGCTAAGGTTTATGGTGAAACATATCGAAGCTATCTTGAAAATAGATCTATTCAGAAAATTTTGCCGAATGTTACAGGAGGCGCAGCAATAACCTTTGGACCAGCTGCATCAAATAATGTACTAGTGAAATTACAATATCAAACGACTGAAGGAGTTGAAAAAACAGTTGAGGTGGAACCTTCTCAAACTAATTTGGTTATTGCTGATTGTGATCTGCATGAGCCTGTACAATATAGTAGTGGTTATCTACCTGCAGAAAATGCTATCGATATTTTTTATTGTGATGCTAAAGAGTTGGATTTAGAATATCTTACTGATATTGCCTTTGAATTTGATAAATCATCGTGGGAAATAATAGATTTCTCGACTGAAGAGCTACCTGCAAACGAAGGAGGAGGTAATGGTCCTGCTGTAAATATTATTGATGGAAATAATGGTTCTTATTGGCAAAGTCAGTGGGACGGGGGCACAGGACAAATACCTCATCACATTACTATTGATATGAAAAATACATTTAATGTTACCAAGATTGACCTATATCGAAGGGCTGGTAACAATCATACCAAACGTGTTGTGATAGAGGGTAGTATTGATGGTGTCAATTGGGAAGAGGTTAGTACTCTTGATTATACCGATGATGGAGCAGATCAGCTTGAAGTCCTTGAGCTATCAGAAGGGAGAAGGATGAGATTTATTAAGCTTAACGTTGTTGAGTCTAATGCGCCTCCGTATGTATCCCTTGGAGAGATAACTGTAACAGGCAAATTGTAGTATTACGACTTACTATTGGTGATTTTAATATTGATTCTCTCTCTTGTGTTTATACAGGGGGGAGAATTTTTGATTGAGGATTAAGAATTTGAAGATTATCATGGAGAATAATGGACTTGTTTTTTGGGATTATTTGGTATTTGTGGTTTATGCTATTGTAATATTGAGTGTAGGATTATGGGTGTCGCGCGATAAAAAAGGACATAAAAAGAATGCCGAAGATTATTTTCTTGCAGGTAAATCTTTGCCCTGGTGGGCTATTGGGGCTTCCCTAATTGCTGCCAATATATCTGCCGAACAATTTATCGGTATGTCGGGATCAGGCTTCGCAATAGGATTAGCAATTGCATCATATGAATGGATTGCTGCGTTAGGTTTAATCATTGTTGGGAAATTCTTTTTGCCAATTTTTATGGAGAAAGGGCTGTATACAATTCCTGAATTTGTTGAAAAACGTTATAGTGTAACACTGAAGTCTATTCTTGCCGTATTTTGGATTGCCTTGTTCATATTTGTTAATCTTACTTCGGTGCTTTACCTAGGGGCAAAGGCAATGGATACAATTATTGGTAATGGGGATGGATCACTGATGATTACAACTATTATTGGTTTGGCTCTTTTTGCAGCAGCTTATTCTTTGTGGGGCGGATTATCTGCAGTAGCCTGGACTGATGTTATTCAGGTGATTTTGTTAGTTGTTGGTGGATTAGTAACTACCGTGATAGCATTAGATCACCTGACTCCTAATGGTGGTGTCCTCGACGGATTAAGGCATTTATATGCTACAGTTCCAGAGAAATTCTCAATGATAATCAGTAAAGGTGAAATCATTACGCCAGATGGAAGTGATGCTTGGAATGATTTACCAGGATTGGCTGTAATAGTTGGCGGCTTGTGGGTTGCAAATTTGTATTATTGGGGCTTTAATCAATACATTATTCAGCGAACGTTAGCAGCTAAATCATTGCGTGAATCTCAACGAGGTATTGTCTTCGCAGCATTCCTAAAACTGATTATTCCACTAATTGTTGTTGTGCCAGGGATTATTGCATATGTGTTCTATTCAAATCCAGAGGGTACAACAGTTGTTGATGGTGTTGTATCAGCATTTGAAGTAAATGGAGTAATTGAGAATGATAAAGCCTATCCATGGCTGATTAGTCGCTTTATTCCTGTGGGATTGAAAGGGCTTGTGCTTGCTGCTTTAGCTGCGGCTATAGTATCATCTTTGGCTTCTATGCTTAATTCAACTGCAACAATATTTACAATGGATCTTTATCGTCCTTATTTTAATCCAAAAGCAAGTAATGGAGAAATGGTAAATGTAGGTCGAATTACCGCTGCTGTTTCCTTGGTTATTGCAGGTTGTCTGGCTCCGCTATTAGGGGGTATTCCTCAAGCTTTTCAGTTTGTTCAAGAATATACAGGTATAGTTAGTCCTGGTATTTTAGCTATATTTTTAATGGGTTTGTTTTATAAAAAGGCCAATAATAAGGCTGCTATTTGGAGTGCCTTTTTATCGGTGCCTTTGGCTATTTACTTTAAAGTGGCTCCTAAAGGCTGGGTAGACGGAATGGCAATAGAGGCATTGTTTGTTGATATGCCTTGGATGCATCAAATGGGATTAACTTGTGTGATTACAATGATGATTATTGTTGTTATAAGTCATATAACAGGTAAAGGTCAGGATGATAGTAAAGGAATAACGATTAGTAAAAAAACATTTGAAACAGGACAGCGCTTTAATATTGCAGCATTTGCAATAATATTGATTCTTGTGGCCCTATATTCATTATTCTGGTAATGGAATTATGGCTTTATAACTACAACAATGCCCTTCGAACCATATTAAGAACGGTTCGGAGGGCATTGTTGTAGCTTTAAAATAAGAGTTGTTATTATTCTTCTTTTTGAGCTTTCTCTTCTTTTTCTTCCTGCTCCTCATTTTCAAGCTTTTTTAGATGCTCTAATCCTGAGATATTCATGCCATTACCTAGCTTGGCAATACTTTCCATGCTGATGTTCCCTCTGATGCTGATTAGTGCATTGTCGCTACCTCCAACAATCAACAGTAATTCGCTCATTCTTCCATTCGAGTTCTCTCGGATAAAGAATTTAACTTTATCGTTGGCCTCATTCACATCCATTAATAGTTCATATTTGCCTTTGGCATCTTTGAAGAAATTGGCTTTTTCAAGATCTTTATAGAAATTCAATTCTTTATTTAATTCTTCATTGTCGACAGCCAGAATTCTGATTCCACTGATGCTTTGCATAAGATCCTGCGCTTCCTTGTCTTCACTCTCGAATTGAGCAGCTAAACTCAATAGTTTACCCGAGATATTTACCGAAGTGATTCCATCTGTACCCGCATACTTGTCGAATAACTTGTCGATTGGGCTATTTTGTGCTAAACCAACCAATGGAAGAATTGCAATGATTAATATGATTATCTTTTTCATGACTTGTGTTTTTATTGATTAATATTTTCTAAAATTTTTAATTGATCCAGCCCCTTTTGATATGTAGAAAGGGCTTTGTTAAACGATTTTTGTGGTGTGCCGAGATCTGGTATCTTACTTAGTTCTCCAACACCTTCTTTATATTTCGACGATACAAATTGAAGTACGAACTGCGCAGCCTCGTAGCTTTGTTCTGGATCGGAGTATGTATCTTCCCATGTGGCAAGATCTGATGATGTATTGTTTTGATTGAGAAGAACGATGCCTAAACCGACTATCAATACAACTGATGCGGCAATCGAAGTTGCCCATCGAATTAGATTGATTTGTTTACCTTTAGCTGATGATTCGTCAATCATCTCCGTAAGCATATCATCCATATTGGTTAATTCAGTATTGCCCATTTGATCAAGACCGATGAACATATCCCGCTCTGCCATCAACTCCGAAGGTATGTCATCACGACTGAAATAGTCATGCAGGAACTTTTCCTCTTCAAGTGAAGTTGTACCCTCGTAGTATTTATCGAGTAGTTGTTGTACTTTCCTGATATCCATAGCTTCTAATTTTTATTAGTTCATCTCTTACTTTCTTCCTTGCTCTGGAAAGGTTCGCACGAACCGATCCTGCATTCATCCCTAACTCTAATCCTATCTCATCGAGCGTTTGGTATTGCAAATCGCGCATCGTAATTACCAATCGCTGTTGCTCTGGTAGTTGTTGAATAATTTGCTTAACCAATTCTCCTTCTTGCTTCAACTCTGTCTGCTTGTCAGCAACTGGAGCGCTGTCTTGCCAGTCGCCCGATATCCTCAAGTCATTGATCGATACGGTTCTGTGTTGCTTTATCTTATCCAGACATAAGTTCTTTGTCATTCGTATAGCATAAGCCTCAATATTGTCGACTCGTGCTAGTTCATCTCGCTTATTCCAGAGTCTAAGATAGATCTCCTGAATAATATCTTTTACAGCTTCGTCATCTTGCATGTACCGCCACGCAAAGCGTATAAGCTTTGGATTTAAAGGTATTATCTGCTGTTTAAATTCTGTGGCGTTCATGATCAATTATACAAATTTATTTCGTTTCTAATTGCTTCAACGGACTAAGTTGTTTCATGTCTAATGCTTCACTTAGTGAGCCTATTTTTGCAAGGTCGATGTCTCCTTTCATACTTACGATGGTGTTTTCATCTCCACCAACAATGATCAACAACTCTTTAAAATTACCATTTTTACCATCTAATCCGAAAATGCCAACTCTTTCTCCTTCTTCATTGACTTCAAGCAATGGACTATAGCATTTTTTGATTTCTTTTAATTGTCCCTGATCGGTTAATTCTGCAAAGAAATCGGTTTTCTTATTTAGGTGGTCATCTTCAATGGTCAACACTCGAACACTGTTTATCTGATCTAGTATTTCCTTTACCTCAGGATCTTCATCGCTATCAATAAACCAACTGGCAAACCATATTAGCAATCCTGGAACTGTTACCGTTGTAACTCCTTCTTCTCCCGAGTACTGCTCAAATAGCTTATCGGTTGGATGTTGCTTTGCTGTAGAAACTACAGGCAGCAGACAGATGATAATGATTATTAGAGTTCTCATATTTTTCTGTTTTATTGATTACAAGTCTTTGTATTAAGCTTAATTCTATTCTTTGTTTTGTTTACCCTGTAGACTATCGTACAACAATTTTGTTACATCAAGATTAAAAAAAAATAGAATAAATTGTTTTTGATTGCTTCTACATGATGGTTTAATCAATGAATAATTGGATGAGAATATAAATAAGTGTGCTATATTTTGAGACGGGGAATGATGAGGAATATATTATAAATGTCTAACTGTGATTGCCTTTGCTGTAATTAATTGTATAGTTTGTTTACGTATGTAATGTCAAAACAATTTAAACAAAGAACAATGAGGATTTTTTCACTTGGGGCGTTGGTTGTCCTATATCTTACCGCTCTTCCTGTATTGGGGCAGGATCGAGAATATTGCGAAAGAATTATTGAAAAGCTATCAGCACCTCAAATGCAAGGACGAGGTTACGTGAAGCATGGGGTTGAAAAAGCTGCTAAATTTTTAGAGAAAGAGATGGCAGAAATAGGACTAAAGACTTCTTCCGACTATGCTCAACATTTTAAGCTTGATGTGAATACTTATCCTGGAGCTATGAAAGTTAAGGTTAATGGTAAAGAGCTAAGACCTATGGATGATTATGCAGTCTACCCATGGTCAAAGGGGATTAAAGGAGATTTTAAAGTCTACACGCCAGATTTAGATAATTGGGATATTGAAAAGATAATGTCCGATATCAAGTCGTTAGATACAACCAACTTATTTGTTGCTTACCCCAGAGGATTTGTGAAAGCATTTCGTGAAGATTTACTTAAAATAAGAAAACTTGGTGTCCCAGGATTTATCGAATTGATGCCACGCGAAAAAATGCACTGGTTTGTGGTTTATTCTGAAAGAGTAAGACCTAAAACAACGCTAATGATGGCTAATGATATGTTGAAGCCTGGTAGTGTTGTTGATATAAGTCTGAATATCAAGAATAAGTTTATCAAAGACTATGAGACGCAGAATGTAGTGGGTTATATTCCAGGAAAAGTTCAACCTGATTCTATGATCGTTATCGGAGCTCATTACGACCATCTTGGATGTATGGGAAAGGGAAATTACTTCCCTGGAGCAAATGATAATGCCAGTGGAGTGGCTATGGTGCTTGATCTTGCACGTCATTTTATGAAGAAGGAGAATCAGCCTGATTGTACCATTTGGTTTGTATTGTTTGGAGCAGAGGAAAAAGGATTGTTGGGGGCAGAGCATTTCAATGAAAACTTACCTGTGCCTAAAAGTCAGGTAAAGTATGTCATCAACTTTGATATGATTCATACTTTTAGCGATCACCTGAACGTATTCAATGGTAACAATGAAAAGGAGTTGTTTCAGAAATTGAAGAATGTTTATGATGCCAAAGAACGACCATTTGAGTTATTGTCGAAAGAAAACTCGCCTTATAGCGATCACTTCCCATTTGTGAAGAATGATATTAAAGCCCTATTTCTTACAACTTTTAGTATTGGCGATCCTTTGAAATATCATGTTATGACCGATGATAATGATGCTTTTTCATTCGAGCATTGGGATCATTTCTTCGAATTAATAAAAGGGATGGTAGAGGCAAATTAGATTATAATGGGCTGTGTTCTATATTAATCTGGTAGGCTTCTCATATTCTATATAATCAGGCTAAGTCCTGAAAGTTTGCAAGTTGTAATAGCTTGTGAATTACACCCCAAAGGTTGATGGTAACTTTTGGGGTGTTGTTTTATGTATACATCTATTCAATACATGTCTTTATTTCTCAGTAAGTATATAATAGGTTCCTCTTTTATCGAATAAATAATCTAACAACCTTATTCTAGCAACCCATTAACCTTGAAATCGCTATCTCTTCTCTATGTATTCCCTATACCTTCCCTATCTAATCCCTATCAAAAGGATAGGGAAAACATAGGTTTTGTATGGTATTGATAGGGGGAAGAGTAAGATTCAAGAATACCCCTTCTTTGATTCGAACTATTCCCTGTGTTTTCAATTTATACCTACTTCGGCTTGTTCTTCCATTTTGATTCTTCCATCAATCTCTCTATCTTTATTTGAAGTTATTTGAAGGAGGCAAAACGATGGCAATAAAGATTAATACATCAAAATTGCTGGTTGTTCTTATTTTTCTAATCTCCTCTCCTGCGTTAGGACAAGATAAAACCTATAGCGAAGAAGTCATTAAAAAATTGGCATCACCAGAAATGTATGGTCGTGGTTATGTGAATCATGGCGATCAAAAAGCAGCTCATTTTCTTAAAGAAGAAATGATCAAAATGGGCCTGAAAACTAAGGGGAACTACCTACAGTCATTCAGGTTTGATGTTAATACTTATCCCGGAGCGATGGATGTTGAAATTGATGGTGTAGAACTGAAGCCTGTTACTGATTATACTATTGTACCATATTCCCAGGGATGCAAAGGTAATTTTAAGGTGTACACGCCAGATCTTGAGAACTGGGATTTGACAAAGATTAAGAATGATCTTCAGTTGATCGATACTACTCACTTGTTCATTGCTTATCCAAAGACTTATAAAAAGACTTATCGTGACGATCTGATTAAATTACGACGTTTGGGGGTGGCTGGTTTTATTGAACTAATACCGCGTGAAAAACTTTCATGGTTTGTGGTTTACTCCAATATGGTAAAGCCAAAAACTACGTTAATGATGGCTGATGACTTACTTCAATCGAATACTGTATCTAAGCTTAAGGTGAATATAAAGAGTAAGTTTATTGAGAATTACAGAACCCAGAATGTGATGGGGTATATCCCTGGGAAGGTATTTCCTGATTCGGTGATTGTTGTTGGCGCACATTACGATCATCTTGGTTGTATGGGAAAGGATAACTATTTTCCTGGGGCCGATGATAATGCCAGTGGCGTTGCTATGGTGCTCGATCTGGCTCGTCATTTCGCAGATGAAAAGTATCAACCTAAATATACCATCTGGTTTGTTTTGTTTGGAGGAGAAGAGAAAGGACTTTACGGATCAACTTATTTTAATAGTCACTTGCCTGTACCTAAGAAACAGATTAAGTATATGGTCAATTTTGACATGCTTCATGAAGATAATGATCATCTAAATATTATTAATGGAACAAGTGAAGAATGCCTATATCAAAAACTGATGGATGTATATGAGAGTAAAGCACGTCCTTTCAGATTGGTTGCAAAACCAAATTCTCCTTATAGTGATCATTACGCGTTTGTTGTAAATGATATAAGTGCTTTATTTGTTTCGACTTATGATATGGGAGATACAGCAAAGTATCATGTGGTAGGTGATGATTTTGAGCATTTTTCTTCGGCCTACTGGGATGATATATTCGACTTGATGAGAGGTTTGATAGATGACGATTAATAAAAAACCTCTCAAATACCAATAACGATGTTTGAGAGGTTTATGTATCTAAACGGACCAGCCACGCTTTGTTTTGCGCGGACGGGAGACTAGAAGCGTTCACTTTTTGCAAAGAAAAAGTCACTTTCGATTCTTGCGCTCTCATCTGAATCCGATCCATGAATTGCATTATGTGCCTTCGACTCGGCGTACATTTTGCGGATTGTTCCACTGGCAGCTTCGCTAGGATCAGTCGCTCCAATAAGCTTCCTGAAATCCTCTACTGCATTATCTTTCTCGATAATAGCAACTACGATGGGTCCGGATGCCATAAAATCAATTAGTTCCTGAAAAAAGGGTCTTTCTTTGTGAACTTCATAAAACTCGGCCGCTTGCTCATGTGTAAGGTGAGTCATTTTCAGGGCTTTGATTCGAAAACCTCTCTCGTTAACCATCTTTAAAATGGGGCCGGTGTAGTTGTTGCTGAAGGCCCATGGTTTAATTAGTGTGAATGTGTAATCTAAAGCCATAGTTTTGTTTTTTGAGTTATTGGTCGGTGTAAGTTAGTAAATTCAAGCCAAAAGCGAATGAGGTTGTTGGTATAAATTTTTATATTTGTTCGTTAAAATAAAACGGAAAGTGTTGAAACGAATTGATTTAGATGTAGTTAAGTCTATTGAGGGACTTTTGAAAAATGGTCGTAAGCGAATTACTATTGTTACTCATGTGAATCCTGATGGTGACGCAATTGGTTCATCAGTAGGATTAAGTAACTACTTGCGAAAGTTAGGTCACTTTTGTAAGGTGTTGGTTCCCAATGATTACCCTGAATATTTGCAATGGATGAAGGGTGAGGAAGTGGTCACTGTATGGTTTAAAGCGAAGTATAAGGCGATAGAAATTATTGAGAACACTGATATACTTTTTTTCCTCGACTTTAACGAGGAGATGAGATGCGGTGCTATTGCGGAGGAGACAAAAAAATTCAAAGGACCAAGAGTATTGATTGATCATCATCCACATCCTGCCGATTTTACCGATATTACAATATCTGATACAGGTGCTTGTGCAACTGCAGAGTTGGTATATGAGTTGATCGATGCATTAGGGGATAGCGATCTTGTGGATGAGTCAGTTGCAGAATGTCTGTTTTCTGGCATTTTAACTGATACCGGATCATTCAATTATAATACTTCAAATCCGCGTACATACGAGATTGTTGGTCAGTTATTGAAGACGGGGATCGATAAAGATCGGATTCATTCTCGCTTGTTTGATAATTTCTCTCATGATAGAATGAAATTATTGGGATACTGTTTAAATGATAAGATGGTTTACATGCCTGAATTTAAAACAGCCTTTTTTAGTCTAACTCAGGAAGAATTGGCAAAGTTTAATTTCAAGCCAGGCGATACCGAAGGATTTGTAAATTTCCCTCTTTCCATAAAGGATGTGGTATTCACTGCTATCTTCATGGAAAAAGATGGAAAGATTAAGATTTCATTCCGTAGTAAAGGAACATTCCCTACAAATAAATTTGCATCTGAGCATTTTAGAGGTGGCGGTCATGTTAATGCATCTGGAGGTGAGACGAACTTAACAATGGATGAAGCTGTGCAGAAATTTGTTGATTTGGTGCCTCAATATGCTGAGGAATTGAAAATTTCCATGTTATAAGTAGTTAGTAGTATGGGACGGATTGAGCTTTTTAAGAAATTACTTCCAGGATTTATCCCGTTGTTTGTTTTTATTGCGGCTGATGAACTTTGGGGAACTGAAATCGGATTAATTGTTGCTATTGCTGTTGGTATAGTTGAGTTGATTATTACCTGGTTCAGGGAGAAGCGTTTTGACAAGTTTATCTTGTTTGATACAGCCCTGCTAGTAGCTCTTGGTGGGATCTCAATTCTGTTGCATAACGATATCTTTTTTAAGCTTAAACCAGGACTGATAGAACTTATTCTATGCGCAATATTAGGTGTGTCGGCTTTTTCATCTTTCAATATTGTCGGACTGATGAGTCAGCGTTATCTTAAGGATGTTCAGATGAATGAACAGCAGATGAATCAGATCAGAACAACTATGAAGGGGATGTTTTGGCTGTTCTTGGCTCATACTGCATTGGTGTTTTATTCTGCCTTTTTCATGTCGAAAGAGGCGTGGGTATTCATTAGTGGAGGTTTGTTCTATACCTTGTTTGCGGTGTTTTTTGCCGTTGAGATCATCCGTCAGAAAATCAATAATAAAAAGCTGATGAAAGAGGAGTGGCTACCTATTGTTGATGAAAAAGGACAAGTAACAGGTAAGGCTCCACGTTCTATATGCCATAAAGGAGATCAGATACTGCATCCCGTTGTACACTTACATGTAATCAACTCACACAAGCATATATTTCTACAAAAGCGCCCTGAGGACAAGTTGGTACAGCCAGGCAAATGGGATACGGCTGTGGGCGGACATATCTCTTTGGGAGAAACGTTGGAGGAATCATTAAAGCGTGAGGCGTGGGAAGAAATAGGTTTGCAGAATTTTAATGCTCGTTTAATGTCGAATTATCGTTGGGATACGGAGGTGGAATCTGAGTTGGTTTACCTGTTTGTGACGTACGATTATAAAGGAATAAATCTTCATTCGGATGAGGTTCAGGAAGGGAAATTCTGGAGTCCTAAACAAATTAAAGAAAATCTGGGCAAAGGAATTTTTACACCTAACTTTGAGAAAGAATTCGCAATGCTACAGAAAATGCTGTAGACAGAATGACGCGTTAATTAGAACGTTGATAGTATCTGTGAGTATACTATTGATCGATTAGCATGTTGTAGGTAAAATAGAATGTTTCTTAGGTTTATAATATCCCGTGACTAAAGATGTTATATATTTGTAACATCAAAAATTAATAAAGAACGTATTGTCGGGGCAATCAAAACTCATATTAGAACTTCAACGAGGCGATAAAAAGGCCTACCAAAACGTATATTACGAATACTACGAGCGTTTGGTTCATCTTGGAAGAACTTACTTGCAGTCGAACGAGGAGGCAAAAGAGGTAGTTCAGGATGCATTTATGAAATTGTGGGAAATCCGACAAAATCTTCAGCCTGATTCTAATATTCGTAATTTCTTATTTACCTTGGTTAAGAATAGCTGTTTGAATCGAATTAAACAACGTCAGACAGTGATTGATCACCATAATAAACTGATCCATCTTCAATTGCAATATAGTTTCGAGTCGCTTAGTAAAATGGGCTACGATTATATGGAGATTGAAGAACTTAAGTCAAAGATCGAGACGGCTATTGAGAATCTTCCAGAGCATTGCCGCAAGGTGTTTTGCATGAGTCGCTTCGAAGAGCTGAAAAACCGCGAGATTGCAGAGCGACTTGATGTGTCGCAAAAGACGGTTGAGGCTCATCTGACAAAAGCACTAAAAATCCTTCGTACTGAATTGAAAGACTATCTTCCTTTGTTGGCTTTGATTTCGTTTGAGTATTTCTAAGATTTTATTGGTTTAGGATATTGCTCTTTCCTTTTTCAGATGGAACATATTGTTTTTAGAGCAATGAATTGAGTCTATTTCCTACGTCTGATTAAAAAGGCTCAGAATTTAGAAATAGACTCATGATTATTTACAGATAAATGTAATTTTTAGCTTCATAACTTGTCTCCATTGACCAAACAGTTGCTTTGGCATCGGTCAAACAATAAATAACTATTGCATCGTAACCATCTTTTTGGATAAGTGGCTTCAGAAATGGACGACTTTTAACAACTTCTTTTTTTAACTCTTCTTTATGTAAGGGTGTAGCTTTGCCAGTGACTCTTATTTGTAAATTCTCTTTGCTGTTGAAAAAGCAAAGCTCTATTTGCTGGTTGTTAATTAGTTCTTTATAGACATCTTTGTGAATGTCAGTTCCGAATAAAATTTTGTCTTCGATCATATTTAATAAAGACATTGCTCTAACGTGGGGTTTATTGTCTTTTACTGTGGCAAGGTAAAAGATTGGAGTTTTGTTGATGATGTTTAATATTTCAGTCTTTGTCATAATTGGATGTTTTATTTCTTATTTGTGTAATTAATTATTCTATATTAGTCCTAACCGTACGATTCATATTGATCTTTAATCGTTCTAATTGCAAAATTAACTGTGTCCGTTGTTGAAAGAAGGTGGAAGATTTGGTGAAATTGGTTAGAATTTAGGTATTTTAATTTTTATTGTTAATTACAACAAAATGAAAGTATTTGAAGCGATATCTGATTATATAGCACCAGAAATGAAAAGATATCCATTTCTGGATCCTGGCTTTTATATGGATAGATTTTCTGATTTTTTTAATAAGTCAGAGGATGTTTTTTATAAGTATCAGGAACCACATAAACGAAATTTCTTTGAAATCACATTAGCTATAAAGGAATCAATAGGTGTAAATATAGGTGAAACCACCTTGAATGAAACACGAAATACTTTAGAAATTGTATCTCCTTTTCAAGTTTTCTCTTTTGATTTGTCCACTTCTATGGACGAGAAGAATATTCCTAGATCTGATAAAGCTTACTCAATCTTTTTTGATTCATCCTTTTTTAATCCAAAGTACGAGTCTTTTGAAATTCAACACTGTTTCCCATTTTTTAAAATTTATACAACACCAAAGTATATACTAACAGAAGAGCAAGCTAAATATTTAGAGCGGTTTATGAAGGTGATGCTGGAGGAGGTTAGAAATCCTAATGAGTATAGCGTACAGGTGTTACAATCGTATTTGAATATTCTTTTGTATAAACTAAAGTTAGTAATCAAGAGTGATTCTGAAATAATATCAAATAATCGATTTTCATATATTGCTGCTAAATATGAGGAGCTTATTACAATGAGTAATGGTGATTTTCGTTCAGTTGCGGAGTATTCATCAATGCTCAATATTAGTGCAGTTTATTTGAGTGAATGTGTGAAAAAAGCAACAGGAAGGAATCCTCAAGAGATATTAACTGATTTCAAAGTACAGTATGCAAAGTCTTTATTGTGTCAATCAAAAAGTCCGGTTACAGATATTGCATGGCAAGTAGGATTTAATGAGGTCACTAATTTTACTAAGTTCTTTAAGGCAAATACTGGGCTAACACCAAGTCAGTTTCGCAAAATAAGGCGATAAGGGGTAATAGTACTGTGAAAAGTAATAATCTGTGAAATCATAATATTGAGTAGTTTTCTATTTACATTAGTTAAAGAGTTGGCTGTATGTTAATAGGTTTTAAAAGCTGTTCTGAGTTAAATTGCATGTTGAAAGAGACCTTGATTATTGAAATATAAATGAAATAGTGTTCTTTGCTAAGATTTGTATATTTGTGCATATTTTTGAAAAATAAATATCTCAAATATTATGATCCCTATGTTTGGTAAAGGAAACGAAATGAGGCGAGAGGATTTAAAATCAGTAGTTGGCAAATTAAAAGTACTATTACTGTTACTGATTGCTGTTAGTATTCTTCATCCCGCAGTTGCTTGCACTACTGCTGTAATATCAGGAAAATATACCAAGGACGGTCGCCCTATGATTTGGAAGTTACGCGATACCGATTACCTGAAGAATAAAATGATGTTTTTTGAAGATGGCAAGTACGATTATATCGGATTGGTGAATTCTGAGGATTTAGACGGCGAACAAGTTTGGGGAGGAGCTAATGCTAAAGGCTTTTCGATTATGAACAGTGCTTCATTCAATGTGAATATGGATGACACAACTTCTATAAAAGATCGGGAAGGTTTCTTTATGAAGCAGGCATTGCAGACTTGTGCTACTTTGGAAGATTTTGAAAAACTATTGCGTGATATACCTAAACCTGCAGGATTGGCTGCTCATTTTGGGGTGATTGATGCTGAAGGGGGAGCAGCGTTCTATGAGGTGAACAATTATACCTTTACTAAATTTGATGCTAACGACTCGAAGGAAGCTCCACAGGGGTATATTATACGTACCAACTTCTCGTTTACCGGAAAGAAAGATATTGGGTATGGTTTTATTAGATATCAGACTGCTCAGGATATTTTTTACCAGGCTGAATCGATGGGGAAATTGAACTATCAAACGGTAATACAGGATTTCTCAAGATGTTTTAAGCATCCTATATTGAATAGAGATTACAGAAAAGAATATGAGAAGGTGCCAGCCGGGGAGCATTTTGTTAATTCGGGAGATTTGATTACACGAAATGGATCTTCTTCAGCAATATTGGTGCAAGGTGTAAAGAAAGATGAACCTAAGGATATGGCCACCATCTGGACAACTGTAGGTTTTCCAAATACCTGTGTAACATTACCAGTTTGGGTAAAGGGAGGAAAGCATCTTCCTAAAGTATTATTAGCTGATGACACTGGGAATTGTCCATTGAATGAAATGGCTATGGAGTTGATGGACCAGTGTTATCCTATAAAGCGTTCTGCTGGTTATAAATACTTGCAAATTTCTAAGCTTTTTAATGCAGCGAAAACTGGTTTCGTTCAAAGGCTTGAGCCTATAGAAAGAGAGATCTTTAAAGCCACAGAAACGAAATTGGAACAATGGAAGAAGCCTAATACTTCTGACATTGCTGCTTACTATCAGTGGTTAGATCAATTAGTATATCAAACTTATTCCGATGAGTTTGGACTGAAATAAGATGTTTCTAAGACTTATATAATAGTATCCTTATCGTAGAAGTTAAGATAGATCTCCTCGATAAGGATACTGTATTTTGGAGAGGATTATAAAGCGTGTTTATTTACTCACCTTCCCCTTTAGTTGAATGGCATAACTGTTCATGTAATTTCTTCCGGTAGCGGTGACCATTGTTTTTGCAATCTCCATTAAGGCATTTGCTTTTAACGTGATTATTTCCTTATCATTTTTATTTAAAGCAAGCAGGTAATCGCATAATTGTGCACACCATTGGAAGTCCTTTTCTTTAAAAGCCTTAACTGTGTTTGTGCGAAGGTTAGCAATACCACCGACCATTTTTGCCATTTTCTCAGCCTCAGTGCTTGGTGTGAGTTTATTAAGATTGACAGGATTTCCATCAAACCATCCAAGATAGCCATAGAAAATTGAGCGAACAGCCCAGTCAACGCGACCGTAATATTCAACCAAATAGGGTTGCGATGCCAGATGTTCGGGTAATTTTACATACTCAACCAATTGATCGGGAGTCATACCTTTATTCATACCTTCTATGGTTTTGTCAAAGACAAATTTTATTGCATCATAATAGTTGGTCAATGTCTCTTTTACCTTCTCTTTTCCTTCTACTGGACGGGTATGACCTGGCAGTAAATACTTCGCATTTTCGTTTCGCATTTTATCTATGCTTTGGTACCAGCTTTTTACATCGCGGTATTGCGAACCTCTGATGGTGTAAAGATTAGGGAACGATTTATAATAACTGTCGCCACAGAATAGAATCTTTTGCTCAGGCATCCAAACATACATATTGTCATAGGTTTCGCCTGTAGCAGCTACTAGCTCAAATTTAACACCATCAATTTCAATTTTCTTTCGTTGTTCCGTGAAAAAATGTGTTGGTTTAAATTCTGCTGTTTCCTTCCCTCTGGTAAACATGGTTCTTTGTTTATCTGGGCGCGACGCAATTCCATTATTAATATGGATAGAATCAGGAAGAAAAACACCTGCTTGTCGTGCTCCTCTTGCGTTAGCAACGGTTAGTTGTGCTTCTTTACCAGCCTTGGCTTCAAGATTAAAACCAGTATTTTCACCTAAAACCGATGCTCTTCCCCATACCTGTGGATTGCTTCCTTCTGCTAGAAAAGCATCAATACCACCAAAATGGTCGCCATGTCCATGAGTGATAATAATCGCTTTTATGGGTTTATCAGTAATTTCACGAAACTTCAAACGAAGTTGCTCCATACGAATAGGGGACATTCCTGCATCTACAAGGATGATTCCTGTTTTTCCCTCGATCATGGCGATGTTGCTTACATCATAACCAACGGCAAACCATACATTATCTTCAAATTTGAATATTTTAGGTACAAATTCCTGGTTCTGCTCTTTTAGTAAAAGAGTAGCTTCTGTGTCTTGCGCTGTAACTGCAGATACACAGGTGATTATTGTAATGATCAATGTTAAAATACGAGTCTTCATCTTATGGATTTTTCTGATTTATTGTACATTACAAAATTAGACGTCGCCGAAGCGGGTAACAATGTAAAAACGCGACTATAAATGGTAAAAATGGGCAAATGAGCTTTCAGTATTTTGGGTAATGGATAAAATAATCCTGTCATGCAATAATTTACTTGTAAGGAAATGGATATTGGTCATAAAAATTGTTTCTTTTGCTTCTGGAAACGGTTATTTTATGATCTTTGATTATTGATATAAAATTCGAAAACATGAGAACAACGTTGCTTTTATATATTTTGATATTCTTCACTGTAGCATGTCAGCAACAAGGTGAAAATAAAGAGGTAATTCAAAATAAAAAGGACTCGGCCACTACAATAACTGTTGGGGTATTTAATAAAAATGGTGACAGCCCATATTGTATTACCGACGCTTTGGAAGCAGTGAAAATAGATGGCGATATTGAAGCTCGTGTTATTTCTGCTGCTGAGATCATGTCTGGTGCGACTGATGATATTGATGTGTACTTATTTCCAGGAGGTAGCGGTCGCAGTGAGACTGGTAGTCTTGGTGAACAGGGCCAGCAGAAGATCATAAACCTGGTGAAAACTCAAGGAAAAGGTGTTGTTGGAATTTGTGCAGGTGCTTATATCTTATCTGAAACTCCAGGTTATCCATCGTTGGATCTGAGTGCAGGAGAAGCCATTGATATAGAGCATGATCATCGAGGACATGGATTAGTGAAGTTTTCGTTGACTGATGCTGGAAAGAAAATCTTCCCAGAGCTTCAAGGTAGAGAGATTAATTTCAGTCAATACTACGAAGGTCCAGTATTAATTCCTGCAAAGAATTCAGTATACAAGTATAATGAGTTGGCTACTATGGAGAGTGATGTGCATCTAGTTGAAGGAACGCCAGCTAATATGACGAATAATCGTCCGTTTATCATTATTACAGATGTAGAGAAGGGGAGAACTGCATCGGTTGTTGGGCATCCTGAGTGTACCCCAGGAATGCGTTGGATGATTCCTCGTTTGGTCCGTGTCGTGGCTAAAAAGGAGATTAAAAGATATGGCGAGAATGTAGTTCGACCAGAAATCTACACTAAAGAGATTTTGTATACAAAAGAACAACTGTCGAAACAGCGTTCAGCTTACAACAAGCTTATTGGATCGAAAGAGGATAAGCTACAAGGCATGTGTGATATTGTAGATATGTGCGCCTGGTCCGCCAAGAAGTGGATCCCACCAATGCTTCGCGATAAAGATGTAGAGGTGCGACTTTTGGCGGCAAAATTAACCGTTCAGTTGGAACGTACTGACGCGATTGCGGACTTAAAGGCAGCTATAGATAGTGAGCAGGACCTTGAAAGTAAGAAACAATTTCAAGCATATCTGAAGGCATTGAAAGAAATGACAGGGAAGTAGCATCTGAACAACATTCGGACCACATTGGAGATACATTAATAACAAATTGCATTATCACTGTGGATAACCTAATGATTCTGCGAGGATTTGTCCGAACTTAGCGCGAATTTGGTTTGATTGATAAGTAAATGAAGTTCAATTAATGTGATTTGTAGTCATCGAGATCATCTAGCATCTGCCAAATCTTATTGTGCCAGAACTTCTGTTGTTTGATCGAAGTTCCATGTTTGGTTTCTGTATCATATAGCTTTTGAAACTTCTCATAGGCACTAAGTTTATTCTTAATCATTGTTTCAATCATTTCATAGGTCATTTCTTTATTTTGTATGAGCTTGGTTGATTCTTTTCGAATCATTCTACCATATAACTCTGCTATGTCAAAGTGAAGTTGTTCGTGTGCCAGGAGTTCTGTGGTAATGGTATCAGAAGTGAATGATTTCTGTCTGTCCATAAAAACATCAACATGTACACTAAGTAGCTCATTCAATTGTTTAAATCTACACTTGATCATGGGGAATATGGTGGCTTTTTCCATATTAACAGTACTGAGACTCTTCTCGTAAACAAAGTCACTCCACTTTAGCTTTCGGGATTCACTCCAGCGGATAATTTGTTCTTCATCAGCTTGTGCTGCTGATTCAAACACTGTAATTACAATAAATGATATCAGTAACAGGTTTCTTAGCATAGTGTTGAATTTTCTATGCTAATTTAATAATTTTAGGTTTTTGGAGTAAATCTATTTTCTCGATTTTTTCATGCAGCTTCTCATTTCAAAATTACTACTCCTCATATTTCTTTTCATTAACGCGTTCTGATAATCACTTTTGTATCGCTCTAGAAGTGGAGTGATTGCAAATGAAAGAACGTTTAATTGTGAAGGAAGGAATAACGAAAAGGAATAAACGAAGAGCATCTAAGATGATGGTTCCCGTTTGGGTAACAATGATATTTGTGTTTTTAGGGGGATTTGTAGAAGGCAGTAATATCTCAGGAATTATTCGTGATGCCAAAACTCACGAACCATTACCTTTTGTGAATATCGTAGTGGAGAATACTATGACAGGTACCATGACCGATGTTGAGGGTAATTTTCATTTGGAAGTGAAAGACTTGCCATGTAAGTTGCTGGTGAAATTTATTGGTTATAAAAGTCAGCTTCTAACAATTGATATCGATCACACAATATTGAAGATAGATCTGGAGGAGGAAATACAGGAGCTTGCAGAGGTTACTGTTAAGCCAGATATTGCGTATGACCTCATGCTCTTGCGTAAGATCATAAAAAACAGAAAGAAGAATAATCCCGATAATATTGAGCGACTGTATTATAAAGATTATTCTCGTACATCTGCTTTTTTGTCTAATTACGACAAGAAAAAAGTTAAAAAATCAAAGATTTGGCAAAAAGCAGCTGGGGCTATTGTTGAGGCAACCGACTCAACGGTTATGATTCCATTCTTTATTAACGAGGAGATTAGTCTGCATAATAGAGATCAGGACCAGGGGATTGATGAAACAAAACATCTGGTTGAGAAAAGTGATGGGGTACTTTCCGAAATCAATCAGCAGGTAAAACATGTGTTGTCGCAGAAGATTACAACTGAATTCAATTTCTACGATAACCAGATTAATGTTTTAAGTAGAGGTTTTCCTAGTCCTATTGCGGCAACATCGTTACTTTACTATAAGGTATATGTTACCGATAGCTGTATGCACGGTGATACGAAACATTATAAGTTTGAGTTTTATCCAAAGAGTTATAAGAATGTAACATTCAAAGGATACTTTTGGGTGGATTCGAAGGACTGGGCTTTAACCAAGATTGCAGCGGCTCTGCCTAATAGTGCTAATATCAACTTTGTTTCAAACTTAGTGGTTGAGGTTGACTATCAGAAGGTACCTTCAGGAAAGTGGTTTTATAAGGATCAAAAAGTACACCTGAATCTATCGATTCTAAAGGATGAAGAGGGGAAAAAAGAACGGAAAAACCTGGCAGTTCAACGTGTTAATATCTATTCCGATTTCCAGGATGAACATGTTGCTGGTCATGCAATAGCAACCAGGGATATAACTCAGTTTCCTGTCGATTCAATCCTTACCGTGGAAAGGGCTACAGCTCCTCTCGATACCTTTGAGAGAGCGGCATATGATGGTATAAAAACCATTAAAGCTACCCCCTTCTTTAAGTTTGTCGATAAGTTTAGTGCGATGACTTTAAATGGTTACTATAATGTTGGGAAATTTGATTTAGGACCATATTTTGCCTTCTATCGGAAGAATGCTATCGAAGGGAATCGTGTTTCTATTCCATTGCGTACCAGCAGTAAAATGTTCGATAACTTTATGTTGGGTGGAATGTTGGGATATGGTTTCAAGAATAAGAAATTTGCCTACTCAGGTGATATTGCTTACCAATTTAAAACGTCTCGTCGCACAGTGTTGAAGGGGCATTATTATCTCGATTATTTTGACTTAACACGCAATAAGTTTATTGAGTTTATTCGGGAAAATCCTTATCAGCAGGGAAATGGTAATGTATTATCGCCTTTTACAACTAAAGAGTTGAATCCATATATGATCAGAAAACGCCATGCTGATGTGACCCTTGAGCGTGATATCGATAAAAATATTGGGATAGTTGTTAGGCCTTCTTTTACCAGATATTATGCCAATCAGAATGTTCATTTTTTGAATCAAGGTGTTGCTCAATCGCATTTCGATGTGCAGAGCTTGTTGGTGGATACGCGCTTCTCATTCGGGCAGGAGTTTGATGAGCGATTCTTTGCACGGATTTACTACGGAAATCAAAAGCCAATTTTTCACTTGTCAGCGTTAGTAGGGAGGTATAGTTTACCCAAGGCGCTATCCAATAAAGATGGTTGGTATGCTAATTTCAATCTATCAGTAAAAGACCGATTTAATATGGGGCCTGCATTTGTGCGTATGCTGACCGAGGTAGGTGGTGGTGTTGGTGATGTTCCATATCCATTATTGAAGTTGCCTCGTGGATCGCGTGATATCGGTTCCGCACGCTATTACTTTAACCTGCTGCATCATGCTTCATATGCCAGCGACTTCTACGTAAGCACGCATTGGGCTTTGAATGGTGGAGGTTTATTGTTCAATAAATTACCACTGATCAGAGGTTTGAATTTAAGAGAGATTATTGCCTTTAAAGGGTTCTACGGAAAGCTTTTGGGCGACCACAATAAAGTAATAACTATTCCTGATTATTTAAGAGCACCTCATAAGGATCCGTACATGGAGATAAGCGCAGGTGTAACTAATATATTCAAAGTACTAAGGATTGAATATGTAAGTAGAATTAATTCAGGAAAATCCTTTGATCGATTCTCGTCGAAGAATGGAATTAGAGTGAGGTTGGAGGTGAATTTCTAATAAAAAGAGCGATCAAAAAATGAGTAAGATGAATCGATATGATTTTGTAAAGAATAGTGGTCTTGTTATTCAGGCTAAACTGTTAAAAGAGGCTGAAATGTATCCTTTTTTCAGACCAATTTCGTCCCCTCAGTCGTCAACAACCATTATTGGCGGCAAAGAGGTGTTGATGTTTGGTTCGAATAATTACCTGGGATTAAACAATCATCCAAAAATTAAGGAGGCAGCGGAAAATGCCATAAAGAAGTATGGTACATCATGCACAGGTAGTCGCTTTATGAATGGAACGCTTGACCTGCATTTGGAATTGGAAAATGAATTGGCCGATTTCTTAGGTAAGGATGGAGTGATCATTTTTCCTACGGGATTTCAGGTTAATACAGGTGTAATCCCAGCCATGGCAGGAAAAGATGACCTAATTTTTGTGGATGAGTTGAATCATGCCTCTATTCTTGATGGCTGCCAGATGAGCATTGCCCAGCGTGTGAAATATCGCCACAATAATATGCTTGACTTATCGCGAAGGTTAAACCGTTTCAAAGATTCACAAGGGACAAAATTGATTGTGACGGATGGTATCTTCTCGATGGATGGTGATATTGCCAAGTTAGATCAAATTGTTGAACATGCTCGCCGATATGACGCATTTACTTTTGTCGACTGTGCACATGCCATTGGTGTGATTGGTGATCATGGAGCAGGAACAGCTTCTCACTATGGTATTACCAATAAGGTTGATCTCATAGGTGGAACATTTAGCAAATCGCTGGCTTCGGTAGGTGGTTTTGTTGCCGGTAACAAGGATATTATTGAATTTTTGAGTCATGCATCCCGGACCTATATGTTTAGTGCCAGTTTGCCTCCTGCATCAACTGCCAGTGCATTACAGGCATTGCGATTAATGCGTGCCGATGATTCCTACAGATTGAAGCTGTGGAGCAATACACGATACGCAATTCGGTTAATGCGTGAACACGATTTGGATATTGGTATGGCCGAAACACCAATCATCCCTGTCTATATCCGTGACAGTATTCTAACATTTCGCATTGCTAAGAAATTGCTCGACAAAGGGATCTATGTCAATCCTGTGGTAGCCCCCGGAGTTAAGGAGAATGAGGCATTGCTGCGATTTTCTTTAACGGCAAAACATACCAAAGAACAGATTGAATTTGCCATTGAAAATATAAGTAAGGTGGTGAAAAGTTATGAGCATCACATAAAGGAGGAGTTGGTATGTCAGTAATCATTAAGCGCGTTGAAACACGGAAAGAACTGAATGCATTTATTGCTTTTTTTACTGAGTTATACCGCGACAATAAGCAGGTAGCTTTTCCTTTACATTCAGAGGAGTATAAGACGCTTTATCAAGGAAAAAATCCTGCTCATGACTTTTGTGAGGTGAGTTACTGGTTAGCCTATCGCGACAATAAAATTGTAGGGCGTATCGCCGGAATTATCAATAAGAAAGAGCAGCAAGGTAAAGGAGAAAAATTGGGACGCTTTGGCTGGTTCGATTTTATTGATGACCCAAAGGTGTCGAAAGCTTTGATGAACGAGGCCAAGCAGTGGATGCTCGACAATGGTATCGTAAAAGTTCACGGGCCACTTGGTTTTAGCGATATGGACCGGCAGGGAGCTTTAATTGAAGGGTTTGAAAAGCCGGGAACAATGGCAACCTTATACAATTATCCGTACTATAAAGAACACCTGGAATATCTGGGGTTCCGGAAAAGTACTGATTGGATAGAGTTCGAGTTTGATCCACATGAAGCAAATATCGAATTGCTGGATAAACTGGCATCAAGATGTGCGCAGGTGAATAAATGTCGTTCACTGCAAATTAAGTCCAAGAGTGAATTGAGAAAAATTGCACCTCAAATATTCAAGCTGGTTAATGAAGGTTACAGGGATTTGTATGGCTATGTATCGTTGAGTGAAGAGCAGATTCAGCACTATACCGAAACCTTTATTGGTTTTGTGAATCCCGATTTAATAAGCCTTGTGGTGAATGAAAATGATGAGCTAATCGGTATGGGAATCGGGATGTACTCTTTAACTGAAGCATTGCAACATGCCAAAGGTAAGCTTTTTCCGCTCGGATTTCTGAAGCTGATGAAAGCATTAAAGAAGAACGACTCGGTGGATCTTTACCTGGTGACCATTGATAAACGTTATCAGGGAAAAGGAGCATATGCTATTGTGGCCAATGATATTCTTCAGGGAGCCTTGAAATTGGGTGTTACACACACTGAAACCAATATTCAACTTGAGGATAATCATAAAATGCTGACCATGTGGCGTTTTTTCAAGACTCAGCAGCATAAACGCAGAAGGTGTTATACAATGGAAATCGCATAATTCAATGAAGAAGATTCTAGTAACAGGAGCCAGTGGTTTTATTGGTAGTTTCCTTGTAGAAGAAGGATTACGACGTAAGTTTGATGTTTATGCTACCATTCGCAAAGGAAGCAATCTACAGTATCTGTCTGATCCTAAGATTCATTTACTGGAGATCGATTTCTCAGATCAAACCAAGTTGGTGAATACCTGGAATAAACTGAAAAAAGAAATACCTCGTTTTGATTATATCATTCATAATGCCGGAATAACAGCAGAAATAGATGCCGAGGAATTTGATCGGGTAAATCATCGATATACCCGTAATCTGTATTTATCGCTAATTGCAGCCGACTTTATTCCAGAGAAACTTATTCTGGTGAGTAGTCTGGCGGCCATGGGACCTGGTAATGCCGAGAATATGAAAGCTATTGATTCCCTTCAATTACCCCAACCGCTAACGGCTTATGGTAGAAGTAAGCTTGCGGCAGAGGAGGTGTTGAGGAAAGGAAAACAAATACCCTATCTTATTTTTCGACCAACAGGAGTGTATGGCCCCCGCGATAAAGGATATTTATCCTATTTCAAATTGCTGAATAAGCATATTGAACCTTACATGGCAAGTAGAAAGCAGTTGCTTTCATTTATTCATGTCAGAGATCTTGTGGGGGCCATCTATTTGGGAATGTTGTCGCCTGTTACTTATAAAACCTATATCGCTTCGGATGGTATTACCTATTCAAACGAAGAGTTTGCCTACCTCTGTAAGCAGATATTAAAGAAGCGAACGATAGCTATTTCATTGCCCTATTTCATTGGGTATTTCATCGCCTGGATGATTGAGAAACAAGCTAAACGTAGAGGAGAACCATCTATCGTGGGTAGAGAAAAGTTTATAGAACTAACCAGTGAAAACTGGTCGTGCGCACCCGTAGAATTGCAGGAGGATTTAAATTTCTCTCCTCGTTATGGTCTTCGAAAAGGAGTAGAGGAAACTCTTAATTGGTATAAAAAGAATAATTGGTTATGAAACTGAAGATTTGTCTATTGGGATTGGCGTTAATGTGTTTGTCTGCCGGGGGAAAAAAAGAGTATCCGGTACCAGAGAAAAAAGCAAATCACCTGTTCTATATTCAGCGTACTGTGAATACAAATACGATAATGTATACGGCCAATTTTGATGCTGAAGGAAGATTAAAAAAAGATGAGCCTGTAAAAGTATTCTGGATAAACTATGCCGACGACGGAGGTCAGTCGGAACTGAATGCCTTGGAAAAGAAGTTTGCTTATGGGGTTAAGCATAATGCCAGAAATGATGATTTCAATGAATTTGAATTAAAACTGGCTGCATATAGTAAAGTGCAGATGGTGTTAAAATGGCATGCTCCTTTTCAGGCAAAGGTATACATGGTGGATATGGAAAATCAGCTGGAGCTTGATCATGCTTTTATAACGGCAAACAATAGTGGGCTTTTTACCCGGGTTGAATCTATTAAAGTATTTCTGAAAGAACCTGGAAGTAATGGCTGTATTGAAAAAGAGGTGTATCGAAAATAAAAAAAATCAGGAGAATGTTTGAGGTTGTATTCACACTTTTTGTTGTTGGTTTATTGGCTGGATTTGTCCTTTCAATGCCAATAGCCGGTCCCATTAGCATTGTTGTTACTTCAAATGCATTGAAGGGACGAAAGGAATTCTGTCGGCAGGCGGCTATTGGCGCCAGTATTGTGGAGTTCTTTTATGTAATGCTTGTGGTTTATGGTATCGCAACCTTTTATCAATATTACCAGCAGTATGTTCCATATATCCTGTGTGTGGGTGCTGTGTTCATTTGTGTTGTTGCATGGAAAATCATGAAAACCGACTTGTCGGTAGAGGATATCGCTGTTGATAGTACGGTTTTACAAAAGCAGGAAGGTAGAAAAGGTCTTAGAGTGGGAATGCTGTTAAACCTGGGGAATCCAACATTGATACTGGGGTGGCTGACCTCTTCTTTTGTGGTGTTGTCTCTGGCATCATCGTGGGGACTGAATACCGGAGGTTTGGATTTGTTGTTAGGGCAGCAAGTCTCTAATATAACCGAAGATGTAGGTGTGAATTTGCATTTAGCTCAAAATGTGCCTGACTTAATATTAGCCGCCTTGTATGCGCTGGGTGTAGCAATTGGCTGTGCTGTGTGGTTTATCCTGTTATCAAGAATAATTATTCGATACCGAATGAAAATAAAGATGATGAGCATTGGTGTTATAATCAGGATTTTAGGCGTAGCACTGTTTGGCATTGGAGGTTATTTAATCTGGAAAGCCATTAATCTAATAATCTATTAATCAAAAAAATGAAACGAACTGTATATATAGGAATGACCGCTGATATTATGCATCCTGGATTGGTTAATGTAATCGAGCATGGATCGAAATATGGGGATGTAATTGTGGGACTTCTAACCGATAAGGCAATAGCTGAGTACAAACGATTACCTTACCTGAATTTTGAACAGCGTAAGGCTGTGATTAATGGAATGAAAGGAGTTACTCAGGTTGTTGCTCAGGAAGAGTGGGATTATACTCCTAATTTGAGAAAATACAGACCTGACTTTATGGTGCATGGTGACGATTGGATAATGGGATCTCAACGAAAGTATCGTGACCTGGCTTTCGAGGCGATGAAGGAAATTGGAGGAGAGATAATTGAGATCCCATATACCCGAGGCATCAATTCAACCAGGTTGAATGAGAATATGAAAGAGATTGGTACTACCCCTCAGATCCGCTTACAGAGTCTGAGAAGGATGGTGCAATCCAAGCCGATTGTCCGTGTATTGGAATCACATAGCGGATTAACTGGCTTAATTGCCGAGAATACCTGTATTAAGCGAGATGGTAGGCGTGTTGAGTATGATGCCATGTGGTCGAGTAGTCTCACTGATTCTACATCAAAAGGTAAACCAGATATTGAAGCGGTTGATATTACTACACGCATGCATTCGCTTACCGATATGCTTGAATGTACAACCAAGCCAATCATCTTTGATGGTGATACTGGCGGGAAGATTGAACACTTTGAATTTACTGTGCGAACATTGGAACGCAATGGTATTTCAGCAGTTATCATTGAGGATAAAGTAGGACTGAAGAAGAATTCACTGTTTGGGACGGCAGTTCCACAAACCCAGGATAGTATTGAGCAATTCTGCAATAAAATTAAGGTGGGTAAGCGAGCGCAAATTACTGACGATTTTATGATTATTGCACGGGTTGAAAGTCTTATTCTGGGTAAGTCGGTAGATGACGCCCTTGAGCGTGCTCTTGCTTATTGTAAGGCTGGTGCTGATGGGATTATGATTCACAGTAAAGAGAAGTCGGGGGATGATATTGCTGAGTTTTGCCGGCGCTTTCGTCAGCTGGATGATCAGACTCCTCTGGTGCTGGTTCCATCAACTTTTAATCACATCAGTGAAAGTGAATTTATAGAAATGGGAGTTAATGTTGTGATTTATGCTAACCACATGTTGCGGGCTTCTTATCCGGCAATGCAACATGTGGCCAGGCAGATCCTGGAAGATGGAAATTCACTGAAAGCCAGCGAACAATGTATGTCGATTAAGGAAATTCTGGAATTGATACCAGGAACTAAATAAAAGACTATGATAGATCCAAAGAAGTGTTTAGAGGTTTTGAAAGAGAATGGGATTAACTTCTATACTGGTGTCCCTGATTCTACACTAACGAATTTTACAGCTTGTTTGGCAGCGCAAACAACAACGTTTGAGCACATAACCGCTGCAAATGAAGGGGCTGCAATTGGATTGGCAGTCGGGAGTCATCTCGCTAGCGGAGATGTATCTTTTGTGTATATGCAGAACTCAGGCATTGGCAATGCAGTGAATCCTTTGCTCTCATTGGCCGATAAAATGGTGTATCAAATACCAATGATCCTGATGATTGGCTGGCGTGGTGAACCGGGAGTAAAAGATGAGCCTCAGCATACAAAACAAGGTGCTGTAACCCTGGAATTGTTGGAATCAATGCGCATCCCTTTTGAGATCTTGTCAGAAGATGAGCAAACGGCCTTTAAGCAGATAGAATATACTGTTGTGCAGGCCAGAAAAAATAGGTGTCCTCATGCTTTGGTGGTACGACCTTCGTTATTTGAAAAATATGACCCCAAAAAGGCGGAGAATAATTATTCCATGTCGCGCGAAGATGCTTTGCATATTATCACCGATCAATTGAAGAATGATGCTTTGGTGGTGGCAACAACCGGAAAACTGTCGCGCGAACTATTTGAGTATCGTGAAGCATTAAAACAGAAACATAATAATGACTTCCTGGTAGTGGGAGGAATGGGCCATGCTTCATCTATTGCCCTAGGAGTTGCGTTGCATGAAAAAAAGCGTAGGGTCATCTGTTTGGATGGTGATGGAGCAATGCTTATGCACACAGGAGCGCTATCAAATGTAGGTGATTTGGCTCCTGGGAATTTTGTACATATTGTAATGAATAATGGAGCCCATGAATCGGTGGGTGGACAACCAACGCTGGGCTATCAAGTGGACTTTTGTAAAGTGGCTGAGGGATTTAATTATCAATGGATAAAAAAAGTTGAAACGTCACAACAGCTGGTATTGGCATTAATGGAGATCAATGAGGTATGTGGTCCTGTATTTTTAGAGATTAGAGTGGGGGTGAGAACCCGAAAAGAGCTGGGAAGACCAACAATTCTCCCAGTAGAAGGGAAAAACGATTTTATGAATAATTTACAACAGAAGTGATGCAAAACGATAATAGAAGTGTGCGGGTAATGGTCGATATGTCGGCTACGTTGATTCATCATGGGCATATCAGGTTGTTAAAACGGGCCAAGAATTGCCTCTCAGATCAAAAGATTCATTTGGTTGTAGGACTTACAACCGATGAGGAAGTGATCACAAATAAAGGGTACAAACCAGAATTAACTTACGCTGAGAGAGAAGAGGTACTTAATGCCATTCAATATGTCGATGAGGTAGTGCCAACTACCTGGATGATAACCAACGATATCTTAAAAAAATACAATATCGATTACCTGATTCATGGCAGTGATAATTCCAATGAGGTGGAGAATATTATTCAGTTTCCCCGAACAGAGGGCGTGTCAAGTGAGGAACTGAGAGAAAGAGCTCTTTCATCAATTATACAGAAAAGAAATAGTCAAAAGCCTATGTTCACCCCCGGCCCATCAAACTTGTCGGTTGATAATATTTTAGATCTCCGTGCAGTGTTTGGAAGGGGGGATATGGAATACGATGCCATTGAAAATACAGTTATGGATAATATCCTAAATCTTACAGGGCACGACCATATTGTTCGCATGCAGGGATCGGCAACTACCGCCATTGATGTGGCTACTTCTAATTTTATCAATGGAAAAATATTGGTGGTGGTATCGGGCTATTATAGCCAACGACTTGTTGATATTTTAACGCGAAAACAGGATACATTGACTGATGCCTCATTAACAGTGATCAATTATACAGATCTTGACGATGAGCTGGCCTGGGAACGTACTTTCGACTGGATTGTAACAGCTTATACCGAAACAGGTGATGCATTTCTTTCAGATATTCATCTGCTTAAACAATTGAAAGAGTCAAAGCGGGCCAAACTGTTTCTAGATGCAACAGCTTCTATTAATCTTGAAGATGATCATGATGTTGCTGATGTATGTGCCTTTAGCTCATGCAAAGGACTGGGGGGATTAGCCGGAGCCGGCTTTATTACCTATAAAGATGGATGTTTGCAGCCGGAAAACAAAGTGATGTTACCCTGGGCACTGGATATCAATACCTACAAGAATAAGATGACCACGGGACCTTATCATGCCATTTGCTCGCTTTATAGTATCTCGCAGGATTTTGGAAATATCAGAACACGAGTGAGAGCAAGTAAGCGTGTTTTCATGGAACGTTACAGTGATCGGGTTGTATTAGATGATGAGCATCAACCAGGACTGTGTACCATGGTGAAAGTGGATGATTTCTCGGTAAATAAAGGTGTAAAATATAGTCCGCGTTCCGTTAAGCCCGGGTATGCAGTCATATGTCATTTAGGAGATATGTTTACTGAAGATACTGCTATCGGAGGCTTGTATGAGTCATTAAAACTTGAGGCTTAATGGTAGCAGAAATGTCGATATTTAAACAATATAAAGCATCGCTGAAACTGGCAGCAGTGGAAGAATTGGTTGACCTTTTTTTTTACAGGCCATTGGCATTCTTATTTATTAAATCAATTTACAGAACAACAATTACCCCCAATCAAATAACCATGATTGGGGTGTTGTTTGGTGTTGCCGGAGGTGTTATCCTTTCTATGGGCAATACTGATTTATTTGTATATGCCGCATTGTTATTTGTTATTTTCAATGTGTTGGATTGTAGCGATGGACAACTTGCCAGGTTAAAGGGAAATGGTACTCCTTTGGGGCGTATTCTTGATGGTATAGCCGATTATATCGTCTCTGCATCGGCATATATAGGTCTGGGGATAGGTGTTGCTAATCATTCCAACAATCCTTTGCTGATGTGGGGAATGATCATTGCTGCTGCTGCGAGTAATATTATTCATGCAGTGTTGGTTGATTATTACAGAAACCGCTATCTCGATTATGCCTTGAATCGTAAAGGTGTGTTGGATGATGGTATCGAAGAATTTCAACAATATTACAATGAACTGAATAAACAACAGGGGCATGCGATAGATAAGCTTGTGATTGGGATTTACTTGAAGTACTCCAGGTTACAACAAGGGCTAACAAAAACGTCAGTA
This sequence comes from Puteibacter caeruleilacunae, assembly GCA_005217565.1. GTDB lineage: Bacteria > Bacteroidota > Bacteroidia > Bacteroidales > Prolixibacteraceae > Puteibacter > Puteibacter caeruleilacunae. The sequence goes on from SJCO01000001.1 coordinate 153,955, forward strand.
CAGAAAACTGTAAAATACGATAGCTCTCTATTCTGCCAGAAGAATAAAGGCATTATGCATCTCTGGACCTATTTGGGACCAGCAACCCAGTGGACATTTTTGATTGTGTGTGTGGCATTCAATTGTGTTAATGTATATCTCTGGGGACTTATTATCGCTTTTAATACTGTTGCTTTGATCTTGTATGTGGTACAATCAAGAATCGATAGAACAGTGCAGTTGAGTGCGGTAAGCGTAAGTTAATAGTTATGACCTGGAAGACCAGTTTTCTTACTGGTTTTTAGCGCTTAATGGATAAGTAATCATCTTATAAAATGGAATGATTACTTTTGTTGTTGTTAATAGAGTATTAGAATGATGTTATTGAATTTAAAACAAAGAAGTTGGATTGGCTTTATAGTCGTTCTGAATATATGGGGAATTCAGTTCTTCGGCAACTTTGAGATGGAGATTGTGGATAATTTTACATTGTCAACGATGTCTACAGCTTGTGTTGTTGCGGCATTTCAGATCTATCGTAAATTATTTCCCAAATTTAAGAGTAAACCCTACTTGAAGTATCAATTGTTACTCTGGTTCTTAGTCTTATCAATTGCGATGGTTGCTATAGAATATATAATCGACTTTGAGTTTGTTAAAGATGAGATAGTTGAGTTTGGTGGATTTGCAGCATACATTGTTTTTACTTCCTGGTATTCTATTCTGTTTATTGGATTTGCGATGTTTGTTAGCTGGGGAAATGAGATGGCAAAGCAGAACAAACAGAAGGAACTGGAGATTTTGAAGCTTGCAGAACTGAATAAAGAAACGAAGTTGAGTGAATTAAAACGACAGCTTAATCCTCACTTTTTATTTAATGCGTTGAGTAACATCTACTCTATAGCCTATTTGGGCGATAAAGAAACTCCCAATAAAATTATGCAATTGTCGAAAATGCTGCGGTATGTTATTTACGATACCGATGTTGAGTCGGTAAGTCTGTTGAAGGAGATAGATTATCTGAAGGATTATATCGATTTTCAGCGTTTCAAAATAAAACGAGATCAGCAAATAGAGTTTACTTATGAAGAGTGTGATACAGCCTTAACGATTGCTCCTTTGCTGCTGCTTCCTTTCATAGAAAATGCATTTAAACATAGTCAGGTTGCCATTGAACCTGATGCATGGGTTTCCATTGGTATATCAACAGTAAACGATGAGATTATTTTTCATGTAAAAAATACTATTTCAAATCAGGCTCCCATGGAGATATTGAATAATAGTGGGATAGGACTTGAAAATATTAAAAACCGACTGGAATTGATATATCCTGGAAAATACCAATTAGAAATTAACGATCAGACCCCATTCAGTATTGACCTAAGAATAAAAACATCATGACAGCAGAGAAAGTAAAATGCGTGATTGTTGAAGATGAGCAACACAATATGCGTTTGCTCGAAAACTACATCTCAAATATAAAGAGCCTCGAAATTATTGGTACTTTTTTATCTCCTGTTGAGTTATTGAATTTCGAACGCCTTACAGAGGTTGAACTAATGTACCTTGATATACAAATGCCAGGCATGACGGGAGTGGAATTATTGAAATCTGTACCTATGGATGTTGAGGTTATTTTTACCACTGCCTATTCAGAATATGCTCTTCAAGGTTATGAGCTAAATGTTACCGATTATTTGTTAAAACCCATTGAGCTGGCCCGATTTGTTCAGGCTACCAATAAGGCTGTTGACAATATCAGACTTAAAAAAATGAAGAGTACTGGCGAAACTATGTGTAAGCATGTGCTGTTGAAGGTTGATAAAAAACTGGTTCGTGTACAGGTAGAGGATATTGTATATATTCAATCTGATTGGAATTATGTGCATGTATACACAAAAGACACCCGACATATAGTTTTAAGTACAATGAAGCAGATCCAGGAGTTACTTAGGGAATATGATTTTGTACGTATTCACAAATCATTCCTTATAAATCTTGATCATTTTGAATCTATTGAAGGAAATGTGGTGCAAGTTAGAGGGATAAGACTTCAGGTGAGCCGAAGTTATAAGAATGATCTTGTGGATGCGATTCAATAATCAATCGTCTTCAAGAGGAAGTATCCTTTTTTTGTTTGATTTTAGCTCAAATGAGTTCGATTTTGTGATTGAACTCTAATTGAACTTATCAGAATTCCCCGTGAACCTTTACAGTAGAATGTTTCCATAAGTTTGAGTCGATTAACTGATAAATACTTGGAAATGGATTTTAGATGTATGAAAGAATTACTGTTGTTCTGTATGGTATTGGTGTTTTTAGGGTGTTCTACCAATCAGGATGCAGAGAATGTATACTTGGATGCTAGCTGCTCAGTGCAAGAAAGAGTCGACGACTTGTTGAATAAGATGACACTGGAAGAAAAGATCGCTCAGATGTGTCAATATGTGGGATTAGAACATATTAAACAGGCTGAAAAGGTGATGTCGGAAAAAGATCTGCACGATAATGACGCCATGGGATATTACCCCGGACTATCTGTTCAAGATTTGGAGGAAATGTGTAAGAATGGACTTGTTGGTTCGTTTTTACATGTGAAGACTGCAGAGGAGGCGAATTATTTGCAAGAACTTGCACAACAGAGTCGTTTGAAGATCCCTTTAATCATTGGAATTGATGCTATTCATGGTAATGGTTTGCATGTTGGTGCAACTGTGTATCCAACTCCTATTGGAATGGCAAGTACCTGGGATATAGGTCTTGTTGAAAGAGGAGCGCGTGAAACAGCTCTGGAGATGCGTGCTATGGGAGCTCAATGGGCTTTCACTCCTAATGTGGATATTGCCCGTGATGCTCGCTGGGGGCGTGTAGGTGAGACGTTTGGAGAGGATCCACATTTGGTGTCGGAAATGGGAGTTGCAATGATTAAAGGAATGCAAGGAACTGACTTTACTGGAAAAAATAAGGTCATTGCTTGTGCCAAACACTTGATTGCTGGGAGTGAGTCTGTTAACGGATTGAATGCTGCTCCTATGGATGTATCGGAACGAACGTTGAGAGAAATTTACTTGCCTTCTTATCAGGCGGCAATTGATGCAGGAGTTTTTTCAATGATGGCTGCACACAATGAATTGAATGCTGTACCCTGTCATGCTAATAAAAAGATAATGACCGATATAATTCGTAAGGAAATGGGATTTAAAGGATTCTATGTAAGTGATTGGATGGATATTGAACGACTGGTTGATAAGCACTTTGTGGCTGAAAATCAGAAAGAGGCTTGCTATCTTACTGTTGATGCAGGTATGGATATGCATATGCATGGACCTCGCTTCCATGAACCTATTAAAGAGCTGGTTGAAGAAGGTCGATTGTCTGAAAAGCGTATTGATGAATCGGTTCGTAAGATTCTTGAAGCTAAGTTCCGGTTGGGATTATTTGAGAATCCTTATGTGGAAATCGAAAAAGAGAAGGTAACTATTTTTGCGAAATCTCATCAGCAAACAGCTTTAGAGATGGCTCGAAAATCAATTGTCCTACTTAAAAACGATGGACTATTGCCATTGAAAGGTGCAAAGTACAGAAAAATACTAGTGACAGGTCCTAATGCAAATAATCAAACGATCACAGGTGATTGGGCGGAAAAGCAGCCTGAGAATAATATTGTAACGGTATATGAAGGGATCAAGAATGAAGCCCCTAACTATTGTGATGTTGACTATTTCGACTGTGGTGAGGTGTTGCTTCAATTGAAAAATGAGAAGATTGCTGAAGCTGCAAAGTTGGCAAAACAGCATGACTTAACAGTTGTTGTGGTGGGAGAAAACTCAATGCGTTATGAATGGAGTGATAAAACTTGTGGCGAGAATACAGATCGCTCCAATATACAACTTCCTGGAAAGCAGCAACAGCTGGTCGAGGCTCTATATCGATCAGGTAAACCAGTTGTTGTGGTGTTGGTAAATGGACGCCCATTAGGAGTAGAATGGATTGCGAATCATGTGCCTGCTCTTGTTGAAGCATGGGAGCCTGGTAGTGTTGGTGGAAAAGCTATTGCAGAGATATTATTTGGAAAAGTAAATCCTTGTGGTAAATTACCTATTTCTATTCCCCGTAATGTAGGGCAGATTCAAACGGTTTACAATCATAAACCTTCACACTATTTTCATAAGTACAAAGATGATGTGAGTAGTGCTTTGTTTCATTTTGGTTATGGCTTATCATATACAAACTTTGAGTATAGCGATATAAAGCTTGAAAAGACTACCGTAAAAGCAGGAGATTCAGTAAAAGTATCTGTCAAGGTACGTAATACTGGAGATGTACCTGGCGATGAGATTGTACAGCTTTATATTCGGGATGAAGTTAGCGCCGTAACTCGCCCAATAAAGGAACTAAAAGCTTTCAAGCGTATAGCTCTTGCTCCAGGAGAACAGAAAAATGTTGATTTTGAGGTTACTTCAAAGATGTTAGAGTACTATGATGTGGCGATGAATAAAGTTGTTGAACCAGGCCTGTTTAAATTGATGATTGGTGGTTCATCATTAAGTAAAGATCTAAAGACAGTTAAGCTTACAGTTGAGTGATAATGAAAAAGTGAGACCTTTTGGTAAATGTATCTTTACGAAGGTCTCACTTCTGTTTATTTGATGAAAAGCTACTGTCCGTATTTACTAGGACTTACCCCATAAAACTTCTTAAATGAGGTGCTGAAGTACTTAGGATCTGAGAATCCAGTACTATAGGCGATGTCACTAATGCTTAATCTTCCTTGTTTTATTAATTCAGCTGATTTCTTTAATCGGATAATCTTTACAAAATCCTGAGGTGATTGATCTGTAAGTGCCTTAATCTTCCGATATAATACAGGTCTACTCATAAATAATCGCTTACTAAACTCTTCAACAGAGAAGTCGGAATTACTCATGTTATCGTTGACAATGTCCATACATTTTTGAATGAATTGTTGATCGAGTTCATTCTTGTAATTGATTTTTTCACTAATGTCATCCTGTTTTAAGAATTTCTCTTTTAGGACTTTGTGTGAGTTTAGTAGATTTGAAATTTTTGATTTTAAAATACGCAAATCAAAAGGTTTCTCGATATAGCCATCTGCACCTAATTCATAACCTTCAATTTTATAATCAGAAGAGGTTAGTGCGGTCACAAGTATGATTGGTATATGGCAGGTTTCAATATTCTTTTTTAAAGTAGAGCAGAAGACGCGTCCATCCATCTCGGGCATCATGATATCTGAAACGATAATATCAGGCTCTGTTTCTTCAATTAACGCTAAAGCTTCTTTTCCATTTGATGCTTGAAGTATCTGGTACGATTCTCGAAGTTCATTTCCAAGGAAAGTATTCAGCTCTTTGCTGTCCTCAACAATTAACAGTGTCGGAAGATCTGAATTGATTTGCACTTGTTCCTCTTGTTGTTCAGTTTGTTCTTTGGGTTTCGGTTTAGTTTGAAATACTGGTATGTAGTTCTCCTTAAGCTGACTATCAATTAAATCTGTAGTCTTAAAATGCTTATTCCCCAGTCTGAATTTCAAGGTGAAACAAGTTCCTTCGTTTGGAGTGCTGGTAAAGGTAATTTGTCCGCCATGAATATTTACCAGCTGCTTCACCAAAAGTAACCCTACACCACTACCTGTCTCGGTAGAGTTGATTGCATTGGTCGCTCGGTAATAACGATTGAAGATATTTGATTGTTGCTTCTCTGGAATACCAATACCCGTATCATCAACCTTGATGTGACACTGATTTCGAACGATTTTTACATGTATGTTTATCTTTCCTTCCTTTGGTGTATATTTTATTGCATTGGAGATGAGATTGTTGAATATCTTGTCAAATTTTAATCTGTCGTACCACAATTCTATTGCTTCGCTTTTTGAAAGTAATTGAAACTGCAAGCGTTTTTTGTCTAGCAATGGCTGAAACGAGCTGGAAATCTCTGAAAGGTGTTCCACCAGATTATGCTTTGCAACTTGTAGTTGCATCTTCTTCATTTCTGCCTTTTGGAAATCTAAAAGTTGAGTGAAATGGGTGGTTAACTTATCCACATTCTTTAGCGCCATTGAGATTAATTCAGAATCCTGCTCTGAAATATTCTCTTTCGATGAAAGACTAGATAATGGAGACTTGATAAGCGTTAATGGTGTTTTCAGATCGTGAGCAACATTGATAAAGAACTGGATTTTTTCATTAGAGTGCTTTTCCTGAAGGCGTATGCGTATGAATTTTACCACAAAAAAGGCAATTCCAATGAACACGATCAAGTAAAAAGTATAGGCCCAATAGGTTTGCCAATATGGGGGATTAACTTTGACTTTTATAGACCTGGAGTTACCATTCCATGCATCACGAAGACTACTTGTTTTTACCTCGAAAGTGTATGTTCCTGGAGGAATATTTGTATAAGTGGCAGTTGATGTTGAAGATGCAGGCGTCCACTCTTTTTCGAAGCCGTCTAATTTCCATGAATACCTGTTTTTCTCTGGATTTGTATAGTTAATGCCAATGAAATCGAATGAGAATGAATTCTGATCATAACTGAGCTCAATTTCATTAGTCATATCGATTTGTGCAGTTAATGGAGTTTGAGAGTCACCAATTGGATAAGACTTGTTGGAGATCTTGAAATTAGTGAAGAATAGTTTTGGTGCTAAAGGTATCTTGTTGATTTGCAGAGGATCGAAAGTTACAAATCCACTTTCTCCTCCAAATATCATTTTATTGTTGGAACAGGTGTATGAGGCTCCATAATTGAATTCCTTGATTGTTAATCCATCTGATATGTCATAATTCGAAAAGCTTTTTGTGGCAGGATTATAAACCGATAAACCGTTTGTTGTGCTTAACCATAGTTGGCCCTTTATATCAGCCTGTATACCGTAAATCGTGTTTGAACTGAGTCCTTCATTCGTTGTGAAATGAATAAACTTCGTAGTTGTTGGATCAAAAATATTAAGTCCTCCTCCTTCGGTACCGATGTATACTTTTCCTTCTTGACTTTCATAAAAACAGAAACAAGCATTGCTGCTAATCGAATTTGGATTTTCTTTCTCTGGAACAAAGAGTTTATAAGTACCGTTCAATTTATTCAGAATAAAAAATCCCTCTCTACATCCAAGATATAATCTATCATTACTTCCTTCATAGATGCTTTGAACACTGTAAATAGGGTATGATGTGAAGGTTTTAGTCGCTTGAGAGTACTTTAATAGTTTTCCTCGAATGGAACCTATCCACACATTCTTGTTTTTATCGAGGAGTAGAGTGTAAACGTAGATGCTTCCTCCATTCTTTTTTAGCTCATTTTTTGAGAAAACAGGCTGTACGCGATATGTATTGATGTTTACTTTGTCTATTCCTCCACCATATGAACCAATCCATACTTCGTTATCATTGACTTGTTGCAATGAAAGAATGGTATTGCTACCAAGTACATTGTTGTTGTCAGAACTATTGTAAATATGTTTCCATGAATTGTTTACAGGATTGAAAATACTGACTCCTTTCTTTGTCCCATACCAAATGTTTCCTTTTGAATCTTCAATAACTGTTCGTCCAGTGTTGTTGCTTAGAGAGTTGTTATTGTTGCGGATATGTTGGATGGGTTCAAATGGAAGAAAATTAGGATCATAGACATTAATACCTCCTCCATATGTTGCAATCCATATTCTGTTGTCCTTGTCCTGCATTAGGTCATAAACTCCATTAATGCTAAGTGATTTTGGATCATCTTCCTGGTGATTGAGGTGTTGTTCAATCTGTAAGGATTTATTTAATAAATACGCTCCTTTACCATCAACGCCAACCAGGTATTTTCCGGTGTTTAGTGAAATGATTTTTTTTACCCATATACCTTGTGTAATTTCTTTGTTCATATTATAGCATGGAGCAATTTCATCTGTCTCTGGATCCCAAATTAGAACTCCTTTGTCAATTGTACATATCCAAATCTTATTATTAGGGGCTTTGTATAAATAATTACAATAAGCCCCAGTTAGTTGTGTTTTAATATGTGCTGTTTCGCTAAGTGGTCCTACTCCATAACTACTCGTATTTATTTTGAATATACCGTGAGATGTTCCTATCAGAAAATGTTGATCATCAAACGGTAAAATAGATAAAACAGGATCATTGATACCATTGATTTTGATAAGAGAATCAATTTGATTATTTAAAATGTATACGGTATTGTCGCAACCAATAAGTAGGTTCCCTCTATGATCTTCTTCAATTACATTAACTCTTATCCTTGAAAGTTCGGCATAATGCTCTCCTGACACCCTTTGATAGAGATCAAGGTCTTTGTTGTATCTAAATAATCCATTTAATGTACCCACCCATAATTCCTCTTTTGAGTCAACATGTAGTGCCTTAGCTACATTCGCTTCTGAATCGAGTTGTCCTTTTTGGGCAAGAGAATAGTGCTTAAATTCATTTCCATCGTATCGGTCAACACCGTTTCTTGTACCAAACCAGAGCAAACCAGTTGAATCTTTTTCTACGCAATAAACGATGTTATTACTTAATCCTTGATGAATATTCAGATGATGTAATTCCATGGCATAAATTGAAATTTGTGCCAGCAATAACAATATGGTGATGAGTATACTTTTCTTGTGCATTGTCTTAAAATTTTATGCTTACCCATTGCTCTTTAAAATGAGAAACTGAATATAATTGAGCCTTTAACAAATATAACCAATGATAATGATATTAGTGGGCTAATTGTTTGAAAAGAACGGAGATTACACCGTAGTAGAACGATAATCAAACTCTGCATGTATCCTGCTGAAATCTATTTCGTTTATTGACAAAAGTATGGTATCTTGAGTTTGTAAACGATACGGTGATTAGCGTTGGCTTTTGCTGGGAATAAGTAGACTTAATAAGGAGTTGGAGAGATGTAGATGAACCTATAATGGAAGAGGTTAGAAGTGGATAGAACGGTAAGTTAATCTTTTAGAACTCTTAATAAACCTGATTCAACTTTAGTCTGACTTACTTGCAGTCGTTAACATTTAATTCTAAACTCAATGAAACATCTAAAGATTATTCTTCTATTCCTGCTTATGGGATTTCAATCCTTAGCACAAAAGCAAATAACGGGAACAGTAAGTGGTACCGATGGCGTTACTCTTCCGGGAGTAAATGTATTGATAAAAGGTACAACTCAGGGTACTACTACTAATTTGGATGGTAAATATTCCATAGAGGTAACTGATTCTAATGCTGTATTACAATTCTCTTTTATTGGTTATAATAAAGAAGAAATTGTTGTTGGTAATAAGCAAGTAATAGATGTAATATTAGAAGCATCCACCGAATCATTGAATGAAGTAGTGGTTGTTGGTTATGGAGAAGTGAGAAAGCGAGATGTTACTGGCTCAATCTCTAAAGTTAAAGAGTCGGACAATGTAGCCCGACAGTATTCAAGTGTGGATGCCTTACTGCAAGGGCGTTCTTCAGGAGTACAAGTAGTTTCTAACCCTGGATCTCCAGGAGCTGCTGTGAGTGTTCGTATTAGGGGAACGAACAGTCTTCGTGGTAACAATGAACCACTTTATGTAGTTGATGGTGTCATTATTAGTTCTGCAGGTGAGGATGTTTTAGATGCCTCCACTGATGCGAATGAGCTTCAGGCACCGCAGAATGGTTTGACTGGTCTTAATCCTCGTGATATTGAAAGTATAGAGATCTTAAAGGATGCTTCAGCAACAGCAATTTATGGTTCGCGTGGAGCGAATGGAGTAGTGCTAATTACTACAAAACAAGGTGCGAAAGGCGATGGGAAAGCGAAGATAAATGCTTATGGTTCTGTTGAACTTTCATGGATCTCAAAGAAGTTAGATATGCTCGATGGTGTTGGGTATGCTAAGTATCGCAACGAAACAGCTGCTTTGGAAGGTAATAAACAGAATTTCCACATTGCAGGTGATGAGGTTTACTCCGTTTCTTATGAAACTGATCCAGATACAGGAGAAGATATTCCTGTGATTGCGACTACCCCTCTTGAGAATAAAAGCTGGCAAGATGAGGTATACGAAATGGGAATTACTCATACCGAAGGTTTAACAGTTAGCGGACGTGGAGAGAAATCGAAGTATTACTTCTCAACAGGTTATGCTGATCAAAGAGGTATTGTTGAAACTTCACGCATTCAACGTGGAGATATTCGATTAAATCTAACCAATGAGTTGTCTGATCGTTTGGAGCTGGATAATCGTATCTCAATGATGTATCAAAAAGGTAGCTTTGCTCAATCGGGGTCGAAATCAGGTGGTAACCGTAGTTTTACCAAGCAGGTATTGTCTTACACTCCTTTGGTAGGTTTTGAAGCAGAGGATAGTGATAACCTTGATTTGGATATTTCTAATCCATATGCATGGTTAACCGATTACGATGATGTGACTAATGAAATGCGAATTAATGCATCAACCTCGTTGACTTATAAAATCGCAAAAGGATTAAAGTATAAGATTCAGGGAGGTATGGATTATCGTAAGAAAGATCGTTCAAGATTTTGGAATGTTGGTGTTTTTAAAGGGCAGAAAGAGAATGGTGTATTGGCCAAATCAACACTCGACCGCTACTCATATACTTTGGATAATTTATTAATGTACAACAAAACGTTGAATAAGATTCATCGTTTGAATACTACTGTTGGAGTTACTTTCGATGGTAGTCATGCTAAAGCTTCGGTATATGAAGTGACTGACTTTCCAATAAAGTCTTTGGGAATTGATGCACCTGAATTAGGTCGTATTATTACTCAACCTTTAGACTTGGTTACAACTGAAGAATCTATCTTATCATTCCTTGGTCGTGTGAATTATAGTCTGTATGATAAGTATGTGTTTACCGTTAGCTTCCGTGCTGATGGATCTTCCAAGTTTGCTGATGGTAATAAGTATGGTTATTTCCCTGCTGCTGCATTTGCCTGGCGTTTAATTGAAGAGGATTTCGTTAAAGACTTGAATGTGTTTGAAAATCTAAAGTTTAGAATGGGTTGGGGACAGACAGGTAATCAGGCGATTGATGCTTACAGTACGTTGAAGAATTACACAACAGTTTATTATTCAGATACAAACAATAATACAACAATTGGTAATATTGCTTCAAATATTGCTAATACGGACTTAACTTGGGAGACTACTTCTCAATATAATGCAGGTTTAGATATGTCCTTTTTGGGTGGCCGCTTAAGTTTTATTACTGATGTTTATTACAAAAGAACTGAAGACTTGCTTCAAGAGATTCAAATTGGTCCATCAAATGGTTTCTCTTCAATGCCGATTAATCGTGGAGAGATTGAGAACAGAGGACTTGAGTTCTCATTAGATGGTGTTGTGGTAAATAAGGACGATATTTCGTTGAATGTTGGTGGTCATATTTCTTTTAATCGCAACAAAGTGATAGATCTTGGCTTGGCTCCTTCAGCTATATGGAATAACGGTGTGGAATCTCAAGAGGTATTCTACTTAGGAAATAATGTTTCTACGGGAACTTATTTTAAAGCTCCTGCAAATATCTTCATGGAAGGTGAAGCTGTGGGTATGTTGTGGGGATATAAGACTGATGGAATCTACCAGGATGATGACGCTGCTGCTCAAGGACCAACTTACCAGGGGAATGCTAATCAGGCTGGTGATGTAGTTTTTGTTGATCAGAATGGTGATGGAAACATCAATGAACTTGATCGTACATTTATTGGTAATCCTAATCCTGACTTTACTTATGGTGTGAACTTGAGCTTTAATTATAAACGCTTAACAATAAGCGCACTATTTGAAGGTGTTTATGGTAATCAAATTGCTAATGGTAATGGCATGGAGATTGCCTATGCTGAAGGTAATAGCAAAAATGTGTTGGCCGAAACTTACTATAATGCCTGGAGAGCTGATGCTCCTTCCAATCTATTTCCTAGAGTAGGTTATGACTTGAATGAGGTGTTTACCGATCGTATTGTTGAAGATGGAAGTTATTTAAGAATGAGCAATGTTACTCTTGGTTATGATCTTCCTCTTGAATCGTTAGGATTTTCAAAGGTTAACTTGTATGTAACTGGTCGAAACTTGTTTACAATAACTGATTATAGTGGTTATGATCCACAGGTGACTAGTTTTATGTATGACGGAACAATAATGGGGGTTGATTGGACTGGTACTCCAAATGCACGAAGCTTTTTGATTGGTTTAAATGTAACTTTCTAAGGATCTTTAAAACGATAAATTATGAATTTCAAGATAAAAAATATATTCGCGATCTTTTTCATGGGAGCTTTGCTTGGTGCCTGTTCTTTAGAGGAAGATCCAACATTTCCTTCTCCTGATGTGCTTTTTTCTGATGTTGAGGGTGCGAACACTGTACTTAATGGCTGCTATGCTTCTGTAGCCGATTTTAACTATTGGGGGGCAGATTTCCATCATCTAACTGATCTTGGTTCAGGTTTGTATACAACAGGAAAAGATGCTAATCTGAAAGATATCGCTGCTTTAAATCCATATTCTTCACAGAATTACGTTGAGAATGTATGGAAAGGGTGTTACCGAACAATTGAACGATGTAACGATTTTATTAGTGGCTTGAATAATAGTGACCTTGAAGGTGCAGAGGTTGAGGATATGTTAGGGCAAGCCTATTTTCTTAGGGCATTTACTTATTTCAACTTGGTACGTTTGTATGGGAAAGCTCCTCTTAGAACAGAGCCAGCAAGTAGCGAGACTATTAATGCTTCTTTGAGTTCTGCTGAAAAGATATATGAGCAAATTATTGCTGATGCGAATGTAGCAAAACAGAAGTTGAAAGAAAGTGGAAGTGATGGTCGTCCTACTACCAATGCCGCTAGTATGCTATTAGCTAAGGTATATATGACCTTGGCGGGATATCAAACTGCATCGGAGACAGGTTATTGGCAGAATGCTTATGATGAGGCTATTGCTGTGTATGGTCAATATAGTCTTGTTGATGATTATCGCAGTCTTTGGTTTGAGGAGACAAGTAACTTTACCTCAGAATCGATCTTCGAAATTTCTGGTAATGTTGAGAATACCCTTCGTCATTTGCAGTTGTTTACAGCAAGTAACGGTAATCTGGGGCGAAGTGTGTGGGGACGTATTAAACCGAATATTGAATTGTATGACCAGCATGCTGCTGCTTATACTGATGATCCTCGTATTGCTGCTACATTTCAGACTGAGTGGTTGAAGTATAATGCTGCTGGTAAGGCAACTGTAATTAAGACTTATCCTACTTTTAAAAAGAGAAACAATAAGGATAAGAGTTATCCCTTCCTGGCTAAGTATTTTATAAAGAATTCAGAAGCATTAAATTATAATACCAATATGAATTTGGTGGCTTATCGTTACAGTGATCTATTGTTAATGCTAGCCGAAATAGAGAATGAATTGAACGGTCCTGATAATGCTTATCAATATGTAAATGAGGTACTGGATAGAGCTCGTAATTCTGCTGATGAAGTATCGGAGCAACCTGCAGATTGGACCGGCTTGACACAAGATCAATTTAGATCAGCAATTATGGCTGAATATAATTTTGAGTTGTTAGGTGAGGGCCACGATTGGTTTAATGTACGTAGAAGGGGATATGATTATTTTAAAGTAAATGTGATTGATGCTCATAACAATACGGCAACGTATGATTTCTCTAAATCGCGCGATGTGGAGTATCCCGATAATGATCGGACAATGTTATTCCCAATTCCGGCAACCGAGATTACATCCAATCCTGCTGTTTCAGCAGCAGATCAAAACAAAGGATATTAGAAATAGATGATAAAGTAGCATAAAAGGATTTTGGATGATGGTTGCTGCCATCATCCTGCCTTTTACAGGTATTGTGAAAAAGCAGATTTAGCGATGCATATATCAAATCGAAATAGTTGAAAGATATGTTTAGAAAAAGTTTAAGATCCTTGTCTTGTCTTGGACTCGGATTATTAAGTGCGTGCAGTGTTAGTACTGCAAAAAAGAAAGACAAACCCAATATACTATATTTTCTTGTAGACGATATGGGGTGGATGGATACTGGCTTTCAAGGATCAAAATTCTACGAAACTCCCAATATGGATCAACTGGCGAACGAAGGTGTTCGTTTTACCAATGCATACGTGAGTCATCCCCGCTGCTTGCCTTCAAGATATTCTATTATCACCGGGAAATATCCTGCCCGAGATTGGGTGCCTGGATCAAATCAAAAGCAATTAAAAGGTGGTGAGACTACGCTTGCTGTACCTTTTAAAGAAGCTGGATACTCTACTTATTTTACAGGAAAATGGCATCTGGCTGCGAATGAGAGCTATCCTCAGGATCAAGGTTTTGAAATTAACATTGCTGGAGGACATGCAGGTGCTCCAATTTCATATTTTTATCCTTATAACGAAGGGCGTAAAGGGAAGGAACGACCAATTGAAGGCCTTGATAAGGGTGTTGAAGGAGAGTTTCTTACTGACCGCCTTACTGATGAGACGATAAAATTTTTGAAAAAACAACATAAAGAATCTCCTGACAAGCCGTTCCTGGCATATGTTTCCCATTATGGGGTGCATACTCCATTTCAGGCAAAGAAGGAATATGTCAAGAAGTTTAAGCAGAAGCTTGAGACGATGCATTATGAAGGACCGAATTATATTGCGGAGGGTACCGGTCAGCGCAAAATGCACCAGGATCATGCTGTGTATGCCGCGATGATTTATAGTGTGGATGAAAGTCTTGGTCGATTGGTGAAAACCTTGAAAGAGATAGGGGAGTATGATAATACAATCATCTTCTTATTCTCAGATAACGGAGGTTTATCGAATCGTGGCACCAATCAACGTCCTCTGGCAACAGCTAATATTCCTTTAAAAGCAGGTAAGGGGCATTTGTATGAAGGAGGGATCAGAGAACCGATGCTTGTGCGTTGGCCGGGAGTAACCAAAGGAGGAACTTCATGTGATGCAACTGTTATTGGTACTGACTTTTTCCCAACAATGCTTGAAATGGCCGATTTGCCTTTGCATCCAGAGGCTCATCTTGATGGTGAAAGTTTTGTGTGGGCACTTAAGAAAAAAGTAAATCCGAATCCTAATCGTCCTTATTTCTGGCATTCCCCAACAGGTCGACCGCATTCGACAGGCGATTCTAATTGCAGTGCCGTTCGTCAAGGGAACTTTAAATTACTAGAGTTTTATGACGAAGGACGTGTGGAACTTTACAATCTGAATGAGGATATATCAGAAGCTAATAACTTGAGTGAAGTAATGCCTGAAAAGACCAAAGAGATGCTTTCAATATTACATAAGTGGAGAAAGGATATCGATGCTTTTGTGAAGGTGAAAAAGGATAAAGAAAATAGGCAAAAACATTAGTCTGAAGGTCTTTAGTCCAGTAATCAAATAATTTTAAAGAGATGAAACGAACATGAATTTTCATCTTCGCAAAATACACACACGCGGATGATTAAAATTTATGTGAGTTCCTGAATGTATTCAAATTTTTTGAACATTCAGGAATCAAAAAATTTTAAAGAGATGAAACAACTAAAATATATTGCAGCAGGTATCGGTTTAAGTCTGTGTTGCAATCTTGCAGTACAGGCTCAAAAATTACCGAAGCTCGATAATATTAAAGTAAAAAAAACGCGTAATGTTGTGTTTATCCTTACCGATGATCATCGGTATGACTATATGGGATTTACCAATAAAGTGCCATGGTTGGAAACTCCTGCTATGGATAAATTGGCCCAGGAAGGTGCTTACTTTAAGAATGCTTTCGTAACAACGTCGTTGTGTTCACCAAGTAGAGCTTCGATTCTAACCGGTCAATATTCTCATTGTCATACCATCGTCGATAATTATGCACCTGATCCTTGTAATCTGATTTATTACCCACAATATCTTCAACGTGCTGGCTATCAGACTGCCTTTCTTGGAAAGTGGCACATGGGCGATCATGGTGATAGTCCACAGCCTGGTTTTGATCATTGGGAAAGTTTTAAAGGTCAGGGAGTTTACTATAATCCAGAATTAAATATTAATGGGGAAAGAATTCAATACAAGGATTCTACTTATATCACTGATTTGCTAACTGAGCATGCTATTGATTGGCTTGATCATCGCGACAAGAATAAGCCGTTCTTTATGTACCTTTCACATAAAGCAGTACATGCCGAGTTTCAACCTGCTCGCCGGCATAAGGGTAGATATCAGGGAAAGAAAATTACTTTGCCTGCTACTTTTGAGCAGACTAAAAATGGAAAATATCGGGAGTTGAAATGGCCTGAATGGGTGAAACGGCAGCGTGTTAGCTGGCATGGTGTTGATTACATGTATCATGGCAATGCCGACTTTAACGAGATGATTCAACGATACTGTGAAACGCTCCTAGGTGTAGATGAAAGTATTGCTTCTGTTATGGATTATTTAAAGAAAGAGGGGCTGGATAAATCTACGTTGGTAATCTATATGGGAGATAATGGCTTTAGTTGGGGAGAGCATGGCTTAATTGATAAGCGTCACTTCTATGAGGAGTCTGTTAAAGTTCCGTTCCTGGTCCGTTGTCCTGAGCTTTTTGAGGGGGGAAAGAAAATGGAGCAGATGGTACAAAGTATAGATATTGCTCCAACGGTTCTCGAAATGGCGGGTCTTCAAAAACCTGAATATATGCCTGGAGAGTCGTTTGCACGCATATTAAAAGGTAATGATAAAGACTGGCGTGATCGTATATTCTATGAATACTACTGGGAGTACGATTTTCCAATGACACCTACTGTTTTTGGCGTTCGTACCGATAAGTATAAATACATCCGCTATCATGGTATCTGGGATCGTAATGAGTTGTATGATATAGAAAATGATCCTGATGAAATGTATAACCTGATTGATAAACCAGAACATCAGGAGCTGGTGAAAAAGTTAGCCAATGAATTGTATGATTGGCTTGAAGATACTGATGGTATGGATATTCCTCTGAAACGAACGGTTAAGTATCGTTGGGGAGATTATCGACATGAAGATCAGTATTAAGATTAAAAATATACATAAATGAATGCTAGATTAATATATCTTGGGATGGCTGCTGGAGCTATGTTGCAAGTGGGAACAAGTTGTGCAGCACCCAATACGACTAAAAAGAGTGAAAAGAAGAACATCCTATTGATCATGGTCGATGATTTGCGACCACAATTGGGATGCTACGGGCAAAGTCAAATAAAATCGCCTAACATAGATAAGCTTGCCAGTGAAGGTACCCTGTTCTCCAGAGCTTATTGTAATTATCCTGTTTGTGGTCCTTCCAGGGCTAGTTTGCTTAGTGGAATGCGACCAAATGCTACAAGGTATATAAATAACCAATGTAGCGTGGAGAAGGATGAACCAACGATTGTTCCTATTCAAAAGGCTTTTAAAGATGATGGCTATTATACGGTAAGTCTTGGTAAAGTTTATCATCATCGTTTTGATAGGGCTGATGGTTGGAGTGAGCGTCCTTGGCATGCTACCGATGATGAGAAGAAAAAAGATCATCCTGATGGCTGGCGAGACTATCAAAATGAGGAGAATCTTGCTTTATGCCTGAAAAATAAAGGAAAAGCAAATGCAGTTGAAATTGGACGTGTTGGGGATGAAGACTATTTTGATGGGAAGATTGCCAATAGAGCTATAAAGAAACTCAAGCAGTTTAAAGAATCTGACCAGCCTTTTTTTATGACTGTGGGATTTATTAAGCCTCACTTGCCATTTAATGCTCCAAAGAAGTATTTCGATATGTATGATGAGGCTGAGATAAAAATACCAGACAATTATTTTGCTCCTAAAAATGCTCCCGATGCTGCGTTGCATAACTGGTGGGAACTTAGGGCTTATCTTGATATTCCGTCAAAAGAAGGTAATGTATCAGATGAAAAAGCCAAAGCACTTATTCATGGATATTATGCTTGTGTAAGCTATGTTGATGCAATGGTTGGTAGAGTTCTAAAAACTTTAGAAGAGTTGGATCTTGATGAAAATACGGTTGTGTGCTTAATCGGTGATCATGGTTGGCAATTAGGAGAGCACGCATTGTGGTGTAAGCATAGTAATTTCAATAAAGCATTAAATACAACTTTGATTGTGAGATCTCCAGGGATGCCAGCAGGACAGCGATCCTCTTCTCTTGTGGAATTGATCGATTTATATCCTAGTTTTTGTGAATTGGCTGGAATTGATGCTCCAAATCATTTAGAGGGGATGAGTTTTTCTCCAATACTTAAAAATTCACAAGAGGAAGTGAAAAAGGTTGTATATTCAAAAATGGGTGATGGCTGGTCGGCTATTACGAAGAATTATATCTATACCGAGTGGCTTGATAAGAATGGAAACGTAACCAATCGAATGTTATTCGATCATCAGGATGATCCTGATGAGAATGTTAATGTAGCTGAATCTCCTGCAAAGAAGAAGGTTGTTGAGGAGATGACGATGTTACTTAACAAATACATTGAGGCCAAATAGAGGAATTTCCTAACGCAACAAAAAGATTAGATTATGACGAGTTTACAAAAATATTTATCACTAGCACTGGCAGCTTTGCCTTTGTTTGGTCAGGCACAAGAAAAGAAGAATGTGTTGTTCATTGCCGTTGATGATTTGAAACCTATTTTAGGGTGTTACGGAAATGAATTGATTCAAACTCCTAATATTGATAAATTGGCAAGTCAAGGTGTCGTTTTTGCCAATAATCATTGTCAGCAAGCTGTTTGTGCTCCTTCCAGAGCTAGTCTGCTCTGCGGTGTACAACCTGATAGAACCAAAGTATGGGATTTAAAAACGTTAATTCGTGATATGAATCCTGATATCGTAACAATACCTCAGTATTTTAAACAAAATGGATATTTTACTACTAGTGTGGGGAAAATATTTGATAAACGAAGTGTTGACGCTGATCATGATGAGGTGTCATGGAGCGAACCACAGGTTTTTGAGGGTGATAACAAATATGTTCATTCTGACTATGGACGACCTGCTTTGGGATATTACCAATTGCCATGCACTAAGCAGAAGGTTGCGAAATATATGAAAGAGGCTCAGGCAAAAGGAAAAAAAGGATACGGAATTACCAAATATGCTATAGAAAGGGTGAAACCTTCAACAGAGATGGCTGATGTTCCGGATAATGCTTATGTTGATGGAGTTCTGGCTTTGTCTGCTATCGATCGTTTGGAACAATTATCTAAGAAAGATAAGCCATTCTTTCTTGGAGTTGGATTTAAACGTCCTCACTTACCATTTGTGGCACCAACCAAGTATTGGAATTTATATGAACGTGAAGATATTCCATTGGCGCCTTATCAAAAGGCTTCGAAGAATGGTCCAAAATTTGCCTATCATAATTCAGGAGAACTCCGTTCATATACCGATATTCCTCCATTGAATTCTTTTTCTGATATAGGATCAGATTTGTTGCCTGTAGCTAAGCAGAAAGAATTGATTCATGGTTATTATGCTGCAATATCTTATATTGATGCACAAGTTGGTAAAGTGTTGAGTGCCTTAGATTCATTGGGATTGAGAAAGAATACTGTTATTATCCTATGGGGAGATCATGGGTGGCATCTTGGTGATCATGGCATTTGGTGTAAGCATACTAACTTTGAACAAGCAACCCGTAGTCCGTTGATTATTTCCAATGGAAATGGTCATCAAAGTGTATGTTCTTCTCCGACTGAATTCCTCGATGTATTTCCAACATTGTGTGATTTAGCAGGTATTGATATACCAAATAACCTTGATGGCGTTAGCTTACGTCCAATCATTGAAAACAATAGAGATAAGGTTAAGGATTATTCGGTAAGTCAGTTTCATCGAGGAAAAAATGAAGGATATGCATTCCGAACGGAGCGTTATCGACTTGTTGTATGGGTAAAGGATATGTTCCGTAAACCGAATGATTTTAAAGAAGATAATATCATTGCAGAAGAGCTGTATGATTACCAGGAAGATCCGCATGAAACAGTTAATGTTGCAGATCAGAAGAAATATAGGAAGGTGAAACAAGAAATGATGACTTATTGTCGAGATTATTTTAAGAATCGGTAATTGGTCAGTTTAGCGAATTCAATTTCAAATCATTGCTATTATTGAGAAGAAGTTGAATTCGCTTAGTATAGTACCTCGATATTAATTGATATGGTGAAAATTTGGAGTTATAGCATAAGTGTTTGGTTGTTCTTATCCTGTTGTGTTGCGCTTGCGCAAGAACATATGTCTGCAGGTATGATTCAATATAATCAGGTAGGTTACTTGCCCAAAGGACACAAGATTGCCTTGGTTGAAGGTAATGAATCTGTTGTATTCTCCATTAAAAGAGCCGACAATGATCAGATTGTCTTTACTGATCAATCAGGTAGATCCAAATATCATGAGAGTGCAGGGAGTAATTATGTTACCCTTGATTTCTCAAAACTTCAAAAGGAAGGACGCTTTTATATTGATATCCCTAATGTGGGGAAGTCTGATCTCTTTACCATCTCCAATTCATGTTATACAAAGGTCTTGCAAGCTTCAACAAAGGCCTATTATTATTGGCGTTCATCTGCCCCAATAGATAAACAATATGGAGGGCAGTGGCATCGGATGGCAGGACATGCCGATACGATGGTGTACATTCATCCTTCTGCCATTACCACTCAACGTCCTCTGGGGACTACCATTAATTCTTCAGGAGGATGGTATGATGCTGGAGATTACAATAAGTATGTGGTTAATTCGGGTATTTCTACTTACACCTTAATGGCTGCATATGAGTCTTACCCTACTTTATTTAGATCATTGAAATGGAATATCCCAGAGTCATCAGATAACATTCCTGATATTTTGAATGAGGTATTTTATAATCTGGAGTGGTTATCTTCAATGCAAGATCCATTTGATGGTGGTGTGTATCATAAGCTTACTTCGGCAGGTTTTGCAGGAGAGGTGATGCCTCATCAAGATCGAAATAAGAAACGTTTTATTGTACAAAAGTCTACGGCTGCAACCTTGAATTTCGCGGCAGTAATGGCGATGGCTTCCCGGGTGCTGCAACCATATTACCCTGAATATGCAGCTCTATATTTACAAAATGCAGAGCAGGCCTGGCGATGGGCAAACAGCAATCCAAAGGTATTCTACCAACAAGAAAAAATGAATAAGCAATATGATCCAGATATAACTACAGGAGCATACGACAATAAAGATGTGAGCGATGAGTTTGCCTGGGCAGCATGTGAGTTATTTCTATCTTCTCGCAAAGAAAAGTATCTTTCAGCTTCTCTGAATTACTATAAACATGCCAAATATGTTGGCGTCCCATCTTGGCGTAATACAGCCATGTTGGGGATTTATTCATTAACAAGAAATGGTCGTCAGCTATTGAATAATCAACAGTTCAATGTTGTAAAAAATCACCTGTTGAAGGAAGCAGATCGTCTTTCCGAAGCTTATTATCATTCAACAAACAAAATTGCGTTTGGAAATCGAAATGAAGATTATAAATGGGGTTCTAATGCCATCGCTGCTAATCAGGGAATGTTATTAATTCATGCATGGAAACTGACAGGTAAGCAGGTATATTTTGATGCTGGATTATCTAATGTTGATTATTTACTGGGGAGAAATACAGTGGCCTATACTTATGTGACAGGCTTTGGTGACAGGAATCCAATGTTTCCTCATCATCGTATCTCTAAGGCAGATGGAGTTGAAGATCCTATCCCTGGATTGCTTGTTGGAGGAGCTAGTCTCTCTAAAAGTATTGATAAATTTAATCTTCCGAAGTATCCGGCTAAGAGATATATCGATGAATATAGCTGTTATGTTACCAACGAAGTGGCCATTAACTGGAATGCTCCATTGGTGTATTTATTGGGTGCTTTTGTGGCGTTCCCTGAAAACTTCTAAATCGCAGTGTGCGACTTAAAATCTTTGCCTAAATTCTCATTCTCTAATGTATTGATATCACACTTTACCCACGTTAGTGTTATTAATTGTTATCTGTTAAGGTGTAAATTCCGTTTTGGAAGATTTGCAACTCTGTAATCTGTAGATTTCCAGAGGATTATGTTGTTGGGTTTGTTTTGCGATTATACCTTGAAAGATCGTTAAACAGACCTTTCTGATTTATAATTGAACCTCTTTTTTTTTGTTCAGATCTATTTTTGTTTCAGTTCCTTAAGGGGAAAAAGGTTAATCCAAATATGTGGTTAAACCTGAGCAAGAAAATTGAAAATATTTAGAGAGAGCGCCAATAGGTATAGTAATGTCACAAACAATGAGCATGGCGCTTTTCTCTGTAATAAAACTAATGGGTATATGAACGAAATTATAAGAAACCACACCACAAGAGGGAGGCTGAAAAGATCAGCTAAAAAAGCAACACTTGCAATGATGCCATTATTAATGCTAGCGGGAGGAAGCCAAAATAAAGTGTTCGGAACTGAGCCTCTTGCTACTGGAAGTGAAGAACTTAAAAAACAGAATAAACCAAATATCGTGTTCTTTATTACCGACGATATGGAGCGCTATATGTTTAACTGTTTACCAGAGGGAAAGGGCAAAAACCTTACTCCTAATCTTGATCGATTAACACGTGAAGGGACGGTTCTTATGGGGCAACATGTGAGTTCAGCTGTCTGTACTCCTAGTCGCTTTTCTTGTCTTACAGGTCAGTATGCTAGTCGCGCTGAGAATGATGGATTCTTGAAGGATACAAAGCGTATGGATGGCGAGACCGTTGTACAATGGAACTCGTGGGTAACACCTAAGACGAATACTATCGCCAAGCTATTGAAGAAACAAGGCTATACAACTGGGTTCTTTGGAAAGAATCATGTTGTTGAGGCTCCAGGATGGCAGAAGTTACCGTTAGAGACCGAGCCTACATCGAAAGATGCAGTAAAGGTACTTAAGCGTAATGCAGAATTGATCGCCAAATACATGAAGAAATGTGGTTTCGATTATGCTGGAGGTAATTACTATGACAATCCGAGTTACTTAGGACCTGAAAAGCTGAGGTATCATAATGTGGATTGGGTAACCGAAAAGGGCATACAGTTTATTGATAAAGCAAAAAATGATCCTTTCTTCTTGTATTATGCAACTACAGTGCCTCACGGCCCAACAGCCGAAGAGCATGCCTGGAAAGCTGATCGCAGAATTACTTCAGAAGGTATTCTTGATAAGGCTCCTAATGTACAACCTTCAATGGAGTCCATCGGACAGCGTTTAATCGATGCTGGATTGGCGAAAGAAGGAGATATCCCTGAGAATAAAGCTAATGTTTTATGGATCGATGATGCATTGGGAGCACTGATGCAGAAACTGGAAAAAGAAGGAAAGCTGGATAATACGATTATCTTTTTCTTCAATGATCATGGGCAGTATGCTAAAGGATCGGTATATGAAGGTGGTGTTAGCAGTCCTTCTGTAATCTGGAAAAAGGGAGGATTCGAATGTGGTTCAGTACACGAGGCCTTGGTTTCAAATATTGACTTTGCTCCTACTATTTATGAAATGGCAGGAGGAGATTCGGAAGAGGTCAACGAATTTGATGGTGTTAGCTTCTTACCAATTCTGAATGGTGAGAAGGATAAAATTCATGAGTCGTTGTATTTTGAAATGGGTTTCTCACGTGGCGTTTTGAAAGATAACCACAAATATATTGCATTGCGTTATCCTCAATATGCGATGGATTGGGATATGAAAAAACGCCAACAGAAATTGGACGATTGGAATAACTTCAGAATTGCTAACAAACTGAAATATCATTTTACCGATCCTAGCCTTCCTTTTTCTCATCTGATGCTCATCCCTGGCGGTGGCGATGCTGAGTTCCCATCAACACAGCGCTACAAACACTACTATGAAGCTGATCAGTTATATGATCTTAATAGAGATCCAAAGGAACAGCATAATGTGTACAACAACAAAAAGTATAAAGCCAAACAAGAAGAGCTGAAGGAAGAGTTGATTAAGTATCTGAATAACCTGCCAGGGATCTTTGGAGAACTGAAAGAATAATTACCAAAACATTTATAAATACACTTGGTGGATCAAGCCAGTGACTATAAGCAGTTGCAAGTAAACACGCATTAATTGGAATAAAATATGAAGTACGGATTTTTTGATGACGCGAAGAGGGAGTATGTGATTACTCAGCCCAATACCCCTTATCCTTGGATTAATTACCTGGGGAATGAAGATTTTTTTGGACTAGTATCGAATACTGCTGGTGGATACTGCTTTTACAAGGATGCCAAATTTCGTCGATTAACCCGATATCGTTACAATAATGTGCCGGTCGACAATGGAGGTAGATACTTCTACATAAAAGATGAGGATACCGTATGGTCTCCTGGATGGAAGCCTGTAAAAACTCCACTTGATAGTTATGAATGTCGCCACGGGATGAGCTATACTCGTGTGAAGGGAGAGAAGAATGGAGTGAAAGCCGAGGCTTTGTATTTTATTCCTCTTGGTTTTATGGGTGAGGTCCATAAGGTTGCCCTGGAGAACACTACATCGCAGGTGAAAAAGCTCAAGCTGTTCTCTTTCCTTGAGTGGTGTTTGTGGAATGCTGGTGATGACATGGAGAATTTTCAGCGTAACTTCTCTACAGGAGAGGTGGAAGTTGAAGATTCTGTAATTTATCACAAAACTGAATATAAGGAACGTCGTAATCATTATGCTTTTTATGCAGTTAATGAGAAAATCGATGGTTTTGATACCGATAGAGAATCGTTCGTTGGTTTGTATAATGGATTCGAGATGCCGCAGGTAGTTGAAGAAGGGAAGGCTACAAACTCTGTAGCTCATGGGTGGTCTCCTGTGGCTTCTCATTTTTTAGAGATTGAACTGCAGCCAGGTGAAAAGCGCGAATTGGTATTTGTGCTTGGTTATGTTGAAAATGCTGAAGACGATAAGTGGGAGAGCAAGGGTGTAATCAATAAGACCAAGGCTAAAGAGATGATTGCCCAGTTCGATACAGTGGAGAAGGTGAATGCTGCAATGGATGATTTGCGCACTTACTGGGAAGGTCTGCTTAATATCTATCAACTCGACAGTCACGATGATAAGCTGAATAGGATGGTGAACATCTGGAATCAGTATCAGTGTATGGTAACCTTTAACATGTCGAGAAGTGCATCATTCTTTGAGTCAGGTATTGGTCGTGGTATGGGATTCCGCGATTCTAATCAAGACTTGATTGGTTTCGTACATCAAGTTCCTGAGAGAGCCAGACAGCGAATTCTTGATATTGCTGCTACTCAATTTGAAGATGGCTCTGCTTATCACCAGTATCAACCGCTGACCAAGAAAGGCAATGATGCTATTGGTGGTAACTTCAACGATGATCCATTGTGGTTGATTCTTTCAACCTCTAGCTATATCAAAGAAACTGGTGATTGGAACTTCCTTGATGAGATAGTGCCTTTCGATAATGATGATTCAAAGGCGAAAAGCTTATTTGAGCACTTGAAGCGTTCATTCTATTTTACGGTGAATAATTTAGGTCCACATGGATTACCATTGATTGGTCGTGCCGACTGGAATGACTGTTTGAACCTTAATTGTTTTTCAAACGATCCTAATGAGTCGTTTCAAACGACAGGAAACAAGGCAAGTGGCGATGCTGAGTCATTAATGATTGCTGGTCTGTTTGTGTTGTATGGTCGTGAGTTTATACAACTGTGCAAAGAAAGAGGCCTGACGGAAGAAGCTGAGGCAGCCCAGGTGCATGTCGACAAGATGATTGCTGCAGTAAAAGAGTTTGGCTGGGATGGTGAGTGGTTCCTACGTGCATACGACTACTTTGGAAAAAAGGTAGGAAGTAATGAGAATGAGGAAGGTAAGATATTCATCGAGTCTCAGGGATTCTGTACCATGGCTGAAATTGGTGAAGATGAAGGAATGTGTACTAAAGCGCTCGATTCAGTAAAGAGTTGGTTGGATTCTCCTTATGGTATCGTATTGCAGCAGCCTGCATTTACCAAGTACTACATTGAATATGGTGAGATCTCGACCTACCCTGCAGGATACAAAGAAAATGCTGGAATTTTCTGTCATAATAATCCTTGGGTAATTATTGGAGAGACGAAGCTTGGTAGGGGTGATGAGGCGTTTGAATATTATAAGAAGATTGCTCCAGCTTATCTTGAGGAAATCAGTGAACTACACCGTACCGAACCTTATGTGTATGCGCAGATGATTGCGGGTAAGGATGCATGGAAACCAGGAGAGGCCAAGAATTCATGGCTGACTGGTACGGCTGCTTGGAATTATTATGCAATTACTCAGTTTATTCTTGGTGTGCGTCCCGACTATCACGGATTGATTGTGGATCCTTGTATCCCTAAAGATTGGGATGGTTTTAATATCCATCGAAAATTCAGAGGTGCTTCATTTGATATCGAAGTGGTTAATGCAGGGCATGTCTCTAAGGGAGTAAAGGAGATTTGGCTTAATGACCAATTGATGGGAGGAGATATTATTCCAATTCAAGAAGCCGGATCTAGGCATCAGGTAAAAGTAATCATGGGATAAACCAATAACATTCAGACTTATGAAAGAAGAAAAGATCCATATAAAAGAAAAGATTGGTTACGGATTGGGAGATACCGCTTCCAATCTTTTCTTCCAGTCGTTTATGCTATTCCTGCTTTACTTCTATACCGATGTATTTGGAATATCAGCGGCTGCTGCAGGTACCATGTTTTTGATCACACGTATTTGGGATTCTGTAAATGATCCAATTATGGGTGTATTGTCGGATAGAACAACTTCCAGATGGGGAAAGTTCCGTCCTTATATTCTATGGCTGGCTATTCCATTCGGACTGATTGGGGTGCTTACATTTACAACCCCCGACTGGTCGGTGGCTAGTAAAATTGTGTATGCCTACATCACTTATACACTGATGATGATGGTCTACACTGCCATCAACACCCCATACTCAGCATTGATGGGGGTAGTGTCATCAAATCCTATCGAGCGCACTAGCTTCTCGCAATATCGCTTCATCTTTGCCTTTGCAGGGGCTTTCATTGTACAGGGTATTACCCTGCCAATGGTCGATTATTTCGGAGGAAATGACGATTCTGTAGTGTATGTCGACGTACTAGAAGATGATTTGGTATTGGTAGAGAAGGGGACTGGTATGACCAAAATTGAAATGTCGGTTGCTGTTGATGGCCAGGATCCTATTGAAGATGATCTATCGGTATGTGTTCTTACTCCTGAAATGTTTGCAGAGGCTGATACTGCTGGTATGCTAACATTTGAAAAGGGATTCAGTCAGAAGATGATTAAAATAGAAGATCACTTCGATGTAAAAGATATGGACCTGTCTAAGGCTTCGGTTGATATTAAGGTTGTAAACGAGCGCAAAGGTTTTATGTGGGCCATGACAGTGTTGGCTATACTTGCAGTGATGATGTTTTTGATTACGTTCGCAACAACTAAGGAACGCGTACAACCGGCTAAGGAGCAGAAAACATCACTTAAAAACGACTTTAAAGATTTGGCTGCCAATAAGCCTTGGTGGATTCTTTTTGTACTGGGGATTTTTACGCTTTCATATGTCTCCATTAGAAATGGTGCCATCATGTACTATTTCAAATACTATGTAGGTAACGATGCACTGGCTTCTGCGTTTATGATTGCAGGTACCATTGCAACTATCGCATCGATCATGCTAACCAAGTGGTTGTCGGTAACGTTTGGAAAAAAGCGTGCATACATCTACAGTATGATCCTCACAAGTATCCTAACAGTTGCCTTTTATTTCGTAGGTAAGGAGGATGTTGTTATGATGTTCGTGTTGCAGGTATTAATCAGTTTTGTATTCGGACCTACGGCTCCTCTTGTTTTTGCCATGTATACCGATGCTGCAGATTATTCAGAATGGAAGACAGGGCGAAGAGCTACAGGATTGGTGATGTCGGCATCAACAATGGCACAGAAGTTTGGGTGGACTATCGGAGGTGCTTTGGCAGGATGGTTATTGGCTGTATTTGGCTTTAAAGCAAACGTTGATCAGGCCGATGGAGCATTGGTTGGTATTCAGTTAATGATGAGTGTTATACCTGCTGTGGGAAGTGTGTTGGCAGCGATATTTATGCTCTTCTATAGATTGGATGAAAAGTTCCTTTCACAGATAGAGAAGGAATTACAAGCGAGAAGAACTTAAACGAAATATTTAGTGTTCGAGCGTTTTAAAAACACTTATAACTTTTAGTTATGACCAGACAAATTATTTTATTTATTGTTTTTTGCTGTAGTGTCGCCACAAAAGTTTCTATTGCTGCTTCTCTGACTCATCAAACGGATGTAAACAATCAAAAAGTTGTTGCATTTACATTTGATGATGGTCCTTCACCTGAGACTACTATTCAGATTTTAGACTTGTTTGAAAAGGTTAACGGGAAGGCTACCTTTTTTAATATTGGAGATAAGCTAGCTAAGCATCCTGAAATATCAAAGGAAGTTATAGCACGAGGTCATGAAATAGGGAATCATAGCATGAGTCATGACCGAATGTATACCTATACTGATGGTAAAAAAGTAGGAGGTGAGATCAATGGATTTCAAGTGCTGTCAGGAAAACTATTGGATTATCAACCAAAGCTTTTTAGAGCTCCATTTCTAAAGACGAATGCTTTGATGCAGGATGAGATTAATGCATTGCGACTAAAGTACATTGAGGCTTCAGTCTTTGCGAAGGATGCAAAAGCTCATGTTGCTGTCGAGGAGGTTGTTAGTAATATTAAGGTTAAGTCGGGCGATATTGTTCTATGTCACGAAAGGAAGCATACAATTGACGCTTTGAAAATCATTCTTCCTAAGCTAAAAGCTGAAGGATTCAAGTTTATTACCGTATCTGATTTGTTGGCAACTTGCAAAGTTATTCCTGCAAATGATACTATGATTAAGATAACGGGGAGTAACTATACAAGAATGGAAGGTGGTTTAATGATTTTTCCAAGACACTCGAAAGAGGTGTTAAATATGCCTACTAAGGAGAGTAAGATAAGTGCAAAAAGAGCTCAGACAACTACAGGTGTGAAGGTTTCATTTTTAACTGCTAGTCCTAAAGTAACGCTGAAATTTCAAGCATTAGAGGGGGAGAATCGTGGCGCTACATTCGGGATCTTCCAGAATAAGAAATTTGTAAAATCTGTATCATTTAAAAAGACAGATGGACCATTATTGTCTTTTGATGTAAATTCTACAGATCCGGACAAAGAAGTGCTTCATGAGATCAGTCTGCCTAACTGGTGTAATGTTGCTTTTCAAGGATTAATGCTGGACGATGGTCATACATTGAAAAAGATTCCTACAGGATCAAAACCAGTGTATGTTGCATATGGAAATTCAATAACCCACGGTACAGGTCAGCAGGCGAGCTATCAGACTTATCCTTTCTATGTTGCCAATGCCATGAATTGGGAGCTTTATAACCTGGCTGTAGGAGGTGCCAGAACTTCAGTGCCAATGGCACAAATGATTAGCGATGACTTTCAGCAGATCAATTACATGACTATTCTTATCGGCTATAATGATTATAACGGAGAGGGTATTTCTGCGAAAGAGTATGGTGAGCGCCTAACAACGTTTATCAAGACGATTAGACAGAAGCATCATACTACAAAATTGTTTTGCATTACTCCAACCTACACAAGAACAAAGCAAAGTAAAAAGAGTGATGAAAAGATCACTGCTTTTAGAGAGGCGATGGAAAGTGTTGTTCAGTTGCGAGAGACTGATGGCGATGATCATATCTTCCTGATTCATGGAGAAAATATTACTACTGATGCAGATTTGAATGATGCTGTTCATTTAAATATAGAAGGGGCAAATCGTTTTGGCAATAAGCTGGTAAACGAGATGAAGAAGATTATTAATGATTAACTAGCAAATTAAACAGATGAGGTACGGATATTTTGATGATAAGCAAAAAGAATATGTAATTGACCGACCAGATACTCCGGCGTCGTGGACCAATTACCTGGGTGATACCAACTATGGAGCTATCATTACCAATAATGCAGGAGGTTATAGTTTTTATAAATCAGCAGCTCAGGGACGATTTACACGATTGCGTTTTAATGCTGTTCCTATGGATCAGGCAGGTCGCTATATTTATTTTCATGATAGAGATAGCAAAGATTTCTGGTCTGCTTCGTGGCAACCTGTGGGTAAGGATCAGAAAGAATTTAAGACTGAGTGTCGCCATGGTACTGCATATACTAAAATAATCTCCGACTATAAGCAGATTCAATCAGAGGTAACTTATTTTGTACCTCGAGGGAAGGCTTACGAGGTGTGGATGACAAAATTGACCAATACAGGTGATCGTATTCGAAATTTAAGGGCTTTCCCTTTTGTTGAATATGCCTGTAATTGGAATGCAAACGATGATTTAGGTAACTTACAATATACCCAATATATCGCTAAAATGTCGGTCGTTGATGGTATCATTGATCATGCATCGAATGTTAACATGCCTGAAATGCCTGAAGACTTTCAGCAGAAAGATCAACAACGACATACATTTTTTGCATTAGTAGGTGCTGATACTTCTGGCTATGATACTGATCGCGACTTATTTATTGGGAACTACAATGGATATGGCAATCCTGCAGTGGTTCAACAAGGAGTATGCACTAATTCTTTAGCTGAGGGGGGTAATCCTTGTGGAGTACTGCAAACTGATATTCAATTACAACCAGGTGAAACAGTAGAGTTTGCAGTTGTTATGGGAATTGGACATGCTGCTAAAGAAGGTGCTGAAGTGAAAAGTAAGTACAAGGATTTATCAGTATTAAATAGTGAATTAGAGGAGTTGAAGACTTATTGGCATAGTCGTTTAGAGGTGATGCAGGTGGAGACTCCTGATGCTGAAATCAACAGTATGCTTAATGTTTGGAGTTCGTATAACTGTCAGATTACCTATGCTTGGTCAAGGGCTGCAAGTCTTGTGTATGCTGGTGTACGCGATGGTCTAGGATACCGCGACTCGGTACAGGATATGTTAGGTGTGATGCATTCTATTCCAGAAGAAGCAGGACAACGATTGGAATTACTGATTACAGGTCAGGCTTCTACAGGTGGTGCTATGCCTGTTGTAAAGCCTTTTGCCCACAAACCAGGACAAGAAAAGGAACCAGCAAGTACTGAATACCGATCGGATGATTGTCTGTGGCTGTTTAATGCTATTCCTGAGTATGTGAATGAGACTGGTAATTTTGATTTTTATCAAAAGGTATTACCTTATGCCGACCGTGGAGAGGATACCGTATGGAGGCACTTGCGCAGGGCTATAGAGTTTAATCTTGAGCGCTCTGGTAAGCATGGTATTCCATGCGGACTAGCTGCCGACTGGAATGACTGTCTGGTGCTGGGACACGAAGGTGAATCTGTATTTGTGGCTTTCCAATTACGCTTTGGATTGGTGAAGTATATCGAAATTGCTGAGGCACTGAAACTGGAAGCACAGGTTGATTGGGCCCAGGAGGAGTTGGCAAAGCTTGATGAAAATCTGGATAAACACTGTTGGGATGAGGATCGTTATGTGCGTGCATTTAGTGATAAGGGCTTCCGCTTTGGAGCAAAAGAAAATGAAGAGGGTAATCTATTCATGAATCCACAGGTATGGTCGGTAATTAGCGGTCACGCCGATACTGAAAAGGCTAAGACCGTCATGAATCAGGTGCATGATAATTTGTACACCGACTATGGTATTATGCTGTGCGCACCTCCTTTTGAAAAGTCTGACTTTGATATTGTTCGTGCAGTATTATTTAATCCTGGAATGAAAGAGAATGCAGGAATCTTTAATCATACTCAGGGATGGGGCGTAATCGCTGAGAGTATCCTAGGTAATGGTGAACGAGCCTATAAATATTACAAAAGCTATCTTCCTGCTACTTATAATGAAATGGCTGAGGTTCGTGAAATTGAGCCATATGTATATGCACAATCAACGCATAGTAAATATAGCAAGCGATTTGGATCATCTCGTTTACCTTGGTTAAGTGGAACAGCTACATGGGCATATTATGCGGCTACTCAATATCTGTTGGGTATACGTCCCGATGTTGATGGCTTGGTTGTTGATCCTTGT
This sequence comes from Puteibacter caeruleilacunae, assembly GCA_005217565.1. Taxonomy (GTDB): domain Bacteria; phylum Bacteroidota; class Bacteroidia; order Bacteroidales; family Prolixibacteraceae; genus Puteibacter; species Puteibacter caeruleilacunae. The sequence goes on from SJCO01000001.1 coordinate 186,086, forward strand.
ATACCAAAAGACTGGGATGGTTTTAAAGTGACCCGAAAGTTTAGAGGTGCTACCTATATCATTACTGTTTGCAATCCAGATCAGGTGATGAAAGGAGTTGCAAGTATAACAGTAAACGGGCAAAAGGTGAAAGGAAATAAGCTGCCTGTAGGTCTTCCTGATGAAGTTTATACTGTAGCAGTGATAATGGGATAAAGCATAAAAGGAAAATTATGAGACAGAAATTAGTTGTTTTGATATGTGCCATATTCATTGTTGGATGTGCCTGGGCAAAAGGTCCTGTGAAGAAATATGGTAAATTGAAGGTTGTTGATCGTCAACTTTGCAGTGAGGAAGGTGAAGCGGTGCAGATAAAGGGTGTCAGTTCACACGGATTGTATTGGTTTGCTCACTGTATGAATCGCAGTTCAATGAAGGTGCTGGCAAAAGATTGGAAGGTTGATGTGGTACGTTTTGCTTTATATCCAAAGAATTACAAAGATCTTCCTGAATATTATATGAAAGAGGTTGATGAGTTGGTCAATTTAGCAGAGGAACTAGGAGTGTATTGCATAATCGACTGGCATGTGATGGATTCTTGTAATCCAAATAATGTATTAACGGAAGCCAAGGTTTTCTGGGAACATATGTCGAAGAAACATGCAGGTAAAGATCATGTGATTTATGAGATCTGTAACGAGCCAAATAAAACGCCTTGGAGTGAGGTGAAAAAGTATGCAGAGGAGATTATTCCATTGATTCGAGAAAATGATCCCAAGACTGTTATCCTGGTGGGTACACCTAATTGGAGCTCTGATTTAGCTGCTGCGGCGAAAGATCCTTTGTCGTTTGATAACATCATGTATACGTTTCATTTTTATGCAAAAAGTCATAAGAACAGAAAAGCCTTTATTGATGCTACAAAGCAAATACCTGTATTCGTCTCAGAATGGGGAACGAGCAGTTATAACGGAGATGATGGTAATGATTATGAGAGCTCAGCCATTTGGTTGGATATCTTAAGCGGAAATAATCCGGATCGAATAAAGATCAGTTGGGTGAACTGGAACTTCAGTGATAAGCCTGAAGCATCTTCAATATTGCTACCAGGCAGTGGAGTGCGACAGGAATGGAATCGTTTGACTCGCTCGGGGGAATGGATTAAAAAGCAATTTTCAAAATAATCTGGTTAATAGATTGATGTTAGTGTTTGGTCATGGGTGTGTTGTTCGGGATTTCCTGAACAACACATTTTATCAATACATTACAATATCAGTTTATATCCTATTCCCCTGATATTCACAATCTGAATTGATGCGTCATCGCGTAAGTATTTTCGTAGACGAGTGATGAATACATCCATGCTTCGGGCATTAAAGAACGAGTCGTCACCCCATAACTTATCGAGTACCAGTTTGCGTTCAAGTACCTGATTGCGCTTCTCAAATAACATGAACAAAACCTCAGCCTCACGATGGGTAAGGGTACGTTCCTTGTCCTCAAGGGTAAGTGTTTGATTGGTATAGTTGAAATGATAACGGCCAATGAAACATGCTTCAACTGCTGTGGGAGTATTGGTGTTATTTCTGCCTGCAAGAGCCTTAATGCGGACAATCAATTCTTCTATGCTGAAGGGCTTTTTCAGGTAGTCGTTACCTCCAAGCTCAAAACCTTCAACAACATCTTTCGTTTGTGATCGGGCCGTTAGGAAGATAATTGGCGTGTGCTGATTGAGTTTTCTGAATTCACGTGCAATTGAGAATCCATCCATTTTAGGAAGCATCACATCTAGTACCAACACATCGTAGTTGTTGGTTATTGCTGCCTGATAACCTGCAGCTCCATCGGTGTGATAATCCACCTGAAATCCTCTACTTTCCAGACTGTCAGTAACGACCATGCCTAAGGCTTCTTCATCTTCTACAAATAATATATTGATTGATGTTTCCATAATTAACAAGGGATAATGATTGTAAATGTTGTTCCTTTTGTTGGCTCACTGCTCACCGTAATTTTACCATTGTGCTTCTCTATGATGTTTTTCACATAATGGAGTCCTAATCCAAAACCTTTCACATTGTGAATATCGCCAGTAGATACACGGTAGAATTTCTCAAAGATCTTCTCTTGATGTTTTTTCGCAATACCGATACCATTGTCGGTAAACTTCAAGGCCACCTCATGATTTTGCTTGTCACAACTGATATTAATCTTCAATTGTTCTCCTGAATATTTTATGCTGTTCTCAATGAGATTTTGTACTACGTTAACCATATGAAAACGATCTGCCCTAAAGCGACAAGCATCAGGTGAGATGTTGAGTTTTATGTCGACTTCCTTATCGAAGTGACTGAATTTTTTACTGTGAATAATGTTGTTGCATAGCTCATTGAAGTTGATCTCTTCAGGATTCATCCTCATTGGTTCCCGCTCTTCGCGAGCCATATTCAACACCTTTTCTACCAAGTCTGACAGGCGACCTAATTCTCGCTGAGAAACGTTGAGGTAGCGTTCCGATTTTTCTTTGTCCTCTAAAGCTCCAAAGCTTTGCATCGACTCAACTACTGCCGATACTGTGGCAATTGGCGTCTTGAGCTCATGCGTCATATTGTTGATGAAATCATTCTTAATCTGCGATAGCTGCTTTTGTCGAAAAATAGTACTTAGCATGTAGAAAAAGCAGGTCATAATCAAGATGAAGAGGATGACGGTAATACTCAGACTAACGCCCATTTGGGTGAAGATAACCTGATTTTCATTCTGTATATAGGCGCGAATCATTCTGTCGCCTGTTATGGACGTTGCGAATGCTCTAGTGTGTAGGAAATCTGTTGTATCTGCTACTGCAATATTATTAGGATTGATTAAGACTGAGTCATTCTCACTGCTGGTGACATGCATGAAGTAGTCGAGTTGCAAATTACGACTTTTTAATTCACTGCGAAACAGTGTGTCAATCATGGTCATATTGATTGCAGGAGTTTCAGCAGATTCTTTCTGAAGTAAAGCAGTTACCATTTCCCTGATCCTTAATTCAATTTTCTCAGGAATGGAGTCAAGCGAAGCTGTAGCCTCATCCATTGATTCAAATTTCATGGAAAATTCGGCATGACCTCCCATTGGATTATTGGTGTTGATCGATTTCAATAGAGAATCTAAATTGGCCCCATTTGCTGAAGAACTGATGGTCACAACTTTGGCTGATCCTCCCTTTAGCAATGTTTGCATATCCTCCTGATAGCGATTGGTGAGTTCGGTTTTTACGCTGTTTTCCATTGCCAGATTGAGTTCTTTCAATAGCTGTTCACGGTTGTTCTTGTAAAACTTTCCAATCCAATGAACCTGTAATGAAATAAGTCCGATGATGGATATTACAACCAGAAACAATATGATTCTAATTCTTCGTGTCATGATACGAAAATAGTACTATTCTCGATCAATTTTCATTGTTATGTAAACCGTTAACACACGTTAACAGTAGATAACAGACCATTAACCAGCAATCTCCAAAGTGCCCAATACTTTTGTTGCAGAGATTATAGGTCAAAGGAATGTGAATGATAGATGAATAGTTTTACCCACCGGTTTCTTAATAGAGGTAGAAATGATTCTTTAGCACACAGGTCTGGAAATCGATATATCATCCAATAATCTTTAAATCAGGTAATCTAAAAAACAAGAGGTATGAAGCAGATATTTATAATAGCACTGGTAATTGGAATCGCATTAACCAATGCAATGGGACAAAAACAGGGGGGGATTGTTTTTGAGCAGGTGATCAATATTCATAAGAATTTGAGTCCGGAGCAGCAGGCATACATAGCCATGTTGCCGGAATTTAGTAAGCGTAAATATCAGTTTGTATTTAATGAGAAGCAGGGTGTGTTGAAGGTACTTCCTCAAGAACAACCAGAAGGAATGATGATCATGACTTCTGGAGGTGGAAACGATGCATTCGTCGATTTCAAAAAACAGGTTTATAGAAATTATATAGAAGTTGATGGAGAGGTCTTCTGTACTGAAGTGCCTATAATTCCTGTATCGGAAATAAAAGCTACTGGTAAAACAAAAAAGATTCTGAATTACGAGTGTAAAGAATATAGAGGGGAAGGAACAGAGTTTAGTTTATGGATCTGCGAGAGTCTTCCTGCTGGAATTTCTCCTATGCCGCCAATTTTCGGAAATGGTGCAGTTTTGTCTATGGAAAGTGACAAACTTTCATTTACAGCTGTATCATTCAGTAAGGGTATTGATGCAAAAGAGTTGACACCTAAAGAAGCACAAGTGATCACAGCAGAGCAATACAAGGATCTGCAAGAAGAGAAAATAGGCGAGATGAAAGCAATGAGTGGAAGTAAGGTTAACTAGTTGATTTTACAGTCAACCATAAAAGATTGATCAATGCGAATTAATTATCTATTATTCCAATCTTCCTTTAATCCGGAAATCATCTACTAATTGTTTAATCTAAAAATCTACGAAGTATGAGATTACAAATTAAAAATATAACTAAGAAATATCCCAATGGTGTATTGGCCCTCAATAGGTTTTCGCTTAATATCGGAAGCGGTATGTTCGGCTTATTAGGACCAAATGGGGCTGGTAAATCAACCTTATTGCGTACAATTGCAACCTTACAGGATCCTGATGAGGGAACTATTACTTTCGATGATACAGATGTACTTGCATGTAAAGATGAGATTAAAAAAAGTCTTGGATATTTACCACAGGATTTTGGAGTGTATCCTAAGATTAGCGCAAAGGAATTGCTCAATCATTTTGCTGTGTTGAAAGGGATTCACAATCGCAATGAACGTAAAGATATGGTCGATTTTTTGCTGAAGCAGGTTAATCTATATGAGAAGCGGAAAAAGAGTGTGCATACCTTTAGTGGAGGAATGAAACAGCGCTTTGGTATTGCACTTGCTTTATTGGGCGATCCTAAGTTGATCATCGTTGATGAACCTACTGCAGGATTAGATCCTGCTGAGCGAAATAGATTTAATAATCTGCTGAGTGAGATTAGTGAGCAGAAGGTGGTGATTTTATCAACTCATATTGTCGACGATGTGAAGGATTTATGTAACGATATGGCTATCATTAATCAAGGGGAATTATTGGTAAATGGTAGACCAACAGATTTGATAAAAGAGCTTAATGGAAGAATTTGGGAGAAGCGAATAAGCAAGCAGGAACTTCCCGCATATCACGATAACTACCAAGTGATCAACGCTCATCTTAATGAAGGTAAACCATTGATCCATATTCTTCAGGATGAGCATCCTGAGTCTGGTTTTGAACAGGTAGCTCCAAATTTGGAGGATGTTTATTTTTCAGCAATTCGCTAGACTAACTTAAATGAAGTGTGATATGTTGTATGAGATATTTCGATTTGAATTGAAAAGAGCATTTCAGCGCCCGGCAATATTCCTTTATTGGAGCATCATGTTTTTGATTGCTTTTGCCTTTATAAATGCCACAGGAGGAGCCTTTAAAAGTGTTAACATTCATTTGGCTGGCGAAAATGTATATGTCAATGCTCCAGGTGTGATAGATATTGTAATGAGTTCATTCTCGTACCTTGGAATTTTTGTGATCGCGGCGGTGTGTGCCAATATAGTTTTGAAGGATTTTCAGCACAATACCCTTGAGTTGATGTTTAGTACGCCTTTGCAAAAGGTACATTATATCGCAGGACGATTTGCTGCTGCGTTTGTTTTGTGTGTATTTGTGTTTTCTGCCGTTGGCGTGGGATTATATATAGGTACACTCATGCCTTATTTGAATCATTCACTGATTGGGCCTAATGAGTTTATGACTTATATAAAGCCGTATCTTACACGTATTCTTCCCAATATCTTTTTCGTAAGTGCCGTCTTTTTTAGTCTGAGTTTATTGTTGAGGAGTGTGGTCGTTAACTGGATTTCTATCATTGGCTTATATATCATGTATGTGATAGCAATGATTTTGTTCCGCGACCTGGAAAACCAGACATTAGCTTCATTACTCGATCCATTTGGTATTGCAGCTTCGTTGAAGGTGACAACAGCCGACTCTGCATCAGATATGAATAAGGCAGGGGCTGGCTTAGTGGATGTATTTCTCTATAATCGCTTATTATGGATTGGTCTAGGTAGTCTGTTGCTGATATTTACTTATTTCCGTTTCCGATTTGCTTATAATCTGCGATCGATAAAGTTGCTGAGTAATAAGAAATCAAATGATTTAGACTCTGGTGATGGGACAATGTCGGACAAGGATATGCTGATTAAAATAAGTAATCAAGTTGCCCCGGAAATCAATACAAGCAATGGTAATAAGCCGTTGGCAACGTTGTTGCATCTTATTGGTTTTGAAACACGCAAGCTGTTGGGTAATACCTATTTCTTGTTGATTTCTCTTCTGATGGTTGTCTTTATTTTTGTTGCCTCTAAAGGTATTGGTAAAATGTATGATACCACAACGTATCCGGTGACTTACCAAGTATTGTCGATCCTTGGAGGTAGTATTCAGTTGGTGCTGTTTGTTATAGTACTGCTTTTCTCAGGCGAGATGATTTGGCGTGATCGTGATCGTAAGATTCATGAAATTTGTCTCACCTATCCTACGTCACGATGGATTCAGTTTGCTAGTAAATTCACTGCATTAGCCTTGGGGATTGTATTTCTCTTACTGATTATGATATTAAGTGGGGTGATTGTTCAAGCCATGGCCGATTATCATCATTATGAGTTAGGATTGTATGTTAAGTCGGTATTTGGAGTCAGTTTTATAAACTATTTATTGCTGATGGTTGTCGCATTTTTGATTCATATTGTGGTGAACAATAAGTATCTGGGACATGTGTTTATTATCCTCTATTGGGTGATCGATAGCTATTTTGCCTATGATCTTTTTAAGCATCATCTATTGGTCTATGGAGGAGGTCCTGGAGTGGCTTATTCCGATATGAATGGCTATGGATTTGGTATGCTTCCTTATTGGATTTTTAAACTTTACTGGATTTGCATTGCTGTTGCCTTAATGATTATTGGTAATCAGCTGTTGGTTACGCAGACTGAAGATCATTGGCGCAAACGAATGCAGTTATTAGGTAATAGACTAAAGGGACGAACCATTGTATCATTAACAGTGGTGGTGTTAATTGCCGTATCGCTTGGTTCATTTATTTTCTACAATACCAACATTAAGCATGATTTTAAAACCTCGTATAAGGGTGAACTTGAAGCTGTGGAATATGAGAAGAAATATAAAGAGTATGAGGATCTGAACCAGCCTAAGATTACCGATGTGAAGCTACATGTGGATCTATATCCTGAAAGTGGTAATGTGATGGCCAAAGGGACATATATTCTGAAGAATCTCACTGATCAACCTATCGATACGTTATTGATTAATGGGAATAAGAATCTGAGCAACTACTCTTTCACTAAATCTGTTGAGTTGATTGAGGAGGATAGTCAATACAATATGAGCTTTTATCGTCTTACAAAGTCGTTGCAGCCTAATGATGAGGTGAAGATATCATTTGAATATAATGGTGTAAACGATGGTTTTAGTCATAATGGAGCAAGGAATATCTGTGAGAAAAATGGAACATTCCTATACAGCTCGTTGTTCCCATCTTTAGGGTATAGTGATCAAGCAGAACTGAGTAGTAAACGCATTCGTGAAAAGCATGGTTTACCAGCAAAGCCAGTAGCATTAAGTCGTGATGACCAGCAGGGGATTCAACGTAATTTTATTAGTCGCGATGCCGACTTTATCAACTTTGAAGCTGTGGTAAGTACATCGAGTGATCAAACTGCTCTTACTCCAGGAGCATTGGTGAAGCAGTGGAAGGAGGGAGAGCGTAATTATTTCCATTATCGTTCTGAGCATCCGATGTTACATTATTATGCAATACTTTCGGGGCGCTATGAATGTAAGCAGTCGCAATGGCAATCGCCCGGAGGACAAACGGTGGAGTTGAGTATTTACCATCATCCGGGACATGAATATAATCTTGACAATATGATGTTAGGGGTAAAAACTTCATTGGATACTTACTCCAAGTGTTATTCTCCTTACCAGTTTGGTCAGTTACGTATTGTAGAGTTTCCACGATATGCCTCTTATGCACAGTCGTTTCCTAATATGATTCCGTTTTCTGAAGGTATTGGATTTATTGCCGATCTGCGAGAATTAGATAAGGAGGATGTGATATTTGACAAGCAGATCATCGATTATCCGTTTTTTGTGACTACTCACGAAATGGCGCATCAATGGTGGGCGCATCAAGTGGCTGCAGCTGATGTTGAGGGATCGCAGATGTTGATGGAATCGCTAACACAGTATAGTGCCTTGCAGTGTATGGAAGCGTATTATGGAAAGGATCGGATGAAGAAATTTCTGAAGAATGAGAATTCACGCTATGTGATGTCACGAAAGAACGAAAATCATGGCGAACGTTCTTTAGCTTTGGTTGCTCCTCACCAGAGTACTACTTATTATAATAAAGGAGCATTGGTGATGAATGCTTTGGGTAACTACCTGGGAAAGGATACCCTTATAAGTGTATTGCGAGGATTTGTTAAGGATTACGCATTTAAAGGCGCTCCATATCCTACAACCAACGATTTGATTGGAAGGATAAAAACAGCTGCTCCCGACAGTATGCAGTATTTTGTGGAGGACGCATTGGAGAAAATAACCTTTTATAAAACCAATGTGGACTCGGTATTCTACAAGCGACGAAAAGACTTTACTTATGAGGTAGACGCTTATGTCAATATCGATAAGTATTATGTGGATGAAAAGGGTAATGAGTCAGAAGCTAGCTGCGATGATTATATCGAAGTAGAGGTATATAATTCGACAAAGGAAGCCTTGCTAACACGGAAGTTCAAGTTGAAGTCGGGGCGCAATCACCTGCATTTTGTAGTGAAACGTAAACCATCATCAATAATTGTCGATCCTAATTACTATATCATGACCAAGGACTTTAATCGCTTTGGTACCGAAATGAAGAAAGGATAAAGGGAAGGCAGGTAGAAGATAGAAAAGACGAGAGGTTTGGGACAGCAGCATTTAGCAGGGGCCTTAACCTCTCTTGAGAGTTAGATTGACCATGAAGTGTGTGACTGGGAGAAAACGTTAGGACTGGAGGGTTTGACTTGATGGAAGCTCTGTTGGTCTGAGATATTACCAGTTCGAATTTTTGACTCTGTTTGTTTTGGTAAATCCAATATCGACAGGGTACAAAAGGGTGTACGAATAAGGTGTGAATTTGGGCTAAATCCGTTGTCATTTTGTTGTGTTATTATTGTTCTGTTGGGAATAAAATTGGAAGAGTAGATAAGTAATCACTACCGATACCTAGCTAAGACCGAGAGGGAACAGAATGCGAGAATCTTCGATTACCCTTCGATTTCTTTCGACATCCTTCGATTTCAGAATCTAAATGTCTGGTTTCAGGAAACATTTTTTAGTAAATGTCCGATTTTTAGAAACACTTAGAGAAGAACATATGGTTGATTACCACAATTGTAAAGGTAATCAAATTGCCGAAATAGCCCAATAAGAATCAGTGTTTTCGAGGTGTGCACTTTGTCTCATTTATTCATCAAGTCACTGCATTTTTGAAAATGCTATATCAAAAAGAAACAACCTTGTTTCTTAATAACCAATAATGAGAAGCCTTGTTTGATGCTGTTTTGTAACATCCCATCAACCAGTGATTTGAATAAATGAGTGCAAATAAAAATCAAGAGAGTACACCTCCAAATTTCCCTTTCGCTAACCTTGTAACAGAAAAATATTAAAAAAAGTTAAAAATCTCATTAGGGTGTTTCAAGGTTCATTTGTTTATGATGTAAAGAGAGGGAAAACAATAAGATTTTGAAAGTGAAGATACATCAAGATATAATAGGAAGGATAATCAAAGGGGAGGCAACAGAGGCTGAGCAGTTAGCTTATTTCGAGCACTTGGAAAACAATAAGGAAGAGAAAGAAGCCTATATTGAAACGCGCAACCTTTGGGTTAAGACTTCAATGTACGACCGAATTGATCCTACAGAGATGGAGAAGGGATTTAATCAATATTGGAATTTGATTAATCGCTCAGGAAAGAAGGTTCGCCAACTCACTATGACCTGGTTACAATATGCTGCAGTTATTGCTATTGTAATTACGGTAGGTGGATTAGGTGGATATTTCCTAAAAGAGTCTATTAGCCCACAACTAGTAGAACGCATTTATACTGGAGCTCAGAAGTTCTCAGCACAAAAAGGAAGTATTGCGGTATTTGAATTAGCTGATGGATCAAAAATATGGTTGAACTCAGGTTCAGAATTAAGCTACTATAACGATCCTTTTACCAACGAACGTCTGGCTGATCTACAGGGTGAAGGATATTTTGAGGTAAAACACGACGATGAGAGTCCGTTTGTGGTGTCGGTAGGAGAATTGGTAATTCATGATTTGGGTACAACATTCAACATTAAAGCATACGATCAGGATGACTATATCGAGACTACGTTGGTAGAGGGAGAGGTGATGATCAAGGATAAAAATAAACGTGATTTAACGGGATTACAGCCATTAGAACAGGCTTATTATGACAGGATTAAAAAATCATTAACAATATCAAAAATTGATCCTGCCAGTACGTTAGCATGGAAAGATGGCAAGTTCATGTTTGTAAAAATAGAGTTGAGAAAGATCTGTGAGGAGTTGTCGAAATGGTATGATGTGGAGTTTGTTTTTGAGAACTCTCAGGTGGGAAATCAGCAGTTTACGATAAAGAATGTTAGTCGATCTACAACAATTGATCAGTTGCTAAAAATGATGCGAATATCAACAGGACTTACATATACCGTAGAAAGTACGACATTAGGAAAGGATAAAATAATCATTCATTAATAGAAACCACAAATAGAAAAAAGATGAAGTGCCTATGATAGAAACCTAAACATGAAAAAAAAACCGGTTAAGGCGGCAACCTGTCCCGGTTTTCTAGACTTTTTGAAAATAAACCGTTGAGCGGCGGCAACCGACTCAACAATTGTACAACAAAACATTACAAAACTATGAAGAAAATTCAACATTTCCCAGATCTGAGGTCTGGGGTTGGGAAAGTTTTACGTATTATGAAAATTACGACTTTAATTTTACTTGTTTGTATAACAACAATTTCGGCGAATACATTCTCGCAAAACAAGAAGATTAGTCTTGATGTGAAGAATGCAACAATTGAGGAAGTATTCAATGAAGTGGAGAAGATTTCTGACTATGGCTTTTTCTTTAAAAGCGACCAGTTAGATACGGAAAAGCGATTCAATTTAAAGATGAAGGATGCTTCAATCGAAGCAATTCTTGATAAAGTATTAAGCAATAACAATTACAACTACACAATTGTAGATAACAATATTGTTATTTCTCGCGAGTCTATTACAGCAGTTAAGCAAGGAGCAAAGATTACAGGTAAAGTAACCGACTCTGATGGAGAACCATTACCAGGAGTCTCAGTGGTTGTAAAAGGAACTACTGTTGGTATTACTACCGATTTGGATGGTAACTATACATTAGATGTGCCTGCAGGAGCAGAAGTATTGATTTATTCATTCGTAGGTATGAGGTCACAGGAAGTTGTGATCGGTGGTCAGTCGGTTATCAATATTCAACTTGAGGAAGATGCTATTGGTTTGGATGAAGTTGTGGCTGTAGGTTATGGTGTTCAGAAGAAGGTGAACATGACAGGTTCGATTACTTCAGTGAAGACTGAAGAGTTGACTAATATTCCTGCTGGTAACCTTTCAAATACTATGGCAGGTCGAGCTCCAGGTGTACAGGTGGTTGGAAATTCAGGATTATCTGGCGCGTCATCATCTATTCGAATAAGAGGTAGTTTTGGTGATCCTTTGTTTATTATAGATGGTGTTGAAGCAGATAAAACTGCATTTGATGCATTGGATGCCAACGAAGTTGAGAGCATTAACTTCTTGAAAGATGCGGCAAGTTCGGCAATCTATGGATCGAAAGCGGGTAATGGAGTTGTTCTTGTAACGACAAAGACAGGAGAGCAGCGTGCTACACGAATTAGTTTCAAATCTTCATTTTCAACGTCACGTACTACAGAAGGTGTTCAGAGCTATACTGCGACAGAAGAGTTGAATTATGTGAATAATATGAACATAACTAAAGGGCAGCCAGCTCCTTATGGAGATGATATTTTTGCATATTTTGCTGATAAAAGTTATGATATTAATGATTTAATCTGGCAGAATCCATCGGTACAACAACACAACGTTAGTGTTGACGGAGGTAATGAGAAAATGAACTATTATATCTCATTAGGATATCATAACGAAGAAGGATCTTATCACAATACTGGATATGACCGCTATAACTTTCGATCTAATGTGACTGCCAAAATTACAGATCGCTTTAAGGTGAATTTTAATCTTAGTGGTAATCAGCGTGATTATAATCGTTGGTATTGGCCATATGATGGTGCTGAAGATTTTACAGTGAGCGATTGGTATAGAGCAACATTTAACTGGACTCGTTTATATCCATTTTATACTGACGAGCAAGGAAATCCTACAAATGATCCGAATGATATTCCTGTGAAGCCTGCAGGAGGATATCATCCGGTTGAAGTAATGTTAAATGGAGGTTATCGAGATACACGCTATAGAACGTTTGATGGAATATTAAAATTTGATCTAGATTTAAGTCAGTATATTGATGGATTATCAACAAGTGTTCAGGGACATGTTAGTGCTAATGATGGTAACATGAAGTCGTTGGTAAAGCATAACAAGTGGTATATACTACAAACACCAGATACAAACAATAAGTTTATTCCTGGACCGGTGGATTTCACGAAAACAGCTTCACATACGTTAAGTTCAGGATATGAGAATATTCAAGAGAATGTTAGTTTGTCTACTTCATACCAAATTAACTGGTTTTTGAATTATGCGAAGACTTTCGGAAAACATGATGTATCAGGATTAGTTGTATTTGAACAACAAGGTTCAGATGGCAAGAATCTTTCTGGTAAAGCAGAACAATTACTTTCATCTGATATTGACCAGATTTATAATACGTCGAGTGATACTGAAAGAAGATATTTCTCTGGATCAGAATATGAGAATGCTCGTTTATCGTGGATTGGTCGAGCAACTTATAGCTATGCATCGAAATATATGGCTGAGTTCTCATTTCGCTATGATGGAAATTACAAATTTGCTCCTAAAAAACGCTGGGGATTCTTTCCTTCAATTTCAGCAGGATGGCGTATGTCAGAAGAAGCATTTATGAAAGATATCGACTGGTTGACTAACCTGAAGATTCGAGGATCGTATGGTGAAACAGGGGATGATGGTGATATAGGTGCATGGAAATGGACAAATAAGTATCAAAAGACAACTGGTTATGTATTTGGATCTACATTGCAAGATGGATTAAAGCCTGGATCAATGCCTAATCCTGATATTACATGGGCAACTGTTTCTAACTGGAATATTGGATTTGAGTATGGTTTATTCAATAATAAACTGACTGGAGAATTTGATATTTGGGGAAAGACAAAATCTGATATATTGGGTTCCAGATTAGGTTCTACACCTACAACCTTGGGAGCTTCATTACCAAAGGTGAATTACGCAGAACAGGCATGGAATGGTATCGAGGTTTCTGCGAGCTATAAAACCAATATTGGAGAGGTGAAATTTGAGGCATATGGAAATCTTGGATATGCAATTGATGAGTGGAAAAAGATTGACGAGGCAGAAGCTTTGCATGATGGTACTTATAAAGACAACTGGCAGAGTGCACTAGGAAAACCTAATAATCGTTTGAAGGGATTGATTAGTAAGGGTATTATTCGTACGCAAGAGCAGTTGGATGCTGTCCCTGAAGGTTATACTGTATATGGACGCGAAGCTAAGATTGGAACTATCTTGTTTGAAGATATTAGAGGTCCAAATTTATCCGAAGGTCCTGATGGAAAAATTGACGGTAATGATGTTACTTATCTGAGTGATAATGGTGCTCCACGTATTAACTTCGGTTTCGGTTTTAATTTCGAGTGGAAAGGATTCTCTGTAAATACTCACTTCCAGGGAGTAGGAGCTTATGATCGTATGGTTGCAACTCGTAACTCAACAGGTGGAGGTGTATTCCAGGTTGACCGTCCTTATTTCGAATTGTGGGCAGATAACTATTGGACTCCTGAGACTCCAGATGCGAAGTATCCAAGGGTTGCAGGTAACTGGATGCAAGCTGAGTATGGTGGTGCGGCATCAACGTTCTGGATGAGGAATGGTGCATATGTTAGATTGAAGAACTTGAATGTGGGTTATACCTTGCCTAAAAGATGGTATAAATCGCTTGGTATTGGGGATATTCAGTTATTTGCTAATGGAACAAATTTATTTGTGATTACAGGATTTGATGAGCATGATCCAGAGCAGGAGACATTAGATTCATATCCTATCATGAAGACCTTTACCGGTGGTTTAAGTATTAACTTCTAAAATGTACACGATGAAAAAAACATTGATACAATATACAGGTTTAAAAAATATAGTTAGTGTATTTTGTGCACTGCTGTTATTGGTTGGTTGTGATGATGCTTTGGATAATGTGAAGGATTTGAGTAGTTATCCGGGAGAGGGTACATTTGATGACCTTCAGACAACACAAGCTTATTTGTCTGGTCTGTATGGCTCAACTTTTGGAGGATGGCCCCTGAACTCCGGAAATATGGCTGATGAAAGTGGTAGTATTATTATCTCGGATTGGGTAACTACGAACAATGGTACAATGAAATATTGGCCTTATAGTACTATTCGTAATATTAATATCTTGTTAAAAGAATTACCAGAAGGACAAGTGGATGTGGACGAGCAGGCTTTGATTATTGCTCAGGCAAAATTCTTAAGAGCTTATCATTATTTCAAAATGGTAATGTATCATGGTGGAGTCCCAATTATAACGATTCCTCAGGAAATTACTGATGATTTGAAAGTTAAGCGAAATTCTACTGCTGAATGTTTCGATTTTATTATTAAAGATCTAGATGATGCTATTGCTGCATTACCTCCAAAATATGAGGGAGATGATTTTGGAAGAATAGATAGAGCAGCAGTCTTGTCATTCAAAGGTCGAGTATTGTTATACAAAGCTTCACCTCAGTTCAACTCATCAAACTACTATGATAATCAGTATTGGGCAGACGCTTATGCTGCGAATAAAGCTGCTATTGATTTCCTTAATGCAAACGGATATGGTTTATTGGAGAACTATACTGATATATTCGAGACTGAAAAACACAAGGAAAATGTGTTGTCTGTAGTATACCAGGATCCAATTAAAACTAATGGTCGTTCTGAACCTCATGTACGTCCGTTGTCTGAAAGTAAGAATGCTGTAGGTGGTGATCAACCAATTTGGGCGCTTGCAGAAGCCTTCCCAATGAAAGATGGTAAACAACCTGGAGATGCTACTTCAGCATACGATTATGATGTACAGACTTTCTGGGAGAATCGTGATCCTCGTTTTGCTGCGACTATTGTATGGAATGGTGCTTTGTATGAGTTAAGTGGCAAGGCTGGTCGTCGCCAGTATACCATGACTAATGTTGCTGCTTCTGTTGATGCATTTGGATATGTTATCCAGGGAGAGAGCCACTATCGTACTGGTTTGTACTGTAGAAAAGGTATTAATGAGTCATTAGAAGCTGGATTAGCTTCCACTAATGACTATGATTGGCCAGAAATTCGTTATACCGAAGTATTGTTTAATTATGCAGAGGCTGCAAACGAAACAGGTCATTCTGATGTTGCAGTTCAAGCGTTGAAAGATATTCGTGAGCGTGCAGGTATTGAAGCTGGAACCGATGGAATGTATGGTTTGAAAACAGGAATGTCAAGAGCTGAACTTCGTGAAGCTTTGCTGCAAGAGAAGTACATTGAAATGGTTTTTGAAGGAAAACGTTTCTGGGATCTTCGTCGCCATCGCATGTTAGATCGTTTAGATGGTATGCGCAAGTATGGTATTATGGCAATGAAAGTCAATGGATATACCTACGATAATCTTCCTGATGGCTTTAATGATAAGGTAAAAGCTTATGAATTGCTTCCTGAAGATTTTGAATATTCAGTTGAAGAGTTGATCACCAATGGTCCTAAGGAAATGGTGATGCCTGAGTCTTATTACTTCTTCCCAATCAGATTAAGCGATATTGAGAAGAATCCTAACCTTGATCAGAATGCTGACTGGGGTGGAAGCTTCGATCCAGAATTATAGTATTACAGATTAGGATAGGATTTTTGATCATGAAAAGGAAATTTTAAGAGTTAATTATTCGATCTATCCTAAAATTGAAATATTAGTTGTCGATATAAACGGGCGTGCAGTAATGTACGCCCGTTTTTGATTGTGTGCTGATTCTTCAATTCCGAATAACGTACAATTAAGGTGGTGTTATTGTATATTATTTGTTGTGGGAAATGAAGGTTTTAAGGACAGTGTGTTTGGTAAGTGTCAGGTAGTTAGGGGGATGAATAATAGAGTGCACAAAAAGAAGATTTGAGTATAACGGTTTAGCACTGGAATCGTACCATTGTACTGGATGATCACAAGAATAGTCTGGCTCAGGTCTCCAATTTTGTGAGAGTTTAGCAAGGCTATCCTACTTAACTGAAAATCTAATGACAAAAAAAATAATGAAATGAAGTATTCAATGAAACTGTCTCTTGCTTTAGTCTTAGGTATTTCGTCTTCCGTTGGACTGTGTAGCAATGATAAGGCGAAACCGAATGTGGTTTTATTTCTGTTTGATGATATGGGCTGGAAAGATCTGGGTGTTTATGGAGCAGAAATCTATGAAACGCCTAATATTGATCAGTTGGCCGAAGATGGCTGTAGGTTTACTCAGGCTTATACCTCAGCACTGATATGTTCTCCGGCAAGAGCTTCCATAATGACGGGTAAGCATCCATTGAAACTCGAAATGTGGAATCATTTACAAACCATTAAAAAGAAGGATGCAACTGATTTGTTACCTCAGCTCTTAAGTGACGCAGGGTACTCAACCTGGCATGTTGGGAAATGGCACATGGGCAATCCTAAAGATCAGACGATGCCAACTGATTTGGGATTTCAGAAGAATATTGGTGGCTGGATTAGCTGGGGACCTGGGTCTTACTTTTGGCCTTATAATTGGAAAGAAGAAGGAGGTTCGATGGGGCATCCGAATGACTGTATCCCATTGAGAGAAGGAGGACAGGAGGGAGAGCAGATTACTGATCGGTTAACACGGGAGGCTATTTCTTTAATTAAGAATAGGGCAAAAGATAAACCATTTTTCCTAAACTTCTGGTACTACTCGGTTCATAATCGTAAAGAGGCAAAATCAGAATTGATAAGAAAGTATGAGAACAAGATTAAAGATGCAGGTTTAAAACCAACGTATAGAAAGCATCAGTATACAGGGGATAGTATCGTAACTTCGGAAACGAATGCAGTTTATGCGGCGATGTTGGAAACAGTAGATAATTCGGTAGGTGAGGTTGTCAAATTATTGAAAGCCATTGGAGAATATGAAAATACGCTATTTATTTTCTATTCAGACAATGGACCAACAACGAATGATGTGCCGTGTACACCTTTAATGGGAGGAAAGAATACTACATATGAAGCGGGCGTACGAATGCCTGCATTCTTTACCTGGAAAACTGAAATTGAATCAGGCACAGTAAGTAATGACCGGATCATCATCATGGATATTTATAATACGGTGCTAGAAGCTTCTAACATTGATATTCCAGAAGGTTACCATGGAGATGGTGTTTCTCTGATTTCTCATTTTCATGGTAAATCAGTTCCGGACAGAGATTTTTATTGGTATTTTCCATGGAACAGACCTATGTATGCTGGTCGATCGAGTGCAGCATTACTAGATAAGAATGGGATGAAGTATATTCACTTCTTTGAAGGTGACCACCCTGAGTTATATAATCTCAATGTGGATATGGCAGAGGAGAATGATTTGATCAGAAATCATTCAAAGAAAGGAGAACATATGGCTCAAAAGCTAGCACATTATCTTGATGAGGTGGGTATTTCAAGAATGAAGAAGCAACTGGCAAAGGAGTAGTTAAACCTGCATTGATATTATATCTTTAGTAAATGCATTGAAATCAATGTTTTGATTATCTGAGTGCATCAAATAATGATATGAGTATAACGGTTTAGCACTAGAATCGTACCATTGTACTGGATGATTGCAGAAATATTGATTAACTCTTTGCATATAGGAAACCAAATCGGAAAACCGAATAATATAAAATCTAAAAATCTTTTAAGTTGATGAAATATTTGATAAAACAAAGTCTGGTCATAATGGTTGCCTTAGTGGGGGTACTACCATCGGTTTATGGGCAGAATTACAAAGCAGCAGTAGAAAAATTGCCAATAATTAGTGGAACTTATGAGAGTGGGATTAAAACAGATTGGCTTATCGAAAAGCCTGTCGAAAAGGCTAAAGTATTCAGAGACGAAGACAGTAAAGAATTGATTATTTCCAATGGTATTATTTCTCGTACATTTCTATTGAGCCCTAATGCGGCAACGACAAGTTTAAAGGTGCTAAGTAAGCAACAAGAACACATTCGAGCAGTTAAGCCTGAGGCTGTAATTTCAGTAAACGGTTTTACTGTTAATGTTGGTGGATTAACCGGTCAACCTAACTTGGCATTTCTGTATCCCGACTGGTTAAGCGATTTAAAAGCAGATCCGCTTTCGTTTAAATTCTCAGGCTTCAAAATTAGTGAGCCAGAGAAGCGTTTCGAATGGAATAAAGTACGCCACTGTGCACCTGATTCAGACTGGCCTCCAAAAGGTGTAAAGCTTCAAATGAATTATCAGTTAACAGATGTAAGTCCTGAAGAGCTGATCAGCATTGCTGAGGGAAGTAGTGTGGGACGAAAAGAGATTTATCATGACGATTTTGCAACCATGAAAAATGTTTGGAAAATCCGTACTAGTCCAACTCATGAAAGAAGCTCTTTCTTTAACGAAGGTAAACCAGGAGAAATATATACGCCAAACAATACAGCTGTATATGCCGAATATAATTTGCCAGAAGGAACTGGTTTGGTGGAAACTTCAATCGATGCAGGAACCGATGTAAGTGGATTCTGGGGACCCGGTATTGCATTGGTATGGAAAGATCGTATCATTAAATTTAACATGCGTCCAGGAAACGAATCAGGTGCAAAGAATAACGGTGCATGGAGATTTACAGTATTTGACGGAAAACGTGAAAATACACGTGCTGGGGGAAAGGATAATGTTGATTTTAGTGGAACATGGTTTATGCGTCTTAGAATTGATAGTACTAAAGTGTATTGTGAAGCTAAGCCCAAAGGAGGTAAATGGAAAACCTATCAGGCCGTTGAATTTGGAACAGAAGTACCAGATCCACTTTCTGTAAGAATAGGAAAGTTGGGAAAAAATGCTTCGGGTGAAGATCATACTACTCCGGGGGAGTTGGTGCGTTTAACCATGAATGAATTTTCAGCATATGGCAAATTGGATGAAGCTGAAGTTCAGAAAATAAAATCTAGATTGAGCGACTTGCAGAAGTTGGTGGTTTCTGTAAACTACGAATTGTACGATGGTGTTCCTGTACTATCGAAATGGGTGGAGTTAAAAAATAATTCTGGAAAAGATGTAAAGGTCGATCAGATTATTTCTGAATATCTGGGTATTGCCGATCATAACCCTTACGGAGGATATCGTGGTCGTGAAGATCTGAAAATAAAGCCTAACATTCATTTTGAGACAGATATGGCTTTTTCTTCTATGTCAGCAAAAGTATCCAATAGTCATGCTGTACATTGGGGTACTGATCAGGATTATGTTACTCAGATATCCTGGATTCAAGATATTAAAAACACCATGCGAATTTATCCGGGAAATGGTTATCATTTGAATGTCGCTGCAGGCAAATCATTTGAGTCTATTCGATCTTTCATGATTCCTTATGACTCCTATGATAAAGAACGTAATGGTTTGGCACAACGGAAAATGTACCGCACCATTGCGCCATGGGTTACTGAAAATCCAATGATGTTTCATATTACTCGTTCAAAATGGGATGAATATAGTAATGGAATTGATCAGGCTGCTGAATTGGGATTCGAAATGGTAAACTTCTCTTTTGGTAGTGGTTTTAATCCTGAAGATGATAGTGATAAAAATATCGCTAAAATGAAAAGATATGCCCAATATGCTAATAGTAAAGGAATAAAAATTGGGACCTATTCGTTGCTTGCTTCACGTCGAATAAGTGATAAAGACGATGTTGTTAATCCGAAGACAGGAAAACCGGGGGGCTTTGCTACTTTTGGAAATTCTCCTTGTTTGGAAAGTGAGTGGGGACAGGAATATTTTCGTAAAATGTACAAGATGTTTTCTGAAACAGGTTTTCTAACCTTTACGCATGATGGGAACTATCCGGGTGATGTTTGTGCATCAACAGAGCATCCTGGTCATGAAGGTTTGGGCGATTCTCAATATAAACAATGGAAAAAGATTACAGATTTTTATAAGTGGTGTAAAGCGAAAGGTGTTTATCTACGTGTTCCTGACTATTATTATTTATCAGGTTCTAATCAGCAAGGTGTTGGTTATCGTGAGAATAACTGGAGTCTGCCACGTCGTCATCAACTCATTCATACACGTCAGAATATTTACGATGGTACTTGGGAAAGTACACCAAGTATGCGTTGGAGTTTTATTCCTCTAACACAATATCATGGAGGTGGTGCAGCGGCAACAATTGAGCCTCTAAATGAGCATTTGGTACATTACGAAATGATGTTGGTAAGTAATATTGGTCTTGGACTTCAATCAGTATTGCGAGGTCCTCGTTTATATGATACTGATAAAACCAAGCAAATGGTATCACGTGTTACCAAATGGTTTAAAAAATACCGAAATATTCTGGAAAGTGATCTTCTTCATCTACGTCGTGCCGATGGTCGCGACATTGATTATATGATGCATGTAAATCCAGATCTTAAAGAAAAAGGTTTCTTATTAGTATTTAATCCAACGGATAACGTAATTCGGAAGAAAATAACTGTGCCTTTGTATTACACTGGCTTAACTGATAATGCTAATATTCGCGAGCAGGAAAATAAGGCAAAATCGTATAAATTAAATCGTGCCTACGAAGTAGAAATTGAAGTAGAAGTACAACCTAATTGGTATAATTGGTTTGTGATTGAATAATTAATCAATCTAAATAATATAGGAAAACGGGCGTGCAACAATGTATGCCCGTTTTTTATGATACTTTTTCCGTTGCCCTTAACGGAGTATTGTCTGCATTAATTTTATGTGAATTGACAAAAGAATTATGGTATTGTACCCGATCTTTATTAATTTCCCGAGTCTTTTTAATTAAGCCTAAAAAATCGAACTAACATACTAACTATGGGAAAGATTTCCTGCGTGATCATTCTACTATTTCTTATACTCGCTAAAACGATGGTATTTTCGGCTGAGAGGGAAATCGTCTTAACTTCTCCTGTTGGGAAAAATACACCAATTAGCAACTATATCCTCTGTATCAACCAAGATTCACTAGGAGTAATGTGGATTGGTACCAATGAAGGTGTTTGTAAATATGATGGAAGAAAGACACAGTTAATTGATTTCAAAGAAGACTATAGGGATAAACGCGAAACAAGAAGTTTATTTGTTGATTTAGACGGTGATATGTGGATTGGCCGTCAAGGGAAACTCTACCTCCATCATTACAAAACTGATTTAATGTCGGAGGTGTCGTTAACCAGTCTGAACAAGGATATTTCATCTATTTATCAGCAAAGCGATTCCATATTCTGGCTGGGGAACACCGAAGGAGGGGTGATTCGATATAATAAGGTTAGTGGTAGGTCGACAAATTATGAATTGCCAGAGAAGGATAGAATATCCAGTTTACATGCTGTTAATGATTCTACACTCTTTGTTGGACTGCATAATTCTGGGATCTATTATTTTAATATTCCAACGGGGAAATATCAGGCAATGAATGAAAGCTTGCTGAAGGGGGATAAAACTGTAAGAGCAGGAATCAGCACAGCAAATCATGGCTATCTGTTTTGTTCCAATAAGGCGATCTATTGTTTGAAAGATAATGCGATAACGTTTTGTTCTTTCCTTGGTAAGGATCAAGAAACAAAGCTGCCCTATAGGGTTACTTCTGTTGAACAGGTAAGTGATTCTACGTTTTGGATAGGGACCGATGGAAGTGGTATTTTAAGCTATAATATTGATCAGAATAAGATTGAAATATTAACACTTAACTATGAACGTCCGGTGGAGGCGATTACTTCGCTGTATAAATCGAAAGATAAGATTGTTTGGATTGGAACAACTAATAACGGATTGCTACAGTATAATCCACTAAAGACCGAATTTGTACATTGGGGCTATGAAAAAGGAGGAGTGTGGGGGTTAGGTAATAGTGCAGTATTGCATATCGCACCGCTAAATGGTAATCGTTTGCTTGTGGCTCTCGATGGCAGTGGATTAGATATCTATAATCGTGAAACCAATCACTTTGATCACCTTAGTGAAAAGCAGCTTAACTTTGGTATTATCCGATGTACTTATCAGTCGTTGGATGGAAAACTTTGGTTTGGAACGTATAGTAAAGGACTAAAATGTTGTCGGATAAATGAAAGAAACAAGATGACTCCTGTTGATATCCCTTTTTCATTTGATAGTGGCCCAACAATCAATGTTTTATATGAAGATAAGGCAGGGAATCTTTGGATCGGTACTGGAACAAAAGGTGCATTTATGTATAATCCACAGTCAAACCATATAAGAAGTTTTTCTCCTAGTGGTGAAGAGGAAAAGATCTCTTCTGATCTTATTACTGTTTTTGCTGAAGATTCGGATGGTAATATTTGGATCGGAGGATATCACGGTTTGGATAAATATATTGTTGAAGAGGATCGACTGCAACCTATAACCTTGTGTGAATGGGATGGCGCGCCTATTTATATCACCAGTATTACGGAAGGAAAAGATGGGAATATTTGGATTGCAAGTAAAAAGGGATTATGGCGAATTCTAAAATCAGGTCAGGAAAGCTTTTTATATACTGAAAAGGATGGGTTGCCAGATGCGAGTGTTAATGCTATCTGTGCTGATGACTTTGGTGATTTTTGGATAACAACTGACCATGGTATTGCCTTGTTTAATCCGGAAACTAATAACTTTCGTGTGTTTAATATTGATGATGGAGTTGAAGGTATACAGAATCCTGGGGCCATTTTAAAGGTAGATGATGGGAAAATATTCTTTGGTGGTACTAATGGATTATATGCAGTGAATCCTTCGCATGTTAAGACGAATCCTTTTAAACCAGAGGTGATTCTTGAGGACATGAAGATTCTTTCTGATTTGAGTAATAAGCGTAATGGAAACCCGACGATTAATCTTCATGGTCAAGATAATGTAGTATTGTCCCATAAGGAGTCGACATTCTCTATCGACTTCGTTGCTGTAAACTATACGCTTCCAGAGAAGAATCGGTATGTTTATCAGTTGCAAGGGTATGATAGTGATAAAATAACTAAAGTTGATGGAGGAAGAGTTCGGTATACCAATGTACCTCCAGGTACTTATCAGTTTAATGTAACAGCTTCAAATAATGATGGGGTCCTGAATAAGGAGGGAAAAACACTAACAATAGTGATTAATCCTCCATGGTATATGACCTACTGGGCTCTTGCGATTTGGATAGTGTTGGCGGTTCTGGTTATTCTACTTCTGAATAGATACATTTTACTTCAAGCCCGGTTGAAGGATGAACTGAAAATGGAACGTTTGGAGAAAGAAAAACAGAATGAGATTGTACAGAATAAGCTTCGCTTTTTTACCAATATTACACATGAACTGCGTTCACCTCTAACATTGATTTTTGGTCCTTTGGAGAAGCTACTAAAGGAAGAACAACAAGGTACTGTAGGATATAAAAGTTTATTTCAAATTAAAAATAGTGCAAACCGACTGCTACGCTTGATTAATCAGATACTTGAGTTTAGAAAGGCAGAACAAGGTATGAGTCAGTTAAAGGTTAGTCGTTGCGATTTCGTGTGGTTAACCAGTGAAATTTGTAATTCTTTCCGTGAGCTTGCCGAAGATAAACAGGTCGATTTGATAGTTTATGCTCCTGAGAAGTTGGAGGTATGGATTGATCAGTCAATGGTGGAGATTATTCTTATTAACCTATTGTCGAATGCTTTTCGTTATACTCCCCGAAAGGGAAGAATCGATGTGAGTATAAGGATTAATGATGTCGAGAAAACAGTGGTGCTCACTGTTAAGGATAGTGGTCGTGGAATTTTAGAGAAGGATTTGCCTAACATATTTGATCGTTTCTATCAGGCAGATGAAGATCATCAAGGGGGGACAGGTATTGGTTTAGCACTAACCAAGAGACTTGTAGAATTGCATCATGGTATGATTTCGGTGGAGAGTGTTTATGGTGAGGGAGCGACTTTTAGTGTAATATTTTTACAAGGGAAAGAACAGTTCAATGCAGATCAGTTGGTAGAAACAGATAAGAATTGTCTACGGTCGGCAGTCGTGATTGAAGAAGATGTTAATCTGGTACCAGCTTTGGTTGAAGCGAGAAGAAATAATGAAAAGATCCAAACTGTACTTTACGTTGAGGATGAGCCGGAACTTCAGAGTTTTGTTACTGCTGAGCTAAGTAATCTATTTCATGTTGAAGTGGCTTCTGACGGTAAAGAAGGCTACGAAAAGGCCATTAAGCTTAATCCTGATCTCATTATATCAGATGTGATGATGCCCAATATGACAGGATGGGAGTTGTGTGAAAAGGTGAAGAAGAATTTTGATACCAGTCATATTCCTGTAATATTACTTACTGCCCTGGGGAGTGAGAGTCACCAGCTACAAGGTCTGGAGATTGGTGCGGATGATTACATTGCAAAACCGTTTGGTGTTCAGGCTTTATGCTTGAAGGCCTGCAATTTGCTGGAAACACGACAGCGCCTGGTAAGTCGCTTTACATCCAAAGATGCATTGAAGGTTGAGGTTGGTGAGTTTGAATCACCTGATGAGGAGTTCCTGAATAAAGCAACGCAGATTATTCAGGATAATGTAGGCGATCAACAGTTCAGGATAGAGCGACTTATCCAGGAACTGGGAATTAGTCGTACCTTATTCTTTAAGAAGATTAAAGCCCTCACAGGATTAGCTCCAAGTGATTTTATTCGTACTGTGCGATTAAAATATGCTGCTGAGTTGCTAATAAAAAGCCCTAAGAATATCTCAGAGGTTGCCTTTGATACTGGATTTGCCTCCCCAAAACATTTTAGGGAACATTTTAAGAAGCAGTTTGGTGTTACACCAAGCGTCTACATTCAGGAAAATAAATCATAGTTAAAGCTTCATATATAAACAGGTCTCGCCTCCATAAATAGCGTTGAGACCTGTTTATACCCGCATATGTGTCAGTATATACCCCTTTAAAACTATTTTTACCCTTTCTTGTAACTATGTAGTCCCCAGTCTTTAATATCTCTCATTGTAGTTTTGATTGTCTGTTTTTGTGGATGCTTTACCTTTTCACATAATACAGAGATACTAACACTTTTTTAAATCTAAAATCTAAACTAATGAGAGGAAAAAAACTTCTATTGTTTTTAATGTCCCTATTGGTGTTTAGCTGCAACAATGATGATTTCGATGTAGGCTATATCGGAATAAAGCAGGTACAACATATGCATGCCGATGGGAAAATCAAACTAATGGTCGATGTGGCTAGTGAAGCAGTCAAACTAAATGTTGATGCCGAAGACCAGAAAATCAGCCAAAATGTTGCTTCAGGAGTAGCGCAAACAATAGTTATTGAAGGTATGGAAGAAGGAGATCATGTATTGACTTTGACAACTGAAGATGCGCATGGAAGAATATCTGATCCTTTGATTCATTACATTCATGTTTATGGTGAAGAGTATTGTAAAACATTGAAGGTGCGTACCCCTGTAGGTATGGATTATCAGGATGGGAAAATCATCTTTAAATTCAATGCCGCATCGGCAGATCACAAGTACTCATTGTGTTCTTACATTAAAACAGGTGATCAGCCAACCGTAGATACCCTGAAAGCAGATGCCATAGAATTATCCTTGAGAGATGTTGATTTTACTAAAGGTTATGAGTTTCATAGCTATTATGCTCCAACTGACCGTACCTATGAGTTCTTTGATGGAGGCTCAGAGCAAATGGAGTGGGGAAAAGTAAAGGTTCAACATGCTAAAGATATGGTGACTGAAGTACACTTGCAAACTGATGATGCAGGTGATGCCTGGGGGGGAAGTATAGCCAAATTGTTCGATGGTATAGTTGATGGAGGTAATTTCTATCATGCAGGAACAGAATCTGTTCTTCCTTTAACTTTTACTGTAGACCTTGGAAAAGAGGTTGAATTGCTTCAAATGGATATTGATGCACGACCTGGTTTTGGTCACCGACTATCGAAGCGTTACGATATCTATGGACATGTTGATTTGATCAATGCAGAAACCGAAACTTCTTGTGCGGATTTGGATGCCTGGGAAACTGAGATGTTCAGCAAAGGATGGAAGAAGATAGGCTATATTGATGTAGCCTTGGCTCAGACAGGTAATGCAAAAACTGTTATCAAGTTTGATGATGGTGTTGATGGTGCCAGATATATACGTATTCGTTGCGATAAAAACTGGGAGAATTCACAATACCTAAACTTAGGTGAAATCACCTTTTATGTGAATGCGATTTATAACAACTAAAGGATTATTTCATAATGAAAATAAAATATGGATTTTATGGGATCTTGCTGATTCTATTGATACTCAGTGTGTCATGTGAAAAGGAGTTGCACGAACGTTACAAAGACCCAGACAATTTAAATTCAACAATATATAAGGAGTTGAAGAATAATGAATCGTTCTCCTTATTTGTCGAAGCATTAGATCGTTTAGAGCTTGCCCGAAGTTGTGATGGTAGGGCTGCCTTGACTGTCTTTGCTCCAGATAATGATGCGATAAATCGATGGATGACAGCTAACTCATATAATAAAATTAGTGATATTCCTTTGGAAGAACTAAGTCTAGCAGTGAAGAGTCATGTCATTGAGAATATCTTTAATGAAGAGCAGGTTAACCAACTCGATTACGATGTGGTTTACCGATTAATGTCGTTGGCACAGAAATCTATTGTTGCGGAAACACAAGCCTCTACAGGAAAATCGTTTCATGTTTACAATGAGAAGAAAATGATGCCTGTATTTACGCCAACGATGTTTGCAGCTGAGAAAATAAGCGATCCTGCTTTTAATTACAAATACATCTTTGGGAAGGATTATAACGATAGAATGATGTTTGCCAATGCAAAGGTTACAGAGTTCAGTATTCCTTGTACCAACGGATACCTTTACCATGTGGATGATGTGGTGACCAGCATCACTAATTTTGAGGATATCCTGAAGGAGAAAAACGATTATTCGCTTATGGCAAGTATGTATGACAGATGCAGTAGCTATGAGTATGACAAGGCTATGAGTGAGGAGTATGTTGGGATTGCAGATAGTATCTTTACTAAAACTTACTCTAATTCTCCAGAAATCAATACTGAACAGTATGGTACCCTATTGGCTGAAAAGATGAAAGCCAGTGCTACCTATTTTGCTGTGAAGAATACGGTTCTTGAGAATTACTTAATGCAAACCTTCTTTAATGAAAAAGTATCAGCCATTGATGATATCAGTATTATTAGTATAGGTTTTGTATTGAAGTATTTATCAGGTGAAAATCTGATAGGATGGCCAGAGAAGATTCAGGGAGGTACCTTTAGAAATAACTTCGGTAGCTATATCAATTTCGATATTAATAGTGATGTTGATTTTGTAAACTATGCTTCCAATGGTTTGGTTTATGGATTGAATAGGATGCCTGAAATAACGCTTTTCAGTAGTATAATGAAGATTCCATTTACCGATCCTGATTATTCGTACTTCTTATATGCTGCTCAGTTTGCTAATATTCTTGATCTGTTAGTAAATAATCGTTACGATTATACCGCGTTTCTGCCTAAAAATGAAGATTGGGAAGATGCCGGAATTAAATTGGATGTTGGAGACCCTAATCTATTGGGTGATGAAGAATTCCAGATCTGGAACTTTAATAACTCTCGTTGGGAAGGTGCTTCCCAGGCTGCCATTCGTCGTTTTGTGAAGAATCATATTGTAAAGAACTTCACCAATTTAACTAATGATATGGTATTAGCTGAAACTTTGAATGATTTCGGCTTAGTATTTTTGAGTAATCAAGGTGTTGTAGGTGGTGGTAATCAATATGCTGGAGAAGTTGCTGAATTTACTAGCGATGAAACAAATGCATCAAATGGTCGCTATTATACAACCAATAAGGTAGTTAAATTGATGCCTTATAGTTACGGTGAAGTGATGAAAACCAATCCTGAATTTCAGGAATTCTACAAGCTCGTTGATAAGACTGGAGGGTGGAGAAAATCCGGTGGAAAAATTACTGGGATTAATTGGCTTCCTCCTAATACTTATAACATATTTATTCCTTCCAATGAGGCTATTCTTGCTGCTCTCGAGGAAGGTAAAATTCCTGTTGATCCAGATCCTTCACTCAGCGAGGAAGAAATCAATGATCCTGATATCAGTAAAGCTGTGAAATTTGAACCACTTGTCGACTGGTTGAAATATTATTTTGTAGGACTCAACGGATTAGTGCGTACTCAGTTTATTCTACCTACCGAGCAGTTTGATGCAGGAATGGATACTCCGTTGGTTGATGAGGAAAATAGCACTAACGAAGAAGATGTGTATCATCAATTGCATATTAAGTTTAGTTCAGAAGAGCTTAAAATTATTGGTAAAGATGGAGATGAAGCAAATGTGCAGTTAGATGGAACAGCTTTAGGTGCCAATGCTTTAATCTATAAGGTAGACCATGTAGTAAGTTATCAATAACAAATAATGAAGTATGAAATCAAAAAGTATATTACTCAATATATTCCTTTTTCTCTTCACACTTACAGCTTTTTCACAGAATAGTAAAACGGTGCGTGGTGTTGTAACCGACATCAATAAGGCACCTATACCTGGAGTGAATGTTGTAGTTGTTGATGAAAATAACCGCTTCCTAGAAGGAACCGTTACAAATTTTGAAGGAGAGTATGTTTTAAAGGTACGGGATTCCAAGAACCGTATCCAGTTTAGTTTTATTGGTTATAAAGATCAGACTTTCGATGTAAAATCGGGCATTATCAATGTGACTCTAAAGGAAGATGTTCTGACTGTTGAGGGGATTGATGTAGTGGCCCGTAAAAAAGATGATATCAGTCTTTTTAGTATTCCTAAAGCTGATTTAACGACCAGTAACCAGAGCGTAAAGATGGAAGAGATGGAAGGTGTTCCTGCCGTTTCTGTTGAGGATGCGCTTCAAGGGCGTTTAGCTAATGTTGATATGATTAGTAACTCTGGTGATCCAGGAGGTGGAATGTCGATTAGAATTCGCGGTACAGGCTCGTTAAATGCGAATACAGAACCACTGATTGTGGTTGATGGTATGCCATATAACACTGACTTTGGTGCTGACTTTGACTTTAAAACTGCCAATGCTGAGGATTATGGGTCATTGGTGTCTATTGCTCCTGAAAATATTGAAAGTATTGAAGTGCTAAAGGATGCTGGAGCTACTGCGATTTATGGAAGTAGAGGAGCTAACGGAGTTTTAGTAATCAAAACCAAAAGGGGAGCTATGGGTAAAACTCGTTTTGGTTATAGTTTACGTGCCTCTTACAAAGTGGAGCCTGATCCTATCCCTATGTTGTCGGGTGATGATTACATAGGGTTAATGTCTGAAGCACTATGGAATAGCTATCTGTATACCGATCGTGAGGATGAATCATACATTAAGAAAAAGGAACAGTATCCTGAAATTAATGGAGATAGAAATTATCGCTACTTCAACGAGTATGATGTTGATACTGACTGGTTGGATGAGATCTCACAGAATCCTTTTAGTTTCGATCATAACTTCAATATGAGTGGAGGAGGTCAAAAGGCTCGTTACAGGGTATCATTGGGATATCTTAATGAGGTTGGTAACACTATCAATACCGATTTTAAACGTCTAACAACCAAGATTAACCTTGACTATCAGTTGAGTGATAAGTTCACCGTAAGTACCGACTTTAGCTATACGACTAACACCAAGAATGGTTCCTATGATGGTGTAAGAAATATTGCACTTAGAAAGATGCCGAATATGAGTCCTTATGTGTTGGATGAAGATGGTAATCGTACCGAAGAATACTTCCAGCCTCGTGAGAACTGGCAAGGGAAAGGTGAAAGTATCTACAATCCTGTTGCAATGGCCGAGGAAGCCGTTCGTCGTGTTAAGGGAGAACGTATTCGCTCTATTTTTCGTGTAAAATACCGAATTATAAACGGACTGAATTACCAGTTTAATGTAGCATTCGATAAGAATGTGGCTAAGACTCGTTCTTTTGTGCCTCAAACAGCGTTGGGAACCAATTGGGATAACTCAGCTACTAATAGAGCAAGTGAATCAACCAGTGAAAGCTTCAATGTGGAAACTGATAATAAGTTGATTTATACGCCAACCATTAACGAGAATCATCAGTTGATGTTGCTGTTGAATGTGCATACTGCTCAGTTTATTAATGATGCTTACTCTGCTTCGGTATCAAATATTCCATCTACATCAACAATCGATGTAAATGGTAATGGTGTGGTAAGTGGAATAAATAGTGGATCAAGCGAAAACCGCTCAGTAGGTTATATGACACAGTTTCACTATAAACTTATGAAGCGCTACCTGTTTGGTGGTGGTTTACGTATCGATGGAAGTAGTCGCTTTGGTGAAAACAGTCGCTTTGGATATTTCCCTAACGTAAGCTTTGGATGGAATATCAATGAGGAGAGTTTTATGGAGGACTTAACCTGGATCAACCAGTTTAAATTACTGGTCAACTATGGTAGAACAGGTAATCCACCTTCATCAAGTTATGCGTATTATGGTACTTACCAGTCGTTCGGGTCTTACATGGAGAACACTGGTCTTTATCCTCAATCCATGACGTTGAGTAACCTGAAATGGGAGATGACTGATCAGTTCAACATTGGTTTCGACCTATTCCTGTTTAACGACAAGTTAAATATTTCAGCGAACTATTACCGCAAGGATACTCAGGATCTGTTGCAGCGTAATGCAGCACTTCCTTCATTTACCGGCTATAGCAAAATGAGTTGGTACAATGGTGGAGATCTAACCAACGAGGGTATTGAGGTATATGGATACTGGAATCCTGTTCGCAATAAGAAATGGAATGTACAGATCGATTATAACCTGGGACGAAATATCAATAAGATTACACGTTTACCAGAGAACGTAAAATCCACTAAGTATACTTATGCTAACGGAGAATATGCTGAGAAAACTGTTGTTGGTGATGCAGTAGGTTCAATCTACGGTTATCGTTGCGATGGTGTTTATAGCACCACAGAAGAGACAAAAGCATTGGATGCCAATGGCAATGTAATCATGACTCCGCTTGGTGAAGAGTTGATCATGTCCGACAAGAATCATAATGAATTTCATGCGGGCGATGCTAAGTATCGCGATATCAATAACGATGGTGTTATTGATGAGAATGATATTGTATACCTGGGTAATGTAAATCCAATCCTTACCGGTGGTTTCGGTCCTTCTTTACGTTACAAGAATTTTAGCTTCCGTATGTATTTCCACTACCGTATCGGTCAGAAGATCATCAACCGAACAAGGATTGATACCGAAAACATGCGCGGGACTGATAACCAGAGTAAGGCAGTATTGCATCGCTGGCGTAAGGAAGGTGATGTAACTGAAGTTCCTCAGGCATTGTTTGGTTTAGGATTCAATACTTTAGGAAGCTCACGTTTTGTAGAGGATGGTGGATTTGTCCGCTTGAAGAACCTAACCGTTGGTTATGACTTACCTAAGAATATTACTTCGAAGCTAAAGCTGAACAAGTGTAAACTGTTTTTAACAGGGTATGATTTATTTACCTGGACTGATTATAGCGGACAGGATCCTGAGGTGGGTATTGATGGTATCGATCGCAGTTATACTCCTCGTCCTATCAGGTTTTCAGGAGGATTAAATATTGAATTTTAATCGGGTGACTATGAAAAGAATATATATCATATTAGCTGCCTTAATGGTTTTTACCAGCAGCTGTAATTCCTGGCTTGAATTAGAGCCGGAGAATGAAGTTATTAAGGAGGATTTCTGGAATACCCAGGAGGATGTTGAAAGTGTTCTGTGGAGTGCCTACAGTGGCATGCAGAAACTACATACAGAGATGCTTACCATGGGCGAAGCAAAAGGTGATGGTGTGGATGTTTTTAATAATGCAACGCTACAGGCGGTGAGACTGGGCATGATCACAGCAGATAACGAAACTGCATCGTGGGAAGACTGGTACCAGATTATTAACTTCTGTAACCTAATTATAGCTGAGAGTGAGGGCGTACTCGACCGTGATATCAATTATCATATGGAAGAGCATCATTCACTTATTGCTGAAGCCAAGACCATCAGAGCATTTTGTTATTTCTATATCGTAAGATTATGGAAGGAGGCTCCTTTAGTTACAGAGGCTTACGATACCGATGATCAAACATTTCTGAAAAAGAAAGATACTGAAGAGACGATCCTTGAATTCTGTAAGCAGGATTTAATTGATAACTTGGAGTATCTGAAAGATTCTCATACCAAAGAGTGGGAAATTTATGGTCGTATTACCAAAGTGGCAGGTCAAACGCTTTTAGCTGACATATGTTTGTATAAAGAGGATTATCAGGAGGCCATAACGTACTGTGATCAGGTATTGAACAATCGCTTTAAAGCTTTGGAAGATGGTGAAGACTGGTTTGAACTGTTTATGGATGAATTCAGTAATGAATCTATCTTCGAGATCGCCTTCGACAAGTCTAAAGATCAGAAGAATGGTCTTTACGGTATCTTCTATAACAATAATAAGCCTGTGTTTACTTATGCTGAGCACTGGAGTCGTAAGAAACTTTTTGCCGATAATGATATTCGTGGCGAAAAAGCATCTTACAATAAGGCCAATAGCTACATCTTGAAGTATGTATCAACTTTGCCAACTAAACCCGTTTACATAAGTTCCTCTGCCAGCGATTTTAACTATAAAATCTATCGTTTGGCAGAGGTTTATTTCATGAAAGCCGAAGCGCATGTAATGCTTGAGCAGTATGATCAGGCCAAACAATTGATGGGAGTTATCCGAGAAAGAGCAGGCTTGGGAAATGCGGTATCAGTAACATCTAATGTTGAGCAATGGCTTGACTTCCTGCTGGAAGAGAAGCTTAGAGAGTTCTTAGGCGAAGGAAAGCGTTGGTTCGACTTGCTGCGCATTGGTAAAAAGAATAACTGGCAGCGGAAGGATTTGATTATTCGCACACTTATGGAGTATGTGCCTGGTGCTGATGCAGCAAAGGTAGAATCGATGTTGCAGAATCCGTATGCCTACTATCTACCAATTCATAAGAATGAATTGGAATACAACAATTTGCTTGAACAAAACCCATACTATAAATAAAGACGATATGAAAATAACGGTGTATAATATATTGTTATTGATCCTCGTGATTCTTGTGTCTTGTGAAGATAAGAATGTTGATGGGGATTTTGTAACAGCTGAAGTGTTTCCGTTCTCTATGACACTGGAGAAGGATACCGAGCATTATGGATTATGGCTGGAAATCATTGATAAAGCGGATATGAGGGCTAGTCTTAATTCCTTCGGACAGTTCACCTTTTTTGTACCTAACAATGAAGCTGTGACTGCCTGGTTAGGATCTAATTCAATCGATAATTTAACAAAGGAAGAGGCGGTTACACTTGTGCGTAATCATATGGTAAACGAGGTGATTGAGAGTGTTGATTATCGCGAAGGATGTGTGCAGGATACTAACTTGATTGGGGACTATTTGGCGGTTTCGTTTGGCGATGATGGTTTTAACACAATCATCCTGAACCATCATTCAACAATAGTTCATAAGGATATTGAACTGCTTAACGGTGTAATGCATGAGGTGGATCAGGTTATTGCCCCTCATCAGGAAACAGTATATGATTATGTGGTTAATACAAGTCAATTGTCGATACTTAAAGAGGCCTTACAGCAAACAGGCTTAATAGATAAGTTAAAGGTAATTGAAGAGGTTAATAAATACGATATTACCCGCAGAAAGTATAATACAGTAATGGCCATTGCCGATACTACGTTTAATCGTTTAGGTATCCAGTCGTACGATGACCTTAAGGCTAAATACAGCACCGAAAGTGACGTAACCGATAAAAACAATGGACTTAATAAATGGGTAAGATACCATGTATTGTATGGCGCTTATTTTACCAGTAGTATGCTCGATTATGATGAAATGGCCGATGCTGTAAACCTTGAATCATACTGTCTGGGTGAAGGTATTCAAATTACCGAGAGTCGCGGACGTATACGCATTAACTATAACGAGGTTGTGGATGGCGAAGAGGTTACTGAAGAGTATACATCAATATTGAAAGAGCAACGTAATATTCCTATGAAAAATGGATGTGTTCAGTATGTGAATACCTTACTTGATATAACTCCGCTTAAGCCTGCATGGGTAGATTTTGATCCTACTAATGTAAATAATACTTCCGTATTGCCTCACTGGGCTGCAAATAAAGCCTGGGTTTATTCAAACTGGATATACGATGAGGTAGAACCGGGAGAAATAGAAGAATGGAACTGGGAAACATTTCCTGAGCAGACTACCATGCGATATGTTATTTGTAATGGATGGTTTTACAACAACGCAGCTGTTTGGTTTGATATAGGTAATAATGATGGAGGTTATTTCGAAGTCGAGAGTCCGCTTGTGGCAAAAGGAAAGTACAGGATAAAAGTTTATGATCGTCGCTGGAAAGGTGGTGGTACTTTCAAGATCTACATCGATGGTAAATACATCACTACTCAGAACCAGTATTATGGTGCAGGTGATATTATTGGAGCACCGGCCTGGATCAATGGAATTGAGTTTGAAGACACCAAAAAGCACACCTTCAGAATTGAATACAAAGAGGGAAATAGTGGATTCATCTTTGGTAGAGTGAGTTTTGAACCAGTATAATCAAAGGAAATAACATGAGAAAAAAGAATATAGTACTATTACTCATTGTGGCTTGTATTGGTACTTGCTGCACTAAGCATTTCAATGAGTTTTACGAAGATAAACGAGGAGATATCCGTGCCAATACGGTTTATGAATATCTCGATAATACCGCAAAGTTCTCTGACTTTGTTGGCTGTTTAAAGCAAACTAAGCTTGATAGTGTGTTGAAAGAATCGGCTACTGTTACCGTGTTTGCCGTGGAGAATGATGACATGAACAAGATCAAAAGTCTTCCTGCAGATAGTATGAAGCTGTATATGCAATTTCATGTGGCTATAGGTAAATATTTCAGTAGCGATATGAACTATACAGAACGAATTAAAAGCTTGAATGGTAAATATCATGCTATTGGACCTAAAAATGGGACCTTTCAAGTGGACAAGGTTGATGTATCGGAAGAAGATATTACTTGTGGGAATGGAGTAGTACAGGTAATGGATGGCGCATTAAAATTGCGTGATAATATTTACGAAACCATCTTGAAATTACCTGAAGATTATAGCATCATACGTGAATATATCCTTGATGCCGATACCATGATCTTTGACCGTTCAAATAGTAAGCCTGTGGGAATCAACGAGACTGGTAATACAGTTTATGATACTGTATGGATTCATTCTAATAGCATCTTACAAGGTGAGGGAGATGTAACAAAAGAGGATGATTTTTTCACTGCTTTTATTCCAACAAACGAGGCTGTGACGTATGCGGTTGACAAGGTGCGTCAGGACTACGAGAATGCTACCGGTGCTCCTTTTGAGCCAGAGGTAGATAAAATGCTATATGAGTGGTGTCATGAGTCGTTGTTCTACAAAGGTGAGGTAGCGGACGTGACGGCTGATACAATGTTAACGCTAACTAATAAGGCCAAGTTTAAACTATCAGTTCAACAGGTTGAAGAGGCCTCGAAGCAGGCTACCAGCAATGGTGAATTGTATTCAGTGAATTACCTTCAGGTACCGAAGTACATGTACATGGAGGAAGTAAAAATTACCCCTCGCTTCATTGCACGAATGGATGCCGCTACGCGCGACAAGTATCGCACAAGAAGTGGTGGTTATGAAGAGTTAGGTCCTGGTGTAGGTTGGTATAACCTGTATAGTTTGATTGATTCGAATCATAATCACTGGGCATCATTTAAAACCTTTATCTATGATGAGAATGATGAATTGAAGGATGTGTCAATTATTCCTGGAGAGTACGATATCTATGTGAAGAGTACCGTGGAAAGTTATGGTATCTGGACAGGTGGAGGATGGCATGAAATATGGCTAAACGAGAAGCGTTTATGTGATCGTGAATATCCTGCTTATGAATATGAGAATTGTACCAATACAGGTTATTACCTTGGAAGGGATGAATTACCGGAAGAGTGGGGAGTTAAACAGGGTGATCTAAAGATTGTCTTCAAACGAAATGGTAACAAGAACTGGAATCGTATGATGTTCGACTGGATTAAATTCGTCCCAACTAGTAACAACTATTAATCAAACGCAATGAAGAATAAAATATTCATATTAGTATTCACCTTGCTGTATATGTCGGCTCCATTATGGGCTCAGGTTGATAGTACTGCGATGAGGAATACACACAAGAGTATCCACAAAACAGAAAAGAATATTCTGAACTTTGAGGATCAGCTGAAAGGAAAACTTGCAGGCGTAAAGGTTACGCGTCGAAGTGGTATGCCTGGCGAGGGAAGTAATGTTCTGGTGAATGGTTTTAAATCACTTATTCCTGGTGTGAAACCGCTTTATGTGATCGACGGTATCTTATATGATATTCAGGCTAATGAAAGTCCTGTTATTGAAGGATTGGTGAATAATGCACTGGCACAAATTGATGGGAATGATATTGAATCGATTAAGATGTTATCAGGTGCTGAGGCATTGAAATATGGTTCGCAAGCTGGTAGAGGTGTTATTGTTATCAATACAAAGAATAACGACCACTTGAAAACAGCGATCTCTTTTAACACTGCAATGGGTGTTAATACCCTTTATCGTGAAAAGGATGTGCTTTCTGCACAGCAGTTCAATTCTTATGCAATCGATGTGTTAAAGTCGAAATACGAGCTTTACGAATTCCAGGATGAGTATCCTTACTTGTTCTATAATTCTGATGATGTAGCTTATAACAACTTTAACCGCAATACCAATTGGCAGGATGAGGTGTATAAAACATCATTTAGTCAGAACTACAACCTGCAGGTGCAAGGGGGGGACGCTATCGCGAAATATTACCTGTCGGTAGGTTATCTCGATGACAAAGGGATCGCTGAAGAGACCAACTACAATAAGTTTAGTATGCGATTTAACAGTAATATCAACGTAACTAGAGATTTTACGATCGACGTGATTGCTACACTAAACGAGTTTAAAAGTAATGCAATCGAGTCAGGATATAGCTTTAACAATAATCCGCTAATGAGTGCTTTAACCAGAACTCCAATGTTGGGTGTTCGTGATTTGAACAGCGATGGCATTGAGCAATTGGCTTACACCCGTGTTTATGGTTTTGGAGTAAGTAACCCTATTGCTATTCTCAAGGATAATGTGACCTATTCTAAAGGACATTACATCAGCGCTGGATTGACGTTTAACTATCGTTTCGATGAGCAATGGAGTACCAGTCTTGGATTGGCATTAAACTCCACTAAAAACCGTCAGAATAACTTTATTAGTGGACGAACAAGCAAGGCTATTGCTCCTAGCTATTACTATAATAAGTATGCCGAGAATATGACAAAACATTTTCTTGGGGAGCAATTCTTTACTCAGTTCGACTATGAACTTACTTATCAGCAGAAGGATATTCTTCGCGGACTGAAAGCTACTATCGGTGCACGTTATAAGGAGAGTGAGTATGAAAACGACTATGCAGTTGGTATCAATACGCCTAACGATGATTTCGTAACTCTTAACCAAGCTTCAACCAACGATATTCGAGAAGTACTGGGTGATTTCTACGGATTTAAGTTGATGCAGTTCTACGGAAATGCGTCTATAGGTCTTACCGATAACCTTAGTGCTACTGGATATGTGAGTATTGATGGTAATAGTAATGTTGGTGAGAATACCGATCGTTATGGTGTATTCTATGGTGGTGAATTGGATTATGATATCCTTCAGAATAACGATGGCTTTATGAATGAACTTAATTTTTCTCTAAGCTTCATGAAGACTGGTAATACTGAAATTGGTAACGAGATGACCAATCGCTACTTTAAAAGTACGCCTTTTGTGAATATTGCAGGATTGCAACCATTAAACCTTGCTAACACGCGCCTGAAGTGGGAGGATGTTTACTCTACTCAGTTTAATGTGGGTACCCGCTTGTTTGGTTTGGTTGATGTTGAGTTCTCAGCTTTTCAGAATAAAATCAAGGATATGATTGTCTTTGAAAAACAAGAGGAATACACAGGTTTCGAAGGTATGTTCGTCAATGGAGGTGAGATGAAATCTACTGGATTTAATCTTAGTGCAATTGCTGACTTTAACGTGAACAAGGTGAATGTGAACTTGTATGCAAATGTAGCACACAGTAACGAAGAGATCACTAAACTTCCTGGTGGTAATGATATCATTACTGCAATACCCGGAGGAACGGTGATCAGTAGAGTAGGCGGATCAAGCTATGAGTTCTATGGTCTTGAAATGGAAAAGGTGATTGCTACTCAGCAGGAGGCCGATGGTTATAATTTACAAGCTAGAAATGGTAATCGCTACCAGGCTGGTGATGTTAAGTTTGCCGATAATCAGAAAGATAGTATTATCAATGATAACGACCGTACATTAATTGGTGATGCAAATCCAGACTTGTTTGGAGGATTCGGTATGTCGTTGGCTTATGCAAAATTTGCACTTGATGTAAATTTCTCTTATAGCGTAGGTAACGACGTGTTCAACTACTCGAGAATGATTACCGAGGGACAGGATGCATTGTTCAATCAGACTAGCAATGTGTTGAATGCCTGGACTAAAGATGGAGATATAACTGATATTCCTCGCTTAAACTATGGCGATCCTGTCTTCAATAACAGCTTTAGTAGTCGCTTTATCGAAGATGGTAGTTTCTTGAAACTATCGGATGTTAAAGTCTCATACGACTTTGGAGTTAACAACAAATTCATCAAATCGATGAAGGTATATGCTCGTGGATATAACCTTTGGTTTACTAGTAAATATTCAGGATATGATCCGGAGTTTAGTTATAGCGATAATGCAGCGTATCAAGGAGTGGACTATGGAAAAATGCCTAATCCCCGATCGTTTATTGTTGGATTACAAATAGGATTATAAAATGAGACAGATAATAAACTATAAAAAGTTCCAATGGATATTAGTTTCATTACTGGTGTTGTTCAATGCTTGTGATGATTCGCTGGACGTTAATAATGATACAATCCTTGAGGGATCGAAGAACTACTCTACACAGGCAGAGCTAAGTAGTAACATGCTTGGTATTTATAGTCTGATGCAGGAAATTACTGACGATTTGGTTGTACTGAATGACCTTCGTAGTGAGCAGTTGGAGCCAACAGAACAGGCATCGGCCGACTTGCTTAATATCAAAAGTCATAACTATACTGCCGATAATCAGTACTGTAATAGCCTGAAGTACTATCGAATTGTGAATGCATGTAACGACTTTATTGCTTCTTCCAAACGGTTCCTTCGAGATAATCCTAAGGCCGACTGGACCATCGTGGGAAACCATATTGCTGATGCTATTAAGGTGCGTTCGTATATCTTCTTTACAATTGGTAAATTGTATGGTCATGCGCATTACTATACCCTTCCAATTAACACCGATTTGGACGTAGAGAAGGTGAGTGAGATGCCTGACCTTACTCTTGATGCACTTTTACCTCTTTTAATTGACGACATTGAATCATCGGATGTTGATATGTTTAACGAGCTAGACTGGGAATCGCTGATTAAGGTTTCAGCTAACTTCAACTTTTATAATTTCGATGCTAATGTATTGTTGGGCGATCTGTATTTGTGGTCAGAGAATTACCCGCGTGCACTTTACTACTTTAAGCGTGCTATCAATGCAGCTAACGGAAAATATGCGTTGAAGAAGGACCTTTTTGATGATGGTGACTATACCAAGATTTTCTCGTCGGTACTTACAGGTGCCGATCGTGAGATTATCTCAGCTATCGAGTTTGAGGAAAAGAATGTGCAGATCTTTGAAATTCATAAGTTGTTTAAGCATAACGATAATGATTATCAGCTTAAACCTACCAATGAAATCATCGAAGAGTTTAAGAATGAGATACCTAAGCTGATTGTTAACGAAGGTGATGTATATCGTGGAGAGAAGTGTGCCTTTGCTAAAGGTGATCATCCTCGGGTAATGAAGTATGAGCGCATGAATGTACCTCGCTTTGTATTCTATCGAGTTGCTGAATTGCATCTGAAATTCTGCGAAGCACTGGCTATGAATGGCGATTTTGATATGGCTTATATCTTCTTGAATGATGGTGTCTCGCCTGATAAAACTCCACAGAAATACTGGGATGGTAACAAAGGTGAATTTTTACCTCCTTTTGATAGTAGTTGGCATAGAGAATTGCGTTTCAATCAAGGTATCCGAGAGCGTGTAAGTCTTGAGAATATTGAGCTTCCTGAGGAGGCTGTCGACTGGACAGATGAGGAGAAGCAAGCACATATGCTTGAGTGGATTTTCCATGAGAATAATCTGGAGTTATGCTTTGAAGGAAAACGTTACGAAACAGCGTTGCGCTATGCTCGTCGATCGGGCAATTTCTCAAAGTATGCCAGCATTATTGCTCCTGGCGATCAGAGTGTACAGAGCAAGTTAAGTACTGAAGCTGGTTGGTATATCAACTGGTAAATAATATTAATTCCCCCTTGTAATATTTTAGATTTATTGTTAGCCACAAGGGGTTATGGTGGGATAAGGGCCCGTTGGATGACGGGCCTTTTTAATTTAGCTTAAAGAAAATGAGAAAGTTAATTGTTTTACTGATCTTGCTATGGCAAGGCATCGGATGCGTAGAAGCCAAAGAAAAGACTTGTCTGACTTCTGCTACGGAGGTTGTTATTGTTACTCCTGCGCAAACAAATCTAAGTGTTAATCTTGCAGCATTGGAGTTACAGTTGTGGTTGCAAAAAACGATGGATTTAGAAGCTGAGATTAGGCATACTGTTGGTAATGGATTTCCAATTTATGTAGGAGCATCTGTTGCATGTAATGAGTTAATCGACGGTCTATCGGGCCAGGAGTATGTGGTTGATGTTAATGATCAACGAATTATTCTTTGTGGTAGTGATGTCGGTAGTATTGACGGAGCAGAGACAATTAACTATTCAAAGGCTAACGGATTGGCAGGTGATGCAGTAAAGGTTACCCTGCCTGGTATGCATGAGAATGTGACTACATGTTATGCTGTGTACGACTTTATTGAGCAGTATCTTGGAGTACGTTTCTATGGCCCAGATCCTCGAAATGTTGTGTACGATAAGGTTGAGCAAATTTCATTGAAAGAAGTATCAATTAAAACAAAACCGACCATGAAATATCGTGTGGGTACCATCTATAACTGGCCAATCGAAAAGGAGCAGCATTTCTCTCCATCAAACGATATGAGTCAGCTATACATGCGCCGACTGCGAGTGGGCGGATTGAAGTTTAATACCAATCATGCATTGACTAGCTTCCAGGATCGTTTCCTGAATAAGGATAGTGAGATATTTGAGTCGTATCATCCTGAGTTTTTTGCTGAGGGCCAAAAAGGAGGAGCAGATAGACGTCAGTTGTGCTACTCCAATAGGAAGTTAATTGAGCAGGTAGCACAGGATGCTATCGACTACTTTCAAAAGGGGATCCTGAAAGGGAAGGCTATTGCATCGGGCGACTATTTTAATATTACTCCAATGGATAATAACTACTGGTGTAAATGTGACGAGTGTCAGAAGCTCATTAATAAGGATAAAGGGAATATTGAAAAAGGTCATTTTAACAGTGGTATTGCTACTAATTATATCTGGAATTTTGTAAACGAAGTTGCCAAGATTGTTAAGAAGGAGTGCCCCGATAAGTATATCGTCGGACTATCATATCATGATTATGCTTACCTTCCTTCTGATGTACAACTGGAAGATAATGTAGTGGTTGATCTTTGTACTCATGCTCGTCATTGGGGCTGGAGTAAAGAGGTGCGTAAGGTTGAACAGGGCTTTTACAACGACTGGGTAGATTATGCAAATAAAAACAATAGCGATGTGTTTATGTGGAACTACTATTGTTTTCCTATGGAACGTGGTGTAATCCAGAAGTTCGGTGTTTTCCCTGGCTTTAGTGCTAATCTGTTGGGTGATATCATTCATCAGTACACAAAAGATGGTATTGATGGTGTATTTCTTTGTGGTATTGGTGAACAGCTTGATTATTATCTTACTATGAAAATGTATTTTGATGGTAACCTGAACTATCATCAACTGATTAGTGAATTCTTCGATCGCTATTTTGGTCCAGCTTCAAAGCCTATGTTGGAATTTTATTCATTGATTGAGAAGCGCTATAATGATCCTAATTCCTACCCTATAAGTGCTTTGAAAGGACATAAACACATGACAGAAGAGATTGCTTGGGATTATCTGGGAACCGATGAGGTGATGCAGCAGCTTGAGAAGCTTATGTCTGAAGCTACTAAACTGGTGTCTGATGGCGTTTATGCCGAAAGAGTTGAAAGCTGGAACGAAGGTGTCCTTGATTACATGAAGAAAGGAAAACAGAATTACGAAGCGAAAAAATAATATCACCTAAAGCAAAAATGTACAAAACAGGGGGTACTTTTAAATAAGTACCCCCTGTTTTCATTATATTTCCTTCTTGCTGAAAAATAAAACCACCTTTGTTAATGTCCCAATAATCAGTGTTTTGATTATCTGAGTGCATCAAAAAATGATTTGAGTATAACGGTTTAGTGCTAGAATCGTACCATTGTATTGGATAATCGCAAGAATACATTGGAAATAAACACCGACTTTGATGCGTGGAATAAAACCAACGTATTCTAGCAATCCACTAATC
This sequence comes from Puteibacter caeruleilacunae, assembly GCA_005217565.1. Taxonomy (GTDB): domain Bacteria; phylum Bacteroidota; class Bacteroidia; order Bacteroidales; family Prolixibacteraceae; genus Puteibacter; species Puteibacter caeruleilacunae. The sequence continues at coordinate 229,506 of SJCO01000001.1, forward strand.
GAATAATCAATAAATATCAAAAGAATGAAGCAAACCATCATTATTTTAGCTTTGCTGATATCCACCCTCTCGGGTATCGCACAAAAAACAAATGAGTTGTCGGTAAATGGCTTGACACTTTCGTTTAATAATAAATTACAACTTACAAGTCTGAAAGGAAATCAGGAATATCTTCCATCAGGAGCAGAAGGATATCTTATTTCACTACGTGTGAATAATGATACATTATATCCGCAGAGTGCTACCTGGAAAAAGAATAACATTACTGCCAAATTTGAGCAGGGGATTGAAATCACCCTGAGATATGAGCAAGAGAAGAATTACCTAAAATTCACTATTGCAGAGGTAAAGAATGAAAAGCCTATTGATGCAGTGCTATATGGTCCTTTCCCTACAACAATTAATGAAACAATAGGTGAGATTGTTGGTGTAGTAAGAGAGCAGGGGTATGCTATCGGAATGCAGAGTTTGAACGCCAAAACTACAGGTGGGAAATTACTAAAGCGTGACGGTAGCGATGAGGCGCGTGGTACTGCTGCGACCGAAGAGTCATATGGTAGTAGTCTGCAAGCATATTGTATCAACCGTAACAAAGACCGTGTGCACACAATCTGGAACAATCGCATTCCTAATGCTGTTATTCAAGCTAATCCTGATGGGAAATTGCAAGGAAGTGCAATCGCATTGTTTGGCTGTAAAGAGGTCGATGTATTGTCACGCCTTGAAGAGATTGAGTTGAAGGAAGGTCTTCCTCATGCAACAATCAACGGTGTTTGGGCCAAGGTGAGTCCTGAAGCTAACAAACCATATTTTATTACTTCATTCACTGAGTCAACCATCGATGAATGTCTGGAGTATACCCAGAAGCTTGGTTTTACGACACTTTACGATGGCGGTCCGTTTTCTAATTGGGGACATTTCGATCTTCATAAAAATGCGTTCCCTAATGGATGGGAGGGGATGAAAGCGTGTGTAGAGAAAGCGCAAGCTAAAGGTATTCGTTTAGGAGTACATACGTTGACTAATTTTATTACTACAAACGATGCGTATGTGTCGCCTATTCCTCACAAAGGATTGATGACTTATTGTAAAACTGTACTAACAAAGCCTATTTCAGCGACAGATACTGAGATCTATGTGGAGAATATCGATGGATATGATTTTAAAGATGCTTGTCAGGCGTTACGTATTGGTGATGAAATCATTCGCTTTGCAGGAGTGTCGAAAGATAAACCATATCGCTTGATTAATTGTAAACGAGGACAATACAAAACCAAGGCCCAGTCGCATGATAAAGGTGCAGTGACTGCTCGTTTGGCTGACCATGGTTACAAGACGCTGTTCCCAACATTTGAGTTCCAGAAAGAGATCATCAACAATCTGGCTAATTTCTTGAATCATACAGGTGTAGGACAGATTGATTTCGATGGGCATGAAGGAGGCTGGGGAACTGGCGAAGGAGAGTTTGGCATGGATTACTTCAGTGAGCAGCTGACTAAGCAATTGAATCACGAACTACGCAATGGATCCAGTCGCTCGAATCACTACTACTGGCATACTGTATCGTACCTAAACTGGGGAGAACCTTGGTATGGCGGTTTTACCAAAAGTCAGGGACATTATCGCTATAAAAATCAGGCGTTATTGAAGCGAAACTATATTCCTAATGGCTTGGGATGGTTCTTACTGACTCCTACCACAACGCTACAAGAATTTGAATATATGTTGGCTCGCTCTGCAGGATATGATGCCGGTTATGCGTTATTTAGTAAAGTTGAGAATTTTAAGAAGAATCCAGAGTTTGATGCAATTGCTCATGCAATTAATATCTGGGAAGAGGCTCGTTTGAAGAAGGTGTTCAGTGAGAAGCAATTAAAGCTATTGCAGGATGTGAACAGAGATTTCTCACTGGAAAAAGTAAGCGACAAGGAGTTCAAGTTACAGTATTATACCAAGGAGAAGTTTGAGTTGTTGAATGAAATGGTACAACCTGGGCAGCCTAACGATGTGAGTGTAGATTTTAATGTAAAAAGCGATCAACCTTTCTATATGGTGATTGGTGCTATTGGTGAGTCGGGATCTATCAATAAGATCATGATCGATTTTAATGGTTTTGATTCTTTTGAAATTGAAACTGAGTTAAAGTCTAATTGGGCTGTGACTTACCGAGGTGATGATAAGCTATTGGTATACGATAACAAAGGACGTTTCAAGAAAGCTATCGAGTTTGGAGCAAAGGAGACGTTGTTGAAGGTTGGTGCAAATAATATTCGTGTTAGCGCTGAATTCAGCGATGGTGCCGAATTAAAACTAGAAGGCTACATCAGGCTAAAAGATAAAGTAGAAACAGCGAAAGCTAAATAATTCCAACAATATTTTACTTCGCGAGGATGGAGGATCTCTTTCCTTGCGAAGTAAATATTAAAGCAAAAGTTGAAAAATGAATTATATAGAAAAGTATCTCTTTGTTATTTGTCTCCTAATTGGTTTGTCAGGAATCTCAATCGCGAATGGGCTATCTGCAGAAGGTAGTGATCAAGAGGAGGTTGTAGATGTGTTTATCCTTGCCGGTCAGTCGAACGCTGTGGGATATAACAATATTAACACTTACACTCCTACACCTTTCCCTGAGACATTGCGTTCGCAACCAGAAGTGATGTTTTGGCCCGGAAGTAATGCTGCTGAAGAATTTAAGAATCAATGGATCCATTTACGAGTAGGAGCGTCTTACGTTGGCAAACACTCCTTTGGTCCGGAAATAGGTTTTGGAAAAGCAACGACAGCAGGAAATCCGCAGAGAAAAATAGCGATTCTAAAGTATGCTGTTGGAGGAACAGGTATTGCTCGTTCTGCTGATTATGATGATTTTATTCCTCAATGTAAAGATTTCAATGATAAAGGGAAAAATTGGTATCCTGGTGCTGATAAAAAATCATCCGGGGTGTTATATCAAAATTTGATTGAAAATATCACCAAAGGATTGAATGATTTAAAAAAACACGGGATTTCATTTCGAGTAGCTGGATTCATCTGGATGCAAGGAGAGCATGAGGCTGGTTTAAGTTTGAAAATGGCCAAGGATTATGAACTTCTATTAACCAATTTTATAGATCAAGTGAGATTCTATCTGGAGAATGATGAATTACCCGTGGTAATCGGACAGGTATCAGACAAGTGGTGCTACAAGAATATTGTGCAGACTGCTCAATTTAATGTTTGTGCTCAAGACCCTTTTGCATCGTTGGTAGTGACTAAGGATTTGCCCCGCACTCCAACCGATGATGCACATTATACTGCAAATGGAATGGTAATGCTGGGTAATCGCTTTGCAAAAGCAATGCATGGTTTAATTTCTTCCGGCAAATGATATTATTACTCCCTTGAAGGGAATGTATCGAATATCTTGATTGTATGAAAATGTCGGATTAAAGAATACTTTACGCTGGTAGATTCTATGAATTATGCCAGCTTTTTTTTATTTTATCTCAAAGATAGCATATAGCAGAAGGTGTGTAAAATGAAGGGAGAGTTTGAGTAAACTTTGTTTTAGTATCAATGAAGTTTTTAATATGAATGGAACAGTGACCAATGCCAGTCGCGGTCTTGTTGGAGTTTTGTCAAATTTTAGTTGGAGTCTTCTCTTCTTCGGTTCCTCTTCGCATCCCATTCGGTCCCCCTTTACCTGAGCTATTAAAATATATAGCTTTTGGAAACCTTTTATCATGAAAATGTCTTCTTTTGGAAACATTTGAAAAAGTACGATGGTTGAATACCACTGTTGTAAAGATAGTGAAAAGTGTGGTTTTTGCTGTAATTATCAGGGTAAATATCTTTTGCTATAACTTACAAGATTTTATGACTAGTTGTAACCGATACATTATTCGATAATAAAAGATTGTGTCTAATACATGTTGATTGACTTTTATTATTATTGATACCTATTGGTATCCATTGAAGAAGTTAGGGATTATCTGTTTTGGTTGTTATACAAAACAGGTAAAGACAATATAACGCGATTTTATTGTGAGACATCAAGTACAACGTGAGAATAAATAATTAATCTTTTTCCCTTGTTTAAATATCCTGTTTTTTTCGTTGAAAGGACAACTAGGTTCGTTTAAAAATGTACAAAAATATAGGTGCTAATTGTACATTATTGATCGGACTAACATTTTTGTTGACAATAAAACCAAAGAAGGTGCTTCGTTAATGTGTACATAATTAGGTGGTTGATTGTCTGAGTACATAATAAAATGATATGAGTAAAGGGGTTTGTCGTTAGATTCGTACCATTGTGTTAGATAATTGCAAGAATAAAATAATTACAAGTTTAGACCATAACACTTCGGATAAATTCAGGCCATTTTGGTAATAGACTATTCGAATTATCAAATGACATTAAATGAATGACACTGTGTTTGGGGTAAAGTACTGTAAGATAGTTTATCGGAGTACGCAATGGAGTCGTTGTTGAATATTGAAAAACGGCTAATCGTTATGCTAAAAATAGTAAAATATGAGTTTTATTAATATTTAAAATTGTAAAAAATGTTAAGTAAATTAATTGGAACATTGTTATGTGCAATGTGTTTGATTGTGCTGGTTAGTTCTCAGGAAAAGAACCTTATTGAGAATGATTTCTTCAAAATTACTTTAGACAAGGAGGGGAAAATGGTAGAATTATTGGAAAAGAGGACTGGAAAGAATATTTTACTTCCGGATTATAATTCATTCCTTACTGTCAGAAATAAAGGTGTTAGTTATCCAAGTACAAGTTGGACGAGTTCAGGCGAATTATTAAAATTTAATTTTGGAGGATTGGGGGCAGAAGTTAAAGTGAAGATGGTTAGAAAAAGTAATTACATAACTTTTGAAATTATTGAGGTTAAAAGTGAAACAAAAGTTGAAAAAGTTGTTCTCGGACCATATCACGTTCTTCCATCCCAAAAAATTGGAAAATCAATAGGAATAGCTTACGATGATAATTGCGCTATCGGTTTGATGGGATTAAACCTTAAGAGTCGTGGTGGATTTGAAATTGTAAATAGAGAAAGATTTGGAAATGCTGCAAAGAAGATTGAAGGTGGTGCAAGTTTAACCGGATTTGTTCGCAATCGATCTTATGAGCGAGTAGTTGACAATTACATTCAAAAAAAAGGACAAGCAGTACCTGTGAACGATGGTGATGCAAAAATTGAGGGAGCAAGATATGCGCTTTATTGTGTGCCAACTAGTGAACTAAGAGCTGTCATTGAAAAAATAACAAAGGAAGAGAACTTACCATACATAAAAACCGATGGGGTTTGGAATAAGGTTTCGAAATATTCAAGTTCATCAAAATTCATTATATCCTATAATGTTGAAAACATTGATGCATGTATTGATATTGCAAAAAAAGCTGGAATTACATGTGTTTATCATGGCGGTATTTTTAAGACTTGGGGACATTTTGAAGTTGATGATGAAGCATTCCCAAATGGATATAGTTCAGTTCGCGTATGTTCGGAAAAAGCAGCTAAGAGTGGTATAAATTTGGGTGCTCATACACTAACAAACTTCATTACTACAAGTGATTCATATATTAGTCCAAAGCCCCATGCTGATTTGGCATTAGCAGGTGTAACTAGGCTTGGGAGAAGCGTTTCAAAAACTGATACTGAACTGTTACTTGAAGATGAGGATGTTCGGTCTGCCTATTACGATCCAAATAGAAGAGAAGCTAATCCAAGGTGGTTAAAACATGCTGCTGTTAAAATCGGTAATGAGATTATAGAGTATGTTACTACTACAACTGATGGTAAGTTGACTTTGATAGAATGTAAACGTGGCGCTTTTGGTACTAAGGCTGAAGCACACAATAAGGGCGAAAAAGTTGGTAGGCTTATATCTCATGGTTATAAGGTTTTTTTCCCTAACATTAATTTACAAGATGAGATGGCGATAAATTTGGCAAGATTCTTTAATGAGACTAAGCTGAAAAGAATAAGTTTTGATGGTATTGAGGGCGGACTAACATCTGGACATGGTCGCTATGGCTGTGATAGGTTTGTTAAGGTGTTCTTTGATAACTTAAAAGATCCGAATATATTGGCTAATTCTTCAGATGTTACTCATTTTGGTTGGCATTATTTTGCAAATGAAAGTTGGGGTGAGCCTTGGACTTCCAAAAATTTTAGAGAGGCACATCTTAGTCACCGATTAAATGTTCAGAAATCATTAAAAGAGGATTTACTACCACGCAAAATGGGACAGTTTAGAATTGATAAAAATACCACAGTACAGGATATAGAATGGGTTATGGGATTGTGTGCAGGTTATGATGCAGGTGTGGATTTTTATATCAGTCCTAACTTTGAAGAGATAAATAAAGAAGCCATTTCTATTTTAGCTGAAATAAAAAAATGGGAGGAGGCAAGAATGAAAGGTATGTTTTCTGAGAAGCAAAAAGAAAAGCTTCGCGATCCATTTACTTTCTATGGACTAATTCAAGGTGAAAATGGAGTAAAATTGAAATTCATTGAATCATGGGCACCGGAAAGTGGTAAAGCAGGAGGGGTACATGATGCTAATACTTTATCTTCCTCAATAATGAAAACGACCCAAGAACTGCGTGTATCTTTAGATTATAAACATACAAATATGATTACTGAACCAGGACAACCAACAGCCTCTATATGGGAATATTTTTGTGCAGGTCCGAGGCAAGAGTTGCAGTATGTAATTCGTCTTCCTAAAGTTGCAAAAGAGGCGGTTAAAGGCATTTATTTAAGAGTAGGAGCTCAGAAAATTGCAATGCCCTTTGTTCTTGAACCTGGAGATTATATTGTTCATAAGGATAGTAAATTTTGTCTGCATTATTCCAAAGACCACCAAGTTAAGAGTAAAATGAAATTGTCAGAGAATTGTATAAAAGTTAGTGAAGGTAAAAACCTTATAGAATTCGATTACAAGGGAAAAGGAAGAGTTGCAGGTCCTGAGGTAATAGTGAATTTTTGTACGAAGAAATAAATTGAAACGTGATAACATATTGTAAGCGAAAAATATCCGTTCGATGATAATCCGTTAACTAAAGTTGATAAGTGACTAAATGTAATTAAAAAATATATTAAAACGATTCTAGCTGTTTAGCTTGATTTTGTTAAATAGGTAACAAATGTGTAAAACTATATTGCTTTAAGAATTTAGCAGATCATAGAAATATAATGGGTAGAATTTGAGATTAATAAGTTTTGTGTGTTTGCTTAGAACCTTGGTGTTTGTGTTAAGCAGTTGATATTGTATATTGATTGTAATAATTGCAGACACCAAGGTTAATCATAAAGAAAATGAATTGTCCAAGTTATCCCAAGTAACTCGAGTTTAGATTTGAAACATGAATTGATTGAATTCTGATTATTATAAATAATTATATTCGGATAGTACTGCTTTGATTTGTAAGGGTGGATTGTTTTATGTGGTTGTATATTAAGTGTTTACATGAATTTAATTCTCTAGTCTATCAAATATTCTCGAAAGATCTCTTAATTGAAAATGGTTCACTATTTTTTATTCATTTTAGCACGAAGCAGGTGTTTTTTATTATTTATCTCTATTTTTGAGTCTCATTTTGTCTTAAGGTAGAATGAGACCTAACGAAAAATAACAATAAACGAACCTAAGCTAACTGATGACGATTGATGTGGATATCGACAGAAAATTGTGGGATGAAATCATTACTGGTAATGAAACATCCTTTCGTCAGTTGTACGATAAGTATGTGGGGCATTTACTTCATTTCGGACGCCAATATTGTCAGGATATTTCGTTGATAGAGGATTGTATTCAAGATCTGTTTGTTGATTTGTTTTATTATCGGGCTCGATTGAGCCGGACGGATAATGTTAGGTATTATTTGTATCGATCGTTACGGCGCAAATTGGCGAAGGCAGTTAAAGGAGCGAAGAATTTTCAGCATACCGATGATGATACTGGATATGCTTTCTTTATTGAATATTCCATAGAAGATACGATTGTCGATACAGAGCAAAAAAAGGAACTGGCAACGCTGGTTAAAAATGAACTTGAATCCTTACCGTCTAAACAGCAAGAAGCCCTTTATTTGAGGTTCTTTCAGTCGATGTCGTATGATGAGATTGCCGAATTGATGCAGATTGAAAAGCAGTCGATTCGTATGTCGGTTTATCGTGCGATAAAGACTATTCGAGAGAATATCTGTAAAAAGTTGCCAAATAAAACAGCGTCTTTATTATTGGTTTTACCGTACATCAGAATACAACAATTCGAAAAGAATTAATAATTCCGTTTATTTAGAGTTACTTCGACGGGAGGAATTAAAACTCTTCACTCTTGCCAGTTTTTTGGTCCATTAGCTTTTGTGAATCAGCAATTTTGAAACTATAGTGCCCCTTAAAGTATTTTTTTGTAATACATCTGGAAAGAAAAGTTGTAAGTGTAATGTGTTGTTATTTAGGTGTTAATGGGGATTGTTTGAGTTTTTTGTGAAAAAAGTTCATTTTTTCTGTAGATAAAATTGAAATAGTTTCCTTTTAAATGGTAGAAACTAAAAATCGTGAAGAAGAAATTGAATTTAGAAGATATATTGTCGAACGAGGAGAAGTTCTCCAAAGATCAGGGAAAACTTTTTAATGGAAGGGACGTAAATCGGCGAACACGTACGTTGGGAAAAATACTGATAAGTTTGTTGGAAAGTCAGAAAAACAACAACGTTACCAATCCCAATGAACTATATAGTCGTATTGAGCGACAGTTATACAGGAAGCGGATGTTCGCGAGATTAAGAATTGCCTCAGCAGCATCGATACTGGTTGCTGCAATGCTTACCATTTATCTGATAACCTCTTATAATATGCCTGAAGGAGTTGCTGAACTTCCTATGAGTGACACCCTTAAATACACAACGATTATCTCTCATGATGATCAGATGGTGATTAAAGAGAAGGTTTCAACCTTACACGTTACTTCTTCTGGAAAATTACAGGTGGCGGGAGATGAGGCTTTCAAAGGGGATAAACAAGATAATAAGACATATGAGCAGGAATCTCAGGATAAGGCTGCTCAAAAAGCTAATGATAAGGTAGGGCAACTTAAGACAATTCTAGTGCCTTATGGTAATAAAGTAACCTTGGTGTTAGCAGACAGTACCAAAGTAATTTTGAATGCCGGAAGTCAGTTGACTTTCCCATCGCAATTTGCAGGAAATACTCGAGAGGTAAAGCTTATTGGGGAGGCCTTTTTTGATGTGACAGAAAATACCAGTCAGCCTTTTATTGTACAAACCAATCAGGTTAATGTAAGAGTATTGGGAACTAAATTCAATATAAGTGCCTATGCTGATGATCAACAAGTAACCACTGTTCTTACCCAGGGGAAAGTGAATGTGAGTAATCGTGACCTTAAACAATCAACAATTCTGGCACCTGGACAAATGGCAGCGTATTCTAAACAAGATAAACTGATAACAAAGAGTAAGGTTAATACTGATATTTACACCTCGTGGACACAAGGATATTTAATTGTTGAAAAGGAATCACTTCCTGGATTGTTGAAACGAATAGGGCGTTACTATAATGTAACCTTTATTGTAGAGAATAATGAATTGGAAAAACAGTTCTATCACGGAGAAGTGATATTACAAAACGATATTGTTGATATACTAAGACTAATTGCGAAAACGATACCTATAACTTATGAAAAGAAAGGAAATAAAATATGGATAAAATAACCTAACAAAACTGATAAAATAAAAAGAGTCGGTACCACGCCACATGATTACCGACTCAAGTAAACATACAATGTAAACTTAAAATTCAAATTTATGAAAAAAATTGTTCATTGCGAATTCTTCCAATGGCACAGGAAGAACTTTGCGAAAACATTTCTAGTTATGCGTCTAATTATCTGTTTAATCTTCAGTGGAATAATGGTAGCTAACGCCAGTGTTTATTCCCAGAATAAAAGGATGTCGTTAAAGCTACATGACATCACATTAGAGCAGTTTTTGAAGGAGGTTCAGAATCAAAGTGAATTCTCTTTTCTATACAATGTAAATCAGATTGATCTTTCACAAAAGGTGAATGTCAACCAAAAGAAGGCAACTATTGAGCGTATTCTAGATGAGGTGTTAAAGGATAAACAGCTGGGATATCAGGTGTATAATAAACAAGTGGTGTTGTTCCCAAAGGCTAATCCTATAGCTCAGAGTAATGCGCAGCAAGCTGATACAAAGATTAAAATTCATGGGGTGGTGCTTGACAATGAAAAGAAACCTGTTCCTATGGTGACGGTTGTTGAAGAGGGAACAACCAATGGTGTGACTACCGATATTGATGGTGTATATGATATTGAAGTTTCCAGTAAAAAGTCGGTACTTACATTCTCGTTCATCGGTTTTAAGAAGACGTCGGTAGAGGTGAGGAATCAGCGCCTGATTAATGTCTCGCTTGAACCAGATGTAAGTAAACTAGAGGAGGTGGTAATTGTTGGATTTGGCCAACAAAAACGTGCCAGCGTTATTGGATCTATGTCGACCATTGAAGTAGATAACCTTAAGACTCCAAGTAGATCGATAACCAGCAGTCTTGCAGGACAGCTTTCTGGTATTATTGCTGTTCAACGAAGTGGTGAACCTGGGTACGATGGGGCTGATTTTTGGATTCGTGGTATCAGTACCTTTAAGGGAGCTTCAAGTCCGTTGGTATTAATCGATGGTGTTGAACGTGGTATTGGTAATATTGATCCTGAGGAAATTGCATCATTTTCCATATTAAAAGATGCATCCGCAACAGCTGTGTATGGTGTACGCGGGGCTAATGGTGTTATCCTGATTAATACGAAGCAAGGAAAAACAGGTAAGATTAATATTAAGTTTCGCACCGAGCATGGCTTCTCAGAGCCGACTAAACTACCTGAATTTGTAGATGGTGCACGCTATAAAGAACTTTACAATGAGGCGTTGATAGCAACAGGTCAGCAACCTGTGTTTACTGAAGAGGAAATTGCCATCACTCGTAGCGGTGAGGATCCTGATCTATATCCTAGCGTAAAATGGTTGGATGTGGTGACCAATAATCGTTCAACAAACAGTCGCTATAACCTTTCGTTATCGGGAGGTAGTGCAAAAATTCGATATCATATGGTGGGGTCTTATTTTCAGGAAACAGGTATGTTTAAAGAGGATCCTTTGGTTGATTATGATACAAATATTAAACTGAAACGATACAATTTCCGTAGTGACGTGACGATTGATGTGACAAAATCGACAAGTGTTCGCTTAAATATTGGAGGATACCTGTCTGATCGTAATGCCCCTGGACAACCAGTAGCTAATATCCTTAGTAACTCAATGCGCGTGAATCCAATCTCTTTTCCTTCCCGTTATAGCGATGGAACTTTGGCCATGACAGCAGGTGCTGATGGTAATCCATATACTATGGCAACACAGACTGGTTACCGTCAGGAATGGAAAAATAAACTAGAGAGTATGATTCAGGTAAAGCAAGACCTTGACTTCCTTACTAAAGGATTGAAGGCTAAAGCAAAATTTGCTTTCGATACCTATAATACAAACTCAATCAATCGTACAAAGAATCCAGATCAGTTTATTGCCCAAGGACGTGATGAGGAAGGAAATCTTGAGTTTGTTCAAACAGTTGAAGGACAACCTTTCCTGGGCTATAGTAAGAGTCTTTCTGGTAATCGTGCTACTTACATCGAGGCTTCAGTGAATTATTCTCGCAATTTTGGTAATCATCGAGTTGGTGGACTGCTACTCTACAATCAGCGTGAATATGTTTCTACTAGTGCTGGAAGTGCCATTTCTTCTCTTCCATACTTGAACCAGGGTTTTGCAGCACGTGCTACTTATGCATACAACGATCGTTATTTTGCAGAATTTAACTGTGGTTATAATGGCTCTGAGAATTTTGCAAAAGGTAATCGCTTTGGTTTCTTCCCTTCTGTAGCTATTGGTTGGATGGTAACCAATGAAAGCTTTATGCAAGGCTTGCAGAATGTGATTGATAAGTTGAAAATTAAAGCTTCTCATGGATTGGTTGGTAACGATAATATCGGTGGGCGTCGTTTTGCTTATATCACCACAATTAATACTGGTGCAGGAGGTTATAAATATGGAGAGCCTGGAAGTTACTATAACTGGGGAGGTAATGCCGAAGGTCAATTTGGAAATAATGACCTGACTTGGGAAACGGTAAGAAAGACCAACTTGGGAGTTGAATTGGGGCTGTTTAATAGTCTTGAAATTCAGGCTGATGTTTTCTATGATTATCGCTCTGATATCTTTATTCAGCGTACATCGTTGCCAGGTTCCAGTGGGTATACCAATGCTCCTTGGGCAAACTATGGAGAGATGTCGAATAAGGGACTTGATGTGTCAGTTAACTACATGAAGCAAATCAATAAGGATCTACAACTAGGGGTACGTGGTAACTTTACATATGCGACTAATACTGTTGAAGAGAAAGATGAACCAGAACGCAAATATGCTTATCAAATGCGAACAGGTAAGCGAAACGGACAGCAGTTCGGTTTGATTGCTGAAGGATTGTTTACTTATGATGATTTTGCGGATGTTGAAGCAGGAACTCTAGTTGGTGAAATCCCTGAACATACTTTCGGACCTGTACGTCCGGGTGATATTCGTTATCGCGATATAAATGATGATGGTGTTATCGATTCATATGATGAGGTTGCTATTGGTAAAGCAACATTGCCAGAAATTACCTATGGTATGGGATTCAATATGAATTATAAGAATTTTGATCTAGGAGTATTCTTCCAGGGAGTAGGTAATACTACTCGTGTGATGACTGGTACAGATTTCTTTCCTTTCAATAATGGGGTGCGTGGTAACATTTATACGAGTATTGAGAATAGGTGGACTGAAGAGAATCAGTCGCAGGATGTGATCTGGCCTCGTCTTTATTCTGGCCCTAATGGTAACAATTACCGTGCTTCTACATGGTGGCAACGCGATGCGAGCTTCATTCGTTTGAAGAACGTTGAGTTGGGATATCGCATTAGTAAGGATATGGCTCGAAAAATTCGATTACGTTCATTGAGAATCTTTGCTCGTGGGGTTAATCTTTATACCTGGAGTAAAGAGATTAAGATGTGGGATCCTGAGTTGGGAACAAGCTCAGGAATGAAATATCCATCATTGAAATCTATAACCTTTGGATTAGAGATCAATTTATAAAATGGTTAAAAGGTATACGGTAGAAAGGTTGAACTGAACGGTATTTTAAGACATCAGGCAATTGTGAAAGTGCCGTATTATATTTCAACGATCTATCAATCTAAAAATCTAATAATCTTTAGAACATGAAGCTTAAATATACATATTACATTATCCTTGCTTTGTTGACTATGTCTTGCGAGGATTTTCTGGACAAGAAACCAGATGACTCAATGACCATGGATATGGTCTTCAAGAATAAAAATGAGGTTCGCAAATGGCTATCTAATACTTATTCTTACATGCCAGATGTCGAGCTTGATCCGCTACATAATGGAGAATTTTGGTCTTACATATCAGATGAAGGAGATATCTCTGCGGGTAACGGAGGTACCGGTGCCTCAGCGATTAACCTTGGTAACATTAATCCAAATAGTAGCTGGAATGGAACCAATAATTGGAATAAGTACTATAAGGCAATTCGTTCTATTCATATCTTCCTTGATAATGTTGAACCAATTCCTGACCAGTTAACGCAAGATGAGGTTGATGGAATGATGCTGGAAGCGCGTTTTATGCGAGCATTTTACTATTTCTTATTGGTTCGTCAATATGGTCCAGTGCCATTAATTTTAGAGGAAATACCTGCAGATGCTGATTCTGAAACTATGCAGCGTCCGCGTACTCCATTTGATGAAATTATTGATTGGTTTGATACAGAATTGAGTGATCTGGCACAGTTGTTACCTAATGAGGTAGAGGAAATTTGGACTGGTCAACCAACCAAGGCTGTTGCCTTGGCATTACGTGGACGTATTTTATTATATGCAGCTAGTCCGCAATTCAACGGGAATAGTGCTTATGCTAATGTGAAGAATCTTGATGGAACTACTCTTTTCAATACTACTTATGATGTATCGAAATGGCAAAAGGCTGCTGATGCCAATAAGGCATTGATTGATCATGCTGAAAGTACAGGTTTATATAAGCTGCATAAGGTATACGATGGAGCAGGTAATCTTGATCCTTTAGCGTCATATCAGGATCTATTCTTGGAACACACTGAAGAGGCTATTTTCTATGGAAAACCAGGAAGTGCTTCAAGTCATGATCGTAGTCGTTTGCCTCGTCATGCTGCTGGATATAGTCGTGTGTGTGTTACGCAGGAAATGGTTGATTCCTACTTTATGAATGATGGACTTACCATTGATGCGAGTCCGATTTATTCGGAGACTGGAAAAAGTACTGCTGCCGATGCTTATACCGAGGCTAATACTTTCAATATGTATGTGAACCGTGAACCACGTTTCTATGCGTCGGTAACCTACTCAGGAAAGAAGTGGGCTGTGACCAAGAAGATTGTAGACTTCTCATTGAAGGGTAAAGATGGATCATCAAAGAATCCAACTACAAGTACCACTGGTTACCTTGTGTTTAAACGTGTAAATCCTGCCTATAAAGTAAATGGTGCTAATCCAGGATTGCGAGCAATGCATATCCGTTTAGGTGAGGTTTATTTGAACTATGCAGAAGCATTGAATGAGGCCGTAGGTCCTGATCATGCTGATGTGAGAAAGTATATCGGAATGATTCGTGAGCGTGCAGGATTAACAGTTGATAGCTATTATCCTGCTGGTCTTTCTAAGGATGAAATGCGAGAGCACATTCATCATGAGCGTAAAGTGGAGCTCGCTTTTGAAGGATTACGCTATTTTGATATCAAACGTTGGCTGATTGCTGAAGATATTATGAATAACGATTTCCATGGAATGAAGATGGTAGGTATTGGTGATGATTTCTTTAATCGAACTACATTTGAGACTCGTGTCTTTAAGCCTGCATATTATCTTTTCCCAATTCCACAATCAGAAATTGATAGAAACGAAAATCTGGTACAGAATCCAGGTTGGTAGTTGCTGTGTACAAATAATTTAATACTCATTACGGAGTGTTTCACCTGGCAGGATCATATGGTCCTGCCAGTTTGTTAAATTTTCATTTTTTCTCTAATCTGTATCGTAAACGTTTTATACTAGATTAAATACTCTTTGGAAAAGCTGTAGATGGTATTATTTTTGTGGTGTATTGCAACTTTACCAGATTATAACCTACTATTATGAAACGAACAACTTTATTGGCTGCCTTGTGGATGCTGTGTTTAATGATGCCGTTGATGTATGTACAGCATGTTGAAGCGCAGACAGTCAAGAATAATTTACACAAGAGTCAGCAGCAACTCAAAGGAGATGGAGAGGAACAACCTGATTGGGAGAATCCTTTGGTTATTCAAAGAAACAAACAGAAAACTGTCGCTACTTATAAATCTTACACTACCAAAAAGGAGGCTTTGTCTTTTAAAGAGACTTCAAGCGAGCAATCGCTAAATGGTACATGGAAATTTAAATGGAGTGCTACTCCTGAAGAGGCAGAAAGTTTTCCGAAAATACCTGCGGATACTACTTGGTCTAACATTCAGGTTCCTGGTAACTGGCAAACGCAGGGTTATGGTATTCCAATCTATACCAACATTACCTACCCTTTTAAGAAAGACCATCCTAAGGTAACAGAAGAACCCGATCCAAATTATACAAGCTTTAAATATCGTAATCCAGTAGGATGTTACGAACGTACTTTTACGATCTCCGAAGCATGGGAGAATAAATCTGTTTTCGTGCATTTCGATGGAGTGAAGTCGGCATTTTATTTATGGGTAAACGGACAGCAAGTAGGATATAGTCAGGGAAGTATGACTCCTGCAAGCTTCGATATCTCAAAGTTTGTGACTACAGGTGAGAACAGTATTGCGCTTAAAGTTTATCGCTGGTCGGATGGTAGTTATCTTGAGGATCAGGATATGTGGCGATTTAGTGGGATCTATCGTGATGTGAAGCTTATTGCCAAAGAGCCTGTGTATATTCGCGACTTTTATGTTGCCAGTACGCTGGATGACGCTTATGCTAACGCAATGTTAAAGCTTCAGGTAAAGGTTAAGAATGAATCAACGTTAAATGTTGAAAATTACTTGGTAAAAGCAACTGTTTATAATAATGAAGGTGAAGTTGTTCAGCAAAGTGAAATCGAGTTACATGCTGAAGTAACACAGGTAGGAACAGCAGGAGAGACAGAAGTCGCTTTTTCAATGCCTGTAGAGAATCCTCAGTTATGGAGTGCTGAATCACCTAATCTATATACCATACTATTAAGTCTGCATAACGATCAGGGAGAGTCGATTGAATATATCCCAACGCGCTTTGGCTTCCGTGAAGTTAAGATAGAAGCAAGTGTGCTGAAAGTAAATGGGAAGCCTATTAAGTTGAAGGGGGTTAATCGCCATGAACATCACCCTCGTACTGGTCGTACAATGGACCGTAAGACGATGATAAGGGATATTAAGCTGATGAAACAGTGTAATATTAACTTTGTACGTACTAGTCATTATCCTAATGATCCACTTTGGTATCAGTTATGCGATGAGTACGGATTGTACTTGATGGATGAGGCTAACCAGGAATCTCATGGATATAATATTGGAAATACCATTTTAGGGGATAATCCCGATTGGAAATTAGCTCATGTTGATAGAGCTGTATCCATGGTAGAACGAGATAAAAATCATCCAAGTGTAATTATTTGGTCACTAGGTAATGAAGGGGGCAAAGGTCAGAACTTCGTAGCAATGGCAGAAGCAATACGAGCTATTGTTCCTGATGGTATTGTCTTCTCTGATAGTGATCTGAATGCTTCTGATATGTATGATCAGTCGTATATTCATCCCGACAGATTAGCTAAGTTTTTGGTGGATCATGTTGATCGTCCAGTTATTATGCGCGAATATGCACATGCCATGGGGAATTCATTGGGTGATTTTAAAGCATATTGGGATTTGATTTATGGCAACGATCACTTTACAGGAGGTGCTATCTGGGATTGGGTCGATCAGGGAATCGCTAAAAAGAAGGATGGTAGTGCCCTGAGTTTACCTGAAGATCCTCGACAGTTGAAATTAAATGGTGATGAATACTGGGCCATGGGTGGTGATTTTGGAGATACTCCTAATGACCAGGACTTCTGTATTAATGGATTAATAGGGGCAGATCGTGTGCCTAATCCTCATTATTATGAGGCTCAGAAAGTGCATCAGGCTATCCAATTTCAGCTTGATGGAATTACAGGGGCATCTAATACGGCGACTGATGTATTTGTTCCTAAATCAAAGAAAAAGTCTAAACTTAAATCAATCGCATTGCTTCCTTCATCTACAGTTGCTACGGTGAGGATTTCTAACCTGAATAATTTTACCAACCTTAGTGCTTATGCTTTCGATTGGAAACTGTTGCTTAATGGTAAGAGTATTGCTTCGGGTGATTTGAAAGATATTGCAGGAGTGCCGGGAGCGTTTGCTGTTAAGAATATTAGTCTGCCTAATGTAGATCACACACAAGGTGAGTATCTGCTTAATGTTTATGCCCGATTGAAAGAGAAGACTTCGTGGGCTTCTAAAGGATTCGTGGTGGCTAAAGAGCAGCTTCCATTAACAAGGTATGAGTTTAAAATGCCTGAAGTAGCTAAGCTGAAGCGCATGAAAGTGTCGACAAAAAAAGGAGTGTTTATAGTCACAGGACATGATTTTGTGATCAAGATTGATGCTCGAAATGGTGCGTTGACTAGCATGACTTATGATGAGAAAGAGTATCTTGCTCATCCGATAGAACCTTACTTTTGGAAACCTGCGAACGATAATCAAGAGAAGAATAACTTCTGTAAACGATTGGAGAAGTGGCGTCATGCAGCAGAAAATCGCAAGATCACAAAGATTGAGGTGAAGGAGCAGAAGCAACGTCGCATTATTGATGTGGTATTTCAGATGAAGTTAGATGAGATTGATGCTGACTTCGAGGTGACTTATTCAATAGATGGAGCGGGTAGGGTACGTGTGGCTGCTGATTACAAGCCTACATCTGATAAGAATCCTTTAATGCCTAAGTTTGGCTTCCGTATGGGAGTGCCTATTGATAACGAGACAATTAAATGGTATGGAAGAGGACCTTTTGAGAATTATCCTGATCGATTGTCTGCAAGCTTTATTGGAAAATATAATCTGCCTTTAGAGGAGTTCTATACGCGCTATGTATCTCCTCAGGATAATAGTAATCGTTGTGATGTGCGTACCGTTTCTTTCCTTGATAAAAAGGGAAGCGGATTGACAATTAAAGGACTGAAGGCTTTCAATTTTAGAGCATGGCCTTATACTGAAAAGGATTTGGAATCAGCGCTTCATGATTATGAGATTGCTCGTCGCGACTTCATCAATATAAATATCGATTATAAGATTCATGGTGTAGGTGGTGATGATTCATGGGGAGCTAAAACTCATAAAGCATATACTATTGATGCGAATAAGCCGTTAAGGTTTAGTTTTATTATTCAACCTAGAAGGTAATTCCCAATAGATCGGGCTTTTTAAAGCCCGATCTATTGGATAATCCTAAGCTCCCTGGTAGACTAGCTTCTCCATCATTTCTTTCCTAAAGTTGATGTGTCGTAAGAAGCTATTAAAATGCTTGAAGAATGCTTCACGATCTCCTGCAAATTCTATTTGTTTTACCACATCATATACTTGCGGATAACGCTTCCAAGTGCCCAAGTGCTCGAAGACAAATATCGCATCATCTAAATTATCAATGCTACCAATAACATTGTGGTACCATTTCTGATTCCACGGGAGACTATTTTTAGAGATGGTAATCTGATACCTTCTGTATTCTTTAAACATTGCTCTGAATTCCTGAATATTCTCAAGCCCGTACAGCCAGGGAATAGCCATGTTAGTGTGTTCATTCTTGATGTAGGTGTTGAATTCAAACTTCTCAGATAAATCGCTTATTTGGTTTTCTAGTGCTTGAACCTGTATAATGCCCTTCCAGTTTCCTAAATGCTCGAAAAAGAATATGGCTTGATTGGCAGTATCAATACTAGCAATTACTTCACGATACCATTTCTGTTCCCAAGGTTTTTTAGCTTGGTCAATCTTATTGTCAGGAAAGTATTGAATGATCTCTTTATACTGATCTAATGAGGAACATTGACTTAACCAGGTATTAATGGTGTTTTTGAATTTATCAAGATTATTGGAGTTTTTATTGTTCTGTGATTTCTTTAAACTTATCAGTGTTTTAGATAGATTAAAGGAAGTCTTCTGTTCAAATGTCCTCATTACATTGCCAAAATAGTGGAAATGGTTGTTCCCCTCCTCTAATGTAGTTACCCTATAAAATAAGTTCGAAATGGTGGTTATGTTTGCTTCTGCTTTGTAGTCCGACATAACACTATCATAAATGGCAATAGCATCATTGGCTGTTTTGCATTTTCTGAAGATAGAATTATATGTAGTCGTGTTCCTGTAATCCGACTCCCGAATATAGTCAAGGGTTTCTTTTACTGTTTCAAATTCATAATGACAAACATGTGATAGTCGATATTCTTCGGCTCTGAATCCATGCTTTTTTTCGTTGTATTTGCGTTCCTCTCGTTCCTTAATTTTCCGTTTCTCATCGGGTAATTTTTCTACAAGTTCATACCATTTATTGAAGATCGAATTAATGTCTTTCTGTTTAATTCCATGGAAATGCTCATTCAAAAATAGTTCCTCAAATTCGCTAAAGTATTTCTTCAAAGTACCCAAATCTTCTACTTTGTTCAGTAGGTTGATGAAGACTCGGTGATTGGGAGACAATCCTGATCGTTGGAATGCATTATATGCATCTAATGCTTCTTGATAGTTCTTACAGGCTGTTATTAAGTAGGAATAGGTTGCAGCATCAGGCTTAATACGAGACTCAGGTTGGGAGAAGTGATCGATTACCTGTTTGGTAATATCGTACTCTTGGTTCTTTGGTACCAGATCGCTATTGTGAATTACCAGGTTCATATCCCAACATTTCAATAAATGTTGATTGTCCAATCTAATTAACTCCTCTACAATATTTACATGTTCTGAATTGTTTCTTCTGAATTCGATAATATTGCTGATTAGTTTACCTGGTAAGGTGCGATTGTGATGCTTGAAAAATTCTGTAATGGCCTCAATATCGGCATAACTTGTGATGTTGTTATTTCGTTCGAAGAAGTAATTAGCCAGTTTGTTGATTAGGTGACTAACTCTCGATAGCTTTTCTTGAATAGTGAAGAATCCTTGTGTGTTGGATGTATAGTTCTTAATTACCAACTCATCAAATTCAATATCATCATTTAATAATGAATCGACATACTGTTTGAAGTATTGTTCGTGATAATTAGCGTACAGTTCATTATATAATACCGCGCGATAGAGATATATGTGAGGGGTGAATTGTTTGCACTGGGCTAATCTATTTCTGATGTGTTGTTCCAGTTCATCTTCAGAAAAAGTTGCTAGTACTTCTTCTTTAAAGCGTCGCTCTGCCTGAATAAGATTTGAATAGAGATCTAAATCAGGTTGTAAGCCTCTCTTTCTAGCCTTATTAACCAAATCAAGTACCTCTTTATATGAACTTGCGGTATTAATCAACTCGCTTACCATCACATTGTTCAATGTAAAGTTTAGCCTGTCTGATTCGAATAGTTCACTATAAATATCTGTTGAAGATACTTGCATTTTAGCACGTTTCTTAATCAGTGAAGCCAATGCAAATTCATAGTGAATGTAGGTGTGTTTGGTCATTAAATCGATTACTTCCTCATAGCTATGCTTATCTTTAATTTTGTTGCCCAGGAAGTTAAAAGATCTGTCATCAGGCGCAGGTATTTTTAGGAAGAATGTTTTAGCATCTTCAAAAGTTTTTGATTGATTAATACAGGTATTCAATAAGATGATGTTTTTGATCGTCCGATCTTCCTTTAACTGCTTAAGTATGGGCCAGGGATGTTCTGTTCGCATAAGGTAAAGATTGAGGGTTATGGTATCAATTTCCAGATGCTCTTTCCCCCAGTTATATAATCCGTCTATATATTCTTTCGCATTGGTAATCGCTTTGTTTAAGAGTAATAATGCTTCGTCTTTCATCTCCTTCGCAGGTAAGTTGGCATGTAGCATATAGTCCCCCAGAATGCGCTTGTATTGTTTGAGAGTCCAGCTATAATGTGAAACTAAATGGCTGATTACTTTGCTGGATCCTTGAATGTTATTGCTTTCGTAATAATTGAAAATCTGCCTATTAGAAGATAAGTGCTTGATGATATTGATGTGCGTTATCTCATTGAAGGTGTAATAATCCTCTAGCAAGTCGTTATTCCCATTATAATTAGGGTGTTGTTTGCATAGGGTATCAACTGGAAAAACCGTCAATAGTTGATTCAGAATATCAATTTTGCGAGGGATAAAAAGAGTTGGATCATCCGCTTCTTCTGTGTCTACAAGTTGCTCTGCCTGTTTTAGAATGAAATTAGCCTGCTCTTCTGTTTCACACTTGCTGGCTAGAGATCTGAGGGATACAAAATCAAAGTTTGCTTCACCATCTCCCGTCTTTTCGTAAAACTCCAGCGATTCTTCAAACGATTCCTTAGTGGTTCTACAATAGGCATTTATTACCCAATTCAGGTTTTCCTCATCTTGCAATCTCCTTTTAAATAACTGCTCTCTACTTTTATTATCAGCCTGATCTTGCACAATAAGGCGTGCAAGATTCTTGTTGGTCATGTAGAAATCGAGGATGTTGTTCTTCACCTCCTTATAAGGGAGTTGCCTTATCTTTTTATCTCGGTAATCTTCATCGATGATTAATTCTGTATCTTCATCAATAGAATCAACGGGATAGAGAATCCCTGAATCACATAATACCTGTAAAGGAGCTTCAAGGTGACGTGGACGGAAACTTACCTCTCTATTATCTGGAATTTGAATCATCTTTGAGCGTCTAAATTCCGAAGCACTCATTGTGTCATTGGCTTTTTCGTTCAAATAACTTATAATGTCATCGATATCAACGCCCCAACGTTTGATGTATCCTAAGTTCTGTATTGCCTTGAGTACCTCTCTTGTGAGACCATCTTGGTCGGTGTCATTATATGAATTCCAAGGGTAGTTAACTCCCAGCAACTCACCAATAGTATCTCCTTTAGGAGTCTTAAAACCATACTGCTTGGTAATATCATGAAACTGCTCACGTGTTAAAGGTTCAATCATAATGGTTTTAAAATCAGTACTGTCGATATTGTTCCAGATAATGCTTGAATGTTGTTTTGCATACTCCTGCATGCGTTGATATTCTGCTGTTGTGCATGTCGTAATTAGTTTGAAGGATTTGGTACAAATATTACTAAAGGCAGTCTCAAAGTCCTGTTTATTTACGCGTGAAAAGCATTTATAAAGTTCGTCAAGCACTATAATGATATTATCGGTGTCAAGGTTCTCCTTAATTTCCCCCTTGAAATAATCGATGAAATGACCAATATTCTTCTCGTTGAAGATATAAATACTTGTTTGAATTGATGCATTTATTTGTATTAATGACTCCTTTAGGAAATGATACACCGACCTGGTTTTTCCTGCCATCGATTTACCATGAATTAATATCTTGGGATACTGTTCCTGCTGGAATTCCTCCATAATGATAGTATCTACATCGCGATAATAGTAAATGCTTTCATTAAACTTATTCTCCAACTTGCCACGTTCCCCCATCAGGTCAGTAGCACCTAGAGTATCAATCGAGTACGACTGGAAAGGTAGTTGTTTGGTGGTTAATGTCGGAAATTTATAAGTAATTGCTTCTCCTAAAACCTTTAAAGATGATCGTAAATCAGGGAACTCATCACTAATAGCATGAACATGATGCTGCCAAAGTTCTGGGTGTTGTTGCAATTCCTCTGGGAGATCCTCCAATTTAGGCACTTGATTCCCTCTATTAACTAGCAGAGGGAAGAATACCACATTATGAGGAGCATTCAGGGCACAGAGTATTTCTTCAAGAACAAAGTCGGCTTGTCCATTTGCTTTCTTTTGAGAGAAAGACTCTTCCCAATTCTTATTTATCAGCATGATAAAAGCTTTACAGTTTGAAGCATTATCTTTTAGCTCATCAGAAAATACATCCCCAGGCAGGAGTGTCTTTTGATCGAAAAACAATTCATCTTCCTGAATAAAGTAGCCTAAAACATCACGGATATGGTCAGCAAAGCGTTTGTAACCTTGTTCTTCATTAGTTGCTCTTCTGTAACTGATAAATACGGACTTTGACATATAGATCTACGATTGTTTAGTTGTTCTTTTGGATTTGCCTTAAGAGTTGACCTATCAACGTTAGACAGACGTGATAGGATCCATTGGTTTTCCTTGAAGGCATCTCCGAAATTTACATAAAAGATGATAATTTTGGAATAATGCGAACACCTATTTTATTATATTTGAGCTATTGCAATTATCTTTCGAATAACTAATTAAATCATGTATACTATGATGAGTCTAACTAATGTGTTGTCAACCATTGATTTGATGAGGTATGTAAATGTTATCATAATGGTTGCTTTTACGGTCTTACTTGTATGGCTCATTTGGTTGTATATTCGTAAGAAGAAGCAAATCGACCGGATGCTGTCGGGAGCTATTATGCCTCAGCTTGTCGGCATTACCATGATTATTGTAGTGATATGGCTGGCGGCAATCGGATTGGCAAATTGGGTGGAAACAGGAAATATATTGGCCCATAATGACAATGCCTTACGTGCTATTTATAATTTTCTCGATGCAGGGACTTTTCAAAATAGCAATTATTCTATTAAAAGTGAACCTATTGCCATTGTACTCTCTTTGTCCGGATTGGTAATTCTGGGAGGTATTTTTATTGCTGTTGTGACCAATTATTACGATCAACGGGTACAGCGATACAAACAGGGGTATGGAAACTACAGCTTTAATAATCAATTGATCATTGTGGGATATCATCCAATGACTTTGGGGTATGTAACAGATTTCTTTGAAGAGCAGGGTACCAATAAATGTGATGTAATTATTCTTACTGAACAGTCGGTTGAGGATGTGTCGCGTGAGCTAAAATCTAATCTACCTAAAGAGCAGGAGAAGCATGTATATGTAATGCAGGGATCGCGTGATTCAGTCGAAGAGATTCAGCGTACTCAACCTTGGAGTGCATGTAAGATTATCATCCTTGGAGAGGATGGTGAAGATAGCGGTGATGCCCGTAATGTTGATTGTTTTGAGCTAATCTCTAATGAGGTTGTTGATAGAAAGATCACCACAACTATCCCTTGTTATGTCCATTTTAATGAACTGTCGACGTTTCAAATGGCGAAAGATTATAATCCTAAGGTAAAGGAGCGCGGAATGATCAACTTTATTCCATTTAATTTTTACGAACGTTGGGCACGTCACATATTTGTCAACTTTGCATCTTTATTTGGAAAGCAACCTGCATATCCTCAGTTCGACTATGAAAGGATTCATCAGAACAGCGATAAGCATGTTCATTTTGTGTTGGTAGGATTCAATCGTATGTCGGTAGCTCTTGCATCACAGGCAATCCATCATTGTCACTTTCCTAATTATCAAAAAGGAAAGAAGAACTTAAAGCTTACGTTTATCGATAAAAACTGTCGCGATCATGAGCTATATTTCCTGAATTTATTCCCCGGAATTAATGCATTGGAAGATATAGAATTAGAGTTTTTGGATGCAGATATCTATGCGCAGTCTACTAAAGACAAGTTAGTAGCATGGAGTGCCAATGATGATAAGCTGCTGTATCTCGCTATTTGTATGAAACATGCTGATACGTCGCTCTCTGTCGCTTTGAAGCTTCCACGAGAGATCTATCAAAAAGGAATTCCTGTGCTTGTGAGGCAATACAAGCGACATGTATTGCATGATCAGGTATATCCTAGCATCTTCTTTTTCGGAATGATTGATGAGAATCTACGCTTCGATAAAGTACACAATCGCCTTGCTCTTGAGGCTCATTTTGCTTATCAGAAGTCGGTAGGTAATGAGATGAGTGAAGAGGATAAAAATGAAGAACGAGCATATGCTGAATCATCATTCTCTTGGGCAAGTGCATATCTGGTAGACAACTACCCTTACATATTGCGAAGCTTTGATGTCGGACTTGATGAAGTGCGTAATGTGGCTGAGCAACCTAATTTGAGTGATGATCGCAAAGTGATGGCAAATCTGGAACATCGCAGATGGATGGCTGAGCGTGTGCTATTTGGCTTTGTATACGGAGCCGATCGAAATGATGCCTTGAAGATTCATAATTGTATGATGCCATTTGAGAAACTTTCGAAAAGTGAGACTGATAAAGATAATACGATCAATCAGCAGATCATGGATAGTTTGAATGGGCTTGGAGAGGACGTTAATTATCTTCCAACGGATGAGTCTTGTTGGAAACTGTATATGAAGACTGCTTCAGTAAAAGCGAAGCAACTAACAGAAAATGACGTAGCGAATAGTCTGGAAGGAAATGTTGCAGGACTAACTGGAGATTATTTTTGCAAGGGGATTAAAGATGAAGAGTGGATTGTGCCAGCAGAGAAGTTCCTACGAAAGTATAAGTTGAGCAAGGGACAGGAGGATAAGGACGCAACGCTGGAGTTTCTGAAGTATGAGCCCGTTCCAGAAGAAACTATGGTATATGCGCAGGTGTCGACTATCAAGACTAATATTCCAATAGAGAATGGTAATGACCTGGAAATGAAAGTTGGAGATTATCATTTGAAAGCTGTTTCGCGCAGTAAGGCTGTGAAGTACCAGAGAGGAGAGGCCACTACTGGTTATCTGGACGATCCCAATAACATTGAAGGTGGTTGGGTAGTGGCTCCCGATATTTTCAATAAATCGTATTGTCCAATATCTAAAAACAAAATTTAGCTTTAATCCAATACTCTGAATTGTGTTTGTAAGTGGCAAACATTCCCTCGCTGGCTTCAAACCAATCATATCCTGCGATTAGATGAATCTGGTCGGAAATAGAATAATCAGCATAATTGCGATTAAATAATCCATGATTGTTGAGATCATAGTAAGTAAAAGTAGATAACAATAATAGACTACGGATTAACTTTTTTGTTATTCCAAACGTCATCAGCTTTGAGTTGCTATGTATGTTCTTTGGGGCACTCGTACTATCATCTAAGTCACCATTGGAATAGTTCACATTGTCAGCCAGAATACCAGGAATCGCTGCAGCCTGTAGTCCTTTGATTTTAGTACTGGTACTTCTTTTATTGAGAGAGAGACCATTAATATGTTTGTGACTATATTGGATGGTAGCAGTCCAATCGTTTCCTGGATACCAGTCAGCACCAAGCAAATAATGTACACTGTTTTTACGAGAACGATCCTCTTGTAATTCATTAATAAAAGAAGCCATTTCACCGCGTATTACGAACTCACTAATCGGAGCAGAGAAATCACATCCAAACATCTCCATCCGTTTATGAAGAGGTGATAGAAAAATCGTATCTCTTTCTGGTGAATATTGTTGCTTGAATATTGGCATTTTGTTCCAACTATGTAAGGCAGAAAAAGAGAAGTCAATACCACTTAGAAAAAATGAAAAACGACAGCCTAACTCGGTATTCTTCAATGTTGTTTTAGGTTTAGTTTGTTCATCTAATACGATCTTTTGAGTGGCATTATAGAATGCCGACCAAGGATTATCACTACTTACTGGTATAATAAAGAATTCAGGAACAGGTACTAGAACAAACTCCCAGGTATACTTTCTTTTTACCAGCTTTATTCTCGCGGCATTTACCGGTACACGAATATCGTCATAGTCGCGTGCAAGAAATTCGGTATAATCCATAGGAGAGATTTGGTCGGTAATACGCATCGCATCAGTAACACCCCAGATGATGATTTGTCTGCCAATCTTTATATCCCAATTATTAGCAGTATATTGTAAAAATGCTTCGCGCAGCTCAATCTTTGTCTCGTCATTTAGAATATTATTATGCACCGAATTCAGTGATGCAAATAGATACGAATTACCTTTTGTCAGACTTAACTCTGTTCGTAAGCGACTGCGGGAACTCATAAAATCATTATCGCCTGAGCTCCTTACAGCATGATACGAATCGGCAAATCCGTTAAGCTTAAGCTCCTGCGCCCCCACCTGGAGTGAGAGCAACAGGAGCAACATATAAAAGCATGGTTTCATGAGAAATAAGGCTAAATAGTTCCTTTTTCCAATTTGGCTACTGTCAATGAGTTTTCTGCCAAATCAATATTAAACTTAGGATGCTCTATTAGTAGTGTAGTCTGATGCATGGTTTGCACATTTTCCATATGTAACTTTTGAGCCATCCAAAATCCATTAATCTTATTAATTTCCGAAAGGATAAGCTTACGATGCAACTTATCAAGCTTGTCGTAATACTCAACTTTCACAGCTACCAGACAATCCTTACGTATCCATGATATTTTTTTAGAGTAGATATCACGACTGTCTTTCGAAGTAGATTCAACTACCCAGCAATTGTGTCCATCAATAGTCTCCTCCCGGAGAAGTTTATGCTCATCTTCATCAACATTTCTACTTCCCATATCATCATAAGTAAAGTCAGTTCCCATGAAATAATCCTTTTTTGCCGAAGCTCCACTAATTCGGCGTGTCTTTTTCATGGCAGGTAGATATAGCCATTTGTCGTCGTCCTTACCAATTTGATCATAATCCCAGGTAAGGAAACCAGTCCCTTTTACATCTCCTGGATAATCGAAAAACATAATTGTCTTTTTATCTACCCCAATGTCCATGGAATATGATTTTACCTTGCGCACCCTCTCTCTACCTCGTTTATTGATTAGCTTCATGGTCATTTCCGAGTACCTGGTATTCCCATCCGGACGATCTTTTACTTGCTGCATGATTGTTCTTCCTGATATATCCTGAGCATCAAGCTTTGACAGGAAAAACATGGAAAGTAATACTACGATGTAATATTTAAAGTGTATCATTTTTGTTGCTTTTTAGAAGGTTGATAATTAATTTCTTCACCAAAGATTCTAAGCTTTCTGAATAGCAATGGCGTAATAAACAGGTCGGCAAACAAGGCCGATACAATACCGATAATTGCAAGAATACCCAGGTTTACAAACTGCAAAGCAGAAGAGGTACTATAGACAATAAAGTTGGCTGAAATTACCAAGGTTGAAAGTACTAATGCTACCCCCACAGTACGGAATGAACGAAGAATTGCACGGCGATAATTGCGCTGTCGATTAAACTCAAGGTGTCCATGATTGATAAAGTGAATGGTATCGTCGACAGCCAGACCAAGAATCATCGGAATAATGGTAGCGGTCATCATGTCAAGAGGAATATCCAGCCATCCCATGGTACCTCCCACAGCCAGTGCCGGTGCAATATTTGGTATCAATCCTATGAAACCAATACGCACACTACCAAACACAATCATCAGAAGTATTGCAATAATTGCTAGTGCAATAAAGAACGATTGTATTTGTCCGCGTACCACATATTGCATCATCGAAGTAAACTGTGGAATACTACCTACTGTGGTGATGTGCGCTTTTGGATACAATTCCCGCGCTTTAGCTTCAAGGTCTTTCAATTCTTTCTCTGCCTCTCCCGAGTTGAACGTAGACATTTCAATCATCAATCGTAAACGCTTATAATCATAGTCGATCCAATATTCCGATTCTGTACCTCCTGCATTTTCATACAACAGCAACATTTGGGCAATCTGATTAGCATTATCAGGAACACCATAGTACGACTGGTTATTCTCGTTTAGTGTTTGATTCAAATCCTTTACGATATCTAAAACTGAACTTGTACGTTTTGTTAGCTCAAAGGTCTCAACATATTGAGTCAACTTGTCCAACTTCTTTAGATTCTTTGGGTGTTTTGCCAATCCGTTCTCAGGAAACTCAATCAGTAAATCATACGAGTAAATTGATCCCAAAGATGTTTCGCATACATCAAGAAGATTGTCGACATATTCAATCTTGCGCCCCATCGTTTTCTCTATATCAAAAGCAGGCTGAACTTTCGAAATTCCAACCAACAGAAAAATGGCAATTACTTCAGAAATCATCAGAATACTTCGTGGTCGTCCTAATACCCAATTACCAAGTTTTTCCATCTGTAAGTCTATCCAGCGACCGCCTCTCTCGGTGATTTTCTTTTTCGGCTTTTTATCGCGTCCAAAGCTTAACAATGCAGGCATAAGCAGGATCACAATTAAGAAGGTAAACAAAACACACGAAGCTGTTGCAATACCTGCAAAGCGAAGGGGCTTCATCGGGATAACCAGAAATGTTAGCAAGGCTGTCATGGTGGTTAATGCTGAGAATAATAACGGCCAACCCATCTCTTTTACTGCAGCAATAACAGCTTTCGTGCGTTTTCCATGTTGAATCATCTCTTTACGGAAAAATGAAAACAGGTGAATGTTGTAGGCTATAGCAATGGCAAATGATAACAATATAGGAATACTCATCATGCCACTATCGATAGGATAACCAATATGTCCCAGAAGGCCGTATATAATCACTATTGAACTAATGGATGTGATTAGTGGCACAGTTACACCACGCAGAGATTTAGTAGCAAATATAAGCACGAAAATGGCCAGTATAAATGCCAAACTCATTACCCTCCCAGCCTCCTTTCCAAAATAAACCTGCTTTTTATATGTGATATAAGGCATTCCTGTAGCACGAGGATTCAGAGCGCTGTATTTTGCCTTACCTACAATCCTATCAGTCTCCAAACCTGTAATATATTCAGGCGATAAGGCGCTCTTCTTTCGCCATACTGTATCTTCCGGGAATGTTCTTAGTTTAAGGATAATCCAGGTTAGTTTTCCATCTGTCGATATCAAGCGTTTGGCGATATTCGGTTTACTAAAAGCTTTGTCTTTGATAGCATTAAGAGAGGCTCGATCAGAAGGAATTACATCAGGGACTATTTGTTCAATTTGCATACCATCGCTGGTCCCTGTCATAAACTCAATATCTGTAAGAGATGTAATCTTCTCTGCATACGAAATACTATCTAGCAATTCGTTTGATAGTTCTCTGATAAGCTCCAGATTCTCCTTTGAAAATGAATTGTCGCATTCGGTAAGGACTGCTACGAAATTGTCATTCCCAAAGATCTCTTTAAACTCATCAGTCTTAATTAGCATCGGATCATCTTCCAGAAAATAACCATCCCATGATGATTCAACCCTTAGCGATTTAAGTCCCAACATTGAAGTACTAACAACGACTGCAAACAAGAAAATGATGAGCCAACGAAAGCGAATCATAGCTTTTGCTCTTCGCTCAAACCATTGATTAATAATATGAATACTCATTTTTTTGATTTTAATATTAGAGGATTACAGTCTAAAGGTGGATAAGTTTTACAGTTTAATATCTGTCACTTTAATCGCAGATAAAAGAAGTGTTGCGTATGCAATATTCTGATCAGGTCGCCGTAGTGTGAATTCTCCAAAGCCAGCATTTGTTAGTGCTTCCTTTAACACTTCTTCCGGAATACAGTGTGTGGGAAAGCCCATCGAACGAGTCATCAGTTCAATGACCGACATCGTGAGTAAATCATCACCTATTAATGCCCCATCCATGTGATTTGATACGAATAGACCACCCAGCTTCATCGATCGGTTAATCTCTTTCAATATCTCGTTAAGTGTGCCTAGGCCGGCAAAGTGATATAAGTAGTGAGAGCTGAAAAAGAAATCATAACTATCTCCAAAGGAATCACCCTCTTTAATGTTAAAATTATGATAGGTAATCCTATTAAAATGTTCCTCTTCTTTTTTCAGCTCCCGGGCTACAGTACACACGTCGGGAAGATCATAAACATGTGCATGTAGTTGTTCATTCTCATTCATGAAAGCATAGGCATAATAACCCGAATTTCCTGCAAAGTCGCACATCTTTGTAGCTTGTTGAAATTCCGGAATATCTTTAACAAAAGCCACGGCATTTTGCAATGAACCAGCCTTGGCTCCCTGTTCTATACCGCGAATAGCATCTTCACTACTCCACATACGATCCTTAAACGAAGGTATATTACCTTTCAATGCCTCAGTAAGTCCTTTGAAAGGACCATCGGAAGTGGCAAACTCACATACGGCATAAACCTGACTGGCAGGGGAGGACTTCACAAGATAGTCATCCGATAGTGGTGTCAGACTGTATTTCTCGCCGCTTTTATTTAATAGATCGGCTGCTACCAAAACAGCCAAACATGATTCTGTAACACGATAATCGGTATTTATCGCCGCGACAAGCTCGTTACAACTCATTGCTTTGCCTGATAATGCATCGAAAATCCCTATTTCTATGGCTGATTTCAATATGTTGGGGATATAACTTTTGTATAATAGATTATTGATGGTACTGAAAGCTGATTTTAAAACAGGTAATTGCATGTTGTTGATTTTAAGGTTAAACGATATTTGTAATCAAATCTGTTACCGTATGACGGATACGGATATTCATTGAATTAATGATTCAAAAAAGAACGCTGTTCATAGTTGTTCAAAAAAAATTATACTTTCATTAGCTGTTTCCATCCAGCCGTGCAAAAAGTCATATATTCACCGAAGAATTGTTCCATCTCAGGTTTAGGCAGATCATGAGAGACGATCTCTCCAATAACGCTTAGCCATGCCGAACTCATTGTGTGGATGAAAAATTCAGATATCTGAATATTAACCGCAGGAAATTTTTCCTTCATCTTATTCAGGTATTCATACCCCATTTGAGTATGATGGTTTGTATATTCCTCCCTGAAATTTTCATAACATGAACCATGAGCATTATACAGTATCAGGTGAAGTTCCTTTTTGTAGTTCTCTATCAAGTCGGTAAACAGAAAAATATGCTCTTGAAGCAATTGCTCAGAGTTGAATACCTCTAAAGACAGATGCTCAGGTTTATTGTGCTCCTCCATGATGTGATCAAGAGCTTGCATTAAAGGATTGAGTACTTCACG
This sequence comes from Puteibacter caeruleilacunae, assembly GCA_005217565.1. Taxonomy (GTDB): domain Bacteria; phylum Bacteroidota; class Bacteroidia; order Bacteroidales; family Prolixibacteraceae; genus Puteibacter; species Puteibacter caeruleilacunae. Next base: position 261,690 of record SJCO01000001.1, read on the forward strand.
TAAGATCTCATCTTTGTTTCTAAAATAGTTGTAGATATTACTTAGTCCAACCTCTGATTGTTTAGCAATATATCGCATCGAAACCATCTTATAACCTTTTTCCAGAAACTCATTACGAGCTACTTCCAGGATTTTATCTCTGATGTTATCTTTCTGTGTTTGCATGACTTAAAATTTCATATTACAAAAAACGAACAATGTTCTCTTTTGCACAATCCCCATTTATGAGGATATTTTCAATGTTTAGTGGTAAGAAATGAGGAACAGGTACCAATAAAAAAAGGCTATCTCTTTCGAGACAGCCTTTAGCATTATGCACTTAAGATAATCAGACGAGACATCCACAAATGAATGTCTCATTTGATCTTGTATGATTATGGAATAAGTTCATAATCCGAAATAAGTAATCGTATGGGAATGGATAAATGATCAACCAATTTTCGAATCATTTCAAGAGTTAGTTTTCTTTTCCTGTTAAGCACCGTTGAAACCAGTGTTTTATCTCCTGTAATTCCAATTAGATCTTTTCTTTACAACCCTTTTTCTTCCATGAAATTTCTAATATGGTTTTTAATTTGTTGATTATTATAACAAGGATAGACAGAAAATCATGGGGTGACAAAATGACAACTGTCAATTCTCTTAATTGTCGCAGCCACAGCTTTTGCGTTATAACTTTTCTTTAAATTCCCTGATAAATTACACCCTCTATTACCTCTTCTTTAAAGTGAATTTGCTTTAAGAATGCTTCGAAATGTTTAAAGAATTCTTCCCGTTCGGCAGAGGATTCCAATTTCTGAACTACATCCAATACTTGCCGATAGCGTTTGCTGGGCCCAAAATGTTCGAAAACAAAAATGGCATCATCTAGATTCTCAATGCTTTCAATGATATTGTAATACCAAGGTTGACTATCGCAATTAGATTTGTACCTAAATGAGATTTCCCAATGTGGATATTCGGCTACAACGTCTCTGAGTTGATGGACAGTTGTAATATCATATATCCAAGGTGTGGTCGCTTCGGGGTATTTAGCGGCAATATAAGCATTAAATTCCCATTTGGACGGTAAGTCAGGTAACCGATCTTCAAGCAATTGAACTTGAATTGAGCTTCTCCAATCACCAAGGTGTTCAAAGACAAAAATCGCTTCGTCAACAGAATTAATATCTTCAATTACGCGATAATACCATTTTTGTTTCCAGGGCAGTTTTACTGAATTAACCTTCTTTTCAGGATAATATTCAACAATAGAATAGAACTGATCAAAAGAAGTACATTGTTGTAGCCATTGAGAGAGAATGTAAAATGTGTGTTTTGCATCTTTTTTCAGAGCACAAGACGGTAGGCTCTCCACAGCCCTGATAATATCGTGCAAATAATCAAAATAATTTTGTTCTTGATCCAGAGCATTGACTGTCTCAAAGTATTGTTGAATGGTTGATGGTATTATTTTAACTTTCTCATCCGCAAGGATGCTTTTGTACACAAGTGTTGCATCGTTTACATTTTTGCATCTATTGAAAAGCATATTATAAGTCTGAATCTTACGCTTTTCATACTTCTGAATATACATGATCATCTCTTCAACTGTTGATTCTTCTCTATCTAACATTGTGGAAAAATGAATTGAATTGCGATAGAATCCATGAAGAAATTCATATTTTTTGAGTGTATTAAATTCTATCTCGGCGAGATTCTGATCATCTAATTTCTCAATCAGTTGATACCAGTGGTTGAATAATGAGCTAATTTCATCGTAAGTTATTATTCTGGTTTTCCTAGCCCAGAATAGTCGATTATAAGGCTTGAACTTTCTCTTTAGCAGCTTGATATCATCTATCTTTTTTAGGTAGTTGATATATACATCGAAACTGCGTGGTAAGCCTGACGATTTAAACATGTCGTATACTTTTCTGGCCTCATTGTGATTCATGCTGTTAGTTATCATGTAGATATAAATCTCAGGAATAGGTTTTACCTTTGATTCAGTATATGAGAAATGTTCAATAACTTGTTTATATACTTGTTGTTTTTCATTCTCGGAGATTAATTGCCGATTCAGGAGAACTTGATTCAAGCCTCTAGAATTAAGTAAATGCTTGTCGACTAGCTCTAGCAACTCAGTCATAATATCGAATGATTCCTGATCATTTTTTTTGAAAAGCATGATTCTGTTAAGCAATTTACCAGAGAAAGTCCTGTTGTGTTGTTCGAAAAGTTCAGTGATGGCAGCAATATCGGCATAACTCGAAATTATGTTAGTTTGTTCGAAGAAATTATTCGATAGTTTATGTAGTAAATGTTTAATCCTCGATAGTTTTTTTAGAATATGAATAAAGCCATTGGTGTCGCTGACATAATTCAGAAATACACTTTCATCTGGTTCTAACTCTCTATTGTATATTGCATCAATATATTCATTAAAGAATTGGAAATGATAGGCTGTAAACATATCACTATACAAAATCGAACTGTAGAAATTTGAGGTCAGTGTAAATTGCTTACACCTGCTTAATCGTTCACTAATGTGCTGTGCAATTTGGTCATCGGAGAAAACCGATTTTATATCATCAATAAAATTGGATTCTTTCTGAATTAAGTTACAGTATAAGTCTAAATTGAACTTTAGACCACTGTTATTAGCTTTACTGATCAGTTTAACGACTTCTTTAAATGATTGTGCACGATTAATGAGTGTATTTAGAGTATTGTTTGTTAGGTTGAAACCAGCACGTTTTGATTCGAATATACTATGATAGATTTCCAATGCAGAAAAACCCATGTTAGCCCTTTTATTGATCATTGAAATCAGCACAGGATCATAATAAAGATTGTAATTTCCTATTAAATCGAGCACTTCAAAGAAATGTTCATTCTCCTCAATCTTTTCTATCAGAAGATGAAATGAACGAAGATCAGGAGTTGGAATCTTACGAAAGAATATCTTAGCTTCTTCATATGAGATCGATCTCCTAATGCAGGTATTCAGTAAAATAGGATTGTAGAGCTTCCGATCATTCACTAACTCACTAAGTAGTTGCTCGGGCGATATAATGTGGTTGAGACAAACATTCAACGAATTTGTATAAGCATTCAAATACTTTTTGCTCCGCTTATAGAGATCGCTATGTTTAGTATTTGTGCGAGTTAATAGATTATTCAATATTTGGTTGGCTGCTTCTTTCTTTTGGCTGGCTGGTAAATCTGAATTACTGATAAAGGATTTTAAAAGATGCCAACTATGTCCTGGATCCCAGCTGTAAATTTCAGTTAAATAAAGGATAATCTCTTTTATTCCTTTTAGGTTTTTGTCTTTATAGTAAGTATAAGCACTATGTTGCCAGTTAAATTGCTTGATGATATTGAGGTGTGTTGTTTCATTGTAGGAATAATATTTCTGTATTGTTGTGTTTCTTCCTTTGTAGTTATCGTGTCTTTTATTCAGCACATAAAGTTTAAATTTAGTCAGTAATTGATTCAGAATATCAACTTTGTTTATGGTTCCAAATGGAGAGTCATTGTCGGTATATGGCTCTTCCTGTAGTTCTGTTTGTTCCAGAATAATCTGGGCTTGCTCTATTGTTTGGCATTTTGTTGCCAAAATGCTAAGTGTAACCAAATCAACTTGAATCTCTCCATGATGGGTATAAAAATTCAGCACTTCATTAAATGTCATTTGTGAGGTTGCACAGTAAGAGTGTTCAACCAAACTTAAATTGTCTTGTTCCAGAATCCTGTTTCTATATAGCTGATCCCTAATTTCCTGAGATGCCTTGGGGTGAGTGATGAGTTGCGTAATACGTTTGTTACTAATGAAAAAGTCGAGGATGTTGTTCTTAACCATTCTAAACGGAAGATGTTGAATAACCTGTTCCCGATAATCTTCGGCAATAAGCAGCTCAGAGTCTAGCATAAAGTGATCAACAGGATAAATAATTCCATAATCACAAAGTATTTTTAAAGGGATTTCAAGATGTTGGCGATTGATATTTATTGGGATATCATCTGGAAATTGTATGATCTTTGAGTATTTGAATAAAGAAGCGCATTCATCGCTATTTACTTTATGATTTAGATAATTGGTAACATTCCATATTTTAATTCCCCATTGATTAATGTAGCCAATTGTATGTATTGCCTGAAGCACCTCTCTTGTGAGAATATCCTGCTCGTCATCATTGTATGATCTCCATTGAGGAGGAATTCCTAAAAGCTCACCAATAGTCTCTTTATGGGGAGATGTTACCCCATAATATTCAGTTATTTCGGTATACTGATGATTGCTTATGGGAGTAATTTCAATGTTGATTAGGACATCGTTAAAAAGATTATCACAGCTGAGAATTGAGTGTTTGGATGTATCTTCAAGAATGTGTTTGTATTCTGCGGTTGTGCAAGTCGTAATTAGTTTGAATGGTTGGTCGCAGACATTATTAAGGGCGGTAATAAAATCTTTTTTATTTGCTCTTGAAAAACATTTAAATAAATCATCTATTACTATGACAACATTGTGGGTATTAATATTATCGTTGATCTCTTCGTTGAAGTAGTCGATGAATTGCTCGATATTATTGTCATTGAAAATGTAGATCTTCCAATTAGCTAAGTCATTTATTAGAGGTAAAGAATGCTTTAAAAAATTGTAAGTCAACCTGGTTTTTCCAGACATTACTTTACCATGAATTAGAACTCTTGGACATTGATCCTGCATAAATTCATCCCAAATTATAGTATCCTGCTCTCGGAAGTAATAAAAATTGTCATCAAACTTATTGGTTGGTTTGCCTCGTTCCCCCATTAGGTCAGTTACTTTGAGACTGGCAGTAGAGAACGACTGAAATGGTAACGCAGCAGATGTGCAGTTACAAGGTAATACTTCTGTCATTTTCGGTTTTTTAGTTATTCTACTCAGAAAGAGTATTTAATCAAGTGTAGGGTGAAATGATGTAGGCCAGGGATAGTTTGAATAATGATGAGCCATCTATAAGCTATAGCGGTCTTCTCTTTTCATCCAGCAACGCGAATTTACTGAAAAGATGATAAATTAAGAAGAACTGGAGAGGTAAATAATATAGAAGACACCGTTAGCCGTTAGGTTTTTTCTGACGCGATACCTTTAACCTGACTTGATAGTTTATAACTAAAAAAGGCTATCTCTTTCGAGACAGCCTTTATCATTATGCACTTATAGCTTTGTTATTTCAACTCAAAAATGCTTAACACCCCTTTATGATCCGAAGGCCAAATACCCACTGGAGGGATGATCTCATCACTACTATCATTCGCTACACGCTTATTGCGACAAATAGAGCCATTAGGGCCAACAATCTTTGACGCTTTAAGTGTCAGTGCCTCATTGGGATAATAATAGATGAAATCAATTCTTTCACGTTCATCAGCCTTAGGAGCCCACGACAACTTTTTAACTGGTACACTCTCGCAATTACCGGGATAAGTGTAACCAGGATGTGTTATAGGATTAGGGTGACATTCGCGATAAGTATCGCGATAGCCTTTATCAAGTAAAATCTTCGATACAGGCCATTCCACACTAACACCATTATGGTCTCGCTCATACTTACAAACATCAGTCCAATCGAGTAGGGAAGGTTCGTTAAAATCGCCACCAAGAATTACAATTCTTCCCGCTGAGATATCTTTATCTGCTGCTGCAACAAAAGCCTTGATGGCATCATCACGCTGCGACAAATTATTCCTGTATATTATCGAATCGACATCCAATAGCGGAGCCTGCTCTTTCCATGTATTTCCGTTATAACCAAATACCTCATAGTAAGTACAGTTAAGATAGTCGAGGTGTGCAGTATACACACTAAACTCCTGATCATCAATCTCAGTAGTAAGACGATGAATAGTACCATGATCGTTATTCAATGGAAACACAACAGAGCTATCCTTAATTGGATAGCGACTCAATAGCCCGGTATCGTCAGAGAAGAACGAATAGTACGTAGCACCTTTATCAGCTAGCGCCTTTACCACTCGTTCATTAAAGCGCGTATGATTATAATTACGCACCTCACTGAACGTTACAAAGTCAGCATCCGATGCGATTACTTCATCAACTAACGCATCAAAACCACCTGGCACAACAGTACCTTCCTGCCAGATATTAAACTGCAATACTTTTATTTCCCGGGCCTCGCGACTGTCACAAGCTGAGAAGAGCAGCGAAGCGATTAACAAAACACTTGTTAAGCAAATTCTAAAGTTCATTTAATTAATTTTTTAAAAGCCACATTATATCATTAGGAGTATCGCTGCCATCAAATTGACGATCAATTGCGGCCTCGATATTCTCCCTGTTAAGAGAATATTCCTTCATTGGATACATCCAACGCAAAGGCAATTGTGTTTTCACCTCATTCATATTAGTCGCAGGATCTATCGGAAGGTTTGGGAATCCAGTACGACGATAATCAAAGAATGAGTTAAATGGCAATTGCACAAAAGCGGCAATGTATTTCTGAGTCATGATCTGCTCTAATCCATTTGCGCTGTCAAAAGCTGCTTCTCCGGCAAGGTATGCATCTACATAATCACCATCAATAACGCGACCATGATTATAGTCGGCTGGTGTATTGTTTCCAGTGAACAACATTGCAGCGCGCACGCCATTATCATAGTGTGCTTTGGCTGATGAAGGAGTATTCCATCCTCTCAAAGCAGCTTCAGCTAAGATAAATTGAATTTCAGAGTAAGCAATGAATTTTATAGGCTCACCTTGAGGAACACGATAATAACGCTTATTAATTGATGAATGATCACCGTTAGTGTATTCTGTCTGTACTTGTCCGTAAGGTAGTACGGGATTCACTCCACTATAAGCATCAAAGCTATCACCACCAACCGATACCAAATTAGGTGCAGGCTCGGCATAATAGAACAGCCGATAATCGTTTAGATCCTTCATCATGTCAACAAGGAAGTTGGTCATCACAGGGAATGACCACCAATTCTGATTCTCAAAATAGAAAGGATACCACTGACTAGATTTACTTTCCGAGTATACACGTTGGAAACTATTTGTTTCATTTTCCAGTAAAGGCTTTGTGGCAGTCTGTTCAAACAACTCTTTTACATTAACCCCCTTAACAGTAGTCTTGGAGCTTAGCATATTTAACACTCGCAACAAAAAACTATTGGTGGCACGTTTCCACAAGTCAGTATTTCCATTGTACACAAAGTCACCTTTAAATGACGATCCAGAGTCAAACAACTGAGAAGCAGTCTGTAATTCAGTAATAATTGTATGGAACACATCTTCCTGTGGATCATATTTAGGAGTAGTATTTCCATCTTCTCCCTCTAAAGCCTCAGAGCAAGGAACATCTCCCATTGCCATTGTTGTTTTATAGAAGTAGAAAGCACGCATAAAATGATCGAAACCAAGGTAACCATTCTTCTCCTCTGTCGTCATAAACTCATCAGCCTCGGCTAACTCACGCATTTTCTTACTGTTGATCAAAATCTCGTAGTTGCCGAAATTCTCACTATAAGTATGATCTCTTTCGAATTTATTATAAAGATACCATTCCATATGTTCGGTAAAAGAGGTGCTCTTCATCAACCATGAATCGCTTAGTAACCATTTACTCTTCGGACTGTAAGTGGCGTCATTCAGTACATAGGTCACCAGGAAATCAGGTGTAACAGTAACAGGCTTGTCGGGATTCAGGTTAATCTCATCCATATCGCCACAAGCACTTGCAATTAATCCTAACAGGAATATATAGATTATTTTCTTCATTGTCGATCAGATTTTATAAAGTTATATCAATATTAAAACCTAAGTATCTCGATGTTGGAGAATTCAGATTTTCCTTTCCACGATCAGGATCTGAATACTCAAATTCTTTAGTCCACATCCATAGGTTCTGGCCGATTACACCAATACTGGCATTTTGAATATGTAGTTTTTCCACAAATGATTTAGGCAGCTTGTAGTTTAAACCAACCTCACGTAATTTGATGAATGATGCATCTAGTATATTCTGACGAGCGTCATGATCCCATGGATTTTCATTGTATATACCAATGAAACTCTGGTAAGATACAGCAACATCGTTAGGTGCATATTCTCGGGTATCGCTAATCAAATTACCATAAGGATCGAATGTTGCTTCTCCACTCACAACCTTTACACCATCAGCAACATAGTTATTTAGTCCATTTACAACCTCATCATATCTCCACTTATTATCACTATCGGGATGAGATCCGGAATTCCACATCGCCTGTTCAGTCCACGAGTACATCAAGCCACCAATTCTTCCGTCAATACCAACATGAAGAGAGAAATTATTATACGTGAAATCATTTGTAAAACCAACAATATATTTAGGATCTCTGTGCCCCATAACGGTCTGGAATTTATTCTTGATAGGCAGACCTGCATTATAGATCATTTTTCCTTCATCAGTCCTCATCCAGTCAGTCATAAAGTATTGGTCAACACGTGCTCCCTTCTTAATGCGAGGATCGTTAGAGCTAAAGTCTTCATCCAGTTTGTCGTAGTACCAATGCCAGTATGAAACATTTACCGAAGCATCCCAGCTAAACTTATCGCTTTTAATAGGTGTACCTCTTACTGTAAATTCCATCCCTTTTTGTCTCAACTCTTCATCAATATTAGTAACGATACTTTGTAAACCAGATCCCTGCGAAATACTAGCAGTAGTCAGGCGGTCATATCTTAAGCGAGTGAAATAGGTATAGTCAAATTCCAGTCGATTATTATAAAAACGGAAGTTTGTTCCAAGTTCAAAAGATGCTTCCCCTTCAGGTTTTACGTTAGCATCACGCAGCGATTTAGGATATTTAGCTTGCGATAGACCATCCCACACATCGGTAGAGATATCGTAAGCTTTGTTTGTTTCATAAACACCTAAATCCTTTTTTGCCACAGTCCATGAACTACGTATTTTCCAGAAGTCAAGTACATCCTCAAAAGGATTATAAAAAGCAGTAGGAATGAAACTAACCGCCACAGACGGATAGAAATAAGAACGAGATGATGATGGTAGGGTAGACGACCAATCGTTACGACCAGTAATGTCGACATAAATACCACTTTTCCATGAAAGTCCTAATTTTCCATATGCACTATACAATGCCTTTTCCTTAACCGATTTGCTCACTGAAGGGCGTTCTACTGATGCATTTAACGAATAAAATCCAGGAACAGACAAACCACCGCGAGTATTAGCCGAGAAGGAAATATCTTTATACCAATATGATGAAAGACCAGCAATAGCATCAATCTGGATATCACTCCATTTGAAATCACCTTTCATGATGAAGTCGTTGTTGAAACTACTACCTGAGTATTCCGAGAAACTATAGTAACCGCGGCGAGCACCACTATCTCCTATGGATTGGCGATATTCTCCAGTTGTGTTGTAAGTATCATAACCAGAGCGGAACATTGCAGAGATGTTATCCTTAATCTCGTAGGTCATGGTTATGTTTGTATTGAATAAATCCTTATTGCGTTCATTAATACGCTCATACATTAAGAAGTAAGGATTGTCGTACCATGCGTCGAAAGCCCAGTTTTGTTTTCTATCTTTCACCTTCCAGTAGTCTCTGCATTGACGAATATCAATTTCAGTACCACCCCAAATCAACATGTTATACAGGATGTTACCACCTCCATAGTTTACACGAGGCATGTTGGGTGAATGTTCATTTTTATATGAAAGACCAGCATCTAGGCGGAACTTCCCTTTTTCGATATAACCGCTACTGGTCAAAAAGTACTTGTCCTGTTTTGAATTAGGATACTGACCAATCTGGTGAATCTGTGTGCCTGACACTCGGAAACCTCCAAGTTTACCTGCTTGCGATACACTAACATTGGTATTCATGATTTTACCTGCACGAAAGAAGTTTGAGATATTGTCTTTACCGCGAGGTAAAAGAGGCATCTCTTTCATTTGCTTAGTAATTGGATCATACTGATTAACCATATGTCCATCCATATAGTCACCCCAAACATATCCACTATTGTATTCTAATATTCCAGCGTTACCAGTACTATAGCTATGCTGAGCTTCAGGCAATGTAAGATAACCAGCTGTAAACATGGTATTGTTCGAAATATTGATGGTCAACTTACCTTCTTTACCTTTCTTGGTGGTAATCATGATCGCACCTGCACGTCCACGTACTCCGTAAAGCGCAGATGCAGTAGCACCTTTCAATACGTCGATACTTTCGATATCCTCGGCCGATACGTCGTGCATTGTAATATTACCGTAAGCAACACCATCAATAACAATCAACGGATTCTCTCCACGTAACTTGATCTCAGGAGTCTCTGAAATTTCCGAGCTATTATTAACTGAAAGACCAGCAATTTTACCAGTCAGACTTGATGCAACATCAACACCTTTGACAGCCACAAGATCTTCACCAGATACTTTCTGTACTGAATAACCTAGTGCCTTTTCCGATTTTTTGATACCTAAAGCGGTAACAATCACCTCATCAACACCAATCGTGGAGCTTGTTAAGGTTACGTTGATCGTTGATTGGTTACCAACCACAACTTCAATAGTCTGCATACCTACAAATGAAAACACTAATGTATCCTCAGGCTTCACATTTACTAAGTTATACACACCGTCAAGATTCGTAACACCTCCAGAAGTGGTTCCTTTCACATGTACCGATACCCCAGGAATCGATTCCCCCTTGTCATCGACGACCTTACCTGTTATCGATTGTTGTTGTTGGGCCGCTGCCTTTACAGGTATCGACGATTTTTCAGTTGTAAGAATAATTAGATTATCTTTTACCTGATGAGTAACTCCCGTTTGAGAGAATAACTCCGATAAAATGCTGCTAATGCTCTTGTTCTTCACGTCGACATTAACCATACGATCAACATCAACAAGCTTCTGGTTAAAGACGAAATAGAAATCACTCTTATTCTCAATTTCATCAAGAACATCAACCACCTTGACATTATCCATTTTCAAGGTAAGCTTAGTTAGCTGAGAGTAACCTGTTGAAGCCCAAACCTGGGATAAAAACAGGAAAAGAAAAAACGCACTTAATCGCATAATTTTCCACATTTTAGTTTTGACGCCATAATGAATGGCATCACGAATCAATTTTTTTTTCATAAATTTGAATCATTAAGTAGTTAAACAATTATCACACTAATTCACACTGCTTGATACTGCAGGAAAGTGTTACCAGCACTTTCCTGTTTCTCGTTTTAGAAGTCTTTTAATCTATCTTTATCTAATTTTAGTTTTACCTTTCTCCTTTTATAGATGTCATTATCAGTCGTTTCTCGTTGTAGTTCTTCATATTTCAATGGGGCAGTAATTGCCAGAATTTTCAGCACTTCTTCAAGTGGTTCATTGATAAATGTAGCCCTAAATGCATATTTCATTAACTCCTGATCTTCAATTTCAATGTCGACATTGTACCATCGTCCCAAACGCTGAGCCACATGTTGCATCGTCTCATTACGCAATATCAATTTGCCTTCAGTCCACGATACATACTGATCTGCCTCTACTTTAGATGTTGAGTACTTGTTTGTTGTTGTGTTTATGATTAGTTTTTCATTGGGTACCAGTGTACTAAGTCTTGTCCCTGTATTAGAATATACTTCTACTTTCCCTTCCTGAAGAATGATCTGCTCGTTTTGTTCTTCTTCATAAGCGATCACATTAAATTGTGTTCCCAATACTTTTGTTGAGAGATGAGGTGTTTTTACTATAAAAGGCTTCTGCTTATTGTGTGCCACATCAAAGAACGCCTCACCATTAAGTTTCACGTTACGCTCGTTGGAGAACACCACTGGGTATGCTAATTTCGATCCACTATTCAGATAACCAGTCGTTCCATCAGGTAGTACAAATGATGTACGCACACCAAGCGGACACTGAATTTCAGCAAATGTTGTTTGGGAGGTGTTGTTTTTCAATTGCAAATATAACGTTGCGCCAAAAGCAATGATCAAAGGTATGATTAAGATTGCAGCAACTCTTTGGAAAGTAACCAAGAATCTCTTCTTGCTTTGCTCTGTTGCTTCAATGTTGATTTGATGATGTATTTTATCAAGAACATGATCAATATTCCCCTCAGGAAGACTTTCCCTATTAAAATCAAACCAGTGATCTTCAAGGAGTTTCTTGACTTCCTTTTTCTGAGCAGGTTGAGCAAAGAAAGATTTAAGTGTTAAAAAATCCTTTCTCGAATATTTACCTTTAAAAAAGCGTTTTAATATTTCAGGATTGAAATCCATATAGTCATTTTAATGTTGCTATAAAGTAATAGGGCTAACGCATCAAAAACCCCCAGTAGAAAAGTGAAAAAAAAACAAAGTTTTTTATAATGATCACTAGTTTAGGTGATTATGAAGGATGAAAAAGAATAGTAACTCTGAGATTTCTTCTTCTTTTAAACCTTTTTTGATGTTTTTTAGTGCCTCAGTCAGATGATTTTCTACTGTCTTAGGAGCAATGTCAAGTTGAGATGCAATCTCTTTTATTGAAATCCCTTCTTTTCTCCTTTTCAGCAATACCTGTCTCTGTCGTTCAGGTAGTTTTAGAATAAGATTTTCCACCTTTTCAAGAAGCATCTGATAATTCAGCCGTTCGTTAGTGTCATCATTAAATACGAATGATTCTTCCAAAAGTTGATGCTGATAGACTTGTTGACGATTATTTTGTTCGAATAACTCTAAAATATGGTGATAGGCAATCTTAAAAACGTAAGCTTTAAACGACAAATTCGGATTCAATTGATGTCGATTTCTCCATATTCGAAGGAATACTTCCTGTACAACATCTTCTGCTTTTTCGGTTGATTTTAGGTAGCCATAAGAAAAGTGGTACAAGCGTTTCCCATATTCCGAAAAAAGCTTGTCGAACGATTTGGTATCCCCATTTTTCAATGCAGCAAGATACTTTCTCTCCTCTATTTCAGCTTGTGTTTTCAAAAGATTAACCGTCGTATTCACACATTATAATTGTTCAAATATACATTGAATTGTTTGGATTTCAAGAAGAAATTTACGTCTGAAATCCTGCATTCAGACTTCTGATACATGATTTCAGACTTTGTAATGCGTTAAAAACGATTCCTTTGAGACAAAGTTAGAAAGTAGAATATTAAAGGACACAGTATGAAACTTAAAGGAATACTATTCGTAGCGATGATGATGTTAGTCGGGGTGGGAGAAGCCTCTAACATCACAATAGCACCGCTAAGAACATTTACCCTCGATAATGGGTTAACCGTAGTGCTTAACGAGGATCACTCTAAGCCCGAAGTATTCGGTATGGTGGTAACCAAGGCAGGAAGTAAAAACGATCCTGCCGATGCAACAGGACTTGCTCACTATATGGAGCACATGTTATTTAAAGGTACTCAAGAGTTAGGAACCACCAATTGGGAAGCGGAGAAGGTATGTCAGGATAAAATATTTTCTCTTTACGATCGGTTAGGCCAAACTAAAGATGAGGAGGAACGCAAGGATATCCAAAACCAAATCAATGAGCAATCTATTGCTGCGGCACAATATATTATCCCCAATGAGATGAGTGCCATCATTAGTAACATGGGGGGTACCGACCTAAATGCGGGTACGGGTACCGATTATACCTTCTTCCATAACAATTTTCCTCCGGGACAAATGGAGAAATGGCTCGATCTATACAGTCATAGGTTCATGAAACCTGTATTCCGTCTTTTTCAGGCGGAGCTAGAGGTTGTATATGAGGAAAAGAACCTATACAAAGATGATTTTATCTCCAATATAGTTGAAGAATTCAATAGACACTTCTATAAAAAGCATCCATACGGACAGCAGACTATAATAGGGACCATTGATCATTTGAAGAATCCTTCTTTGAATCGCATGATGGAATTCTACCAGAATTACTATGTGGCGAATAATATGGCGTTGGTGTTGTGTGGAGATTTCAATAGTGATGAGGTGATTCCAATGATCAAAGAGAAGTTTGGACGTTGGAAGTCGGGAGATATCCCTGCAATGCCTGAATTCAAAGAAGAATCTTTCAATGGACGTGAGCAGGTAACCGTAAAAATGTCGCCTATTAAACTAGGTTTACTCGGATTTCGTACCCCAACAATGGGGCACCCCGATGAGTTAGCGATGAAGGTAGCAACGCGAATTCTTTCAAACGAAGATCATACAGGGCTCTTGAATAAGCTCGTACTCGACGGAAAAGTGATGGAAGCAACAGTGGAGAATGTTCCCAATACCGACTATTCTGCGGGGATGTTTATTATTGTTCCTAAGCTTATCGGACAAAAATTGGAGGACGCTGAATCTCTTGTGCTTGAGCAGATCAAAAAACTAAAAGAAGGAAACTTTGATGCCAAGTTGCTGGAAGCCATAAAGCTGCAAATCTACAAAGAACAGGTAGAGATGCTGGAATCAAATGAGTCTACTGCTATGGCTATCTGTGAAGCATTTGCATCAGATCAGGATATCAATAAGCCTTTTCAGGAAGCCGATCACATTGCAAATATTGATGTAGAGCAGATTCAAGCAGTAGCACAGAAGTATTTTGGAGATAATTACCTGGCCTTTTATTCAAGGATGGGATTTCCAAAGGTTGAAAAGATCGAAAAGCCGGGTTATAAGCCAGTCACAGCTAATACCAATGCAAACTCTCCATATGCAAAGTATTTTGAGACCATTCCATCAAAGGAGGCACAGCTAGAACAGGCTTCGAAGGTGAAGACACATGAATTGGAAGGCGGAAAGGGAATATTCTACTCGGTAAAAAATCCAAAGAATGATGTGTTCAATCTTACCATTAATTTTGGGAAAGGACTAACTCATGACAATATGTTAGGAGTAGTTGCGACAGCCATTAATAAAGCCGGAACAGATAAGCATACTGCTGCCGAACTAAAGCAAGCATTCAGTCAGATAGGATGTAGCTATAGCTTTTCGGTATCAGAGAATTATTTCACACTCGAGATAGAAGGACTTGATCGCTATTATAATGAAAGCCTGGCTTTAATTGATGAGCTTTTACACCGTTCGGAATTGACCGATGAAACCATAGATGGAGTGATTCAAGATATTAAGACAGAGCGTAAATCCAGCATCTCAATTCCTGATGAGCAAGCCTTTGCCGTCTTTAATTATAGTCGTTATGGTAGAAAGTCGCCTCAATTATTGCAGCCATCAAGCAAGGAAATCAAGCATATTAAAGCCGATCAGTTACAGTCGAAATTTAACGATGCTATCAGTCATGCAGTAGAGGTTCATTATGTTGGAAATACTGAAAATGCTGATGCTTTGTATCAGGAACAAATTGCGACAAGTAATAAAACGAAGCCAGCATTAGATTTTGTAGAGAAGACGTTAAAGGATCAACCGCAGACTAAGATCTTGTTTCTACACAATAAGAAGGCCGTGCAGAGCAAGATCTTCATCTATTCAAAAATGGCAAAATATGATCCCTTTCGATATGCTTCGGTAGCAGGATTAGATACCTATCTTGGCAATGGATTCTCTGGATTGATTACACAGGAAATCAGAGAATATCGTTCGTTGGCGTACAGTTCTGAGGCCATGCTAATAACGCCACAGCTAAAAGGACATGACATTGCATTTGTAGGATATATTGGTACACAGGCCGATAAAACAGTTGAGGCTATTGATACCTATTTATCACTGATTCGTGATATGCCAAAGAAATCTGAGCGTATCTCAATGATCAAGAATTACCTAATCCATTCGGCCAGTAGTAATCAACCTGATTTCAGAGATTTGAGTCAGGTTCAATTGGCATGGAAGCGACAAGGATATAATTCGAATCCTATTCCACAATTGGTGAAATCTTATGAGCAGCTTCAGTTTAGTGATGTTGTTGAATATTGGGAGAAAAATCTACGTAATAAACCTATGGTGATCACAATCGTTGGTAATAAGAAATCTATCGACCTTAAAGCCCTCAAGAAGGTCGCCAAAATTGAATTCCTAAAACTCAATGATGTGATAAGAAAGTAGTAAAGGGCATAGAT
Organism: Puteibacter caeruleilacunae; assembly: GCA_005217565.1. Taxonomy (GTDB): domain Bacteria; phylum Bacteroidota; class Bacteroidia; order Bacteroidales; family Prolixibacteraceae; genus Puteibacter; species Puteibacter caeruleilacunae. The sequence goes on from SJCO01000001.1 coordinate 277,746, forward strand.
TACTGACCTTTAGGGTCGAAAATGTATGTAGTAACGAAGAAATGATATTATTGTACTTCTACTTCGTTACTACAAACATTACCAATTCCTTAGGGTAGGAGTAATATGTTACCCATAATCATTTCAGGCTAGACTGAATTTTATTTCTCTCCTGGATAAACGATTCCTGCATTGTCTCTTATATCATCAAGTATGCCGATAAGGTCAAGGCTTTTTTGCCAGCTCAATTCAGGACTTTCAATAAGGCCCTGATCAAGACACTCCATTACGTGACTCGCTTCATGTTGGTAGCCCATTCCAGGAGCTTTATCCCTTTCAATAATCACTTCATCCTCTCCTGGTTTCCATATTCTAATATTCACAGGAGAGAACCATCGAGGATCATATATGATATAGCCATTTTCACAAATGTAAGTCGTTTGTGTAGGAGCAAAACCAGCAAAACTTGATATTAAGCTAGCCATTCTCCCATCAGCATATTTCATCGATACATGAATACTCTCCTCTGAACCAGTAGGACTATAATTTACCATCGTGTTTATCTGCTCAGGAAGTCCCAACGATGTTAGCGTATAAAATACAGGATAAATGCCAATATCAAGAAGTGATCCACCACCCAGATTCACATTATACAGTCGCTTGCCCTCATCATAGGGAGCATTGAACGCAAACATGGAATGGATACTTGTCAGTTTACCCAGCTCTTCATTCTTCAACATGCTAAGTACACGTTTAAAGTTAGGTTGAAACTGTGTCCAGAAGGCTTCCATCAAGAATGTATTATTTTCCTTAGCGCAAGCAATCATTTCCTCCACTTCGGCACTATTCATACCGAAAGCCTTCTCGCAAAGAACTGCCTTCTTCTGATTCAAACAAAGCTTGGTATGCTCACAATGGTGGGAGTGAGGCGTTGCAATATATACGACGTCCACATTTGGATCCTTTACCATCTCCTCATATGAACCATAAGCTTTCTCAAATCCAAACTCATCGGCAAACTCTTGCGCTCTGTTTATGTCACGCGCGGCTGCAGCATATAGATTAGCATTAGAGAGTAATTTCAGATCATTGGCGAATTTTATGGCGATTTTTCCGCATCCAAGGATCGCCCAGTTGTAGGTTTTGTTCATGGTTTTTCGAACAAATATAAGGAAAATGGTAGGATGTAGAAAGAGAAAGCAATGAGAGTGGAGCAAAGTGTTAAAGAGTTAATCGTATAGTCTCTTAACCCACGATACCTGAGTTCGTGATCGTGGGTTAAGAAGTAATCTATAGCGACGTATAACCGCCGTCGATGATTAGATCGCTACCTGTCATGTACGATGATGAATCACTTATTAGATAGATGAACAATCCTTCCAGATCCTCCGGTTTACCTAGTCTTCCCATTGGAATCTTAGAAGTCCATCCTTCATGATACGATTTCATCTCAGCCACTAGCTCGGTCGCAATATAACCAGGACTAACACTGTTCACACGAATATTACTCTCGGCCCACTCTACAGCAAGCGCCTTTGTCAGATGCTTTACTCCAGCCTTTGAAGCACAATAATTGGCAATGGTTTGTGGAATGTTGATCACCTGTGCCGACATCGAAGCTGTGTTGATTATACTACCACCACTTTCTTGCTTCATCATTGCTTTAGCTTGTGCTTGCGCTGTTAGGAATACCCCATTAAGGTTTACATCAATTACCTTCTTAAAGTCGTCGTATGAAATATCAATCGCTTTTTCAATGTTTGCAATTCCCGCATTATTAATACCAAAATCTATTTTTCCGAAATCAGCAATAAATGAATCCATCATCTTATTTACCGACTCAGGATTGGTAACATCACACTGATAAGCAACTACCTTTACTCCATGCTCCTGTTCTAAAGCTTTGGCCAGTTCTTCTGATTTATCAACACTCATATCAACTAATCCCAGCATTGCACCTCTTGCAGCCAATGCTTTTGCCAGGGTACTTCCAATACCTCCCGATGCTCCTGTAATTATACCTTTTTTCCCTTTTATACTAAATAGATCATTCATGTGAGTCAATTTATTGAATTAGTAAAAACGTTGTTTTGTTTGATTTTTGGCGATTTGCTATTAATCAAACTTATAAAAAAAAGGCTTCTCAAAAAATAGATACAGTAGTCCAAATACCTGTAAACAGGCAATTTGCAACATGTGTCGGGTAGATTGCAACATCTGTCTCAGTTGTCATAGCCATTATCTAAGCAAAAGGGCCGAATGACGTTCTACCTATTCCTGAATGTTCAAAAAAATTTAAAACATTCAGGAACTCTCGATGAATTTAATCATTCTCGTGTGTGTAACTTAGAATGCTAAAATTCATGTTCATTTTATCAAATCTATTACTTTACAAGATCCAGATTCCCCGATTGGTATTTGCATTTAAAAACCTCGTCCACAATCTTCCATTCTCCATTAAGCTGTTTGAGCTTAAACACATAAGTACCAACTACATTCCATATATTACCACGAGGATCCTCCTTATGATGAGTTGAGGTACCATAGCACGTTACTGTTGCATTATCATTGTCGATAGTAGTCAGCATGTTACCAATTTGATGATGCACTGATTGGAATTTTTCCATAATTGGTCGCCATGCAGCTACAATTTGTTGTGGAGTCATTACGTGCTCAGTCTCATTGCCTTCAAGTAAATGAAGCATCTTTACTTCAGGAGCAAATACCGACGCTAAACCTTCCCAATTATGCTCATCATTGAACACAAACATCTTCGTAACTACATCTTCAATCGCTTGTCTCATTTTGTTATATTTTAATGTTCTCTGAATTATATTTGCAGTCTCAATTATCTTGGATTAAACTGGTTTTACTATGTATTCAAGGATTTTTACTCGTCCATCACGCGTAATCTCCACTTTCCAATTTTCTTTTACATTCAGTTGCATGAGTTCTCCAGCAATTGTTTCAGCCTTCATTTTCACCGATAAGTCCACTTCAAAATGACCATTATTGGCAACAATATTGATTGATTCAATGCGGTGTTCGTTGTTTGGTTTAATGGTACTTTTAATTCCTGCATACCATTCCGAAAAACCTTCATGACCAATAAACTCACCCTCTACAAATTGAAGTTTAGCTCCATTGGCAATATAATTGTTGAAGTATCCATCATCGGCCAATACATCAAAATGAGCAAACCACTCTTTGGCAAAAGCTTTGATCGTATTTTCAGGATTATTACTCTGCATCTTGGTAATCATATTCACCAATGTTTGAACTTGTTTATCTGCTCGTTCTTCAACAGCCTCTTTTGTATTGTATACACCTGGAATATAAACCATACCATGTTGGAAAACAGGAGGCAGATAATTCATTTGAGCCAGGTAGGCAGTCTGTTCCATCGGTTTAGTAAAATCTTCTATTTTAAAATGGTTGTATCCAAGAGGAGAATACGAGTCAGCAGGACCACCAACTGTAAAACTTAGGATGAAATTCTTTCCTTTTAGTTTATCTCCTTCTGGTCCGAATGCAAAGTTGAAGGCGAATACATCATCAAACCATTGTTTTAGAATTGCAGGCATATTATACCACCAAAATGGATATTGAAAAATGATAGTATCTGCTTCTTGCAATGCTGTCTGTTCGGCTTCTACATTAATCCTAAAGTCGGGATATAAACTCATGATATCTCTTACTTCAAATTCTTCTACCTGATTTACCAATTGTTCTGCAATTCGCTTATTGGCAATTGATTCATCCAAGTTAGGATGCGCTAAAATTAATAGTGACTTCATTATTATTAATTAGATTAAGTTGTACATACAATGGAATTCTCAAAAAAAAGTAAATTCGCTTTTTTACTCTTCATTATTAGAGTTATATTTTTTCCCTTCGCTCCAGCATTTTCCTACAGCTTTTCCAATACTTAAATACTGTCTGTTAGGCATTTCAAAGAGCAATGGCTGAACTTTCTCATAGTCTATCTTTCCTTCTTCGTCTAAGCATTCATCATCAACATAAGTATTTACAGCTCTGACGATAAAATTCTCATTCGCACCTGTTTTAATTATATCTAATACCTCACATTCTATGCTTAATGGTGACTCTTTAATTAATGGTGCTCCCTTTAATTCTCCCAGGGTATAGTTAAATACATCTGATTTATCAGTGCGCCAACCTGTAACCATCCCAACATAATCAGCCTTCACCATCATCGCCTCGTCCACAAGGTTAATTGATAAGGTCATGTTCTTTTTGATGAACTCATTTGAATAATGTCGATTACCTAAACTTAAAATCATCAAATTCGATCCAATCACTCCTAAATGAGCAATGTTGATCCAGTTTACTCTCTCTTCACTCTGCGTTCCAACAATTGTTACTGGTGTCGGATATAATCCCATTATGGCTCCTATATTCTTCTTCATTTCAATTTTTGTTAATAATGTTTGTACATACAAATGTAGAGATAAAAAAAAAGTCCAACTTCTTTACTTCTTACTTATATGTCTGTGCATTCTTTTTTCTTTTAACTTTTATATAGCACCGCACCAATAATCAACGACGGAGCTGAAATGACTTTACAAATGTAGAGGATAAAGGTTTATTGCAATCTCATATTTCAAAGCAAGTATATTAAATTTCAAAGATTATAAATTGGCCATAAAGACCTCACCGAATTCATTTCGATTCAGCAATCTTAAAATTCAACATCATTTTTTTAATTCCGCCTTAATCTGAGCAACTGTTTTTCCTCCTGATCCTAGACTGTCTTCTTCAAACTCTTGAATGATAACTCCAAAAAACTGCTTTGGAGTATTTGTTATTTCAGAAGCAACTTCTGTAATTTTTTGAATTAACTCCTGCTTTTGTTGGGTGCTTAGTTTTGTCCCCTGATAATTAATTGTAGGCATATTTTCTACTTTTAAATTTAAATGAATCTTTTAAACACGATGCAAAATTATATCAAGGGAAAGTAAGGTGATATTTGATTTCAAGTTAAGAATATTTGATTTCAAACACTATCTTTTGTTTCGATAGTTTAAAGGAGTAATACCAGTATGCTTTTTGAAAAATGCACCAAAGTTACTAGGCGAATCAAAATGTAGATTGTAAGCAATTTCTTTTATCGAGAGGGCTGTTTGGATTAACTCTGTTTTAGCTAACGTTATAATATAATCGTGTATCAGATGTAAAGCTGTTCTGCCTGTAATGTTTTTAACGATCATATTTAAATGATTAGGATGAACACTTAATTTGTTTGCATAATATGATGTGGAATGTAATCTAGCTTCTGCTTCAATATCCGAACCAGGTAAAAACGAAATCTCTAACAACTTATTAAGTTGAGAAAGTAGCTCCAAATCTGCCGACCTTAGTTTTTCTTTGACCTCCTGTGCATTGGAATACTTATTGTATAATCTTTTAATATGATTCAATAAATCCAAAAGATAGACTTCAATAAAACTGAATTTGTCCTCATTATCGCTTAAAAATTCAGTTCTAATTTTCTTATAAATATCCAGTAGTGCAGGTAAATCATCCTTACCAACAGCAAAGGGAGCTGCTTCGCTAATCTTCAGGAAAGAATAATCATCAAGCAATCGATCAAAAAGATGTGAAGAGGATATAAAATCCTGAGATATGATTACATAATAGCCTGTCCAGTTGGGTTTTGTGTTCCATGATTGAATCTGGAATGGCGTATTGAAAAATATGCTTTCTCCTTCAGGGAATTCAGTATAGTGTGCAGGGGTATGAGTCCCATCTCCTGTAAGTTTGAGTGCAATAAAGTAAAACTCATGTCGAAATGCAGGCATCTGGTGAACTATTGTTCCCATATTCTCTTCAAAACTACGAATATCGAAATGAGGGTGCATGGGGGCTGAGATCCCAATCGCCTTACTATATTCTGTTATGGTTTTGAAATGTTGCATACTGTAAAAGTACAAAAATTCCCGTCGGCGAAAAAGCCGTAAACCTGACCATTTGCGACAACTCCACCAACGGGATACTATTTATTGTTGAGATATGTTATTTGAAATATTCTCCGTTTGATAGAATGTAGGTTTTGGTAAATCAATATCCAGAGTCTCCTTGACAACCTCTTCAATTGATTCCACAAGAACGAACATTAGATCATTTCGCACATCTTCAGGCACCTCTGCCAAGTCAGCGCTATTCTCTTTTGAAAGAATAATCTTCTTAATACCAGCCCGATGGGCAGCTAAGACTTTCTCCTTAATCCCTCCAACAGGCATGACTGTTCCTCGTAAAGTTATCTCGCCAGTCATTGCAGTCTTAGGATCAACACCCTTACCTAATAACATCGATGCTAATGTCGTAAATAGCGTAATACCAGCCGAGGGGCCATCTTTAGGAATTGCACCAGATGGAACGTGAATATGAATATCATTCGATGAAAAATCGAAATTACTCACCAAATGTTGCATTCTTGATCGAATTAAACTTAATGATATCGTAGCCGACTCCTTCATCACACTTCCCAGCTGACCAGTCAGGATTAAATTCCCTTTTCCGGCCATCGATGAGCTTTCGATATATAGAATATCACCGCCAACAGGAGTCCATGCCAATCCTGTAATAACCCCAGGAATCCTATCCTTTAATGAATTATCCAATCTCACCTTAGGTTTTCCCAGCATGTCACTTAGCATCTCCTTGGTAATTGTATAAGGCATTTCAACTTTCTTCGACACAATCTTCTCAGTTGCAATTCTCACAAGCTTGGACAGCTGTTTTTTCAATCCTCTAACACCAGCTTCTCGCGTATAGCCAGTAATTATTTCCGATAATGCCTCATCCTCAATCTTGATATTATTGCTATCAAGACCATGCTCTTCCACTATTGTATCGACTAAGTGATTTTTCCCAATATGGAATTTCTCATTGTTTGTATAGCTCGATATATCAATAATTTCCATCCTGTCGCGCAATGGTCCAGGGATGGTACTTAATGAATTAGCTGTGGCTACAAAAAACACTTCTGACAAATCATAAGGAACCTCCAGATAGTGATCGACGAAAGTATTATTCTGCTCCGGATCTAATACTTCTAGCAATGCACTAGCAGGATCTCCACTGTACGAAGTCATCAGTTTATCGATTTCATCCAGAACAAACACCGGATTTTTCTGACCTGCTTTTTTCATCCCTTGGATAATTCTTCCAGGCAAGGCACCAATATAAGTTCTTCGATGACCGCGAATTTCTGCCTCATCTTTCATCCCACCCATGCTAAATCGCACATACTCACGATCAAGTGCATTTGCGATACTTTTTCCTATACTTGTTTTTCCAGTTCCTGGAGGGCCGACTAGTAATAGGATCGATCCTTTTTTATTTCTCTTTAGCTTCATTACGGCAAGGTGTTGGATAATGCGTTCTTTCACCTCTTTTAGACCATAATGCTCATCGTCCAGAATCTCACGAGCTCTTTCTATATCTATCTCAATATCCAATCCCGGTTTCCAGGGAAGAGCCACCAGTAAATCCAAGTAATTCTGAATAATATTAGTCTCAGGGTTTTGCTGTCCCAAACTTTCAAGTCGACTTAGTTGTTCAAATGCCACTTCTTCAACATTTTTAGGCATACCAGCTTCAGCTATAAGTGCTCTGTAATCCTTCTTATTATTTGCCGAACCTTTGTTTTCACCTAGTTCATCCTGTATGGCCTTAAGCTGCTCTCGTAGAAGAATCTCACGCTGACTTTTATTGATACGCTCATTTACCTTATTCGATATATCTACCTGAAGATCAAGCTTATCTTTTTGCTTTACAAGTAGATCCATGAAGAACAAAGCTCTCTTGCGTTTAGAATTTTGCTCAAGTAACTGTTGCTTTTCATCGACAGAAATTTGCATGTAAGGAATCAAATTAGCCATTAAATTATCAAGGTTATCTATCTGTGAAATGCTATTAACAAATGAATCAGTACCTTGAAATCTACTGCTTATTTCCTTGACATATTTCTGAATGAACGACTTGATATTACTTGCATTCTCTGTATCCAGGTCATCATCATCTTGCAGGTTAGTATACTTTGCTGAATAATCATAACCATTCAGGAATAAATGTTCAATCCTAACACGATTCAGGCCTTCAACATGAATCACATATCCACTATCAGACTCCTGTAGAGAATCGATATTTAAGATTACTCCAATTTCATAAAAGTCAGATACAATATATTTCCCTTCTTCGCTATCGTTTTTCAAGCTTAAGCCAATCACCTTATTGTTTCCACTAGCTAGAAGTGTTTTAATATTTACACTTTCATGATCAGTTATCGCTATTTTGGTTCTCATTTCAGGAAGAACCACTACGCTATCTAATGGTAGCACCCATTGTTCTTGTATCTTAAGTTGTTGCATGATATATGTTTTTTACACTGATTAAACATTGTCGCTTCACCCGTAAAGCCCGTATAATGAGGCGACACACTAGATATTACTTTACTTAGTTAGTTTTTACCTAACTATATTGACAAAAAAATATTAAAGCACCTTGTTAAATATTTTTATCAGTTGATCTATCTCTTCATTGCTTAGACTTTTCATCATTCTATCTATTAAATTTTTTACAGCTGTATTTTCATGTCTTGCAATATTTGTGCCCTTTTCGGTAAGCTTGATATACGAAACTCGTTTATCATTACTGCATCTTTCCTTGTAAACGCAGCCAAAATCAATGAGTTTGGTGATAAGATTGGTAACGGAAGGTTTTGTAATGTTTGTTTTTTCGGCAAGTTCGGTAAATGTCATTTTGTCATTTCGATCAATGATCTTCAGGTAACCAATTTGGTTTATTGTCATTTCTGAAACACTGTATAAATCACATACTTTAGAGGTGCATTCACCTTTTACAGACATTAATTTCTGGTATGCATTTAATAGTTCCTGACGTTTATCTGACATTTTTTCCTTTTAATTAGGTTCGACCTAACAAATATAGTCCGACTTGTTGAATTTGACAATTTTTCTCTTACCATTTTACCTTTACGCAGAAACAATACCAAAAGATTAAGCCTGCATTTTCAAAGGTAGAGGAGTTGTTGGTACGCATTAGCTGCACCAAAGTGTAGCATGACACAGGAGCAGTTACACCATAGTCCATAAGTAATCAGCAACACGCTTCCAGCTTCTCTGAATGCTGAAAGATGTTGCCGATGACGTCTACAACCTAAATCTTTTTTCCTTCCTTTCACTCATCTCTCTTGCTTTATCAATCCTGAAGCTTTATGGAGATCGGCGGTAAGTTGAACAGCGAAATCTTTACCTAAAACATCGCAATACCTTTTGAACAGATTATTTAAAGCAGTATCAATAAGTACTTTTTTAGCATTACCCTTTTCAGTGGCAAAAATGTTAATCTCCCTACCATTCTGGATCCGATCAACTAGGTCCCATTTAACCAGTTTATCAAAGAAACGAGTTAATGTCGACGGTTTAAGATTCATCTTCTTACTCAATTCACTTTGACTTAATCCCGGCTCATCAATAACAAGCAACATTAAGTAGGCATACGATGGAGGCATGCCCGTTACTCTAAATTCTTCCTCTGCCAGTTCTGAAATATGTCGTGTTAACGAATTCGAAGTAAAAAAAAGACAACACTGCTGATCTATTTTGGGTAAGTCGCACATTACAAGGCATTTTAAATTATTACAGAAAAGAAGCAGGATCTTGAATATTAATTTCCATGCTGTCAAGATTAAATATTTTCGTTTGGTGATCTTCCCCAGCACATTTTGTCAATACATGCTTAAGTAATTGTGCTGTATTTGCCTTTAATCTAGGACTTCCATTAATTCCAATAATTTTCATCTTATTAAATTTATTATTTCCAATTGCATAAGATGGAACTCTCGATGAATTTTAATCATTCTCGTGTGTGTATTTTAGAATGCTAAAATTCATGTTCGTTTCATCTTAGTCTAAGTTCTTAGTTCGTTAAAAAAATGTTTAATGCAGTTTCAATATCCATTTGTAGACCGATACCGCCTAGAGGTACATTCGAGTCGTCCATGTTAATGCGAATAAAATCGGCATGCTGAAGCTGAGCATACATTCTCTCAAAAGGGAATCGAATAACCCCTGGAGTATTGTAGCCTACACCAATCTCGAGGAACACTAGCTTTTTGTGACCATTATCCTTCAGCCAGTTATTTAAATTTACCTGACCTTGCAGATACGGGTCATCAATAAAAAAGCCACCACTTCTTACATTCATGTACACCTCTCCACCACAATTCGGACAGCGAGGGATTAAATCCTCACGTGTCAAAAATTGTGTCTCCGGATCAATATGTTTCACCATCTCCTCCACAAGGACCTTAGCATCCCACACTTCATCACTACAAGGAAGTTTACATTGAAACAATGAAGTATCACCCTGTGGAGTATAGACACGCTCCTCCGAAAAATCATTCTTATGAAACAATCGGTCAATATTGGTTGTAACCACAAAGTATTCCTTATCCTTTACCAGCTTAAATAACTTCTGATAAGTATCGTCTTTTCCGAGCTGAAACATGTTATGAAGACTCGCTGATAAATAGCCCCATTTTAACCTGTCGTCGTGATAAGGATACCCCATCAATTGATAGCCAAAAGTAAATCCATATTGAAGCATCGCAGGATAATTTTTTGCAAAACTCTTGGTATCCATTAAATCGATACCTGCGGGCACCGACATCCCAGCACCAGCTCCAATTAAAATGGCATCGGCTGAAGCTATTGCCTGTTTTGCTCTCTCTAATTCCATTCTATCTCCTCCATTCATTTAACAACTCTAAGTAGGTATCAGTAGCGGTCTGTCCATAAGTATTAAAAACCACATGATCAATCGTACCTGGATTCTTTTCTAACCAGTCAGCAACAGTGTTTAGAGCTATTCTGGCGGCATCAGCAAAAGGATAACCAAACACCCCAGTCGATATGCTACAGAACGCAATGGACTTAATACGACCATATTCTTTGGCTACATTCAGACACGCCTCATACGACTTAGCTAACTCTCTAGCATCCTTTTCTGTTGGCAATGCGTTACGAATAATCGGACCGACGGTGTGCATCACATATTGTGCAGGAAGATTATAGCCTCTGGTGATTTTAGCGTTACCTGTTTGCTCCAGTTGCTCCTGTTCATTTATGATTGTCGCACAATCTTCCCTAAGTCTTACTCCGGCAGCATTATGAATCACATTATCGATACAATTATGGAAAGGAACGAAGCATCCCTCCATCTGACTATTAGCAGCATTAACAATTGCATCAATCTCTAATGTCGTGATATCTCCATTCCACACGCTTACAAATTCACTGGCTGGATAATTACTGCTAACGCGTTGAATATCCTTGTGATCTGTGATCTGCTTGTGCTTAAGTTCTTTTTGAAGCATTGCATCAACCAGGGCTTCCATCGAATCAGGTACGTTTCCCGAAGGTCTCACCGTCAACATAGCCCTTACTAGATCTCTTTGTGTATAATTACCATTCTTCAGATCCATGCGTCCAAGTAACTCCATCCCACTAGGCTCTTCAACAAGCATAGTTAGTAGCTGATCTAATGAATCGTTCTTCACGATAGGAGTAAATTCATCATCTAAATGAATTTGATTCCTGTAGGCATTCAAATTAATATTCATTGTACAATTCCATTTTGAGGATTACGGTTGTTACGATTCATCGCAGTATAGCAAGAGGATGAATTATTAAGGAAACAACCTTTGAAAGTGTAGTAAAACAAAGGAAAGGGGGAGTGCGGATACTCCCCACTTTCATAGTAACTTATTAACCAAATTAAGATATGAAATCCTAAACATGATATATTTGGCCCGATTTACCTGATTCAATCGCCTGTTTATAAAGCTTAGCGAATTCAATAGCAGGTACACCAGTAGATGAGTCCATCCCCATCAGTTCCATGGTTTCTTTGGCAAACGAAGGACTTACAGCATTTACTGTCATATCGTTCAATTCAAGTCCTGCACCTCTGACAAACGCTTCTAATCCTGCGTTAATCATTCCAAGTGAGAGACCACCCACAACTGGATGTTGAGCCAAAATTCCTGATGAAACAGCAAAGCTTGCTCCAGTGTTTGCATACTTGCGACCAATCATAACAAGATTAACCTGGCCCATCAATTTACTCTTCAATCCATCGTGAAAATCCTGGATGCTATGCTCATCAATGCTACCCCATTTTCCGTAACCACTGGTAGCAATAAGTGAATCAAAACCACCAATCTCTTTAAACATGTTCTCTACTGCAGTAGCATCCGACATATCTAATTGGTAATCACCACTTGTTCGGTTTACTGTAACAATTTCATATTCCGAACTTAATAACTCACTCACTTTTTTTCCTATAACTCCCGTAGAGCCTACTAATATCAACTTTTTCATTTGTTTAAAATTTTTTGATTCTGAATGTTCAAAAGATTTGAATCCATTCAGGAACTCACATAAATTTTAATCTTCCGCATGTGTGTATTTTCGGATGATGAAAATTCATGTTCGTTTCATCTTATATCTATTTGTTTAATGCTATTTTGGCGTTGTTTTCACCCCCGTTGAGCACATATAGTAACGGTATTGGTCGATCAACCCCTTCTCTTGCATACTCCATTTCTTGCCAAGGAGTTGCAGACAAAACATTGGTCATATCCATCCAGAATTGTAAACGGGCAGTTGGTAATCCCCAGATTAAATGGATGTGATTAGCTGGAACACAATGTTTAAACTCGTACATTGATGCATGTTTTGATGTGAACAATGTATGAGGCCAGGTATAATCCGATTTACGCATTACTGCCTCTGCTAAATCATCAGGTAATTCAATTGTTTCAGCCTCATCCCACAACATGGTGAACATACCCGAAAGCGATGAGTAAGCCAGTCTTCCAGCAATTCCTTCTATACCTCCCGGAGAAAGGAAATGTACCGAATTTCCTCCTCCAGGGAAGTAATAGTTATCAGCTTGATAGAAAGATACGTTCTTCATTAATTCGTCGGATTGAGTGCCTGGCAATCCGGCCCAGTCGAACGATGCCGATCCAGAGTTATTACCATCAACAAAACCTTTCTTCAGCCAATCCTCATCACCGCTTATTTCAACTTTATTTTGCTTTGCTAATTCAGTAATCTCATCAGACTCCCATACTTTTCTTAAATCCATAAACAAAGGAGCATTTCCCCCCGATAAACCCGACATAAACAGCATGGTTAAAATTGCCTGTACATCAGCCTCTGTTGCAAACGGAACAGGCACCTTAGGTCCGTTATGATCAAATGATGAATTGAACAATGATTCCATCACATCGGCTACCGGAAGAGGAATACCCCGATAATCAGAACCCCATTCTAATTGACTCATAAATCCACCACCAACGGCATTGTAAGACTTCATCAAGTCACGCACAATTAAGTACATGGCCAAGCTTGTATTAAACTTCTCATCTTGCTCGGGTGTGTGAATGTCCTGTCTGCCTTTTGTATGCTCATCAATCCAGTGTCGCAATCGTTTTAACTCATCCTTATCATATGATTCCTTTGTGAGCATATCGGCCAACAACTTCATATCCAAACGTGTAATTTCCACACCAAAAGTATTGCGAGTAGGGATTACATGTGCCAGAGCAGTTTCCATACCCATTGAATCGTGACCAAAAACAAGAATCCTTTTCCCTCTCAGACCTTGTGCAACAGAAGCGGCATAGCACCAATCAATCAAATCGGTAATTGTGCGTTTCGAAATTGCTGGTTCTAAACCATCATCTTCCCATTTACCCACATTGATATGCATTAATCTGCCCGATTGTGCAAATGCCCCCGATGCAGCATGAGTAAGTACAACTCCAGGCTTCGTCGCTGAATTTCCGCAGGTTAAGTTTAATGGAGTGTTTGATGGAAAATGAGCCATTAAAGACATCAATGATGGTTGAGGGAATGCCCACGTATCAGGCACACCAACCAATATATTTACACCAGCTTTTTTAAACTGACCAGCAACAAAATCAGCTTGAGATTCTCCGTCAACTAAGACATTGGAGTAAACAATCTCCACCTCTCCACTAAATGGTAAAGTAATTTTTCCCGCCAATTCCTTTGCTACTTTTTGAATTATATACTGGCATCTTCTTCGTGAATCTTGATCAATACGAGGATCTCCTGTTGCAAATACTCCAATTACAGGAGATTCATTCTTATTATCTATTTGATCGCTTAATATTTGGGCTTCCATATGTTTTAATGACTTATTGAATATTAGATTTTCTGATTTCTCCGTCTGTATGAGCGAAGTGATTCTCTGGAAACGGATTTATTTAATCCGAAAAGCTTAGTCTCTTTATTATTTATTCCTGTCTGCTTTTATTTCGCTTACTGTTTTTCCTCCAACACCCAGGTTTTCATCAGGATACTCCTCAATTACAACAGTAATAAACTGATCGGGTGAGTGCGTTACGTCTTTAGTAACTTCAGTAAACTTTTGTATTAACTCCTTCTTCTGGTCGGTACTTAATTTAGCACCTTGAAAATTAATAACTGGCATCTTTCTCAATTTTAAGTTCAACTTTCATTTTTTGTTGTTTGATGATGTTGTCTAATATGATATGTTGTACATACAAGTGAAAAAATCAAAAAAACGTGCAACTTGCACACACTATCACTTTATACCAGGAGTGATAGATATTCATTGATATATGCACTTATAGAAATGCTTAATCATCAACAACACTGCAAAATTAGTGAGTAAAAATCGAACGAAATTTCCGATTTCAATGGAAGGATTTCCGATTTCAAAGATTAGTTGTTTTTTCGGTAGGATAGGGGAGTTATACCGGTGTTTTTCTTGAAAAATTCGCTGAATTTTGCCGGTGAACTAAAATGTAGACGGTATGCTATTTCTTTAGCACTGATATCAGTCTGTAGCAGCTCAGCCTTAGCAAGCTGCAGTATATAATTATGGATATAATTTAAGGCAGTTTGCCCTGTAATTGATTTCACAATCGCATTAAGGTGATTAGGGTGAATATTCAGGATTCCTGCATAATATGATGGGGAATGTGTATTCGCTGATGCCTCCAATTCTGCTTCAGGGTAAAAGCTAGTTTTTACCAATTTCTGAAAGCGCGACAGCAGCTTCAAATCAGCTTTACGTATCTGTTCCTTAGCCGTATTGGCATCTATATGCTTATTAAATAGTCGCTTTATTTGATTCAGTAGCTGCAATACGTATATCTCAATGAAATTAAACTTATCATCATGGTCACTTACATATTCCAGCTTTATCTGATCGTAGATATTCATAATTCCAGGCAGATCATCCTGATCAATTTTAAAAGGAATCGATTCATCAATTTTCAGAAATGGAAAATCATCAAGCAGCCTATCGAAATAATGCGATGAAGAGAGGAAATCCTGAGAGAAGATAATGTAATAACCAGACCATTCAACTTCAATATCCCATGATTGAATCTGAAAAGGTGTGTTGAAATAAATGGTAATACCTTCGGGGAATTGGGTATTATGACCAGATCTCACCTTACCTTCACCCAATGTGCGTACTGCGATAAAGTAAAACTCATGGCGAAAAGCTTGCATGGTCGTTTTAATATGCTCCTTATTTTCTTCAAACTTTCGAATATCGAAATGTGGATGTTTTGGGGGTAAAATCCCAATTGCCTTATGATATTCTGTTATGTCTTTAAAGTGTTGCATGATTTAAAAGTACAAAATAATACTGAAAAGCGCGTAATTGACCGGTTTTGCTTCATGTCCTCTATCTTTACAAGAGGAACGGACTCTGCTTTTTGGGCCTTATTTATAAAACAATCATGAAAAAGTTCAAATCTTCAATATTTTCTGAAGATACACTTGCAATCCCAATATAAGAAACCATATATCTGCAATCTGATCGATTGTTATTACTCAAGCGGTACTTCATTATCATTTCAGCTTGATACTCTTAGCCTACTCTGATTCTACTCTGAGCCTTCTCAAAGTCTTCTCTAAGCCTTGTCAAAGCCTACTATATCCCTACTCAATGCCCGTAGTAGTGGGGCTTTGGTAAGAGAAAGTAAGGGCTAAAGGGCGAAGAGTAGTAATTACCTTATCATAATTTTGTAATTCAAGCTTACTTCAGATCTTCCTCCACTTTAAGTCTTGTCAAATTTTTGTCAAACTCTTACCAAAGCCTTACTACTTACTTCTCAACATTAGAGAATAAGGGGATTTGATAAGGAAAAGTAGGGGCTTAGTAAGGAAGAGTAAGAGAATTGTAATCTGGAGATTGCAGTATTGTTGCTCTATTCGCCAATAAATCTAAAATCGAGCAATAGAATTTTATGCTTAAAGATACTGGTTTTTACAATAATTAACATTATTAGTGGGCTTTGTCTTGTGTATTCTTGCTATATTTAGTATCGAAATAGATGACCTCACATTGATTTGAAGCTAACTGAAATGAAACAACCAATTACAATCTTTTTTCTTTTAACAATCACAATTACTGCATTTTCACAGACTCAAAGTGAAATGACTCGAGCTGCAAGTGAGAAGTATTTGAAGGCAGACAAAGAACTGAATAATGTCTACAAACAAATTCAGAAGGAGTATATAAGCGATACGATTTTCATAAAGAAGCTTAAAATTGCTCAACAATTATGGATAAAGTTCAGAGATGCTGAATTAGATATGAAGTTCCCTGAACCAAATAAGAGGCTCTATGGATCAATGTACTCAATGTGTGCATCTGGCTACCTGGAGAAGCTCACAAAAGAAAGAACTAAAAGGCTGAAGGAGTGGCTTCAACCTGTACCAAGGGTGGAAGGTTGTGCTGGTTCCGTAAAATATAGAGAGAGGTGTGAGGAGGAGGTTGCTGTTGAAAAAATTGAAGATCATGAGATTGTTGGACTTTTAAATTCAGTGGAGGTGCTTAAGGAATTTGAAACATCAGAGCTAATTGTTAAAATTATGGCTGTTGGAAGTTATTCAGGGAGTGCCGGATTTCCAAATGGGGAGGTTGTACAAGATTTATTGGTTGCTGTCTCGGAGTTTGACGAGGTTCCTAAACAAAACCTGTTTAGGATAAGTGAGATTTATAATCCTGAATTAGTAGCGATTGATATGACTGATGAATCCAAGCCGATTATCGAGATAACCTACGGACAAAGGAATAGGATAAAATATCAGCTTAGTATAAATGAATTAGTAACGGTTGGTAAGAAGTAGATACTCAACTATAAAAAAACTCTTGGATATGAGAAACATTATATTGATTCTTATTATTGCGTCTTTTACATGTTGTACATCAAAAAGGTATTTATTAACTGACCGTACTGCAGCCAAAAAGCATCTTGCTAAATTCATAAACGAGTTGGAAGGTCAAGGAGAAATAACAAAAAGACCATTGGTGATAATAGATGGACTTCCTTATGGTTTTGAGGATTTAAAAGAGACGAAAATTCCTTTGTGTAAAGATGATATCTATAAAATTGATTACCTGTCGAAGGATAGTAAAGGAGCAAAAAGTATTTATGGAGAAAGAGGTAAAAATGGAGTGCTTTTGATTTTGACAAAGATGTCACAAGAAAGATTAAAAGAAAAGCCTATGGGTAATGGTAAAATTTTATTTTTAGTGGGAGACAGAAGAATTACGCAGGAGGAGCTTGAAAATATTGATCCGAATGGCATTGATAGTATTCAAGTTATAAAAGATCTTGACACTATAAGTAAATATACTACAGAAGATTATGAAGGGGTGGTTATAATTATAATGAAAGAATCGGTAACAAAAAGTAAAGCTTCTCAACTGCCAACAAATCACAATAAGGAGGTGAAAAAATAGTGAAGGAATTAGGATTTTTCAGGTTTGGTCTTAAGGATCTAAGGCATTTTATTATGCTACTCATAACGGTTACCACAATTTTAGGAAACAGAGAATAACCATAAAACCTATGTGATGAATTCATTTATGATAATACTAACAATTTCGAGATGGTGCTCCGGCGCTATTTTATCAACCTACAATAAAACCAAACGTTATGAATAGAAGAATTAAGTTCGTTGCTTTTATTATCTGTCTTGCACTAATATCGGTTAATGTACTTGCAGGAAATCAATGGAAAGATAAAGTGACTACAATTTATGGGAAAGTAATTAATCCTGATAACGAGCTAAGAACCATTAGCTTTTCATTTTCCGATATTCTTGAACTAAATGAACGGTTTACTGCCATTATTGATGATACAGGTAGTTTTGAAATTAAGATCCCGATGTCACATAGCCAAACTTTCTTGATAAAGTACGGTACTACAGGCACATTATTTTGCAGTCCCGGTAGTAGTTTGTTTGTAGCTATTGACGGAGGTATTTTAAAAAATACCGAAAATAGATATCCGAATGGTAAATTTTTTCTACAGTTTGATGATAGTGAATTGGGAAGAACGAACCGGAATATCAACGACTTCTTTGAGAGACGCCCTGATGATGAGTATATTGGGGTGGCAGTTTCTAATGCAGTAACCCAAAAGACAGCCGATGAGTATGCCTCATATATCAGAAAGAGAGAAGAAAAGTATCGGAATTTCTTGAATGTTTTTATCAAGCAAGGAAGAACCCCTATGTTCAGGAGATGGGTAGATGATGCATTAAAATTTGAAACGTGGGATGATTTAATGCGCTATAGTTGGGAACATCCTTACCGGAATAATCAAGAAGAAAAGAGTTTTAATCTGCCTGAAGATTATTTTGAGTTTATGGCTGATTACGATATGATGAATAGTGATATAATCACCTGGTCGCATGCGTCATTCTTGGAAGAGCTATATGTATACCAAGTGAAAAAGATTGCAGATGAGGCAAAAAATGTTTATGAGACTGAAGGTTTTAATGGGATGTTTGGCATTTTAAGAAAACACATGGATAATAGTTGTTCTGGTTTTACGAAAGATATGTTTTTTGCCAAATATCTTGTCGCGGTACTCAAGGGAAATATGATAAAGGAATTTGAGGAGATATATTCACCAGATCTTATTAGTGACGAATATTTATCTCAGCTAGTAGATACTGAGTATGCAACGCTTAAAAAGAAAATTGCTGGTTCCACAATGGAATCAGCGAATGTTATTAATGTTGAGAATGAACACAGTTCTGATTTCTTTGGAAGCGTTATCGAAAAATATAGGGGCAAAGTTATTTACGTTGATTTTTGGGCTCCATGGTGTGGACCATGTATGGAGGAGATGGCTAAATCGAAGAAAATACAGCAGCAGCTTGAGGGGAAAGATGTTGTGTTTCTATTTCTTGCCAGTCAGTGTAGTGAGGAATCGTGGAAGGCAACAATTGCCACTAAACAGTTAAAGGGTGAGCATTTGAGGTTAACGAAAGACCAATATAATATTCTGCAAGCACAATATGGAATTTCAGGTATCCCACATTACCTGTTAATTGATACAGAAGGTGCTGTGGTGTTTGAAAATGCACCTCGACCTTCTCAGGTAGAACGATTAGTCGAAGAGATTGAAAAACTTATTCCTGTCGATGATGAAATGGTATTTGTTGAAGGAGGCGAATATAAAACTAAACGAAGAGAAGGCAAGAAATGGACAAAGGTGACGCTGCAGGTCAGTAATTTCCTAATTGATCCATATGAGGTTACTGTGCAAAAGTTTGCTGACTTTGTTAATGCAACTTCGTATATGACAGTGGCTGAAAAACTAGGAGAGAGTACGATATATGGGGGTGAAAAGAAAAAAGGTGTAAACTGGCGACATGATGCAAAGGGAAATTTGAGACCGAAAAGTGATTACGACCATCCTGTAATTCATTTAACTCCTAAAGATGCACAGGCTTATGCCAAGTGGTGTGGCAAACGTCTTCCTCATGAGGCAGAGTGGGAGTATGCCTCGCGTGGCGGTAAACTCTCAAAAAGTTATGTATATGCTGGTGGTAATAAACAAAATAAGCTGGCTTGGAATGCTAATAATTCGCGAACAGGTAATACGCACCAGGTGGGTTTACTCGCAGCAAACGAGATTGGTCTTTATGATATGTCAGGCAATGTGCAGGAGTTTTGTTCTAATAAAGTACAAATTCAAAATGGAGTAGCAGTGATTGTAAAAGGTGGTGCTTTTAATTGTGATGAGGAATACCTTGCCAGTTATTATTCATGGATAGTTCCATTTGATCAAGGGCCAACTTTTATGAGTGGATTCAGATGTGTGAGGGATGCTCAGTAATAGATAAACTTAAGTCTTTATAATAATCTTGAAAATATACAGATATTAATATTTCTGGATTAAAGAAGTTTTGGATACAAGAGAAGGAATTAAAGAAGAAGAAATTGCGTGGTAATAACCTATAGAGAAAATAAGAGCATGGAAGAATTCTTTCTGTTGTTGTGAGAGATAGTTAATTTACATCTGGAAAAAGAATCAAAAAATGAGTGAAAACGTAGATATATAAGGTTGTAGACGTGTGAAGTACTAATAGTTCCCTACTGCGCCTACAGCTTTGCTTTAACTTGCAGTATTATCCTAAAACTGATCATCATGGGAAAGATTAGAACTTCGATCGTCAGCATAATATTTATAACATGTGTATCAGCACATTATTCATATGCACAAAATACATTATTTACTCCTCTGGAATTTGAAAAGGCATACCAGAACAAGACTCGTAGTTACGATGGAAATCCTGGAGTAAATTATTGGCAGAATAGTGCAGACTTTGATATTGAGGCCGAAATTATTCCTGAAAAAAGTTTGCTTAGAGGGAAGGAATCGATAGTGTATTTTAATAATAGTCCAGATACGCTTTTCTATTTGGTGATTCAACTCTATCAGGATATGTATAAGAAAGGGAATAAGCGAAAGAAATATGTTATTCCTTCTGATATTACCGACGGAACTCATATTTCATTACTGAAAGTAGATAAGGAAGAATTTGACTTAAATGATAAGGATAAAGTTAGTCGGCGGGATGGGTTGCTTAAGCTTAAATTAGATAAACCTGTATTACCTAAAACTACTGCACAGTTGGAGATGATGTGGGATTATCATATTCCTGAAAAGACATTCATACGGACTGCAAGATTTGACTCCTCCTCGTTTTTTATTGCATATTGGTTTCCACGTTTGGCTGTGTACGATGATGTATTTGGCTGGGATATTTATGGATATGACGGAATGCATGAGTTTAACAATGATTACGGTAATTTTAGCGTAAAGATTAAAGTCCCTGATGATTACATTGTATGGTCAAATGGCGAATTAAAAAATCCTGATGCGGTATATTCAAACGATATCATTCAGAAGCTTTCCCAACTAGGCGACAATACACAACTATCTAATATTATAGTTGGCAGTTCATCTGCGAATAACATGGCTAGTGGCGTTACTGAGTGGGTGTTTTCTGCAACGAATACTAAAGATTTTGCGTTTGGAGTAAGCAATCATCATACGTGGGATGCCATACGCTTTCAGATTTCGGATGGAACTGAGAAACAAGTGAATGTTATTTATCATCCTGATTCGAAGGAGTATTTTGAACCAATGCCATTATTTCTAACGAAGTGTATTGAGTTCTTTTCTGATGAAATGCCAGGTGTAAATTATCCCTATGCCGAGTATACTGCTTTCCAAGGTTTAAAGAAAGGTTGGCATAATGCAATAGAGTTCCCAGCAATTTCAAATTACGCATACCATAGTGAAGACACTTTAAATTTATCGATGTTTGCACATGAGCTTGCTCATATCTACTTCCCTTTTTATGTAAATATAAATGAAGCGCAGTTTCTTTGGTTGGAGGAAGGACTAACTACTTATCTTGAACTTACAATAATGAGAGATTTATTGGGATTGAAGAAGTTCGATAGGTGGGAAAGCAGTCATCCGTTGGATATTTATTCGGGACGTTTTAATGATATACCCCCCTTTACTTCTTCTATTTTATACGAATGGGGAATGGTAACTCAAACTGCTTACTACCGGCCTTCATATGCTTTTATCATTCTAGAGGATTTACTAGGAAAGGATTTGTTTAAAGATTGTTTGAAAAAGTTTATTGTAAGATGGGCAGGAAAGAGACCAATTCCTCATGATTTATTTTACACTTTTAATGATGTAACAGGGCAGAATCTTAATTGGTTCTGGAAGCCTTGGTTTTTTGAATTTGGATATCCTGATGTTGCTATTGAATGTGTTGAGACGGGAGTGATCACGGTTCGAAAAAATGGAGTTATTCCAGTGCCTGTACATTTGAAGGTTACCTACGACGATGATTCATATGAAGAGATTTACAAGTCTGCAGAGGTATGGCAAAGTGGAAATGATCTTTTAGAATTGAATGCTAAAAAGGGAAAGAAGATAAACAAGGTCGTTCTAAATGATAAATTTGAAATTCCGGATGTAAATAGAACGAATAATGTTTACAGTGTAGGGGACTGAAATGTTGGTTTTTTATTATATTTAATAACTGATATAATAAATAATAAGGTTGGGAATGAGCTCCGCTTGTGTCGCTTGTTCTTTGCCGTAATTAAAAAACAACAACAATGAAAAATGCCTTCGGACTAGTAATTGCGATGATAATAAGCAATGTTGCCATGAGTCAGAATTATCAAGAAGAGTTTGTGAAGTTCTTTCAGAAAAATGACACTGTAAAACAAATGGAAGTGCTGACAAATTGGGCGAAAACCTCACCTAAAGATGCCGAACTTTTTACCAGCTATTTCAACTACTATTTTGCAAAAAGTAAGGATGAAATAATAGTTATTTCAAAAGGGACTCCGGCTAAAGGTGAAAAGGCAATACTTTTAACTGATAGTACTGGTGAAAAAGCTGGTTATATGGGAAGTAAGGTTGATTATAAAAAAAGTGATTTGCAAATGGCTTTCGTGAAGATTAATCAGGGTATTAAGCTATATCCCGACAGACTGGATATGAGGTTTGGTAAGATCTATGCTCTCGGAAAAATAAAAGACTGGAGTGGTTTCACGAATGAGATTATTAAGACTGTCGATCATTCTGCTCAGAATAAGAATAACTGGACTTGGACGAATAACAAAAAGAAAAAGGGAGGTGCAGATGCTTTTCTTGGATCTCTTCAGGATTATCAGATGCAGCTTTATAGAACTGGCGATGATAGTCTTTTGAAAAACATGCAAGACATTGCTAATGCTGTATTGAAGCATTATCCTAATCATATTGCTAGTTTATCGAATCTTTCAATAGGGTATCTTGTTGGTAAAGAGTACGACAAAGCTTTGGTGCCGTTGTTGAAGGCTGAAAAGATCGCCCCGAAGGATTGTATTGTGTTGGCCAATATTGCTCATGCTTATAAAGAAAAACACGACAAAGATAAGGCGCTTGAGTACTACCAGAAAATAGCGCAGTATGGCGATAATCGCGCAAAAGCAATGGCAGAGGGCGAGATTAAGAAGTTGAAAGAGTAGGAGAGATACTGGAGTGCTTCATCTGACAATATGAAAAGATAAATTCTTATTACACTCGCAATCCTCTTAGTCGCAGCAGGAACAAGTCCTATAAGATAAAAGACATGATATTTAATGGAATAAATAATCAATCAGTAGAGTTTAAAGTCGTAAACTATCAATTTCCGGCATTGAGGGATAAGGATTATGATGGTAATTGGTTGACAATCTATTTAAATGTAAAAAGCGAGTTTGGCGATTGGCAGGTGACAGATCCATTACTCTTGACTTGGGAAATTGAAGATTTAATTGAGTGGTTAATGATATTGTCAAGAAATGAAAAACCAGAATATTTACATCAAGAATTTATAGAACCAAACTTGTCATTTCACTTATTAAGTGACTCCAATAATGCTATCAAAGAAATTAAGATACTATTTCAGTTAGAATGTGTCCCAAAGAATGTTGATGGCGACAAAGAGTATTTTGTGATTTTTGAAGCGAATAATGAAGAGTTAAAGAGGATTGCTGAAGATTTAGAAAAAGAACTAGAGAAATATCCAATAAAGAGATGAACACGAGTTATAGCATATGGCAAGAAACTAAGAGCAATCGCATGTTCGGTTTCTGTCGTATTAGTGAAGATGTAAGTCTTAATTTAAGCCAAGAATAAAGTAAAACTACTATAATGAATTTCAAAAATATAATCTCACCAGTACTGTTAGTGCTTCTACTGAGTTCTTTTTCACTGAAAAAGGAAGAAAAATTGGAAATAACTCAGAAGAATTTGCTAGGAGCTTATGGCAATGATGAAGAAACAGAGAATGCTTATTTTGGAATCGATAATGATTCAATTTTTTATGTTGATGCAGCTGTTTCTGTGAAATATGAACTTAAAAAGGATACTTTAGTCATAATGGATCCAGAGAACGGTGTCGGGAGGTTTTTAATTCTTAAGCTTACAACAGATTCATTGGCATTTAATAATCTTGAGTATGATTTGGATATTCGTTTAAATCGACGAAAACAATAATGAAGCAATCTAAAGTCTTCAGTCCTTTGGCTATAATTTTGAATTTCTTCACTTCCAAGGGAGAATCAGAAACTTTTGTTTCAGAAAGTGGATGGTTTAAGTTCGACAAACCCAAAGAATGGATCTATGAGCGAGAGGATAAGGATACCTATTCATTTCACAACGAGAGTGATTGGAAAGGAAGTCTGAGAATAAGTCCTTATAGGTTCACAGGTGCAGAAACAGAAGTACAGATTGAAAAAGTTGATCAATATGTGAATGATGAGCTTAATGAACAGGAGGATGCCAAAAGAATTTCATTAGGAGACAAAGAAGTTGTTTTCTACTCAAAGATCATAGATTCAGAAGAGGATGTATTACAAATTGATTATTTAGTTTTTGGCATTGAAAATACCTTGTTTCTTTGTTCTTTTACGATTGACAATAAAGAAGTAAACGACCTTAAAGTAAAAAAAGGAATAACGTTGTATAGAAGGGCATTAGAGTCCTTACTGCTGAATGATCAATAAAAACGACACGATGAAAATGAAATCTTATATCTTGATATCCCTTTTCCTTATTTCTGGACGTTATGATGATGTTAGCGATAAATTGACGAATCTGGAGAAGTTAAATATTAAGTTGATAAAGAGTCGTGAGGAAAAATTAAAGAAACAGAATTGAATGAGTAAGGATAATACAAAACAGTTTGTAACGAGCAAAGTTGTTGGGAAACTATTACAAGATGACCAATTTGAGGATTGGTGGGAGAGTGAACCAAGAGAAATTCCGTTTTTCGACAATAAGAAAATAGAAATAACTTTCATGGATTTAGTGCCAGCTGATGATAATACATTCATAGAAGAAGCGGACAGGGCCCTAGAGTCATTTTTTTCTAAATCCAATACTGATAGAAATGGATTATCGGTTTTAGTCTATAAGCATAGCATTGACTTTGTTGATGCTGTTGGCTGGGAAGATGAAGACGAATATTTAAGAGATTTAAAAGATAAGAATGAGATATGGAATTATGTATATCCACAACAAATTATGGTGTCTCGAAGAAATAGACGAGACAAGGATATCTACATAACCATAGCTTGCGAATGTGATTGGGAACAAGAACATGGACTTCAACTTATATTCCGACAAGGAAAAAAGCTGACAAGAATTAGTGATCAAGATGGGCATTTAACCGAATCAGATGCATTTGATACTCCCGATAATGAGGATTTCTTGTTGAGCGAATTTGATTCTAACAGTAATATTAGTGACAAAAAACGACTACCTTGGTGGAGAAGATTGTGGTCTTAATAGCAACTATTGCAGAAGTTGTTGGAACAGCTGCACTTAAATACTCCGATGGATTTACTATACTTATCCCGTCTGTAATTGTGGCAATTGGGTACTTGGTCGCTTTTTACTTTTTGTCATTAGCCCTAAAAAGTATGTCTGTTGGTATTGCATATGCAATCTGGTCAGGGATTGGAACAGTGTTGATTGCCTTAATGGCTTACTTCCTCTTTAAACAAGAATTAGATCTGGCTGCTGTAATTGGACTTATCTTGATTATTTCAGGAGTGATTGTGATCAATCTTTTTTCAAAGAGTATATCACATTGAATTTTTATTGTTAAACTAAAAAGGAATAGCTAAATTAGAGCTTCGAAAACAACAACATGATGATTAACCACCCTAAAATCCCACACAGACTACTTGTCGAATTGCGACAGAAGAGATGTGTTTGTAGCACTTTCTCCAGAGATCTTCTTATAAAAAAGGATTTTCATTCTTCTCCGTAGACATTACAATACTTATTACTTATTAGAATATCCAAAAGATGGAGGTTGTATTGGTTGCTAGTCTGTTGAGACTGTATTGTACACTGACTGGTCAACAGGAGCATCTATATCGACTATATAATTAGAAATAACTAAATCATAGGAATCATGAACATTTTAATTAAAACACTACTACTTACAATATTTATTTCTGTTACGTTAAGCGCTAGCTCAAAAGAGGTGACCATTATCGGTATAAGTCATGGATTTGAAACAGGTGAGCTCGTAGTAAGGGCTGAAAAGGACTATGTTATCCAGATTGAAGATGATAAATTTGAGATTACAATTCCTTTAAAGACAAGTCCTCAGAGGATTTATTTAAAGGCTCCAAAGATGAAACGGTTAGTTCCTTTTTACGCTGAATCAGGCGTAATGAAAGTGGAAGTATTCAAAAAAGGATTTGTGAAAAATACACATTTTACGGGATCGGAAGCTCAAGATATTAAGTGTAAATTTGATGATGCTTTAAAGAATGATTGGCGTGAATTTCGAAAGCAACTATCGGTACATTTAAACACACTCCCTGGTGTCCATTATTTGACAATAAACATGAAAAGTATACCTGTTGAAGAGGTTAAAGAGTTATATTCCAGAATTGAGGAACCATTTAAAGAGAGTGCTAAGTACATTAGAGCTTATCTTAATACTTGTCAGATTGAGCCTATGGATAAAGGAGCCAAAGCTTATAGCTTTTCATGGGATAATAATGATCAGGCTAAAAAACTATCAGATTTTCAAGGGAAGTATGTGTTATTAAATTTTACAGCTACGGGGTGTCATTCTTGCTGGAAAGCATATGACGGAATGAATGAATTAGAAGAGGCTCATGGAGATAAAAT
Source organism: Puteibacter caeruleilacunae (assembly GCA_005217565.1). Classification (GTDB taxonomy): domain Bacteria; phylum Bacteroidota; class Bacteroidia; order Bacteroidales; family Prolixibacteraceae; genus Puteibacter; species Puteibacter caeruleilacunae. The sequence goes on from SJCO01000001.1 coordinate 304,876, forward strand.
TAAAGTTATCTCACTACATGTTGACGATAGTAAGGAGGCATGGTATAAAATGGCTAAAAGGATGAATATCAATTTTAAATGTAAATCTCTATGGAATATTGCGAAGAAAGATGAAGTTATTGCTGTGTACAAGATTGATATTTTACCTACTTTCATACTTATTGATAAAAGTGGTAAGATTATAGATCGCTGGGCTGGAAGTCTACGTTCAAAGAAAATATTAAGGGAGATTGATTAAAGTATAGTACTGTAATGCGTAATAAACTAATAGATCTAATGCATTATTTACTAATTCTGGAAACATTATCTGCCTGCAAAGGCAGATAATGTTTGTCTTTCTATTTCCTATGCTTGACCAGCATGATCACCGGATTTGATTCTTCATGTAGTTTCGATGCAATCTCTTTTAGTCTGCCTTTCAGGTGCCCTTTTTTATTGGCTTCAATAAGGTCGACAGCACTTAGGGAAATATAAGTGGCGACTTCATGATTTGCAACGTTCCATCTCATCGGGACTTTCTTTTTTACTGAATAATCATTGTTGAGGACGGTACATTCGAACAGGGCTTTTTCTTGATTGTCATACACCAAACGGGTAGTCGGGAAGCCTCGTCTTTTTTCAATGCTGAACTTTTTCTTGATTGTTGTGAGGAAGCTGTATCGATCGGTTATAACAGTTGGATATAGAAACACCTGAGGATCCATTGTCTGCGTGGAGGGAGTTGTTATTATTATTGGATTTGCCTTACCATTGGGCATATAGTTATACACCGTATCGGACGAGGATCTTGTAAGGGCCCAACCATCTCGCGAAGGGATTGCCTGGCAGTATTCTGGTGTAACTACTATTTCTCCTTTTATCCAAACAGGTGTTTGCAGCTCCCCAATTGGGAATTGAATTTCTTTAGTGATGCTTCCATCTTTCTTCGAAACAAGCAAATGACACGATTCTTTGGTCTCGCCTGACGGAGAGTAGTGTTTGAAGCAAATTAAATTATCCTTGTCGTAATTGTGGATGTAATTGTAATAACTGGTGTCGGCAAAATTGAATCGTCTTTTAAAGTTTCCGAATAAATCGTATACAAGGATTTTTCTCAATGGATAATCTACCACGAACATCTCATCCTTTTCTTCATCAAGGATAAGGCCAAAAATCCCGGAATATTCTTCTTCACTTCGTCCTAACCTGTTTATCTTTCTTAAGCCTTTACCTGTTTTATCAAAGATCAATATGTCGCCATCTCTGGCTTTATTTCTAATCACTATGACATTCTTTCCAACAGCTTGCACATAGCCATAAGTGATAAATTCATCGGAAGTTTCCAATGGAATATATTCAACATCCATAAAGTCTTGAAGAATAAGATCTTTCTTCGGATAGCTTGCTTTTACATCAACATTGATGATTTCTGTTGTGTGGTTATTTTTTGTCATGCATCCTGTGATTGCTACAGACAACATGATTGCTATAATTGAAATCGCTCTATTCATCGTTCTAATTGTATTTAATAATTAGTCAGTATGTTGTATTTTTATATTTAGGGGACAGGAGCTCCGGTAGATCTGCCAGAGTTCCTGTTTCTGTGGGGTGTATTTATTCTGTGGCCAGGGTGCTTAAACGCTTTGCAAGGCGCTCGTTATTTTCTTTTGATGGCCGGTCGGCACAGTAATCTTTTAGTCTGCCTTGTTTGTCGATGATCATGTAGTTGGGTACCCAATTCATTTCCATCAGTTGCAGGAATTTTGCCTTAAATCCATGTTTCAATACATAGTGGTTCTCTTTTGTGTGAGTGGTTTCATAAACTTTAGTCCATTGCTTTTGTGGGACTTGTTCAGTCGATAGAAACACAAAACTAATGTTTTTTCCCTTTAGTTTCTCTTTGAGATCCCTGGAATAAGGCATTGCCATTCTGCAAGGATAACAGTTCATTGCCCAGGTATCGAGGTATACCACTTTTCCTTGCTGCTGAGCCATGACTTCACCGAGGGTTATCTCATTCTTTGCAGTGTCGAGCAATATGGTGTTTTGAAAAGCGAGGTTTAACGACTTACCGAGTAGTGACCTTTTCTTATCTCTTTTTTCTAGTGATTTGCCGACAACCTCTATGGGGATGCTGCTTGTTTTTATCTTTTCAAATTCTTGAATCGCCAGAGAGTCGTAGTTGTTGAATGCCAATTGTCCCTCAATCCAGTTTGCTAGTATGTACTCTTTGGTTTTTCCCTTAAGCGTATCAAACATGAAGATGTGTTTGGCTTCTGTCCAATTGAGTGCTTCATTGTTTTCTTTAATAAGTATGGCATAAAGGTATATGTAATCGCTTATTTCTTTAATGTATCGGAAAGATTCGATTTTATCATCACTGATGAATCGATCTATTGTCTTAAATTCGAGATACTCCTTTGGCAAGGATAGAGACTGAAAGTCGATCTTGTTCTTACGTGAATAGGCTCGCGGATATTTATTGAGGTAACACTCGTAGATTACTTCGTTTTCAAGTTTGAAGTAATCGATATACTCTTTCTCGAGCTTCACCGTTTTCAAAAAATCATCTAATAGATGAAGGCGACTGTTTTTGAAGATTTTTAATTGTACGAGAAATTCATCCAAAGGAAGTGAAGCTTCTTTATATTTCCCGGAAAAGTCATCCTCCGATAGCTTATTTTTACGAATCAGTTGTAGAAAATTGTTTTTGTTGGCTCCTTTGCCTGTAAAGGTGATTCCACTATCTTCTTCTTCTATGGTGAACTTGTCATCAGGCAATATAATTAGATTATTGTAATTGTTGTTCACCTTAATTCTCGCTGTGGCTATTCTCGTTATTGGAATCTGGAGTTCGAATTTTCCTTTCTCATCGACATTGGCGTTGTATTCCTTTGACTGGGCTAGTGGATTGTTTTTTATCCATAATTGTACCTGGTCGTTTTTTAAGGAGGGGATCTCTCCTGATATGCTTACCTGTGCTGCGATTTTCTCTATGCAACAGAAGGCTATAATGACCGATAGAAATAATGATGCTTTAAATAGTTTCATAATTGTTGTTTTCCTTTTTGATGATGCCCAACAGGTGTTTGTTCAGGGTATCATGTGTTCCATTAGTTTCTTATTTTTTAGTTGGGGTAAAAATAACTAATCAATTAGTTAATCAACTAATGAAATAGTTAAAAAATCAAAAAAAGTGAATTTAAGGAATGTTTGTGATGATCGTTCACCCTGAAAAGAACTGTTATTTAAGGGTGATTTTTCGGTAAATCAAGAGTGTGTGCTTATTCGGAATGTTTTAACCTGAACAGAGGTGAAGGTATTCATTCTTAAATCTAATTACTATCTTAGCCCGCTGTGAACATTGGGGAGAAGATCGTTTTATTGTCTGCTTTTCCTGTTAGTAATTATCCACCGAATAAAGTACAAGATTAATGAAACCATCAATAGTTGAAATATCGTCTGAAGATACCTTAAATATTCGCCACAAGGTGATGTGGCCTGATAGATCAATTGAGTACGTACGCGTGCCTAATGATGATAAAGGAAGGCACTTTGGTCTATTTATCAATGATAAAATGATTTCGGTGATTTCTTTGTTTGTTGTGGATAACGTAGCTCAGTTTCGAAAATTTGCAACACTTACCGATTACCAGGGAAAAGGTTATGGTACAATTTTGTTAAAAGAGATTATTGCTCTTGTTGAGCGTGAGCATCTTGATAAGGTGTGGTGTAATGCCCGAGTGGATAAGTCTGGCTATTACGCTAAATTCGGTATGACTTTAACTGATGAAAAGTTTGTAAAGGGTGGCATCGAGTATGTTATAATGGAAAAATCATTCGTCGACTGATTGACGTTTATTTATTCGATTCAAACTATTTATATATAATTAACAATATTTGACATAATACTCCTTCGTATTCTTTTTATATTTAATCTCTAAATTAGTAAAGACTAATAGGTTCTGATATGAGAACGATACGACTGATACTTACATTTTACAAATCATTTGCTTTTGCTAGCTTGATGATTACACTTTCGTGTGTAACTATTATTTACGCTTGGGGACTGGATGCTTTTGCTGCAGTGTTTTGGTTTAAAATTGCTACGCTAGCTGTTAATTTCTACTACATCAACAGTTTTAAAAAGGATGTATACTTTTACTATAAAAACCTCGGAGTGACAAAGAAACGGTTATGGATTTCAACACTTTCCTTCGACTTAATTTTGTTTGTATTACTAATGACAATAACCTATAAAATAAGATGACGAACATACTTGAAATTGATAGTGTTATCCTGGAATTTGATATGCATCGTGTTTTGCAGAGTGTGTACCTTAAAAGTGAAACAGGGAAAGTAACCGGACTGTTAGGAAGGAATGGTGCTGGTAAATCATGCCTGATGAAGATATTGTTTGGAGAACTTATTCCTCTTGATAAATCGATCAGGATTAATGGTTATCCATTGGTGGATTCATATCGTTCTCCTGAAGATATTAGGTATTTGCCTCAAAGTAGGTTTGCACCTGATTATGTAACGGTTAAGAGAATTGTTGAGGATTTTAATCTTGAGTTTGATGATCTTCTTGATTTCTTTCCTGAGTTTGAAAAATTGTATCGGTCGAAGATGACTGATTTATCAAGTGGTGAGCGGAGGATTATTGAAATGTATGCAATATTGGCTTCACAGACTAAATTCTGCATGCTGGATGAGCCTTTTTCGCAGATTATGCCTATTCATGTTGAGACTATCAAGAAGTTGATTCTTCGAGAAAAGGAGAATAAGGGAATTATTATAACCGACCATATGTACAGGCACATTATCGATATTTGTGATGATTTGTATGTTATTAGTAACGGTAAAACTCATCTTACTAATAGTATCCAAGATTTAGAAACACTTGGTTACGCAAGAATAAATGAACCCATAGAGGCGTGATATTACTAAGGGAATTCTTCGTTTCTTCAGACATTGCCTGCCCTAAGGGGCAGAGCTTAGCAATGTTTTATTTTGATCTCCACATAATGCATCTTGCCAATGCTAACCATTTAACCATTTACCTTTCTACCATTGTACTGTCCCGTCTCCTTTATCTGGTCTTCCATTTTCCGTTTTCTAATAATCTTGTTAATATTGTAGCAAATTCCGCAACTGAATGGCAGATCTTTGGAGACAGATACAATCAGGTGATCAGAAGGCATTTCGTAATGTTTTTGATCAATATTACGCACCCTTGTGCTTGTATGTCAACAAGATTGTTCATGATAATCAGCAGGCCGAGGATATTGTTACTGAATGTTTTATCCGTATCTGGGAAAAAAGGGCGAGTATCAAAATTAGTCATTCCTTAAAGAACTACCTTGTACTTACAGTTCGCAATGCTGTATTTAGTCATTTACGTAAACCTGAAGCTAAAATTACGCTTGAATTACCTGAAGAGGTGAATGAAATTATTGTGGATGAAGAGGTGAATGTGCTTCAGCATGAGCAGTTTTTAGCGCGATTGAAAAAAGCAATAGATAAACTTCCCGATCAAAGAAAAAAGATTCTCGAGATGGCTGCATATGGAAATATGAGCTATAAAGAAATTGCCGAAACACTTGATATATCATTGAACACAGTGAAAACTCAGATGTCGAGAGCGTACCGTTCATTAAAGGAAGAACTGACAGAAGAACAACTGCTTTTATTCATGATTCTGAAAAATTTATAAAAAAATCGATTTTTGTTGTCACCCTTATTCTAATTACATGCGTCCTTTGAGTGAAAGAGCACGATGAGGGATAATCTTTATGTGCTGAAAAGAGTAAATAGAGACGCAAAAGGAACTAGATATAAGGCATGTATAGCGACAAACAAGATAGAAAATGGTATTTAATAACGGGTAAACTATCGGATGAGCTTTCCACAGAAGAACTCACAGAGTTTGATAGGTGGATAGATGCTGACGATAATAAAAAGCTCTTTAAGCGTGTATCGAAGATGCATAACGGTATTCCTGAAACAGAGGTACTACAGTATTTCAATGCAGAGAGTGCGTGGGATAAGGTTAATCCTGCAAAAAAATCAAATAAAGTACGTCAGTTGGTATTCCAGTATATGAGGTATGCCGCAGTCTCTATTGTAGCTCTTTTGATTGGAGTGCTAGCTACAAAGGTTGAATGGACACAAAAGCCTGTGCAGTTGTGCGAGATTAAGGTACCTTATGGTCAGACAAGTGAAATTACGTTGTATGATGGAACTAAGGTGTGGTTAAACTCTGGTAGTACTTTAAAATATGAATCAGCGTTTAATGGGGAAAACCGTCAGGTATGGCTTGAAGGAGAGGGATTCTTTGAAGTACATCACAATAAAGCGTTGCCATTTATTGTGAATAATAATAAAGGTAATGTTGAGGTACTGGGTACCTCCTTTAATGTGGAATCGTATAATGATGACCCAGAGATTGAGGTTACGTTGGTTGAAGGTAGTGTGAAATTTGAAGGTGTAAATATCGGGAAATCTTACCTTTTGGAACCTTCATATCAGCTTACCTATAACGTGAATAAAAAGAAGGTGGATATCGCTAAAGTTGATACAAGATTTTATACCGGATAGACTCACGGGGTGATTATCTTGGAAAATCAGCGTCTTGGAGAGGTGGTTAGTAATTTGGAACGCTGGTATAATGTGAGTATTAATTTTGAGAATGATACACTTGCCAACAAGCAAATTAGTGGTACTATTGAAAAGAATAAGCCTATTGATCAGATCCTTACTGTATTCGAGAAGTTGTATGATCTGAAATATGATATGAAAGTATATGCAAATAAAAGGAGTGAGATAACTATTCGTAAACCAGCAAAATGATGAGTGCCTATGACGAAATAATAACTCTATAAAACCATGAAAAAAACAAAAGCGATGAAAATGCGCCTACATGATCATCGCTGAAAGTTGTTTTAAAAAACATTCGAGTATTAATTAAAACATTACAAACTTATGAAAAAGTATTGGAATTTCCGCTGCATTTCGGTGCGGTGGAGGAAAATCTTATTGACAATGAAACTGATTGTTATACTATTATTTACGAGCTTGATGACAGTTCATGCTTCTTCTTATTCACAGAATAAATCGCTGAATTTGAAGATGAAGGATGTGGCATTAAAGGAAGTGTTGAAGGCTATTGAAGAGAAAAGTGATGTGTATTTCTTCTTCAATGAAGAGGAATTTAACGCTGATCAGAAAATAACCGTTGACCTTAAAAATACTACCGTAAAAAAAGTCCTTGATCAGATACTTAAGGATTCAGGGATGAAATATGAGATGGTAGATAATTATATTGTTCTACGTAAAGAACAAAAGAGTCCGTCGGCAGTATTTAAGCAGCAAGGTGGAAAGATTTCAGGTAAGATTACAGACCAGGCTGGTGAACCTTTACCTGGGGTATCGGTATTTGTGAAAGGATCTACAATTGGTATTACCACTGATTTCGATGGAAAGTATACATTGGAGGTTCCTTCTACAGCTGAGGTATTGGTATTCTCGTTTGTGGGAATGAGAACTCAAGGGATAGTGCTTGAAGGACAGGCTGTGATTAATGTAACCTTAGAAGAGGATGCTATTGGTATCGACGAGGTTGTTGCTGTTGGGTACGGAGTTGTGAAGAAGAGCGACTTGACAGGTGCAGTGTCGACAGTTAAAGCTGACGATTTGGCTAAAGTTGGTGTAGCTTCAGTAGGTCATGCTCTTGCGGGTAAGGCCGCTGGTTTAACAGTTACTCAGAATAGTGCACAGCCAGGTGGAGGATTAAACTGGCAGATTAGGGGATCGGCAACAGGGCGCAGTCCGTTAATTATTGTCGACGGTTTCCCTATTACCGGAAAAGGAGAGCCTGGTAGTGGTAACCGCTATAGTTCAGGATCGAAAGCAACGACATTAAACACTATTAATCCTAACGATATTGAATCGATTGAGGTATTGAAAGATGCTTCAGCAACGGCTATTTATGGTGCTCGTGCAGCAGGGGGTGTTGTAATTATTACTACAAAACGAGGTAAAGAAGGTAGAGTATCAGTTGATTACCGCGGTTCTTATTCTACTCAGAATCTTTATAATCTTCCTAAGATGCTTTCTCCTAAAGAATTTATGGTAGAAAGAAATAAGGTTGCACAGGAGATTTTCATGTATGACAATGGTGTAGGGCCTTTCGGGGATAAAACCTGGGATGATGTGAACTTCACTCCAAAATATACGCAAAGCGAGATTGATAACTTTACTGGTGGTACTGACTGGTTGGATGAAATTACTCGTACTGGAGTATTGAAGCAGCATAACTTATCGGTTACTGCAGGTACTAAAAAAACAAAGTATTTATTCTCGTTGAGTACTTATGCTCACGATGGTATTGTTAAAACAAATGACTTCAAACGTTATACTGGTCGTTTAAATGTTGACCAGGAGATTAATGATTGGTTGAAATTTGGTGTTTCGTCAAGCTTCACGCTTATCAAAGAAAATAACGTTCCTCTTGGTAGCGGTAAATATGAAGGCTCAGGAGTTATTCGTGCTGCTCTTCAGTACAATCCATTGTTGCCAGTGAAAGATGAGCAAGGTAACTACATGCTCGATCCTGATCAGTCGTTTATTCCTAACCCTGTTTCTTTATTAGAAATCGATGATGAGTCGAAGAATGAAGATTTATTTGTGAACTCATTTATTCAGGCTGAGCCTATCGAAAATCTTACAGTGAAGCTTTCACTAGGTATGAATCGTAATTGGAGCTGGCGTAATACTTATCTTCCTACTTCTACGCTATACGGACAGCGTGAGGGTGGTGCTGCTTCGCGTTCTTACAATGGAAAGGTTGATTATTTGGTGAATTTTATTGCTCAGTATCGCAAAACATTTAACGAGGTACACGATGTAAGTGTAATGGGTGGTTATGAATACCAGCGTTTCACCTGGGAAGGTTTTAACGCTTCGAATAATCAGTTCCCTTACGATGGTGTGAAGTGGAATAACTTATGGCTTGGTGAGAAAGAAAAACCAGGTGWTGGTTCTTATGGAGGTGCTTCAGAGATGGCATCATGGATTAGTAGAGTGAATTACTCATACCGAAACAAGTACTTAGTGACTGCTAACTTACGTGTTGATGGTTCTTCAAACTTTGCTGAGGATAATCAGTGGGGAGTATTCCCTGGTGTATCATTAGCATGGAGAATGACCGAGGAACCTTGGTTGCAAAATGTTGACTGGTTGAGTAACTTGAAACTTCGCGCTGGATACGGTCAGACTGGTAATGATAACCTATCAGGTGTAAACACTTATTATAGTCCGGGTTGGAACTATGCTTTCGGAAGTATTAGTCGTAGTGGTATTGGTTTAGCTAACCTTGGAAATCCTAACCTGAAGTGGGAAACGCAAACCGATTTGAATATAGGTGTTGACTTTGGATTCTTTAATAACCGTCTTGCTGGTTCTATCGAGTTGTACGACCGCGTGATTAGCGACCTTCTTGGGGAGCGCTCGTTGATGTCGTATCAAGCGATTAACAAGATTAAGTATAACCTTGAATCAGAAAAGCAATCAAGAGGTATCGACGTAACATTACAGTCGGTAAATATCGATAACGGTGATTTTAAATGGCTGACTAATGCAACGTTTACTTATTATCGCGATCGTTGGAAGAAACGAGATTCTTCATGGAAACCAGACATTAACAGTGAACGTCAGGCTACATGGGGTGCTATGTGGGTTTACCTTTCTGATGGATTGGTTGGCTTAGATGAGGATATCCCTCATATGCAAGGTGCTTACCCTGGAACAATTAAGATTAAAGATGTGAATGGTTACTTGGTTGATGATGCTGGTGAACGTATTCTTGATGAAAATGGAAAGCCTCAGTATTCAGGTGCTCCTGATGGAAAAATCGACCGTGCCGACCAGGTGAAGAAAGGTTACAATGTGCCTATCCCTGTAGGTTTAACCAATACATTCAGTTACAAGAATTTTGATTTGAATATTTACATGCATGCGATGTTTAATCGTTGGGCATACAATGGTAATCATACTACATATGGTGCAGAATCTTTCCGATTGAAAGATGGAACTAATGTAATTGAAGATGTTAAAAATCGTTGGACTTATGAGAATCAGACAGCTGATTATCCTTCAGTATTCCAGGCGAATTCGCCTTACGGACATGGTGATTTCTTCCTTGAGGAAGCTTGGTTCATTCGTATGAAGAATGTAACATTAGGTTATACTTTACCTAAGCGTATGATTCCACGTGGATTCCGTCAGATTAGAGCATTTGTTGATGCACAGAATCTATTCGTGATTACTCCTTATAGTGGTATGGATCCAGAGACAGGTGGTGGTGTATCTTATCCTAATCAGAGAACTTTTACCGCTGGAGTAGAAATTAAATTTTAACCTTAAACTATTGAATCGATGAAGTTAATTTCAAAATACATCATAATACTTGCATCCGTTGGCATGTTCTTTAGTTGCCAGGATCTGGAGAGAGAGGATTATAATCAGATATATCCTGAGAACTTCTTCCAAAATGAAACTGATGTGAAGAATGCTACCACTGCTATGTATCGATTATTTCATATGAATTCATACGGTGGGGGTGGTGTTTACTCTTTCGGTCGCGGAGGGTATAACATCTTTACTGAAGTGAGTACTGATATTATGGACTGTCAGTGGGGTGATGGTGGTTCGTGGGCTACGTTTAATGCTTTGCGCTGGACTGCTGAAAACACAAAAGGTACTGATGCAATCTATTGGAAATATAACTGGCTTAGCAAGGGTGAGCAGATCATTAAGAATATCAATGAGGCGAATGTATCTGACGATGTGAAGAATCTTTATATCGCACAGATAAAAGGTCTTCAGGGATGGTTAGGTTTTGTGTTCTTCGATCTTTATGGTGGTGTGCCTGTAGCTAATGAAGAGGTGCTTGCTAATATTGAAGAGGAGGTTTACCTTGAGCGTTATACTGCCGATCAGATGGCACGCTACGTTGAGACTAAGCTTACCGAGGCGATTGATTATCTTCCTGTTTCGTATTCTTCTTCTGATTGGGGGAGATTGACCAAAGGTGCTGCATATACTATTCTTCTGAAATTGTATATGCAGGAGAAAAACTGGACCAAGGCAGAGGAGACTGCTCGTGAGATCATGAAGCCTGAGTATGGTTATGCATTGCAGGATACTTATAAAAGTATCTTTGAGATTGATAACGAGATCAATAATGAGGTGATCTTGGCAATTCCTTGTAATCCTGATGATTTCAAAAATGGATGGATTGCTCACGTGCTTCCTTATAACTTCCCATATGAGAATACTGCTGCACAGAAATGGAGTGGTTACCGCTTGGAGTGGAATTTCTATCATACATATGAGGCTGGTGATGAGCGTTTGGAGACTATCGCTGGTGCCTATGATGGTACTGATGGTGTAACGTATGATGAGGATCATCCAGGAGCTCACCTGGTGAAAGGTGCTTTGCCTATCAAGTTTGGTGTTGATCTAAATCATATTGGTCATGGTGCCGGTAATGATTTCCCAGTATATCGTTTGGCTGATGTAATGCTATGTCTTGCTGAGGCAATCAATAATAAGAATGGAGGACCAACTACTGAGGCATATGGATTGATTAATCAAGTGCGTGATCGTGCTGGATTGGATGATTTAGCAGAGGGTATGTCTCAGACTGATTTCAATGATGCATTGTTGTTAGAACGTGGTCATGAGTTGTACTGTGAAGGTCATCGTCGTCAGGACTTGATTCGTCATGGTAAATACATTGAGTACGGAAAGTTGGTTCCTAACAATCTTGCTGCCGATCATAAGGTATTGTATCCTATTCCAAACGGTGCTATCACTGAAAGTAAAGGTGCAGTGAAGCAGAATACAGGATACTAATAACGGAGAAAAGGTAAAAGGAATAAAGGTTTAACGGTGAGCGTTGAACTAAGGTGGTGGTTCTTCAATAAGGGCCACCACCTGTTTACAGCCCATAACCAATAACGTTCTATTCATTCTGTTGGTGGTATGAACCTGCAAATTATTGTATAAACTAAAATAAACGAGTAATGCGAAAGAGATTAGTTACTGGTCTTTTGTTAGTAGGACTATTTGTGAAAATAGCCGCAGCACAGGTTGAGAACTTTGTACCTCAGCCAGTATTTGAAGAAAATAAGGACTTTGTAGAGCTTTATTACCAAGCTTGGAGGAGTGCTTATAAACACATTAAAACGCAGGAAGGACTTATCCAGTCGCCATACATCGATGAGGCTTTCTGGGATAATACTATCTGGATCTGGGATACCGAATTCATGGTGATGTTCTGTAAGTATGCTCCGGATGTATTTCCTGGAATACAGTCGTTGAATAATTTTTATGTCCCTATTCTGGATAATAAGCCATCTCCATTGAATATTCAACACCCTGACAATCCTCCTTTTTATGCATGGATTGAAGCGGAGTATTTCAAGTTTACAAATGATAAGGATCATTTGGATAAATTGCTCAATAAAACGCGTTATTTACAGCGTCATTTTGAATGGTTTGATAATTTAAAAGCAGGAACGAAATTGCACTTCAAACATGCCTATGTTAAGGCGGAAAAGGTCGATAAAGGTTATCGTTGGGGAGGTATCCAATCCGGTATGGATAATACACCTCGTGGTAGAGGTAACCGTAATGATATGTTATGGATTGATGCGATTAGTCAGCAGGCGTTGGCTGCTAAATACATCAATGAGTTAGCGCAGAAGACAGGTAATAAGGCTGATGCAAAGTTGTATGCAAAGAAATACAACGAATTGAAGAAGATGGTGAACACCTATTATTGGAATCAGGAGGACGGTTTCTACTATGATCTAAAGGAATCAGATCTTAGTCCTATTAAAGTGGTTACTCCTGCTTCGTTCTGGGCAATGTTAGCAGGTATTCCAAATAAGAACCAGGCAGAAAAGATGGTTGAAAAACTAAGAGATGATGAGTGTTTGGGAGGTGTAGTACCATGGGTTACTGTTGCTCGTAACGATCAGGATTTTAATGCTGAATATGGTGATTATTGGCGCGGAAGTATTTGGTTGCCTACTGCTTATATGGGAATTAAGGCAATTGAGAAGTATGGTTATTTGGAAGAGGCTGCGGAGAATGCTTACGATATTGTGAAACATATGTCTATTACCTACAAGCAGTTCGAACCTCACACTATTTGGGAATGTTATAATCCTACAAAACCTGAACCTACAACTTTAGCTCACAAGAAAGAGTTGGTAAGACCTGATTTTTGTGGGTGGAGTGCCTTAGGACCGATCTCTTTATTTGTTGAAAATGTACTTGGTTTCTATGAAGTTAATGCGCTGGAGAAGAGGATTCGTTGGTATCTGCATAATGATTCAAAGCATGGAATTAAGAAGCTGAAATTTGGAGAAATTGTTACTGATATTATTTTCGAAGATGGTAAGGTTACAGTGAAGAGCAATGAACCGTATACGTTAATCATCAATAAAAAGAAATTTAAGGTTAAAAAGGGTTCAAGCGTGCTAATGGTGAGATAGCATGGGAATTTGACCGGAAACACGCTGATAGTAGCTTTTATAGTTGTCTGGTGATCGTTGCATAATAACGACACCTTTCAAGGTATAGATTACTTGAAAGCGTGTTTTTAATAATATGTTGTCAGTATATGATGCTTCTGATAGGGATACCAGATTTGTAGATTAAAAAATATAACTAAATCACAATGAGAGTAATTGCTTTATTAATTATTACAGCGTGGTGTTTGTCGTTAAATGCACAGACATCACTAAAAGGAGATGATTTTAAGATCATGATTGATGACCATGGTCGGATTACGAGATTTGAAACTATTCATTCTGGACATACCGATACGGTTTCTTTTCAACAGGGAGAATGGGCTGGTCCTTCGTGGTATGGTAGCTGGGACGACACCTTAAGAAATGTGACGTTATCAAAGATCAATGACTATGTTTACGAAGCCATTACAGGCGATATTCAGTTTAAACTGGAATATAGTGTGGAAAATGGTGTGCCAGCATTGGAGGCTTCGGTTACAAATGTTGGGTACACTCCTATACAGCCCGAGAAGCTTGGATTACGACTAGGCTTGAATACTTATATGGAGAAGTATCCCGACTGGAATCATAAATTTTTCCCTACAATGATGCGTTGCGAGAAGACTCACTTCTGGGGATATGCTATGGCTCCTGATGGTCGGGTATTGTGCATGGCTTCTCCTGATCCTGTGGCTTCGTGGAGTACCGATTTTACTAAGTCGTGGGGAGAACCTAATTATAAGTGGTTCGGGCATCGTATTACCTCATCGAATATCGATTTGATGAACGCGTTACCTTTGCCTGAACGTCATCCTCATAATTTGTATGAACTGAAAAAAGGCGAGACCAAGCGTTGGAAAATCTATCTTAGTGTTGTTGATGAGCTTGAACAGGTGGGGGCTGAATTGAGCAGATTGACCAAGGCGCCATTTTTTGATTTACCTAAGACTACCATCGGGAAGCATGAGTCTTTATCTTTCAAAATCAAAGGCGATGTTCGTGAAGTTGTATTAATTAATCCTTCTGGTAAGCAAGAGGTTTTAACTCCTGAAAATAACAAATACACATTCAGTGCTTCTGACGAGACAGGAGTATTTAAGATGGTTGCTACAGCTTCAAATGGAACTATTTCAGAAGCTATGATCTCGGTTCGTAACGATTGGCAATGGTACATGAATCAAGCACGAGAAGCTGCACTTAAATATCCTGCAAGGGCTACAACACACTGTGAAACATGGTATGGTTTGTACACCATGTATTTGGGTGAGAAATATGTACCTAATACAACTTTATTGGAGGCCAGTGAGGCTCGTTTTCAGAACATTTTCCCTCAATTGTATGATACTGTAAAATTAGTACCAACAAAGATTCCTCATCGTATTCAGAATACCAGTAGCATGATTGGGGTATTGGTCGATCGTTATGAGGCTACCGGCGATATGCATTCATTGAAACAGGCAGCCAAGCTGGCTGATTGGATCATTGAGCATGCACAGGCTAAGGATGGCTCATATCGTGCGGGTAAAACACATTATACTAGTGTGATTTATCCTGCTAAGAGCATCATGGAGTTGTATGTGGCCGAAACAAAGCTGGCAAAGAAGAGTCGCTTTTGGAAAGATGCTGCTGCAAGACATTACCAGTCGGTGAAGCGTGCCATGGATGAGCTGGTGGCTAGTGGTGATAATATTGATACCGAAGGACAGCTGACTTATGAGGACGGTATGATCTCTTGTTCTGCATTGCAATTGGAGTTATTTGCGCTGTTGCAAAAATCAGAGGATGAGCGAGCCAAGTATATGGAAGCAGGATTGAAATTATTGCAAGGTCATCGTTCTCTTACGCAATTATTGATTCCTGATAGTAGAATGAGAAATGGTACCATGCGTTTCTGGGAGTCGCAGTACGATGTATATATTCAGCCTAACATGTTTAACTCTCCACATGGGTGGACTTCCTGGAGGACGTATGCCACATATTATGCGTATCTGTTGACTGGCGAGGAGGATTGGTTGCGTCAGACTTTTAATGCTTTGGGAAGTAGTGTTCAGGTGATTGATTTCACAACAGGTGATTTACGCTGGGGCTTTGTGCCTAGTCCGTATGTAAAGGTTGTACAGACTTCCAAACCTCACATGAAGGAAGATCCTGATGTGTATTCGGGGGGGCATTTTCATCCGCGAAAGTATCCTCATCGCGAGTATATCCTGGGAGAACAATATGTTGATATGATTTCAGATTGGATCAGAGCTAACAGTCAGGATAACGATGTGCACGAGCATTTTAAGTGTATGGAGGAGACTGTGCTTGCCAATGCTTTTGTGATTGAACGCGATAATGGAGAATTGGTTGGTTACAACTGTAAGGTTGCCGATAAAGGTGGAGTGGTTGAGGTTGTTCCTACTGAGGAACAGATTAAAAATGTCCACTTCAATGTGAAAGGTGCATATAAGGTACTGGTTAAGACCTCTGGTGGAGAGATATCAGAAAAAGTGAAAAATGATGAATGGGTGAGATGGTAATAAAAACTGGATTTCCCAGAGTGAGATGATCGTAATATTAACCTGAATTATTTGTTTGTTTATATGGAGAGTCGGATGGGGAAACTTGTTCGACTCTTTTTATCAGAAACAAACAGATGTTTTCATTCTTCACTGTGTTTTGCTATTATTGTAGCATATTTACTATGTATGACCGCGATAACAATTGATATTCTAAACCAGTTAAATAACCAGCAGGAGGCATCTTATAAGGTGGTTTTCGATGCTTACTATCCTAGGTTAGTGCACTTTGCCTATGAGTATGTTCCATATGCCGATGCTAAGAGTCTGGTACAGGATGCCTTTGTAACGTTGTGGAATAAAAAACCTGAATTTATAAGTGAGGCGCAATTGCAAAGTTATCTTTATACTAATGTCAAGAATAACTGTTTGATGTTTTTGCGACACGAGAAGGTGAAGCAGAATTATACTGAAAAGCAGTTGCAAAATGAGGTGTATAGCGAGGCTTTGGATCGTTTGGATACTACTACGATTACTTTTCAAGAAATAGAGGTTATTATTGAGCAGACATTAAGCGATTTGCCTCCACGCTGCAAAGAGGTGTTTGAATTGAGTCGCCTACGAGGATTCACCAATCAAGAGATTGCCGAGGAGTTAGAGATATCGGTAAAATCAGTTGAGGCTCAAATCACCAAAGCCCTAAAAGTTTTCCGAGTAGCCCTAAAAGACTATCTTCCAATGATCGTGTATTTGTTTCACTAATCAACAACAATTTCCTCACTAATATTTCCCATGAGGTATTTTTTTTCGCACAAAAGAGAGCCGTTTCTAAGCATTATTCGTCGAATATTTGCACTATAGTGGAAATTCCAGGAAATCATATTTTTAGATCATCATTTATGGATTTTTTATCATCAAATTTTCTACCTTTACAGCTGTTGTAATCAACCAACGTTCTTTTTTATAGATGTCCCTAAAAAAGGGACATTTACTGAAAAAAGCACCTCTATAACGAAGATATTTCCTACAAAGTCCCTGGAAAATATCGAAGAGAATCGAAGAAATTCAGAACTTGGTGTTAATCTGTTCCGACTGCAAGTAAACTGCGTCCCCTTAGTTTGTACTCCATCTTTATATCACAAGTAACATAAACATAGTAACCAGTTAAGCCCCGACTTAGCCCTTATTCGTACACCCTTTTGCGCTCAGCTATGTATAGTCTCTTTGCTTTCCTTCATCAGTGCGCACCGTCATACCTTTTAACCTTCCAACCGTTCACCATTAAAAAAAATCTCATTTTTTTTGTCCCCTGACATAGGGTATTGCGTTTTTGAAGCATTATACCATCAACAAAGCAATTATGGAGAAAGAAAAAATCATACAATCAATCATAGAGCGACAAGCGTTGAAAGACTCAAAAGACTTGCAAGAGGCAGTGCAGCAGTCTAATGAGACAAAAAACGAATTTATGCGCATGAAGAACCTTTGGGCCTTAATGCAAACAGGAAAAGGAATGAAGGACATGGAAGTTGAAAATGATTTCATAAGCCTACAGGGTAGAATTAAACAAAGTAAGCGACAAAAAAATCTTCGGGTGATTCTCCGATATGCTGCAATCGTCATTATCGCCATGGTGTCGGGATATCTTATGAATAATATTGGATCTACAGGGCATGAGGTAACCACGAATGTGATGGAGGTGCCTAAAGGTAACCGTTCCCATATGTTGCTATCAGACGGTACTGAGGTTTGGATAAGCAATGGATCAAAATTGACATATCCAGCAAACTTCATCGGAGGCGAAAGAAATGTGCAACTTACAGGAGAAGCATTCTTTCATGTGAAGCGAAATGAAAAGAAACCTTTTCATGTGAATGTGGGCGATGTGAAGGTGAAAGTACTGGGAACCGAATTTGCAGTTGTTGGATATCCCGAAGATAGGCAGATTGAGACAGTACTTGTTTCAGGATCGGTAGAAGTAACCAGTCGCTACAACAACAAGGAAACCACCATGATTCTTCAGCCTGGTTATAAAGCGACTTACAATAAAAGTAGAGGTACACTAAAGAAAGACAAAACTGATATTTCATTTGCAAAATTCTGGTTGGATGGTATTTATCAATTTACAGATGAGTCGTTTATTGATCTGGCCAACAAAATTGATCGGATTTACAATATGCAGATTGTATTTGAAGATGAGAGCTTGAAAAACAGGAAGTTTAGAGGAACAATTGATATCAATAACAATGTAAATATTTTAATGCAACTATTGCAAAAGGCTTCGGGAGAACCTTTTGAGTACCGAATAGAAAACAATCATATTTATGTAACTAGCGAATAGACCAAAAGAATTGTAAACGAAAACAGGAAGTGCTACCAACACTTCCTGCCATTTCGGGAAACAGTGCATTGTTTCCACAATTAAATCGATAACCAAAGCCTCGATGGCTGTAATTAATCAACTTTAACACGTTAAAAGTATGAAAAAAACTAACATGTCCCAAAGGCGCGTGCAACCGCCTTGGATCAAACTTTTGAGAATGATGAAAATAACATGTATTCTGCTATTGGTTGGATTGATGCAAGTTTCGGCAGCATCATATTCTCAATCGGCGAAGATTTCGCTGAAGCTGAAGAATGCCAAAATGGTAGAGTTGTTCAATGAAATTGAGCGTGCTAGCGAGTATCGCTTCTTTTACGATAGTGAACAATTAAACACGATGAAGGATATCTCGATCGCCAAGACGAATGTCACAGTTCAGCAAGTATTGAATGAAGTATTTAAAAGTACTGATTTGCAATATGAGATAATTGATCGCAATATTGTGATAAAGAAAAAGCAAGGAGAATCTGGATTTGTACAACAAAATAATCAGTCGGTTTCAGGAGTTGTTACTGAAAGATTAGGTGATCCACTGCCTGGTGTGTCAGTCGTTGTGAAAGGAACAACTATTGGTGTTACAACTGATATCGACGGAAAATATGTGCTTGATTTACCAGCTAATACCAATGTTATTGTTTTCTCTTTTGTGGGAATGAAAACACAAGAGGTATCTGTCGACGGACAGGCGGTGATTAATCTTATCATGGAAGAAGATGCAATTGGTTTGGAAGAAGTGGTTGCTGTAGGTTATGGTGTGCAGAAAAAGGTAAACCTGACAGGATCAGTAGCTACAGTTTCGGCAGATGAGATTAATAAGCGACCTATTACTAATCCGGTTTCTGCTCTGCAAGGTACTGTTGCAGGTTTGAGAATTGTGCAGAATTCAGGAGAGCCAGGAGCTGAAGGGACATCTATTCGTATCAGGGGACAGGGAACATTTAGTAGTGCAGGATCAAATCCTTTGATTCTTGTTGATGGTGTACCTGGAAGTTTATCTGATTTGTCACCTAATGATATTGAAAGTGTTTCTGTATTGAAAGATGCAGCTTCTGCATCAATATATGGTTCCCGTGCAGCGAATGGGGTAATTCTTGTGACAACAAAACAAGGTAAAGAGGGACAGTTGAATGTTGACTATACTGGTAGTTATTCGATTCATACCCCTACAAAAATGCTCGATCTTATCACTAACTCTGCTGAGTATATGGAGTTGTGGAATGAAGCGAAAGAGAATACTGGTATTAGCTCAGGATTGTACACGCAAGAACAGATTAATACCTATAGAAATGCTACTGATAGAACTAAATATCCTAATACCGATTGGATTGATATATTGTTTGATCCTGCTCCTACACATACGCATAACCTAAGTTTTAATGGGGGTGTTAAGAATACCAAGTATTATGTGTCGTTGGGATATGTTAATCAGGAAGGTGTGATGAATGGATTTGATTATGAGAAATTCAATGCGCGTTTCAATCTTACCTCTCAAATCAATGACAAAGTTAAAATTGGTGCTAATATTGGATTGAAAAAAGGGGATAAGAGTGCTCCGCGTCAAGGGGCTACAGATACATTCTTATCTACATTGTCACAGGCTCCAACTTATGGGCCACGACTTCCTGATGGTAGCGGACGTTATACCTACAAAGCATACGATTTTGAATCGAACAATAAGAACACAATCGCAATTGCTGAATCAGGTGCACTGAAGACTACTATCGATTATTCTGTGTCGGCACAGGGGTGGACAGATATTCAATTGGCAAAAGGATTGAATTGGTACACAAAAGCGGCTATGGACTTGTGGTTCTCTAAGGCTAAAGATTTCAGACCAGAAGTAGATCTTTATAATTTCCATACAGGTGATAGAATGACTAATCTGGATGTTGGTGGTAGAGGTTTGACTGTAACTGATCAACAAACTGTTTACTATAATCTATTCTCTTACCTGAAGTATACAACTTCATTTGCGGAAGATCATCAAGTGTCATTCCAGGCAGGTTATAGTCAGGAAGAGGAGAAATATGAATACCTTCAAGGGTATAGAAAAGAGTTTGCAAAAAATAACTTAAAAGAATTGAACGCAGGTAGTGCGGCAGTGCAAAATGCCTATGGTTCAGCTAATGAGTGGGCTTTGATGTCTTTCTTCGGTCGTTTAAATTATGACTATAAAGGAAAATATTTAGCAGAGGCTAACTTGCGTTATGATGGATCTTCTCGTATTCACCCTGATTCTAGATGGGGAGCATTCCCTTCTTTCTCTGCTGGGTGGAGAATCAGTGAGGAAAGCTTTATTAAAAATGCTAATTGGGGTTGGCTTACCGATTTGAAAATTAGAGCTTCTTATGGTGAACTTGGTAACCAAAAGATTGGTAACTACCCATACCAAGAGTTGATTTCTCTAACCTCAAGCTACCCTTATAATAACTCTAATTTGTCAAGTGGTGCTGCTCAGACTAAATTATCGAATGATAAGTTGAAGTGGGAGTCGACAAGTATTACTGATATAGGTTTCGACTTGGTGTTATTCGACGGACTTACTGCTAATTTCGACTACTATAAAAAGGAGACTTCTGATATCTTGAGAAGTTCGCAGGTGACTGGCTTTGTTGGACTAAGTGCACCAACAGTTAATGATGGTAAAATTCAAAATACTGGTATTGAATTAAAGCTTCAGTATCAAGATGAACTACAGTCTGGTTTCCTTCATGGACTTAAATATTCTGTTTGGGGTACGTTGGATAAGTACAAGAATAAATTGGTTAAGTTTGGAGAAAGAGAGATCGGCGGAAGTACGATTAAAGAAGAAGGTCGACCATGGGATAGTTTCTATATGCTAGAGTGGGATGGTATCTTCCAGACTGAGGAAGAAGTGGCTAGTTCTGCGAAACAATACAACGACGATACTCGCCCTGGCGATATCAAGTATGTTGATCAGAATAATGATGGTAAAATTGATAACGACGATAAGGTTGTTATTGATGGTCAGTTCCCAAAATTCGAATACTCATTTAACTTTAATGCTGAATGGCGCGGAATTGATTTTTCTATGTTCTTCCAAGGTGTTCAAGGTCGTAAAATATTAGTGAAGGATTGGGGAACAATTCCTTTCATTCAAGGTGCTCCTCCAACAAAAGATTGGAGAAATCGCTGGACAGAAGAGAATCCTTCAACTACTATGCCTCGAATTTACTGGGGATGGAATGGTGGAGGTAAGATTACGCGTACATCAACTTACTTCTTACAGGATGCTTCGTACTTACGACTTAAAAACTTACAGGTGGGGTATACGCTTCCTAAGCGCTTGATCTCGAAGGTTGGATTGAAGAAACTGCGTATATTCTTCTCTGGTGACAACTTGTTAACTTTCACTGATTATCCAGGATTAGATCCAGAAAGAGGAGGAAGTGGTCGATTTGTAAATTACCCGCAGAACAAAATTTATTCATTTGGACTAAATGCTAGATTCTAAAACGAAAACTATGAAAAGAAATATATTAATATTGGTAACAGTATTCTGCTCAATAATTTTGAGTAGCTGTGATGATTTTCTGGATAAAGATCCGTTAGATCAAATATCGTCAGGTACTTTCTGGCAATCGAAAGGCGATTATGAGATGGCTTTGACTGCCTGCTATGGAAACCTTCAAAATTCAATGTTCTCATCGGGTATGCCTAATTGGGATGTGTTAACCGATAATGGTTATGGTCAGCATAATTACTGGGGGACTAAAGACATTGTACAAGGTAATATCAGTTCAACATCAGGTGGATACATTTCGAGTATTTTCTCCTCTAGTTATTCAGCTATTGCCAGAATAAATGTGTTTTTGGACAAATTGGAGGCGTATGAAGGTTCTGAAATTAGTGCCGATGAGAAGTTGAAATATCAGGCAGAGGCTAGATTTCTTAGAGGTTTCTACTATTATTATCTATACTTCTGTTATGGCTCTGTACCTGTTATCACTGAACCATTGACTTTGGAGACTC
This sequence comes from Puteibacter caeruleilacunae, assembly GCA_005217565.1. Classification (GTDB taxonomy): domain Bacteria; phylum Bacteroidota; class Bacteroidia; order Bacteroidales; family Prolixibacteraceae; genus Puteibacter; species Puteibacter caeruleilacunae. The sequence continues at coordinate 327,318 of SJCO01000001.1, forward strand.
AGTATCAGGCAAAAAGTAGTGCTGCAGATGTGTTAGCACAGACCTTGAGTGATATTGATTTTGCCATTGAGAATCTACCAAATGTAAACTATTTTTCAGGTGAAAGTGGCCATGCTGTGAAGTCTTCTGCTCAGGCGCTAAAAGCAAGATTGTTATTGTATACTGCCTATGATAATCAAGGTAATGCTAATACTTCTACTATGGCGCAGGTAAAAGCTTTGGCTGAAGATATCATTGGACAAGGTTATGAGCTTAGTGATGAGTATACCGAAGTCTTTAGAGACGGAACTCAGGAAGGTAACGAGGAGATTATTTTCTCAATTAAGTTCTTAGCTCCAGATGAATCTACTAGTATGGATCAATGGTATGGTGACTGGATTGTGATTAGTCCGCTTCAAAACTTGGTTGACGCTTATGAGATGAATAATGGATTAGCAATTGGTGATGCTGGATCCGGTTATGATGCGGCGAATCCATATAACAACAGAGATCCTAGGCTGGGAAAAACAATCTTTGAGGATTATGTGGATTTTGGTGACGGAAAAGTACATCGCCCATCTAATGGTCGCCCTTCAGGCTACGGTCTTGCTAAGTTTTTAAGTCCTGACTTGATGCCTTATGGTTATTCAACACAAAGTCAGCAAGACTGGGTGATGTTTAGATTAGGAGAAGTTTTGTTGATGTTGGCTGAAGCTCAGAATGAGATTGAAGGTGCTGATGAAACAGTGTATAATGCAATAAATGCTATCAGAGATAGAGCTGATATGCCTCATATCCCTGTAGGGCTATCGAAAGAGCAAATGAGAGAGAAAATTCGCAAGGAAAGAAGAATCGAGCTTGCTTTTGAAGGTCTTAGATATTACGACTTGAAGAGATGGAGACTTGCTGGTGATGTATTAAATAATGTATCGGATGGTATCATCTCATATCATTTTGAAGATAAATTTTATTTGTGGCCAATTCCTGAATCTGAAATAGAAAAGAATCAAGGTAAATTGGAGCAAAATCCAGATTATTTGTAATAACCAATCATAAATTACTGCGCAATAGGTTGTCCATGTTTAGGACAGCCTATTGTTGTTTTTACCTTCTTCTCTTGCTATCTCCCTAATCATTCTTATTTTTGTGGCTTAACCAGAATAATTTATCAAAGATCTACATCCGCATAAGCGTAGGTCTTTGTGTATTGTATTAACCAAATATCTAACAAATGAAGCGTATTTTATTATCGCTTGCTCTGGGTGTTGCCGCATTTACAACTCAGGCGCAGGCTCCGTTAACCCCTACCATGGGGTGGAGTAGTTGGAATAACTACCGTATCCACATTGATCATGATATTATTTGTAAGCAGGCCGATGCTATGGTAGAATCGGGCATGAAGGATGTTGGCTATCAGTTTGTAAATATCGACGATGGTTATTTCGGAGGTCGTATGGAGGATGGTACATTGTTTTGTGATAGTACTAAGTTCCCTCATGGCATGAAGGCTGTTGCTGATCATATTCATAAGCATGGTTTGAAGGCTGGAATCTATTCTGAAGCTGGTGCAAATACCTGTGGTTCTATCTGGGATAATGATAAGAAGGGGATTGGAGTAGGTTTATGGAATCATGAGCAAATGGATTGCGATCTTTTCTTTAATCTGTGGGGGTATGATTTCCTGAAAGTTGACTGGTGCGGAGGTAAAACTCAAGCACTTGATGAGGAGATTCGTTATTCTGAAATTATTGAACATGTTCGCGCTACACGTAAAGGAATCATCTTTAATATCTGTCGTTGGGAGTTTCCTGGAACCTGGGCTATTCCTATTGCTGATTCATGGAGGATTTCAGGCGATATAGGTCCGACTTTCAAGAGTATCTCTCATATCATTGAAAAGAATGCTTATTTAGCTGCCTATGCAGGTCCTGGTCACTATAACGATATGGATATGTTGCAGATTGGTCGAGGAATGAGCAAGATTGAAGATGAAGCACATTTTACCATGTGGTGTATGATGGCTTCTCCTTTGATGGCAGGAAATGACTTGGATGCAATGTCGGAAGAAACTCGTGTTATTCTGACTAATGAAGAGGTTATTGCTATTAATCAGGATAAGGCTGGTATTCAGGCAGAGCGAGTGAAGAATGAAAATGGTGTTCAATTGTGGGTGAAGCCTTTGGGTGATCGCATGAGTAGAACTCGCGCTGTTGCGGTGTTTAATACGAACGAGAATTCAGTGAATTACACGATCGACTGGAATAAGGTTGGATTAAAAGGTGATATCAAAGCTCGTGATCTTTGGAAACATGAAGATCTAGCTGATAACATTAAGTCGGTTGAGGTGCCAGGACACGGTGTCGTTGTACTTAAAGTGTCTGCTGATGGTATAGTTATTCCTGAGGTTTATGAAGCTGAATATGGTTTCGTAAATGGTCTTAAAAAGAAGGACTGGGGTACAGTAAAGTCTGACGGTAATGCTTCAGGTAAGATGAAGGTTGTTAATATTGGCAAATATGCCGATAACTGGATTGAATTTCCTCATGTTTACGTAGCAAAAAATGGTAATTATGACCTGACTATTTCTATTGAGACTGTTGAGGGGATGACTTTAACAATCAATGGAGAGTTGATTAAAGATATCTCTTCACTTCGTAAGGATGGAACGTTAAAGGTCGATTTGAAAAAAGGATTCAATAAGATAAGAATTAATCATTCAGCGCAAACCTTTAGTCTAGACTACATTAAAGTAAAATAATATTTCATGGATTTATGTCATATTGATTAGTAAGTATGGCATAAATCTTTATCTTAGTTTCCGATTTGAAACACTCTCACTAATATTGTGGCGGCTTGTTCCACCATGGTGTTAGCTTTCAAATCGTATGTATAATCACCTTAAAAATTAACTAAAATGAACAAATTGAAGTTTTTAATTTTTGTTCTGGTAGCAAGTATTGTGTCTTCTTGTAATACCAGAGAGTGCCCTCCACAGAAAATTGAATTGATCCCTTATCCTAACAGTTTGGTTATTGGAGATGGATGTGTTGATCTTTCCCAAGGTTTTAAAATTGCAGGCGAAACCAAGTATGCCGATTATCTTCGAGAGGAGATGGCTAAGGCTGGTGTGACTGGCGAGAAAAGAGCAACTGTTGAGTTTGTTAAACTTTCGAATGCTAATGAACTTGGAGAGGAAGGTTATACGCTTGTTGCTAAGAAGCGTACAATTACCATCTCTGCTAATGGAGAGAAGGGATTCTTCTATGGAATTCAAACGTTATTGCAGTTGGTAAATCAGCAATCAATTGCTGCTGTTGAAATTAGCGATAAGCCTGCATTCGGATGGCGTGCTTATATGCTTGATGAGGCTCGCTATTTCCAGGGAAAAGAGACTGTGAAACTGTTGCTTGATGAGATGGCTCGTCTGAAAATGAATGTGTTTCATTGGCACCTGACTGATGATGCAGGATGGAGAATCGAAATTAAGAAGTATCCTAAGCTTACTGAGATAGGATCGAAGCGTGATAGTACGCAGATTAATTTCGAAGGAAAGCGTTGGGGAAGTAAAGTGTATGATGGCAAACCTCATAGTGGTTTCTATACGCAGGAGGAGATTAAGGAATTGGTAGCTTATGCTGCTGATCGTAACATCACGATCGTTCCTGAAATTGGTATGCCTGGTCACTCTTCGGCTGCCATTGCTAGTTATTCATACCTGGGAACCAACAAGAAGGAGATTAAAATGCCTTGTAAGTTTGGTGTTGGTGAAGATGTATTGGATCCTGTAAGTGAAAAGACGATAGAGTTCTTACATGATGTACTTACTGAGGTTAGTGCTTTATTCCCTTCACAGACTATCCATGTTGGTGGTGATGAGGTGAAATATGATCATTGGAAGAAAAGTGCAGCTGTGAAAAAGTACATGAAGGAGAATAAGCTGGAAACATTTAGTGATGTTCAGGTTCAGTTTACTAATGGTATGTCGAACTTTATTGAGCAGAAGCTTGGTAAGCGTATGATGGGATGGAATGAAATCCTTGGTAGCAGTCTTCATGGCTGGAATAAGGATGAGGCAAATGCCAAGACTAAGCTTTCAAATAAGGCTGTTATTCATTTCTGGAAAGGTTCGTACGATAATCTTAAGCAGGCGATTGATAGAGGTCATCAGTTGGTAAACTCTAATCACTCTAACACTTATCTTGATTATACCTACCATAATATCAGCTTGAAGAAAGCATATGGTTTTAATCCTGTTCCTGATAAACTGACTGCCGATGAGGCTAAGTTAATTCTTGGATTAGGTTGTCAGATGTGGGGTGAGTGGACGCCTGATGCTAAGACTGTGGAATATCAAACATTCCCTCGTATTGCTGCTTATGCAGAGGTAGGGTGGACTGCAAAAGAGAATAAGAACTATGTTCGTTTTGAGACTGCTTTAGAGGCGTTGAAAGCTCGCTGGACTAAAATGGGGATTACATTGCCTACTCCAGAGGAGTATAATCCTGTAAAGAAGAAGTAGTCGGAGTAATATGACATAACAATCCTGCCATCAGTGGATATCTGATGCACGGAAAAGAATAAATGATCAGCCCGCCAGGTGTTACATGATGTGATGCTTGTCGGGCTGCTTTTTTAAGTGTCTTTTAACTTGACGTACTTAATTGGTGGATCAATGGTGGTGTCTAAATAGGTTTCCACAAGATTGTCGTATTGAGCCAGAAATCTGGATAATTTTCCGAAGTTTACTTCTTTTGATCGAAGGTAGTTTCCTACATCAGCCAAGTTGGCCCATCCTTTATCGTTGGCAGTCTCTTCTACTGCTTCGATTAATGTCTTTTCAATCATTTCTTTTTCCATGTTGTATACATTAATCAGGTTAAAATATTAAAGGTGTATGATTGCTCCTTAATTCATTACGAAAGAAAAGGGAAAAGGTTGAATTTCTTTTATGGAGAACAGTTAAAGGATTGGAGGGATTGATCAGTGGATTCCTCTTTACAATCAAATCGTTCACCTTTCAACCATATTATATAAAAAACAAAAAGGGCGGTGGGGACCGTCCTTTTCTCTTTAACTAAACTAACTAAACCAATAAAACTAACTATCACCGACGAGCGTCGGTTCCAAACCTATGAATAAAAATCTTCGACAAAGATATGTTATAAAACACGTTCAAACGTTAAGAGAAGATTAATTGATGTAAAGAGAATGTTAAAACTACGTTTAATTGGACTTGGCAGACTAAAATGGGAAGAAATAACGGAAGATAACTTTGTTTTAGATATGCTTCAGTTAATATGAAAGCAGATAATGGCAATCGAGTTTTCGCATAAAAGTGGTAAAATCAGAAATTCTACTTGTCATGGATACTCAAAAAAGGAACGGTGTTTGTAGATGGGGATATTCGTGTTTATGTGTTTTGAATGTAATACAAGATGATTTTATGGGAGATTAGCTTAGAATACAAACCTTTATAAAAAACAAAAAGGACAGTGGGGACCGTCCTTTTCTCTAAAAAAACTAACTAAACCAATAAAACTAACTATCGCCGACCGGCGTCGGCTATAAACCTATGAATAAAAATCTCACTGCAAAGATATGTTATAAAACACGTCTGAGCGTTAAGCCAAAGTTAAATGGTGAAAAAAGTTTTTGCTTGTTCAAATGGGGATTAATTAAGCGCTTGATAATTGGCTTTTTATGTTTGTATCTTTTTTTAGTGTTTTTATTGAAGTGTTTCATGCAGTGTAAATTCTTATGTAGATCTTGTGCTATTTAAATAAAAATGATAAAGGGCAACACTTTGTGCTGCCCTCCTTGTTAAACCTGTCTGATATAAATTTCAGATTCCTATGAAAAAATATTAATGCTAATGACTAAAACCTTGCAAAAACCCTTATAACTTCTCAATTAGTCTTCCCTTGAACAACATTACATGCTTATGCTATTCAAATGATTAATTTTTTCTCTGATATATTACTCAGTCCAGGTAACGCCGCTGCTAACCATCGTTAGTGCTTGAATATTATAGGCTTTATTATCGTCTGTTGATCCTGTTTCATACAGTACTCCAACTACTTCTATCTGGTATTCTGCTCCAATGGAAGGATAATAACCTGATGCCCATCCATCGGATTCACTACTGAAAGTAAAATCTTCGGTTCCTGATGTTAAAGCCGGACTTACATATACTAATGCTCCATTTGCTTCATATAGTCTGATGTAGTATTCTTGTGCGTTTTCAGTACCTGTCCATTGTATATTTAGTTCGTATGAATCGAATGTGGTTGCATCAATTACTATTTCACTGAGCTTGTTCTCTTCTAATATGTCACTTATGGTAACGCTTTCAACCTCTTCGTACGTACTTACTAGATCGTAATAATAGCTACCGCTGTTGATTGCTTCAGTTGAATATTCTTCGGTTGTTGGTTCATATGCAAATACCGATGTTGCTGATAAATCAGTATCAGGTGATAGGTCTATTGTTTCAGTCGCGTATCCAGGTGTTGTAACAACTGCACTACTAAGTGTTTGATTGGCTATTACATAGTGTGATACCGCATATCTTACTTCTCCATCAATAACTTTTGTCTGCACATATGAGTCTACATTCGCTTCCAATGTTTCGGGAATATCATCTTCATCGTCAACACATGCCACAAACATTAATGGTGAAAGTGCAATAAATACCCCTAATATCTTCTTCTTATCTAAAATCTTCATTCCTTATTTTATTAAAATTCAAGACATACAATACCAAGTCAAGGAGGTTATACCTCTCGATAATGACTCGGAAATCATGTTTATATTGTAATTAGTATCCGGAATAAACTTGTTACATATCTAATACAGGAGTAGCGTATTTTACCCTACCTAAAAATTAAAAAAAGTGCTGGTGTATTTATATAATGCTTTAGAATTTGAAGTTTAAGAAGAAGTTGATCGTGAATTTTTGTGCTTCAATGAGTGTCTTCTCATGTACGATTTCATTGTTAGAATGGAAATCCTGCGTATATATATCAAGATAGTTCTTCGTATTGAAAGCATTGAGGAGTGATATGCCTGGTTGAAGCTTCACCTTACCTATTGATGTATTGTAATTAGCGGATAAATCAACTCTAAAATAATTTGGTAGATTTTTGTATACCCTGGTCGTATTAAAGTATTCATCCTTAGTGGAGGATTCAATATATGGTCGTCCGGTATGGAAGAGCGTGAGTGTTGAAAAGTTCCACTTGCTTAAGGTGAGTATGTTTGACCATTTTAACTCATGCCTTTTATCGTATTCCGACGGTACAGACTGACCATTATTTATTTGATCAAAATAGAGTGTTGATTTGCTCAATGAATATGCTAGCCAGCTTGTGAACTTTTTATCTTCAAACTTTATAAGGAAATCTATCCCTTTTGCTGTCGATTTACCAGTGATGAACTTACTTAGAGACCTAATCCGTTCTATTGGATTGGGGCCTTCTTGTTTTGTCTGGTCATCTTGGAATAGGTATTCCTGAATTCCCTTTGTTTTCTTAATGTATGCTTCAATATCAACAAGGAATTTGTTTTGTTTGAATGATGCGCCCAATATGAAATGATTTGCAGAAACAACAGGTTGTTGATCATCGTTGGCCAAGATCCAAAATTCTCTGTTATACCCGTATGATTGTTCAGATGATGATTTATTCAGGAATTGGTAATACTTGCCACAAGATGCTTTCAATGAGAATTGATTGTTGAAGCGATAGTTGGTATTTAATCTTGGTTCAAGATACATCTTACCATTCTCATCATAATAGTTTAAACGAAGGCCAGGAGTTACTTGTAACTTCCCATTCACGCTAATGTTATCTTGCATGAACAAGGTCGACAGGATCGCTGAATTTTCAAGATCATCATAAATAAAAGATGTTGTTGCATCTTTATAAAACTCATACGAGTACCTTCGGGCTGTTAGTCCAAACTTAAAGAAATGTGATTGGTTTACCAAATAGTCGTGTTGCCAGGAAATATAGTAATCTGACAGTTTGTTTTCCTCATTAGTAATGCGTGTTATCGATGCCTGTGTCGGCCCCAACAGTGGCATGACATGATTTAGTTTAGTCTCATTCCTGTAGTCATTGTAATAGCCCGAGTGATCTACTCTTAACGTTGACGAATAGCGCTTCGAGTGTTGTTTTATCCACGAAAACCCAAAACCATAATTCCCCCACTTATTCTTATCTGTCGTGTTGATTTTAAGATTTAATCTGTTTCCATTCTTGGTGCTTGTGAGTTTATCATTAGCTCCATAGAGTGAGAATATTAATTGTTCATCAGATTTAGGATTATAGGTGAGTTTTAGATTATAATCGCCGAAGGTAAATTCTGGTTTTATTGCATCATTGGCAAACTTAGGAATGGTTGATTTTCCTAGTTTGTCGGCTAGTATTTCATCGGCCAGCCAGCTGGAATAGATGTCGGAATAGGCTCTTCTGGCTCCAGCTACCATTGTCAATTTGCGTGATAACGGGATCTCGGCCGAAAGGTTCGCATTGATAAGATTTACGCTTCCTTTTACCCTGGGCTTGTATTTGTTTCCTGAGATTGAGGTAATATCAATGATGCTTGATACGCGTTCACCATACCTGGCGTCAAATCCTCCCTTATAGACTTGTATGTCTTTCACAATATAGGGATTGATGGCCGAGAATACTCCAAAGAAATGATCAACATTGTAGAGGGTGTAGCCATCCAATAAGATAAGGTTCTGATCGGGTGAGCTACCTCTGATAGATAGTTCAGAAGAGTTCTCACTGCAGCTTATACCTGGTAGTGTTTGAAGTGCACGAAATATGTCTGTATCACCATAATTAGGGAGGTTGGAGAATTGAGATGGATTAAAGGAGAAATGACCCGCATCAAGGTAGTTGTTGAGAATTTCTATAGTTCGACTTTTTACTTCTACTGTTTGTAACTGTGTATTTGAAGGAGTCAGTTCAATATCAAGAAAATTTAGCTCTGGCGAGGCTGTAATAATTGTATCAAGTGTATTGTAACCCATATACTTCACCTTTAACGATACTCTCTCTTCGTCGGTTAATTGCAAACTAAAGGTTCCATCGGCCGATCCAGCAAGTAGCTGTCCGTTACTACTTAGCACCAATCCTGCATAGGGGAGTCGTTCTCCACTTTCCTTATCAGATACAGTTCCGGAAATATAATGCCTGTCGGATTGTTTTGATGGTTTTATTATAAGGTAGGTGTTGTGCTTGTAAAGAAGGGAATAAGAGGAGCCTTCGAGGAGTGTTAAGATGGCTTCCTGAGCGGAGTTTGCCTGAAAGCTTTTGGTAATCTTTTTTTGTTTTAGCTGACTGGCGTCGAACGACATTTTTATGCTGTACGATTGTCCAGTTTCGGCCAATGCGCTGGCTAAAGTTTTATTAACGTATTTAAACTGAAAATGCTGGGCGTACCCAGCATGAATAGAAAAATAATAAAATAGCAATAAACAGATTATATGATAAAACCTATCTCTTATCAATGATTGTAATTTGGTTATCAATAATTGCATATTCTAGTTGCATTGGTATGGTTATGATGTCAAGGGCTTCTGTTAATTTATCGTTGGAGAAGTCTACATTTACTAACCGTGACGCATCTCCTTTGAAGATAATCTTAACATCAAATTGTCGCTCTATCTCTTCAAAAATAGTACCAAGACTTGTTTCCTCAAAGTGGAATTGTCCGTCAAGCCATAATATGGTATTTTCAATATTAGGATCGACCGTTTTTTGAAGTGTGGTACCAGTTAATTGAACTTTCTCCCCAGGAGTGATGATCACACTTTTACCTTGTGACGATACGCTCACTTTACCGGTGATGCAGCTTACCCAGAAATTACCGTTTCGTGCATATACATTAAGTTGAGTTCCAAGAACATTTACAGTACCATATCGTGTTGAAATTGCAAAAGGAGCACCTTTTTCCACATCAAAGAAAGCTTCTCCTGATAGAACTAGAGATCTTTTTTTTGTGAATTTCTTGTTGTTCCATTTCAATTTGGTGTCAGCATTAAGATCTACCTTCGATCCATCGGGCAATACAACATGCGAATTCTCTGCATAACGGGTAACTGCCTCGGTCGTTTTTCCTAGCGATAAAACAAGCTGCAGTCCTATGAGCAATAGGACTACAGCTGCTGCGATATTAACTACTCTTCCGATGGTGAGTCTTTTTGTCGATTTTGATTCATCAATACGGTTTAGTATCGAATCAAGCGCTACCTGCTGAGCTTCTCCTTGGGGAGGAACCAGGTTTGATGATAGCGCAAGAATCTTTTCCTCGGTATCCATATGGTTAAACTCTTTCGAGTTGCTATGTTTCTTTTCAGAGTTATTTCTGGTCATCACTAATATGCTTTATATTTTATGATCGATGTGTTTCTTTAACTCATGAAGTGCATTCTTCATTCGTTTTTCAACTGCCTTAACACTTAGGTTAAGGTTCTGAGCAATCTGAACGTAAGTGAGTCCATCGATTCTGTTCATCAGAAATACCACCCTGTATTTCTCATTTAATCTCCCCAGCGCTGTTTGCAGTTTTTGATGAAATTCCTTCATCTCCAATTCATAGTCTGGCGAGTTAGAATGTTCTTCTGAGTGAAAATTATTAGCAAAATTTAAAACCACCTGTTCGTGTTCAAACCGATTTTTGCATAAGTTATTGGCAACGGTATACAATAGTGTTTTCACTGTTGATGATTTTATCGTTTTTCTCTTTTCCCATATTTTCACAAAGGCATCCTGAGTGATATCTTCAGCAAGCTGTATATCTCCTGTTTTATAGTAAAGAAAATTCTTTACCGGCTGGTACATCTTGTTGAACAAATCGATAAACTCACTTCTATTAAAGTCTGTCATGCAACTAATTTCTGAAAATAGTTTTTGAACCTTTTTACTATTAATACAGGCATAAATGGTTTTACCCTACTTGTACAGACAAAAATAATGATTATTGGTTTAATGTTTTTTTTTAGAAACTCGATAGAGCCCTGATGTTGCGGGGACGGTGGTGATTGGTAAAATACTTCGTAGCTACAGACATTAGCTACTCTAAAGAGCAGCAGTATGACACTAAGTTTTAGTTGTTCAGCACTTTCAACTTCCTATTGTTTGACAAAACGTTGCTTTAATGATGTGGTGGTATTGTCGAATACAACGAAGTATATCCCAGCCGATAATTGAGAAACGTCTAACGATAGTCGCTGTGTGATATTTCTACTCATTAAAACTTTTCCATTAATATCTACTATGCGTATTGTTCCTGCACCTTCTATACTATTACCGATGTTGATGTTTAGGAATGTATTGGTAGGAACAGGGTAAATATCCATCTCTGATAATGTTGCCGACATGCTAAGTTGTTTGTCGGCCGAGAATGACGATTCATCCTGTTGTGTTCCAATAACGATTGAATAATCTTCAACCTCTCCCTGGGGTGCATTTCCGCATGATGATGGAGCTTCATTGTATTGCATTGCTACACGCATTAGCGTAGTTCCCAAGGTTGCATTTGATGGTATAGATATATTCTGTTCATACATTGCTTGTTGTGCTGAAAAACCACTTAAAACCTCTTCTCCCGGATCATTCAAATTACCATTGCGATTGAAATCGATCCATACTTTCCAATATTTCGGGAAATCAGATAATTGACCACTTTGCAAACCAATCTTAGTGGTATTGCCAGGAATAATGTGGGCCGACTGATCGGTAAAATCAGCATAACCATTATTGTTCCCTGAAGTATTGTTGATTAAACCGAATATAACTCTCTCAATCCACTCGTTCGATGAGTCTTCTGCTAATGCTTCGCAGTAAGTGGTGAATTGTAGTATGGCCGAATAGTTTAACTCTGTTCCGTTAGTACAGACCGACTTTAGCTGAATCTCATACTGAGTACCTGGATTTAAGTTGTCGATGAGTGCCTGGTTCTCTGAGTATGATGTGGTTGTCCATACATCAGAGTCCGTTTGGCGATAGCGTAAATCATATCGCTCAATACCTTTAATCTCATTCCACTGGATAGCTATTTCACGCTGTGTGATGCGCAGTGCCGTAATATTCAAAACAGGTAAACACTCAGTAATTACTGTTTCTGTTACCCAATCAGAAGAGTGTTCAGTAGAGCAGTTTGAACGTAGTCTGATATCATAAGACGTTCCACTTTCAAGTTCTGCTAGTGTTATGACAGTCTCGTTGGTCAAAATGCTTTGCCATTCAGTTTCATCTTGTGTCTTGTATTCAACACTATAACTCAGTGCATCAGCCAATGCAAACCAGCTTAAAGCAATAGATTGACTGGTTACGTCACCTAACATTATCGATGATGGAGTAAGACAGTTAGGTGTTGAGAAGAAAATTTCATCAGAATACACAGAGTTGGTCTCCTGACAGTTAGAACGCATCTGTAATACATAGCCTGTTCCAGGAGATAAATCATCTAACAAATAGGCAGTATTGCTAATCCCATTGATGGTTGTCCAGGTTGAATTCTCTATTGCCCTGTATCGGATGTCATAAGTAAGGGTGGCATTCTCAAATTCCCAGCTCACAGCAGCATCGGAAGGATGGATATTGGATACTTCAATACCATTAGGTTGTGTTGCCAGGTCACATGGCTCAAGTGAAAATCCTGATATGATAATTGAGAAGTCTTGAGATCCATTTTGAAGATCTCCTTTATTGCTGATGCTAATTGTATAATTGCCTTCAGCTTCGGCAATGAAAACCTGTTCAACATTATCTCTTATGTTATCACCTTTGCTGGCAGGGGATGTTCTACTAGAAGGATCTAGTATCCATGGATAATGTGTTGATGTACTTTGATTGATTCTTATATCAAGATCATTAATCAATTTTATTGTAGAATCATCAACAATTCCTTCACTACCTGGCGTTGCTGCAGGATCATTCCAGCAAATTGTTGCTACCAATGGAGTTGTGCCATCAGCAGTAATGTTGAGTGTTAGTTCTTCTTGATTATTTAGGGTATGCTCTTGAATTGCTATGTTATTCCCTGGCGACAACATCAATTCGGCTGCTTTCTGAGTATTTAAAACACCCCAGCCCGATTGATAATCTGGGCCCTCATTAGGCAATACGTCTGTAGCAGTATGGATTGCCAAACCTTTAAGTGTAGCAGCTTTCATGTATTCGCCATATTGCTGATGATATAGCTGCTGTAAGAGCAACAGACTTCCCGTGACGTTAGGAGTTGCCATGGAGGTACCACTATTGGTCTCGTATGCTTGGTTAGTCAAACTGGAAGTTGATCTTACCTGCCATCCGTTTCCACAAATGTCAGGCTTAATTCTACCATCATCAGTAGGTCCCCAGCTACTAAATGAAGAGACCTGTATCTCATCACTATTAATATCGTTAACCGAGCCAACGAGTAGTATGTTTTTTGCATTGCTGGTACCTGTCATAAGGTCGTAACCTTGTTTTGAGGGATTAACCTGTCCGTCAACATCAGGGTTATAACCACGGTCGTTACCGGCAGCCGATACAATCAGGTAATATGGAGCATTATTTGCTATCTGGTCCCACGTTGCAGCAAAATCATCATAGTAACCAAAATACCATTCAGGAAGTTCTGTTGCATCAATCCCGTAAGAGTGATTTGATAATAGGTAACCTTGGGTGGCAAATGCAGCCATTTCAGCATCATCATTATTCCAGTCGTGGCCTATCAGATTTGCTTGAGGAGCCATTCCTCTGACTTGGTTGTTTATTCCACTGGCAATCATAGTTCCGGCAACATGTGTAGCATGGCGTGTACTTTCATTGGCCACAGCAAAGTTCTTCCCATCACCAGTGGTTACGCGACCATTAAACTCAATATGTGTGGACCTGATGGCATCACCATCCCATTCTCCTAAAGTCATCCCTTGTCCTTGCAGGTTTACTCCCAATGTAGGATTGTTCCAGAGAGTTGAAGTATTGGTGGAATTTGCCGCATCAATGTTATGGGTAATGTAATAAAGTGGAACACCTGATTTTGTAACCTTGCGCAATTGGGCTATACGCTGATTTCTGCGAATAAATTCTTTCTTGCCTGTTGCTTTGATGAATTGCTTAATACGAACACTATCAGATCTATTTGATTGCTTTAATTCCAGAGATAGTGTCTTTAAAGCGCGACTATTGTATTTCGATGTAACCAGGTTTCTCGATACTTTATTCTGTGCTTGTATATTGATGCTAATACTTAGCAATGCAAATAGCAGATATATTCCCCTCATCACTTCCTTCATTTTATCCATTAATGTAATACAGCTTAATCTGTATTGACCCTACCAAATTAAGCATGTTTTTTTCAATCCATTATGTTTTTCATGAAAAAAGGGGAAATAGTTAGAAAGTAGAACGGTGATTGTTAGTGTGAAATAACCAACAGAGAACGGTCGCAGCTGAAAGCTTCAGCTTGGCTAATGCATGATAGCTTCAAGTTGTAGATAGTGCTGCCAGCACTATCTACAACTTGAGGACAATCGTTATTTCTCTTCTTCTTCTTTCTCTGTGATTATTCCAGAAAAGGTAATTGGAGATTTCCTTCCGGGAGAAACCTTCAAGATGGCATAACCTTCTGGCGAAATATCAAGATATAGCTGATAAGTATCCTTGGTATCAGTAACGTCAAACTTCATACTGTAACCTTTTTTACCTTCATCTTTCCACTCTTTATCTTCCATTGGTTGTTTAAACTTAATACCTCCCTCATGGTCGAGATCGGCATAGTAGGCTATACCAAAGAATGGTAGATAGGCAAAGGCCGAATCATTCCTGAATTCAACGTCATACATCGATGTCAAATTGATTTGCTGTCCCGAACGGGGTATTGCATGGTGAGCTTCGAATACAAAATGCTCACTATCGATCAATTTTTTGATTTCCTCAATTTTCTGAGCTCTTCTTTCTGCTCTTTTCTCTTTTCTTGTTTGCTGTGCCATTACGCAGGTTATGGCAAACACGAGAATCATTATTGTGGCTAATAACTTTTTCATCTTATTAAATTTATTATTCCCAATTGCATAAGATGGAACTCTCGATGAATTTTAATCATTCTCGTGTGTGTATTTTCGGATGATGAAAATTCATGTTCGTTTCATCAGTCTAAACGATTAATGGTTAAAAACTATTCAGACTAGTAACAATCTGTATTTTAAAGAACAACATAAACTGTGCCAATTAAATATACGAGATATGTAGTATAAAGATTAGTATTATTCAATAAAACCACCACCAATAACCATGTTGTTGTAGTATAGAACAGCAGTTTGTCCTGGTGCTATGGCTGATAGATCTTCCAGTAGATGAAGCTTTAGGTATTTTTCATCAATAATCTCAACAGTGGCAGGTGTTGCCTGATTACGGTATCTTATTTTTACAATTACTTCCTTTTCAGTTTCCACAAATTCCTGATCATGCAGAACGTAATCTTTTACGATGATTTCACGTTTCATGAGTTCCGGAAACTCGCCAACCGTAACCTCATTTTTAGATGCATCAATGTCGGTGACAAATAGTCGTTTGTTAAGATTAATACCCAATCCTTTACGCTGTCCGATTGTATAATGATGAAATCCTTGATGCTGCCCTATAAGGTTCTTATCCTTATCTATAAACCGACCTGGAGGGATGCTTATATTGCGATCTTCTAATTCTTTCGCTAAAAAAGGACGATAATCGTTCCCTTCTATAAAGCAAATACCAAGACTGTCTTTGCGAGTGGAAACCTTCTGGTAGCCTTTTTCTCGAGCAACCTCTCTTACTTGGTCTTTATTGTAATTACCCAAAGGGAAGATGATGCGAGCAAGCAAGTCTTGTTGCAGTCCCCAAAGGAAAAAAGATTGATCTTTGTCTTCATCAATACCTGGAGTAATGAGCAATTTATCGTTGAACTTCTTTAGCTGTACATAATGTCCTGTGGCAATCCATTGACATCCATGTTTGTCAGCTGCTTCCTGAAGAATTTTCCATTTAACTTGAGGATTACAAATAGCACAAGGGAATGGAGTTCTTCCTGCGAGATACTCATTGGTGAAGTAGTCTAAAACGATGTCTCGAAATAACGATCGTCGATCTTCAACATGAAATTCGATGCCTAACTGTTGTGCTAAAAGACGGGCATCCTCAATGAATGCTGGTTGCTGATTGGGATCTTCGTGATGATCAAACAAATTTAGGGTAACACCAACTACAGTGTACCCTTGATCTTGCAAAAGCATTGCGGCAACAGAGCTGTCTGTGCCTCCACTCATCCCCAATAATACTTTATTATTATGTATATTTTGCATTCCAACTCGCTTTCGATGGGCACAAAAATAGTTCTTTTTGCGTTACTTTGCCGAACAATTTTTTATTATGACAAGAGACGAACTAAAGAAGATTACAACTAGTCCGATGTATACTTACCTACTGGTATTGGCTATGGCATCGGTTGTAGGACTTCAGGGATGGAGAACACTTTTTAATAATTTTGCAGTTGATGAAATAGGATTAACAGGCCTTGAGGTCGGTTCTATCCAGTCGGTAAGGGAGATCCCTGGATTTTTATCTCTGCTGGTTATTTTCCTATTGATGATATTTCGAGAGCACCGTTTATCGGCTTTCTCTGTTATCTTAATGGGACTTGGTGTAATGGTTACAGGTTTATTCCCCTCATTTATAGGATTAATGATGACTACCTTGGTGATGTCATTGGGATTCCATTATTTCGAGACGACCAATCAGTCGCTAACACTACAGTATTTTACAAACACGCAGTCGCCGCATGTTTTTGCGCGCATCCGCAGTATATCAGCCGCGACTAACGTAGCTGTTGGTGCAGCTATTTATGGATTATCATTGATTTTTCCATTCTATATAAATTACCTGCTTTTAGGAGGTATGGTTGTATTGATGGGAGTGTGGGCGCTGTTTCAGGATCCAACAAAGAAGGATTTACCTCCTCAGCATAAGAAGATGTTTATGCGCAAGAAGTACTGGCTATACTATGTGCTAAACTTTCTAAGTGGGGCAAGGCGACAGATTTTTGTTGTATTTGCTGTGTTTATGTTGGTAGAGAAATACGACTATACAGTACGTGAGATTACAGTGCTGTTTGTAGTGAATAATATTATCGCTTACTTTTTTAATCCTTTCATTGCTAAGGGGATTAATCGATTTGGAGAAAAGAAGATGCTTGCGGTTGAATATTCCAGTTTACTGTTAGTATTCTTGGGGTATGCTTACCTTGAGAATCGTTGGATTGTAGCAGTACTGTACATCCTTGATCACATCTTCTTCAATTTCTCTATTGGTATTAGGACTTATTTCCAGAAACATGCCGATCCTAAGGATATTGCTCCTACCATGGCTGTAGGATTTACAATTAATCATATTGCAGCGGTTGTGGTTCCTGTTTTTGGAGGATTGTTGTGGATGATGAATTGGAGGATTCCATTCTTTATTGGCTTCGGACTATGTTTCCTTTCGCTATTCTTTGTAAGCTACATGAAACCAACTGCTAAAGAAGGGTAGCAATATCAGCATAACACTATTGCTTTAGGCATTTATTAAGTTCTTCAACGAGTTTAAATACCGTAGTACATGGATTTTGCTCGTTGAAGGGTAAATGCTTTTGATGTTCATACAATCTATGTGCTAGTTGAAGCGCCTTTGGCTGTAATGGCAAGAAGATATGATACAGACTCTTACTATATTCCAGCGACTTGCCTTCTTTTTCGTAGTTACAATTTAACTTATTTGATAGCATATTATAATATTCAAATCTGGTCAAATTTGTATTCTGAAATTGATAATGCAATAAGAACCATAATTCAAAACAGTCATTTGAATAAGCCACATTAATATTGTGAGCCTGGGCTAATTGAATCGCTTGATTATAGTCGTTTGAGTCATCTACATTAGGACGAATATCATAATCAAATACCATCCATATCTGAGTGTCTGAATCATAATTCTTTTGCCTTTTTAATCGCTTTTCCTTAGTGAGTAGCTCTAACGCCTTTCTTACGAGTGCTGTTTTGCTGCGACCAAGGCCTATTGCTTCAACAATAGTTTCAGTATTTATAGGAAAACTTTTAAAATATGTAGGTTCAGTAACCTCACCTTCGCAATAAATAATAAAAGTATTTCTTTTGGAAAGCGATTTTAATTCTCGTGTTTTAGGCATTTTTCGCCGTGCCCAAGGCTTATTCCGATCAGTTGGTTTTAAGTATGCCATTACTCAAAAATATTTTCAAAATTACCACAAAATGGGACGGCACCATATTTCCCCATGATGTAGTCTTTTTCAAACGAGGAGTCATTCCGAACTCCTTTAAAATCTGCTAAAGAATAAAGAATTGTTTCTGACTTTTTATTCTTCTCTGTAAAATAGATCTGATCTCTTCTAAGCAGATCTCTGTCTAGTAGGTTAGTGTCATGCGTAACAAAAACCAATTGAGCATTATTCTTATTCGTAGAACTTGAATTAAAAAGCTTTACCAGTTTTCTCGTCAGTGCAGGGTGTAACCGAGCATCAAATTCATCAATGAATAAAGCACCTCCATTTTGAAGTGTTTCAATAATGGTTCCACTATAATTGAAGAACTTTAATGTTCCGTCCGATTCCTGACTGTCCATCAATAGCTGTCTTGTTCCAATCTCTTTACCTTGCTCGTCAAATACAGGTCTTGAGGAAAGGAGGAATTCTGGTTCTTCCTCCGATACTTTCCGACGCAATTCTGATGGTGTGTTGTGAGGAAGATCATTGGCCGAGATTTGCTTGTTTTCAATTTTTTTAATCCCAAAATCAGCTTCGTTTAATAGCCAGATAATTTTTTGCTTAATCTGCTCATTTTTCATTAGATCAATTGTGGTTTCGCGGAAACCAGCATCATTGATACCCGCACTAATGCCAATATTCATCCGGAAGAAATCAACAATACTTTTAGAGATCGAACCATTAAAAGCTTTACAGATATTTAGAAAGAGGTTTGTAGCACTGGTTTTATCTGAAAGATCTTTACCTTCTGAAAATTTACCTTCATTGATTTGAATTGTTGAACCTTCCCGGGTAAAATAATACACTTCTTTCTTTTTGGGTGTTCCAAAAAGCCATTCACTTTTTACCTGATTTTTGAAGATTTCAAAACCATATCGGTATTTCACATTGTTGCAGATAAAAACAAGTTGAAAAAAGGATGATGTGTTACTACTATCTAAGTCAAAAGCAAATGGTTCGATGATTCTATTTCCAATACTATCGTCCTGAAATGAGCGATCGATGAATACTAACATCGTAATAAGTGCTTTAATCAAGTTGCTTTTTCCACTGCCGTTAGCTCCGTAAATAGCTGCCGACTTTAGGAGGGATAATCTTTCTGAAACCTCAATTACATTCTCAGTATCAAGTTTATTTTTTCTTGATTTAATTGACGCCGCAATGAGGCTTAGTGTCTGCAGATCTCTGATAGACCTAAAATTTTGAACGCTAAATTCGACGATCATAACTGTGAATTTGTGAATTTATCACAAATATAAGAATAAGAATGCTATTTTCCACTATCTAAAGAAAAATAAAGGCAAGATAGTAGAAATAAAAAATTCAAGAATTCAGAATCATTTACTAGCAAATGATTCTGAATTCTTGAATTTGTGTAATCTTTCTGGGTGTAAATATTATTACTGATTATCTGGATTGAAGACAATTCTTCTTCCGTGGAATTCAGTAGCTGGAATAGTTTGCTTTACATGTTCAAGATTCTCTTCTGTAACACGCCCCGCGATAACCAACTTAATTCTGCCATCGCCTTTAATCAATAACTTGTTAAGAATATCCTCTCCCTCAAGTGCTGTAGGCTTTGTTCCTGATGTGAGAATTCTGTCAACACCACATTCAATTAGCTTTTCCATTTCAGCCTCAGGATCCGCAACTTCATCAAATGCTTTGTGATAGGTCACCTGCATAGGTTTTGCTAGTTCAACAAGCATCTTTGTATTATTTACATCCACCTGGTTATTCTCATCAAGTAGTCCGAATACAACACCGTCAGCGCCCAATAACTTGCACACCTTAATGTCTTCTTTCATTATTTCAAGTTCCTTTTTGGAATATACAAAGTTGCCTCCACGAGGGCGAATCATAGCAAAAAACGGAATGTTTAAGTATTTCTTGCAGTACTTAATTGTACCATACGATGGAGTAGTACCTCCAACAGCAAGATTCTCACATAATTCAATTCTATCAGCCCCTTCTTTTTCAGCAGTTAAGGCTTCTAATATACTTTCAACGCACGCTTCTTTGATCATTTGTCAAAACTTTCGTTAATTTTTCTCCGGTCAAAAATAAACGAATTGATGAATAAAAAAATTGACAAATACCAAAAGATGCCTAAAAATTCTAGACTATAGAACATGTAAAAAAGACTGCGGATTTATACAAAGAACTACAATGTTAGTGTGCGTTGTTTCAGTAATTAATTCAATGATAGCATATAACACATGTTAGTTAAAGGGTAAATTTAGTTTTGTATTCTTTTAATCGATGAAAGATTCTACACTAGAGTCATTGTCGGTCGTGATTCCTTAGGCAACAACTTAAGGATTTGTAGCTCCTTCTTTAAATCAACTCCCTGCTGAAGATGAATGGTATGTATGCCCAGTCTATTGGCAGCTGAAATATTTTCCTTGTTATCATCAATAAACAGACATTCACGGGCAATAAGCTGATAGCGATCTAAAAGTGTACAATAGATTGACGGATCAGGTTTTATCATTTTCTCTTCTCCTGAGACCACGATCCCATCAAGTTTTTTGAAAAACTGATAACGTTGAAAAACGATAGGAAATGTTTCAGCCGACCAGTTGGTTAATCCATAAAGTGAATACTTTGTTTTTAACTCATCAATGAGCTTTACATTTTTTGTAATCTCTCCTCCCAACATTTGATCCCATTTAAGATAAAACAACTCTATCTCATTGTGATATCTGGGAAATTTTAGTTGAAGCTCCAGTGTTGCTTGTCCGAATGGTCGACCAGCATCTTGCTGAAGGTTCCACTCAGAGGAACAGATGTGTTTCAAAAAGAAATCCATTTCCGATTTTTCAGAAAACACATGTCGATAGAGGTATTCAGGATTCCAATCGATTAGTACACCTCCAAAATCAAAGATAATATTCTTGATATCCATCGAGTGTCCTCCTTATTCTGTTATCTCCACTGAATTACCTTCCGGATCAAGCACTACACTCTCGTAATATCCATCACCAGTAGTTCTTGGTTCTCCTGCAATAGTGTATCCATCTTTACGAAGTTGTTCTGTAAGTTTATCAACCGTGACTTTATTGCCCACTGAAATGGAAAAATGGGTAAGCCCCAATGTAGTTGCCTGATTTCCCAATAATGCTGAAATATCTGGGCGATTCATAATTTCAAGTCGCGTTGAAGCTTCAGGAAATGAAAGAAAATATGATGAAAACTTCTTCGATGAATTGATGTACTTATCGCTACTCTCCATATTAAAATACTTCATATAGAAATCTTTAACTACTTCTAAATCCTGTGTCCAAATGGCTAAATGTTCAATTTTCATGTTCTTAAAATTTTATTACGCCACAAAACTACAACGGTGCGAACTATGAAAATTGTATATTTTAATCAGTACCGTAAATGTTGAAATTATAGTTGATGATGTTGGTTTCCTTATCGGCTGCTTTGATCAATGAATTATAGGTAGAGGGAGAGTGGTTCATGAATAGTTTAAATTCACGAATAAAATGAGCCTGATCAAAATAGCCAGAATTCATCCCAATGGAAGTCAGCTTATCAGAAGTATCCATCAAGCTACATAATGATTTTCTGAACTTTATTAAGCGTTCAAATCTTTTGGGAGTAATGCCAATATATTTAGTGAAATGTCGGTTTAATGTAGCATAACTGGTATGGAAACGTTCACAGAATTCTTCAATAGATCCTGCTTGGTCGTTGTTCCTGAAATATTGATAATACGATAGCAATAATGTTGCCTTGTCATATCGTTCTTGTTGAAAATGCGCTGATATCCATAATGACGCCTGCTCTACAATTGCTGAATGATCGGATAAATCACTTATTACATCTGAAAAGGATGGAGGTATCGACAAAGATGTACTAACAGAATTGTTGATGACATCCTTTCCCAGCATGTTGAAGAACGTATATAGTGCATAAGGGAAGAAACGTATACCAAGAATCTTAGCTCCTTTGGGATATGTTACACTGCTCGATTGTAATGAAATTCCTTCAAGCTGCGGTACTTCTATTGGCTTGCCATTGTAATAATACATCGATCCCTGTAAAGGAATAATGATGCTGCAATACTGATTTGGCGGTATCATTACCTGAACATCATTATCCACATTTTCAAGTATCCAGATTCTTTCAATCAAATCGGGATATACTTCAGGAACATATGTACTTATCTTAAGCAAATTTTTTTAGTCTTTTGTCCAGATTCTGGTATTTAGGTTCATTTCATCAATAATTGCTGTAACCAGCGAGAACTGATAATACATTTGTTTTACATCTTTAAAGCGAACTCCCGATCGTATAATACGAGGCTCAAACAGATTTTTAGAGAAACTCATGGCAACGTATACGCGCGAACCGACGAAAGAAAAATACATTTCACGATCATAGCGTTTCCTGATATCCACCATAGCTTCCATCATTCCTGGGGTTAGAATGTATCGAGCTTCAATCTGATCGCTGCCATATACAACAAAAAGCTTCTCGAATTCAGGATTCTCAAGTTTTACCAAATCACCATGGACATTACCTCGTTGTAATTTTTGCCCCCATTTCCCAAATATTCTTTCTGCTGTATCAGGCAGTACATAGGTTTGTCCTTTCAATTCTTTATTAAAATCGGCATGAGCAAACAATCCTTTGAAGATGGTATGCCAGGTTTCCTTTGCTTTCCCTTTGTCATCAACAGTAATAGTTTTATATTCGGTATGTAATTCTGACATACGGAAATCGGTTTTGTCAACCACTCCATATACCATATCATCTCCTTTATATCTGTCAACTTTCTGTCGAAATAGTCCGCTGGATCGATAGTCATCCTGTGGCATGTAATAATTAGGCTCATAGTTCCATCCAGGATCAATTTGTTTAACGATTTCGCCAACAACGTTTTGTTTAAATTGTGTGCGATACTGTCTTTCCATCTTTGCGGTTTTGACGATCACAACAATACATGCAATAATTAGTGCTACAGCAGCAATAATTATGGCCATATTTCCTTGAGAAAGGGCTGCTGCCACAAATATAGCAGCGAGTATGCCAAGAAAAGACAAGATAAATCTGATGAAGATACTTTTTCGAAGCTGCTCCATCGATAATAGTTGGGGCTTAAGCTGCGTTTCATACAGCTCAGTTAATTCTTCCAATGATTTCATGTATTCAGAAGATTGTTTGGTTAGAGGATTATAAGATTATTGGATTGAGTAAGAATCACCTGTCAGTGTCTGTAAGACCTAACAGGATGTTGTTCTTAAACATTGTTTTCTAGAATAGATTCTTAACATCAACATTCTGGCGTTCAACCTCAGGGATTTCGAAAACATTCTTACGACCCATGTTCATCATTCCCGCTAAAATATTCTGAGGGAAAGTTTGAATACCATTGTTATAATCTGTCACTACTGCATTGTAGGTTCTACGAGCAGCAGAAATCTGTGATTCTACCTCGTTAAGTGTTCGTTGCAGGTTCATGAAGTTATCACTTGCTTTCAAATCTGGATAATTCTCAACAGCAACCATGATACTGCGCATTCCTGCTGAAATCTGATTATCTAACGCCACCTTTTCATCTGATGATAAATTACCACTGGTAGCTTTACTTCTCATTTCGGTAATCTGACTCAATAACTCTTTCTCATGCGTTGCATATTGTTTTACTGTTGCAACTAGGTTGGGGATCAAATCATATCGCTTTTTTAGCTGAACATCCATTCCTCCGAATGCATTATCAACCTCATTGCGTCGACGGATTAGTCCGTTATAAATACTGATAATAAGCAAGAAAAATACGGCTACAAAGGCAATCGTTATAATTAATGGTGTACTCATTGTTTTTTGTTTTTAAGTTATACTGTATTTACTATGACTGCTGTCGGAACATTGGTTCTTCAACAGTTTCAAATTCCATCTCAATACCACCCGTTTTAGATGCAATGAAGTTGTAAATAAGGCATCCAATAGCAGTAGAGATGAAGGCAAATATACCATATAAGAATGGTAGAATAAGTAAAACGAATCCACCGATAAAAGGGAAGAAACTAAATGGACCGTCAAGACCAGCTACATTTGCTACACCTGATGCTAGTCCTGCAATTAGGGCCACAGGTACAATCAAAATTAACGATGTGAAAAACATAATTATAGCCGCTACTTTGGCAGTTTGGAATACTCCGAATCTTTTAATTCTTTTCATTTGTAATTTAATTATGGGTTATTATGTAATGCAGTTGCATTGAGTTGTTTTTGCGTATCTGAAAGTGTACTCTGTACAATCAGTATGTCTGTTTATAAATTTGTTACAGTAAATGTATTTATTTTTTGTTGAATAACGATTGTGTTGTTGATTATCCTTTCATGACGAAAGGCTTTTGGTTATGATACCGAACAGAAATTATTAAGCTGAAATATACTCCTGTTGGTATACGGTTTCATACTGATTCTCTAGAAAGTTCTAGGAGAGTCCTAGAAAATTCCTACTATTCTGTAGGGATTTCTAAGGTTGGGGTAAGGCAGGGGGAAGGAGGGGCTTAGGCCAACCTACGTGCAAGAAAGTGGTTATGCTATGTCATAAATGGTCTTGTAGAGCATTTATCAGTAGTTCTAGACTGCAGATCTCCGTTAATATTGTTTTGACATAATGAATTCACAATTGATCCTAACAATAGTATATTGGAGAAGGATGTAAGAATGGGGGTTAAGTTTGGTGTAAATGCGTTGTCATTGCTATGTTGATTTGGAAATAGAAGTGGAAAGATGATTTAGGGACTCAGGCCATCCTTGGGCTTACTTAATCTTATACCAAGGCTTACATTTCTTCGATGGACCTTCGAGGGATTTTCGATGATCCTTCGTTGGAACAATAAAATGTCCTGTTTTTAGAAACACTTTTTCATTGAAATGTCCTGCTTTTAGAAACATTTCTTTGAAAGAACAACGGTTGAATTCCGTACGTGTAAAGGTAGTAAAAATTTTAATCCTTTATTGCTATGATTCTTCCAACATCTGCATTAATTTTGGAGATCGTAAGTTTAGCGGAGAGGTTTGTGTTAGAAATATTCTTTGTGAGACTTATGATATAACGACTAAAAACGAAGATTTACAACTAAGAGGCCTTGATTGCATTTGCTTCAAAAGTAACGATCATTTGGCTGATTGTTGGAGATCGAAAAATTATTAATCAGATGAAGAAACTACTGTTAACAGGATTACTTCCTGTGGCCTTTGGTGGTCTTACCAGCCATGCAAAGTCTGTTGAAAATGTTAAGCCTAATGTAATTGTGATTATGGCTGACGACCTTGGTTATGGAGATGTAAGCGTGTATGATCGCGGAACATTGAAAACACCAAACATGGATCGAATCGGAAAAGAGGGAATTGTTTTTACCAATGGTTATGCAACTTCTGCAACTTGTACTCCTAGTAGATACTCGCTTATCACTGGAGAGTATCCATGGAGAAATGATCGTGCACAAGTGTTGGCTGGCGATGCTCCTTTATTGATCGATCCTGCGAGTCCTACATTGCCAAAGATGTTGAAGAAAGCAGGCTACCAAACTGCTGTAATTGGTAAGTGGCACCTGGGATTAGGAAATGGTAAAGTGGATTGGAATAAGCATATCCCATTGAATCCTAACGATGTAGGATTTGATTACTCATATATCATGGCTGCAACGAACGATCGTGTACCTAATGTGTTTGTGCAGGATGGTAAGGTTGTTGGTCTAGATCCTGCTGATCCTTTGTATGTTAGCTATAGAAAGAATTTTGAAGGTGAGCCTACCGGGAAAGAACATCCTGAAATGCTGAAGATGATGTACAGTCATGGGCATAATCAGAGTATCAACAATGGCGTTTCTCGTATCGGTTATCAAAAGGGAGGTAAAGCTGCTCAATGGATTGACGAGAATATGGCAGATACATTCCTTGTACGTTCGCAAAACTACATTAAGAAGCATAAAAACAAGCCTTTCTTCTTGTATTATGCATTACATCAACCACACGTACCTAGAGTACCACATTCTCGTTTTGCAGGTACTACTGGAATGGGACCTCGTGGGGATGCTATTGCTGAAGCCGATTGGTGTGTTGGTGAGTTGTTGAAGACCTTAGATGAAGAAGGTTTGATGGAGAATACTATAGTGATTTTCTCTAGTGATAATGGACCTGTAATGGACGATGGGTACAAGGATGACTCACAAGAAAAACTTGGTGACCATACTCCTAGAGGATTGCTTAGAGGTGGAAAATACAGTCTGTTTGAAGCAGGTACTCGTGTTCCGTTCTTATTGATGTGGAAAGGTCATGTAAAAGGTGGTAAGACCTCTGAAGCATTGGTTTGTCAGGTTGATTTATTTGCGTCGTTGGCAAAAATGGTGAATCAGGAGTTACCGAATAATGATAGTCAGGACATTCTTCCAGCTTTGACGGGTAAGAGTAAGAAAGGACGTGAAGGGTTGATCATCGAAGGATTAGGACATCGTACTGCATATCGCAAAGGCGATTGGGTAGTGATTCCTGCTTATAAAGGTTCTAAGATGGTTTCATGGGGTGTTTCTAACGAAACAGGATTCAATCCTACGCCAGAGATTCAGTTTTATAACTTGAAGAAAGATGAAAAGCAACAAGATAACCTTTATAGCTCAATGCCTGAAAAAGCAGAAGAGTTGTTGAAGGAAATGGAAGAGCTGAAGAAGTAATTTATAGGATAAAGATATTGCGTGTAAAGTCGCAATTATCACTCATAACATCTAACACCTCCGTGGTTTGAAAACTGTGGAGGTGTTTTTGTATGGAGAGGTGATCTTGTGAAGAAGTGGAATAATTTTATTTACTTGTAATAAAATGGAATATTTGTACATTTGAGGATGTAAAAAGGACCAGTATCGGTGGGTGAATTATTTCAAATAACAGATAAACAGCTTGTTGAGCAGATGCAAAAGGGGGATCAGAAGGCTTTCAAAATGCTTTTTGACAGATATTCCCGGCGTTTGTATAGCTTTGCATTATCACATCTTAAAGGACAGGTAGATGCTGAGGAATTGGTTCAGGATGTATTTGTAAAACTATGGGATAAGAAGGAGTACCTAAGGTCGGAAGGAAATATTAAAGCCTACATTTTTAGAGTGGCAGTGAATACCGTGTATGATATTGTAAAGAAAAGAAAGTCGGAAAGTGCATACCACGAGTTTATTCAACAGCAAGATGCTCACCATAATAGTACCTGGGATCAGGTGGTGTTTGAAGAATTACAACAACGTCATGATTCATTGGTTGCTGAAATGCCAGAGAAAAGAAGAGAGATCTATTTAATGAGTCGAAATGAAGGTCTTTCGAATAAGGAAATTGCTGAAAAGCTAGATGTATCTGTCCGAACAGTAGAGAGTCAGATCTATAAGGCTGTGTCGTTTTTAAAGGAGCATTTACTCAAAAATTCTTTTATTACCACCATTTTTTATTATCTTTTCGTTTTGTAAGTGTTAGATATTGAGCTTGTTGGGTGCTCGATTGAAGAAAAAAATAAAAAAATATCATTTTAACGTAAGTAGTTTTTCCCCATTAATCGTATTGCTTTATAGTAGATGACATTTGAATGTTATTTAAGTATTGGATTGATTAAAGGATAAGAACATTGGATAAAGACACGATAAATAAACTGGTAAAAGGAACGCTCACGGAATTAGAAAAGGAGCAGTTTCATTCCAGATTCATTGATACTAAAAGTGAATTTGAAGTGAAGAACGCACTGCTTCAACAACTTGAGGAGGGAGATTTTGCACACGAGGAAGCTGATTTTGAAAAGCTATTTCAGGCTGTACTGAATAGAATTGAGGAGAATAAGAAACCTAAGGCAAAGACGGTTTCATTATTTAGCCTTATAAAGGTAGCTGCTATTGTTGTTATTTCACTTCTTGCTGGTATTATGAGTTATCATTTTCTTGGGGGAAAACATGGCGAAATGGCTACAGTTATTGCAGCAGTAGATGGATCGGTAAGTCATGCTACATTACCAGATGGAACCAATCTATACCTAAACTCAGGTGCAAAGTTATCGTATGATCCAGCGTCATGGAAGAAAGAGCGGGTAGTTACGCTTAATGGAGAAGCGTGGTTTGAGGTTGATAGTGATCCGAAGCATCCATTTATCGTTAAGACTGGCTTTTATGATGTGAAGGTTACTGGTACTAAATTTAATGTGAAGGCTTATGCTGACGATCGAGACATTATCACAACCCTCGAAGAGGGGATTGTTACAATTTTATCGGGCGATAAGGTACAATTGCAGCAGGAAATAAGGCTGAATCCCGGCGAGCAATTAGTGTATAATCAGTATGAACAGAAGATACGAGTGAGTAAGGTAGCTGCTCATATGTATGGATCATGGAAAGAGCGAAAATTGATCTTTGTTAACGCTAATATGAAAGAAGTTATTCGCGATATTGAGCGTAAATATGGATTAAAAATAGAGGTTAAAGATCAAGAAATTCTACAGTATCACTATGACTTTACCATTGAGCATGAGTCAATTATAGATGTGTTGAACATGCTTAGTGAAACACTTCCAATAAAATACAGTATTAAAAATCAGGTAATTATAATTGAAAAAAGAAAATAAAAAATAGAAGCCTATGCACATTTAACGAATGATGGTATAAAAAAACCGGAACGAAGGTAGGAGCTCATTCCGGCGCAAAATACCCTGTCATTCACAAAGTATTTTTGAACGTTAAACATACAAATTTATGAAAAAAAATTATCAAATGCCTTGTTTCATGAGAAACGAGACAATGAAATTATTACTCAAAATGAAGCTAGTAGTCTTATTTTTATGTATTGGATTCATTCAAGTTAATGCGACAGTATTCTCACAGAATGCGAAAGTTTCACTTGAGATGGAGGATGTGACAATTGAGCAGGTATTGCGAGAAATAGAGCAGTTGAGCAATATCCGTTTCTTTTTCCAACGTGAGCAGGTTAATGTGGAGAAAACTGTTTCGGTGAAGGTAAAAGATACACAGATAAAGGATATTCTTGATCAGATCTTGCAAGGGCAGCATATCTCGTATAAGAAATATGGAGATAAAACAATCATCTTAGTCCCAGAGATAGCTAAGTCGAAAGAAGTTGGGACTGAGGATAAAAAAATCGCCGGAAAAGTTACGGATGAAGATGGGGAACCTCTTCCTGGTGTTACAGTTATTGCTAAAGGTACTACAGTAGGTGTAACAACCGACTTTGATGGAAATTATTCACTCTCAGTACCTGGTTCCGTTGATGTATTGGTCTTCTCTTTTGTTGGGATGAAAACACAAGAGGTTGTAATTGGTGGGCAGACTGCTATTAATGTTGTGATGACAACCGATGCTATTGGTTTGGATGAAGTTGTTGCTGTTGGGTATGGTGTTCAAAAGAAAGTCAACTTAACCGGAGCAGTTAGTTCGGTGAAGATGGAGGATGTGTTGAGCGATCGTCCAGTGGTAAATGTTACTCAGGCACTTCAGGGGTCAGTTCCTGGCTTGAAGATTGAAACAACTAATGCGGAACCAGGTAAATCTCCTTCTTTTAATATTCGCGGTACCACAAGTATTAATGGCGGAGGTCCTCTTGTATTGGTAGATAATGTTCCTATGGAAATCTCTACATTGAATCCAGATGATATCGAAACTGTTTCTGTATTGAAGGATGCCGCATCGACAGCTATTTACGGAGCACGTGCAGCTTATGGAGTTATCCTTATCACTACTAAAAGAGCAAAAGAGAATACTCCGTTTACGCTAAATTATAACAACAATATTGCATTTCAGCGACCTGTAACACTTCCTAAGTATGCTACAATGGAGGAAACTTTACAGCTTTACGAAGATATGGCTGCGGGATCAGGATTGACTGATGCAGACTACTGGACAGGGCACAATATCACTAAGTGGAAAGAATACCTGGCTGACTATAGAGCTAATCCTGATAAATATCCAGATGGAATGGTTGCTGATGGTGCAACTTATTATCTGAAGGAATCAAATCAAATAAGATCGATGATTGAAACAGGTGTACAGCATCAGCATAATGTATCGGCAACAGGAGGTACTGACAAGCTGACTTATCGCTTCTCATTGGGATATATGAATCAGGATGGTATTTTGATTACTGATAAAGATAAATATAAGAGAATAACTACTTCGGCTTATACAAGTGCTCGTATTACCGACTGGTTACGTCAGGAGATTGATATTAAGTATACAAAATCGGAACGTAGCAACCCTGATGGTAATCAGTATAATTGGGCTTTAACTGATGGAGTATGGACGCCTGACGGAACATTGACTCATACTGATGGAGTAGAGTATCCTGTAAGAAATGCAGTGAATACAATTTTGTTTGAATCTCCTGCAAAGACTTATATTGAAACACCTAGGGTATTTGCAAAGACTACCATTACCCCTATAAAAAACTTAACAGTTGTTGGGGAGTATACATACAGTAAAAAGGTGTACGACTATAAGAACTACGAAAATACATTCTATATGTATGATGTTACTGAGGCGGGGCCTGAAATTGCAAACGGACAGGATTGGTACTATTATAATACTTACAAGCAGAATCGAAATACCATTAATGCGTATGCGACATATAAATTCAATATTGGAGATGCTCATAATTTCACTGCAATGGCTGGTTTCAACCAAGAACATTTTGAACAGTCGAGTTTGAATGTGAAAATACTAGATCAAATTGTTCCTTCGTTACCTTCAATTGTTCAGGCAACAGGTACTCCAATTGCTGAAGATGGATTTACTGAGTATGCTACAAGGGGAGGATTCTATCGTTTCAACTATGATTATAAGGGTAAATTACTTTTCGAAGCTAACGGTCGCTATGACGGATCTTCAAGATTCCCAACGGATAGTCGCTTTGCTTTTTTCCCTTCGTTCTCTGCAGGATATAGAATCTCAGAAGAGGCTTTCATGAAGAGTGCTGATTGGTTGTCTAATTTGAAATTACGAGCTTCATGGGGTAAAATTGGGAATCAAAATGTGTCTAATTACGGATACCTTCCAACAATGGATTCTGGTCAGATTGGTTGGTTAGTGAATGGAACGAAGCCTATTGGAACTTATCCTCCAGGATTGGTTAGCTCGAACTATACATGGGAGACAGTTTACTCAACAAACTTTGGTGCTGATTTTGGTTTCTTCAACGGACAGCTGACTGGTAGTGTCGATGTTTATCAGCGTGATACAAATGGTATGCTCACAGCTGGTGAAACATTACCAGAAGTATTGGGGCCTCCTTCTCCTAAAGAAAATGCAGCAGACCTAACAACGAAAGGTTGGGAGGTAAGCTTGCAGTATAGAGGAAAAATTGGAGACTTTAAGTATAATGTAGGTGTTAACATGTATGATTCATGGTCTGAAATTACCAAGTTTGCTAATAAGTCTGGATTGCTTAGCGATTATTATGTAGGTCGTGAGATTGGTGAAATTTGGGGATATACTACCGACCGTTTCTTTACAGCTGATGATATTAATGCTGATCCTAACTTGTTAGCTGGTGGTGGTCAATTAAAAGATGAGATCGCTAAACCAGAGGGAGTGAATAACTTCTGGCCTGGTGATATTAAGTATGTAGATTTGAATAATGATGGTGAAATTACTGATGGAACAAGTACTCTTGATGATCCGGGAGATCGCAGTATCATTGGAAATTCAACGCCACGTTATCAATATGGATTTAATGTTGGAGCAGACTACAAAGGATTTAGTTTTTCTGCTGTTTTCCAGGGAGTAGGTAAGCGTGATTTAACAACAACTAATGCTGCTATTTTTTGGCCTGGTTTGAACTTTCAGCCAGCAGTGTTTAAGAGTGTATTAGATTACTGGACTCCAGAGAATACTGATGCTTATTTCCCTCGCTTGTATGATCATGGCGGTGGAAATAGTGGATATAACCGCAGAACACAGACTAAATATCTGCAGAATGGAGCTTACTTACGTTTGAAGAGTGTAACATTCGGGTACAATCTTCCTAAGAATATCTGTAAAAAGATGTATTTGTCGAGGATGAAACTATTTGTAAGTGGTGAAAACCTTTATACATGGGATCACCTACCTGATGGAATTGATCCAGAATTAAAAGGATTTAAGTATCCTTTCTATCGAACTATTTCATTTGGTGTTAATGTTACGTTGTAGGAATTCATGATTCAAATAAAGCAAGAAAAAATGAAGAAATATATCATATTATTAGCCATTACAATCTCGTTGTTAAGCTGTAACGATGAGTTCCTTGAAAGAATTCCTCAAGATAAACTAACAGAGGAAACGGCATTTCAAACAAGCGAAAATTTTGCAACCTATGCTTGGTCTTTGTATCGTATCTTCGATGATGGATCTCAGATTTTAAGAGTGGGAAGTAATTCTACCAATGGAGGTTATAGCAATGAGCGTCATACCGATAATATTGCGTTTAACTACAATAAGAATTATTCAAACAAATATGCTTTTCATACAATTACAATTCCAACAACTACTGGTCAGTACTCATATGATTATATCCGTAAGGTGAACATCATGTTGGCGAATATTGACAATTCGAAAATGAGTGAGGCTGATAAGAATCACTGGAGAGGTGTAGGTTTATTTTTTAGATCGTATCGTTACTTTGATATGATGTTCCGTTATGGAGATATCCAGTGGGTTGAGACTCCTGTTGGGACTGATGATGAGCGTTTGTTTATGCCTCGTACTCCTCGAGATGAGGTGGCTGCAAATCTTTTAAGAGATCTTAAGTTTGCAGAAGAGAATGTTAAAGATGGAGGTAACGGACGTAACACCATTAACAAAGATGTTGTTAGAGCTTTTCTTTCGAGATTTTCTTTGATGGAAGGTACGTGGAGAAAATATCATCAACTTGGTGATGCTGATAAGTACTTGTCAGAGTGTAAACGTGTTTCTGATGTGTTGGTTAATAAATATCCTAATGTGATGCCTAAGTACTATGATTTGTATACCTCTGAATCATTGGTAGGCGAAACAGGTATTATTTTGGCATTTGAATACGAGACAGATCAGTTAACTCACCATCGCGCACGTTATGAGGCTACCTCTGCGCACTACTACGATTTGACGAAAGATGCGGTTGATTCTTACCTTTGTCAGGATGGCCAGACTATCGAGAATACTTCGGTAGATCCTGAGAACTATAATCCTAATGATCCTAACTTTTCAATATATTCAGAATTTAGAAATCGCGATCATCGTTTGTATTTTACTGTTTGCCCTCCTTACCAGATTAAGAAAAAGGGTGACCGCTCAGAATTACCTTGGCATCCTGATTATGATCCAAGTAATCCAACTGCTAAACGTAATCCACAGGGTAATTTCAGTACATGGTTATATGATGATTTTAAGCCTGAATATCGTGAGTATATTGATTTGCTTGAACAGATCTCACCTGATGCTAAAAGAATTCCGATGTCGAACTGGAATAACTTTGTAGTGTATCGTATTCCTCACTTTAGAACCGATCCACAGGGGCAAGGGTATAATGTGAGTATGACTGGGTATTATACTTGGAAATATTATACTAAAGAGCGTGGTTATGATTTTGCTGTTGGACAAACATCTGACGCTCCTATTTTCAGAATAGGTGAGGTGATGCTGAACTTAGCTGAGGCTACCTATGAGTTGGATGGAACGCTTTCGCAGGATGTTGCAGATAGAACGATTAATAAATTACGCGCAAGGGGTAATGTAACAGCGTTGAATGTGAATAGTTTTACTCCTGATAATTCATCACGTAGAGATGCTTCTGTATCAGATCTTTTATGGGAGATTCGCCGAGAAAGAAGAGTCGAATTTATGGGTGATGGTTTGCGTTATTATGATATTCGTCGCTGGAAGAAAGGTGATTACATGAATAAGGAGATCTTTGGTGTGAATACAAAGCAACTACGCGAACTTCAACTGATGACATATCAGAAAGGTGTAACTGAGAATGCTCAAGGATTTGTAACAACATTTGGAGATCCTGTTGCTAAAGGTTTTGGCTGGGAGGATTTCATGTATCTGGAGCCTATGCCTTCTCAGGAGTTGTTGTTGAATGAACAATTACAGCAGAATGCTGGTTGGGATAGTTATTCTCCGAATTAGGATAGATAAATAGTTTGTTATTCATTATAGGTCCTTCTATGGTTGTATAGTCCATAGAAGGACTTTTTATTTTTCTGTGTTTGCAAGATGTCTTGGAAATCAGAATGTGCAAACGAAAAGACAGAATGTGCATTGCTTCAGAGTGAGGGGAGGGGTAATTTTGCTGCAAATGTGATTATTGATTTTGGGATGTAGTACAGGTGTGGATTGTGCTTTTGATCCCAAAGAATATCTTAATCGAATAATCTTTGAAGTAGATGAAGCAATTAGATGTTAAGTTAATGCACCCAAGGGTGCAGATTACCAAGGTAATTAGTAGGATTTATAAGAACGGGATGACGACCACATCGGGAGGAAATATCTCGATTCTTGATGAGAATGGCGATATATGGGTGACCCCGTCGGCAATTGATAAGGGAACACTTACCGAGAAAGATATCATTTGTGTGAAGAAAGATGGGACTATTGTTGGTGATCATAAGCCGTCTTCTGAATTTCCATTTCATAAGGCGATTTATGAGGTGCGACCTGATATTAAAGCGGTGATTCATGCACATCCACCAGCATTGGTTTCGTATAGTATTGTTCGTGAAATTCCAAATACCAATATCATTCCACAGGCTCGTGAGATTTGTGGAGCCATAGGTTATGCTCCTTATGGAATGCCTGGAAGTGAAGAATTAGGAGAGAAAATTGCGGCAGAGTTCGATGGGAAAGACAATATGGCTGTGATTATGGAGAATCATGGAACAGTATTGGGAGGATCTGATTTGTTGGATGCTTATACTCGTTTCGAAACACTCGAATTTTGTGCACGTACGATTATCAATGCTAGTGCTATTGGTACGCCAACGTATTTGAATGATGAGCAGATCAATGAATTTGGGAAGCAGATCCCTCATGATATAGCACATAATGAATCGGTTGCATATCCTCCAGAGGAGCGTGAGATTCGTCAGAATATCTGTAGTATCGTTCGTAGAGCATGTGATCAGGGTATGATGATTAGTTCGTATGGTACGGTGTCGGTGCGCTGGAAAGACAATGATTTTTTGATTACCCCTCCGAATGTAGCTCGTTGGGATATTATGCCAGAAGATATCGTGCAGATTAAAGGCGGTAAAGCAGAGCCAGGTAAGACTCCTAGTCGCGCTTTTGAATTGCACCAAAAGATCTATGAGCAGAATCCTCATATCAATTCAATTATCTTGACTCAGCCTCCTCATTTGATGGCGTATGGTACTACAGGAGTTAAGTTTGATGTGCGTACTATTCCTGAGAGTTGGATATTCCTTCAGGATGTACCTTGTGTACCATTTGGTACTCATTTTAAAGGAAATGATACGATTCCTGAATTGCTGAGTGAATCAGTGCCGGCAGTATTGATTGCTAATGATTCATTTATCGTAACCGGAGATAAGTTGTTACAGACATTTGATCGTTTAGAAGTCGCAGAATTTAGTGCTAAATCATTGGTGATGGGTGCTCCACTGGGAGAATTGAAGCCTATTAATGATGAGCAAATTGAAGACTTGAGAAAGAATTTTTTAGGGTAGTGTTGGAGATATTAAAGGAAGGCCTTTTGCCTTCCTTTAATATGTATTATAAGTTGATTACTGTCTGACGAAGCTTGACTAACTTGGTCAACAAGTTTTCAAGATTATCAAGGTGTAACATATTAGCACCATCGGATTTTGCATTTGCAGGATCTGGGTGTGTTTCAATGAAAATACCATCAACTCCCACAGCAATACCTGCTTTGGCAACTGTTTCAATCAATTCTGGTTTACCCCCAGTAACTCCGCTAGTCTGATTAGGTTGCTGAAGAGAATGGGTAATATCCAATACAACAGGACAATTGTTTGCTTGCATTTCTGGAATACCTCGATAATCAACAATCATATCCTGATATCCAAAAGAGTTACCACGTTCTGTTAGCATAACAAGATCGTTTCCAGATTCGCGGATTTTATTTACCGCAAATTGCATTGAACCTCCTGATAGGAATTGTCCTTTTTTTACATTAACTACTTTACCTGTTTCGGCAGCAGCTACCAATAGGTCTGTCTGGCGACACAAGAATGCAGGAATCTGAAGAATATCGACGTATTCTGCAGCAAGAGCAGCTTCATGTGATTCGTGGATGTCGGTTACTGTTGGTACATCAAATGTCTCGCTTACTTTGCGTAAAATCTTCAATGCTTTTTCATCGCCTATACCTGTGAATGAATCCAATCTAGAGCGGTTAGCCTTGCGATATGATCCTTTAAATACGTAAGGAATCTTCAAATCATTAGTGATCCTAACGATCTTTTCTGCTATTCGCATTGCAATATCTTCACCTTCAATGGCACATGGGCCAGCCAAAAGGAAAAAGTTACCTGAATCGGTATGTTTGATCTTTGGTATTTGATTAATCATATTGAATACTTTTAAAATCGGTTTTTCCACCAGCTCTTTAAGCGCTCAAGGATTTTGTTTTCCTGAGGATTGGACTGTGGAAAGTATATTCGTTTATCTTTTATTCCGTCTGGTAAAAATTGCTGCTCAACAAAGTTTCCTTTGTAGGCATGGGCATATTTGTAATCTTTCTTATAGCCTAGCTCTTTCATTAATTTGGTTGGTGCATTACGTAGATGTAATGGAACAGGTAGATTTCCTGTTTGTTTAACCAAAGCGATTGCATCATTGATGGCACTATAGGCTGAATTACTCTTTGCGGATGTAGCCAGGTAAATGGTGCACTCTGATAAGATGATTCTTGACTCAGGCATTCCCACTTGGTTTACAGCGTCAAATGTACTTTGAGCCAGTAATAATGCGTTAGGATTAGCCAGACCTATATCTTCAGATGCAAGTATAACCAATCGTCGAGCTATGAATTTTACGTCTTCTCCTCCCTCAAGCATACGGGCTAGCCAGTAAACAGCTGCATCAGGATCACCCCCCCTAATACATTTGATGAACGCAGAGATGATGTCGTAATGCATCTCTCCATTTTTATCGTATACCGCGGGGTTTTGCTGCAAACATTGCGTTACCCTGTCGTTGGTTATGGTGATGGTCTCGTCACCAGGAAAAGAGTTAACAACAACCTCTGTAATATTTAAAAGCTTTCGGGCATCTCCTCCTGAAAAACGCAAAATTGATTCCGTTTCCTGGATATCAAAAGTACGCTTCTTAAGATCTATATCTCGCTCTATTGCGGTGTGAAATAGCTCTAATAGCGACTCTTTATCGAATGATTTAAGTACATAGACCTGACAGCGCGATAAGAGGGGGGATATTACCTCAAACGATGGATTTTCGGTGGTTGCACCTATCAAAGTAACAATCCCTTGTTCTACTGCTCCAAGTAGTGAATCTTGCTGCGATTTACTGAATCGATGGATCTCATCGATGAATAATATTGGATTAGGCTGATTGAAAAATAATGATTTCTCGGCCTTTTGAATCGCTTCTCTTACATCCTTTACCCCAGAGTTAATTGCACTTAGTACAAAAAACGGGCGGTTTAAGGTTGATGCAATAATCTTGGCTAATGTTGTCTTCCCTACTCCCGGAGGTCCCCATAATATGAAAGATGAAATATTACCCGACTCGATCATCTTACGGAGAATCGCTTTTTCTCCAACAAGATGTTTCTGTCCGATGTATTCATCCAACGTTTTGGGTCTTAATCTTTCTGCTAATGGTTGTGCCATAAAAAAATCAGATTAACGCATTAATTGAGTGCAAAGATACTGGCTGTTCTATGATTTGAAAAATGATTCTTTCAAATAATTAGTAGCAATATCTGATGATTACATTATATGCTTCACCTAAACCAAGTTCTCCTGCTTTACTTAGATCCATTGCGCCGCCTTCAATGTCATTGAGATAAATGCGTACCAATCCTCTGTTGTAGTAGGCTTCCGCAAAATCTGGCTCTGTCTTGATGGCTGCAGAGTAATCGTCGAAGGCTTTCTGATATTCGCCAAGTTTACAATAAACATTACCTCGGTTAAAGGCTGCAAAATAGAACTGAGGATTCATCTTTAATACAGTTCCGTAATCGTTGATCACTTCATCGTAATCGTGAATCTTAACCTCTTGTTTTGTTGTTTCTGCTTGAACAGTACCTTCTGCATTCAGACTGATTTGTTTTTTCTCTTTAAAATCAGGCAATGAGAGAATTTTATCCACCATTTGTGCTCTTGTATTGGCACGTTCATAGAAAGCCAGTAGATTGTGATTATCTCTGTCAATTGCTCTGTTTAAATCAAGTAATGCTGCGTTAAAGAATCCAGTAAGTGATTTAAAAATACCTCTATTCAGGAAGTTATTACTGATCTGAGGATTATTATTGATCTTCTCATTGAAATACCTTACGAAATTCTCATAATCTTCTAGTTGCTGATAAGAGGATATTTTATGCGTATTGGTAATGGTCATAAATGGATTATAAGCATTGTCTTCGTTCAACTTTTCAAGTTGGAAGATGTAATACCTGAATCTTTTACTGTCCTCGTTCTTGCTGTTCACTGAGTTAATGAAAAACAGTGGCTGTAATTTTACATCAGTATAACGTTTTTGGATACGACCCTTTGATACTTCTTCTTCATTGTCGGGAGAATCAGGATCAAATAATACACGATGAATTTTTTTACGTGGTGCTTTCTGCTGCGTTGTATCAGCTTGAGCAATAGCATTATCTTCTGAATTACTATTTTTTTGTCCTTGAGGATTTGCTTTTACAGCACTGGTAGAACCTGCTTTTCGTGATGTGTTGTTGATCTGCGATTGGCGTTGGTGTTGAGATTGGTGATAAGCCCTTGGATCAACACGTACCAGGTGTGGATTATTAGCAAAACGAGGATCTAATCTTGCAGCCATACGGTAGTCATCAATAAAGTCAGGACGCTTTAAGGCCTCTTTTGCCATACCTCTGTTCATATAAGCACTGGCAAAATTGTTATTGAGCTGAAGTGCTTTATCATAGTCCATAATAGCACCTGCAAAATCTTCCAGCTTATGCTTAACAATACCACGGTTACTATAAGCCAATGCATTGGCAGGATCGAGTCGCAACGACTGATCATAGTCGGTAAGTGCTCCTGCATAATCGTCTAAAGCAAACTTAGCGAGTCCTCTATTAAGGAAAGCACCAGCAAATTTAGGGTTAATCAAGATAGATGAATCACAGTCTGCAATACTTCCTTCTATATCTTGAAGGCGTTGACGTACAGAACTACGGTTCAAGTACGCGTTAGCATTTTTAGGTTTAAGCTCAATTGATTTGGTATAATCATCGAACGCCAATTGAAAGCTGTCAATGGCAGCCCAGGCAATTCCTCGGTTGTTGTACATATCAGCATTTTCAGGATCCAATTCCAATGCCCTGGAGTAATCACTAATTGAATTTTCATAATTCTGAAGTTCATAATTAGTCATTGCTCTGTACATGTATGCCAGCGGATAAAATGGCTTAATTTCAAGTGCTTTATCGTAATCTCGTTTGGCTCCTCTAAAATCTTCAAGATAGTGTTTTGAAACACCTCTTAGGAAATATGGTTCAGGAAGGTATGGTTTTAGCTTGATAACAATATTGAAATATTCAATTGCTCCAGTATAGTTTCCAAAATAAATTCGACTGCGACCGGTATAAAAATAGGTGTCAGTATTAAGCTGAGACCAGCCTGCAAAGGATGAAAAAATAAGAATTAGAATTATCAGATGTTTCTTCATTGTCGAATTGGTTTTGGAATTTTCGGTAAAATTAGTACTTATGCTAAAAGATTGCCTATTGTGACTGTTAAAAAAGGTTGATTTAGGTGATTAATTATGTAATAACACTATAATTTTTCAATATGACTCGATGCGAATGGTGTTTAAGTGATCCCCTCTACATCAAATATCATGATGAAGAGTGGGGAGTACCTGTACATGATGATCAAACATTGTTTGAATTTTTGATTCTTGAAGGTGCTCAGGCTGGTTTAAGTTGGATAACTGTTCTGAAAAAGAGAGAAAACTACAGGAAAGCTTACGATGGATTTGATCCTGCTGTGGTGGCTCTTTATGATGAAGCTAAGGTTGAAGAATTACTACAGAACGCTGGAATTATTCGAAATAAGCTAAAAATTAGAGCTAGTATAAATAATGCTCAACGGTTTCTTGAAGTGCAGAAAGAGTTCGGTAGTTTTGATAAGTATATCTGGGGATTTGTCGACTTCAAGCCTATTGTGAATCATTGGACTACCATGGATGAGATTCCTGCAAAAACACCTTTGTCGGATGAAATTTCAAAGGATCTTAAGAAACGTGGCTTTAAGTTTATCGGATCAACAATCATTTATGCACATATGCAAGCAACAGGAATGGTTAATGATCATGTAACCTCCTGTTTCAGACACAAGGAATTGCTTTAAATATTGATTGGTTTAATCTTCTGATTAAAGGCTGCACGGTAATTTTCTCCCAGCGGAATATGGTCTTTCCCTATGACAATACGATTTCGCTGAATGGAATCGATGCGCGCGAGAGAAACGATATAAGATCGATGCACCCTGACGAAGATGTCGTCGGGTAACTTATCCTGTACTTTTTTGAGACTATTAAGCGTAAGTATGCTTTTATCAGTAAGATGTATCTTGATATAATCTTTTAATCCTTCGATATATAGAATGTCATCAAGATTAACTTTTACCGTGTTATAGCCAGTCTTCACAAGAATGAAATTTTGTCGTGCAGGAGCTTGTTCTGCAGGTTTGGTTTTGTTTGAAAACAAACGTTGCATCCTATAAGCTTTATTCACTGCCTTCAAAAATCGATCAAATAAGAATGGTTTAATCAGGTAATCAGTAATCTCTAGTTCGTAACCCTCAAGTGCATAATGTGAATGTGCTGTCGTAAAAATGATTTGCGGTTTTTGACTAAGGCTTTTGACAAACTCAACTCCATTGATTGATGGCATTTCTATATCAAGAAAGATCAAATCAATTTCATTATCCTGAATATAACGGAATGCATCAAATGGTTCATTGAATTTCTCCTGTAACGACAGGAAAGGAACCCTTTGAATAAAGTCTTCCAGCAGGTCTAATGCTAATGGTTCGTCATCTATAATTATGCACTTCATTTCTTAATGATTATTGGATTGAATGTTGTGCAGATTTGTCGATCTGTAAAACAAAATCCTAATATTATTTTGTCAAATGTACTGATTTGCCTCGAAATATTAGCTACAATTTGCTTGCCAAAAATTTAAGATTGCTTCAAATCGGTGTTTCTTTTAAGTTTTATTGACAGGTTTACGGTATAGGTTTCATCATTTTCATCGAAATCTATCGTATGCTGGTCGGGATAATGAAGGTTCAAACGGCTGATAATGTTGTTCAATCCTATTCCTGAATGTTGGTTCTTTACATTTTGTGGAGCAATCTTTTCGTTGCGAATAGAGAAATTTAATGATTCCTCTTTTTGTTCGCATCTGATATGTATTGTTGATCGTTTGTGGGCCACCACACCAAATTTAAATGCATTTTCTACAAGAGGATTAAGTAAGAGAGGTTCAATAACATAGCCGTCAGTGATATTCACTTTTTCGAACTTGATGATAATATTATTTTTATATCGAAGTTTTTGCAAATCGATGAAGTCATCAATTAGGTCAAGCTCCTTCTTCAATGATATTGAAGGTTTACTACTTTCGTAAAGCATATAGCGAAGAAGCGACGATAGCTTTACAACTGCCTCTGCGGTATTCTCCGAGTTTCTTGT
The DNA here is from genome assembly GCA_005217565.1 of Puteibacter caeruleilacunae. Classification (GTDB taxonomy): domain Bacteria; phylum Bacteroidota; class Bacteroidia; order Bacteroidales; family Prolixibacteraceae; genus Puteibacter; species Puteibacter caeruleilacunae. The sequence goes on from SJCO01000001.1 coordinate 369,518, forward strand.
TGCCAGGGCGTAGATATTATTCAAAGAGTTGAAGAGAAAATGAGGATTTACCTGGTGGCGAAGTTGTAATATTTCAGCATTCAGTTTATCGGTTAAAAGTAGTTGTTTTATTTTTTCCTCTTCTTTAAGTTTCATGAATATCCGGATGGTTGATGACAGGATGAGGAAGATAAGTAGCATGATGTAAAAGCCTAATATCTTTCTATCTCCATGAAGAATCTTTTCAAAGCGAGACTTATTCTGAAGGTTTAGAATGCTATACTGAATCGCATCAGATGGAATATCCTCGTTAACCTGACCAAACTCTCCAAGGGTTGATTGTTGAATAATTGGTTCAATCAGGAAGTGATTGATGAATACTAAAGTTAGGATTGTTACAGTGAAGAGGAGATATTTCTTCTTCAATAGAAAATGTGGGGTAAGGAAAAAATAGTTAAGGTAAAAGTGTATAAATCCTAGAGCAAAAAGATAGTAGTAGTAAGAGTTGAGGTTTAAGGGTACTTCTGTTTGAAATACAAGAATGGGGAGGAATAAAAATATTGCCCAACCAATAGCATGAATGGTGAAGTGCAGACTTTTAGCCTTTGTGTAATTCTTTATGTTTGCAAACGTAAACTGTAGCTTCATCTTGTGATGTGTATCATTTGTTGGCGAAGTTGAGGAATTTTTTTGAATTTAACGAATGACGATTAAGGGAAAGAATGGATATAAAAAAAGCTCTAACCGTAAAGATTAGAGCTTTTTAGAAATATTAATAAGAATTAATCTCTGTCATCGTAATTGTCGTATGGCTTGAATTCCCAAATGTCATCATAAGGGCTTCCTGCAGGTCCACCAAGACCTAAGAAAATTCTTCCTTGCCAAACAAAGCTAATTGCTCCTGTTCTAGCTGTTCCCTCAAACTCAGTTTTTTCGTACCAAGTGTGTTTGTGAGGAAGGGCTGCTTTACCAAGAGCCTTGTTATCTAAAGTTGGATCATATTTCCAAACTTCTTTACTTGTTCCTAGAGCAACATAACCGATTTCATCTAAAGAGAATGAAACAGCGTTAGAACGCATTACACCTGTCCATCCAAAGTCAGTGTGATCAAGGTCTGTTAACTCAATCCAGTCAGTTCCGTCGAATGAGTAGAAATCTTCATTGTTGCTACCGTCTTTGTTTCTTCCACCAACAATATAAGCTTTTCCATCAATCATGAATACTGATGCATCTTGTCTTTTACCAATAGTTGAACCTACTTCTACCCAGTTCGATCCGTCGAAAGTATACATATCGTTAGATACAATCTCAACACCTTCTTCGTCTTCAACACCAGGACCGTAACCAGTCCCAACATATGCTTTACCGTTCAATACAAAAGCAAGAGCACCTCTTCTACGTCCTCCAGGGAAGTCAGCTACTTTAGTCCATGATCCGCTATAAGTTACTTCGCCAATTGTGGTTGTTCCATTAGGATTAAACTCATAGAAGTCTTCCAACTCGTCAGTATAAGTATCATCTGCTTGCTTATAACCGTATCCAGTTCCTACATATCCTCTTCCATTCAATGCAAAACCAACAGCACCTGATCTACCTGTACCTGGGAATGGAGCAACTTTTTTCCATGGTTTAGTTGGGCCTTCAAATACCCAAAAATCAGTGAAATATTCTAAGTCCTTATCTTGGCTGGAATCATAACCTGTCCCTACATAAACTTTGTCATCAATTTGAAAACATACAGCATCCGTTCTTGGTGGTCCATTAAAGTCTGACCTTTCAATCCAGTTTCCGTGGTCACTGTCGCTACAGGCAGCGAACACCAAGAGAGATAAAAAAACTACGAGTAACTTCTTCATGTTAAAATCTTTTTAATTGAAGCTCAAAACTACTTTCAACCTCACGGTATTAAAAACAAAATAGATAGAATTATGAAAATAGTCGATGAATAGGGTTAAATAATAGATAAAAGGGGTGTTCTTTGCATAATATTTGTGTTTTTAGTCTGAAATAAATATAATAAGCAGTAAATCAAGCACATAGAGTGTGCTAAATGTTTTTGAGAGTTTGGTTTTGTCTATAAAAACCTATAAACTGGTATATTTTTATTCTAAATGAAGAGGTACTCTGTTACATTCAAACGTCTGTTCTGAAAAGAATAAGAAATATTTGTTCTTTATTTGATTGGTCCAAAAGTTGTGGTTGGTTTATATACAGTTGTATTTAGTCAACCAAATTAGGACGAGCATTGAAGATATGTGATTGTTTTTCGACTCAATCGCAAAGAACATTTTATTTTGTCGAGGGAAAATAAATTAGACATAAAATATCGGTACATTCAAGTAAATTGATACTTTTGTGCTGAAATAAATTAAATCTTAACAATGATAGACAAAGTGAGGAAGATTATTTATTGCATACTATCTGTTGCTATTTTTTACGCATGTGAATATGGAAGCGGGCAGGATTTCTCCGTTGGAGATGATTTTGTAACCGACAATTCTAAAGTGGTTGAATTTGATACAATGGTTGTGAACCTCTCAACAGTTTGGATTGACTCGATTAAAACATCTAATCCGAGTCGTTTAATCGTTGGACGTTCTTCTGATCCATATGTTGGAACAACTGAGGTATCTAGTTATTTTGAAATAGGACTTAGTTCTGGCGGTTATAATCTTAGTGCGGAACAGCAAGAAGAAATCGAGGATGGTGATATCATCATCGATTCATTGGTGTTACGAATGAATTACGATGGATATTATTTCGGAGATACATTACAAACACAAACGTTTGAACTTCATCAGTTAATTGATAAGTTAGAAGAGGTAGAAAATGATAATTCAGGTAGTGAAATAGATGATCTGTATAATAATACTTCTTTCCCTTTCAATCCTGAACCAATGGGAACTGTTTCATTTAAACCATATCCTAAGGATACTGTGAAGAATGAGATATTTATTCGATTATCTGATGAATTAGGTGCAACTTTGTTCGATGCAATTGTTGAGCAGGATGACCTGATTAAAGATCCACAGGATTTCAGAGAGTTTATGAAAGGTTTCGTGTTGAGACCTGGTGACATGAGTGGTAGTGTTACTGGCCTTCGTATTACTGAAGCTTCATACAATAAGGAAATGCTTGATATGGATCAACCAGAGGATCAAAAGAATCCACCTGAGTTTAGATTGTATTATCACTATAAATCATTACCTCAGAATGTTGATCCAGATGATCTATTCTGGTGGGCTTTCCCAATGAAGAAAGCTGACGCAATTTATTTTACTTCTTTTGACGAAGACTTCTCTACTGGTCTTGTTTCTGGTATTGAGAACACGAAAAAGAGAGAAATAAGTAGCAAACTAACAGGAAATAAAACGTTTATTCAAGGAGGTAACGGCCTGATGACAAAACTTAATATCCCTGGTATTGAGAGATTGAAAGACATGGCTGAGTATCCTGTATTTATTAGTGCCAAACTTACTATTGGTCCTGTGCCTAATACATATGAAGTAGGACCTCTGCCAGGTATTAATATTAATCCTGATAGCTATAAGGATAAGGAAAATTTATTGCCACCTACAATCGGTGTGTATGTTATCGATAATGATAACGACTTTGTTCAGGTATACACCGGTGCAAATAATCAGCCTGTAGTTGCGACCTTAGTTGTTGATGATATTAATAAGCCTTCAGAAAATGAAACGTATTATAGTTTGGATTTGACACCATATTTCGAGAATGAAATCAATGATGGCGTAATTTCCAGAAATTCACTGGCATTGAGATTTGATAATGCTACAGAGCAAGGAACTGTAGAAAGATTGGTGCTTGGAGATACGGATAATGCTGAAGCAGAAGTGGAACTAAAGGTTACTTATTTCATTTACTAAAGTAGAATACAATGTTGAGACAAAAATATATCTGTTTATTGTTTTTATTGTTATTGGTAGGAGGTAGCAGTTATGCTCAGAATAACACTAGTTCTCCATATTCGAGATTTGGTATCGGAGAATTGGAGAATGTAACTGGCGGAAGATATAACGCGATGGGTGGTGTTAGCATTGGTATGCGCTCTGATATTTATCTTAACCTTAATAACCCTGCATCATTAACAGCCATTAGTAGAGAGAGTTTTGCTACTGATGTAGGTGTAAATCTTGAATACACCGATCTATCTAGTAAAGGACAAAGTAATCAACAGGTGGATGGAAACCTTGGATGGTTCCAGTTTGCATTCCCTGTTACTTCAAAATTATATGCTGGCTTTAGCTTGCAACCTAAAAGTAGTGTAGGATATAAAATCCTTGCGACTAAACTTATTGAAGGAACACAAACTCAGTATGGAGTAAGTTATGAAGGTACTGGAGGTTTAACTCAGGCAGCTTTTGCATTGGGGTATAAGTTCAGCGATAAGTTCTCTGCAGGTGGTAAGTTTTCATACATTTGGGGTAATGTGGCAGAAACACAACGTGAGGCTCCACCATTGGGACAGAGTTTTACAATCGATATCTTTGAAGATACAAACTATCGTGGTGGATATCTTGATTTAGGATTGCAGTATGATGCTAAGTTCTCTGAGAATACTCAGATGACATTTGGAACAACTGCAGGTATTAGTACTCCAATGAAAACTCGTTCTGATTTCGTGATTAGAAGGAATTATGGAACTGGTACTTCCGCTCCAATTGATGAGGATTTTGATAGAGCTGACAATATGCGTTTGCCATTAGAACTAGGTGCAGGTTTCTCATTGAAGCACAAGCTAAAGTATATTTGGGCATTTGACTACAAATGGGCTGATTGGAAAAACGCAGATTTAAATGGAAGTGATAAGAATTTCCAGGTAAATCAATCGTTTAGAGCTGGATTTGAATATGTTCCTAAAATGGATATTCTTCAATATCGTAATGTAATGAGATATAGAGTTGGTCTTCGTTACGATACAGGATATTTGAAAGTTAAGAACGATGAGGTTGCAGACATTGCAATGTCTCTTGGTGTTGCAGTTCCTGTTAGAAAAGAGAAGAGTACTTTAAACTTCTCTCTTGAGTTTGGACAACGAGGAAATAATAGTCTAATTAGAGAGAGATACATGAAATTGAATGTTGGATTCAACTTCTGGGAACGTTGGTTCTTTAAGCGTCAATTCGATTAAGAATTAATATAAGATAGAAACAAAAAAAGGATGTCGAAAACGACATCCTTTTTTTGTTTCTATGGTGTAAGTTGTTTATTATTCAATAACCATACGAGCAAAAGGAACATCTTCCAAAGCAGACATTTCCTCATTCAAGAATTTAAAATATCCTGTGATTCCAATCATCGCAGCATTATCAGTAGTGTATGCAAACTTAGGAATAAATAGGTTCCAGCCTCTTTTCTTTGCTTCTTCCTGAAGTGCATTGCGTAAGCCTGAATTGGCTGATACTCCTCCAGCAACTGTGATCTCTTTAATTCCTGTTTCTTTAGTGGCTTTAATCAACTTATTCATCAAAATGTCGATAATTGTTTTCTGGAGTGATGCACAAATATCTGCTTTGTTTTCTTCAATGAAGTCAGGATTTTCTTTAATGCGGTCTCTCAAGAAATATAGGAAAGATGTTTTCAATCCACTAAAGCTATAATCTAGGTTTTGTATGCGAGGTTTCGAAAATTGAAATGCGTCAGGATTTCCTTCTTTGGCAAGCTTATCAATCAACGGACCTCCAGGATAAGGTAATCCCATCACTTTCGCACACTTGTCGAATGCTTCACCTGCTGCATCGTCAATAGTCTGCCCAATCACTTTCATCTCAAGGTGGTCTTTAACTACGATCAACTGAGAATTTCCTCCTGAAACCAATAGACATAAGAATGGGAATTTAGGTTCTTCCACTGGTTCTCCTTCTTCTCTTATGAAATGTGCCAGAACATGACCTTGTAAGTGGTTTACATCAACCATCGGGATATTATTGGCAATAGAGAAACCTTTAGTGAATGATGTCCCAACAAGTAGTGATCCTAGCAGACCAGGTCCTCTTGTGTATGCAATAACATCAATATCATCTTTGGTAATACCTGCTTGCTTGATAGCTTGATCAACTACAGGAATAATATTCTGCTGATGTGCACGAGAGGCAAGCTCTGGTACAACACCTCCATAGTTTTCATGAACCTTTTGGTTGGCTATGACATTGGATAATAATTCCTGATTTCTTAACACAGCAGCAGAGGTGTCATCGCACGATGATTCTATGCCTAAAACGATCACTTCTTTCTTTTTGTCCATTTCTCTTCTATAATCAGTATTTCAATCAACCAGATTGGAACATTTTTTGTTTAGAAAAATTACACTAACGAGGTGTTAATCCAACCTTTTTAACTTATTTTGTTGCTTATAACAGAACAAGACACAAAAGTATTAAAAAAAGAAATAAAATATTGCTCATAACCAGCTTAGTGGTGCTACTATTACCATTAAGTTGTTATATCGTTTTTCAAACAAAGGCGGTTCAGACCTTCGTTTGCCAAAGAATAGCCAATAATATAGCAGAAGATTTAAATACAAAGATTAGTATTGGCGGTGTAAACATTGGTTTCTGGAATAAATTGATTCTAGAGGATTTTTATATTGAAGATCAGGAAGGTGATACCTTGTGTAGCATTAACCAGCTTGATTTTTATGTCAAGAAATTGGAATGGAAGAAAAAATGTATCCATTTCTCCTCTGCGATATTGAAACATCCTGTTGTTAACTTAAAGAAGAACAGGGATGGTATCATGAACACTGATTTTTTAAAAGGGTTAGTGAGCAATGAAAAGGATACTGTGCAAGGGAAGTGGGTTGTAGATGGAAATGTTTTTGGATTTTCAGATGCAAACTTCACCTACCGACAGATTACTGCATCAGAATCTAACGAGATTAAATATTCATTGGATAATGTAAATTTTGGTGTTTCTAATCTGCATTTTGATGAGAAGCTTTTCATGTTTTCGCTCGACTCCTTGAGTCTGGTGCAACGTGACGGCTGCGCCGTACAGCATATTTCAGCCAATTGTGTGGTGTCAGGTGATACTATTCTTTTATCAAAAGCTACTTTGCGTACATTAGATTCACATATAAATATTCCCGTTTTAAATCTCGATTTACATCGCTATCGCAAATCAGGAGAAGTAGGGGATATTCGGTTGAAGGGAGAATTAAACTCATCGGTTATCAACTTCTCTGAAGTTGCGTTGTTTGTTCCTCAATTAAAGGGAATGGATTCAGATGTGGAGATTGCCGGATTGTTTTCTGGAAAATTGGATGATCTAAAGGGAAAGAAAGTAACAATAAGTTTCGGACAGGCATCGTCATTGGAAGGAGAGTTCTATATGAATGGGGCCATGGAAGACGGAGAACCTTATATATATCTTGATCTAAAGAAGTCTGCCGTAATGATGGAAGATATTTCGGCAATTACTTTTCCTGAGTCTTCAAAAATTGAACGGTTGGTTTTTCCTCGATCATTATATGATGCAGGGGTGATTCATTATCGAGGTAATTTTACAGGTTTCCCATCTGACTTTGTGGCTTTTGGTACAGTGTCAAGTGACCTGGGACGAATAAATTCAGATTTATCATTTAAACCTGATGAGAAAGGGAATGTGAAGTTCGGAGGACATCTTCGTACAGTGAACTTTGCTCTAGGAAAGTTAATTGCCAACTCTTTTTTAGGGAGTTTAACATTAAACAGTGAAATTAACGGTTCTGTTTCTGCTAATAAGAAGGTATCTGCAATTATGAATGGTGTTATTGATAGTCTTGATATTAATAATTACATGTTACGGAATATCAATCTTGATGGTCTGCTTTCTGAACAGCTTTTTGATGGAACTTTAGCAGTAAATGATCCTGCTTTAGCGTTAGATTTTAATGGTAAGGTTGATTTCAGATCAAGTATTCCTCGCTTTGATTTTACCTCAGATGTTGAATTCGTTGATTTAAAGGCCTTGAATTTCAAGATCAAGAATAAGGTTGCTCAGTTCGGTTGTCAGGTTAGTGCTAATTTTGTCGGAAACAATATTGATAATGCACAAGGTACTATTGAGCTAAGTAATGGTCGATATGAGAATGAGAATGGTGAAGTTAGGCTCAACGATTTTATTCTGGATACCAAATTAAAAGGAGATTCCAGTCACGTGTTCATTCAGTCTGATCACCTTACAGGTAAGGTTCAAGGGAAGTATAGGTTTAGTCAGCTTCTAGGAAGTTTAAAGCATATTGGTGATAAATTTGTTCCTTCACTAGGCTGGGGAGATGATGCAAAGAAGGGGGCAAATAACAATTTTAATTTTGAACTTACCATCCGTGAACCACTACCTGTTACTAAGATTTTAATGCCATCGCTCATTGCTGAAGGAGTAATACATCTTGAGGGTGCGTTGAATGAATCTAATAGAGAACTTGAGTTTAATCTCGATATTCCTAAAGTCCATTATAATAAGATTGATATAAAACATTTTGCCGTTAACGGACAGACACTTGATGGCCAATTTAAGTTAAAAACACGAACTGATGAGTTAGTATTGGGTGATGCTTTTTCAGTGCATAACCTGAGTTTCTGGGCAAATGCTCAAAATGATACGCTATCAACGAATCTTTTCTGGAATAATTTAGATGAGGTGAGTTACAGTGGAAGTTTGTATGGAAGAACGGTGATCTCCGATAGTTTAGACCTTGCTAAGGCAGAACTTTCTATTCTTCCAGGGAAAATCTATGTAGCTGATTCATTATGGAATGTATTACCTGCTAAAGTTGCCATTGACAGTACTGCGATACATGTCGATTCAATCCGTATTGTTGGTCATAATCAGGAAATATTACTTGATGGAGATATATCAGAGCAGAAAGATAAGAGCCTAAATTTTGGCTTCAAAAATCTGGATTTAAAGAATCTTGATCTTGTGCTTGATAAAGAAGTTGGTTTAGGAGGTCGACTAAATGGTAAGGCAGGGGTGTTTGATTTTTATGATCGAAGAATATTTTATTCCGATCTATCTATTGATAGTGTAGATTATCAGGAACAGTTGCTTGGAGATTTGACGTTACTGAATCGCTGGGATAATCAAGTTCAAAAAATCGAATCGAAGGTTAGTCTGATTAAAGATAAAAAAGACGTATTGACTGCCTTTGGTGATTTTGATCCTGCTTTAGGAGCATTGAATTACGATTGTAAAATCAATAGTCTCCCTTTAGAAGTGTTGTATCCAGTTCTTAAAAAGTCATTCTCTGATATTCAAGGAGAGGCTTCAGGGAAGATTCATCTGGGCGGAACGCTGGATAAAATCTCGATGAATGGGAGGGTACTAGGAAAAGACGCAGGATTGAAGATAAGCTATATGAATACGGCTTATCATTTTACCGACTCAGTTTTATTTGATGATGATAAAATTGTTTTTGAAGATGCTCATGTAATTGACAAGGATGGTAATGAGGGAATATTTGCAGGTTCTCTGCGACATACCAATTTCTCTCAAATGGATTATAATCTAACCATTACTTCTCCAAGGATATTGTTGCTCGATACTTCTCCTAAAGAGAATGAACGTTTCTATGGTAAAGCTTATGCGTCTATTGTTGGACGGATTACCGGACATGCCGAATATGTGAAAATAGAAGGTGTTTCAACCACCAAAAAAGGTACTAGTATTTTTGTCCCAATGGACTTTAATGAAGATATTACTGAAAGTTCTTTCCTTAAATTCATCAACGGACATAAACGAACGCCTTTAGAACAGATCATTGAACCATCAGGTGTGAAAGGGGTAGATATTAACTTTGATGTAAATGCTACAGAGGATGCCAAGTTTCAGATTATCATGGATTCAAGGATGGGGGATGTTATTGATGGCGAAGGTTCAGGTAACTTGAAGCTGATATTGGATAGGGAAGGTAACTTTGAAATGTTTGGAGACTATCAAATTAATAATGGTAGTTATATTTTCACACTTCAGAATGTAATCAATAAGAAATTTAGAATAGAGCAAGGGAGTACGATTAAGTGGAAGGGGGATCCATATAATGCAACAATCGATGTGAATGCCATATACCGATTGAAGGCCTCATTATATGATTTGTTCGCTGGCGTGTATGATGAAGAAGCATACAGGTCACGAATTCCTGTAGATTGTCGTATTCTTATAACTGAGCAACTACAGAATCCTAATATTAACTTTGAAATTGATTTTCCGACTGCAGAGTCGAGAATAAAGGATGAATTCCAACAATTTGTGGGTACTGAAGAGGATTTGAATAAACAGATTCTTTCATTATTGGTGTTGAATCGTTTCTATACTCCTGAATATCAGCAGGGGAATAAAGATGCTACAAGCTCAGGTAATGATGTTGTGGGAAATACAGCCAGTGAATTGTTCTCGAATCAACTAAGTAGTTGGATGTCGAAAATTAGTAATGAGTGGGATGTTGGTATTAATTACCGCCCAGGAAGTCAGACTACGAATGAAGAGATTGAACTTGCCCTAAGTACACAGATCTTTAATGATAGGGTTACATTGAATGGTAACATCGGTAACAGTACAAATTCTGCTAGTCACCAGAGTGATATTGTCGGAGATTTCGATTTATTAGTAAGATTGACTAAAAAATTACAATTAAAAGCATTTAGTAGGACTAATGATAACTTATTGTATGAAACTTCCCCAACTACGCAAGGAGTTGGTATAGCTTACCGGGAAGAGTTTGATTCTATTGATGAACTTATCGCGAAATACGCGCGTATCCTACGTAAAAAAAAGACTAAGAATACTAAATGATGGTTTAAAATAAAGCCATCTTTTCAAATCAAGCGTTACTTTTATCCGAATTTTTTATAAATAAAAAGAGATATGAGTTTAATGTTTGTGTTAATGGTGGTTGTTTTTGTGCTTGGTTATACGGCGATAGCATTAGAACATCCACTAAAGGTTGATAAGGCAGCATCTGCGCTTATCATCGGATCACTGTGTTGGGTAGTTTATATCTTGGGAGCTGAAGAGATTCTGAGCCTCGACTTCAGTCCTGCCTGGAAATTATTTACCTCTACACATGGTGGAGCTCATGGAGATCATGCTATTCATGAGTTCATTGTGGAGTCTGAGATTATTCATCATTTCGGAGAGATTAGTGAGATTTTGTTCTTCTTGTTGGGAGCAATGACCATTGTTGAAGTGGTCGACCAGAATCAAGGATTCAAGGTTATTACTGATCGCATTAAAACTACCAAGAAGGTTAAGTTGCTTTGGATTTTAAGCTTCCTTACCTTTTTTATGTCGGCCTTGCTTGATAACTTAACCACTACCATTGTGTTGGTTGCGTTGTTGCGTAAGTTGATCGACGACAAAGAGACAAGATGGTTGTTTGCCAGTATGGTCGTGCTTGCAGCAAACGCCGGAGGAGCCTGGTCGCCTATTGGTGATGTGACTACGATTATGCTTTGGATCGGAGGACAGGTTACTACCTTAAAGATTATTGAAGGAGTTATGTTGCCAAGTTTGGTATGTATGGTAGTTCCTTTGACAATCGTATCATTAAGAATGAAAGGTGATGTAACGCGTCCTGAGCTAACCGATAATAGAGCTGATTACACCACAGCCTCACAGCGTGTTTTTATGTTGGTGATAGGTCTGGCTGGATTATTGTCTGTGCCTGTATTTAAGACTGTTACTCACTTGCCTCCTTATATGGGCATGCTACTTGCTCTTGGAATCATCTGGGTGATTTCTGAAATTATGCTGAAAGATGAGTCAAAAGAAATGCAGAGTAAATTGAAGGTTACAGCTATTCTGAACAAGGTTGATATTCCTACGGTTTTGTTCTTCCTTGGAGTTTTATCTGCTGTTGCTGCACTACAATCTGCAGGTCATCTGACCTTGTTGGCACAATATTTGGATGAGAAACTGGGAAATGTATATCTAATTGACCTTGCTATCGGTGTATTGTCATCGATTGTAGATAACGTTCCTTTGGTAGCAGGTGCAATGGGTATGTATCCAATTGATGAAGCTGGGGCTAATGGTTATATGGCTCACTTCGTACAGGATGGTTTATTCTGGGAGTTCCTTGCATATACAGCGGGAACAGGAGGTAGTATCCTAATTATCGGATCAGCCGCAGGTGTTGCAGCAATGGGCCTTGAAAAGATTGATTTTATTTGGTACTTGAAGCGTATTTCATGGCTTGCTATTGCTGGTTATTTAGCAGGAGCAGCTTGTTATTACTTAATAGGAGGAATGTTCTTGCATTAGGACTTTCATAATATTAGCAAATAAATTAATTTTACGGGGCATAATAAAGGGCATTATGTCCCGTTTTTTTTTGGAGACTATTTAAAAGGAGAATCTATGTTCAGATTGATGTTCATTCAAAGTAATGAAGCTGTAGCAGAAACTGCAGAAGCACTTGCTAATATGCAAGAAGAACCAGTGGGAATAACACTTAAATTTTGGGAATTAGCGTTGAAAGGTGGATGGATCATGATCCCCATTTTACTATTATCGTTCGTAGCGGTATTTATTTTTGTTGATCGCTATTTCGCAATTCGTAAAGCAGCTAAGGTTGATAATGATTTTATGGATCGTATCCATGACTATATCAAAGAAGGAAAGGTTGATGCTGCTATGGCGCTTTGTAAGTCTGTCGATTCTCCAATTGCTAGGATGATTGAGAAAGGTATTCTACGTATTGGTAGGCCATTAAATGATGTTAATGCTGCCGTTGAGAACATTGGTAATCTCGAGATTGCTAAATTAGAAAAAGGTCTACCTGTATTGGCTAGTGTTTCGGGTGGAGCACCTATGATTGGTTTCCTGGGAACTGTAATGGGTATGATTCAGGCATTTTATGATATGTCTACTGCAGGAAATAATATCGACGTTACTTTGCTTTCAACAGGTATCTATCAGGCAATGGTAACTACGGTAGCCGGACTAATTGTGGGTATTATAGCATATTTTGCCTATAACGTATTGGTTTCTCGTGTGGAAAAAGTTGTATTCCGTATGGAGGCTACGACTACTAATTTCATGGATTTATTATACGAACCTGCTTAGTTGCGGGAATTCTGATCATACCAGAAAAGGATTATTATGGCTTTAAAGCGAACAAATAAAGTTAGTGCTGCTTTCAGTATGTCATCGATGACTGATATCGTATTCTTATTATTGATATTCTTCATGGTGACCTCTACACTGATTGCACCTAATGCAATTAAGGTACTCTTACCTCAGAGTAACAATCAGACTTCTGCAAAATCAGGAGCATCATTTTCTATTACTAAGGATTTGAAATACTTCGTGAATATCGATGGGAAGATCAAGCAGATTAAATTCCAGGATATCGAAGGAGCTTTTCAGGATATAAAAACCAATATGCCTGAAACATATGTTGCGTTACATGCTGATAAAAGTATTGTTTGGGATGAAGTTGTCAAAGTTATTAGTATTGCCAAACGTAACCGGTTGAAAATGATAATAGCTACGGCACCCGAAAGAAGATAGCCTATGAGTTATTTTCAGAAACATAAAAAAGCGTTTTACGGCACCTTCATCTTTCATGCAATTGTGTTGATATTGCTAATTGTGTGTGGTTTTTTTACGCCACTACCTTTACCCGAAGAAGAAGGATTACTGGTTGATTTTGGTGATTCTCCAACTGGTGCTGGTAGATATGAGCCACCAAAGCAACGTAAAAGTGTGGTGGTGAAGCAAAAAACTGTTCAGAAGAAAACCAAACCTACTCAGCCGAAGGTTACTTCAAAGCCTAAGCCCGCAGCAAAACCTGTATCAAAGCCAAAGGCTAAGCAGCAGGTGATGACGCAGGATTTTGAGAAGACTGCAACAGTTGATAATGGAGCAAAAAGGGAAGAGGAGCGAAAGAAAAAGGCGCTGGAGGAAAGGAAGCGCAAAGAGAATCTTCGCAAAGCACAGGAAGAGCGTGAACGAAAAGAGGCTGAAGAGGCGGAGCGTAAACGTTTAGCTGAAATTGAAAGAAAGAAAAAAGCTGAAGAGGCTGAACGTCAACGTATAGCTCAGGAGAGAGCTCAGAAGAAGGCTGCAATTGATAAGATGACTCAAAATGCTTTCTCGGGGGCAGGAAAGAGTACTTCAACCAGCAAAGGACAAGGTGTCTCCTATCCCGGAGGAAATCAGGGAGTGAAAACAGGTACCGCTAATGCAAAGAATTATGGTCCTGGAGGAGGAGCAGGAAACGGTCCTTCATATAGTCTTTCAGGTCGTTCAGCATTAAGTCTCCCTCAGCCTAATTATCCTGGTGAAGACGAGGGTGTTGTGGTTGTTCAGGTGACCGTGAACAAGTATGGAAAGGTTACCAAAGCAATACCAGGAGCGAAAGGAACAAATACTTCAGATGCTGATTTGTGGGCCGCAGCTAAAAAGGCAGCAATGGCAGCACGATTTAATCTTGATGATAAGGCGCCTGCATTCCAACAGGGTACTATTACTTATCGATTTGTACTGGATTAATAAGTTTTCGAAATTATCTTAATACTACCATAAAAATAAATTAACTAAAGGATATTGAGGAGGAGCTACAGCGTGGCTTTCCTTCTCAATATTGTTAAAAAGGAAGGTTAAAATGAAAAAGTTATTCGTTAGTGCACTATTGGTGGGTGCATTGTGTAATGCTTTTAATGTAAAAGCTAAACCGGTTAAGGAGAAAGCCGGTACAGTAGTTTATCAAATGATCTCTCATGGAAAGCCAATCCCTCAGGCTGGTGAGACTATCTTAAAGTATGCCAATGGTGTTGCTGTAGTGGAGCGCAAGGCTCCAAAGGAGCAAAATTTGATTCCAGAGGTACCAAAGGAGAAGACAATTATTGACTTTTCAGGAGGACAAGCGTATCAATTGGCGAAATTGATGGATGGAAGTTTGTATCATACTGCCAAGCAGTTGAGTGATCTTCCTAAGCCAAAAGTTACCGATGAAACAGAAGAGATTCTTGGCTATAACTGTAAAAAGGCAACCATTGTTCTGTTTTCTAATCGTATTGATCTTTGGTTTACAACAGAAGCAGGTATAAAAGGTGCTCCTTCTGTAGGTTCGGGACTTACTGATGGTGTGGTACTAAAAATGGTTCGCAATGGCAGCTATGGAATGTTGGCTACAAAAATCGACCTGCAAAAGAAAAGTAAGGAAGAATTGATGCCAACTAATCTGGGTGCTCTTGTTAATGGACCAGTGTATCAATCAAAATTGAAGAGTAGTTACATTAAATCGGTAGAAGTCTTCGATAGAGAGCAGATCAGTTGGGGTAATGAAATTAATAATCCTGAGGGAGAAGTTCTTGATGCTATTTATAAATATGCGGGCGGAACTTTGATTCTAAAGAAGGTTAAGCTTCCTAAGGTGACTGATGATTATGATGTGTTTGCCGAGATTGTACAGTATTCCAATGGAGATGCTTACGATCGCACAGGATCGATCTTCATGATTCCTCAGGATAGAGAGCGTTCATTCCTTGATGGACTTCAGAAAGGGGTGAAAACATTACCTGAATATAAGGATGTAGAAGGAAAAGCTTATCAGGGTGTTGTAGCAACCGATGATTATCTTCCTGTGTTGGAAATGGTGCGTTTCTTTACCTCGTTTGGTGTGCGTGCTTTCAATGAAAAGCGCACGGTAGTTGGACAACAATGGGAAGATTCAACTATATTCAAGCAAGATATTTCATACTTATTGCCTAAGTTGCAGGGAGAAGTCTGGATCGGAGCCTTTATAGGAAACTACGATAAAGGAGGGCACAAATTAAGCCTTAAATTAAACTATTATCCTGGAAGTCGTGTTATCTCTGAGGAACCAGAAAAAAAGAAATGGGTATTACCATTGTTTAATACCTGTAATGTGATGGAGATGGCAGGACAAAGTTATGGTACCATGTTTAAAGGTGATTCATTGAAGGTTGGCTTTACAATTCCTGAAGGCGTTAAGAATGTGCGTTTGGAGTATATCTCAACTGGCCATGGCGGCTGGGGAGGCGGCGATGAGTTTAACCAGAAGATGAATGAAATCTTTGTTGATGGGGATAAGGTATTTGGATATATCCCATGGCGTAGAGATTGTGGTACTTATCGTAATTCAAATCCATCATCAGGAAACTTCTGGAATGGTATTTCATCATCAGATTTGAGTCGCTCAGGATGGTGTCCTGCTACCTTAACAAATCCGGTAACTGTTCCTTTTACAGGAATCGAGGCAGGAAAACATACCATCCAGGTTGCAATTCCAATTGGTCCTAAAGAAGGAGGAAGCTCAAGCTCGTGGAATATTTCCGGAGTGTTAGTGGGTGAATATGAATAAGAAGCTTTACATTTGATTATGAATCTACCTGAAAAATTAAATATTGGTAATATCGAGCAGTTTCTCGATAAGAAGGAAATCATTGAAATGACGGCAGCTCAAATCATGAAGGACTTTGGTATGTTTGGCGTGGAATTGTCTTTTTCCGGAAACATTGAAGGTGCTTACGATGAGTTGCAAAACCAGTTGATTACCCAAATCGAGGAGTTGCAACAAAGAAACGAAGAGTTACTATTGTCAATATTGTACCAGGTAGATATTAGTAAAGTGGACATTCAGAAAACTGCCGTTCAATTTCCTCACTTTTCTTTTGTTGAGGTCGTTGCTCATCAGATAATTTTTAGAGATTTAAAGAAGGTTCTATATCGAATCTATTATCGCAATAAATAACTTTTCAAGAAAAATGAAGACTAAATTTTTACACTACTGCATGGCATTTGGAATACTGGCTACCATCTTTTCTTCGTGTACCAGGGTACAGCCAGAAGAGAACATGAAGAACTGGTTACAAAAGGATGCAACAGAGAGACCATCATTAAATACTGTTGGAGTAGGTTTGTTGCCATTGAAAGCCGATGAAGCTGAAACTATAGGTAAACTTATTATTGATCATCAAAGAGCAGAGCTAAAAAATGAGTTAGAAACTGCCTGGAACAATAAGGAGGTTACCTGGGACAAGTATTCAATGAAGTTCATGTATAAGGTTTTTGGTGAAAAACCTGCTAACGGACGTAGTCTTTATATTTCAATGCATGGCGGTGGAGGTGCTCCTCCTGCATTAAACGATCAACAGTGGCAGAATCAGATTCGTTTATATGAACCAAAAGAAGGAGTTTATTTGGCACCACGTGCATCAACCGATACCTGGAATCTTTGGCATCAAGCTCATATCGATAAATTGTTTGATAAAATTATTCAGGCTGCTGTACTTTTTGCTGATGTTGACATCAATAAAGTATATATCATGGGATATTCAGCAGGAGGTGATGGAGTTTATCAATTGTCGCGCCGTATGTCAGACCATTGGGCTGCTGCCGCAATGATGGCAGGACACCCTAATGAGGTAACTCCTGAAGGTGTTCGCAACATTGGTTACTGTATGTATATGGGTGAGTTAGACGGAGCATATAATCGTAACAAGATTGCAGCAAACTGGAAGGTATTACTGGACAGTCTTCATCGTGCTGATCCCAAAGGTTACAACCACGAGGTTCACATTGTTCCTGGAAAAGGTCACTGGATGGAGCGATACGATACTATTGCTGTGCCATGGATGGCTAAATTTACAAGAAATCCATTGCCAGAGAAGATTGTATGGAAGCAAGATGATGTGCATTATGAAGACTACTACTGGTTACATGTTCCTGCAAAGGCCATCAAAACAGGTGAGCGTGTGGTAGTTGAACACGAAGGAAATAGTTTTAATATCCTTGAGAATTACAGCGATACCTTAGTAATCAAATTAAATGATAAATTGGTAAACCTGGATAAACCTGTAGCGATAAAAGTGAACGGTAATGAGATCTTTAAAGGAAAGGTTGCACGTACAGCCTATGTGCTTTGGAACTCTCTAAAAGATCGTGTTGATGAAAACTATGCTTTCTCTTCAGAATTGAAAATCGTGAACAATAATAAGGTAGTGAATTAGTCACAATAGATACTACAATTGAATAAAAGCCATCTTCGGAGTACGAGGATGGCTTTTATTATTAAAGAAACTATTACTTTTGCGGAAAGATTAGAAAGAATGAATAAACCTGAATTATTATTACCTGTAGGTAATACCGAGAATTTTTTTGCAGCTGTAGATGGAGGAGCTGATGCAATCTATTTAGGATTGAAGCAGTTTAATGCACGAGGAAGAGCTGCTAACTTTTCATATCCTCAGTTGGATGCTTTGCTTAAGGTGGCTAAGCGCAACAATGTTAGCGTGTATGTTACTTTAAATACGGTGATCAAGAACGAGGAGATTCCTGATATGCTGGAGGTATTGAACGTATTGTCACGGATGCCTATCTCTGCTGTAATTATTCAGGATTGGGGGGTATATCATCTAATCAAAAAGCATTTCCCTAATATCACGGTGCACGCAAGTACCCAGATGGCATTTCACAATTCAAATGGTGCTGCGTATGCCCAGCAGGTAGGTTTTGATCGCGTAATTCTAGCACGAGAACTTACCCTCCGCGAGTTGAAAGGTATCAAGCAAAAGACTGATGTTGAGCTTGAAGTATTCTCTCATGGAGCATTATGTTATTCTTTTTCAGGAATGTGTTTGTTTAGTAGTTACCTGGGAGGTAATGGTGCTAACAGGGGATTATGTACACAGCCTTGTCGCCGTAATTATAATTCAGGCGATGATCAGCATTATGTGTTCAACTTAAAGGATAATCAGCTGATTGATCTGATACCTGAATTGGCTGAACTAGGTATTGCATCAGTAAAAATTGAAGGGCGATTAAAGCCAGCAGAGTATGTCAATAAAGTTGCCAGAGCTTATCGTAGAGTTATTGATGATGCTAATGAATTGACCAATGCCAAGAACATTCTTCATTATGATTTAGGGCGCGAAAAGACCGCTTATTTCATGGGAGGAAATGTTAGTGAGAGTATTTCTGATTCTCCAAATACAGGGGTTTATCTTGGCAAGATTGAGCGTATTAAGGGGCCTAAGATCTACTTCCGTTCGGATGTCGAGCTTCAGAATGGTTATCGTGTAAGAATTCGCTCTTCAAGAAGTGATGAGCAGATAGCAGTGAAGGTGAAAGACCTTTATCAGAATGAAGAAGGAGTGTATAGCATGTTGTGCGATCAACGTACACTTAAAAGAGGCGACTTAGTCTTCCTTGCTGGTATGCCTGAGAAAAAGTTCCCTGGTCGCTTTGAAGGTCAGTTTAAATTCCGTCAGAAGGATCTTCCTTTTGGATTGAAGAAAAAAATGATATCAGGTATTATTCAGCCTGAAAGGGTAAAGCAACCTGAATTGTATATCCGTATTGATTCAGTAGATTGGTTGAAGAAGATTCGTATCGATGATGCTGATGGTTTAATCCTTCGTTTTTCGCGACAGGAGTGGCCTAAGCTGAATCTTGATACTCCTTTTGTGCAACGTAGTAAGCATAAGTTCATCGTCGAATTGCCTAAGTTTATTCCTGAAAGTGACTTGGAATTCTATAAGAAACTGTGCAGAGATTTCCATAAGAAAGGATTTAGGCGATTTATGTTGAGTCATGTTTCTCAGAAGACGTTGATTCCTCGAAAATCGGAGATCCTTACCAATGAAAACTGTTACGTTTATAATGATGCTGCAGCTGCATTTCTGGCAACACAGAATGTTAAACGTTGGATGTATCCATTGGAGAATGAGATGATCAACCTTTACAAAGGAAAAGATAGGGCTGGTATTGTACCTCTTTACTTCTATCCTGATTTATTTTATTCTCGAATGCCAGTGAAGCTTGATCGCTCTGAAGAGGTGTTTAAAGATGACAAAGGATATTCATTCACGCGTAAAGTTCAGGATGGTATTACAATTATTCGTCCTGAGAATCCAGTGTCGTTATTGCAATATAGGAAGCAATTAGAAGCAAAAGGATTCAGACGTTTTCTTCTTGACTTTACCGGGGAGAGGGTTTCAAAGAATATTTATAAAAAGGTAATCACCCGATTCAGTAAAGGAGAGCAGGTACAGCCATCAACTACGTTCAATTTTAAGAAGGGCTTGAAGTAATAAGGCCTTCTGTCCAAATAAAAAAGCGCGATTATTCTTTATCGGATAATCGCGCTTTTCTTTGCTATATGTAGGAATTATTTCACCTCTTTAGCCACCCAAAGAATACCTTGTCGTAGGTGCTCTCTAAATAGCGGATCATCGTAATGCTCATTAGTATGTCCCAATGCTGTATACCATTGAACGCCTCCATCATACTTATGATACCAGGCCAGAGGGAAATAGGTTCCGAAAATGTTCCCCGGAAAATCCTTCATTTTATCATCGGTAACTGTGGTAAGATCGGCAGCAAATAATACATTGATATCAGGATTAAGATTGTCCATGAAATAACACTCATCTTCCCATTGCCAGATTTTAGGCAGGTGTTTTGTAGATTGATGATTCTGATCAATCATATGAATATCAAACTTTTGTCGTTTAGGATGACGAACGAATCTTCCGCCAATCATAGCATTGAACCAAGGCCAGTTGCGTTCTGTACCGCAGGCAATATGTACACCCACAAAGCCTCCTCCGTTTTGAATATAATGCTTGAAAATATCACGTTGTTGATCATTATCGAACACTTCATTATTGGTGTTGTTGAAGATCAATAGATCGTATTTATCGATATTCTCTGTCAAGTATCCCGAATCGTCAGATACCTCCACTTTAAATCCGTCTTTCTCACAGATATCAGTCAAGGCCTTTGTTGCAGCTGCTATATTTTTATGTACAAATCCTTTCCCATTTTCAGTGAAAATAAGGACTTTTTGATTGTTTCTTTTAGCTGTACATGTTATGGTGCAAAGTAATAATAGTGCGACTAACAATCTCATGTTATGTATCTTGTTTTTGATTAATTTGAGCCGAATATAACTAAAATGAAAGGAATTATAAGTAAATTAACGGTGTTTTGTGCATTCGATTGCATAAAACATTGATAAGTTACCATTCAAACCTTTCAAATTGTGTTTGTCGAAAACTATAAGAAACTAATCTGTAGTAGTACATCAATAAAAAATTCATAATCGACGTAATTTTAAGCAAGGAAGTTCCCTAGTTGAAGTCTTCTTTACACCCTATCAAAACTGTCTAAAACCTATACTTTCCCTATCCTTTTAATAGGGATGAGATAGGGAATGTATAGGGAAAACATAGGGGAAAGATAGCGTAAAGAATACTACTTCAAGGTAAGGAGGTGGTTCCTTCATGAAATAAAGTTTTGTTCCTTCATAGTAATTTTATTTCTTTGTATGTCTGAACAAATGAACAAGAACGTTTTTTGATAATCAAATAATCTTCGAATGAAACTAAAAATAGATCATAATAGTCCCGTTCCATTGCATGCACAAGTAGAGGAGTTACTACGTAAGATGATTCAACTACCGGAGTACCGTAATGGGGGATTTCTACCTAAGGAAGTTGAATTGGCTAAAAAGCTAAGTATTTCAAGAAATACATTGCGACAAGCCACGAATAAGCTGGAGTATGAAGGATTGTTGATTCGAAAGAAAGGGGTAGGAACCAAGGTTGCAGAGAATTCGGTGACTACACGATTAGATAGCTGGCATAGTTTCACGCAGGAGATGAACGAACAAGGTGTTGCATTTCAGACCTTCAATGTTGAGATTAGCTGGACAAAAGCTAACGAAAAGATCGCATCATTTATGAATGTTGACGAAGGAACCGAATTGCTTTGTCTTGCACGTTTAAGGGGTACGAAGGATGGTCCTTTTGTTTACTTTGAAAGTTATTTCCATCCTCGCATTGGATTGACTGGCGAAGAGGATTTTACACAACCTCTATATGATTTGCTTGAGAATGATTTCTCAACAGTAGCTGATGTGTCAAAAGAGCGTATTAAGGCAAGAGCGGCGACTAAAATTACTGCTGATCGATTGAAGATTAAGACCGGAGAGCCAGTGCTGTTAAGAGAACGATTTGTTCTTGATGCAGGAAACCGTCCAATAGAGTACAATATAGGATTCTATAGAGCAGATAAGTTTACATATTCAATTGATATACAACGCTAATTGAATCCCTCCCCTGTTTTGTGATTTTTTATAATAGTTTAAATGTATAAACATATGAACAAGAAAATAGCTATTGGTGTAGATGTAGGCGGTAGCCATGTATGTTGTGCTGCATTTGATTTGACTAATATGCAGCTAATCGAAGGTACACATGCTGAAATGAAAGTAGATAATAAGGGAACTACTGAAGAGATTATCTCAGCATGGGCATCAGCGATAAAAGAATCGATCGATAAAGCTGGAATCTGCATGCTTACAGGAATCGGTTTTGCAATGCCTGGGCCATTCGATTATGTCAATGGTATTTCGTTGATAAAGGGAGTTAATAAATTTGAGAATCTTTACGGTGTTCATGTGGGAGAGGAGATCGCAGGAAAGCTTAACCTGGAAAGCGATCAACCAGTACGTTTTATAAACGATGCTACAGCATTTGCCGTGGGTGAAGCGTGGATTGGGAAGGCCAGTAGTGTAGAAAATGTAATGGCTATAACACTGGGAACAGGTTTTGGATCTGCTTTCCTTGATAAAGGTATTCCTCAGGTTGAAGGGGAAAATATTCCTGAGATGGGATGTGTTTATCATTTGCCGTTTAAAGGAGAAATTGCTGATGAATCATTCTCTACAAGATGGTTCGTGAACAATTATAATGCTCGCTCTGAAACGAAGGTGACTGGTGTTAAGGATATCGCTTTACGTTATAACGATGATCAGATTGCCCGGGAACTGTTTAATGAGTTTGGGACTAATCTTGGTGAATTCCTGGGACCATGGTTTTCAAAAATAGGTACTGAGATGCTGGTTATGGGAGGAAATATCTCCAATGCTTATGGATTATTTGAAGAGGCGTTCAAATCATCATTAGAAGCTCAAGAAGTTCAGGTTCAGATTGGAATTTCAGAACTTAAGGAGGAAGCAGCTTTGGTAGGTAGTGCACGATTGGTGATCAACGATTACTACCAAAGTATCGAGCACATGTTAGCAAAAATGTAATCAACTACAAACCACATAGTATGAATTCAAAGAACAAAGGGTTAGCGATTACGTTACCCGTATTTATGTCATTTTTTGTCATGAGCTTTGTCGACCTGGTTGGGATCGGCGTTGATCGTGCAAGTGCTGATTTTAATCTGAGTGCTACATTGGCTCAGTTAATACCATCAGCAGCCTTTCTTTGGTTTTTTGTCCTGTCAGTGCCAGTGGGAATACTGCAAGACAGACTAGGAAAGAAGAAGACGCTAAATGCAGGGATGATTATTACTGCATTGGGATTAATTATTCCTTTTACCGTGTACACGTTTGGAACTTTACTTGCAGGCTTTGCCTTGTTAGGTATTGGTAACACCATTGTTCAGGTGTCGGCGAATCCATTGTTGGTGGATGTGGCTCCAGACAATAGGGCTTCAAGTTACCTGAGTTTCTCGCAGTTTGTGAAGTCGGTAGGTTCCATGTTAGGGGCTCCATTGGCAGCCTTTTTTGCCGCACAGCTAAACGACTGGAAGGTATTGTTTATCGTGTTTGGAGTAGTATCGGTTATTTCTGTGGCATGGTTAGCATCGGTATCTATTGAAGAACGTAAAATTGAAAGTCAACAGGCTACCATGGGATCAGCATTTAAACTCTTGGGTAATCAGTACATCTTATTGATGGTGCTATCGATCTTTCTTGTTGTTGGAATTGATGTAGGGATGAATTCCAATTCAGGACAGTTTCTTATGGGCCAGTTGGGAATGGATAAGGTATTGGCCGAATCAGGTCGTAGTGTCTATTTCTTTGGACGTATGTTAGGAACATTTGGTGGTGCTTTATTGCTTACGCGACTATCATCTAGGAAATTCCTTTTATGGTCTGCTGTACTTTCTATTATCTCGATATTGGCTTTCATTTATAATCCTTCTCAGGAGGTGGCATGGGGATTGATTTTTATCATCGGATTAGGTGTGGCTAACATCTTTCCATTGGTATTCTCTATTACAGTAGAACGCTATCCTGAAAGAGCCAATGAAATTTCAGGACTAATGATGATGGCTGTTTCAGGAGGTGCTGTAATTCCTCCATTAATGGGATGGCTGACTGATAGTATCGATGTTGCTGCCAGCATGTATGTATTGGTTGCATGTGCGGTGTTTATCATGTTTGCATCGCTTTATGCCATTAAAAAGAAATAGTACCATGAGAAATATAATGATTGTAGCCTTAAGTGTGCTGTTAATGGTGTCTTGTAAGAAGACAGAGCAGCTACCAGAACCAATCGATTATGTAAATCCAAATATCGGATCGGTACACGGACGTTGGTTCTTTTATACTCCTGCATCCATTCCATTTGGTATGGCTAAATTAGCTCCTCATACCAATGCTTATGGCAGTCAGGGTGGTTGGATGCCTTGTGGTTATGACGATCGACATAATTCTATTGAGGGATTCGGACATTTCCACGAGTTTCAGATTGGGGGCGTTGTAGTGATGCCAACAATAGGTGAGGTGAAAACAGTACCAGGTACCCTGGAAGATCCTGATGAGGGATATCGTTCTCGATTTAATAAGAAAGAGGAGGTGGCTTCACCTGGGTATTATAAAGTGAAATTGGAGGATTACAATATTGATGCGGAGCTGACTGCAACTGCCCGTGTAGGATATCATCGATATAAGTTTCCGAAATCGACAGATAGTCATATGATCTTCGATATAGGTCATAAACAAGGAGAAAGTAGTCATGTTAGCGAGGCTTTCATGAAGATGGTAGGAGAGAAAGAGTTTCAAGGATATGTGGTTACATATCCTGAGTATGCGAAATTCTGCGATCCAGGTAAGCGTGTGAAGATGTTCTTTGCTGGCCAGATTAGTAAGGCTCCTGCAAAAGTAGATATCTTTGTTGATCACGATGTTACCCCAAATAAACGCTCTACATTAGGAAAGAATAATGGAATGGTATTTACCTTTTCTACTGAAGAGAATGAGGTAATAGAGATGCAGATTGGTTTGTCGTATACCAATATGCAAAATGCCCGAGCTAATCTTATTGCAGAAACAAAAGGGAACTCATTCGATAAAGTTAAGAATAAGGCCGCAAAGACCTGGAACGATATGCTTGGTCGCATTGTGGTTGAAGGAGGCGAATATAACGATCGCGTAAAATTCTATACTGGTCTATACCATGCCCTGTTGGGAAGGGGACTAGCAAGTGATGTTGATGGTAAGTATCCCATGAACAATGGTAAAATTGGTCAGATTCCTTTGGATGAAAGAGGTAGACCACAATATAACCATTATAATACCGATGGTATTTGGGGTGGGTTCTGGAACCTTGGACAGGTTTGGGCATTGGCTTATCCCGACTATTTGAGTAGTTATGTACAGTCGAATATCGACTTCTACAAAGAAACTGGTTGGTTACATGATGGTGTTGCTGCCGGAGTACATACCAATGGTGTTCAAACCAACTATCAGGGATTGATGATTGCAGCTGCTTACAACTGTGGAATCAGAGATTTCGACTTGAAGACTGGTTATCAGGCTGCCTTTGATAATGAGACAAAGTATCGAGGAAGGGTATTTGGCTCAGGGAAATATGATCTTGGCTATTTCGTGCAGATGGGGTACATCCCTTCAAAAGACACGGTGATAAGTAATGGCTGGTCGTTCAACTTTGGTGCATCACACACGCTTGAGTTTGCATTTAGTTCTTACGCTGTTTCGCAAATGGCCAAAGATTTAGGGAAAGATGATGATGCCCAATTATTGTTGAAGCAGGCGAAATATTACCGTAATTTGTTTGATCCTGAAACTAAATTCATTCGTCCTAAGGAGATGGATGGTAGCTTTATTAAAGAATACGATCCAATGAAGGCGTGGAAAGGATTCCAGGAAGGCAACGGTTTTCAGTATACCTGGTATGCTCCTCAGGATCCGCACGGCTTAATCAGTCTTGTTGGCAAGAAGCTTTTTAACGAACGACTGGATATGATGTTTAAAGAGGCACAGAAGAGCATGTTCGGTGGAGGAAAAGAGGTAGATAGTTTCTCTGGTATTGAGAAATTATACAATCATGGAAACCAGCCTTGTCTGCATGATGCATGGCTGTATAACTACTCCGGACAACCATGGAAAACGCAGTATTGGACACGTACCATCTGTAATGAGTTTTATGGTACTACCGGAATGCATGGTTATGGGGTAGGACAGGATGAAGATCAAGGACAGCTTGGAGCATGGTATGTAATGGCTTCAATGGGCTTGTTTGATGTACAAGGGCATGCCTCACAGCGACCAGTCTACCAGATTGGCAGCACGCTGTTTGATAAGATAACCATCCATCTAAACCAAGATTATTTTAAACGAGATAAGATTGTGATAGATGTGCAGAATAACTCTCCAGAGAATGTGTATGTTCAGGAGGTTATGATAGGTGATCAGCCTAACAATAATTGCTGGGTATACCGTGATGAGTTATTTAAAGCAGGAAGCCTAATAATCAAAATGGGTAGCACTCCTAATGAATCAATGGGCGAGCAGGGAGAGCCATCTCCACCTGCGATGTTGAAATAGGTACTAAAAACAGTTGTTAGTTTGTGGCCGTTTTGTCAAAGGCGAATAATAATAAGCCTTTGAAAATGCGGCCTTTTTTATTGATTCCATTGAGCAGTAAATCTGACAGCCGAAAAATCTTCGTGGTTCTATTGTATAATATGTAAAAATGACTTATTATGGGGATGAATAAGAAACCGTGAATTGTATTAACCAATGAAGAGATTAATTGAATATATTGCAAGGTTTACAGAAGTAAATCCTGCTTTGGAACAAGAAATCCTAAAGCGTTTTGAGTACGAGTCGTACAAACGCCATGAACACATTTTAGAGGTTGGAAGAACCTGTCGTAAGTTGTATTTTGTTAATTCGGGGACCATCAGAACATATTACCTGAAGGAGGACAGGGAAATTACTAGTTGGATATACCCTGAAAATGATTTTGTTACGCTGTGGTCTAGTTTTTTAATGAGAACGCCATCGGTGGAGTATATTCAAGCAATATCGAAAGTTGAAGTTTTTTCAATATCCTACGATAAGCTGCAAGAACTATATGCTTTGTCTCCTCAGATGGAATCGTTCGGAAGACAGTTGATGGAGATGCAGATTGCCTTTTTGGATGAAATTTCAAGAGAGTTTAGTTTTGCAACAGCCCAGTTTAAATATGAGCGACTATTGGAGTTGTTCCCTGATATTATTCAGATAGCAAGTCTGGGGCATATAGCTTCTATTCTAGGAATAAGTCAGGAAACATTAAGCCGAATTAGAAAAAACAAATAGATTGCTATTACCGGGTGGTAGTTTATTGCGAGCATAGTAGCAAAATTATGAATATCAATACCGGGGTAAAACATACTAATTCTCCGGTATTGATATATGGAATGCGTATGCTGTACTTTTAGGTTTTCATGAATCCAATGGGTGAATCTTTGCTTTTTGGATCATAGAATCGATTGATATTTGGCAGAACATATTCCAGATCTCCATCCTGTATACCAAACCACTGTGCAATTTCGGCAAAGTACTCATCTGTTGATGTGGTTGGAATCATGATCGCTCCACCAATATCCGTATTGCTATTCAAAGCTAACGAGGGATAGTTCCCATAGATCTTTCCTCCATTAACACCATCACCCATAATCATGACATTGCCGCCCCAAGCATGATCACTACCATTACCATTTGAAGTAAGTGTGCGACCAAAATCTGAGATTGTAAATGTGGTGACTCTATCGGCAATCTTCAATTCTTCAAGAGCATTTTGAAATTCCCCAAGAGCCTTACTCAGTGTGGCCAACATGGACCTTTGATTCTGCAAAACCATATCATGATGATCCCAACCAGTGAAGTTTATGAAGAATGTTTGGCGTCTCATACCCAGGATATTCCTTGCAGCAATAGTCTTGGCTATTAGTGCGAAATTGGCAGATATATTGTTATCGGAAAATGATGATTGTAACGATGAAACATTACTGAGGGCGCTACTAAATTCCAGATGATTATGCTGAGCATGCGCAATCTTTTTCGCAAAGGTAGATTTGAAAATATCTTTGTATTGATGCTCAAGTAAGCTACTTACTCCACCTTGAAGAATTTTATCGAGTGGAGCATTGCTTTGTAGTGCATTAATACCAACACTACCTCCAGTTGAAGCTCTTATTGCATATTCAATGGCATTGTCTCCCACCTGAAATATATTAGTCCCCGATAGGGAAATGTTCATTGAAATATTCTTATTCGAGTTTCCTGATTGTATAATATCAGCCATTCTTCCCCCCCATCCTTTAGAAGATCGAGTTTGAGGAATCGCTGTCATCCATTGTTGTGCCTGATCAGCATGGGATAGTAGGCCCACTGGCACCATCTTTTGTTTTCTAAGATATTGCAACTTTGTCATTGGTTCAACCAATGTTCCGATATTGCTGATGAATGATAACTTTCCATTGTTGAATAGTTGCTGAACTTCTGGCATTGAAGGATGTAAACCAAATTGTCTCCCATCCTGTCTTTGATTACCAAGTTTTAATAATTGATTGTGAGGGATTGCTAGATTTGAACGAGTTTTTGCATAGATATTGTAGTTGGCATTATCATACGGTACTAGCATGTTGAAACTATCGTTACCTCCAGATAATAAGATACAAACCAAAGCCTTGTAATCATCGGGATGATTAAAAGAGGCTTTAGTTCCTGCGACAAGTGAGTTGGTTACGCCAAGATTAAGTATTGAAGAAAAAAGTGTTGTAGAAGAGATTGTAGCACAGGATGTTGTCCCAATAAATCTTCTACGACTCATGGATGTATGTTTTTTATTCTTTCTTTTCATGATGTACTGTTTTTTGTGATAATTGAATCTAAGAACCAAAAGAGTATGCATAAACCTTATGTAACGCAATAATCTGGACAGATGAAGGAAAGGAATAATGCTAGTTTTACTCTTTTTTCTGGATCTCTCTCTTTTTCAATGGTTTTTATGATTGATGCCTTTGTTTGCATGGAGAATTCACCACCCGTAAGGATCAGGTTTAGTCGTTCAATCAACCTTGAAGCATCATGGGCAATCACGATTTCTTCTTGGAAGTCAAGATAAATATAGTCGTTAGGATCTAAATCGTCATCTTCATAGCTTGGAGCATTGTGTGATGATTTTCCGACTTTTGTAGCAACTTCTCCATAGTTATCATTGATGAACCACTCATGAACCAAGTTGATGTAATTGATCGCAGTTGCAGAGGTGTGAATCTGATATTCCGGAGCATATAAATCTGCCGCAGCTATTGGTCCGTTAGGTTGATAATCGGGCAGATAAAAGTTGAAAACACTGGGGGAGGCTAGTACACCCTGACTGACTGCCTCATCGAACTGATAACCCCAGTTCCAGAGTTTACCAGACATATTCCTGGCATTGAATGCACGCAGCGCCTGGGTGTATCTCAGTAAAGGCTCTTTCAGTTTGCGAGTGCTTTCCTTGCTATTGGTATTTGCATTAAGAATCTCTTCATCTGTCAGGATTGCCTTAATTACTGCTTTCATATCTCCACGAACTCCCTGGCCATTATCGTTGAACTTTAAAGCCACCCTCTTGATATAATCGCCACTTGGATTCGATGTCGTTAAGCGCTGAATGAGTAACCGTCCAATAAACGGTCCGACATTAGGGTGATGGAATAGGTTGTCAATGGCATCGTTGATGTCTTTTAGCGTAGATTGACCCGCTGGCACAACTTTATCTCTGAGTAGTTTCTTGGAACCTGGTTCATGCCATTGTTCAAATGGAATCATTGGTTTCCAGGTTATTACTGTAGCTGGACTAGTATTGTACTCGTTTGCCCATTCTGATGGGTAATGTGAGTAATCTTCCCAAGGCCAGTAATAACCTGCAGGACCTAAGCCTGTAAATATCTTCGCGAACTCTTTTATGTCGTTGTTATCGTAGGTTGGTATTGGTTTACCTTGTGAATCACACTTTGGCGAACCATCAGTATTTAGTTCGATTAATCCTATCGAGAACAACTGCATTATTTCCCTTGCAAAGTTTTCATCTGGATGAATATTCTTTGCATGGTTGCTTTTGGGATTATTTATATGACTTAAATAGAAACCCATCATTGGGTGTAGGGCTACTTCGTACAGAATCTCTCTAAAATTTCCAAAAGCATTGCGATAAAGTACATCGTAGAAATTGGCCATTCCTGGACCGCTAAGCTGTAGATTTGAGTGCTCTGAAATAACCAAGATTTGACTCAAGGCATATGTTATGCGTTGTCGAAGGTGCTCTTCTGATTTAAGGATGGTATCCCACCAAGCCATTTTCCAATAATACCAATAAGGAATTACTGCATCTCCATGGTTGACGATGTAATCGCGACCAAATAATTGGATGTACTGAGGTGAGAAATGCTCCCAAATTTGCCAGGTTTTCTTCGTGAAGTTCTCCCTGGCCGGCAATTCAAATTGATTATCGATCCACTGATGAATACCTGTTTGTGCTACCTCTGATATTGTTTGATAATTAGCCCCCATTGAGGCCATATTTAATAACCGGGCAGCTTGATATTTGATATCTTCTTTTTGTTTTACCATGTTGACTCAGCATTTTACGGACGTTGAATAACACGTTTTAATGAACAGTCATTTTGTCGAATCGTTCATCTTAAAATGTGGATTATTTAACATGTCCTGATTATTAAAAGATTTATGGGGAATGTCGTAAATGCTTGGTAATAAATATTTGACCTAGATCAAAAAAGATAGAAAATTTGATCGAATGAAAGATTAAATATAACTAGTGTTTGTCAGAGATAGTTAAATGAGGGAGTATTGTAAAAGGAAAAGATTAGGAAGACGAATCTTCCTAATCGGGAAACAACGGATAGTGCTTGGTGAAAGCACTGAAAACTAGAATTAAATTAAGTGGTCAAAGTAGTGTTGTGTGGTAAAATTGTGATAGTTTCTCAACAGCCTGATCAACATATTGCGTCTTGTCGTACAGGTCAAAGTGGTGTGCACCCGTTATTTCAAAGAGTTCTTTTTTCCCAAGTGCTTTGGCAATTGTTTTTTTACTGTAATATGCCGTGAGTGCTTTACTGCCAACAATTGCTAATATAGGTTTGCCACGCATTAGTTTTATATGATCACTGGGATTCACGAAATAGCGTGTGTCGAGAGAAATTGCTGCACGTTTGGGATTATATGTTTTGAATGCTCCTCCTCTTTGGGGATTATGGTAATATTCGGCAGCTCGTTCCCAAAATTGTCCCATTTTTGATCCTTTAGGAGGAATAGCATCGATATATATAACTTCTCCAGTTTCAAAATATTTCTGTCGTGCTTTTGCTGCCAGGGTCATTTGTTGTTGAAACTGCTTGATTCCATCGCCTGATAATTGGTACATATATTGCGTCCCCCCACTTTGTCCGTAGTCGGTAAAGTCGATAAAACCACTTACGGTTGCAATTGCTTTTACTCTTGCATCAAAGCACGCAGTCTCAATGGCATATCCAGCACCAGAGCAGATGCCAAGCTCTGCTATTTTCTCTGGATTAACTCCAGGTACTGTTCCCATAAAAGAAAGAGCATTTTTAATATCTTCTACTTTCATGGGGCCATTTTCCATACAACGAGGAACACCTTCACTTTCCCCAAATGTTCGATGATCAAAAGCAAGTGTGATAAAACCTTTTTGGGCCAGTCGTTCGGCATAGATGCCTGCTGTTTGCTCTTTAATACCACTGGCAGGAGTGATCACCACGATAGCTGGTAGTGAAGCTCCTTTGTCATAATCAGGAGGAAGAAACAAATTAGCAGAAATGCTCTGTTCTTCACTTTTAAAGCTAACTTTATTTTTTCCAGCCTTTAAATTGTTTAGCGTATTTCCTTGGGCACTAAAGGTTACTGCAATAAACCATATAGCCACAAGTATTGATAACCTGTTTAATGTTTGCATAATACTAGATGATTGATTCGTAAGTAAAATTAGGGATCCTTAGCCTGTAAATTTTTGACTTAGATCAAAAAGGATTCAAACGCCTGCCATGATTGTTGCCGCAGCAATAATTAACCAGATGCAGGTAACGAACCAGTACAAGACTGGTTCATATTTTCGGTATATAGCTCTATGGCTCCAGGTGACGCCTGAAAAGATGTCAAATATTACCCATATGAGTAATAGTAAACCTATGATAAACCAGATAAACGTTACCATTTTAGCTTATTTAAGTGTTGCGATGTATGTTAATTATGAGATCATGTACTTGATCTTCTCCCAGAAACTTGCATTCTTCTCCCAGAACCACCATAAACCTTCTTCCAGATCTTTGGGTTCCATTAACTTGGGCTGAAATACCACATAGCCGCCTTCATATTTCGACCAATCTTTGGTCAGGATTCTTCCTTCTTTATCAAGTTTTTCAAATGTTCCTGAGCCTGGGAAAGGTATCACAAGGTGTGGATATACCTGGTCTACTTTGATTTTTTTTACAAAGTCGAGTGTTTCCTGAAAGATATGTTCGTCGTGCGCATCAAATCCGAATAGAAAATCTCCTACAACATCAATACCATATCGTTTAATAATTTTCACGTATTCTTTGATCTGATCGGGTTTAACAAAAGCTTTGCCTTGATCTTTTAAAGCTTTTTCAGATGGAGTTTCAATACCAAACAGTAATGCCTTAACCCCAGCATTTTGGGCTGCTTCGAGTAACTCGGTATCCTTTGCTACAAGAATGGTGGTTTCTCCGTAAAAGTTCATCTTAAGTGGCGCTATGGCTTTAAATAATTCCAAAGCATAGGCCCGGTCATAAGTGAGGTTGTCAGAATGAAGTTCTACCCAATCTACACCGATTGATTTTAGATGTTTGAGCTCTTCAACAATATTCTCAATTGGTCGAGTCTGATACTTTTTAAAGAACTTGTGGACCAGGCAAAATTCACATTTAAAAGGACATCCTCTTGATACTACCACCGACCATGTATAATTGTATACAGCCGGATCAATGATATCAGTGGGGTATGGATTTAAGCCTGCAAGATCAAATGGTGTTGTACGTTGATAACGTGGTTTTAAGGTATTGTTTTGCCAGTCTTCCAGTAATTCCTCCCAAATTTCTTCCACCTCACCAATAAGCAATGTATCGGCATATTCTTCAGCCTCCTTCTGTACAAAGCGGGTGTGAAGTCCGCCCAATACAATGTTCTTTCCTTTTTTGTGAAATTCTTCTGCTATTTCATAGGCACGATAGGCATCTGGAGTAGACATGAATATAGCTACCAAGTCGGCATCAGAATTAAAATTGGTATCCATGCCAATTGTTTCATCGGTCATTTCAACATCGATGTACGATGGAGTTGCTGCTGCCGCAGAAAAAATATTCTGAGGAGGTCCTCCTGTCTCTGCTTTATATTTTGAGTATTCTGAGCCTGCTGAGGCTTTGATTAAATATACCTTCATGCTTTAAAGATTAAATGATTATTAGACCTTATGATTCTTTGATGGCAAATTGATGCTTTAAAGAATCAAATCTTCAAGTCATGGAATTAAGTGCAAAGATATAAATGCTGCTTGATCTGGTATGGTTACTTTGCGACTTAACTCCTTAGACTTGAGTCTTTATTATTTCAGCGAAAGATCAACTGAGCCTTCTCTGAATTAATGACATTACAAAGATCGCTTGAATGAATGATAGTTTCTTTGATGTAGATCAAAAAGAACTCTTAAAATGGAAAATCTTCTTCAGGATTTACCGGTTCCAGCTTTTTCACTGTTGGTTTATCTGCTACTTGATGTATCGGATTTCCTTCTACAAAGATGGCTTTCTCAGGAGTAACGGGACAAGCGTATTCACATGCTCCACATCCGATGCAAATATTTTCATCAACCACCGGCACAAATAGTCCGTTTTCAATCTCCATATTTACTGCTTTAGTAGGACAGTGTTCAGAGCATGCACCACAGTCTGTACCATCAGTAATTACAACGCATTTTTCTCTGACAAAATGAGCAATACCAATCTGAAGTGTCTTTTTCTCTTCCTGGGTGACAGATATTAGTGCGCCATTCGGACAAATATCACTACATCTTGTACATTCCAGATTACAATAACCTTGTTCATTGGTGAGGTGTGGAAGAAGTATTCCTTCTGTTCCATATTCCAATAGAGAAGGCTTTATTGCATTCGAAGGACAAGCATTAACGCATAAATAGCACGCTGTACATGTTTCTTTAAAATGATGATGATTTAACGAGCCAGGCGGACTGACAGGTATGGTTCTATTTTTGAATTTTTTATCTGTATGATTTTTCCCTGAACTATATCTTCTTGATTTCGCAAGCGAAGCCAGTGGTAGTGCCAAGAGTGATCTGCGCTGTAGTCTAATCTTTTCTACTTGTTGAGGAACAGCTTGTTGCTGTTTTGAAGATTGTTTCCCAAAAGGAGTCAGTCGGATTGATAATGCATTGGTAGGGCATTTCATATCCAGACAATTCAGGCACATTACACACCTTGAATGATCAACCTTTTTATCCTTTGCCGAAATACAACCGGCTTTGCAAATGCGTTCACACTTACCGCATGAGATACATTTTTCCTTATTAATCACTACTTTGAATAAGCTAGCCCTTGACAGTAAGCCCAGATAGGTGCCCACTGGACAAACATGGGTGCAGAATAACCTTCCTTTTTTTAGCGTCATCAGTAACAAAATAGCAAAGAATACCAGCACAAAAAACGATACTGGAAGGTTGGCCCAGTTAATATCTATTGGGTGTAGAGTATAATTATCCAAATGAATTAATCCGTCGTATAGCAGGTTGTTTAGCGCAATGACAGTAGGTTTGAAAAGAATGGTGAAGATTCTTCCAAAGTTACTATATGGATCAAGGACCAATAGTAGTAGTACATTTCCGAGGAATAATCCGATTACAACAATTACCAGTAAGGAAAACGGAATTATTCTTACGGGTTTTAGAAACTTGAATGCGATCTTTTTTTTTGATGATTTATTGAACTTTTGCCTTATCCGGATGATCAAATCCATCAAAATCCCTAAAGGACATAAGGTAGAGCAATAAACTCGTCCCATGATTAGAGTAAGCAGCGATATAATCAGAAAACCGGAGAAAAGAATGCCCCCGGCTTTTAAGGCATTAAAAACCGAGGGAACAATCTGTACTGACAGAATCATCCTAAAAAATTGCTGAGGAATCAGATGATATATGTCTGAAAAGAGTAATGCTATGAGTGTAATAAATCCGGTGGCAACAGCCACTCGAAACCGTTTAAGAATTTGAAAAATTCTCATATCTTATATTTTAATCTTTTGAATTTTCAATGTGGATAGATCGTTAGTCCCGATATTTAATCCTTCGGAGAGTCGGATATAACCAACATCCATAGGATTCATCCCGAACATCTTAGATGCAGCTACATCTAAAGCCAGAGGATCAGCGCCCAACAGGAGTGCCTTTTGAAGAAGGACATCATCTGTAGATACTCCCATTGGTCCATTGCGCTTCATCATTCTGTAGCCATCTATAATTGTAAGATCAGCTTTTATGTATGTCGAAAAATCTGCGATGCATTGATGTAAATCGTTCTTGTGCCACCATTGCCGGTCCCACACTATACCCATTAAATTTTTCATTCCTAACGATAGTTTTGTACTCACATGGTGCTTTAATACAGGAACATTGATTAATACATCGGTACTTAGAATGAGGTCGTGTACCTTAACCGTTTTTAGTCGTTTGGCCATTGGAATTTTCACAGTTTTATAGTCACGTTCATTATTTCCTGGGACCATTTTTCCCCCTCCGTCTTTTGTCGCTTGTTGAATGCCAGAGTTCTTATAACACTTGGTCCATACATCTGCAGTATGATCCATAACGAAAACCTCTTTAGCATTGGCCTTCAGACATGCTCTAACAATAGCCTCTACCAACTCTGGGTTTGTATTAGCCGCTCTGTCCGGAGTCACATTCCATCCTATGTTCGGTTTTACTACAACCGTTTGCCCCGCTCTAACTACACGATGAATTCCTCCCCACGCTTCTATCGCTTTGTTAAACATGACTCCGGGCTCTCCTCCTCTGATAGCAACCAGATCAGGCAGCTCATTATTGCTCCCCGCTGCCATCACTGGATTGCATTTCCCAAGACCTATTACCGCTCCTCCAATTGCTCCGGCAATAGATGTTTTTATAATAAAATCTCTTCTTGATATGTTGTTTTTAGGCATGGTCAATGATTTGAAAATGATGATCTAACAGCATGTGTATTGCTGACCATCTTAATAACTAATCTATGATTTTAAGGTGT
Source organism: Puteibacter caeruleilacunae (assembly GCA_005217565.1). Classification (GTDB taxonomy): domain Bacteria; phylum Bacteroidota; class Bacteroidia; order Bacteroidales; family Prolixibacteraceae; genus Puteibacter; species Puteibacter caeruleilacunae. The sequence goes on from SJCO01000001.1 coordinate 405,911, forward strand.
GTTTTTCGAAAAATTCCTTAAAACCCAAATTCTTCCTTCTTATGATTATTGGTTGTTGGTTTTATTGTATTGTAATCAGTTAGGTCCAAATCAAACGGGCCATATTCCTGGCTCTGTGCCTCTTCTTTTACCAGGAAGTAGTTATCTGCAGGTCCTTTGGCAAACCAAAGCTTCCCTTTTATAAGACCATAGTCGAACTTTACAATTGAACATTCAAACTTCTGACCAGCCAACTCAATCGTCTCCTTGTCTTGTAGAGTAAGCTTATTGTTTCTCAACTCCATGCCATACAGATCATACATTTTTCTTATTTGCATCTTTTTAGAAAGATTTAGTTCATCAATATTGAAGAATACAATGTAGGCGTCAATCTCTTTTAACTTTTTTTGATCCCATACCTGAAAAGATGATTCTCCAGGTAGCTTACCTGACACCAATAGATTCTCTCCATCTTTTTCAGCAGTAACAACTGTCACTGAATCATTGGTGTTGTATTCGCCTTTGAAATAATTCATCTCTCCATCAATGATGGTGAACTCTTCTGTGCTGATGTCTTTGTGTGTCTCTCCATTTTCCATAGGATAGCTCATGTTGGTTACTACCTTTTCTTCCATTACTGTTGAACCATCCAACTTGTAGGTCATTCTACTGGTAACCGAATTGGAGATGATTTCTCCCATTACTGTCATCACATGTGTTGTATTAAGAAATGTAGTGTCTTGTTGTTGTGCTTTAGTCTGTGTAAATGATAACAGGTTTACAAGAATAATTATAACGCTAACAGATGTTATGTGTTTCATGACTTTGAGTGTTTTAGTTTGTATTACAAATATCAGAGTCTTTGGTAAGATGATTTTTGACCTAGATCAAAAACGAAACGATAAAGTGTTTAAATTTTGTTTTTAGAATGATTAGGATAAAATCTAGACAGGTTCTTAGTTGATATAAAAGTTGAATGACACTTTCATATATCGCGAGTCTAGCTTCCATGTCGATTGAGAATCAAATCCCGGACCAATGATCTTATAATTCTCCTTACCTCCACTGTTTAAGGCATCGTTCAGACTAATACCTATTGTTCCAAGCCCCTTTAGTGTTTTTCGCTCTACACCAATATTTATTACATTATATGGATTGCGTGTGTAAAACATACCTGTGGTTTTACCATAATATTGGGCCTGTACTTGCAGGGTATATTTTCGGCAGCAGGTGATAAAGTTATTCCATTTTAGTTGCCACATATTGCCTTGTTTGTGATAGTGTGTTAGCTGATCATGTGGACTGGCATATTTGCTATGGATATAACTTGCACCAACTGTTGATTCCCAACAACCGAGAGGTTTAACCTTCCCGTTCATCTCCAATCCAACATCCTTTCCCGAAGAATGGTTGATATACGAGGTGAATAATACTCCGCCAGGTCTTAACTCTGTTCTTTGTTGAATAAGCTGATCGGTTTTGCGACCAAAGAGAGTAACGTTTAACTTGTTGTTACCTTGTAATCGGTTATAACTAAGCTCAACTGTATGAATAAACTCTGGTTTCAAATGGGGATTTCCCTGGTAAATGTGCGAAGGATTTGCATAGTCAGCTATCGGATCAATCTCTTCTGCCTCTGGTCTGCGAATACGTTTTGAATATGACAGACTTACATTGCTGTTTACGTTCGTATTGCTAATTTGATAATTAACAATGATGTTGGGATATAACTTAGTATATTCCTGATTGATTTTATTGTTCCTTTTTCTTTCAAGTGTCTTGCTTTTATAGTATTCTGGTCGTGCACCAATTCCACAGGTTAGTTTTCCGAACTTGTGTTTATACATGGCATATACTGCTTGTTTTTGCTGGTTATAGTCCCAATAGCGACTGTCGCTATATGAACCGTTACCATCTTGAGTGGCACGGTAATCCACCAATTCCGAATTTGCTCCCATCTCTATTGTTCCTTTTGCTGATGTCTTAAGCTGATAATCGAACGATGCTTCACCGATAGTATAATTTGATTTTGAAATAATATCACCGATGGATGGATTTTTAAAATAAGTGCCCCGCTCTGTAATTGTTCTTTTACTGTTTTGTTTGCCTCGTGAAACATGAATAAGTACCGTCATCTTTTGATCATCTGCTGGTTTACTTTCAATACGTGTGGAGAGATCAAGGAAGCGTATTTGATCGCGGTTTTTATTGTTGACTATTCCGTTTAGTTTTTCTCCTGATTTTGTCGCAAATACATTATCAAGATTATATTCCCAATTCTCTTTGTATCTATTGTAGGTAAGCTCAGTATTCAATGTTGTTTTATTGGAGATGTCATAATCTATACCTCCTAATATGAGATGTCCCAGGTCTTTGTAATTTCCTTTACCATCATCAAGGATATTTACAATACTGCTATTGGTTGATGTGATATTTCGTTTACCTTTATTTGAGAAATTATACTTATCGATGTATGCGCCATAGGTTAGGTATGTATTTAGTTTATCTTTCGCATAATTAAGATTGAATCCTCCATTTCCCTTAAAAGGAGTAGTTCCAGCTTCTATGTTGATACCATAGTGAAAGCCATCGTTGGCATTCTTCTTTAGGACGATGTTTATTGCTCCACCCGAACTTTCAGGATCTTCCCGGACTGAAGCATTAGTAACTACTTCAATTTTTTCAACTGTTGAGGCTGGAAGTTGTTTTAAAAGTATTGCTGGATCGATACCATAGGTCATCTCCTTTCCATTAATAAGTACCTTTATATTTTGATTTCCTCTGATACTAATGTCTCCACGTGGTGTGACTTCAACAGAGGGAACAATTTTAAGAATCTGACTGATGTTTCCTCCTCCTCCGGCGATTTCACGACCCACATTTAAGATCTGTTTTCCAGGCTTGTTCTCAATAAAGCTTCTGTTGGCAGTAATGTTCACCTCTGCAACTTCGATTGTTACTGGAGAAAGTTCAATTGTTCCTAATTCAAGCTTATTATTTTCTTTTATTTCCAACATTGGAATTGTTTTGCTATTGAATCCCAGTACACTGATGGTAAGATTATATGTATTAGGGCTGGCACTAATTTTAAAGTTTCCATCGATATCGGTAGTTCCTCCGGTTATTACCCTTCGCATTGGAAGTTTCTCCAAAGCTATATTGGCAAATGGTATCGCTTCTTTACTATCCTGATCAATCAGCCGACCTGATATTTCCTGGGCATGAACAAAAGGCAAAAGCCATAGGATGATCAGAAAAGTTAGTAAAATATACTTGATGTTTGTGTTCATAATTACTGATTTTGAGATGATTTTATGAGTGTAAAGGACGGAGTATCAAGAGGGAATAAATTTGACCTAGATCAAAAAGTCAATTTCAGCGAGAGAAAATTTAATTGGATGTTGTTTTTGATCTGGATCAAAAATTTTGTGGTTATACAGTAGTTCCTTTGTAGAAGATTAAAGTGGAAATAACAATCAATAAGAATTAAGTATGGCTATGTTGAATCTATTCAGCAGAGAAACATGTAACCAAACAATCATGATGAAAATGAAACGAATATTTTTTCTACTATGCATGGTGTGCAGCTTGTCGGCAAATGTGAAAGCACAACAAACAGGAACGTTTATTGATAAGGTATATCTGGGTGGTAACTTCACCTTCAATTATGGTCGCTTTTATGATGTATTCGAGGTTGCACCTAATGTAGGTTACTATATAACACCTCAGTTTGTGTTGGGGAGTGGAGTCTCTTTTTCTAGATATGGCTATCGGTATGAGTTTCAGGAAAAATATTATAAATCGTCGGACAAGTATTATGGATTAAGTTTCTTTACAAGGTACTATCTGAGTAAGAAAGAGGAACAAATTTTAAACAATGTATATATTCATGGTGAATATGAGTATTTGAAGTCTAAATTAAATAGCCGTTCGGTACAAAGCGATAAGAAGGTATATTCGCACTGGGTTCCTTTGGCAGGTATTGGGTATCGACAAATACTAAAGAATAGATTTGCTCTAAGCTTTAGTCTGTTGTTTGATTTGAAGGATGCTGATCATTCACCCTATAGAAACCCAATCATGAGAATAGGTATTGAGTTTTAGTCTTGAATATCTTGTTAAAGAAGTAACTTGAAACAATAACAACGGAAAACAACAACATATGAAAACAAGAATTAAATGGAAAGCCATTATTGGCTTAATCGCAGTATGGATCGCAGTATTTAACAATTGGGGCTGGATATGGGGAATTATATTCCTACTTCTGGTAATTCCTGAGCTAAAATTACGCCGTGCTCATTTTATTGAGGAGGTTGATCGAGGAAAAAATCCATTCACTTACTGGCTGATTATCGGATCATGGTGTGCCATGAGCTTATACGTGATAGTGGTGGCTATTTCTCCAAAACTGAATCCTGAATCTATGCAGTTTATTGGTTATCAATCGGAGGTAACGTTAGAGCAGACGGAAGAACCAAAGAAGGAGGAAGAGAAGCTTGAAGTGCATCATGTACTACATCGCAATGGCGACATTAAAAAGGAGATTATACAACGAAATACGAAGACTGAGAGTTTGCAGGATGATTCGGTGAAAATTTCACATCATCATGCCGATCCTTTGCTAATTGTTGGATTTTCGGTGAAGTCGACCTTTCTGAATAATCAGTATAAAGGAGATTTAGATGCCCTGTGGAAACTTTTTGGAGAGCATGATTTAACCTCTGTGATTACGGCTAAGAAGAGTCAGGATATATATGTGGTTTATTCTGCCTATGATAGAAGTAAACCGGGCGATGTAACCATTACAATTGGATATAACACTTTCAATGCAGAGAAGCTTCCAGAAGGGATTGTTGCTTTGACCTTTCCCTCGGCTGAGTTTACAGTCTTATCGAAAAAGTCGGAAGACTTTGAAACAGTTTCCAAGTTGTGGGAGATAGCTATGAAAAAAAGCTTAAAGTCGGGTAGAGGTTTTGATGTAGAACGCTATTGTATTGATAAATCTGATTTTAAACTTAAACGTAGCGAGCTGTGGGTATCATCCCCAATCAAGAATAAACATAAACAGTCCTGATTTTCATAGCTAATATCGCAGAGGAAAATTGCTGGTTTCTCAAGCAGCATAACAAAATGAGTTCCCACAATTCTTCTTGCGACTGCTGCGAGTAGGCTATGTTGGAATAATAGATTTAAAGATATGAGTTTGTTGGAAATTTATAAAAGACATCGATTCAAGATTAGTATAACCGTAGGTGTTGTAGTATTAGAATCAATATTAATGATATTATTCCCGTTATGCATAGGGCGAGCGATACAATCGGTCCTTGATTCGAACATTAATGGTATTCTAGAGCTTATAGCATTATGCTTGTTGGTATTGATCTTTGGGGCTATCCGACGTTATTACGATACTCGTTTGTATGCGCGTATTTATCGTAAACTGGCAATGAAAGTTGTTGATAAGAAAGAGCAAAAAAATACATCATCGAAGGTTGCTCATGTCAATTTACTAGGTGAACTAGTTGAGTTCTTCGAAAATTCTCTTCCTGAAATTATCACAAGTATTATTGGGTTAGTTGGTACTTTGGTAATCATTTTTACTCTAAATATTACAGTGTTAGGGATTTGTCTGGCTGTCATTGTTGGGATTATGCTTGTGTATCTTTTATCGAGTAAAAAGACATTACGTTACAATTATGGCTACAACAGTGAGTTGGAGCGACAAGTTGATATTCTAAGCCGAGAACATAAGGATCAGTCAGCTTTGCATTTCAAGCGTCTCATGAAATGGAATATCAAACTGTCAGATCTGGAGACTTTTAATTTTAGCATTGTTTGGGTGTTGTTAGCAGCCTTGCTTGTTTCGTCAATTAAACTGGTAGGTCGAGATGGTGCCTTGCAGTTTGGAATTATCTTTTCTATCATCATGTATGTATTTCAATTTATGGAGAGCACCATTAGTTTACCGTACTATTACCAGCAGGTGTTGCGACTAAAGGATATTTCATCACGATTAAATAAGGGACTTTCCTTATAAAGTTATAATTTAACGGGCTCAAACTAAATGGAATAATTTAATATTGAAGGTTATGATGAAACGAACACTAGTATTGGCTCTCATACTTGCCGTTCAGCTGACTGCATTTGCAAAAGGGAAACAGTCGGTTTACCAGGTAAAATCAATTGGTGAAGATAAAGCTTTGAGTAGTCTTGTTGATGCTAATGTATGGAACAAGGCAGGTGTGATGACACTACGCGAAACAGTAACAGGATCAACAGATGTACTCTCAACAAAGGTACGCTTGCTATACTCTAATACTCATCTTTATATTCGCTTTGAGTGTGAGGATCCTTATATCTGGGGAACACATACTGAGCGTGATTCACCTATCTTTAATGAAGAGTGTGTAGAGGTGTTTTTGGATCCAGCGCAATGCGGACATCAATATTTTGAGATTAATTTAAGTCCGAAGAATGTGACCTTCGAATCGTGTGTGCTTACTCATCGTACAGAAAAGGAACCAGGAAATAAGTTTCTTGGAAACAGGACTTATAATCCAGAATTGAAGACATTGGTAACTAAAACAAAAGATGGATGGATTGGTATGTATGCTATTCCTTTTAAAGATCTATATGGAAATCCTACTGTTGTGCCTCAAAAGGGAGATAAGTGGAATGCCAACTTCTATCGCATAGATAAATTGAAAGATAAGCCTACCACTTACGATGCATGGCAACCTACCGGAAAGGTAGATTTTCACAGACCTTGGGTTTTTGGAACCTTGCTGTTTAAGTAGAGGCATTAAAAAAATATTCCCAAAATCAAGTTCATGGTTTTGGGAATATTTTTTCAAGAGGTTTTACTTTATGATAGAGAGGGTATGTTTACTTATCCTTATCATCACCTCATCAGTAAATAATTTCTAGCACTTTACCTGCATATCTTTCTCCCAATAGTAACTGACTTTCTCTAGAAAAGTGTGTATTGTCGCCACGATGATATAGCTCATCGGCCCGTATAAGGTAGACGTTCTTGTACGTTTTACTTAGCTTATCAAGAACGCTGTTAATCCCTTTAGTAGAGTTTCTCCATTTTCCGAGTTCTCCAATGAAAAATGGTAATTGCTTTTTATGGAGAGCCTTTCTGATATGGTTAGCCATACTCTTAAACTGCTTCTCGTATTCCTGATATGTATTCTGATCAGATTCTCCTTGATGCCATAAGACACCTTTTATGCGACCATATTTCTTTGCCTTTTTGGCCCTGGATATGATGTCTTCAAGGTATTTTCCACCAGGTTGCCATTCGGTGATAGAGGATCCTCCACGTGCATTGACGATTAGTCCAATAGATCTATTAGGCAATTTAGCATGAAGTATTTTACAGAAACTATAACCAGGTCCTAATTTCTGCATTCCCATTGTCTTGCGTATGGTAGAATACTTGTTTAATGGATTGGAAGCTATTTCAAAATGATCCCTCTCATTTAAGAGATAGACGCCTTCAATTGGGATTAAATCCTCGGGTAAGCATTGTCCCCTTCCAGCCATATTTGACTGACCAATAAGAATGTAAATATCTTGTTTTTTATCTTGGGCACACCCTTCAAACGAATGAAGTCCTACAAGCATTGATGTAAGTATGCCCAATACTAGTTGATTTATTCTCATTATCTATGAATTATTCGTTTAAATTAATGATGTACTTATTTGTTTTCCTCTTGCCATTCTTCTAATTCAATTGACTCTTCTAGCCTAATATCAACCGAAGAGGAGGCTACCATGAGAGTATATGTACCACGCTCCATTCTCCATTTCATGTCCCTGTCTAAACTGAGTAATGATGATTTTGCAACATTGATTACAACATGTTTCTTTTCGCCAGCATTTAATTTAATTCTTTCGAAACCACATAAAACTTTGTCATAAGGAATTACTGATGCCACTTTATCGCGAGCATATATCTGGACAATTTCATCTCCATTGTATTTGCCGGTGTTATGGAGATCAAAGGCAATACTTATTGAGTCTGAGTGATTTGAAGTATCTATCTTTAAATTCTCATATTTGAATTGGGTATAGCTCAATCCATATCCGAAATGAAACAATGCGCCTACATTTCTTGTAAAACCATATCCATTAGGATCTTTTTTCCAGCTTTGACCTGATTGAGATCCAGGTTTAAAAGGAAAATTAAGGGGTAATTGTCCAACCGATTTAGGAATCGTTACTGGTAGTTTACCTCCAGGAGTATATTCTCCAAATATAGCTTCGGCTAGAACTTGCCCCCCATAACTACCCGGAAACCACATTTCAAATAAAGAATCGGTATACTTGAATGTTGTATTGATGGTAAGCGGGCGACCATTGATTAAAACGCTAACAAGAGACTTCCCCGTTTCGTGTAAAGCTTTTACCAGATTTCTTTGTGCTCCTGGTAGGTTTAATGAGGTTCTTGATTTACTTTCTCCAACCATCTCATCATCTTCACCTAAAACAGCAATGACCAGGTCAGCATCTTTAGCCAACGTTGTTGCTTCTTCAATAAGCGATTGATCCGTTTGTGATATCTCAGGAATAAATAACTCACTTAATGGCCATTTTTCATCTTTGATATTACACCCTTTTGCTACTTTGATTTCAACTTTATTTCCTACATATTGTTTTATGCCCTCTGCAATAGAAATAACGTGTGCTTTAGCTGGCCCATATCTACTAATCATCGGTTTTTTAAGATCAGCACATGGTCCTACGATTAGAATCTTCCTGATATGCTTTAGGTCTAGTGGTAATAACGAATCAGCGTTCTTTAGCAAGATCATCGATTCTCGTGAAGCCTGCAGAGAAGTTTTTTCATGATGCTTGTTGCGAATGATACGGTTTATTGAATTATCGGATTTTGAATATGGATGATCAAATAAACCAACTTCAAATTTTACACGCAATACATCTGCAACACGTTGGTCAATTAACTTCTCAGATATTTCTTCATCTTTAACTAATTCACGAAGAGGAAGAATATAGTTGTTAGGCATATTGAAATCGGTTCGTACATTCAATCCTCCTTTTATAGCTGCTTTTACTGCTCCTTTTTTGTTGGCAGCAATACGGTGTTTTGAATAGATATATTTAACAGCCTGACTGTCTGATACAATATATCCTTTAAAGCCCCACTTGTTGCGAAGTAGATCTACAAGAAAATAACTACTTGCAGAAACAGGAATACCGTCAGAGTCATTGTATGAGCTCATCACTCCTTTAGCATGACCTTCGGTAATAGCCTTTTTAAATGGAGCAAGATAGATTTGGTGCATCTCTCTATAAGTAACCTGAGGATCTGTTCTGGCTAGTCCGTCTCTACCTCCTTTGGGAATGCTATATACAGCGAAATGCTTACATGTAGAGGCCACATTATTTTCCTGTATTCCTTTTACCATTTGAACTCCCAGCTCCCCTACAAGATAGGGATCTTCTCCATAACACTCAACTGTTCTTCCCCATCGAGGATCACGAGCTAAATCAAGAATAGGGGCATAAATATTGGTGTACCCAAGAGCTTTTCCTTCTTTAGCTGTGATATTTCCAATCTCGCGTACTAGTTGTTTATTCCATGTTGAGCCTATACCTATTTGTGCAGGGAAGTTGGTACATTTTTCATGACAAATTCCACGAATTCCTTCGTTGGTAAAGTCTACTGGAATACCCAAACGTGTTTCTTCAATAAAAAACGCTTGAACTTGATTCAATGCCATTGCATGTTTCGATGCAGGCCAGGAATATTGAGTCTTTGTATTTGGACGATCTAAACCATTTAAGTGTTCATCAATATTACCAATACCATCTTTCCAAATGGAGTTATTCCATGTGTGAGTAGGTAATTCATCTTTAAGAACCCTTCCGAATCCATACAAGGTTGCTAACTGACAAGTTTTTTCATCGATTGTCATTTGAGAGATTAAATCCTTAATACGCTCTTCAATATTAGCAGCAGAATCTTCATAAATATCCTTTTTCCCATTTTTGTTGAAATCAATCCAGCCCTTGTGATATATGGTAGAATTGTTTTGAGTATAGCATTGAAAAGTGGAGAGTGTTAAGACAATAGCAATGGTTATTTTTAAAAATCTATTGTTTGTACGTAGATATACCATAGTTCAGATTCTTGTATTATATATTAAAAAATCCAGCCTGACGCATCAGACTGGACGTACTATCAAATAACTAACTTTTACCAACCTGGATTTTGTCCTAGGTTTGGATTCTGTGAAATTGCACTAAGAGGAATAGGGAACAAATAATGTTTGTTTTCATCAAATACCCTTTCTCCTAGTTCGGCTCCCTGATATACATCGATGTATTTTTTTCCACCAATTTCTATACGTTTCACATATGTCTTTTCATATCGTGTTAATTGGTCGTCTTCAAGACGCATACCTAAAACACGATTATTTAAGTAATGACCTTTTTTCCAGCGCATCAAATCGTCATAGCGATATCCTTCTACTGCCAACTCGATTCTGCGCTCTCTTCTTATCTCAACGATTAATGATGAGATACCTTCGCTGGCGTATTTTGGATCCATTGGAGGATTTAATCCTAAATGAGGCATTGCCACACGATCTCTTAGCTTATTAATAGATTTGTCTAAATCTGCTTGTGAAATCGTACCAAGTTCTGCTTTTGCTTCAGCAAAGTTTAGCATTACTTCGGCTAAACGGATGATAGGCGCATCGTTTTCTTCTTTACCATATCCTTTCTTGTAATCTTTAATTTCAAAGAATTTAGAAAAAGGGAAACCTGTGGTGGTTATCAATCCTCCACCAGTCTGTCCTGGTAATCTTGGAGCAGGTTTATTACCCCAACTACAACCAACAAATGGTCCTTTTGTTCCTGGTTCGATGGTGATTTGCGTCATCCTCGGATCCCTGTTTTTGTAAAAATCCTCAATGGTGGCGTCTCCTTGATATTCTGATGAAAGTTGAATTGGTTTACCATCAGTACAAAGGAAATCTTCAGCAAGACTTAATGTTGCACCATTCTTTCTCCCATAGTATCCTTTAAATCGATGACCAAGAACACCAGTTTTGTACTTTCTTGAGAAAATAACCTCCGAGTGACGTGTTAAGTCAACTTGTGTAAATACACTTGCATAGTCACTTTCCGGATGACCTGTATTGATTAGAGAATATGGTCCATTATTTATAAGTTCCTCGGCAGCAGATGCTGCTTCTTGTAAATACTTTTCTGCTCCATCAATATTACGATACTTTCTATAAGTTCCTTCATATAGGCAGATGCGAGACTTAATTGCTAAGGCACTCCATCTGTTTAGTCTGTCTGGTTCATTCTTGTACCATGCTTCCGACATATTTTGAGTTGCATAATTCAAATCAACCAATACTGAATCCATAACATCATTACGATTTGTTCTTTTTGCGTAAAGAATATCTGATTCAATGTTTACTGTTTGTCCAGCCCAAGGTACATCACCGTAGCGCTTTACCTTATCGAAATAAAACCAAGCCCTAAACAAACGAACCTCACCAGCATAGTAACCTTTTACTGCATCAGAGACCTTAGCTTTGCTATAGTTGTCAAGGAAGTTATTACAATGTCTCAAAAGATCCCAAATCCAACCTCCAGCAGGGGAGGTTGAAGGTACAGTATGAAGACCCGCTGCAATTCGTGCATAGCTATCCAATTTTGAATCTGAAGGAGCACAGTTGTCGCTTTGGCAATCATCCCAGAACATTCCAACGTATCCCGAAGACCATGCACTACGTGTGAAACCCGTCATGAACAGGTACTTATACTGGTCAGCAGCTCGATGGTATAATTTATTATTGTATATTTTTAGATCATTTTCTGAATTCCAATAGGTCTTTTCATTGATCGAATCCAAAGGGAAACGTTCAAGAAAACTATCGTTACAGCCCCAGGTGATTGCAACCAGGGCGATTAAATATTTATATAGATGTTTCATAGTTGTCATTTATTAGAATGATACATTTAATCCAAGTGTGTATGATCGTTGGAATGGATACAATAAACCGCTACCTGTTTTGATTGCTTCAGGATCAAATGGTTTTCCGATGTTTGAGTGTTCCCACAGGTTTGCACCTGAAACATAGATCTTAGCTTTTCGGATACCCATCTTATTGATAACTGATTTAGGTAAGTTGTATCCAATTGTTAAGTTTTTCAAGCGGATATATGAAGCATCCTGAATGTAGCGCGATTGAACTTCTCTGTTTCTTTTATCTCTGGCAAGAGGTCTTCCGAAATAGGCATCTCTGTTATCCTCGGTCCATGATTGAGTGATAAAATGCGTTTGTACTTGTGACCATTGGTTCGCAAATGGCCAGAAGGTATTATCTGATGGCCAGAAATCTCTTTTCCCGATACCCTGGAAAAACATGTTTACGAAGAAGCCTTTGTAATCACAATTAATGTTCGCACCAAAGCTATATCTTGGAGTAGTATTACCAATTACTTTTAGGTCGCCATGGTTTTCCAATGTGTAGTCGCCTTTATTAATGACTTTATCCCCAGCATCGGCTATTCCGTCACCATCGGTATCTTCAGTAAGCTGATCTTTATAGTGAATATCTCCTGGTTTCCAGTTGATGGCGATGTCCGATTGATCGGGACCATTAGAAACTTCTTGTTCCGATTGATAGATCCCAGCTGTTTCATATCCCCAGATTTCACCTAGCTTTTTACCTTCGTAATACTCCGAAAGAGATCCAGTAGGATTGTCGTATTTTGTGATTTCAGCTTGGTAATCAGAAAGAGATAAACCAATGTCATATTTAAAATCTCTACCAATTCTGTCTCGCCAGGTAACTGCAACTTCCCATCCTCTTGTTTTTAGGTCAGCTGCATTTGATTTTGGAGCAGATGAACCTAGCAGTTCAGGATACTTTACAGCCATCAACATGTCAGATGTTTTTCGGGTATAAATATCGAAAGTCAGATCAAAACGACTTTTAAGCATCGTAATGTCAATACCATAATCAACAGTTGTTGCTTTCTCCCATGTTAAACTTGGACTAACCAAGGCTGGTGCGTTGATATATAATTGCTTTTTATGACCAAACAAGAAGTTGCTGGTTTGTCCTGATGACATGTCTGGAATGTATGGATAGTAAGAGTTAACATTTTGGTTACCTAATGAACCGTATGATGCTCTTAATTTTAGATTATCAAGGAATGTAACATTCTGCATAAAATCTTCCTGTGTCAAGCGCCATGCTCCAGAAACAGAAGGGAAGAATCCAAAACGATCGTCTTTAGGGAATCTGGATGTTCCATCATAACGTCCGTTAAATTCTACTAAGTACTTGTCTTTGTAGCTATAGTTTAGACGATAAAATGCTCCACGTACAGCCCAGTGGTATTCTCTACCATTTACCTCCTGGTCACCTAAAGCAAGATTGATTGCTGGAAGCTCATCAGTAATTAATTCTTTTCTATTTGAAGAATGATATTTTCCTTTTTTCCACTCTTGATTGAAACCTACTGTTGCCTTGAAATGATGATCATCAGCAAAGATATTATCGTATTGCGCGTAAGCATTAAAAGAGTAGTAGTGTTTCCAGTCTGATCTAAGGTAAATGTAATCATCTCCGGTAATATCATAGTCATCTTCTAATTTACGTGTTAAGAAGTTAATCTTAGTAGCGTCTTTTTCGGAATGACTGTTATAGATATTATACGAGAAATCACTAATTACTGATAGGTTTTTATGAAGCTTAATGTCTACTCCTGTAGTCAACCAAATATCATTGTTTTGATAAGTGTCTCTACCTGCCAATTCCTGGTAGGCAGCAGGACTGGAGAAATATCTTCCTTTGTAAAGGGGATCGTCGCCAGGGAATATCTTTGGAGTATTCGGACGAGAATATAAGATAGAGTTAACCACAGCCTTGTCTGATTTATAAACGTGAGGCTTGTCGGTTTTTTTATTGTTGTACGAAACTTTGAATTTAATATCCATCCAATCCTTAAACTCGCTGTATACGTTCATTCTAATGTTGAAACGTTCGTAGGTGTCGGTTCCTTTTCTATAAAGTCCTTCTTGCGAGTAATATCCTACAGAAGTATAGTAAGAAGTCTTGGCTGATCCCCCGGTAATTTTAACATTATGATTTTGAGTTGGAGCAAAGTCTCTGATCAATTCATCTTTCCAATTATAATGACCATAAAACTTAAATGAGCCATCAAGGATTTCCCATTCAGGATTATTGGCAGGATCTTCATAATAGGCTTTAATCTTGGCCATATCCTGTTCATTAATAGCTTGTGATCCATCGAAGTTATTCATCGCCTTATTCACCCATAAAGCCCAGTCATAGCTATTATCTACAAGCTTAGGCATTACAGTTGGTTTTTTTACTGTATAAGAACCAGAATAGTCGATGCGAGTAGGCTTTCCTTTTTCAGCCTTTTTTGTCGTTACCAATATCACTCCAAATGCAGCTCTGGCACCGTAGATCGCTGCAGACGAAGCATCTTTCAATACTGATACACTCTCAATATCTTCAGGGTTGATTAATTCCAAGTCTTGTTCAACGCCATCAACTAAGATCAAAGGAGAACCTCCATTAATAGAGGTATTACCACGAATGTTAAAGTTAGCTTTACTGTTTCCAGGCTCACCACTTTCAAATGAAATGTTTAAGTTAGGAACTAATCCCTGAAGTCCTTGAGCGGTAGAACTAATCGCCCTGTTCTCTAATCTTTCACTTTTTACAGCAGCAACAGCACCAGTTAAATTAGCTTTTTTCTGAGTTCCATACCCCACTACAACTAATTCGTCAAGATTAATATTCGATTCTTCAAGCTGAACATTAATCTCAGTTTTCCCTACAATGTTTACTTCTTTTTCTTTCATTCCGATGAATGAGAAAACTAATGTTTTGGCATTCTCAGGAACAGAAAGAGTAAACGCTCCGTCTAAATTTGTTGTTGTTCCGACGGTTGTGCCTTTCACAATCACTGACACTCCCGGGAGTAGTTCTCCTGTTGCGTCAACCACTTTCCCTTTGATACTTTTTGATTGTGCATAGGATGATGAAATTCCTATCACCAATATCAATAGTATCTGGAAAAATCTACTTAGAAATTTTCGCATAATCTTAGATTTAGATGATTATTTGTTTTATTTAATTCGATCATATTTGAGGAATAATATGATGGACCAAAGTAGAGAGGAAGAGGGTAATAAAATCACTGCGAGGTTGCAGGAAAAAGAAGAATTGTTGCACCATGTCCTCTGTGGTTGTACACATGCAACCATAGAGGACAATGGCTATTAAAGTATTGCCTATCTTTGCCTTATAAAAATGTCATTGTTACATTATTACTTGATGCTAATTATTCTGTTTCTATGGTGAGAAAATTGCTTATTCTTGTTATTTGCGTTTATGTTTGGGGCGAAATAAAGGCAGAACAAAGTGGAATTAATATACGAAAGATAACTCCTGTTGGGGGCTTGTCTTTTCAGGTTATTCATGATATTACACAAGATAAAAATGGTAATATTTGGTTGGGAACCTATGAAGGGATTTATAAATACGATGCTAAAAATTTCACTCATTTTCACTACTCTCGAAGTGATTCAAATTCGTTGGTAAATAATGAGATTTCAGGAATTGTAGTCGATGAGAATAACATATTGTGGATTGGCACCCATAAGGGTATAAGCTGTTTTAATCAACAAACCCAAAGCTTCTCATCGTTTAAATATTCTTGTAGTGATGGTAAGCAACTTGACGAGAACATTCTAAGATTGTTGGAAGATAGGAATAATGATATTTGGCTTATCGATAAAAATGGTGTTGGAAAACTAGATACAGCAAAGCATAAGCTCAATTACTTATCTCTTCCTGAGGGAACCATACCAACTTGTCTATTCTTTGATAACGAGAATCAAGGTTTTCTTGGGACAAGAGAAGGTTTGGTTTATCGTTTAGACACCAACAGTGATCGTGTTCAATTATTTTGTGAGCAACCAGGCAAATCAATTTCAACTATTTATGCAGAAAAGGAACATGTATGGTTGGGGTATGAGAAATATGGCGTTCAGATATTTAATAAGGCAGGTCATTTGCTGGATAACTACATTCACAATCAACAGGGATACAGTACGATAAATAATGAGCAGGTACGCGACATTCTTAAAGATAATAATGGTAACCTTTGGATAGCTACCTATAATGGATTATACCTGGAGAAAGACAACCAACTGTACCACATTACACAGGATCAATACACAGAGCTTACGCACAACTCAACTTTTAAATTGTATAAAGACCATGACGGAGGTATTTGGATTGGAACCTGGGCAGGAGGCCTAAATTACGTTCATTATTCTGATAATCTGTTTCATAACTTTAGAAAAACAAAGTCCCCTAATTCTCTTAGCAATAATATCGTGAGTTCTTTTCTTGAGCTTGAAGACACTAATATGTTGGTAGGTACTGAAATGGGAGGACTAAATGTATTTAATAAGGAATCAAGGAGATTTAATGAATTACGTCTTGATAAGAACATGGTTAGGTCTCTTAATATTAAGTGTTTATATCGAGATGTTTATGGCGGTGTATGGGTTGGTACCTATAGTAACGGGATATATTATAGAAAGAAAAACAACAGCTCTTTTGTTCATTTTGCTGTAGGTCAAAGTGGACAAAAGAAGCTCTCTTCAAATAGTATATATTCAATTGTTGGTAATGCAGATGGTGTATGGATAGGAACCGATGGAGGAAGCGTTGATTTTTATTGCTTCAAAAGAAATAAAATACTCAACTTTGAAACCCTGTTCCCTGAAATAGAGTTGCCATGCAAGCATGTGCGCACTCTTCTTTTAGATGCAAATAATAACTTATGGATTGGTACTTACAGCGGACTGTTTAAGATTGAGAAAGGAAAGCTTACAACATATGGAACCTATACTTCTCCGGCAATAAGTAATTTTCATATTCTACACCTAACCCAAATGCGTAATGGAGATATCTGGATTGGTACTAAATCAGGGGGCGTAACGATCCTAAAAGAAGGAGGCAAGGAGAGTGTTACATTTGATGCCCAAGGTTTACTGAAAGAGGTTGACGTATATGGTATTATCGAAGATAGTAATAACAAGGTGTGGATATCTTCAAGAGTTGGCATTATTTATTACGATCCTCTAAGCGATTATGTACGTCAGTTTATCCAGGCTGACGGTATACAGGGGAATGTCTTTAATCCACAGGCTATTTATATGGATTCGCATGATCAGCTTTATGTGGGTGGCACAAATGGTTTTACGTCTTTTAATCCACTAAAAATAAAGATCAATAGAAGAGCTCCAAAGATCTTATTTAATAAGTTGATTATTAATAACAAGAAAGAGCTGTTTGTCAATCAATTCAAACAGGATAGTATCAATAGGATTCAGTTGAAGCCTAGTGAGAATGCAATTACAATCGATTTCTCAGCGGATAATTATTTGTTGTCAGAGAAGAATAAGTTTCAATATCGCCTGCTCAATTTTAACGATGAGTGGATTGATATAGGTCATGAGGGAACAGCTGTATTTACTAACCTTCCAAGTGGTGATTATATTTTTCAAGCGAAGGCTTGTAATAACGATGGTATATGGAATGATACCCCGACTGCATTGCATATTACAATTGCTACTCCCTGGTGGCGAACAGGCACCGCGAATTTGATTTATTTTATTATATCAGTATGTATCATTAGTTTGATATACCGATTCTTAAAAGAACGTCAAAATCTTCGTAGAGCTGTATTTATTGAAAAGGTAGAGCGTGAGAATAAGGAGCAGATCCATGAAATGAAGATCAAGTTTTTTACGAATATCTCACATGAGTTTAGAACTCCACTTACATTGATTAGTGGACCTATAAAACGATTATTATCTGCAGGAAATCTCGATCATGATCAGCGGGAATTGCTTGAAGTGACTCTTCGTAATTCCGATAGGTTGTTGAATCTCACCAATAAAGTATTGGATTTACAAAAGATTGAGCAGGGATATGATAAGTTGAATCTCCAGCGTTTCATGATCTCAGCGTTCATTAATGAAAGAGTATTAAATTTTACTGAAGAGGCAAAAGCTAAAAATATTGCAATATCATATGTCCCTTTAGAAAATGATAGATTTATAGAGGCAGATTCAGAGATGTTGGATAAGATAATCTTCAATCTACTCTCGAACTCTTTCAAATTCACACCTAAGAGTGGAAACATCTCTATTATTGTTTCGCATAATAAGCCTATTGAGAATGTGATGTATTCTAATCAGCTTAAATTTGGGACTTTGTCAAATGAAGACTTCTTTGAAATCGCCATAAAAGATACAGGATCGGGTATTGAAAGTGAAGACCTTCTTCGTATATATAATCGTTTCGAAAAGGGGAATCAAAC
Source organism: Puteibacter caeruleilacunae (assembly GCA_005217565.1). Lineage (GTDB taxonomy): Bacteria > Bacteroidota > Bacteroidia > Bacteroidales > Prolixibacteraceae > Puteibacter > Puteibacter caeruleilacunae. The sequence continues at coordinate 424,325 of SJCO01000001.1, forward strand.
CGGTCAGAATAGTTCTGGTATTGGACTAGATTTATGCAAAGAATATGTGTTGTTGCATGATGGTGAAATTATTACCCAAAGTAATCCAGGGAGTGGAACTTGTGTTTTGATAAGGTTACCTGAACAACAGCTTACACATACTATAATATCAAGTACAGATGATTTATCCACAAGAGTTTCTGTAGGGGTAGATGATGAGAAAAGTATTGAAAATTCGAATGAATCATCAGATGGAAATAAACGTAAAAAGACTATTCTGATTGTTGAGGATAATAGAGACCTAAGAGATTACGTAGCGCGTATATTGCAATCAAAATATGTGACATTAGAGGCTACGAATGGCAAACAGGCTATCGAATTATTAGAAAGCTCTTCTTGTGATCTGGTGGTCTCAGATGTAATGATGCCTCATATGGATGGATTTCAGCTATGTGATGCTATAAAGTCGAATGTAGCAATTAGTCATATTCCAGTCGTGTTATTAACGGCCCTTTCATCTGATAATAATAAAATGATGGGACTTGATAAAGGCGCAGATGCATACATTTCTAAGCCATTTGAGGATGTGTACTTGCTTAAGCAAATCGAAAATTTACTCAAGCAGAGAGCGAATGTTAGGCGATCATTTAAGAAGATGTTTGCAACTGATGGGGATAATAAGCCTCGTTTGCAAGAACATTCCTTTATCCAAAAAATCGATCATATTATTGAAGAAAGTTATGCCAATGAAGCATTTTCAGTAGAGATTCTGGCACAAGAGATTGGTTTACACCGTAGTCAGCTACATCGCAAACTGAAACAATTAACAAGTTATACTGCAACTGAGTATATTCGGTTATACCGCTTAAAGAAAGGAGCGGCTTTATTAAAGGATGGACAGTATAATGTTGATGAGGTTACATTCCTTATAGGATTTGGTTCGAGGTCGTATTTTAGTAAATGCTTCAAAGAGTATTATAAGTTATCACCAAAACTATTTCAGCAGAAAAGCCTGGAGCTATAGACTGCATCAGGTTTAGCGTATGGGTATTCGATTAAAAGGTGAGAGGATTTTCACAATTCTGTGCACAAAGGTTGTATTGGCGCTACATACTTTACTCGATGCAACAAATAAGCACATTGATTCAACCAATGAGGACCTGATTCAGCTGAGATGTTTTCAAATTTGTTGGTCTACATTTCCTAGTCATAGATGATGAAGTGTGGATTATTCACAATTTGTATAAAACATTTTACTGATGAGAAAATCACTCCTTATTTGCTTTTTATTAATGCAGCTCTGCTTCTGCCATACGACAATAAGCGTTGCCACTTCTTCTTCTAAAAAAATATATAAGAAGGGATGGATCGATTTAAACAAGAATGGGAAAAAGGATATTTACGAAGATCCTAATGCCAATCTGGATGAACGAATTGAAGATCTCCTTTCTCAAATGACTTCTGATGAGAAGACCGCTCAGATGGTTACTTTGTATGGGTACGGTAGAGTTTTAAAAGACGACCTTCCTAAACCTGAGTGGAAAGAAAGTGTTTGGAAGAATGGAATTGGTGCCATTGATGAGCATCTTAATGGTTTTGTTGGTTGGGGAAAAGCACCGTCGAATAATGAGCATTGCTGGCCTGCATCAAATCATGCAGTAGCATTGAATAAAGTTCAGCAGTTTTTTATCGAAGAAACGCGTTTGGGAATACCGGTGGACTTTACCAATGAAGGGATTCGAGGAATTGAGAATTATATAGCAACGAATTTTCCTACGCAACTGGCAATTGGTCAAACATGGAATAGAGATCTTGTCCGGAAGATTGGTCTTATTACAGGTAAAGAAGCAAGAGTATTAGGATATACAAATGTTTATGCGCCAATTTTGGATGTTGCAAGAGATCAAAGATGGGGACGTATGGAAGAGGTATATGGCGAATCTCCTTATTTAGTTGCTGAGCTTGGAATAGAGATGACAAAGGGACTGCAGCATGAGAATCAAGTGGCAGCTACAGCAAAGCATTTTGCAATATACAGTGCAAATAAAGGTGCCCGGGAAGGTCTATCTCGAGTTGATCCTCAGGTGCCGCTACGAGAGGCTGAGAATATTCATCTTTATCCATTTAGAAGAGTAATACAAGAGGCCGGTCTTCTGGGTGTGATGAGCTCATATAACGATTACGATGGTATCCCAATTCAGTCGAGTTATTATTACTTAACCCATAAATTGAGAAAGGAATATGGCTTTAAAGGATATGTAGTATCGGATAGCGATGCCGTTGTGTATTTATCGAAAAAACATAAAAGTGCCGAGAATTATAAAGAAGCCGTAAGACAGTCTGTTGATGCAGGTTTAAATGTGCGTTGTACATTCCGAAGTCCAGAGAGTTTCTTGACACCCCTAAGGGAATTGATAACGGAGGGAGAACTATCAGACAATGTTATTGATGATAGAGTTAGAGATATCTTAAGAGTTAAGTTTTTAATAGGATTGTTTGATGCACCGTATGTTGAAAACACAAAAGAGGCGGATTCAATCGTGAATTGTAAGGAGCATAATCAGGTGGCACTTCAAGCTTCTCGCGAATCGATTGTGCTATTAAAGAACGATAGCGCTCTATTACCATTAGATATTTCAACGATTAAAAGAATAAGTGTATGCGGACCTAATGCTGCGCATGGGGATTATGCGTTAACACATTATGGACCTTTGGCTGGAGAGGTTGTTACTGTTTTAGATGGAATACAAAAGAAAGTGGGAAATACAGTTGTGGTTTCTTACACTAAGGGCTGTAATATTGTCGATTCAAAATGGCCAGATAGTGAGGTAATGGATATGTCATTATCGGCTACTGAAATAGCAGAGATTGAGAAAGCAAAAGAGAATGCTGCACAATCAGATGTTGCAATTGTTGTAGTGGGAGGATCCCAAAGAACCTGTGGTGAAAACAAGTCTAGGACAAGTTTAAATCTTCCAGGTCGTCAGAAAGATTTAATTAAAGCCGTTCAAAGTACAGGGAAGCCAACTATTGTTGTTGTGATAAGCGGGCGTCCGCTGACGATCAATTGGACCAAGAATAATGTACCTGCAATTTTACAAGCTTTTTATCCTGGATCACAAGGAGGGACAGCTATTGCGGAGGTCCTGTTTGGAGATTATAATCCAGGAGGAAAGTTAACTGTAACAATTCCTAAAACTGTTGGTCAGTTGCCATTTAATTTTCCGACAAAACCAAATGCTCAGATTAATGCGTGGGGACGTTCAGGACTGAATGGAAAAAGAGCTAGAGTAAATGGGTATCTATATGAGTTTGGCTATGGATTAAGCTATACCCAGTTTAAATACTCTAACTTGTCGATAAAACCAGCTGTAATCAAGCCAGGCGAATCTGTCCATGTAAGTGTTGATGTATCTAATGTTGGTAAATTGAACGGCGATGAAGTTGTGCAACTCTATATACGAGACTTAGTTAGTAGTGTAACAACATATGAGAAAAGTCTTAGAGGTTTTGAACGTGTTCATCTTAAAAAAGGAGAAACAAAGACCGTTCATTTTGAAATTAAGTCTGCCGATATTGAATTGATCGATAAATCTTTTAAAAGAGTAATAGAGCCTGGAGGGTTTAATGTAATGATTGGTGCTTCATCTGAAGATATTCGCGTTTCAGATACATTTACAGTTGCTGATTCAGGATCTAAGATGAGTGCATCAACAAAAGGTAGGAAAGCACAGAAAGAGGAGTATATTCATTCCGAACAAAATGCTGATGAGTTAGATAAATTATTTGATAATAACACGGCAACTGGTTGGCATTTTTCAGTGAAGCAGTCTGTTGTTGATTTTGATCTTATTGATCATGCTAATCCTAATGAGATTGACATTTGTTGGTTAAAAGACAATCAAGCAGATTGTCGTTTTGAGATACAACTTTCAGGTGGAGGAGGTCAGTTTATTACCGTGTATGAAGGAAAATGTAAAGCCTCGTCTGATTTTGTCAAGTATAAGTTTAATGGATTCCCTGCTACGGATCTTAGAATTATTTGTTATTGCAAGAATTTTAAGTCGAAGGGTATTGCAGAGATACGATTCAAAGAATTCAAGGGGAATAAATAGATAAACTAGTTTTTGTGATAATGATATTGTCCTGATTTATTGAAACCTTGGAGCTTACTAGAGGCATTAAAAAAATATTTTTTGAAAGGCTGTTCTTATTGCTAGGACAGCCTTTTTTATGCATTACACACAAACGTGAAAATTGATATTGGATTTATCATGATTTGTGGATAAAAGAAAATGTTATACCTTTGCATATGTTCAAACATATGGACAAAAAATATTAAGACCATGAAAAAGTTAGCCTTAGTACTCGGATTATTCGTTTTAATCACTGCTTGTAATCAGCAAAAAGAGCAGTCGATATCAGAGAAAATTAAGAATGAACCATTATTCTCGTTGGTAAAAGATAGAGCTTCGAAGATTGTAAAATCAGGATTCAATGCTGGTGATGGTTACGGAGAAGTGTGGATACGCGACTACAATACATTTATTGAATTGTCGGTTGATGTACATCCTCAAGAGGTAGTTAGAGAAAATCTGTTGGTATTTTTCAGAATGCAAGGTGGTGATGGTAATATCATCGATGGATTTATTCCAAAAGAGAAGGCAAGTGGTGTTGGCTATGATTATATATATTCAGAACTAGAACCTCGATATGCCGGACATAAGAATACCGTTGAAACAGACCAGGAAACATCATTAATTCAGGCAGTATATAAGTATATAAACAAAACTAATGATCGCGAATTTCTGAAGGTTAAGGTTGGTGATTATACGGTGAAAGAACGATTGGAAATGGCTTTGGAGTTTCTGATGGTTCATCGCATGAATGACCAGTATGGCTTGATATGGGGAGCTACAACGGCCGACTGGGGGGATGTGCAGCCTGAACATGATTGGGGGGTGTATCTGACTGATGATACTCATTATGCTATTGATATATACGACAATGCAATGCTGGTTATTGCCCTAAATAATTTCTTAAATATTGTACCATCGGCAACTACGAAGTGGTTACCAATTAAGACAAAAATAGAGGAGAATATTCGTAAGTACTTATGGAGTGAACCACTAAAGAAATACATTCCTCATATCTACCTAAATGGTAGTCCGTTTGCTAGTGATCTTGACGAAAATGCGATTTACTATCACGGAGGAACAGCGGTAGCAATTGAAGCAGGTCTGCTGACAAAAGAAGAGATCAAGTTATCGTTGGAAGCCATGATTGATAATGTAAAGAAATCGGGGGCAGGTTCTATTGGTTTGACGATGTATCCTCCTTATCCTGAGGGGAGTTTTAAGAATAAAGGAATGTATCCTTATGGATATCAGAATGGAGGAGATTGGACTTGGTTCGGAGGACGAATGATCCAACAGCTTATTCGTTATGGATTTGTGAAGGAAGCTTATGAACAAGTAATGCCAATGCTTCAGCGAGTAGAAGATAATGACGGTTTCTTTGAGTGGTATACAGTAGAAAATAAACCAAATGGCTCAGGAACCTTCCGGGGATCTGCTGGAGTATTGTATAAAGCGATAGAAATGTTTGAAGACTTCATGGAAAATGAAGGCAGTGTGGAGACCGGAAAAGGGATGAAAGGTAAACACTAGAAAGGTTGCACATTTGGGTGCATAAACACCTTTAAGCGTCCGATGGAACCTTTAAGCGTGTCTGTAACAGTGGTCAAAGATCATGGTGCAGCTCCATAGAGATGCTAATGTCTGTGAATAAGGAGAGAGTCTCCATTCTCAGCCTCGCAATCCCTAAGTTATAATGAAATGAGGAAGAAAAGAATGAAAAGAAAAACGACACAGGATACACTACCTGTATATAAACAAGAAAGAAAAGGGAAGGGTTACGACTTATATCCTGCTCATCATTTAAACGAGAATCAGATTCATGAAGGAATCAATTCATTAGCTGACGAAATTGCAACTCAGCAACTCGTCACAATAGATGGCTATATCGGCGTATTCTTCGATACGTTCCGGGAGGAATTGAATGAGGCTCTAATATTGAAGGGAAAGCGTGTGAACTGGATCAGTTTCGATCAGGCGCTGAAAACGGAGACGGAGATTGATGAAATGATACAGCCGTTTCTGGGAGGTGATGATCCTCTCTTTGGAAAGCGAACAACGCTTGAGTTAAGCGATTTTTTTAAGGAGGAAAAAGTAAAGGAGATTAAGCCAGAAGCCGACGCCGATATCAATATTGTTTATGGTGTAGGTGCATCTCTTTGCGAATGGGGTGGAATGATTATTTATCTTGACATTCCTAAAAATGAGCTTCAGTTTAGAGCCCGGGCAAAGAGTATAACCAATTTAGGAGCATCAACATCAGGTGAAATTAAGCCAATGTATAAGCGTTTTTACTTTGTCGATTGGGTGGTATTAAATAATCACAAGGAAAAATTGTTGGCTAATATGGATGTGTTGGTTGATGCTCAGCGTATTGAATCAACCACATGGATTAAGGGGGATGCATTACGCGGTGGACTCAAAGAGATGAGTCGCAATGTATTTAGAGTTAGACCTTGGTTTGAACCAGGAGCGTGGGGAGGCAATTGGTGTCTTGATAAAATTGATGAACTAAATAAAGATGTTCCTAATTATGCATGGTCATTTGAGTTGATTGTTCCTGAAAATGGCTTGTTATTTGAGAGTTCAGGGAAGTTACTGGAGGTTTCGTTCGATTGCTTAATGTTTCAGGAGAATGAATCGGTATTAGGTGATGCTGCTGAGCGCTTCGGTGTAGAGTTTCCTATTCGTTTTGATTTTCTCGATACATTTGATGGAGGAAACCTATCGGTGCAGTGTCATCCTCGTCCCGACTATATGAAGAAGCATTTCGGAGAAAGCTTCACCCAAGAGGAAACCTATTATATGCTCGATGCAAAGGATGATGCGGTAGTGTATTTAGGATTTCAGGATGATATTCACCCTGAGAAATTTGAAGAAGCATTGGAGACCAGTTTCCAGGAAAAGAAACCAATGGAGATTGAACAGTTTGTGCAAAAACATCCTGCAAAGAAACACGATCTGTTCTTAATTCCTTACGGAAGTATTCATGCCTCAGGAAGAAATAGTATGGTATTGGAAATCAGTTCAACACCTTATATCTTTACCTTTAAGATGTATGATTGGTTGAGAGTTGACCTTGATGGAAAACCTCGTCCGCTAAACATTAAGAGGGGAATGGAAAACCTTTACTTTGAAAGAAAAGGTGATTACGTAAAGGATAAGATGATTGCGAAACCAGCGTTATTGGAAGAAGGTGCCGATTGGAAACTATATCATTTGGCAACGCATGAGCTTCATCTTTATGATGTACATCGTTATCATTTTAATAGTAGCGTGACGGTTAATAATGATGGTAAATGCCATGTATTGAGTCTAGTTGAGGGAGAAAGAGTTACCGTAAAAACACAAGGAGGCATGGTTGCCCATTTCAATTATGCAGAGACATTTGTAATTCCGGCAGCCGCTGGAAACTATACTATTATCAATGAATCCGGTAAAGAAGCAATGGTAGTAAAGGCATTTGTCAAGTAACCAGGTATCAGAAGCAGATAATTTTCGTAATGCTATAAGAACCACAAACCATAAATTAAATATCATGAGGGGTAAATTAATATGTTTTGGGATAGTCATTTTGACGATGTGCGCAACATTTGCACTTGCAGGCTCTCCTTTGAAGGATGGAGATGTTATTCTGAGGGGATTTGAGCAAAAAGTTGAAGGTATTGATTTTAAATATCACTCTTCGGTTCCTGATGTCAATAAAGCAATGATTGTCAGGGCTACTACAGGAAATATGAAGATGACCTGGGAGACACAACCTGTGCCTAAGTCGTTAAATAAGAAGGAAGTTGTTTTTGTATGGTTGGCAGGATTAGATGCCAACAATGAGCATATTGATATGCATGTTGAGATTGGTAATCAATCGAAATTGACTTTTGAACCATCGCATCAGAAGGAGTGGACGGTAACCAATGATGATGATATCTCGTTGACATTTTCTTCTGATTTTACTGATGCCAACAAAGATCTTTTTGGATTTATGTTCCTGCGTGTTCCTGCTAAGTTTTTGAAGAAAGGCGAGCCGTTACAAATATCAATAACAGGAAGTAAAGCTGGTTCAAATTGTTGGTACATGACCTTCCAGGAGCCATTGGAAGCTGGAATTCAGGTGGCTGCATTACCAGCTGTGATGGGGAAAGGAAAGAAGGAGCGACAACTGTTATCGGTCGACCTTTACCATTTTGGATTACCTCAAAAAGGAAATCTACTGATTGATAATAAGCCTTATTCTCAGGAAGAGATTCACTTTGGTCGTAATCACTTTAGTGTACAGCTTCCAACTGTAAAGAAAGATAAGGATATCACTTTTGCATTTAAGAGTGATGCTTATAATTGGACAAGGGAAGTGACCTTGAAACCTGTTAGACATTGGGATGTAAGCTTTATTCAGCATTCTCATACTGATATTGGTTACACACGTTCTCAGATAGAGATTCTGGCTGAGCATCTAAGGTATATCGATTATGTCTTGGATTATTGCGATCAGACAGACGATTTACCTGAGGAGGCAAAGTTTCGATGGACTTGTGAGGCATCATGGGCTGTTGATGAATTTATTAAAACGCGTCCTGCCGAACAAATAGCTCGATTGAAGCAACGCGTTGAAGAGGGGAGAATTGAGGTGACAGGCATGTACTTTAACTTCGATGAAATGCCTGATGAACAAACCCTGGCATCGTCATTATCTCCATTAAAGAGAATCAAGAACGCTGGTATTCCTGTTGTAACAGCAATGCAGAACGATGTGAACGGTATTGCCTGGTGTTTTAACGACTACTTCAGTCAGCTAGGCGTGAAGTACTTGAATATGGGAACACATGGTCATCGTGCCTTGATTTGTTTCGATAAACCTACTGCTTTTTGGTGGGAATCCCCATCGGGAAATCGGATGTTGGCTTTTAGAGCAGAGCACTACATGACTGGAAATACTGTCTTTGGTATTCATTCGGGTGATTTTGAGTATTTCGAAGGTAAATTACTTAGATATTTGGAAGATTTGGAATCAAAAGGATATGACTATAGTGAGGTAGCTATTCAGCATTCGGGATTCCTTACTGATAATGCTCCGCCTTCAACATTGGCGTGCGAGATGATTGAGAAGTGGAATGAGAAATATGCATGGCCTAAGATAAGAACTGCTGTAGCTGAACAGTTTTTCAGGAAGCTGGAAGATAAGTATGCTGAAAAATTGCCTGTTTATCGAGCTGCTTGGCCTGATTGGTGGACTGATGGATTTGCATCAGGGGCACGTGAAGTTGCTGCTACAAGAAAGGCGCATGTTGATGTAATTGCAGGTCAGGGCGGACTGTCAATGGCTAAAATTCTTGGAGCGAAAATGCCTGAGAAAATCAATGATCGCATTGATGAAACTAATAAGGCGATTTTATTTTACGATGAACATACTTTTGGAGCAGCCGAGAGTGTGCGTGATCCTTATGGCCAGGGTACCATGGAGCAAAGAGCATTAAAAGAATCATATGCCTGGGAGGCATTCCGTCGTGCCAGCTTGGTTGAAGAGGAAGCACTAGGGGTATTACAAAGCTACGTTTCTAAGGAGGATAAACCATCATTGATGGTCTTCAATACATTAAACTGGAAACGAAGTGGTTTGATATCTCTATTTATCGATCATCAGCAGGTTCCAGAGGATAAGGAGCTTGAATTGATTGATGCATCAGGAAAGAGCGTGATGGCTCAACCAATTAGACATTGGCATGGTGGAACTTATTGGGGTTTATGGGTTGACGATATTCCTGCACTGGGGTATAAGAAATTCCTGATCAATGTTAAAGAACCACAGCAAAAGAAGAAAAAGACGGATGAAACAGTACTTTCGAATGATTGGTACCGTATTAAGATTGATAAAAATAGAGGGGCTGTTACTTCTATTGTAGATCAACAACTGAATGAAGAGTTGGTAGATGAAGGTGCACAATGGAAGTTTGGAGAATTTATTTATGAATTATTAGATAATCGCTCTGAAATGGAGGCCTACTACCTGAAGAATTATGAACGTTTTCCATTAGATTCGGTATGGTTTGATGGCTTTGACGAGGGAGCAGTCTGGAATACTATGCGATTTAAAGGTACCACTAGCGCAGCGTATCCTAATGATCCTTATCAGTTTGAGGTTCGATTGTTTAATACAACCAAGCGAATTGATTTGGTTTATACGATCAGGAAAAAACCTGTAATTGAACCAGAGGGAATTTATACAGCTATGCCATTTAAACTAAATCATGGTAAGATTTTCTGCGAAGTACAAGGTGGTGTAATGGAGGCAGGTGTTGATCAGCTTCCAGGATCATCGAACGACTGGAACACAGTACAGAACTTTGTAGCGGTACGAAACAGTAAAGCGCAGATTGTGCTATGCAGTCATGAGGCTCCTTTGATGCAGTTTGGTAATATCAATACGGGGCGTTATAAGGCAGGAGCTAAGCCTGAAAGTACACATGTGTTCGGGTGGCCTATGAATAATTATTGGGTGACCAATTTTAATGCAGATCAGCGTGGTGTATATACATGGAGCTATAGTATCACTTCATCAAGTGATGTGAGCAATGGAATGGCTACTAGATTTGGATGGGGAAGTAGAATTCCATTTTTGGCTAGGGTACTACCTGCAGGAAAATCGAAAGCTAAATCAAAAGATGAATATTCATTAATGGCTGGTATCCCTGAGAATGTGCTATTGGTAAATGCTACTCCGCTAGAAAAGGAGCAAGCTATTATTCTTCAAATCAGAGAAGTTAATGGTGAAACGGCTAATTTGAATATTGTCATTGAAGGATTAACTGTACAGCAACAAGAAGTTGATGTATTAGGAGAACCGTTGGCAGATCAACAAAAGAAGACAGCAATTAAACCATATGAAATGAAGTTTATAAAAATTTCATGGTAAAAAGTTAATACCACAAACCATCAATCAATCATGTTTATTCAAAAAAGGGAGTCCCTCTGGACTCCCTTTCAATTACTTCATCTCTTGATGAGTAAATTTGCGCTATTATAAAGACTCTTTAAGATCAATTAGTTAGAATACTCTTCTAGCTTCGTCTTTTAGAAGCATTGGAAAATAACAAGCGATTAATCCAAGTAGTTCTTCTTCAGTCTTAGGCTTCTGAGTTAAAACCTTCTGATTAGCAAAAGACTTAGTGTCAAGATGGCGATCGGTGTATGCTTCATCAATAGAGCGATATTTGCGAGGTACTTTAGTTACTCCAAATACTCCTTTATCACACATATACCTAATCTCAAAATCTTCAGTTCTTACAATAAAGTTTCTACACTTTTTTGTCTTTTCAACAGCAATTTGGAACTGATGTCTTGCGTTTTCATACACCATATCGTACGTCTTCATCTCTTTCCCATTGATGAAAACTGTGTTTCCAGTTGCTTGAATAGTATACTTTCCGAATGATGTAGGAGATTCTCCTGTTAACTCTACATTATTCTTTGAGGCGAATGAAGCAGATGCCATGATTAGTACTAAGGCAATGCTTCCGACGATCATTTTTAAATTTCTCATGGCGACTATGTTTTAATTGTTTGACAGATATTTTAAATAGTTTGTACTTCAAATTTAGCTGTACTATATGTGGGTGGGAAATTTATTCTATAAACAACCTGTGTTCTTCTGTGAACGACAAATTAATAGTTTGGTAAGCCGTTTTTATCTGTTGTTTAATTGAGGTGTAGAGGCTAAAAGGCTTATAGATACTGGGCTGTAGGAGTTGTTTTAATGATTGTTCAGCGAAGTTTAAATTTCGTTCAACGGAAAAAACGGGTTGTTTACCGAACGATAATTGATATTCAACGAATGTGCCCTTACAATTATCCACTCTAATTGTACTTTTTTCACCCATTAGCATGAATGTTATCAAGTTATTTTGTTCTTGCCCATTTTAGAGTTCATTATCATTAAAATGGATAGAATAAAAATCTGTAAAGAAGAGAAAAGGTAGTATTATAAAGGGGAGAAGCGCGTTATTTATTATCACCAATCTCCTTTTTAATATATGAGTATCGTTTCCGTTAACGGAAAAACATATTAGCTTTAACCAATATTTGATTGAAATGAGAGTACCTGTGAATTATAAGATGTATCTATTTGTTAGTATCGTCCTTTATTGCTTGTTTAGTGGATGTTTGATGGCACAAAGTGCAGATAGACCTAACATTGTGTTGATAATGGCCGATGATGTAGGGTATTCCGATATTGGTTGCTACGGTAGTGAGATACAGACACCCAACCTGGATCGATTGGCTGAAGGGGGAATGCGATTCCGTCAGTTTTACAATATGGCTAAATGTAATCCTAGTCGCTCTACACTATTCACGGGACTATTTAAAGGGAATAACAGAGCTCAATCGATGGGACAGTTGATGGGAAAAGCTGGTTATTCAACAATCATGTGCGGTAAAGAGCATTTCGATAAATGGGTTCCTGAGCGATGTATGCCTAACCAAAGTTTTCAATATAGTTTCTGGTATCATCTCATCAACGATTTCTTTGTGCCTGAATCAGGAGAATATAAATATCCCTTTCATCTAGGGGGAAGGGAGTTAAAAGTTGCAGATATAAATGCTCAGCTTAAGCCGCTATACAAGACAGATTTTGTAACAGACTATGCGCTGGCTTTTTTGGATACCGTTTGTCAGCATTCAAAACCATTCTTTTTGTATTTGCCATATAACGCTAGTCATTATCCATTACAAGCTCGTGATGAGGATATTCAAAAATATAAGGGAAAATATAGAAAAGGATGGGACGTTATTCGTGAAGAGCGTTTTAAGAAGCAGAAGGCAATTGGTATTGTTGAAGAAGATTGCCGTTTAAGTCCGCCTGAAGGTAATATTAATCGTTTTCGTGGTCATCCTAAAGATAATTTAGAAAGACGAAAATTGATTCCATTGTATCGACAATGGAATACATTAAGTGAGAAGGAAAAGGATGAATTGGATTTAGAAATGGCCGTGTTTGCTGCAATGGTCGACCGACTAGATCAGAATATTGGTCGTGTATTGGATAAATTGGAGGAGCAAGGGAAGCTCGATAATACCCTTGTCATGTTTCTTTCTGATAATGGATCTTGTCCGTATGATAGTAATCGTGATTTCGATATTCCTCCTGGTCCTCGAGGATCATATCGCACTTTATGTGCTGGATGGGCTAATGCTGGAAATACTCCGTTTCGGTATTTCAAACAATATGGTCATGAAGGGGGAGCTAATACACCATTCATTGCTTATTGGCCAAAGAAGATTAAACAAGGGACTATCACCAATGAAACTGGTCATATTGCGGATATTCTACCAACGTTATTAGATGTAGGTAAAGGGAGCTATCCCAAAGTTTGTGAAGGAGAAAAAACACCAGTACTTGATGGTGAATCATTGATGCCTATCTTCCTGCAGGGAAAAAGGAAAGGAGAACATTTTTTTATATCGGGTATGGAAAAATTTAGAATGATCAGGTGGAATAACTGGAAATTAGTTAGGGTAAACAATGAAGAAGGACGTCTATATAATATACAGGAGGATCCAACTGAGTTAAATGACGTTGCGAATAAGTATCCGGAAATTGTTGAAAAAATTAAAAATAGATATCAGAAATGGCAGGAAAAAGTAAAACAGTAATCTGTGCACTGGCAGGACTTACCGGTTTGTTGGGGGCTACTATTCAAGGAGTAGCAGCAAAAGAGAAACCTAATGTATTGTTAATCATGGTGGATGATCTTGGTTATGGGGATTTGAGTTGTTATGGCTCGGAAATACCTACGCCTAATCTTGATCAATTAGCCTCGTCAGGAATCAGATTTACACAGTTTTATGTGGGAGGTCCTGTATGTACTCCCTCACGTTTTAGTCTACTTACAGGTTGTTATCCTCAGCGTTCACAGAAGAACTTAACTGGTGCTATCATGCCTGGACAAGATCGTTCATTAGTGAATGAAGAGCAAACCATTGCTGAATATCTGAAGCGGGTAGACTATCAGACTGGTATCATTGGGAAATGGCATCTAGGGCATTTCTCGAAAGAGGCACTGCCTACACATCATGGATTTGACTTCTTTGTTGGACATGGTGGTGGTTGTATTGATTATTTTGAGCACGACTATGGTGATTTGGAAAATGATTGGTATCGGAATGATGAGTTTATTGAAGAAAAAGGTTATTCCACTCATTTACTGACAAAGCACGCGAAAAACTACTTGGATACCTTAAATCAAGATAAACCTTTCTTTTTATTTCTATCATATAATGCTCCTCACTATGGAAAAACAACCTTGAAAAAAGAGGATGCGCGTACGTTGGTGTTGAAGGAGTATGAATCACATGGAGTGAAGTTAATGAATACTCTTCAGGTTCCTGTTGAGGATTTGAAGAAGGTTGAAAGCATTGAAGATATTTATCGCAGATATTATGCTGCAATGGTGGTTTCTGTAGATGAGGCTATTGGACAGGTAATTAAGAAATTGAAAGAAACGGGTGAATATGAGAATACAATTATCTGGTTCTTATCTGATAATGGAGCTTACTCGAAGAGCTATTACGCTCATGGCGACAATGGAGATTTAAGAGGTGAAAAAGCTAGTTTGTATGAAGGTGGTATTCGTGTTCCGTCGATTTGTGTATGGCCGGGTAAGGTAAAGTCGGGGATTGAATTCGATGGTGTTGTTGGTAGTCACGATATTCTTCCAACGATACAACATATTACTGGCTTTAAGACTGATTATCCTGTTGATGGTGTTGATGTGACAAAAACGTTGTTAAAGCAGAAGAAGGTTGATCATCAAATTTATTGGAAGACAGGAAGACAAAAAGCTTTGCTTAAGGGGGATATGAAATTGGTGATGTCAGGAAAGAAGAAAGAGTTGTTTGATCTGAAGAAGGATAAAGAAGAGAAAAACGACTTGTCGGAGAAGTACCCTGAGCAGGTTAAAGCACTTGAGCGTCTTTGGAACGAAGTTAATGAAGGAATGAAACAATAAATAGCATCACCTTTAGCGTCGAAGATCTGACAGCGTGTCCAAAAAGGAATAACACGCCGTCAGGTCCTACGGACGCTTACGGGAGTAGCGATTAAAATAAAACTACATAAATCAATGAAACGACAAACAACCATGCTATTGGCATCATCGATGCTTCTAGCTCCGACATTTGGATGTTCCAAGGGAAAGGTAAAAGAGCATGAGCGTCCGAATGTAATCGTTATTCTTTGCGATGATATGGGGTATTCTGATTTAGGATGTTATGGTAGCGAAATTGCTACGCCTAATATTGATGCTCTGGCGAAACATGGAGTTCGATTTACCCATTTCTATAATGCTGCTCGTTGTTGTCCTACCAGAGCTTCATTGCTTACAGGAGTATATCCTCATCAGGCTGGTATGGGAGCGATGGTGCGTCATACCGATCAACCAGAGAGAGAAGTGGGGCCTTATCAGGGCTACCTGAGTAAGCATACGGTTACTATGGCAGAGGTAATGAATGAGGCAGGTTATTATTGTACCATGTCAGGTAAGTGGCACGTTGGGGAGTCTCATCCTAACTGGCCAATGGATCGAGGTTTTGATGATTATTATGGATTGATTAGTGGTGCTGCTAACTATTTCGATATAACAAGAGCGAAAAAGCAAGGTATTGAACGTCACTTTGCCAAAGGAAATGAGGAATTTGTTCCTTCAAAAGAGGGATTTTATATGACTGATGCCATTACAGATCATGCTGTAGAGAGTATCAAAAAGCGTAAGAATCAGCAGGAGCCTTTCTTTATGTATTTAGCCTATACTGCCCCACACTGGCCTTTACACGCCTTACCAGAGGATATCGCGAAGTATGAAGGTCGCTATGATGAAGGATGGGATAAGATTCGTGAGGAACGATATGCTCGTATGAAGGAATTGGGGATCCTGGATGAATCAATGAACTTATCTCCGCGAGATGCTAAAGTACCTGCTTGGAAGGATTTAGAGAAGAAGAAATTAATGTCTCGTAAAATGGCTGTTTATGCTGCTCAGATTGATCGTATGGATCAGGGAATTGGACGAGTGATTAAACAGCTTAAAGAAAACGGACAGTTTGAAAATACACTGATCATGTTCTTATCCGACAATGGTGGTTGTGCCGAGACGGGTATTCATGGTACCGATTTCTGGAAGAATGATGCTTGGCCTGGTGATGGCGAATCCTATCAGTCGTATGGTCGTGGTTGGGCTAATGCTAGTAACACGCCATTTAGTTATTTCAAGCAGTGGGTACACGAGGGGGGAACATCTACTCCGTTTATTGCTCATTGGCCTAAGATGATCAAAAAAGAAGGTGCAATTGTTCGTGATCGTGCTTATATTACTGATGTGATGGCAACGTTGGTTGATGTAGGTAATGGTAATTATCCTGAGAAGTTTAAAGGGAATGATATTATCCCTATGCATGGAAAAACTCTGACTCCTATATTTAAGGGAAAAAGTCGCAAAGGTCATGATGCTATTTTCTGGGAGCATTTTGGAAATATGGCTGTGACAAAAGGAAAATGGAAGCTGGTTTCGCAACAAAAAGAAGGTAAAGGAAAATGGGGATTATATGATCTGTCGATTGATCGTGCGGAGCAGCATAACCTTGCATACCAGAAGCCTGAATTGGCAAAAGAGTTGCTTGCTCTTTATAAAGAATGGGCTGAAGAAACAGGCGTAACCAGGAAAATTGTAGATGATTTTTTGCCAGAATAGAGTGTCTAACCGTCTAACATTTATTGATATATGAATCTGACTAAAATAAAAAATACTGCAGCTGCCATGTTGCTGTCTGGAATGGCGATGGCTGCGAATAACAATAAGCCTAATGTAATCCTTATCATGGCTGATGATATGGGATATGAGTGTTTGAGTTGTAATGGAAGTTTATCCTACAATACGCCAAATCTTGATAAACTGGCAAAAACAGGTGTGCGTTTTACGAAATGTATCTCACAACCATTGTGTACCCCTTCAAGGGTGAAAATCATGACCGGTAGATACAACTACCGTAATTATTCTGATTTCGGTTACCTGGATGTGAATGAGAATACGTTTGGTAATGTGATGAAGAAAGCTGGTTACAAGACAGCTGTTGCGGGTAAATGGCAATTAAATGGTATCAATACAAAGCGTGAAGGCTATAAAGATACCAGTCGCCCTAATCACTTTGGTTTTGATGAGTATTGTCTTTGGCAGCTCACTCATCCTAAAAGCGAGGGAGAGCGTTATGCTGATCCTTTGATTGAGAAGAATGGCAAGGTGCTTACCGGACTAAAAGAGCAATACGGACCAGACATATTCAGTAATTTTGTTACTGATTTTATTCAACGCAATAAGGATGATCAGTTCTTTATTTATTATCCAATGGTATTGGTTCATGATCCATTTGTGGCTACTCCTGACTCAAAAGAGTGGGGGATAGAAAAGGAACGATTTAAGAATAACACCAAGTATTTTAAGGATATGGTTGAATATACCGATAAGGTAATCGGTCGTATTGTTGCTGCCCTTGAAGAGGCTGGCATAAGAGAAAATACCTTGATCATGTTTACTGGTGATAATGGTACGCATCCTACAATAACGACGCAGACTGTGAATGGTGCTTATAAAGGTGGAAAAGGTACCACACCTGATGCTGGTAACCATGTTCCATTTGTTGCCAACTGGCCAGCCCAGAGGCAAAAAGGGATTGAATATGATCAACTTATTGAATTCAGCGATTTCCTTCCTACAGTTGCTGAAGTAGGTGGAGCTTCCATTCCTGATAATATTGACGGTAAAAGCTTTATGAATGTACTTACAGGAAAGAAGCATAACGATCGTGAGACTGTGTTGGTACACTATGATCCGATGAAGAAAATGCCAAAATACCGGAAGATTGGTCGATTCGTTCGTACATTGGAATACAAGCTTTATCATGATGGGCGATTTTACAATGTGGTGAAAGATAAGTTAGAACAACATCCTTTAGCAGATGGAGATTTAACAAAGAAGGAGAAGAAAATTAAAGCTGAGCTTCAGAAGAAACAAGATGAATGTCCTGACTGGAATCCTCGTAAATTTAACTAATCCAAAAATCAAATAATCCAATAATCATCAAATGAAACCTTTATCTATATTTTCCACAGCTGCTTTGGCTGCACTAAGTGTAGCTGCTAAAGCTGATGACCGACCAAATATCTTGTGGCTGGTTAGTGAAGATAACAGTCCGTATTTAGGCTGTTATGGCGATCCAATCGCACAAACACCACATCTTGATCAATTAGCGTCGGAAGGAGTAGTCTTTGATATGGCATTTAGTAATGCCCCTGTTTGTGCTCCATCACGTTCTACCATTATCTCTGGTTTGTATGCTAGTTCGCTGGGTACTGAAAATATGCGGAGTGGTTATAACATTCCTAAAGATGTGAAATTCTTCCCTCAGTATCTAAGGTCAGCAGGTTATTATTGTACCAATAATGCCAAAAAGGATTACAATATGCCTGAACCTAAAGGTGTATGGGATGAATCAAGTGGAAAAGCTCATTACAAAAAGCGTAAAGAGGGACAACCTTTCTTTGCTGTATTCAACTATGCAATTACACATGAGAGTTGTCTGCATCCAGAGAAGCATAAGCCTGTGCAGACTGATCCTGCAACAGTGAAGTTAAATCCTCATCATCCCGATATTCCAGAAGTAAGAAGTGATTATGCCAAGTATTACGATCGCATGACCGACCTTGATAATATCGTTGGAAAGATGGTGCAGGAATTGAAGGATGCAGGAGAGTATGAGAATACCATCATTTTTTACTATTCTGATCATGGAGGGGTATTACCTTGGAGTAAGCGTTTCATCTCTGATGCTGGGACTAAGGTTCCTATGATTATCAGGGTACCTGAGAAGTATAAAAAGCTATCTCCGTTTAACATGGGAAGCCGAACCAGTCGCATTGTCAACTTTGTAGACTTAGGGCCTACAGTGATGAGTCTTGCGGGAATAGCGCCTGCTAAAAACATGCAGGGATTACCATTTATGGGTAAGTATGAGACAAAACCACGGAAGTTGTCGGTGAACTACAGAGCACGAATGGATGAACGTATTGATTTGTGTCGTGGAGTTAGAAATGAGGAGTTTCATTACATCATGAACTATATGCCATGGAAACGTTATGGACAGTTTCTTGAATACCTGTGGAAAGCTCCTTCTATGCAGGCTTGGGAAGCTTACTATAAGGCTGGAAAGTGTTCGCCATTGGAAGGTCGTTTCTTTAATGCAAAAGATGTTGAGGAGTTGTACGATGTGAAGAATGATCCTTATGAGACGAACAATCTGGCAAAAGATCCAAAGTATGCTAAGGTTTTAAAACAAATGCGTAAAGAACACTTTGCTTTTATTGCAGAGACAAAGGATGCCGGATTTATTCCAGAGGGTGAATTAGAGGAGATTTCAAAACAAGGTACTGCTTACGAGAAAGTACGTGAGGCAGGATATCCTTTAAATGAGATACATAAGATGGCTTTTGCTGCAGCGCAAGGTGATGATGTAGCTTTGTTGCGTAAAGGGATTGCTCACAAGAATGTGGTAGTACGCTATTGGGCAACACAGGGTATTGCTCATCTAAAAGATTTGTCTGCGAAGGATATTTCATTGTTGGAGAAACTTTTGAAGGATCCTTCAGGAAGTATACGGTTGTCGGCTGCAGAAGGACTATATCTGAACGGAAAGAAAGACATGGCAATTAAAGCAATAGGAAAAGAGTTGTCAAGCGACAATAGCAAGGTAGTGCTTTATGCTTGTAATTTGATTGATTTGATCGGTGATGATGCTAAGTCGCTTAAAAAGGAGATGAATGAAACATTAAAGAATCCTGCCGATAAGTATATCAGTCGTAGTTTAACTCATTGGCTTGACGCTCATAAGTAGAGCGGGAATAAGATATGAAAATGGAATGTTCCGGAGAATATCTTTTTCTGATTAGTTAAATCATCCTCTTAAAATATGAAAAAGGAATGAAGGTTGATTTTTTCATTAACAAGCCAAATCAGAAAATCTTAAAATCTAATAATCTTTTGAACAAATGAATACAAAACATTTAATGATAGTTGGTGCATCTCTTTTATCTTTAGGGATGCATCAAGCACAAGGTAAAGAGAGCAAGACATCACGCCCGAACATCTTGTTCATCATGAGTGATGATCATGCTTATCAGGCGATTAGTAGTTATGATAATTCATTGATCAAGACTCCTAACATTGATCGTATTGCTCAAAAAGGAGTATTATTTGAGCATGCATTTGTAACCAATTCTATTTGTGCTCCCAGTCGTGCTGTATTGCTAACTGGTAAGTTGAGTCACAAGAATGGTCATATCAATAATCGCAGTACTTTTGATGGCAGTCAGCAAACCTTTCCTAAGTTGCTTCAGAAGGCTGGATATCAGACGGCAATCGTTGGGAAATGGCACTTGAAGAGTGATCCAACTGGTTTCGATTACTGGAATGTATTACCAGGACAGGGAAGCTATTATAATCCAGACTTTATCGAAATGGGAGAGAAGAAGCGTATCGAAGGATATTCTACTACGCTTACTACTGATTTTGCGCTTCAGTGGTTAGATGAGGATCGTGACCAATCTAAACCTTTTTGCTTGCTGTTGCATCATAAAGCACCACACCGTAACTGGAAACCTGAAGAGAAGTATCTGAATCTGTATGATGATAAGGACTTCCCACTGCCAGAGAACTTCTTCGATGAATATGAGAATCGAGGAAAAGCGGCCAAGGAACAGGAAATGTCAATCGCCAAGGATATGAAATGGGGGCATGACATGAAACTGATGAAAACACCTGAAGGAGGAGATTCTAAGTTTGAATGGGAGTTAAAGCGATTTAATGATAAGCAATTGAAGGCATGGCATTCAGCTTATGGTCCTAAGAATGAGAAATTCTTGAAGGAGTATAAAAATATGACCCCAGAAGAGGTGGCCAAATGGAAATATCAACGCTACATCAAGGATTACCTACGTTGTATTAAGTCGGTTGATGACAATGTTGGTCGTGTTTTAGATTATCTTGAGGAGAAAGGATTGGCCGATAATACAATCATCGTTTATACTTCTGATCAAGGTTTTTATCTTGGAGAACATGGCTGGTTTGATAAACGATTTATGTATGAGCAGTCGCATCGTACGCCTCTATTGATGCGTGTACCAGGGCAAAAAGGAGGAAAGAAGATTGATGAATTGGTGATGAATCTTGATTTTGCTTCTACTTTCCTTGATTATGCTGGAGTGGATATACCTGCTGATATTCAAGGTGAATCATTGAAGCCATTGCTTTCAGGGAAGCATGCCGACTGGCGTGATGCTGTATATTACCACTATTATGAATATCCAGCAGTACATCAGGTGAAACGTCATTATGGAATTCGTACTGAACGTTATAAGTTAATCCATTTCTATCATGATGTTGACGAATGGGAGTTGTATGACCTGAAAAAGGATCCAATGGAAATGAATAATATCTATGATGAGCAACCTGAGTTGGCTGAGAAATTGAAAAAACAACTTGAGGAGTTGCAGGAAAAATACGATGATCACACACATACTGATAGAGCTTACTTGAAGCGCTAACTAATGATGAGGCATGCTGTCGGTTTACAAAGGATTGACAGCATGCCTTTTTTCTAATATCTTCCAGCGTGCGATAGCACCAATTTCTGCCAGTCTGTGAGTATAGTATATCTATTTTCAGTACCCCCAATAACTAACAACCTGGCACTCATTAATCAATGTAATTTTAGAAAAAGCTTTTTAATCATTAATAGTTCATTATTTTTGTAATCTCCGTTAGCGAACACGAGTTCGTGGCGGACAACCAGATCTTATATGAAACGACTAGTATTATTAGCGATAGTTATCGTCTTATGTGCTTCTTCTTTTGCACAGGAGAAAGTTGCCTATAATGGTAAAGAATGGCGGCGAAAGCAGAATCGGGAAGAGTTTGCCCTGATGATAAAAGGTAAGCCAGATGAGGCTATTAAGCATATGGAGGACTTCCTGAAGAGTGGAAAGGCTGATACTGCTGAGGTAGTATTCGGACTAAGTGTTGCTCATTTTATTAAGGGTGATGTGAAGAACGGAACTGCATGGTTTAGTCGTGCTTTAGGTGCCGGTATTGCTGTAGAGCGCTTTATGGCAGGCCCCCGTGATATCTTTAAACCGCTATATACATCTAAAGTATTTAAAAGAGCTGTAGGAACTCATGAATTGATTCATGGACCGATGTTAGGTGCAGTAACTGATACTGAAGCAAGGGTCTGGATTCGTACCTTTCATGAGGTTGAATTTAAAGTCAGCATAGCTACAGATATGGCAATGAAGAATGTTATTGGCTCCTTTATTGGCACTACTGCTGAAGAGGATGATTTTACTGGAATTGCTCAAATCACCGAACTAAAAGCTAAAACTAAGTACTACTATACATTAGAAGTTCAGGGAAAACGAATTGAAGGTACACATCATTTCACAACATTTGCTAAAGAAGGAAGTAAAGGTAAGGTGCGTATTGGTTTTGGAGGTTGTGCTGCTTACAATCCTGAATTTGAACACATGTGGAAGGTGATTGAAAATCGCAATCCTGATGCCTTCCTAATTCTGGGAGACAATGTCTATATCGATCATCCTGAATCTCCCGAGACACAGCGTTTCTGCTATTATCAGCGTGAATCATCACCTCATTTCAAAAGCATGACAAGTAATATCCCTTATTATTCTGTGTGGGATGATCATGATTTTGGGGCTAATGATGCCTTTGGAGGTCCAGAAAGATTTACTCCTAGTTGGAAACTGAAGGTACATGATATCTATAAAGAAAACTTTGTGAATCCGTCATACGGTGGAGGAAAAGAAAATCCTGGTATTTGGTATAATTTTACCATCGGAGATGTTGAGTTCTTTATGATTGATACCCGTTACTACAGAACATCGTCTAATGCCAAGCAACCTAATATGCTGGGGACTTATCAGATGGAATGGCTGAAAAAAACGTTGAAAGAATCAACTGCTACATTTAAGGTAATTGTTTCTTCTATTCCATGGTCTGATGCGGCAAAAGACGCCATGGATGGAAGGTATGATACATGGCGAGGTTATCCTGAAGAGCGAAAGGAGATATTCGATTATCTAACTGCTAACAAGATAGAGGGGGTAATTTTATTGGCAGCCGACCGACATCGTCATGATGTGTGGAAGCACAAACGTGAAAATGATTATGCGTTGTACGAGTTTACCAGTTCACGTCTCACAAATATCCACTATCATGAGTTAAGGAAAGATGCCTTGTTTGGATATAACGAAAAGAATGGTTTTGCCGTATTGGAATTTGAAACAGATCGAAAGGTTCCTGTATTAACCTATAAGATCATCAATATAGATAATGAATTGATTAACCAGATAAAGGTGTACTATCATCAGATACAGACACCGAAATGATAAATATGAACTGTTGACGTGATCTTTGAAAGATGCTTTGCAGGTATGATGAGTGTCTACTTCACTATCTGCTTAACCAGATGAGCTTCCTACGAAGAATTGTCGATGGTGTTTTTTAATTAAATGTTTTAACCAGATGAGAAAAAGAACAATTATTACAGTAATTGTAATGTGTATGGCGATTGGACAGCTTTTTGCCGGTAATGCTGTTAACCAGTCGTTGAAAAGCGTAAAGTGGGAGTACGGTTCTGCCGAGATGATTGACGATACTTTGGTATTGAAGAACGACAAGGTGGAAGTGAAGTATTTATGGAATGAGGGGGATATTATCCTGTTATCAATTAAGGATTTAAAGTCGGACTACTTGGTGAATATGAGTGCTAAGAAAAGTGGTTTTGCCTATCCTGGAGTTGCAGCTAAGGTGTTGAAAGCGAACATTGAAGGTGGCGTTGTTGTAGATGCTGTTGGAGAGAATGATCACATTGAAGTAGCTGTTACTACAAGTTACCAAAATGTTGATGTGAAGCGCACGTTGAAGATGTATCCTGGAGCTTCGGCATGTTTTATGGATTATGCCATGAAGGGAAGTGTTGCCAAAGCTACAGGGGAAAAGGATGATCAGGTTGGTCATACTGGAGTTGAAAAGCCAGTAAAGAAATCGAAGATAACAGTATCAACCATGGAGCAAATTTCCTTGCCAGGACGTAACCTTAAAATGAAGTCTGCCAAATTCTATGGTGTTACCGATAATAACAATAACCTTGTTGATGAACGTGAGGTGATTAGTTATCATGGGATTTCAATGAAAGGGAACATCCTAACAGTTCAAGATCCTCAGAGTGATCTAGGTATTTTTATCTACAAAAAAGCTCCTTTAGAGGAGGCTTATCCCGATTATCCAGGGTATGATTTTAAAATCTCAGGACAGAAGATTAGCGTTGCAGGAATTGGTATACCTGCTAAAATGATCAAAGAGAATGAGTGGACCGAAGGATATGGCGTAGCAGTGGGACTTGCAGCATCGAACAGTGATTTAGATGTGCTGACAGCTTTACGAAATACAAAGCAGGCAGAGTGTAATTACATTCCTGAGGTTAATGATATGGTGTTGATGAACACTTGGGGGGATCGATCGCGAGATGCTCGTATGAGCGAAAAGTTTATTCTTGCAGAGCTGGATCGATGCAAAGAGTTAGGTATTACCCATTTTCAGTTAGATGATGGTTGGCAAGCTGGTTTGTCTCATAACTCTGCTTTTAAAGGAAAAGAGAAAGCCTGGGCCAAGTGGAAAATGGAAGATTGGTTACCTCATGCTGAGCGTTTTCCTAATGGAATGGAGCCTATTGTTGCAAAAGGTAAGCGTTTGGGGATCGAAATAGGATTGTGGTTTAATCCAAGTTCACACAATGATTATGAAGCATGGGAGAATGATGCAACTATTCTAATCGGACTTTATAAGCGTTACGGTATTCGTATATTTAAGATCGATGGAATGATGATCAACAATAAGCAGGGAGAAATCAACTTTAAGAAATTCTATCGCAAAGTGATTGAAGGAACAGATGGTGAAGTGATATTTAACCTTGACGTGACTGCTGGTCGCCGTTTTGGATATAATTTCCTTGAGGCTAACAATAACATCTTCCTCGAAAACCGTTATACTGATTGGGGTGGATACTACCCATTTCGTACACTAAGAAATCTTTGGATGCTTAGTCGCTATATTGCACCACAAAATCTACAGATTGAATTTCTGAATAAGTGGCGTAATGCTAACCGTTATGGTAAAGATCCATTAGGGCCTAACAATGTGCCTTTTGATTATACATTTGCAATAACAATGATGGCACAACCCTTGGCATGGTTCGAAGCAAGTGGTTTACCTGAAGAAGGATTAAAAGTTGCTCCTGTAATTAAAGCGTATAACAAACATCGTAATCAAATTCATAGTGGTGTTATTCTTCCAATAGGTAATACGCCTGATGGAATGAGCTGGACAGGTTTCCAGAGTGTTATCAATGAGAAAGAGGGTTATATCCTTGTATTCAGAGAATGGAATGAGTACGATAATGAATCGTTGAAAACCTGGTTTAAAAACGGTGACCATGTTGTACTTTCCAAGATTGTTGGACAAGGTGAAGATCGTTTAACCAAAACCGTTGGTCGTAATGGTGTTGTTGAGTTTACCTTGCCTGTAAAGCATAGCTATGCACTGTATAAGTATCATATTAAGTAGGTCGTTCTTATTTCGAACAGACTGATTAATTTGTGTTTCCCATATAAAAGAGAAGATCCTATCCATAATAATTGGGTAGGATCTTTTTTTTAGATTGTATCAGCTAAAAAGCTATATTTGTGACCGATTAGGTAATCGATGATTTCTATTGTCGATGAAAGGGAACTCGGTGAGAATCCGAGGCTGTACCCGCAGCTGTAATCTTCAATTGTTGTTTAAAATCTACTTCGCCACTGTAGTGTTTTATCATTATGGGAAGGCTTTTAAACCGAAGAGAGCCAGAAGACCTGCCGATCGAAATAAGTTTACATTTTGTTTCCGGGATTAGAAGTAAATGTGAAGAGCCAATATAATTTCAATACCCGACACGGCTTTAGTATGCTCGCTTCTGTTTATGGAATCAGTTAGATTTATTGTAGTGTAAATTAGAAATCTTAAAATCTAATAACCTTTTAAACAAATGAAGATGAGTTTTAAAGTAAATGTTTTGATCCTTTTTGTTATGCTTGTCGCAGGCACAGCTTGTATTGGATCAAAAGAAAAAAAGCAAGAGATGAAAGAAGGTATTCTACTGGTTACTTTTGGATCATCTTATCCAGGTCCTAAAGCTACGTTTGCCAATATTGAGAATGAAATTCGGAAGCAACATCCTAATACCGATTTGTATTGGGCGTATACTTCGAGAATTATTCGCAAAATCCTGAAGAAGCGTGGGGAGGTTCTTTTATCGCCTGAAGAGGCATTAAATAAGATGAAGGCGGAAGGCTATACTCAAATTAAACTGCAGTCGTTGCACATTATCCCAGGAACAGAATATAATGATCTCAAGGAAACATTAAATACATTCTTAAAGGCAAATCCAACAATTACAGCTCAATTAGGAACACCTTTAATGCAATCTGATAAGGATATGAATTCTTTGGCTGATTGTATGGTTACTGCCTTCAATAAGGAAAAAGAAGAAGGTGAGGCAGTATTATTTATGGGACATGGCACACATCATGCAGCCAACGAGCGTTATGCTCGTTTTCAAAAGATCTTAACACCTAAGGCAGAAAACTTCTTTGTAGGAACCGTTGAGGCTAGTCCTACTTTAGATGATATCGAAGCTAAGTTAAAGAAGACAGGAATCAAGACTGTTACACTCACTCCGCTAATGTCAGTTGCTGGAGATCATGCAAGTAACGATATGGCGGGAGAGGAAGCAGACAGTTGGAAATCGGTATTGGAAGCACGTGGATACACGGTAAAGATAGTTCTTAAAGGATTAGGCGATTACAATGATGTTGTTGATATCTGGATTAATCATTTAGATGCTATAAAGTAGTGCCTGAATATTGTTGTGCAATATTTCTTATGGTCATAGAAATAGCTTATTAAGTAAAACAGTATCTTTGGCTTCCTGAATAATCGCCAGTATAATTGGCGATAAAACGAATGATTATGGAATACTTTTACGAAATAGAGATGGAGGTACGCGACTATGAATGCGACCTTCAGGGGATAGTGAATAATTCAGTATACCAGAATTACCTGGAGCATGCACGTCATCAGTTCCTTGATAAGTATGGTTTGAATTTTGCACAACTTCATAATGATGGTATCGATGGGGTAGTTACCCGCATAGAGATTGACTACAAAGATTCTCTACGTCCAGGCGACCGCTTTGTGGTGCGTTTAAATATGACTAAAAAGGGAAATGTACGCTTTGTTTTTAATCAGGCCATCTTCCGTAAAAGTGATGACAAATTAATGATTCAGGCTAAAGTATTTGGCGTACTCACCCAGAATCGCAGACCTATTGCGCCTACTGTCTTCGATGAGACACTTAAGGCGCACGGACTGGTAATGCAGCAGGAGAAGTAATGATTTAGCGGTTGGGTGTTATATCCCAACCGCTAAATCATTAGTTGCCAATATTGAATGGCGACATTGATACTGTTATTTTGTTATAATAAATTGTGGTTGTTGATTCAAATCCAGAATCGGTACCTACTACTAGCCATACTTCACCTTTATCGTTCGATGTCACCTGCAGTATCGTACTTAGAATAATTGAAGTAACATTCTTTAATTTGTAGATATTCTGATCGGTACCATTGGCAAAATTATCAATCATAGTCATGTCTTTTCCACTATTTGATTGATTGCTTTTATCAATATTCATCAGGTAAAAATCGTCATCATTAAGCACTTTCTTAGGTTCTTTAGTGGTGGCTCCAACTTTTATATATACGCTTTCACCAGGACTCCCTCCAACGCCAATAGATCCATCGGCAACATTGGTTGCTATTTCCATGGTGTAATGATAGGAATAGTTTGTATTGGGAACAAGTCCAGTAATTTTCCTCTTGATGAACATGAATAGGTCATCGCTATGATTATTTCCCGACTGCTTAATTGCCCCCTGTGATTGATCTAAAGGTGCAGGTAACATGCTATGTCCCAATGATAACTCATAGAAATCTTCTGCTCCTTCAGGATAATCGGCAAAATCACCTGTCCATCCCTCCATATCTGTCTTAAATTGATAACTGAATTGAAGTTCTTCCGGTGCTTTATCAGCAGGAGATTCATCATCACATGCAAAATAGATGCAACACATCAATAGTATTAAAGGAATGCCAAATAGTTTCATTAGTTTAAAATATTTTGATTTCACACACCTTATTGATGCGAAGATTTTCAAAAGGTTGCGTCACAGTACAAAAGAAAAGACTCCATGCTTGATGAAGTAGCATGGAGTCTTTTGTATGATGGAGTAATTAATTGTTTCTAAAAGCTTAAGTAAACACCTATTCCGAAGCTGCCTTTTTTATCTTTAAATGAATAAATGTATTCTGGTTGTATTCCCCAGTATTTTGATGAACGGTATTTCATGAAAACTCTCCAGGTGCCAGCTCCATATATATCCCCACTGCGGTGAGCAAGATGGCCGACTCCCAAACCAATCCATTCTTGAGGTTTCATATCTTGTCCTCCATTGATATCCATAATGGCATCAACAAAACCATTGTAGCGCGACCTCCGGCCCATAGGAGTATCTTCTCCAAAACACTTTAACTGATAGCGAAGACCAATACGAGCATTGCCATTTTGTTTTTCATTGAAAGAGCCTGCAACTAAAAGTCCCATATCTGTCGATAGCTTCCCTTTCACTAGTGAAGTACCAATCATAGGATAGAATCCAATCAGGTAATATGGTGGTCGTTTTCGCCAGCCTGTATTGTTGATAAAAGTTGGCTCTCCATCATTCATCTTAAAGTTCATTCTTGAGCAAAAATGATAGTAATGACGGTCTTGAATGATTTCAATGCATTTCGTGAATACCTTTTCATAGTCGATTTTCAGGTTTTCCAGATTCTCAAGATCGTTAATGTAAAACTTAGTTACATCCTCCATTCTACTCTCAAGTTCTATAGCATGTTGCCATTGTACCTTTTTGGTAAGCTTGTTATTTTTCATCACAAATTCTGCATCAGTATTGGTGTTCTTGCGCTCTTTAATTGTAATGATATCTTCTGAAAACTCATTAGGATGTGAGCGGATATACTTGACACTATCCATCGATATTTCTGATCGATTAATCTTTACCCATTTTCTTTTGAGTCTGATGTGATACTTAAAGTCATCATTTAACTCGATAGTTTTAATGGCATTGATTGCAGCTTGAAGCATGTGGTCAAACTCTTCGGTATATTCAGGAATATACTTTGGCCTGATACGACTCCAGGTATATTTCATGTCCATTCTTTCGCCATTGCCCAAATCGAGTAAAAGATGATCTCGTATCTCTTTTGGGCGATAGCCTGAGTAATTACGCTCTTTATCTGGTTTGATTGATACTAGCTGAGCATAACTTGCTATGGTAAGTAATAAAATTGCAATTGTAAATACTGTCCGTTTCATGTGTGGTTGTTTAATTGTTAATGAATTGATTGAACTTTTGTGATATTGATTTTTTATCTCTTTTGGGTGTTGTCTTTAGGGCCAAATTTTCGCTTTCATAATAGACTGGTAAATCTGGATCATTTTGAATACCAATCTTTTTTTCATTTGTCTGTTCCATTGTGATGTAAACAGGTACACGTTTATCTATAATTGGATGGATTTCGGTTTTTACCTCATATTTAACTATGATTGGAGCCATTGCCTTCACAGGAACATAACGAATGTTAGCGGTTGTTTCACCTGTAGTTGTTTGTTCAATATCATGCAATGTTCCTTGTTCTGAAGCTTGTTGCGATGCTAAAAGCTCCTGTTCCATTTTCTGATAGCCTTTATTGGCCTCCTGAAGCTGTTTATCCCTCTCTTTGATAGTCGAGACCATTTGCTTGCGTCCTTCGTTTAAATGCCAGTTAACACCTCCTAGAAGTAATACAAGGAAAAGTAGCACTGCAACAGGAATATGCCTGTACCAGGAATGGCGCTTATTTATCTGGGTGTTTATTTTATTGAATATTTGGTCTTCCCTAAAATTAACTGATGATGGTATCTCATTTAAGTCTTTCAGGTTATCATGAAATATATTGTCGAACTGTTTCATCTGTTTAAAATTTTTTGATTTCTGAATGTTCAAAAAATTTGAATGCATTCAGGAACTCACATAAATCTGAATTATCCACCTGAATGTATTTTAGGATAATGAAAATTTATGTTCGTTTCATACTGCTTAATTTTTGACTGTAATATTTTTCTGGCTCTTACTAATTGCGATCGTGATGTACTCTCTGTAATGTGAAGCATTTCAGCAATCTCTTTATGAGCATAACCTTCTATCACATAGAGGTTAAATATAGCCCGGTATCCATCAGGAAGTTGACGTACCAGCGACAAACACTCCTCTGTTGCAATATGCTCATCTTGAAAATCAGTAATCAAATCGTATTCTTCATATTGTTCTTTTAATTTCAGCCTGTTTTGCTCCCTAAGAAACAGTAAAGCTTCATTTACCATTATCTTGTTTAACCATGGTTTGATGGTTTTGCCAGGTTGCTCTTGAAAGGAATCCAGATTGGAATATACCTTGATGAATCCTCTCTGGATGACTTCTTCAGCATCAAATTCGCTTGATACATATCGCAATACCAAAAGAAAAAGTGCTTTTGCATGTTCTTTATAGATGCGTTCAAAATAGCGTTGTTTGTTATTCTTAAATATCGATCTCATTATTGGTCGTTTCTATCTCTAAAATACATAACTATATTGTTTCGCTGCATGAGGGTGAAAAAAAAACGAAATTTTCAGCGATCTGTAAAAAGGTTAATACTATCAGTGTTTTGATTAATCTATCCCTAGGTGTAGCTTGTTATATTTGTAAGGTGTTATAACATATGATGATAGGAGGTAGTATGTCTATCGCTTTTACGAAAGAAGGAATTTTGATTATCTTGTAAAAACATTCAGGAGGAACGATCATGGACGAAATACAACACTTAGAAAGCATCACACAAATGCATCAACTAATGGATCAAGGGAAACCGAGGCATCCATTGGTGACGATTATCGATTTTTCAAAGGTGAAAGATTATGGCAATACCAGGGCAAGGATTGCCTCTGGTTTTTATGGTGTAATGATGAAGAGTAATTGCCTTGGACGTATGAAGTATGGGCGGCAGTATTACGATTTTGAAGATGGTACTATGGTGTTTATTGGTCCTGGACAAGTGATATCTGTCGAGGAAGATCCAGATATTGTAGATAAAGTAGAAGGGTGGGGACTGTTCTTTCATCCAGATTTGCTAAGGGGTACTTCTCTTAGTCGCAAAATGAAAGAGTACAGTTTCTTTGCTTATGAATCTAACGAAGCGCTGCATCTATCAGATCAAGAGAGAAAAACCATTAATGATTGTATTGACAAGATAGATATTGAACTGGGCATGAATATTGATAAACACAGTCAGACGTTAATCGTTTCCAATATTGAGCTGCTGTTGAACTATTGTACCCGTTATTACGATCGACAGTTTATTACCCGAAAGAGTGCGAATAAGGATACACTTACAAAATTTGAGGATATCTTAACTGATTATTTTAACTCTGATAAGTTAAAGGAGCTTGGTTTACCAACGGTGAAATACTGCGCAGAGAAATTATTCTTATCATCAAATTATCTGAGTGACTTGCTAAAAAAAGAGACCGGTAAGAATGCTCAAGAGCATATTCATTATTTCCTTATTGAAGAGGCTAAGAATCGCTTGTTGTTATCCAACGAGTCGGTGAGCTCTATCGCCTACGATCTTGGATTTGATTACCCGCAGTACTTTAGTAAGTTCTTTAAAAAGAAAACGGGCATGACTCCTGCATCGTTTAGAAATGCAAATTAGATAAAAATAAAAGCTTCCACCAGACTAGCTGACGGAAGCTTTTTTGATCAAATAGCATGTAGTCTGTGACTACTATATTTTTTAGTTCTTTGAGTCTTTCACGATAACATCATGCGCTCCACCTTCAATGATACTTGTTGAAGATACCAAAGTTAAGCGAGCATCTGATTGAAGCTCTTGAAGGTTTGATACTCCACAGCTACACATGGTAGACTTAATCTTACCTAAAGTAATGTCAAGGTTATCTTTTAGCTTACCAGCGTAAGGAACATAACTGTCAACACCTTCTTCGAATTTAAGCGCTGCATTACCTCCCATATCGTAACGTTGCCAGTTTCTTGCTCTGTTTGAACCTTCTCCCCAGTATTCCTTCACGTAGTTTCCACCGATAAGAAGCTTGCGAGTAGGACTCTCGTCAAAACGAGCAAAGTATCTTCCCATCATTAGGAAGTCGGCACCCATAGCTAAGGCAAGTGTCATATGATAATCCTGTACAATACCACCATCAGAACAGATAGGGATGTACTCACCAGTTTCTTTAAAGTACTCATCACGAGCATTAGCAACCTCAATGATTGATGTAGCCTGACCACGACCGATACCTTTTTGTTCACGAGTGATACAGATTGAACCTCCACCAACACCAACTTTAATGAAATCAGCACCAGCTTCAGCAAGATATCTAAATCCTTCAGCATCTACTACATTACCTGCACCAACAGTTACTTTTCCAGCATACTCTTCTTTGATGAAGCCAATTGTCTCTTTTTGCCACTCTGAGAAACCATCTGATGAGTCGATACATAATACATCAACGCCAGCTTCTACCAACGCAGGAACACGTTCCTTGTGGTCTCTTGAGTTAATACCAGCACCTACAATTAAGCGCTTGTTAGCATCCAACAACTCGTTTGGATGATCTTTATGATTGTCGTAATCCTTACGGAAAACGAAGTACTGTAATTTCTGATTCTCGTCAAGAATAGGAAGAGTATTCAATTTATGATCCCAGATAATGTCGTTAGCTTCAGACAAGGTTAATCCTAATTTACCTGTAATCAACTCTGAAATTGGAGTCATGAAATCTTTCACTTTCTTGTCATGACTATCTTTCCCTTCGCGATAATCACGTCCAGTAACGATTCCTACAAAAACGCCATTGGCCGAACCATCTTCGGTAACACCAATAGTTGAGAAGCCAGTTCTGGCTTTTAATTCGATGATGTCACCTAAAGTTTGTTCAGGAGTAACATTGGCTCTACTTTCTACAAAACCAGCTTTGTAGTTTTTTACCTCGTGTACCATTCTTGCCTGATCTTCGATAGATTGAGATCCAAAGATGAATGATACTCCACCTTCTCTAGCCAAAGCAATAGCCATTCCACTATCAGAAACTGCTTGCATGATTGACGATACGAACGGAGTGTTCAAGGTAATTTTCGACTCTTCTCCTTTTTTAAACTTTACAAGAGGTGTCCTTAGACTAATATTATCAGGGGTGTGTTGCTTAGTGGTCAACCCTGGTATTATTAGATACTCATTAAAGGTTCTTGATACTTCATTAATTATCTTTGCCATAGCTTTCAAGTAAAAAATTGCGCAAAACTATCAAAAAATTCAATCAATTATACACTCAAGCGAACATATTCGGTGATTTAAGGCTAATGTTACCTTAATGTTTCCAAAATATCCACAAGAGCAAGGCTCATTTTTCGATCGTTGTACCGAAGTTCAACGAGGCGTGTAAAAATACAATTTCCAAGGGAAAAAAGCATCATCAAAAAGATGAACTTCATCATATAATAACAATAACGCAAATACCGGAAGATTTTGTTTCCTGGGAGGCAACGGCTCTTAACGAACCAATAGCCTTAGAAACATTGACTTATCTTCCGGGATGGCTTGAGTAGTATAAAGAAGCAGGATTATTTTAAATCCTGACTAACATTAACGGCATTCATACCTCTTTGACCTCTGGCTAATTCATAGGTAACTTTATCGCCAGCAGTAATCGGTTGATTCAAATCATTTACGTGTACAAAGTACTTCTCTTTCGAATCTTTGTCAATGATAAATCCAAAGCCTTTGTCGTGATTGTAATAATCAACAGTACCGTAGTGCATCGGATCTTCATCCTCTTTTTTAGGAACACTAATCTGAATTGATTCTGCTTCTACCTTTGTCTTTTTAGTTAAATCAGGTGGAGTATCGGTGATCATGCCATTTTCATCAACATAGGCAATCATTGAATCGAAACCTGCTTTTTCCTGAGCTTTACGCTCGTCTTTTTTCTTTTGCTTTGCAAGTCTTTTTTGTTCTCTTTTTTTCTCTTTTTCTCGTTTGTTAAATGTCTGTTGTGATCTAGCCATTCTATTCTATAACATATTTAGTATCTCTGTTCCTGGTGAATCAACAATTTAGTTAACTATCAAAAACCTGAGATCGGTTAAAATTTATATTTAGCTTTTATCAGTCAAGGCAGACAAAGTTTTAATGGATTTCACCGTGAGTGTCTTGAATGGTAAAACAAAGTTTTTGTTGTAGTATCGCGAGCTACATATCATGATTCCCCTTGACATAGAGCAATCGGAATAATAAAACTTTAAAACGATTACAAATTTACAAATGAAATTGGAATAGTGATGTGATGATGACCAGATTTTTTAAAAATGCTTCAAATGTGTTTTATAAATGGCTGAAAATGAACCTAAAAGCTAATGTGAAGGATTTCTTTATTCTCCTAGAATTTCTCTGATTACGGCAGATGCACAGAAACATCCAAAGATTGGAGGCATATAAGAAATGGTTCCCACCACTGATTTTTTATTCTGTCCTTCTTCCAAAACGACCTTCGATTTGTCGATTAGTTCTGATGAAAAGATGGCCTTAACACCTTTCTTAATTCCTAGTTTTCCCAAGCGTTTGCGTAGCATACGGGCCAGGTTGCAATTATGAGTTTTTGCGATATCGGTAACCTGAACTTTTGATGGATCGAATTTACCGCCGGCCCCCATCGAACTGATGACAGGATAACCTTTCTGAAAGGCATGATAAATCAGGTATACTTTTGGAGCAAGGGTATCAATGGCATCTACTACATAGTCATATTGATTCTCTAATAAGTCGATCATGTTTTGATCTTTTAGAAAATCATTGATTACAACAAGATTAAGATCTGGATTGATGTCAAGGAAACGTTCACGCAGGATCTCTGCTTTTTCTTTTCCTGTGTTACTAATCAAAGCAGGAAGCTGTCGATTGCGGTTAGTTGTATCTACCACATCACCATCAACGATAGTCATATTCCCAATACCTGCACGGCATAACTGTTCTGCTGCATATGCACCAACACCACCTAGGCCTACTACCAATACATGTGCTTTCTGTAATTTCTCAATACCTTCTTTTCCAACAAGCAGTTCAGTTCTATTCAACCAATCCATCTCCAAATACCTTAATAAAATTATCCCTGATTTTATCTTTTAACACGTTTTCATCAATCGACTTTAAACGGGCGGCTTGCTGATAAATGTGTGCAATTGATGCTTCGTTCTCATCGGTTTCGAAAAACACGTAATCGAGCGGCAAATTTATAAATGTTTTTGAAGCTTTCGACTTAGGATTTAATATTTGATGTCCAAAAGAGAGATAAAAGCCTTGTTTTACCAATTGCAAGGCTAATTGCTCCGATCCATTAAAGCCATGAATTATCCATGGTACTATGGGCTGTAATTGTTTTCTTAGCTGAGCTAATAAGTCATATGCTTTAACACAATGCAGAATCACAGGCTTCATTAGTTTTTCGGTAGTTTGCAGCTGTTTATGAAGTATGTCAAGTTGTATTTCAATCGATGGTCCTTTAACTTTGTCAAGACCTATCTCGCCAATAGCCACACAATCTGATGAGGATGCGATCTGGAACAAAAGATCGAGATCAATCTGTTTCGAAGACTCATTGATGTGCCATGGATGAATGCCAACACTGAATGGAGGAATATATTCATGAGGATTTAGCGTTGTTTTGATGATAAGTATATTCGATATTTTAAAGATGTTGGGTGTTGATTGGTG
This sequence comes from Puteibacter caeruleilacunae, assembly GCA_005217565.1. Classification (GTDB taxonomy): domain Bacteria; phylum Bacteroidota; class Bacteroidia; order Bacteroidales; family Prolixibacteraceae; genus Puteibacter; species Puteibacter caeruleilacunae. Next base: position 460,571 of record SJCO01000001.1, read on the forward strand.
CGAATGCGTGTGAATATCGATATACTGAATGTTCATGTTTGTATGCTTTTATCGGTTACTGACCATAAAGATAAACAAAGTTGGAATCTAGTCAAAGTCTACTCTGAGCCTTCTCAAAGCCTTGTCAAACTCTTCTCTAGTTCTACTCAATGTGCGCAGTATGTAGGCTTTGGTAAGAAATAGTAAGGACTTTGAGGGGAATAGTAGTAGAAAAGTTATCATAATGTAGAAAAATGGAGATTAAATAGAGATGTACAGCAATAGGCAGAAGGCTTTTGGTTATCCCCTGTTAAGACCAAAGTCGTGACAGATACGTGCTAGACCCGTGTCAAACTTGACATATAGGCATATTTGATACACTTTTGTCACGACTTTGTCACATGTTTGTTAGGGGATGAGGTACATCCGGTTTTTATTTTTAGATATGATGTTTGTTTGAAAAGACTTTGAATTGTCACTCAGGATAAGGTATCTCGAAGATAATAATAATCTTAGAAACAGCCATGGTTTAGGGAAAACCTTTTTGGGGTGTGGCGTTATTTTATGTATGTAATTTGGAGGAGAGTAAGAGTGTGTAAAGTCTCTATTTACATGCGCTTCTATACCGATTCTCTACAAAGTTCTAGAGAATCCCTACAAAAAGCTTACTATTCCGTAGGGATTTCCGAGGTTGGGGCGAAGCAGGAGTAAGGAGGGGGTAAGGCCTACGGATCCTGATTCTGTGAATGTTGGAATGCTATGAATTGAATTTTACCTTATGATCAGCAATGATAGCACTGAAAGTACCTCGTCAAATAGTGAATAGCTTGCTTTGCGTATAAAGTCTGAGGGCTCAGATTCCTTCGATTTGTGTTCTGGAAGATAGTGTTTTATTGTATACTTAATAATGAATTTTCCAGTTCGTATTGGCTTGATGATAGGTATAGAGAGAAATTATTATTTTTGTGAAAAAATAATCAGATGTTAAAAGGAATATGTAAACTGTTGCTCAAAATGGGAGGGTGGACTCCTGTTGGGGGAGACTTAGATGTGAAGAAATGTATTATTCTGGGAGCTCCACATACCAGTAACTGGGATTTTGTGTGGTCGTGGATATTTTATACATCGGTAGGAGGAAAGGCCTATGTGATGGTGAAACAGGAATTATTCAAAGGTATATTAAAACCTATATTGAAAGGAATGGGTGGTATCCCGGTCGATCGAAAGCGAGGGGCGAATATGATTATGCAGGTAGCTGATGAGTTCAAAAAGCGTGATAAAATGCAACTGGCTATTGCTCTTGAAGGTACACGTAAACCTACGGCACGTTGGAAAGCAGGTTTTCATGCTATAGCTAAGATGGCTGATGTTCCTGTATATTTTGGTATATTTGATTACGGACAAAAACGCATTGGTGTTGTTGAAGAGTTTGAACTGTCAGATGATGCTCGTGCAGACTTGATTCGTGCCAAGAGATTTTATAAAGATGTTGTTGGAAAGTATCCTGAAAACTTCACTGTTGGAAAATTAGACTAATTATGAAAAACTCATTGACTTTTGCTTTAGTTCAGGTTGATCTTGCTTGGGAAAAGAAAGATCAGAATTTGAAACATATCGAGGAATTGATGAAAGATCACATTAAAAATGCAGATGTTATTGCGTTGCCTGAAATGTTTTCTACTGGTTTTAGTATGGCTTCCTCTACATTAGCTGAGTCGATGAGTGGTCCAACTATAGCCTGGATGGCAAAACAGGCTTCTACATATGATGCCTTGATATGTGGAAGTCTGATCGTTAAAGAAAATGATGATTATTACAATCGGATGGTATGGGTGTATCCTACCGGAGAAATGGGGTGCTACGATAAGCGTCATTTGTTTAGAATGGGAAACGAGAATCAGCATTTTTCATCCGGAAATAAGAGGAAGGTAATATCATGGAGAGGATGGCGTATTTGTCCTCAAATCTGTTACGATTTGCGCTTTCCTGTATGGAGTAGAAACCGCAACGATTACGATGTGCTGATGTATTCGGCAAACTGGCCTGCATCTCGAGATGATGTATGGAGCACTTTATTAAAGGCTCGTGCTCTTGAGAATCAGAGCTATGTAGTGGGTGTCAATCGAATAGGATGTGATCAAATGGGTGTCGACTATGTAGGGGATTCTTTGATATTTGATTTTAAAGGTGCACGTCTAAATAGTGATAGCCTCAATGACGAAATTGTTCAGGAAGTAACCTTTTGTAAAGAAGATCTTGAAGATTTTAGAGCGAAATTTCCGGTATTAAAAGATGCCGATGATTTTGAGATACAAATGTAGGTTCCCCGAATTGCTGATTTTCACCGGATAATTGTATTATTTTCCCCATATTGAATGAAATGTGATAGTTATTGACGATTATCTTGAATACGATATAGTTTAGATTTTATTGATTTGTTTAAGAAAATCTAGTTAATCAATTCAATAACCAATAACTATATCGTTTATGTCTATTAGATTCATAGTATTGTTGCAAGCTATCGCATTTATTGTACTTAATGGATGCTCAAAAGTGTCATCAAAGATCGTTGTAGGAAGTGAAAGTGAGCTAAAGCAAATAATAACTACTTCTGATGTCGATACCGTTTATATCAAAAATGGTCAATACAGTCAATTTAAAATTGAGATAACCAAATCAGGGACAAAGACTAATCCCTTGGTGATCGCAGCAGAAACTCCTGGAGAGGTGATTTTTGATGATAATACCTGTATTGTGGTATCAGGAAATCATGTTGAGTTAAGTGGAATCTTTTTTAAGGATGGTTTGGAAGCCAACGGTATGGATGGAGGACAACCAGTGATTGATATTAAAGGAGATTATTGTCGCGTTACCGAGTGTGCTTTTTTTCAATGTCATAATCGTGCCTGCATAGCTTCGCTTTATCAGAAAGAGGAAGATAGGATGCCGCAATATACCCGCATTGATCATTGTTATTTTGCTGACAACTTTGGATGGCGTCTATATCTTGATCTCGGACAACGTGTTCCTGGTGATGACCTGAAGTATGCCATGTATTATCGTGTTGATCATTGCTACTTTTCTACTCCATTTAAATTGGGTGCCAATACCGGATCTGCCATGCGCATTGGACTAGGTCAGTTGGGCTATGGGCGCTGTGTAATTGATAATAATCTGTTTGAACGTCAGAATGGAGAGGTTGAGTTGATCGAAAATAAGAGTCACGAGAATGTTTACCTTTTCAATACATTTAAAAACTGTGAGTCTCAAATGAGTTTCAGACAAGGACACCAGACAGTATTTCTTCATAATCACTTTATTGGTGATGATCCTGACCGTAAATGTGGTGGTTTGGGGATGTGGATGGATCGACATGTTGTTGCTGGTAACTATTTCTCGTTTCCTTATGGTTCTTATGTGCCTTTAAATAGTAATATGAAACAGCGAGAAGATAGATTTCCTCCAGCTGTTATTCGATTTAATAGTGGGTGTAAGAACTTTATTGAAGATGGCAATCCTGTGGGACATATGGCTGCACAGCATATTACTTTTGCCAACAATTTTATTTATAATTCTCCTGATTATGCGATCGATTTCTCTCATAACTATGATGGGATGTATGAAAGATATTTTCAGGCAGTGGGATATGAGACAAGTGGTTCGTTCGAGAATAAAATCTATAACAATACATTCGTAAGGAACGAAGATGCTAAGGTTGAAATGTTCTATGATAAGGTTAGCTCAGGGGTTACATCAGGAGAATGGAAAAACAATAGAATGAAAGGGTATCTGAATTCTTCAGGTGGGAGAAATATGTTATCAATTGAGGAAACACAGAAGGATAAAGAAACAGTTAAGATTTCAAATGTTGAAGTGTTTCAAGCATGGATGTGCAAGACTCCTGGCTTGACAGAGCAAATTGACTTGGAAAAATTGGCCAACAGTGCAGTGGCTTCGATAAAAACGGAGGGACAGATCCAAGTTGTTATGCATACACAACCTCAATCGTTTTCTGGTGTTGGACCTGAATGGCTTCAAGAGAATCCTAGTGAGTTTGCGAAATACGGAAAATATACTAAAGAGTTGGAGCAGGAAATCAGAAAGAATATTGTCCATTAGTTGTCAGCAGCTTCTATATCCATCACTTTTTTCAGAAGGTCTTGGTTGGATAAAGTTATGGAGAGAAAAAGAGTGGCTAAATCATTCGTTGCTAGAGATATTTTTTTTCAAATGGCTGCGAAACAAAACCTTTTACCCCACCACTTGGAAAATTGCTAAGGCTAAAATATAGAATCGTAGGAAGCGGGATAATCCAAATAGAAGGTACTTTTGAAAACTGAAGTTTATAACACCCGTTGCCATGCTAATGAGGGGGAATGATAGTGGGGTTAATGCACCAACAACAATGATTAATCCTCCCCAGCGACGAATGAGTCGCATATGTTTCTCTAATTTAATCTGGACTGTGCTTTTTATAAGAGGTATTCGTAATATCAATCTTCCTATCCCAAAAGCGATGCAGCCTGCTATGTAGGAGACTATTGCCAGTAATGATAGATTGAGAATCGGATTAGGTAGTGTTTTTGCCCAAGCGATATATATTTCTGGCGGAATAAGTCCTATGGATGCTTCTGAAACAAGAAAGATAAGGTATAAGGTTACATTGGAATAGGTTTCAGAGATGTGTGCAAATATATCTTTGAAATCAAGGATATAGTACTCTAAAATGAATATTAAACCAATAAAAAGTACAATTGGAGTAATCGCTTTTTTGAAGCTTTTTCTCACAAAACGATAAAAGCCAGTGTAGGAGTAGTACTGATGAAGTAATTCCATCCTCGATTTCCGTTTATTCTTTTTGGGTTGTGTTTTCATCAATAATTCAATTGTACTAACTGCCAATAAGACAATTACGCACCGTTTATGTTTTTGTGAAATTACCATTATTCCCAAGAGCAAACAAATTTTTTGGGAAAGATCATGGTTGGGTTTGTTCTTTTATTTATCCATAAAAATATTTAACTTGGCATGTGTTTTGATATAGTCAGCAGTATTGAAAGAGTAGATTATAGTCGACAAATATAATGGTCAAATCTACTTGAAGAGCATTGTATACGGTGTAGTTAATAGAATTTTATGATGAGTCGGAATATGCTGAATAAAGACTTAAAACAGAAGTAGGCAGAATATTGAAAAAACAACAATTAAATGAAACGATCACTAATCTCGCTGTCGTTAGCAGTAATTATGTTATTCGCTACAGGATGTGCTAGTATTGTAAGTAAAAGTAGTTATCCAATTTCAATTAACAGTACCCCTTCAGAGGCTAAAATTACCATAACCGATAAGAAAGGAATTGAGGTTTACAAAGGTAATACTCCTGCTACTATGAAGCTAAAGGCAAGCAATGGTTTCTTCTCGCGTGCACGTTATCAGGTAAGATTTGAAAAAGATGGATACGATACACGTACAGTACCTATTGAGTACAAACTCGATGGTTGGTATTTTGGAAATATCCTTTTCGGGGGAGTAATTGGATTATTAATTGTGGATCCAGCAACAGGAGCAATGTATAAGTTAGACACCGAGTTTTTGCATGAGCATCTTACAAGTTCGTCAGCAAGTGCAAGCAAGGATGAGTTGAAAGTCTATTCGTTGGCTGATGTTCCTACAGAATGGAGAGATCATCTACAAGTTATAAGTGAAGAATAATAAAATATGGAGCTTCCCTTTTATGATATTGGGAAGCTCATTTGCTTTAGATTGAATTTTCCCAAAGAGTTTTTCGATATTACCTCTTATTGCATTTCCTAAATGTTGCTTTTTTGTCAAGTGCTAATATTAAGGTAGATGCTTCATTCAACGGAGACATATTTATTTTGTGAAAGACCTACATGAGAGGCCCGTTTAATCGTAGGATAAATAAAAAATGGCTTACAAATTTGGGATTAAATAAAAAAGATATACTTTTGTTCGTAAATTTACGAACAGGAATTATGAAGATTGCGACAGTAACAACAAATGATCAACAAAAGTTAGCAAGATATGCTAAAGCAATGGGGCATCCAGTGCGTGTGTATATCTTAGAGTTGCTTTCAAAGCAGGCATGTTGTTATAGTGGAGATTTGAGTGAGGAACTTCCTATTGCAAAATCTACATTATCGCAGCATTTGAAAGAATTGAAAGATGCAGGATTGATTCAGGGAGAGATATGTGCACCTCGAATTAAGTATTGTGTGAATAAAGAGAACTGGAAAGAAGCCCAGATGCTTTTTAAAGGACTAATGAAATGAACATGAATTTTCATTATCCGAAAATAGACACATGCGGAAGATTAAAATTTATGTGAGTTCTTGAATGTCTTAAATTTTTTTGAACGTTAAGAAGTCAAGAAAGTTTAAACAGATGAAATTATAATATTTTTTAAGTATAATGTTCGTAATTAGGCGAACAACGAATTAAAGGAAAGAATTATGGAAATAAAAGTTTTAGGAACAGGTTGTGCAAAGTGTAAGAACCTTGAAAAAGTTACCAGAGAGGTAGTTGAAAAGAATAACATTGATGCTACCGTTACTAAGGTAGAAGATATTGTTGAGATTATGCAGTTAGGTGTAATGACTACGCCTGCGTTAGTTGTAGATGGAGAAGTTGTTGTACGTGGAATGATTCCTTCAGTTGATGAGTTAACTAAAATATTAACCAAGTAGTTTAGGCCAATATTTGGCATTTTATTACTTGGACTGTAAATATTATTAATACTAAAAAATCAAATTACCCTATGAAGAAATTAGTATCAATTTTAAGTTTGCTTTTAGTTATTGGAGTTGCGAGTGTATCAGCTCAATGTGCAGGATGTAAGGTTCCAGCGGCAGATAAAAAAGCTTGTTGTTCATCAGTAAAAGCTAATGGTGCTGTAAAAGCATATTATTTCCACGCTACGCGACGTTGTGCAACATGTCAGGCTGTAGAGAAAGTTACAAAAGAAGCGATTAAAGATCTATATGGAAATAAAGTTTCATTTGTATCAATTAATCGTGATACTGAAAAAGAGAATCCAGCTATCAAAAAGTACAAGGTTAACGGACAAACGTTGTTGATTGTAGGAGGAGACAAAGTTGTGAATTTGACCAACGCAGCTTTCATGAATGCACGTACACGTCCTGAAAAATTGAAGAGTAAAATAAAATCAACAATTGATTCAATGTTATAGAAATGGAAGTATTACAGAATCTTTTTGAGAATTCTCAACTGCCAATTCTATCGGCATTTCTATTGGGACTTATGACAGCCATAAGTCCCTGCCCACTGGCAACAAACATAACAGCGATAGGCTTCATTAGTAAAGACATTGAGAGTCAGCGTAAAGTGTTTATTAGTGGATTGGTTTATACGCTTGGAAGAGCTATTGCTTATACAGGAATTGGTTTACTTTTCTTCTTTAGCGCTAGTCAGTTTGAATTTGAAGGTTTCTTTCAAGAATGGGGCGAAAAAATTCTAGGTCCTCTATTGGTCGTTATTGGTTTGTTTATGTTAGGTATTCTAAAGCTTAGTATTCCAGGAGTTGGTTCTTTAACTCAGATGATGGAGAAAAGATCAAATAGTGGATTCTGGGGGGTACTTCTGCTGGGTATCGTATTTGCACTGGCATTCTGTCCATATAGTGGAGTTCTGTATTTTGGAATGTTAATGCCTATGACCATTAGTAGTGCCAGCGGTTTGTACTTACCAATATTTTTCGCGATTGCTACAGGAATTCCGGTGATCATCTTTGCATGGCTGATTGCCTTTGGTGTTGGAACTATTGGAAATGTCTACAATAAACTAAAGACATTTGAAACTTGGTTTAGACGCATTGTTGCAATATTATTTATCGCCGTGGGTATTTATTATATCCTCATAATGTTTTTGGAAAACAATTAAAGATTTTAGTTCGTGTTTTGCGAATGATTTTGAGCCAAAGGTAACGACTGAGTGGTTACCTAAAGAGTTGAAAGTAGAACAAACAAAAAACTTCTATTGAGATGAAGGAAAAAGTAATTGCATTGAACAGATCAACAAGTGGTTGGTTGCTTCCGTTAGTTTTATTACCGGTGTGGGTGTTCATGTATATGAATTTGCAGAATTTTGCAGATTTTATAATCGATGATGTTATTGGTATGAGTTCCGGAGAACATCTTACCGAAACATTGCGCTTCTTTATTTTCGAAGTCCCCAAGGTGATGCTTCTTTTGGTGTTGATTATTTTCGGAGTTGGGATTGTTAGAACCTATTTTACACCAGAAAAGACAAGAAAGATATTGGAAGGTAAATCACTCTTTACTGGTAATGTGATGGCAGCATTACTTGGTATTGTGACTCCATTTTGTTCATGCTCGGCTATCCCTTTGTTCTTAGGTTTTGTTGAGGCTGGTGTTCCATTGGGAGTTACATTTTCATTCTTAATTGCTGCACCAATGATCAATGAAGTTGCGCTTGTGTTGCTTGTAGGATTGTTCGGCTGGAAGGTTGCTATAATCTACATGGGAACAGGTCTCGCCATTGCCATTTTATCTGGATGGTTAATTGGTAAGCTTAAGTTAGAGAAATATGTGGCTGAATGGGTGTACCAGGTGAAGACTAATCAAGAGGGAGTAGAGGAAGTAAAGCTTGCTTTTTATGATCGAATTAAAGGTGGTTATATTGCTGTTAAGGAGATTGTTGGTAAGATATGGATATACATTGTACTGGGTATTGCTGTAGGCGCAGGAGCACATGGTTATGTGCCTGAAGATTTCCTTGGAGCATTGCTAGGAAAAGATAGTTGGTATGGAGTGCCATTGGCTATCTTGCTGGGAGTTCCGATGTATTCGAATGCCGCAGGAATTATTCCTATTGTTAGTGTGCTCATTGAAAAAGGTGTTTCATTGGGAACAGCACTAGCCTTTATGATGTCGGTTATTGCCTTATCATTACCCGAGATAATTATCTTAAAGAAGGTGTTGAAATGGCAAATGATTGCGGCGTTTGTTGGTATTGTTGCAGCAGGAATTGTGCTCGTAGGATTCATCTTTAATTTTGTGATGTAAGAATAGGAAAAATATGGTTTGATAAGCAGCTCTAGCTTGTCAACCAGACACTCATCCAATTTATAAATATATTCTAAGATAGGTTGATTGTGGTAGTTGTAACTGCTATAATCAACCTTTTTTTTTGGAATACATTTGATTTTAGGAATTTAGTTATAATAGGTATTGATATGGAAAACAATAAATGTTCGTGTGGAACAGATGAGAACAAAATAGTCTTAACATGTTCAGGGGCTTCAGATGTAGGAATGATTGCTGATCAAGTAAGTAGAGCATTAAAGATCGGAGGTCATAGAAATATGGGCTGTTTGGCTAAGGTAGGGGCTGGTATCGAAAAAGTTATTGCGGATATTAAACAGAAGGATGTGTTAGTGATCGATGGCTGCCCAATTAGCTGCGGAAAGAAAATGATGGAGAAGTATCAGATTGAGAACTTTAAGTATTTGGTGGTTACTGAACAAGGATTAAAAAATGGAAGTTCTCCAGCAACACCTGAAAATATTAAGAAAATTTATAACGAGGCAATTAAGTTATAGGTTGAATTCTTAAAGATTGATGTAACGAAGGTTGATTATAGTAGTTCTAAACACTATAATCAACCTTTTGTTTTTAGATGAATCTGAAAATGAAAAGTCAGTGTTGCAAAACAATCCAAATTACTTTTTGTACTTTCGTTTTTGAATTAAGCATGCGTAAATAACAACCATATAAATGAAGATACTTCACACGTCAGACTGGCATTTAGGACATCGCTTGCATGAGCAATCACAACACGAAGAGCAAGCATTGTTTCTTGAATGGCTGTTGAACTACATAAACGAAAATGAGATTTCGGTATTGTTGGTCTCAGGTGATATTTTTGATACAGGAGTTCCTCCTACACAAAGTCAGAAGCTTTATTACGATTTCTTGGTTCGATTGAGACAAAGTTCCTGCAAACACGTGGTAATAACAGGTGGAAATCATGATGCTCCTGGTAATATTAATGCTCCTAAGGAGTTACTGGCAGCATTACATGTTCATGTTATTGGTAAGGCAACCGACAATGTTGACGATGAGATATTACAGCTTAAGGTTAATGATGAAAAAGTCATTGTGGCAGCTGTTCCATACCTAAGAGATCAAGATATCAGAAGGGCTGTTGCTGGAGAGTCGTTTGAAGATATTGGGGAGCGTTACAAGAAAGCTTTGGTAAGTCATTATACCGAAGTTGGAGATGGCTGTGATGATATAAAAACAGAAGGTGTACCTGTAATAGGTATGGGACATCTATTTGCTATAGGGGGATCTACATCTGAAAGTGAGCAGCGGATTTATGTAGGAAACTTGGGGGATATTGGAGCTGAAGATTTTCCAGATATATTTGATTATATAGCCCTAGGGCACTTGCATCGACCGCAGAAAGTTGCTGGTAGGGATGATATACGTTATAGTGGTTCTCCAAATGTATTAAGCTTTAGTGAAATAGGGTATGATAAGAAGGTGGTTGAAATTACTACGAACAACGGAGAAGTAACTGATATTAATGATGTGACAGTACCTGGCTTTAGAAAGGTTGCACGCGTAAAAGGGGTGGTGTCGGCATGTATTGAAGAGTTGAAAGCGATTGATGAGGAAGAACATGACCTTACTCCTTGGATTGAAGTGGTTATTGATAATACTAACAATACAAAGATTGAGAGCAAGGAGATTAATGAAGCTGTTGCTGATATGAAGTTGGAGGTCTTGAAAATTACGCTTAAAAATGATAGGGATGAAGCCGGATTAGATGCGTTAATTGAACATGCAAAACACATAAAGGAACTTGCCCCCATTGATGTGTTTAAGATGAAATGTGATGAGACTGGATTTAACATTGATGAGAATCCCGAAATCTTTGATGCCTTTAATGAGGCATTACAAATTGCTCAGGGGAATTAAAGCTGGCTAGATGAGAATACTAAAGATTGAACTACAAAATATAAATTCATTAAAGGCGGCATCTCCTTTGGTGATAGACTTTGAAAGTGAACAGTTTAAGGATGTTGGATTATATGCTATAACAGGTTCAACTGGAGCAGGAAAGACAACAATTCTGGATGCAATTACTATAGCTCTTTATCATCAGGTTCCTCGTTTTAATAATGGGAATGCTAAGGCTAGTTTACGTGATGTTGTGAGTTATGGTGCAGGAGAGGCTATGTCGCGCGTTAGTTTTCAGAATAACGGACAGCAGTATGAGGCATTTTGGAGTATGAGATTGCAGACCAAATCGGGGAAGGTGTTAGCAAACCCGAAAGAGGAGGTTCGTTTGAAAGATCTTTCTTCAGGCAAGATCGTTGCTGAAAAGAAAATGGAAGTGAAAGCTGCAATTGAATCTATTACTCAACTAAACTATAAACAGTTTTTGCGTTCTGCGATGTTAGCTCAAGGCGAGTTTGCTGCTTTTTTGTCTGCAAGTTCTCAGGAGAAAGGTAAGCTTTTAGAGCAGATTACGGGAGAGGATATTTACAAAAAAATAGGGGAAACAATAGGTGAAAGGAGGTTTGCCGAGGAACGAATCTTAAGAGATATTCGGGCTAAGATTAATAGTGAAGATTTGCTGAGTGATGAAGTGCGCAAGGAACTTGAAAATGAGCAGGTATCTATTGTTAAAGAGGTGCAATTATTAGGGAAGCAACAGAAAGAGCTTGAAAATATCCTGTTGTGGTTTAAAAGAGAGCAGGAGCTAGAGAAAGAACAATTACGATTAGAACAGAATCTGCAGGCTTTACAGGAAGAGAAGAAGAAATCAAAGTCACTTGTTGAGGCATTAAAGCAGCATGAGAAGGCTGAACCTTTTAAAGAGCAGTTGAATACCATGATTCGTCTGGAGAAAGAGATTGCTCATGGTAAGTATAAAGAGGAGGAACTGAGTAAGGCGATAGTTGTTATTAAAAAACGATTAGTTGAATTGAAGGAACTTGAGATTAAGTATCGCAAGGAATTTCAGAAGCAGGAGGAGCTGTTTAAGCAATGGTTACCAAAATTGGAGGAGCTGACTACGCTTGACAGTGTCATTAAGACTGATTCTAATCGTATAATCGATCTGCAAAAAGTAAAGGAGGATAACCATCAACAACTAATGAAGTTGAAAGGGGATGTTAAAACTACCAAACAAAAGAAGGAAGAACATGAGATCTTGTTGAAGAAGATTGAGTTTTTTCTGGAGCAGCATAAAACTGTACCTCAATTGGAACAAGAGTTTGGTTCATGGCAAGCAGGTTTATCGGTGAGAAAACAGAACTTTACTCAGCTGAAGCAAGAAGGTGCAGGGATTAAAAATCAGGATTCAGAGCTAGAGAGAACGCAAAAGCTTGGAAAAGAATGTCGACAGAAGTTTGATCAACAGGTCACTCAGTTAGCATCTATTGAGAAGGATATTGTAGAGATCAGTAATAAGCTTAAAGCGTATGATTCGCAGAAATTAAATTCCTTGGTTGAATTGTTAGAAAAGCGACATATTGGTTATCGGGATGGCGTGCGATTAGCTGAGGAATGGAGTAATTATAAGTTGCAAAGTGAGCAATTCAACAAAGAATTTCAAGAGAATAAGAAGGCAATAGCTTCACATCAGAAAGTGAAACAAGAACTTCTGGAACGAATAAAAGTTGTTGAAGGAGCATTAAAAGATGCCGAGCGAATTGTCGAATTAGAACAGCGTATTCAAGGGCTTGAAAACGAAAGGAAAAAGTTAGAGCCTGGTGTTTCTTGTCCGCTGTGTGGATCCAAAGAACATCCGTTTGTGGAGTCGTATAGGGTGGCAGAATTATCTGAATCTAAGCAAAAGGTAGAAGAGCGCAAGAAACAGCTAGAACTGCTGCAACGAGAAGATCGTTCAGTGGATATCAATATTTCCACATTAAAAACCAAATGTGAAAGTGGAGAAAAACAGTTCTCTGTTGTTGGCCTGCAAATGGACAAGATTGAAAAAGCTTTTATAGCTTTAGATTTACAAGAAAAGTTGATAGAAAAAGAGGACTTGACAGAACGATTAAAAGCTGTTGAGAAAGAACGAATACAGTTGAATGAAAAGCTAAAGGAATTACAGCAAATTCAAAATAAGAAAGAGGAATTAGAGCGTTCTGCACAGTTACAACGAAACCAGGTTAATGATCTAAAAGTTAAGCATTCGAGATTTATAGAGAAAGAAGAGGTGTTGACGGAAGAGCTGAAAAGGCGGAAGTCATCTTGGAGTAAGCTAAAAGAGGAGACGGCAGAATTAGAGGCTCAGTTACAAGATAAATTGGGTATTTATAAGTTGACTTTACCGTTGGTGGAGGAAAGTGAAGAATTTGTAAAAGAGTTGGAAAAGCGTATCCAACGATATGAATCAGCAGGAAAGAAGCAGGTTGAAGTTGCTAATGAAATTGCCCAATTGAGTAATGACTTGCGTAATACAGATCCTCAAATAAAGGAGAAGGAACAAGTTGAGAAGCAGACTGAGCAGGAATTGCTTCAGGTTCAAGATAAGCTTAAGATTAATCGTAAAAAACGTGGAGAGATATTGCCACTTGCATTTAGTGTGGCATCAAAACGGGAAGAGTTACAGAAGCTAAAGGATCAGGCTTTTAAACACCATGATCAGGCAGAGAAAGAGGTTAACTTATCGCAGCAGGAGTTGGTTGTTCGTTCCAGGGAATTGGAGAATTTAAAGAATCAGCTAATCAATTATCAAAAGGAATTAGAGGAGACAAGGGGCGAGTTTAATGGGCGCATTATTGTTGAAGGATTTCAAACACGAGAGAATGTTACGAAGGCTTTACTTAGTGTTGATGAGAAGGCAAAATATATAGAAATTGTTAAGCAATTACAAGAGAAAGAGGTTAAGATAAATACCTTAAAGGAACGCTTGAAAAAAGATATTGAGGATCAAAAAGAGCAGAAGCAATTTACACAGACTTTGGAAGAGGTAAGTAAACTAAATGAGGAATTGCAAAAGAATCAACAGAAGCTCGTTGAGCGAATAGGAGAGATTCGTCAGAAATTTGAATTGGATAACCAGATTAAGGCCAGGAATCAGAAGGTGTTTGATGAAATATCTCAGCAAGAGAAGGAGGTTAAACGCTGGAGTGATTTGATGAATTTACTTGGAGGTTCAAAGCATGCATTTAATACTTACGTGCAACGATTGACTTTGAGTAATTTGATTCAGTTGGCAAATGTTCATCTTTACAAGCTGAATAAAAGATACTCTTTGAAAATGGATGCTACTTATAAGCCAGGGGAGGAGTTGTTTTTCAAGCTTGTTGATCATTATCAAACCAATGAAACACGCTATGTAGATACATCTAGTGGAGGTGAAAAGTTTTTGATTAGCTTATCGTTAGCATTAGGATTGTCTGATCTCGCAAGTAACAATGTTAGCATCGATTCCTTGTTTATTGATGAAGGTTTCGGAACGCTCGATTCACAGACGTTGGAAACGGTAATTGCCACGCTTGAGACATTACAATCGCATGGTAAAATGATTGGAATTATTTCCCATGTTGAGAATTTAAAAGAAAGGATTCCTACTCAGATATTAGTACAAAAGAAGAGTAATGGAGTGAGCGAGCTGTCGATTCAGTAAGTTCAATATTAGCTATTGGGGTGATATTGGAACTAGCGATAGCGAATTACCGTATATTCAAGAAGTAACGTGGTGTTACCCCGATAGCTAATTGAAAGAAACAACTCTGATGATTCGTGATATCTCCTCGGATGATGTATTTTCTCAACGATTGGCGCAATTTGTTGTAGAGAATATCAGTGATGAGCAGCTTAGTGTTGCTGATTTGGAGGATTATATGGGGATGAATCGTTCTACCATTCATCGTAAGTTGAAGCAGCAAACCAATAAGTCGGTAACCCAGTTTATTAGAGAGATACGCTTAGAAAGAGCGAAAGAATTGCTCGAAAATAATGGCGAATCGCTGCGAGAGATAGGTGAACAAGTTGGCTTTAGTAGTTCATCGTATTTTCATAAATGTTTTCATGATTATTTTGGATTTACTCCCGGAGATTATCGTAAAAAGCTGTTCGAAGAATTAGCCGGAGGAGAGATTGTAAATCAGGCGCAATTAAAAAATATATCAACGCAAAGCTATTTGCCAGCACCAGAGAATGGCATTAACAAAAAGAAAGTAATATCTATATTGAAAGAATACTCTTCTTTAGCAATTTTTGTAATTGTGAGTTTTATACTTATTAATATAGTATGGAATAAGTATGCTCTGTATGAGATATTTGATCGTAAGGTACGTATTATTGTTTTACCTTTTGAGATCCAGAGTGAAGATACCGACAATCAGTATTTTGCTTTTGGATTGGTTGATGATATTAGGAGAAATTTATCAGAAATAAACGACTTTGAGGTTATATCCCGCACAACGAGTGAATATTATAGCAGTAATAAGGCGACCAGTTCTGCAATCGCCAAAGCATTGAAGGTGGATTATATTCTTGAAGGTAGTGTTATACAAGTGGGTGATCTGGCTAAAGTAAGTATAGAATTACAAGATGCTCCTAAAGACAAGAGTATTTGGATTGATACCTATGAGAAAGAGTTGGTGAATATTTTTACTGTTCAGAATGAAGTGGCAAAAGATATTACTTCAGCGTTAAATATTGTTTTATCGGATGATGAAGCCCAGAGAATCACCACACCTTCCTCAATGAGTCCTGAAGCGAATATGTTGTATTATCAGGCCAGATCTTATTGGCATGATCGAAAAGCAGAAAGTATGAGACACTGTATTGAATTGTATCACAAAGCTTTGGAATACGATCCTGAATTTAGTCTCATATACGAAGGTTTGGCCGATGCTCATATGATTAATGGATGGTTTGAATGGGTGGACAAGGATGAATCTTATATGAAGAGTAGGAAATATGCCCAAAAAGCGTTAAGCATTGATAATCACTTATCACAGCCGCATGCTACAATCGGTACTATTCTTTGTTACCATGAGTTGAAATGGGATGAAGCGCAAAAGGAGTTGGAACGGGCGGTGAAGTTAAATCCTAATAATGCAGATGCACTGCAATATTATTCCGAGTATTGGAATATTGTTGGAGATCACCGTCTTGCTCGATTGTATATAAATAAAGCCTTGGAGTTAAATCCTTATTCGTTAATGATGCTATGGTTGAGTTCGTACTATTATTTTGCGGAGGGAGAAATTGAGCGAACAATTGAAGAGTGTGATAAGATTTTAAAAATAGAAGAGAGTGAGGCTCATCGTTTTACCTTTTTGAAGTTTTGGAGTAATGTTCACCTTGGATATGAACAGAAAGCATATGAGCTATTGCTGAGGCATGCCAAACAAATGAAGTTTAGTGAAGATGAAATTAATACATTAAAAGCTGCTTACAACAGTAGAAACATAGCAGGTGTGGTAGAATGGATGTTAATAAATTCATTTAAACGTGATCCTGTTAGTTATTATGGTATCGCATCATGCTATGTATATCTAGGGGATTATGAAAATGCTCTCAAGTACTTGTATATGTCCTATAACGTCCGAGAAAGTTGTGTTAGTCGATTTAATACAGATTATAACTTAAGGCAACTATGGGGGCATCCCGAAGGGATAGCGTTACTCAAAAAAATGGGATTAAGGGAATGAGGTGTTTTATGAGTCAGAGTTGCGTTATGCCTAAATTAAAAAGTCTTTATGAAGTTAAGGATAGCATCAATTTAATTGATCAGGCTAAAAATAGCAAAGCCCAATATTATAAACCTGATAAAGCGGAAAAGTCCATAAAGGAGGTACTTTTTATAATCGAATTTTATGATTCCTGCGGCCATGCTAATCAGAGAATACGGAACAGGTGTTAGTGCCCCTACAATGATTAAAAAACCACCCCATTTTCTAAGATGTTTTATGTGTTTCTCCATTTTAAGATTCACGAATTTTTGGATGGATTTTATTTTTAGTAGGAATATCCCGATAAGATAGGCTATTGCTCCTCCAGCATATGAGATGATTGACAACAATCCCAGATGTAACAACGCCTTAGGTAATGTTTTTGCCCAGGCAATGTATAATTCAGGGGGGATAAGTCCTATGGTTACTTCAGATAAGAGAAAAACCGTATAGAGTTGTAATGTTGAGAATTTTTCTGATATGATGCCGAAAAGTGTATCAATATCAAGAATATAGCGCTCGAATAAAAAGAATAGAACAAGAAATGTAGTTAAGGGAATAATTGATTTCTTGATGTTGGTTTTGATGTATTGATAAAATCCAGTGTAGGCATAATATTGGTGAAGAAGTTGAATTCTTGATTTTCTATTTTTGCGGTCTGTTTTTATATTCATGATGAACTTTTTTGTTGTCGTTGAGAGAGGCAAATGTATAAAAAACACCCGTTGAAATTGATGTGTGAAGTCATGTGTAGAAATGAGTGTGTGATATGGTTGTGTTTGTAAGTGTCTGTAGATAAGTGTTGTGGAAGAAAGGTTTGGGCTTTGTTGTTAATCTTTTGAATTGAATAAGTAGGGGTTTCCCCCATTAGTTTTAGGAGGGCTCCTGTTCTCTTATTATAGTGCTAGACCTACTTTTGTCGGAAAAGGTAAACATGGGAGTCGGACATAACAACAAGCACAAACAAAAGAACATTTTGGTGTTAGCTGATTTTTCTGAAGGAAGTTGGAACTCCGTGGAATTTGCATTAGAACACCTGTTTGATGATCGAGCGGTTGTATATCTTCTGCAGACCTGGCAAAAGCCTGGTTACGGATCGACAATTGCTAAGGATTTGTCTCCAATGTTGCGTTCTATTGCCGAAAATGAGGTTATGCTTCTGAAAGAAAAAATCTTGCAGAATTATAGAATCAATCCAGAGATCGTAAACACGATTAATTTTGAAGGAGAAGTAACTGCATTTTTTCAGTCAGAATTATATGTAAAGAATGATTGGGAAGTTGTTATGTCTATTCAAATGAGTTCTGATTGTCTGATTAAAAATCCTCGTGTAGGAAATATAATCGATCAGGTAGGACAACCGTTGTATGTTCTGACAGGGGAGGAGGAGATGGATATTGAGGATGTACTGGTAGTTGCGGACTCAGAAAAGCCATCGCAGCAAATGCTTGGAACATTGTGTAGTTTAACGACCAACAGCAATGTAAGAGTTTGCTTCTGTGTGAATGAGAATAATGAGCATAACGTAAAATTGGTTGTTCGAGAGGAGTTTTCAGGAAAGAATGTGTCTTTTCTGAGATTTAGTAATCGCGTTCATAAGGAATTAAATAGTTATATAAAGAGAAAAGGAAAACAGTTGCTTGTATTTGATAAGAATAAGCAGCGTAAACTTCGAAATAGCTTGAGAGGATATGTTGATTCATGGCTTGTAAAAACTAAGGGGATCCGTATAATCTCCTTTATTTAGAGGATGTTTCTTCAACCATTAAGAGAAAACGAGTCAACGGAAAAACACAAACATTAGCTCAGATCATTTTTTAACCGGAAAATGAATCAACCATTGACTCAATCTAGAAGTGTTTTTCTAACGGAAAGCTTCCAACGAAAAGTATTTATAGCATGACAAATTCTGCAACGGAAGCTTTCCTTTTTCTTTTATAATGGCTGTTTCCTGTAATGTTCATAAGGAAACTACAATTTAAACTATCTTTTTATTTGTAAATTTGTCTGGATGGCTTTTTGAATAATATATGTTGACTGAAATATGGGGCTAAAAAGACGATTTTACATCAAGCAAAAAATTATATCTGTACTGGTTGTATTCAGTATTATCGCTTTTGGAGGGATAATGTATATTTCTGATCGTAGTGGAAATCAGGATAATAGGTATGTTGAGTTGGTCGAGCTTTCAGAAAAAGTTGAAATAGAAGTCTTTTCAGGGAGAATTATTATCGATGAGCTGACGCATTCAGTGGATAAGAAATCCGAGACGAAGATATATGAGAGTTTTAACGACACTCGCAGATATATTGGTGATATTAAAAAATTACGGGAAGAATCGGCGAAGATAAATTCAGAGAAAGAAGAATTATTAGACCGACAGCTTGAGCTTCTTGCAAGTGAGGTACTTCAGCTTGAGCGTACAATCAGAGAGGAACTCAAGAAAGAAAGCGGACTAAATGGTAGTCAGTTGATTAGTGCCTATCGATCTTTCCTTGCCACATTTGAAGCGTATGAAAATGCGTTATACAGTTATATCATAGATAGTAATAATCGACTGAAAAATGAGATTTTAACACTGCTTGTGATCATTTTCATCATCCTTGTATTGAGTTTGATATTGGTAGTTCGATTAATGAATACCCTTTTGAAAACACATCGAAAGCTATTGCGAAATACAATGGAAGTTGAGCAACGAGAACGGAAACGAATTGCAATGGATCTTCACGATGGATTAGGGGCAATGTTATCGAGTGTGGGATTGTATAGCAAGTTACTTCAAAAGGAATTTAAAGAAGATGAAGCTGCACACAGTAAACTTGTTCAGATAACCAATTTATCAAGACAAGCATTGCAGACAGTGGGAGAGGTTATCAACGATTTGAATCCTTCTGTGTTAAATCGCTATAACATTGTAGAAGCGCTGGATCGACTAAAAGATAAAGTAAATAATATTGGAGAGGTTCATTTAAATATCGATTGTTCTGATTTTTCAGGAGCAATGGCGAAGAGTAGAGAGATCATCATTTATCGAATTTGTAGTGAGTTGGTAAATAATACGCTAAAGCATGCGCATGCAACTGAAGCTACAATACGATTAAGTCGTCAAAACAGTGTGGTGCTTGAATATAGTGATAATGGTTTAGGTTTTGATTATGCACGGACTGATGGAGAAGAAGGAAAGGGAAGAGGAATAGATAATATTATCGATCGTGTTAAATCAATCGATGGAGATTGTGATATTTTTACGGCGCCAGGAGAGGGATTCTCCATTGTTATTAACCTTTCAATTGATAAATAATCTAATAATATCAGTATGGAATCAATAGGTGTAATTCTGGTAGATGATCATAAAATATTCAGAGATGGATTTAAGCTTTTGCTTCAGAGCTTTCCATTTGTCGATATAGTTGGAGAAGCTGCTAATGGTAATGAATTGTTGGAACTATTAGAAGAGGTGAGTCCGGATATTGTTTTTATGGATATTAACATGCCTCAATTAGACGGGGTGGAGGCAACGAAACAAGCTTTAGAACGCTATCCTGGGCTAAAGATTATAGCACTAACAACGTTTCTTGATGATGACTATCTTGAACAAATGCTAATGGCTGGTGTTGAAGGATATATGCTGAAGAGCTCGGAGTTGGAAGTGTTTGAAAAGGCAATTTTAAAAGTTTATGCTGGAGGCAATTATTTCTCTGATGAAATTGTAGGTTTATTATCGGATAAATTAAATACAATTCGGAAACGTAAATCGGCGCAGGAATCTTTGCCTAAATTTACAGATAGGGAACAAGAGATTTTGGAGCTTATTTGTCAGGGATATGGCAACAAACAAATTGCAGAGAAGACTTTTTTAAGTCCTAAAACGGTAGAAAAACATAAGAGCAGTTTATTTCAAAAAACGAATACGTTTAATACTGTTAATCTTGTTATATTTGCTTTTAAGCATCAGTTGATTTCAATCGAGTAGAGTTAGTAAACTTGTTTGCGAAGTAGGGATTTCCCCCTTGTTTTAGGGAGTACTTGAATGTATTTTCGCGCAAATATTGTTTTAAATTGTCTTCTAAACGATCGGATTTATTTTGTTTTATTAAGAATGAAGACTAAAACTAAGGAATATGATACAACGACTTAAAGAGAAAAGGATATTTCATCGAATAAAGGATCCATTGGTTGAATTTGTGCGACTGGAGGCTTTTAGTGGAATAGTTCTGATGTTTTTTACAATTCTAGCTTTGATCATTGCCAACTCAATTTATGGTCATGAGTTTATTGAATATTGGGAGGATAAAGTAGGCTTTAAGTTTGGAGGCTGGGAACTTAGTAAAACGCTTCTTCATTGGGTGAATGATGGTTTAATGGCTATCTTCTTCTTTGTGGTTGGATTGGAAATTAAGCGAGAGTTGTTGAGTGGAGGGTTGTCTTCTATGAAAAAGGCTAGTCTACCAATATTTGCAGCTTTCGGGGGTATGCTTGTACCTGCTTTAATATATGTGGGAATAAATCAAGGTAGTGCTGGTTCTCATGGTTGGGGAATCCCAATGGCTACTGATATTGCTTTCGCTTTAGGTATTCTTATTTTGTTAGGGAAGCGTGTCCCTGTATCATTGAAGTTGTTATTGACCTCTATTGCTATCGTTGATGATATTGGTGCGGTTATCGTTATTGCATTGTATTATACAAATGAAATTAGCTGGGGCTATTTGATGATGGGGGCAGTTATTTATGCACTTTTATGGGGACTGAATCTTTTGAAGGTTCGCAAAGTTCCACCATATATCTATTTAGGAGTATTGTTATGGTATGTATTCTTAAAGTCTGGAGTGCATGCTACGTTAGCAGGAATATTGTTGGCATTTGCAATACCTGCCAAAGCCTATCGCAATATTGGCGAATTTGTAGATTCTAATAATTCATTATTGAAAAACTTAACAGGCAAGCGTGATGTGCCTGACACTACCCCTCGTGACGAGCATGTTCAGGCATCAGTAAGTGCTATACAGGCGAATTGTATTGAGGTGATGTCTCCTCTTCAACGATTGGAGCACCATTTGCACCCTTGGGTGGCATATGCAATTGTTCCTCTATTTGCTTTTGCTAATGCAGGAGTGATGATTGATACAGAATTGATGGGACAGTTGACTGAACCGATTTCGCTTGGTATTATTATGGGACTTTTCTTGGGTAAGCCAATAGGTATAACATTGTTTTCATTTCTAGGAGTGAAATTCGGACTTGCTAAAAAGCCTGACGATGTCCATTGGATTCAAATCATTGGTGTTGGATTGCTAGGGGGTATTGGCTTTACAATGTCGTTCTTTGTTTCACAATTAGCTTTTACTGAGGTAGAATTTTTAAGAATGGCCAAGTTTGCAGTTCTAATGGCGTCAGTCTGTTCTGGATTTGTAGGCTTTTGGGTATTACGTTTATGCTGTCAATCTAAGAAAGAGACAGAATAGCATATCTTTGATCTAGGTAAGAATAACAAAAATCAATCTGCATTTCGAGGAGCGAATGTTGTAGGTTGATTTTTTGTTTTAGATCGTTTCTTGTTCTGATATAGGATTGTCCTTCAATCGGTAAATTCTTAATACAGAATACAAAAACTCGAAGTTATCAATGAAGAGCAGATGTTGCTAAGTTGACTTGGGTGAACTTTGCAACATCTGCTAAATCTACTATTGTTTATCTAGCGATAAATGAAGCCAATGGCTACCAAACTTCTATAAGCTTAGCTTGTGTTTTATCGCAAATACCCTTAAATGAATAGGTTTGATTTGGCAATTCCCATAAATATTGCAGCAATAATTCCTATTGCATAAAGTGCAAGCATGATTATCGTAAAAACTCCAATTGTGGTAAACATTCTGCGTAAATTGTTTGCCCCTTCTTCATAACTTGTTTGCGAATCGTATTTTAATGCCTTGATTGTTTTTGTAGCATATAGAAATAGAAACAGATTAGGAGTAAAATAGATAATAGCAATTACCAGGTAGATGACCTGTAACAAGGCCCCCATTGGCAAAGGTTGTTCTTGCATTTGAGGCATATTACCCATAAATGATGAAATAAAAAACGCCATAATTAAGATGATCCCGACGAAGACAAAACCTACTATAGATAAGAACTTTGCCCACTTTGCTGCTTTGTAGTGATTCCACTTAATGTAGTCGTTAATCGTTAAGTTAGGTGCAATTTCATTCATGTTTTTTGATTTCTAAAATAAGCAAATTAATAGAATTATGAATAAAAACTATGAGATTAGTTGAAATACTAAAAGATTAGTTATATGTTTGTGATGGGATATAACTATTAAAAATTGAAAATGAAATACGTATTGTTTTATTATCAGCTTGACCACTGGTAATTTTTTTTACATTTTTTAACTAGTATTTTAGTTGAGAAACTATGGTTTTAGTTAACTTTGAAGTGTAGAACAGTTACTCAGTTGATTGGTGGGTAATATGAATCGATTATTAAAAATGTAGTAGCATCCACAATTTTTATTAATGGGATCTTCAATAGAGAGTAGCATCCATGAAGATCAAGACGTCTTAGATTGTGGATTTTCCGATTCATCGGAATTAGCTCAATTATTAATTTAAAAGTCTTAAACACTGATGAAGGAATTAACCAAAGCGGAAGAACAGGTAATGCAGATTTTATGGGAACTGGAAAAGGCCTTTGTAAGAGAGATTATTACTGAAATGCCAGATCCAAAACCTGCTTATAACACTGTTTCAACTATCGTTCGAATATTAGAGCGTAAAGGTTTTGTAAGCTACAGGGCCTACGGCAAAAGCCATCAATACTTCCCGCTGGTGTCGAAAGAAGAATACAAAACAGGTTATTTTAAAAACTTTTTATCAAACTATTTTAGTGGATCGTTCCGTGAGTTGGTGACATTTTTTGCAAAGAAAGATGATATCGACTTAAAAGAATTAGATGAGCTAATGAGAGAGATTAAAAAGGAATCAGATAACGAAAAGTAGACCCTAATGGACCAGTTTATCAATTATATTATCGAATCGGGAGCTAGTATTGCTGTATTGGTGATTATTTATTTCTTTCTTCTTCGAAAGGAGACACTCTTTTTGCAAAATCGATTTTATTTAATGGGATCGGTATTGTTTTCATTGATGTTGCCTCTGCTGCGAATTCAATATGGAGGAATAAATATTGCAGAATCACAAAACTTGCAAGGAGAAGCACAGGGCGGATATTTATTGGAAGCCGTAAATGTTTATGGAGGCAGTTTTGCCGGAAATCTGCAAGCATTTTTGCTTTCCCTTAACCTTCTATCGATGATTTATTTGACAGGAGTGGTTCTTACATTAGCTTTATTTTTGATCAGACTGATGAAGATATGTGGATTGATTATCTTGGAGCCTGTCGAAAATAAATCTACTTATTCAATAATACGATTAAAACAAATAGGTTCACCATTTTCATTTTTTAATTATGTTTTTATCCCACATGATTTTGCTGAACATACAGATTCGGATAGAATGCTGTATCATGAGTTAGAGCACGTTAAACAGTACCATTCATTGGATGTTATGATCGTGGAAATCTTATTGATTGTACAGTGGTTTAATCCTTTTGTCTGGATGATTCGACGTCTTGTTAGAGAAAATCATGAATTCATAGCAGATGATGCTGTGGTAAAATCCGGAGGTAATCATACGGGTTACAAAAAGTTATTGTTAGATCAGTTTCTGGGGGAACAGTTTCAACTGGCTAACAATTTCAATTATTCACTTATTAAAAACAGAATGAAAATGATAACAAAAGGTAAATCATCACAGTGGGCTAATTCGAAATTGTTAATTGGAATTGCGGCAATGCTATTATTAACTATTGCTTTTGCCTGTGAGAGTGGTAATGAGGTATATGTAAAAACCGATTCTGAAACCATTACCATTGCTAATAATCAGATTGTGGATTTTGATAATTATATCGAAGAAGCGAGGGATCAAAAGATTGAAGCGATGAATATTCGCATTCTTTCAGAAGATGATGCACGTAAACGGTATGGTGATCTTTTAAAAGGACGTAAATTCAAATTGGTGAAGGAGATTGTTACGGTCACCTCTAAAAATAGTTCTGTGGGATTGGATGACGTAACAGTCGTGGCGATGAGTACATTAAAACCACAACCTGCTTTGATGGCGGATGTTCAACCTGAGTTTCCAGGTGGAGATGTTGCATTGCGCAAGTATTTGGCTATGAATGTTAAATATCCTTCGCCTGCCTTGGAAAATGGGATTCAGGGAAAAGTATATGTAAGGTTTATAGTGAATACTGAAGGTAAGGTTGAAAATGCACGTATTGGCAGGGGTGTTGATGCCTCATTGAATAAAGAGGCGATGAGGATTGTTAATAAACTACCTGATTTTAAGCCTGGTACTTTAAAAGGAAAGCCGGTGCCAGTTGAATTTACTATCCCAATTAATTTTGTTTTGAAATAGAAATCAAATAGTGAAACTGTCTAATAAAAGGTAAGTATTAGACAGTTTTATAGGTATAACTAATAATAAACTCCAATGAGACGAACTTGTATCTTATTTTTATTTGTAACCTTAATTCCCGTTCTGGGAATCTGTCAATCTTCGAAAGTCGATAAATACATTTATCAGGAAAATTATCAGGAGGCCCTAAATGAGTTGAATCGAATAGAGGGGAATAGAGAATTAAAAACACAAGAATTGCAGACAAAGGCTAGGATCTTTCGAGCCTTGTTTCAGTTTGAAAAGGCCGTTGATATTTATCAAGGATTATTGACAAACGGTGAGGGTACGGATCAAATAAGACAAGAGCTAGGGTATTCTTTAGCGGAATTGGGAAAGAATAAAGAGGCTATTGAGCAGTATTCTACTGTTTGGCAGAATGATTCAACGAACGTAAGGGTGGGAGTCCAATTGGGCAATTTGTATTTAGCCATTAAGGACTATAAAAGTGCTTATCCGGTTTTTACTTACCTAAACAAGAATGATTCTACCAATGTATATTTAAAGCTGAATTTGGCTAAGGCTGCTTTTGGAAAAGGTAGTCGTAAAGAAGCTATAGTGCAGTATCGTGAGATTCTGAAGATTGATCCTGAGCACATGGGATCTGTTAATCATCTGGTGAAATTGTTTAATAAAAATGCAGAATATGAGAGTAGTATTGAGCTCTTGAAGAAATATACCGAAAAGTATCCCGATGATAAACATCTTTCAAAGGCATTGGCTAATGCTTACTTTGGATGTAAAAGATATGAAGAGGCGTATAAATGTTTCGATCGTTTCAAGGCAGAGGGAGATTCTACAATACAGAATTTAACTCATTTGGGTATTTGTTGTTATTTTACTCAAAAATACGAAGAGGGGATCGATTTGTTTTCCCGTTGTTATGCGCAAGCTTTGAATGATCCATTTTTGTTTTTCTATTTTGGTCTTTGTTTAAAGGAGACCGGTCAGTATGAAGATGCTGCTGGATTTTTGAAGTCATCTATTGAGATTGCAACACCTGGATTTATTGCTGATATCTATCATCATTTAGCAGTGGTTTATGGTAGACAGAGAAAATTTACTGAGGCGATAGCAGCTTATAAAAAAGTATTGGATATGAATCCGGAAAAAATAACTGTTTTATATGAAATTGCTACCACCTATGAAGAGTTTAATCAAGATAAAACAGTAGCATTAACTTACTACAATTCGTTTTTGAATAAGTCGAAAGGGAAGGAAAACAAGAAGGTACATTATGCTTTGGATAGAATTCGCAAAATTAAGGAAGACCTGTTTTTCGAAGAATAGCTTTCTTTAGATATTGTTAATATAAAGAAAAGGTGTTTTAGAATATTTCAACCCAATCTAATTGAGAGTTGATAATTTTCTAAAGCACCTTTTTTAATAAAAGATATCGTATACGTAAACTCTATTGACAATCTTTTAATTGAGCTCTAAGTTTTTTGCTTTTTTCAATTAACTCTTCGTTGGCCTTGAGTAAAGCATCTTTTGTTTTCTGTAACTTTTGATTCTGATTTTGTAAGTTCTCGTTTAAATTACTTACCCGATTCAGTTTTTTCTCAAAGCTGATGTTACGATCAAGGGCTAGTTTCAACAAAGACTTAAGTTTTCCTTTCTCTAAGTTGAAGGTGCGTACTTGCTCATCTCTTTTGTTGATGTGTCGGATTACATTTTCTCTTTTTTCATGGAGATGGCGTACTTCATCCTGGTAGTACTTTACGCTATTTTCAAGCTGATTTATTTTCCTTTTTAATAGGTATAATTCAACTTTCAATGACTGTTTATTGATTGGTTCATATCCAAGATGAGTTCGGCGAAAAAATTCTCCTTTCAAATTACGATAGGTTCCATCATCATTTTTGATCAAATCAAGGCTGTTTGCCAAGTGATCGAGAATTTGTTCTTTCGAAGATTCAATTATCATTGAATCGTGTTTCGTTCTGTTGAATAGGGAGATGTGACTCTTGTTTCTAATTGTTGCCATGGTTTTTATTACTGAGGTTACAAAGATAATATATCGATATGTTAATAAATGTTATGTGATGTAAAAATAAGAAAAAAATATGATTGATACAAGTTATTTGTCTGAATCACAGGGTGTATGAGGGGTGTTTAGTTGAGGAGTATCAGTAATTGCATTGATTTTGTAACTATGTCATTCTAGTCCTTAGTTCCCCATATTAGTACGCTCCACTTAGCCTCTAGCTTACAATCATAAGATCTATCTGGGAATTTAGATAAGGGGTGTTCATTGTGTTTTTGTCGATGGTTTTCTTTTTCCTTGAGGATTATTTATTTCTTTAATTAAATATGCCTACTTTAACGCTACGTTAATTTAAGATTGATGTGTATCAGAAATAATTAAGGAGAATATTTACAAGTGGTTTAGAATCCCTAAAAAGCTGTGGATATGGCAAATGTAGTGGTTATTGGTCTGGTGTCTAGGGTGATAACTAGTTGTGTAACATTATTTGATATGAATTATATCAGTAAGAATACCCGTTTTTTTGTAGAATTTTGACGAGTGGAGATGATAAAATAGCGATTTTGTAAAGTGGAGATTGCAGAAAAAATAGTTTAATTGTAATGTGGAGATTGCAAAAAAAATACTACTTTTGCAACGTGAACATTACAAATAAAACCTTTTAGATCGATGAAATTATTGGAGCTCATTAAGGCTAATGCAAAGAAGCATTCCAAAAAAATTGTACTTCCTGAAGGTACAGAACCTAGAACATTAAAAGCTACAGAGATCATTTTAAAAGAGGGTCTTGCTGAAATTATTCTTTTGGGAAATCCTGAGGAAATTAAAGCAAAAGCTGCAGAATTAAACGTTAATGTTGATGCAGCAATCATGATTGATCCTTTGACTGATGCTAATCGTGACAAATATGCTGACATGATGGTGGAGATCCGTAAGAAAAAAGGATTGCCAAAAGAGGAAGCATTGAATTTGTTGAATGATCCATTGTATTTCGCTCCAATGATGATCAAGGCAGGAGATGCTGATGGTGAGATCGCTGGTGCAATTAATGCAACTGGAGATGTTTTGAAACCAGCTTTCCAATTTGTAAAAACAATGCCTGGTGTAAGTGTTGTTTCTGGTGCATTTATGATGTTCTTGAATGACAATTCTTTCGGACATGATGGTATTTTGGTGTTCGCTGACTGTGCTGTAATGCCTGATCCAAATGAGCAACAACTTGCAGAAATTGCTGTAACTACTGCTGCAACCGCGAAAGCGATTGTAGGAATGGAACCTAAAGTTGCAATGCTTAGCTTCTCAACAAAAGGTAGTGCAAAACACGACGCTGTGACTAAGGTTGCTAATGCAACTAAAATTGCACAAGAGATGGCTCCTGAGGTATTAATCGACGGAGAAATGCAGCTAGATGCAGCTATTATTCCTGAAGTGGGACAGTTGAAAGCTCCAGAGAGTAAAGTTGCAGGACAAGCAAATGTATTGGTATTCCCTAGCTTAGAAGCAGGTAATATTGGCTATAAATTGGTTCAACGTCTTGCTAAAGCAGAGGCTGTAGGTCCTGTATTGCAAGGTATGGCGGCTCCAATTAACGACTTGTCTCGTGGATGTTCTGTTGAGGACATCGTAAATATGGTAGCGATTACAGCTAATCAAGCTGCAGCTTTATTATAAGATATTTGACTAAGGATTTAAATAATGGCAGAGAAAATTATTGAAGCAATAGAAGATTTTGGGTTAAGTAAAAAGAATAAAGGTACAACCCTATTTTCTAAAATTGGAGTTATTGGATGCGGTAAAATCGGTCAGAAGATTGCTCGCGATGCAAGTGCAGCAGGAATTGAAGTGGTTTTTATCGAACTTTCTCAGGAAAAGATCGATGATGCATTCAGTAGTATCAATGTTGTGTTGGATGAACAAATCCAACACTGGGGAATGACCCAAGGTGAAAAGCGTGCTATCTTGTCACGTATTAAAGGCACTGTTGATTACAAGGATCTGGAAGGTTGTGAATTTGTAATTGAGGCAATTAATGCTGTTGATAGAGGACGCAGAATTGCAGATCGTAAAGATATCTTCAGAAAAGTGGAAGAGGTTGTTGATGATAAATGTATTATTGCAACTAATTCAACTACTATCGTTATCACAGAACTTTCTTCTGAATTAGAGCATAAAGAGCGTAGTGTTGGTCTACATTTCTTTATTGCATCTCCAGAAGCAAAGATCGTTGAGGTTGTAAGTGGATTGTATACTTCAGATGAGACTTACCAGAAGGTTAAAAAATTCGTGAAACTTCTTAATCATGGAGTAATTCCTGTAGAAGAGTCAGCTGGTCTTATTAGTGTGCGAATTTTCACAGTAATGCTTAATGAAGCATGTGAAACTTTAATGGAAGGTGTTGCAACACTTAATGACATCGACAAAACAATGTGTGTTGGTTTCGGAATGAGAATGGGACCTTTCGCTACTGCTGATAAAATCGGATTAGATAAAGTAGTACGTTGGATGGAAAACATGTATACCGAGTTCGGAGATGTAAAATACAAACCATCACCAATTATCAAGAGATTAGTAAGAGCCAAACATTATGGAATCCAAACTGGAAAAGGATTCTTCCAGTATGATGAGTTGGGAAATATGATCTGTGAATAACTTACTTTTGAATCAGGAAACAATGAAAATATTAGTATTAAACTGCGGTAGTTCTTCCATTAAATATCAATTGATTGACATGACTGATCAGTCGGTATTGGCGTCAGGAGGAATTGAAAAACTTGGATTAAAAGGATCTTTCATGAAGCACGAAAAAGCTTCAGGAGAAAAGGTTGTATTTGAAGGTGAGATTCTTGATCACAAGGCTGGTATAGAGTATGTTATTGGTGTTTTAGTAAGTGAGAAGCACGGATGTATTAAGAGTATTGATGATATCGATTCAGTTGGTCACCGCGTTGTTCACGGTGGTGAGCGTTTTAACGGTAGTGTATTCATTACTGAAGAGGTAATTGATCAGATGGAGAAGTGTATTGATTTAGCTCCATTACATAATCCTCCAAATTTGAAAGGTATTTATGCAATTAAAGAATTAGCTCCAGATATGCCTCAGGTAGGAGTATTCGATACTGCATTCCACCAAACTATGGAGCCACATGTGTACATGTATGGTATTCCTTACTCATTATATTCAAAATATGGTATTCGTCGTTATGGATTCCACGGAACAAGTCATTTGTATGTTTCAAGACGTGCTTGTGAGATCCTTGGATGTGACTATGAGAATACAAAGATTGTGACTTGTCACCTTGGAAATGGAGCATCTATCGCTGCTGTAAAGAATGGTAAGTCAATCGATACTTCAATGGGATTCACTCCAGTAGAAGGACTGATGATGGGTACTCGTTCAGGCGATATTGATCTTGGTGCTGTTACTTATATCATGGAGAAAGAGCAAATTGGTACCAAAACAGCTTCTGCATTGTTTAATAAACATAGTGGTATGTTAGGTATTACTGGCATTTCTTCTGATGCAAGAGATATCGAAGATGCAGCTGCAGATGGTCATGAGCGTGCATTGTTGGCAATGAAGATGTACGATTATAAAATACGTAAATATATCGGTGCATATGCGGCAGCAATGGGTGGAATCGACGTTCTTGTATTTACCGGAGGTATAGGTGAGAATGGAGATATTACTCGTTCCGGTGTTTGTCAGGATCTTGAATTCTTAGGAATCGAAATTGACGAAAGCATCAATAAAGGGCTTCGAGGCAAAGAGATGGACATTAGTAAGGAAGGAACTAAAACCAGAGTAATGGTGGTTCCAACTAATGAGGAGCTCATGATTGCTGTTGATACAGAGAAAATTGTTAATAAACAGAATTAAATATAAAAAGAGTTAAGGTTTCTTCCTTAGCTCTTTTTTTTGTAAACAAAGTACCCAATGAATGTATTAATCTTAAATTGTGGAAGCTCGTCAATCAAATTTCAATTATTAGAAATTGGTGACGTTGTAAATCTAACTGCTAAAGGCCAGGTTGATAGAATTGGTATTCCAAATAGTGAAGTGGAATATGAAGTTTCAGGACAGGATGATATCGTAGTACGTGAAGATATTGTGAATCATGTGGACGGAATTGATCATATTTTAAAACTATTGGTTGACCCTAAGTGCGGAGTGATTAAAGATTTAAGTGTTATTGATGCAGTTGGACATCGTGTTGCACATGGTGGAGAGCGTTTTTCTGAAAGTATTTTAATTGATGAAGTGGTAAAAGAAGGTATTCGTGAGTGTATCGACTTAGCTCCTCTTCATAATCCAGCAAACTTATCAGGTATCGAAGCAATGGAGCGTTTGATTCCTGGAATTCCTCAAGTTGCTGTTTTTGATACAGCATTCCATCAAAGTATGGCCAAAGAGTCATTTCTTTATGGAGTTCCTTATGAGTTGTATGAAGATTATGGAGTGCGTAGATATGGATTCCATGGTACTAGTCATAAGTTTGTAGCTGAAAAGGCTTCCCGAATTTTAAATAAGAAATTCGAAGATTTGAAGATTATTACTTGTCATCTTGGTAATGGCGCCTCAATAGCGGCTATAAAAGATGGAAAATCGGTTGATACATCAATGGGATTTACTCCTAATGATGGATTAATTATGGGAACACGAAGTGGTAGTATTGATCCAGGTATTATCCCATTTATTGCCAAAAAGAAAGATATGTCGCTTGCTGATGTGAATGCAATGTTGAATAAGGAAAGTGGGATGAAGGGTGTTTCACAGCATTCTTCTGACATGCGTGACTTGGCTCAGGAAGCTCAATGTGGAAATGAACAGGCGAAATTGGCATTAGAAATGTATGCGCAACGTGTTAAGAAATATATTGGATCTTATGCGGCAATTCTAAACGGATTAGACTTGGTTGTGTTTACTGGAGGTATTGGAGAGAATAACGACTATGTTCGTAATCTTTGTTTATCAAATCTAGAGTATTTAGGTATCAAGTTCGATGCTGATAAGAATAAAGGTTTAAGAGGTAAAGATGAATTCTTGTCTACCGAGGATTCAAGAGTGCGTGTTATGACTATTACAACTAATGAGGAATTGGTTATTGCACGTGAAACCTATAAGATTCTAAAAGATAAATTAATCATTAATGCACATCAGCATTAATTGATAAATTAAATAGCAGAATTTGTCTAAGGGTGATTGGATTTGTTATTAGCAGAATTCAATCACTCTTTTTATTTTAATAAATTCACTACAATCTATAGATCACGCTACTTCTTAGCTCCTTCCTTTAAAAATAGGGTTTTTCGACATTTTTTAATTTCCTGATATTTCACATATGTGCAGTAATCTGTAAGTGTTATTTTTAATAATCATTACAAAATAACATTGATCGATGCTAAAAACATTAGAATGTTAAGTGATGCAAATATATTGGCATTTATATAACATATTTCAGTATCGATAATTGTTTGCTAATTTCGACTTAAGAAAAGTAACAAAGATACTGTCATGAAGATAGCAAAATTGGAGGATATATATCCACACATTAGAGGGATGCAAAAGCGACGTTTAGTTGTTGCAAATCCTGTTGATCATCATTCATTAGGGGCGGTTGCTAAGGCCGTAGAACTAGGACTCGTTGATGCAGTTCTTGTTGGAGATGAAAGCAGAATTAAAGAGGTGTGTATGGAACTAGGTATATCTACTGATAAGTTTCAAATAGAGCATGTTGATGCAACTGAAAATCCAGCACAAAGAGCAGTTCAGCTGATTCATGAAGGAGCAGGAGAGGTGTTGATGAAAGGGCTTGTGAATACCGATGTTTATATGCGAGCTATTCTGAATAAAGAACATGGATTACTGCCCGCGAAGGCTGTATTGAGTCATATAACGGTTTTGCAAAATCCAGTGTATCATAAGTTACTGGTAGTGTCGGATGTCGCCATCATCCCAAATCCAGACTTGAAACAAAAAACAGCAATGATTGGTTATCTTATAAAAACGGCAAAAGCACTTGGAGTTGAAATTCCAAAAGTGGCTGTTATTGCAGCTACAGAACAGGTGCTTCCAGGAATGGTTGCTTGTACAGATGCGGCTTTGTTATCAAAAATGGCAGATAGAGGTCAAATTAAAGGAGCTATCGTTGATGGTCCTTTAGCTCTAGATGTTGCGATGGATTCTGAAGCTGCAAAAATTAAAGGAATAGCTAGTCCGGTTGCTGGAGATGCAGATTGTTTGTTATTTCCTAATATTGAAGCCGGAAACGTATTTTATAAAGTGAATACAAAACTATGTAAGTCGGAACAAGCTACTATTGTGGCTGGAGCTAAGGTTCCCTGTATACTTTCTTCAAGAGGAGATACAATGGAAACTAAATTAAATTCAATTGCTTTATCAGCACTTTTAGGATAAATTTGAAAATATGAACGAAGTATTAATATTAACTATTAATCCAGGATCTACATCTACAAAATTTGCATTATATCGTAATGAAGAATGTGTTCTTAAAAAAACGATTCGTCATACGGTTGAAGAATTATCAATGTATGATTCTATTCCTGATCAGTTTGACTTCCGGAAGACATTAATTTTGGAGGAACTTAAGAAGGAAAATGTAGAATTTGGAAAGATTAAGTATGTAGTTGGTCGTGGAGGTTTGACATACCCTTTACAGTCGGGTGTTTATAAAATAAACAACCTGATGATGGATCACTTACGTGCTGGAATTTTTGGGCATCATGCAAGTAATTTGGGACCGTTGATTGCTTCTAATATTGCTCAATGGCTTGGAAATGTTAATGCGTTTATTGCTGATCCAGTTGTAACAGATGAGCTTGAAGATATTGCTCGTTTTTCGGGGCACCCTGCTTTCGAACGAAAACCTATTTTCCACGCATTAAATCAAAAAGCTATTGCTCGTCAGCATGCAAGAGC
Organism: Puteibacter caeruleilacunae; assembly: GCA_005217565.1. Classification (GTDB taxonomy): domain Bacteria; phylum Bacteroidota; class Bacteroidia; order Bacteroidales; family Prolixibacteraceae; genus Puteibacter; species Puteibacter caeruleilacunae. Next base: position 494,701 of record SJCO01000001.1, read on the forward strand.
TATTGGGAAAAGTTATGAAGAGCTGAATCTAATTGTAGTACATTTAGGGGGAGGTATTTCTATAGGTGCTCATAAGGATGGAAGAGTGATAGATGTAAATAATGCATTTAACGGAGAAGGTCCATTTACTCCGGAAAGAAGTGGTTCGTTGCCTGTTGGACAGATAGTGGAAGCATGTTTTAGTGGAAAGTACTCTAAAGAAGAATTATTAAGGATGATTACCGGTGAAGGTGGTTTTGTTGCTTATGCAGGAACTAACGACGCATTGGAAATCGAAAAGAAAGCTCAGCAAGGAGATGTAGAGGCTATGGCCTTACAAGAAGCGATGGGTTACCAAATCTCAAAGTCAATAGGAGAAATGTCCACTGTGCTTAAGGGAAAGGTTGATGCCATTCTGATGACAGGAGGTATTGCGTATAATCGTGATATGATGGAAGATATTAGAGAAAGAGTTGGATTTATAGCTCCAATGCATGTATATCCTGGAGAAGATGAATTGGGAGCACTTGCAATGAATGCTTTACTTGTAGAACAAGGAAAGACGACTCCAATGGAATATGTTGGAGATACTAAATTAGCTGCTACTCATTAAAATATATATGGGAAAGAAAAGGATTTTCTAGCAGAACGGGAAAATGTAGAAAAAGAGAAAGCCATCCTGGTAAGGGATGGCTTCTTATTGTTTGAATGTTTGAAAAACGTTTGTTCGAAAATTTTTAAATCAAATTAATTATTCCGATACAACTTCGAATTCGAAGTCAACAATTACCTCACGGTGAAGCTTGATTTTAGCGGTATATTTACCAACTTCTTTAATTGAATCGGCGATAGTCATTTGCTTTCTGTCTAATTCGAACCCTTGCTTATTGATTTCTTCAGCAAGCATGATGGTGTTAACAGATCCAAAGATCTTACCAGTAGTACTAGTTTTAGCTCCAATAGTAACTGAAACTCCTTCTAGTTTAGTAGCAAGTTCTTTTGCTTCTTCAATTAATTTAGCTTGTTTGTGAGCTCTTTGTCTGATGTTCTCAGCTAAAACTTTTCTAGCTGATTCAGTAGCCAAAATGGCCATCTTTTGAGGAATAAGGAAGTTACGAGCGTAACCATCTTTTACTGTTACGATATCGTCCTTAAGCCCCAATCTCTGAATATCTTGAAGTAATATAATTTCCATTTGTTCCTCTTTTTTTATTTCATCAAATCGGTTACGTATGGCAATAAGGCCAAGTGACGAGCTCTTTTAATAGCTTGAGCAACTTTTCTTTGGTATTTCAATGAAGTACCGGTAATTCTTCTAGGAAGAATTTTACCTTGCTCGTTCAAGAATTTTTTAAGGAATTCAGGATCCTTGTAATCAACATACTTAATACCATTCTTCTTGAAGCGACAGTATTTTTTCTTTTTGATCTCAACTGATGGAGGAGTCAAATATCTGATTTCTGATGAATTTGCAGTCATTTTCTAGTTCTCCTTTTTTTCTTCTTTTACTTTTAAATTGTTCTTTCTCTTAGCCGCATATTCAGCCGCATATTTATCCATCTTGAAAGTTAAGAAGCGGATAAAACGCTCGTCCCTGCGATACTGAGTTTCAAGTTTAGCAATAAACGAAGGATCAGCTTTGAATTCAAAAAGATTGTAAAATCCTGTTGACTTCTTCTGGATAGGATAAGCAAGCTTTTTAAGCCCCCAGTCCTCTTGGTTTACAATCTCGCCGCCATTCTCGGTGATGAGATTCTTAACCTTTTCTACCGCTTCCTTTACCTGTACCTCAGATAAAACGGGAGTTAAGATGAAAACGGTTTCGTAATTGTTCAACATAAAATTTTAATTTTAAGTGAATTAAATAAATTAATAAATCATTTTGCGGCGCAAAAATAGTAAAAAAATGTGGTGGTTCAAATGGCTTTGCAATTAAAATAGCCTTATTCGTGAATTTAGATGAAAAAATTAACGGGTTACCGAAGATAACCCGCTACTCATCGTTTAGTTTAGTTAGACCAGAAAATAGATATTGGTTTTAAAAAGAGAAAAGGTAGATTTTTAATTTCTTATTTTTATTTGGCTTCGCTAATATAGTAGTTAATTTGAAAATAATGTTAAAATTTTGAAAAAAATCTTCGAAAAAAATTGACCATGGGTCTGTAAGTCCCAGAAATTCAGTAAGAGAAGAAATTAATATTTTTTAACATTTGATGAGGTTTACAATGTTAAAAAATTGGTGCTCAATTTTATTCTGAATTGTTGGTACTATATAAAAGATGAAAAAAGGAGTTGTTCTTATGTAAAAAGTAAATAGCTGAATTTTTCTGTAATTAACTACTAATGAGTGAAGATAAGATGCAAGATTGGGTAAAACTCTGGGCAAATACATTTGGATAAATGAATTAGCTTTGTAATTTTGTAGGTCTTAGATTATAAATGGGGTGTAAAATTTAATTAGGCTATGACTAAAATTTCAAAGGAGTTGGTGGGAGCAACTGCAGTTCCAATTATTCTCTCTATTCTCGCAGAAGGAGAGAGTTACGGATATCAAATCATCCAAAAGGTGAAAGAACTGTCTAAAAACCAGATAGTTTGGAAAGAAGGAAGCCTGTATCCTGTGCTTCACAAAATGGAAAGCAGTGGGATGATCAAATCTGAATGGCAGATCGCCGAGAATGGCAGGCCTCGCAAATACTATGTGATTGAAGAGCAAGGTAGAGAGGTCTTAGTTCAGGAAAAGGAAAACTGGAAGATGGTGAACAAAATTTTTGAGTTCTTCTGGGGGGAGTACTAATTTCGAAAGAAAGAAATTGAAAATAAACTGAATTACATTAGTTGTCAGATTTAAGTAAGGTCAAAATATTATTTTGACCTTACTTTTTTTAGGAGTGTATGATTCCTAAAGAATACCTCAAACCATAAAAAAAGAATCTCATAACTCTTCAATCTTTTAGTAAAACAAAAGTGAAGAAAGAGTTCCTAATATAAAAAGTAAGGATAAGAAATGTATGGTTCTCTTTGTAAGATAACCATACAATGTGCTGTGTTTTCCTTTAATTATTGTATTATCCAATTTACAATTTCATCCGCATTTGGCTTAATTCGTGGGGCAATCACTTTTTCAAGTTTTCCTGTTTCATCTATTAAATATTTCTGAAAATTCCATTTAACAGGTGCATCTTGTAATTTATTGTATTCCTTTTTTGTTAGCCACTTATATAATGGATGTATGTCGTCACCTTTTACTGATATTTTACTCATCATTGGGAAGGTTACACCATAGTTCTTCTGACAGAAAGAACTGATTTCTGCATTTGATCCAGGTTCTTGTTTCATGAAATTGTTTGCTGGAAAACCAATGATTATAAAGTTGTGAGCTTTGTACTTTGTAAATAATTCTTGCAGTTGCTCGTATTGTGGTGTTAAACCACATTTAGAAGCCGTATTGACTATCATTACTTTTTTTCCTTTCAGTTTACTTAAAGGGAACTCATTCCCTTCAATATCCTGTACCGTAAATTGGTATATAGAATTTTCCTGGCCAACGGATTGAAAAGATATACAAATCAGCGATGTGAGTATAATAATAAGTTGAATGGGCTTTAAAACTGTTTTCATTGTATTCAATATTTTAGTTTGAAATTGAAATGCATAACCATTATAACACGAATGTGAAAATAATTGTTTTGTGTAACCTGTTATATCTCAGATGATAAGTTGTGAGATCAAAATCTAATGGTGATAATGTGGCTGTGAAATAAGGACTATTTTTATATCTTTGAAAGCTGAGCAACATTGAGAATAGGATTTATGGATAACTTTATAGTTTCTGCAAGGAAATACAGACCTGATACATTTCAAACAGTGGTGGGACAAGCTTCTATCACTAGTACACTGAAAAATGCAATAAAGAATGGGCAATTAGCTCAAGCATATTTGTTCTGTGGACCGCGAGGAGTTGGAAAAACTACTTGTGCACGTATTTTTGCGAAGACTATAAATTGTCAGAATCTCGCAGAAAATACAGAACCGTGTAATGAATGTGAGTCATGTATCTCTTTTAACGAGAATCGTTCATATAATATCCATGAACTGGATGCTGCATCGAATAATTCAGTAGATGATATTCGTCTACTTATTGATCAGGTTAGGATTCCACCTCAGGTAGGTAAGTTCAGTGTTTATATCATCGATGAGGTTCATATGTTATCTCAGGCAGCATTTAATGCATTTTTGAAAACATTGGAAGAACCTCCAAGGCATGCGGTTTTTATTCTTGCTACAACTGAGAAACACAAGATTATTCCTACTATTTTGTCACGTTGTCAAATCTTTGATTTTAATAGAATCAAGATTAGTGATATTGCTGGACACCTTGGTAATGTTGCATCACAAGAAGGAATCACTATTGAGGATGAAGGATTAAATGTGATTGCTCAGAAAGCCGATGGAGCTATGCGTGATGCTCTTTCCATCTTTGACCAGATTGTGAGTTTTTCTGGTAACAATATCTCCTACAAGGATGTGATAGATAATCTGAATGTATTAGATTATGACTATTATTTTCGTTTGGTAGATTTGTTTATAAAGTGTGATGTTCCTGGAGCTTTGGTTGTTTACAACGAGATTTTGGACAACGGTTTTGATGGTCATAACTTTGTTTCAGGATTAAGCGGTCATATGAGAGATCTTCTTGTGTGTAAAGATGCTATAACTGCTCAACTTTTAGAGGTAGGTGGTGATATTCGTCTTCGCTATAAACAGCAGGCTGCGGCATGTGATAGTCAGTTTCTGATAGATTCATTATCCATTATCAGTGAGTGCGATACCGGATACAAGGTGAGTCTTAACAAAAGGTTGCATGTAGAGCTTTGTTTGATTAAGGTAGCTCAGCTTATATTAAAAAAAAAAATGATGTCGCAGAGCTAATGGATCCTAAGGTGCTGCTTCCTATTGTAAAAAAAGGAGGTGGAACGCCATTAAGTAACGCATCGACAGGGAAAACTGCAGCAAAGGAACCAGCCAAACCCAAGGTTACAAGTACGCCTGTAAACAAACCAAAATCAACGGTATTGAAAAACGGTCGAAAAAGTTTTTCTGTATCTGTTTCTGGGATGTTGAGTGGAGATAAAAAGAGTGAAAATGCGACTGCCCAAACTCAAACGTTCTTTAAGAAAGAAGAACCTCTTCCTGATAAGGACTTTACGCAGCAGGATCTTGACAAGGTCTGGAAGGTATTTGTTGGACAGTTTAACGATCAGCCAAGAATAAAAAGTACGCTGGCAACAGTTCCTGTGTTGAAAGAAAATTGCCTAATAGAACTACCGATAGATAACTCTGTTCAAGAACAAACATTGTGGGAGGTTAAGCCTAAACTAGTTGGTTTCTTACATCGTCAATTACAAAATTCTAAGATTGATGTTGTTGGTAAAATTGTAAAAACCGAAAGAAAACGAACTATTTTAACTGATGATGAAAAGTTAAAGGCAATGATTAAGACCAATCCTGATTTGGTGTTAATGCGTAAAAAGTTTAATCTTGACTTTTCAGAATAAGAACTTGTATTAATCGGGAAATGATTATCTTTTTTTCCGGATTTAAATTATATTTGTTCATAACAAAAAGAAAGTTGCATCTTAAAAGAAAATAATCATGTTGAATAAAAATGTTGAAGCTGCTTTAAACGAGCAAATCAATGCCGAGTTATATTCATCTTATCTATATTTATCAATGTGTGCTTACCTTCAAAATGAGGGTTTTGCTGGTATGGCTAACTGGATGAAAATTCAGGCGCAGGAGGAATTAACACATTCTAATAAATTCTTCGACTATGTAAATGAGCGTGGCGGTCGTGTTTGGTTGAAAGCAATTGATGCAGTTCCTACTGAATTTGATGGACCAGAAGATGTATTTAAATTAGTACAGGAACATGAGCAAAAAGTAACAGGGTTGGTTAATAACCTTATGGATGTTGCTATTGCAGAAAATGATCACGCAACAAAAAGCTTCCTTCAATGGTTTATTGATGAGCAGGTAGAGGAAGAAGCTTCTGTTCAGGAAATTGTTGATAGTCTCAAGCTGATTAAAGGCAATGGCCATGGAATGTTGATGCTAGACCGAGAAATGAAAGCCCGCGTTTTTGCCGATTCTACAGGGGAATAGATCCCTTAAGATTATAAAATTAAAGCGGGATTGGCATAAAGCTGGTTCCGCTTTTTTGTTTTCTTTAGGATGTGAAAAGAATGTTGAGTAAATTGTGAAGAACAACATGAAAGAGTTAAATAAATCGATGATAGAATATAAGAATAGCTACGAAGAATTAACGAGGTATTGCCAGTCAATTCTTACAGAGGAAGAGCTTGAAAAGATTGCTAAAGCTTATGAAATGGCAGAAATCATTCTGGGGGATAAGAAGTGGTCCTGGGGGGAGCAGATTTTGTCGCATTCTATAGAGGTGGGAAAAATCGCAATCAACGAAATTGGATTAGGAGTTGACTCAGTGATATGTGCGTTATTGCACAATACCTTTAATGAAGTTGAGGATAAAGAGGCTCATTTTCATCAAATAGATAAATTGTTCGGTCGCTCAGTAAAGAATATACTCGAAGGAATTGCAAAGATTAATGCCTTAGATACCGAGACGATATCAGTGCACTCTGAGAATTATCGAAAGTTGATTTTGGCGCTATCTGGAGATGTTAGGGTGATTTTGATTAAGATTGCTGATCGCCTCTATGATATGAGAACCCTTGAGTGGGTAGGAGAGGATTTGCGTCAAAAGTTTTCTACAGAAACATCGTATTTGTATGCACCTTTAGCTCATCGCCTTGGTTTATATAAGATAAAGTCTGAGCTGGAAGATACAGCTCTTCGATATTTGAATCCCGAAGCTTATCAGTACATCGTTAAGCGATTGGAAGAAACAAGTGAAGAAAGAAAGAACTTTATTGCAAAGTTTGTAAGGCCTATTGAAAACAAACTGAAGACGAAGGGATTTAAATTCGAGATGAAAGCTCGAACTAAGTCGATTTATTCAATTTGGAATAAAATGAATAAACAGAAGGTTGGATTTGAGGAAGTGTATGACCTTTTTGCTATTAGAGTTATTCTAAATTCAACACCTGAGAATGAAAAATCAGACTGTTGGCAAGTTTATTCTATCGTAACAGAGGAGTATCAGCCTAATACTGAACGCTTACGAGACTGGATATCTATACCAAAATCCAATGGTTATGAATCATTGCATACAACTGTAATGGGGCCGTTGGCAAAGTGGGTTGAAGTGCAAATACGAACTTCGAGAATGGATGAGGTTGCAGAAAAAGGATTTGCGGCTCACTGGAAATATAAAGGAGGAGCAGGAAGTAGGGATCTCGATAATTGGTTAGCTGGAATTAGGGAGATATTAGAATCGAAGGATACTAATTTAGTTGATTTTATAGATGATTTTCAGAAAAATATCTATGAAGATGAGATTTTTGTATTTACTCCTAAGGGGGATCTGAAAAAATTACCTGCTGGAGCTACTATTCTTGATTTTGCATACGATATTCACTCTCATGTAGGAGATAAGTGCGTTGGAGGAAAGGTTAATGGACGTATTGTTACTTTGAAGTATAAATTGCAGAATGGAGATCAAATCGAAATTGAAACGTCAAATAATCAGAAGCCTAAGATTGATTGGTTGGAATATGCTGTTACTTCTAAGGCAAAAAGTAGGATTAAAGCCAGCTTAAATGAAGCAAAAAAGATAGAAGCAGAGCACGGGAAAGAGATTATTCTAAGAAAGTTTAAAAACTGGAAACTTGAGTTCAATGATGAGGTTATACGTAAAGTGTTAAAGCATTATAAACTTAAGTATGCCATAGATTTATATTATCAGATATCAATAGACAAGATTGATCCTTTGGAGATTAAAAATCTTGTCGTTGAAGAGACTACACCTACGGAGAAGGATAAACTTGAGGAGGTATTGTCTGGTGATCAGATAAAAGATCTGCGTTTTTCTAAAGGGAATGACTTTTTAATTATTGATAATAATATCAATAACGTAGTTTACAAGCTTGCTCCTTGTTGTAATCCTATTCCAGGAGATAATATCTTTGGATTTGTAACTATAAAAGAGGGGATTAAAATTCATCGATATTCCTGTCCTAATGCCAAGGATATGATTGCCCGTTATCCATATAGGGTAATACAGGCGCGCTGGAGAGATACGGAAAAGCAGAGTGCATTTCAGGCTACGATTCGAATTTCCGGAGATGATGAGATTGGAATTGTTGGAGAGATTTCTCAAATTTTAGCAAAGGATTTCCAGGTTCAGATACGTTCTATTTCTGTAGATTCTGATACAGAAGGTATGTTTGATGGGACCATCAGAATTCTGGTTTTTGATACAGGACACCTGGAATTTGTTATTCAAAGATTGAAGCAGATTAAAGGAGTTCGACATGTCGTGAGATCAGATTCCTAAGTTTTTGGCATAAAAATTGGATATAATTTCACATGTTGGACTAAGAAATAATGAATTTCTGAGATAATTCATTATTTTGCGATCAAATTAATCGGGGAGTGATGATAGATACGGAATTGGAAGTATGTAGAGGGCTTGTTGAAGAAGGTAAGCTGGAAGATGCCTACTTAAAAATTACTCAATTGCTGGAAGATCATGATGAAAATGTCGAAGCTAACTTGTTAGCAGCTGATATATGTAGTAAAATGCAGAATATGGGCGGGGCATTAAATCATTATAACCGGGTGCTTGATTTAGATCCTGAAAACAAGGTTGCTAAATCAAATGCCTCTATGTTGGGTAATATATTCAATTTCAGGTATACTGATCTGTATAATCCATAGTGGTTGAAGTTTTTGCTGTTCTGGTTAGTTTATAAGAACGTGATTTAATTGGTATATTTTTTTGATTAAGCTTGAATTTCTTTATTTTTGAAATCAAACTTAAATTTTTTGAACCTTAAAACTATTGAATTAACATGAAAAGGTTAGTTTTTATTCTTACACTATGTCTGTCTGCAGTTTTTGCTAATGCACAAGATCAAGCTGCTGCTGAATTAAAAAATGCTGGTAACGAAGCATTAAGAAGTAAAGATTATGCAAAAGCTTTAGAGGCATATGAAAAGTACATGGCTTCTGGTGAAGAAGGTGTTGCTGATGATGCAAAAACCATTTATGCAATGGCTACTTGTGCTCGAAAATTGAAGAACAGTGAAAAGTCTCTTAAATATTTACAAGCTTGTGTTGATAAAGGTTATAAAGCAGATTTAGCTTCTTATTACATTGCAGGTCTTGCTAAGTCAAGTGGAGACATGGAGAAAGCGAAGCAATTGTATGCTGATGGTTTGCAAAAGTACGGTTCTACTAAGACTGGATCATACTTTAAGAAAGCTTTGGTAACAATTTTGACAAAGGAAGCTGCTGCGTTGTTTAATACAGCAAATGAAACAGCAGGTAAGGCTGCAGGTAATACAGATCCTTCTGCTTACATGGCAGTTATGAAAAAGGCAGTAGTTCAATTTAATACTGCTAAAGATGCTTTTAATAAGGTATTGGAGATTGATGCTAATAACACTGTTGCAAAAGGACAGATTAACAACATCAATGCAAGTATCAAAGCTTACGAAGACTACAAAGCTTCGTTGAAGAAGTAATTTATTATCATCTTATAATAAAAAAAAAGGTCGCAAGTTGCGACCTTTTTTTTGTTGTATCGATTTCGTAGATTTGACATTATTATAAGCCTGATTGTAATGAGCCTACAGGCTATATTGTCCAACATAAAGCGTAATAAAATGAGACAGAAGTTTACACCAATCATTCTGATGGCTGCGATGCTGTTAGGATGCTCACAACCACAAAAAAAGGAGGTAAAAGTGTCACCCTATCAGGGAAAAGCTGATGAGTATGCAGAATATAAGCTTACTGCCGATTTAAGTCAACTTACAGATAAAGAAAAGCAGATGTTACCTTTATTATTTAAAGCTGCTAAGTTGGCCGAAGAGATTTATTGGGAGCAAGCATTTGGTAACAAAGAAGAAATCTTAAATAAAGTAAAGGAAGATAATGCTGCATTAAAGCTTGTTAAGATAAACTACGGTCCATGGGAACGTTTAAACGGAAATAAACCATTTATCGATGGTTTTGAAGCAAAGCCTAAAGGTGCTATGTTTTATCCTGTAGATATGACTAGCGAGGAGTTTAAGGGCTTAAAAGATGAAGGTAAGGATGGTTTATATACTGTACTAAAACGAGATGAACAGGGAGCTTTAAATGTTATTCCCTATCATGTAGCATATGCCGATAAGGTAAAGCGTATGGCTGAATTGGTAAAACAAGCATCGACTTTTGCTGAAGATGAAGGATTAAAGAAATATCTGGAGTTAAGAGCAGAAGCTTTACTTACTGATGATTATTTTGATAGTGATGTAGCATGGTTGGATATGAAAAACAATGGTATTGATTTTATCATTGGACCAATTGAAAACTATGAGGATCAACTGTATGGTTACAAAACAGCATATGAGTCATTTATTTTGATTAAAGATAAGGAATGGAGTAAAAAGTTGGAACGCTTTGCAGTACTTCTTCCTGGACTTCAAAAAGCACTTCCTTGTGATGCGAAGTATAAAGCAGATACACCGGGTACTGATTCTGATATGAATGCTTATGATGCTGTCTATTATGCTGGAGATTGTAATGCCGGCAGTAAGACTATTGCAATTAATCTTCCAAATGATGAAAAGGTTAGAGAGACCAAAGGAAGTCGTAAGTTACAGTTGAAAAATTCAATGCAAGCTAAGTTTGATAAAATACTTATTCCTATAGCAGATCAATTGATTGTTGAGGAGCAGCGTAAGCATATCAAATTTGATGCATTCTTTGAAAATACGATGTTTCATGAAGTTGCCCATGGTCTTGGTATGGGAAGTTTAGTAGATGGAAGCATGACTGTTCGTGCAGCTCTAAAAGATACTTATACTTCAATAGAAGAGAGTAAGGCAGATATTGTTGGCTTGTGGTGTGTTACAAAGCTTGCAGAAATGGGAGAATTAGGAGAGAAAGACCTGATGGATAATTTTGTAACCTTCATGGCAGGAATTTTCCGATCTGTTCGCTTTGGTGCGGCAAGTGCTCACGGAAAGGCTAACATGATTCGATTTAACTACTTTGCAGAACAGGGGGCATTTACTCGTAATCCTGAGACTGGCTTGTATAAGGTCGATTTTGATAAGATGAAGCAGGCAATGCTTAATCTTTCAGAAATGATTTTGCGTATTCAGGGGGATGGAGATTATGATTATGCCAAAAAGCTAATTGAAGAGAAAGGATTGATTAAGACAGATCTTCAGAAAGATTTAGATAAGATTGCAGAGGCAGGTATCCCTCGTGATATCGTATTTGTCCAAGGACCTGAGGTTTTAGGTGTACAGTAGCAATTATTATAAGATATAAAAGGAGCCGCAGATTTGTTTTCTGCGGCTCTGTTTTATAATAGCTCTTCGAGTTTCTTTAATAGTGTATTAAATTCTTCTTGAGAGAATCCTGTAGTTTTATAAATAATCTTACCAGATTCATTAACCAAGTACATTCTAGGAATGTAGCCTTTAGCAAATAGAGCGTATATTTCTCTTTTAGGATCAGCATAAAAAGGCATGCTGAAATTGTTTTTTGCTTTAAAGTCGTCTACTACTTTCTGAGTATGCTCACGACCAAAAATAAGCAATTCAAATTTATTGTTTTGTTTGTACTTATTCCAGATCTCTTTTTCTACATGAGGTAGCTCTGCCCGACAAGGACCGCACCATGTTGCGAAGAATGTAATAACTTTTACCTTGTTGTTAAGACTTGAAAATGATATTGTTTTACCATCAGCACTAGAATATTTAAAGTCTGGAACTGTTTGACCAACCTTTAAGATATCCGCTTGTTCTGCAGCATTATTTTGTGCCTTGACCTGCCAGGCTGTACCTGTAGATATCAGTACGATTAATGTAATTATAAACTTTCTCATATCAATGTATATTAAAAAAATACCCCTCCAGTGATACTGGAAGGGTATAAAAATATGAATTAATTTACTGATTACAATTGATCGTTAATGTACTTGGTTACATTTTCATCAATACGCTTAACGATATCAGAGATGTCAGCCTTTTGGAAGCCTTCTCCAATAATATTTTCGTAAAGCTCAATGTATCTTTCTGAAACCTCACCTACATATGATTCTGTCATTTCAGGAATTTGCTGTCCTTCTTTACCTTGGAAACCATTCTGGATTAACCACTGGCGAACAAATTCTTTAGACAATTGCTTTTGTTTTTCTCCTTTTTCAAGTCTTTCTTCGTAACCCTCAGCATAGAAATATCTTGATGAATCAGGAGTATGGATCTCATCAATTAGGTAGATTTTTCCATCCTTTTTACCAAATTCATACTTGGTATCAACAAGGATTAAACCTTTTTCAGCAGCAATTTCTGTTCCTCTTTGGAACAAAGCTCTAGTGTAAGCTTCTAATTGCTCGTATTCAGCTTCATCAACAATTCCTTGAGCGATGATCTCTTCACGAGAAATATCTTCATCGTGTCCTTGATCTGCTTTTGTTGTTGGAGTAAGTAATGGCTCTTCGAATTTTTGGTTTTCAACCATTCCATCAGGCATTGGAACACCACAAATGGTTCTCTTGCCATCTCTGTATTCTCTCCAAGCGTGACCAGTAAGGTATCCTCTGATAACCATTTCTACTTTGAAAGGCTCACACATGTGACCTACAGTTACCATTGGATCTGGAGTTGCAATCTTCCAGTTAGGAACGATGTCAGAAGTAGCATTAAGGAACTTTTCTGCAATCTGGTTAAGTACTTGTCCTTTGTAAGGAATTCCTTCAGGAAGAACTACGTCAAAAGCTGAGATTCTGTCAGAAACAACCATTACCAGGTACTCATCTTTAATGTTGTAAACATCACGTACTTTCCCGTGGTAGACACTCTTTTGTCCCGGAAAGTTAAAATCTGTTTTTACTAATGCATTGCTCATTATGAAAAGATTAAAAAGGGTAAATGTTAGGGATTTGCATTTGATTTATGATCCTTTTTGTGAAATTGATCATATGCCTCCACAATATCCCGTACTAATTTATGACGAACTATATCTTTCTTGTTAAACTTAACAATAGATATTTCATTGATGTCTTTTAAAATATTCATTGCTTGAATCAAGCCTGACTTTACTTTATCAGGAAGGTCAATCTGGGTAATATCACCAGTTACAATGAATTTTGTATTTAATCCCATTCGGGTTAAAAACATTTTTAACTGATTCTCTGTAGTGTTTTGTGCTTCATCAAGAATGACATACGCGTTACTTAATGTGCGGCCTCGCATAAATGCTAATGGCGCAATCTGAATGGTGCCATCCTTCAGAAATTCTTCCATCTTTTTAGGAGGAATCATATCTAGAAGAGCATCATACAATGGTTGAAGATAAGGGTCAATCTTCTCTTTTAAATCTCCAGGTAGAAACCCTAGTCTTTCACCTGCTTCAACGGCAGGGCGACTAATAATGATACGTCTGATTTCTCTGTTTTTTAGTGCTTTTACTGCTAATGCTATTGCAGTGTAGGTTTTTCCAGTACCAGCAGGACCTATGGCAAAGATGAGGTCTTTCTTCTGACTTTCTTTAACCAATTTGCGCTGATTAGGTGTTCTGGCTTTTACTGGATTTCCAGTATTACTAAAAACGATAATATCATCGGTATTGCCTTCCACAGGGACAGGTTGATAATTCTCATCCATTAAAATTGTATGAATAAAATCTTCACCAAGTTGTTGAAAGGTTCGGTAGTGATCAACAAGAGTATCCAGTTTGCTGGTAAATCGCTCAATCTCTTTCGGATCTCCGTAAGCTTTGATTAAATTACCACGACCGATAATTTTAAGCTTAGGGAAGAAAGAGCGTATAAGCTCAAGTTTCGCATTATTAATGCCGAAAATTTCAATTGGATTTACTCCTTCTAATTCGATCTCTTTTTCAAACATAAATTGTATTGATCAATTGCTACCTTCAATGCAAAAATAGTTACTTTTTCCAGATGACCGTATTCTTTTAATGCTTTTAGGTTAAAAAGAACCTGACGTTAATTTGGGAGCAACATTACATCTTATTTTCTTTTGGGATAAAGATAAAAATAAATAGTTTTGCGGCACTTTTCGTTAACGACCTTGTTTTTCTGATAGAATCAAGAAATTGCTTTCATCCTTGAAGTCGCGGTTCCGCAATAAAAGTTTCTTGATGAGGATTAATAAAGGGGAAGGGTCTCGTGCGAAGTAAATATGAATAAATTATTTACTGAATATGAACCTGAAGAGAAAGAATTCTTATCAAGCTGTATTGAATATGGCTTTCCCGGTAATGTTAGCACAGCTGGGACAAATTTCTGTTGGAGTTATTGATAACATTATGATCGGGCAATTGGGAACGGTTGAGCTCGCTGCTGCTTCGTTTGCCAATAATATATACAATCTCGCTATCATCTTTGGAATGGGATTTACTTTTATCATTACTCCTCTAATAGGTATGGCTATAAAAAAGCGAGGTAGTGGAAAGAGTGCAGCATTGCTAGAGAATGGGCTTATTGCCAATATTATTCTTGGCGCTGTATTAACTTTCTTCTTGATGCTGTTGAGTCTGTTTTTTGGTCATATGGGGCAAGCAAAAGAGATTGTCAAACCTGCCAGTCATTACTTCTGGTTATTGAACATTACAACTTTGCCACTAATGATGTTCTATACCTTTAAACAATTCGCCGAAGGTACGGGAGATACCAAGACAGGTATGACGATCGTTTTAATGGCCAATGTGATTAATATTATAGGTAACTATACATTTATGTTTGGGAAGCTTGGGTTCGAACCGTTGGGATTAAATGGTGCGGCTATCGGAACAATAATGGCTCGCGTGTTTATGGTTGTGGCATTTGTATTTGTTATCAAATTCCAGAATCGCTATAATCAATTTCTAAAAGGTTATGGTCGGGCCGTTATATCAAAGAGTCAGGTGGTATTTATCCTTAAGAAGGGATTCCAAGTCGGGGTGCAAATGGTAACAGAAGCTAGTTCATTCTGTCTCGCTGGAGTTATGATTGGCTGGATGGGGAAGATTGGTTTGGCTGCCTATCAGGTAGCTATGAGTTTATCAACCCTGGGATTTATGGTATACCAGGGGATGGGTGCAGCCACAACAATTTTGGTAAGTCATAGTTGGGGGGAGAAGCTCCCCGATCAAGTAAGGAAAGTTGCAGGAACTGTTACACGACTAATAGTACCAATGGCATTAGTAATGACCTTATTCTTTATTGTTGGAAGAAACTGGTTGCCTACGATTTTTTCGTCAGATCAAGAGGTAAGGCAAATGGCTGGGGTATTTCTAATCATACTGGGGTTATATCAATTGCCAGATGCGTTGCAAATAATATACTCCGCTGCAGTGCGAGGAGTAGCCGATGTTAAAGTGCCAATGTATCTAACCATTATTTCGCAGATAATAATTACCCTCCCTGCGAGTTATATGTTTGCCTTCATTTTTCAATATCACCAAATTGGAATATGGTTTGGATTTCCGTTAGGATTAACCATTTCATTTGTGTTTCTATATCTACGCTTCAGAAAAGTAACTAAAATTCAAGTAAGGTGATCAATATTTTGATAAGAACAAGTAACCACACATTGTGAAATCTTTCGTACTTTCGTTATTCAATATTAGGAATGATGGATATTACATCTAATTGCAAGTGCAATTGGAAATTGAAAAATAAATCGATGAATAGTAAGTTAGAAGCCTTTGGTCGTCTTTTGGAAATAATGGACGAGCTTAGAGAGAAGTGCCCTTGGGATAAAAAGCAAACATTAGAGTCGCTACGTAAGTTAACAATCGAGGAAACATACGAACTTGGGGAAGCCATTTTAAACAATGACTTAAATGATATAAAGAAAGAGTTAGGAGATTTAATTCTTCACATTGTCTTCTATGCGAAAATAGGAGAGGAGAAAAAGAGCTTTGATATTGAAGATGTATTGAACTCGATTAATGAGAAATTGATATATCGTCATCCCCATATTTTTGGAGAGGTTCAGGTGAATAATGCTCGAGAGGTAGAAGAGAACTGGGAAGCATTGAAACTGAAAGAAAAAGGTGGAAATAAGCGCGTGTTGGAAGGAGTTCCAGCTTCATTGCCAGCATTGGTCAAAGCCAATCGTATTCAGGAGAAAGTAAGAGGAGTTGGATTTGATTGGGAAGAGCGTGAGCAAGTTTGGGGAAAAGTAACCGAAGAGGTCGATGAGCTTAGTCATGAGATCAATAGCATGAATCAAGATAAGATGGAGGCAGAGTTTGGAGATCTGTTCTTTGCACTTGTTAATGCGGCACGATTATATGACATTGATCCAGAGGCTGCATTAGAACGTACAAACCTTAAATTTATGAAGCGATTCAATTACCTGGAAAGTCAGACAATGGCAAAAGGAAGATCATTGAAGGAAATGTCTCTTGATGAGATGAATGATATTTGGGAAGATGCAAAGAAGTATGAGTAGTAAATTCGTTCATATATTACTTTGTTTGCTTGGGAGTATGATGATGTACCTGCCCCTGCAGGCACAGCAGACTACTGTCGTTGATACAACAATTACTACGCCTGAATCTGAAATCGGATTTGTACGCAAAACATGGAAGGACGGATTAAGTATTGCTGCATCTCCTTTTCAGTGGGATCGAAAAGATCGTCTTACAGCCTTGGGACTTGTAGGTGGAGCGGGAGCTTTGATGCTTTTTGATGAAGATATCCGTGATTTTATTCAAGATCATCGAACAAGCACCATTGATGATATAAACAAGTATGCCCTGGAGCCTTGGGGATCTCCAAGAATCATTGATAGTTACTCGGTGTATCTGACCGCAGGTTTTATGGCACATGGAATGATTGCCCGACATCAGAAAAGTATGAAAACAGCCGAGTTGGCCTTTCGAAGTATGATTATTAATACCATTTTGGTTCAGACTGCAAAACATTTGCTTGGACGAGAGCGCCCGGATCGTTGGCCTCCTTCAAGATCTTATATGTGGAATGGTCCTGGCGGTGGAGGTGTTTCTTTTCCTTCAGGACATAGTTCTCAAATATTTACAGTTGCTACCATTATAGCCTTGCAGTATAAGGATATTAAGTGGGTTCCCTATGTGAGCTATTCGGTAGCATCACTTGTTGGAGTGTCACGACTATTTGCTGATAAGCATTGGGCGAGTGATGTTTATATGGGAGCAGTTGTAGGACATTTAATTGCGCGAGCAGTCTATAACAGTGATAAAAAGCGAAATCTGAACATTTCTCCAGTAATGGGTGATAATTATACAGGTTTGAAACTTGTATTCTCGCTTTGATTATTGTTTTTTTGTAACTACTAAATCTGATGATATGGGGAAGTTGAATTATTTGTTGCTGGTGTTGGTTGTAGTTGTTGTTGGAGCTTGTAGTTCAGGAAAAGTAGCCTATGAGAAAGGGGATTATTATGATGCTGTAATAAAGTCTGTTAATCGATTACGGTCTAATCCATCAAATCGAAAGGCGCTATATACCATAGAAAATGCATATCCTATGGCTGTGCAGTATTATCAAGATGAGATTGATCAAACACTTACCTTAAATCAGCCATTCAAATGGACTAAAGTTGTTGGTTACCTTGAACGTGTAAACCGAATGGCTAGTGAAATTTCGCGAAGTCCTGCTGCGAAGAGTCTTGTACGGGAAGTAAAACAATACGGTAAGGAGTTAGCTGATGCACGATTAAAGGCTGCAGAGGAGCAGTATATCGCGGGTATGGAGCTACTTAAAGAAGATGATCGGATGAAAGCTCGAGAGGCGTGCTCATACTTTGAACGATGTCAGCGTTTTGTGCCAGGATTTAAAGATGTTAAAAACAGAATAGCGGAAGCTATTGATAGGGGAACTGTCAAAGTAATTGTTGAGCCAATTGTGGTTCGCATGAAGAAGTATCAGATATCGGCTGATTATTTTTATGATGAGTTGATGGCCTATCTTTACCGCCAACATAGCAAAGAGAAATTCTTACGTTTTTATTCTCCAGACGATGCGGCTGCTAGCAAAGTTGATTATCCTGATCATTTGGTGCA
The DNA here is from genome assembly GCA_005217565.1 of Puteibacter caeruleilacunae. Taxonomy (GTDB): domain Bacteria; phylum Bacteroidota; class Bacteroidia; order Bacteroidales; family Prolixibacteraceae; genus Puteibacter; species Puteibacter caeruleilacunae. The sequence continues at coordinate 512,875 of SJCO01000001.1, forward strand.
AATGGAGTTTCGGAATCTTTATATAGGAAGACCACGAATTCATGAAAGTGTAAATGATGTAGCAAGCGCTGATAGTGTTAAGGTTGGAGAAGTAAAACTTAAAGATGGATCAAAGCTTCCAGTGTTAGGTATTGTTAAAGCCAGATTGCATGTATTTACAATGGAAGTCATATCTGAAGCTTCATTGGAAGTAAAGGTATCCGATTTCCAGGCAAATAAATTGTTGTGGCGTAATCAGGTGCCTGCTGAGTTTCTGTGGGTAGATCAGTGGGGGAATTTTAATGGAGATGTAAGGGCTTTGACTGCTGAGGAAGTAATTCTTTGCGAGAAAAAACCATTACCTCCTCCTAACGACCAGCATATGTTTGTTGAGATTTCCAGAATTCTGTATGATCAGACAATGGAAAAACTTCGAAACTTCTACAGGCGCTATTAGAAGGAGGTAAGTATATTATTTTTTCCTCTTTCTATTACCTATTTTGTCCCCTTTGGTCTTAGGCTTCTTATATCTTTTCATTTTACGAAGATAAGAACCACCTTGGTTGGTTTTCTTGTTCTTTTCTTTCTTTTCATGGAAAGCAGCACCTCGTTCCACTTGTTTGATATTTCTATTTGGATTCTTCCCTCCATCTGTATCTGGACGCTCATCAGGTGATTTTCGAGATGAAACTTCTACAACTTCAGGAAACTCCAGAACAGGAATTTCATAATTCATTAGAGTCTCAATTGCACCTTTAGGTTCTTCTTCTTTTGGAGTGAAGAAGAGAATCGTTTTACCTTCCTGTTCTGCACGACCAGTACGACCAATACGGTGTAGGTAATTCTCGGGATAGGCAGGTGTATCGAAGTTAATAACATGTGATACCTGTGTCAAGTCTAATCCACGAGCCATAACATCAGTGGTAATCAAAATGCGCTTTACACCTTCTTCAAACTCTTCAATAGAGCGGATTCTGTAATTCTGCGACTTATTTGCATGTAGCACTGCCAGCTGTGATCCATAACGAAGCTCAATTGCTTCAGCTAAATAATCTGCACCTTTCTTAGTTGATGTAAATACAAGTACCTTGTTAAAAACTTGTCTGTCGGCAAGTAAGAATTCAAGCAGGTTGACTTTAGTATAAAAGTTAGGAACAGGATATGCTGTTTGTTCAATGTGCTCCAATGGGGTACCACTAACCGCAATTGAAATTCTCTCAGGAGAAATGAAATAATCGTCGATTAGTAGATCGACCTCTTCAGTCATTGTCGCTGAGTACATGATATTCTGTCTTTTTTCGGGAAGAAGATCCAGAATATTCGTGAGCTGATATCGAAATCCTAAATCCAGCATTACGTCAACCTCATCAATTACCAGCTTCTTAATAGAATTAAGCTGTACGGCTCTTGCAATGATTAAGTCATACAGGCGGCCTGGTGTTGCTACTAATATGTCACATCCTTGAGCAACATCCATCATTTGGGTGTTGATATTGGTCCCTCCATAAACACCCACAATTCTGGTGCTCATATAGGCTGTATAACTTTTTATTTGCTCAACCACCTGAAGTACTAGTTCGCGTGTTGGTACCATAATCAAAACACGCGGACTTACTTGTTTCGAAAACTTTAAATTCTGCAGAATAGGTAACATGTAAGCAAATGTCTTACCTGTACCAGTTTGAGCAATACCAACAACATCTTTTCCTGATTGAATGACTGCGTATGATTGCTCCTGAATAGGAGTAGGCTTATCAAACTTCAAATCTTCAATCGCGTTCAGTAGTTGTCTCGATATATTGAAATCAAAGAAATCTCTCATCTTAAATAATTTTTCGCAAAAGTAGGTCTTTTTATTATATTAGCTATTAATTTAACGAATGACTTATCATTAACCCCTAATTATTGACAATGAGGAATCCTTTAATAGCCTTCATCCTGCTAATTTTTTTAAGTGGATGTGCAAGTCTGACAGAATCACAACAACAAGTAGTAACGGATTATGCTAAGGCTACACAGAGTTATGCCGACTATCCTGGAGTTTTAATACGAAAATATGCTGATCTACGTGAAGAGATATCTTTGTTGCGATCACCCATGAATACTAATCCGAAGGTGGCTGCGACCAGAATACAGGAGCTTTATAAAGGAAAGAAAATGTTACTAAAAAAAGCTGAGAAGCTGGATCTGACCTTTAAAATACTTAAAGCATATGCAAAAAACCTGGAGATATTAGCTACGACCGATTATGCCGATAACTTAAAGAATAGCAGTAATGAATTGGCCTTGAATATCGATTCGTTAACTAGTATGTATAATCGTTCATTCGATACTAATATGCCCAAAGGATTTGGGGAGGTAATGGCGAAAACAATTCAGTTTGTTGGAACAAGAAAGCTTAACCACGATAGGGCAGAATTGGTGAAAGAATACGTAGTGAAGGGGGATACTCTTATTGCCACGTTTTCTGGGATAGCTAAACAGTTTCTGGAGCAAAAGGTTGAACAAGAGTGGTTGGCAGGATTGGATGATCATCTTAAAAATGAACATGAACTTATTAGAACACTCCTTTCTTCAGATAAGCAGCACTATCCCTTAGTAAGCTATAATGTCATGTTGATTGATGGAAAAGTTGCAGGTTTATATGAAGAAATTGATTCCCTTCGAAAATTATGCAAATCGCTTAAGTCATCAATCGAAAATATTTCAACGGTGCATAAAAGCGTAATGAAATCAATACAAGAGAAGAGAAAGATTGATGTACTGACAAAGGAATTAGTCATTTTTATTAATGATGCTCATAATCTGGCAGAAATAGTAGAAAGCAAATAAGTGTTTTAATTGATAACCCATTTATTTTTAAACTTATGCAAGAAGAACAACAGTCGATATCACAGATTCGTGAATTATTGAAGCACTTAGGATTAAAGATTATTACCTTACCAATTGGAAGTGATCTCCGTAATAAATTGGAAGAACGATCGATGAATTTAGAAATTGCTCTTTTAAAATTGGAGCAAAAGGACGTGGAGCAGGTGACGGATGATCTTAATACCATTAAAGGTGATTTCGAGTCTGTCGTAAAAGATATGTCTCAATCAAATAAAGAGCTAAAAAAACTAAGTGATGATATTGAGGGAGTTGCAAAAGTACTTGGTAAACTGATTGAAATAATCACGAAAATACCATAGAAAATAAAGGTGTTGCTTTCATTGAATGCAACACCTTTGAACAAATATTATTCAGCCAATCCTTTGTATAAAGCCAATCCCCCAATAGAGGTTTCCTTATACATTTTAGGAAGGTCATGTCCGGTTTTTAGCATTGTCTTGGTAACCTGATCGAAACTAATTCTATGGCGACCATCCGATAGTAATGCGTATGTATTGTGATTCAGTGCACGTGCAGCTGCAAATACATTTCGCTCAATACAAGGTATCTGAACCAATCCCAATACAGGATCACAGGTTAAACCTAGGTGGTGTTCAAGCCCCATTTCAGCAGAGTATTCAATTTGATGAATAGAACCTCCGTGAAGTTGTGTTGCAGCTCCTGAAGCCATTGCACAGGCTGTCCCAACTTCTCCCTGGCATCCAACTTCAGCTCCAGAGATAGAAGCATTAGTCTTTACAAGATTTCCAATTAAACCAGCAGTTGCAAGAGCTTTTAGAATTGCTTTATCCTCAAATTTATAGAACTTCTTATAGTAATTCAAACTTGCTGGAAGCACGCCACAAGCTCCACATGTTGGTGCTGTAACAATCTCTCCTCCTCCGGCATTTTCTTCGGAAACAGCTAATGCAAAAGCATATAACATTGCTCGCTTCTTCATTGGGCCACTGTAGTTTTTAGCCTTTAAGCTATATAAGTGAGCTTTACGTGGAAGTTTTAATCCTCCAGGAAGACTACCCTCAGTATTGAGACCTCGTTTAATGGCATCTTGCATGGTTTTCCAAACTTCAGCTAGAAAATCCCAGATTTCTTTCCCCTCATTCTGCTCAACATACTCCCAAAAAGAGCTTCCATTTTTATGGCACCATTTCAGGATATCATCCATCGTAGTGAACTCATAAACGTGTTTGGTTTCCAACTCTGACTGATCATCAATAATTGCTCCTCCACCAACACTATAAGCTGTCCAATCGTCTAAAAGGGTATCTTCATTGTCGTAAGCTTTAAGATTTAGTGCGTTTGGGTGTTTCTTCAAAAATGTTGAAGACTCCCAATTCAACTTCATCTGCTTATCGGCAAAAGCATTTTCAATGGCAACGCCAGTTAAGTGTCCTTTACCTGTTGCAGCAAGGCTACCATATAAGGTTACTTCATAGCGAAATGCATTTGGATTGCGCTCCAAAAATGTCTCTGCTGCTTTTTTAGGTCCCATGGTATGACTACTTGAAGGACCATTGCCAATTCGATATATCTCTTGTATCGACTCCATCTATTTTCTCTTACTGTTTCCTGATCTTATTGTAATAAACGAGCCTGACTCATAAGGGTTCGCTAAAATTACAATAAGACTAGAATTTCTATCTGTCTATGTTCTTATTTATTCCATTTGCAAAGCAAGTAAAGATTCTGATATTACCAAATAACTTCGATCAGGAAAGTATGATTATTGTGTTAATAATCTTGCTTCTTGTTAAGGGAGTGTAAAAAAAGAGCAATATACTTAGTCCGAAGAAGTGATATAAAGCGCATAAGTAGCCGATATTTTCTTTGTCTGCAACAGCATTTTTACTAACTTTAATGCTATGATTTTCAGTTTTCGTTCTGTGCCAATCTGATTAAATGATAGCGCATCTGTTGCTTAAAATACTGCACTACATGATGTATTTGTTGCTTAAAATGCTGCATAAGATGACGTACTACCGAATGTGGACCGAATGAGAGCCAAATCACTACCGAATGACAGTAAATTGGGAGTACGATAGGAGTACCTTCCTTCTTCCAAAATTCCCTACCTTATTTATTTCCAATGTTACATTAATCACAAAACAAATTTTAGTCAAACTTTACTCAAATTCTTACATCCTTTTGCACTATGCTATTGTTGAGGTTAGTGGTGTGTTAATTGTCTATTCAATATATCAAAGAAAATAAATGGTCATTTTGTGTAAATGGTATAAAATAGGGGTGAATGTGATCAAAATGTTAATATAGGTGACTTAAAAGTGGAAAAAAGACACATAAATTTAGAATATTCTTGCATAAAAGATTTAAAAGCTCTATGTTTGATGTCTAAATGGTAGTGAAATATTAGAATCGCTATCAAAAAGATATTATAACGGCGAAATAATAATAGAAAAGTAAAATCATATATTATGTGTGGAATTGTAGGAGTATTTGATTTAAAGAGCGATGCACAAACGTTAAGGCCTCAGGTTTTAGCAATGTCGAAAAAGATACGACACCGTGGGCCCGATTGGTCAGGGATTTTTTGTCACGAGAAAGCAATCCTCGCTCATGAAAGGTTGTCAATAGTTGATCCTCAATCAGGCGGTCAACCATTGTATAGTAAAGACGGAAAGCATGTGCTTGCTGTAAATGGTGAAATTTATAATCATCAAAATCTTCGCTCACAGATGAATGGCTCCTATGAATTTCAAACTAACTCTGATTGTGAAGTTATACTAGCCCTTTACCGACAAAAGGGAGTTGATTTTCTGGAAGACTTAAATGGTATTTTTGCATTTGCTATATACGATAAAGAGGAAGATAGCTATTTTATTGCACGTGATCATATTGGTATCATTCCATTGTATATGGGATGGGATAAGTTTGGAAACTTTTATGTAGCGTCGGAACTAAAGGCCCTTGAAGGTTATTGTTCAAAAATTGAGGAGTTTCCACCGGCTCATTATTTGTCGAGCAAAGATGGAAAGCTAACCCGCTGGTGGAAACGCGACTGGATGGATTATGATCAAGTGAAAGATAATGAAACAAGTATACCAGAATTAAAGCAAGCATTGGAAGATGCTGTTCACCGCCAGTTGATGTCTGATGTGCCTTATGGTGTGTTACTATCAGGTGGATTAGATTCTTCGATAACTTCAGCCATTGCTAAGCGTTATGCTGCCAAGCGTATTGAGGAGGGAGATCAGGCTGATGCTTGGTGGCCTCAGCTGCATTCATTCTGCATTGGATTAGAAGGATCACCTGATTTAGAGGCAGCTCGTAAAGTTGCAGATGAAATAGGAACTGTTCATCATGAGATACATTACACAATTCAGGAAGGATTGGATGCTATTCGCGATGTGATCTATCACCTGGAGACTTATGATGTAACCACAGTTCGCGCTTCAACGCCAATGTACATGATTGCACGAGTGATCAAATCGATGGGAATAAAAATGGTATTAACCGGTGAGGGTGCAGACGAAATCTTTGGAGGATATCTCTATTTCCATAAAGCACCTAATGCTGAGGAATTTCATAAGGAAACATTAAGAAAGCTGAGTAAGCTTCATTTATACGACTGTCTACGTGCTAATAAGTCGCTTGCTGCGTGGGGAGTTGAGGGGCGCGTTCCTTTCCTTGATAAAGAATTTATTGATGTCGCAATGCGATTGAATCCAAAAGATAAAATGGCAAAAGATGGTCGTATTGAAAAATGGGTTGTTCGTAAAGCCTTTGAGGATTATTTGCCAGAAAGTGTAGCATGGCGTCAGAAAGAACAATTTTCCGATGGAGTAGGATATGGGTGGATTGATACGTTGAAGCAAATTGCTGAAGAGAAAGTATCAGATGAAATGATGGAAAATGCCAAATATCGCTTCCCTGTTAACACACCTATGTCGAAAGAGGAATATGTTTATCGTGAAATATTCAGTGAACATTTTCCTTCAGATCAGGCGGCTGCATGTGTTCCTTCTGTTCCTTCAATTGCTTGTAGTACAGCAGAAGCACTTGCTTGGGATCAGGCATTTATTGACAATGCAGATCCATCAGGACGAGCAGTTAGTTCAGTTCATGAGCAGGGATATGAAGAAAAGAAACCAGTAGAAGTTCAATAATAGAAAGTATCAGATAATAAAGGGTAGAAATTCTGATATGAATTTAAAAAGCTTCTTCCCCTGAAAATGAGGAAGAAGCTTTTTTATATGATGAGTTTAAATTTCTCCAAACTGCCACATAAAGAAGGCGAAAATATCAGCCCACATATCAAGTCCTTGAGTTAATGTGCTTCCAATACCATGTCCTGCATCGAAGTCCATACGCAACAGTACCGGATTTTCTCCCTGTATGGCTTGCATTTTAGCAGTTGCTTTGGCTGGAATCCATGCAATAACACGTGGATCATTCATTCCTCCTGTGAACATCACTGATGGATAATTCTGACCATTTTTAATGTGTTGATAGGTATCCATTTCGTAGAGGTATTTAAACTCCTCAGGATTTTCAGGATTACCAAACTCAGGAAAGTTTGGTGGGCCATTAGGATCGGAACCAATGCGAACCATATTTGACGAACCAACAATCGAGACTACAGCTTTAAATACATCTGGGCGTTCAGTCATAGATCTACCTACGGTTATACCTCCTGCACTGCCTCCAACAGATCCAATTTTAGAGGGACTAGTATATTTATTGTCAATTAAGTATTCTGCACACGCAATGAAATCTTTCCAGGTATTAGGTTTGTTTGCCATTTTACCTGCTTCGTGCCATTGTTTTCCGAAAATACCGCCACCTCTAACATGAGCTACTGCATATATTCCTCCAGCTTCAAGCCAAGAATATCTTACAAAAGAAAAACTTGGGTCGTTGGTACTTCCATAGGAACCATAAGCGTACAGGATGGTAGGATTTTTACCGTCTAAAACAACATCTTTATGATGCATGATGGTAAGCGGAACCATAGTCTCGTCGTGAGATTTAACCATTACATCTTTGGTAATGAATTGATCAGGTGAACCAAACGGACTTTGAGGTTGGATGGTTGTTTTAACCACTTGATCATTCCCCGGATCATATTTGTAGTATGCTCTTGCTTGAGTCCATGTTACAAGATTGAAGATAATACCCTCAGTATCGTTGTCCATTTGAGCCAGACTAACCTCTCCTTTAAATGGTAACGCTAACTCCTGTTTCTTATCTAGATCACCATAAGGAAGGCGAATGATTTTACCTAGTCCTTTTTCTGCATAAACCGCATAAAGAGCATCTTTTGACGTTGAAATGTTTTTCAGAACTCCATTCTGTTCAGGCATAATAAGCTCAGGATTTTTAATATCAGGATTATCGAGTTCTATTTTAACAAGTTTAGCTTTAGGTGCATCTTTGATGGTCATGCAGAAAAGACTGTTCTCCTTTAATGCCAGGTTCGTAACACTGTCCTCGACATCAAACACATTTACCCACTTCATGTTGGTGGTCATCTTAGAAGGATAATCGGTCATATGTAGTGTCAAACGATCGTCAACTCCATGGATAATAAAAGCGAAAAGTTTTTTTGTATCCTTTGATGTAACCACAATTGGGAAGTCGGCATTGGCAATGCCCAAGTCAGGGTACACTGCATTGGAGAATATCTCTTTTTGATTTGAAGCATCATTACCCAACATGTGGAAATACACTTTGCTGTTTGCATATTTCTCCATCGGATTATCAGTGGCGTTTAATTGATTGAAGAAAATACCCTTATTGTCGAGTGTCCAGCTGATTAATCCAAATTGAACACGGGGGAATTCTTCCTTTAAGATTTCCTTTGTGTCAACTTCCATTATTCTAAGCGTAGCATTTTCTGAACCACTAGCAGATACTCCGAAGGCTATAAATTTACCATCCCATGATGGAGAATAATAGCTGATGGAATGGTGACTCTCTTCGCCTTGATTGAAGCTCATTGGATCGACTAATAATTGATCTTCACCATCAAGTCCATCGCGGAAGTACAATTTAGCCAAATCCTCATCCTTGTTTCGTTTCATGAAGAAATAACGATCCTCAAACTTTCTGAGATTGTAAATGTTTGCCGGTGTTGTTGCGATGAGTTCTCGCATGCGATCTTTTAGCTGATCTCGCAATGGAATTCTATTTAGGATTGTGCGAGTGTAATCATCTTGTGATTTGATCCATTTTACTACTGCTGAATCTTTAAGATTTTCCATATAGCGGTATGGATCTTCTAATTCAATGCCATGAACGGTTTCTTTTACCATTTCAACTTTTGCCATTGCAGGCTTCGGAATGTCGTCTGTTTTGACTTTTTGTTGTGCAGTCTGGCAGGATACAAGAATTGCGCTGAGGATACATATTGATAGAAATATGTTCCATCTCAAATGAACTGTTTGCATAGGGACGAATTTTGGTGAATATATTTTAAGTTACTCTAGAAGTACGGAGGATTGTTTTAAAAGGTTATGTGGCGATATTTGGAAAGAAAAAAAGGGAACTTTGTAGTTGAAGCTCCCTTTGTGGTATTTAAATTTCAATGATGTCGGCCAGGTTGAATAACGGATTCTGCTCAAATTCAGGGAAGCTCTTCTCAAACAAAAGAGGAGGAACTCCAATGTCAGCAACATATAAGCGACCAATGGCATCGCGAACGTCTTCTTTGGCAAATGATGCTTTAGGAAGGGCAAGCGACATGGTAGCATTGGCCTTCACATATAGGTCATCAATAATACCATCATCAGGATGAATGCCAGATGGTATTTCCATTGAAAGCACAGGAACCGATAACATGTTGGCAATATTGATAAATGCTTTGGCGTATCCGTATGGTTTACCTACCAGATTGTAGCCTATAATACCATCAAGTACCAGATCAAAATGTTCGTAATTTACCGAATCAGGTACGCCGATGGCAATCTTTGCGTGAGACTTGAAGAGACTTGCAAATTGCTCTTTTGAGGCAGGCGTATAATCATCAATTGCTCGTGTTGATAGAACTTCGATAATTGCACCTTTATTTTGCAAGTGTCGGGCAGCAGCTAAAACACCTCCTCCGTTACCTCCCGTTCCGGCGAGAACGAGGATGCGTTTGCCTGCAGGATCATTGTCAAGGAATACCTTGCGAGCAAGATAAGCCATGCTTCTTCCGGCATTCTCCATCATTTGGAGTAAGGATACATGATACTCCTCAATCATTAACCGGAAGATCTCAATCATTTGTTCTTTTGTAACCAATGAAATGGGTGTATAAATCTTTTTTGGCATAACTTGGGCTTTTCTTTGATTATACGGTGAATATTGAAATATCGTTTTTCAATTTACAGAAAATCAAGTGCGTTTGCAATACCCAATTACCTGTTTCTCATCACCTCCAATTGTTCTAATACTTTCTCACGAGAATGAACAGGTAGCTGACAGGCTTTATTCTGACAAAGATAAAAAGTGAGCTTGTCAAAATCTTTATCTAGTGTTAAGCTAAGGTTTCCCTGGCTTTCTGCAGCTATTATGATCACATCAGGATGATAGTTCTTGGAAATCTGTAACGCTTCGGTTGTCGCATTTTCGCCTGTAATAACCAGCTCATATGGTGGATTTATCAGGTACTGCTTAAGTCGCGCCCAATTGGCATAATACTTTCCTCCTTTGCTCATTGACTCTTCCATGTTTTTGACCATTTGTATTGCCATGTCTTCATAAGATGTTATATCGAGATATTTTCCTAGCAGATACAGATTGTTTGCCATTATCGAATTTGAAGAAGGTATCACATTGTCGGAAAGTTCCATTTTACGTGCAATTAATTCTGGATCTTCATCCGAAGTATAGAAAAACATTCCTGATTGTTTATCGTAGAAATGGTCCATTACGTATTTCACCATGCGATTTGCCTTAAGTAGCATTTCTTGGTTGAAAGTAACTTTGTAGACTTGCATGTAGGCTTTTATTAATGTGGCGTAATCATCTAAAAATGCATTGATACTGGCTTTGCCACTCTTGAAGTTTCGGTTTAACCGGCCATTATTCGTCAACAGATTGGTTTCAATTGCCTCAATGGCATTAATTGCTAACTCTAAAAAGCGGTCTTCTCCAAACGATTGATAAGCCTCGCATAATCCTGATATTGTTAATGCATTCCATGAAGCAAGAATCTTATCATCCAATGCTGGGCGCACTCTTGAATTGCGATGTTTGAGTAGCTTTACTTTAGATATTGCGAGCGATTTATGCAGGTCTTCGACCGATAGATTGGTCGTTTTTGCTATTTCCTCAAATGGTTTTGTCTGGAATAGTACATTATTGCCGTGTTCCCAGTTTCCTCTTTCTGTAATACCATATGTTGCAATAAAAGGGATAGCATCGTCTCCAAGAATATCAACGATCTCTTGCTCTGACCATATATAAAACTTACCTTCCACACCTTCACTGTCGGCATCCAAAGAGGAATAAAACAGACCTGACTCATCCTGTAGCTCTTGTTGCAGGAAATCGATGGTTTGATAGACTACCTCCTTAAAGATATCATTTTGGGTGATTCTCCACGCCTTGCTGTAGACTTCTATAAGCTGCCCTTGATCGTAAAGCATCTTCTCAAAATGAGGAACCTTCCAATGTGAGTCGACTGAGTAGCGGGCAAATCCTCCTGCCAAGTGATCATATATGCCTCCCCAGGCCATCTTTTTCAAAGAATGGGAGATGTAACCTAGTACCTCATGATCGTTGGATTCGTGAAAGTAGTGCATTAGAAATTCATATTCTATGGGCATTGGAAACTTCGGGCTACCCTTTGTGCCACCCCATAGATTATCGAATGAACTCTTCCAATTGGTGACTAACCGAGTAAGTTCTTCCTGTTTAAATACTTTGTCGTTTTGAACCAGACTAATAGCTTCTATCTTGCGAATGCCATTGGTGATTCCTTCTGCATATTTTTGCAATTTGTCTGGCTCCGAGCGTTGCATTTGTCTGATTTGACTAAGTATGTTAATCCACTGTTCTTTCTTGAAATAAGTCCCGGCAAATACAGGACGACCATCAGGAAGAGCAACAACATTTAATGGCCAGCCACCCTGACCAGTAGTGATGAAAGCAGCATTCATATAGATTTGATCTATGTCAGGGCGTTCCTCACGATCGATTTTTATCGAGACAAAGTTGTCGTTCATTACATGAGCTACTGTACTATCACTAAATGATTCGTGTTCCATTACATGACACCAGTGACATGCGGCATAGCCAATACTGATAATAAGTAGTTTATTCTCTTCTTTTGCTTTTTCAAGCGCTTCCTCTCCCCACGGATACCAGTCGACCGGATTGTGTACATGCATTAATAGATACGGACTGGTTTCATTTTTGAGGTGATTTGTATATGTTTTTGTCATGTGTTTTTGCTTTATATTTTGCCGACAGGCGGTTGTCAGCATTGTGAAAATTACCAATGATATGATGTATATTATTTGTCGCATCTTTTTTCAAAGTAACATGATAAGGCAAGAAAGGTTGTAGAGAAATTAGAATGGATTGATCAATTCCTTTCTGATTTTGTTTATTTTAGGAGAAGTAAAGATTTATATGATGATTAAGAAAATATTGAAGTACGCAGGTGTTCTAATTCTAGTATTAATAGTTGTGATGGTTGTCAATACCTTGCGACTGAAAAGTTATCAGCCTGATATAGATTATAATCCAACGCAAATTAATGATGATCGGGTAATTGAACGCTTACAGGAGGCTATTCGCTTTAAGACAGTTACCTATGATAATCCATTCCGTTATGACTCATTACAGTTTGAGTCATTTCATCAATATCTCAGAGATAACTTCCCTTTGTTACATCAGCAATTTGAATTGAAAAAGATTAATGATTATGCACTGTTGTATAAGTTGGAAGGAAGTGATGCACAGCTAAAACCTGCGATTTTATTGGCTCATCAAGATGTTGTTCCTGTTGATTCAGCTAAGTGGAGTTGTGATCCTTTCGGTGGGATAAACGACGGAACCTTTGTGTGGGGACGTGGAACTCTTGATGATAAAGGAAGTTTGATGGCTATACTTGAAGCTGTAGAAATGCAGTTGGCTAATGGCTACGCCCCAAAGCGTACCCTTTATTTGGCCTTTGGAAATGATGAGGAAGTTGGAGGAATAGGAGCCCAGGCTATTGCCCGATATTTGAAGCAACAAGGAGTAGATGCTGCTTTTGTTCTAGACGAAGGTTTGGTTATAACCAGTGGGATGGTTCCAATGATTGATCGCCCGGTAGCTTTAATTGGAACATCTGAAAAAGGATATATGAGTGTTAAGTTGAGTTGCCAGGTTGAAGGAGGACATTCTTCAACGCCACAAAGTAATACTGCGATTTCAGTAATTTCTGATGCCATTGTAGCTTTAACACAAAATCGTCCGACTGCACAGTTCTGTGGACCAGTGAATGATTTTCTTGATTATTTAGGACCAGAATTGGCATGGCCTCAGCGTTTGGTGTTTGCCAACCGCTGGTTGTTTGAACCAGTGATCTTGTCGATTTACCAAAAGACAAAAGCCGGAAATGCATTGGTTCGTACAACTACTGCTCCTACAGTTTTAAAGGCTGGGATGAAGGATAACGTTTTGCCAGATTATGGAGAAGCTGTTATCAATTATCGAATCTTACCTGGTCTGACTACTGAGGAACTATTGAAATATGTTGCTACAACAGTAAATAATCCTGATATTAAAATTGAACAGTTGGGAGTTGTTCGTGAACCGGCACCTGTTTCACCAATCGCGACTGAAGGATTCGATTTAATAGCCCAATCAATTAAGGAACAGTATAGTGAGACTTTAGTGATGCCTACATTAATGTTGGCTTCATCTGATAGTCGTCACTATAAAGAAGTATCCAAAAATATTTATCGTTTTGCACCTTACCAGTTGGTAAGTGAAGATTTGAGTCGCATTCATGGAAATGATGAACGAATCTCCATTGAATCCTATAAAAATATGATTGGCTTTTACTATCGGTTATTATCGAAATTATAGGGTAATAGACGTTTTTAGAGAATTAATTCCTGGTTTGGGGATTATGTGAATAATGAGAATGTTTCTTAGTTTATGTGTTGTATGTGGCTTTTAATCTGTAGTGTAGGTATTGTTGAATGTTTTTTTTATTGTTAGTCATAGGATTGCTTTTATGATTTTTGGAGAATTTTTCTCCCGTTTTGGAGAATCAAGTTGTATTTTGTTTACCTCTTAAAGAGAAAATTACTTCGTGAGATAAATCTTCATCTCTCAAATGAGAGATTTGGTCAGCAATCCGATATCTGGTTCCGCTACCATTGCCTTCTTTTTGAAGGATGTGATCATCTAACAATTTGTTAAGTAAAAACTTCAATTGATTTCTATTAAGAGTATTGATTGTTGTATTTAAGTCTCCAATTTTTTATGGACTTGGATAAGTTGGAAAAATAATACGATCACTTTCTTATATGATGGACAAACAATCTAAAGTTGTTTCAAATAAGGAAAATGAAAAAACGAAGAAAACTAAAGTTTGGTTAACTTTGTTAGAATTTTATCAAGTATTTATGAGTAAAGCAGGAACTTATTCAAACCAAGGTGATGATTACCAAAGAGCGGTTGCAATAAACTGGATTATAAAATTAGTAACTGATGATACAATTGAATATGTACAGGTAGAGTCCAATGGATTATTGGGAATAAAAGAAAAAGTTCCTGTTGACGATATTGTAGTTGTTTATAAGGATGGAAGAAGAAGGCACATTCAAGCCAAAAAGAATCAAACTCAGGAAAGAGCGTGGTCAATAAAGGACTGGGGGAGTGAATTGCCTAAGATTCTTTCTCAATTAGAACAAGGTGAGCATATTTTTGTTGAGTTGTATTCATCAACTGCATTAGGTGAGTTTAAAACCTTATCTAGGGAATGTCAGAATTATCCAAATTTTGATGATTTTCGAGTGCAGTTGAGCATTGCAAATAAGAAAGCACTTTCTGTATTGGTAAAGGAATGGAAACGTTCTGAGGATGAGATTTTTAAACTGCTAAAAAGACTTTGTTCGGGTTCACAGCACACAACAGAGGAGTGGAGAAATGTCAATAAAGATTCATTGAGAAGAATTGTAACGAATCCATTACTTGCATTGGATACACTTGAGGCCTTTGTTAATAGACATCAATCAAAAGATCTTGCTAAAGGGATGGAAATCAGGTTGAAGGATGTGTTGGATGAATTGCGAAGCAAAGGACTAACGAAGCTCCCAAGTTTTAGTGAAGAGGAGATTATCAATCAGTTTCAAAGAACATCAGCCATTGGCCGTAATGATTGGAAAAGAACTATTGTCGGAAAAAAGATAAGAAGGGAGGAACTTGGTGATGTATTGAAACATATTCAGGATAGAAAAAGTACTATTTTAGTTCAAGACAGACCTGGGAGTGGTAAAACATGTCTGTTATTAGATTTGGCTGATGCAATTGAAGGAGATAATGAGCGTCAGTTGTTATTTATAAAAGGGGATAGGTTTACCAAGATGACTTCAAGTGATAGTTTCTTGCCCAATGAGATCGTAGAATCTTGTGGATTGTTGAGCTATAGTTCACATGTTGTAGTCGTAATAGATTCTCTGGATGTTCTTTCTTGTCAGCGTGATCATGCTGCGTTGAGTTTTTTTTTGAAGCTTATAGATCAACTGCGAATTATTAAGAATGTTACTGTTGTTGCGGCTTGTAGAGAATTTGATTTAAAGTACGATCCACGACTTCGCGATAGAACATGGGATGTAGAAATAAAGCTTCAAGATTTTGATTTTATAAGGATCGTTGTTCCAATTCTGGAAGGATTAAATATTAATATAGAGCAGTTAAATTCAGATTTAAAGAAGTTGTTATGCCTTCCTCAACATTTAAGTCTCTTTGAGAACGTATCTGGTTGCAATGGTGTATTTGACGTTAGAACTACTTACGATTTATATAATGCATATATTAATTATTCATTAAGACAAGATGCCGAAATCGAAGAGCATATTTTTAAAAAGTCAATATTCTCTATCATTGAAAAGTTACTTAGAGAGAGGGAACATAGCCTTCCTAAAACAATCTTAAATGTCAGCGAAGATATTCTTCATCGCTTAGTAAGTAAAGGTATATTAAATGAGGACGCTAATGGTAAACTTGGTTTTAGTCACCAAACTTTATTCGATAATTTTGTTGCTGCAAATGCACTGCAAAATGGAGTATCTCTTTCTGCATTAATATTAGAATATCCAGCTTTACCTTTTTATCGTCCATTTGTGCGTAGTTATTTATTCTTTGTGAGAAGTCAATCGTGTAAAACATTTAGCCGAAATGTGCGAGATACTCTTTTAGATGAAAATATTGCTTATCATTTTAAAAGGTTAGTAGTGGAAACATATGCTGAGATGATTCCAATAAATGGTGATTGGAACCTCGTGAGATGGATGTTTTTGAATAAGCCTGATTTTTTCAAAAGATTTTTTTGGAATTTAAAGTCGAGTCATTGGTTTGAATTGATAGCAAATAAATGGTATCCGTATTTATCATGTCGACCTGATAAATATGAATGGTGTTCAATATTTATCAGGAAATTGGACACATGGATGAATGTTTATCCCGCTGAAACTGTGGAAATATGGAATAATGCACTTAATGAAGATTGGGGAAAGGATAATATATGGGTAATTTGTCATGACTTACTACGTTTTGAGCATTACCATATTGATGGAGTGAAGGATCTTGTTTACGCGCTTAGATCTAGTAATAATGCGGACTCTCATTTTATGGGAAATATCTACTGTCATTATATAGACGCAACAGGTGACGGTTATGAAATTTTATGGGAATGGATGACTAATAATATTTCGATAAAAGAAATAAACACTAGAAATGAAAAAAATGAACTGCGTTGCGAGAGGCATGATCTAAACAATGGAGGCTTTTTAAAAGAGCACCTTAGGCATTCAGAAGAGTTTCTAAGTTTAGTATTGAAGTCATTGTTGAATTGGGTTGAGAACTCCTACTATCTGGGAGAAGATGGATTAACTCATAAGTTGTTGGAATACACAAGTGTTTCTGATAGAATCTCGCGAATTGGCAGCCTCAGAATCGATAATATATCAATACTTATTGAGGCTATTGAAGAGGCATTTTTATACCATGCTAGAATTAATTCTGAATGGTGGAAGAAAAAAGAAGGACAATTGAGAAGTTGTAATGAGTTAGCAATTAGATACATATTGATTAAAGGATATGGTGAAAAAATTGAGAGTAATTTAGATGGAGTAACAGCACAATTATTAGATAAAGAGCTCTTTGAATCAGGTTATTTAAATTATGAATTAGGTTTGCTAATAAATGAAACGTTTCATTTATTATTAGAGCAGACTCAGAATAAAATAGTTCAGGTTATTGAAAGTTTATTTTCTGAACATACAGAACAGGAAGAAAATTTTAAAAGTTGGTATAATCGTGTTAAGTTTGAATTGTTTATTCGAATTCCAGCTTGTTATAGATCAAGCTGTGTAAGTCATTTCATAGATAAGTTTATTCCTCAGTTTGGATATTGTCTTCCATGTAGGAAAATAAATGCTAGAGGAGGAATTGTAGGTTCTCCTGTAAGTGCAGAAAATATAGATAATTTAAGCATTGAGGGCTTATATAAACTTTTTAGCTATTATAAAGACTACAGTGGTTTTAGCTTCCATCCTGCCGATGGTGCTAGTGGTGGAATGCAGGAGTTAAGTAGAACTATTTCTGGTTTGGCTAAGAATAATCCCAATAAATACTTAGAGATAGTCAATAATCCAAAGTTTAATGAGTTTTCTAATTCTATATCAAAAGCGATATTAGAAGGGATCGGTTCTCATATTAGCTGTAGAATGGGAAAAGTAAATGACAATGACTTCAATCCAGTGAGTCCTTTGCCTGACGTCAATTCTATTGCATGTCACCTGCTTGATGCAATAGAATTACATCACGTCTCATTCCCAAATGACATTACTTATGTTAGAATGGTTAAAAATTGTATTGATGCACTACCAACACAAATGCATCTGAAACGGATTATTAAATTATTAATGCCATTGAGCTCCTATTCAGGTCTATGTGATATTATATTAGATAGACGGAGTATAGATGGCAATAAAGTTACAGTTGATGATATCGAAATCAAGTCGATGAATTGTACAAGAGGGATTGTTGGTGAATCAGCTTTAAAGGTATTGAATAGGTTGTTAGATCTGGATATAAAGCCCTTTGAAGCTATTATTGTTTTAGTGGAACGTATGGCAGTAGATAAGGAACAAGAGGTACGAGGAGCATTATTGTGGGATTTAGCTTATACTGTTTATAAAAATCAAGAACTGGCTTGGCAAATTTTTA
This sequence comes from Puteibacter caeruleilacunae, assembly GCA_005217565.1. Lineage (GTDB taxonomy): Bacteria > Bacteroidota > Bacteroidia > Bacteroidales > Prolixibacteraceae > Puteibacter > Puteibacter caeruleilacunae. Next base: position 531,142 of record SJCO01000001.1, read on the forward strand.
ACCTCATCTTTAACAAAAAACAAGTATATCTGTGGGGATTAGCTGAAAGATTTTTATATAATCAGTACTACGAAAATTTTGCAATGGTAAAGCCATGCTTGGATAGGATAAAAAATGAGGCAATAGATGATATAGGAGCAACATGGGGAAGGCTTTCTGCTCTGTGTATGATACAAGGGCATGTGTGTCAAGAGGAGTTTTTTAAAGAATTAAAAAAAATAGACAAAAGGGATGTTTGGGGTGGAGCTCTAAGTGTATTTATCGCCAACTTAGAGAGGAAGTCGGATGGATTATGTCAAGAGTCATTTAGAAAATTCATTAAGGAACATAAGGCGCGGAAAGAATATGCAAATGAGATAGATAGAGCTTTTCGTTTAGATGAAAAGGGGAAATTCATTAATGATGTGACGGGTAAATTATTTATAAACGCTTTGAATTTAGATGAAGATAAATCTCCCAAGATGCATTTTTTTATTGAGTGGATTGAATATCAAGCGACAATTAATCCGATGACAGCATTGGAAATATGTGAAAGTTTACTTTCTAAGTTACAATCATGCGAATCAAAACCAAGATTATGGCATTCAAAGCCTTTGATTTCAACTTTAACTAGAGTTCTGCGTGAGGCAGATGAAATGGACGATCCTGAGCTTATAAATAGGGCTGTACGTTTACAGGATCAATACCTGTTGCTAGAGATTGATGGAATGGATGAGTATTTTGACAAAGCAACGTTGTTATAGTTAGTTTAGTATTTCGCGTATTAGTAAATGAAAGTTGTATAAGAGTATTTCTGTCGGGATTTAAAAATAAGAATTATTATCCTATGTATATTAAGGGAACTAATAATGTTAGATGGAATATTGTACCTGAGATTTTTTATTGATAATAATTGTCATAAACAACAGTTTCATCTTACGTTATTACAAGTTAAACTTTTTCTCAAAATTTTGTAGTAGGGTAATTCCATTAAGTAGTCCTGAGGTTTAGATTCATTAATACAAAATCAACGATTTTGGCAGCCAGCAAAGCGGTAAGGTTATCTCTGTCAAGCTCAGGATTTAGTTCGGCGATATCAAACGAGATAACTTTGCCGGATTCAAAAAGAAAGGATAGTAGTTTAAAAATAAAGAATGGAGTAAATCCCAGGGGAGAAGGAGCACTTACTCCTGGTGCATAAGCCGATGAAAAACCATCCATGTCGATGGTAATGTATAAAAGGTCGTTTCTCTCAATAAATGGCTTTAGTTTGGCTTTTAACGATTTTAGTTCCATCTCTGATGATTCGCAATCGTAGTTTAATGCATAGTTAATGTTTAAACTGTTGGCTACTTGAAACAATTCTTTGGTGTTGGATTGTTGCTGTATGCCAATTGCGAAATACTCTGGAGTAAAATCACTGTCTTTAAATTCTGAAAGGATTTGATAAAAAGGTGTGCCAGAGTTACTCTGTTCTGCCACAGGTCTTAAATCGAAATGTGCATCAAAATTGATAATCCCAATCTTTTTATTTGCTGAATCTTTTAGGTATTTCGAAATGCCTTTAAAGTGTCCATAAGCTAAGTCATGGCCACCACCTATGATAATAGGAAAACTCTTCATTTTAAGCGTGGCACATACTACGTCTGACAGCATCTTTTGACATGCCTCCATATTCCCGTCAATACTGACGATATCCCCAAGATCAATTACGCGTTTTGAATCGAAATGGACAGGTAGTTTTGCCAATCTATCCCTTAATGCTTCAGGTCCTTTACATGCTCCAATTCTTCCGTGATTTCTTCTTACTCCTTCGTCGGAAACATACCCAATTAGTGTTATCGATTCATCGAACACAGGGGCCTCTAATCTTTGAGCATCTTGCATTTCTATGAGCTGGTGCCAGTATTGAATACCCATATCCGGGGTTGTCTGTCTGCCAGTCCAGTAGCGTTTTTCTGGCGAGATATATCTTGCATTTATGTTATTGGGTATTATATTTTGCATGCGATTATTGTTCACTGAAAAAATTATAAAATATTGCTCGTTAAATGTTAGTTGATTACGATCTTGTGAATGTGGTTTGCCCCATAAGAATATGGAATGGAAGCATAAGAATTGATACTCTTTGTAATAATAAAGCTGGCCTTTTTCCCTTTGCTTATTGATCCCAGTTTGTTTCCAACACCCATTGCATAAGCCGCATTAATGGTGGCAGCATTAATTGCTTCTTCGGGAGTCATCTTCATTTTTATACATGCCAATGAGACAACTAGATTCATATTACCAGAAGGAGATGAACCTGGATTATAATCGGACGCAAGAGCCAACGGAAGATCTGCATCAATTATCCTTCTTGCAGGAGTATAAGGGATTCCAAGAAAAAATGAACAACCAGGTAAAGCTACTGGCATTGTTTTGGAGTCTTTCAGACTCACAATGTCCTCATCATTTAGTTCTTCCAAATGATCAACTGAAAGAGCTTGATACTTTACTCCAGTCTGTATACCACCAATGGCATTGAACTGATTTACATGAATTTTAGGTATTAGTCCATATTCTAGACTTGCAGATAGTAATTTCTCTGTATCGTTGACACTGAAATATCCTTTTTCACAAAATATATCTACATAATCAGCCAGTTGTTCCTCTGCAATTTGTGGCAAAACATCCTTGATTAACATGTCAAGATATCCTGCTTTGTTATTTTTAAAATCAGAAGGAATGGCATGCGCTCCTAAGAAAGTGGCCTTAACTTCAATAGGGAAGTTATCTTTTATCTTTTTGATTACGCGGAGCATTTTTATTTCAGATTCAGCTGTTAAACCATAGCCCGATTTTATCTCAATAGCTCCTGTTCCCATCTGTATCATTTCCTCCACGCGTAAACAGCTTTGCTCATATAGTTGCTCTGTAGATGTTTCTTGCAGTCTTTGGGCCGAGTTTAAAATTCCACCACCACGGTTAGCAATTTCCTCATAAGTGAAACCATTAATCTTATCCACAAATTCACTTTCCCGATCACCTGCATATACAATGTGTGTATGTGAATCGCACCATGTCGGTAATATAAGTCTATTTGTGCAGTCAATAACTTCCTCTACATGTACGGTGGGATAATCTGCCATTTCCCCATAATCGATAATTATTCCATCTTTTGTTAAAAGCCAGGCATTATTGATACATGGCAGTCTTTTCATGTCCTTTCCGGCTACATATGCAATTGATCCAGGGCGTACCTGGATCAATTGTTTTATGTTCTTATAAATTCTCTTACTCATTGTTTCGGAAACCGATAATGGTACTTTTGTATATTTCAGTACGCTTAAAATAGTTCAGTCAATAAATCATCATCTACTAAATTAGGTAGGGTTACCTTTAGATTTGATGATCTTTCCATTTCTCGTTCAATGGCAAAACGGGCTTCTTTATTTCTTGCCCAGCTTCTTCTGGCAATCCCGTTATTAACATCAAAGAAAAGCATGTTTTTTAGCTTAGCTTCAGCCTCAGAAGTTCCATCTAACAACAGACCAAAACCACCATTGATAACTTCACCCCAGCCAACGCCACCGCCGTTGTGTATCGATACCCAGCTTGCACCTCTGAAGCTGTCGCCGATTACATTATGGATAGCCATGTCTGCTGTAAACTTACTTCCATCATAGATATTTGATGTTTCACGGTATGGAGAGTCTGTTCCACTTACATCATGATGATCGCGCCCCAGCACTATAGGACCGATTTCGCCTGCTGTGACTGCCTCATTAAATGCTTGGGCAATTTTAGCACGTCCTTCGGCATCAGCATATAAAATACGGGCTTGAGAACCTACCACCATCTTGTTTTTTCTGGCATCGCGGATCCAAGTGATGTTATCGTTCATTTGTAATTTGATTTCATCTGGAGAATTTTCCATGATTTCCTGTAATGTCTCCATTGCAATCTTATCGGTTTTATCCAAATCTTCTGGTTTTCCTGATGTGCATACCCAGCGGAAAGGACCAAAACCATAATCAAAGCACATTGGACCAAGAATATCTTGAACATATGACTTATAACGGAAGTCGATTCCGTTCTCTGCCATTACATCGGCTCCAGCCCTTGAAGACTCAAGTAGAAAAGCGTTACCATAATCAAAGAAGTAGGTTCCTCTTTTTGTGTGTTTGTTAATTGCTGCGACATGTCTTCGGAGTGATGCCTGCACTTTTTTCTTAAATAGTTCTGGATCTTCTCGTATCAAGCGATTAGATTCTTCAAAGCTTACATCAACAGGGTAGTAGCCACCTGTCCATGGTATATGTAGAGAAGTCTGATCTGAACCAACATGAATAAAGATTTCTTCTTCATAAAATTTCTCCCAAACATCAACAACATTCCCTATGTATGCAATAGAGACAACTTCCTTTGATTGCATGGCTTTTTTTACGCTGGCAATCAATTCATCCATTGTGTAAACGAGTAGATCTACCCAGCCTTGCTCATGTCTTTTTTTTGCAGCTTCAGGATTAACTTCTGCACATACAGTGATACAACCTGCAATATTCCCCGCTTTTGGCTGTGCTCCACTCATTCCACCCAATCCGGCAGTCAGAAATACCTTTCCAGAAGTATCTTCCTCTTTGGTCAATATTCTTCTAAAGGCATTCATAACTGTGATTGTAGTGCCATGTACTATCCCTTGTGGGCCAATGTACATATATGATCCTGCAGTCATCTGTCCATATTGGGAAACTCCTAGTGCATTAAATTTTTCCCAATGATCAGGTTTTGAATAATTAGGAATTACCATTCCATTTGTAACCACAACTCTTGGAGCAGACGCAGAAGACGGGAAAAGTCCCATTGGATGACCAGAATAAATGTGCAAGGTTTGTTCGTCAGTCATTGATGCCAGATACTGCATGGTAAGCAAGTACTGGGCCCAGTTTTGAAATACTGCACCATTACCTCCATAGGTGATTAGTTCTTCAGGATGTTGTGCTACAGCTGGATCCAGGTTGTTTTGAATCATCAACATAATTGCAGCTGCATGTCTGCTTTTTGCAGGGTATTCATCTATGGGGCGGGCATGTATTTTATATGTCGGCATGAAACGATACATATATATCCTTCCATATTCATTCAATTCATGTGCAAATTCCGGAGCCAATTCCTTATGCCATTCTTCGGGAAAATAGCGTAATGCATTACGAACAGCCAACTGCTTTTCTTTTGCATTCAATATTTCTTTACGCTTGGGAGCATGGTTCGCTTGCGTATTATATGGTCTTTTTGCAGGAATCTCTGCTGGAATTCCTTGTAATATTTGTTCTTGAAAAGTCATCTCTTTTTCCTTTTTAAAATAAATTATCTCACAATAAAAGCCTCATCTTGTACTAACTTCACCATAGCCTCAATATCATCTTTTAGCAGCCTGTCGTCTTCTAGTTTATCAACCTTTTTACGGATAGTTGAAAAGTTTTGTTCTATGATTGGTGAAAATTTGTTTGGACGTCGGAATTCCATAGCCTGAGCGGCATACATTAATTCAATGGCAAAGATTTTTTCCAGATTATTTAGAATCTGATTAAACTTTCTTCCAGAAATACTACCCATCGAAACATGGTCTTCTTGTCCAAGCGAGGTTGGGATACTATCGGCTGATGGAGGGAAGCATAAAGATTTATTTTCAGTAACTAAAGCAGCAGTAGTGTACTGGGGAATCATTAATCCCGAGTTTAATCCTCCATTTACTGTTAGTAAGCGAGGTAGACCATACTTGCCTTCTAGCATTAGATAACACCTTCTGTCTGAGATATTACCTAGTTCAGATGCTGCTAATGCTGCATAATCGATAGCCATAGCCAATGGCTGTCCATGGAAATTACCTCCGGAGATTGCAATTTCATCGGATATAACAATCGGATTATCAGTAACCGAATTCATTTCAACTTCAGCTAGTTCGTTTAAGTGTGACCATGCATTTCTGCTTGCGCCATGAACTTGAGGAATACAACGAATTGAGTATGGATCTTGTACTCTTTGGCAGTGTTCATGTACTTTCACATTTTCAGAATCGGTTAGCAAAAAGCGAATACGCTCAGCAACCCTAAGAGATCCTTTATGTGGACGGATAGAATGAATCTCTTCTCTGAAAGGAGAAGCACTTCCCATAAATCCTTCAAGACTCATTGCTCCGGCAACATCTGCCAAATCAAGTAAATATTCCATTCGTGAGAGTCCTAGAATGGTGTGAGCTAGTATGAATTGTGTACCATTAATCAAGCCCAGTCCTTCTTTTGCTTTTAGTTCTAAGGGGGCCATTTGTTTTTGACTATAGAATTCTTTTGCAGAAACAATTGAACCGTTTACAATAAGTTCTCCTTCTCCAATTAGCGGTAGAAAAAGATGTGATAAAGGAGCTAAATCTCCGGAAGCACCCACCGAACCTTGCTCTGGTACTATTGGAATAATATCATTGTCAATAAAGTAAATAATACGGTTGATCACTTCTAGTTGCACCCCTGAATACCCCTGACTTAATGCATGTACTTTGCAAATCATCATCAGTTTCGATAATGTTTTGTCAATTGGTTTTCCCACACCTACAGCATGAGTAATTAATAAGTTTTTCTGGAGAATATTGGTTTCCTCAGGCGTTATTTGGGTATCACATAGAGGTCCGAATCCTGTATTAATCCCATAAACAGGATTGTTCCCAGATGCCATTGTTTCAACTTTTTCGCGACATGCGTTGATTTTATCAATAGCTTCTTCTACCAAAACGGCACGTAATTCTCCTCTAACAATGGCCATTGCCTGCTGTACTGTCAAATGATCTATTCCGTATTTAAACATTGTTTCGATGTTTTATGAATTTCATTACTCTATTTAATGCTGAAAAAAATCTATATGCAAATTTAGGTATTACATTGATGCTTAATAAGACCATTATTTTATATATTTGATAACTATGAGTAATCAAATAGAATTTAGACACTACAGGTATTTTTTAGCTGTTGCAGAAGATTTACATTTTCGAAAGGCAGCGGAGCGATTATTTATCTCACAGCCAGGCTTAAGTCGACAAATAAAGCAAATGGAGGATGAGTTAGGGGTAAAGCTTTTCACTCGTCATAACCGAAAAGTTGAGCTTACCGCTGCAGGTAGCTATCTTCAGCAAGAATTGAAAAATAATTTTCGGCAGTTGGATGATTTGATCCATCATGCAAAGTTACTTAACGATGGAATTAAAGGTCATCTGAACTTAGGATTTGTGGGATCAGCAATGCAAAAGGTTATTCCAGACATTTTATTGAAACTCAAACAAACACATCCTAATATTTTGTTTAGTCTGAACGAGATGGATAATAAGCAACAAATAGAGGCTTTGTTGAATAAGGAAATTGATGTTGGATTCGTCAGAGTTGAAAGGGTTCCTGGAGAACTTCAAATAAGGGCACTTGAAGAAGATACTTTTTCATTGGTATTACCCGAAAATCATCCCATTAATGAAACAACTTTTAAAAGTTTAGCTCAGCTTAAAGATGAATCTTTTATCTTGTTTAATCCCGCTTACAGTGAGTCGTATTATGAAAAAATAATGCAAATATTTGATGATAGTGGTTTTACTCCAACTACATCTCATTCAACAGTTGATGCTAGTTCTATTTATCGATTAGTTGAAAATGATTTTGGTATTTCCATTGTTCCTACATCATTGAAGCATGGATTTGATTTAAAGATTAAATTTATAGAATTGGAGGATATCCCTCAAAGAACAACTCTCCGAATGGTATGGAATCCTAAATGTTCCAATCCAATATTAAAGAGTTTTCTGCAATATTCAGAGAAAGAGTATGTCGAAAGTGCTAAAAACGATTGAACTTTGAGTGAATTTTAGCGGATATAAAAAAAGCGTTCTAGATATTATCTAAAACGCTTTTTGGTGAACCTGAAGGGACTCGAACCCCTAACCTCTTGGGCCGTAACCAAGTGCTCTATCCAATTAAGCTACAGGTCCGTTGCCAAATGCGATGCAAATATAAGTGCTTTTTTTTTCTGCGCAATACTTCTGGGCTATAAATTTCAATAAAAAAATCGCTGGATCCGTTAACTGCTCTATGTTTCAGTGATTTGGTGAAGTGAAAAAAGTTCAAAAAAAAATGCGTGAATAAATTTCGCGCATTACAGATATTTATGCGTTAAGGCATAAATGAAAAAGTAGTCCTACTTGAGGACATTAATAGTCCTCATCTTCTTCCTGTCGTTCAATGATCTCAATAATCTCGTCAGGGGCCAATTTTTTTACATTGGTGATGATAAGCTCTTCCCTTAAGAAGTTATTGTACTCATTGCATTCTCTGAGTGCCTGCTCAAAGATTTGTTGCAAAGGTTGGTCAACAGAAATCAAAGCACTAAATGTTACAAAACTTTCGTAGCAATGTGTTTCCTCTAATTCTGCACCATGTTGTTTGAATGAATATGAGAACTCATCCACCACAATCTTTTTTTGAATATCTGAGAATGGAATAGGTTCTTTAGCTATGGTCACGATAAAATAACGTAGCATTCTTCCTCTACCACCAAGACCTGTAGATATAAATGCAACTGGTTCATCAACCAATGAAGCTTCAATTAGCATTCTGCTCTCCTGAAGTGCCAGTACAGCCCATTTATGAAGCTCTCGCTCGGGTTGATGTACATACTTTTCGATGATCCTGTATGCTTTTACATCTTCAAGAAGTGCCAGTTTGCTAAGAATCTGTTTTTTACTGTCGAGCGAAGTCTCTGCATTGTACAGCAATTCTGCTTCTTCCAGTATATTTTCAGCAGGAGGATTCTGTTTGAGATATTGCGAAACATTAAAGTAATCCCGTTGCTCGTCGATATCTATCTCTTCTTCTAAAATGCTGAAATTTGCTGGAAGCTGACTCAATGCTTCTTGTATCTTTTGATATATATTTTCGTTTTCCATCTTGTATTTTCAGGTAATAATAACAAAAATAGTGCTATCCTTTCAACATAGCTAGATAGATATTAAAAAATATTGAGAATTAATGATATATTTGTGCTCTTATTTTTATTTAATTTAAATTAGAAAAAGGAAATATCGTGAGGCTTTCAGAGGTAGAAAATAACGAAACAGTCATCATTACCAAAGTTCGGGGATATGGTGCCTTTCGAAAACGAATTTCTGAGATGGGATTCGTTAAAGGAAAAGAAGTGCAGGTTGTAAAAAATGCACCATTGAAAGATCCGATTGAATATAAAGTGATGGATTATAATGTTTCGTTGCGACGCAATGAGGCAAAAATGATTGAGGTCATTACTCGCGAAGAAGCCAAGCGTATTTACGAGGTAAGCTTCGAGGGAGTAATTGATGATGAAATCCTAAAGACTTCAGCTACTGAAAAAGGGCGTAATATCAATATCGCATTGGTTGGGAATCCTAATTGTGGAAAGACCAGTTTATTTAATTTTGCATCAGGATCGAATGAACATGTAGGTAACTACAGTGGAGTAACGGTTGATGCGAAGGAAGCATTGTTTACGCATAAAGATTATCGTTTTAACCTTATTGATTTACCTGGAACATATTCCCTAACGGCATATACTCCGGAAGAGAAATTTGTTCGTAAGTTTATACTTGATGAGACTCCTGATATTGTTATCAATGTTGTTGATGCTTCTAACCTTGAGCGAAATCTATATCTAACCACTCAGTTGATCGATATGGATGTCAAGGTGATCATTGCCTTGAACATGTATGATGAATTGGAAGCTAGTGGTGCATCTTTCGATTATCAGAACCTTGCTGAAATGATTGGGATTCCCATTATCCCTACAGTTTGTATTAAGGGAGAGGGAGTTGAGGAATTGTTTAATAAGGCAATTCAGGTTTATGAGGATAAGGATCCTATTGTTCGTCATATCCATATCAATTATGGAGAAGAGGTTGAAAAATCAATTAGAAGGTTAAGAGATATAATAAAACATGATAGACCTATAACAGTAAAGGCATCTTCACGTTTTATGGTGATTAAACTACTGGAGAAGGATGAAGATATTACGAAAATACTTGAGGACTATTCAAATTATAAAGATATAAGGGCGAAAACCGAACGGGAGATTAAGCGATTGGAGCTGCTATATGATGAAGATAGCGAAACGATCATAACAGATTCAAAATACGGTTTTGTAAATGGAGCATTGAAGGAGACCTATAAACATGGAACGAATCTAACAGCTATAGTCTCAGAAAGGATTGATAAGGTGGTGACAAATAAGTATTTAGCATTGCCTTTGTTTCTGCTGTTTATGTACGTCACCTTCTATTGCACTTTTAACCTTGGGGCATATCCGGCTGATTGGATCGATGCAGGAATTTCTATGCTTGTGGAGTTTGTCGGTAATGTTATGCCAGATGGAATGTTTAAAGATTTGCTTACTGATGGAATCATCAGTGGTTTAGGTAGTGTATTGGTTTTTGTTCCTAATATCGTTATTCTGTTTCTATTTATCTCATTAATGGAAGATACTGGCTATATGGCCAGGGCTGCCTTTATCATGGATAAGATAATGCATAGGTTTGGCCTTCACGGACGATCATTTATCCCTCTACTTATGGGATTTGGATGTAATGTTCCTGCGATTATGGCAACGCGTACATTAAGGAATAGAAGCGATCGGATGTTAACTATGCTAATCACTCCGTTTATGTCGTGTAGTGCACGATTACCTGTGTATATCCTGTTCATATCAGCTTTTTTTCCGAATAATAAGGCCTTATATCTTATCGGATTATATGTAGGAGGAATTGTTCTTGCATTGATTCTGTCGCAGATATTTAAGCGCGTATTATTTAAAACTCAAGAGTCTCCATTTGTAATGGAGTTGCCTCCATATCGTTTCCCTACAGTGCGGAATATTATTATCCACATGTGGGATAAAACACAGCATTATTTGAAAAAGATTGGAGGAGTTATTCTTATTGCGGTGATTATTATCTGGGCTTTAGGATATTTCCCTCGACATTCAGCTGAATTAGCATCTTTCGATCAGAAGATTGAGAGTTTGCAACAAACTGCTTCCTTAAATACGGGTGATAATGTTGAGCAAAAGGTGCAGGAATTGCAATCGCAAAGAGAATTACATCAATTGGAGAATTCGTACTTAGGGCAAATAGGGCATTTTATTGCTCCTGTCATGAAACCATTAGGTTTCGATTGGAAGATGAGTATTAGTCTGCTTTCGGGTGTTGCTGCAAAAGAGATTGTGGTTAGTACCATGGGTGTTTTATATCAGTCGGGTGATGATACCGATAACCTTGAAACAAAGCTTAAAAATGAGATTATTCAGAGTGGTGAACGCTACGGGCAACCAGTGTTTGATTCGGCCACTGCATTGGCATTTTTGGTATTTGTATTGATCTATTTCCCTTGTATTGCTGTTATAGCTACTATACGAAGGGAGTCAGGAAAAGTAGGGTGGGCCGTATTTACTATGGTGTACACTTCTGTATTGGCATGGATTATGGCATGGCTTGTACAGATAATAAGCTCGATGTTATGATACAAGATATAATTACATATGTGATCTTAATAACTGTAGGTATGTTGATTGCCTATAAGATGTATCGCTGGTTTAAGCCAGGAAAGATTGAGCCGAAAGCTTCTGATTGTTCCGATGGATGCGGATCGTGTGCCCTAAAGAAGAAATGTGCACCCTATGCAAAAGGAGATTATAAGAATGTAACACTACATAAATAAGAAAAAGCCGGTACTATTTTTAAGTACCGGCTTTTTTATGTCATTAAGAACAAAGTTCTAAAATACCTTTGATATCAGCAGGGGTGATGTCGGCATTCTCACCGATATTGAAACCTCTACCTTCAAATCGTTTTTCAATCTTGTCGATAGTTTCAGTACCAACTTCAACTTCGCTAAGACTAGTCTTAAGTCCGATTGTTTCGAAGAATTCTTTTGTCTTGGCAATTGCTGCGTCAATAGTGGCATCTCTTGAATCTTCGTTGATGTTCCATACACGCTGAGCAAATTGTACAATCTTATCACCTTTTACGTCACGCTTATATTGCATCATCGCCGGCATAACAATCGCAAGTGTTTGTCCGTGATCAATACCATGGAAAGCAGTCAACTCATGACCGATCATATGTGTAGCCCAGTCTTGAGGTACACCAGCAGCGATCAAACCATTAAGCGCCATAGTTGCCGCCCACATGAAATTAGCTGCAGCATCATAATCCTTTTGATTAGCCAATACTTTTGGTCCTTCTTCAACCAATGTTTGCATGATACCCTCAGCAAATCGATCCTGAATAGGCGCATTAACTGGGTATGTTAAGTATTGCTCTAATACATGAATAAAGGCATCAGCAATACCGTTACTAACTTGCTTAATAGGCAATGAATAGATCGTCTCAGGATCCAAAACAGAGAACTGTGGCATTACCATCGGTGAACCAAAAGCAAGCTTTTCTTTTGTTTCCCATTTCGTAACTACCGAGTTACCATTCATCTCTGATCCTGTTGCAGGAAGAGTTAAAACAGCTCCAAGAGGAACAGCTTTTGTTACTCGTGCTGCTTTAGCCAAAATATCCCATGGCTCACCATCGAAATGAACAGCTGCAGCAACAAATTTCGAACCATCGATAACAGATCCTCCACCAACAGCAAGGATAAAGTCGATCGATTTCTCTTTAATGATCTCAACAGCCTTCATCAATGTTTCATAATGAGGATTAGGCTCGATACCTGAGAATTCAGTAATATCATAACCTTCCAAAGCAGCCATTACTTGATCGTATACACCATTCTTTTTGATGCTACCACCACCATAGGTAAGTAATATTTTTGAGTCTTTTGGAATATTGCGGCTCAACTTAGCGGTCTCACCTTTACCGAAAAGAACTTTTACCGGATTGTGAAATACAAAATTATCCATTGTCAATAGTTTTGTGTTTGAATCGATAAAAATATTAAAAATAGATGGCAATGAAGCATGAATCTTTGTTTAATCCATACTATTTTAGCGCAACAATTGATCAAAAAGTAAGAACGAAGATATGGAGCAAAATCCCGAAATCGTAAAGTCACGTATTCAGTCCTTGTCGGATGTAGAACTAAAAAAGGTACTAGTTAAAAGGTTAAGCTATCAATCCATGGCCGTTGATTTTGCTGTTGAGGAAGCAATTAGCAGGGGTATTATATCGCATCGTGATGAAGTTGATCAATTATTTCCAGCTGAAGAGGAAGCAGGTTTCTCCTTATTCCCTATGCCTAATAATCAAGAGGGAGCAGAGCGAATGCTAGACAGCTTGGTTCGGATTTTATATATCCTTGGAGTCATTCCTTTGGTTTATGGAGTATTGAATTTATCTGATTCAGGAACGATTAGTTCGATGTTGCCAATGTTCTTTGGTGCAGCTTGGATATTCATCGCTTTTAAAATAGGGCGCGACCATAAGGCAAAATTAGTGAATGTATTGGGTGTGTTTTTATCGTTGGAAGTACTCTACCTTTTTCTCGAAATTATCAAGATTTCAGCAATGAAAATGGTTGATTGGGCCATCTTGATTAGTGTGGTTTCTTTAACAACCTATTTATTGATGTACATGTGGCGAATTGTAAAACGACTAGCCATATAGTGTAAATCCATGTAATGATTTCTTAGATTTATCTACTAACATTATGAATGAGCACCGGAAGATTACTTGGTGTGAAATTTCGTTGTGGTAATAATTATTGCACTTGGTTGTAAACTATTGCAAATTTTTATTGTCATTGATTGATGTAATGAATATAAGAGTAGTATAATCTAGAAACCTATAAAAGCTTATTACGGATGAGAACACTTTCAATAATTAGTATATTGACATTAGTTGTATTTTCAACGATGCAGTTAAAAGCCACGTCGCCAAATGAAAAATTGGAGCGGGATGTGACTAAAGAATATGAATTAGGAGATTTTAGTGAGATTCATTTACGCGGAGGATTCACAGTACATATCGATCAGGCTAAATCTTGTGCTCTTACTGTTCAGGGGGATCAAGATGACCTTGATAAGTTGACAATATCATCGAAAAATGGTGTTTTAAAAGTATTTTCAAAGCAACAAGTGATTGGTTTGGATAAGGTTACACTTCATATCAATGTTAAGACACTGGAACGCCTAAGAATTGAAGGTGGAGGAAAGATAACTTCGGAAGGATACCTTGATGTAAAGGATTTGAATATCAATATTGAAGGCGGAATACGTATGGACATGCAGTTAGCAGCAAAACATGTTGATTTGCATGCAGAAGGTGGTGTATGGGTTAATCTTGAAGGTGTGAGCAAATACTTTGATGTACACATAGAAGGAGCAGGAAGAGTGAATGCTCGTCAACTAAAATCAGAGGATGTATCAGTTCATATTGAAGGAGCTGGATTAGCTAATGTACATGCAGAAGAGGAGTTGGATGCAACAATTGAAGGTGTTGGTAAAGTAAATTATCGTGGAAATCCTGATGTGCGTAAGCAGATTGACGGACTAGGTAGAGTGACCCGTGATTAACGGCTAAAGAATTTGATTAAAACGAAATAGGTGCGATGACTAAATAATGAGTCATCGCATTTTTTTTACATTAAGACGCAACCAAATTAAATATTATGTATCAATAGAGTTGAGAATGTTTTGTAAATTAGCATTTTTAAACTTAAGTGATATGTTACGTTCAGAAACACGAGAGGAAAGATTGTCAGCATTACCAAACATCGGAAATGTACTTGAGAAGGAGCTAATTCAGGTTGGTATACGCACAAAAGCAGAATTGAAAGCTTGTGGAAGTGAAAATGCTTTTATTCGTATTAGAACGATCGACGAGAATGCATGCTTTAATAAACTTTGTGCATTGGAAGGAGCCATTCAAGGGATGCGCTGGACAAAACTCAGTCCTGAGATTAAGTATAGTTTAAAAGCTTTTTACAACTCATTGAAATAGTGTGAAATGAGGTAATTCAAAAAAAACGAAAAACTAATAATCTTACAGAACTATGAAAAAGTTTATTTTCCCTACATTCTTTCTTTTTTTCGGACTAGGTTCGATATTATTGATTCTGGAGCGCCGATTAGCGGATTACATTAGTGATTTTCAAGCAGGATTTCTTGTAGGTTTAGGAATTGTATTTGTTGTCTTTGGAACACTGTATTTAGGATGGTGTGTAGTGAAGAAGAAAAATCCAGTTACATTTTCTAATCGTTTTAATTTACTTTTTTACGTCTTTGCTATCGTGTTATTTATATCGTCATGTTCTGATGAAAATCAATTGGATGGAAAATGGGACGATAATATTCACCTATCATCAAAAAGCGAAGAGTTTACAGCAAAGTCCGATTCAGTAATTATTACAACCAAAGGCGATTGGTGGTGGGTATGCAGTATCACCGTTGATGGTAAAGACTATTACAAGTTTGAAGGTGTTGATGTAACAAAAGAGCAATATACCATAAAAGAGGATTGTTTTGTCGTTGAACGTCGTGATAAGAATACCCTATTTATAAAGCTTGATGATAATCCAACTAAAAACGACCGTAAGGTAAATGTTTGTCTTGAAGCAGGGGATTACTTTGACCACATCTTTGTGTCGCAAAAGGGGAAGGAGTAGTTGGTTTATTCTGCTCGCTTTGCCCTATTTTACTATCTTGCGGTGCACAAAAGGTAGCTAAATTGAAATACGATGGAGCGATTTATCGAAAGTATAAGAAAAATCCACAATGTATCAGACAGAGAGGTAGCTCGATTATTGGGGAATATGACAGAGAGGTCATATGCGAAAGGAGATATTTTACTACGTGAAAAATCGGTAAACGAACATGTCTTTTTTTTGATTGAGGGATTTGCACGTGCATATGTGAATCAGGATGATAAAACCTGGACCTCTTGGTTTGTTGAACCATTTCATAGTATCATGTATTCTCTAAATACCAATATGAATGATCTTTCAATGGTTAATGTTGAATTCCTTGAAGACAGTAAAGTGATAGCCATTAGGAAAAACACATTTGAATGGTTGTTGGAAGAATCAATTGAGTTGTCGTGTTGGGCAAGAAAATACCTAAACAGCATCCTTGAAGAAGTTAACCTTTATTTCTCGGGTGAGTATTTTACATCAACCGAGAAACAATACGAAAGGTTATTGGAGAGGTCGCCACAGGTGATGCAGAAAGCTTCACTCAAGCAGATAGCCAGTTATTTGGGGGTTACTCCTGAATCATTAAGTCGGATTAGGGCGAACATTGCCAGAAGAAAGTGATGGAATCCGGTGGTGTTTGTATAAGAAGAAGCCCAGAATGATTATTGATGTTGTGATCTCTGCTAATGGAGCAGAAAGCCAGATTCCATTGATTCCAATTACTTCAGGTAAAATTGAGAATGAGAGTAGGAGTACTAAGTAGCCTCTCAAGAAGACATATAGGTTTGCCTCTCTCGACTGCTCAATACTTTGGTAGTAACCAATGAAAGCAATATTGAATGCAAAAAATACAAATCCAAGAGCAAACAATGGTATTCCTTCAGAAGCTAGTTGATTGGCATAAGCCGACTTGTCGAGGAATAAGGATACCAATTGCTTACTAAATAGAACCATTACAAGAGTGATAATTATGCCGAAACCTAATGCAGTTCCAAGTAGTAACTTAAATGCTTTATTGGTCCTAGTCGAATTGGCCAGACCATAATTATAGCTAATGATTGGTTGGGCAGATTGAGCGATAGCATTGTTCAGCATAAATGCTACAGGATAAAGAAAACATGCCACGCTAAAAGCAGCAACTCCATCTTCACCTACATATCTTATGAATACATAGTTTCCAATGAACATCAGTACAGCAAATGCAACCTCATTAAGCAAACCAGAGAATCCCAGTCGGCACATATTTAAGATGTTGCGTAAGAAACTAGAAAAACCATTCTTTGAAAGTGAAATGGAATGAAGTTTTATGGTTTGAGAAAAGAAGAGTAGGTAAATAATCACCATTAATCCTCCTACACTCAGACTGATTGCTGTAGCAAAAGCTGCACCCTTAATTCCCCATTGCAAAGGAAACACAAAAAGATAGTCGAGCACTACATTCAAAAATGAAGGTATTAATCCCGAGAGCATTGCATATATAGGGGAGCCATCTAATCGGATGATAAACAATCCAATACTTTGTACCATATACAGCAGCAACCCAGGAGTTAGAAAATAGATGTACTCCATGACTAGTGGTTTTAGGATAGGAGTTGCACCAAACAGGTTGGCAACTTGAGGACAGAATATCATAATGATAGTACACAATGTCAACATCAGTATAATAGAGGCAATCAAAGCCTGAGTGATGTTAATGTTGGCGATTTTATTTTGCTGTCGCGATAGATGAATTGATGCAACAACGGAAGATCCAACACCAAACATCAATCCAATGCCTGTTGTAATTAAGAATAGAGGAGCGGCAATGTTTACTGCAGCTAAACCATTGCTACCAGTACCACGACCGATGAATACACCATCGGCAACAGTAACCAATATTGAAGATACCATTCCTAATAGCGTCGGAATTAATATCTTAATAAAGAGTTGCGAGATGTTTGGAGAGTTATAGTCTATTCTTGTGCTTTTCATGCCTAAATCTAATTTGTTTTGGAGGGCAAATTTACCCAAGGTATATAATTGACGAAATTGATGTTTGTTAAGAAATTTCCTAAAAACAATTGCTAGAAGGACAACAAATTACAGAAACTTGCGTACTTAATTATGTGTGAGTAATAAGAGTACTGTAATTTACGTTAAACGAACATCAACATGAAAGCCTTGAAAATCTTT
The DNA here is from genome assembly GCA_005217565.1 of Puteibacter caeruleilacunae. Taxonomy (GTDB): domain Bacteria; phylum Bacteroidota; class Bacteroidia; order Bacteroidales; family Prolixibacteraceae; genus Puteibacter; species Puteibacter caeruleilacunae. Next base: position 548,967 of record SJCO01000001.1, read on the forward strand.
AATAATTTTGACAGTACAAGTCTAAACTGGTCAATCAATTTTTGTTTTATTATTGTGTGTTTTTTAACGCTCACTTTTACTTCATGTGAGCATGTGTATAACTATACCTATCTGATAGAAAATGAATCTGATTCGGAGGTGATAATTGTATTTTCCAATGCCCGGATGGATTCTACTTTTACTGTTGGAATAGGAGAGAAGGTGGCATTGTATAGTACACACCATGGAGAAGAAAGTTCTGGCGGGCCATTTAAGAAAGATGTTACGGTTGACATCGATGTGATTATGGTGCGTTCTAATAGTGGACTGATCTCGAGTAAAGATTATCTTGATAATGCCGCTTGGTCTTTTCAGAATGGGGTGTACACAGCGGTCATCGAGACTTCAGATTTTAAGTAGATTTTGTTAGGCCTAAGATCATAAGAAATCGAAGAGCTATACGAGGTGTTTATCAAGGTTGGAGTTGTTTTTATGGAGGATATAATTTCGTATAAAAATCAATCGATTTAAGGTGTTGTAAGTTTATTGCGAGTATGTTTTACTGTAATACTATTTTGGGTGGAAAGAAACATGCTTAAAATGCAAACTGAACGGTGTATGTGTATGTAGAAGTGATCAGAGGAACGTGAAATTACCTTGTATTTGTTATGATCTTTTGTTTTGCTATCTCTGGATTGCAATTTTACTCAGTCTCCTTACTTAGCCCCTACTAATCCCTCTCAAAGCCCCTTATTTTCGCATGTTGAGAAGGCTTTGGTAAGGCTTTGACAAGAATTAGAGAAGAGTCAGACAAGGCTCGAACTAAGCTCGTGTTTTTTTAAATGTAGGGTTTTTGACTGAGTATAAAACCTGGCAGATTTGTGACTTGTTATGAGAATAAAGGTAACGTTTTTCGATTTAAATTTTGCGATTAAAGAAAGAACTTCTGAAATGGAGTATTTAGCAACTTTGTATCCCGGATTTTCGCAATTAAGATATCACCAACTGGATTAACAAACTAAGAACTTCTGAATTAGATGGTGCATAGTTAGGCCTTATACCCTCCTTGCCCCTTCCTCATACCAACAAGCGAAATGCCTAGGGAAACCTATGGATTTTGTAGGAGATCCCTAGAGGTTTGTAGAGAACTGGTCGATAATAGGTATTGAGGTTGGGTGAAAGATGAGATTATCTAACCTCAATCAGCGTTGGTTAAAATTATTTGTCTAAGAATCTACTCCATTGGTGTATTATATAGAAAAGTCATAATTGAGCTAGACCATCAACGCAACCTTAATCAATTTTCTGTATCATTGTATCGTATGTGAAAATTAGATTATTAACTAAACCAAGCTATTCCACCAAATGAGGGGATGGCACGGGATGTAAACTCTTGAAAAATGAAAAAAGGATTGTGGTATTTGTTGATGGTATTTGGAGTGTTTGTGGGATGTAGTGAAGATAATCCGGAAGAGGAAGTAATCATTGATCCGGTTGTAACCATTGATAAAGCATTGTTGGTTGATTCGGTTCAGGTTTTTAATGAGATTCCTTCAGGTAATGCCGAGGCCAGTCGACTTGGCTTGAGGTTTTTCTTTTCTGATTTCGAACCTACAGGTGTATATGTAAAACCTAACACTACACTAAAACTGGAAGTTGAGAAATTAGCAGGAAATAGTTATCCTCAGTTGTTGGTAGGTTCTTATTCCAGAGGTTCAGAATGGAATAGGCAACCGATATCATACGATCTGCATCAAGGTTCGAATGCCGTAAGTGTAGGAAGTGAGGGAGGAATGGTTTATGTTCGCTACATTAATGATGGAGAACCTTCAGGAAAGGTGAGAATTAAGTTTGTTGATGGATGGTTGCATTCGCCTTTATACAAGCTTAATGATACTTCAAATGCCAACTGGAAGAAGATGTTGGCAACATTTGATTTGACTCCTACGGCTACATTAGTTGGAGATAAATCGTTTGTTGTGGTTTCTAGAGATAAAGCTATCGACTATCAGGATAAAGATCAGAATTCACTATTGGAAGCCATTGATCAAATTATTCAAGTAGAGAATGATTTAAGTGGAATGGATGGATCGAAAGATATTCATAAGCCCATGTCGCATAAACTAATGTTGGTAGAATATCTGGGCAATGATTATTACATGTTTGCTTATTGGTACAGAACGGCCTACCGAAAGAAAGATGCCGTGCAGTTCATTCTAGATCCTGCAAAATTGCGACAAGATGGTTGGGGACCATGGCATGAGGTAGGGCATATGCATCAGATGAACTCATGGACCTGGAGTGGAGTGGTTGAGTCGACCGTTAATTTGTATAGTCTGGCTGTAGAGAAGAGTTTTGGGATATCTCCTTCGCGTTATAAGAGAGATAATCGTTGGGCACATGTTGCAACCTATTTAGCTCAGTCTGATGATGTGAGAGACTTTAATGCAAGTGAGACTGATATATGGGTGCGATTGGGGATGTTCTATCAATTGCAATTAGGTTTTGGTGATACGTTTTATCCTGAACTACATAAATATTTAAGGGAACAGAATCCTACAATTAATGGAGATGAGGATCGTATGGCTGCTTTTATGCTTGCTGCATGTGAGGTGTCGAAAAAGGATCTTACCTCGTTCTTTCAGAAATGGGGCATGAAGTTCGACTCATCTGAGCAGGTATACTGGCAAATTGCCGAGCTTGGTTATGATGCTCCAGAAAGTGACTTGACTTTGCTAACAGATTAAGGGGGAATGTTCTTTGATAGTTGTTTTGAAATAAAATTTTAAAATATTTTTTTTAGTATCGAAACGCAGTGGCTGTAGGTAGTTCACTGCGTTTTTTGTTTGGATAGATAATAACAGAAATAATAAACCGTTTTGTAGTTAATAAAAAAATTAATAAACTTGTATTATGAAAATAAAATATTGACAAAAGTCTGATTTAATGGATATTTTCAAGATACAGATAGAAGGGATCAATAAAGAAAGCAAGCAGTTAGTACAAAAACGTAAGATAATAGCATTGCTAAATAAGGCAGAAACAGCTTTGCCAATTCCTGTTATTTGTCGTGGGGTGAGGATAAGTGTTCCTACTGGAACGAAGTTGCTAAATGAGCTTATTGAAGACCAAATTATTGTTGAGGCGGGGAAGATAGAAACTGATAATGGTCGGCGCCCTGTTGTGTATAAAGTAAATCCACAGTGTGGTTATATTGTTGGTGTTGAAATATTATTAAAGAGAATATCGGTTTCTATTTTTAATATAGAGATGAAAGAGATATTTGAGGCTAAGGATAAAGAGTTTGTTTTGGAAAATACTCAAGATTGTCTAGCTCAAGTGTTGACCTTCATTGAACAATGTATAGTTTCTTCAGAGCTTGAAACCAATAAGTTTTTGGGAGTTGGAATTGGGATTACCGGTAGAGTAAATGCCATGACAGGAGAATCCTATAATTACTTTAATTTTCTTGAAAATGGTTTAACTAGTTTTATCTCACAGCGACTTAACTTACCTGTATTTATAGATAATGATACACATGTTTTAGGAATATCAGAACTCTTTTTTGGTAAAGCGAAAGATGCTAGGAATGCATTGGTTGTAAACTTAAGTCGAGGTTTAGGACTGGCAATAATAATGAATGGAGAGTTGATTTCCGGGGATAGAGGTTTTGCTGGAGAATTTGGACATATGCAGTTTGGCGATTCTACTAAGTTGTGTATTTGCGGAAAGCGGGGATGTTTAGGGATGGAGGTTTCTGGCTTTGCATTGGAAGAGAGGTTTAAGGAGAGTGTTGAAAATGGAGAAAGTAGTTTGTTACTTCAAAAAAATAGTACTGATAGAATTCGATATGATTCAATCCTGCAGGCTGCATGGCAAGGAGATGCTTTATCAATATCCTTATTGCATGAGATAGGAATTAAATTGGGCAAAGCACTGGGGAATATCGTGAATTTACTAAATCCGGGTTTGATTATTCTTGGAGGGAAATTTGCGATAGCGAGTGATATTCTTACAGATTCAATAAAATCGGGAATGACTCACACTGCATTGTCTCAACCTTTACGATCATGTAGTATTATGTTTTCAGAAACGGGAGCTGATCCTGGATTGAAAGGTGCAGGGGCGCAAGTGTTATATCATTATGGATTAATATAAAAAGGAAATCAAAAACTATCTAAAGTTACTAATGCTCAGATAGGGGATAGAATAACAAGAGAAAGCTAATTAAATAAAAAAGAAAGAAGATGGAGTTGTCGTGGATTGATATTGGAATAATCGGAGCCTATTTGGTGCTCACATTAATGCTTGGTTTTTGGTTGTCAAAGAGAGCTTCTAAAAACTTAGAGGCATACTTCCTGGGGGGAAACAAGATAAAATGGTATTTCCTTGGATTGTCAAATGCTTCGGGAATGTTCGATATCTCTGGGACTATGTGGACAGTTACCATCGCTTTTGTATATGGACTTAAAAGTGTATGGATTCCATGGTTGTGGCCAGTGTGGAACCAAATATTTGTGATGGTATTTTTAGCGATTTGGATGAGGCGCTCGAATGTTATGACCGGTGCCCAATGGATTACTTTCCGATTTGGGGATGGTCGTGGAGGACGGTTATCTCATATAATTGTTGTAGTGTTTGCTGTAATTAGCGTTATCGGATTTATCGCTTATTTCTTCGAGGGTATTGGAAAGTTTGCAACAACATTCTTCGTGTGGGATTTGTCTGCGCAATTCTTAGGAATAAATATTTCTTCTGAGCAGTCGTATGCTTTAATAATCATAGGGATAACAACACTGTATACTTTAAAGGGAGGTATGTTTAGTGTTGTTAGTACAGAAGTACTGCAATTTCTGATAATGACAGTCGCGAGTATTTCAATTGCTGTTGTGGCTTACAACATGGTTACTGCAGAGCAAATTGCAGCTGCTGTGCCTGAAAAATGGGATCAATTGTTTTTCTCATGGGAGCTTGATTTGGATTGGTCTACGTTATTCCCTGAATTAAATGATAAAATCGCCACTGATGGTTTTGGATTATTTGGGTGCTTAGTAATGATGATGATATTTAAAGGAATCTTTGCAAGTTTGGCAGGGCCAGTTCCTAGTTACGATATGCAACGAATTCTTTCTACTCGTACACCTGGAGAGGCGGCTAAAATGAGTGGATTGACTCCTTTGGTTTTATATATTCCCAGGTACTTAATGATTGCAGGATTTACCGTTATGGCGTTGGTCTACCTAAAGCCAGAACTCATGGGGATGGGGGCTGATATTGATTTCGAGATGGTATTACCATTAGCAATCAAAAGGTTTGTCCCTGTTGGCTTACAAGGACTACTTCTAGCTGGATTGTTAGCTGCTTTTATGGGGACTTTTGCTGCATTTATTAATGCTGCACCGGCTTACCTGGTAAATGATTTGTATAAGAAATATATAAATCCGAAAGCATCAGATAAGCGATTGGTACATTATAGCTATTTGTCAAGTTTTCTTTTGGTGATAATAGGTGTCTCTTTTGGATTATTCGCAACCTCATTGAACCGTTTAACGCTATGGTTAACATCATCACTTTATGGAGGATATGCTGCAGCAAATGTACTGAAGTGGATCTGGTGGCGCTTTAATGGTATGGGATATTTCTGGGGAATGCTTGGTGGATTGTTAGGATCTGTAATTGCTCCTGCGCTAGTGCGTATTTGGTTTCCAGAGGCTATTGATATTTACATATTTCCATTGATTTTGCTGCTTTCGTTTGGTGCTTCATGGATTGGAACATTGCTTACTAAACCAGATGATACGGAAACGCTGAAGAAGTTCTATAAGCAAACAAAACCATGGGGATTCTGGAAGCCAATTAAGGATGAGGTTTTGAAGGAAGATCCTTCGTTTAAGGTGAATAATGATTTGTTGCGCGATTCATTTAATATCATTATTGGTATTATATGGCAGATGACGATGATTGTGTTACCATTTTACATTATGCTGCGTGATAAAGAAGCAGCAGCAATTACAATGGTTGTTTTGGCGGCTACTACAATTCTGCTAAAGAAGTATTGGTATAATCATATTAAAAAAATATAAAACTGATTATCATGAAGATTAAAGGAACATTTCTAGATGAAATAAGTCACGATATCCCGCATCAGAATTGGGGCCGAAAAGAATGGAATAACGATTTCAAAAATATGAAGAATGCTGGCATTGATACAGTTATACTTATTCGAAGTGGTTATCAGAAATGGCAAACATTTAATTCAAAGGTAATTGGACAGGAGATGGGAGCTTATGTTCCACCAGTTGATCTAGTGCAGATGTTTTTAGAGTTGAGTGAGGAGCATGGTTTAGATTTCTATTTTGGGACATATGATACCGGTCGGTATTGGGTGTCGGGAGATTACCAGAAAGAGGTTGATATAAACAAAAGACTGATTGATGAAGTGTGGAGTAGATATGGGCATTTAAAAGCATTTAAGGGCTGGTATCTTTCTCAGGAATGTAGCAGGAAGACTGGAAAAATAATTGATTTGTATGCTAGTCTCGGAAAGCATTGTAAGGAAGTCTCGGGAGGTTTGCCAACCTTAATCTCTCCATACATAGATGGTGTTAAGAATATTAGTCAGTATGATGCTAACACCTCTAGAGCAAATGGAGTTACATTGACTCAGCACGAACGCGATTGGAGTGAGATATTTGACGGTATCCGTGAAGGAGTTGATATTGTAGCTTTTCAAGATGGTCATGTGGGTTATGATGAGTTGGTTGATTTTCTTAGCCTTAATAAAGAGATGGCAGATCGTTATGGACTAACTTGTTGGACTAACTCAGAGACTTTTGATAGGGATATGCCAATTAAATTTTTACCGATTAAGTGGGAAAAATTACGACTGAAGCTTGAGGCAGCGGCAAAAGCAGGAATTGAGGATGCAATCACCTTTGAATTCTCCCATTTCATGAGTCCGCAGAGTGCTTATCTACAGGCGGGGCATTTGTACAATCGTTATTTGGAGTATATCAACGAGACCAAGCTTTTCTGATATAACAAAACAGCATTCAAATTTTAAACAAATGAAGATACAAGAATTAAAAGAGCAATATAAGCGTGAACTCCTGGATAATGTTGTTCCATTTTGGTTGGAAAATTCTCTTGATAAAGTAAATGGGGGATACTATACTTGCTTGGATCGAGAAGGAAATGTTTTTGATACAGATAAGTTTATTTGGTTGCAAGCAAGGCAGGTGTGGTTATTTGCGAAATTATATAATGAGGTTGAAAGAAATCCCGAATGGCTGGAGTGTGCAATACATGGAGCAGATTTTCTGATGAAGTATGGTAATGATGGAAAGCACAATTGGTATTTTTCATTAAGGGAAGATGGGGAACCATTGATTCAACCATATAATATCTTTTCAGATTGTTTTGCTGTGATGGCCTTTGGACAGCTTAGTAAGGCTACAAATAATGAGAAGTATTCATCGCTAGCCTTGAAAACATTTGAAAATATCATTAAGCGAAAAGATAATCCTAAAGGAGCTTACAATAAAGTGTATCCCAATACTCGACCTTTAAAGAATTTTGCTCTGCCTATGATTCTGTGTAATCTGGCTTTAGAAATAGAACATTTACTAGATGCCAATTTTGTTAAAGAAATTACGGGAGATCTGATTGGAGAGGTGATGGATGTGTTTTATCGTCCAGAACTTGATTTAGTTGTTGAAAATGTTACTCCTGAAGGAAATTTATCAGACAGTTTTGATGGACGATTATTGAATCCTGGTCACGCCATTGAAGCCATGTGGTTTATGATGGATTTAGGAGAGAGATTTAATGATAAAGGATTGATTACTAAAGCAACGGAAATTACTTTGTCGACATTGAATAAAGGCTGGGATGAAAAGTGGGGAGGAATTTATTACTTCTTAGATCGAAATGGTTGTCCTCCACAACAATTGGAATGGGATCAGAAACTATGGTGGGTTCACATTGAAACGCTCATAAGTTTATTAAAAGGATACTATCATACCGAGAATATTGAGTGTCTTAAGTGGTTTGAAAAAGTACATGAGTATACTTGGAAGCATTTTAAAGATGCTGATTTTGGAGAGTGGTACGGTTATTTGAATCGTAGAGGAGAAGTGCTATTGCCATTGAAAGGTGGAAAATGGAAAGGCTGTTTTCATGTTCCTAGGGGATTGTATCAATGTTGGAAGACATTGGAGCGAATTGAGAACAAAATGAAGTGTTAGAATACTTAAACCTATACCTATGAAAAAAATTGTGTTGTTGTTTTGGGTGCTTTGTGGATTACTAAGTAATGCACAGAACTCTCAAGAGTATGATAAAATTGATGTCGTTGTGATTGGAGGAGGAGCTAGTGGTACTATGGCTGGTATTCAATCGGCACGATTGGGGGTTAAAACCTTAATCGTAGAGCAGGGACCTTGGCTTGGAGGGATGCTTACTTCTGCTGGAGTTAGTGCAATTGATGGAAATCATAATCTGCATTCCGGATTGTGGAATGAATTCAGAGAGAGTCTTTATGATTATTATGGAGGAGCAGAGGGGGTTAAAACAGGTTGGGTTAGTAATGTTCTTTTTGAGCCTTCTGTAGGTGCTGATATTCTTGAAAAAATGGTTTCAAAGGAGCCGAATCTTAAAGTTCTATTTCAGAGTAAGCTGACAAAGCTTGAAAAACGATCGAAAGGGTGGATGCTATATATACTAACCAATGGTGTTGAGAAGAAAGTTGCGGCTAATGTATTAATTGATGGAACGGAACTGGGAGACGTTGCAAAGATGGCCGGAGTTGATTACTCGATTGGTATGGATGCGCGCCAGACTACAGGAGAGGAGATTGCTTCAACAAAGGGCAATGATATTATTCAAGATTTGACTTATGTGGTGATATTAAAAGATTTTGGAGAGGGGGCTGATAAGACAATAGCAATGCCAAAGGATTATGATCCAAATCCGTTTTATTGCACATGCAAAGGCAGATGCGATGAAGATTCAGTGAGTCGCACATTGTGGGAATGTGATCATATGATGAAATACGGTGGATTACCGAACAACAAAGTGATGATAAACTGGCCAATTTATGGCAATGATTATTATTTGAATATAATTGAGTTAAGTGAGGCAGAAAGGGAGAGACAACTAGAAAAAGCAAAATGGTTCACACGATGTTATATCTATTATCTTCAGACTGAATTGGGATTTAAGAACTATGGTATTGCGGAAGGTGAATTTCCAACAGAAGATGGATTTCCAATGATTCCTTATCATCGAGAATCAAGACGTATAAAAGGGAAAGTACTATTTACTGTAAATGATTTGGCAAAGCCATTTTCGCAGAAAAATAAATTATATCGAACAGGTATTGCTGTTGGTGACTATCCAATTGATCATCATCATGCCGCTTATCATGGAGATATGGATCTACCGGATCTTCATTTTTATCCTGTTCCTAGTTATTCATTGCCTTTGGGAACCTTAATTCCCGAGACTGTTGAGGATTTGATTGTAGCAGAAAAGTCAATATCAGTTACTAATATTGTGAATGGAACGACACGTTTGCAGCCTGTATGCATGTTAATAGGACAAGCAGCTGGAGCTACCGCGGCCATTGCAGTGCAAAAAGATACAAGCCCTTCGGGTGTTAATGTTCGTGATATCCAAAGTACTTTACTTGATGCGCAAGCTTATTTGATGCCCTATTTTGATGTACACCCAACGGATAAGGAGTTTAAGGCTATTCAGCGAATTGGTGCAACCGGATTTCTAAAAGGTGAAGGGAAGAATATAAGTTGGCAAAATCTTACTTTGTTTTATCCCGATTCTGTAATAACCAAGGAGGCAATAAACTCTGGATTAAAAGATTTAAAGTTGGATTTTTGCTTAGCAAATAAAAATACTGGAGTTTCTAAAGCAGAAACTGTTGATGTTATAAATGCTATCCGTAAATGTCAGCAAAAAAGTAAATTACGATTAAAGAACTTCGAAGAGTACTGTAAGCAACAGAACTATAAGGGAATTTTGTCAGGAGACAATATTACTCGAAGACAATTTGCTTTCTTGCTTGATTACTTCTGTGATCCATTTCACTATTGGAATATTGATATTAAAGGTGAATTTGAAATGATGAAATAATAAAATCATGAGAATTAGGCGTTTGTATTATGTTTTGATAATAGGATTGTTAATTGAATCATGTTCAATTGATCCTATTGTAATTGCACATAGAGGAGCTTCAGGATATGCTATCGAAAATACAATTTCGTCGGTAGATTTAGCAATGAAATTAGACGCTGACGCGATTGAGATTGATGTGTGGAAAACAATAGATGATTCACTGATTGTATTTCATGATCGAGATACAAAGCGATTTTCGAATGACTCACTTGTAATTCCCGCCAGTACCTACCAATCATTACGAAATTTAAAGATTCACGGTAATGACTCAATTCCACTATTAAGGGATGTATTAAAACGTCTTGATAAAACAACAACTTTAGTTATAGAAATCAAGTGTTGTTGGGAGCCTGGAGATAGAGGGAATATCATTCCTCAGTTAAAGGAGTTACTAAAATCAACGGGTACAAAACAACAGGTAGCACTGATTGCATTTAATATTGATAGATTGATTACTGCTAAAAAGGAGTTTCCAAAAGTTCCTATGTTCTGGATGGCATATAAAGAGGAAGCACCACAAATGATAGTTGAAAAGCTAGTTGATGCTAGATTGGATGGCATTCATATTAACTACGATTTAGTAAAAGCTGAGTTAGTAGAGCAATTGCATCAGTCAGGCTTAAAGTGTTGGGTGTGGACTGTTAATGATTCTTGGTCGATGTACAAAATGATTAAACTAGGTGTAGATGGAATAACCACAAACTATCCGGATCGATTACTGACAAGGATCAATAATGACAGACAACCTGAGGATTCGTAAATTTAATTCTTCAAATATCTAAGTCTTCAACGAATAATCTATCAGGGAAAATATAAACGAGAATATCATTAAATAATAAGATGATATTCTCGTTTTGTTTTGTAGTGTTTCGAACATCTTTTACTTGCTTCGCTTAAGGGGATGTATCAACACTTGTTATTGCTTACATGATATTAATTTTTAGTTGTTGAGTAAAAAATGTTTTCTAATATAAGAGTGGCATAGAAAATTTATAATAAACTTGTAGGTTGAAAGTAAAATTCTGAAGTAAGTGTTATTTGAATGGACTATTTTAAGACAGAGACCAACAGAGTAAGTAAGGAAAGCAAACAGCTAGGACAAAAGCGTGAAATTATTGCATTGTTGAGAAAATCTGATCTTCCTTTAACTATTCCTGTAATCTGTAAAGAAGTTCGTTTAAGTGTTCCAACAGGTACCAAATTAGTTAATGAACTGATTGACGAGAAATTCATTGTCGAGGCAGGAAAAATTGAAACAGAGAATGGACGAAGACCAGTTGTTTACAAAGTCAACCCACAGTGTGGTTATATCATCGGAGTTGAAATTTTACTCAAAAGGTTATCAGTATCGGTATTCGATATTGAGATGCATGAGGTCTACGTTGATAGAGATAAAAGTTTCATTCTAGAGAATACTTCAGATTGTTTAGAGTATGTAATTAACTTCCTTGAAAAGAGTATACATTCATCAGCTATACAACGAGAAAAGATTTTAGGTGTTGGAGTTGGGATCACGGGGCGTGTAAATAGCATTTCAGGAGAGTCGTATAACTTCTTTAATTTTCCAGAAGAGGGAATTACTTCATTTTTATCAAAGAAACTTCAACTTCCAGTATTTGTAGATAATGATACTCATATAATTGGACTATCCGAGTTATTCTTTGGTCAGGCAAAAGATGTACGTAATGCCTTGATTGTAAACTTGAGTCGTGGATTGGGATTGGCAATCATTCTTAATGGTGAATTGGTTCCTGGAGACAACGGTTTCGCAGGTGAATTTGGACATATGCAGTTTGGTGATTCAACAAAGCTATGCATGTGTGGTAAAAGAGGCTGTTTAGGTATGGAAGTATCAGGATTTGCTTTAGAGGAAAATTTTAAGGAGAAAGTCGAGGAAGGTGAATCAAGCTTGCTTTTGTCTGAAAATAAAGGACTGAAGATTCGTTATGATGCTATTCTGAATGCAGCATGGGAAGGTGATGCTTTATCAATTTCATTATTGCATGATATTGGATTTAAGTTAGGAAAAGCATTGGGGAATATTACAAATTTGCTGAATCCAGGTCAGATTATCATAGGCGGAAAGTTTGCCGTTGCGAGAGGTGTTTTAGCTGATGCTATTAAGTCGGGTATGACACATACAACATTGTCTCAGCCTTTGCGCTCGTGCCAAATATCTTTTTCCGAGATGGGCGAGAATAATGGATTGAAAGGAGCTGCAGCCCAGGTTTTATCTCATTATAGGTTGATATAAATAAGAAGATCGAAAATTAAAATAAAGAATAAAATTTACTAAAACATGGATTTATCGTGGATTGATGTGAGCATCATCGGAGCCTATTTGTTAATGACAATTTTTTTAGGTTTTTGGTTGTCGAAAAAGGCGTCTAAAAACCTGGAAGCTTATTTTCTGGGAGGGAACAAAATTAAATGGTACTTTCTGGGATTATCAAACGCCTCAGGGATGTTTGATATTTCAGGAACGATGTGGACTGTAACTATTGCTTTTGTGTATGGATTGAAAAGTGTATGGATACCTTGGTTGTGGCCTGTCTGGAACCAAATATTTGTGATGGTATTCCTCGCGATTTGGATGCGTCGATCGAATGTAATGACAGGTGCACAGTGGATTACATTCCGATTTGGTGAAGGTCGCGGCGGTAGACTCTCTCATATTATCGTTGTCGTTTTTGCTGTTATTAGTGTGATCGGTTTTATTGCCTATTTCTTTGAAGGTATCGGAAAATTTGCAATTACTTTTTTCTCGTGGGATTTATCGGCCGATTTCTTAGGTATTCACCTCTCTTCACAACAATCATATGCATTAATTATTATTGGTATTACAACGCTTTATACTCTAAAAGGTGGTATGTTCAGTGTGGTAAGTACCGAGGTGTTACAGTTTATAATCATGACTATCGCCAGTATTGCAATTGCCGTGGTGGCTTACAATATGGTTACTGCAGATCAGATTGCAGCAGTGGTACCTGAATCTTGGGATAATATGTTCTTCTCTTGGCGTCTGGATTTGGATTGGTCTAATCTGTTCCCCGAGCTGAATGATAAGATTGCCTCTGATGGTTTCGGTTTGTTTGGTTGTCTGATTATGATGATGATTTTCAAAGGTATTTTTGCCAGTTTAGCGGGACCTGTTCCTAGTTATGATATGCAACGTATCCTTTCTACAAGAACTCCCGCAGAGGCGGCTAAAATGAGTGGATTAACTCCATTGGTATTGTACTTCCCTCGTTACTTAATGGTAGCAGGATTTACTGTTATGGCATTGGTTTATTTGAAGCCTGAGTTGGTAGGAATGGGATCGAATATTGATTTTGAATTGGTATTGCCTTTAGCGATTAAACGATTTGTTCCTGTTGGTCTGCAGGGCTTATTATTGGCAGGTTTGCTTGCCGCTTTCATGGGAACATTTGCCGCGTTTATTAATGCAGCTCCGGCTTATCTAGTAAACGACTTATATAAGAAATACGTGAATCCTAAAGCTTCAGATAAGCGCTTAGTAAGATACAGTTACTTGTCAAGTTTCATTTTGGTATTAATTGGCGTTGGATTCGGTTTATTTGCAACATCATTGAATAGTCTGACTTTATGGCTTACATCTTCATTGTATGGCGGATATGCTGCAGCCAATGTGTTAAAATGGATATGGTGGCGTTTCAATGGTATGGGATACTTCTGGGGAATGGTTGGAGGTCTGTTAGGATCAGTTATTGCTCCAGCTTTGGTTCGTATATGGTTCCCAGAGGCAATTGATATCTATATCTTCCCATTGATTCTATTACTTTCATTTGGGGCGTCGTGGATTGGTACTTTAATGACCAAACCGGATGATATGGAGACCTTAAAGAAATTCTACAAGCAGACCAAACCTTGGGGATTCTGGAAACCTGTAAAAGAGGCTGTGTTAAAAGAAGATCCTCAGTTTAAGGAGAATAAAGATCTACCACGTGATATATTCAATATTTTGATTGGTATTGTATGGCAAATGACAATGGTAGTGTTGCCATTCTATATCATGTTGAGAAATACGCAGGCAGCAGTTATTACTATGGTAATATTCGCTGCAACTTCAATTCTATTGAAAAAATACTGGTACAATCATATCAATAAGCAATAATCACTATAAAAATTGAAGTAACATTTTCATATCAGTACCGGGGGGGCGTATGCTCCCCCGGTTCATATTCTGCCGGTAGAGAAGCTCCTATACTTTTTGCTCCAATGGTTGGTGTGAATGATATGTGATTGTTGGGAATAATTCCTTCTTTGGTGATAAAGCAAGTGTCATTAAGAAAATAGATATCGGATGATACTACCATTCTACCTTTTTTCTTTGTTAAATCAGTAGGTTCACCACTACCATTAGGGAAATAACCAATAGTGTAGTGTTTGTTATTACAGCCAACAACAGCTGAGCCTTCTGTAAAATCAATCAGACAACTATCAAGGTTGAAAATGGAAGCTCTTTCTTTATCTCTTAAATAGATTCTGTAGCCATTTTTTGCCAATTGATGAGCACATAACGAACGACAAAAATGTTGCGATGAATTAAAGTACGCTTGTCGCCTGTTCTTTTGAGTTACTTTTTCTGATTGCGTAGAGGTGTCCTGAAAAAAATAATAGCCTAGATACTGACAATTTCTGGTTCGTTTCTCATATACAAATGCCACCAAGTCAGAATGAATTTTGTAATCTAATAGAGGAGAATATACTTCTAATGGAGCTGTTGCCTGTACTCGTAATATCGTAGGCGTATTAAAATAGGCGACAGATTTATCGGCGTTCCATCGTGTTACTTTTAGGTGTTTGAAAAACTCATTGGGCATATCTGGATTTACTTTTATACTTCTTTCCTCATATTCCCATTTGAAAACCAATACATCTTCATTTTTGATGTATGCTTTCTTGCCAAACTTGTCGGTACCTAGATATAGATCGCGGAACAACTGTAAATTTTTTCTTCTGAAGTTTTCATCATATACCTGTACTTCTTTGAGTTGAATATTCTGAGGAGATAATGTTAGTTTAACAGGTTCTTTGGGAATTTCGTTCAAAGATAGTGTGGATGTTTTATAGCCAATATGGCTGATTACGATCTCGCATGGGAAGGTTAAATTTTCAAGAGAGAATACTCCATTTACATCACTAATGGTACCGTTGGTCGTTCCATTTTGGTAAATCGTAGTATAGGGGAGTGGGGTGTTATTTTCTGCATTGAATACTTTTCCTGTAAGGTTTTGCTGACTGAATCCAACCAAGGATAATACTATTAGGCTAATCGCCAATACCATTCTAAGCATCATAAGTTGTTGTTTTTTCTATCATAACGAACGAGTAGGCGTTTTGTAACAATAATTATGAAGGAAAACGTAACTTTTCTTTAAAGTGCAATTGATCGTTTCATAGGAAAGGTATTGAGAGAATCACCGTTAAATTAAACGAATATTTATAAAAGTATTTGCATGTACAACTAATGTCTTTATCTTTGTACTGTTAAAAACTGATACTATGAGTGATTCATGTAAAACATATCAGGAGTGCTGTCTTTATTTTACGGCAAACTCATTATCGCGTTTTATCAATAATATGGCCGAAGATGCTTTCCGCCTGACTGGATTATCTCCATCATACGGACATCTTATGCTTTTATTGATTAATGAACCAGGATTAAGTCAAGGAGAACTAAGTCAGCGTATGAATGTGAAAGCATCTACGATGACTCGTTTTATCGATAAGCTTATCGTAATGCAATATGTAAAGCGAGTACAGGAAGGCAGGACCACGCTTATATTCCCAACAGAAGAAGGCAAGAAGTTAAAAGTACTTATAGATAAGGCGCTGACCCAACTGTATAAGAATTATTGTGAGGTATTAGGTGAGGAGTTTGCAGTGAGGCTTACAGAAGATATTCATAAAGCCAATACGATATTGAAGAAATAAAGTGAAGTTCCTCTTATTAAAGAGGGCTTTGTTTTTCTAGAATAATATACTAGTCGAGGAAGAAGCAGATCGTGGTTTGCTTATCCTCGACTTTTTTGTGAAAACTCATTCTTGAAAGTTGCATTCTGAAATGCGATAATAAGTCTTGAAAATAGGCTTAATAAAAATGATTTTGTACATTAGTGCTTCGTAAATAGCAAAATCATGACAACAACAACCTATCAGTCTTACCAGAAACAAACAAGGATTACTACATTGTTATTCCTAACTCAAATAGATAAATCAAATTCATTTTACGCAAAACAATTCTAATTATGGAATTTCCTAAGAATAAAGAGCTAAGCCTAATTAATGTCAAACGCAATACACTTACTAAATTACAGTCAGAGCTAAAAGATCTTGAAGTCAGACTTCAGTCCAAGAAGAAGGAGGATAAGAAGTGTAAGAGAATTCTTGAGAAAGAGCGACAGGAATATAAAGATATACACGGACTTTCGCTTACATCTTTGTTTTATACTATCATAGGAAGTAAAGCCGAGAAATTAGAAAAGGAAAAGCAGGAGTATTTATTGGCTAAGCTAAACTATGATAAGCTTCAAGAAGAAATCGAGTTGATTGATGATAGAAAAAATGAGATATCAAGAGAAATCGAGGAGCTTGGTAATGTTGAAGATGTGTACCAGCAATTACTTAATGAGAAACAAGAGTATTTGTTTGGATTGAATGATGCAAAAGCCGATGCAATACATGGCCTGGTAGACAAACAATTGGTTATTGATATTAAGGTAAAAGAGATTGATGAAGCAGGAGTTGCTGCAGGTGTTGTGATGAGGCAATTGGATCAGGTTATATCGAAACTTAATTCAGCTAAGAATTGGGGAACATATGATATGGTTGGTGGAGGAGTCATTGCAAGTGCAATGAAACACTCAAAAATTGATGAAGCCAAACGACTAATCAGTAGGACTCAATTTGATATCGATAGACTGATTAAGGAACTTAAAGATGTTGATATGCACCTGCATATAAAAAATTCTATCGATATAAGTGGTTTTGAGACTTTCGCAGATTTCTTCTTTGACGGACTGATATTCGACTATATGGTGCAAAAGAAGATAGTGAGATCACGCACTCATATTCGTTCAATACATCGAAAAGTATCATTGATTAGAAGTCGTTTGTTGGAAGATAAGAAGAAGCTTGTGGCTGAAAGGGAATCTCTGGAACAAGAACGCGAGTTACTACTCAATAAATAGTATTGTTGAGAATCTCATTTGATGATGCATGCTAATATTCTTATTGTAAAGTAAATTGGAATTTGTAAATTAGTTCATTATTTAAATGAGTAATTCTCAATTTTACTCAAGTCAACACCAATAACTTAAACCAATGAACAAACTGATTTTCTTTTTATCGGCGTTGTTTTTCCTGTCTGCATGCGCCAAAGAGTCGAAACACTTCGTAATTTTTTCAGGAAAAGTTGATGATCTTAAAGCTACACAGCTTACCCTTCAGAATGATTGTGATACCGTGAAAATAGAAATTAACGAAGACCATTCATTTATCGATACCTTAAAAGTGAAGGAGGGATACTTTAATCTGCAATGTGGTAGTGTGAAGAATGAAGTATACATTAAACCAGGCTTTAATCTAGACATCCATTTGGGAGATTCCATCTTGTTTGCTGGAGAAGGTGAGGCAGAGAATAATTACTTGCAAGAAAAACTAATATTGGCTGAGTCTTTGAAGAAATACGAAGATTACAAATATGGCTGTAAGCTGGAGGAAGGACCTTTCTTGCATTTGATGGATTCAGTTTATACTGTCAAATTTAACCTGCTAAAGGACATCAAGCGTAAGGTTTGTGATGATTTCTTTTTCATGGAGGAGAGCAAGCTCAAATATGCTTCCTTATGGAAAAAGGCGCTTTATGATGTGGGAAGAAGAATGGTGCTGAGTGATAATGACTATAAGGTTTCGGATGGTTATTATGCCGAATTGTATAAGAATATCGATGTTAACGATAATAGACTCGCGGGAATTTATAACTATATCTATTTTGTTGGCTCTTATATTAGTTATATCACTAAAAATCAATTGGTAGATAACGATTCAACGGATTTTCAATTAGCATATATGAACGTGATGAATAAGCAAGTTCTTGATGCAGAGGTGAAAGAGAAATTATCATACAATGTTGGATTAACTAAGTTGGAAAGATCAAAAAGGTTGGATGACGTATACCATTTGATAAAGCTTAATATTTCAGATCAAAAGTATTTAGATAAAGTTGAATCAATATACAAGAGATTAAAGAAAATTGAACGAGGTGCCATATCGCCTGATTTTCAATTTGCTGATGTGAATGGGAAAATGGTAGGCTTAAAAGACCTGAAAGGGAAGCTTGTCTATATTGATGTCTGGTGTACTGGTTGTGGGCCGTGTATGGCAGACCTTCCTTATTTGCAAAAATTAGAGAAGCACTACCGAGGGAAAGGAATACATTTTGTGAGTATCAATGTATTGGATAAAGAGGAGGTTTGGAAAAAGACCATAAAGGAAAAGCATCTTGAAGGTATACAACTTCATGCTGATAATGTGAAAATTAATTTTTTCAAAGCTTATCAGGTTAGAGGTATTCCAAGATATATTTTACTTGATGCAGATGGTCGCATTATCGACTCAAGTGCAAAACGACCAACCGATGAGAAACTAAAAGAACAATTAGATCGATTGATCTAAGAATAAATAACAACAATAAAAAAGAATCACATGACGAAAAGATTATTTCTAACACTTGTAAGTTGTGTTTTACTGATCTCTACAAGTATGGCACAAATTCCTAAAGAAGCATTTCCATTGACAAACTCTTTATCTAAATTGTGGAGTAATGGAAAAACAGAGAAAGCCGTAGAATCATCCCTTAAATTATATGATTTATATTCCCCGATGTTTATTGATCGGATTCATCACACACTTGCACAGCATATTAAAGATGATCCAAATCTTTATGCATTGAAATATCTAGAGCAAGTATCGCTTAAAAACAATGAAGAGGTGAATAGGATTATTGCACCTATTTATCTTTGGAGCAGAGCTGTAAACACTAAGGAACAGGGTGGTTTGACTAAAATTATTTCAGAACTTGACGCTCTATTGAGTGATAATTCTGATTATAAGTCCAATGCCGAGAGATATGGTCTTTTAATTATTCAGGAGTTGGCAAATAAAAAAGCCATTGATAATAAAAAGGCTGAAAAGTTTACACTTAAGATTATCAGTACACTAGAGAAATATCCGAATATAGAGAATGTAGTGTCTGATAGGAAGGAAGCAGAGAAACGAGCATGGCACAGATTCCTGCTTGCATACAGTTATGATTATTTGTATTCGAATGTATCGAAGAAAGAGGAATACTTAAAGAAAGCTTCTGACTATAGTCCAGATTTGGGTGATCGCTTAAATAAAAGCGCGTATTTTTATGATGCCGCACTGTTGACTGGTAATCCTCGCCAAATAGGTTATAAAGGAAAATATAAGAATTATTTGGTTGCGAATAATCGAAAAGATGAAGCACTGAAGTTACAGAGTAATATAACCTTTGCATATCCATCCAATGAAAATATAAATTCTTTAAAAGGAATGTATGAGTTAACTGATAAAAACGAGGATTTCGATGCTTATTGGGAGAAGTTTGTGGATAGTATGGGTAAGCCAGTTCCAACGGTAAAAGTGCAGTTTGATGGTGAAGAATTGGACCTGGCACAGAAATCAAAATGCTGGCGATACATCGACGTTTGGGGAACATGGTGTGGTCCATGCAAGAGGGAACTTCCAGAATTGCAGGCTCTTTTTGTTGAAAACAGTACGGATAGTAATTCAAAATTGAAAATCTACACGTTCTCTTATTGCTCAAAAGATCTAAAAGGCTTTATGAGTAAAAATAAGTATACATTTCCAGTTAGTGAGATAGATAAAGAGGTTAATGATTCATTTGAAGTTGCAGGATATCCTACTAAAATATTGATCACACCAAGTGGTAACTATATTAAAATACCATTTGGAGTGAATTGGAAAATGTATATCAAGAACTATACTTTGATGTAGTGTTGAAGTAACGAGATCTTAAAACCACAAAAAAAATCAAACCACTAACATGATAGCCGTGAATAAATTTCTACTATTAACAGTTCTTTTTATTGGAGTACAGTTTGCCTATGCGCAAAAGAAGTATGATAAACTTTGGAATGAAGTTGAAGGCCTCGAACTTGAAGGAAAGTTTAAAAGTGCCAATGTAGTTGTAGATAAGATATTGAGTAAGGCCAAAAGAGCAAAGGAAACTCAACAAATAACAAAGAGCTTTATCTATAAGTCGAAATTCACGCTATTGTTAGAGGAGGAAGCACATGAGAGAGTCATCAATGAGCTTGAGGCTACAATTAAGGAGAGTGCCTTCCCAACGAATGTGTTGCTAGAATCGGTATATGCAGGATTCTTACAGCAGTACTTAAGCAGGAATCGATTTAAGATCCAAAAGCGTACTAAAGTTGAGGGAGCACTTGGTTCTGATGATTTTGAGAAATGGGATTTGAATACTTTGGTGGAGCAGATAGCTTTGCATTACCGACTGTCGCTAGCTAATAGTGATAAACTAAAGGAGTTGCCTATTACCGATTTTAAAGAACTGTTAACCGATAGTAAGACCTCGCATAAGTTTCGACCTACATTATTTGACTTTTTAGCTCATCGTGCAAAAGATTTCTATAAGGAGAAAAAATGGTATCTGGATATGCCTAAAAAGCCATTCTTTATAAATGATCCAGTGGTGTTTGCTCCTACAAAGAAGTTCGCAGAAGCGTTATTTGCGACGCAGGATAGTATTTATTCAAACAGAAATACCTTAAAGATATTTCAGCAGCTAGAGTCTTTTCATGAAGAGACAAATACAATGGCTTATGTTGATGTGGCGCTTGAGCGATTAAAATTTGCCCGAGACAAGGCTATCATTGAGAATAAAGATGATTTGTATTTGGATGCCTTAATTGACCTTGCGAAACGATTGGAAGGAGATGAAGGCTCAGCGATAGTGAATTATAATATTGCCAAGTTCTATTACGATGCTAGTCAGCAGAGAAATGCTAAGTTTGATAAGAAGCTAAAAGATTATCGAATCAAGGCAGTGGAGATCTGTAGTGATGTTGTTGATGCGTACCCTAATTCTGATGGAGGTTTACTATGTGAGGTGTTGAAGAATAAAATTCAACGTAAATCAGTATCTATTATGACCGAAATGTATGTTGCTCCTGATAACCCATTTCTGGCAAATGTAACCTTTATGGGAGTCGATGATTTATATGTTTCTGCTTATAAAATACCTTTCAATTACTTTGAACGAGAAAAACATAACAAACGAGATAGTCTTATAAAGGTGGTGATTAACAATCATAAACCCATTGTTACGAGATCCTACAAACTGCAGACAAAGAAGGACTACTACAAATACACTACAGAGGTTGATTTTTCGGGTTTATCTAAAGGATACTATTTGATTCTATCTTCAAAGACTGAGAAGATAAAATCGATGCAGGAGATCTTTAATCATGCTACATTAACTGTAAGCAATCTCTCGATGATCTCGATTAATAGAAAGAAAGATTATGCGATTAAGCTATTAGAACGCGAAACAGGTAAGCCGCTAGACAATGTTACTGTAACAGTCACAGAGAAGAAGGACTTAGTAAAGAAAGGTACAACAGATGAGTTAGGAGAGTTTCTTATCTCAAAAAACAAAAAATTTCGAAGATGTAGGATCGTTGCTGTAAGTAAGGGCGATACATTGATCAACTCTAGTGAATTTGTTAGTTCGCACTATCGCAGAGAAGAAAAGAAGAGACATCACGCAAGAATGTATTTATACTTGGATCGAAGCATATACCGCCCAGGACAAACGATTTACTTCAAAGGATTAATGGTTGAGAAAAAAGATGGTAAGCCAAATGTTGTTCCTGATACTTATACCTCAATTACCATCTATGATGCCAATAATGAAGAGCTTAAAGAGTTTAGGCTGAAGACCAATGAATATGGATCGGTTAGTGGAGAATTTAAACTGCCTCGAAATACGCGTACAGGTGAGTTCTCGATTGAAATGGATGAAGATTATGGTACCGATGATGAAGATGAGGATTCATTCTATGATGAACTAGATGACGTTGTCTATGCTAAACTTGAGTTTTTAGTAGAAGAGTATAAGCGTCCACGTTTTGAGGTTGTGTTTAATGAAATGACTGATAATTGCGTGGTGGGTGACAGTATAGCTGTTACAGGATACGCCAAGGCTTTTCTTGGGGCTAATATCACAGAGGCACAGGTGAACTATACTGTTACCAGAGTAATAAGAAGAGCCTGGGGACATCGCTTTTTTGGAGGATCAACTTCAAAGGTGATAAAGACTGGTTCAACAACTACCGATTCAGATGGTAAGTATTCAGTTGATTTTGTTGCTTCTCCTGATTCCTTAACCAGCAAGGCCGACAAACCAGTTTTTGTGTATACGATAAAAGTTGATGTTACAGACAGTAATGGGGAAACACATCGTGATTCAAAGAATGTTAGAGTTGGTTACCATAACCTGGAAGTAGATCTTGTTCTTGCAGATAAATTGAATGGCGCAGAGGAGCAGGAGGTAAAAATCAACACAACCAATTTAAATAACCAACCAGTAGATGCTATAGTTGAGGTTGCTATCGAAAAGCTGATTAGTCCGGATAGGGTATTGCGCAAGAAACCTTGGAAAATTGTAGAATTAAATACGCTTCCCAAAGATAAATTTATCAAGCTATTCCCAAATGAAGCTTATGATAGCACAGATGTAAAGTTGCATTGGAAGCATGGTGCTGAAGTGTTTGCAAAACAGTTCCAGGCTTCGGAAGATAAAATATTTTCTTTGGATAACATTTCGGAGTGGGAATCTGGTGCTTATAATGTCATGGTTAAGGCAGTTGATGTATTTAATGATACCGTTATTACAAATAAGAGAATTGAGGTTTATCATTTAACAGATGAGACTATTGCGGATAATCAGCTTTTTGACCATACTATTGTCAATACCGATTATAAGAAGGATGGTTTTGTTGAGATACAAATGAAAACAGCATGTAAGGATTTAAAAGTAAATCTGGAGGCATATTATCGGAATGAACTGGTATATAATCAGCTTGTTGAGATAAAAGATGGTAATGAAACAGTAAAGGTGCCTGTCTCTGATGTTTATAAGAATAAGCTGGCCTTCAATCTATTCTTTGTAAAGTTCAATAGTCTAAAAAGAGAGAACTTCTCAGTGAATTTTAAAGAGAAAGTTAGTAAACTGAAAATTGAGACCATAAGCTTCAGGAACAAGTTGATTCCAGGACAAAAAGAGACCTGGAGCTTTAAGATCACAGATGCTGATAATAACAAGGCCAATGCAGAAATGCTAGCCTCAATGTATGATTCCTCACTTGATCAATTTAAAAAACATTCATGGCGAACGAACCTGGGACTTGTCAAGCCATATTTTTCTATGTCAGCTAATGTGAATAGTGGCTTTTTCAGAACAAATACTTTTAGGAATTATAACTGGCCAAAAGCGTATAATACCTTTTCAGTGCTTCGAAAATATCACAAACTTCAATGGTTTGGATTTGATTTTGGGAATCCAATTTATCGCAATAAGAGATACTTACAATTGATTGCTCAGAAGAAGAAAGATTCAAATTTCAAGAATGGAAATGTATATGGAATAGTTACTGATGATGCAGGAGCACCTTTGCCTGGAACTTCAGTGATAATTAAAGGTTCAACAAGAGGTGTGATTACCGATATCGATGGATTTTATTCTATCAATGTGGCTGAAGGAGCGGAGCTAATGTTTAGCTTCATTGGTTTTGAAAGAGAAACGGTTAATATTGCCAGACAGGGTACCTATAATGTAGTGATGGTTCCCAATGAAGAAGGACTAGATGAGGTGGTTGTTGTTGGTTTTGGAAAACAAAAAAAGGAAGCGCTGGTTGGTGCTGCATCAGCAGTGGCAAGCGAGGATTTAGCTGAATCCCTTCAGGGAAGAGTTGCTGGAGTGGATGTTCAGGAAGGAGGGCAGTTCTTTATTCGCGGTACTAGCTCTACCAATGGTTATAAAAAAAATCCACTTTTTGTCGTTGATGGTGTTCCTATGAGTGCTGCTGAGGGAGCTTTATTGAAACCTGAGGATATTGTAGATTTTACTATATTAAAAGATGCAGATGCAATCGCACTATATGGAGCGCAGGCGCAAAATGGAGTGATTATTATAACGACTAAGAAGGGACTGGCTGCGATGACTCAAGTGGAGACAAGGAATGATCTCAAAGAGACTGCTTTCTTCTATCCTCATTTATCAACCAACAAAAAAGGGGAGATTATTTTTAGCTTCGATTCTCCTGAAGCATTAACCAAATGGAGATTGATGTTATTTGCTCACGACAAGGCCTTGAATGTTGGTGCTTTAGAGAAGACTGTTGTTACTCAAAAGAATTTGAATGTTATACCTAATGCTCCTCGTTTCTTGAGGGAAGGAGATACCATTACCCTAAGTACCAAGATTAGCAATCTTACAAAAGATGCAATGGCAGGAGTGGCAATGTTAGAGCTTTATGACGGGGTAACCATGAATCCAATAGGAAAAAAAGTTATTGCATTTGAGCCTACAAAGAGTTTTACAATTGCAGCTAAGGGGAATACCGCTGTAGACTGGAAATTCAGTATTCCAGAAGGCTTGACGGCGTTGCAATATAAGATTGTTGCAAAATCAGGCACACATAGTGACGGAGAGATGAATGTACTTCCCGTGCTAACAAACCGTTCTTTGGTAACTGAGTCGCGAGCAGTGTGGGTTCCTGCAGGTGAGACTAGAGAGGTGACTTTTGATAACCTTAAGGAGGAACAATCTGCAACACAGACTAATCACAAGTTCACGGTGGAGTATACATCTAATCCTGCCTGGGTTGCAATTAAGTCGCTACCGTATTTAATGGAGTTCCCTCATGAGTGTGCAGAGCAAGTATTCTCACGCCTCTATGCTAATGCCCTTGCTGAAAATATCCTGGATAATCATCCTAATATCGAAGAGGTATTCAACGCATGGAAAAAAAGTGGTTCTTTAAAATCGGCACTGGAGACAAATGAAGATCTAAAGTCGGTGATGATCTCTGAATCTCCTTGGTTTCGAGATTTACAAAGCGATAAAGAGAATCAGGCACGCTTGGCTAATCTGTTTGATCGTGAAAATGTGAAAAGCTTTCAGTTGCAGGCTATTAGTAAATTGAAGGAATTACAGGATAACTCAGGAGGTTTTCCATGGTTTGCTGGAGGAAATGAAAGTGTTTTTATTACACAACATATTGTCGCTGGTTTTGGTCATCTGATAAAGTTAGATGTATTAGCAAGAAGGGATCTTCGAATAGAGCCTATTTTGAAAAAGGCACTAGGCTATATGGACCGTGAATTTGTAGAACGTTATGAGCGCTTTGCGAAGTTTGCCAAAGATACAACAGATGTTTCTTTAAGTCACTATGTCTTACATTACCTGTATGCTAGAAGCTTCTTTAAAGATATCTACCCAATATCGAAAAAAGTGAAGCCGATCGTTGAAAAATATGAGAAGAAATGTCAGACGGATTGGCTGGGATTATCGCTTTACAATAAAGGTTTAGCAGCTCTAACACTGTATCGAAATGGCGATAAGGATACTGCAAAAGCAATATTGGAAGCCCTTGAAGAGCAGACAGTAATTGATGAGGATGGTGCGATGTATTGGAAAGAGAATCAACGGAGTTGGTTCTGGTATCAAGCACCAATTGAAACTCAATCATTGTTAATTGAGGCCTATACCGAGATTGGAGGACATAAGAAGACCGTTGAGGGACTAAAACAATGGTTACTTAAAAACAAACGCACCAATAAATGGTCAACAACTAAATCAACCACAGAGGCAATTTATGCCTTGCTGATGAATGGCAAAGACTACTTGTCGATGTCTGATAATACTGTAATAACTGTAGGTGATCATAAAATTGCGACTAAAAAGTTGGGGTTAACAGATAAGGAAGTTGGGACTGGTTACTTCAAAAAAAGCTGGGGTGCCAAAGATATCAATGCTGATATGGCGACAGTGAAGGTGAATAATAGAAGTAAAATGACTGGTTATGGAGGTGTTTACTGGCAATATTTTGAGGATATTGATAAGGTTAAGTCTTCAGGAGAAACACCATTGATGATATCGAAGTCATTGTTCTTAAGGAAATCTACTGACGAAGGAGAAGTATTAGTTCCGATCACTAGTGAGACTCCTATAAAATTGGGTGACATGGTTACTGTAAGAATTGAAATTGACTCAAAGGAAGATATGGAGTTTGTCCACTTGAAGGATTTACGAGCATCGGGATTTGAACCAGTAGATGTATTGTCGCAATATAAATGGCAGGATGGATTGGGCTACTTCCAAAGTACTAAGGATGTGGCAACGCACTTCTTCTTCGATCGGTTACCAAAAGGGAAATATGTTTTTGAATATAATTTAAGAGCCAATAACAAAGGAAACTTCTCTAATGGATATTCAACGATTCAGAGCATGTATGCTCCGGAATTTAGTAGTAATTCAAAAGGAAGTAGATTGGAGATAAAGTAAGGAGTTGTAAGCAAGTATAATCATTGGTATGAAAAATATTGTTGAGATATTATATAAGCCGGTACAAGTCTTTGTGCGACTTGATGAAATGTTCGTGGATGATTTGAATTCAAACAGTAATTTCATAGTAGGAATATTAGGTTTGGTTACTGGTGGTTATACTTGTTTCGCAGAATATAGCCATATAAAAGAATTCTTTTCTGGAGGAGGAGCTATTGGTGCGTGTATAGGAATTGCTTTGGTGACATCAGCGCTATTTGTTCTGCTTTATAATTTCGTTTTAACCTATTTGCTTTATGGTATAGGACGATTACTGGGTGCCAGTGGACTTATTGCTGATACACGATGTGCAATTGCTTATTCATTAGTCCCAAGAGTTTTCATTTCTTGTCTGCTATTAGTGTTAGTGGTTATATCTGAGTCATTATTCTCCAATGCATTCTTAAAATGGGTATTATTGAGTTTGGAGATCCTGATTTGGCTATGGGGATTAATACTACTTGTTATTGGTTTCAATACTTTAAATAAATACGGAATAATGAAGGCTGTAATCAACTCATTACCAATGGTGGGGATTTTAGTAGTAAGATTAATTCTAAGCGAACACTGGATCTTGTAAAGAGGTTCAGTTCGAGAATGATGAGAAAGTTGATATCGCTCCTGTGGAAGATTATGAGGATTAGTGTTAATAATAAAGAAGTACTATGAAGTTTGTTTGTCCGTTAATAACAGTATCAGATATAAGCGTGTCTCGTGAGTTTTACGAGAATATATTGAATCAAAAAGTGAAGCATGATTTTGGAGAGAATGTAACATATCATGGTGATTTTGCAATTCATTTAAGATCACATTTTAAGGAATTAATCGATGATAAACCAATTGTTCGGGGAGGAAATAACTTTGAATTGTATTTTGAATTTGATGATGTAGATAGCTTAGCAAGAATACTCAAGAATTATGGGGTGATCTTTGTTCATGAGGTAAGAGAACAGCCCTGGCGACAGAAGGTTGTTCGTTTTTATGATCCTGATGAAAATATCATTGAAGTAGGTGAATCTATGAAGCATTTGGTGACACGATTAAAGGGTGATGGCTTCAATGTCGATCGTATATCTGAAATTACTGGTCTGCCTTTGGCATTTGTGAGCGAGCTATTGAATAGTTAATCGAAATAGTGCTAGCTTTGCACAGAGTGAAATCGAAAGATTGATACTCAATAATTCAATAGAAGCACAGGCTATGATGAAGACGATTGAGAATAGATATGACGGCATAATCGTTGACAATACGACTCTACCGAAATCAAAGCACGAATTTAAAGACGATATAATAAGGTTACTAGAATCAATAAGTGATAAACAATTGTTATGGGTGAAGATTCCAATAGATAAATCTGAATTCATACCTGTTCTTACAGATCTTGATTTTGAATTTCATCATTGTGATGAGCGAAATTTGATGCTAGTACGAAAGTTAA
Organism: Puteibacter caeruleilacunae; assembly: GCA_005217565.1. Lineage (GTDB taxonomy): Bacteria > Bacteroidota > Bacteroidia > Bacteroidales > Prolixibacteraceae > Puteibacter > Puteibacter caeruleilacunae. The sequence goes on from SJCO01000001.1 coordinate 577,274, forward strand.
ATGCCAACTCATTTATCCCTACCTCAAAAAACTATATTCTTGGGGTTGGTGCAGTCGTTTTCAATGAAGGAAAACTACTGGTAGTTAAAGATAGATTCTCAATGGGGTATAAACTTCCTGGAGGACATGTAGATAAAGACGAGCAAATAAAAGAGGCCGTGAAAAGGGAAGTTTACGAGGAAACCGGTGTAAATATTGAATTTGAATCGATCATGAATATCGGGCATTTTAGAAATGGTCAGTTTGGAGAATCTAACCTTTACATTGTTTGCACAGCAAAGGCTATATCAGAGACAATCGCAATAAATGATACCTCTGAAATAGCAGATGCACAGTGGGTGGATGTTGAAGAATACTTAGAATCAGAAGACGCCAACAATTACAATAAGAGTGTTGTAAGAGCAGCATACAGTAACCAGGAACTTAAGCTTACTGATCAAAAAATCAAGCTTAGAGTGACTGGAGGGGAGGTCTTTTTTTAAGTTTATTTAACGATATATTAGTCGCGCTTTTTCGTATATTTGGTTAATAATCAATATTAAACAACTCATGAAAAGACTAATGACCATCGTTTTGGTTGCAGCAGCAATAATGACTAGCTGCACTACAAAAACTAACAAAAGTAAAAGTTCTGTTGATTTACCAACCGATCAAACAGCACAAAGCTTTTTCAATAAAGAAGAGCTAAATGTTTTTAATCAGTTGATCACCTTTGTTGATCAGGAAGTATTGAAGCAAACAGCCTTAACTGATATTAATGCTGCCTATCATCAATACTTTAAGGATATGGATACCAAGATTAAGAAAAAAGAAAATCCATTGCCATTATTTAAGGATGTCGACAAAATAAAGTTTCTGAAGAATCTTGACCAAACACCATTGAACTCGGCTATTATGGTAAACCTAGTCCAATATCATCCACGCAAGGGTGGAAAAGTTCAGGAAAAGGCTATTGAAAAAGAGGTTGTGGCATTTAATATCAGAGGTTCTTTCTTTAAATATTTTAGCACACAATCACATGGAGATCCTGTGCGTTCACAGCTTTCTCAGCAGTTGAAGCTTATTGGTGATTTTTCTCCAGTTACTTATACCTGGTTTCCTGCCAATCATAGAGAGTTTAATTTTAACTCCTACAATGACCGACTAATTGCTTCACTGTTTCTACTCGGCTATAATGAGCCGATGAAATGATCAGGAATTTTAACATTCTAAATTACGTACATAAGAATGATTAAAATTCATGTGAGAATTCCATCTTACGCAATTTGGAGTAATAAATTCATGTGAGTTCCTGAATGTATTTAAATTTTTTGGGACATTCAGAAATCAAAAAAATTAAACAGTTGAAATATAGGGGATGCTTCTGAAAGAAGTGTCCCTTTTTTTACTCTCCTGCTTGAAGCTTTTAATTTCATAATTATTCAGTACTACAAATTTCCAATAGATTTGTAACTTAGCTTTGTCAGAAATATCGTGAGATGAAACTATTAATAGTAGAAGATAACCTCCTCTTGGCTGAAGACATGCAAACTTTTCTTCAGGAAAGCGGCTTTATTGTCGAGCATACCATTAACTTGACTGAGGCATGCGAGAAAGCCTTTGTATACGATTATGAGGTTATTATTCTTGACCTTGGACTTCCCGATGGCAATGGTTTAGAGCTTCTGTCTGAATTGAAAAAACGACGTATAAATGCAGGGGTGTTGATAGTAACAGCGAAAGATTCTATCGATGATAAAGTTAAAGGTCTTGAGTTCGGTGCTGATGATTACGTAACTAAACCTTTTCATAAAGCAGAGTTGCTGGCAAGAGTGAAATCGATAATCCGCAGGAGAAATTTTGATGGGAATAACTTTGTAGAGGTAAATGATTTAAAAGCAGACTTGAATACATCGCAGATTCTGGTAAATGATCAACCATTGGACTTAACCAAAAAGGAGTATGATCTGCTCCTGTATTTCATGTACAATAAAAACAGAATACTTACAAAAGAGAGTATCGCAGAACACCTTTGGGGCGACGATATTGATCAGGTTGATAGCTTTGACTTTATCTATAATCATGTGAAGAATGTGAGGAAGAAGATTGCTAAAGTAGATGGAATGAATTCTATACGCTCTGTTTATGGTATGGGGTATAAATTGTTTGAACTATGAAGTCGCTGAGATCATCCAAATTATTAATAAAGATTGCTGTACTTTTTCTGTTTTTTATAGTGATTGCATTCAGTATTAGTGCAACAGTGCTAATATTAAAAACTGATCATTACATCAATAAAAGTGTAGAACGAAGTTTTATACATAAGCATGAACGGATTGTAGAACAATTGGAGAAAGGACAGGATATTGAATTTTTCAAAGAAGCGAAAATAATAAAGTTGAATAAGGGAGATTATAAAAACTCAATTATTGATAAAGATACCCTTATTTATAACGAAACCTTGGGAGTGGATAATTTACATCGGCTGCGTAAACAGGTAATACAGGTGAATGGTATAAGTTATCTGTTGATATTGAAGAAAAATATTGAGGATTTTACCAATTTGAAAGCTGATGTGATTAGTACCTTAATTCCAGTATTTATTGTTCTGTCAATTGTTATTGTGGTATTTAGTGTTTTCTTATCCCGTTATTTATTTAGGCCCTTTAACCATATTCTGATGCAGATGAAGCGATTCAGGGTGGGTGAGAATTTCTCCTATGAGTCAGTAAAAACAACAACCAGTGAATTTGCGACCTTGCAACTCCTATACCAAGGAATGGTTCAGCGAGCAGAAGAGGATTATCAACGCCTGAAGGAATACACTGAGAATATGTCGCATGAATTCCAGACTCCGCTAGCTATAATCAGGAATAAGACAGAAAACCTGATTGCTGATGAAGAAGTAATGGAGAATCATGCTCAATCAGTTAAGGCTGTTTACGACGAGGTGAATCATTTATCAAAGTTGAGCAATACATTAAAGTTGCTGACGAAGATTGAAAACAATGAGTTTATAAATAAGAAGACTATATACACGAAACCGGTGATCGAGGATCATGTTGAAAAACTGCGGGAGCTTGCAGGATTAAAGTCAGTGAAAATGGTGGCTAATCTTGATGGAGACCATGCAATTAATATCGATGCATTTCTGTTGGAAATCGTATTTAAGAATCTTATGAGGAATGCCATATTGTATGCTACATCAAATTCTACTATTGAAATAACATCAACGGCAGATACTTTTAAAATTTCTAATCACTCAGATACTTCAGAGCAAAAGCCAAGCGATTTGTTTCGACGATTCTCGAAGGGAAAAAGTAACCAATCTTCTTTAGGACTTGGCCTGGCTATTGTAAAGAAGATTTGCGACTTAAATGGATTGTTGATTGAATACAAGTATATCAATTCAAGACATTGTTTCGTGATTACTTCTGGAAATAACTAACATGTATTATAATTCAGCGGGAGTACCAGAGTAAATTGTAAATAGCCTAAGCTTTTCGATCCCAATGACCTACCTAAAACATGCAAACAAGGAATAAGGATTGATTCTTTACATTTTAGAGGCTAAATCAGATAATCCAATAATTCAAAATCTTTAAATCAGCTGAGAGCATAGATTTGCAATAGATTTGCATCATAAGTTTGTATCGTCAGGTAATTTAAAACATGTGATGATGCAAAAGAGACAGTACGTAATTATTGGAGTGAGTATTTTGCTCTTGGTGGTGGGATATTTTTCCATGGAGTTTTTAATTGGGCAGAAGCCTGCAAAAAAGAAAAAGACACCTCCAAGAAGTATTCTTCAAGTTCATGCTAAGAAGGTAACCTATCTGGACATTACTTCTCCTGTTCAGTTTAATGGAAGGGTGATATCAGCAGAGTTGATTGATGTAGTAGCTGAAGCTCCAGGAAAGATAACCAAGGGAAATATCAATCTAAAAAGAGGGAGTTCCTTTCAGAAAGGTGATATTCTTTTCTCTATATACAAGGATGAAAAGGAGCTTGATTTAAAAGCACAAAAGAGTGCATTCTTGAGCAAAATTGCCAATGTGTTGGTTGAGATTCAAATTGATTATCCTCAAGAATTTTCAATGTTTCAGCGTTTTTTTAACGAAATCAAGACAGATAGGGAGCTTCCAAAGTTCCCTCAGTATAAGGATGAGAAACTGAAAGTTTTTCTGGCAAGTAGAGATATTCTAACGACGTACTATACCATTCAAAAGAATGAGTTGCAATTGAAACGACATACGGTGCTTGCTCCTTTTTCTGGAGCTATTGCTGAGGTTGTACATGAAACCGGAACCTATGTAAATACCGGAATTCCTGTTGCCCGAATTATTAATACCCAACAATTGGAAATTGAAGTTGCTGTTGATAATGATTGTGTAAAGTTGATTGGAATAGGTGATTTGGTTCAGATTAACTCCGAGGAAGAAACTTTTCTAACAAAAGGAAAGGTGATAAGAAAGACTGACTTTATAGATGATAATACCCAGACTACTACCTTTTATGTTGCCGCGAATAATGCCAGAGTATTGAAGATTGGTCAATATCTTAAAATTGATTTTCCGGGACGTCCGATTGATGATGTCATGGAGATACCTCGCGAAGCAGTTTTCGAATTAAACAAAGTTCATACGGTTGAAGATGGATTAATAAAAGTACATACCGTAGACATTGAGTTGAAGAAAAAGAATACAGTTTTATTCAAGGGATTAAAACCGGGTTTACAGGTAGTGACTGAACCATTGGTAAGTACAAAAGTGAATACTGAAGCAAAGATTCTAGGGCAGCAAGACCAAAAAGTGCAATCCCAGAAGCGTCAAGGATCAGGAATGGGGACAGGACAAGGACGACGTAAAAACGCAGCGAAATGAGAAAGTTACTAGAAAAATTTGTTCAGTTTCCTTTTTATGCTAACATCCTTATTGTAGTGGTGTTTGTAGGTGGCTTTATTGGTCTATCAAACATGAAAAGGTCATTCTTCCCTGAACTTGAGTCGAAAACGATTAGTGTAGCCGTATATTATCCCGGAGCCTCTCCTGTAGAAATGGAAGAGGGGATAACAACCCGAATAGAAGAGGCAGTTCGTGGAATTATCGGAATTAAAGAGATTAATTCAACGTCTTCGGAGAACAATTCTGTTGTTGAGATACTCACTACAGGGGAATACAACATCGACCAAACATTAATGGAAGTGAAAAATGCAGTGGATGGAATCTCAGCATTACCGTCGGCAGCAGAGCGTCCTATTGTCGAGAAGGTCCAATCCTCCTCGCGTGTATTGAATTTAGCATTGGCAGGTGAGACGAAGGAGGTTGATTACCTGATGCTTAATGAGTATGCCAATGAAGTAGAAGAAGATTTACTGGCTAGTGGTATTATTAGTCAGGTAACCATTGCTCATGCCCCAACACCTGAAATTGCCGTTGAGATTGATGAAGATGAATTATTGCGCTATCACCTCACATTTGATGAAATAAGAAAAGCAATCATCAACAACAATAGGGATTTATCGGCAGGAGAGATTAAATCTGAGACATCTAATATTTTGGTACGCTTACGATCACGAAGTGTGGATGTTGAGAAAATTTCTAATATCAAGATTCGGACTTTAGAAAATGGTACATCATTAAAACTAAGAGATATTGCCAACATCGCACGAAAGAGCACTGAAGATTTCTACGGCTCTTTTAATAATGGACGTGAATCGTTGGTGATTAAGGTTGAAAAGATTTATACGGAAGATATTGAAGATATATCCAATTTTTGTAAGCAGTATACTCATGCATTTAATAAGAACCATAATGATGTGGAACTAGGTTTATTCAATAACCGTACCTCTATGTTGGAAAAACGACTAAAGTTGTTATCTGACAACGGATTAATGGGGCTCGTGTTGGTTGTTGTGATGTTATCCCTATTTCTTAGTATGCGATTATCTGGATGGGTGGCTTTTGGTATTCCATTTTCATTTCTTGCATTATTTATTGCTGGTAACCTAATGGGGCTTACCATTAATATGATGTCGCTTTACGGGATGATTGTCGTAATTGGTATTCTTGTGGATGATGGGATTGTAATTGCCGAGAATATTTTCAGTCACTTTGAAAGTGGTAAAAGTAATATTCAGGCTGCGATTGATGGTACGATGGAGGTAATGCCAGCAGTATTGACCTCGGTTTCCACAACTATGGTAGCCTTTACTCCGCTACTGTTTTTTACGGGAAGTATGGAAGATCAATACGATGTAGGTGTTGTGGTAATTCTAGCATTGGCTTTCTCGCTTATTGAATCCTTCTTAGTATTACCATCACATATCGGGTCAAAGCATGTTCTTAATGCTAAAACATTGCAGACAAAAGAATCGGGATTGAGGAGAATCCTTGAGAGATGTATCGTCTTTTTACGTGACCAACTCTACGGACCTCTGATTGATTGGCTCCTAAGATATCGATATCCAGTAATTGCCTTTGGAGTCCTTTTAGTGATGGTGACCGTGGGATTATTAAAGGGAGAAATCATCAAAACCACCTATTTCCCAACGGTTGATTACGATGAGTTTGAAATTAATATTGCATTTACACCTGGTGATGGAGAGAAACAAACCTTTCAATATTTACATCAGTTTGAGCAAAAAGTATGGGAAGTTAATGAAGAGTTGAAGACGAAGTATAATGATAGTATCGACATTATTGAGAATGTGATGCTTGCAGTTGGTAAAGGATTTGGTAAGCGTGAGAAAGGACCGCATACAGGACGATTAGTTGTCTTTCCACGTGATTTAGATGATCTTGAAATTACAGGGATGGAAATTGCGAATCTTGTCAAGAAGAAAATAGGCAAAGTTCCAGAAGCGAAAAAGTTTGCGATAGGTGGAAAACACAAGTATGGTGTGCCGGTAGCTTATAGTCTGATGAGTCGCAATATGCTTGAGTTAGAGCACGCAAAGGATTATATGCTGCAAGAGATGAATAAGATACCTACTATCAGAGATGTACAGGAAGCTAATGCAATGGGAAAACAGGAGATTTTGTTGGATCTCAAAGCAAAAGCTTATGCATTGGGATTTGATGAGTATACGTTAGCCCAACAGGTACGAACTGCATTTTATGGTACGCAGGTTCAGCGTTTACAAGATGGACGTAATGAACTACGTATGTGGATTCGTTATCCTCAGGAAGCAAGAAGTAGTATGGATGCCTTAGATCGTATGAAGATTATGACTTCCAAAGGTGAGGCATATCCATTGCATGAATTAGCAGCCTACAATATTGAACGAGGACCGGTAGCTATAAAACGGTATAATGGAAAACGGGAGGCTAGAATAGAGGCCGATATGGTTGATCCTTTTGGATCGGTAAGTAATGTGATTGCACAAATTGATGAGCAGATTATACCCGTAATAAAAGCAAAATACCCAGGGGTAAGTATCAAACATCAAGGGCAGCAAAAGTCGAGTAAGGAAACTACCGATGAGGTTGAACACTACTATCTAATCGCGTTTGCATTTATTGTGCTGATTTTAATGGTGCACTTTAAGTCTCTTAGTCAGGGAATCATCATCCTGTTAATGATTCCTCTATCGATGGTAGGTGTGATATGGGGGCATGGTATCCATGGATATCCGGTATCTTTAATGAGTCTTATGGGAATCATAGCCTTGTCAGGCGTAATTATTAATGACGCGGTTGTTTTCTTATCGAGGTTTAATTCGTTGATTATCCAGGGGACAGCATTTAAAGACGCTATTATTATCGCTGGAAAGTCAAGGTTAAGGGCTATTCTATTGACCACATTAACCACAACGATTGGATTGTTCCCTATGATATTGGAGACCAATCCGCAGGCACAGTTGCTAATTCCCATGGCCATATCATTAGCTTACGGAGTAGCTATAGGGACAATCTTTATTCTGATATTCTTTCCTGTCTTGATTCATATTAATAGTGATATGAAAGTATACCTGAATTATTTATGGACAGGAAAGAAAGCTACTCGCGAGGAGTTGTCTAGTGCTAAAATTAATCAAGACAAAACGAAAGAATCATGATAAAACTGAAGATATATTTAATAGCAGTATTGATGGTATTGCTCTCATCTTTTGCTAAAGCTCAAAAATCGTTGAGCCTTGAGCAAGCCATTGTTAATACGCTTGAGCAGAATTATAGTATTCTGCTTAAGCGAAAAGAGGTAGATATTACCACGACAAATAATTCATGGGGTGCTGCAGGTAGATATCCCTCTGTGGACTTTTCCTCATCTTTTAACCTGGAAAAGAACAATAACAGCAATGACGACTGGGATCAGAATAATCTTAATGTAGGTGTTGAATTAGACTGGGTGCTTTTTGATGGTTTTAGGGTGAACATCACTAAAACTCAATTGAACGAACTTCAGGAGCTTTCTGAAGGAAGATTACAGGTGCTGGTTGAGAGTACCGTAAAAGATATCATGCTGTCATATTATTTTGCCCAGCTACAAGCTCAGAAACTACAGGTTGCTGATTTTATATTGAAGCAATCAAAGGAAAGGTTGGTGCTTGAAGAAGGTAAAAACAAAATAGGATTGGAAGGTACCTATGCGTTATTGCAGGCTAAAAATGCTTTTCTTGAAGATCTTCGATATTATAAGTTGCAGGAGTTAAACTATAATAATGCTATCCGACAATTAAACCTGATTATGGCCGAGAGGATTGATTCAAAATATGTGTTGTCTGATTCTATTCCTGCTGATTTGGGTTCCTATGCATTTGATGATCTTAAGCATAAAACCTTGAGCTCAAATAGTAGTTTGCAGAATCAGTATATTAATATCAAACTGGCTCAGCAACAGGTAGAGTTGACAAAAAGTAATTATTACCCAACCTTGTCTTTGAATACAGGAATTTCAGTTACCAATAGGAATACCGATTACTCACAGAAGAGTACATCACATTATAATTCAGAAGCTGCTTTTGTTGGTGTTAGTCTGAAATACAGACTATTCTCAGGAGGAAAGAAAGCAAGAGCCAGACAAATAGCGGGCATCAATAAAGAGATCGCTGTTTTAGAGAAAGATGACATGGAGAGTGTACTGTTGGCCGAATTGCATTCCGATTTTGAGCGCTTCAATGTCATGCAGGATTTGTTTGAATATGCTGAAGAGAATTTGAAAGCGGCAGAATTGAATTTAAAAATGTCGACCGATAAGTATGAGGCAGGGGTAATCAATTCATTTAACTACCGCGATGTGCAGATTCTATATCGAAACTCAGCGTTAGACAAGTTGCAGGCCACATATGATTTGGCGGCTTCAAAAGTTGATCTATTGCTCACATCAGGGGGAATCCTTAAAAAATAAGAGGCTAATTTCACTTGGTTCCTTATTATACTGCTAGCTTTGTAGTTGATTCATACAAAAGAACGAAGACGATGAATATTGGTTTATGGATAACCACAGGAATTTTATTATTGCTGTCGCTATTTAAAAGCAAGACAAAAACGATGCAAGCTTTACAAAAAGCGTTGAAAAAGTTTACAAACATATTACCGCTGTTCTTGCTGGTAATGGCAGGCTTTGCTGTATTAATTACATTTGTTTCCCCCGATTTTATCAAACAAAATATAGGTGCAGACTCTGGACTAAGGGGGATGTGGGTATCTTTGGGAATAGGAAGTATTTCGGTACTTCCAGGCTTTGCCGCTTTCCCGTTATGTGGTGCGCTTAAAGATGTAGGTATACCATACTATATTCTGGGAGCTTTTAGTCTGTCGCTTATGAATGTAGGTGTTGTAACATTCCCATTGGAAAAGAAATTTCTTGGACTATCAGTAGCATTAATTCGCAACCTATTATCATTGGTTGTTTGTGTGATTGCAGTTATTTTAATAAAGATTGTTTTCGGAGAGTAAGATGAAGAGACCAAAATTGATCAATGGAATCCTCATGGCGATGTTTATGGCCTTTATTGGACTATCGTACATTATGGATTACGATAAAGGAGAAGAAGCAGGACTAGCTTTTGGAAATATTCTCTGGGAAATGTTTAAGGTATTGCCTTGTGCATTTATTCTCTTAGGATTGTTTGAGGTATGGATAAAAAAGGAAACTGTAATGAAGAATTTGGGTAATTCCAGTGGAATAAAAGGATATATCTGGGCTTTATTGCTTGCTGGTTTCTCAGTAGGAGGATTGTTTGTTGCATTTCCTCTTGCTGATACATTACACAAGAAAGGAGCATCGTTGAAAATTATCTTTACTTATCTTGGCTTTGCTGGTGTATTTCGTATTCCATTAACACTTTTTGAGATTAGCTTCCTTGGGGTTCCATTTACTTTAACCAGGCTACTGGTCGCTGGTCCACTTGTCTTGCTCATGGGAATATTTATGGGATCAGTGTTAGAGAAAAGGAACTATGCATTGAATGAACTTTCTCAATCAAGCAAAACAGTAAAGGTGAAAAAGTGAGACTGGAACTCAACATTTGTGTACCCTTTATTTGTTAGTTATAATATAACAGAGATAAAACAATTGTAGGATGACAGATGTAAATTATTCAGATCTGAGGCTTATAACTGGAGACACGCCCAATGAATTTACGATTACTATTGATGGAAAAGAGGTGTTAGTGTCTGATTCATCAAATAATATCGTTGATATTGCGAAGTCTGCAGGTATAACTATACCTGCTCCCTGCTATCTAAATAAGCGCAAACATGGCTGCTGTAGTGCCTGTGTTGTTGAAATTAATGGCAAGCAACATTATGCCTGTGGTACAAAACCTCTTGCAGGAATGGAAGTTGTTGTAAAACGCGACGACTTAGTCGCTCTACGGAAGGAAAGACTCTTGAAATATAAGGATAGCATTGATCGAGGTGTTCCGTTAAAGTGTGGTTCGAAGTAATTTTTCAATTGGTATTTTTTGCCCAGGCGGATAGTTCATCTTTTCATATCGGAGTAGAACAAACCTGGGCATTATTTGATGTGAAGTTTTTACTTCTTTGATTGTTATCAATTGATGGGCTCTATTGATCTAAGCTTTTAACTGCACCTGTAATAATATTTACTGCATGCTTAATATCCTCTTCGGTCGTGTATTTCCCTGTTGAGATTCTCAGTGTGCCTGCAGCAATAATCGGATCAACATGCATTGCCTTCAAAACAGGAGATATATTTACACAGTTTTCATGACAGGCAGATCCCGTAGAAATACACAACTGGTCTGCCACCAAAGGAACTAATTCATGTGCATTGGTTCCCTCAAATGCAACGCTTAAAGTATTAGGCAGGCATTGATCAAGATCAGCATTTAGAATAATATTATTCGGTACGTGTTGTTGTAATCCTTCCAATAACATCGTTCTCATGGCAAGAATGTGACTATGGCTCTTGTGCAAATTTCTCATGGCAATTTCACACGCTTTGCCTAAGGCAACGATGTATGGAACATTCTCAGTCCCTGGTCTTAGTTTATTCTCCTGACCTGCGCCATACAGTAGGTTCTCTAGCTTTGTACCTTCCTTTATGTATAAAGCCCCAATTCCTTTTGGCGCATATAGCTTGTGACCAGCTATCGTAAGTAAATCAACACCCAATTCTTTTGTATCTACTTCAATCTTTCCCAAGGATTGTGCTGCATCAGTATGAAATGCAATCTGATAATGTTGAGCTATAGTACTTAAGGCTTTTAATGGTTGAATTGTTCCAACCTCATTATTGGCATGCATGATGGTTATCAAAGTGGTATCTTTTCTAATAGCTGCTTCTACATCTTTTGGATTTACTGCTCCGTATTGATCAACAGGCATATACGAAATCTCCCAACCTAAGTTTTCAAGATAATTACACACTTCAATTACTGCCGGATGCTCAATTGCTGAAGTGATGATATGTTTCCCTTTTTGAGCATTAGCAAAAGCAATTCCTCTGATAGCATGGTTATTCGATTCTGTTCCTCCACTGGTGAAGACAATCTCGTTAGGTGTAGCATTAATCAGGTCGGCAACCTGTTGCCTGGCATTGGACACTGCCTCTTTTGTTTTTTGCCCAAGTGCATATGAGCTGGAAGGATTGCCAAAATGATTGCTTAGAAATGGCATCATTTCTTCCAGAACTTCTTTATCAATTGGCGTTGTTGCGTTATAGTCGAGGTATATTTGTTCGTTCATGTTAATGGAATTCATTTGCTCTGTTGTGAGTACCTGATCTTAAAATACCAAGTACCTTTGCTGAAACAAAAATATGAATTATTAATTGTAAAATGTTGCAGCAACAGTAAGTATAATTTGGTGTTTTTAGTTGATAATTCAACATAATAGGGTTACTTTACATGCCACTATGGAGCTACATAAAATCAAAAATATAGTTGAAGGGATTAGGAGCTATTATCCCGTGTCAGATGAGTCAATTAATAAATTAGCCGGTCATTTAACTGAAAATTATTTTCCCAAACATCACTTATTAACGCGAGCGGGAGTAAAGGATAACTACGTGTACTTCATCGAACGGGGGTGTGCGCGAACCTATTTGCTTATTAATGGAAAAGAGCTTACCAACTGGTTTAGTGTTGAGGGAGATATAACTTTCTCTTCTGATTCATTATATCACCGAGTTCCTGGATATGATTATGTTGAGGTATTGGAAGATGCTTGTATTTATACCATTCCAATCGAAACGCTTAATGAATTATATCGAACTGATATTGATATTGCTAATTGGTCGAGAGTTATTCATCAGGAGGTTCTTTTAAGGATGCAGAATTTAAGAATCGACAGGTTGACTTTATCCTCTAAGGAGCGGTATGTGAAATTATTGAAAGAGAATCCTAATCTATTCAATCGGGTAAACCTCGGTTATATTGCATCATTTTTAGGAATGACTCAGCAACATCTAAGTAGTATACGAGCTCAATGGTGATTTTAAGATAGCTTAAAAAATAACCAGAACTTTCTCCATATTTTTGTTTTGATCCTAAAATCTAAAAATTAAATGAAGACAGAATTACAAAAATGCCTTGATGGAGAACTGTTTAATACTTCTGATAAAGAGATATTAAAGCTTATTCATAAAGCCAGGGAACTTGCCAAATCTTATAACGCAACATCCAGTACAGATTCAGAGAGTAGAAAAAACATTTTAAAGGACTTGTTCGGCAGTATAGGTACAAATGTAAATATTGATACACCTTTTTATTGTGATTATGGAAAGCACATTTCTGTGGGGAATAATGTGATTATCAATATCAATTGCACGTTTGTTGATTGCAATAAGATTGAAATAGGAGATAATGTGTTAATTGCTTCGAACGTACAAATCTACACTGCAACACATCCTGTAGAGGTTGATGAGCGACTGGTTGCCAACTGGGATTCTAAATCAGACAAGCCTTATTTTAGAACATATGCCTTGCCGGTTAAGATTGAAGATAATGTATGGATTGGTGGAGGTGTTATTATTTTACCTGGTGTGACAATCGGGAAGAACTCAGTGATAGGAGCGGGTAGTGTTGTCAATAAGTCGATCCCTGCTAATAGTGTGGCAGTTGGAAATCCATGTAGGGTTATTCGAAAGGTTAACAATCAAAAATAGACGAATATGGAAAGAATGAAAGCTGTAATCTTCGATCTGGATGGTACTATAGGAAATACCTTACCCCTTTGTATTAAATCATTTAAGAATTCTATTGAACCACTCTTAGGACGAAGTGTATCGGAAAAGGAGATTGTTGCCACATTTGGACGTTCAGAGGAAGGAACTATTATGGCATTGGTTCCTAATGACTATGAGAAAGGAATTGCAGACTATTTACATCATTATAAGCAGTTGCATGAAATGTGTCCTGCGCCTTTCGATGGAATTATAGAGCTGTTGAATGAATTGATACAGAAAGAAGTGAGGCTTGCAATGGTAACAGGTAAGGGGAAATATAGTACTGAAATATCTTTAGAAAAGTTTGATATTGACAATCATTTTGAGATTGTAGAAACAGGCCATGCAATTGGTGATAGAAAAACAGAAGGAATTAAGTCTGTCTTGGATTTCTTCAATATCATCAATAAAGATGAGGTAATCTATGTAGGAGATTCTCCAAGCGATATTCTTGTCTGTAAAGAGGTTGGAATCCCTATCGCTGCTGCCGCATGGGCGGATACCGCAGATCCTGAAAAACTCATGGAATTGGGTCCTGAACAAATTTTTTATACAATAAATGATTTCTCTGAATGGCTTGGCACTAAAATATTGGATTAAAAGTAAGCTATAATTACTAATCTTTGGGATTTAGGGAAGGGCAAAAGCTGGAGATTCAGCAATTGCCCTGTTATTATTTATTTTGTAGCAATGGCGAATATTACATTATTCCCATTCCACATTCCATCCTCAGGTAAAACATTTTGTTGAAAAGAAACATCAGAAAAGCACTTTGTTGATAAGATTTCTGTTATGTCACTTTGTGAAAAGAAGTGAGTATAGAAACGATATATTTCAAGTTCCTCTTGGGAATCATATACCATGTGCTGAAATAATATCACCTTTTGTTCTTCATACAAAAATGATTGAGAAAGAGCTACGTATGGAGTTGGGCGCCAAAAACCATTCGTTAAAGCTTCCCATGAATTAGGAGCTATTTTACTATGAATGTCAGTGTCTCTAAGGGCATCAAAAATGAATGTACCTCCATCTTTTAGTGTACTGTGTACTTTGCTAAGTAGTACAGACCTGTCAGATGATTTTAATACGCCAAAGTCGGTAAAGATCATCACCACTAAATCATATTGGTCATAATCGAGTTCCACGTTAAGGTAATTCGCATTAATATAATTGATATCAAGATTCTTCTTTATTGCAGACTCTTTCGCGTAATTAATAGATGTTTTTGAAATATCTATTCCTGTAACATCATGACCATTTTGAGCGAATATTTCGGTATATAATCCAGGACCACAACCAAGATCAAGAATCTTTAGCTTTCGCTTCGACTTTTGTGTATTTAGTATCCAGCTGGCTGTCTTAATGATAGATGATTCTTTGCGACTGGCGAGGTCTATTTCCGGATTTAAGTGAATATTAAGTAATTGCTTCGAAATATGTTCATCTGTCCACATAAACGATGTACCTTCTTCATATAAAGTTGGCTTTGCTGACTTTATAATAATATCTGTGACTTTCATGATATAGTTTTAATTCTCTTTCATCTTTGGAATGAAGATAAATGATGCTCATTTCATTTCAATGAAAGAGATGATTATTAATCTTGGATTTATTGGTGCACAGGCACGCTTGATCAATAACCAACGATTATTGTCAGGTGCAGGCATCTTTTCCCAGAATAGGGAATTTTGGTATGTATTATAAAGTCTTCATCGTGACACAAATGTAGGAATTACTTCTTTAATAACAATAATGGGAAGTTCTGTTATTTAGTGTTGGTTAATTGATAATTCAACATAATAGAGTTACTTTACCTGTCGTAAGAGTAAATTTGAAGAACTGTTTGAAAACGAAATAACACAATGATTTTAGAAACTGAAAGACTAACAATACGACCTATTGCGCAAAATGATAAAGATGAAGTTTTTGCATATCGTTCTGATGCTGAAGCTAACAAATATCAAGGGTGGATTCCTGAAACTTTGAAAGATGTTGAAAGCTTTATTGGTAAGGTAGCTACGCGGATTAATGAACCTGAGACTTGGTTCCAGTTTGTAGTTATTGAGAAAGAAGCAAAGAAACTTATTGGTGATATAGGTGTTCATTTTTTGGGAGAGGAGAATAAACAGGTTGAAATAGGCTGTACGTTGAGTAAGGATTTCCAAAACAAAGGATATGCCACTGAATCTGTAAAAGAGGTGATTAATTATTTATTTGAGAATTTAGATAAACATCGGATTATAACATCAATAGATCCGAATAATATAGATTCAATAAGGTTGGTTGAGAGAGTCGGATTTAGAAAAGAGGCCCATTTTGTTGAAAGTTTATTCCTTAATGGTGAGTGGGTTGATGATATTGTGTATGCTCTTCTGAAAAGGGAGTGGAAGCGATAGGAAGTCTGGTAAATAGTTATTCCCATATTAAATTTAGGACAAAGAGAATCCAATTATAGTATTGTTTTAGCCTACTTGATGTCTTCTTGACGCTATCTTTCCCCTATATCTTCCCTATCTAATCCCTATCCCAACTCTATTAGTTCGATAGGGAAAACATAGGGTATAGACGGTTTTGATAGGGGGAAGAGAAGACACAAAATGGATCCTTTCCTTGATTAGAGTGGTCTACTTGTATTCTGTTTAATTGAGACGAGTGAGGTTTTTTACTGTTTATTTGGGATTTTTAGTTGTATTGATTATTAGGTTGTTAAAATGAAAATAAATACTTCTTTTGTTGTTTGTTTAGCATAAAATGTGTACTTTAAATGACATTATTGGATGTTGATTACACCCTCTAAAAGTAATAAAAATGTGATCACAATATTAAAATTTCATCCCTTGAAAACACATAAAACAACTAAGTTCTTATTGCCTGGATTCTTTCTCAAAACTGTAATCTCCGCATTAATCCTGATTTCACTTTCTTATAGTACAAATGCTCAAGTCGATAATTTATTTCATTCCAATGCAGCTCTGGCTGAGAAGGTGTATTTACAGTTGGATGGGAAGGCATATACAGCTGGACATATTGTCTGGTTTAAAGCGATCATCGCTAATGCATGTGAGCATAAACCATCACCATTGAGTGGGGTATTGTATGTCGATTTAATTAGTTCTGATGAAACGGTAATTGAAAAAAAGCTAATTAAAATTAATAAAGGAATTGGAGAAGGATTTTTTTACTTGGATAAACATTTGAAGCAAGGTCGTTATTTGATTAGAGCTTACACCCTCTGGAATATGAATTTTGGTTCTGATTTCATGTTCAAGGAGTATATACAAGTATTTACACCCACGCAGATCGCAGGAAAGCCAATTACTAATATTAAGCTCATTAAAGATGAAACTAATGTCGATCACTTAAAGGCTTGTTTTAATCCTCAAGTTATTGATAGTATGCATCGCAATAAGCTTAACGTGCTGGTGGCGATTGATGATAAAAAAGATACCTTGAGACTAAAAAAAGGAAAGGATAAGCAGTATCATATTAACTACAAAGTACCCAATGATAGTCAGTTTGCCACGCTGCAAATGATTACGGCAAATGAGGAGCGATATGCCACGACAGTCGTATTAAACAATGAACAAGTTGATTTGCAATTTTTTCCTGAGAGTGGAGAATTTGTACATGGCTTGGACAGTAAGGTTGGTTTTAAAGCACTTGATTCCAGTGGAAAAGGGAAGATTGTGCAGGGAGTAATTGTAGATGAAAACGATTCTGTAATAAAATCATTCCATAGTAATAGATTGGGAATGGGAAGTTTTAAACTTGAGAAACTTGATACCCTAAAGAATTACTTTGCCAGGTTATTATCGACCTCTGATGATAAACTTTCATTTCTGTATCCACTGCCCAAGGTGGCTTCAGAGGGAAATAGTTTGTCTGTAGAAAAGCAGAGCAGTGATACATTGCTACTAACTGCGATGTCAAACTACATGAGCAATGATAGCATCTATTTGAGTCTTTCGTTTCGAGGTGCTCGTGTTTATGATATGAGGGTTCCACTTAACGAGGGGTGTTTTAAGGTGTATGTGCCAACCGAGAAACTACCAGAAGGGATTATGGCTTTTACAATGAAGGGTCGAAATGGGCGACCTTTGGCAGAGCGACTCTATTTTAATGAAAAGCTAACGAGTAGGTTGAATATAGATGTGACAACCGATAAAAAGATTTATGGGAAAAGAGAAATAACCAAGGTTGCAATTGAGACGAAAAATTCAAAGAATCAACCTGCTATCGCCAATCTTTCGTTATTGGCCATTAATAAAAAGCAGATGGGAGAGATGCAGTCTACGCGTCAGAATATACTTTCGTATTTTTTACTTAACTCTGAATTGAAAGGACAAGTAGAGGATCCTGGATATTATTTCGGGAGTGAAGAGTGCAGACATGCAGATTTGGATGCGTTGATGCTAACCCAAGGATGGCGAAAATATCATTACGCTAAGCCATTCAAAATGCTTCCTTATAAAGCAGAACAATTTCTTACAGTTAGTGGGCAGGTGAGTAGTGTGTTTTCGAAAAAGAAGAAAAAGGTGGCCGAATTGACAATGATGACATTTGGTAAGGATAAATCAATTTATTCGCAAATTACTGATACCCTAGGAAGGTTTCGTTTCCGCTTGAATGATCAATATGGGAAGAATGTAAATATTCTTATTCAGAGTGCTAAAAAAACGGGTAAGAAGATGAATTATACTGTTGAGTTGGATAAGCCAGAGTTTCCATCGATTAACTTTAATCATCAGAAATCTATTCAACAGTTGGATAGTGTGGTTTTCGATTTTGCAGAGAAAGATTTGGTGCGAAGAAAGATAGAGGATGCTTTCCCATTATCGTCTGATAATATAATGATCGAAGAAGTGGTTGTGCAAGGGTATAACATGACTCCTAACAGGAAAAAGGTTATGGAGGAGTATGGTGAGCCTGATGAGGTGATTGATGGTAAGGAGATTTTGGCAAAAGAAGAGAAATGGTCGTATGGACTCTATAGTGTACTTCTTTTTAATTACCCCGAGAAAGTGAGAATTGAGAGGGATCGCGAAGGTTTTTTAGTTGCCAAAATAATGGGCTCGGATTTAACCTTGGTGGTTGTTGATGGAGTGCCAGTGAAGGCGTATGAATACTCGCTTATTCCAAATATCCCTCCTAGTGAGGTGAGTAGTTTCGAAGTGATCAAGTGTGCGAAAAACTTCACCAGTTTATTCATGGATGTGTACAACACTATCCCTCCTCCGGGGATTATGTGTGGTGGTATTATTGCTATCTATACACATGGAAAGAAGGGGATTTATGGAGCCAACCAGCCTGTGGGGATCATGCAGACTTCAGTACCGATATTCTCTGCTACTCGTGAGTTTTATGCTCCTAAATATGAAAATATTAAACCGGAAGATTGGTATAAACCTGATCTGAGGGCATTGGTACATTGGCAACCAGTGATGAAGACTGATAGTCTTGGTAAAGCTGCTAGTTCATTTTACAACTCCGATAATATTGGTGACGTGATGGTTGTTATTGAGGCCATTTCCGAGAATGGCGAAATCGGCTATAAGGAAGTAGAATATGAGGTAGAAGGAGTGGAGAAAGAGTTGATTATTGCTTTTTAATAAGTCAGCTAAAAAAAATAGAATGTACTTTTATTGAAAATGGAGGAGTAAATGAAACTATTACTATTAGGGCTTAGCTTGTTTTTAGCGATGAATGGTATTGCTCAAGAATATGAGGGAGACTTAGTGTTTAATGCAAATAAGAACAAGGAAGTTTTTGAGTATACAAATATAAATACAACAGTTCAGATCGGTCGCTTTATTCATCGGGAGTTAAAACATGGTATAATCTTTCAGGAAGTTGATACTATTAAAGATTTATATGAGCTAAGATTACATTCATTCGGGAATAATTCTAAAGAAGTGGTTGTTGATACTTTGTCTGTAGGAATATTGGTTGATTTTCAGTTTATAGACAAAAATAGAGATGGATATCGAGACCTGTATATTACACTGGGAGGAAATAGAGCTATTGATTTCTTATACGTGTATGAACCAGAAAAAGATAAACTCAGGGAAGTTTATGGGATGGACAAATTTCCTGGTTCAGAGGAAATTCTAGACTCTGGATTTTTGTATACATACGTGTCTCTTGGCTGCGGAGATAGTTATTGGGAGTCAAAACTAATAAAGATCGAAGATTTTAAGGTGAAGGAATACGGTAGTATTTATGGGAATGGCTGTGAAGAAAATGAAAGTGATCGGTATATTTTGATTAAAGATTCAAATGATCATGTAGACACTTTAAAATATTTCGAGACTTTAAAGAAGTATACTAATGGAAAATTTGATATGATTAAAAGTTATTGGGAGTCAATTGTGAGGAACCAATAACGATTTATCCTTAAATAATAGATTATGAAAAATATAGATTTAAAATCCTTCTTAATAGGGGTGCTTGCTACGGCATGTGTTGTTTTGATGATTAGTTCTACCAATTCGGTTCCTAGGGGACCAAGGTATCAATTGGAAAATGATCCTATATCGGGGTATGCTTATGTTCTGGATACTTATACTGGATCAGTGACATATGTTAAGATGAATAAAGCCTTACGTGCAAAGGGAGAGTGTGTTTCTGCAAGAAGAATACAGGAGGTGATGAATACGATAGATTAAAATTGTTGTCTCAATAATTATGCACATATTGTCTGTAAAAGCCTAAGTAGATGAAGAGTACCGATGATCAATTAAAGAAACGTGGATATCTTCCAGGTTCCACCAAAATGGAAAGTTATCAGTGTAGTTATACTGAGAAACTTGTTTTATTACAGAGTAAAACTCCACAGGAGAGGACTGCAGGAGCCAGACTTTTAAAGGATGAAGAAGTTTCCACTGATTTAATTGATCATCTGGTTGTTGCATTATCAAAAGAATCTAAACTTTACTCGAAAATTGAAATCAGTGCTACTCTTGCCGACTGTGGAATCCCAGCGGTAAAACCTTTGATTAATCAGTTAGGATGTATTGGAGGGAATCAATATAAAAAGGTCCCATCTAAACCTTTTAAGAAGAAGAATTACCCGTTACCTCGCGATATTGCAGCACGAACTTTAGTCAGAATTGGAGATGATGCACTTCCTGAACTTTGTGAATGTATGGATAGCGCTAAAAATAAGCAACTCAGTGAAGCAATCGATGCGATTGGTTTTATCTGTTACTACAGTGCTTCACCAATAGAGATCTCTCAGTTGGTGAACTGCTATGAAAAGAACAAAGGCAATCATTTAATTCAATGGAAGTTGATTCGGGCTTTTAGCAGTTTTAAGGAAAGTATTGAGCTTCTAAGGAGAGAAAGGCAGTGTAACGAAAATGAATGTCTATTTAATGAGATTGATCGTAGTATTGAACTAATAAATAAGCGACTAAAGTAAAACTTAAAATAAATTAGTAAAGTGAGTTTCTGAATGAATTTAATTTTTTGAACATTCAGAAATCTAAAAACATTTAAACAAATGAATTTCATGTACATTTTTAATATTTTCTTGTTATTGATGCCTTTTGTATTTTTAGGATTGGCATTCTGGGGCTTTGTGAAAAGAAAAAGGCGACTTTTGTATGCCTCTTTATTTTGCTTTGTGCTCTTTGCTTTTATATTTCTTTCACTAAACTTTATGAGTTTTGAGCCAATAGTGAAGCCTTAGTTCCTTTTCTTCGTTAACAGAAATAGATGGTGAGTCCATGTGATAGGGGGATGTTAATCCATTAAATTCGAGACAATGAATAAAGAACTGTTCATAGAAAATCTAAGAATAGCATTTGGGGATGCAGAATTACCCATTGTGTTTTGGTATTCTGATGAGCCTGCAATTCCCGTAGAGAAGACTAGAGGATGTTTTATAGGTTATTTGAAGACTGCCAGATCAGGTGGAGTTATCTCATTTAATGTTGATACTATAGGTTGTCCAGGAGGGAAAGTGTACACGGGATATTGTGAGGCTCCTCCTTTTATCCCTGGATTTGTTTCGGAGAAAGAAAAGTATAAGAAAACGCCGGAGATGGTTACTAAATTTATTGATGATTTGAATATGCCTGACGCGCCAGCCGCTTATATCAATTTTGCTTCAATTGATAAGATAAGTTCGTTAGATGATAAAGAGGGTATTATATTTTTTGCAACACCTGATATTTTATCAGGACTTGTCTCATGGGCATTATTCGATATTGATGAATCAGATGCAATATCGGTTCCTTTTGGATCAGGATGTAGCTTGTTAGTTTCACAGACTTATGTGGAAAACAAGCGGAATGGTTATCGTTGCTTCCTTGGGCTTTTCGATCCATCTGTTCGTCCATCGGTTGAACAAAATATTTTAAGTTTTGCTATTCCTATGTCAAGGTTTAAAGTCATGTATCATACTATTGAAGAATCATGTTTGTCGGGAACGCATGGTTGGACAAAGGTTAAAGAGAGAATTGAAAAAGGAGGAGAGTAGAAATATGATAGAAGCAAAGGATGTAAGTTTGTCTTTCGGTGAACAAGAACTTTTCAAAGATCTAAACTTCCAAATACCAAAAGGAACAAATGTGGTTTTTGGAGGACCATCAGGTAGAGGAAAGTCTTCGCTATTGAAAATTATTCAGGGCTATATTCGTCCTGATAAAGGAAAGATATTAGTGAATGGTCGTGAGTTGAACGAGGAAACCATTGCAAAAATCAGAGGAGATATTGCCTGGATCCCTCAAAATATCAATCTTCCGGTGGATAAGGGGAGTGAATTAATGAAATTAATGGAGGTGAGCTCGCGTCAAAAGATTGCGGAAGAATATCTTGTGCAATTGGGGCTTAAACCTGAATTTCTTGATAAAGATTTTAGGGAGATTAGTGGGGGGCAAAAGCAACGGATTATTATAGCTATTTGCATTGCTTTAGATAAAGAAATAATACTGCTTGACGAGCCAACGTCATCACTTGATGAAGAGTCAATTGCACTTTTGATTGATACAATGAAATCTCTTAACGAAAAGACGATTGTCAGTGCTTCTCATAATCAAACGTGGTTGAACAGTGTAGATCAAATTATAGAACTATGAACGGGATTGCAGATATTAATATATGGGAACTCTTGCTGAGTTTTGGCCTGCTTGTCATTCCTTTGATGCTTTTCAGATGGTATAAGATCGGTTTGATTAAGAGTACTGTTATTAGTGTTGTGCGTATGGGAATTCAATTGGCGTTGGTGGCAGTATATCTTGAGTGGGTGTTCGAAAAGAACAATGCATTGATTAATACCTTATGGGTTGTTATAATGCTAATGGTTGGGGTATTAACTTCAATCAAACGTGTTTCATTAAACTGGCGGTCGTTTGTTGTGCCTCTGTTTATTGCTGGTTTTACTGCAGTTCTTACTGTTGATGCCTTCTTCCTTGGAGCAATTATCAAGTTAGACTATGTTTTTGATGCCCGATACTTTATTCCTATTACAGGAATGATTTTGGGAAATTCATTGAATCATAATATCGTTGGTTTGAGTACTTATTTCAAGAGTTTGAAGGAGAAATCAGAATTGTATCAGTTTCTGCTAACCAATACAGGTGATGCAAAGTTAGCACTTCGTCCCTTCATTGGAGAAGCAGTTAAGCATGCATTGAATCCAATGATTGCCAACATGTCGGTGATGGGGATTATCTCCTTGCCAGGTATGATGACTGGACAAATTCTTGGAGGTAGCTCACCGGCTACTGCAATAAAATATCAGATCATGATCATGTTGTCAATTTTTATTGGTTGTACATTGAATCTATTTTTGAGTATAATCCTGGCCAATAGGTCTGTGTTTAATAAGTATGGTAATTTGAATGTTGCAAAAATATTCAAGCGATAAAATAATTTTCGACAATGAAGTTGGATTAATATTAAGACGATATGGCTCGATATTTGTTACCAATTATGCTGAGTTGATTTAAGCAATCAGTTCGCAAAATATTGATTATTATCTTTTCACAATCGAAAGTAAATAATGGTTACGCAGGGGGATCTTAACGGATCCCCTTTATTTTTTATGAAATATATTGGCTTTACTGATGTTTCCTCGGTTTTCTTATTATTTTTGTAGGGCGATTGTAAAAATCGCTATCCACACAATCTACATAAGCCAACCAACTTTATTTATAGTATTGGGAGAGGTGTATCCAATCCAATGCTTCAATTATCCTTTAAGAAGGAATGAAAACAAAGTGTTTTAATACAGATCTATGATGAACTACAGTAAAAAGAGTTTGCTTTTGGCATTACCTGCGTTGGGAATGCTTGGAAGCTGCAATACTGCACCTAAGAAGGAAGCAGTAAAAGAGAATGTTAAGCCTAATGTGGTTGTAATCTATCTTGATGACCTGGGATATGGAGATGTGTCGGCGTATGGAGCGACTGAACTTCAGACTCCTAATTTTGATAAGTTGGCTAATGGAGGAGTGCGTTTTACAAGTGGACATGCTACATCGGCAACTTGTACTCCGAGTCGCTATGGATTGCTTACCGGGACATATCCTTGGAGAAATGAGAAGGCAAGAATCTTGAAGGGGGATGCTCCTTTGTTGATTGGTACTGATCAGATGACACTTCCTAAGATGATGAGCAAAGCTGGTTACCATACCGGTGTTGTTGGTAAGTGGCATTTGGGATTAGGTGATGGCAATGTGGATTGGAATAAGCGAGTTACTCCTGGACCTAATGAAGTAGGATTCGATTATGCTTATATCATGGCGGCAACTCAGGACAGAGTTCCAACAGTGTATATCGATAACGGTCATGTCGATGGTTTAGATCCTAATGATCCTATCCAGGTTGACTATCGAAAGAATTTTGAAGGAGAACCAACAGGTAAGGATAATCCTGAAATGCTTACGATGAAATGGCATCATGGTCATAACAACAGTATCGTTAATGGTATTCCTCGTATTGGTTTCATGAAAGGTGGAGAGAAAGCTAAGTGGAAAGATGTTGATATGGCTGATCATTTCCTGGCTAAAGCACAGGCATATGTGAAAGAGCATAAAAATGAACCTTTCTTCTTGTATTATGCATTACAGCAGCCTCACGTACCTCGTACTCCACATCCTCGTTTTGTCGGAAAATCGGGAATGGGACCTCGTGGAGATGTGATTGTTGAAGCTGATTGGTGTGTTGGTGAGTTTTTAAAGACCTTAGAGCAAGAAGGACTAATGGAGAATACCTTAATTGTTTTCTCTAGTGATAATGGTCCTGTACTTAACGATGGTTATCATGATGATGCTGTTGAAAAATTAGGTGATCATATTCCTGCTGGACCACTTCGTGGTGGAAAGTATAGCTTATTCCAGGCAGGTACTCGTGTACCATTTATCGCTTATTGGAAAGGACATATTCAGCCTAAAGTGTCTGATGCAGTGATCTGTCAGATGGATTTATTTGGATCACTTGCTCAACTAGTAGGATCAGATATTAAGACTGCTGATAGTGAACCTATGCTTGATGTACTAATGGGCAAAAAAGATGAAGGTCGCAAAGAGTTGGTGCTTGAAGCTACGTCTCGTACTGCTTTGCGTATGGGCGATTGGATGTTGATTCCTCCTTATAAAGGTGCGGCTGTAAATAAATGGGTGAATATTGAATTGGGTAACGATAAAGGATATCAACTTTATAATTTGAAAGAAGATATTGGTGAGAAGAACAACCTTGCTGATAGCAATCCAGAGAAATTAAAAGAGATGATTGAGCGTTATACTGTTCTTCGTGGTAAAGCTCCACAAAAAGTTAAAAAGCTTGAGCTTCATTAGAATTCCCATTTTATAATATTGTTTCAAAGCACAGATGCGATTTAGTATTGGCATCTGTGCTTTTTTTGTATCCTTTCTTACCGCGTACTGCTATAGTGACTTTCCGAGTGGTTACCTTTTTTATAAAAATTGAATGTATCGTTTTAGCTTGAATATAGCAGTATTACTGCACTACAGATGATATTTCAGAACCACTATAATTGAAATCCCAAAAATAATATTGCTTAACTATTTCTTAATAAAAAGAAAATATCTATTTTTGACCAGCACAGTACAGGACAAGATAGTCCTGCAACGATAAATATTAACTTATTACCAAGATATTATGAGTAACAGATTAATTGGCCAACTTCCTAAAGTTGGTATTCGTCCAGTAATCGATGGACGTGAGCGCGGAGTTCGTGAGTCATTGGAAGATCAATGTATGAATATGGCAAAAGCTGCTGCAAAATTGATCGAAGAGAATTTACGTTTCCCTAGTGGAGAGAAAGTTGAATGTGTTATCGCTGATACAAATATTGGTGGTGTTGCTGAAGCTGCAATGTGCGCTGATAAATTTCAACGTGAGGGAGTAGGTGTTTCTCTTACTGTTACTCCATGTTGGTGTTATGGAACAGAGGTGATGGATACCGATCCATTGATGCCAAAAGCAGTTTGGGGATTCAACGGAACAGAGCGTCCAGGAGCAGTATATTTGGCTGCTGCTTTGGCTGGTTACTCTCAAAAAGGATTGCCAACATTCGGTATTTACGGTCGTGATGTACAAGATGCTGGCGATACGGAAATCCCAGAGGATGTACAAGGAAAGATCCTGAACTTTGTTAAGTGTGGACTGGCTGTTGCAACAATGAAAGGTAAATCATACTTATCATTGGGATATAGCTCAATGGGTATTGCTGGTTCTATGGTTGATACTAACTTCTTCCAGGATTATCTGGGTATTCGTACCGAGTTTGTTGAGTCTCTTGAGATCTTGCGACGTATTGACGAAGGTATCTTCGATCAGGAAGAGTTTGAGAAGGCAATGGCATGGACAAAGGAGAACTGTAAAGAAGGAGAGGATCCTAATGCTCCAGAACAACAGGCTGATGAAGCTCGCAAGCAGGTAGAGTGGGAAATGGTTGTGAAAATGGCACTTATTTGTCGTGACATTATGGTGGGTAACCCTAAACTTGTAGAGATGGGATACCGTGAAGAAGGTCTAGGTAGAAATGCAATTGCAGGTGGATTCCAGGGACAACGTCAGTGGACCGATTATCAACCAAATGCAGACTTCCCAGAAGCTATTCTTAATTCATCATTTGACTGGAACGGTATTCGTGAAGCATTTGTGTTTGCAACTGAAAATGATAGTTTGAATGCTGTTGCAATGTTGTTTGGTCACTTAGTATCCGATACTGCACAGATCTTCTCTGATGTAAGAACTTACTGGAGTCCTGAGGCTGTGAAGCGCGTAACAGGAAAAGAACTATCCGGAACTGCAGAAAATGGTATTATACACTTGATCAACTCTGGTTCTACTACACTTGATGCTACTGCTCAACAGCGCGACGCAGAAGGTAATCCTGTAATGAAGCCTTTCTGGGAGATTACTGAAGAAGAAGCTCAAAAATGTTTGGATAAAACTGTTTGGCCACAAGCTGATCGTGGTTACTTCCGTAGTGGTGGTTACTCTTCTCTATTCAAGACAGAAGGAGAGATGCCTGTTACGATGTCACGTGTTAACCTTGTTAAAGGTGTTGGTCCTGTTCTTCAAATTGCAGAAGGATGGACTGTTGAATTACCTGAGGATATCCACGATGTATTGGATAAGAGAACTAATCCAACCTGGCCTACTACATGGTTCGTGCCTAAAGTAACAGGTGAAGGTGCATTTAAAGATGTTTATACTGTAATGGCTAACTGGGGTGCTAACCACGGTGCAATTAGTTATGGTCATATTGGTGATAAATTAATCACGTTGGCATCTATGTTACGTATTCCTGTATGCATGCACAATGTTGAGGAAGATAAGGTATTCAGACCAAGTGCATGGGCTGCATTTGGAGAGGATAAAGAAGGTTCTGATTATAGGGCTTGTGAAACTTACGGTCCTTTATACGGAATTAAATAATATAAATTTGGCCATGTCTTAATTTAAGGCATGGCCTTTGTTTTCTTGATTCTAAAACACACAAACCATGAAACTAACATTCCCGGTTTTGATGCTCATTTGTCTCATAGGATGTGCGCCAAAAGGAAAAAAGAAAGAAAATACCAACGCAACAATGGAAAAAGAGTTTAAAAAAGGTACATATGGCTATGACCTTGATGTAATGTCAAAGCATGTTGATGTGGTTGAACTAACAGATGGTAACGCACGAGTTGCTTTAGTTCCTGCATATCAAGGTCGTGTTATGACTAGTTCTGCAGAAGGAGCAGAAGGCTTTAGCTTCGGATGGATCAACCACGATTTGATTAAATCAGGAGAGGTTCAGGAGCATATGAATGCTTTTGGAGGTGAAGAGCGCTTATGGCTTGGACCTGAAGGAGGCCAGTTTTCTATCTACTTTAAGAAAGGTTCAAAATTCGAGTTTAGTGATTGGTTTGTTCCTAAAGAAATTGATACTGAGGGATTTGATATTATAGCTAAGACTGATAAAAGCGTAAGTTTTGTTAAAACGTTTAAGCTTGAGAATTACTCAGGTACTAAATTTGACATTAAAATTAATCGTGCAGTAAACCTGTTAGATAAGAATGTTTTAGCCGAAAAGCTTAGCTGTGATATGGAAAAAGTACAGGCAGTAGCTTACGAATCGGTTAATACATTAACTAACGTTGGTGATAATAACTGGACTAAAGAAAACGGATTACTTTCTATTTGGATGCTTGGAATGTTGACTCCTTCACCTGGTGTTACTGTTGTTATTCCAGTAAAAGAAGGTGATGAGGCCAAGTTAGGACCTCAGGTTAACGACGATTATTTTGGAAAGATCTCTGCTGATCGCCTAAAAGTGGAAGATAATACTGTATTTTTTAAATGTGACGGAAAAAGTAGAGGAAAGCTAGGAATTCCTCCATTGCGTGCAAAAAGATTTCTTGGTAGCTACGATGAGTTGAATAATATTCTAACCTTGCTGGAATGTGAATTACCAGAAGGTGAATCAGATTATGTGAATTCAGCATGGGAGCTTCAAGATAATCCTTATGGTGGTGATGCGATTAACTCGTATAACGATGGACCACTTGAGGATGGTTCTCAAATGGGACCATTTTATGAATTAGAAAGCTCTTCTCCTGCAGCCAAATTAGCCGCTGGCGAGAAGATTGATCATGTACAACGAACTTATCACCTAACAGGAGATAAGGCTGAGTTGGATGCAATTGCGAAAGCAAAATTAGGTGTTTCTCTTGATCAGATCATTTCAATGTTTTAATTTAGGTGATCTTAATTTAAACCAATTGACTAATAGAGTATATAATCCTTGGTTAATGAGCTGTGTGATAGGTTATAGTAATACTATTACGATAACTAAGAAGAGAAATAAGATACGTATCAAGGTTAATTATTCTGGAATCTTAAAACAATATTGATGAAAGCTAAAGTTGTATCGAAGGAATTAATGATTCCGTTTATCATGATTACTGCCCTATTTTCTCTGTGGGGCTTTGCGAATGATATAACGAATCCTATGGTTGCGGCCTTTAAAACGGTCATGGAGATTTCTAATGCAAAGGCATCGTTGGTGCAGTTTGCATTTTATGGAGGTTATGGAACAATGGCAATCCCGGCGGCATTGTTCGTGAAGAAGTATAGCTACAAAAAGGGTGTGCTTCTGGGATTGATATTATATGCAACAGGTGCATTACTTTTTTATCCTGCTGCACAGTTTGAGATGTTTGGATTCTTTTTAGGATCATTATACATCTTGACTTTCGGATTGGCATTTTTGGAGACTACTGCTAATCCATATATTCTATCAATGGGTGATGAAGAAACAGCTACCAGAAGATTGAATCTGGCACAGTCGTTTAATCCATTGGGATCTATTCTGGGTATGGTTGTTGCTTCGAAATTCATTCTAGCAGCACTTGAGTCTGATGTACGTGATGCAGCGGGAGAGTTAGTCTTTCCTACTTTAAGTGTTGCAGAGAAAGCTACAATTAGAACACATGATCTTGCAATTATTCGAGATCCATATGTGGCATTAGGTTTTGTAGTATTGGTGATGTTTGTTATTATTTTGGTAGCGAAGATGCCAGAACGTAAGAATGCTGATCACAACATTCGTCCGGCTGAAACATTCGGAAGACTATTCAAAAATAAGAAGTATTATGAAGGGGTAATTGCTCAGGTATTTTATGTGGCTGCACAGATTATGTGTTGGACATTTATTATTCAGTATGCCGAAAACCTGGGAATCACTAAAGCTACAGCGCAGAACTATAATATTGCAGCGATGGCCTTATTCATTACCAGTCGCTTTATTAGTACTGCCTTAATGAAATACTTTAATCCAAGAAGAATGTTAACATTCTTTGCTATTGGAGGTATGGTGACAACTACTGGTGTTATCTTGATCGAAGGTCAACTTGGACTATACTGTTTGGTTGCTACTTCAGGATTCATGTCATTGATGTTCCCAACAATCTATGGTATTGCTCTTCATGGTTTAGGTGATGATGCAACGATTGGTGCTGCAGGTTTGGTTATGGCTATTGTGGGTGGTGCTTTGATGCCTCCTATTCAAGGAGCTATTATCGACCTTGGAACTGTGGGTTGGTTGCCAGCTGTAAACTTTTCTTTCATCTTACCATTCATTTGCTTTGTAGCCATTGCAATTTATGGTTACCGAACGTTGACAGTGCATAAGGATGCTTAGTCTTATCCTTTTGAAATATTGAAAAGGGGGAGCAATTGACTCCCTCTTTTTGCATCTGATGTTGTATTTTGTGTAAATTGTTTGTCAGTTGAGGATAAGATTTGCTGATTGAGGTTGGAGTTTCGATAATTTTTCAAACATTTGCACCCAAATTAAAAGAGTCTGCTTATGTCAGAATTCATATTTAAAATAGACGAGAGTTCGAATCAGACAAAAGTACAGCAATTGATTCATGCAATTTCTGAAGCAATTGCAACAGGTATTTTAAAAGAGGGTGATTTTTTACCATCAGTGAATAAACTGAGTAAAGATAGTGGGGTTTCGCGCGATACTATTTTTAAGGCTTATACGAAGTTAAAACAGAGAAGTCTAGTTGCATCAACACCTACCAAAGGGTATTATGTTGCTAACGAGAAGTATAACGTATTTATGCTACTTGATGACTTTAGTTCTTTTAAAGAGCAACTCTACAAAAGCTTTCGAAAGAATTTGCCTGATTCATATACAGTCGACTTGATGTTTCATCATTACAATAGAGAGGTTTTTGATCAATTGATTCAGAATAACCTTGGCAAATACAGTATGTATATTGTAATGAATCTCGATAATAAAAAGCTTCGAGATACAGTTAAAATGATTGATCCTGATAAATTGTTGATTCTCGATATGGGAAAGCCTGTTAGTGAGGATATATCATATTTAACACAGGAGTTTAATCAAGCTGCATATAACTGTTTAGATGAGGCGAAAGAGGAATTATTAAAATACGATGAGTTTATTTTGGCTTATCCTGAGAAGATTCCTCACCCTAAAGATATCTTTAAAGCATTTAAACGCTTTTGCAACGAGAATGATATTAAGGGACAAATCATAGAGGAGGTTGAAGATGTAGAACTCCGCAAAGGACAAGCATTTTGGCTGATTAAGGATAGTCAGTTAGTAAATGTTGTCCGACGAAGCAGGGAGAGTCAACTTGAACTTGGTAAAGATATTGGTGTACTTTCATATAATGATACTCCAATGAAGGAGGTCATTGATAAAGGTATCAGTGTAATTTCATCAGATTTCGATTTAATGGGGAAATTGGCAGCTCAGTTTGTGACTAAGAAAAAAAAGGTTCGAACTGTTATTGATACCAACTACATTTCAAGAGGTTCATTGTAAGGATATTAATCCCTTAGATATTGGGCACCTTCATTAGTGGAGGTGCTTTTTTTTATTCGTTTGTAGATTATGTTTCCATCTCGGTACTATTTTTGTAACTAAAGAATTTCAAAAAAAAATTGGTGGTTGACTGCAACCCCAAGTAACAAAATTTGTCATTGATGAATGTAATAGGGTGCTATTGCTCTTTTAAGGTGCAGTAGTAATTGATAAGATAGAACAACTTTTTTTAATCTAAATGAATCGAATATGAAAAGGATTTTTTTGGCGTTGGTCGTAATCGCATTGGCGTTGCCAGCAATGAGTCAGTCGCCTGTAAACTTAGGTTTTAAGGCGGGATTGAATAGTTCGAAGTTTTCAACTAGTGCTGATGGATATAACAAAGAAACCATTAATAACTTTTTGGCTGGTGCGTACTTGCGAATTAATATTAGTAGCTTTTATGTGCAACCAGAGGTGTACTTCAATACCAAAGGGGGAGAGTTGAAAGCTTTGGAGATGAAGAAATCATTCGATATGAATACTGTTGATGTACCATTGTTGGCAGGATACAAGTTGATTGATAAAGCAGGATTTAATATTCATGTTAACGCAGGTCCTGTATTGTCGTTTGTAACCGACAAGGATATGAGCGATGAGCTACCTGATACGAAATTTAAAGACAAGATCTTTGGTTTTCAGTATGGCGCAGGTGTTGATATTGGTGGAGTATCACTTGACTTGAGAATCGAGCATGATGGAAAATCTATCGATACAGATACTTTGTTTAAAGAAGGAAAAACTAATTCATTTTTGCTTACTTTAGGGTTTAAAATATTCTAAGATAATTTGTTATGAGAAAGCCAGTATTCATTTTGATTTGTGTGCAGTTGATTTCATGTGTGGTGTTGGGACAAGTTAAGGATACTACTCGCGTTATGGACTATTCAACCGAGGTGAGTATTGGTTTTTCTTCTGATTTGGAGGGAGGATCTTCATGGTATAGATATATCGCTCCGCAATTGTCGTTTCCAGTGATGGATAAAATGACATTAGATCTCTCTGGTATTTTATCATCAGAGTCATTTAATGATTTTAAAATCTACGATTGGCAGGGCGGTGGTTATCCTGGATTAAGTACCAACAGACAGAGTTTTGGATTGGACTTTCAAACAACTTATCAGCTTACTGAAAAAACAGCTTTAGTTGGTTTTGCCTGGTATGATAGGGAAATCGGAGACTGGAATGAGGATATGTATGATCTACCTTCTTTAAATTCGGTTGGTGTTTCTCTATATCTCGATCATAAGTTTTCTGAAAAGTTCAGTATTGGAGTTGGAGTAGGGGTTCATCGTAATAGTCACCCATTCTGTGATACTTTCTTGCCACATAGCTCTCAGCGCTACTTAAGAAGGTTTTAACCCCTTGCTGAATATTTGAAACTTCAGCAAAGGGCTAAAAATATTTATTTAGCGTATTTCGCCGCTTTCTCTTTGTTCTCTATTCGTGTGTAACTTGTAAACAATGCTTTCTTTACAAAGTCAGATGGCTTTGCAGCATATGACTTTTCAAGATATATGATTGCCTTGTTATAGTCGGTATATGACTTTTTGATCGCATTACGATAATTCGTATAGTCCATACGGGTAGGTTTCTTTAGGTTGTTGTAATGATCTCTACCATTATCGTAAATTGAGGTAGCTTTGTTGTAATAAACCAACCCTAGCTGTGTGTAGGCACTAGTATATCCAGCATCTTCAGCAAGAATCTGCTCAAATAGTTTTATTGCTTCAGGTACCTGCTTGTTTTTAGAAAGAGATGATGCTTTCATATACATCAATTTGTGGTCACCTGGTTTGGCCATTAATAAAGTATCGGCAGTAGGTATTGCTTTATCAAACTGTCCTGAGTTATAATAAACATAAAGCAACTTTTTGCGGTATTTGTAATCAGCTCCAGGCATAATCTTCATTGCTGCCATTAGTGTATTTGCCTCTTCTGCAATGTTTTTCTTTTTCTTGCAAAGCGTAATTTGGCGATTAATGATATCTTCATCAGCAAGATTGTTTTTCAAAGCAACAGCATATAATTCAATTGCTTTATCTACGTTACCACTTTCCTGTGCACATATCCCGGCGATAGAAGCTGTCCAGGCCAATTGACGCTTGTCGTCTGTTCCAATTTTAAAGGCTTCTTCAAATTTTGCTAATGCTCCGCTATAATCTTGATTCTCTAACAATTTATTAGCTTCATCAGCTTTCGACTTAAATGTGTCTTGACTAAATAGGTTTGTTGTACAAAACAACAATGCTACGATTAAAATAATTTGTCTCATCTGTATTAGGTATATTAAAATTCCATTTAAATGTTTTCACATTCATCAAAAATGGTGGGATAGTAAGTCTGATGTTGGACTATGAAGTATCATAGGTCCAGTACAAATATGCACATTATTTGTATTGTTTCCATGCGTTGGCATTTATAATTTTAGTGTTCGAAATGCTTTTAAGATGATTGGACTTCATATAACTGTGAGTTGGGGAGGATTGGAGAGATTGTGATATTTTTGATAGTTAGTGGTTTATCGTCTGTGCTATTGCACTAGTAAGCATCATGAATTGTAATTTTATTGACAAATGAATAGTAGAAAAGTAGATCAAATTTCTCCGTTTATTGTTATGGAAGTGCTCGAAAAAGCTGCCGAGATGGAGAAGAATGGCACCAATATCATCCACATGGAGGTGGGGGAACCTGATTTTGATGTTCCTGAATGTGTAAAACGTGAAAATGCAAATGCAATGACTGAGGGCTATACTCACTATACGCATAGTCTTGGGGATCCCGAATTGCGCAAAGCCATCGCTGAAGATTACAAGAAGAAATATAATGTAGATGTAAATCCTGATCAGATTATTGTGACGTCGGGATCTTCTCCTGCAATATTACTTACTTTAGGTGTATTAATTGAACCTGGAGAAGAGGTAATCATATCCGATCCCGGATATGCTTGCTATGCCAATTTTATTCGTTTTATGGGAGGAGTGCCTGTTACCGTAAAAGTGAATGCCGAAGATGGATTTCAGTATAAACCATCAGAAATTGCAGCTCATGTTACAGATAAGACCAGGGCTATTTTTATTAATTCACCAATGAATCCTACTGGTAATCTGTTGAGTGGAGAGGTAATGAAAGAGTTGGCTGAGTTAAATATCCCTATTGTTTCGGATGAGATTTACCATGGTTTGGTGTATGAGGGACGAGCAGAGTCTATTATGGAGTATACCGATAATGCTTTCGTATTAAATGGTTTCTCAAAGTTGTATGCCATGACTGGATTGCGTTTAGGCTATGTGATTATACCTCCGCAATATGTACGTAATATGCAGAAATTGCAACAAAACTTGTTTATCTGTGCAGGTTCTACTGTGCAAAGAGCTGCCATTGCAGCTTTAAAGGAGAGTGATGCCGAAGTAGAGACGATGGTAGATACTTACGATGAACGTCGTCGTTATTTGATTAGTCGCCTTAAGGAATTAAACTTTGAGATACCTGTAGAGCCTACTGGAGCATTTTACATCTTTGTGAATTGCAAGCACCTAAGTTCTGATTCCTATAAGTTGGCATTCGATATTCTTGAGAAAGCTCATGTTGGTGTTACTCCTGGTGTTGATTTTGGTGATAATGGAGAGGGCTTCTTGCGATTCTCTTATGCAAATTCACTGGAGAATATAAAGGAGGGAATGGATCGATTAGAGGCTTATTTGAAGAAACATCATAGTTAAAGATAAAAAAAGAGGAAGTTGACAATAATCGACTTCCTCTTTTGAGCTTAATATTTTTCCCAGTGACAAATGTCGTCGAGTGATTTTCTTTTCTTCTCTGGAATATCATCTTTCGCAGGATATCCAAGTGGTAAGATGGCTATTGGTTCAATATGATCAGGTAGTTTAAGGTATTCTCTACATTTTTCAACGTCGAAGTTACATACCCAACAAGTACCTAAACCTGCATCTGTTGCTGCAAGTGTCATATGATCAATCGCAATTGAGGCATCTACATCAGTGTGATCTTTTCCATCTGCTTGTCGGTGCCATGCCTGATTGTGATCTCCACAAATAACGATGTATACAGGAGCTTGGTTAAACCAGTCTCTATGATATACTTCCTGAAAAGCTTTCGCGTTTTCAGGTTCACTAATAATAACAAATTCCCAAGGTTGGAAGTTAACTGCTGATGGTGCAATTCTACCAGCCTCCAAAACTTGTTGGATTAAGTCCTTTGATACAGGCTTGTCAGAATAACTGCGAACAGAATATCTTCTTTTTGCAAGGTCAATGAAGTTCATAAGTCTAATATTTTTTTGATTGTATATTTTTTACATGCCACCACAAAACCAACCGTCACTTAAACTATCATTCATCTCATTAAGTGCGTCTTGTTCTGCTTGTGTTCCTTTGCAATGATCGCACACAGGTAGATTCACTTCTGTGTTTTTGCATGTTGTAGATGGATCAATAGGGCGTTGGCAAACGAAACATTTCTTTGAAAAATCATTCATGTTTACGAAGATCTTAATTTAATCGTGTTTTTATAGGAATAATTCACACCATTCATCGAATCGGATTACTTGATGTTTTCCATGGCGGGCCATCGAGTTTCTAACCTTCTCTACGCTCTTTTCTTTGTTGATATCACCTCCTTTAGAAAAAAACTTGTCTGCAAAACAGATGATTTGTTCTTCTAAGGTTAATGGAAGCATATCTCTTACAGGGATAGGTAAATCCTGAAGCATAATATCATCTAGAGATAAACCTGCTCCTGTATGGCGTTCACATACTAAGGCATGTTGATGTAGTCCCTCCTGCTCAAGCAACTCTCTACCCAGATATCCATGGCAGATATATGAAGCATCTCCATAGCATCCTAAATCAGCAGCATCGGTTTTGAATATACCAATGTCATGTAACATGGCAGCTTCCTGAATGAATTGGATATTAGGATTTAAGTCGCGAAGACGATGAGCAATTTCTAGTGCTTTTTGAGTTACCAACTCGCTATGTCTCATCAGAATACCGTAAGCCTTCTCAGTCTTAGGGTAGTATTTCTGGATAATTTCAACTGGGTTTGTACTCATATGACGACAAAAATATAAAAATGTTGGTGATAATCACTCATTATCAGTCGTTTTTTTGCTTCCTTCACGCGGTACAAACTCCAATGATACAGAATTTACACAGTGACGAACATTTTTATTGGTAAATCCTTCACCAAAGAAAACATGTCCCAGATGACCTCCACAATTGGTACAGGTTATCTCAGTACGTCTTCCGTCAGCATCTGGTGTCTGTGTAACTGCTCCATCAACCTCATCATCAAAACTAGGCCATCCACAATGAGAATCAAACTTGTCATTTGATCGATAGAGTGGAGCATTGCATCTCTTGCATATATAGGTTCCTGGTTCTTTGTGCTTATAGTACTTACCTGTGAATGCCCGCTCGGTACCTTTGTCTAATATTACATGTTTTTCAAATGCAGTTAACTCGTTATATTCCATCGTTTCTTTCTTTTTCTTTGTTTGCTTCTTGTCATCAGTAGCCGCTCCCATTAAGACTATCGCGACCATGAAAAAACTTATAATTCCTATTGCCCTCATAATCCCTCCGTGTTTGTTTTCATGCATAATGACAACATGAATTGGTCCAAAGTTCGCTGATTTACATCTTTTTAACTTTTTTTAATTGAATGTCTGGGAAGAAAAAAGAGAATAATCATCAATATTTTTAAGCTTTTGGTTAAAATCAAATTACTTTTGCACTCCTAAATTCGAGGATTTTTAAGTCTGAGAATCAAATAATCAAGCAATCTAAAAATCTTTAAAACAGATGGAAAAGCTTCGACCAATTATGTTTGTAGGAACCTGCTCAGATGCGGGGAAGAGTATTATAAATACGGGGTTTTGTCGGATTTTTAAGCAGGATGGATATCAACCAGCTCCTTTTAAAGCTCAAAATATGTCGTTGAATTCATTTGCGACAGTTGATGGATTGGAAATTGGGCGTGCTCAAGCGGTTCAGGCCGAGGCGTGTGGTATTGATTGTGCGACAGATATGAATCCTGTTTTACTGAAGCCTACTACAGATAAATCGTCACAAGTGGTTTTGAATGGCAAACCTATTGGTAACCAATCGGCTCGAGATTATTTTCTTGGGAATAACCGGATGGGATTATTTGAAGAGTCGTGTAAGGCTTTTGAACGATTAGAACAGAAATATAGTCCTGTTGTTTTGGAAGGTGCAGGCAGTATTTCAGAAATTAACCTGAAGCATCGCGATATTACCAATATGCGAATGGCTAAGGCCGCAGATGCAGCTACTTATTTGGTTGCAGATATTGATAGAGGAGGTGTTTTTGGTAGTGTATACGGATCAATAATGTTACTTGATGATGATGAGAGGGCATTAATGAAAGGTATTGTAATTAATAAATTCCGGGGGGATGCATCCTTGTTTGAGGAAGGAAAGCAGATGTTAGAGGAGCTAACAGGCGTACCTGTTGTTGGAGTTATTCCTTATTATGAAGATATCTTTATTGAGGAAGAAGATTCTGTGAGTCTTGATAGTAAAAACAAAGATTGCAAAGCTGATAAGGTGAATGTGGCGGTTGTATTAGTTCAACGGATCTCAAATTTTACTGATTTCAATGCGCTGGAAATGCACCCTGATGTAAATCTTTATTACACAAATAAACCTTCGATGTTGAAAGATGCTGACATTGTTATTCTTCCTGGTTCAAAGAACTCCATTTCTGATTTACAACACTTACGTGAAACTGGAATGG
The DNA here is from genome assembly GCA_005217565.1 of Puteibacter caeruleilacunae. Taxonomy (GTDB): domain Bacteria; phylum Bacteroidota; class Bacteroidia; order Bacteroidales; family Prolixibacteraceae; genus Puteibacter; species Puteibacter caeruleilacunae. The sequence goes on from SJCO01000001.1 coordinate 615,534, forward strand.
CCGATGCAATTGTAAAGGCCTCAAAAGCAGGAAAGACAGTAATCGGAATTTGTGGAGGGTATCAAATGATGGGCGAGGAGATTCTTGATCCTCTTGGCCTGGAAGGCAATCAGGAGAAAATTATAGGACTCGGATTGTTGCCTGTGACGACAGTTATTGAGGCGGAGAAAGTTACAGAACAGTGTGTCTTTCAGTTTCTTCAGGAAGAGGGTGACTGTGAGGGATATGAGATTCACATGGGAAATACATCATTCATTGATGAGGATAATTTAGCATTAACCAATATAAGAGGAAAAGGTGCTGACGGATGCTTTGTAAGTGATAAATGTTGGGGGTCATACATTCATGGAATCCTCGACAATGTTCCAGTGATTAATAAATTGCTTGAACCTTATGAAAAGTCAGATGACAGTACATTTGACTTTAAAGCATTTAAGGAGGAGAATTACGATAAATTGGCCGATCATATTCGAAAGTATGTGGATATGGATCAAATTTATGAAGTGTTAAAACGCTAAATGTGTAGGGACACAATTTCAACGAACAACGAAATTAGACTGATATGATATATGGACACGGTGATGATGGTTATCGTTATGGTTCGAAAATAAGAAAGGATTTTAGCTCTAATATTAGTCCACTGACTGATCATACTCGCTTAAAATCCTATCTGAGTGGTAAGTTAGAGTGTATAAGTAATTATCCTGAACCTGCCGCGGATAAACTAGCAGAAAAGATTGCTGCAATGCATGGGGTGAATCCTAAAAATATTCTTGTGACGAACGGAGCAACGGAGGCTTTTTATTTAATTGCATCAGCCTGGGCAAAAAAACGCTCGGCAATTGTTGTTCCAACATTCAGTGAATATGAGGATTCATGTAAAATTTTCAGACATAAATTAAGCTTTATAAGTGAGGATGAATTTTCGGAAGATATGGAGCTCCATACTGACTTATTATGGGTATGTAATCCAAACAATCCTACAGGAAAGTGCTATTCCAAAGATTTTCTATTGAATTATGTTGGGGCGAATGAAAATCGATTGCATATTATTGATGAGGCATATGGTGATTTGTGTCGCAAACAGGAAACGCTGATTAAATTTGTAGATGATCATAGCAATCTGTTGATTGTACGTTCGTTAACAAAGAATTTCTCTATTCCTGGATTGAGGTTGGGATATATCGTAGGTTGTGAAGAATTGATAAATCAGGTTAAGCAGTTCAAAATGCCATGGTCGGTAAATTCATTAGCTATTGAGGCTGGCTTGTTTCTAGTCAGTAACAATGAAGATCATTCAGTTTATTGGGATATGTTAGTAAGGCAATCTCAAAGATTGCAGGAAGAAATGTCGAAAATCGATGGAATAGAAGTAATCCCTTCTGATGTTAATTATTTCTTGCTAAAGCTAACAAAAGGGAGTGCTATAGAGTTGAAGAAGTATTTAATCGATAAATGTGGAATTCTCATACGTGAGGCTTCAAATTTTAGAGATTTGGATGAGAGGTATTTTCGAATTGCAGTACAAGATAGAAAAAGTAATTTAGAATTAGTGGAGGCTGTTAAGGTATGGTTGAATATGCAGCAATAGGAATTCTTATAGGTGGATACCTGTTAGATTTATCATTTGGAGATCCTCGTTGGATTCCTCATCCTGTTATTGGGTATGGAAAAATGATTAGTGCAGGAGATCGATTGCTGAATAAGGGAAGAGGACGAAAGTTAAAGGGAATGCTCATGACCTTATTTTTGGTGCTAGGAGTGTTTGTTGCTCTTTATTGGTTAATGAATTTCTTGCACGAATGGAATATGATTGCTTATTCAGTTGTAGGACTATTGTTCATGTTTCTCGGACTTGCCAATAGAAGCCTCATTCAAGAAGGTTGTGAGGTGATCAGACATCTGCATGAAAAGGGATTAGATGCGGGACGCAAGCGACTGTCGTGGATTGTTGGTCGTGATACTTCTGAATTGTCGGAATCTCAAATTATTAAAGCAGTATTTGAGACAATGAGTGAAAACTTAAGTGATGGAGTAGTAGCTCCCTTGTTCTATTTTGCTGTGGCTGGAATTCCGGGATTGATGACTTATAAAATGATCAATACATTAGACTCAATGATTGGGTATAAAAGTGATCGTTACCTATATTTTGGACGATTTGCAGCTCGTTTAGATGATGCAGCTAATTATATCCCGGCCAGAATTACTGCCTTGTTGATGGTGATGGTTTCATTATCCTCAAGGGGATTTGATTATATCTGGCGATTTGGAAACAAGCATGCCAGTCCGAATGCTGGATATCCCGAAGCTGCACTCGCAGGTATTTTAGATTGTAGATTTGGAGGACCTAATTATTATAGTGGAAAATTGGTTGATAAGCCATATATTGGAGAAAATGATCGTGAGATTAGTACGAATGAGATAACAAAAGTAGCTAAAATTAATCACCGGGTAACATTAGTTATGGTGAGTATTGTGGCTGCTTTGATGATGATAAAAGTTATCCAAGGTTGATCACTAATGAGACCAACCTTGGATAAATTGATGTTATTTCTTTGATTCCCTGTAGATGGCATCCAGTAGGCCGTCGTTAGCAGTGTCAAGACGAAGCTGCCAAAACATAATGCCCCCCAGATTAAGATCTTTTGTGAATTTAGTTTTTAATCGAACCGACATTGTATCATCGTATGAGATAAAGATACTGTCTGCTGGATTGTATAAGAAAGGGGCCTTGGCGATGGGATCCCAGTGACGATTAAAGCCATTTTTCCCTTCGTATTTATCGCGAATGATGTTGTAGGCAGCCCAGCCACTCCAAACGCCTTTGTTGGGCTGATAAAGACCATTGTTCTCAGGAGGAACTCCTTTCCATGCTCGTCCGTAAAAAGCTGCACCAATAACGAGTTGCTTTGGATCTACTCCTTTCTTTAAACAATAATCAATGATTTTTTCTGCGGATCCAGGATCTCTTTTCATTCCATATTGTTCCATCTTCTTGCCAGCTGGAGTATCTTTAACATCATCCCATTTGACCCATCCCAGGTTGGTATGATGCAAGGTTACGGGTGAAGTTCCACTAACCTGATCATAGGTCATAACATTCATGTAATCGGCATATTTAAGTACCTCATGTAGTTCAACATGATCATAATATCGATCCCATCCTGCCGAAGCAAATGTAAGTGTTAACTTCTTTCCAGTTGCATCCATTGCCTCTCGAAGTTCCTTCATTAAAGCAGTGAAGTTTTGTTTATCCTCTGGTTTATGTGGATTACCAGCCCCTCTTAATCCTGGATATTCCCAGTCGATATCTAATCCATCCAGATTATGTTCCTGGATGAAGTTAATTGCGCTATTAACAAAAAGTTGTCTTGTAGAATCAGAGGATGCCATATCGGAAAAACCTCCTGATCCACCCCAACCACCACAAGCTATCATTACTTTCAAATTAGGATGATTGGCTTTTTGATCAACTAGAAGTTGTAACTTGTCGTGTTCTTTTGGATTCTTAAATTTCATCTGATCATCAATGACTTCAGTAAAAGAATAGATGATGTGCGAAAGTTTATCGAGTGGTAATTGATCGGGATGATAGTCTTTTCCGGGAGCAACATAATAGGCCATAACGGCAATTGAATCTTCCTCTTTTTGACTGTCTGAGAGTTTGCAAGAACTCATAAATGCAGACGCAGTTATGATAACTAGCATGAGTTTGGTGAAATTCATCATGATTGATATGTTTTAGTTATTCTGTTCAAAGATATAGATTAAAAAAAAGAAAGGATGTCAAATTTAATGTCATCCTTTCTTAACCTTTGGGGAAATTTCCTTCAGCACGAGATTCTTATTCTGCCAAATAAAATCTACCTTTATTTATCAAATACTCAACTTTCCCTTAAACGATGTTTCAAGTAGCGGTACATCAAATAAAATTACCAAAAAAAACTAATAAAATTACCTTTTAAAATAAAACCAATAAATCTAGCTTTCAAGCCTATAACGTGAATATAAAGAAAAAAGTTCAAATTTTGTTAAATAGATATTGTACAACATATAATTACCTGATTTGACCTAGAATTATGCATCAAAAATGAAATTTATTCTAAGACAAGCTTTTTTATATGGAAAAATATCGCCAAACAATTTGATTTTTTAAATAAAAAGTGCTTATTTTGCGAACTGTTTGAAAAACGTAGTTCGGTAAAAAAATAAAGGCAATGTCAAGAATTTGTCAAGTAACAGGAAAAAAAGCAATGGTGGGTAATAATGTTTCTCACTCTAAGAGGAGAACCAAGAGGAAATTTAACCCAAACTTGTTTACAAAAAAGTTTTATCTAGCTGAGGAAGATCGCTGGGTAACCTTGACTGTATCAGCTCATGGTTTGAGAACCATCAATAAGAATGGTTTAGAATCAGTTCTAAAAGAAGCCAAGGCAAAAGGTTATATCAAAAGTTACGTTTAATCTTTTAACAGAGACGGAAAATGGCAAAAAAAGGAAATAGAGTTCAGGTTATCTTAGAGTGCACTGAGCATAAGGATAGTGGAGTTCCAGGAACTTCAAGATATATTTCTACTAAGAATAGAAAAAATACACCAGATAGATTGGAGTTGAAAAAGTACAACCCAGTTTTGAAGAAAGTAACTGTACACAGAGAAATTAAATAATATTGAATTATGGCTAAGAAAGCTGTTGCAACATTACAGAAAGGTGCTGGTAAAGGACATGCCAAAGTAATTAAAATGGTAAAGTCTGAGAAGTCTGGTGCATATACATTTGTTGAGGAAATCGTTCCTAACGACGATGTAAAGGAATTCTTTAAAAAGTAATTATATTACGATATACCAGAAAAAGCTTTCATCTTTTTGATGAGAGCTTTTTTTATATCTGATAGAGAATGAAAGGGTATAGTCGAATGATTATACAAAAAACCGTATTATTTTACCGGTTTAGGTAATCAATGGTCGTCGGTAGTTTCTATTACGCTATTTATTTTGTAAATTGCCGACCGATTTAATATAATAAGTATGGGTCTTTTCGGATTATTTACAAAAGAAAAAAAGGAGAGTCTTGACAAGGGGCTTTCAAAGACCAAAGAGAGTGTATTTAAGAAGCTCTCAAGAGCCGTAGTTGGAAAGTCTAAAGTTGATGACGAAGTATTGGATAACCTTGAGGAGGTTTTGATTACTTCGGATGTTGGGGTTGATACAACCTTGAAGATTATCGAAAGAATTGAAAAACGCGCGGCTCACGATAAGTATATGGGTACATCAGAACTTACCGATATGCTTCGTGGTGAGATTGCTGCTCTTCTTGAGGAAAACAACTCAGGAGAAGAGGCTGATTTTGATTTGCCGAAAAGTGAAGATCCATATGTTATTATGGTAGTCGGAGTGAATGGTGTTGGAAAGACAACTACCATTGGAAAGTTGGCTTATAATTTCAAGAAAGCTGGTAAGAAAGTAGTGCTTGGTGCTGCTGATACATTTAGGGCTGCTGCGATTGATCAGTTGGAAATTTGGGCTGATCGTGTTGGTGTGCCTATTGTAAAGCAGAAGATGGGATCTGATCCTGCTTCGGTAGCGTATGATACATTGGCTTCAGCTAAAGCTGCCGACGCTGATGTTGTTATTGTTGATACTGCGGGTCGTTTGCATAATAAGATTAATCTGATGAATGAGTTATCGAAGATTAAGAATGTAATGCAAAAAGTTGTTCCTAATGCTCCTAATGAAATATTGTTGATTTTGGACGGATCTACCGGACAGAATGCTTTTGAGCAGGCAAAGCAGTTTACTAAAGCAACAGATGTAAGTGCTTTAGCTATTACAAAATTAGATGGAACAGCCAAGGGGGGAGTTGTGATTGGTATTTCTGATCAATTTAAGATTCCTGTAAAGTATATTGGTATCGGAGAGCAGATTGAAGATCTGCAAATTTTTAGAAAACGAGAATTTGTTGATTCACTTTTCAACTAATTGATAAAATACTTGTTTATTGAAGGATGTCATCTTTAACATGAGGTTAGATGACATCCTTTTTTGTATTTGGTAATTGAAAGAGAAATGAAGAGGACGGTAAATGTTGTAACGTTGGGTTGCTCAAAGAACTTAGTTGATTCAGAGGTGTTGTTGAATCAATTGGAGCGATCAGGATTTGATGTAGTACACGATTCAAATGAGAATACAGATATAGTTTTAATTAATACTTGTGGCTTTATTGGTGATGCAAAAGAAGAGTCGATTGATACGATTGTCAACTTTGTGCAGGCCAAAGAGGAAGGCATGATTGAAAAACTTTATGTCTTTGGATGTCTTTCGGCTCGCTACAAGGAGGATCTTATTAAGGAGGTTCCTGAGGTGGATCAATATTTTGGAAAATTTGATCTACGACAAATTGTGAGTGAATTAAAGGCAGAGTATCACCCCGAGTTTGTTTATGAGCGTAAGATTACTACGCCATCGCATTACTCTTTCTTGAAAATTTCGGAGGGATGTAACCGCACTTGTTCGTTTTGTGCTATTCCAATGATGACTGGAAAGTATCAATCTCGTAGTGTTGAGGATTTGGTTATGGAAGCCAAATATCTCGCTAAAAAGGGAGTGAGGGAAATCCTTTTGATTGCTCAGGACTTGTCATACTATGGCGTTGATTTGTATAAAAAGAGTCGCTTGGCTGATTTGGTAGAACAGATATCTGAAATTGATGGTATAGAATGGATTCGTTTACATTATACATATCCAACTCGTTTCCCTTATGATGTTTTACCAATAATGAGAGAGAATCCTAAGGTGTGTAAGTATCTGGATATTCCTGTTCAGCATGCCAGTGATGGTGTTCTTAAGAAAATGAGACGTAATATAACGAAGGATGAGACGTATGAGTTGATTCAGAAAATTCGTAAAGAGGTTCCTGGAATTTCGTTGCGTACTACGTTGTTGGTAGGTCATCCTGGAGAAACAGAAGAGGATTTTGAAACATTAGTTGATTTTGTAAAGGAAGTAAAGTTTGATCGATTAGGAGTATTTGCTTATTCTCATGAAGAGGAAACATATGCTTGGCGTCATTATGAGGATGATATTCCGGAGGAGGTTAAGCAGGAGCGTGCTGATCATATCATGGAGATTCAGCAGATTATTTCATCTAACGTAATGGAGTCGCGTGTTGGTGACCAACTGAAAGTGTTGATCGATCGTGAAGAGGGCGGTGTTCTTATTGGAAGAACAGAGTATGATTCTCCGGAAGTTGATGGAGAGATTGTTGTTGAAAATGTTCCAGAGAATATTGGTGTTGGAGACTTCTGTATTGTTAAGGTTGTAGAGGCTGAAGAATATGATCTAATCGGGGAGTATTATTCGGCTTGATAATTGTAGATGTTTTTCAGAGATTGAGAAGGGATAGTGGTTTTCTTTAAAGAAAGTCAAGACTTGGTGTTGCTGGGATTTCTGATTCTATCATGGCCTATAAATTCTATTGTCTAAATGAGAAATATTGTTGTTATTATATTGTGCCTGTTTTGTATTAAGGCATCAGGACAAGGAAAAGTGAAGAAAGACTATTTTCGTTCACCAGTAAATATTCCGATTCTTTTGTCGGGTAATTTTGCAGAATTACGAACGAATCATTTTCATTCAGGAATAGATATACGAACAAATGGAGGTACAGGAGAACCTATTCTAGCAGCCGCAGAGGGTTATGTTTCGAGGATAAGAGTATCACCAACTGGATTTGGACACGCGCTTTATTTGATTCATCCCGAGGGATATACTACAGTGTATGCGCATCTGAAAAAATTCAATCCTGTTATTCAGAAGTATGTTCGTGAGCAACAGTATGCAAAGGAATCTTTTAGTGTTGATTTGGCTGTCGCTAAAGATCTATTACAAGTAAAGAAAGGGGATGTTATAGCATATTCTGGTAATACCGGAAGTTCTGGTGGGCCTCACCTGCATTTTGAGATTCGTGATACAAAAACGCAGCATCCTTTGAATCCGTTGTCATTTGGATTTAAAGTAAAAGATGACATACGTCCTAAGGTGTTTGGAATATATTTGATTCCTCAGGAGGGGAATTCAAGAATTGCAGGCAGGAAATATAAGAAACGCTATGAGGCAGTTTTTTATGACGATATATATCGTATAAAAAATAATCCTGTAATTAGTGTAGCAGGCAGTTTTGGTGTTGGTGTTCATGTGAATGATTACTTGAATGATACATGGGCTAAATGTGGTGTTTATGCGATTGAACTTTATGCCGATGATGAGCTAAGGTATCGATTTACACTAGATGAGTTTTCATTTGATGAAACACGCTATTTGAATAGTCATATCGATTATGCTGAAAGTATTCGGTATAGACGCAAGATTCATAAGTGTTTTGTGGATCCTGGTAATAAGTTGTCAATTTACAAGGACTTGAAGGATAATGGCGTATTGCGTTTTGGTGATGGGAAGCTACATAAACTGAAATTGGTAATGAAGGATGTTCACGGGAATACGTCAGTGGCATTATTTTCAGTGAAAGATGTTCCGGTTGGTGAGTTTTTTGCGAATGGAGCAAGTCAGCATATGAAGTATGGTCAGTATAATCGAGTAAAGGATGTTGACATGATGGCTGAATTTCCTCGTGATGCGTTTTATCGCGATTTTGATTTTGAATACAAACGTGACACTTCAACTACATATTTATCTGATATCTATCATTTGCATAATGATAGGATTCCTGTTCATGTTAATTACAACCTGGAGATTAATGTGAAAAATATACCAGAGGATATTAGAGATAAGATACTGTTGGCCAAAATTGATAGTAAAACAGGCAGGGCTTATGCATTAGATGCTACATACAAGGAGGGAAAAGTAATTGCAAATCCTCGATCATTAGGAGCTTATGCAGTAACAGTAGATACAATTGCTCCTGTGATCGTTTCTCAGAGTATAAAAAATCACAAGACCTATATACATAAAAATGAAATCCACTTTCGAATTCGAGACGAATTCTCAGGTATTAAATCTTATAGAGGTACCATTGACGGGAAGTGGGTGTTATTTGAATATGATCCCAAAAGAAGTAAATTGGTTTACTTCATTGATAAGGATCGTTTGGAACTTGGAAAGACCCATAATTTAGAGCTTAGGGTGAATGATTATAAAGATAACGAGGCGATATATAAGGCAACCTTTTATCGTTAGATAATTAACTGTTTATGCTGGTGAAAGAGCTGATAAAGTTCATGTTTAATGTAAAGGCTATTTCAATGTAAAATGTTATCTTACGGCTTGTTATAATTGGAGGCTATTTAAAAATTTACGAGAATAAATTGACTATTATGGTTAGAAAGCTATTTATTGGATTAATGGCGCTGATGAGTATTGGTGTATTGTCTTTGAACCAATCAAGTGCCTGTACTAATTTTTTGATTACGAGGGGTGCATCGGTTGATAAGTCAACGATGATTACCTATGCGGCGGACTCTCATACGCTTTATGGTGAGTTGTATCATACGCCTGCTGCTGATCATCCTGCAGATGCAATGTTGGATATTTATGAGTGGGATACTGGTAAATTTCTTGGTAAAATTAAGCAAGTGCCTCATACCTATAATGTGGTTGGTAACATGAATGAGTTTCAATTGGCTATTGGTGAGACCACATATGGTGGAAGAAAGGAGTTGGGGTCTCAAGATGGAGCAATTATGGATTATGGATCATTGATTTATGTAACATTGCAACGAGCGAAAACAGCGCGTGAAGCAATTAAAGTGATGACTGATCTTGTTGAAGAATATGGATATTACAGCTCAGGTGAGTCATTTTCAATCGCTGATCCAAATGAAGTATGGATCTTGGAGATGATTGGAAAGGGCGAAGGCGAAAAAGGAGCAGTATGGGTTGCTGTACGTGTACCTGATGGATATATCAGTGGTCATGCTAACCAGGCTCGTATTACAACATTTCCATTGAATGATAAAGATAACTGTGTTTTCTCAAAGGATGTAATTTCTTTTGCACGAGAAAAAGGATGGTTCGATGGTAAAAATAAAGACTTCAGTTTCTCTGACACTTACGCACCTGTTGATTTTGGTGCTGCTCGTTTCTGTGAGGCTCGTGTATGGGCCGGATTTAACAAAGTGAATTCACAGATGGGGCAATATGAAGACTATGCTATCGGAAAAGTGAAGAGGGATAAAAATGGTTATGCAACAAATAGAATGCCTCTATGGATTAAGCCTGATAAGAAGCTCTCAGTTCAGGATGTGATGGATATGATGCGTGATCATTATGAAGGAACTTCAATTGATATGACGACCGACCTTGGTGCAGGTCCTTATAAGTTGCCTTACCGATGGAGACCAATGACCTGGAAAGTTGGCGATGAGAAGTATTGTAACGAACGTGCAATCTCTACACAGCAAACAGGTTTCTCATTTGTTTCGCAAAGTAGAGCTGATTTACCTGATGCAATTGGAGGAATCCTTTGGTTTGGTGTTGATGATACATACACTACTTGTTATACTCCAATGTATACAAGTATGACCCGTATTCCGGAATCATTTGCTGTTGGTAATGGTGATATGTTGAATTTTACCTGGGAATCTGCTTTTTGGGTATTCAATACCGTTACAAACTTCACTTACTTACGTTACAGTGATATGATTGTTGATGTGCAAAAAGTACAGAAAGCAATTGAAGATAAGCATGTCGCTTATACTCCAGCAATTGATGCTGCAGCTAAGACTTTGTGGGATGCCGGAAATAAGGAAATGGCCATTGAGTTCTTGACTGATTATTCTGTGAATACTGCCAACCGTATGACTAAAGATTGGAAGAAACTTGCAGAGTTCTTAATCGTAAAGTATAAGGATGGAAATATCATGAAAGAGAAAGATGGTGTTTTCGAGAAGAATGGGTACGGATTACCTGCATCTCCTAATCAACCACCTGCACCAGAATGGTGGTATAAGAAAATCATCGAAAAAGATGGTGAAAAGTTGAAAATGTTGGAATAATTCGAAAAAAAGATTATTTTTGCGCCGAATTTACGAGCGTAATCTCTTACATCAAACTGATAGTAACATTGCGTTCTTTAACCGTTTAAACAAAATTTAACGATGGATCCAATTAAAGTTGTTGAAAACGCGTTCTCTACAGGAGTCGAGTTGCCTGAGTTTAACGCTGGTGATACAATTACTGTACACTACAAAATTAAAGAGGGTAACAAGGAAAGAGTTCAGAACTTCCGTGGAGTTGTTATTCAAAAGAAAGGTGGAAGCACAGGTACTTTCACAGTACGTAAAATGTCTGGTAACATTGGTGTAGAAAGAATCTTCCCAATGGATTCACCTTTTATCGAGCAAATCGATATTAACAAGTACGGTAAGGTACGTAGAGCAAGAATTTTCTACTTGCGTGAGCTTACTGGTAAGAAAGCAAGAATCAAAGAAAAGCGTCAAAAATAACATTAACACTTTGATATGCTTAAAGGCTCTCTTCGGAGGGCCTTTTTTTATGCCATTGGGAACTAAACTATGTCATATAACAGGAAAAATGATGTGAAAATATCATATTTTTATGTTCGTTTCCAATGGATTTTTGCAAGCGACAGAAGCACGATAATGGGGTGAACATTTAAACACCTCAATTACAAACTAATTCAAAATAACTGTACTATGTCAATGTTGAATAAGGAGAAGATTTTTTCGAAAAGGTGGATGATCGATTATTGCCTGATCATTATTGGAGCATTCATTTTAGCGGCGGGTTTTGTGTACTTTATCACACCACATAAGATTGTTCCAGGAGGAGTTTATGGTATTGCTATCGTAGTGCATTATATGACGGCTGGTATGTTTTCTTTCTGGCCTGATGGTATACCAATCGGTTTATTCGGATTAGTGTTGAATATTCCACTTACAATTGCTGGGATTAGGATACTAGGTCCTAAGTTTGGAGTAAAGACTGTCGTCGGATTTGTCCTTAGTTCGGTATTTATTGACTTAATTACTTATCTGCGTGAAGTTGGAGATGCTCCATTAGTGGACGATGTATTGTTGTCGTGTGTGTTTGGAGGAGTACTTATTGGCTTTGGATTAGGATTAATATTTAAATCGAAAGCAACATCTGGAGGTTCTGATATTATCGCGATGATTATCGCCAAATACACAGGAATGCAGTTGGGTAAACTGATGATTTATGTTGATTCGGTTATTGTGTTGCTAGGTCTTGTTGCATTTAAGGATTGGCAAATTCCATTATATTCATGGGTTGTTATCTATATTACAGGTAAAGCGATTGATATGACAATTGAAGGAGCCAATTATAATAAAGCATTGATAATTATTTCCGATAAGCATGCGTTGATTAAGGAAAAGATCCTTCATGACTTTGAGCGTGGTGGAACTTACCTTTATGGAAAAGGGATGTGGAGTAATGAGGAAAAGCAGATAATGTATACAGTTGTTTCTCGTCGAGAAGTGGCTATTCTAAAAGATTACATTAGTGATATAGACAAAGATGCGTTTATAACGATAATGGATACCAGTGAAATTCTGGGAGAAGGATTTAAGATGTTACAAAAATCATAAGCAATAGGTAAAGGGTGGATATTATAAGTATTCACCCTTTATTTTTATTCATTACCAAAATAAGAAATTGATGGAGCAGCCTGTAATTATTGGTATCGGAGAGTTGTTATGGGATATCTTACCCGATGGAAAGCAGATGGGGGGAGCCCCAGCTAATTTTGCCTTCCATGCTTCTCAAATGGGAGTGTGTAGTGCGGTTGTTAGTGCAATTGGAGATGATGTACTAGGTGATAAATTGATTGCCTCAATAGAGTCGTTAAAATTGAATTATAAGATTTCCAGATTGCCATATCCTACAGGTGTTGTTAATGTTTCAATCGCAGCGGGTGGAATCCCTGAGTATGAAATTGTAGAAGGAGTTGCATGGGATTATATGCCAGTTGTTGAAGATGGTGATTGGAGAGCAAAACTACAGGCGGTGTGTTTTGGTTCACTGGCGCAACGAAACGAGGTTTCACGTAATACTATTCAGTCATTCATTAAGTCTCTCTCAGATGAGGTCTTAAAGGTGTTTGATGTCAATGTACGTCAGCATTTCTATGATAAAGAATTAATACACGATTCATTATCTGTAAGCAATATATTTAAATTAAACGACGACGAGTTGCAATTAATGTGCAAGCTTTGGGGATTTAGTGGTTCTAATGAGAAAGTATGTACGCACTTGCTTGAAAAGTATGACTTGGAATTAGTTGTATTGACATGTGGAGAGAAAGGGAGTTATTTGATATCGAGGAATGAAATATCCTTTCAAGATACTCCTGATATTAATGTTGTTGATACTGTGGGTGCTGGTGATTCATTTACAGCAGCAGTAGTGGTTGGCTTACTTGAAGGAAAAGATATGGTTAGTATCCATAAACATGCAGTTGAACTGGCTGCATATGTATGTAAACATGCAGGAGCAGTGCCAGATCATACTAACCTGAATAGTCATCACAGCTAATTGCTGCGATGACCATGATGGTATTTATACAAGAATCATTTCAACTCCTTGTTCCTTGAAATTGACTAGCTCTTCCGAAGGGAACTTATCATCAGTAATAATTGCATTTACCTTATTCGCACTTTGAATAAAGGCAAATCCATTTTTATTGTATTTTGATGAGTCTGTTACCAGAACTGTTGTCTCAGATCGTTCCGCTACTTTTTTTGCGATTTCGGCAACTTCAATATGATTTGCTGTTATTCCATTTTTTAGAGAGAAACCATCGCTCCCGATAAAACACATTTTTACACTAAAGTTCTCTAGTTCTCTTAATGCAATTGCACCAACAGTAGCTTCAGCATCAGGAATAAATTCTCCACCTATTAAAGTTACTTTAATGTTGGCATTGTTGCGCACATAATTAAGAAGGTAGGTTGAATTTGTGACAATGTGTACATCGCGTTTGTCGTATAGATATTTTCCGATTAAAGAACTAGTTGTTCCAGCAAGGATTATTACTCGGTCGCCATCGTTGATTAATTCTGCTGCTTTTTTGGCAATACGACACTTTTCTTCGCTCATCCAGCCTAAGCGTTCAATGATGGCTTTGTTATATACAGGTTGTGCTCCTCCGTGAGTTTTTACTGCAAATCCTTTTTTTTCGAGTTTTTCAAGATCACTTCGAATGGTAACAACCGAGACCTTTAGCTTTTTGCTAAGCTCGCTAACCGACGATTCATTTTCTTCATAAAGGTATCGAAGTATTTCTTTTTCTCGCTCTTTTAGATTTCCAATCATTTTCTTATACTTTCTAAAATATTACAAAAGACTTTCAAAAATATTTCTAAAAGGTTTTTAAAACAAATATTTTTTTGTTTTTTTGTGTCTGTCGATGATGTAATCGCATTAAAATCATGAATAACACAATATAATAACCTAATGATCTCAAAAGTCGGTATGCAAATTTTCTAAAAACACATAAGCACATTTGGTAAGTCGGATTTGGGGGCCGACAAAAATATGGCAATTTGTATTTAGGATAATCTGATACTGTGATCAAAAATAGTAATAACCAATGAAACGAACATAAATTTTCTTCATCCGAAATTCTCTCAATAGAATGATTGAATTTTATGAACGTTGCAGAGGTAGTTGAAAGTTTTTAACATTCAGAAATAAAAAATAATGAACCAATGAAACGAACATGAATTTTCATTATCCGAAAAAACAATCATTCGGAAGATTAAAATTTATGTGAGTTCCTGAATGTCTTCAAATTTTTTGAACATTCAGAAATCAGAAAATTTTAAACAGATGAAATCAAAAACTATCTTAACCTTTTTGCGATTGAGCTTGATGCTGTTTTTGCAATTTATGATGTTTGCAGTATGGTGGGTGCCGCTGGCCGCTTATTTAACCAATATTGGTGTTGAAGGAGCACAGAAGGCATTAATTTTGAGCTCTATGGCTATTGGATGTCTCGCTTCTCCGCTAGTGGGAACTATCGCTGATCGTTTTCTTTCAAGTGAGCGTGTATTGATGATAACTAATGTTTTAACGGCTGTGTTATTGTTTTTTGCAGCTCGTCAGACTGATCCTACATGGTTGTTTTTTATTCTCTTATTAGCAATGATTGTGTATATGCCATCGTGGGGATTAACAAGTGCGATCGCTATGGCACATGCACCATCTGAACAATTTCCCAGAATAAGAGTTTTTGGATCTATTGGATGGGTTGTTTCTGGAATTTTTAGTGTGTTAGCTATTAAAGTTTTTGGAGTTAAGTTCGATGGAACCAATATCCCTTTATATTGTGGAGCAGGTATTGCACTTGTGGCTGCAGTATTGAATTTTACACTTCCTTCGACTCCGTCAAACAAAAGCAAAGAGCCTCTTTCAGTTATTGATGTTCTTGGATTAAGATCTTTGAGTATGCTTAAAGAAAAAGATTTTGCGGTGTTCATCGGCATCTCCTTTTTAGCAATGATTCCCTTCGCTTTGTATTGGTCTTATTTATCGCAGTTTTTACAGGATGTAGGTTTTAAATACATTACCGTAACAATGAATTGGGGGCAATTTGCAGAGATGTTTTTCTTGATTCTCGTGCCAATAATGTTAAAACGTTTTGGAGTTCGCACCACTATGATTCTCGGATTGGTGGCTTTGTTAGTTCGATACATTGCATTTTATGCCGGAGATATGAATGGTATACCGGGATTGTATTTTGTAGCAATCTTGGTACATGGGATTATTTATGGATTTTTCTTTGTTGGAGGACAAGTTTATATTCATAAAAAAGTACCTGAAGAATTAAATGCTCAAGCACAAGGTTTTATATTTTTAGTAACTTTTGGTCTCGGATTGCTAGTTGGTAATTTTATAAACGGAGAATTGATTCAGGCCTTTTCTACAACCGTTGGAGACAAAACAATTGTTGATTGGACGGGTATTTGGGGTGTTACTAGTATATGTACCGTATTTGTGCTTATCTTATTTGTTTTGTTTTTCAAGGATAAAGTCTTAACTGTTAAGGAAACTAACTAATTATGGAAAAATATTTTCTGGGGATAGATAATGGAGGTACAATGTCAAAAGCAGCATTGTTTAATGCTCAAGGAGATGAGATCGCTGCCGCAGGTAAAGCTGTAGAGACTATTGTTCTTCATAAAAGTTGGAGTGAGCGTAGTGCAATAACCATGTGGAATGATACATTAGAGGTTGTTAAACGCGTTATTGAGAAGTCGGGTGTACCAGCCGAGCAGATTGCAGGGATTGCATGTACCGGACATGGTAATGGTATGTATATGATTGATGAGCAAGGTGAACCTGTTCGAAATGCGATTAACTCAACTGATACAAGAGCTCAGATCTATATTGACAATTGGAATAATCAAGGATTAAACGAGGATGTATTGCCTTACACAACACAGAGTCTATGGGCTGCCCAGCCTAATGCATTGCTTTGTTGGTTGCGTGATAATGAACCAACTGTTATGGAGCGTGCCCGTTGGGTTCTAATGGCGAAAGATTTTATCCGTTTCAAGTTAACAGGTAATGTGCATGCCGAAATTACCGATATGTCGGGGACAAGCTTGATGAATGTTGTGAGTGGACAATATGATGATAAAGTACTTGAATTATTTGGAATAGAGGAGTATGGTTATCTGTTGCCACCGTTAATTGGCTCAACTGAAGTTGCTGGATATACAACAAAAGAGGTTACTGAGCAGACTGGGCTGTTGGAAGGAATCCCAGTCGTTGGAGGAATGTTTGATATTGATGCATGTGGATTAGCTTCAGGTATCGTTGATAAAGGGCAGATGTCGTTGGTTGTTGGAACCTGGGGGAATAATCAATATATCGCACGTAAGCCTTTGATCGATAAAGATCTGTTTATGACTAGTGCTTATGCAATTCCAGGATGGTATTTAATGCTGGAAGGTAGTCCTACATCTGCAAGTAATCTGGAGTGGTTCATTCGTAATTTTATGAATGCTGAGCAGGAAAAACTAGGAGACGATTTTTACCCTTGGTTAAATGAGCAGGTTGCGAATGTTTCACCTGCAGAAAGTGAAGTGATATTCCATCCGTTTTTATATGGATGTAACGAGGAGTCTACCCTGAGTGCTGGATTTTATAACCTTGGTGGAGAGCATACAAAGTTTCATTTATTGAGAGCAGTATATGAGGGAATTGTATTTGCGCATAAGCGACATATCGATCGTTTATTGAATTTTAGAGAGAAACCAGAAGTTATTCGTTGTACTGGAGGAGCTACTCAAAGTGAAGTGTGGATGCAGATGTTTGCTGACGTAATTGGAATTCCGGTAGAGGTTCCCGGAGGTACCCAGCTTGGGGCTCTTGGGGCTGCGATGGCTGCTAGTGTTGGTGTTGGAGAGTATGAGAGCTTGCAGGATGCTGTTCGTTATATGACAAAGATGGAATCAAGATATGAACCAGATCTGGATAGGGGAAGTGTATATCAGGCTAAATATGAGAAATATAAAGAAATCATTCGTTGTTTAAACTAATACTGACGACTCATGAATAGAAGACAAATAATCGTATCAAGTTTTGTTTTAGGAATAGCCGTATTGTTAATGGGCTGTTCGGGTGGACTAAAAACTCCAACATTAGCGTTTGGTAAACCATTGCCAGATAAATATAATAGTCCGGATGGAATGACTTTAGGAAAGGATAACTGCATTTATCTTTCGATGAATAATGTGAATGATTTTACTCATCCAGCAAAGGTGTTATGCATAACAGAAGATGACCAGCTTGAGGAAATTGTTCAATTACCTGCGCATCCTGAGACTGGAGTTGCCAGTCCACTAGGATTAGTATTTGCTTCAGACGGGAATTTGTATGTTTCCGACAATCAGTCGTTCGCATCTGAAAAACCGGGGCTTTCACGTATTATCAAAGTTACAATGAATAATGGTAAAGCTACAGGTTGTAAAGTGGTTGCCTTAGGATTTAATATGGCAAATGGTATTACAACTAAGGGAGACCGTATTTACATTGCTGAAACAAATTTGAATGCTGGGAAGCCTCATAAGAGTGGTGTGTATTCATTCACATTGGCTGAATTGAACAGTGAATCTCCAATAGTTGTTAAAGGACTAGGTGATTCTCATCTTATTACTTCGTTTGTAACTAAAAATGAAGATCACCCTGTTGGCGCAAATGGAGTCGCTTTCAATTCTAAAGGTGAGCTATTCGTATGTAATTTTGGAGATGCTCAGGTATTGAAGTTTATTGTCGATGATAATGCTAAGGTGCAGTCGCAAGAAATCTTTGCACAAGGAGGAGGCATGATGTCGGTTGATGGAATGCAGATCGACAAAGAAGATAACCTTTGGATTGCTGATTTTCTAGGTAATGCAGTGGTTAAGATTTCACCAACAGGAGAGGTGATGATTGTTTCAAAGAATGGTCAGACAGATGGCGCTAATGGTGAATTAGATGCACCTTCTGAGTGTATCCGTCGTGGAGATCGTGTATATGTTTCAAATATTGATCTTACATATGGCGATAATAAAGCAGATAAGGTTCATACCATGTCGTTGATTGAATTATAAGAATAATGATAAAATAATAGAAAGATGAAGAATTTGTTTAAACTATGTGTTGTAGCTGTTTGTCTTGCTGTTGTGGGATGTAACGTTACAGGGAAAACAAGTGACGATAAGGCTACATGCTCATCTGAGTGTACAGCTAAGGAGCAAAAAAAGTGTAAGAGTATGATCACCTTTAAGAACGAAGATTTTTATAAGGCCAACGGAGAGTTTGATGTTGAGAAAGGAAAAGCAGCTATTATCAGTTTGATGAAATATCATGGATATCCTGTTTATCCTGGTATTGAAAAAACATTATGGGTAAGTGACTATGGAACTGGTCAATTTACCAAATTGGGATTAGCAGCTAATATGTTTAAGAATAATGAGGATGATCACTATATGTTGATGGATCTTTTCTTATTGCCCGGACAGATGCTGCCAGAGCATTGGCATCTTGATGGAGAGACAAATCCAGCAAAAAGAGAAGGTTGGTTGATTCGCTGGGGGAAAAGTTATGTTGTAGGTGTTGGAGAGGACAATATGGCTGAGTATCCAGAGGTTAAAGTTCCTAAAATTCATATGAATGGTGAAGTAACTACAAAGCATGTTGTTGCAGCTACCCCTGGTGTTTTTGTTCCTCTAAAAGAGGTATATACAAGACATTGGCAGTTTGGCGGACCAGAAGGGGCTATCATTACGGAGGTTGCTAATGTGCATACCGATGCAGCGGTACGTCATTCAGATAAGGCTGTAAATGCATATTTCCTTGGAGAATAGATCATTGTTTTAATTGCTTATTAATACATCAAGGAGGGTGGACGTAGTTCATCCTCTTTTTTTAAAATAAATATATCCGATATACCTGCATATTCTGTCTGTTTCTTTTGGCGCTTAACAAATGTCATATTCTACTCACCATTATTAATATGTCTTAAGTACAGATTTGCTGAATCTGATTATTCATAAAGACACATCATGTGAACATTACTTATTCGTTTATAGGGAACTTAGTATTGTGTCTGAAGGTCTCAAAATGTATTCAGAACAATTAGAAATGGTTAAAAATCTTTAAAAAGGGAAAAAAAAGTGATAAAACTTGTAATAAAAAGCGAAAAGAAATATATTTGAAAACAAAAAGAAAAGTAAAAGAAAACAAAAGAGAAATAAAAAGGTAAAAAATGAGTGTTTTTCGAAATGCTTTTTATCGGTTAAAACTAACAAACAATGCAAAAAGAATTTGAAGGAAAAGTTGCACTAATTACAGGAGCAACAGGAGCAATTGGAAAAGGAGTTGCTATTAAATTAAAGAATCAGGGTGCTAAAGTATTTATCTCTGACTTGAAACAGGAAATGGTAGATGAAGTATGTGCTGAACTTGGATGTGCAGGATTGGCTGCTGATGTAACCAACGAAGGACAAGTTAAACAAGTTGTTGAGAAGGTTACTGAGACTTATGGTGCTGTTGATATTCTTGTAAATGTTGCTGGAATCATCGGAACAGGTGCTGTTGAAGATCTTACGGAGGATGTATGGGATCAGATGTTTGCTGTAAATTGTAAAGGATCATTCTTCTTTACAAAGTATATTGTTCCTCAGATGAAAGAAAAAGGAGCTGGTAAGATTATTAACTTTTCTTCAAAATCAGGAAAGACAGGATCAGCTTTGATGAGCCATTACTGTGCTGCTAAAGGAGCTATAATTGCCTTCACACAAGCATTAGCTTATGAGTTGGCTTCTCACAATATCAATGTTAATTGTCTATGTCCTGGAATTACTGATAATACAGGTGTTTGGAACACATGTTCTGCAGGGTATATTAAGGATATGAATTTACCTCGTGAGGAGGTTGTAGACAAGTTTACTGCAAAGATTCCTTTGGGACGATTGGCATCGATTGAAGATGTTTCAAGTGTTACTGTTTTTCTTGCCTCTAAAGGAGCAGATTATATGACAGGACAAGCGATCAATGTAACTGGTGGACGTGAAATGCATTAATATATAAAGCGATGAGTACCTATACAAAAGAACAAGTGGCAAAGACAATTGATCATGCAGTCTTAAAGCCAGAATTTACAGATAATGATTTACGTGCACATGCAGCTATGTGTATCGAACAAGGAGTATATAGCATGTGCGTTAAGCCATGCGATGTTAAAATGGCTGCCGAGCTATTAAAGGATAGTGATGTAAAAGTTTCATGTGTTTTGAGTTTTCCTCACGGTGCTGATGCTACTAGTGTAAAAGCTTTCCAAGCCAAGCAGGCTATTGAAGATGGTGTGCAAGAGATCGATATGGTAATGAATATTGGTAAATTCATGTCGGAAGATTATGCATATGTAAAGTCAGATATTGAAGCAGTGGTTAAAGAAGCACATGCAAACGGCGTAAAAGTTAAGGTAATTCAGGAAAGCGGATTCCTATCTAAAGAGCAGGTTGCAAAGGCTTGTGAATTGTCGTATGAAGCAGGTGCTGATTTTGTTAAGACATCCACTGGATTCGGTCCTGGAAGTGCAACAACTGAGATTATCCAGGTGATGATTGAAACAGTAGGATCGAAGATGGAAGTTAAACCATCAGGAGGAATTCGTTCGTGGGAGACTGCTGTTGGATATTTAGAGCAAGGAGTAGATCGTTTAGGAGTAGGGTCTACTGAAGCTGTATTGAACGGTTCAACTGCTACAGGAGAATATTAAACCGTAGAAAATATGAAAGCAGTTAGATATTATGGTCCTGGGGATATCCGTATTGATGATATCCCTAAACCAACATTACAGGATGACGAACTATTGATCAAAGTAGACGCATGTGCTGTGTGTGGTTCTGATTTGAAGGCCTTTAATGTAGGAAATCCAAGGTTGAAACCACCTATCGTGATGGGACACGAGTTTACAGGAGCAATCGTTGGTGTTGGAGGTTCAGTGGCGGATTTCGAAGAAGGAGATCGCATCGTGATGGCTACTAGTATTAGTTGTGGAGAATGTGTGTATTGTCAGAAAGGGTGGACTAACTTGTGTGTAAACCTTGCACCAATGGGATTCCATTTTAATGGAGGAATGGCTGAATATACTGTAATTCCAGGACAGGCAATAAAGAATGGACACGTTGTTAAGGTTCCTCAAGATATTTCAGCTGACTATGCTGCTCTTGCTGAACCATTAAGTTGTGCTGTAAATTCAATCGATAAATGTGATATTAGTTCGGGAGATACAGTACTTATAATGGGGGCCGGACCAATGGGGATTTTAAATGCTTGTGTTGCACGTTACTCCGGAGCTGGTAAAATCATTATGACAGAGATTAATGATGCACGACTAGAACAGGCCTCTGCATTTGATATTGATCTATTGGTGAATACTTCAAAAGAGAACCTGGAAGAGATTATTCGCAATGAAACCAATGGTGTAGGTGCTGATATTGTCATTGTATCTGCCCCTGCTGCTGCTCCTCAAGAAGAAGCTTTGAGTTTGGTGCGTAAGAATGGTACCGTATGTTTATTCGCATCATTGCCGGCAGGACAAAGTAATTTGAATATTGATAGTCGTTTAATTCATTATAATGAAATAAAACTGACTGGAAGTAGTGATTCTACAGCTGTTCATGTTAGAAAAGCGGTTGAAATGCTTGCAAATCCTAAATTCCCTGCAGACAAAATTGCTTCACATATCTTATCTTTAGAGAAAATTGACGAAGCATTTAAGTTGATGAAATCGGGAGAGGCATTGCGCGTCGTTCTTAAACCATAAAACTCAGGAAGATGAAGACAAATTTATCAAATAAAGTTGTTCTGGTAACAGGAGGAAGTCGTGGTATTGGCAAAGCTATTTGTCTGGCTTTTGCAGCTGAGGGAGCAAAAGTGGCTGTTAACTATGTGTCAAACAAAGAAAAAGCAGAAGAAGTAGTAGCCAAGATAAAAGAAGATTATCAAGTTGATGCTTTTGCAATAAAAGCCAATATGGCTGTAGAGCAAGAGGTGTTGGATATGATTGCTCAAGTAACTGCCCAGTTAGGGAAAATTGATGTTCTTGTTAATAACGCGGCATATTGTCCTGGAGGTCCAATCTCTTCTTACTCGGTTGAAGAATGGGAAAAAACATTTGGTATTAATGTTACCGGAATGTTTGTTGCTAGTCGTGAAGTCGTGAAACAATGGCAAGACGACCAGGTTAAAGGAAGTATCGTAAACATTGCGTCTCAAGCTGCTTTTAGAGGCTCTACTACTGGACATCTGCCATACGACAGTAGTAAAGGTGCTATGGTATCATTCACCATTGGACTGGCTAGAGAAGTAGCGAAGCAGGGCATCCGTGTAAATGGAGTAGCTCCTGGTTTAGTACGTACCGAAATGGTTGCTGAAACCTGGGAGAAAAGAAAAGAGGGCTATCTGGCTAGAATACCATTGTATCGTATTGCAGAGCCAGAGGAAATTGCTAACGTAGCTGTTTTCCTTGCGTCCGATGCTGCGAGCTACATTACTGGTTCTACAATTGATGTTAGTGGAGGAATGATTATGCGATAGCGCATAAAAAAGTTCTACATTAAAAAGACTCTCAAATTCTTTTAGCCAGGATATGTTGCAATGCAGCATTGTTATACCTGGCTAAGGAATGTTCTTACTTGTATGGATTCATATAGTATTCCGTGCAATGCATTACTATTATTAACTTACTACCAATCATTATAATTATCGCATTATGAAATTTTTTATTGCGACACTTATCCTGCTTTTTGCATATCAGCAAGGAATGAGTGCGAATGCCAGTCAGCCGAGATGGTTTGATGACTTCGTGACTGCTTTTCAAAAGTTAGAAGTCAAGCAAATAAAATTAAAAAACGGTAAATCATCGGGTAATGATCGAGTTATTATTGATAGCCTCATAACAGTGATCAGGGAGAAATATCCAGAATCACTTAGTAGTGAAGGTCTTAATGTTGAATTAGCTGAAGGAATAACAACGATCAAACTGAAAGATAACCCTTTAAATGCACTTCTTAATTTCTATCGTAAGGAATGTCTTAATTGCGTTAAAAAGCCAGGTAATTCATCTGATCAATCGAAGGTTTATGAATTGCGTCAGGCATTTGTTTTGTCACACCGTATCAATAAAGCAAGTGAACGTATTAAAAACCTTGAGTTTGATGCAGTAAAGATGGCAATCAAAGATTGTCAGACATCGTTCCCTGAGAAGTATACCAAAGCAGAAGAGTATTTGGCGAGTGTAAAAAAACTGGAGAAAGAGAAGAGTGAATTGTTAGGTGGATTAGCACAAGGAAATCGCTCTGTGTTGAAAGACGTTGAAAAGTATCTGGCAACAATAGATGAGGCCTTACTTGCAAATCCGTTACTTGATTTTAATGAAATCATGTTTATCAAACGTGACATTAATCAAAGTCGTATGCGAATGCCTAAGCAGTTTGGTTTTCCTTCGTTAAATTCTCATAATAACACAAAAATTATTCCTATTCAAGGAGATTGGCATAATACCATATCCTTGTTGTCAGATATTAGGGGAGATAAAGAAATTTCAACTGTTGTAAATCCAAAAGCGAAACGCTTAATAACAGATCTTGAACTTGATTTTGATGCTGATAAAATGTTATACTCTTCAGTAAATGATGGAGGACTATGGCATGTATATGAGTCTGGAATTAAAGGAAAAGGAATAACTTGTTTGACGCCAGATTCATTGCCTGACGTGAACCATTTTGATGCTTGTTATCTTCCTGATGGTAATATCATTTATACATCAGATGCTACGTATCAAGGATTACCGTGTGAGGGAGGAAGTCGCCCAATGGCGGTTATGTATTTACTCGATCGTAAGACTGGAAAGATTAGACAATTGACCTATGAGCAGGATACCGACTTTTGTCCTGTAGTTCTTAATAACGGAAGGGTGCTTTATTTGCGCTGGGAATATAGTGATCTTGCACATTATTTTAGTCGTATCTTGATGAGTTGTAATCCAGATGGAACAGGGCAGATGGAGTATTACGGAAGTAACTCTTATTTCCCTAACTCATATATGTATGCCCGACCAATTCCTGATAACAGAACAATGTTGGTAGGAATTGTTGGTGGCCACCATGGAATCTCTCGTTCAGGAAGATTGATCTTGCTTGATCCTAAAAAAGGAAGATCTGAAGCAGAGGGAATGGTGCATGAAATTCCACATAGAGGAAGAAAGGTCGAGGCTGAGATTAAGGACCAATTAGTAAGGGGAGTATGGCCTCAGTTTATCCACCCTTATCCATTAAATGATAAGTATTTTCTAGTGTCGGCCAAAATGAATGAAAATGCTCTGTGGGGAATTTACTTGGTTGATGTTTTCAATAATATGACTTTGATTAAGGAAGTTGAAGGTGCCGGATTATTCGATCCTATTCCTGTAAAGAAACAGCAGCGCCCTCCAGTTATCCTGCCTAAGATTAAAGAAGGCGAAAAAGAAGCAACAGTATTCTTGACTGATATTTACGTAGGTGACGGTTTAAAGAATATTCCTCGAGGTACTGTGAAAAGTTTACGTTTATTTGCCTATCACTACGGTCACATTAGTACAGGAGGTCATCATACTGTAGGTGTTGAGAGTAGTTGGGATATTAAGCGTGTTCTAGGTACTGTTCCTGTTGAGAAAGATGGATCTGCGTTATTTAAAATTCCAGCAAACACACCTATTGCCATTCAACCGTTAGATGCTTCAGGAAAAGCGCTACAGTTAATGCGTTCATGGCTCGTTGGTATGCCTGGAGAAAATGTATCCTGTATTGGATGTCACGAACGTACCAGTCAGGCTCCACCAAATATTCATACTTTGGCATCACGACGAGCAGCATCAAAGATTAAGCATTGGCAAGGTAGTCCACGTCCATTCTCTTTCCGCTATGAAGTACAGCCAGTGTTAGACAAGTATTGTCTTTCATGTCATAATGGACAGGAAAAAGGAAGACCTGATTTTAGGAAAAGTGATTTAGTAGACCATAAAGGTAAGGCTAAGTCTCAGTTCTTCCTTGAAGACAAGTCATACATGTCGTTACATCCATTTGTTCGTCGACCTGGTCCTGAAAGTGATTTGCACTTATTGAATCCAATGGAGTATAATGCCAATACAAGTGAATTGATTCAAATGCTTCAGAGAGGACACTATGGTGTTGAAATGAGTAATGAAGATTGGGAGAAGTTGTATGCATGGATCGACTTGAATGCACCATATCGTGGAAAATGGTCTCCTCCTGAATTTCGTAATTTCGATCAGGATGCCCGAAGAAAATGTTTGAATAAGCGTTATGCTAACGTTACTGTTGATCCAGAAGCCGAATACGATAGCTTAGTTGCCCATCTTGAGCATAAGAAAATCGAGCCTGTTGCACCTAAAAAGATGAAAGTGGAGAATGGCTCTGCTGTTACTATTGAAGGATGGCCTTTCTCTAAATCGGAAGCTCAGAGTAAGCAGGCTAAGTTGAACGATAAAACAGTTTCATTTGAATTAGGTGATGGTCAGCGTATGACATTTACACGTATTCCTGAAGGAAAATTTGTTAGTCGAAGTAAAAGTGGCTTTGGTGATGAAAAGAATGGTGGAGTGAAACATGTCGATGAGTCATTCTATATGGGAACATGCGAGGTAACGAATGCTCAATATGCATTATTTGATCCAACGCATGATAGTCGATATATTGATCAGCAGTGGAAAGATCATACGACTCCTGGATATCCAGCTAATATGCCTAATCAACCTGTAATTCGCGTTTCTTATGATGAAGCTGTTGCTTATTGTGAGTGGTTAAGTAAGAAAATCAATCGAAAAGTAACTTTACCAACTGATATCCAGTGGGAATGGGCTTGTAGGTCTGGTAGTGATAATGATTTCTGGTATGGATCTGGAGAGGAAGATTTCAGTAAATATGAGAATCTTGCTGATCACGAAGTGCGGAAATTTGCAGTACGAGGAGTTAATCCGAGATTTATTGGCGATAATAATCCAAGTATGAAGCATTATGCATTTATCCCTCGGGAGGAGTCAGTTAATGATGGTAATATGATCGTGAGTGAGATCGCAAAATATCAGGCTAATCCTTGGGGATTATATGATATGCACGGAAATGTTGCTGAGTGGACAAGATCGTCTTATAAAAATGGAAGTAAGTATCAGGATAATTTCTATAACGCGGATATGAAGGTCGTTAAAGGTGGATCATGGAGAGATAGACCTAAACGATCAGCTGCAACTAGTAAGAGATATTATTACCCTTATCAAAAGGTTTATAATGTAGGTTTTAGGGTAGTGATTGAATAATACCTGATATTTTACATATGAAGTAAGGATATTTGTTATTACATTTGAACCATGTGAAACAAAGTTTGAAGCCTCGATGATTCACGAATAATCATCGAGGCTTATTTATGAGACGTTGTAAGCATTGAGCATTGATGATTTATGTTCATAATATTAGAAGCTTACAACTGATGTTATTTTCATGGAAAATAGAATTCTATTAATTTAAAAATTGAATTTTTATTGATAATTAAATAGTATAAATTATTAACAAAACCTTACAATGTTTAGAAAAAGTTGGAAAAATCACTCTCATCTCTCAATTTCCAAAGTATTTCTAAGACTGACTATCACGTGCTATATTTTGATGTGCGGTAGTAGTTTTGGTTATTGCAAAGATGAAAAGAAGAAACTCTCTGTTATTGAGAAAAAAGCCTTACTTGTAGGTGAAATTGCTTCGGTAAGTAAAGGAACCAATAAAATCGTCAATCCTGATGCTCCGCAAGGTTATCGATTGGAATTGAAAGGTAGCGATCGTCCACAAGTTGTGGATAACAAAGGTAATATAATCAAGCCTTTAGTTGATGCAGAAGTACAACTGTACTATCAGTTAGTTGACGTATCTTCTAATGAGCGTACTGATGTTCCGAATAAAAAGGTATTGGTGCCTGGGGAGTATACTCAAAAACAAACAGGAAATGCTTGTCCTGAAATTATTCCTTCACTTCGTGAGTGGCATGGATTGAATGGAACATTTGAACTAGGAAAGAAGGGTAAAGTTATCATTCATTCGGAAGACTACGATAAGCTTGCCTCTAGTATGAAATTATTTACTGAGGATCTTCATTTCTTTGGAGACCGTACTTTTACAGTCAAATCAGGTAGTTACAAATCTGGTGCTATCTATGTTTCTTTAGATTGTGATGATAAAGCACTTGGAGAAGAGGGCTATCGCCTAATAATTGAAGATGGTATTAAGTTGGTTGCTAATACTCCTAAAGGTATTTTCATGGGAACACGCACCATTTTACAATTGGCTAATGTATACAAAAGTGAAATACCTAAAGGAATTACAAGAGACTATCCAAAATATGCTCGACGAGGTTTTATGCTCGATACTGGTCGTAAGTTTTTCAGATTGGCTTTCTTGAAGGACTATGTTCGTATCATGTCGTATTATAAAATGAATGAATTTCATATTCACCTAAATGATAATGGATTCAAACAGTTTTTTGGAAACGACTGGAACAAAACGTATGCTGCATTTCGTTTGGAATCAGAAACATTTCCTGGTTTAACTGCTAAAGATGGATCTTATTCTAAGAAAGAGTTTACAGCTTTACAGAAATTGGGAATGGATTATGGAATTAATGTAATTCCAGAGATTGATATTCCTGCTCACTCTTTAGCTTTTACACAGTATAAACCATCACTTGGAAGTGAAGAGTATGGAATGGATCACCTGGATATTACAAAGCAAGAAACTTATGATTTCTTTGATAAGCTGTTTGATGAATATCTTAGCGGAGATCAACCTGTATTCATTGGACCAGATGTGCACATCGGAACTGATGAGTATTCTAAAAAGAAAGCCGAAGAGTTTCGTAAGTTTACAGACCACTACTTGAAACTTGTACAAAGCTACGGTAAGCGTGCCCGTTTATGGGGGGCTTTGACTCACGCAAAAGGAGAAACTCCTGTGACTTCTGAAAACGTAATAATGAATGCCTGGTATAATGGTTATGCCAATCCACGAGATATGATAGAACAGGGATATGAATTGATTAGTACGTCTGATCGTCATCTATATATTGTTCCTGCAGCAGGATATTATTACGACTATTTGAATTTGAAGTTCTTATTTGAGAAGTGGGAACCAAATTTAATCGGAGGAGATGTATTCCCATTCGGTCACCCAAGTGTAAGTGGAGGAATGTTCGCTGTCTGGAACGACCACTGTGGAAATGGAATTAGTGAAAAGGATGTTCACCATAGAACTTTCCCTGCACTTCAGGTATTGGCCCAGAAGATGTGGCAAGGCAAGAAGGATAATTATACTCAGGACACTTTCAATGGTATCGCTAAGAAATTGATTGAAGCTCCTTATGTAAATGTAATGGGAAACATTCCGTCAAAAGGATCAGAAGTACTAAGCTATGATTTTACAGCATCTAATAAGAAGGATAATTCAGCTAATGGTTATGATGTTGTAGCGAATGATGGAGCAAAATATAAAAAAGGTGTTGGTATTGAATTCAATGGTTCAGTAAACTTAACCACTCCAGTTGAAGAAATAGGATATCCTTATCAAGTTGATTTTGATGTTACATTTAACTCTACAGCATCAAAAGAAATGATTTTATTCTCTTCTGAGAATGCCGAATTTGTTGCAGTACCTAAGAATGATAAAATCGTATTAGGGTTTAAGCGTGATGGATATTTCTATACCTTTGATTATGCTATAAATGCAGGAGAACGTGTTTCTATTGGTATCCAAGGTAACAATAAAGGAACAGCTTTATTGGTGAATGGAAAAGAAGTAGAGCGCTTGCAAGGTAAAGTTGAAGAACATAAAAAAGAGGATGGTAAGATTAATAAGATGTACATTCAGCAAACACTTGTGTTTCCACTTAGAACAATTGGAAATGAGAAGAATGGTTTTGATGGTGTGATGCACCAACTAAAAGTTAGTAAGATTTAAGAACACTTAGAATGAAATATTTAGAGATCGGCTGTATAGTCGGTCTCTTTTTTTTTCAGTCGAGTGTAACCTGAGCTATATATGGTGTATTTGGAAACAACGTGCAATAGATGTATATTCACGGCTGTTAACCGAACTAACCAGATATGTCCTTAGATAAGTCAGATATTGAATTGTGGAAAAAAATGCTGCAAGGAGATCAAGATGCTTTTGCAAAGATCTACTCACATTTTGTTCGTAATTTATATGTTTATGGACTAAAGTTTACAAGTAAACAGGATGTTGTTGAAGATTGTATTCATGATTTATTTACTGATTTATTGAACAAATCGAAGAGCATTAAAAATACTGACCAAATTGAATATTACCTAATCAAAGCTTTTCGAAATAACCTACTTCGCCAACTAAAAAGAGAGCAGAAATATATGGTAGGTGAATCGGTAGAGTATGAGTTTGATGTCCATTTTCCTGTCGAAGAAGAGATCATTGAACAAGAGGAAGTAAATCGCAAAAAGCAAATGTTGGCTAAAGAGCTAAACTTATTATCTGGACGACAAAAAGAGGCTATTTATTTAAGATACACTAAAGGGATGGAGTATGATGAGATTGCTGAAATTATGGATATGGAAGTTGAATCTTGTCGCAATATAATTTATCGTGCCATAAAGTCTCTACGTAACCGACTTACCGATCAATCAGCCTTATTATTGTTACTCGCCGGTAAATGGAGATAATTTTTTAATATTTCTACGAAGTATGTAAGTTGTTTGCTGCTAGATGAATAGAGGTGTTGAAGATGAGGATCTTCAAAAAAAAGTAAAAAAAATATCAAAAGAGTGATGATGTTTGATAATGTCATGTCTTTATATAATAGACAGAGCAAATAAACGACATGACAAATTTTGAGAATTATAAAACTGACGATTTCATTCATGATTCAACTTTTATAAAGTGGGTTGTAAAAGGTGATGATGAATCGGAACGTTTTTGGAACAATTATATAAAAGATCATCCATCCCAAGAGCAATCTATTGAAGAGGCAAGGAAATTTATATGCATGCTAAGGGTTGTTGAGCCTGAAGTATCAGTTTCAAGATTAGAAAAATTAGAAACGAGAATAAAGAATGGGCAGAAGGGAAGAGGGAGATTACGTACCTTAAACATACTTAGATATGCAGCCGGTATATTATTGATTGTTGCTTTAGGTGTAACGGTTCGCTTTTTATTAATCGAACAGGATGTTGAATTTGATACATTGAATAATCTCGGCGACCATGCTCAGGTAATCTTACCAGATGGTACAGTCAAATCGTTTGAGAATAATGAGTCTCAAATAATTCAAGATGAACACGGTAATCTCGTTGTTAATACTGATACGATAATTGGAACGTCTTATCGTAAAGTCTCAGATGGACAAAACAGGTTGGTTGTTCCTTATGGTAAAACATCAGAATTGTATCTGCCCGATGGAACTCATATATATGTAAATTCTGGCAGTAAAATATCGTTTCCGACAAAGTTCACAGGGAAGAGAAGGGTAATATATCTTGAAGGGGAAGCGTATCTTAATGTTAAGTCTGACAAAGAACATCCATTTGTGGTTCATACTAAGAATTCCCGAATCATGGTTACTGGCACATCCTTTAATGTGTCGGCATACGCTGATGAACAGGTTGATCAAACAGTTTTGGTTGAAGGAGTTGTAACTTTTATAAGCAAGCATGGTATTTTCAAAGACAGGATAAAGATGGAACCGGGACAGAGTGTATGGTTGGATCGGTCGTCGGGGAAAATTGTATCCCGAGAGGTTGACCTGAATAAGTATACTTCATGGATTAACGGCTATCTTGTATTTAAAAATGAATCACTATGTAATGTATTCAAGAAGTTAGAGCGTTTCTACAACAAGGAGATTATATGTGATAAACAATTAAAAGATATAAGCTTCTCTGGAAAACTTGATCTAACTAAGCAATTGGAAGAAGTACTGGAAACAGTTGAATATGCATCCTCAATAATGGTATTTAAAAAAGATGATAAGTATATAATAAAACACTAGAAGGCTTATGTCGCAGAAGGAATAAAACTAATTAGAAACAAAACCGGGATCCGTCGCCAAACCAATCCCGGTTGTCAAAAATTAACAGACCAATAGGTCATTTGTCAAATTTCAATACACAAATTTATGAAAAAACATTTAAAAGAAAGGGGCTTTATGAAAAGTCTCCGGAAAATGCTATTGATTATGAAAATCTCATTTCTACTGATATTCTGTTCTATTTTAACGATTAGCGCGAATACCTATTCGCAAAATGAGCGCTTATCGTTAAATCTGAAACGTGTTTCTGTGGAGCATGTTCTTAAAGCAATTGAATCTCAAAGTGAATTCATATTCTTTTATCAGGATCAGAATCTTGATCTCGGGAGAAAAGTTAATGTGCGGGGAAAAGACCTTGCTATAGAGGAGATCATGAAGCAATTGTTGAAGGGGACACGCAATAGCTACAGAATAAAAGATCGACAAGTTATTATAGGAAAAAAAGAGATAATTGATTCTAAACCAGCCCAAGCTTTATCAACAAAACAAGCTAATCAGCAAAAGAAAACCATTACGGGTACTGTTGTAGATAAAAATGGAGACCCTATTCCAGGTGTTTCGGTAATTGTGAAAGGAACAACTGTTGGTATTACCACCGACTTTGATGGAAAGTACACGCTAAATGTTGAATCTAGCGCTGAGGTATTGTCTTTTTCATTTGTAGGAATGAAAAGTCAGGATGTATTAATCAGTAACCGGGAAGTAATCAATATAACATTAGAAGAAGATGCTATTGGATTGGATGAGGTTGTAGCAATTGGCTATGGAAATGCTAAGAAAAGTGATTTAACAGGAGCTGTGACATCTGTAAAGACTGAGGATTTTGAATCACAGCCCATATCAAAAGTTGATCAGGCTCTTCAAGGTAAGGTAGCCGGAGTAAATATTACACAGACTAGTGGAGATCCTTCATCCGGATATAAGATCAGGATCCGTGGAGTAAACTCTATCAATTTTAATAATAGTCCACTTTATGTGGTTGATGGATTAATTGTAAGCGATATTAATACGGTCAATATTAATGATGTACAGTCGATTGATGTGTTGAAAGATGCTTCAGCTTCAGCTATTTATGGCTCTAGAGGTGCTAATGGGGTTATCATCATTACAACAAAGAATGGTAAAAAAGGAGGATTTAATGTTACAGTTGATTCATATGTAAGTGTTCAGAATGCAGCTAAAGAGTTAGATCTGTTGTCGCCAGCAGAATATGCTGAGGAAGTGAACGCAAAAATGGCAGTAACTGGTAATGATCCAATATTCTCAAGTACCGATATTGAGGCATTAAAGAATGGTGGAGGTACTGATTGGCAAGATAAGGCAATCAAAGATAATTCAATTGTTCAGAGTCATCAGTTATCTGTTGGTGGTGGAACTTCAAAGACCGATTATTATATGTCGCTGAACTATCTGTCTAATGAAGGAATTTTATTTGATAAAACATACGATAGATATACAACTCGTTTGAAGGTAAACTCAGAATTGAGCAAAGCGGTAACTGCTGGAATGAATATTTCATTGAATCGTGAAGTTAGCGATGGAAGTAATGTGAACATGACCAACGTGCTTACATTTGATCCTACTTCTTCAATCTATAATACTGATGGTGAGTATAACCTGTTTTCAGAAAAAGGATTAGGTACAATTCAGCAAAGTAGCATGATTAGTGTTATGGAAACTGAGCAGAAAAACATAACCAATAAAATCTATGGAAATATGTACTTGCAATTTAAGTTCTGGAATGGTTTTACTTTCAGAACAAGCGGTGGATTGGAGTATGTGAACGCGAAAAACAAGAAATATCAATCTACTATTATTGTTCCTAATGGATCGATCAACTGGAAAGATGATACGAAGCTTCGCATGATGTATACCAATCAATTATCGTACGAAAGAAAATTTGATATTCATAAGCTTAAGTTGGATGCAGTACAAGAGTTTTCATATTTTAAACATGATGGTTCTTCTTTAGCAGCATCAGATCTTGTAAATGAGTCATTAGGTTACGAAGGACTTGCATCTGCCAAAAGTATTTCAGTTACTCCTTATAGTTCAAAGAATAAGATTGAGTCGTATATGTTGCGTGCGAACTATCAATATGCCAATAAATACATTGTCACAGTGACTGGTCGTTATGATGGTTCATCTAATTTTATGGAAGGTAATCGTTGGGGATTCTTTCCTTCTGCAGGAGTGTCGTGGATCGTATCTGAAGAGGAGTTTATTAAGAATTTGGAGGCATTTGATTTCCTGAAGTTTAGAGTTTCATATGGATCAACAGGTAACCAGAATGTTGGTGACGTAAATAACTATTTCTTGAGTTTTGCAGGAACATCAGCACAAGGCAACGGCGGATGGCCAGGGCATATCTATAGCTATCCTGTGAGCAATGGAGATCCTGTTCTTGGTGTAGTTCCAAAGAATTCAAGTATTTCGCCAGATGCAACATGGGAGAAGAATGTGCAGACTGATATTGGTATTGAGATGAGCATGTTGGATGGTCGCCTATCAACTTCTCTGGACTTCTATCGTAAAATATCATCTGATCTTTTATTGCAGCGTGAGCTTCCTTCTTACGCTGGTGTAACCAAGATTACCGACAATATTGGAGAGATGGAAAATAAAGGTGTTGATATTGTATCAAGCTATAGGGTATTAGATGGTAAGATCTGGAAATGGAAACTAGGCGGTAATTTCTCTTTAAACCGAAATAAAGTACTTGATTTAGGAACAACTTATGACCCTAATTCGGGGCAGGAAATATCTGTCGATGAGATTCAAACCGGTGGGAAATATTACAATGGAATTGGTGGTGGAAATGTGTCAGTGGTAGCCAAAGGCAAATCGATGGGACAATATATTGGACTAATTTTCGATGGTATCTACCAGTTGGGTGAAGAGGCTGAAGCAGCAAAATATGGATTAGTTCCAGGAGATCCTAAGTATATTGACACCAACGATGATGGAGCAATTAATAATGATGATCGCGTTCATATCGGTTCTTCCATGCCGAAATTTACCTGGGGATTCACAACCGATTTAAGTTATAAGAATTTTGATTTAAATGTATTGGTGCAAGGACGTGTTGGAGGAAATATCTACAATCTAAACAGAGCATTGCTTCTAGGTTTAGCTAATCAAAACCGTCAGGCTACGTCTGCTGAAATTAAGGATCGTTGGACTCCAAACAATGCAAGTAATGTAGTACCAGCATATACCAATTCAGCAAATGCAACTCAGTTATTGTCGACGATGTTTCTGGAGAGTGGAACATTTACCCGACTCAAGAATGTTTCTTTGACTTATAACTTACCAAAGGATCTGTTAGCAAAATGGAAAATAGATGCCTGTAAAGTGTATGTGTCAGGATCTAATTTGTTGACATTGACAGATTATAAAGGGTATGATCCTGAGATAACGTCATCAGGAAATAGTGATACCGATAACTCTGTAGTAGCGGAATCTTTTGTTCCAATTCCAAAGATGGTAACCGTGGGATTGAAAGTAACTTTCTAATGACTAAAATGCTTGAATTATGAAAATCAATAAAACATATATCATATATCTATTGGCCGGAATAATGCTGGCTTCTTGTAGCGACTTAGATTATACTCCTGAGAGTAATTTGTTATCTGGTTCATTTTATAAGTCGGAAAGCGACTTAAATGCTGCTGTGATGGGAGCATATAAAGATTTTGCCTATCCTACGTTTATGAATCATCACATGTACCAGTATGTGATGGGTGATGATATCTCAACCAGAACCAATAAGGATAATCGTATTGGAGTAGATCAATTTAATCCTCCAGCTGATAATGTGGATTCTTTTTATGAAAGAACATGGAAAGATTATTGGCAGGCAATTTATAATGTAAATGTATTTCTTGAAAATACTGTTGAAACAGAGCTCTCAGAAGATATTATTACTTCATATACGGCGCAAATGCGTTTTTTAAGGGGGCTTTCTTACTTCTATCTAGTTCGAAATTTTGGTGGTGTACCATTGATTACTGCTTCTGCCAATTCAGGAAAAGAGTCACGTAGCAGTGTACTCGAAATCTATGAGTTCATCGAAGAAGATTTGAAGTATTGTGAACAACATTTACCAGCAAATTGGGGAAATGAGTACGGTCGCCCGTCATTAGGTGCAGCTAAGGCATTACTTGCTCAGCTATATCTAACCTGGGCAGGATGGCCTGTAAAGGATGAAGCAAAATATAAATCAGCACGTGATAAGTCTGCCGAGGTGATGCAAATGGGGTATGCATTAGTCGACAATTTCGAGGATTTATGGAAGAAAGAAGAGAGCTATGACAATAACTCCGAGTCAATCTTCCAGATTATGTTCTCAGAGGTAGAATTTAATTCAGGAGCTGCAGCCAGAGCTTGTCTAATTGGACAAAGCTTTTTCCCTGAAGACAGGCTAGATAAGGGTGTTCCAGGAGCAAAAACAGGTTGGCAGGATCATAATGCATCAATAGGTTTCTTCAATAACTTTCCAGATGATGATCCGCGTAAAACTGCTACATTCCTAACGGAGTGGAAAAGTATCGATCATCCTACGGGGGATGGTGATTTTGAAGTAGTGAACTGGAGCGATTCCCGCTATGGAAAGCCTACATTTAAGAAATGGACGGCAATGAGTCATCCACTTAAAAACCATAATGGTATTTTCAGAGATATCATGATTATTCGTTATGCCGAAGTATTGCTAATGTTTGCCGAGGCTGATAACGAAGTTAATGGTCCTACTGCAGCAGCATATGATGCGGTAAATCAAGTAAGAAATAGGGCATTTGGAGAAGGAGTATCTCCAGTACCTACAGGTCTTTCGAAGGATGATTTCCTTGAGTTTATATTGAATGAGCGTAAACTGGAGTTTGCCGGAGAAGGTGTTCGTTGGAGAGATATGCAACGAAGAGAATTTGTGAAAGCAGCTATTGAATCGAATACTGATGCAGTCGATTTTCAACCAGTAAAAGATGTTGGAAATCCTAACAATTGGATCTTTCCTTTACCTTCTCAAGAAGTGACTCTTAATCCAAATTTAGAGCAATACTTTGATGTGGCAAAGCATGTATTTCCACAATAATAAGTAAGGATAACATATCAAAAGGCTGTAATATAGTTCAAAGAGTTGAACGATTACAGCCTTTAATTTACTTGATCGTTAGGTGTTTGCCATAATCAACTCATTTTGTCAAAAGTGTGTTACCTATGAGCAATTACTCTCATCGTTGTATATCTACTTTTGAAACAGAGTTATACGATTAAATCAATAAATCTTAATTCAAATGAATAAAATTGCAAAGCTAGGTTTACTTGCTTGTCTTGGGATTGTTGCTCATGGAAATGCAGTTATAGCAAAGGAACGACCAAATGTTGTTTTGATTCTTGCAGATGATCTCGGCTATGGTGATTTGAGTATTAATGGGTGTCCTGATATTAATACTCCTAATATCGATAGACTTGCGCGTGAGGGAGTACAGTTTACAAATTATTATACATCAGGGCCTGTTTGTACTCCAACGAGGTGTGCGCTGATGACTGGTAGATATCAAGCTCGATTTAAGGATATGGAGGGAGCCTTTTATTTAGGTGTTGATAATATTGGTTTACCTCGTGATGGTGAAACCTTACCAAAAGCATTAAAGGATGTTGGGTATTCAACCGGGATGGTAGGAAAATGGCATCTTGGTGAATTACCTTATATGCAACCTCAGCGTCAAGGCTTTGATAATTTCTTTGGTTTTTTTGGTGGCAATATCGATTACTTCCGACATTGTGATAAAAATCAAAATCCTGATTTATATGAAAACGGTAAGCCTGTTACTGATGGGAAGTATATGACTGATCTTATTACCGATAAATCAATAGAGTTTATTGATAACCACTACAAAGAAAAAGATCCATTCTTCTTATATGTTGCTTATAATGCTCCCCACTGGCCTTACCAGGGGCCCGATGATGCACCTTGCCTTGCTGATGGATCAAACTGGATGAAAGGAACAAGAAATCATATGGTGAATATGATTGAGAGTCTTGATACAGGAGTAGGAAGAATTCTTGAAGAGCTTAAAAATAGAGGTTTAGATGAAAATACACTTGTGATTTTTAGTAGCGATAATGGGGGAGATAAACTTGCCAGAAATGCTCCTTTCTCTGGAAAGAAAGGATTGTTACGAGATGGCGGAATTCATGTTCCATTGTATATGAGATGGACAAATGCCATCAAGCCCAAGCAGCAATGCAACCAGGTTGCAATTACGATGGATATTTCATGCACAGTATTATCGTTTGCCGATGCAAATATGAATGAACAAACGGATGGAATAGCGTTGCTCAAATCCAATGGAAGACCTGTTAAATCTGTTGAACGAGCATTATGCTGGCGAAATGGAAAGTCAGGAGAACAAGCTGTTAGAAAAGGGAAGTGGAAATATCTAAAAGAGAATAAAGGTAAAAGTGAGTATCTCTTTAACCTGGATGAAGATGTTGCTGAATCGACTGATCTAAAAGAACAATTCCCTAAGATTTTTGAAGAGTTGAAGAGTGATTTCAAAAAATGGGAAGATGAAATGCCTTATAAGCAATCCTTATTTGGATTTGAATTGAGAGATTTTTACGCAAAAAAAGTATCAAATGAAGACTAAAGTATTACTACTTGGCGCACTTTCTGCAACGATGGGGGTAGGTTGTTCCTCGTACGCCAAAACAGAACAAAAGGAAACGAAGCCAAATATCATTTATATCATGTCTGATGACCATGCTTATCAGGCGATAAGCGCCTATGGTCATGGATTAAATCAGACTCCCAATATAGATAGAATTGCCAATGAGGGAGTTGTATTTACAAATAGCTTTGTAACCAACTCGATATGTGCTCCGTCAAGAGCAGTAATGTTGACCGGTAAGTTTAGCCATATGAATGGACAGACTGATAATGTCAGACGATTTGATGGTTCTCAACAGACTTACCCAAAGCTATTGCAACAGGCAGGATACCAGACTGCTCTTGTGGGGAAATGGCACCTGAAAAGTGATCCTACAGGATTCGATTTTTGGAGTGTGCACTATGATCAGGGTGATTACTATAATCCCGATTTCAAGGAAATGGGGAAAAGAACGCATTATGAGGGATATTCTCCCAATATTGTATGTGATAACGGATTAAATTGGTTGGATAAAAGAGATATCTCTAAGCCTTTTGCCCTGTTGTTACATTTTAAAGCACCCCATCGAAATTGGATGCCCGATACCACACGTCTGAATATGTATGAGGATATAAATTTCCCTATACCTGCTACTTATTGGGACAACTACGAGGGGAGAACTAGTGCTGCTTGCGAGCAAGAGATGTCAATCTATAAGGATATGATGATTGAATGGGATCTTAAGATGGAAGGTGAAGGTTCGGAGAAAGGTCACACTAATCTAATGAAGAAGCTTGCGCGAATGAAGCCCGAAGAACGGAAGAAATGGGATGAGTTTTATGCAAGGATAAAAGCCGACTTTAAGCAAAAGAATTTGTCAGGAAAAAAATTGGCAATGTGGAAGTATCAACGTTATATGAGGGATTATCTAAAAGTAGTTGATGCAGTTGATTATAATGTTGGGCGAGTATTGGATTATCTTGAGAATAATGGACTAGCTGAGAATACCATCATCGTTTACACTTCAGATCAGGGATTCTATCTTGGAGAGCATGGTTGGTTTGATAAGCGTTTTATGTATGAGCAATCATTAAGAACACCAT
Source organism: Puteibacter caeruleilacunae (assembly GCA_005217565.1). Classification (GTDB taxonomy): domain Bacteria; phylum Bacteroidota; class Bacteroidia; order Bacteroidales; family Prolixibacteraceae; genus Puteibacter; species Puteibacter caeruleilacunae. The sequence continues at coordinate 654,932 of SJCO01000001.1, forward strand.
TATTGATGCGCTATCCTGCGAAAGTAAAGGGAGGGCAAAAAGTAGATGGTATGGTACAGAATATCGATTATGCTCCTACATTTCTTGATTATGCTGGTGTTGCAATTCCTGAAGATATACAAGGGGAGTCGTTAAAACCAATATTGGAGGGCTCAGCTCAAAAAGTGAGAGATGCAATCTTCTATCAATATTTTGAATATCCGGGACCTCATGCAGTGAAGCGTCATTTCGGAATACGAACTGAGCGATATAAATTAATTCACTTTTACCATGACGTTGATGCCTGGGAGTTATATGATCTAAAAGCAGATCCGGAAGAGATGAATAATCTTTATAACAATGCTAAATACAAAGCTACGGTTGATGAGTTGAAAACAGAACTTATTGAATTACGTGCGAAATACCGTGACACAGATTCTGGAAATAAAAGAATTCTGGAGGAGGATAAAATAGCACTAAAGAAACGATTGGCCCATCAGGCAAAAGCGCAAATGCAAACACAGAAGTAGTTAATATTAAATAATAGTGATCCATTGTTTGTCCCGTGAATGGGTGGTAATGTATCGGTTAATACTTGTTTATCCATTTCTCATTGATCTCGGTGGTTGATAGAAAACTGTTAGCTGTTGGTTTAGGGACCAACATGGATCATTTAGTCTTTATATAGAATAAACCATAAATCTTTAACAAAGATGAAGAAAATAATTATAGGTGTAATATTGATTTTAACAGGTGCATCATTGGGCTTCTGTAAGAATAAAAATCAATATACAATGAAAAGTCCCAACAGCCAGATTGAGGCTGTTTTGAGTAACGAAAACGGATTGCTGAGTTATCAAGTATTCAACAATGGAAAGGAGATACTGCTTTCATCTCGTTTGGGATTAGAATTTATAGGTGAATTTGATCTTAGCAAGGGGCTAAAAGTTGTTGAGGTTGAAAAAAGCAAATACGATGAGCAGTGGGAACAGCCATGGGGAGAAACCCAGAAGGTTCGCAATCATTATACTCAGTATCTCTATGAGGTTAAAAATGAAAACTATAAGCTAAATGTTTACTTCCGTTTATTCAATAATGGAGTGGCGTTTCGATACGAAATTCCTAAACAAGAAGGAGTAGGTAGTTTTAAAATGTCAAACGAGCTAACAGAGTTTAAGTTAGCAAAAGGGGATAAAGCATGGTGGATTCCTGCTTACGACAAAAATAGCTACGAGCACTTGTATAAGAAGACAAGTGTAGAGCAATTGGTTGATACCGTTCATACTCCATTGACTGTTGAATTAAAGAATGGAGGACTTGTAAGTATTCACGAAGCAAATCTAACCAACTATGCATCGATGTGTTTAGCTCCTGATCATCAGGGAGGACTAGAGTGTGATCTTGCCCCATGGCCAAATGGAATAAAAGTAGTTGGTAAAGCTCCTTTTAAATCTCCGTGGAGAACTATTCAGATTGGTGAGAACGCGGGTGATCTGGTTACAAATTATATGATTTTGAACCTAAACCCTCCTTGTAAGATAAAAGATACATCGTGGATTAAGCCTGCTAAATATGTTGGTGTATGGTGGGAAATGCACATGAAGAAGTCGACTTGGAAGCAGGGCGAAAAACATGGTGCAACTACCGAGAATGTGAAACGTTATATCGACTTTGCCTCTAAATATGGTTTTGCTGGTGTGTTGGCCGAAGGATGGAATTATGGCTGGGATGGTGCATGGTATAAAGATGGAAGTAATTTCATCTTCGATAAGCCTGTGCCTGATTTTGATATGACTGAATTATCAAAGTATGCTAAGGATAAAGGAGTACAGATTATAAGTCACCATGAGACAGGTGGAGATGTAGCTAATTACGAGGATCAGGTTGAAAAGGCATTTCAATACTGCAGATCAAATAACATTGATGCGATCAAAACAGGTCATGTTGGTCAGTATTTGAATGGCAAGCACACCCATTATGGTCAGTTTGCTGTGAATTACTACCGTAGAATAGTAAAATTGGCAGCAAAGTATCAGATTTGTTTAGATGTTCACGAGCCAATTAAAGATACCGGTATTCGCAGAACATGGCCAAACATGATGACTCGTGAGGGGGCCAGAGGTATGGAATTCGATGCATGGAGTAAAGATGGAGGTAATCCACCTGAGCATTTAACAGTTGTGCCATTTACTCGCTGTTTGGCAGGGCCATTTGATTTTACTCCAGGAATCTTTGAGATGACTCTACCAACAAGACCAAAGAACCAATCAAACATGACGTTGGCGAAGCAATTGGCTACCTATATTCTGATCTACAGTCCGATGCATATGGCAGCCGATTTGCCAGAAAACTATGAAGGTAATCCAGCCTTACAGTTTATCCTTGATGTTCCAGTCGATTGGGCAGATACTAAAGTATTAGATGCCAAGTTAGGAGATCGATATACAGTTGTACGTAAGGATCGTAATTCAGAAGATTGGTATTTAGGATGTGCTACAGATGAGGAGAAAAGAACATTTTCTCAAAAGTTAAGTTTCCTTGATGCAGGAGCTAAATATGTTGCAGAAGTATACAGAGATGGTGCTGATGCGCATTGGAAAGAAAATCCTAAAGCAATCACAATTGAAAAGATTGATGTTACCAGCAAGTCAACACTTAAGTATGATCTTGCTGCAGGAGGTGGTCTTGCTATTCGATTTAAGAAAGTACAGTAGTGGTTCTATGAAGAATAGAAATACACTTCTTGTGTGATTCTGCTAGTCTAATAATCAGGAAATCTAAAAATCTTTTAAATAACATGAAGAAACTAGTTAGTTACATGGCTTGTTCGCTTCCTTTGTTGATGAGTGTTTCTACATTGGAAGCCAAACAAGCTGATGAAAAAAAGCCTAATGTTGTATTTATCCTGACCGATGATCAGGGATATGGCGACTTTGGCTGTATGGGTAATCCATACGTGAAGACTCCAGCCATGGATAAGTTGATGGAGGAAAGTGTATTCTTTAATAACTTCCACGTAAGTGCAGTATGTGCTCCAACAAGATCTTCATTGATGACTGGTCGTTATAACTACCGTACCGGTGTTAGTGGAGTGAATAAGAGCAAGGTGAATATGTACGCCGATGAGAATACCATTGCAGAGTATTTGAAAGAAGCAGGATACAATACCGGATTATTTGGGAAATGGCATTTAGGATATAACTATCCAATGCGCGCAATTGATCAAGGATTTGATGTTGCTTATATGTGGGATGAAATGCAGTTCTTCCGTAATGATCCGGTGATGGAGGAAAATGGAACCAACAAAACGTATAAGGGCCGATTCTTAACGGATGTGATCTTTGAAAAGGCCATCGACTATGTAGAAGAACAATCGAAAAAGGATGAGCCATTCTTTGCATATGTCGCTACGTTCTTGCCACATACTCACCATGATGGAAGTCAGGTGCCAGAAGAATATATGCGTCGATTTGATAAATATAACGAGCTTAGCTGGCATACACGTCAGTGTTATGCAATGATTGAAAAAGTCGATGAGCAATTAGGCGCTTTAATGAAGCGTATTGAAGAGCTGGGAGAAGAAGAGAACACCATCTTTATTTTCGCAACTGATAACGGACCTGCTGAGTGTTATCCAGGACAAGAACGGGATTGTCAATTACGCTATCGCTGCGGACTACGCGGGATGAAGGGTGATCCTTATGAAGGAGGTATCAAAGTGCCGTTATTCATCAAGTGGAAGGGACATTTTAAAGAAGGTATGACAGTTGATAAATATACTGCTCATGTTGATGTTGTTCCTACAGTAATGGATATTCTTGATATCCCAATGAAGAAGGATAAAGTGATCGATGGTCGTAGTTTATATCCATTTATTAAAGGTGAAAATGTTGCCTGGGAAAATTCCTATTTCTATCACCTTTACATTCCAAGTATGGCGATGCGTGAGAACATGTGGAAGAAAGGAACAATGGTAAGTGGAGAATATAAGCTAGTTGAAGGAAAAGAGCTGTTCAACATTGAGAAAGATCCTTTTGAAGCAAATGATTTGGCCAATGATATGCCTGAGAAACTTCAGGAGATGCGTGAAGAGTATAAAGCGCGTTTCGATGAGTATCTAAGTGAACGAGGATTGAAAAGACAACCAAATATTCTGGGATCAGAAAAACAGAAATTGGTGAATATGTTCTATTTCGAAATTGTTCCTGACCAAAAAGGTTGGCCAGTAAAAGTGGTTGATAAAGGTCCGTACAAGTTATCAATCTATGATATCCAACATGCAGATATTAAGCCTGGAGCAACATTTGTTTTGAAGGCAAAAGATAAAGAATGGAAGCTTGATATTGATCCTTCAAAGAAAGACCTGTTTCTGGAAGGAATAAAGTTACCATTAGGAGAATATTATTTGTCGCTATCAATTGAAGGCGACAAATTCCCTAAAGCATTTAAAACATGGACTCCTGAGCAGGGGCGATACCATCGAATGGAGTATGGTCATCGAAGAGTAACCTTGGAGTTAAAATAAAGCTCGTTATTGCGGTTTGTGGCCGATACCTCCAATGTGTGAGGTGTCGGCTTTTATTGGAATAAGGAGTCAAGCTCAGATTAGCAAGTATCGAATAATCAAAAAAACTATCAACCATGATTAAGAAGGGCATTATACTAGTTTTAAATATACTAATTACGATTGTTGTTACAGGCAACGATTGGAATATCAGTCTTGATCAAGGTTTGTCTGATTATGAGGTAATTGATGTGCTTCAAGACGATATTGGCTATATCTGGATTGCTACAGCTGATGGTCTTAATTGTTATGATGGATATGAAATGAAGAGCTATCGTCATGATCCTGAAGACAAATTTAGCCTTTTTAAAAACAGAATTTCATCGCTTACCTTGGATAAAGACGGCAATGTATGGGCTGGCACCAGAAGTGGGGTAAGTATTTTTAATATAAAACAAGAGCGTTTCTTTACAATCAAATGTGAAGCGGTAAGTACAATTGCAAAAGGCCCTGATGGTAATATGTACATAGGGGCTATTAGTGGTGCCATTTATAAAGTTCAGTATGATGAGATATCCTATGAACAGGCTATTGTTGATGTCAATATTGAATTAGTAGAAAGAATAAATCATTTTGTAACCCATTTGGTCTTTGATGGCGATCATTTGTGGGTAGGTTCCAAAGTTCATGGATTGTATTTGTATAAGTATTTCTTTACTGATAATGAAATCGTCAAAAAGAGATTACCCGAATTAAAGGAGATTAGGGGGCTTTATAAAGATGACTGGGGCAGAATATTGTGTACGTCAAGTGAAGGTACATACCAATTTAGAATCAACAAAGGATTGGTTACTAAAAATAGAATGCAGCTAAATCCTTCAGCTGTATTGAAAACGATAAAACAGGATTCGCAAGGAGTGTTTTACGCGTTAGATATGGGGAACAATATCAATCGTATTAATGTCTATGAAGATCATATTGACGTTGTGGAAGAGGTTGTTACGTATTCAAATGTGATCTCCAACTTTATTGTAGACAGAAGTGGCATCGTATGGTATGGAACCCGGTTAAATGGGCTCTTTCGAAAAGATTCCCAAAAGAATCCTTTTGTGAAGCTAGAATTGAATGGTCATGACGAAGATGTATGTCAATATATTACTGCAATGTATGAGGATTCATATTCAAATATTTGGATAGCAGTAAAGGGGGAGACACGGAATGGCTTTCAATTGGTTAAATATAATACTAGAGATAATACTCAGCGTGTATACAATAGAAAGAATAGTGGATTTAATATCTCTCAAATAACCTCAATAACAGAAGATAGTAAGCATAATATATGGTTTACAGGCCAAGGTTTTTCATTTTGTTTAAAGGGTGGAAAAGAAAAATCTTCCGATGAACCATTTTATGTGTACAAGACAATTGATAAAGGAACCGATTATAGTTTCTCCATTGCAGAGGATCATTATAACAACTATTGGTTAGGAACCTGGAATGGCGTATTTTGGATTAATGGAGCAAAGGACTATCTGCAAGATTACATCTATTTCTTTGAGTCGTCAGTAGAACATGCACAGATATCCAGCAGTGAAACGACTAAATGTTATAGTGATCCGGTCGACTCTGTTATGTGGATTGGAACCAAAGGAGGAGGATTGAACTGTGTTCGATATGGAAGCTACGGCCAAGATTATCAGGTGTCGTATTTCTTAAAATCCAATGATGTATGGGACATGAAACGTATTGGTCAAACGCTTTGGGTGGGAACATCTAATGGCTTGTATCAGGTAGATTTAGACTCGAAAGGAAATCAGGTGTCAATAAAGAATTATTCCCACGAAAATGGATTCCCCGGAAAGAAAGTTACTAGTCTGATTACTTCTGATCCCAATACGTTGTGGCTAACTACCGATAACGGATTAGTGAAGTTCGAAGTAAACACCGGTAAGTTTCTTACGTTTGATAAAACCTCAGGTTTAAGTTCGAATTATTTAACATCCCTACAGTATTGTAGCAGAACAAATCAATTATTTATTGGAACTGTTAATGGTATCGATGTTGTTAATCCCGACTCAATTAATCTAAATAATATTCCACCTCAAACATACATAACAGAACTGATAGTCAACGGAGAATCTTTCGAAGTATTGGCTCAGGAAAAAGGAGAAAGTACGTATAATCCCGCACTAATAGATAAAGTCCGTTTTGATCATACTCAAAAGAGTATTGAGTTGAAATTTAATGGTTTCCATTATCTTGATCCATTGCAAAACAAATTTGTATATAAACTGGAAGGAGTTGATGACGACTGGATTTATGCTGATGCCAGCAATCGCAGTGCAAAGTATGCCAATCTTGCTCCTGGAAAATATAAGTTCTTGGTGTGTGCTTGTAACTCTGTAGGTGTCTGGGATGAAAGTTCCGCTATCTTGGAAATTGTGATAATGCATCCACCATGGCTTTCGTGGTGGGCCTATTTATTATATGCAATGGCAATTGTATTATTGATTCTTTTATTTACCCGCTATTCAGTGGTGAAGGTGAGTGATAAGTATAAGTTGCAAATGCAGCAAACCATATTGCAGAAGGAGAGAGAACTAAACGAAGCGAAGCTGCAGTTTTTTACAAATATCTCACATGAACTTCGTACACCTTTAACATTGATTAATGCTCCTTTTACCGATCTGGTGAATCAGTTTAATGAAGATGAGGCAATTCTTAAGCGGCTGAAGCCCATTCAGCATAATGTTCGACGCTTAATGGTGTTGATCAATCAGCTATTGGAATTCCGAAAAATTGAGACAGGTAATCTGGTATTAAAAGTTGTGAAGGATGATGTTGTTGCTTTTATTCGTGACATTAAGACTTCATTTGATGATTTGGCTGTGCAAAAGAATATTCATTATCGTTTCGAAACCAATTTAGAGTCGCATAATACCTGGCTCGACTTCGATAAGCTGGATAAAATCTTGTACAATCTGATATCCAACGCCATGAAATTTACTCCTGATAATGGAGCGATTAGTCTGATGTGTAATATCTCCCACGATAAGTTGTCAATTACAGTGAAGGATACAGGTATTGGTATACCTCCGCGAAAATTGAAACATATCTTCAAGAATTACTACCAGGTAGATGATACCCATGGAGGTACGGGAATAGGTTTGTCATTAACAAAATCGTTGGTTGAACTGCACAAAGGAGAGATATCAGTTACGAGTACCGAAGGAGAGGGAACGGTATTCTGTTTAAATCTGCCTTTAGGAAAGTCATTATATCGAAGTCATATTGTAAGTACTGTGGAACAAAAAATTAACAGGGAAGAGCAGTATACTCCTGACGCAGCAAAATCAATAGTATTAGCTCGAGAAGATCACTCCAATAACGAGCAATTGCCTATTGTATTGGTAGTTGAGGATGAACCAGATATTCGAGACTATCTAAAAAGTGTTTTGTCGGAGCAGTACCAGGTTTGCACTGCTTCCAATGGAGAAGAGGGATTAGAAAAGGCCATCAAGTTTATCCCTGATTTAATCATGAGCGATATCCTAATGCCTAAAATGAATGGATATGAATTGTGTGAAAAATTGAAGGCAAATATCAAGACAAGTCATATTCCAATAGTTTTTCTAACAGCGATGTCTACCGAAGAAAATGAACTGAATGGCCTAAAATTAGGGGCTCAGGAATACATTCCCAAACCCTTTAATCCTAATATCCTGAGACAGAAAATTACCAATATGATTGATATTTTACAGCGTCAGAAATCTTATATTAAGAAGCTATCAATCACTGAGCCAGAAAAGCTTACCTTACCTAGTCGTGAGGATGAATTCCTTCAACGTGTCATTAAGGTGGTTGAGGAGAACCTTTCCAATAATCAGTTTGAGGTTACCAACTTATGTGCTGAAATTGGCTTAAGCAGGATGCAGTTACACCGCAAGCTGAAGGCAATATGCGGTCAGTCGGCCGTGGAGCTAATTCGTTCTTACCGATTTAAACGTGCCGCTCAGTTGTTAGAGACTTCAGGGATGAATGTTTCTGAGGTGATGTGGGAGGTTGGTATTGAGAGTACATCTCACTTTTCACGTACGTTTAAATCAATCTATGGTATGTCACCATCAGTGTATATGAAGGAGAAAAGAAATGAAATAAATAAGGTTTTGGAGATCCCATAAATAGGCATTTTTGTTAACTTTATGACAGTGAAACTCAACCACCGTTCATTTTTACATGCTGCATGAAATGAAAGAATTAGAGCAAAAAAAGCTGCATAAGATGCTGCTCTGCCGAATGTGTAGCGAATGTGTGCCAAATTCGTCCCGAATGATAGTGGGAAAAGGGGGGCACGAGACAAGGTTACTTTAATCCACAACCTACCATTTATCAATTTCCAAAACAACAAAAGTTTATACTCAAATTTTACTCAAACTCTACTCCCATTCGTACATACTTTTACTACTAGCTATTTTTGAGATTAAAGAGAGATTAGAGTGCTCAATAGTGAGTAATAAATCCTTTAAAATCATGATAGCAGGATAAATAAATAGAGCTGTTTTGTTGTAGTGTTTGTTAATTTTTGGCAAATGTAATGTGTTGATAGTTAGGTGTTACGAGTTGAGTGTTACAAATGCATTTCTTTTTGCTACAAATCAGCAACTGGTTAGAACAGTGCTCCGGTAAGTTTGCTTCGAAAGTGAGGTTGTAGAGTTATATCATTTCAATTGCGGTATTAATGATGGTTCTTTTCGATGAATCTAATTGTCGATATGACTCTTCCGACCAGTGTAATTTATCTAATTAAACTAATGGTTGATATGACAAAAAAATTCAACACATTGCGAATGATTCTTTCGCTTTTTTTTATGACTTTTTTGTCGCTGGGAGTATCTGCTCAAAGCAAGATTACTGCTACGGGTAATGTTACCAGCGATGCTAGCGAACCAATTATTGGTGCAACCATTGTTGTCAAAGGTACAACACAAGGTATTGTTACCGATATTAATGGTGATTTTACGCTTCCTGATGTGACTGCAGGAGCAATTTTACAGGTAAGCTTTATTGGATATCAAACAGCCGAAGTGCCAGCTTCGGCAAAGATGAAGATTATCCTGAAACAAGATGTGATGGAGGTTGAAGAGGTTCAGGTTATTGCTTATGGTGTGCAGAAAAAAGCAACAGTAACCGGGGCGATTTCCTCGGTTGATACTGAAGATCTTTTGAAAACTCCAAGTTCAAATGTTATGAACACATTGGCAGGAGCAATGCCCGGTTTGATGACTGTTCAGCGAAGTGGTCAGCCAGGAAGTGAGGATCCTCGTATCTTTATTCGTGGAGCTGGTTCGTTGAATGATGGCAATTCCAGTCCGTTGATTTTGGTTGATGGTGTGGAAAGAAGTTTCTCTCAATTGGATCCCAATGAAATTGCGGATCTTACTATTCTTAAAGATGCTTCAGCGACAGCAGTATTTGGTGTGCGTGGAGCAAATGGTGTTATTCTGGTAACCACCAAGCGTGGAAGTAAGGGGAAAGCTGCGATATCTGTGTCGTCTTCTTTCGGATTGCAGCAGCCAACCAGGATTATTAAAATGGCCGATAGTTATACGTTTGCTTCTACTATGAATCAGATCAATGAGGATGATGGAGAAGCACCTTCATTTACAGAAGAGGCTATTGAAGCATTTAAGACCAATTCGAATCCTATTCTGTTCCCAAATGTTGATTGGGAAGACTATGTGATTCGTGATTTTGCAGTGAAAACACAGCACAACATGAATATCTCAGGAGGAAATAATAAAATGAGATATTATGTATCGCTTGGTTACCTTTTTCAGGATGGTGTGATTAAAGATTTTCATCAGGATTATAACAACAACTTTAATTATAATCGTTACAACTATCGTGTGAATCTGGACATTAACCTGACTAAATCAACAGAGTACAAGATTGGAATTGGTGGATGGTTTGCCAAGCAACACGAACCTAAAGGTAATGGAAATGCTCAGAGTATCTGGGGCGATTTGCTACAATCTAAACCATTTGCAAGTCCTGGAATTATTGATGGATATGTTGTTAAAGCAAATAATGATATTATCCAGAGTCCAACACCATATCTTAAGCACCCTTTGGAAACCTTATACGGAGTGGGGTATTACGATAGCTATAAAAACACACTGAATCTGGATATGGAGATCAAACAGGATCTGTCAAAATGGATGAAAGGTCTTGAATTTAGTGTTAAGGGTGCTTTTAATACAAGAAGTGGTTACAAAAAAGAGCGCTATAAATCATCTGAAGTATTGATTCCTATTGAAAAGGGAGCTGCTCAGGGAAAGTCAAAGGACGATCCTGATTATGACACAACGGTTGTGTATAAAGTATCGGGAACCAATACTGATTTTAAATATAATGAGTCGGGTGTTAGTCATGGCCGCGATTGGTATTTAGAATCGAAACTTTTCTGGAAGAACACATTTGGTGATCATGCTTTAAGTGGTTTGGCATTGTATAATATGTCGCGTCGTTACTATCCTGGAGCTCCTCGTCATATTCCACGAAGTTACCTGGGGTTAGTGGGGCGTGCTACTTATAGCTATAAATCTCGTTACATGTTTGATATAAACGTGGGATACAATGGTTCAGAGAACTTTGCGAAAGGATCTACTCGTTATGGTTTGTTCCCGGCTTTTTCTGCAGGATGGATCATCTCTGAAGAGAATTTCATGGCAAACCAGAGTTTCGTTGAATACTTAAAATTACGAGGTTCTTATGGTATTGTTGGTAGTGATAAAGGTGCTTCCCGATTTATGTATATCGATGGTGTTTGGAATCCTGGTAGTGGCTCGTATGATTTCAGTGAGAATCCGAATAAGTTGCCAGCAGCAATGGAAGGAAAACTGGGAAATCCAGAGGTTACCTGGGAGACTGCTACCAAGCAAAACTACGGACTAGATATGCGATTGTTTAATTCAAAGTTTGCATTGAACGCCGATTACTTTATCGAAAATCGTAAGGATATTCTGATTACGCGACAGACATTACCTTCTGAATTTGCGATTAATCTTCCTAACATCAATATGGGGCGTGTGCGTAATCAGGGGTATGAATTAAATGCAACATGGCGAGCAGGTGATCCAGAGCGTTTTTCCTATTTCATCAATGCTAACATGACCTATGCCAAGAATAAGATTCTTGAAAAAGATGAGATTAAGCCGAAGAATGACTATCAGTATGCTACAGGAGGACCTACCGGGCGTACCTTGGTATATGCATTTGATCGATTCTATGAGGAAGGTGATTTTGTTGATGGAGAGTTGAAAGAAGGACTACCTGTTCCTACAGGAAAACCACTTGTGGGTGATCCAATGTATAAAGACTTGAATAATGATGGTCTGATTAACGATTATGACCGCCATTGGTCAAAATATGGACAGCGACCAGAGTATGTGTTTGGGGTGAACTTTGGATTTACAGTCAAAGGATTCGATTTCTCAACACAGTGGACTGGTGTTACACATGTTTCCCGTTATTTGCAGCGCGATTTTAGAGCCCCTTTCGGTGGCAACGGAGGACAGTCGCTTGCGCAATATGCTGTTGATGAAGCCTGGACTCCAGAACGTGGTCAGTCTGCCAGATTTCCTCGCATGACCATTACTCGTGAGAAGAACAGTTATGCTGATTCTGATTTGTATATGTGGGATGCATCGTATATCCGACTTAAGAATGTACAGGCTAGTTATACCTTTTCTGACAGCCCACTTCTTTCACGTTTAGGGATTAAAAAGTTAAAGGTTTATGTAAATGGTCTGAACTTACTAACGTTCGATCATATCAAATACTTCGATCCTGAAGCAGGTACTTCAAATGTGGATCACGAAAATGATATCCGTTATCCAATGATGCGCATGTATAACATGGGAGTTAATATTAACTTCTAATTTAATCTAAATGTCAAATAATCAATTTAGTATGAAATATATTGGAAAGCTTTTCATCCTAAGCCTGCTGATAGGTATGATCATCTCTTGTGAAGAGGTGAAGTTAGGAGGTGAGTTTTTGGATCAGCAACCAACACAGGTAGGTTTTACCACAGACTCAATGTTTACATCCAAGCAGAATGCCGATCAGGTTTTAACAAAGGCCTATTCGTATGCTAAATTCCCTTTCTTCTCATTTTTCTGGCCAGCCAGAATGAGTGGTTACGGTAAGGGAACATTAATGGATATTACTGACCTTGGACAACAATACGGACATAGTGGTGCAAAGATCTTGTATTATACCGGAAACTATAGTGCAAGTAGTTACCACCCGATGGTTATGTATTCCTATCAATCGGTAAAAGAGGGAGAATCTAATGTTCCTGGAGATGGAGCATGGAATGCGATCAAGTATGCCAATAAATATCTTGATCATGTTGATGATATCCCCGATATGACAGATGAAGAGAAGAAAACCCGAAAAGGAGAAGCTCACTGTCTGATTGCGTATCGCTACATTGAGATGTTAAAGCACCTGGGGGGTGTTCCTTGGATTGGTAAAGCTTATGGAGTGAATGAAATTCCACTAACGCTTGAGCGAGAGAGCGTAGAGAGTTTGGTCAATAAGATTGTAGATATGCTCGATCTGGCGGCATCTGAATTGCCTTGGCATCACAGCTCATCTTCTGATCACTTGCGTTTTACCAAAGCTAGTGCCCTGGGATTTAAATTGGAGGTGCTGCTATTTGCTGCAAGTCCGATTTTTAATGCTGATGAACCTTATCATCCTGATGCAGCTCCATATCGTTATAATTGGTATGGCGACTATGATGTTGAGCGATGGAAACGTGCTGAAGCAGCCGGAAAAGAATTCATGGATGCTTTGACTGCCAATGGTTACTATGAAATGGTAGAAGCAACTGGTACTACACATCGCGACTACCGACAGGCATATATTGATGGATATCACACAAGAGGAAAAAAAGAGTGCTTGTATTGTATTCTTCCAACGAAACAGGTATCAGAAGATGTTAAAACCGAATGGAATGAGTTGGCGATGTATGCACCTTGGTCGTATCGTGGAAACTCAGTATCACTGGAGTATGTGAATATGTTCCCAATGCTTGATGGAACTGATTTTCCTGCTGATTTTAATTGGAGTAATCCTCCATTTAATCCATTCTTCGATGCTGATGGAAATCCTAACCGTGATCCTCGTCTTTATGAGACTGTATTGGTTAATGGTGATTATTATCAAAACAGAACTGCACAAATGTGGGCACAAGGGAATGGTTATCAAAAAGGACTTGATTTGGCGGCCAACAATCGTACTGCTTTTCACATGCGAAAGTTTATTCTGGAACGTAATAATGCAACATCAAGTGGTAAGCCTTTAAATTATGCAGTACTTCGTTTGCCTGAGGTGTTTTTGAGCTATGCCGAAGCGATCAACGAAGCAAATGGTGCGCCTAATGCTACTGCTTATGAGATGATCAATAAGGTTCGTAATCGTGTGGGAATGCCTAACCTGCCAGCTGGAATGAATAAGGAGCAATTTAGAGCTGCACTTATAAAAGAACGTGCTCTGGAATTGGGATTTGAAGAATGTCGCTGGTTTGATCTTGTCCGATGGAAAATGGAAGGGAATCTTACTAAAAAGCTTCACGGGCTAAAGATTACCAAGAAGAATGATACAGCCTTTGCTTATAAAGTATTCGAACTTCCATCGCGCTATTGGATGACCAATTGGGATTCGAAATGGTTCTTCCAGGCTTTCCCAAATTCAGAGGTTGATAAGCAGTACGGATTAAGTCAAAATCCAGGTTGGTAATTTAGCCTGCATTATTCATAAATTTTTGAAGATAAATCATAAACACGCTGTTATCCTGGGAATTGTTTAAATCTTAGATACAATGATCTTTTCTTCAAAAATTTACCAAAAGTGCGTTTATTTCAGCACATCTACATCCTTGAAATCCCTTTGAAGTAGGAAACTACATCGGCAGGTCCTTCAAGTCGTATATGCACTTAACTAAACGCATGAATAATACAGGTTAGAGAGACAATCTTTAAATCTAATAATCTAAAGATCTTTTAAAGATGAAGAAGATATTAAATACATTAATTATAATTTGCTTGTTTGCCAGCCTGTCGTATGCTCAGCAGGTGATCAAAGGATCGGTGGTTGATAAGCAAGGGAACCCTATTGAGGGTGTAGAATTTTACGTTACAGGCGATATTCACAGTGTGGGAGTGAGTGACGAAAAAGGTGAGATCGTAACCAGTTCTCTAGAAGAAGAGATCACTTCTCTGAAGTATATAGTATCCAGTCCAGTTGCCTTGTCAGGTAAGGTTAGCATTGAGAATAATCAATTTAGTCTTGTGTTAGGTGAGGATAATCAGGTAATACAACTCGGACGCGGATTGAATAAAACAACGAAGGAAAGCTCAATGGCTTCATCTACTATCTATGCTGATGAGCTGGAGCTTTCGTCAGAGGTAAATATAGCAAAAGCATTGTATGGGCGTTTGGCTGGTCTAACGGTTATGCAACCTGCTGGAGATCATTTAAATGGTTCTCCTTCATTATTAGTACGTGGACAGAACTCGTTCAATAACAACGCTCCGTTGATTTTAATTGACGGACTGGAACGCGACCTCACATTTGTAACACTACCGGAAATAGAATCGGTAACGGTGTTGAAAGATGCTGTGGCATCTGCTATCTATGGAGTAAAGGGTGCTAACGGCGTTATTCAAATTACCACAAAACGTGGAGCAAAGGGTAGGACTAAAGTGTCGGCTTCATATAAGCATAATCTTTACACTCCTTTTAGAGAGGCAAAGATGGTTGATGCACCTTCCTATGCTAAATTGTATAACGAAGCGCTTGCAAATGATGGTTTAGATGCCATGTATTCTGATGCACAGATTGCTGCGTTTGAATCAGGAAAATATCCTTATGCATTTCCTAATACCAATTGGTATAAAGAGGTATATGAGGATCAAAGTTTAGGCCACCTAATGGATATTACCGCCAAAGGTGGAAGTAACAATTTTAGTTACTTTACTGCAGTTACCTATTCAAAGGAGAACGGACTCTTCAAGGGATCACCCCTTTCATCGAGAGAGGATCATAAACTGATGAAGACTGGGATGAATGTGAGAGCTAATATTGATGTAGCTGTTCATCAAAATACAAAGTTTCAGTTGAATGTGATGGCTCGCTTGAATGAGTATGATGAGCCACGTAAAGGAATGAATGCTGTAGCTGCAAGTGTTTATGATATTCCAGCATCAGCATTCCCAGTGGTTAGTCCGAATGGTGTATTTGCCAGTTCTCAGTTTTATCAGAAGAATCCTGTGGCGTTGGCTAGTTTCTCAGGATATAACAAACGAAGAGATCAGGGTGTATTTGCTGATTTTAGGTTAAAACAAGATCTTTCATTGATCTTACCAGGTTTGTCGGCTGAAGGATTATTGGGATATGATTATAACTCACGAGTGCTAGATTTTGGCGACAGAAACTATGCCTACGAAGTGATTACTCCATATATCGATGAGGCCGGAGCTGTTACAACAACAATCGTCCAATTTGGAGAGGATACTCCATTAGAAGAAAATGATACTCAGTTAAGTACATTTACCAACCAGAACCTGGAAGGTCGATTAAGTTATGAGCGTAGTTTTGGTGATTTAGATTTAAACTCATCAATCGTTTATGAGCAGTCGACTTACATGAGACGAGGACGTAACAATACCGATAAAACGCAGTCGTTTGTAGGTTTTGCGTCTTTAGTCTATGCGCAGAAATACCTATTGGATGTTGTGGCGAATTATTCAAGTAGTGCTGTGATGCCTTCGGGAGATCGCTTTAAATTTTATCCTGCATTATCGGCTGGATGGATTGTTTCAGAAGAGGACTTCATGGATAGTGAAAAGGTAGATTATTTGAAGATAAGGGCTTCAGCCGGACTTTCAGGTGACGACAATATCGAAAATGATTTGTTCCGTCAATATTACTCAGGTGGAGGGACCTATTATTTTGGCGATAATATCAGCGGTGCCGGGGGTATTAAAGAAGGTAAGTTGCCAGTTATCGGACTGACTTATGAGTTGGTTAAGAAGGCAAACTTTGGATTCGATTTAGAAGCCTACAACAAGCGTCTTTCCCTTTCTGCAGATGTGTTCTTTGAACGAAGAGAAGATATGTTGGTGAGTGGTTCAAATGTGATTTCTGGTGTATTAGGTTTGGCTGCTTCACAACAGGTAAATGGAATAGTTGAAAATAAAGGATTCGAATTAACAGCAAGTTGGAACGATAAGGTTGGTGATTTTGAATATGGTATTTCAGGAAATCTGGCGTTTGCACGAAATGAGATCATCGAAAACAACGAAGGATACGTTCCTTTCGATTATTTGTCGAAAAAAGGCGGAAGTCTTGGTGCTAATTATGGCTTAGAGGCCTTGGGATTCTTTAGCGATGAGCAGGATATTCAGAATTCTCCAGAGCAAGTATTCTCAGCTGTAAAACCTGGGGACATAAAATATAAGGATCAAAACGATGATAACATCATTGATGAGAATGATGTTGTTCGTTATGGTGAATCAGGAGCAAGACCAGAGTTGTATTATGGATTTCAGATAAACCTAGGTTATAAAGATTTTGGGGTGAATGCTAATTTCCAGGGAGTAGCTAATCGTACATTATATACCAGTTCGAAGAATATCTTTTTCCCAATGAAGAATGGTTCTAATATTTCAGAATACTATGTGAACGAGGGGCAGTGGACTGCGGCAACGAAAGCTGTTGCTAATATGCCAAGACTAACAACAATGGATAATGCGAATAATTTTCGCCCTGGTACACATTGGTTTGTGAATGGATCATACTTAAAATTGAGAAACCTTGAGGTGTATTATAACCTAAAGAATATCCAGGATACAGGAATCAATGCACGCTTGTTTGTGCGTGGTGCGAATGTATTTTCAATTGATGATTTGAAAGATTTTGATCCGGAGAATATCAAAGCTGGTTATCCTTCTGTATCAACGTGGAGTATTGGTGCTAAGT
The DNA here is from genome assembly GCA_005217565.1 of Puteibacter caeruleilacunae. Lineage (GTDB taxonomy): Bacteria > Bacteroidota > Bacteroidia > Bacteroidales > Prolixibacteraceae > Puteibacter > Puteibacter caeruleilacunae. Next base: position 672,468 of record SJCO01000001.1, read on the forward strand.
TGAACTTCTAAGGAAAAGGTAAAATATTTATTAATCTTAAAATTTGAGAGAGATGAAAACTATATATTCCCTGTCGTTATTGGTGATCGGAACGCTGCTCTTTACAGGGTGCGATCATCTTGACTTTGATGAGTCAGTAGGGGAGCCTAAAGAGTATTTTTATGCTTATATGTCGACGACCAATCAGTTGGTGAACTATCATTATTCGATGTTATATCAGGATTTTGGAGTTGTTGATGAAGCAATGCTTGATTGTGCAACAGATGACGCTGAATATGTTTATTCAGATTCAAAGATCCAGTCGTTTAACGATGGCAGTTGGAGTGCAATGAAGACAAGAGATGATCGTTGGAGCATCTCTTATAACGCTATTCGTTCAATTAATGATTTTCTGAAAACATTTGCAGAAACTGACTTCTCGAAGTTTAAGTACAATGATACTTTTGATGAGTCGTTCAAGAAGCTGGAATCATTGCCTTATGAGGCTCGTTTGTTACGCGCCATTTACTTATTTGATCTGGCAAAAAGATATGGTGATATACCAATGCCTTTAACGGTATTAACTCCAGACGAGGCTAATGCTATTGTCCCAACTTCTTTTGATGACGTGATCGATTTTATCGTTGATGAATGCGACGCAACAGCAGCTGAATTACCATGGGTGTATACTGCCGAGCTGGGGGAAACTGGTCGTGTGACAAAAGGTGTTGCAATGGCATTGAAGTCGAGGGCTTTATTATTTGCTGCCAGTAAACTACATAATTCAGCAGGAGAGAGCTCTAAATGGACGTTGGCTGCTCAGGCTGCAAAGGAGCTTATTGATGAGCAACAGTATGAGTTGGAAAGTAATGTTGCCAAGAATATAACAAATCTTGTTACTTCTAAATCTAAGGAGCTAATTATGGTTCGTAGAAATAGTGACAGTAACAAGTTCGAAAAGTTGAATTTCCCAATTGGATACGAGGGAGGGAATACCGGTGTGTGTCCTACACAGAATCTGGTTGATGCCTTTCAAACGAAGAATGGTTATGATGTAACATTAACCTCCAGCGGCTGGGTAAGTAATGATTCGGATTTTGAAGAAAATGAACCTTTTGCCAATAGAGATCCTCGTATGAGCAAAGCTTTGTTGTATAACGGACAGTCTTTTAAAGGTAGAGCAATAGAGGCTTATGAAGGAGGACTAGACGGATTGCCAATTCAGGGAGCATCGTTGACCGGATACTATCTAAGGAAGTATTTAATTGAGGATTTGAACCTAAGTCCTGGTATCAATGAAAAGGGAAAACACCATTGGATTGTATTCCGATATGCTGAGATTTTATTGAATTATGCCGAAGCAATGAATGAAGCTTATGGTCCTGATTATACTGATGCAACCTTCACTATGTCGGCTGTTGATGCGTTAAATCTAGTTCGTGGAAGAGCAGAGATGCCGCTTGTGACGGCTGGCTTAACCAAGGAACAATTTACAACAGTGTTGCGTAGAGAGCGTAGAGTAGAATTTGCATTTGAAGGCATGAGATTCTGGGATGTACGTCGTTGGATGATTGGTAATGAGACTCAAAAAGCTATTTATGGGGCTGCCATTACTATGAATGAAGACGGTGAAACATCATATGCATTAAAGCTTATTGAGGAAAGGAATTGGAATGAGAAAATGAACCTTTTTCCAATACCTCAACAAGAGTTATATATTAATCCTAACCTGGAACAAAACACAGGATGGTAAAAGCGTATGCCCGTGGAGGTTTTCCTTCACGGGATATTCTTAATATTTTTACAATTACAATGAAGATGATTAAATCACAAATTGTCAGATTATTAGTTGTTGGTTTGTTATTGCCACTGCCAGGCGTATCACAGCAGATATCTCAGCGTGGAGCTTACACCATGCCTTATGCCCGATATGAAGCAGATGCGGGAGCATATGGTAGAGAGGCATTGATTGAAGGACCATCATATAACCAGCATTTACTGGCTTCAGAGGCCTCGCAGAAGAAGTATGTTGCATTGAAAAAAGATGGTGCTTTTGTTCAGTGGACATTGAATGAGGCTTCAGATGCTTTCAATATACGCTTTACATTGCCCGATTCTGACGACGGAACTGGAACAACAGGAACTGTTGGAGTATATGTGAATGAAACGTTGGTTGGAAAGCTTGAATTGACATCATTTCATGCGTGGCAGTATTTTGATAAGTCAGAGGGAAGTGATCGTCATCCTACCAATGATTCTTCAGTTGGCAATCCACGAATGCGTTTTGATGAGGAACGATTTATATTGCCAGCACAAGCAAATGAAGGTGATGTAATAAAGCTTGAAAAACTAGATGGACCTGAATGTGGAATTGACTTCATCGAAACAGAAGTAATTCCTGATGAGATTCAGAAACCCAGAGGATTTATCAGCGTAACTGACAGAAAGTTTGGAGCAATAGCCGACGATGATAAGGATGATGTTAAGGCGTTTGAGAAAGCCATTGATTATGCTTCGAAACATGATGTTGGTATTTATATTCCCAAGGGGAAGTATCTGTTAAGCAAAGCGCTTAAAATTACGACCGATAATATGGCCTTACAAGGTGCCGGGATATGGTATACACATCTTCATTGGACAGGGTATTCAGAACAAAAATCTTCAGGAGGAATATTTGGAACAGGTAATAATGCTCATGTAAGTCACTTTTATATGACCTCTAACCTTAACAATAGAGGTGGTGGTTATCGAGCATTCAGTAAGCACTGGGGACAGAACTCAGTGATTGAAAATATTTGGTTAAGCCATTTCTCTGTAGGTTTCTGGACTGCTGCAGGGTATTCTAAAACAACGAAAGATATTGCTGATCATCTGGTGATCCGTAACTGTCGTATACGCAATACCTATGCTGATGGGTGTAACTTTGCCCGTGGAGCAAGTAACTGTGTATTGGAATTTTGTGACTTCAGGAATAATGGAGATGATGCTATGGCTACAGTATCGCATGCGCCTGAGATTGTTGGTCCTTGCACCAATAATGAGTTTCGCTTCAATACCGTTGAATTTGTTACTCGCGCAGCCGGAATAGGGATCTTTGGAGGACAGCAACATAAGGTTCATCATTGCATCATTAGAGATAATTTCTCTGGAGCAGGCATACGTGTCAATTCAACATTCCCGGCATTCCCATATGTCGATAGTTCTTTAATCGAAATCTATGAAATGACGGTAGAGCGCTGTGGAACACGTAAGGCATTATGGAACCAAAGTATTGGAGCAATTAATCTGTTAACCTGGCATTATGACGTGAAGGGAATTAAGCTTTCAGATATTGATGTTATCGATGCTCAGCAAGATGGAGTTCTTATTTTCAGAAGCGATGACAAGGCAACCATGACAAAAGTATATCTTGAGAATATTCATATTCGTGGAACAGGAATAGATCAGGAAGGAGCTGGTTACGGTATTCGTGTTTCTGATAATTGTACCGGATGGGTAAAAATTAAGAATATAACTTTCGAAGGAATTAAGAGTGACGACATCATTGAAAATGCACCTCATTTTCAATTACGGAGGTAAGTCGCTTCAATGATGCGTATTCTGTGCTTTTACAGCAAGTGAAGGTTACATATGAACAACTTGTTTAAGCCGTGCAAATCTATTTTTGAGACTCAAATATTGAAATGATAATCAGGTATGGGTGTGAAGAATAAGATTGCATGGCTTTTTTTATTAATACTTATTTGTCAGCTTGGATTGGTACAAGCGCAAACAGATAATGCCAATAAGCCGGTAAGAATTGGGATTGTAGGATTGACGCATGGACATGTGAACCTGCTGTTCCGGTTAAAATCAACCGAGCAGGTGAAGATTGTAGGTATTGTTGAATCAAATGAAGAGGTTGTAAGAAAATACCAGCAGCGATATAATTGGCCGGCTTCACTGATTTATAAGAGTATTCCAGAAATGCTTGATGCTGTAAAACCTGATGCAGTTGCTGCCTTTAATAGTACCGTTGAACATCTGGAAGTTGTTGAAGTATGTGCCCCCAGAGGAGTACATGTGATGGTCGAAAAACCATTGGCTGTGAATCTTAAGCATGCCAGGGAAATGGCAAGACTGGCTAAGAAGAACAATATTCATTTAATCACCAATTATGAAACAACCTGGCATGCTGCTATCGATAGATGTCATCAAATGGCTTATGTCAGGAAGGAAATAGGAAAGGTTCGTAAGGTTGTTTTTCATCATGGTAATTTTGGAACAAAAGAAACGAAATCACCCAAAGAGTTTATTGAATGGTTAACCGATCCCGTGAAGAATGGTGGTGGTGCCATTGCTGATTTTGGTTGTTATGGAGCTAATATCATGACCTGGATGCAAGAGGGGCGATTACCTGAATCGGTATATGCCGAAGTGCGCCATTTTAAGTCTGATTTATACCCTGAGGTTGACGATGAGGCAATCATCATATTAAACTATCCCGACTGTAATTGTATAATACAAGCATCCTGGAACTGGGCAATTCCCCGAAAGGATATGGAGTTGTACGGAGCCTCAGGTTATGGAATTACTGATAATAGCTATACCTATCGTTACCGAAGAAGCCTCAAAGAAAAAGAACAACAGGTAGTCTTGCCCAATGAAGGATATCCTATTGATCAGCCATTGAATTACTTCGCAGGTATTGTAAGGGGGAACATTCAATTAAAAGAAACCGACCGTGCTTCACTGGATAATAACATGGTTGTGTCAATTATTCTGGATGCAGCACAGCGCAGTATTCAGTCAGGCAAAAAAGTTTATTTACGAAATACAGATAGAGAGAAATATTAAGCGTTCGATAGTGCGAAGGTATCTGCGGATGTTTGATCCTATTAATTTTTTAACCAATTAAATCATGAGTAACACTAACAAGAATTTGGTGGCTTTTACAACCATTAGTTTCATCTTTTTTATATTTGGTTTTGCCACTACATTTATTATCACTTTGAGTGCCAAGGTGAAAGAGATCTTTGAGTTGAATGAGTTTACGGCACAGTTATTAACTGCTTCATTCTTTATTGCTTATCCTTTATTGGCAGTGCCAACAGGCTATATTATTAAAAAGATAGGGTATAAAAAGTCGCTAATTACCGGTTTGGTATTGATGGCCATGGGTAGTTTTATCTTTTATCCTGCGGCTACGTTACCTTCGTTCTCCTTGTTTATGGTGGGAACATTTATCTTAGCTTCAGGAGTGGTATTTCTTCAAACAGCGGCCAATCCTTTTGTTACTGCTTTAGGAAATCCTGAAACCGCATCAGGTAGACTAAACCTGACTCAGGCATTGAACTCAATTGCTACAATGCTAGCGCCATGGATTATCGCTGTGTTTATCTTCAAAAATACAAGTGAAGTAATGACTGCTGCTGAGTCGGCACGAACAGTAAAGATGCCATTTCTTATTATGGGTATAATGGTTGCCATTGTTGCTATTATTATTGGCATGACTAAACTGCCTGAAGTTGGAGGAAGTGATGCACCTGTAGGTAAAAGTGTCTGGAAATATCCTCATGTGATATTGGGAGCTGTTGCTATTTTCTGTTATGTAGGTGCAGAAGTAGGTATTGCCGGTTTAATTGTAAACTATCTGGGTCAACCAGAGAATGGAGGAATCTCTCTGGAAGTTGCTTCAAAATATGCAGCAATGTACTGGGGAGGAGCAATGGTCGGACGATTCTTTGGTTCTATCATGTTGTCGGAGATTAAGTCTGCTACACGAAAATTCGGATATCTTGCAGGAGTATTGGTGTTGGCATTCCTTGCCGGAGCGTTTGTTACAGGTGGAAATTGGAACTATGCTACTATTTTCTTGGTAATCGCTGTTGTTAATTTGCTGGCCATGACCTTAGGAAAAGGAAAACCTGCCCGATCACTAGCAGTGTTTGCGTTATTGGCAGGAACAATGGCTATTGTAACATCACTGACTTCTGGCTCAATCGCGGTATGGACTATCCTTTCAATTGGATTCTTTAACTCTATCATGTTCCCTAATATTTTCTCATTGGCTGTAGCTGATCTTGATAATGGAGAGTTAAGTAAAGCTTCAGGCATTATCAATGCTTTGATTGTTGGAGGTGCATTAATTCCTCTTGGAATGGGGAAAATAGCCGATCTGTCGGGTTATACATGGGCATTTATACTACCGGCATTGTGTTACCTGTATATCGTATTCTTTGCGGTGAAAGGAAGTAAACTAAGATAAATCAAAAACAAATTCTAACATGGAAAAATTAGCTATAGGTATAGACATCGGTGGAACCAATACGGTCATTGGTTTAGTAAACCGAGCAGGAAAAATACTAGCAGAGGAATCGTTTCCAACGCCTTCGAAAAAATTAAATGCTCAGGGATCAGAAGAGATTTCAAAGGAATTATTGAAAGATTATATCAAAGGGATTGCGAATACAATTAAGCTATTGAGCTCGCAGTTGAAAGTTGATTCAGAAATTGTAGGTATTGGAATTGGGGCTCCTAATGGGAATTATCATAAGGGTACTATTGAATATGCACCTAATTTACCGTTCTCTGGAGTTGTTTCATTTTGTGAATTGTTAGGGGCTGAATTTCCTAAAGTGGAAACAATCAGATTAACCAACGATGCCAATGCCGCTGCATTGGGAGAGAAGATGTATGGTGGAGCTCGTCATATGGATGATTTTGTAATGTTTACCCTTGGGACAGGTGTCGGTAGTGGATTATATTCAAATGGTAATTTGGTATATGGCTTTGACGGTTTTGCTGGTGAGTGCGGACATAACACGATTGTTGAAAATGGAAGAGTGTGTGGTTGTGGTGGTCGAGGTCATCTAGAGGCTTATTGCTCTGCTCCCGGTATGAAGCGGACTGCTTTTGAGTTGTTGGCCGACTATCATGATGAAACTAGTGAATTAGCAGGCTATGCCTATCGTGATCTGACCTCTAAGCACATTTATGATGCTGCAGTGAAGGGTGATAAAATCGCAAAGAAGGTTTTTGAATATACAGGTAATTACCTGGGACAGGCAATTGCAGATACCGTGAATCATTTTAGTCCTGAAGCAGTGTTCTTATTTGGAGGACCAGTTGCAGCAGGAGATATCTTGTTTCAGCCAATCAAGAAAAGTCTGCAGGCACATTTACTGCCAGTATTTCAGAAACGAAATATTCCTGTCATGGCGTCGGAGTTGGATCTTGGACATGCAGCCATCCTGGGAGCAAGTGCTTTGGTATGGCAGGCTTTGAATTAAGGAATTTTGTACACTTCACATAGTTGTTAGAGGATTTCGTAATCTTCGATGGATTTTTATGCCCCTGGATATTAGCGTTCAGGGGCATTTTCAGTATAATGATACATGGAGTAAACATGATGATACATCCGCAACAATGTATGTAATACATGAGATATAACTTTGGATTGCAGATAGAGAACCTATTTGAATGTTTCTGTGGCAAGATGATTTTTGTTTGCGTTCATTCAACTCTAAACTGAATTATTTATCTTACAATAAAATTAAAGGAATATGAATTTATTAAAAGGTGTGGCTTGTGGAAGTATGGCCCTACTCTCAATGATGGCAACAGCACAGAAATCTGAGCCAAAACCTAATGTAATCATGTTGGTGGTTGATGATTGGAATGATATGATTGGTGCTTTTGGAGGTAATCAAGCTATAACTCCCAATATCGACAAATTGTGTGCTGAGGGTGTTGCTTTTACTCATAGTTATGCTGCTGCGACTTTTTGTACTCCTTCGAGAACATCATTAATGACAGGTGTCGCTCCATGGAAGTCGGGTTGTTATGCCAACCAACCTCAACATTATAATATGCCCGAGCGAAAGTCAATTTCTACTTTGTTTCAGGAAAACGACTATAAAGTATATGGGGGCGGTAAGGTGTATCATCATATGCCAGGATTCGTTGATTTGAGAGGATATGATGAGTATTTTCATTGGAATCCTGCCCAAAAGAAGAGAGGTTGGGGATTATTTGCATGGCGGGATAATGCTGCAACACCAAAGGAAATACCTGCATCGGACTTTGGAAAGACGGTCTATACTAATTTTGATATTGCAGCTATTCCAAATGAGTTGGAAAAGGAGATGGCTGATACTAAAATGATCGATTGGGCATTGGATATTGTAAAGGAGGAACATGATAAACCATTCTTTTTGTCGGCTGGACTATATACTCCTCATAAACCAAACTTTGCACCACAGAAGTATTTTGATTTATACCCTATAGAGGATATTCAGTTACCTCCTATTCAGGAAAATGATACGGCTGATTTAGCCCCATATATTCAGAATTTTCTTAAGGGAAAAGCTAATCATACCCATAATAAATTGATCACTATTGAGAATGGATGGAAAAGAGCGATTCAAGGGTATCTTGCTGCAATATCCTATGCTGATGCTCAGTTGGGGCGTTTACTCGATGAGTTGAGTAAAAGTCCGAATGCCGAGAATACAATTATTGTGTTCTGGAGTGATAATGGTTATCATCTGGGAGAAAAATATTGTTGGGCAAAGCATACTTTATGGGAGCGTACAGCTAATGTTCCTATGATTTGGGCAGGTCCTGGTATAAAGAAGAATAAACAGTATCATGGGGCTGTGAGTCTTTTGGATATTTATCCGACTTTGGTTGAGCAATGTGGTTTAAAAGGAAGTCAGGAACTAGACGGTGAATCTATCACTGGAATTTTAGAAAAGCCAGGGAAACTAGTTGATCGTACTATCGTTACTGCAGGGAAGAATGGAGATGACTTCTCGGTATTTACCAATGAGTGGCATTATATCAACTATAAATTCGGTAGAGCTGAAGAATTGTATAGTGTTACCAAGGACAATCATGAATGGAATAACCTTGTATTGAAAGAGGAGTATAAGTCAGTGATTGAGGATTTGAAACAGGCTATTCCAACAAATCCTGCAAAACCATCATTGCAGGTTCCTAACATCAGACTAGTTTGTGAAGGAGAGTCTTTTAAATGGGTAAAGAGTGATGGCAAAAAAGGAAAGCGAAAGAATAAAAAGTAATAGGATGAAGGTCCAGGAAGATAAGATTGATCATAAAAGGTGATGATAGGATGTAATCTACAGGCTGAAGCAATGCTTTGGTCAGTAGTTTGCATCCTTTTGTTTTTAATGAATGGGTAATCGTTGTAATCTAAATGACTAAGCTATGAATAAAATAAGTTGGTATACATTGGGCGTTCTTTTGGGAAGTTTATTGGTTCTGGTGAGTAGCATTAGTATTGCTGATAATCGAAATATTAGCATTGATGATGGTCTGTCGAACTATCATATCACAGATATAATCCAGGGATCGAAGGGAAAGATATGGATTGCTACAATGGATGGACTTAATTGTTATGATGGTTACGACATAAAAAGTTTTAAGCATGATCCCGACAACCCTCACAGTCTTTATAAAAACCGAATAGCCTGTCTTGAGGAAGATGAAGAAGGGAATATTTGGATTGGTACTCGTCGGGGTATTAGCATTTATAATAAATACGTTGAACGATTCTTCAATATACCAATAGAAGCGATAAGTTCCATCGAAAGAGGAGAAGATGGGGCAATGTTCATCGGAACAATAAGTGGTAATGTCTTTAGAGCAAATTCTCGTGAAATTGATTATACAGTAACTCATCCTGCGATTACATTTAGCTGGCAACAAAGAGTGAGTCATTTTGTAACATCAATAGTTGTTGAAGGGGAGCGTATTTGGGTAGGAACAAAGAATGAAGGTTTGTTCCTGTTTGAGAATAACTTGCGTTTTTCATTTAAAGGGAACAGAATTGGATCGCTTGAAGAATTAGGATCAATACGTTCAATGTACAAAGATTCATTGAACAGGATATGGTGTTGCTCAAGTGTAGGATTATATCGGTTTACACCCGAGGAGAAAAGAATATCGGTTGATTTCGTGGCGAGTAATTTTAACGAACTTATTCGGGAGATCGATTTTGATGATCATGGTAACTGCTATGTCGGCACCATGCGAAATAGGATCTATCGAATTAGGGAAGAGGACAATCGTCTTTATAAAGAGGATCAATATTGGGAAGCAGACCGATTTTGGGGACATATGTTATTGGATGAGAGCAATGGTATGTGGATAGGTTCTGCAGAGAAAGGTTTGATGTATATTCCTTTGATGAAGAATCCTTTTAAAACCTTAAGCGTTGGAGATAAAATCTTTAATGAAGAGTGGATAACAAGCATATTTGTTGATTCATCAAACCGCACATGGATTGGCACAAAAGCGGGAGAGATTAACGAAACACATTTGTATGTAATAAATGCTCAGGGAAGAGCTTATCGTAAAATTGATCATGATCACAGAATCTCAAACTTAATTCAGCTAACGTCTTTTTATGAGGATTCAAAAGGAGATATCTGGATAACATCACAAAAAAATGTATTTAGAATAAACCGTTCATCAATCGAGGATGAAAAATATAAGATAGAGGTTTTTGCAACGGAGGAAAGGGGAACTCAGTATTCATTATCACTAACAGAAGATATCAATGGGAACTATTGGCTTGGATGTTGGAATGGAGTGTTTTACATTGATGGGACTAAGGAACCGTTTCTTGAAGATTATATCTATTTCTCCGAATCATCACTTGAACACAATGGAATCTCGAGTAGTGAAACGACAGTCTGTTATGCTGACCCTAAAGACTCAACTATCTGGATTGGAACCAAAGGCGGAGGATTGAATCAAATGAAGCTAATCAACAAGGGAAAGGAATATGAGATTACGCGTCATTTGCAATCGAATGATATTTGGTGTGTGCAACGCCATTTAGATGAGCTTTGGATTGGGACTTCTAATGGATTGTATTTGGTGAGTTTAGATGATACAACAGTGGTAGAGAAAAGGCGGTTTACTGATATCGATGGACTTCCAGGAAATAAAGTGATGGGAATACATATTGATAATGGAAATATTTGGGTGGCTACAGATAAAGGAATTGCCTTTTGGGAAGCAAAGACCAATCATTTCATTGCCTTCAATAAAGAGGATGGATTGGATGCCAATTATTTCACAGGAGCCATTACAAAGCGTATGAATGGAGAAATTTTGGTGGGCAGTATAGGTGGAATAAATTGCTTCAAACCTTCAGATATTGTTACCAATAAGATTGTTCCTGATGTCATTATCACCGATATCAAAGTAGAGCATCAAACTGTTAGTCCTGATAGAGCAGTTGATGCAAGGCAATTGATAAGCAAGGCAACAGCGTTCATATCTACATTGAACCTGAACTACGATGAGAATGATATTGAAATAAGCTTTGCTGGGATTCATTATATTAATCCTCATAAGAACCGTTATAGCTATATGCTAGAGGGAGTGGATCATACATGGAATTATACACTCTCGAATAATCGCAAAGCAATCTACTCGAACCTTAGTCCTGGCGACTATACATTCAAAGTTAAAGCATCTAATTCAGATGATGTTTGGATGCAGGAGCCAGTAAGTCTGACAATCCACATAGAACATCCCCCATGGTTGTCGTGGTGGGCTTATATCATTTATGGGGTGATTTTAATCGTTATTGTTTATTTATTTACCCGATTTTCTGTCATAAAAGCCAGTGATAAGTATAAGCTTCAAATGCAAAATATGATTATTGAAAAGGAGCGAGAGCTTAATGAGGCGAAGCTTCGTTTCTTTACCAACATCTCGCATGAATTACGAACACCACTTACTTTGATATATGCCCCATTTACAGAGCTAATAGAACATTTTAAAGAAGACAAGAAGCTACAGAAGAAGATTCTTCCCATCCAGCAAAATATCAGTCGATTGATGCAGTTGATTAATCAGTTACTTGAGTTTCGGAAGGCTGAAACAGGCAATCTGGTTTTGAAAGTTAGTAAAGGTGATCTTGTTGCAAATATCAAGAGGATTAAGAATTCATTTGATGATATTGCTGAACAGAAACATATCCTCTTTAATTTTACCTCCAATGAATCGGCATATGTGAGCTACTTTGACTTCGATAAGCTAGAGAAAATCCTCTATAATTTATTATCGAATGCATTTAAGTATACACAGCGTGAAGGAAAAATCACAGTTGAGACTTCTTTTACAAAAGAGCAAATGATTTTATCTGTTCAGGACAATGGAATTGGAATAGAGAAGCGCAAGTTAGAGCGGATATTTGAGAATTATTATCAAGTGGATGATACTCCTGGCGGTACAGGAATTGGATTGTCGTTGGTAAAGACCTTAACAGAATTACATAAGGGAACAATAGAGGTTAAAAGCAAAAAAGCTGAGGGGACAACCTTTTTGCTTAGCTTCCCATTAGGAACCGATAAATATAAAAAGTATATCATCTCAGATATAGAGCAGAAATTTATTTCCGAAGATGAGCTAAAACCGTTACTGGGGGAAGATGAGGATAGTGATGTTGAGGGAAATGCAAAGGATGATCAGCAAAAACCAATTATCCTGGCAGTTGAAGATAATCCGGAGATTCTTAATTATTTGCACAATTTATTAGGTGCAGACTACCAGGTTTGTAAAGCTGAAAATGGAAAAGAAGGAATTGAAAAGGCCATACAACTGATTCCTGATTTGATAATTAGTGACATTCTGATGCCTGAAATGGATGGGTATGAGTTGTGTAGAACACTTAAGGGAAATATTAGAACCAGTCATATTCCAATTATCCTGCTGACAGCTAAATCATCAGAGGAGAGTCAGATAGAAGGTCTTCAGACTGGAGCCTATGAGTATATTACGAAACCTTTTAATCCAAAGATATTAGTGCAAAAAGTATCTAATATCATAGATACCATCCAAAAGCAGAAGGAGCATAGCAAGAAAATTTCAATAACCGAACCAGAGAAGATTCAGTTACCTTCTATGGAAGAGGCTTTTCTTCAAAACTTGATGGATGTACTGAATCAAAACTTATCTGATAGTCGCTTTGAGATAACTAACCTATGTGCGGAGATTGGATTAAGCAGAATGCAGTTGCATCGTAAACTTAAGGCCATAACAGGTCAATCGACTGCCGAATTTATTAGGGCATACCGATTTAAGAAAGCTGCCATGTTACTGGAGAGTGGAAGTATGAATGTTTCGGAGGTGATGTGGGAAGTAGGAATTGAAAGTAATAGTTACTTCTCCCGAACCTTCAAATCAATTTATGGAGTGTCTCCATCAGACTATAAGAAGTCGTTGACTGAGAAGTAGACTGAATTGACTAACGGTATCAGTTATTGTGTTGAAAGGTGCATGTATACAGGGTGTTGAGTGACGGTACAAAACATGTTACAATGAGACAAATGAAGTAGGTGTGATCAGCATACCTTGCCATCGTTAAATCTAAACAATTAAATTTATGAATGGCTTTAAAAATCTTATTACGAGTAGCAGGAGTATATACCTGATCTTGTTTTTATTGTCTTTCTCGATTGTTGATGCGATTGCACAACAACAGACTATAACAGGAAAGGTATTGGATGGAGCATCGGAAGGAATTCCGGGTGTTAATGTCGTAATTAAAGGAACGGTAGTGGGGACCGTTACCGATTTTGAAGGTAAATTCAGCATTAAAGCAAAGAGCGATGATGTGTTGGTTTTTACCTTTATTGGTTTTAAGACAAAACAGGTTGCTTTAAAGGGAAGAACTAATCTTAACGTTACCCTTGATGAGCAGAGTGTTGATTTAGACGAAGTGGTAGCTGTAGGTTATGGTACCATGAAAAAAAGTGACGTTACAGGATCATTGAGTCGTGTGTCAGCTGATCTTTTCAAGGATCAGAATAATGTATCAATCGATCAAACATTGTCAGGAAGAGCAGCAGGGGTACAAGTGGTTGCCAATAGTGGTGCTCCAGGAGCAGGGGTGAGCATCCGTATTCGTGGAGGAACATCTATAAACGCCAGTAATGAACCATTGTATGTGATAGATGGTATTCCTTTCGTTAACAGTTCATCGAATACATCTACTGGAGGTATCGGTTTTGATGCAGAAAATCCGATGGTTAATATCGATCCTTCAGATATCGAATCGATAGAAGTGTTGAAAGATGCATCTGCCACTGCAATCTATGGATCGCGTGGAGCTAATGGTGTTATTATGGTAACTACAAAAAGTGGTAAAAAGGGGAAAACCGAACTTACCTATTCAACCTATGCGGGAATTACCGAGGTATCTAAAACACTGGATCTGATGAATGGAGAAGAGTATGCTTCATTTATGCATCAGGCTAGTCCAAGTGATGAGCGTTTTACGGATCAGGAAACAGGATTGGCTATTAGTTATGCTGATTCTGCATCGGTGGATTGGCAGGATGAGGTATTCCGTCAGGCTGTGGTTCATAATCACAATTTAAGTCTTAGTGGAGGAAATGGAAAGACCAACTACCTATTTTCATTGGGGTATTTAGATAATGATGGTGTGATTATTAATACAAATCTGAAGCGTTACTCCAGTCGCTTTAAGATTAATCATCAATATTCTGATCGTTTTACTTTAGGCGCAAACATGTCGCTTGGTTTTACCGAGGAGGATGGTATTGTGTCGGCAGGAACGCAGAGTGGAAGTAACGCTGGAATTATTACCAACCTGATTATCTATCGACCAACAGCTTTATTTGCTGATGGGGATGATGCGTTGGCTTTTGATGAAGTGGGAAATAAGACTAATCCATTGGTTTATGCTGAAGAGGTGGAAAAGCAGACCTATACTTTAAGAACTGTTGGAAGTGTTGATATGACATATAAGCTTACCGATGATCTAAAGATAAAAGTTACCGGTGGAGCCAATATCAATAACGTTAAAAGAAAGCAGTACTATTCATCAAGTGTAGGTCCTGGAAAAAATAGCCATGGCAAGGGAGTTCAGAGTGATATCATGCGCATTGTATGGCTTAACGATAATGTTTTAACTTATACAAAGCAGTTAGGAAAGCATCGATTGAATGCTATGGTAGGAACTTCAGTTCAGCGATCAATTACTGAGAAATTAGATGTAACCAATACGTTTTATGATATAGAACAAAATGCTGTCGATCAAATAGGATCAGGAACACAACCATTAATCCCACAGTCATCACGTTCTGAGTGGGGATTGTTCTCTTATTTTGGTCGTGTTAACTATGGTTTTGATAATCGTTATTTGTTAACTGCCAGTTATCGTGCCGATGGATCATCTAAATTTGGAGATAAGAACAAGTATGGATATTTTCCAGCATTTTCTGTGGCATGGCGAGCAAGCGAAGAGGCTTTCATTAAGGATGTAGATTGGATTTCAAACTTTAAAGTTCGTAGCGGTTGGGGACAAACAGGTAACCAGGATATTGGTCTTTTTAGTTACCTTGAGATGTTACAGCAGCAGAATTATAGTTTCGATGGAAGCATTGCTACCGGAGTACAACCAGGAAATCTTGGAAATCCTGACTTAAAATGGGAAACTACCTCACAGGTAAACATTGGTGTAGACCTAGGTCTCTTTAAGAATCGTCTTACGTTTACTGCCGATTATTACCATAAAAAAACAAAGGATTTGCTGTTGAATCTTCCGTTATCAATGGTTTCTGGATTTTCAAATGTGATGGCCAATGTTGGAGCCATTAAGAATGAGGGAGTTGAGTTTGCATTAACAACAGTAAATATCAATAAGAAGAAATTTAAGTGGACTACCGACTTTAACATCTCATTCAATACCAATGAGATTACTAAACTGGTAAACGATGGTCAGGATATTTATGTGAACGCTAAATATAATTCGACAGTGCCTGTGACTTATGTGTTGCGAGAAGGAGAGCCTGTTGGATCAATGTACGGTTATGTTTGGGATAAGAGTGATCCACTTTATCAAATTGAAGACTTTACCTGGCAGGATGGTAGCAATCCTGATATCGCTCATGAGGATCGTGTATATGAAATCAAAGAGGGAGTTGCTTATCTGGCTGGTAGTAGTGTTAAACCAGGAGATTTGAAGTACCAGGATGTAAAAGCGGATGGTGTAATAAATTCAGAAGATCGCCAGATCATTGGTAATGGTTTACCTAAGCACTTTGGAGGTTTAATAAACTCCTTTAAGATTCATAATTTTGATTTGCGGATTGGTCTTCAGTGGAATTATGGTAATGAGATCTACAACGCCAACAAATTTGATTACCTAAGACCTAACATTGGGAAAAATCAGCATGTTGATGTATTGAACAGTTGGACTCCGGAAAATCCTAACACAACTATACCTTCGTTGACTGGATTTGGTGCGGTTTTACCGTCTTCATTTGTTGTAGAGGATGGCTCTTACCTGCGTATCAATAATGTAACGCTTGGTTACACGCTACCAAAACAGTTGACTCGTCGTCTTGATGTGAAGAAGATTCGAATTTATGCTTCAGCAATGAATTTATACACGTTTACCGACTATTCAGGATTTACTCCGGATGTTAGCGTGGGTGGAGGAGTAAGTAAATCCTTAATGCCTAGTCTGGATTATAGTTCATATCCACAGACAAGAACAATTATGGCAGGTTTATCAGTGACATTTTAATCGCTAAAATGAGGAAATTATGAGAACATTGAAAATGAAATATAGCCTTATCATACTAATTGTTTCAAGCATGTTTGTGGCATGTGATAGTGTGGTGGAATTGACTCCTAAATCAGGAATTGAGACAGAGAACTACTTTAAAAACGAGGCCGATGTATTGGTTGCCTTAAATGGTGTATATGATGCTTTGGGTGACCTGAATGGTTATGGGAATAAATTGTGGGGAGCAGGTATTGAAATCATGAATGATGAGATGGAACCAACTCCCGGAAAGTCTAATATTATTCTAAAGATTCAGTTGTCGAATGGTACTGTAGAGAACGAGAATACTATTCTTAAAGATATCTGGGGGAATGCTTATGTGGGAATCAATGCGGCTAATCTGGTGTTGAGTAAATTACCTGAAGTGGAGATGGATGAACGCTTAAAGAATAGGGTTGAGGCAGAGTGTAGATTTAATCGTGCATTGTGGTATTTTAATCTGGTAAGAATGTGGGGGGATGTTCCTTTAAAGTTACAACCATCGACTACCATTGATGAGGTATATGATCGCGCTCCCAAAGAGGATGTTTATGCTCAGATTATCGAAGATTTTGAATTTGGTGCTGGTGTTGTGAACGGTAACTGGAGTGAGTCGAATAGTGAGACAGGATTGATGTGGTCGTATGAAGGTCAGAATGAACGAGGACGTGCGACTAAGGGGGCAGCTATGGCTTATCTGGCTAAGGTGTATCAGCATAAGGCTGGATGGCCATTAAAAGATGCAGGAGCATGGGCTAAGTCTGTGGCATGGTCGAAACGTGTGATTGAATCGGGGAACTATGGTGTTTATGGAGATCTTGATAATGATGGGATTTATGAAGATGACAACTACTCACGTATCTGGGGGTATGACAATGAGTACAATGAGGAAATCATATTTGATGTGCAGTTCATTCAGGGAGAAGTAGGTGAAGGAGGACAAATTGGTTCATATTATGGCGTTAGTGGAAAAGCAGTATACGGAGCTTCCAATACACATGGGCATGTACTGACTAGTTTTACCGATAGCTATGATTCAGCGGATAATCGATTTGAATGGAATGTAGTTACCTTTAAGTACACCAAAGCGAATGATGGTTCTACGCAACCTCATAAAAAGAAAAAAGATTATACACTGGGTAAATTCCGTCGTCCGTGGGGAGCTGATCACTATTGGACCGATATTCCATTGAATCTACCTTTGATTCGTTACTCGGATATTCTATTAACCTATGCCGAGGGATTGTTTGAAACTGGTGGAGATGTTCAAGTGATTAACAATGCAATTAATGAGATCCGAAAAAGAGCTTACGGAACCAAATGGGAAGAGAGTAAGGCTGTTGATGTAACAGGTATGGATCATGAGACCTTTATCGACATGCTATTGCAGGAACGCAGCTGGGAACTTTGTTATGAGGGAATGCGTTGGTTTGATCTTGT
Source organism: Puteibacter caeruleilacunae (assembly GCA_005217565.1). Taxonomy (GTDB): domain Bacteria; phylum Bacteroidota; class Bacteroidia; order Bacteroidales; family Prolixibacteraceae; genus Puteibacter; species Puteibacter caeruleilacunae. Next base: position 690,484 of record SJCO01000001.1, read on the forward strand.
TAGAACTGAAAAGTTAATCGAGAAGATAAACGAAAGTGTAAACGATGGCAAAGAGAATTTTAAATGGCCATTGCATGGTCAATTGCCAATTCCTCAATATGAATTAGATATCAATACACATTGGGCAACCAATGGCTATGATCTCTAAGCTGTCTCATTGAATCTTAAATCATCTATAATTCATAATTAGAGAGGGATGCCCAGATTATTTCCTTTGGGCATCCCTCTCAATAGCCTGTACGATATGATTTCAAAGAAACACATATTATTGGGATCCCTGATAGTTGGGAAGGCTTTGTTTGGCCTGGCTCAGGATTCGCGTCCGAATATTGTCTTTATTCTTACTGACGATGAAAATGTGAATACCATTGGTTGCTATGGCAACAATGTGAATACACCCAATATTGATCGATTGGCAGAACATGGAATTCGATTTACCAATGCAAATGTGGTACATACAGTTTGCAGTCCGTCTCGTTATGCTATTCTCACTGGTCGTTACTATGAGAACAACTATCACAAGGATTTCTTAAAGGATTATCCGAAGGGGAAAGCTGCCTGTGTTGGAAATTCTATCTCATTGGAGGATGATCGAATGAATGTAGCTTCAGTGTTAAAACAGAATGGATACAATACCGGTTTTGTTGGGAAGTTTCATGTTGGATATCATCAGTTTTTAGGGAATAATTCCCGATGGGAAGCGGGTGGATTAGAAACCTATCCTAAAGATGCAGATCCCCGAGTTGATGCTGAAACTAACGAGAAGCTAAAGAAGAATCATCAATGGTGGTGTAAAGCCATTGGTAAGTATGGATTTGACTATGTTAATGGAGTTTATGCTGCCAATTTAAGAGAATTGTTTAATGATTATCTGAATGTGCATAATGTAGAGTGGACTGCCGATGCTGCTGTTGATTTTATTAAAAAGCAGCAGAAAGAAGATGATCCTTTTTTCTTGTATGTAGCTACCACTTATCCGCATGGACCTGCTCCTGAACGCAAGGTTGATGGAAAATATACTGTGTCGCTGGATACTGATCCTTCTTTAACGGGTGAAGGTGTTGTTGTGAAGGATAAAGCGCTTAAAGAAAAGCGTAGAATTGCAATAAAAGAGGCGATTAAACCAGGCGATGATCGTACCTCTCCTACAGCCCAATGGTGGGATGATACTGTCGGAAAAATTATTGATCAGTTGAAGAAATGTGGTCAATATGAGAATACACTTATCGTTTATACTTCTGATCATGGTAAAATGAATCATGGTAAGACTACCTTATATGAAACCGGTGTTCATGTTCCATTGATCATGCATTGGCCTGCAAAAATAAAAGAGGCGCGTACCTATGATCATGTTGTAGGAAGTGTTGATTACACTCCAACTATTCTGGATATATGTAGTGCTAAGGTACCTGAAGCAATGAAAACAGATGGCGTGAGTCTAAAATCAGTATTGCTGGGAAGTGATAAACCTGTACGTGAAGCTTTATTGCTGAAGATGGGGTATGCTACAGGAGTAAAAACAGATGACTGGAAATATATTGCCTTGCGATATCCTGAAGATATTGAGAATGCGATTCAGAAGGGAGAAGATTTCTTAGGATACCGAAGAGAAAGAGTGGCTCAGCCATATTATATGCTGCACAAGCAATTATCACAGAAAGCAGCAAATGGTAATCCTCATTACTTTGAACGCAATCAGCTTTACCGTTATAAGATGGATGTAAAGGAGGACGAAAATCTATATAAGATGAATAAGGATGTGGCTCAAAAGATGCATCGCGTGCTTCAACAGCAGCTTGAAGAGGTGATTCCGGATCGTCCTTTTGGGGAGTTTGTTGGAGATCATAAATCTGAATTCTTACATCTTCAAGAGACCATTGAATTTCCTGCCTTTACTGACGAAAATTGATCGGCTGAATTGTAAGGTGTTGAAACTAAATTGATTTTATACAGAGAGTCAAAGAGTCGTTACATTTGAACAGTATCCAGAGAGAGGTTCCCGCTAATTTTGAAATGGTAAATGGGGCAGTTGTTAGGTCGCAATCATAGTTGCGATGATTACAGAATCACTGTCTCAAGAATCATGAATCTTACTCATGGATCTTGATTCATAAATCTATTAGTCGTTAAAACTTTTAAACAGAAATTGATGAAGAATTTTTTTAAAATTAAGCTTTACCTAATTGTGATAGCTTTAGCGGGAATGTTCGGATGTTCAATGCAACCTTCAAAAGATAGTGTCGCATTGAGTTCACCGGATTCAAAGAATAAAGTAGAATTTAGCTTAAATGAATTAGGCGCACCATATTATACCGTATCTCGAAATGACGAAACACTTGTAAGTAAATCGAGAATGGGATTTATTTTTAAAGGGAATGATCATTTTGATTGTAATTTCTCGATTCTGAATGTTACTAAATCCGCTCATAATGATACATGGCAACCTGTTGTTGGAGAGTACAAGGAGATCCGCAATAACTATAATGAATTGACGGTTGAATTGCAGGAGCAAGAAGGGAAAAAACGAAAGTTGAATGTTACCTTTCGTCTATATAATGATGGCCTGGGTTTTCGTTATGAGATTCCAAAGCAGGATAATATTACCAATATTGAAATTGCGTCAGAAGAAACAGAATTTGCGATTGCTAAAGAAACAACCGCATGGTGGATTCCTGGTGATTATAACAGTTATGAGAATATTTACAATGAAACGGAGGTCTGTAAGATTGATTCTGCTAATACCCCAGTGACCTTAAAAACGCTGCAAGGAACGCATTTAAGTATTCATGAGGCTAATCTGACCGATTATTCGGACATGACTTTAAAAGTTAATCAGAAAGGTACGTTGTATTGTAATTTGGTTCCATGGCCTGATGGTATTAAAGTGAAGGGAGTGGCTCCGATGAATACACCATGGCGTACGCTTCAAATTGGCGAGGATGCAGGGGATTTGATAGAATCTAGTCTGATTTTAAATCTGAATGAACCTAATAGAATTGAGGATACGTCGTGGATAAAACCAATGAAGTATACAGGGATTTGGTGGACCGTTCATCTTGGATTCGAGACCTTTGAGGTTGGTGAACATCATGCCGGAACAACTGAGAAGACAAAGCGCATGATTGACTATGCCAGTAAGTTGGGAATTAAAGGATTGCTTATTGAAGGATGGAATAAAGGATGGGATTTACGCGGAAAAAGTAAAGAGATTCCTGATTTCTTACATGGAGCAGAAGATTATGATCTTAAAGCATTGGTGGAATATGCTAAAAGCAAGGGCGTAGAGCTAATTGTTCATCATGAAACGTTTGGAAACATTGCTCACTATGAGAAGTATATGGAGCCATCATTCAAAATGATCCACGATCTGGGATTGAGCTCTGTAAAAGGAGGTTATGCTGGTTCTATTAAGCCAGCGGTACAACAGAAACATGGACAGTGGATGGTACGCCACTATCGGAAGCAATTGGAAATGGCTGCAAAATATGGTATTATGCTTGATATTCATGAGCCTATTAAGCAGACAGGTTTACGTAGAACTTACCCTAACCTTATGACTGTTGAGGGGGTGCGAGGAATGGAATTTGCTGCATGGAGTGAAGGGAATCCTCCTTCACATACTTTGATGGTGCCTTTTACACGTATGCTTGCAGGTCCTGTTGATTATAATGCAGGAATCTTTGATATCAAATATGAGTCGTTGAAGAAGCATAAATTTAATTGGAGGATGCCAAAGAAGAAATACCCAAAGAATCCTGGTCCTTGTGTGAAAACCACATTGGCAAAACAGTTGGCGCTGCACGTCGTGTTGTTCAGTCCGATGCAGATGTCTCCTGATTTACCCGAGAATTATGATGGACATCCTGCGTTTAAGTTTCTTCAAGATGTTGCTGTAGTGTGGGATGATACAAAAGTGCTTAATGGTGAAGTTGGTGATTATATTACCATGGCACGTAAGGCAAAGGACTCAGATGATTGGTTTATTGGATCAATGACCAATGAGGAAGCTCGAACTTTTGAGGTTGATTTAGATTTCCTGGATGAAGGAATAAAATATCAGGCTACTGTGTATGCTGATGCTGCAGATGCTCATTGGGATAAGAATCCAACAGCATATAGTATCTCACATCAAGAGGTTAATCGCAATTCAAAGCTAACCGTTAAACTGGTACCAGGTGGCGGTCAGGCTATACGTATTACTCCTTTACAATAATAATCTAATCATCGTTAGGATCTTTGTGGATCTTAACGGTGATGCTAAAATAACTAAATCGCTATGGTGTCGCTTCTTCGAAGAATTGTAATAATACTGCTAATGGTTTTGTGCGTTGGGGGAAACTTATATTCCCAAGGCAGATATGTGCCAGCGGAAAAGGAGGTTTTTCAATATACCTTCCCGATCAATTTGGCCTTTAGAGGTGAATATAAAGATCGCAACTATCCATCATATCAGGTGTGGAAGAAACAATTAGAAGGTACCGATGGATTGATCAAGAAGTTCGTTCCATATGATGAGCTGGATGGCATCAATCTGAAAACACAACAATGGTTGAAGCGGTACGCCGAAGAAGAACAAACGAAATTACTGCTACTACATTGGGATGCGCGAGAGCACCGTAATGATCAGCCTGGTTCCAGTGATCGCTATTTTCCAGGACATTGGTTGGCCTACCCTGGAGCTAAATTAGTGAAATCCTTAAATAAACATGCGACCGAGGTCTATGTTTCATCAATCGATGAATTTGCAGGGAAATATGCTTATGTTGATGAGGAATATCCTGGGCAAATGAAACATAAACCTGGTAGTTTTATCTATCCTATATTGAGACTCGTTGAGGTGGATGAGCATGGGAAGTGTAACTGGGACAAGTGTGAGTTTGTTAAATTGATCAGCATTAATAAAGAGAAAAGAAGTCTGACAATAGAACGTAATCGATGTTTAACGAAAGCCTCTGCTTTTTCCAATGGTGCTTATATCGCACCAATGTCAACACGACTTGGGAAAGAGGGATTATTCGATTACAATTGTTCCACCGCTTGTCCAAAAGATGCAAATGGCAAGACGGCTTTGGATATCATGCATGATGAGCTTGTTGATATTTTGTTGAATCATAAAAAGTTGAATGTGCTTGATGGTATCGGTTTCGATGTTTTACAATGGCTTCCACGATCCACAACGGTTGATTCCAATAATGATGGAATACCAGATGGAGGTATGCTAAATGGTCGGAATAGTTGGCGAGACGGCACCTATGCTTTTATGAAAAAATTGAGGGCATCATTAGGCGATAATGTAATCATAACAGGTGATGGCTATGGTTTGAATAATCAAAGAGGAATAGGCTTGTTTAATGGGATTGAGTCAGAAGGACTGGTAGAGCATAATGATGCCTTTAGAGGTTTTGCCAAGACCGTGAATGTGTTTAGTTATTGGTTGAAACATAATCCATTGCCTCATCAATTGAATTATATCGTATATAAACTGCGTAACAGTGATGATCAAAAGAATGAAAAGACGTTGCAATCATTGTATATTGGCACTGCAACATGTCTTGAGGCAGGATTAACTATGTCTCCAAAGATCCAACTGGATGAATTGATTGGTGGAGAAATAAAGCAACATAATTGGTTGGGCAAACCTATGGGCGATCTAATTATTCCTGCGCAAAAATCTAAAGATCTTCTTAAAGGTGCGGGTAAAATGCTTAGTCAATCTTTTATTAATTCAATCGAGACCATAAATTGTACACTGAAATTGGTGGATGGAGAAATCGAAATCGAAGGCACTAATACTGGTAAGGATAGTGAATTAATCATTTCTCAACTTCCCAAAACGAATGTTCAGCATGATTTAACGGTCTTCTTTGATGTAATGGCAATTGACTCATTGAGTGGATTTGAGAAACAAATCCCGCGAGTAGTATCCTTGCATGCTGATGGTCTTCCTCGTTATGAGAAAAGAAAGGATAATAACCGCAGGTACAACGAGCAGTTTGGATTCTTTGGTCCTGAATGGCATCAACAAATGTTCTATTACCGCAAAGCTTCACATAAAGATTTGAAATTGCATCTAAGATTTGAAGAAGGAGGAAAACTAAGACTTCGGAATATGACAGTCCATGCAGCTCCATCTATTCTCATCAAAGAGTTCGAACATGGTTGTGTTATTGTAAATCCGTCTTTTGATGAGATCTCAGTGAATATAAAAGAATTTCTACCTAATGCTAAACTTGAGCATATCAAAGGAATATTCAATAAACAAAAGCATACAGGTTTGCCGGTGGCAGAAAAAGTGACAGTTTCATCGTTGAGTGCACTGTTTTTAGTCAAATCAGGCCAATAAGTTACGTGTAGTCAAAAAACAGATGCATATGAGCACCAGTTATTACATAAATAAAAGTTATTTTACATTGCAAATATAATTCAGCATGAGACAATTAAAAAAAATAAAGACATTAGGATATGTTGCTGCATGTGCAACGGCTTTTGTTGGGAATCCAATGCAAACGAAAGCTAGTAGTGCTGAAAAGGCTACAAAACCTAATATGATTATTCTAATTGCGGACGATATCTCGCGAGATGATATGGGATGTTATGGTCACCCTGTAATCAAGACGCCTAACATTGATCAACTGGCCAATAATGGAGTGAAATTTACAAATGCATTCTTAACTGCCAGTTCTTGTAGTCCTAGTCGTACAAGTATTATTTTGGGACGTTATCCTCACAATACCGGTGCATGTGAGTTACATTCACCAATTCCAAAGAATCAGATTCCATTTCCAAAGTTATTGAAGGAAGCAGGTTATTATACCGGGCAATCTGGGAAATGGCATTTTGGTGCTTCTGCAGGAAAACCTACTGGCGTTGCTCTTGAGGCATTCGATAGAGTAGGAGGAGGTGCTAGTGATGGTGGAGGAAAGAGTGGTGCTGAAATGTGGGTGCCTTATTTAAAAGAACGACCTGCTGATAAGCCTTTCTTTATGTGGTTTGCTGCTCATGATGCTCATCGTGGATGGGATAATGAGATTTTCTTGCCTGAGTATAAAGCAAAGGATGTGATTGTCCCTCCATATATGGTTGATGATGAACAAACACGTGAAGATTTAGTTTGCTATTATAATGAGGTGAGTCGTTTTGATTTCTATATTGGAGAGGTTGTAAAAGAGCTGAAGAAACAGGGCGTTTATGATAATACCATTCTTATTGTAATGGCCGATAATGGTCGTCCATTCCCTCGTGATAAAACACGTTTGTATGACAGTGGAATTAAGACTCCTTTCGTTATACATTGGCCTAAGGGTGTAGCCAAAAAGGGAGCAACAAGTGAAAGTCTTGTGAGTGTTATTGATATTGCTCCTACGTTACTTGGGGTAGCCGGAATTGAGGCTGGTGATTCATTTCAAGGACGTAGTTTTGTTAAGTTATTAGAAGCGCCTGAGACTAAGTTTAGAAGTGAGGTTTATGCTGAGCATAATTGGCACGACTATGAAGCATTTGAGCGTATGGTTCGCACAAAAGATTTCTTATACGTTGAGAATGGTCGTCCTAACCTGAATCAAATGGGAGCTCAGGATATCATGACCGGAGGTGCTGGGAAATCCCTTAGAAAAGGGAATAAGGCAGGTACACTGAATGAAGTTCAGGGAAGAATATTTAAAGAAGTACAACCTGAGGTTGAACTATACAACTGTGCAGAAGATTCTCTGCAATTAACGAATGTTGCCAACAATGCAAAGTATAAGCAGGTCCAGAAGCAATTACAAAAGCAACTTCATCGCTGGATGAAGAAGACAAAGGACTCAAAACCTGAGCATTTAACTGGCGATTGGTATAGTCGAGAAGATTGCAAGCCTTTAAAAACAAAAGGAATTCGTGGCGATATGCCAGGATTTGATCAAAAGGCAACTGAAGTAAAGAGTGAATAGGTCTTGGTTGACCGATATTAGTTTATTTAGTTCTGTCAAAAGGCTACTCCAATAAGGAGTGGCCTTTTTTAGTAGCCAATCAAAAATCACTACTTTTGTGCAATGAAGAATTCGTTAATGATTTATATCTTATTTGCAGTACTGATGGGAGCATTAAGTCCGCTGCAGGCTGGTATTAATGCTCAGTTGAGTCAGTATTTGAAACATCCTTTACAGGCTACTTTCTTTTCATTCCTTGGAGGGATTATCTTAATCTCGCTGATAGTAACATTTTTGGTGCCTGCATTTCCCAATTTTAGTCAGTTGAGAGAAGTTCCCTGGTATCTTTACATCGGTGGAGCTTTAGGTGTTGTATTTGTGACGGGATTTCTGTTATTAATTCCTCGCATTGGAGCCACGTCACTTGTTGCTGCTGTGCTTGTAGGTCAGTTGGTGATGTCAATTATCATCGATCACTTTGGCTGGTTAGGGGTGCAAACCATTGAGATAAGTATGAAGCGATTGGTTGGTGTCATTTTATTGGTCATCGGAACGTTGCTTGTTCAGAAATAAAATCGAGTTCATTCAAGGCATTTTATGAATGAACCCGATAGTTATTAATCCTATAATTTGATGATTTTCTCTTTGAAAATTTGATCAGTTTCAGTTGTAATTACGATTACATAATATCCTGATGGAATTTGTTTCTCATCAAGATGAATAGCATGGTCAATTAAAGTTTCTCCATTTAAATTCTCACTGTAGATTACATTTCCTGAGCTTCCAATAATCTTAATGTTTTTAGCATTGGTGATGCCTTCCAGCGTTATCGATAAGTGATTTTTGAAAGGATTAGGCCAAACGATAAAAGATGAAAGTTTTTCCTCTAGTTCTGTTGATGTTACGATTCGTTCACCGCTAAGGACAATTGTTGAGGTAGCGCCATCTTTGACTAAAAAAGAGATCTTAGTTGTTTGTTCTGCCGTGTTTGGAGTTACCGTTACATTTTCTGAAATACTTTGATGAACCGACCAGTCGCCAGCTATTTCAATTTCTACGGTGTGTGGTGTGCTGTAGCCCCAATTATCGTTTTTTGTTTCTGTAGTATGATTAATAAAATCCAAATCAGGATAAGAGGCAGAAAGCACCATGTTCTCGTTGTCGTCAAATTTTACCATTAAAACGCAGGAAGAAGATACCGATTTTATGTCCTTTACACCTACATCATTAGATTCATTAAATGCTACCACACCATAAGTGTTGTTGTTGGTTGATTCAACAGCATGTACCTCCTCTGTGTTTTTTAGAAGTTTGAATGGAGCAGTGTCTTTACCCATCTGTTGGTTAAATTGATCCATTGCTTGTGGTGTAGTATTCATGCGTTGAATATACCAGTATGTCTTATTTAGAGGCGCTTTGCCATGATTAATCCAGACAGTAGCATAGGTTCCGCTTGTGTTTTTTGAATTTCCCCAGTCAGGTGCCGATTGACTTCCTCGGTATACAACTAAATCGGTACTTTTAGGTACCCAATATCCCAGATTCTCTGAATCGACCAGCCATTTCGATGTTGTTGTTACCTCTTGAGCCTCTGAACTGTTAGATGTTGTTCCAGATGTTGAGTTGAAATAGGTCTTACTGCTTGATGATACTGCATCTTGATAAAGTGTAGTAGCTGTCGTTTCTGAGGAGAGAGCGTTTGTAATTCCACTACCCACAGCAACAACATAATCGTCGAAGCAAAACCAACTTTTCTTCGCGCGGAACGAACCTAGTCCGTTTTTCTCCGATCCAATAATAGGCATGGTAAATATTCCATTACCATCTTGGGTGAGTCCCCCTACGAATGTCTGCTTTGCATAGTAGCGCTTGTATTCCTTATTCACCATGTTCTCGAACTGCTGGAAATGAACTGTTGTTGTTCCAGGAAGTTTGCGCCAGTCGTATCCATCTTTCCCAAAATCAGTAGATAACTTGGTTGAGCCATACCTGTTCCATACATCCTGAACAACGTGTAGCATACCATATCCCAGATAAGTAATGAAAGGATCACCACTTTCTCTCACATATTGAAATTTACTATGTCCTTTCATGGTCAACAACCAATTATCACGACGGTGTACAAACATGGCACCATAACCGTAAGTATGATGGCCAGAGGGGTGCTCATTGGCTGTAAAACCTTCGGCCATTAACTTGGTATTTATTTTTTCTTCAAAAGGAGAGACTGTTTCATTGGCTCCTGTAGCTACCGCTTTATTGGCAATGTTACGAAGGAATATACTTGCCATATCAGTATCAATAACTGAAGATCCGTCTGGAGATCCTGCCAATGCCTGGTATGCGTATCTTTTGGCAGAAAGCATGCTGTTTCCTCCATAACTATAAGGATGACCTCCCTTCCCACTAGTGTGCTTAGGGATAATGTTATAAAGAGATCGCATATCTTCCATTAATAGCTGGTTTTTTATATTTAGCATAGCCTGTTCAGTCAACTTAAACTGAGTATTGGCGAAGACATAAGCTACTTCAGCTCCTGTAAAGGTTGCTTCAGCACCATATTGATCAATCCAGCCCCAATGGTGGTATGCAGTGCCATCTGGCTTAAAACCATCAGATACTCCAGGTGAGTGTTGAAAAGCGATATCTGAAAAATAGCGACTTACCTCCTTAAGATCGCGATAGCGCTCTTCAACGGAATTATTCAATAAAGCAAGAAAGGCTAAACGCTTAGAGGTAATCCTTAAATAATCTACATTCTCACCATTGTCTCCCTCAATATATTTTCTTCCTGTTGACATAGCATAAGAGTAATCAAGAAAGGCTCTGTCATATCCAATGCGGATTTGATATTCACGAAGTAGATCATTGGTTAGACGTCCTGTCGACTTCAATTGATCTTGCATTAAATATATTGCAGGGATGAAGTTACGACCGCCTGCCCAATCATCAGGCATTCCTCCTATAAATGTTGCAAAATCAAAAAGATCATAGAATATATTGGTCAACTCTTGTATTTGAGTCGCATCACTAATTGTATTTATTGATTTTGCAATAAGGAATAGTAAATCAGATAGCGAGCGCTCATTGGAGATATAATCTGCAGCTCCGGTGTGTAGCATATGGTTATTGCCAAGCACTACATCTCCATTACGATGAATATTGTAAGCTTGATACTTGGTGCGGATATCATCCATCACGTCAGTTGCAATGTTGGTTGTTTGAGTATATGAAGCTACCCCAAATAATTCTTTTAAACGATTCTCAACGGAAGCCATGTCGGCTAGGTCATCTTTAGAGACAGTGGCTGGTAAGGCTGGCTTTTGGATATCATCCTGGTTGACCAATCCTGCCAGATTTTCAAATTCGATATCTTCTCCTTCCTTATTCATCGCTTTGGCCAGATAAAGTTTCCCAATATGCATGGTCCCTTCTTTGTCCTTAGGGAATCTAATCCTTATTTCATCTGGTTTTCGAGGGATGTAATTGTCGATCGACTCAATCCCGACTAGCAGGCTATACTTATCGTAACGTGCTTCCTGAATGATCTCAAACCTGTTCCATCCTTTCCGTTTGGTTACTACTTTTGCTGTTGCAATAACCGCTGTATTGTCGATGAACTCTACCTGTAAGGTGTCATTCTTATGGGAAGACGAAGGATTGTAAACTGACATGAAGAAATAACATTTATAGTAAAGATCTTCATCAGCATAGCGATATGGAAAAGTAATGGAAGCACTGTTACTATAATCCACCTTTATTGAAGATGGTCCTTGAAAATAAATATTGGTATCGAAACTATGAGTACAAGCTGTTGTTTGTATTTTACTCAAATTTGTTTCGTCCCAATCGTGCCAGCTGCCATATATCAATGGAGATATAAGCATACCGGTACAAAATAGAATAAATAATTTAGTTAGATTCATGTTGTTAAGGTTTAAAAAATACTGAGGGCAAGGTAGTTGGTTTAGTATTATTAAGCTTTAACAAATCAGTCAATAACTATTGCATATTTGTCAATGTTGCTAATCGCGATTGAATGATTTTTGAAAGTGTCAACAGACTATCACCATTGTTGCATGTTCTGTGAAATTGTGATGTGCAATTGTTAAGGTCATCCTCCTCAAACAAGGACAACCTTAACAAATGTAATAGCGATTTTTTTACGTTCTGTGAATTAATTATTCAGTTTTTTAACTTCCTCCAAAGGTTCGAAATCTGATTTGTTCACCCAGCCTGCTTTTGGATTTTCCCCATTTATGAAACGAGTATGGAAGTCTCTGTCTGATTTGTTAGAATATTTGTATTTATCGAACAGATTGCCATGACCAAACATGCGTGGATCTCTCTGCTGCTGAAGCTCATTGATCATTTGTTTTTCTAAATCATTGGCAAGTTCCTTTAAGTCATCTTGATTGATAAGGTTATTAACACAGTCAGGATCCAACTTAACGTTGTACAACTCACGAGAAGGTCTTTTTCCAAAGCATTGATTCCAAAATTCAGTTTGCCCTTCCTCTCTACGATCGGAAAGAATCTGTGTTTTTGTAGCTCCACCATCACAGTTAAGATATCCAGTCTCAGGATTACCCGAAGGCCATCTATCCGTTTCAAAATTTAAAATAAAAAGATAGTCTCCTTTGCGAATACCCCTGATGGGATACCCTTGATCATGAGGTCTGCCTACATCATGTCTTTCCTTGCCAATCAACACATGGTCACGCTCGTATTGTGACTCCTGATTGAATATGTCAGTAAGACTACGTCCTTGAATAGGATGCATGTTTGTTGAGTTTTGATCAACCTGAGCTACCTCAAGGAATGTTGGTGCAAAGTCGATGAAGCTAACAAATTCATTGATTTTGCGTCCTGGATTCTTTATTCCATTCTTCCACATGATTGCTAATGGCAGATGGTTTGAATACTCATAGGCTTGTCCTTTTACACGTGGAAATGGCATCCCATTATCGGCAGTGACAACAATAAGAGTATTTTCAAGCATTCCTTTTGACTCAAGTACATCAAGCATTTTCTGCAGATGAGAATCAAAATATTCAATCTCTAATGCATAATCAAGCATGTCGGTACGAGTAGTTTCTTTATCAGGCCAAAAAGAGAATACTTTATCTACATCATCAACCTTCTTGTTCCCAACTTTTATACCACTTCCATATTCATATCCTCTATGCGGTTCAAAACCTCCATACCAAAAGCAGAATGGTTCATTCTCATTTTTGTCTTCAAGGAAATCGATAAAATTAGCAGCATAATCAATATTCGATATTGCTTTTGTTGGTGGAGAGGTTCTTTTCTTACTGTAATTCTTTCCAAGCATTGCTCGTTGTTTTCCATCCTTTGTAAGAGCAACAACAGGAGCCACTCCTTTTGCAGTGTAACCTACATGATAGCCATTGCCGATAAGCGTTTCAGCATAAGTCTTAAACTTCGCAGGGAAATAGCTCCAATGATTACCGGCCTCTTCAAGTTGCCATGAATTACGTCCTGTAACAATACACGAACGAGAAGGAGCGCACTTGGCATTTGGTGTATAAGCGTTGGTGAACAGCAAGCCTTCATTGGCAATGCGATCAAATGCCGGTGTTTCTACCCATGTGCATCCATAAGCACCCATGTGTTGAAATGTTACGTCATCGGCTATGCAGAAAAGAATATTGGGGCGTGTAGGTTGTTTCTTTTGTTCCTGGCTACAGCTAGCAGTCAGGAATAGCATTGCAATAAATATGCAATAGCATAAGTTCGTTTTTTTTCTCATTTTTGGTTGTACTTTTTAGATCTGGTAATGAATACTCGAAGGAACCTTCGAGAGTGGTGAAGGTATGATATTTTTAGATCTTTAGCAAAACGTGTATGAGAATTTAAAGCTCAGATATTGAGCATAAAGAGCAATAGAAATATAGGTTGACCAAACATGAATTATTCGATCAACCTATATTGTTTAAAATCTTATTCCAAGTTGCCATCCTAGCCAATACTTATCTTTGCGAGTATTGACCGCTTTGTCTAAATAGTAATTACCATAAAAGATGTTGTTTTTGCTGGATAATGAGGGATTTGCTACGGTGTCTTGTTCTTTGTCAGGACTGCAGAAATTGAACGAAGGACCAGTACTTAAAGTTGCCTTGTCAGTCAATTTAAAATTCAGTCCTAATTGAGCACGAACCAAGTCTCCCGCAAATACATCATAATCAGAATCAGTATTGAAAAGAGCTGATCCAGATACATCAATATTCACCGAGAAGTTGCGCTGAGGATTACTTGTTATACCCATTCCATAAGCTGCATTCAGGTATTTTCCTGCTCCAATCTTCAGAAAGCTATAAAACTTCTTCCCTCCTGTTTTGTATGCTGCATTGATGTAAAAACACTCATCGGTTGAGAATTCCAATACCTGGTAACCATTTCTAATGATGTTTATTAATCCGATAGGAAATCCATCATCAATAGTGTCAGCAACATTAATCAATCCTATCTGAATTCCACGGAGTTTATGGGTGCGGTTGTATAATCCCGCAGCCTGAATTCCATTTGTTGTTCCTCGTACCCTATTAATACCTCCTGTAATCTGCACTCCATCAATGGAGTTAGCCTGATTGTAGATTCCACTAGCCTGAAAGTTCATTTGTTCTCCACCGTGCAGGTTAATACCTCCACTAAATTGTCCATTCCAACCTTTCGTTTTTAGGGTATCCATTGATTTTGCTGCTGCAATATTGACAGCACCTGCAATTTGAAGTCCTTTTATATCTCCTTTAACCTGATTGACAGCACCTGATGTTTGTACACCATGCATATTACCCAGGATGGTGTTAACGGCACCAGCAACTTGAACACCATTTACATTCTCACCAACAACATTAACAGCTCCTGATACCTGAACGCCATTGATGCTTTTCCTGGTAATATTGGCAACAGAACCAATCTCTACTCCATTAACTTTTGCAGAATAACCAGCAATGATGTTAAAAGAGAATTTATTGGTGACTAGTCCGTTTGCCAGTCGGTTTGTTCCCCATGATGGCAAGAATGAGACCTGCACAAATCGTACCTCCTCAACATTCAAGTTGTTCGAAACATATAGTGCTTTTTGAGGTACCATCATATTGACCAATCCAAAATCACCTAATGTTTTGTTGGTATATGCCCAGTTGATCGACTTCGGACTAAGTGATGCTAACATAACTGGACGTTCTCTTACGATTGGTTGCCATGGGTTCAACATGATATCCATCCGCTTGTCTTTTGCTGGTTGTACATAAACAACAGTGTCCTTATATCCTTTGCAGCTGAAGTTAATTCCCAATGTCTCTTCACCTGTTAATCGCAGCATGTATTTCCCGTCAGGATTAGTAATAAACAGTGCCTGTCGGTTTATTTCATATACAATGGCATTTTCTAAAGGATTACCACTTGAATCAGTAATTATCCCTGAAAGCAACCACATTTTATTGCCCATTGCATTTTTATCCTTGGCTTGCAGAATGACATGTGAGCCAATAACCTTGTAGGTGAATCGATCTTGAAAAAGTTCATCAAGGATATCTTTCAGGCGTCGTTGTTTACCACTAAATGATACCATTCTTGAAGGATCAATATCTAATGCATCATATGAGAAGTTAAAGCCAACTAACTTCTCTAAGATAAACATGGTAGTCTCTGTACTTTGGTTCGTTACCTGAAAATTGATTTTCTTCTTAAGGTAATTCTGAGCAGTAGAGGACACGCTCAAACAAAGTCCGATAACGAACAAACTCAATATGATATTTATTTTATTCTTCATTGTCTGCTTCTTCGATTGTATAAGTATTACCGTTCTTCGAGTAATTGAAATTAAGTGTTTCAGCAATTACTTTAATAATATAGTCAAAATCTTTATCGATGAATGCACTGGAATAGGACAGGTTGTTGATCAGATCATTTTCAGAAATAATCTCTACTTTGTAGCAGGTTTCCAATGCACTAAATACCTCTTTGAGTGAATTGTTTCTAAAGCTCAGACGCTTATCGAGCCAGAATAGAGCCGATGAGTTACTCGCCAGTCGTACTATGTTATTCTGTTTCAATGAGATCAATGCCTCTTCATTATGAACAAGGATCATTCGTACTGTGTCGTTTGTATTTTGCTCAGGATAGAACAGTTCAACTTTTCCACTGTTTACAGTAACAGCAATGTCATTGTTCTCCCTAATCTTCACATTGAAGCTTGTTCCAAGCACTTTCACTCCACCTATTCCTGCATTTACAATAAATGGTCGCAACGTATCACGTTTCACTTTAAAATAAGCCTCTCCTTGCAGTTTAACTGTTCGCTGATTATCATCTGCTGTATCATAAGTGATTTGAGCATTCCTGTTTAACGAGACTACAGTACCATCAGGAAGGGTGTTGTGAAGGACCGTTGGTTTGTTGTTGTCCACGATATACTGTGGTTCAGGTTTATACACTTTAAGCAGACTGAAAATTCCAATCAGAATAAGAGCCGATGCTGCTATCGATGTATAGATTAACAATCGTTTGGTCGCTGGATTTCTGCGAGATCGTGATTCTCCCTGTTCAAAATATTTGATTCTATTTGATAGCTTTTGCCATCCTTTATATTTATTCACAGAGATGGGACGAGGATCTAGTTTTCCTGTTTCCAGCCATACCTGCTCCAATTGATCAAGATAGCGACGATTACCTTCGCTGTCATCCAGCCAGTCGATTATTTGCTTTTGTTCCTCCTGGTCTAATTCTCCAAGTAAGAAGCTTGCAAGTCGGCCATCATCTATATGTTTATTTTTGTGTGTCATTGTGTTCTGTTTCTGATACTTTCGATTAAACTTCTTATTTGTTAAGCAAGGACTGTTAGTTGAAGAAAAAACTGTCCTAAAAACAGCAAAATAAGCGGAAGGTAGTCTTCAAGTTCTTCTCGAAGGAACTTTAAAGCTTTTCCCATTTGGTTTTCCACAGTTTTTACCGAAATATTCAATCGCTCAGCAATCTCTTTATATTTTAAATGTTCGTATCTGCTTAGAATAAAGATTTTTCTTCTTTGCTCAGGAAGGGCGTCAATGCTATCTCTGATTTTCTTTTCAAGCTCTGTGACTGCCGAATAATCGATATCACGATTTTCCTCATAACTAATTTCTTCCTGATTATGAAGCTTATAGTTTTCGCGAATCCCTATATGCTTAATCAGACTTAAACATGCATTTCTTACCGACCTGAACATGTATGACTCCAACGAGCTATCTATCTGAATTGTCGTTCGGTTTACCCATAATTTGAAGAATACATCCTGTACAACCTCTTCAGAGGCTTCATCTTCTTTAAGAAAGTTAAAGGCATACGCACACAGTCGACTGTATTGGTCGTTGAATAACGATTCCAATCCTTCTTTGTCGATACAAATTGATTGTATGGTATTAGTTGAAGTCACCGTATCTGCTGATTGATTAAACAAAGTTACGTTATTTTTAGAAGTATAAGATATAATAGACATTAGGAAAGATTGATAATTGTTCGGCATATTCAATTTCACGAGTTGCCTTGTTGTAGCGTTCCATGATGTTTGCGCTATGATTGGTAGCATTCTTAAGTTCCAGTTTAAATTCATGCCTTGTTTTCTTTCTATTAAGCTTGTAATTGAAGGAAACATTCAAAATGAATATGTCGTCTCCACGTTCAGTAAACTGCCTTGTTGAATCGTAGATTGTTTCTCCGGCAGCGCGACTAAGAGCAAGATCAACAGGAGTGTAATACTGAGCCCCACTAAATGTGACTTTACTATTTATTCCAAACCTGTTTTGATCGTTATCACCAACTTTGAATTCCTTCCCAAAAAGGAAGTCTAATTTGTATTTCCCATTATATCTTGAATTACGTTCAGTACCATCAAGTGCAGTAAACTTGGCGTCATACAATGATCCTGTAAGTAGGTAATAGAAGTCGTTGTTATAAAACTTTTCAAGCGTTAATTCTACACCATAGTTTTTTCCTGTTCCTTCATTCACAAAATCATAAGTCGGCAGGCTTTCACGGATATCTTGTAAAACGATTTTGCTATTAGGATTATTCTCTACTGCCAAGTCATATAGGTACTGATAATATCCCTCTATTTTAAAGTGTAAATTGTCACTGAGTTGATTGTTGTATCCAACTACATAGTGGCGTGCTTTACTCATCTCCAAATCGGTATTTGGCTTGTAAAATCCATTGTCTCCAGGCAATTGGACAAAGTATGTAGAGAAGCTTTCCAACTTACTATGCATGCCAAATCCAAAGGATAATGATTGTTTGGGTGTAAATTGATATTTAATACCCATTCGTGGTTCTATTGTATAATCATCATTGAGTTTGAAGTATTGAGAATGTACACCAGTGATTAACGATAGGTTGGTGGCGATTCGATATTTCCAGTTAATAAAAGCCTGATACAGGCCTGAATTGCCCTCACTGTCAAGATCAGTGGTGAAGGATCCTGTATTTCTATAATCGTTCTCGTTAAATACTTCAAAGCCTAATCGCGTGTACTCTATTCCTGCCTTCAAGCTATGACGAGCATTCAGCTTAGAGTTCAATGTTGATTGGAATTTTAGATAGCTCTCCTGGTAGTCTTCTCTTAATGCGATAAACGAGGTCTGATCATCGGGAAATAATTTCGACTCATAATGACTATTTGTTTTCGACCAGGCGATGGTATTTTTAATGTATGATTTGTCACTTAAAGGTAGAAGATTCGATAGTCCAACAACAGCCAGATCAGCTTTCATTCTGTTTTCTTCAAGCGTAACAGTCTCCTCATCATTCTTCTCGGTGTTCAACATGTTGTTTTTACCGAATAAACCAAAGACTGTAAAATTCCCAAGCTTTTTCGATGGTAAGGATAATTTGAATGATCCATCCTGATATTTAGGAATACCATCAAAATCAACGATTCCTGCGTTACTTAGCAATTCTAAAGATGAATAACGATAATTAGCAAGGTATGATCCTCCATAGCCTGCTTTAACGGGACCCTCTATTGTAAAGTCGGTTCCTGTTGTGCTAAAACCAAATGTTTGTTCATGCTTTGCATTGTTTCCATTGCGGAACTTAATATCAAAGATTCCTGAAAAGGCATTTCCATATTCTGCTGTAAATGCTCCTGTGAAGAAGTCTGAATTTCGTAGCATATTGCTGTTGAGTGCATTTACTGCACCACCTGTAGAGCCAGCATCGGCAAAATGATTAGGATTTGGAATTTCTATTCCTTCCAATCTCCATTGTATTCCTTTAGGTGAATTTCCGCGAACGATTATTTCATTGGATCCTTCTCCATCAGATGAAACACCTGCAAAGGCCGACACAGCTCTAGCCGGATCATTCAGCGAACCGCTATAGCGACTGGCTTCTTCAATGGTGAAAGCTTGTCCGCTTACAGTGGCCATCTTATTGAGTGTTTCGTGCTTGGCGGTCTTGGCTTTTACCTGTACCTCTCCAAGATTGGTGAGTGATTCGGTAAGCTCGATGTGTAATACTAATTCCTTGGCAGTACCTACTTCCAGGTTGGAGAGTAATTGTGTTTCATACCCCAGACAGCTTACTTGTAGTGATACTCTACCAATAGGTACGTTCTCCAGAATAAAGTTACCATCAGCATCACTTGCTGTTCCATGAATAGGATCGGAATCAATGATCACCACATTAGCTCCAGGGAGTGGTTGCTTTGTATCATGGTCTACAATATTTCCTCTAATCGTTTGATAATATTTGGCGTCGATGGGAGAGGAGTAAACGTACATCCCCTTTACTATTGCCATAATCACTAACACAAGGTATTTTCCAGTCTTCATAATGTTTTATCAACTCTTTATTGTTAAAATCATCAGGAAGACGAACGTGTTTTAATTTACCCCTATCGTGAAATGAAATTTTTTTTGAAAAATGTAAATTGGCAATCAGAATGAAGTAAAATAAACACCGCCAGCATGAGATGTGCATTTCTTTGTAGTTGCGCATACCGGCGGTGTATATCAGTTATTTATCCCTATTGTTCAAGTAATAGAAGACAACACTTGAAAAACTAGCATCGCGATTGGGATTTTTATAAATGTTTGGTGTCCATTCCCATATCCATTTAATGCCATGATTAAATGTTAGAGTAGAATTCCAGAAAATTCGAGTATTCACTTCCTCTCCGAATTCGCTACCTCCGGATACATATGCTGAAGATCTGTTAAAGTGCCCCCACGACATATCGAATAAGTCTTCGTGTCCTGTACCGTTCCAAATGTTGTTAGGGAAATTATTACACTCATCGACAAAGATATGTTCATCAAGTTCTGGTTGACACTTAAAGTAATCCATGTATGCAATAATATGACCTTCACCTTTGATATCAAGAACCGAAAAACCATTCTTATAGAAATATTCATTTAAAGGAGCTGTTGGAAATTTGGGTGTAGAACTTTTTAGAAAATAACTTCCACTGTTGTAATACCCATGAAGATATGATATCGGTTGTTTGTCGAATGACATGTCTTCAGTGAATATGGTCACAGGTATTTGTTGGTTATTGTCGGTATGATAGTTAAATACCAATTGTGCCGATTCCTTAAAAGGCATAGGTATATAAATGTATTTGCTTTGCTCATTGCGACCTAGCAGTAATGTTTGCTGGTTGTTCGACCCAAAACCAAGTTCTACAGGTATACTGACTGATGGCATGGATTCGTGATCCCAAAATATCTCAAGGTGAAGATTAGAAAGTGTTGCAGAATCTGCATCAATTTCTATTCCTCGAATAACTGCACTACCATTTAATTTGATATCCTGAGATCCCTTCTTATTGAACGTAAGAGTTTTTTTCAACGTTTTGACGTTCTTTTTTGTGATATATGGATGTTCCATCTTAAAGACTTCGGCGACTTTGTGCCAACTCTTCAATTCTTGCTTATTTATCTTTCCTGAGAAACCAGTAATCTTTGTTGCCTTATCATTGAATAATTTCACATTTACAATATTGTAGTTGGGAACATCCAGCATAAAGCGAAAGCGTTTTTCGAATGGGATAGGAACATAGCTTATTCCAAACTTTTTCCCTTCTTCCTCACTCCTGACTACCACTTGTGATAATGGAGGAGCAAAAGGAGTTTTACCATTAAAAAAATCAGCGGTTGGTCCCTCATAAATAACTTTACCGTCTACTTCCACTTTCACATTTCCCCATCCTCTGTTTAGTCGGTATGTCGACCATATGCGTGTTGCAACTCCAGGTCCTTTGCAATCGGTATAAACATGCCATTTATCTTCTTTGTAGAGGGCGTGAACGTCATCTGGATTATTACCATCACGATTAAATCCCGAGAATTGATAAGTCTTGTAGTCCTGTTTTTGCCAGAAATGATCTGTCGAAATCATTTGATCGAGTTCTGATGTTAGGTTGATATCCTGTGCTCTGGTGATTGGAATCATCGTAACTAACACTGATAAGCTGAGTAAAATCTTTTTAAGCATTTCTTTCTTTTTAGTTTGATTAACAAGTAATGATTTGATTTATTGTTGCAATCCGCATGCGATAATTTATTCTTGAATTGTAGGATAAAGTTAGTTTATTATTGCTATGAAAATACGACTGACGACAAGGTGTGAAAAACTATGAGATTTGCCTTGGGAGGTGTATGTGGCAGATAATCAGTATTGTAGTTTGAAGGATTTATGGCTTCGATGAATTGCCAGGCGAATAGTATGAACGGAAATGCGATAAGAAATGGTGTTATTCAAATTGCTCTATCCATAAATATGACCGATATTTTATGGTGATTCATTATTTTGTGGCACAAATGAAATTCTTTAGCTTTAACGATGTAATCTGTAACAAGGGGAATTGTTGCTAATTAAACATGTTCACCTGGAATGAAGTATAGTCTAACGCTCATATTGCTTATCTGTTTTTACTTTTCTGGATCATCGCAGAAAGTTGAGTTTGAACATTTGGGGATTCCAGACGGTTTATCTCAAATCTGTACTTACGAATTTGCTGAGGATGATTTTGGGCGCCTTTGGATTGCCACAAGAGATGGATTGAATTGCTATAATGGAAATGGATTTAAGGTGTATAAACCTCAAATGAACGATTCAACTAAAATTCTTGGTCGCCGAATTACAGATATGGTTATTGATGGGAACAAACTATGGACTGTTACACCTCAAGGGATTTCGTGTTTAGATATAGTAACAGATCGTTTTATTCAATTTCCAATGGATGATGCTTACTGCATAAGTGTTGTTCAGCAAAGAGTTTTTATAGGTACATCTACAGGTATTGATGTCATGAACTTTGACGATCAAGGAAATCTCAAGGTAGAATATAATTATCCATCAGTGGGCAGTGTAAATGACCTCATTATTGATTCAAATAAGACATTATGGATCTGCACCGATATTGGAATTTATCACATTAAGGATGGTGACGACCACCCTCAAAGATACTTTTCAAAAGGTGCACGAACGCTGAAGTTTGATCACGATGAAAACATATGGGTAGGAACAGCCAGTTGTGGGGTATTATTGCTTAATTCCGATTTTAAAATTATTAAGCAATTCAAGCATGATACAAATGAGATTGCCTTGGTTGATGATATTGTCAGGACAATAGAATTAGATACAAAAGGCAATATCTGGATTGGTACCTCCATGGGCTTGAGCATTATTGATCGTAATACGCATAAAATACAAAACTATCAGCATGTACAGGATGAACCACGAAGTCTTTCCCAGAACAGTATTTATGCCATAAAAAGAGATAGACAAGGTACAATGTGGATTGGAACCTATTATGGGGGAATCAACTATGTTAATCCGCGATTACAGATCTATCATCATTATACTTCCGGCGAGCTGGATGGAAAACATTTGAGTAGTCCTATTGTTAGCTGCTTGACGGAAGATTCAATTGGTAATATATGGATTGGAACAGATGGTGGAGGAATTAATTACCTGGATAGATCTAAGGGACAATTCAAATATTATCGTCATACTCCAGGTAAGGAAGGATTGTCATCAAATAGTATTAAAACAGTTCGTTTAAATGGAAATGATAAGTTGTATATCGGCACACATTTAGGCGGATTTAATATCTTGAATATCAGCAGTGGGAAATATCAACGTTTTCACTCTAATGACAATATCGCTGAGTTGCTACCTAATCATATTGTTCGATGTATTATTCCATATGGAAAATCCTATTTGCTAGGAACATATAAAGGTGTTTTTAAATATGATCCAGAGAGTTCGGAATTCACTTCATTGATTGATTATTCAAAAAGTGAGGACTCACCAATAGTGGTGCATAGTTTACTTCAGGACCGGCATAAGAACATCTGGATTGGTACAGAGAATCGAGGTTTATTTCTATATGATCATAGTCGTAATATGCTTACGTCAAAATCAGTTGAATCGGAAGAATCATATGGATTAAGCAACCTAACAGTATCGTATCTGTATGAGGATCGTCAATCTCAGATATGGGTAGGAACTCACGGAGGTGGATTGTTCTTATTTGATAAAGATCATCAGCTTTGTAAGGAGTATAACACAAGCAACAGCGGAATGCTTAGTGATGTGATTGTCGGGATTAGTGAGTCTGAATTAGGCCATATGTGGGTGGCTACAAACAAGGGATTATCACGACTTGATCTGACGGAGGATAAATTTTATAACTATACTACCGAAAATGGTTTCCCGTTGCATGAACTTACTGAGAATTCAATCTTAAGAACCTCCTCGGGAGAGTTGTTTGTTGGAGGAATAAACGGACTAGTCTCATTTCACGAGAAGGATCTGTTAAATGTTGATTATCAGTATCGACTGCTTTTTTCAGACTTGAAAGTGAATAACAAGAAAGTAATTCCAGGAGATAACAGTGGAATATTGAAAAAGTCATTGGCCTACACCAAATCAATAACGCTTAGTCCGTCACATGAAATACTTGAAATTCATTTTGCAGCCTGCAACTTTAGTTCTTCCATAAAGTCGCGTTATCAATATAAGTTAAAAGGCTTTAGTGATGAGTGGTTTGATTTGGAATCTCGAAGCCACGTTACTTTTACAAATCTTGATCCTGGTAGCTATGAGCTTAAGGTAAAGGTTTTTAATCAGTACTATAGTGGGGTTGTCGATGAAGCTGTACTTCAAATAAATGTTCTTGCTCCTTTTTACAGAACATGGTATGCTTTTATATTTTATGCTCTGTTCATTTTAGGAATTGTTTACGTAATCAATCGCGTGTACTTAATGCGAACTCGTTTAGAAGACAAATTAAAGGGAGAACAACGCGAAAGGGAACGCATTAACGAAACCTATAAAGCTAAACTCAATTTTTTCACCAATATATCGCATGAATTCAGAACTCCATTAACCTTGATTAATGGTACTGTCCATAGCTTACTGAAAGATGTTAAGATTACTTCTCAACCATACAAAAGGATACTGTCAGTTCATCGGAATACATCACGACTACTTAAGTTGGTTAATGAGTTATTAGATTTTAGAAAGGTTGAAGATGGGCATTTGCAGTTGCATGTTCAGTTGTGTAATCTGCCAGACTTCCTGAAGGAGATTTGTTCTAATTTTGAAGAATATTCAGCATACTATAAGATTAATTCAACGTACACCAATCACTCATTATCAACAGAGATATGGCTTGATCCTGTGCAGGTAGAAAAGGTGTTCTACAATTTGTTATCGAACGCTTTCAAGGTGGTGAATAAGAATAATGGCACTGTTCAAATGATCTTAACAGAAAAGGAAGATTGTTTTCAGATTGAGGTAAAGGACAATGGTCCAGGTATTGCGCCTGATAAGGTCAATCGTATTTTTGATCGTTTTTATCAGGTGGATCAAATGACAGGAACAGCAGATTCATTAGGTAGTGGAATTGGATTAGCTTTGAGTAAACAAATCATTGACGCTCACCAGGGGGTGATAAATGTACAAAGTGCATTAAATCAAGGGACAACATTTACTGTTCTGCTGAAAAAAGGGAAGGAGCATTTTAGTTCTGCTGAACTAAGGGAAGGAAATCAGGAGGTTCAGGTGTCTAGCTTTGTAGATGAGGATGAAAAGAAGGTGTTCTATAAAGATCTTAAACAAGCAGATGCTCCTGTAATGTTGGTGGTGGAAGATAATCAGGACGTAAGGAATTTAATAAAAGGAATATTTATACCATCTTTCAACATACTTGAAGCGTGTGATGGAGAGGAAGGACTAAGTCTTGCGGCAGAAAAGAATCCTGATATTATTATTTCTGATGTGATGATGCCTAAAATGTCTGGTACTCAGATGTGCACGAAGCTTAAGCGAAATGTTAACACATCGCATATTCCAATTATCTTATTGACTGCACGAACAGCCTTGGAGCATAAGGTAGAAGGATTGGAGACCGGTGCAGATGATTATTTCGAGAAACCATTTAATGCGAAGTTGTTGATGCTAAGAGTAAGGAACTTATTGAATAATAAGCGATTGTTGCAAGAAAAGTTCCAGCGAAATGCTTCAGAACCTATAGAAGAATTGATCACCAATAAATTGGATCGGGATTTACTCAAGAATGCTATCGCTGTTGTAGAAGAACGTATGGAAGATACTAATTTCAATGTTGCTGAATTTGCGAAAGAACTGGGAATGGGGCGAACTCGATTGTTCGATAAGATTAAAGGAGTAACCGGACAGACTCCTCATGAGTTTATGGTGTCGGTTCGTATGAAGAAAGCTGCTCAATTGATCTTGGCAGAGAATGATATGAACTTCTCTGAAATAGCTTACGCAACAGGTTTCACAACAGTGGATGCTTTTGGAAAGAGTTTTAAGAAATACTTTGGCATGTCTCCGTCAAAATTTGTTGCGCAGAAAAAGAACAGCTAATTTATAATAATAGTGCTGAGAATAGGGGATTTATACTGCTTTACATACAGGTTGTATATGATGATGATTTCTTTCATTCTACCATCATTTTTGCTATCTTTACGATCATGGTAATTAACCATCGTTCTTTATTAAAGTGTTTCTAAAAACACGACATTCTGAGAAGAAAATGTTTCTAAAAACGCTACATTTTAAGCAATCTTCCGAATGGGAACCGAATCACAGCTGAGTAGCTGCCGAATAAAAGCAAAAGGCTTTAACCCTGGAAGATGGTTCCTTTCATTCAATATCTATTCCACTTTTATTTATTCGATAACACCAATATAACAACCAGTTTAGTACTGGTTTAGCACTCCTTCTTACACCCTTTTACCCTATGCTATTGTTGTGGATACTTGAGTACTGATACGGAGAAAAGAAAGAATTGAGAATATTTATTGAATGTTTTGAGTAGATTGGAAGTATTTAGAGAAGGTTAAATATACTAATTTTTAAGTGTATCCTTTTTTTCTGAGTAGTGTTTTTTCTAGTTAATTCGGAACGTTGATAAGAATGATTTTGTAAATTAGCGAATCAAAAACGAACAACAATGAGAAAAACAACCACAAGAAAAACGTTCAGTTATTTTGCTGTAGTATTTATTTTTTCACTAGTTAGTAATGTCTGCTTAGGACAAAGAAAAGAGTTTACTCCCAGCTGGGAGATTGGTGTTTCAACGGGACAAAGTTTTATTGGTTATTTCGATGGTTTTGGAGAAAGTGGCGGTTATAGTACGGGCTTGACAATTGCTCCAGAAGTGAGTTATAGCTACTCCAGGTTCTTTACTGCATCATTTTCGATGCTTTTTACGACTGCACATGAACATGATCGAAACGCTTCATATGATCGAGTGTCATCAGTGCCCAGTTCAAAAGGGGCAGTTTCATTTACTCATCATCAAACAACATTTGCTCCAGTGATTCATTTTACACCTGTAAATTCAGAAAGACATAATGCCTATGTTGGTTTTGGACCTGCCTTAACATTCGGTCAAGCATTGAAGTCTGAAAGTGTCAGTGAGGTATCAACAACCATCGCCAATGATTTCAGTCAGATTGGTCTTTATGGAACATTGGGATATAAATTCAGGATCTTCACAAGTTGGAACATTGGTGGTCGATATGTTTACAATAAAAATGAAGAAACTTCTGAGCATATAATGTTTACTTTAGGTTATACACTTTAAACTCAATAAAAATGAAACGTATAATTATCACCCTCGCATTAATTAGTATTATTGG
Source organism: Puteibacter caeruleilacunae (assembly GCA_005217565.1). GTDB lineage: Bacteria > Bacteroidota > Bacteroidia > Bacteroidales > Prolixibacteraceae > Puteibacter > Puteibacter caeruleilacunae. Next base: position 717,575 of record SJCO01000001.1, read on the forward strand.
TCTGACTTTCGCTCAAGATAAGAAATGTAAGTGCTTTGATGGTATCGGTTCTTCAGCAGGAGATCAACCGAGTTTGACCATTAAATTTAAGAATGGTATAAACCTGGCGGTATGTGGTTATGAGATTGAAATGAGATCAGATACAGAAGTTGTTATCAGTGAATTCAATGTCTTTAATTGTAAGACTGGGAAATCGGTGGTAGAGTATGGGGCTGTTAAGACTTGTAATGTGCAGGTGAAAAAGGGGGAGCTGGTGATTACTGAAATGAAAAGGCTGCCTTGCGGTAAGGATTGGACTTGGAAACTAACACCTGTGTCGCTGGTAATGATCTATGAACAAGGGGAGAAGGTGGAAGTATCAGATATGGTGTGTGCATATGAGAATGTGGATATTGACGAAAGTGCTATCAATGAATTGTTTGATGAGGTGAAGGCGTTGAAAGAGAAAGGTAGCCATAAAGATATGGAGAGAATTCTGGGCCGACTGGAAGTATTGGCATTGAATAATAACCAGAAGGCTAAAAGGATGATTAAGAATATCGGACGATATATTGACTTTTCTCTTGATGGTTCAGTTCAAGAACAATGGAATGCAGCGATTAAGACAATGATTGAGGTGGGGAGATATGAGTAAGTTGGATCAAAAACGCTACACACTGTGTAGCCAATTGGGGATAATGGAATAATGTGAAGTTTTTGGAAGATGAATAATAAAATTGAGAAAAACAGTTACAGATTTATTGCCGACGTAAAGAAGATTCTGGAGGAAGCTCGAAAAGTGTCTTACCAGGCAGTGAATACGGCTATGGTTCAAGCCTATTGGCTGATTGGGAAACGTATTGTTGAAGAGGAACAAGCAGGTAAGGAACGTGCAGATTACGGAAAGTATATTCTTAAAACGCTTTCAAAAGAATTGACGCAGGAATTTGGAAAAGGATTTTCGTATGCTAATTTGAGAAATTTTAGGCAGTTCTACCTAGTTTATGCAAAAGATCCAAAATGCTACACACTGTGTAGCAAATTGACATGGAGTCATAATCGATTGGTAATGAGGGTGGAGGATTCTGATGCTCGTAGGTATTATCTTAAGGAGGCATATGAACAAAAGTGGAGTGTTAGAACTCTTGAGCGTAACATAAATACGTTTTATTATCAGCGAGTTCTTGCGAATAATGATACAGGCATTGTGCATACCAAAAATGACCAACAGCAATTGCGTGATTTTATTAAGGATCCTTATGTGTTTGAATTTTTGAATCTTGAACAGCCAAAGAAATTTAATGAATCAGATATAGAATCCGCATTGATATCCTATTTAGAGAAGTTTCTGATGGAATTGGGTAAAGGATTTTCATTTGTTGGGCGTCAGTATCGCATTTCAACAGAAACTGATCATTTCTATATTGATTTGGTGTTCTATAATTATTTATTGAAGTGCTTTGTGTTAATCGATTTAAAAACTGGGAAGTTGCAACATCAGGATATTGGTCAAATGGATATGTATCGGCGAATGTTCGATGATTTGGTAAAACCAGAAGAGGATAATTCAACTGTTGGAATTCTGCTATGTTCAGATAAAAGTGAAACCGTAGTGAAGTACTCTGTTTTAAATGATAACCATCAATTATTTGCCGCAAAATATTTGCCATATATGCCAACAGAGGAGGAACTGATAGCCGAAATTGAGAGAAATAAGTTAATGCTGGAGAGAGGTGAGTAATATGAAGGTTAGCAAGCGTGATATTGTAGCAATAGTTTCTTCTTTAGGAGTTATAGCATGGTTAATGACACATTTTTTTGGCGGGCTGATCTTATTCTCTGTTGTATTTGGATATATAATCGTTCCATTTTTACTAGTATATCTATACTCTATTATTGATGTCCTAATTGGTTTTCGTTATGGCTTAAAAAGAAATCGAACCAAGATATTTGCGCATGCATGTGTAATTTTTACGATACTACTTATTTACATTGATACCTCAGAAACCTTTAAATCTCGAGTTATATATTCTTGTGAGTTAATCGATGATTTATCTCGTTTCGACTTAAAACTACGAGAAAATGGAAGGTTTGATAACACGGTATCAGGGATGTTCGGGTATTATGAAGATTATAGTGGAAGATACATTCAAGAAGGTGATTACATTATTTTTAAGGATAGACCATATGATAATGATTTTCTTCCTGATACTATGCTGTTAGACACCACTCAAAATGCATTATTTATTACAAGGAAAAAAGATGGTTCGTTTAATAAGGAGAAAGAATGGTTGAATCATTTTAAAATCGTGAAGTAATGACTGAAATACTTAACCGATGGAGTTAATGATCAGGATATGTTCTTCGTGAAGATGTTTTTATCGCTTAATGCCTGTTGTAGTTGGATAATGTGATTGGAAGAATTACCTTTGGGACTCCAAACCATTATTACATTAATCAAGACAAATTATCAAATGAAGAATTTATTTCTATTCGTGACGTTTCTTTGGATTGCGCTAATTGTGCCATCGATTGCGCAATGTGCTTCCGGTACTGAAAAAGAGGAAAAAGTACATCAGTTACAGAATCCTATGTCGGTACAGTATCTAAAAAGAAACTTAAAAAAATCGCATCCCCGATTGGTCCTTAATTCAAAAATAGAGCGTGAGCTTAAGAAGAGACTGAAATCTGATCCTGTAGTTAAAAATGTTTACGAGGCTATCCGCCTCAATGCAGAAAAAGTTTATGGTGAGCCTTTATTAGTTCGTAAGTTAATAGGTAAGCGGTTATTGGCTACTTCACGCGAGATGTTATATCGAATCAATATGTTGGGAATGGTTTATCGCATCGAAGGAGATAAGCGTACATTGGATCGAATTAATGAAGAAGTGATTGCTGTATGTGCTTTCGAGGATTGGAATCCTAAACATTATCTTGATGTGGCTGAAATGTCGTTGGCTGTTGCACAGGCATTAGACTGGACTGCAGGGGACTTGCCACAGCAGACTCAAAAGATGGCAACGGATGCTTTGATTAATAAAGGAATCCAACCTAGTTTCTCAAAAGGAGGGCATGGGAGTTGGGTTAACCGTGTGAACAATTGGAATCAGGTGTGCCATGGCGGTATGGTTGCTGCGGCGTTAGCAATTGCTGAAGAAGATCCCGAATTGGCGTCGAAAACCATTAGTCGTGCTTTGAAATATATGCCTAATGCTTTGAATGAATACGGACCAGATGGTGTTTATCCTGAGGGATCAACGTACTGGAGGTATGGGACAAGCTTTACTGTAATTACAGCAGCTATGTTTGAAAGTGCATTGGGAACTGACTTTGGACTTGGAGATTATCCTGCGTTTAAGGAGAGTGCGGTATTTAGGGCTCTATCTAATACTCCAACGGGTAGATATTATAATTTCTCTGATTGTGGAGAATTTCGTACCGATAATGGAGACTTTACATTGGCATGGTTTGCTGCCAAGACAGGTAACAAAACCTTTTATGAGAAAGAGCGTTTCCTTCGACCAGCTAAAGATATGGGTACATTAGAACGATTGGCTGGTGCTTCATTGGTATGGTTATCTCAATATAACGAAAAAGCTGAACTGGAACTTCCTACAGCATGGAAGGGTGATGGGATTAATCCCGTTGTATTTTTTACTGAAGGAGCCGATGATAGTCATCAGTACTACTTAGGAACCAAAGGTGGTTGTGGTACCGTTCCTCATGGTAATATGGATGGAGGATCATTCATCTTTGAGCTGAACGGCGTTCGTTGGGTTGTTGATCCAGGAAACCAACCTTATCATGATCTGGAAAAGACTGGTTTCAACTTGTGGGGCAAATGTCAGGATTGTGAGCGTTGGACGCTACTAACAAAAAATAATTATGGGCACAGCACATTGACGGTCAATAATCAAAAGCATGTTGTAGATGGTAAAGCTACGATTACTGCATTTAAAGCCGGAGCAAATCCCGAAGCAACAATAGATCTAACAAAGACTTTTGCTGGACAGTTGAAGAGTGCCAAGAGAACCTTTAAGAAAGATAGTCCTACGTCTTTACTTGTTGAGGATCATATTGAAATGCTTCCTGAAACGAAACTTATTTGCTGGCAGTTGATGACTACAGCAGAGGTTGAGGTTATTGATGGTGGTGCTATTCTTAAGCAAGAAGGGAAGCAGTTAAAAATGGAAATTCTATCACATCCCGAGTTAAGTGTTTCTGTGGTTGCATTGGATACTCCTCCGTTAAAGTTGGATAAAGTAATTGATGGATTGAAAAGAATTGAAATTCGTATTCCAGCTTGGTATTATCAAGAAAATTATAAGGCTATACAGGTGAGATTGTCAGCGTTATAGTCGATTTATATGATTGTTCTTCCGATGTATTATCCCAGGTTATTACCGAGATAATACATCGGAGGAACACTTATTTCGTTAGTTTTTTTAAAGACTTCTTAATTTTTCTTTCTGCTTTTTTAGCTTTCTTTTTAGTATCAATGTCCTTGATTTTCTTCTCTAGTTTCAATGCTTCAGTTTTTATATGCTCAATTTTTTTATCTGTACTTTCTTTCTTTTCGTCACATGCAGTAAAAAGGAATGAACAAAGCATAATTACTAAAAGACAATTTTTCATACGTTTAATGTTTTAGGTGAATGCTGCGCAAAAATAGTCATTTTCGACAAGTGCAAGGTATTGCGAGTAGTGTTAAAATATCATTCAAAATGTTAATCAGTTTTAAAATTGATTATCGCTCACTAGGTTTGACTAATTTTGTAGCCAATAGAGTTTTATTTAAAATAACTATACTATGGTAATGAGATATTTTGCAGGAATACTTGTCGTTATGGCATTGTTTAGCTGCACTAATAGAGGGGGATCTTCAAAAGACAATGAAAAGGGATCAAAGACAACAAAGGAAGAGATTACTCAATTGGACGGTTATACTCCCTTAGCGTGCAGTAATGGATACACGATAAGCTATAAATATGATGGGAAAGGAGCATTAAGTCTTGTGTTGGAAAAGGATGGAAAGATTTTAAAGCATGAGATGATGGTCTCAAGATCAGGTAGTGGTGCAAGATATGAAACTAAGGATGGTAAATTCGTTTTTTGGGAACATCATGGTGATTTTAGCTATTTCGTTAACGACAAGAAGGTTTGTTCTTGTGTGCAGTCGGTTAAAAAATCAAAGTTGTCTACGGGCAATTTATATACTGTAGAGTATAAATCAGGCGATAGGGTAGAGATTGAAGAGGACAATAGCTTTTCGGCAAGTATTAGCTCTCTTTCGTTGAAATTTGATGATGCTATCTCTGCTGATACCCTTAAATTGGAAACGGATCCTGTAGTCGATGTTCTATTGAATGATATTGATGGAAATGGAGTAGAGGAGTTGTTATTGGTTACTTCAAGTGTAGGATCTGGAGGTTATGGAAGTGTTTACGGTTTCGTGCTGTCCGACAATAAGGTAGTACAATGTAGTATCCCGGAGATTACTAAAGAGCAATTAAGTAAAGGTGCTCTTTTTGATGGATATATGGGACACGATCGCTTTTATGTTGAAGAAGGTAAACTTATGAGAGAGTTTCCTATCTATAAAGAAGGTGACTCAAACGCCCACCCAACAGGAGGGAAAAAGAACATACAATATACGCTGACAAATAATCGCTTTGAGATACTCAAATAGATCTCTCAATATCGAAATAAGGGTGCCAAAATGCAGATTGGCTCCCTTGTTTTAAACTGTTAATGTTTTAACCTAGATTTCCCATTTGTTAAGCGAACCCTCTTGTCTGTATTGTCCTGGTGATTTCTCGGTGTATCGTTTGAATAGTCTTGTTAGGTATGAGGCGTTATTCAATCCTGTTTGTTCTGCTATTTGCTCAATCGAGAGGTTCGTGGTTGCTAATAATAATTGTGCTTTCTCAATTCTTTTACGTTGAATGTATTCAATAGGGCGACATTGGGTAATCTTCATAAAGATGCGAGAGAAATAATCTTTCGAAAGAAATGCCTGATCTGCCAGTAACTCTAACGTGATCTTTTTATCCAGGTTCTGACTAATATACTGAAGAGAAAGAATCACTTTTTCTATTGATTTATTTTTTTGCCCGGGATGCTTTGTTTCCGGTGTGATAAAGCGAGAAAACAATTGCAGAAGAATGCCTCTGCTTTCGGTGTAATCTCTGAATGTATCAATTTTACTGAACTTTAATTGTCGCTCAAGATAGGTCCAATTGTCATAGCTTTTGGGATCATAGTTTTTTAATCCTTGTTCTGGATTTAGAACGAGTAAGCGTTTAAATAAAGCCTGATCGAAGTCTGAGGCTGGACACTCGTTTTTGATGTTATAGAAATGATTAATTGCAACATTAGAGCTTAATTCGTCAATGAAGATTATATATATCATTTCAAGCGAATCTTCACATGAATAGTTGCAGTTGGTAAAATTGGGAATGAGGTACAGATTATGCGGTCGAAGTATTATTTCCTTATCATTAAACGAAAGTGTACCTTCTCCACTCACGATATAAAACATCCTGAAGAAAGGACTACATACATCTTTGTAGTTCCATGAGCTATCAAGTGCACACTGCTCAATATTTATAATGTGCAGATGAAATGACTTTTGATGTAATATCATAGCTGTATTGTGCGTTTGAAAGATAAAAATAATCTAAAAAGTCGGAATCGGACAAGAAAAGTGTTGTATTATGCATTGAAAATAAATGAAGAGTGCTCTATACTTGCAGGATCTGTTCATGTGTAGTAACAATAAAACTAAACTAGATGAAGCGAGTATGAAATGTAGCATCCTATTAAGGGTAGGATGGATGATATGATTTCATTGAGAGTTTTATCTGAAATAATAGAAAACAATAAAATTAATCAGATGAGAAACAATTTATTCTTTAGGTTGCTGTTTTCCCTCTTTTTTGCCTCGTTATTTTGGGGATGTAGTCATCGCTCAATTTCACCCGATAAAAATATAGAGAATTTAAAGCATTGTAACGTTGTGTGGAATTCACCTAGTGGTGATGCCAATGGTTCTATGCCCATTGGGAATGGAGATGTTGGCTTGAATGTATGGGTGGAAGATAATGGGGATATATGTTTTTTTATTGGAAAAACCGATGCTTGGGGCGATAATGGAAGACTGTTGAAGGTTGGAAAAGTCAGGGTAAAATGTGAGCCTGCAGTTATTGCACAAGGAGCTCAGTTTACGCAGGAACTTGATTTGGCTTCTGGAACGATAAAGATACATACATCGACTGTTGTTGATGGTAAAGATGCTGATTTGAATTTTAACCTATGGGTAGATGCGAATAATCCGGTAATTCATATTACTCATGAATGTTCTATTCCATTATCGATGACTGCTAATATTGAACTATGGAGAACAGAAGAAGAATCCTTGCCTGAAATTGGAGTAAGTGATTTGTTGGAAAAAAGGGATATGCCTGGGAGTTTGTATAAAGCAGTTGTTGTGCAACCAGATGATGTTATAAAGGGATCGGAGACCTCGATAGGTTGGTATCATCACAATAGCAAGTCGGTAGGATTTGATTTAACCAATAAGCTACAAGGATTATCGGAATTCTATAACACCGATCCTATTCTGCATAGAACGTTTGGAGCTTTGATCACTGGATCAGAGGCGAAACGAATTGATGAATATAAACTGCAGACTAAGTCTTCAAAACAAGGGATACTGAATGTGTTTGTTCTAACGGAACAACCGAGTAAACCAAATGAATGGGAAAAATCAATAACTAAACTTGCCTCTTCAATTGAATCGACCTCTATAGAGAATAGAAAAGCAGCCCATGACCAGTGGTGGTCGGATTTTTGGAATAGAAGCTGGATCTATGCAACCGCATCCGATAGTACCAACTCTGTAGCTACAGAGGAAACTTTCACTGTTACCCGTGCCTATAATCTGCAACGGTTTATTGATGCGAGTGCAGGACGTGGTAAATTTCCAATCAAGTTTAATGGGTCAATATTTACAGTACCAGCTGAAGGGAAACCTGGTTATGCCGATTATCGTAGATGGGGACCTGGTTATTGGTGGCAAAATACTCGTTTACCATATTTAAGTATGTGTGCTGCGGGAGACTATGATTTGATGGAACCATTAATAAGAATGTATGTTGATGACATCTATCCTTTGTGTAAGAAACGTACAAAAAAATACTTTGGATTTGATGGAGTATATTTTCCTGAATGTATGTATTTCTGGGGATCAACTTTTACTGCTACATATGGGTGGACACCCTATGAGGAACGCGAGGATCCGTTGCAAGAAAGTGGATGGCACAAATGGGAATGGGTATCAGGATTGGAGTTAGTGTATATGATGTTGGATTACTATGATTATACATTAGACGAAGAGATGTTAATCGATAAGATTATTCCGTTGGCGAATGATGTTATGCGCTTTTTTGATAATTACTATAAAACCGATGATGAGGGAGAATTGGTAATGTATCCATCTATGGCTTGTGAAACGTGGTGGGATTGTACGAATCCAATGCCAGAGCTTGCTGGTTTGCATGCAGTGACCATGCGATTATTAGCTTTAGATAAAACTGATATCAGTAAGGAAGATCGTGAATTTTGGAATAGCATTAGCAGTAAATTACCAGAAATACCTCTTCGAGAAACTCCTTCAGGAATGGCTTTGGCTCCAGCCGAACGATTCGAGGAAAGACGAAATGTTGAAAATCCGGAACTATACGCAGTGTTTCCATTTAGGTTATTTGGAGTGGGAAATGATAACCTCGAATGGGGAAAGAATGCATTGAAGCATCGATGGGACAAAGGAGCATTCGGATGGCGTCAGGATGATATATTTATGGCTTACATGGGATTGACGGAAGAGGCAAAAGCAAACCTGGTTAAACGGGCTAGTACTTTTGATAAAAAAATGCGTTTCCCAGCCTTCTGGGGACCAAACTATGATTGGACTCCTGATCAGGATCATGGAGGAGTTATGATGAAAGCATTTCAATCGATGTTGTTGCAGGCCGATCCATATAGTAAAAAGATCTATTTAACACCAGCCTGGCCGAAAGACTGGAATGCTAGTTTTAAATTGCAAGCACCATATAAAACAACACTTGAAGGTAAAGTCGTAAATGGAGAATTGCAAGAATTGAAAGTGTTCCCGGAGGAACGAAGAAACGATATTGTATATCGCAATTAAACGATTAAGAAATTAAGGGGGACTGTTTGACAGTCCCTTTTTCATGTATATTGTTACCTGTGTGTCATTTTACTTTACAATGGTGACACAGTTATTGCTTTCATAGTCTTAATCTTGTAGTACTATAGTTTGATTATAGAATCAAGAATAAGACTAACATTATGAGAATTTTAAATTGTTTAAAGTTGTTGGTTGCTTCATTTATTGTTGTGAGTTGCCAACAAGCACCACTGGAAATTTATGTTTCTACGAATGGAAACGATGGAGCAGCTGGTGATCAAGCACACCCTGTAAATACTTTGGAAAGGGCTAATAATCTTGCATCCAATGAGGCAGGAAAGAGGGCCATAAATATTTTTGTAGAAGATGGGGTTTATTACCTTCCACAAACATTAGTTCTAAATGCTCAAAATTCTGGAAGTAATAACTATCCAGTTGTATTTAAGGCAGTCAATGAGGGGAAAGCTGTAATTAGTGGTGGTCAGAAACTAAATCTTTCATGGAAACCTTATCGAAAAGGAATTTTCCAGGCGAATATTACAGATGATGTAATTATTGACCAGCTTTATGTGAATGGTAAACGACAGCGTATGGCACGTTTTCCTAATGCTGTTGAGGGTAAAAATGTATTCGATTCATGGGATTTAATTCATACTCATCAGCCTGATCCGGGTAACGATCCTCTAGCAGAGAAACGTGTTGCGTCCTGGAAGAATCCTGAAGGTGCATTTGTTCATGCTATGCATATATCGCTATGGGGTGATATGCATTGGTTGGTGAAAGGAAAGGACGAGAGCGGGAAACTGATTATGGAAGGAGGATGGCAGAATAACCGTCCTTCGCGAATGCATCCTCGATATCGTATGGTGGAGAATGTTTTCGAAGAATTGGATGTGCCTGGTGAGTGGTATTATAACAAGGGAGAACGAAAGCTATTCTACTATCCTCATGAAGGAGAAGACTTAAATACTGCAAAGATTGAGATCGTACGATTGAAGCACTTGGTGGAGTTCAATGGAAGTAAAGAGGCTCCTGTGAAAAATATTACATTTGATGGTTTTACTTTCCGACATGCCGCTCGTAGTTTCATGGAAAACAAGGAGCAATTATTGCGAAGTGATTGGACTACTTACCGAGGAGGAGCTGTTGTTTTTAATGGTGCTGAGGATTGTACTGTATTAAATTGCGAATTTGATCAGGTTGGCGGAAATAGCATTTTCGTAAATAATTATAACCGTAAAATTGCGGTTCGTGGCTGTTATATTCATCATTCTGGAGCCAATGGTGTTGCGTTTGTTGGTGATCCTAACACTGTTCGCAGTCCTATCTTCCGATACGGACCACAAGATTTCAAAGCGATGGATCGTACTCCAGGACCAAAAGGAGACAATTATCCAACTGATTGTATCGTAGAAGACTGTTTGATTACTATGACTGGTCGCGATGAAAAGCAGACTTCACCAGTTCAGATTTCAATGTCGTATAAAATAAAGGTTAGTCATTGTTCTATTTATGATGTCCCTCGCGCAGGAATCAATATAAGCGAAGGAACCTTTGGCGGTCATACAATTGAATATTGCGATGTATTTAATACTGTTTTAGAGACTGGTGATCATGGTAGCTTTAATTCATGGGGACGAGATCGATTCTGGACTCCTGATATCCGTGTTACTGATGTTGAGGTGAAGAAGGTGCCTGATTTACCTAAATATGATATGCTTGCACCAAATACCATTTGCTACAGTCGCTGGCGTTGTGATCATGGGTGGGATATCGATCTGGATGATGGTTCTACATGGTATAACATTTACAATAATGTATTGCTGAATGGAGGATTGAAGATGCGTGAAGGTTATTTCAGAACAGCATCTAACAACGTGATTATCAATAATAGTTTCCACCCTCATGTTTGGTATCCTAATAGTGGTGATCGATTTAAAAATAATATTGTATACGGAGCTTATCGTCCAGCTGCAATGAATCGTGCTTTAGCTGTTGATGATAAGTGGGGAGAAGTACTTGATTCAAACTTGTTTGCCACAAGTGAAGTTGATCGAATGAAGTTTGCAATTAATGGTTGTGATGCTCATTCTCTAGTTGGTAATCCAATGTTTACAAATACTAACGAGGGGAATTATGCGGTGAAGGAGAATTCTCCTGCTGTTAAAATGGGATTTAAGAATTTTCCAATGGACCAATTTGGTGTTGTTTCAGAGAAGCTGAGAAAGATAGCCAAGCAACCAGAAATACCTGTTATTGCTAGTGCAAATGGAGTTGCTGCAGGAAAAATACATCAGTGGTATGGTGCGAAAGTGAAGAATATTGAAACACTAGGGGAGCAATCGGCTGCCGGATTATCTTCAATTAGTGGAGTTGCTCTATTGGAGGTTACTAAGAAGTCGGCTCTAGCTGATAAAGGATTCCAGACAGGTGATGTTGTTTTAAAGGTCAATGGCACGGATGTTAAGAACTTTGCACAGTTGCAAATGTTGGTGAAGAAGAATAAAGATCTTGGAGCATTGAAAATTACCGTGATGCACAATCAGAAATTAAAAGAGATAAAATGTAGTCTGAAATAGGACTTTTTATAAGAGTTAGATTAGGTTAATTCATAGATTAATAGGAGTTACTTGAAACCATTTGGTGGAAAGTGCTCCTTTTGTTTTTAAAGTTTCATCGCTCAAAAGACACTATGTAAACAGCTGTTTTTCCCTTTCGCATAGCCTGCGCTGTACATCTATCCGATAGTCAGCCTACAGCGTAACGTTATAGATTGATTATTCATGATGATGTTGATTTGAATAGCTTGCCATTAAACGCACTTGGTAAGGTGGGATTTTGAAATTTAATCATTTCATTTACTTTTGTACGGAATAATCTATTTATGTTTCAAATGAAAAAGGATGAAATGACATTATTGCAAAGAATTCAGCAAGATGATGTATCAGCATTTGAGACATTGTTTAGAAGATATATTCAACGCCTATATTCCTATGCTCTGAAAATTGTCGATGATGATATATTGGCAAATGATATTGTGCAAGATGTGTATATCAAGGTTTGGGAAAAGAGAAAAGAAATTAGAGATGACAATGTTGAAGGATTGTTGTTTCGAATGATTAAAAATCAGTGCATTTCATACCTTCGTCATATCAAAGTGGTTCAAAATAAGACTAAGAACTTGACTGAATTTAAAAAGGTCGAGGAGGTCTATCGCATAGATTTTGTTCGTAATGAACCTTACCTGTTAATTGAGAAGGAATTACAGGAAGAGATTGTTGGTGTGATGAATGGTCTTCCCGTTAAATGTAAAGAGGTATTCCGACTCAGTCGTGTAGAAGGACTAAAAAATGCAGAAGTAGCAGAACATTTAGGGGTAAATATTAAGACGGTCGAGAAGCATATTGCTAAGGCTTTGGCTGTCTTTAAAGATCATTTTGGAGATCGTATTCCTGCAGGCCTCATTATTATAGTACTAAAAAACTTCCTATAATTGTATATTTTTTTTCTTTTTGTTTAAGTTAGTAACCTGTTGTTAACGAGGAGAGTGTGGTAGGTTTATTTGCGTAAGACTAATACGCTTGCTTATAATTTTAAAAAAATATGAGCAGGGAGGTAGGGTTTTGTTTTAGCACAAACGTTAAGCATGTAGAATGGAGAAAAACAAAAAACATAAATCAAGGATCGATAATTATTTGAAAGGTGCTATATCTGGTGAGGAGGCTTCTCAATTGATCAAGGATCTGGAAAATAAAAATATATTGAAGGAGTTCGATGAACTTTCCTCAAACTGGGAACCAAAGTTGGGGACCGATCAATGGGTTGATGAGCGTTGGGGCGCATTAAAAGAAAAACTTGCACGAAAAGATCGATTAGAGCAACAATTTAAGCAACCAAAGATTGTTTTACGTCAGATAATCTCTTACGCAGCAGTAATTGTTATTACATTTCTACTAGGTGGAGGCGCTATGTGGCTATTACAAAAAGATAGCGAACATATGGGTCATGCAACGATTTTCGAGATACCACGAGGACAAAGATCGAAAGTTACTTTATCCGATGGAACAGAAGTCTGGCTAAATGCTTCAACAAGATTGGAAATAAAAGAATTGTCGACCGAAAGAAGAGTTGCCAAGATAAATGGAGAAGCCTTTTTTAAAGTACATCCCGATAAAAATTCACCTTTTACTGTTGAAACGAAAGGATATAACATTAGGGTGTTAGGTACTTCGTTTAATGTATTGGCCTATGATGATTTTGATCGTATTGAGACTACTCTCGTGGAGGGAAGTGTGGAGTTATTGTTGGATAAAAGAACAGCTCTTTTAAAGCCTAATCAGTCTGCGGTAATGCAAAACAATAGATTAAGGATTGAGCGTTGCAAATCAGAGAATCATATTGCATGGGTTGAAAGTAAACTTGTGTTTGAATCAACTCCATTTAAAGAGCTGATTAAACGTCTGGAGATGTGGTATGATGTTGATATTGAGTGTAATCTTGAAGAATTTAAGGATATAACTTTTGCAGGAACACTGAAAAATGAAGAAACCATATGGCAGCTACTTGATGCTGCAAAGTATAGTCTCCCAATAGAGTATGAAAAGAAAGGATTTAGAAAAATTAAAATAATGAAACGGAAAGAATAATGCCTATGTAAAAATCGATAAAACGAAGAAGGGAAATGCGCCAACATCTCCCTCCTGAAAATTCAGTTTAAACTACGTGAAAAATTTAAACCACTTCAAAATTATGGAAAAATATTACAATTCCAACGGGAAAGGTATGCCTATTCCTGTGCGAAAACTATTAAGAACTATGAAACTAATAGCTTTTATAATGCTGTTGTCGCTTTTGCAGGTATCTGCTGCGTCTTATTCGCAAACTGCAAAGCTTAATCTCTCTTTTGACAATGCACATCTTAAGGAGGTCTTTAAGATGATTGAGTCAAGTTCGAGTTACTCAATATTTTATAAAGAGGAGATAATTGAAGAATCGATACTTAAAAATGGAAAATATAAGAACGCTTCCATTAATAAGATCCTTGATGAAGTGCTTAAAAATGAAGGATTAAGCTATCGTATTGATGATCATCTTATTGTAATCTATACTGATAAATCTAAGGAAGTTGTTACGCAAACAGATCGTAAGGTATCAGGGATTGTAACAGATGTAGATGGAGAAGTCCTTCCAGGCGTTTCTGTTATTGTTAAAGGTACTACCATCGGAGTAACAACAGATTTTGATGGAAAGTATACTTTGGAAGTACCAGGATCAGCTGACGTATTAGTCTTCTCATTTATTGGAATGAAGACTGAAGAGGTTGTTCTTGAAGGTCAGACGACTGTCAATCTTCGAATGACGGAAGAGACTATTGGTTTACAGGAAGTTGTAGCTGTTGGTTTTGGTGTGCAGAAGAAGTCAAGTTTGACCGGATCAACAAGTACAGTCAAAGTTGAAGAGGTATTAGGAAATCGTCCTGTAACAAATACAATTCAAGCGCTGCAAGGTGCATTGCCAGGTGTTCAAATTACAACTAACTCAGGTCAGCCTGGAGAAAAAGGACTTGGTATTAATGTGCGTGGATTTACTTCAATTAATGGTGGAGGACCACTTATTTTGATGGATAACGTTCCTGTTAGTTCTGAAGATATTAATCCCCAGGATGTGGAGTCTGTAACAGTGCTTAAAGATGCTTCTGCATCTGCAATCTATGGAGCAAGAGCAGCATTTGGTGTGGTGCTTATTACTACGAAGAAAGCAAAGAAAAATCAACCAATAAAGTTTAACTTTTCTTCAACCTTTAGTTTTAGTGATCCTACTGATATTCCTGAAAAGGCATCAGTATATGATTTTGTTCATGCTCTTAATGATTGGGGGGTAGATAGCTACTGGACAGGTCAGGATATCGACACATGGGTTAATTTTACGGAAGAATATCGTAATAATCCATCATTGTATCCTGAAGGTATGGCTTATGATGATAATGGATTGCACTATCCTTTAAAAGAAGGAAATCTGATTGATGTTTACTTTTCAGATCCGGGTTTCTCTCAAATTCATAACTTGAACTTTAGTGGAGGAACTCCTAAGACTGCTTATCGCGTTTCTGTGGGATACAGTAATGAGGACGGTATTATTTTAACCAATAATGATAGCTATGAGAAGTATACTTTAAAAACTTATGTGAAAAGTGATCTTACTTCTAAGCTAACTTCTTCGATAGATATTGGAATGAGAAGAAGTAAGAAGAAATCACCAATTGGTTCGTATAGCAAGGCAATCGGATTTAAATCATGGACGCCTGCAGAAGGGAATTATGTTTTCGACGACGGAACAGAAATGCCATACGAAACCCCGGCTAACCTAGAACGATTGAATCCAGCACCAAAAACGCTGGTTAATAATGTACGTATTTTAGGAACAATGGAGTATAAGCCTATTAAAGATCTTGTAATAACTGGTGAATATACTTTTGAAACAGGTAATAAAAATATCGAACGACAAAACAATCAAATTGAAACGGTTAACCCAGAGCGATTGACTATTAATGGAGTAGATCCTGAACAGACCTACTTTAGAAAGGATAACCAACAGTTTACTTACAATGCCATTAACTTGTACGCCAGGTACACTAAAAGTTTTGCTGATCACAATTTTGTAGCGCTTGGTGGTATCAATAATGAAGAGCGTAATTCAGAAAATTTTTGGGTGCAAAAGAAAAATCTGATTAGTGTTGACTTGCCTTCAATATCTACTGCAACAGGACTTCTTGAAGGAGGTGATTCTTTTGGAGAATGGGCTGTTTGGGGTGCATTTGGACGATTAAACTATAATTACAAAGAAAAATACTTCCTCGAAGCTAGTGGTCGTTATGATGGTTCTTCGAAGTTTCCATCGGATGATCGTTATGGATTCTTCCCTTCTTTTTCTGTTGGTTGGAATTTGAAGAAAGAGGGCTTTATGAAAAATGTTGACAAGATTTCCTTACTAAAACTCCGAGGATCTTTAGGCGAGATTGGTAATCAGAGTGTAGGTAATTACGTGGCTATTCCAGGAATGGAAGTTTATGATGTTAGTTGGTTAAATCCTAACTCTGGATTAAAATACAATAGTTTAGATGTGCCTTCATTGGTTAGCTCTGGTTTTACCTGGGAGCGTGTTAAAACTACAAATGTGGGAGTTGATTTAAATGCATGGAACGGTCGCTTTTCAACGTCTTTTGATGTATTTAAACGAGAAACTATTGGAATGCTTACCCCTGGAGCTCAGTTGCCTGATGTGTTGGGGGCTCCTGCACCAAAGCAAAATGCTGCAGACCTTGAATCGAAAGGATGGGAATTGGAAGTTAAATGGCGTGACCAGATAAACGACTTTTCTTATAGTGTTGGATTTACCTTATTTGATAGTCAGGCGGAAATTACTAAGTTTGATAATGAAGCAGGGTTGTTAAATCAGTATTACATTGGCAGAAAGATTGGAGAGATTTGGGGATATGAAACAGAGGGATACTACACTGTTGATGATTTTGTTGAAGGAACGCTTGATGATAATCTAATGAATGGAACGTTGAAAGACGGAGTTGTAGCGTTTAAAGGTCGTAATCCTAATCCTGGTGATATAAAGTATAAGAATCTAAATGGTGATGATGAAATCTTCCAGGGAGATAATACACTAGAGAATCCTGGAGACAGAAAGGTTATTGGAAATACAACTCGCCGCTATCAATATGGTATTTTCGGAAGTGCTTCATATCGTAACTTTGATTTCTCATTCATGTTGAATGGAGTAGGAAAAAGAGATATTTGGCAAAACAATGTAGTACGCTTTCCTTATCGTGGAGAATTTGAACCGATGTATGCTCACCAAATGGACTACTGGACTCCCGAGAATACTGACGCTTATTATCCACGTAACTATGAGCTTGGAGGAGTGAACTATGGAAACAGTCGCCAAACACAAACCAAATATTTGCTTAACGGAGCTTATTTGAACATCAAGAATATTACGCTTGGCTATGCGGTTCCTAAAGTAGTATTACAGCGCTGGGGGATTTCAAAACTACGCTTGTATGCATCAGTTGAAAATCTGCATAGTTTTAATGATTGGCCTAAGGGTATTAACACTGAACTAAAGAATAAGGGTAATGGAGCAACTTATCCTCTATTGAAGACTTATAGTTTCGGATTAAATCTAACCTTTTAAACTTACGAAATGATGAGAAAGATACATATATATGCAGTTTTATTGTTACTGATATTTACTGCTTGCGAAGAAACTTATCTTGATCGCTTTCCTAAAGATCAGTTAACTGTTGAAACAACATTCACAACGAATTCGAACTTTGAGACCTATGTGTGGGGATTTTATAGTTGGTTTGGTGGCTATAATTTAGGTCAGCAGAATGCAGACTTGAATGGAGATCTTATGATTAAGAGTAGTGGTTCGCTCGGCCAAAGTTGGCTTTGGGAGCGTGAAATTATTCCTTCATCAAGTGGGAACTGGACAACACCTTACTATCGTATCAAACGAGTAAACTTAATGCTTGATAATATCGAAGGAAGTCAGTTGACCGAGGATCAGCAGAAACACTGGAAAAGTGTAGGATATTTCTTCCGAGCATATTCCTATTTTAGTCTGTTATCGAAATATGGTGGTGTACCATGGATTGATCGAGTTCTTAGTGACTCTGACGAAGATATCTTATATGGTCCTCGTAATTCAAGAGACGAGATTGCAGGACATATATTAGCTGATTTGCAGTATGCGGTAGAAAATATTGACCCAGCAGGTAATGGAGCAAATACTGTAAATGTGCATGTTGTGAGAGCTTTATTGTCTAGATTTGGATTGTTTGAAGGTACTTGGAGAAAGTATCATGGATTAGGTGATGAAACGAAATATTTACAAGCTAGTTTGGAAGCTTCTGCAGCTTTGGCTACCTCTTTCCCTAGTTTAATTTCAAATTACGATCTTGTATTTAACAGCGAGAGCTTAGCTGGAAAACCAGGGATTATTCTTTATAAAGAATATGATGGAGCAGAGCTTAGTCAGGTGTTAACATCACGAATGCGTAATTCGTCAGGTAACTGGGATTTAACTCGTGCAGCAATGGATCTTTATTTATGTAAAGATGGTCAGTCACGTTGGACTAGCCCTATGTTTGATGGAGATCAGAATATCTATGATGAATTCAGAAACAGGGATAATCGGATGTATTATACTACGGTTCCTCCATATAAGATTGTTCGTGTTGGAGGAAACAATACTTTCAACTGGGAGCATACAGGAATTGCTGAAGAGCGTGAATATATCGATTTGATGGAGACGTTAACTGACGATCAACATAAATCCCTACCAGACAAAAACTGGCGTGGATTTGTGGTGTCTGAAATCCCTCACTTTAGAAAATTTAATAGAGGACAAGGTTATAATGTTACCTACTCTGGTTATAAGCTTTTCAAATATTTCAATCAGTTGAATACTGGTATTCAAAACAAGGATTTTGCTGATGCACCTATCTTCAGAATGGGGGAAGTGTTGGTGAATTACGCCGAGGCAGCATTTGAATTAGGTTCATTTGATCAAAGTATTGCTGATTTGACCATTAATAACCTTCGCGTTCGAGGTGGTGTGGATCCTTTGAATTTGGCAACTATGGTTGAAGATCCTTCAAGGGATACTTCGGTTGATCCGATTCTTTGGGAGATCCGAAGAGAGCGTGCTGTGGAATTGATGGCTGAAGGATTCAGGTTCAATGATCTACGTCGTTGGAGAAAAGTAAACGATTATGCCGGTGAAGAAAAGCTTGGAGCATGGATTAATAATGCTGATTATAATAATAAAATACCTATTCAAGGTGGAGCATCTGAAGGATATGTATCACCATATGGTGTACCTCCAGGATTTCCAGATTATTATTATCTGTATCCTATCCCTACAGAACAAATTGTTTTAAATTCTCAATTGGAGCAAAATCCTGGATGGGAATAATTAGTTTTTGATAAATTTAGTATAGAAAGAGAAGCTCGTTGTGGCTTCTCTTTTTTTTTATGGTATATATTTTTAAGTTTGTCGCCACACAAAAAATAATATTATAGTTACCGTATTTAACGATGATGTTTTGATACATGTAAAGCATTATCGCGCGTTCTAAAAAATAATAAAATGAGAAGACGTAATGCAATAAAACTGGCGGCAGGAGCTTTTATTGGAGGAGGAGCTTGCGTTACTGCAATGACAACTGCATTCAAGACTGAAGCACAGGCAGCAACACCACCTAAAAAGATCGATTTTAAAGAATCAAAAACTGTTTGGCAATACCATAAGCTAAATCCTAAGAAAGTAGCTAAAATTGCTTATGAAGGTTATGATGTGGGTAGTTGTATGTTTGGTGTTTTTGAGAGTATCATGGCCGAACTAGGGGAGCAATATGGAGAGCCTTATGCTTCTTTCCCTTCGCAAATGATGAAATATGGTCACAGTGGAGTAGGAGGTTCAGGAACAATTTGTGGTACTTTAAATGGAGCAGGTGCAATTATTGGACTATTTGTAGAAGATAAGAAAATTCAAGATGCTTTGATGGGGGAGCTTTTTTATTGGTATGAGAATACTGAGTTTCCAATTTACAAGCCCGCAAAGCCTGTAATGGATTTTACACCACCTACATCTGTAGCTCATTCAATACTTTGCCATGCATCTACAACTTTATGGGGAAAAGCTTCAGGATTTCGTATAAAGAGTAAGGAGCGTAAAGAACGTTGTCGATGTTTAACTGCTGATGTAGCCAAAAAGACTGCTGTACTTTTAAATAAGTATATCAATAATGAATTTGTGGCAAATGAACATGACAATGAAACTGTTCGAGGTTGCATGACGTGTCATGGAGAAGAGGGCAAATTAGGGAATACAGCTGGAAAGATGACTTGCACATCATGTCATACACCGTCGGCGGCACATAAAGTGTTTGGTGACGCACATTATAAATTTATGGATAAAAAATAGTCTGAATCATGCTGATTTTTTCAAAAATTGGTTTGCTTTGTAATAGAATTAAAAAAATATCATCATGTTGAGGAAATACCTACGGCTTATTATTGCCGGTATCTTAGTAGTAGGATCTGTCTTACTTATTGTAAAGGCTTCAGTGTCAGCTGGTATTTGGGTGCTTTTACTTGCTGGTTTATTTGTTTTGTTTCACTTTAAGAATGAAATGAATCTTGTGGCCTTCTTTTTTGTTCGAAAGAACAATTTAGAGAAAGCAGGAAAAGTTTTAGAAAAAGTAAAACATCCGGAGGGGATGATAAAAAGTCAGGAAGCTTATTACTATTTTCTAAGAGGATTAGTAGAGTTGAATACAGGAAAACCTGCGAAGTCGGAGAAAAGTATGAAAAGAGCTTTGGAAGCTGGTCTAAGAATGAAGAATGATCAGGCAATGGCCAAGTTAAACTTATCAGGTATTTACTTGTCTCGTCGTAACAAAAAGCTATCGAAATACTACTTGCAAGAAGCAAAGAAGCTGGATAAGCAAAAGCTATTGAGCGAGCAAATTAAGGAAATTGAAACAATGTTGAAACGTATCTAAGCATTGTTCCTAAGATATCAAAAAAGGCTGCGCATTGCGTGGCCTTTTTTTGTTCGTGGTAATGTTATTCTAAGAAAATATTGAATTCGTATTATTGAAATGTTATCATTACATTTGACCATTCTAAAGTATGGAAAAAAAGAATGGAGCACTTGACAACAAGATTTTCTGAAAAAGATTTTGAGCGTTTCTTTAGACAGTATCACCGACTGGCATTGGTTATATCCTTTCGGATTACCCAAGATATGAGTGCTTCAGAAGATATTGTTCAGGATGTATTCTACTATATATGGAATAATTCTGAAAAGATTAATCCAAATGAATCCATTAAATCATACCTTCTAAAATCAGTTAAAAATAGAAGTCTTAATTATGTTCGCGACAAGAAGGACTTCTCTGAGATTAATAATGACCATGATGGTTTGGCGACAGAAGAATACGATTTTAGTCGAGAAGAAAAAATTTCCTTTATTCTAAATGAGATTGATAAGTTGCCCTTTAAGTGTAAACAGATTTTTAAGATGGTAGTATTGGAAGGTAAAAAATATCAGGATGTTGCAAATATCTTGAATGTTTCGGTCAATACAGTAAAAACACAAATGGGTATAGCCTACAAACAACTGCGTAATGTAGGTAAGAAATTTTTTTTACTTCTTTTTTCACCCTTTTCAAAAGTTCATGTGTAGTACTTTACAGAAACACGAATCTGTAGAGTATTAGTTTATGAATTGGGAAAAAATAGCTTCACATTGTAATGAGGAACCGTTAAGTGGTACAGAGGATATTAATCAGCAAGATTTATCTTCTGCTCAGAAGCTGACTTCTTTTATGAGAAAGGAGAAACAGGTGATAGGTGGTATGTTGGAGTACGACCAAAATGAATCCTGGAGTGTCTTCTCAAGAAGAGTGAGGAAGAACCAGCGAGTTTATTTTATTAAGGGCTGGCTAAAGTATGCAGCAATCTTTATTGGTGTATTTTTATTAGGATATGGTGCTTCACAACTTAAATATGATTTAGTTACAGGTAAAGCTAATTACACAACATTTGAGGTGCCCAATGGTGAGCAAGGAAAGGTTTTTTTAGCGGATGGGACAGAGGTATTGTTAAACTCTGGATCTTCATTAAAATATAAGGAAGGGTATAGTGAGAATCGGCGAGTAGTACTTGATGGAGAAGGATTATTTAAGGTTACAGCAGACAAGGATAACCCATTTGTTGTAAAGCTGGATGGTATTTCGATAAAAGTTACAGGTACAGTGTTCAATATTCGTGCATACGGTAAAAAAATAACTGAAGCTACTCTGTTAGAGGGAACTATTTCCGTTCTTGATTCTAAAGAGCATGAGTTGGTGAAATTGAAGCCTAATCAACAGGTTAAGTATTTCCACAAAGAAAAGAGATATGAGATAGGTAATGTTGATGGGCAGCTATATTCATCGTGGGGAGATGGAAAGGTTGCGATTAAAAATAAGCGACTAGATGAACTGTTCTTATGTCTTGAAAAGTGGTATGATGTTAAGTTTTCTTTCGAAGATGACGAATTAAAAAGTCTGGAATGGACAGGTACTGTTTTGACAGATAAGCCTATTGAGCAGTTGTTTGAAGTCTTACAAGCTTATGAGCATATGGAGTTTGAGATTAAAACTAATAATGATAAAAAGCAGGTAATAGTGAGAAAAACAAATTAAAACCAACAGTTATATAGGATGAATAAAAATTAAAAAAATAGCGATGAAGGGAGTAGAGCATCTTCATCGCTAAATAAAAAGTAATAAACGAGTTATTAATTTCTAACATTACAAATTTATGAAAAAAAAATGTACCGCCGACAAAGGCTTCCCTTTGTTGGTAAAGATTTTGTATGTCATGAAAATTGCACTTTTTCTTATTGTGGTGTCTACGTTTTCGGTCTGTGCTAGCAGTCTGGGACAGAACACAAAACTAAACCTAACACTTGAGAATTCTTCTGTTCATGATGTTCTCAAAGAAATAGAGAGTATTAGCGATTACTTTTTCTTTTATCAAGAGGAGGAGATCGACTTAAATCGAAAAGTTGATCTAAAGATGAAGAATGCTAATATTAATCAAATTCTTGATTATATTTTGGATGGTACTGATCTAAAATATAAGGTGGTTGATAGATATATTGTTATTAATACAGTTAAATCTAAATCTTCCATACAACAAGCAGAAAAGAAAAAAGTAAGTGGAACCGTTACTGATAATGCAGGAGAATCGTTACCAGGTGTATCGGTTGTCATAAAGGGAACTACCATTGGTACAGTAACCGATTTTGATGGTAAATTTACTCTTGATGGAGTAAGTGATAATACTACTTTAGTATTTTCTTTTGTAGGAATGAAGACTGAAGAGATTTCTGTTGATGGTCAGAGCGTGTTTAATGTCAAGTTGCAAGAGGATGCTATTGGTCTAGAGGAGGTTGTAGCCGTGGGGTATGGTGTCCAGAAAAAAGTGAATCTAACCGGATCTGTTGCAACAATTAATCGTGAGGAATTAGTTTCTGTTCCTGTTGCAAATACAGCACAATCTTTGGCTGGAAAATTACCTGGATTGGTCGTAAAAGAAAGCACTGGAAAACCTGGTGCTCAACCTTCAATTAGTATCCGTGGTTTTGGCTCTCCATTAATTATTGTTGATGGTATTGAACAGAGTAATTATGGAAACATTGATCCCAATGAGATTGAATCATTTTCAGTATTGAAGGATGCTTCGGCTGCTGTATATGGAGCAAAGGCAGGTAATGGAGTTATCTTGATTACAACAAAGAGAGGAAGTGAAGGGAAACCAACAATTAGTATAAATAGTTCTATAAATTTTCAGGGACCTACAATGTATCCTGATTTTGTAGATTCTTGGGAACTCGCAGTGGCTCATAATGAGATTGAACAATATCGTGAGGATTTAGCAACTTGGCAAGGAAAAGCTTATAATCAGCGATATGATACCTTTTCAGAAGAGGATATTGCAGCTATTAAGAATGGATCTTTACCAAGTACTAATTGGTTTGATGTGATTATGAAGGATTGGTCTCCAATGCAGACTCACAATGTGAATGTTAGTGGATCAGGCAAAGGAGTAAAATATTTCATCTCTGCTGGATATGTTGATCAGGATGGATTTTATAAGTCGAGTAGTACAGGAAAAAAACGTTACAATGTTCGTTCTAATGTTGACATAGATATAGCTCAGAATTTAACTGCAAGTTTGGATTTATCTGTTCGTCGCACGACTGTGGAAGACGTTGCAAATGGAGACGCTAATGTATATCAAACATTATTAGTTGCCCGCCCTTGGTATCCAGAGAGTTATCCGGATCCAACGAAAATGTCGTATACTGGATGGGATGCAAGGAATCCAATTAGTATGACCGATAGTGATTTGAGTGGTTACAACAAGCAACAGCGTAACTATTTTGTAGGTGCCTTGAAGGTGAGGTATAATTTCCCTTTCATTAAAGGACTGAATGCTGAAGCGAAATTGAACTATATCAATGATAATCAATATCAGAAGGTATTCCGACGTCCATTTAGTTCATATTTATATGATAAAGAAAGTGATACTTACAGTCGCGTTGCTACAGAAAACTCTGATTATTACCTAAAAGATCATAGAAAAGATAAAGACAATATCGTTTTTCAAATGATGTTGAACTATGATCGAAAATTTGGGGATCATGGAGTGAAAGGTTTGTTAGTTGGAGAGTATACTAGCGTTGAGTCGGATTACATTACTGGTGATATAAAGGGATTTATTTCTCCAGCGGTGGATCAAATATTTGCAGGTAATTCAGAAACAAAAGGATTAACAGGCAGTGCCTATGAAGAGGGTAATGTGAGTTATGTTGGTCGTCTGAACTACGACTATTTAGGTAAGTATTTAGTTGAGACCACTTTCCGTGCCGATGCATCTTCTCGTTTCCATAAAGACGTAAGATGGGGATTCTTTCCTAGTGTCGCTTTGGGATGGCGTATTAGTGAGGAGAATTTCCTGAAAAATGCTGCATCGTTCCTTGATAATGCAAAACTAAGATTATCGTATAGCCAGACTGGTTTTGATAGAAATGCAAATGCCTATCAGTATTTGTCAAGTTATGGATTTGATCAGCAGTACGTGGTAGAAGGAAATGCCAATAAGACACTTGCATCTTCTGGTTTGGTTAATAAGGATGTTACCTGGGAGATGATGGAAACCTTTAATGCAGGTATTGATCTTACTGCATGGAATGGATTATTAGGTGTAGAGTTTGATTATTTTTATCGTTTAAGAGATGATATTCTAGGAACAAGAATTTCTACTCTACCTAATACGTTTGGTGCCACACTGCCTCAGGAAAATCTGAATAGTATTGATACCAGAGGTTTTGAGTTATCTCTTAATCACAAGAATAATATCAACTACTCTATTGGTGCCAATGTCTCATGGAACCGTTCGAAATATAAAGATTGGGAAGAGCAAGAGTATGAGGATGAAGATGAGGATAGAATTAAACGAAAGAGTGGTAATTGGACAAACAGATGGTTTGGGTATGAGACAACTGGCTATTTCCAGACCCAAGATGAAATTGCAAATGCAGAGATTGATTACGATAATTCAAATAAGAACAAGACTGTTGTTCCTGGTTTTCCAATTTATGTGGACCAAAATGACGATAAAGTAATTGATTGGCGTGATCAAGTTGTTTTAGGTAAAGGTAATACTCCGGAAGTAATGTTTGGATTCGACTTCTCATGCGATTACAAAGGATTTGACTTTAGTATGCTATGGCAGGGAGCAACAAATTATAATATGAATATTGTGGGTAATTTGAGAACTCCAATTATGACGCCTCAGATGTATAATATCCCACGTCATATCTTTGATAGAAGATGGTCGCCAGACAATCCTAATGCCGAATTTCCAAGGTTGGTTGATGTGGCAGGTGGGTATTTATCTAAAACATCAGATATGTTTTTACGCTCTGCTCGATATCTACGTCTTAAAAATATTTCTTTTGGATATACACTTCCGAAGAAGTGGATAGCAACAATTGGAGGATTAAGAAGTGTGCGTGTTTATTGCGCTGGCTATAATATGTTCACGTTTAATAATTTGAAGAAGTATGGAATTGATACTGAACGTGGAGGTAGCTATAATGGACGTGCTTATCCTATGATGCGTTCTTTCTCCTTTGGTGTAAATATAAAACTACAATAACAGCTTGAAAACAATCGAATTATGAAAAAGATAGTTTATATATTAACATTCATATTACTAGGTGTTTCATGTACCGACTCATTGTTGGATCGTGAGCCATTAGATAAGATATCTGAGACTGCCGTTTTTTCAAGTGCTTCTCTAGTTGATGCTAACTTGTTGGATCTATATGCTGATACTCAATTCCGAATGCCTTTTGATTATGGGGCAGGGTATTTGTCTGTTATTGTTCCTTACATGGGAGGTGAACTTGTTTCAAGAGGAGGTTGGTTTGGTGCAGAAAATTGGGTCGATCATACAGCCGCTGTTACAGAATCAACAACTGGAGTACTTAGTTACTGGGCATATAAACATGTACGAAACATTAATGAGTTTATTTTGAAGCTGGAGGAGGCGACTGATGTCGAAGATTTGGAAGATGATCAGAAGCAAGTAAAGTTAGCCGAGGCTCGCTTTTTAAGAGCTTATACTTACTTTGAAATGGTTAAGCGATATGGTGGCGTTCCATTGATTACAAAACCTCAATCTCAGGATTTACCAGAGGATGAGTTATTTGTATCTCGTAATTCAGAAAAGGAGATCTACGATTTTATTGCAAGTGAAATGGATGAATTAGTTGATATTCTTCCTGCTCCATCAAATACCGAAAATGGACGGATTCATAAGTATGTTGCATTGGCTTTAAAATCCAGAGCTATGTTATATGCTGCTAGTGTTGCTGAGTATGGAGAGCAGCAATTAGACGGTTTGCTGGGGTTTCCATCATCTGAAGCTGCAGCATATTGGCAAAAGTCGTATGATGCTTCTAAAAAGATCGTTGCTGATAATGTGTATTCATTGTATAATGGGGATGCAGATAAAGCAAAGAATTTTCAGAATATATTCTTGGACGAGGGTAATGCAGAAACCATCTTTGCTAAGATCTATAATGGTAAAGATGTTGTGGGTCATTCTTTTGATTTTTACCACTGGCCGGGATGTGATAGTCGCGTTGGCTGGGGCTCAGAAGGAATGCCTTACCTGGAAAGTGCAATGGCTTTTGATTATATTGATGGAAGAAAAGGAACCGAGGATCTAACTGTTTTGAATAGCAACGAATTGATTGATTTTAATGAGTTGTATCAAGATAAAGATCCAAGATTCCATGCATGTATAAATTATCCTGGCGGAACTTTTTCTGGATGTAAAATTTATGCTCATACTGGAACTTATTATAATGGAGAAACCATTACTTCGGTCACTAAAATTGGTGAGTATGATGGCGAAGCCTGGTATGGTAAATCAGGGTGGTCACGTTTCCAAATTAAGACTGGTTTTGGATTGAAGAAGTTCCTTGATGAAGATAATGGAGTGCAAGTGAAAGCCGGAGAAAGTGATACTGATTGGCTTGTTTATCGCTATGCTGAAACATTATTAAATCTTGCAGAGGCGGCGTTTGAGTTGGGTAAACCTGATGAAGCAAAAGATTGCATTAATGAGTTGAGAAGAAGAGCAGGTATGCCTGAAGTAACAGGAACAATAACAATGGATGAAATTCGACATGAACGATTTGTTGAGCTTATGTTTGAAGATCATCGTTATTGGGATTTAATTAGATGGCGTACAGCTGTTCAAGAGCTTTCTTATGAACGTAGTGGTATTAAGCTTTATTTTGACTGGGATACGAAGAAATATGATGTAATGGTGAAGGAGAATGCCGAGAATAGATTACGTACTTTTGAAGAAAAGCACTACTATTTGCCTATTTCTTTAACCCGAATTAGTAATAATTCAAATCTGGCTCCTGAGAATCCAGGTTATTCAGACTAAGTATTATTTTGGGGATTTGCTTAAAATGAAATAAATATCAAAAAAGGCTGCGCATTGCGTGGCCTTTTTTTGTTCGCGATATTTATTTAACTTCA
The DNA here is from genome assembly GCA_005217565.1 of Puteibacter caeruleilacunae. GTDB lineage: Bacteria > Bacteroidota > Bacteroidia > Bacteroidales > Prolixibacteraceae > Puteibacter > Puteibacter caeruleilacunae. Next base: position 745,465 of record SJCO01000001.1, read on the forward strand.
GGTAGTTTAAATGACTAACTGATTAATAAAATGATTTATCGGGGTATTTTAAGTATAATAGTAATCTTGCTATGTTCGTTTGCAGCAGACTTATTTAAAGATCAACAGTTGAGATATTCGAGGGTGAGGCAAGCCTATAAGGATAAAGGTGATAATATGTTGCTACTCTTAAAGAAAAAGGAGATTAAAAAAGATCAGCTTCAATTATATATCAGAGCATTTAAAAAAGAAAAGGAAATAGAATTGTGGGGAAGGAATAATATCGATAAGAAATTTCAACTCATCAAGACTTATGATGTATGCCGAACATGTGGAACGCTAGGCCCTAAAAGAGAACAAGGTGATTTACAAATCCCTGAGGGATTCTATCATATCAACAGGTTTAATCCTTACAGTAACTATTACCTTTCTTTGGGCATAAATTATCCCAATAAATCTGATCGAATTTTGGGAGTTAAAGGAAATCTTGGAGGAGATATATTCATTCATGGAGCATGCGTAACTATAGGCTGTTTACCAATAACTGATAACCAAATAAAAGAGTTGTATATTTTCTGTATTGAAGCTAAGAACAGTGGTCAAAAGACTATACCTGTCAGTATTTTTCCTTCCAGGCTGACAGAAAAAGAATTGGCTCGATTAAAATCAAGATATGCTAATAATATAGATAAAATAGGACTCTGGACTGATTTAAAAAAAGGATATGACCTTTTTAATACCTCAAGGCAACTTCCAAGTATTGGCTTCTTATCATCAGGTCGTCATATCGTAAAGAATTAGGTAATTATTTGTTAATAAATCATTTAGTTTAGAAAAAAAAGAACATTTCATTGAACCATTTCGTAGGGTATAGTTGTTAGATTACTTAGTATAGTTTATATGCTATAGTAAAGTTGTTTATGTTTTACAGATACTGGCCGATTGAAGAGTGTGTGATTTCCTTTTGTAATGCATATGTAATAATGTATAAATAGACTAATGTGTATACTTATAGATTGTAAAATATATCGAGATAAAAGATCAGATTGTAATTAAAAATTAAAATTTACATTGAAGATCTTTTCTTTTGTAGATTAAAATAATTAATTTAGGGATGTTTTCAATTTAAGCAACAGAATCATGATGAATAAAACAACTTCTTTTAATTCAATCTGCCTCTTTTTTATTTCTAATGTAGATACAGGTTATGAGGCTAGCATCTACCATGGCATGACGATTGACACATTCGAAGGTACCTGGGAATTAAAGGGCCGCGATATGTTTGATGGTCTTGTGGTGGAAATCGAGAGAAATGATCATAATGATCTTATTGGGAAAGTAGTAAAAACTAACAACAACAAGTATGTAAGAAAATTTGTTGATGCTGGTGATACTTGGGTAGCAGGTATCAAAAAGTCTCATGGGAGTGAGTTTGTACTAAGCGAGCAAAAAATTGCTGGAGAGTTGTTCAATGTATACGGACAGAACTCTACAACTGAGTTTGATGCTCATTTGGTGGATAAGGACACTATTTCTCTTCGTCCTATTCCTTATAACCCAAGAATATCTGAGATTATTTATAAAAGAGTGAAGTAGCAGGTTGATGTAGGTATTTTAGATTATCAATCTTCTTTTATTGTGTTGCTTGATTTTGTGCTGTTGTAAAAAGAAAACGAATAATCATTGAAGAGCACGGTTGATTAACAAGTATTTAAAGTGACGAACTTTAGTAATATGTTTTAATGACCAAAGTATTATGGAGGCTGTCGTATGACAGCCTCTTTTGTATTATTCTAATTACGCGAATTTAGTAGGATCTCTTCCGCTTGCTTTAACTGTTCAAATTTTCCAAGATCAAACCACAATTTTGATTTATCATGATATGCTTGAATTTTTTGTGTTTTGGCTAGGTGCAAGTAGGTGTGGATAATCGAAAATTTACCTTCTTCGGTGATCAATTGAAATATATTCGGACTGATCACATGTATTCCACTAAATGCCAAGCGATTCTCATCTCCTTTTAGTGGGCGACTTTCTTTCACTTCCTTTGTTGAGATATTAGTCCAGCCTACAAGCTGTTGCTCGTCATTGAATAACAAATATCTTGAAGTTGAGCGATCCCTAACCACTAACGTAGCCATGTTTTCATGCTCCTGATGCTGTGCAATAACATTTTTTAGACTCACCGATGAAATGATATCTACATTAATGATCAGGATAGGCTCATTTTCCTCTGTAAGCATTGACAGTAGAATTGATGATGCCTTCTTTAGTCCTCCTCCTGTATCTAATAGTTCATCCCTTTCGTCTGAGATTCTAATGTCTATATCAAAGTTGTTATGTTCCTCTAGAAAATCAATGATTTTTTGTCCGAAGTGATGGATGTTGATCACCACTTTGGTTACTCCTACGTCTTTTAAATTCTCAATACAATGTTGTAATAGTGGCTTGCCTGCTACTTCAACTAAAGCTTTGGGACGGTCATTGGTTAAAGGTCGCAGCCGACTACCAAGGCCGGCTGCAAATATCATAGCGATCATTCTTTTTATGATTTTTATATTATTGGATCACAAGATGCAGAACCTCCAGTATTAGCAGTTATTATACTTTATGCTTTATCTTTTTGGCTTTGCACAATTTATCCTTATCGTTGGCTACCCGGTTGCATTTCTTACAGCAAAAGGCCGCTCCTTCTTTGTCTTTATAGTCTTTCTTCTTACACCTTTTTTTTGCCATACCTGTTATTGTTGTTCTCTGTGGCTTAGAACAACATTTACAGGGAAATTGTTTTGCAAATGTTTGGCCATTCTTTCTGCTGCGTATACCGAGCGGTGCTGACCTCCTGTGCATCCGAAACTTACGCATAAATGAGAAAAACCTCGCTCCAAATATTTTTTTACCGACTGATCTACTATACGGTAAACAGGAGTAAGAAATTCTTCCATTTCAGAATGCTCTTCAAGGAATCTTTTTACAGGTTCATCCATGCCTGTTAACTGCTTGTATTCATCATAGCGACCAGGATTGTGGATTGCTCTACAATCGAAGATATGACCTCCTCCATTTCCTGATGGATCTACTGGCATTCCTTTTTTGTACGAAAAACTGGTGACTCTGATGGTCATTTTATTGTCGACTGAACTAATCTTTTTTAACACAGGTGAATCAATTAATGCATGTAATACTTTAAACAGCTCGGGTAATTCAATTGGTAACTGAGCGTTTTTCAATAGGTAATCGATGTTCTTCAAAGCATATGGAATACTCTTAAGGAAATGCTCTTTCTTTTCATAAAATCCACGGAATCCATATGCACCCATGGCTTGCATGATGCGAATAAGAACATATCCACAGAAGAACTGCTTAAATTTCTTCTTGTCAACCTCAATGTGCTGCTCTAATTGAGCAAGATAGTAGTCGAGTAGTTCGTCTCTAACTTCAGCAGGGATATCAGCCTTCGCATCGTATAATAGTGATGCTAAATCATATTGCAATGCTCCCTGACGACCTCCTTGATAATCGATAAAGAAAGGTTGATCATTATGAAGCATGATATTGCGTGACTGGAAGTCGCGATACAAGAAATATTTGTGGTCTGCTTTGAGCAGGAACTTTGTAAACGTTTTGTAATCGTCTTCCAATGCTTGTTCGTCAAATGGGATGCGTGCTAACTTCAAGAAATAATATTTGAAGTAGTTTAAATCCCACATCATCGATTGCTTATCGAAAGCTTCACGAGGATAACAATTACTCCAGTCCATTCCTTCTGATCCATTTAACTGGATAAGAGGTAGTTCTTTAAGAACCTTTTTGTACATTTCTGTGATGCGACCAGAGAATCCCTCTTTCTCACGATGTTCACTTAAGAATGAGAATAAGGTTGTATCTCCAAGGTCTTCCTGAAGATAGATGTCCTGCTTATCGTCAATTGCGTATATCGCAGGGACTTTAATTCCTTTGTTCTTAAATTGTTCAGAGAATTTTAGAAAAGCATTGTTCTCTTTTAAGTCTTCATTGTATGCACCTATTACACGGTGATTATTGCTACTCATTCTGCAATACTCACGGTATGATCCAGATGCAGGAAGCAATTCAAAATAGGTAATCTCTTCGCCGAAATGTGTTTCGAAAAGATGTATGAGTCGGTTTTTTATATCTTGTTTCAAAGTATTTCTGTTTTAATTGTTATCGTACGTAAAGATAAAAGAAGGCTTTGAAAAACTATAACCAACAAACAATATCGAGGTAAAAAATGCTAAAAAAGACGTTTCAGACGACCTTATTATTGGCTTATTCAATTCTTATAATCTTTCAAATGGTTGTAAAAACCTATTTATTGTTCTCCTTGATAAATCGTATTTCAGTGCGCCTATTTTGTGCTTTCCCTATATCTGTATCATTATCGGCTATTGGCCTTTGGTCTCCATAACCTTTATATGCTAATCGTTCTTCTTTGATATTATAGTCTATCAGGTATTGATATACCGACTTGGCTCTTTGTGTTGAAAGATCCAGGTTGTATGTCTGATTACCAGTGTTGTCGGTGTGTCCTTCAATCATGATATGTAATGTCGGATTCTGATTAAGTAACTGAATCAAACGCTTTAATTCAGGAGTTGATTCCTTTTGCAATACGGCAGAGTCGAATTCATAGTAAATGTTTTTGAGGATCAGTTTCTCAGCTAACTCTAAAGGTTGAAGCTCTACTGAGATATACTTACGAATGGGTTGTGAAGTGGTGTTTACCTGAAATTGCTCAGAATAGAATAAGTATCCTGGAGCAGTGATATGAATTGCGTAGTCAAGTCCACTTTTTAAGCAATACAGAAACGATCCATCAATGTTGGTTGTGAATGTATCTACCTTCTCCTGATTGACTAGAGGAGTTATCGATACTTGCGTTTGAATAGGATGATGTGTGTGTGCATCAACTACCATTCCTTGAAGTAAATTGACCGGTTGAGGTCGTTTTTCTTTAGGTATATCAAATTCATAAATGCTGATTTTATCGAAGCCAGCTTTCCCTGATGCCAAGTAACCTTTTTGCCCGTTTGAGTTGATGAATAATCCCGTTTCATCATGATGCGTATTGATAGGATACCCAATGTTCTTAGGTTTGCTCCATTGGTTATTCGTGAGTTCACTCACAAAAATGTCCTGTCGACCTAAACCGGGGTGTTTATCAGATGAAAAGTATAGGTGAATATCATCGTGGTGGATAAACGGACAGACTTCATCTCCGGGAGTGTTGATTACATCGCCTAGATTCTCAGGTTTTGCAAATTTTGGTTTTCCATGGATATCGGTTCCAATAAATCGTGCTCTCCAAATATCCTTCTTCCCATATCCTCCTGGGCGATTACTCGTATAGTAAAGATACTCTCCATTGGCTGATAGTGCTGGTTGCGATTCCCATGCAGGGGTATTCACCGGACTACCAATATTGATCGGTTTACTCCATACTGAATCAGAACGAAACGCATAATAAATGTCACATCTACCTCTGCTATTTCTTCTGTTGCAAGCCGTGAAGAAAAGGTGCTTCCCATCTGAACTTATGCAGTGAGCGCCTTCGTTATCTAATGTGTTGATATTGTGGATTGCGTGTTTGTCTTGCCACCCCGTACTATCTGCTAATCGGAAAAATAAATCTTCCTGTTGGATGATCCTGTCTTGCGATACTTTATGATTTATTCTTCTGGTGTAAATCATTATTGAATCATCAGCACTAAGCTTTGGAAAGTACTCATCAACACCTGAATTTTCAGGAAAGAGCTTATGCTTATCTATGTTTAATGAATCATTAAAGAGTTGAATCGCGATGGATAAATTCTCTTTAAGCAGTTCTACTTGTTTCTTTAACTTCGGTGTTGGTGTATAGTCTTTCATGAGAAATGAAGCGTCGGTATACATTCCTGCCCGATACTGTGCCAAAGCCAAAAGATATTGTACCCTTGGATTATAGTCAGGATTGATTTGTAGCGCTTTTTTGTATGATGCAATTTCTTGCAGCTCGTTTCCCGTTATATGGTAGATTTCAGCTTTTAATAGATGGGCATCGATGTAGTCAGGTGTTTTTGCTATAATCTTATCCAGATTGTCGAGCGATTCGGTATATCTGCTTGCTCTGAATTCACCTAAAGCCTGTTCAAATCTTTTTTGAGTCTTCTTATCCTGAGAAAATACACCAGTTGGTATACAAATCCATAATGAAAGGATTGTAGTGAAAACAGCCATTCTCTGGTTTATCGTGAGTGTCATCATTACAAACTTATTATCAGTTGAGAATCAATATTGATTGCTCCCAGTTCGTTTTCAATAATAGTAAATTTTTTACTTGGATGTTGATGAATGATTCTATTAAGAAAGGTCGTTTTTCCTGCACCCGGGAATCCTGATATAATTGTTACTGGCTTTTTTGAGATCATAAATTCGACTTTAAGAGCTAAAGATAGCTTATTTGACTGGTATCGGGAAAGGGAAAAAGAAAAAAAGCCCGGTGACAAATTTAATAGCATGCAACCATTAGGAATGAGGATATGTTTCGAGGCAGTATCACCGGGCGGATGGCATCTTTAACTATGTTTTAAAAATTTAAGATTTCAGATCAGTATTACGTCCACTTATGTTGCTTCCGTAATTATTTAAATGCAATGCGATTTTGCATAATAAATAATCTTGTAAAAACATGTAAATAAGTGATTTATCTAGTTAACGAAGTCGCGTTAGTTTTGTTCTAAAAAATGTAAAAAAAATGAAAAATCTTTTTTTAATGATCTGTTTAGTGCAGTATTCGTTAACATTGAAGCAGTAGTTGAGTGGGTTGGTAAAGCAGTCGTGTTTGTGAGTTTTTGAACAAATGTATTTTATACTGTTTAATTAAGTCACTTTTTTAAGGTTTTGAAACTATTTTACACTTATCATGATTCTGGTTCGAGTCTACTCTTAGCCTTCTCTGAGTCTTCTCAAAGCCTTGTCTAAGCCTAGTATAATTCTACTCAATCCCCATAGGAGTAAGGCTTTGGTAAGGAATAGTAAGGGCTCAAGGTAGAATAGTAGTATTTTTCTTATCATAATGCGGAGATTATTCATTACTATTTTCAGAAAAGAAGTAGTAATTTACCAGGGTGTATATATGTGAAAATGGAAGGTTATTGTTGATTGATAGTTGATTAAGTGGTGTTGTGCGTGATTTGTTCTTTAGGGATTGTATTGGTTGACTCACAACCTCTTTTGTGAATTGAATGATTTGAGTAATTTAGATTGCTCAATGACGAATGAATCGACATAGGTGTTTGTTCACCTATAATAATTGATTGACCTGAATTATGAAAAAATTTCTGGAGGAAGTAACTGATTATATATATTCCAATTATAGCGATGATTTGCACAATCTTTGTCTGGTGTTTCCCAATCGCCGTGCAGGGGTGTTCTTAGGTGGTTATCTGCAAAAACATGTAGAGCGACCAATGTTTGGTCCCGATATCACAACCATTAAAGAGCTGGTTAGTGCCAATTCTTCACTAAGTGTGGCTGATCCTTTGACCTTGATTCATTTGCTATATGAGGAGTTTCAGAAAGTAACGAAAACCGAGGAGGCATTTGATAGCTTTTATTATTGGGGAGATATGTTGTTGAATGATTTTGGGGATGCTGATAAGTATATGATCAACTCTTCTGATTTATTCCAGAATATTTCTGACTTAAAAGAAATTGATGCAACATTCGATTATCTCACAGATGAGCAGAAGGATTTGATTCGTGAATTCTGGGGAAATTTAGCTTCACTGCAATTGTCTGATAATGCAGGTGCTTTCATGAAGGTTTGGGAAGTTTTGGACTTGGTGTATAAACAGTTTAGGGAAAGATTGAAGGAGCATGAGTTTGCTTATGAAGGAATGCTTTATCGTGAGGTGGCTGAAAGTATTTTAGCAAAAGATCATGAATTGCGATTCCCTGCGAAAAAGTATCTGTTTATAGGCTTCAATGCAATTAATCCTTGTGAAAAAACAATATTTCAATACTTGAAAGATCAGGATAAAGCGGAGTTTTTCTGGGATTTTGACCCATATTATTTAGAAGACCAATCGCATGAGGCAGGTGAGTTTCTACGTATGAATGTTCAACTTTTTCCTTCCCCCGATGGATTTGAATGTTCAAGTGATTTTGTCAAGAATAATCAAGAGATAAACATTGTATCGGTACCAACGGTAACTGGTCAGGGACAGGTAGTTGCCGGAGTTTTAACTAACGAGATGATTCCTGCAGATGGTCAGTTTGATAAAACAGCCATTGTTCTTGGTGACGAATCATTGCTTTCATCTGTATTGGGAGCACTTCCAGGGGAGGTTGATAAAATCAATGTTACAATGGGGTATCCATTGAAGGCATCACCGGTATACGGTTTGATGATGCAGCTAATGGAGTTGCAAAAGAATATCCGTTTAGAGAAAGGAGAAGTTCAGTTCTATTATAAAGATATTGTTGGCTTGCTGAATCATCAATGGATCACCACGATTGATGGCGAGAAAACACGTGGAGTAGTGGAGATGATTGTGAAACACAATCGATTATACGTGTCTGAAAAGGAGCTAAAAGCTACTGATCTTCAGGGATTAATTTTTCAGTATCCCGATAAAATTGATGAATTACTCAAGTATTTTCTCGATCTGATTCGATTCTTGTTTGCGAATTTGGCTAAGGAAGAATCTGGAGGAGAAGATCTTATAAAAGAGTACTTGTATCAGACTTTTACATCCCTGAGTAAGCTGTCTGATTTGCTTTCAGAGTTGATGGAGGCTGGGAAAGGAATTCAGCTAACCAAAGGAATCTTTTTCAGGATTCTTCAAAAATACTTACAATCGATATCGATTGCCTTTGAGGGTGAGCCTTTGGGAGGCCTTCAGGTGATGGGGATTCTGGAAACACGTTGTCTTGATTTTGATCATGTGTTTGTGTTATCTGTGAATGAAGGTGTAATGCCATCGGGCGGGGCTCCTTCTTCGTTTATTCCCTATCGATTGCGTAAAGGATTCGGATTGCCTTCAATAGAGCAGATGGATGCAATGTATGCCTATTATTTCTTCAGAGGAATACAGCGTGCTAGAAAAGTTACATTGATGTATAATCCAGTTTCTGATGGGATGAATAGCGGAGAGATGAGTCGCTATATTCATCAATTAAAATTGGAATCAGATTTTGAATTGAATTATAAGAATTTGGTCTTCAATGTGAGAAATAATGATGAGCAAAGTATTGTTGTTAATAAGAATGAGGGGATTATCGAGCAGTTGTATCAACGCTTTGCCTCAAGACCGTTATCTCCAAGTGCATTGAATAGTTATCTTGATTGTCGATTGCGATTTTATTTCAGATATGTAGCGGGATTGACTGAGCCCGATGAACTCTCACCAGAGATGGGAGCTGATGTATTTGGTAAGGTATTCCATTATGTGCTAGAGAAATTTTATCAAAAGATCCCTAATGGTAAGGTTGAAAAGATTCATATTGATACGTTTCTGAAAAATACATTGGCACTAGACAATTTACTTCATCAGGCGATTGGACGGGAGTACTTTAATCATGCAGCTTCAGATAAAAAGCAAAATCGACAGCAGGACTTGCTGGGAAGAAACAAGGTAATATTCGGAGTTCTGAAAAAAACCATTAGACGAGTATTGCAAAGGGATAAAGAATTATGTCCTTTTGAAATTATCTCAGTGGAGGAGAATGTACTAGGAAAACTCAAAGTAAATGGTCGCGATATTACCATGGGTGGTTTTATCGACCGAGTTGATCGTGTAGATGGAAAACTTCGAATTGTTGATTATAAGACTGGAAGTGATAAGCTCGATTTTAAAGATGTAGAGTCGTTGTTTGATCGTGATGGGTATGATCGACGAAAAGCGGCCTTTCAGACTTTAATGTATGCCTGGTTGTATCAGCAAAATCATCCTGATGCAAAGTTGATTCATCCTGCAATATATCAGATTAGAGATTTGTATGCTGAGGAATTTAATCCTCATATTAGATCGTATGTCGACGATTGGCAAAACTCTGGTTATGCAAGTGTAAAGCAAGAGTTTGAAGAAATGATTACGGGATTAATTGAGGAGATCTTTGATCCGTCGGTTCCGTTTAATCAAGTAGATGTTAGTAAGAATAAATGTTCTTTCTGTCCGTACAATAAGATTTGTCATCGACCAGAAGAGCGAGGTTTCTAAATGATAGTACGATAAAGCTTCGAAAATCAGACTTATAGCGAGTCAGGTTTTCGAAGCTTTGTATTGTGTTATTCGTTGTCTTCTAATAAATCAGGACGGCGTTCCTTGGTTATGCGATAAGCTTCTTTCATTTTCCATTCTTCTACAAGCTTTTCGTTACCCGATAATAATATTTCAGGCACTTTCCACCCTTTGTATTCTGCAGGTCGGGTATATACCGGCGGACTAAGTAAGTTATCCTGAAATGAATCAGTTAATGCTGAAGTCTCATCAGAGATTACACCTGGGATAAGTCTGATTACACTGTCAACCACTATTGCTGCAGCTAACTCACCTCCTGTAAGTACATAATCACCAATGGATATTTCTCTGGTGATGAAATTATCTCGGATACGTTGATCAACACCTTTGTAGTGCCCACACAGAATAATGATGTTCTTTTTTAAAGACAACATGTTTGCTGTTCTTTGAGTCAATGTTGGAGCATCAGGAGTCATGTAGATGATCTCATCGTAATCACGCTGACTTCTTAAATGATTGATTGCTGATTCAATAGGTTGAATAGTCATCACCATTCCTGCTCCTCCACTAAAAGCGTAATCATCAACACGTTTGTGTTTATCCTCTGAAAAAGTTCGGATATCATGAACCTGAATATCAATTAAGCCTTTGTCTTTGCCTCTCTTTATGATAGAGTGATTGAACGGACTTTCTAGTAACTCAGGTAATACCGTTAATATATCAATTCTCATTGTGATTCTAAATTTTGGGCAAAAGTAGTAACGCTTTGCTTCTTGAGAGGAAAAAAGTTGGAAAAAATACGCTTTAAACATCTAGATGAATAGATAATATGTAATAATGGCATTGAAAATCAGTATAAAATGCCAAGATGACAGTGTGATTTGTGGGGATTCTGCCACTTTTAGTGGAAAAATGCAGTGGCATGTAGTTTGACTATTATTTGGTGAAGACGATAAACGTCAAAATGATTTTAAAAATTAAAAAGCAATTTAAATAGGAGGAAATAAATTATGAGACTAGTGAGATTTAATCAACCAGAGAGAAGTTTAAGAAGAAACTTTTTATTCGATGACATCTTCAACGAGTTCGATCGGGCACTAAAGAATGAGGTTTCTTATTCGGGAGTTCAGCCTAAAGTAAACATCCACGAAGTAGAGAATACTTCTATTGTTGAATTGATGGTTCCTGGTTTTAATAAGTCTGATTTGAAGATCGTTGTGGAGGATGATATACTTGTAATTTCTGGGAAAAAAGCAGAGGAGGAAAAAACAGAGGATGTTCGCTATTCGGTTCGTCAGTTTGGTAATTGGGAATTTGAAAAACGATTCAATTTGAAGGAGCAATTCGATGAAAATAGTGTTGAAGCTAAATATGAAAGTGGAATTCTAACAGTTTCAATCAAACGAAAAGAAGAGGTCGCAAAACCTGCACCGGTAGAGGTGGCAATTTCATAATATTTTGTTCATAATTTGGTTTGAAAAGAGAAAAAAGAGGCGCTTAATATCAGGGTGTCTCTTTTTTTATCAAAAAAAACATAAAAAAAAATGTAAAAACTTTGAGTATTAGAGGGTATCTCTTATTTTCGTAGAATAGATGAAGTGAACTCGAACCCGTTTTGGGTTAGTACTAAAATAAAAACGATTGTAATGGAACCTAAAGATCTCAAAAACTCTGAATTTGAAGAGTTAAAAAGCACAGAGCATGCATCTGAGGCTGGTACTGAAAATGCTGACCTGAACACGAATGAGAATGTTGAAACTCAAGAGGAAGTTGTAGGAGAGTTGGTTTCCGAAGAGGGGAAGGAAGTTGTGAGCGAAGAAACAAAGCAAGAAGTGGCTGAAGAGGTAGAATCGTCTGCCGAGCCAGATACTGTAGTTAAAGAGGGGGAAGAGCAACCTGAAGTTGAAGTTAAAGCTGAAAAAGAGGAAGAGGTTGAGCAGAAGGTTGAGACTGTTGTTCCTGATGCAATTAACTACAGTGAATTGTCGGAAGTAGAGTTGATTAATACACTTCGCAATTTGTTGGATACCACATCGGTTCATGATATCAAGGATGAGGTGGAGAAGATCAAGAATGAGTTTTATAAAAAACACTGGGCCCAAATCGCTAAGTTGAAGGCTGCTTTTGTAGAAGCAGGTGGAGAAGAGAAGGATTTCAAGCCGGAGCAGGATCCGTATGAAAAAGATTTGCGTGACCTGATGAAGCGCTATCGCGATTTAAAGTCGGAGTTTAATAAAAGCGTAGAGGAAGAAAAAGAAGATAATCTTAAAGAAAAGTATAGGGTTATAGAAGAAATAAAGGAGCTTGTAAACCGTAAGGAATCGATAAATAAAACATTCCATGAGTTCCGAGAACTTCAAACCCGCTGGAGAGAAATTGGTTTGGTTCCACAGGCAAAATTGAAGGATTTGTGGGAGACTTACCATCATCACGTGGAGAATTTCTATGACTATATCAAGATTAACCGTGAATTGAGAGATCTTGATTTGAAAAAGAATTTGCAACTGAAAATCACCTTATGTGAGCGTGCGGAGGAGTTGCTGATGGAGTCGTCGGTTGTTAAAGCGTTTGGTATTCTTCAGAAATATCATGAGCAGTGGAGAGAAATAGGTCCTGTACCTCGTGAGAAAAAAGAGGAATTGTGGGAGCGTTTTAAAGCTGCTACTTCTCAAATAAATAAGAGACATCAACAGTATTTTGAGGATAGAAAGAAGGAGCAAAAGAAAAATCTTGAAGCTAAAACAGTTTTATGCGAAAAGGCTGATGAGATTGCTGCTTTAGAGTTGAAATCGTTCAAAGAGTGGGATGAGAAATCAAAAGAGCTTATCGAGCTTCAAAAAGTATGGAGAACCATTGGTTTTGCTCCGAAGAAAGATAACAACTCTATTTATGAGCGATTCAGAACTGCATGTGATCAATTCTTTGATAAAAAGCGTGATTTCTATGCGAAGAGCAAGGCTGACCAAAGTAATAATTTGCAGTTAAAGACCGACTTGTGTGTGCAGGCTGAGGCATTGAAAGATAGTACCGATTGGAAAAAGACTACCGACGAGTATATTAAGATTCAACGTCGTTGGAAAGAGATTGGTCCAGTACCTCGTAAGCATTCCGATTCTATTTGGAAGCGTTTTAGAGCAGCTTGTGATTTCTTCTTTGATAGAAAATCAGAGCACTTTAAAGGTGTTGATAATAGTCAGGTTGATAATCTTAAGGCTAAAGAAGCTTTGGTTGAGGAGATTCTTAAGTTTGAATTGACTGGCAATGAGCAAGAGGATTTGGATACCTTGAAAGGATTCCAGCGTAAGTGGACTGAAATAGGTCATGTGCCTTTTGAAAATAAAGATGAAATTCTTCGCAAGTATCGAAGTGCGATTGACAGTAAGTTCGATAACTTGAGAGTTGATGAGAAGAATAGAAACTTATTGAAATTCAGAAGTAAAATGGAGAATTTCACAGGATCTGTTCGAGGAGTCAATAAAATGCGATTTGAGCGCGAGAAGCATGTTAATAAATTGAAGCAATTGGAGAATGAGTTGGTGTTGTTAGATAATAACATTGGATTCTTCTCTAACTCAAAGAATGCAGAAGCTTTGATTGCTGATGTAAGGGTTAAAATAGAGAGAGTTAAAGAACAAATAAAACTCTTGAAGAACAAAATACGTATCATTGATGAGATCGATGATGAAGATTAATTATTATTCTTTGTTTTAAATAGTTTGACAGATGGTAGAAAGGCTCGTTTTATCAAAAACGGGTCTTTCTTGTGTCGATTGATTCCTTTGATAATGGAATGTTAAACGAACTGAATGAAATCTTTGAATAAGTTGTAAAAACTGAGTTTAGATATCATTCAATCGGAAATTTATTTGTTACTTTGCATTTTTTAGAAAACACTATAAAATTACACAATTTTGGGAGCTACTAAGTACATATTTGTAACCGGAGGAGTTACATCATCACTTGGAAAAGGTATTGTTGCCGCCTCGTTGGCTAAATTATTGCAAGCCAGAGGTTATTCTGTTACTATTCAGAAGCTTGATCCATATATTAATGTTGATCCGGGTACACTTAATCCTTATGAGCATGGAGAGTGTTATGTAACCGATGATGGTGCAGAAACAGATCTTGATCTTGGTCATTATGAGCGTTTTTTGAATGTTAGAACTTCACAGGCGAATAATGTTACCACCGGAAGAATTTATCAGTCGGTAATTAATAAGGAGAGAAGAGGAGACTATTTAGGGAAGACTGTACAGATTATCCCTCATATCACAGATGAAATTAAGCGTCGAATTAAGATTCTAGGCTCTAAGGGGAAATATGATATTGTAATCACTGAGATTGGAGGTACTGTTGGTGATATTGAGTCATTACCATATATTGAAACAGTTCGTCAGTTGAAGTGGGAGTTAGGAGATGATGCTATTGTTGTTCACTTGACATTAGTTCCGTTCCTTGCTGCTTCTGGAGAGTTGAAGACAAAGCCTACTCAGCACTCGGTAAAATCATTATTGGAAACCGGAGTTCAGCCTGATGTATTGGTTTTAAGAACCGAGCATGATATTCATATGTCGATCAGGAAAAAGGTTGCTTTGTTCTGTAACGTAAGTATCGATTCTGTAATTCAGTCGATCGATGTTCCAACTATTTACGATGTTCCATTGAAGATGTTGGAAGAGAAGTTAGATCGTACTGTATTGAAGAAATTGAATATGCCATTGCGCAATGATCCTAAGTTGGAGCCATGGAATGCATTCCTTGCTAAGCTTAAGAATCCAAAAGATACAGTTGAAATTGCATTGGTTGGTAAGTATGTTGAGTTACATGATGCATACAAATCAATCGTCGAAGCATTGATACACGCTGGAGCCATGAATGAGGTGAAAGTGAAAATCAGATGGGTACATTCAGAAAAAATAAACGAAGCTAACGTTGCTGAAAAGTTAGAGGGTGTTAACGGTATTCTTGTAGCTCCAGGATTTGGTCACAGAGGATTGGATGGAAAGATTATTGCTACACGTTATGCACGTGAGTCGAATATCCCATTCTTCGGAATTTGTTTAGGTATGCAGGTTTCTGTTATCGAGTATGCGCGTAATGTGCTTAAGCTTGAAGATGCAGACTCAACTGAAATGAATGAGAAGTGTGAAGATCCTGTAATTGACTTGATGGAAGATCAGAAAGGAATTACAGAGAAGGGTGGAACAATGCGATTGGGAGCTTATGCTTGTAAGATCACAGCTGGATCGAATATGGAGAAAGCTTATGGTTCTTTAGAGACTCAAGAGCGTCACCGTCACCGTTATGAGTTTAATAACGAATACCTGAAGGCCTTCGAAAAAGGAGGAATGATTGCTTCAGGATGTAATCCAGATACTGGATTAGTTGAAGTTGTTGAGATTCCTGAGCACTGTTGGTTTACTGGAGTACAGTTTCACCCAGAATACAGTAGTACAGTGTTGAATCCTCATCCACTATTCGTAGCTTTTGTTAAGGCTATTGTTGAAAACAAATAAAGACATTAAAAGCGTAAATTATGGATAGGAATACCATAACCGGAATTGTTCTTATTTTCCTTGTTCTTATAGGTTTTAGTTACTTTAATCAACCATCGAAGGAGGAAATTGAGGCAGCAAAAAGAAGGGCTGACTCAATTGCTTTAGTTCAGGAGCAACAAGCTGTTGAGCAGGCAAAAGCTGAAGCTGCGAAGGTAGTTGATGAAAAAGTATCAGAGGTGGCTGCATCTGCTGAAGAGGTTGAATCTAAAATGAAGGATCTTTATGGACCTTTCGCTTCTGCAGCTGTAGGAGAGGAAAAATTCATTACTCTTGAGAATAACCTGATGAAGGTTACCTTGTCAAACAAAGGAGGACGAGTTTATTCTGTTGAATTGAAAGGTTATCAGCGTTACGACTCTACTGCCTTGGTGTTGTTTGAAGGAGAAAAATCATCATTCGGACTGGAGTTCTTTGCTGGAAACAGAAGTATTAATACTAGTGAGCTTTATTTTACACCAAATGTTTCGGCTAGCGACATTGTTGTTAATGGTCCTGCTGTAGCAAAAGGTGATGAAGGAAAAGTAAAGGTTAATGAAGAGAATCCTGGAGAAACTAAGTCGGTTAGCTTTAAGGCGATGGCAGGAAGCGGCAAATATGTTGAGTATAGCTACGCATTGAAGCATAACTCATATATGCTTGATTTCGATATGAATATTCAGGGATTGAATGATGTTATTGCAACCAATAATAATTCTTTGAATCTAAACTGGACTGTTCAGGTGCCTCGTCAGGAGAATATCTCTAAATGGGGAGAGGATCGCTATTCAGCTATCTATTATAAGTTTCTGGAAGATGAGGATGTTGATTATATAAATATGAACAAGTCTGATGATGAAAAATTAACGACTAAAGTTAAGTGGGTTAGCTTTAAGCAGTTGTTTTTCTCGTCAACTTTGATTGCAGATAATGCATTTGCTAATGCCGATATCCGAACAGAGAAATTCGAAGAGGAAGATCCTAGATATAAAGGTTATTTGGCAAATTGTTATGCGAATATTGCAATTCCATTCGGCTTGACACAGAGTCAGAATATTCCAATGCAGTTTTACTTTGGACCAAACCATTACTACACATTAAAGCAGTATGGATTGGACCTTCATAGTATTATTAACTTGGGTTATGCAATTGTTCGTCCTGTTTCGAAATATGTCATTATTCCAATCTTTAACTGGTTGAGAAGATTTATCGACAACTTTGGAATCATTATTCTATTGTTGACAATCATCATTAAGTTTGCATTGTATCCATTGACTTACAAGTCGTACATTGCACAGGCGAAGATGAAAGCTTTGAAACCTGAGATTGACGAAATCAACGAGAAATTCCCTCAGGAGAAAGCAATGGAAAGACAGCAGGCAACTATGGCGCTTTATAAAAAGGCTGGAGTTAGTCCGCTTGGTGGATGTCTGCCTATGTTGTTGCAGATGCCTATTCTGTTCGCTATGTTCTTCTTCTTTCCAACATCTATTGAGTTGAGACAGGAGAGTTTCTTGTGGGCGCATGACTTGTCGACTTATGATTCTATTATTTCATGGAGCGGTAACATTCCTTTGATTTCAAGTATTCTTGGAAATCATATTAGTTTGTTTACAGTATTGATGACAATCACTACAATCATTTCTACTAAGTTGAGTTCTGCTAATCAAGCAGGAAGCAGCCAGATGCCAGGAATGAAAGGGATGATGTATATGATGCCTGTATTCTTCTTCTTTATCTTGAATAACTACTCAGCTGGATTGAGTTATTACTATTTCCTTGCTAACGTTATTACTATCGGTCAGACTTATATGTCTCGTCGATTTGTGGATGAAGAAAAGATTAGAGCGCAGCTGCATGCTAATAAAAAGAAGCCTGTTAAGAAGTCGAAATTCCAACAACGATTGGAAGAGGCTGCAAAACAAAGAGGAGTAAATATTCCTAAAAAATAAATAAAATTAAAGCCGTGCACATCGCACGGCTTTTTTTATGCCTTATAGTTTTTTAATACCTCACTTACCGAGCCATGTAGCAGAAGTAAATTTCTGGCTTCCTCATACGATATTGGTATTTCACTCATAATCATTTTTGTTCCCCTGTCAACAAGCTTTTTGTTGGTGAGCTGCATGTTGACCATCTTGTTTCCTTTTACTCGTCCAAGCTTAATCATTATCGTTGTGGTAAGCATGTTAAGAATCATCTTTTGTGCTGTACCTGCTTTTAGACGAGTGCTACCTGTTACAAACTCAGGACCAACAACTGCTTCAATAGGACACTCTGCTGCCTTTGCAATTTCACTATCAGGATTACAAGTGATACATCCTGTGAGAATTCCATTGTTTCTAGCATGTGAAATTCCACCAATTACATAAGGAGTAGTTCCTGATGCTGCAATGCCAATTACTGTGTCTCTTGTGTTGATGTTGTGTTGTTGTAGTTCTTGCCATGCTTTCTCAGGATCATCTTCTGCTGCTTCTACCGCTCTTCGTAGGGCAACATCTCCTCCTGCGATTAGGCCAATTACCATGGTGTCGGGTACACCAAATGTCGGAGGAAGTTCAGATGCATCAAGTACGCCTAATCGCCCACTAGTGCCGGCGCCCAGGTAAAATACACGTCCGCCTTTTTGCATGCGTTCAATGATCTTTTCTGCTAATAATTGTATTTGTGGTAAAGCTCTCTCAACGGCTTGGTGAACTTTCGAATCCTCCTGATTGATGTTGGTAATGAGCTCTTTTACAGTCATCTGCTCAAGATTATCAAAAGCAGAAGGCGATTCTGTTATTCTCTTGTTGTTATCTGAAGAATCGCTTTTATGTTTATTCTCGTCCATCGAATTATTCTATTGATTATTACTATTTACTTGAGGTGTGATATTTAATCAGCCCTTCCATTGGGGTCTGTTCTATAGTTTGGATGTTTATATTTTCGGAGACCGCAATTTCTTCCAGTTGATTTTTAAAATGGTAAGCGATGCTTCCAATAAAATGAATAGGAGTGTTGTTGTAGTCTTTATACTGGCTGATATTGCGTGAGATGAAGGCTTTTAGTTCAGTTTTTACAAGAGCTTCAATCTCTTCATTGCTTATATGTTTTTTTAGAAACTTGGTGAATTGTGCTAGATAGCGATTGGGAAATGGTTGTTTGTATACTGAATCTAGGATGTCTTTGTGAGATGTTTCGTACTCTTTGAAGAATAGCGCTTTTAGTTTGTCGGACAGTTGGTTTTTTAGAAGATCGGCGATTAGACGTTTGCCCATAACTGCACCGCTACCTTCGTCTCCGAGAATATATCCTAAAGGCGATACATTGTGTGTGATTTCATTGCCGTTATATAGACACGAATTTGAGCCAGTGCCCAATATGCAAGCTATGCCTTTCTGATTTTGACATAAAGCTCGTGCAGCTGCAAGAAGGTCACTTTCAATGTTTATAGAAGATGGTTTTAATGCTTCCTGAAGTGCAGTTCGTACAATTGCTTTCTTTTCAGGAAACGAGCATCCAGCTCCATAAAAATAGACCTCTGCTTGAGAATAGTCGAGTTTTGGGAGTTTAGGTTTTAGGATGCTTAAAATCTCGTTACTGTCTTGAAAGAATGGATTTATACCATCGGTCAAAAGCTGAATTGTATTATTCTCGCTTATTATTCTCCAATCTGTTTTAGTCGATCCACTATCTGCAATTATTATCATTGGTATAATGTTTTTGTATTCAGTTTAAGCTTGTCTCTTTTCTATAAATATAACGTGATTGATGCATTTAATGAATGTCATCGTTATTTGTAGTTGTATTATATGTTCTGTTTTTAAGTTGTAATATGTCGCTATGTTACTTTTGAATATTAGTTTCTACTCTTGTTATTAATACTTTGTGGCAAATATAAACAAAATATGCTGTGTAGAAAATATATCATGTAACATGTATGACAAATATTTGTTTCTTCAAATATTACATCTATATTTGACACAGTATTTCTTCAAATTGGTATCTTAAGGTGGCCAATATGAGGTTTTTGTTTCGAAGAGATCATTTTAAAACATGAAAGCTGTATGAGCAACACTTTTAGTCGTATTATAATTCCAGTCATTTTATTGATGTTCTGTAGTGCAACTCTTGCTGAAGGTCAGGGTAAAGATCGAAGATTATCTAAAAAGCTAGAATCTCGATTAGATAAGGGGGGAGTATATATGACTAACTGGAAGCATTTAGGAAAACTAAGAGTGGATTCAGCAAGGGTGATTTCAAAAAAAAAAGAGGCAACAATCTACTTATCTAAGCCTTACGCATATATTCCTTATCGCAGAGAGGTTGTTGATTCTTTATATGAGATGATTGCTAATAATGTGGGAAGAAGATTTCGAAAGCATAAGGTAGAAATAATAGCTGGAGGTCTTCATATTGAGGATTATATCCCTAATTATTATCGGACAGCTATCGATACGACTCGAATATTTCGACAACCTTTAGCTAAGAGACCTGTTGTACGCAATTTGTCGAAGGAAAGATATGCCGGAGGTCTGACAAATAAGAATGTGGCCTTATGGCATTCACATGGATGGTATTATGAACAGAAATTGGGCCGCTGGGAATGGCAAAGACCTCGATTGTTCGGATCTGTAGAGGATGTATTACCAATGTCATTTATGTTACCTTATTTGGTGCCAATGTTAGAAAATGCTGGTGCTAATGTGTATTTGCCAAGAGAAAGAGATATACAGAAGCATGAAGTGATTGTTGATATGGATGGAAGTGTGGCTAAGTCTGTTGTTGAGATAAAAGGAGACTGGATGCGTGGAGGTGATGCAGGATTCAAAAGAAAAGAAGTTCTCTATGCTGGTGACAATCCTTTTAAACTGGGGACATATGATGTTACTACAAGCGATCCGACAGGGAACACTTCCATAAGTTATATTCCTGATATTCCAGAGGAGGGAGAATATGCTGTGTGTGTATCGTGGCATCATCAAGCCAATATGTCGGATAAGGTTATCTATAAAGTGAATCACCTTGGTGGTGCAACCTCGTTTGAGGTTAATCAGAAGATAGGGGGAGAAACCTGGATTTATTTAGGTACATTTAAGTTTGCTTTTGGAGTTCAGGCTGGAATTGGAAGTGTAGAACTGATTGCTATGGGGGATGGCAAAGAACTTGTTTCTGCTGATGCTGTTCGATTTGGAGGTGGAATTGGTAATGTTGCAAGAGGAAACAAGACTCGTGTTAGTGGGAAGGCCCGATATGAAGAAGCAGCGCGCTACTATTTACAATATGCAGGAATGCCTGATACGTTAGTTTATAGTCTGAATGGAGAGAAAAATGATTATAACGATGACTATCAGTCGCGCGGTGAATGGGTTGATTACTTGATGGGTAATCCTAATGGACCAGTTAAGGATCGAGAGGTAGAAGGATTAGGTATACCAATTGATTTGTCGTTTGCTATGCATACTGATGCAGGAGTTACACCTGGAGACTCAATTATTGGAACCCTTGGAATTTATAGTACTGCTGCAGACTCTGGTTTATTTCCAAATGGAGTCTCCCGAATGGCTAGTCGCGATCTTACCGATTTGATTCAGACAGAAGTTGTAAATGATATTCGATTATCTTTCAATGAAAAATGGACACGCAGAGGGATGTGGGATAAGCTTTATTCCGAAGCATGGCGACCAAATGTACCTGCTATGTTGATGGAACTATTATCTCATCAAAATCTTGCTGATATGCGGATGGCACTAGATCCTCGTTTTCGCTTTGTTGTTAGTCGCGCTATTTACAAAGGAATGTTAAAGTTTTTGAGTGTTCAATATGATTTTATACCTATTGTACAACCATTGCCTGTTTCTCATTTTGGGATAGATATCAA
Organism: Puteibacter caeruleilacunae; assembly: GCA_005217565.1. Classification (GTDB taxonomy): domain Bacteria; phylum Bacteroidota; class Bacteroidia; order Bacteroidales; family Prolixibacteraceae; genus Puteibacter; species Puteibacter caeruleilacunae. The sequence continues at coordinate 767,085 of SJCO01000001.1, forward strand.
TAAGGAAGAGCTTAAATTATCATGGAGAGCAGTTATAGAAGCAGGAGAGGCAACCTCAGTTCCCCAGAAATACAAAGTATATACTCGGATTGGAGATGGTGGTTTTGACAATGGAGTGTTTGTAAACGATACCATATTTAGTTTTACTCCTAAGAAAGGAGAGACGTATAGTTTTAAAGTTACAGCAATTAATGATGGAGGTGAAAGTTTTCCTTCAGAGGTATTGTCGGCCTGTATTGTTTCTAATTCAAAAGGAGAAGTACTGGTTGTAAACGCGTTTGATAGAATTGCCGCACCGCGATTTGTTGATAATGATGATGTTGCTGGATTTACATGGTGGGAGGATGAAGGTGTTGCTGATAAATATGATATTAGTCGGACTGGGAATCAGTATGATTTTAAACGTTTTTCGAAATGGCTTGATGATGATAGTCCAGGATGGGGGGCAAGTTATGCTGATATGGAGTCTGGTGTCGTAATGGGGAATACCTTTGACTTTACAATCACTCATGGTAAGCCAATCGTAATGAATGGATATTCATATACTTCTGTAAGTGATGAGTATTTTAATGGTGATGAAGATTTAGATGACTATTTTGCCATTGATGTTATTATGGGGGAAGAAAGGATTGAGTCTGATCCGATAACAAAGGAACCGATGTTTGAGGTGTATCCTCAGGCTTTCAGAACGAATATCAGGCGCTATTTAGCATCTGGAGGAAATATAATAATTTCTGGAGCCTATATTGGTACTGCCATTCAGGAGTCAGGAGAGACAGCATTGAAAGATTTTGCATCAGAGGTTTTACATTATAGATGGAGGACCAACCATGCAGTTCGTCATGGGGATGTAATGGTAAATGAAGATAGTGGTTTGCCATTTAAAGGAGGATTGAAGTTCAATACAACATCTAATAGTCGAGTTTATAAGGTTGAAGCTCCCGATGCTATTGAACCTGTAGGAAGAGCGTCACGAACAATTATGAGATATCGTGAAAATAATACATCAGCAGGAGTATGTTTCAATGGTAAAGGAAATGGAGTAATCCTTGGTTTTCCTATTGAGACGATAACAGAGGGACGTGATGAGCTGATGATGGCGATTTTTAATTTTTTCGAACAAAAGCATTAGAATTATTATAGGTATGACAAATAAAGTTACATGTTTTGTTCCCATGGGAGAATGGGAAGATACACAAAGAACAGTTGAGTCGTTAAAAGCTGAGGAAGCATGTGGAAATGTTTATATTCTTGCGAATAAAGAACAGGAAATCCCTGAAGGCACCAGGTTATTAAAGTTTACTGGGATGAATTCTTCTGAGTCGATCAAATTGATCGCAGAATGTTGCGACGAAGGTTATGCCTTACTCTATACAAAAGAGCAAGAACTGCAATTGGGAGAGTACGGATTAGAGCGTTTTATTCAGGTAATGGATAGCACAGCTTCAGGAATGGTATATGCTGATTATTTTGCAATGAAAGAAGGCACATTGATTCCGAATCCTGTAATCGATTATCAGGATGGCAGTCTGCGTGATGACTTTAATTTTGGGGCAGTCTTATTTTTTGAAAGTGCAATCTTTAGACAAGCCGTGGAAAATATTGATGCAGCTTATGAGTATGCAGGTTTGTATGCTTTACGTTTGTCTGTATCAAGGATCTCAAGATTATATCGAATCCCTGAATTTTTATATACCGAGGTAGAATTAGATGTGAGAAAGTCGGGAGAAAAGATGTTCGACTATGTTGATCCTAAGAATCGCAAGGTGCAAATTGAAATGGAAGAGGCATGTAACGAACACCTTAAAAAGGTTAATGGCTATTTAATTCCAGAATTTACAGAGGTGAAATTCAACGAGGGAAGTTTTGAGTATGAGGCTTCTGTGATTATTCCTGTGCGAAACAGGAAAAAGACAATTGGCGACGCTATCGCATCGGTGTTAAAGCAAATAACCGACTTTAAATTTAACCTGATTATTGTAGATAATCATTCAACCGACGGAACGACAGAAATTATAAAAGAATATGCTGCGAAAGATGATCGTATTGTTCACGTTGTTCCAGGACGCAATGATTTAGGTATCGGAGGTTGTTGGAATCAGGCTGTAATGCATCCGCAATGTGGGAAGTTTGCAATACAACTTGACAGTGACGATTTGTATATTGATGAGCAGGTTATCACGAATATTGTAAAGGCATTTTATGAGCAGCAATGTGCAATGGTTGTAGGAACCTACCAGATGGTTAATTTTAATCTTGATGAGATTCCTCCTGGTATTATTGATCATAAGGAGTGGACTCCAGATAATGGGCGAAATAATGCATTGCGGATAAACGGGTTGGGGGCTCCAAGGGCATTCTATACTCCAGTATTAAGAACAATAAAGGTTCCTAATGTGAGCTATGGAGAGGATTATGCGCTGGGATTGGCAATCTCCCGAAATTATCAGATTGGTCGTATTTATGACCCTTTGTACTTATGTCGTAGATGGGATGATAATTCAGATGCCTCTTTAGATGTAAATAAAATGAATGCGCATAATACCTATAAAGATCGCATCCGAACAATGGAATTGTGGGCACGTCAACAGTACAACCAGCAAAAAGAAGGATAAGTCGATGCATTTACCGTTATTAGATCAGAAAGAATTAAAACTATCTGAATCAGCCACTTTGTCGCAAAAGGCAAGAATGCTCATTCAGCAGCAAGTGAGTAGTTGGGATCTGGCAAAAACAAATTATGAAGGATTGAAAAGGGTCAAGGTTCGTAATGTTGAATTTGATAACTGCAGTATTCGAGTGCAATTCAATCCCGAGCGAATCAGGTCATCAGCTGCAAAAGTAGATGCGAAATCTATACAAGAACGAGCGTGTTTCTTATGTGCTCGTAATTTACCGAAAGAGCAAAAAGGTATCCTGTATGATGATCAGTATCTAATTTTGGTAAATCCATTTCCGATATTTAATGAACATCTTACTATTCCTGACATATTGCATGCCGATCAGGATATAAGTTGTCGATTAAAAGATATGCTTTTATTGGCCCGAGAATTAGACGACTTTGTAGTATTCTATAATGGACCGAGGTGTGGAGCATCAGCACCTGATCATTTCCATTTTCAGGCAGGAATCAAAGGATTTATGCCTATAGAAGAGGAACTTGTAAATCTAGAGGAAAAAGATCTTGTATTGCCTAAGGAAGGCTGTGGTATTTATATGACAGATAATTATCTCAGAAAAGTAATTACCGTAGTAGGAGAAGATATCGAGATGATAGCTGCATGGATGCGAGAGGTAATTGGTATGTTGTATTTTTTGAATGAAGATCGCATGGAGCCAATGATGAATATTCTGTGTTCGTACGATAATGGAGAGTGGCGTGTGCATTTCTTCCCCAGAAGACAACACCGACCAAAGCAGTATTTTGATCAAGGAGAAAAGCAAATTCTTATTAGTCCGGCTTCGGTCGACTTTGGAGGAGTGTTTATAACCCCTCGAGAAGAAGATTTTGTGAAAATAAAGGCATCAGATATTGAAGACATATTTGAGCAAGTAACTCTTTCAGATGAGGACTGGAAGAGATTTAGAGTTAGTCTACTCACCTGTTTATAATTATCAATAATGCACATGAAACAGCCAGAGATACAAGTCGGAATTATGTCGGGAAAGAGTATATCTTTCTCATTGGAAGGGAAATTCAACCTTAACAATACAGACAAAGAATTGAGTGGAGTTCATCTTATCTCGTTAGAAGATGATAAGGTGAATGTATATCTTTTAGATGATGAGGAGAAGCACTTAATAACCTCCCAAGATGTAAATCTGAGTGGGGATAATGTGAGTTTCGATGGTCAATCTTTTGAGCTAACGGTTAGTCCTGGTGGATCGGAATCATGTTTTGAACTTCGGGATGTTACAATTGGTATTGATTTTCATTGGGAACGAAAGGAAAACCAGCGTTTTAGTGGAAGTCTGAAGTTTATTGTTGAGAATGACTGTCTTACTGCGATAAATGTCCTGTCTCTTGAGGATTATCTTATTAGTGTTATCTCTTCAGAGATGAGTGCTACTTCGTCGACAGAGTTATTAAAGGCACATGCAGTAATTTCTCGAAGTTGGTTGTTAGCACAAATTGAAAAGGGGAAAGCACTACAAGAGCAATCAATGAAGTATTCTAGTCTGGTAGAGACCGATGATGAATATATACGTTGGTATGATCGCGAGGACCATGCGAATTTTGATGTCTGTGCAGATGACCATTGTCAGAGATATCAGGGAATAACAAAGGCATCTACGCAAACAGTGGTTGATGCAGTAGAAAGTACAAGTGGAGAGCTGTTGATGTATAATAGTGAGATTTGCGATGCACGCTTCTCAAAATGCTGTGGAGGTATGGTTGAGGAATTTCAACACGTATGGGAGCCAAGGAAGCACGATTATTTGAAGAAGGTCGTTGATAATAATAGCGCTCCAGTGGGGTACGATCTCGATCTAACAAAAGAAGAAGCTGCAGATAAGTGGATAAGAACTAGTCCCGAGGCATTCTGTAATACTAATGAAAAAGATGTGTTATCGCAGGTTCTGAATGATTATGACCAGGAAACGGCCGATTTTTATCGTTGGAAAGTGGAATATACTCAAGATGAACTATCTACATTAATTAAAAAGCGTAGTGATATTGATTTCGGGGATATATTGGATTTGATTCCGATGGAAAGGGGAGCGTCGGGAAGATTGATAAGACTTAAGATTGTTGGTAGCTTACGAACGATGATTATCGGAAAAGAGCTTCAAATAAGAAAAACGCTATCTGAATCCCATCTTTATAGCTCTGCATTTGTAGTAGATAAAGAGAATGGAACTGATGGTGTACCTTCAAAGTTTACATTGACCGGTGCAGGATGGGGGCATGGTGTAGGATTGTGTCAAATAGGAGCTGCGGTAATGGGGGCTCGGGGATATTCTTATAATGAGATATTATTGCATTACTTTCCTGGTGCAGATATCATAAAAAAATACTAATTTCAGAATCAGTAAACCAAAAACCTAAAAAACGGATGACTAAAGATACTCGCTCAGCGTGGAGTTGGATACCTACACTCTATTTTGCAGAAGGATTACCTTATGTAATTGTGATGACTGTTTCTGTGATCATGTACAAACGATTGGGAATATCAAATACAGATATTGCTTTATATACAAGTTGGCTGTATTTACCATGGGTAATAAAACCATTATGGAGTCCGATAGTGGATATGCTTAAGACCAAGCGATGGTGGATTGTCATTATGCAATTGTTCATTGGTGTCGGTTTGGCTGGAGTTGCTTTTACAATCCCTATGAGTAGTTTCTTTCAATTTACGCTAGCTTTCTTTTGGTTACTCGCATTTAGTTCGGCTACTCATGATATTGCAGCAGATGGTTTTTATATGCTTGCTTTAGATGAGCATAAGCAGGCGTATTTTGTCGGAATTAGGAGTACATTCTACCGCTTGGCTATGATTACGGGGCAAGGTTTATTGATTATACTGGCTGGAAGTATTGAAACCTATACGGGAATGAAGCCTGTTGAATTTAGCGTGACTTCAGTCCCGGAAAGTCATGCAATTGTTGAGCTGCCTTCAATGGAGAAAACAAAAGCATTGGGTAGTGAATTTGTGGTTGCAGAGCAAGAGTTAAAGGTAGCTTACGAAGGATATGTACAGGAGAATGTTGATGATTTAAAAAAAGAAGTAAAGCAACTTAATGTTGAAAATGGATTCGTAGCTCTTGAAATAAAGGAAGAAAAATCACCTTCGTGGTGGAAGCGAACTATTTCTGATCCTTTAAAAGATTTTCTAAAAGAGACTTTTAATAAAGATAAAAATGAGAATTTAGCGACCACAAAGAAGGGGAATATAGGAATCGTGGGTATAAAACTGGGTGCACAGTCATCTGGTGATGAGGTGGTGTTGAATATATCACAAAAATCGGGAGACAAGAGTATCAAACTACTAACTGGGGAGCGTTTGACTTTTACTCCTGATAACTTCAATAAAACTGCATATGTGGTAGTGCAACTGGATCCTAAATTGAAAAAGAGTAATAAGGCTACGTTTATTGGTAGGTCTGGAAATATACCTTTGGCATGGTCGATTACATTTATGATTTTGGTCGCTATGTTCGCAGTATTTGTTGTGTATCATCGATTCATTTTGCCTCGTCCGACAAGTGATGTTGCTGCATCTCAAAATAACTCAAACTTGTTCGGTGAGTTTTGGGAAACTTTTGTATCATTCTTCAAGAAGGAACGAATAGGGGTGATGTTGGGATTTCTTTTGGTTTATCGTTTAGGAGAATCTCAATTGGTTAAGCTGGCTGCACCGTTTCTTTTAGATGATAAAGCAGTGGGAGGTTTAGGACTTACCACAGGCGAGGTCGGTATCATTTATGGAACTATCGGATTACTCTTTTTAACAATTGGAGGAATTCTTGGTGGTTGGGTTGCATCTCGAAATGGATTAAAATACTGGCTTTGGTGGATGACATTTGCAATCAATTTACCGAACGCTGTTTATGTATATCTATCCTATGCAGCTCCTGATAGTTTTGCTGTAATAGCAACAAGTGTAGCTATAGAACAGTTTGGTTATGGCTTCGGATTTACTGCTTATATGCTTTATATGATTTACATTTCAGAAGGTAAAAGTAAGACAGCTCATTTTGCAATCTGTACCGGATTCATGGCATTAGGGATGATGATCCCAGGAATGATATCGGGATGGTTGCAAGAAATTATTGGCTATGAACATTTCTTTATTTGGGTAATGCTTTGTACGATTCCTGCATTTATCTTAGTTGGATTCTTAAAGGTTGATCCTAAGTTTGGTATCAAAAAGAAAGAGGCTTAGTTTGTCATGAAATAGATACCTCGTTTACCGATATGGTAACCTTTTTGGTTATTGGGGAGCTTATATTTGTAGTAGTGTATTTGTACAATTCTTTTTTTGTAAAATACATTACTAAATTTGTATAAGGACCAAATAACTGAAAAGCGTTGTCAAAATTAATTATCACCATATTTATAGCTCTATTACCTGTTCTTTTATTCGGAGAACAGCATCAGTTGCATTTGTACAATTGGAATCAGTCAAAAGGATATCCCGGAGGAAGAGTTCAGGATATAAAACAGGATGAAGCAGGTTTTATCTGGTTGCTTTCTGCCGCTGAGTTGATGCGATTTGATGGTACAGAGTTTATTCGTTATAAATTACCAAAAGCAATACTTGAAGGTAATAATAAATTCCTGACGTTTTCTTCTGATACAGATATCCTGGTGCAGACAAGCGACGGGAGAGTAATGATGTTTAATATTATTCATCAAAAGTGGCAGCGTTTCTCAAAGGATATATCGATTGAAGAGTCAACAGATCAGACAATCAACAAAATCGTAAATTCAGGTATATGGAAAGGTAATATTGTAAGACTCCCATATGAAAATGAATACTATTTTCTACACAATGGATTGAAGCGTTGGAATGTACGTTCTGGTAAACCTGAACGGGTTGACATTGCCAGGGTGTTGCCCGATAACAGACTTGAGAATATTATACTTGATAAGTATAATAGAATTTGGTTTTCAATGCCGCTTTTTGGTATCGGATTTTATGATCCTGATGAAAAGGAATTTTGTTGGGTGCGTAATGTAAGTGAGCGCTCTTCATGGCAGAATGGGTATGAAAGTTTCGCAGGTCTTTTGGATCAAAATATTACAAAATTGTATTTCGATAAGCAGGGGAATTTATGGATTGGGACTTCTAATAATGGTATTTATCGAATATACTTTGAGAAGAAGCGTTTTGAGGTATATAAGTTCGATTACCGTGAAGGGAAAGGATTGGCCCATCAGGATATTAGTTATCCTTTGGCTTTGAAAGATGGAGATGTATGGATTGGTACCTGGGGAGGTGGTATTAACATATGGACTAAAGAAGAGTTGGCAAAGAGTGCCCCAGAGTTTATTAATATACCTCCAATGCGTGGAGTTAAAGGTCGATTACAACATGGTCAGGTATTTCCGTTACAAGAGGATGGTGAAGGGAATATCTGGTTTGGAACCTATGGTGGTGGAGTTCATTATATTTCATATGAAAATCGAAAGGAAGGCAATTATGTGTTCGCTAACTATCAGTCCAAAGATAATGGCGCAAGGAATTTGCCGTCGAATATGGTGTGGGCTTTAAACATTGATTCAGGAGGTGATGTTTGGATTGGTACTAATAAGGGCTTAGCTCGACATAATAGAAAGAAGGATGTTTTCGACCAGCAGTTTGATGAGATTGCTGATCCAAATCAGTTTGATGGTTTGGATATCGGAATGATTGCGGAGCCTTTTAGGCATCAGCTATGGATTGGAACACGTAATAGTGGATTGTTCTACTGGAATAGAAATACCAATCATATCAAGCACTATACGAACAATGATAATTTCATAATGGATGATATACTGCAATGTGTCCCTGGTAATTCTGAAGAGATATGGTTTGCGAGTCGTGAAGGTCTTTATCATTTGAATACCCATAATGATCAGTTTCGAAAAATTAAACTCGGCGAAGGAAGTGCAATCAATCATATTGAGTCTCTGGTTAAGGATGAGCGTAATAACCTGTGGATTGGTACAGGCGCTGGATTAATTCATCTCAACACAACAACTGAAAAAATGAGGCATTATTGGATGCCAGGTGGTCAGCAGAGTAATAGTTTTACCCAAGGATGTTCAAAAGATAGTCTTGGATACATTTACATGGGAAGTCGTAATGGAATGTATCGATATCAGTCTTCTGAAATGTTGGAGAAGCGGCAAGAATCGCCTATCATCATTCATAAATTGTCGGTTAATGGTATTCGTGTTAGAGGAGATTCAATATTAAGTGATCAGGTTACAGGAAGTAGACCTGTGGCGTATGTTGATACCGTTGAGTTGGATTATAATCAGAACACAATGGTTTTAGGTTTTCGAACATTGAGTTTTGCTCCCGACCATCAATCAATTTTTGAGGTGAAACTTGAAGGATTCAACGATAAGTGGGAGGAAACTTTTGATACAGAACGTTCTTATTCGAAACTAAATCCAGGGGTATATCGATTTATCGTAAGAGAAAAATCGTCGACTTTACAGCGAGAATTGTTGATGATTATTCATAAACCATGGTGGTCAAGTTGGTGGTTTATTTTACTCGTATTGTCTACTACTTTAGGGGCAGCAGTAAAGCTGTATAAATCTGGAATGCGAAGGGCAAGGCTTAGAGAGCAGAAACATCAGCAGGAAGAGTTTGATCGAATGAGGGTGAGGTTCTTTATAAATATCAGTCATGAGATTCGAACACCATTGACATTGATAATGGGAGGGATTGATAAGTTAAGAAAAACTGCCGATGATCTTCCAGATCTTAAATCAGAGCTTAACAGAATATCTCGTAATAGCAGTCGACTGATGACCCTAGTGAATGATGTGCTTGATCTGAAAAAATTAGATGCTGGCAAAATGAAGATGAAGGTGAGTACGATTGATTTGAAGGCCTTCCTGGAGTCTATCGTTGATGCTTTTATCATGAAAGAAGAAAATCCCCGTTTTCATTTAAGTGTTCCGGAGGAGACGGTTTGGCTTCATTCGGATCGGGAAATGATTGAGACTGTTTGTTATAATTTGATGTCTAATGCTGTTAAATTCTCCCCTCCTGATTCTGACATCAAGATTTCTCTAAAGCTAATGCAGCCTGACGGAGTGATAATAGAGGTTGCAGATAAGGGAAAGGGAATTCCACAAGAAGAACAAGAGAGAATATTTGAACGGTTCTATCGGAACGAGGAAACGAATGTTGGTGGTTCAGGGATTGGTTTGGCGCTTACATTGCAGCTGGTTAAAAAGTTGGGAGGAACTATCGAGGTAAATAGTAAACCTGGCGAGGGAAGTGTATTTAGTGTTTGTTTGCATTCTTTGCCGCAGAATGAGACTAAAAAATCGATTGCTATAGCAGAGGAGATGGTTGAGAATAGTATGACAATGGATGGAAAACCGTTGTTATTAATTGTCGATGACAATCCAGATATTCGTGATTTCGTTGCTGAAATATTCCAGGATTCCTTTAGGATTTTAACTGCAGCGAATGGTGCTATAGGTCTTTCTGCAATAATAAAACATGTTCCCGATCTTATTATTACCGATGTGATGATGCCAGAGATGAACGGGTTTCAGTTGTGTAATGAGGTGCGAAATAATGTTTTAATCTCACATATTCCATTGATTCTGTTGACTGCTAAAAGTAGTAAGGAGGCAGAATTGAAGGCAATGGAATGCTTGGCTGATGATTATGTCACAAAACCTTTTTCCAGGGATGTACTTCATGCTCGTGTAAATCGATTACTAAAGCAGAGAGAGAGTTTAAAAGCATATTATAGAAATACCCCAGAGGCAAGTCTTACTGAGATTACTGAGCATAGTAAAGATGAAGAATTCATTAATCAAGCAGTAGGGATTATAAAGGAGAATCTATCTGACGAGTTATTTAATGTGTCGGAGCTTGCCGATGCTATGGCGATTAGTAGTTCTGGTCTTTATAAGAAAGTCAAAAGTATGACAGGTTTATCGCCTGTAGAGTTTATTCGTATGGAGCGATTGAAGGAAGCAGCTAGACTATTAAGGAAGACCAGCTATTCGGTAACTGAAATATCAGAGATGACAGGTTTTAGTTCTCAGAAGTATTTTTCTCGAATATTTAGAAAGCAATTTGACGTTTCTCCTGCTAATTATAGGAAAAGTTGACAGAATCAGGATAACTGATTGATTTTGATGTGGATTTACGTAATTGTGCACTTAATTTATCGAAATTGACCCACAGGGAATGTGGTTGAGGCCTTACTTTAGCATCAAAATTAAATACTTAAATTGTAACCTATGGTGCGGATTTTTTATTCCTTAATAATGTTTGCCTTCGTCACTGCTTGTGGGCAGAAAAGCAAGGTGAATGAAGTGAAAGTTGTTGAGAAACCTGTAATCGTTAGTGAGTGGAAGCACATCTTTAATCCTAACGATACCAGGAAAGATATTGATACTACCTGGTATACTAATGACCACTGTTTTAGTAAAGGTCCTGATGGGAAATGGCATGCTTATGGAATCATCGGACATAAACCAATAAATCCATGGACTGGTGAAAACAAGTTGTTTCATATATCGGCAGATAAGTTCGATCAGGATAAATGGGAAGACCATGATTATGCGCTTAAAACAAAGCCAGGTGTTGAACGAGTACTTTGGGCTCCTCATGTAATTGAAGAGAATGGCGTTTGGCAAATGTATTACAACATTGGAAATCGTCAGGAAAATGCTCCTTATTATGCAAGTTGGGGACAACTATGTAGAGCTGATTCTAAGGATATGTTTAACTGGACACGTCATCCATTAAATCCTTTGTTTAGTGATCCAGGACACGCAAGAGATTCATACATCCTAAAAGATAATGATAAGTACTATTATTATTACACGCGTACATTTGACGAGGTAGATTTACGTTCATGTGTGGCCGTACGTACCAGTCCTGATTTAAATTGCTGGAGTGGACCTAAAATTGTACATACCCAGCCTTTAAAGTGTGATTGGGGAGGTGATGCAGAGTCTCCATTCGTTGTAAAACGTGGCGGTTTATATTACTTATTCATCTGTAGAGCGATGACAGAATATAACCAGACTCATGTGTATTGGTCTGACACTCCAGATCATTTCCCAAATGAGAATTTAGTATGCGAATTACCAATTCATGCAGGAGAAGTTATTCAGGATGGAAATAAATGGTATATCTCTAACACTGGTTGGGATAAGCATGGAATATTCATCGCTGAATTGGAGTGGAAAAAGAAATAGGGAAATTACTACCTTAATAATTTAGAAAAAGGACATTGTTGGGAGAACCTTCAATGTCCTTTTTGCGTTGCACAATTACAGGCAGTGGTTTAATCCCCAAAGTGATGGCACTTTTATTGTTTGAGCAAAATCTTAATAGCAATGAAGAATAAAATAAAAGTGTTACTAGTCGATGATCAAAAGATTATGCGAGTTGGGTTGATGCATATTCTTAAGTCTGATAAATCAATAGAGATTTGTGGAGAGGCTGAAAGTGGTGTTCAACTTTTCCGTCTTCTTGAATCCATTGAACCGGATGTGATCATTGTTGATGTATATTTGCCCGATATGAATGGAATTGAAATAGCGGAGCGTCTATCGGAACAGTATTCTCATATACCTTTTTTTATGCTTACGGTGTATGCCGATGAGAAAACATTTATATTTTGTACGCAAAACGGCTCCCGGGGCTTTTTGTCTAAAAACTGTTCTCCAGCAGAGTTGTTGAATGCTGTGCATGATGTGGCTAAAGGAGGTCACTATTTTGGTGCACGAACATCTGCATTAATTCAGCGGATCTTTCAGCACTTAGATATTTCAAAAAGAGGTGATAATAATAAGCAATCAGTATTCGATGCTCTAGAAATTGAATTGATAAAGATGATTTCGAAGGGGATTGATCATCGTTCAATTTCAAAACGACTATGTTTGACAATGGATGAGATTGCTCAGTTCAGGTTTAATATTTTAAAGAAATTAAGAATTAATTGTACACTGGATTTTGTAAAGTATGTGTTAAAACATCGCATTGTTACCATTTAGGTTGTCTGGCAATATTTGCTTTTTTGGTGAGATAACTATTACGTATTATAATGTTTAATAACCTAAAGCCTTGTGTGTAGACCAGATCACAAGGAAATATCTGAATGCTTTCCCAAGCAGTACCCAGAAACTAAAAATATGAAGTTTAAGCTTTAATACTCCTGGAATAACACAAAGAGGATCACCAATAATGGGAAGCCATGAGAAAAATAATACCGGAGCTCCCCACTTGGCAAATAATTTTTGAGCCTTCTCCTTTTTGTCGGAAGCTACTTTTATGTATTTCGACAGAATAAAGCGATCGCCATAGTAACCTACGTAATAATTTGTAACTGCACCGGCAAAGTTGCCTGCGGTGGCAAATAGCCACACCAACCAGCTATTATATTCAGATGTTACTGCCATTATTACAAATCCCTCTGATCCTAGAGGAAATAAAGTACTTGCGATAAACGATATAAGAAATATACCAGGATAGCCTAATTGGAAGATAATGTCTTCGAACATGAGTTATCTTTTTTTATAAAAACCAAACTTAAGACTGGCCTGAATATAAATGTTATTGTCGAGATTGAATTTCCGTTTCTCATCGCTTCCTTTATTAAAACTAAAGCTTCGTCTAAATGTGTATCCTGTGCCTATTGAGAATTTAGTATAATCACCAATTTGCTGTATCCATTTAACTTGACCGGCCCAATTGTTAATCCTTAAATTGTCAATTGGAACAGTACTGCTACTGCCATCGCCGTTTATTGACTCAAGGTCTCGACCCAAGGTTAAATTCTGTCCTGTTATAGCTAAACCTGTTTGTAATGTAGTTTTAGAAGAAACGTTATGCTGAATATTTAGCTGAGGAAAGCCTAGGTTAAATTGCCACTTAGGCGTAGGTGAAACCTGATAATTAATAACTGGCATCGGAGCTGGAAATCCAAATGTATTTGAATAAGCGACCCCGTAGGTTAATATCTTTCCTGGTTTATATCTCTTGATAAATGCAAACATTCCCAAAAAACGAAAATCCTTTAAGTTAATGGAGCCTTCAAAATTGGATGCAAGAGTAGGTGAAACTATAATCATGTATGGAAGCTTATTTGATCGAAAATTCATATATGTGAATTTATACGACAAAATATTGAAGTTTTCTACTTCTGTAGGACTATAGATTGCAGGGGTAAGATCATAATGAATGTTTATCTGTCCATATTCTAAACCGTGACTGATAAACTTGCGTTCTTTTAATCGTTGCGGTATATTCACTATGACATCAATTTTATTAAATGAAACCTTGGAATCCATTAATCCATTTCCCTTGCCAATGAATACATTATTGAGTTCTACTAAATCCCTACTCTGTGAGTAACTGATTCTAGAAAATAAGGCGAATTGCGATATTAATCCAATAATGACTATAAGAACTTTGCTTTTCATTCGATAATTAGTTTGATACAGTTCAGGCTGGTGGTTGCAATAATAGTGCCACTATTATTAAATGATTTCTAGTAATTTAACATCGAAAATGATCATGGCATTGGGACCAATTCTTCCTCCTGATCCTTTTTTGCCCCAACCTAATTCTGGGGGGACATATAATTTATATCTACTACCCACACTCATCATCATTAAACCTTCCTGGTAACCATCAACTACTTCGCTTAAATTGAATTCCATTGGAGAGTTTTCTTTGTAAGTGTCATCAAGCATCTTTCCTCCAAGTAACATTGCTCGTTGATGAACAATTACCGTGCTATTTTCATGGGGTTTTTCTCCCTGAGTTTCAGATATTATTTCATATTGAAGACCCGAATCAGTTTCATGTACTTCTGGTTTTCTTCTATTTTGTAAAAGAAAATCATCAGTTTTCTTTCTGTTTTGTCCTGCTGATCCTCCAGTGGCCTTTTTCCCTTTCCCTCTCGCCATATTTATGTTTTTCACAAAAATAATGTTTTATCTATTGGGTCGTTGCTTTTAAGGCATTATTATACCTTGAGAGGAGAGTAAAATGAAGGTGATGGAAATTGATGTTGTAAAAAAGCATTAGGAATTTGGAATTTACATTATTAAATATGTATATTTGAATATAGGGGAAGCGAAAAATGGATCATGTAATAAATGGGGGCATATGTTATATTGCATGAATTTACATTTTTGAAGCAGTTTTGATTATAATTGTAGGGCAAAAACTAATACCACATCAAAACGCAATATGACTAACGAACGTATCATATGGAAAAATTTTAAGAACGGAGAAAAATCTGCTCTGTCGTTCATCTATTACCAGCATGTTGATGCTTTATTCAACTTTGGGATGAAGATAAGTTCTAATCCTGATTTGGTAAAAGATGCAATGCAAGAGCTATTCTATGATTTGATTCGTCAGAAGAAAACCTTGGGGGAGGTTAAGAATATCCGATTCTATTTATTAAAATCTTTACGACGTAGGATTTTAAAATCGTTAGCAAAATCAAGGAAAAGTGTTGATATAGAGGATAATCCAGAAGTGATACCTTTTGATGTGGATTATTCTATTGAAGAAGAGTTGATCAAAAATGAGGATAAGAGTGTAAGAGAGAGAAAACTGTTATCAGCTTTACAAAAATTATCTCCGCGACAGAAAGAGGCCATTTATCTACGATTTAATTGCGAAATGGAATATGATGAAATTTGTGAAATCATGGATTTAAATTATGATTCTGCAAGAAAGCTTGTACATCGATCACTTAAATCGTTGAGGGAAGTAATGGGCGAACCAACCAGAAAAAGTATTCTATTGTTAATTGCTTGATATTGAATGTGTAATTGCCGGTAATTGATGTTTCTTAACTTTTTTTGTTAAAATGTGTTAATTTTTTTCAATTTTAGTGTCCACAAAATCAAAATAGGTGACTCTTTATATACAGAACATGGATTATTAGGTTGAACTAATGACAGAAAAGAACTACAAAAAATATTCACTGAACGATTTCCTGGAAGACAGGGAGTTTATTTCATGGGTACTGTATGGAAGAGTTACAGCTGATGATTGGGATTCGTTCTTAGAGCGTTATCCTAAAAAAGCTAAGGACTTTAATCGTGCAATAGAGATTGTTTCATCATTCAGAGAAATTGAATCAAATTTACCAGAAGAAGAAGTTTATCGTTTGTGGAAACAAATTGATTTATTCGATAGTGAATATAACACTAAGAAACGCAGATTATCTGTTTATTTAAGATATGCAGCTATCGCAATCATTTTTGTCAGCATAGGATATTCTGTTTCCTGGTTATTGCAAGAAAGAAATCCTTCAACCTTTGACTTGAGTCAGGTAGATATGACTCAGTATACTGGTAACGAATCACAATTGATTTTAGCTGATGGAAGATCTGTAGAACTTGCTGATAATTCAACAATTGAATATGATCAAACAGGAGATGAAATTGTTGTCGATTCTGATTCCATTATTACACAGAGAGATGATAAAGAACAGATATCTGAAACCGTCGCAAGTATCTCTATGAATCAAGTAATGATTCCAAAAGGTAAATTTTCAAAAGTAACCTTAACAGATGGTACTAAAGTGTGGTTGAACTCAGGAAGTCGATTGATTTACCCTGCTCGTTTTGCAAACAATCGAGAGGTTTTTTTGATTGGCGAAGGTTACTTTGATGTAACAAAAAATAGTGAATTTCCGTTTATAGTGCGGACGGCGGAAGTAAATGTAAAAGTGTTAGGAACTAAATTTAGCGTAATTGCTTATCCCGAGGAAGAAACCGTTGAAACAGTATTAGTAGAAGGTAAAGTTGAATTTAGTGAGAATGAGGAACTGGCAATCTTATCAGATCCAGTAATATTATCCCCAAATCAGAGAGCGATATATTCAAAACGAACAACTGAGACAATTATTGATCGAGTTGATGTAGAATTATATACAAGCTGGATTAATGGAATGTTTAAGTTCGAAGGAGAGAAATTGGAAGTTGTGATTAGAAAAATATCTGATTTCTATGGTGTTGACTATTATTTAGATCCTGCATTGATTAATGAACATAAAATATCAGGGAAGTTGGATCTAAAAGACACATTAAACGATGTATTGCTTGTAATTAGTGAAATGGCTCCAATAAAATATAGGGTAGAGGAAAATAAAGTAAAGGTATTCAATAAGAATTGATAGTATTGAAAAAAAGAATGGCGAGAGATGCTGCAACATTTCCCGCCTGGGAAGTACAATCGGTGTATTGATCATACTAAAGCGAACTGCAAATATACTGATAGAACTTCAATTTTCTTTAGAGAATGTTAATTCATATTGATTCTGAATAAATTAGATAGATGAGTTAATAACTAAAAACCTAAATATGCCTATGACGTGAACTTAAGTTGAACTCTAACAAAAACGGGAAATGCTGCAACATTCCCCGCTTCTTACAACCGCTGCAACGGTTGAAATTTTAAGTGTATAACAAAAAAACATGCCAAATTTATGGAAAAAAATTGTAATTCCATTTACTTCTGGTATCAGGGAAGTATTAAAAGATTATTGCGAATAGCGAAATTTACATTTGTTTTCTTACTGATTGGTTTAATGAGTTTTGCTGCGAGTACTTATTCGCAACAAACAAAGTTTTCATTCAAACTCAAAAATGTGTCTGTAAAGGCTGTTTTTGATGAGATAGAAAGTAATAGTGATTTCATATTCGTATACAACGACGATTTAATTAATGTAGATCGTAAGGTTGATGTTAAAGCGACGAACAATTCTGTTGAAAGAATTTTGGATAACCTTCTGGAAGGGACCAATAGTTCTTATAAGATCTATGATCGCCAGATTGTAATTGTAGCTAATGTAGGGGCTACACCTGATGTGCCTGCAGCTCAGCAACGCACGCTAAAAGGTTCTGTAGTTGATGAGAATGGGGAACCTATTCCTGGTGCTTCCATTGTTGTAAGAGGTACTACTATTGGTGTAACTACCGATTTTGATGGTAACTTTAACTTGCAAGTTCCAGGTACTGCCGAAGTATTGGTGGTATCATTTGTAGGTATGGCAACACAGGAAATTGCTATTGCAGGAAAGAGCGAGTTTAGGATTACATTGCAATCAGAAGCAACTGAGGTTGATGAGATTGTTGTAACTGCTCTTGGAATTGAGCGTGAAGCAAAAGCATTAGGTTATGCTGCAACTAAAGTAGCCGGAGAGGAGCTTGTACAAGCGAATACCATTAGTCCTGTTGCTGCATTACAAGGTAAGGCTGCCGGTCTTAGTATTTCTGGTAGTGATGGTGGTATCTTTGGTTCTAGTAAAATTGAAATCAGGGGAGTTTCTACATTGAACAGCCAGAACAATCAGCCTATCTTTGTTATTGATGGAGTAATTCTTGAAAATGCAATTGGTAGTGTAGGTAGCCACGACTGGTCGGGTAATGCAAACGACTTTGGTAACATGTTGAAAAACATGAATGTTGACAATTATGAATCGGTAAATGTTCTTAAAGGATCTGCTGCGACAGCTCTTTATGGATCAAGAGGTATTAACGGTGCTGTTGTAATTAAAACAAAAGATGGTTCCGGTGCCCAAGGTTTTGGTGTTACTATTACTCAAACAACATCTGTTGATCATGTTTATGGTCAGCCAGATTTTCAGTATGTTAAGGGGCGTGGTAATTATTATGGAAACCGTACGTATCTTGATGATCGATATGGACAGGGATTCGTAACTGTTAAAAAAGATGGAGTAGATGTTCCAACTTTAATAGGAAACACGAACAGAATGTTTGGCCCTAAATATGATCCTAATATTATGATAGAGGATTATGATGGCCAGATGGTTCCTTATGCTCCAGTTAAAGACCACTTCAAGAAAATGTATGATCTTGGCTGGGGATCTAATACAAATATCGCAATGAGGGGTAGCGATGAAAAAGGTAATTTCTACCTATCTATGGGCTATTCAACAAGAAATGGTACTACTCCTAAAAACACGTTTGAAAAAACATCTCTTTTCTTCTCAGGTTCGAGAGTTTTGGCTGATTTCTTGAAAGTTAATGCTTCTGTATCTATTACTGGATCTGAAGCAGGTAATCCTCCGGTTAACCTTGGAGAACAGCTGATTACCAACTTGTCATGGAACACAATGTATGATGCTGACAAATGGAGAAGACGTGAGGTATTCCAGGCTCCACATGGTGGTACACCTAAAGGTAATCTAGGAGATGAGTATGCCAATGTTCCGGCTAATGGAACATGGTTCAGTACTTATTTGAATAAAAATGTGAGAAAAGAAATGGTAATTCGTCCTGTTGTCAAGTTAACTGCAACGGTTACGGACTGGATGAAGATTATGTTAGAAGGAAATATTAACTTCTATAATATTCATGGAGAAACCAAGAATCTTGGTTCGGGTTACCAAAATGAAGGTGGATTCTATAGAATAACACACCTGGATGATCTATCAAAAACGGGAAAGCTTTCTTTCTTGTTTGATGAGGAAACAGGAGACTTCAATCATAGCTTGTTATTGCACGGTGAGATTTGGAGTCAAAGAAAAACAGAATCCGGTGGTCAGACAAGTGGTGGTTTAATTGTTCCTGGTCGATTCTTTATTGACAATTCTAAAAATACAAAGCAATTAACCGGTACAAGGGTGTTTGGAACTAAAGACATCTATTCGGCACTTTTCCGTTATAGTGTGGACTGGCGAGGACAGCTTTTTGTTGATGTTACTGGACGTAATGACTGGTCATCCGCATTGGTTTATTCAAATGGTGAAGGAAATTATTCCTATTTCTATCCATCAGTGAGTGCTTCATGGTTGTTCTCTGACACATTTAGTGATGACATGCCTGCGTGGTTGAGTTTTGGTAAATTACGTGCTTCATGGGCACAGGTAGGTAATGATACTGGAGCTTATTCTATTAATAGGGGGTATTCAGTTGGTAGTATTGAACATTCTAACGGTAATATCATAACCAATACTCCTCCAGGGACTTTGGTGGATAAAAGCTTAGAGCCTGAGCAGAAAAATTCATACGAATTTGGACTGACATTAAATACGCTGCAGAATCGTTTAAATCTTGATGTTGCTTATTTTGTGGATGAAACCTCGAAACAGATTAGTACTATTAACTTGCCTTCAGCTTCAGGATATAATAATATGTTGACGAATGTTGGTACCATTGAAGGTAAAGGTGTTGAATTAACATTAACTGCAAAACCAATAAGGAATCGTAATTTCTCATGGACTTCTACTTTTAACTATTGGAAAGTGAAAAATGAGATTACTAAATTACATCCTTTGGCTGGTGATTATAAAGGACTCTACGGAAGTGTTACTTATGGTAATTATAGAGTTGGAGCTGTTGCATTCGAAGGTGGTGAATACGGAGTTCTATATAGTGACGCTACTATAGAAAAGAATGATGCTGGTCAGGCCGTAATGTCATGGCATGATGGAGTGAAAGCTCCTTATTACAAGCGTGCCGGCGGACGAGTTAAGGTTGGTAAAGTACGACCTGATTTCGAAGGCTCATGGGATAATAGTTTCAGTTACAAGAACTTTACATTAGGATTCCTGATTGATATGCGTTTTGGTGGCGAAGTAGCTAGTTTCCCTGCTCGTTATGGTGCAGCATATGGTGTCTTAGAAACTTCACTTAATGCCGGAAAAACTAAAGGTGAATTAATCGCACGAAAAGGTGTGGACTGGACAAGTAAATATTCTGGCGATCAGTTTGAGAAAGGTATTGTGCCATCGGGTGTATTTGCTGATGGAACTGTGATAAATGGTCCTGATGGCAATGCGCACAATGTTGGCGGAATGACATGGGAGCAAGCTGCAGCAGCAGGAGCAGTTGATGATGCAGTGGAAGAAGGTTCATGGGCATATTGGCATAACTCTTGGGGAGCTGGTGTAGTAAATCCTAACTGGGTGTACACATTAGATTATATTGCTCTTCGTAACATTTCATTGGGTTATAGTGTGAAATTACCAAAATACAAGATTCAGAACCTGAATATTAATCTGAATATCAGAAATGCAGGATATTTGCTTAACTCATCTCCTGCAAATATGCATCCAGAAGCAGGTCGAGGTACTGGTAGTGCACAATCTGCATTCCATCGTACACTATTGCCATACACAAGAACTTATACTTTAGCTCTTCAGTTCACATTTTAACCATTAAAAAGAGATAAAATGAATAAGATAATAACTATAGCGATAGCTTTTATAGCAATACTGTTCGGCTTGCAAAGTTGCGATAAAGATGAGTTTGCCGAGAAAAACTCTAATCCTTCGGTAATTTCTGAGCCTAATATTAGTTTTTTGATCTCCAGAGCAATGCAGCAAATGTATAGTAATGACTATACTATTTGGTTCTACCAATACAATGGTTATGTTTGGCCATATTCGCAAGCAGTGACTGCTGGAACAGGAGGTAATCTTACTACATTTAACGAAGGAGGTTTGTCTAGTTTTCAGGGCCTTCGTGGGACTCTGATTCCTGGTGTTGATGCCCGGATGAGAATCGATCTACTTGAAGATGAAGAGCAAAAAGCTCTACATCAGGGATTGAAAGGAATTTCTCTGGCTGTTAATATTTTTACTGGCATTGAGAATTTAGACTATGTGGGTGGATTGTCCTATTCTGAAGCCGGTTTGGCTAATTTTACCAACCCTCCGCTTCTTACTCCGAAAATTGACCTGCAGGAAGAGCTTTTTACCTTGTGGGCTAATCAGTTGGATGAAGCCATTGGTTATATGGAATTAGATAATCAGTTTTCGCTTGGAAATCAGGATTTAGTTTATAAGGGTGATTTTACCAAATGGATTAAGTTTTGTAACCTTTTGAAATTGAGGATTGCAGCACGTTTGATTAATGCCGATCGCGCAAAAGCGTTGGCAATTGCTGCTGAAGTTGGTGCATCAACATACATGGATGACTTAGGTGATGACTTCCTTTTTAATAAAGGTATAAATTATCGAGGAGATGGTAATGCTGTTGGTGGTGGTTGGACTGGTTATGCAGGTAATAATCTAATTGAATTCCTGAAATCCAATAAAGATCCACGCTTGCGTTTCCTTTTCAGAAAGAACAATTTTAATCCTGAGGTTATTGATGCGATTATTGAAACTAACGGGTTAGATGGACTTCCAACCCAGATTCGAAGCATTATGAATACCACTGCTGAAGGAAAATTCGATAGCTGGATGGATGGCTATGAAGAGCCTTGGGTGAGATATTGGGGAGTACCAGTATCAACTGCAGAAACCAGTAATGAGGAATATTTCCAACAAGAGAGTGAGTTTTTTGCAACAAAAGAGGATGGTTCAGGAAAGAAAACCTATATATGGTCTTCGGTATTTGAAGAAAAGAATCAGCGTACAAGATATACCTATACCTATCCAACTAAACCGGGAGGAAGTGTAATACAGGTACTAGGGGATCAGGTAACAAGATATGTATTGCTTGGAAGTGCGGCTGAAACAAATCTTTATTTGGCAGAATTTAAATTATTGGGAGCAAGTCTTCCGATGACTGCCCAGGAATATTTAACAAGAGGAGTAACTTTCTCAGTACAGCGTATGGATGATTTGGCAGAGCGTCATGAAAATCCGTATTATGGAGGAGATCCTGTTCTTATTGATCCTGAGGAAGGTGCTACTATGTTAAAAGATGGTGAAATCACAAATCTTCTTACGGGTGATGCATATACTTTAGATGGGACTGATGATTTGGAGAAGGTATACATTCAACAGTATGTGAATGATTTAATGACACCAATTAATCTTTGGACAACTGTTAGACGTAGTGGTATCCCTAAGGTTGGTAGTTCATATTTTGCTTGGGAAGATTTTGGTGTTAGTGATATTCCTAGGAGGGTACCAGTTGGCACGCCTGAACCAAATGATTTAATGTATGATATTTTGGTTGACTATATAAACAAGATTGGATTTACTACTAGTGATAATACTGCAGCAGTATTAGCTAATGAACGTTTATGGTTCGATATCAATAATCCAGATTACGGTGCAGGACCGAAAGAATAATAAATTTTCTTAACTGGATTCAAACGATTTTAGTTAAACCAAATTTTTGAAAAAAAAGTACTATGAGGCTGTCCGATATTCAGGGCAGCCTTTTTTAAATGAGCCATGAATCAAAAATAACCGGATGGTGAAAGTTATCGGTTGAACAGGCTATATTACAATTCCTTTTAGTATTAAATATTGTTGGAATAATTTTTGTAATTTCAACAATGATACTTTTTAGTGAACACCATCGTAAACTATTAACCGTTATGTATAGAATATTATTTTTTAGTCTTGCCTTATTGCTAAGTGTATCGTTGTATGCACAGGAAATAATAGTAAAAGGTAAAGTAACTTGTTATAATAGATTTGGATTGAATAATGTGTCAATTATTGTGAAATCTACTAAACAAGAGTACAAAACTGATTCGCTGGGATTATTTAGTTTTAAATGTGATAAAGGAGAGATGCTACAATTTAAAGCTAGCGGATTTAGTTCTAAAAAAGTTAAATTGAAAAATTATCCTGATTCAGTGAATGTAGATCTACGTTTTATTGAAAATTCAAGGAATGTGGAAATTGCAACAGGTTATGGCTATATCTCAAAGGATAAATTAACCTATGCAATGCAGAATTTGTCAGGTGAAGATTTTAGTCGGTATAGTACAATTATTGAAGCTATTGAGGGGAAATTTACAAGTGTATCTATTACTTCTAATGGAATCCAAATGCGTGGTGCTAGTACTTTAAATCAAGGAGACGAAAATGCCTTATTGCTAATTGATGGCGTGAAAGTATCTTTTGGAGAGTTTAAGAATATTCCTACTTCAGAAATTAAATCTATTAATGTATTAAAAGGTGGTGCTGCAGCCAGGTATGGAGCACAAGGATTTGGCGGAGTTGTAGTGGTTGTTACAAAAGGTGGAAAGGCAAAATAAATTATTTATACGATGAAGATCTTAAAGGATTTGACCTAGTTGGCTGAATCCTTTTTTTATTAATTCCACCTGATTCCCAACCAGCAGTTCTATAACCTACATCGATGATCCTCTCACGATCAATTCAGGGAATAGTGATTCTACTCTAATTTTTGAAAGATCGTTATTGGTATTAATCCTTTTCATCAAGATGCGGGCCGCTAACATTCCCATTTCATAGGTTGGTTGCCATACTGTAGATAGTGAAGGTTTAAAATAAGTAGAGTGGGGATCATCATCGAAACCAATAATCGATATCTCTTCAGGAATTTTAATTCCTGCATCTTTAATTACATACATTGCCCCAATGGCCACACCGTCGTTAATGGTAAATATTGCATCAGGAGGTGTTTGTAATGAAAGCAATCGGCGGGTAGGTTCAATTCCATACTCCGGAGAGAATCCATCAGTCTGCACAACATAGTCGGCATTAAAAGGAATACTGTGTTTCTCCAAAGCATCTTTATAAGCACGTAATCGATGACGAGCAGTTGAAAGAGTCTGACTCCCCGCAATGTGAGCAATTCGCTTACAGCCCGATTGTATTAAGTATTCAACAGCTTGAAATGCCCCATTGTACTCATCTACGAAAACCTTGTCAATGTCTATCCCTTCACAATCGCGATCAAAGATTACCAATGGAATATTATTCTGTATTAACGATTCCAGATGATCGTATTTCTTGGTCTCAGATGAAGGAGAGATTAAAAAGCCATCAACCCTTATGGAAGCGAATGTTTGCACAATGCTCTTTTCTTCTTCATACGATTCATTCGACTGACCAATAATCATGTTTACTCCAAAAGGCTTTACCAGATCCTGAATTCCATTTATTACCGAAGAAAAGAAATGACTGGTAATTTCAGGGACGATAACTCCAATGGTATTGGTTCGCTTTTTTAGCAGATTCAGCGCAAGAAGATTGGGCTGATAGTTTCTCTGTCGCGCTAACTTCAATACCGCCTTCTTTGTCTTTTTACTGATTGCTGGATGATCATTCAATGCACGTGAAACCGTTGATGGTGATACACCCAGCTCCTCTGCAATATCTGTTATGGTCGCTCTTTTCTTCTTCAAGACCGTATGGATTTAGTTAGTCAAGTCTCCGAAATTAGCGAAAGCGTTGGAAAAATGCAATAAGTATTCTTGCCCCAACAAGCTAACGTTTACCAATATGATGCGTTGATCTTCTCCAATTCTGGATATGTAGCATCAGTATTTTTAAGTTCTGTTTTAAGTTTCAATAATTCCTTTTTTAACGTGGCAATCTGCTTTTCATATTTCTTGTTGGCGTAAAGGTTATTCATTTCCTGAGGATCTTTTACCAGGTCATAAAACTCCCAGTAAGGCTCGGTCGACTTTTTAACAGCTCCTCTTTTTCCGAGAGGCAAACCATAGAAGTAGATCAACTTGTAACGTTTAGTACGAATTCCGTAATGTCCAGGATTGTCGTGGTGCGCCATGTGCATCCAGTAACGGTAGTACATAGACTTTCTCCAATCTTTGGGAGTTTTTCCTTTTAATAACTCTCGGAAACTTTCACCTTGCATCTCTTGCGGTTTGCTAACTCCAGCATAATCTAAGAATGTTGGCGCAAAATCAATATTCAAACAAATATCGTTATTGATACTTCCTTTCTTAACCTCTTTAGGATATCGAACCAGGAAAGGCATATGGAGCGATTCCTCATACATCCAGCGTTTGTCGGTATAGTCGTGCTCTCCCAAAAACTGTCCTTGATCTGACGTGTAAATTACAATGGTATTTTCAGAAAGATTATTCTTATCTAGATAATCAAGTACTCGTCCTACGTTTTCGTCAATGGCCTTAACACATCGCAGATAGTCCTTTAAATACTTTTGATATGCAGCATTCGTTTTCTCATCGTAAGTCATACCTGTTGTATCCATCTGACCAGTCTTCCACCAATCAGATGACATACGATCGACCATATTCCTTTGTTTCCATCTTTGAGAAACAGATGAACCATAACGATTTTCAATCGGTGCCCCATGATTCTTATTATTCCACAGACTTTCAGGTGTTGGAATGGCAATATCTTCGAGATAATCTTCATGTCTTGGTGCAAACTCAAAAGAGGCGTGTGGTGCCTTTTGATGTAGCATAAGGAAGAAGGGAGCCTGTTTGTTACGTCCTTTTTCTAACCATTCCAGTGCAATATCGGTAGAAACGTCAGTAACATAGCCCTTGTATTGCTTACCGCCTTTTTGGTGATCAACCCATGTCTCTCCTTTTTCTTTAAACAAGGGATTAAAGTATTTTCCTTGCCCTGGGAGAACATTATAGTAATCAAATCCTTTGGGCTCTTTATGTAAATGCCACTTCCCAATCATTGCAGTTTGGTAACCAGCTTTCTGAAGCTCCTTTGCAACATTGTTGGCTTCAGGATTGTAATCATCACTTAAGGTGTAAACTCCATTTAGTTGACTGTATTGACCAGAAATGATTGCTGCTCTACTTGGTGTACATATGGAGTTGGTGCACATTACGTGATTAAAGCGCATGCCTTCTTTTGCTATGCGATCGATATTGGGAGTAGGAGCAACTTCTGACAATCTGCTTCCATAACAACTAATTGCATTTGCCGCATGGTCATCAGACATGATATACACAATGTTTGGTTGTGTCTGTGCGAATCCACATAAGGAAGATAGTAAGGCTGGAAGTAACAATGTTAGTTTCATTAGTAATTGGTTTAGATGATGAATTTCTTTCCTATCACAGAATAAGATGTGATAGGAAAGAAACTGCTGCTTACTGATTTATGTTATTTCTTATTTTAGTTCAAACTTTAAGCAATAGGCATGTTCGCAAGGTTTGCTGGCTGGTAGATTTACTTTTATACCTTTTGATGTTTCAGAGAAAGTTACCTGGTCGTTAGAACCAAGAAGACTAACCTTTGTGATCATATTAGCTGTTACGCCATTGTCTTTGTTAAATGATGTAATCTCAACTTCACTGTTTTTAGGCCAATCTAATATGAAGGCATATAAGGTCTTTTGGTCCTTGCTTTGAGTGAAACGAATGTCTTTAGCGGAGTAATAGAAATCCTTTTTCTCATTGAAACCACCACCTTTTTTCAAACGTGTAGGACCTTCGCCAAAGAGCTTCCATGGACGCGTACTAAACACTCCTTCTTGGTTAACTTTTACCCAGTCACCAATTTCGGTAAGGATCTTTTTTGCTTCGTCGGGAATTGAACCATCTGCTTTAGGACCAACATTCAGCATCATACATCCATTCTTCGAGATAATGTCAATAAAGATGTCCACAAGCTGATTTGTTTCATAATATGGATGTGAAGGATCATGAAACCAAGGACCTAGAGAGGTATCTGTCAACCAAGGGTACGTTGTTTGATTACTTGCTCTTCCTCGCTCAAAATCAAGAATACCGGTATATCGATGAGTTTTCTCTGATTTATGGAATACTGCAACATCTTTATTCTTTTGGGCAGCCCAGTTGTAATAATTGGCAAACATCTTTATTTGGTATTCATCAGGAATATACCATCCAAATCCCATATCGAACCATATCATATCAGGTTCGTACTTTACAACTACCTCATCAACTATTGCTAGCCAATTATCCAGGAACTCTCTTGTTGGAGGAGCTAACTCATCATGCGGCTCACAATACAAACTCTTAAACTCGCCAGTTGCACCGTCATAGTTATACGACGGACGGAAATACTCCCACGTATAGGAGTGATGGAATGTAGTGATGTACTTCATTCCTTTTGATTTAATAGCTTTGGCCAATTCACCTGTAAAGTCGGTTTTTGGTGTTAGCGTCATACTATTCCAGGGAGTCACATCAGAATCCCACATAGCATAATTGTCGTGATGGATAGCCACAGGACCAGCAAATTTTGCTCCTGAACGTGCAAATAGATCAGCCCATTCTTTGGCGTCAAACTTTTCACCCGTAAATAACTTGACAAGGTCTTTATAGCCAAATTCGTTTTGCGGACCGAATCGTTCTTTATGATATTTGAATGCTGCATTCTTTTCTGCATACATACTTTTACCATGCCATTGCACTCCACCTTTTGAGTCTGGATGGTCTGTGGCTACAGTAACCGGTCCCCAGTGGGTATAAATTCCCAGTTTTGCATCGCTGAAGAAATCAGGAGAGTGGGGGAATTTACTAACCGATTCCCAAGTGTATTCGTAAGGTTGTGTAGTTTCCTGTTTTTGGTCAGTACAGCCAAAAACCAAGACTAGTAACAGAATAAGAAATGTATTTTTCATTATAAATGAGCTTTTTGATTTTGTTCAAGTTTATTCAATAATATATACATAATAAGCTGGATGCTTTTTTCCCTGATCATCAATCAGCCAGGCTTGTATGTCGGTTTCTCCTTTATTTAGCTTTACTTTAAAGCAGGCATTTGTTGCATCACTATCTATGCTTTGTTCAATGTATTTATTCCCAATTTTTAACTTCACCTTCGAGGTTTTTATGGGTATTCCTTGTTTCTTTAAAACAGGTTTACCATCTCTATATATATCCGCGTTTTGTTGAGCTTCAGTAACACTATTGATAGGTAAATCAATTTCTTTTGGCCAGCGTCTTACTTCAATCTTGTATTTCCCTTCTTGGGCGACTTTTATCGGCCAGAATCCATAGTTTTCAGTCGCAGCATTTACATGTGGCTGATCCCATGTTAGGGGCTTGATTTGATCTGGAACCCATCCATCGCAAGTAAGCCAGGTTTCTTTTATCATTCCAGAACCAATAATTGGTCTGGCATATGGAGAAGTTCCGTGTTGTATATTTTCCCAATTCTCTTCATATTTCGCAGAAAGCATTTTTACAATTTCAGAGTGCTGATCTGCTACATTATGCTTCTGTGATGGATCTTTTTTTATCTGATAAAGTTCTTTGTTGTTAATCAGTCGCCATTCATTAGTCGCCACAACTGTATTTTTCCACTTTGTATATTGTTGTGTTCCATTTTGTTGATGCAGTATAATAGTACGATCAGACCATTTGGTATTATCTCCATTTATAAGTCCTTTCATACTTCGTCCGCTCAACTCAAATTTAGCTTTCGATGGCGTTTTTAAATTACACAAATCGATAAGTGTCGGAAGAATATCGATGTGAGCAGTGAAGTCTTTAACTGTATTAGCAGTTGCTTGTCCAGGCATATGCCAAAAACATGGAACCCTATGACCTCCTTCATATGCCGATCCTTTTTTTCCGCGCATATGGTCATTAAAAATCATATTACCTCCCGAAGTCCCATTGTCTGTGAGAAAAATGACGATGGTATTATCCGATAGACCTTTCTCTTCCAGAAAATCGCGTAACTCACCAAGATTTTCATCGAACTTAGTGATGGTAGCATAGAAATCAATGAGTGCTTCACGATCCTTATCAGCCATATCCTTGAACTCATTTTCGTACTTTTTCCTCCATTCAGGTTTTACATTCCATGGTCGGTGGGGAACATTAGTTGCCAGGTATACAAAAAATGGCTTTTCCTTATTCTTTTCAATGAACTTCATTGTTTCATCGAAATAGATATCTGTTCCAAAACCTTCGAACTTTTCCCATTTCCCATTTCTGATATAGGTATCATTCATTTTATCATTCCCCCAGTAGTCGCTCGATGTGCCTGTTCCACCATCGCCATGACCAACCCACTGATCAAAACCTCGGTCCATAGGACGATAAGGGTAGTTGTGACCAAGATGCCATTTTCCAAAATGTCCGGTAGTATATCCCGAAGCCTTAAAATATTCAGCCATCGTGGTTTCTTCCACATTCAAATGATTTCGATTGTTGATCGTAGTCCTAACCTGAGCTAAATCGGCCGGTCTACCTGTCATTAAAGCCGCACGTGTAGGAGCACAAAAAGGATTAACATGAAAATTTCCAAATGTCACAGATTGAGCATGTAGTCTATCTAGATTTGGTGTTTTAATATAAGGATTTCCTAAACAACTTACATCTCCATAACCTTGATCATCTGTCATTATTAAAATTACATTGTATTGATCATTTGCAGTAAGCTTAGTAATGAAACCAAGAAATAAGAGAGAGCAAGCACTAATAATATTGAATAGTCTCATTTTCAAAAAGTTTAATTGTTATTACGAATTTTATCAAGTGCCCGTTTTAACTCTTCAACCTTCTTCGGGTGACTATTATAGAGGTTGTTTTGTTCACTTGGATCGTCTTTTAAATTATACAACTGACCAGGAGTTTCAATGCCATAACCATCACGGTGTGCAAAATCGCTAAAACCTCCTGATTTGTTTGACATGATAAGTTTCCAGTTGTCTTTTCTTATAGCAAATACTCCACCTCCGGAGTGATTTACCAATAGTTCTCTTCCTGAATTTTTCGTTCCAGATAATGTCTTTAATAAACTATGTCCATCTTCCGAAGCATCATCAGGCAATTTATAATCAACAATTTCAGCTATTGTAGCCATTAAGTCCATAGAGCAGGAAAGTTCAGATGTCTTTTCTCCACCTTTAACTTTATTAGTCCATTTTACGATAAAAGGAACGCGATGTCCTCCTTCCCATACATCACTCTTTATGCCCCTGAAATCAGCACTTGGATTATGACCATAGTCGGCAATTACTGATTCATTCGGTCCTCCCATGTTTTTTCCATTTTTAGCAGGAGAACCATTGTCACTTGTAAATATGATTATTGTATTCTCATCGACTCCATTATCTTTTAATGCTTGTCGAACTTGTCCTATGCACCAATCAATTTCATATACAAAGTCGCCATAAGGTCCTGCTTCACTTTTTCCTTTGAATTTAGTCAAGGGGGCTATCGGGCAGTGAGGGGCAGTCAGGGCAAAATAGAGGAAGAAAGGCTTTTTGCTTTTCGATGCCTTATTAATGTAGTCTACCGATTTTGCGGTAATCTGTGGCATCACATCCTCCAATTTCCATCCATCTGCCATTTTCCCTTTTCTACCGTACATAGAATTAGGTTTATCAACCGTAGGTGTTTTTGTTACCTTTTCATTCTCAATGAAGGTGTAAGGAGGGAAGTTTGGAACATCATCACCATAGTAGTAATCAAATCCATGTGCCAGAGGACCTCCGGTTATTTCTTTGTTGTAATCGACATTTGCACCGTCATTTTCTATTGCAGGAGTAGTGTCATTAGTGGCCCACTCCCAACCTAAATGCCATTTCCCGATAGCTGCGGTTTGGTAGCCTTTTTCTTTTAGCATTTCAGGAAGTGTTAGACGCTCTTGTTTAATTAGAGGTTTGTCCCATGCCCACAGTACTCCTTTTTTTAGTCGCGTACGCCAGGAGTATCTTCCTGTTAGGATACTATAACGGGTAGGAGTGCATACTGCCGATGCTGAATGTGCATCGGTGAACATCATTCCTTCGTTGGCTAATTTATCAATATTAGGTGTTGGAATTTTCGATTTTGGATTGTAACAGGTAGGATCCCCATACCCCATATCATCCGCAAGAATGATCACAATGTTAGGTGTGGTATCTTGTGCTTGTAGTTTACTAATACATGTTAAAGCAATTAGCAATGTCATTGAAAAAAGATAGCGTCTCATCTTAGTTAAAGGTTATGATGTTTCGGATTATAAGGGCAAAATTACGGTATCACAATGATTCATATAATAGGTAAATCAATAATAATGATGGACAATTCTATACTTATTCTGGAATATTTGTAAATTTGAAGTTATTTGTTGTGTGGTGTTGTAATGAACTAATAGTAAGGAGAACTGATTTAATCTGATTGAAAATGAAGGGTGAAAATTCGATAGAATATAAAAAGGATGGATTTTTAGGGCAGCGTATGACGTATGTTCCTGGAATTGTCAAAAAGAAAATCATTAATGATCCAAGGATCTCTGATTTGTACATAACGCATATCGGTATTTTCCCGAAAGCATTAGGACAGCTAAGAAAGCGGCCATTAGGCTGTAGTCAGTTTATATTGCTTTACATTTTAGACGGTGAGGGATGGATTGAAGCAAACGGAAAACGTCTCATCTTAAAAGCGAATCAACTTTTTATTATTCCTCCTAAAACTATTTGCAACTATGGATCAAGTGTAAAGAATCCCTGGACTAACTATTGGATTCATTATACCGGTAAGAATGCGGACATCTATTCTCCTCCAACAAATCAGATAATTAAAGTCTCACCGTCGGATGATTCCAGAATAGAAGAACGAATCAACTTATTTGAAGAGATGATGCAAAATATGCAAGATTACTTTAAGCATGAAAAGGTTGTGTATGCTAATGTTTGTTTAAAGCATTTTCTTACATCGATTAAGTACCTGAGAGTATATCGTTCTGGAACAATGGAGCAAGAGAATGATCTTATTAATAAAGCGGTGGCTTACATGAAAAATAACCTGAGCAGTAATATCAGGATTTCAGACCTGGCACAGCTATGCGACTGCTCAGTTTCAAATATCTATAAACTATTTAAAAATAACTTGGGAAACTCACCTCAGGATTTCTTTATTCACTTGAAAATTGAGCGTGCGAGAAAGTATTTAACGCAATCTAATCTGAAGATTAAAGAGATTGGACTGAAGTTGGGATATGAGGATCCTTATTATTTTTCGAGAGTTTTTTCAAAGCATGTTGGGATGTCGCCGGTAAACTATAGAAATGAGGAGGAGTAGACTAAGTGTTGAAGAGTGTATATTGGATTTGATAAGACTTCTAATCTTGCCATTGATATAAACAAGAAAAAGAGGCTGCCGTTTGAAACAATCTATGCACTGCATTGTAGGAATTCGAAAAAAATCTATAGGTGTTATTAATGAACAAAACAGGCAGTTTTGGCAGCCTCATCAACATTATAAGATATAACAATTAAGGGCAAAAATCATTCACAACTAATGAAAACACGATATTCTTTCTTTGAAATAATGAATGTTTGAAAGTAATACTCGCACTTCATTAAATAATCATAGCAATCAGTTGGCTCATAATCATTGATGAGCCAAAGACAGCCTTTCTTTTTTATATTTTCCGCACATTCTTTAAGCAATGATATTGCTTCCACAGGTGTGTGACCTCTAATGTCTAATGTATTTGGCAATGTTCTCATCTGTTTGAAATTATTATTCCCATTTATTCTACCATTTTTGAGGGATTCACCCACTCATCAAATTCTTTATCTGTTAGATATTTCAATTCTAATGCAGCTTCTTTTAAGGTTGTATTTTCAGCATGAGCCTTTTTGGCAATTTTAG
This sequence comes from Puteibacter caeruleilacunae, assembly GCA_005217565.1. Classification (GTDB taxonomy): domain Bacteria; phylum Bacteroidota; class Bacteroidia; order Bacteroidales; family Prolixibacteraceae; genus Puteibacter; species Puteibacter caeruleilacunae. The sequence continues at coordinate 800,018 of SJCO01000001.1, forward strand.
CTGCTTTATCATAACCTATGTGTGTATTAAGAGCGGTTACCAACATTAAAGAATTGTTTAAGTGATCCTTAATCCTTTCTCTATTTGGTTCTATACCAGTAACACAATTGTCGTTAAAAGCTTGACAGGCATCAGCAAGTAAAGTTGCCGACTGAAGAAAAGCATTAATCATAACAGGTTTGAAAACATTTAATTCAAATTGACCGCTAGCTCCAGAGAATGTAATGGTAGTATCATTTCCCATTATTTGAGCACATACCATTGTGAGGGCTTCCACTTGAGTAGGGTTAACTTTTCCAGGCATAATTGATGATCCTGGCTCATTGGCCGGAATGATAATTTCTCCAATTCCAGAACGAGGACCTGAAGCTAATAATCGAATGTCGTTGGCAATTTTCATTAGGCTAACGGCCAATTGCTTTAATGCACCGTGAGATTCAACAATAGCATCATGTGCTGCTAAAGATTCAAATTTGTTTTGAGCTGTAGCGAAAGGAAGATTCGTTAGATCTGCTATTTCCAGAGCGACTTGCTCGGAATAACCTTTAGGTGTATTTAAGCCAGTACCAACAGCAGTTCCTCCCAATGCTAATTGTGCTAAATGAGAAAGGGTATTATTTAGAGATTTCAATCCAAATTCAAGCTGGGCAACATAACCTGAAAACTCTTGTCCTAATGTTAATGGAGTAGCATCCATCCAATGAGTTCGACCTATTTTTACAACGTCCTTCATTAGATTTGCTTTCTCCGACAAGGTATTTTTCAGTGATGTAATTTGGGGGATAGTATGCTCAACTAGTTTCTTATATGCCGCAATATGCATTGCTGTAGGAAAAGTATCATTTGATGATTGCGATTTGTTTACGTCATCGTTAGGGTGAATAAGTCTTTTACCTTTTCCTAGTTCATTTCCCAATAAAACGTGACTCCTATTAGCAATTACTTCATTGCAATTCATGTTAGATTGAGTTCCAGAACCAGTCTGCCATACAACTAAAGGAAAGTGTGAATCTAAATCTCCTTTGATTATTTCGTCACAAACTGTTTGAATAATGTCTGCTTTTTCCTGAGATAATACTCCTAATTTTGCATTTGTATTTGCTGCAGCCTGCTTTAAATACCCGAAAGCATGAATAATTTCAATGGGCATTGATGCAGAAGGACCAATTGGAAAATTTTGGATGGAACGTTGTGTTTGCGCTCCCCAATATTTGTCGGCAGGTACTTCTATCTGTCCCATGGTGTCATTTTCTATTCTATATTGCATAATTTATTTAGATAGATTATAAATAACAAAATAAGAGAATACAATCAGGAAAAGCAATACCTACATGTTGTGAATTTATAGCACAAAATGAAAATCCTTGAAGAAGTCTAGTTTTCTATTATCCTTAGTGTCTTTAGAATATCGTAATTGTATAAAAATATGCAGGAACAATTCAACCTTTTCATATCCAGAGTCAATAATTTTATACCAAAATTATATCACTCAAAACAATGAGTGATCAAACCAAAAGTTAACGTATGAAAGCACTATTTAGTTTTTTAATCATCCTGATTACTATCAGTACTACTATTGGACAAAACAAACAAGAAGATCTCTTTCCTGTTCCCTCTACCAAGCCTACCAAGGGGCACAAGAAAATGATAAAACGTAAATATGGAATGTTTATTCATTTTGGGATTAATACCTTCCATAATCAGGAATGGACAGACGGTTCACTACCGGCCAGTTCGTATAATCCATCAGAGATTGATGCAGATCAATGGGTGAAAGCAGCAAAAGATGCTGGGATGAAATATGTAATTCTGGTTACTAAGCATCACGAAGGCTTTTGTTTGTGGGATAGTAAATATACCGAATATGATGTTGCAAGTTCGGGGAATCCAACAAATGTAATTGAACAGGTAGCAAAGGCCTGTAGAAAATATAAGATTGGATTGGGATTATATTATTCTCTATGGGATAGGAATTTTAATGGTAATGATTACCCTGGAGGAAATAAACATCCACACAAATATGCCGAGAATCCAGAATTGGATAAATCCTACAACACCTATATGATTAACCAATTAAACGAATTAATTGACATCACCGAAAAGTATACCGATATCGTGGAGTTTTGGTTTGATGGGGGATGGGCAAAAGCGAACCATCGTTGGCCGCTACAGGAAATGTATAATACAATAAAATTGAGAGAACCACTATGTCAGATTGGTATCAATTGGTCAATCGGATTGCCTGAAAATCCCGACTATCATGCGGTTTACCCTCAAGACCAAAAAGAAGGCTATCCGATTCGATATTTCCCATCTGATTTCCGATTGGGTGATCCATTGCTGCCTGCTGATAACGATCCAAAGATTTTTACGCACAATGGGGAAAGCTATTATATGCCATGGGAATCTACTGTTTGTTTGAGTAGTAAATGGTTTTTTCATACTGATGATAAGACATTTAAGTCGGTCGATGAGGTTGTGAAGCTTTTCAATAAAGCAACGGCTCAGGATAATATTCTGATTCTTAACTGCCCTCCAAATCGTGATGGAAAGATTAGAAGAGCAGACATAGAAATTCTTATGCAATTGAAAGAAGAGCTTAAGTTGAAATAAAGAAATTAAAGCTTAAAGAGAAGGCTATTTGTTGTAAAACTCATAACTTTAGCTCCATAAAAATTTGTTCATCCCAATTGAGGTAATTTTCGAACATTTAGAAATCAAAAAAAAATTAACAGATGAAGAAGATAATTTTAACAAGCACACTCGTTTTGGCTACAATCATGGCGTTTTGTCAATGGAAAGACAAGGAATATTTTGTAGAGCAAGATGAAAAGGTCCAGCAAAAACTGGAAGATTGGCAAGACCTAAAATTGGGTTTTATGGTACACTGGGGAGCGTACTCGGTTGAGGGATTATGTGAATCATGGCCAATTGTTTCTGAAGATGTTGACTGGCTTACACCTCATGATGATATTAAAGCCTTTAGAAAACATTATTTTAATTTGCCAACAAAGTTTAATCCAACTGAATTTGATCCGGAACACTGGGCACAGCTTGCAGGTGATATGGGGGCTAAATACTTTATCTTTACCACCAAGCATCACGATGGTTTTACAATGTGGGATACCAAGCAAACCGACTATAAAATCACGAATCCAAAATACCCTTATGCAAATTCTAAATATGCCGATATAACAGGATCTCTGTTCAATGCAATGCGTGAGAAGAATATGATGATTGGTGCGTATATCTCAAAGCCAGACTGGCATCATCCAAAATATTGGTCTCCTTCGTTTGATTCACCAGGACGTAATGTGAATTACAAAATTGAGCGTCATCCGGATTGGTGGAAGTCATTTACTGATTTTTTCTACAACCAGGTTGAAGAGCTGATGACACAATATGGTGATGTTGATATTTTATGGCTCGATGGTGCCTGGGCTACAAAGAGTAACCAAGGACAGGACATGAGAATGGATGAAGTAGGAGAGATGTGTCGTAAACATCAGCCTGGTATTCTTGTTGTGGATCGATGGATTGGTGGAAGATGGGAAAATTACCGTACTCCTGAGCAGCATATTCCTTCAGAGTCTGACATGATTCCATGGGAATCTAACATGACTGTTAACTGTTGTTTCTCTTACCGATTTGTTGAAAGTCACGAAACCAATGTGAAAACCAGCAGGGAATTAACGCATAAACTGATTGATGTTGTAGCAAAAGGTGGTAATTTCTTGCTTAACTTGGGTGCTTCACCTCAAGGATGGTTTAATCAAAAAGAGATCGAATCAGTTCAAAGACTAGGAGAATGGTTAAAGCTGAATGGAAAAGCCATTTACAGTACTCGTGCAGTAGCTCCTTTTACCGAAGCCAACGTGCGTTACACCAAAGCTAAAGACAATAGTAAAGTATATGCTATCGTACTTTTAGAGGAAGGAGAACAAATGTCAAAAGCTATGCTTCCAGGATGTTTGGTAGCGAAGGATGCAGTTGTAAAGGATGTTGCAACAGGTAAGACTGTAAAATTCACTCAGCAGGGAAATTCAACACTTGTAGATATGCCAAAGAAAAAAGGAACAGCACATTATGCAGTTGCTTTTGAGATATCTAAAATTGAAAAAATGGCTGGTAAACAATATGGTAAGTCACAGGCTGCCATTGATGCGGAGAACAGAAACCGTAAGTAAAAAACAAAAATGAAACGAATTATTAAAATATCAATCTGTTTATTGATGCTTAGTCTGCCAATAATAGGCTTTGCGCAAAACCAGTTATCAATCATTCCGAAACCTGTAGAAACGAAAATTCATAAAAGTAGTTTTCTACTAAATGATGACACACAATTAAAAGCTTCTCCAGGTTTACAAAACGAAGCAGATTACCTGGCAGATTTATTGAATATCTCCACAGGTATTGAGCTGAAAAACGGCTCGTTGGCAAAGTCAAACACCATTGAGTTACGAGTAGATGGTTCATTACTCAAGAAACATGGCGAGGATGCTTATAAATTAACTGTAGAAAGAAACAGAATTGTTATTTCCGGAGCCAGCTCAGTAGGAGTTTTTAATGGCATTCAAACCTTGATGCAGATAATGCCACCATCAGTATTCAGTCGCGTTAACCTGGGAATAAATGAAGTGTCAGTACCATGTGTTGAGGTGCTTGATTATCCTCGTTTTAGCTGGCGCGGATTTATGCTTGATTCATCGCGTTCATTTCAGTCTGTGGAATATGTAAAGAAAACGCTCGACCTGATGGCCATGCATAAGATGAATGTTTTTCATTGGCACTTAACTGATGACCATGGATGGCGTGTTGAAATAAAAAAATACCCTTGGTTAACAGAAAAAGGTGCATGGCGCAAACAGCCTAATTATCCTGTAAAAGGGGAGATGGAATCGTATGGAGGTTATTATACTCAAAAGCAAATTCGTGAGATCGTTAAATATGCCACAGAAAGGCATATTACAATAATCCCTGAAGTTGATTTACCAGGGCATTCATCTGCATTACTTTGGGCAATGCCAGAACTTGCTTGCGATAGTGTAGAACAACAAACACATATGCAGTATTTCTACGATTTCCCGATTCGAGGAGTAGACTACATCCGACATAATGGAACTAATGTGATTTGTGCAGGCAAAGAATCTGTTTATCCTGTAATTGAAGATATCCTGGATGAGATTATCGCTTTATTTCCTAGTGAATATATTCATGTAGGAGGAGATGAAGTAAATAAAAAGTGGTGGTCTGCTTGTCCGCATTGCCAGGCCAGGGCTAAGAAAGAAGGTTTAAAGGATATGGACGAACTTCAAGCCTATTTTATCAATCGTGTTGAAAAAATGGTAAATGCTCGAAATCGTAAATTAATAGGATGGGATGAAATTATGGATGGCGGCTTGTCTAAATCGGCATCTGTTATGGCCTGGCGAAATATTGATGGTGCGAAGAGAGCAATTAACCTTGGGCACAAAACGGTTGTTGCAGCTCATCAAGGATATTATATCCAAGAGAATCAAACCAAAAATCCTTTCCATCCACAAGGTTGGCCACGCATTAATACCGCGCAGGAGGTTTACGAATTTAATCCTATACCTGAAGGAATAAGTACGAAACAGCAAGAATTGATTCTTGGTATTCAGACTTCAGTATGGACGCCTTTCATGCATAACGATGATTTATTAGATATTGCTCTTTATCCTCGTAATTGTGCATTAAGTGAGGCTGCATGGACTCAAGAAAGTCTTAAAGAATGGAGCAATTTTGAAGAACGATTGAATAAGCATTTACCTCGATTAGATTATCAAGGAGTTGCGTATTGGCGTGAAGAATCTATAGCTATAGGCAAATGGGATACTCAACAATTATGGGATAGAGCTTCAGTTTTGGAATATGACGTAACGAAGGATATCGATAGGGCAGGTGTTTACTTTTTGCTAGGTGATTTAAAAGAGGGAAAAGAATTGGTTATTGAGGAAGCTTCCATCTTTGAAAATGGAAAACTTCTTTCCAGAGATAAGCATACAGGATATATTTCGAGAGAAAGAAACCACGACCGCATTTATTTTTTAGATGTTCAAAGAGTAAATAAGGATGCTCAATACACGGTACAACTAAAAGTAAGAGGTACCTTAGGTAAGGTGTCAAAAGGTAACGTTTTCCTTCTTCAAGCAGATACCGGAAGTAACTAGTTAGGTTGTTGAAATAATGCGAACAATCTCGCATGCAATTATGAATGGGGATTCAATAGGATTTAATACCTAACAGTCTAGAGCGACTTATAATTGCCCGGATATAGCCCATATAGGTTATATTCGGGCATTATAACCCATATGGGTTATATTAGTTTGCTAAGACAAACTTTTTGACTGAATAATAGTCGTTATTCTCTAATTTCAGAATGTAGATTCCTGGTTTTTCTCCTGCGAGATTCACAACCGTATACGTTGACTGATGAATAAGTTGTGAACGAATAAGTCTACCCGTTAAGTCAAACACCTCTAACCTGCAATCATTAAGAGATTCTGTGGTGCTTATGGTAAGCTTTCCGCGCGTTGGATTAGGTGATATCTTCACGTCGATTATGCATTTTATCTCCTTATTACCCAGTGTAATTTCATGATAGAAGCATTTACTATACCCAGAATCCTGATAAAGCAGATCATCATTCTTATGGAAGCAATTCAGTGAATATACAGGCTGTGTCCCCATCCTAAACTCAAACCATTTTCGGTTTAAGCCCCAAGTACTACCAACATTTCCAATCCATTTTTCAGGAATTACCATACGACTGGAACCTGAATATTGATATGTTGAAAGATAGAATAGTTTGTGAGTTGTCTTAAACAGCAAGGTATCCTTAATAGAATCCACTTTGGTGATTATATCAGTATATGCAGATGGATAATAAATACTATCCCCAACCTCCATATTGAAATCATAAAGTAATCGTTCATCTTCATTTTCCTCGTACCTGTATATTCTTCCATCAACCTCTCTAAGAAGATTCTCAAGCTCCCAGTTTTCATGGTTTTCATCAAATGAGCACAACATTTTACGGTACTTTTTAGAATTGATAGTTGTGTCATTACCTACTTTAATCCATTTGGTTTCCAAGGTTGCATCTTGATGGTCAGCTGAATATCTCTCATCATATTCTAAAGTACTCCATATATTCCTTGAATCTAAAAGAGGATCATCACAAAGTATCTGATCATAATAACACCTACTATACTCAGGAGATTGGTAAAGTTGAACTCCATCTTTATGAAAACATGTCAGTGCATACTCAGTGTAACACCCTGTTGTAAACTGATGAAACTTTCGGTTTAAGCCCCATTTACTTCCAATACCTTCAATCCATCTTTCGTGACTTGTCATGCGGGTAGAACCTGAATATTGATAGGTTGAAAGATAATATTGCTTGTAGGTTGCATCATACATTAATGTATCCTTAATAGAATCCACTTTCGTGATAATATTGCTAGAACCACTTGGATAATAGATACTATCGCCAACCTCCATATTGAAATCATAAAGTAAACGTTCTTCTTCATCTCCCTCATATCTGTATACCTTTCCATTATCCTCTCGAAGAAAATTCCCCAGTGTCCAATTATCATGATGCTCATTAGAAGCAAACAACATTTTCTTGTATGTAACCGAGTTGATAGTTGTGTCATTGCCAACTTTAATCCACGTTGTCTTTAAAGTCGGATCTAAATGATCAGGTGGAGAAAAAGACTCATCATATTCCAACACACTCCATATGTTTCTGGCATCTAAAAGTGAATTATCATTCGATGATGTAGTTTTAACAGATTGACCATTTGAAAGTAAGTGGAAACAAAAGAATGCTATAAGTAAAACTGACTTGTGCATTTTAGTTTGTTTGTTTGTTTGTACATGTGTTCGTTTTTTTAAGATGACTTCCAGTTATAAAATAATAAGGCGGAAGACTCATCTCCCATTAATATTAAAAAGGATGCCGTCATTATGGGGCGACAAAAACTATCATAAAAGACTTGATACCTCGATGATATCAGATACTAATTTACGCAATGCATCAATCAAAGTCAAATTATTTGAAAAAGAATGTATTAGGAGGAGGTTGTGTGAAACAAAAAAGCACCTAAACTAATAATTTAGATGCTTCTTATTCTAGTGATTTTTGTTGTAAACATTCCTTTTTCTTGGTTAGTTATTTTAAGTAATATAACCCATATGGGTTATATTTGAGGGTTATAACCCATATGGGTTATATTTTTGTGCGTATTACCTGAAGATAAAATGGTTATTAGTACCTTATAACTTGCAGTGTTTCAGTTTGAATATGACTTGTTTTATCGAAATTATAGTCTAATACCTGATGCTTTAGAGTAAGATTTGGCCTAAAAATTATCTCATGTAGATATGAGTCAAAGTCTTAATAATGGTTTATTGGATTATGACAGGACAGATACGAAAAAAGCACCTAAACCAATAATTTAGATGCTTTTTATTCTAGTGATTCAGCTGGGGTTCGAACCCAGGACCCCATCCTTAAAAGGGATGTGCTCTACCAGCTGAGCTACTGAATCAATCCGATAAAAATTAAAGAACTTGTCTTTGTGATTCAGCTGGGGTTCGAACCCAGGACCCCATCCTTAAAAGGGATGTGCTCTACCAGCTGAGCTACTGAATCAATCCGATAAAAATAAAGAACTYTGTCTTTTGTGATTCAGCTGGGGTTCGAACCCAGGACCCCATCCTTAAAAGGGATGTGCTCTACCAGCTGAGCTACTGAATCAATCCGATAAAAATAAAGAACTCTGTCTTTCGTGATTCAGCTGGGGTTCGAACCCAGGACCCCATCCTTAAAAGGGATGTGCTCTACCAGCTGAGCTACTGAATCATCCTGTATGCCCTTGTTTTAAAGGCGATGCAAAAGTAATTGCTTTTTTTCTATTTCCAAATTTTTTTGACTTTCATTTAACTTATTTTTCTGAAAAATGATACGTGAAAAGCTGCTAATTGATTAACACATAATAGGTACCTTTAGGTTTAAAAAAATGAAAAAATGTTTCTTTTTTTCTGAAAAGGTACTTCAAATGTTGTTAGTGTGATCATGAAAATTATTATGGGGGTAGAAGAAATGGGGTAACACTCCATAATGAACGTCTAAAATTCTTTGAAGCCCTGGGCATTTTTGCTACCTTTATGATTGTGGTATTCAACCACCGTTCTTTTTATTAAATGAGTCACCACATGATGCAAATACAGCTAAAATGTATTCCCAGATGTTGCATTTTTAGGTCCTTTGCAGAGAAACGGAAGAGAAACTCCAGAGAATTCTAAAAGAAAAGTAGGCCTTGGTAGGGCTTTGATCAGGCTAGGGGAGGGCATCGGTATTGTTTCAACCATATTCCATTCAATATTCATTACCCAACTGATTTTACTCAAACATTACTCCAATTCTTCTTGCCTTTTACTATACGCTATTTTTGAGATATGTGATTTTTTTAACTTAATTTCGTGCTTTTAAGATTAAAAACGAAAAAAGAGGAAAGATTAATACAAAATAAAGAGTTGTTTTATGCATGATTCTTCGGCCTGAACGGTGTGATTGTATTGATCGATCTCTTGAATGAGTTGTAAACAAGAAATATTATAGAAGTTAAGTTTTACTGGTTAATTAAAGTTGCTTTTGAAGTATGAATACAGGAAGTAAGGATTGATTCCTTTCATATAAGGAGAGCAAATCAGGAAATCTTAACATCTAATAATCTAAATATCTTTTATAGAGATGAAGAATAAAGTGGTGATAATAACCGGAGCATCGTCGGGTATTGGTAAAGCATTGGCTTATGAGTTTGCCAGCAAGGGAGCAAAATTAGTTTTAGCAGCTCGAAGAACTGATCGATTAACGGAAATTGAAAAGGAGCTGACCAATACCGAAATACTATCAGTAAAAACAGATGTTAGTGTTGAGAAGGATTGTCAGGAGTTAATTGAAAAGGCGGTTGAACGATTCGGACAGATTGATATTCTGGTTAACAATGCTGGTATATCAATGCGTGGATTGTTTGAAGAAACCGACTTAGAGGTGATCAAGAAATTGATGGACGTTAATTTCTGGGGAACGGTGTTCTGCTCTAAATTTGCCTTACCACATATATTAAAGCAAAAGGGATCAGTTGTAGGTATTATCTCTATTGCAGGTCACGTTGGATTACCAGGGCGAACAGGTTACGCTGCTTCGAAATTTGCTGTACGTGGCTTCTTAAATACATTGCGAATTGAAAACCTAAAGAGGGGATTACATGTATTGGTAGCTGCACCAGGATTTACAGCATCAGAAGTACGCAAGGTTGCGCTTACCGAGGATGGCTCACAACAAGGAGAAACTCCACGTGCTGAGGAAAAGATGATGAGTGCCGAGGAATGTGCAGCAAATATTGTAAAAGCAACTCAAAAGAGGAAGCGAGAGTTGATTCTAACTTTCGTTGAAGGTAAATTTACTGTTTGGTTGGGAAAATGGTTCCCATCGTTGCTTGATAAGCTGGCTTACAATCACATGGCTAAGGAGCCTAATTCTCCTTTTAAGTAAGCTGTGAAAGATTCACAGAAATTTTTTGAAAAAAATGAAACTTTTAATGAACCTCTGGTGATATCTGTTGTTTATCCCTGTGTTCATGAAACGAAAAAACGAAAAATTATGACTGAAATTAAAGACAAAGTAACATTTTTAGGAAATCCTGTGACATTGGTTGGTAATGAAGTGAAAGAAGGTGATAAGGCTCCTGAATTTACTCTGTTGAATGGTTCTCTAGAGCCTGTTACACTTGCCGATTATGCAGGAAAAGTAAAAGTGATTGCGGTATATCCATCTATAGATACAGGAGTTTGTCAAGCTCAAAATCGTCGATTTAATGCAGAAGCAGATAAGTTAGATAATGCAGTAGTATTGTCAGTGTCGTGTGACCTTCCTTTCGCACAGAAGCGTTTTTGTGCTGCTGAAGGATTAGATAGTGTTGTTACATTATCAGACCATAGAGAGACTGATTTCGGACAGAAATATGGATTCTTGATTAAAGAATTGCGTTTATTGTCTCGAGGAACTGTTATTGTTGATCAAGATGATGTTGTACGTTACGTTGAATATGTATCAGAAGTAACGGAAGAGCCAAATTACGAAAAAGCAATGGAAGTAGTTAAGTCGTTGTAATAATATATAGCTGCAACGAAGAGCCCGGATGACCAAACTCATTCGGGCTTTTTTATGGTTATTCTGCTCAATTTTACTACCTTTATCATTGTGGTAATCAACCATCGTTCTTTATAAAGTGTTTCTAAAAACGCTACATTCTGAGAAGAAAATGTTTCTAAAAACGCTACATTTTAGGTAATCTTCCGAATGGGGACCGAATCACAGCTGAATAACTACTGTAAGACAGTGCAATGCTTTGTCAATGCAAGATGAATCTTTTTGCTCATCATCTATTCCACTTTTATTAATCAGAAAACACCATTATAACATCCGGTTAAGCCCTCATTTAACCCTCATTCTTATATCCTTTTACCCTATGCTATTATTGAGAATAATCTATTCTTAACTGATGAAAAACAATATCAACTGTCATATTATTTGTAATTAGATTCCAGTAATTTTAGGGTAGGATTTCATGTTATGACTCTTGAAGCCTGCTCGAATAATTTTTGTTCCCGCAACATCCAATCCGAATAAATTAATTAATCATTTTTAAGCATTATACAATGGCAGTACGAAGAAAGCCAGGAATGGATCCGACAGGAAAAATTGGACATGTAGTTAACTATGAGCGTAATGGAGAGCTTTGTCAACGCATCCTTCCAGATAAATCGAAACATAAGGATGCTAAATCACCTAAACAAATGGCACAACGACAACGACTGAGTGTGACAGTTTTATTTACACAATATATAGCTGACTTGATTCGGTTGACTTATGCATCGCAGCGAAAAGGAAGAGGAACAGCCGGTAATGCGATCAGTTCACATATCTTAAGGGAGGGATTAACAGGAGAGTATCCCAACATAACTATAGATTGTGAAAAAATAATGATAAGCAGAGGTGAGTTAGAAGCTCCCAAATGGGCAACAGTGAAGATTGTTGAGGATGGTTATTTATTTGAGTGGGATACAGCGCTAAAAGATAAAGAGCGCTTAGATGATTTGATGTTAGCGGTGAAGTATAGCCGTAGCACTGGAATAACAGAAGGTGATGTGCTTGATGTAAAGCGAAAGGATGGGAAGTTCCTTTCTGATGAAATACAAACTTCCGGAGATCCCGATTGTGATTGGTGGATTGGATTTTGTAATAAAGAACGAACCATGTGTTGTGATAGTGTATATGTCAGATGGGAGTCGGCCGGTGAGGCTGCCCGGCATCAGGCATTATTGCTTAATGAACGACAAGAAAAAGCGTTAACGCATAAACAGACTGAGGTTGAGAATGAGACTTCAGTGGATGATGCAACTGATGAGTTGCAAGGTCAGCTGAAACCAATGCCTATTGTATCAATGGATGAACTTTTTGATCCAGATGTTATTCTTCAGGAAATTATTGCACTACGAAAACAGCAAGGAATTAATCAGACTAAGTTTGGCGAGATGATCGGGAAGTCAAGGAGTCAGATTAGCAAAATAGAATCAGGTACTCAAAAGTTAACTCTCACTATGTTTTATAAGATCCTTAAAGCTCTTAATGTTGAGATGAGGTATAACTTGTCAACTGTGATGGATGTGTAATTATTTCTAAATGAAGAGTCAAGGGATTTAAGCTAAAAGGAAGACGCGAAAACTGCTGATGGAATGGTTTTATAAAAAAAGATTGTTTTTATTGTATAGAATGAGAATATTCTCACTATATTTGTATTGATATATGGCATGATTGATCGTTTATTCATTTGTAAACTATCAATATGCGTGGTTGATCAGGTCGGTTAATATTCGTAGATTAAAGATTTTAACCTATGAGAAATAAATAGCTCATATAATGAAGGTGAAAAGAAACAATAGAAATTATAGTTTTTTCAGCTTACAATGGACTTATATATAGAATGGTCTGAAAATCACTATTAGTGTTAATTTTTAAAAAAAGGAGGTTGTTATGCCTGGTTTTAATGGAAAAGGCCCTGAAGGTAAAGGTTCACAAACAGGACGAGGATTAGGAAAATGTAATCCAAACAATCAAAATTCTGACACACAAGTAACGACTGAAGATTTTCCAGTAGGTTGTGGCAGAAGAAGAGGTCGAGGTTTTAGATTTAGAAATTCTGAAGATGCCGGACAAGTTAATGGTCGTGGTCGCGGAAGAGGACGTGGACAAGGACGTGGTATGGGGAGGGCTACTTCTTAGTTCTCTAAATCAATAGTTGATCTTACAATAATCGTATGCATTGTGTGTGCGATTATTTATTTATAGCGGCAACCCCAATAAAATCTATATTCTAATAGTCTTTTAAAAGAAATGGGAATCAAAAGTTTTAAACAGATGAAGATTAAAAAGTCAAAACTAAATCTACTTATAGATATACTGATGTTTGTAATAATGGTACTAGTTGCAGGTATTGGATTTCTGATAAGATATGTGCTTGTTCCAGGATTTCAGCGGAATGCTATCTATGGTAACGATGTTGAATTGTATTATTTAGGAATGGACCGTCATCAGTGGGGGACCATACATTTATGGTTAAGTCTTGCTTTGATTTTCCTATTATTGTTACATATTGTATTTCATTGGAAGCAGATTGTAGGAATATTTAAGACGATGGTTCCAATAAGGACGTTGCGTTTAGCTTTAAGCTCTCTATTGATTTTGTTTACAATAGTTTTTGGCATAATGCCTTTATTTGTGAGTCCTGAAGTGGATGAGAGTGTTGTGCATTATTCACGCCATCGTGAAGTGAACAGAGGTGATGATTCAGAAGAAAAATTGGAAATAATACAACCTGTTTCTAAGCAATCGCAGGAGGTTCAATCAACAAAAGGGAATAAAGGAGATCGAAAACATGTTGATCATTCCGAGATAGAAATATTCGGCTACATGACTATTAATGAGGTTGCTGAAAAATATAATGTATCAGCGCAGGAACTTGCTAAAAGTATCAATGTTCCCAATGGAAATAACGATATCAAGCTTGGGCGATTGAAGAAAAAATACACTTTTCAAATTAGCGAACTAAGAGATTATATTGAACAGAAATCAATTAAATAGTCGTTCGGGTGATTAAAGACGAGTTAATTTATAACGATAAGCCCGGATGAGTTCTGTTTATCCGGGCTTTTTCATGGTTGATATTTATAGTTTGTGGTGGAGAAAAGTTTATGGTAAAAATCCTTGTTGCTTGAAGATCATTTTAAGGTATTGATCATCAATAGGGATGTGGAACTGATAGTATGTAGCTTCATTAGTTGCTGGTAGTACAATTCTTCCTCTAATCATTTGTCCTGGATCAAGAGTTGTTTTACGCAATGTTTCTGAAGACCAGAATTGACGAAGGTCGTCAAGCGAACTTGAATGATAGTAACTGTCTTCTTCAATGGTTGTAGCCACGTTTGCTGCAGCAAGTCCTGTTAGTGCTTCCACTGCATGACGGTCCTGATCATCTTCGTCATCAGAAGCCGCTATAGCTACAGAAGCCGCTACAACAACACCTGCGGCAATAATTCCAGCAGTCTGACTGTTCTTTGCTCTGGCAATGGCTCGTGACTTTTCTTTATCGATTTCCAGAAGTTTTAGCTCAGGATTTACAGAATAAACACCTCCTGAGTTGGGTAAAAGCTTTTTGTTTTGATCTAGTGCCAGGTAATAGATTTTTGCTGGATCTACAAGAATAGGAAGATTTGAATAATTGGTGATTTCTACATGAAATACAACTTCGGGATGTACGTGCTCGTCGAAAGCAGCATTTACAAAAATACCATTTAGTGAGTCTTTGACAATTTCTCTTCCGTTAGACCATTTGGTGTTGTTCGCATCAGGTTTTAATCGCAGTACCATTTTGGGAGTTGCGCATGAGCAGGCAAGCAGGGCTACTACCACATAGATTGATAGTCTTGTGTAAAGGTTTTTCATGTTTTAAGGGTTTTAAATAATATATCTTTTACTTTTCAAAAAGCGTGCCATTACAGGATATTGATGAACATATTAATTTGGACAATTAATGATGAATAAATAAAGTGTGTAGAGATAAACTCATTGAAGGATTATCTATAGAACATATATTGATCGGCTTGATTGTGACAAAATAAATAGATGGAATTAGGGAATCGGCAGACCAGAAAATTGGGCATAAAAAAAGGGCCCTGTCCTCCCCAAGACACAGGCCCTAAAAACAACCCCAATAAAAAATATCTTAATGTTACTGCTAACAGCAACTGTTTCTCTTTTGTTACATTACAAATATAGATCATATTTTTTAAAAGTCAATATGATTTTTCTCATAATTTTTTCAGTAAGTGTAGGAACTTAACTAAAAAGTGTTATAAGATATTGAGAATTAGTCGCTAGGATGGAGGTGGATTTTTCTTAAAAAAGAGCACTTTTTCTGAGATAAACATGACATAAAACGGTTAAGTCGAGTGAAAACGGGGTGTAATCTTGCGGTTACAGCTTGAATCTTACAGTCTAAGCAGGATTATTAAAGGCGATAGAAAAAGGTGTTGTTTCCTTTATGATAATATTAAAGGGATCTTATTTCAGAATTAATTTCGATAATTGTGGATTAGGGAGTGAATAAGGATTAGGTCCGCCTGAATGTGCTTGTTATTTATAATAGTATGATGGTTGATTTTCACAATTGTGATAATCTTTAAGATGAGGATTACAATAGAGGAGATTTACATGTAATAAATACAGTTTCTGGGTGTAGATTATTGATTTACCCCCTTTTTTATATCAAAAAATCAATGGTTGTTATGGTATGTGAGCGGTAGTTTTGACAAGGAAACCAAATCTTGTGAAAACTATAATCATGTCTGGAAAGTCAAGTCTACTTATTGCTGGATTAACCATGTTGGGAAGTGTAAGCGTAATGGCGGTTGAGCGTCCCAATATCGTATTTATTTTAACTGATGATCAAGCTACATGGTCGATGACCAATAGCAATGAAATAGCAGGACCATTAACTCCGCATATGGATCAATTGGCCAAAGAATCACTCCAATTTACAAGGTGCTACACCAACTCTCCGGTATGCAGTCCGTCGAGGGCGTCATTAATCACAGGGAAATATCCTACAGAAGTGGGAGTGACCGAGTATATATCGCGCGATAATGGACTGAATGCTGACGAGCTTACGTGGGTGAGTGTATTGAAAGATGCAGGGTATCGCACTGCCTTGGTGGGGAAATGGCATTTGGGAGATTTGGAGAAACATCATCCAACTCACTTCGGATATGATCAGTTCTATGGTTTCCAAGGAGGAGGCAATACTGCCAAAGATCCTAGACTGGAGGTAGATGGAAAAGTGCAGAAAGTGAAAGGGTATACCGTTGAATTGTTGACCAATAAAGCGATTGAATATTTAGAAGAATTTAAGTCCCACTCAGCAGCGCCATTTGTTTTAAGTCTTCATTACCGTGCCCCTCATGGTCCGTTTACTCCTGTTGATGAGACATCGCATGAATTGCATGCTGATAAAAAGCATCCACTGCCAGAATATCCAGGATTGAAGCAGGTGATACGCAAAGGCAAAATGACCGATTTGATTCGTCAGTATCATGAGTTAGTAACCCACTTAGATACCAATATTGGAAGAGTCTTAAGGAAGCTGGATGAGCTCGAATTAAAGGAAAATACAGTGGTTGTGTTTACCTCTGATAATGGCTATAATATTGGGCATCATGGAATCTGGGGAAAAGGAAATGGTGATTGGTTGAGTGATTTGCCTCGGTCGGTGTTGCACCCTAATTTGAAGTTTGTAGAATATGCCAAGCTGCCTAATATGTGGAAGACATCAGCCAGGGTGCCTTTGTATGTGAGATGGCCCGGACATGTAAAGGCTGGTGTTACAAATGATAAGCTGGTGGAGTTTATCGATTTTTTCCCAACGATTTGTGAGATGGCTAAGGTGGATGTGCCAAAGGATGTAACGTTGTTGGGGAAAAACTTCCTGGAAGAAGCAAAGGAGACTGATGCGGTATGTATGCAGCATGATG
Source organism: Puteibacter caeruleilacunae (assembly GCA_005217565.1). Taxonomy (GTDB): domain Bacteria; phylum Bacteroidota; class Bacteroidia; order Bacteroidales; family Prolixibacteraceae; genus Puteibacter; species Puteibacter caeruleilacunae. The sequence continues at coordinate 817,199 of SJCO01000001.1, forward strand.
TTCAGAATAGGTATGTGATGCGTGGAGTGGTTACTGATAAGTGGAGTTATGGCTTCTGCTTGTCGCATCAGTTTGGGTATCTGTATGACTTGACAAAGGATCCGGATGAGAAACACAACTTGTTTATGAGTGAAGGATACGAGGAGGTGAAACGAGAAATGGATGAGCTGCTGAAGACAAGAATGATGCAGATTAATGATCCGGCCTATGGTGACGGGGAATATCCTGTATTGAATGCGAGAAAGAAGTTGCCGGAGTTTGAATGACGGTAAAAGGTGAACGGTGGACGGTTGACGGTTGGACGGAAAAACGGTGAGATGGTGAGGAAAGAGCAAAGGCACTGGGTATGGCTCCATGGGGAAAGAGTCCGGTTCATTGGGTAACACGCTTACTGATCCTTAGGAGGCTGCAAGGTGATTTTTAGGACGAGCACCTGTCAACGTCGCCAGGCCAAACAGTGTGTGTATTACAATTAATAACAAACAAACTAAAATCAATAGAATGCTTAATTACATTAGAATAGGAGTATTGTTAATGTTGATGGGATTGACGGTAGGAACGTTAATTGCGCAACCGACAGTATATCCTTATTTTCATCAGGTTGAGGACTATCCGGAGTATTATTTGCGGGAGGCACCACCAACATCGCGACTGACATTTAACAATCAAATGGAGATCAAAGGTGGTGGTCTGGGGATGGATTATAAGAATCCATTGTTTAAAGGTCGCGTGATGCGTATTGAAGAGGGGACTTTTGCCAGGGAAAATAGCTTTGAAAAGAATGAAAAGCTAATGCAGGAGGCTGTGCATAATGGCTATTTTCTTCGCTTGGCAGGATTTAAAATATTCAGGGTAAAAGGTCTCGACTATCAGAATTATAATCAATTGGTGGAAACCGATGATTCTTATTCTTCCGTGACAAGAAAATTATCAGGACTGTGGAAGGAACGATACTTAGGTATGCAGTTTGGCGAGTCGGACATGTCGTATGTGAATCTTTCACATGCTCATATATTTCCATTTTCAAGAACCCGAAAAGGACAAACCATTGATTTTATGGACCATTATCAATGGTATAGTTTTCAGACAGGTAACCAGGTGATGGCTCATTTGAATGGTGCTTTATGGCAATATATTGGTCGCGATGCAGCAACCACCTCGTTGGGAGCACAGTGCTTTTACCGGTCAAGTATCAATCCTCGTGTGCACTATGCATTCTTCAGGGGGATGGGAAAACAATACGGACTGCTTTGGCAGGGTGCCAATTCGGGTAACCCCAATTGGTATTCAGATAAATACCGAGCACATCTGAAAGATCGTATACTTGAAGCTGGGGCTTCGTTAGAGCCAGCTCCTAATGGGAAATACAATATTCAAGAGCCAGGCGGAAGAGATCGACGGAAATATTTTACGGGAGAGAAGACTTCGGGTAATACCATTGGAACAATGAGAAACGTGCTGTATACCATGTATATGTGGAACGGTTTGTTTATGGATTATGAGATGGGAGCCATGCGGGCAGTCTACAAAGAAGCCCCACAACTGTCGCCTACAGGTATCATGTTTAATCGTTTCCTTGAGTTTCAGGAAAAGTATGGTAATCCTGGTGTGATGCAATCACCAATTGGTTTGCTTACCGACTATTATTCAGGGTGGCGAGTGCCTGAGGTTGGAAAAGAAGGGACTAAAAAAGGTCTGGGAATGCATACATGGACAACCTTACCTTATGAAGCTGGGGATTACCTGTTGCTGAATATTTTCAATGTACTTTATCCAGGGCATCTGAATACCTCTTTACATCGCAGTCTTCGTTACTTTTTGCCCGATACACCTTATGGTGATGCCGCAGATGTACTTACACACGATGTGCGCCCCGAGATTCTTGGTCGCTATGGTGTTGTTGTGGCTGCTCATGAATTGAATAATGATACGCAGTACCTTAAAGATAAGGTGACTAAGTATATCGAAAATGGTGGCCATTTTGTGGTAACGGCAAAGAATGTAGCTCACTTATGGGCAGAGTATGGTGTAGATTTCGATTGTAAGATACCAGGAGGTACAGCAGTAATGCTTGGGCATCAAAAGCAACTAACGGAAAAGAATGCATTCATACTTTACAAAATGAAGCATGTGCCAGAGCAAGCGAAAGTCGTTGCTCAGGTGGATGGAAAGCCCTTGGTGTATGAAATGCCTATGGGTAAAGGAAAGGTGACTATTGTAATGAGTGAATTTGGTTTAAATAGTGATGAGTTAGACTATCAATGGCCTGCAACCAAAGAGATCAAGAAATATAGAGCAGGAGGTGAGTCTGCATTTATTGAAACACTCGATAAAGAGGAAATACTAACCTATCCGTACATGATCACAGCACATTATCAATGGGTGCTTGATCAGGCCTTTAAGTCCACACAGCTATTTACTGTAGGAGATGGCTTGTCGTATATCGTCAACCGGAAAGGTGATGGAGAATATGTGATTGGAATTTTTAACGATTCTCTTGAACCTAAGTCGTTTGATATTAAGTCAAAGATTGGCGAGATAGAACAAATTAAAGAGTGGGAATTGCTCGATCAGGAACTAAAAAATGAAGATCGTTTTTTCCCCGAACTTATGGGGAAAAAACCTACCAGCGTCCATCAGACCGAGAAGCGTATTGATGATCAGAATAATTCCCCAGAAGGTATACTAGATACCGATAACCAAATCAGTGGTTCGAATGTGAGGATCTTTCAAGTAAGGCTAAAAGAAGAGCGCGTAAAGCTGCTTGATAAGGCATTGCCCAAGCCTCAGCCACAGAGTTGCTTTGTACAGGTTGATCGTATGGATAAAATTGTTGAGGTTATCGATCAATGGCCAATGTTTGTTCAGCATTGCTCGGGATTTGTTGTGCCTGATAAAGTCTTATTAGATACTGAGAATCATTATCTGAAAGAGGTGACACGATTATTTGATCGAAACAAGATAAGAATGGTTGTCGATCTGTCAGCTGTTGGTAAAGAAGATCAGAAAGCATTGAAGCAGAAGCTTGAGATTGTAAAGCAAATCAAAGAGTATATCGGTAATGCAAATGAGGTAAAAGCAACAGTGAAAGGTTGTGGTTTGAAGGCTTTAAATGAAGAAAGAATTTCTGTCTATCGAGGGGATTATAACTGCTTTGATGACCTGTATGCAGAGATGGTTGGCAAAAAGAAAACACAACAGTCAGGATCAGATCCTCATGATGGGATGGTAACAGATGAGAATAAAAAACGCTTTATCACCATCAGGAAAGGGATTCGGGATATTGAAAATGCAGTCTCGAAGATTGACGATTTCTTTAACCATTTTGGAGGTATTGTGATCGACTCAAGATATTTGTACAATGCAACAAATAGTCATCTGCAAAAGGATCTGGAATATATAAAACGTACTAAGCTGGAGGTGATTGTTGATTTTAGCTCAGAGATGCAAGGGTATAAAGGCATAACCTTTGTACCACAGCAGACCTATCAATATCAGTGGGGAAAGAATTACTTAAAAGATGTATTCGTGAAAATGGAAATGCTGGGATTGAATGATGCATTTATTTTACCTGCCCGATTTAAGGGAAGTAAGCTGACTAAAGATAAGAATGTCATCTTGAAAGAGGGGATTAAGCTATGTGCAAAGTTGGCAGAGGAACGTGGTGTTGATCTGCATTGGCGAAATTCTGGTCGTCTGGATTATCGTGGAATGCAAGAAGTGCTGGCAGATTTAAACCTAAAGAACTGTCACCCGTTATTGTCGACCATTACACGCGACGGAGTGCAAGGTAATTTTGTCGGGGATGGCAATGTCGACTATATTTTGCTTGGTCGTTCAAGTGAAGCGTATCGTAATAATGTGATTTTTCCTATCAGCTCTAATGTAGGAACCATGCCATCGTTAGATAAGCTGAAGCAAACTGATAAGGTAATTGTGCTGGATGCAGAGTATATCTCAGCAGACGAAATATCGAAAGACTTATCGCTATTGAAAGTGATCGATAAATAAGCAGGTTCAGAGGGGTGATTTGCTAATTACCCCTCTAATATATGCGAAATTCCCCCCTTATAACCTGCCCGACAAACCATAGATTTGAGATCTATAATTGAAAAAAGAGCTCAAATGAGGTGGATTAAAATCTGTTTACTGTGTGTTGTTGTTATCTATCTTAATGGATGTACCAAAAAGCAAGCGGAACTGAAGCTTTGGTATAACAGTCCTGCTAAGGAATGGTACCTTGAGGCGTTGCCTATTGGTAATGGAAAACTTGCTGCACTTATCAAGGGAGATGTTCATGAAGAACGTATTGTGATCAATGAGGAAACACTCTTTGCCGGAGGACCCGGAGAGTATGACGATTACAATGGAGGAAATCGTAAGGATGCTTCGAAATACTTACCAGAGGTACAGAAACTACTAAGAGAAGGAAAGCATGAAGAAGCTGATGCCTTGTTAAAGGCTCAGCTATTGAGTAAGCTGCGAGGGCGTACACCTAAACGCTCCACAAAAGTAAGTGCTAATATTCCACCAGTTCGATCATACGGTGATGGAAAGTATAAGCATCCGGGGTATGGGTGTTATCAGCCTTGTACCGATTTAGTTGTTACCACACAAGGATCAGGAGACGTTGAAGATTATCGTCGTGAACTAGACCTAAGAGAAGGGATGGTTCACATCAGTTATAAGCAGGGAGATACCGAGTTTAAGCGGTCTGCTTTTGCCTCCTATCCTGATAATCTACTAGTATTTCATTTTGAAAATGATGCTGATGAAGGAGTCGATTATGCCCTTCACCTGGAAACGTTACAAGTGCAAGATACCATCATGTATTCCGATCGGGACGGACTAATCCTGAATGGGCACTTAGAGAATAATGGCATGGAGTTTCAGGTTGCATTAAAGATAGATACTGATGCCGACAAGGTGGGATTTGACAACGGAAAAGTAAAACTATCGCAAGCTTCATACATTGATATATTCCTAACGGCTTGTTCTGATTACCTGCCAGTGTATCCGCATTATAGGGGGCGTAACTATGTTATGCATAACAGAAAGCGATTGGCATTAAAAGATAAAGGAAATTTCAGGCATATTTATAATCACCATTGGAAAGATTATCAGAAGCTTTTTAGTCGCGTTGAACTAAATTTAGGGGAAGATCAATATGCAGCTATTCCAACTGATCAGCGACTACTAGCCTATGGTAAAGGAGAGCAGGATAATGCATTGGAAGCACTGTATTTTCAGTATGGAAGATATCTGTTAATGAGTAGTTCCAGAGAAACATCATTACCTGCTAATCTTCAGGGGAAATGGAATGTTCAAATGGATCCACAATGGGCGTGTGATTATCATTTCAATATTAATGTACAGATGAATTACTGGCCTGCCGAAATGACCAATTTGTCGGAATCGCACATGGCTTTCCTAAATTACATAGAAAGTCTAGTAGAACCAGGACGAAAGTCTGCCGCTGATTATTTTGGAGCAGTAGGATGGACTGTTTCTACCATGAATGTTCCCTTTGGATATACGGGGAATGGATGGGGCACCTGGGGGTACTTTCCTGCAGGAGGAGCATGGGCTTGTCGCCATTTGTGGGAGCATTATCAATATACTCAGGATCTGGAATTCTTAAAGCAAAAGGCCTATCCGGTGATAAAAGAAGCTGCTCGTTTTTGGTTGAGTTATCTAACCGAAGATGAGGATGGTTATTTAGTATCGTCACCGTCCTATTCACCAGAGCATGGCGGGATATCCACTGGTGCATCAATGGATCAACAGATTGTATGGGATCTGTTCTCCAATATTGTGGAGTTTGGGAAGATAACAGGACAAGACAGTAAATTCATAAAGCGTATTGCTGAGGCAAGGGAGCGATTACTTCAACCGAAAGTAGGGCGACTGGGACAGTTGCAGGAGTGGAAGGAAGATCGTGACGATCCCAATGATCATCACCGACATGTATCTCACTTGTATGCGTTGTATCCAGGGAATCAGATTCAGGTAGCCAAGACTCCAAAGTTGGCCAAGGCCGCCCGTAAGAGTCTTGAGTTGCGCGGTAATGGAGGAACAGGGTGGTCGCTTGCATGGAAGATGAATTTCTGGGCAAGATTAATGGATGCCGATCAGGCTTATGGATGTCTGAGAAAATTACTTACTCCTTGTAGCAGTCACAATCATGATGGCTTTAAAATAGCCGGCGGAACTTATCCGAACTTACTATGTGCTCATCCTCCATTTCAGCTTGATGGTAACATGGGCGGAACAGCAGGAATAGCTGAGATGCTCATACAAAGTCATAATGGCGAAATTGTGCTTTTACCAGCAGTGCCAGATGCATGGAAAGATGGTGAAATAAAGGGATTTGTAGCGCGTGGAGGTTTTGTTGTGGATATGACGTGGAGCAATAAAGCAGTTAAAGAACTAACTATTTACTCCAAAGCAGGAGGTGTTTGCACTATTGCAACCAATAATCAGATTGCACCAAAAGGTAATAACATGAATTGTAAGATCAATCAAGAGAAAAATACCCTTGAAATTGAAACCCATAAGGGGGAGAGTTATCAATTCAGGGGGGTGAATTAGTAATGATCAGTTTGAAATAGTGTGATGTGTAAATGATTGAAAAACAGGGGCGGAAATATTGATTTACCCCCTTAAAAATAAGAATAACCCCGCCCGATAGATTATTTGATGACCGTAAGTTTGTACTGAGGGGAGGCCCCAAAAGGTCTTTAAATCACAAAATCTAGTATCAAATAATCTTTTAACAGAATAAAAAAACCGATAGCAATTAAACTTAAAATTTATGAGAAAAAATCTTCTATTATTAACGTTGATTTGTATCCTGTGTCCGACCTTAATGTGGGCGCAGAATTTCAAAGTCTCAGGTGTTGTCGTTGATGCGAACGATGGGACTCCAATACCAGGGGTGAGTATTGTGGAGAAAGGGACAACAATCGGAGGCGTGACAGATTTTGATGGAAAGTATTCTATTAATGTAAGCTCAGGGAATGCTACGCTTGTATACACTTTCATTGGTTATACTCCCGTGGAGATCGCAATGAAAGGAAGGAAAGTCATTGATGTAAAATTAGAGCAGGGAGTTTATGCCCTTGAGGAAGTGGTGGCCATTGGATATGGTAGCGCTAAAAGAAAAGAGCTGACTGGTGCTGTTAGTTCTGTGGATATGGATGAATTGCAAAAGGTGCCTGTATCAAATGTGTCAGAGGCTTTGCAGGGGAGAGTGGCAGGATTGCAAATCACCACTGCTGATGGTCAGCCTGGTGCTGATATCTATTTCAGGGTGCGTGGAGGAAACTCAATTACCCAGGATAATACTCCTTTAATTATTATTGATGGATTTGCCGGAGGAGACTTGTCGGCTGTTGATCCAAGTGATATTGCTTCGATCGATGTACTTCGAGATGTGGCTTCTACTGCAATTTATGGTGCTAGTGGAGCAAATGGTGTTATCCTTGTAACCACTAAATCGGCCAAAGAAGGGAATGTTAAGGTTACTTATAATGGATATGTATCGCATAAAAAACTGACCAATAGTATTGATTTGATGAATCCATTGGAGTATGCACAGTTGCAGTATGAGATTTGGGGTACTGGCGATGATGCAGCTATGTTTGAAGAGCGCTTTGGTGCATGGGATGAGTTGGAAAGTATTTATGGCGACAGAGAGGGTGTTGATTGGTTGGAGGAAGTATTTGGCGATGGTGCTTATATTCAGAATCATAGTGTTAATGTGAGTGGTGGAACAAAAGCTGCGAGTTACAACCTAGCCTTATCTCATGCCGATGATGATGGTATTCAGTTGAATAGTGGTTATCGTAGAGATATCGCAAAGTTTAAGATCAATAGTAAAGTCAATGATAAGCTATCGATCAATGGTGATATCTCGTACTCAAAAGACAAGGTAATTGGTGCTGGATCATCAGATGCAAATGCTGGAGGAGGATTCCTGAAGATTATCCGTTACCGTCCAACCATTGGAAAAGAGGGTGAAGATAAAGACCTGCTTGAATTGTCAGAAGATCCATTTATGGTTGACGATAACATGAATGCAGCAGAACAGAATCCTGTAAAATCGGCTTTATCTGACGAAAAAGTGAGATACAAGAAAGTAGTGGCTATCAACGGTGGATTAAATTATAAGGTGCTGAAAGGGCTGACTTATATTGCTAAGGCTGGTTATAACTATAATACTTTACGAACTGATCAGTTTTATACCGAGGATTATCCTACTGTACTTAACTACGCTAAATATCCATATGGATATATTTCTCAGAGTGAGACAGAAAGAGTTCAGTTGAATCACACCATCAACTTTGATAAGAAAATCAAGAAGCACAAGCTTGGAGTGATGCTCGGACAAGAGTATATCAAGTGGGAGAACAAGAGTGTGAAAGCGAATGCTAAAGATTTCCCTAATGGTGATATTGGTCTGGCTAATTTGGGTGTTAGTAATACTCCTGTGTTTAATTCATCATATGAGCAGGAGAATTCAGTGGTTTCATTCTTCGGTAGAGCAACCTATAACTACGATGAGCGATACCTGTTTAACTTTACCTATCGTATTGATGGATCATCAAAGTTTGGTGATAACAACAAGTATGGATATTTCCCTGCAGGATCATTTGCATGGCGTATCAATCAGGAAGATTTCTTTAAAGATGTTACAGCGATATCGAACATGAAGCTTCGTTTAAGCTATGGTGTGTCTGGTAATGATCGTATTGGTAATTATTTGTCGCTTGTTACCTACGGAAATAAGAAATATCAGCTAAATAATAATGAAGTTACAGGATTTGTCTCTAACGGAATGGCTAATCCTAACCTAAAGTGGGAGACTACTACCTCTCGAAACCTTGGATTCGACTTAGGATTGTTTAAGCAACGTATACAATTCTCTGCTGATTTATTCCAGGCCAATACTGAGGATCTGTTATTAAATACACAGGTGCCTTATACTACGGGTAGTAAGCAGGTGATGATGAACATTGGTGAAACAGAGAATAAGGGATTGGAATTGGTGTTGAATACAGTAAACATCAAAAAGAGAAATTTTGAGTGGCGTACCAGTTTCAATATCTCATTCTACAAGAATAAGGTTGTTGCTTTGGCAAGCGGACAAGAATGGTTTGATGTTAAAGTGAATGGTGGTGATGTGAAGGACAATAACTATTTGGTTAAGGTAGGAGAGCCTGTAGGATTGATGTTCGGATACGAGTCTGACGGTTTGTATATGCCTGAGGATTTTGATGGTGTGAGTGAAGCTGGGAAATGGACATTGAAAGAGGATGTGGCTTATCAGCAAGGAGGAAATAAACCAGGAGATGTAAAATTGGTTGATATATCTGGTCCTGATGGAGAGAAGGACGGTAAGATTGACCTGTATGACCGTAAGATTCTTGGTAATCCTAATCCTAAACACTTTGGAGGTATGACCAATACTTTTACGGTTAAGAATTTCGACTTAAGTGTGGCGATGAACTGGTCATATGGAAACGATATCTATAATGTGAATAAGCTGTCGATGATGGGCGGTGGAAAATATCGTAACCGTGCAGCATTTATGGTTGATCGTTTCAAGTGGATCAATGAGAATGGAGAAGATATTTCAACTAATCCAGAGGAGTTAACCAGGGTAAATGCCAATGCAATTTATCCGGGACACAATTCTACTTACCAGAAGGCAGTTACTTACGATAAGTTAATTGAAGATGGTTCGTTCTTGAGAATCAACAATGTGACTTTAGGATATCAATTGCCTAAGTCATTGATGAAGAAATTGAATATGACCAGTATGAGAGTTTACGGAACAGTGAATAATCTGCATGTATTTACTGATTATAGCGGTGTTGATCCTGAGGTGAGTACCAGAGGTCATGGCTTGACAGCAGGAGTTGATGCAGGTGCTTATCCTAAATCACGTTCAGTAACGTTTGGAGTTAATGTAACATTTTAAGGAGAGATCTTCGAGCGTCCGAAGGAGCTGGAAGTGTGTGTGATGTATTTAACACGCTGTCCGGTGTTTGGGAAGCTTGAATTTTTGAATTCTAACAAACAAATAATCTATCGAAGATGAAGAAATATATATCAATCATATGGATCATGGTCATGACGCTATTAATGGTGGGGTGTGATGATATGATCAAAGAAGAACCGACATCATTTTATGTAGAGGAAAACTTTTTTACATCTGCCGAGAATGCACAATTGGCGGTGTATGGAGCATATTCTGTCTTGAACGAGGCATCGTTATACGGACAATACATGAGCTGCGTTTATCCTTACGATAACGACTTGGGGCAGTTTGCTACATCATTTGCAACAAACCAAATGCGTGAGACCATTGCTAAGTATTATATTACTGCAAACAATAATAACCTTGAAGCATCGTGGAAGAATCTATACTGGGGAATTCAAAAGGCGAATGAAACCATCGCTGCTATTCGCAAAATGGATTTACTAGAGAATGGATCAGATGAAGAAAAAGCTGCCATCAACAGATCGTTAGGAGAGATATTATTCCTACGAGGATGGCTTTATTACGATTTGGTAAAAAGCTGGGGTGGAGTGCCTTTAATTACTGAACCAGTAAACATGGGGGATGATTTCTTCTTAGAAAGAGCATCATCGGAAGAGGTGTACACCCAGATTATTACTGATATGAAAGAGGCTGCTCAGTTGGTGGATTGGAAATCGGCATTGGAAACAAGCGAGCGTCCAACCAAAGGAGCTATCAAAGGAATGCTGGCAAGGGTATATCTGCATGCTGCTGGCTATACGTTGCAGCCTGATGGTACCATGAAGCGACCAGATAATTACCAGGAGTTGGTGAAAGAGGCTTTGGTTGAGTTGGATGAAATTATCGCTTCAGGTGAGCATTCACTGAATCCTGTATTCCGTCAGGTGTTCTACAACTATCATCAGTTTAAGCTTGATTTAAATGAGAGTATGTTGGAGGTGCCTTTCTTTGCTACTGATGGAGCCAGTGGTGGTTTGATTGGTCAGGTGATTGGTGTGAAACAACATGTACGTTCAATGTACAGCAAAGCGATAGGTAAAGTTAATATCCTTCAAACGTATTACAATTCATTTGCCGAGAATGATACCATTCGTCAGAATGTGTGTACTGCAAAATATGAGATAGATAAGAAAAGTAACTTTAAACCATATCCTAAGGCGAGACCATACATGTGGACTTGCGGAAAATGGAGAAGACATTGGATTCATCAGTTTAATGGAGGTTTTTCTCACAACAATGTGAACTGTACCAATATGAATTGGGTGATGTTAAGGTATGCTGATGTACTGTTGATGTATGCCGAGGCTTATCATGCTTGTGAAAAGAATGGAGGTTTACCTTCTCTTACATCGGGCTATTCAAAATTTGATGCATTGAACGAAGTACGTGAGCGCGTAGATTTGGATGAAATTACTGAAGGTAATGTAAGTGACAAAGCCAGCAGTAGTCAATTTTATTATGGCGATTCACCAGATGCATTCGATGTTGTTGTACGTGATGAGCGTGCATGGGAGCTAGGATTCGAGGGATTGCGTAAATATGACTTGATTCGTTGGAATACACTTGGAGCATCCATTGAGAAGACTTATGAAAGGTTGAAGGCCTTGGATAGTAAGAATCCTTATATGGCAGGGGAAGAGTTTGAAGAAAATAAGGATGAGTTGTATGCGATTCCACGACGAGAGTTGATTGAGAATCCTAGTCTTGTTCCAAATCCTTCAAACATGTAATGTAGGTAAAAAGAAAGTTGGCTTGTAAATTTTAGACCCTTGGTTTGAAATAAGCTAGTTGGATTTATTGTGGATATTGCCTGGTTTTAGATGAAAATTTAAAGCCAGGCTTTGATCTTTTCTAACCTGCATTATTCATAAATTTTTGAAGATAAATCATAAACACACTGTTATCCTGGGAATTGTTTAAATCTTAGATATAATGATCTTTTCTTCAAGAATTTACCAAAGTGCGTTTATTTCAGCACATCTACATCCTTGAAATCCCTTTGAAGTAGGAAACTACGTCGGCAGGTCTTTCAAGTCGTACATGCACTAAACTAAACGCATGAATAATATAGGCTAAAGGCAGGACTGAATTATAGCATTTTTTCTATCTTGTAAATTGTTTCTGAAAATCTCAAAAGCATTGGAAATATGACCCAGAGGTATATTATAGCATTTTCTTTATTGTTCCTGAGTGTTTTTGTTGTGGCTAATGATTACGTTTTCAAAAGTTACACTATTGAAGATGGTTTGCCCAATAACTATGTGCGCTGTATCGAGAAAGACCAGAATGGTTATATGTGGTTTGGAACGCATGGAGGAGTATGCTATTATGATGGGTATCAGTTTAAGGTCTTTAAAGAAGATATCAGTGATCCTCATGCCATATTATCAAATAGAGTATCGGTGATTGAGTGTGACCAGTTGGGGAATATATGGGTAGGAAGCAATAAGGGGGTGCAGTTATACGATCCGGTTCACGAGTATTTTACCGATGTTGAGTGGCTGAATCCTGTTACTGGAAAGCGAAAAAAGATATCGGGAGTGGTGAGTAGTGTTTGTGGTGCTCATGATAATGAGGTGTGGATCTCGTTGCGTGGTACCGGTTTATTCTACCGCAAAGGATCCGACTTCTTCATGCTTAATATTGCAGATCCTGATAATGTATTGCAGAAGCTTTCAAAAATAGCTCCTTACAATGATGGATTGCTCCTGGCTCATGATGGAGGATTGGCTTATTACAGTAAGAAAGAAGGATTAAAAGCGTTTGCTAAAAGGAATAGAATTCTGATAAGGAGTGTTGATTTGGTTGACGATATTGCCTATTGTGGAACAGGAAAAGGGCTCTGGATTGTTAATCTCAAAACAGGAGAGGAGCGATTGGTAAACCGGAAAGTCAATAGAAAACTGGGTAGCAGTTACATCTTCTCTGTGAAGAAATATAATAACCAGCTATGGGTGGCTACCGATGGCGAAGGTATTTTTGTCTTAGATGAAGATGATAATATTATTCAGCAAATACTGCCAAATTCCATCAATAAGTTGACTAGTGATGCGGTTACTGATATGTTTGTAGATGAGCAGGAGCGACTATGGTTGGCTACATTCCGAGGAGGAGCAAACCTTTATGATCCTTCGAGTAATCGCTTTAATGCTTTGGTTGATGTTGACGATAAGGAGATGGGATTGATCCATAATTTTGTTTCCTCCATTTGTGTTGGTAGGGATAAGCAAGTATGGGTTGGAACAGATGGAGGTGGAGTAACCCGATGGAATCCTCGAAATGGCAAATTTGATCATTTTGTATATGGCAAGAATAGTGATGAACTATTGGGAAATAATATTACATCGCTGGTTGAGGATAATGAGGGTAACATTTATATTGGTGTTTTTCGGGGAGGATTAGCGAAGTATGACATTAAAAAGCAGAGAATTGTATCAACAGAGATTGTCGAAAAAGATGTTTGGAGTCTGTATCGTGATCAGCAAGGAGATGTATGGGTAGGAACTGTTGAAACAAGAGATGGTCTTTACAAAATTGATGGTCGCACAGGTAAGGTTACAGTGTACCCCCAGGTGCAACAAATACATTGTATTCGAGAGGCAAACAATGATCAGTTATGGCTTGGTTCACGCAATCAGGGATTGGTTCTTTTCAATAAGTCGGGTAGTGTAGATAAGATCTACAAAGAGTTTGATTCTTCACGAAAGATTGATAATCCTATCCGTGATATTGAGGTAGTCGGTGATAGTGTTTGGATTGGAATTGAGAATGTAGGGTTGGTTAATTTCGATAAGAAGAAACTGCGGTTTAAGATCTATAATGAAAATAACGGACTGTGTGACAACTCTGTTTTGAATATAAGGAAGGATAAGCAAGACCGACTATGGTTGGGAACGGCCAACGGATTATGCATGTTTGATCCTGCATCACGAGAGGTGGTCAATTACTATAAAAGTGATGGTTTGCCTTCATCTCAATTTAGTTACTCTGCTTCGTTAAGTCATAATGATGAGCTGTACTTCGGTACAGTGGGAGGAATGGTGTGGTTTTCACCCGATTCTATTGCAACTCATAGTTTGTCAGATCAGATAAATCTACAGGAATTCAGGGTGTATAATACTGTTGTGCGACCTGGAGGTGATGAGGAGATAGAGATGGATATGGCAATCAACGAGGTGCAAAAGATTGTATTGCCATACGATAAGGCATTCTTCTCAATCGACTATGTAGTGCCTGAGTATAGCACCCCTTCTACGGTTGATTATGCCTACAAACTTGAAGGACTGGATAAGGAGTGGAATCAGGCAAAGAATCATCGTACGGCAGCCTATACCAATGTGCCTGCAGGGACCTATGAATTCAGGGTAAAGGCTGGAATTGATGGGAATTGGAATGAGCGTAATAAACGACTGATCATCCAGGTACTTCCTCCTTGGTGGCGATCGTGGTGGGCTTATTTGATTTACTTACTGATCATCGGACTTATAGGATTTGGTATATCCAGAGTGATTGGTGAACGAATAAAACTTCGACGAGAGATAATGATGGCGCATTTTGCCAAAGAAAAAGAGCATGAACTGAATGAGGAGAAGCTACGCTTTTTTACAAATATTTCACATGAGTTTAGAACACCATTAACGCTTATTTATGGGGGATTGGAACAGCTCTTGAAGGAAGAAGGACGTGCAACTGTTGAAGTGAAGACTTTATCGCTGAAGCGGATTTTAAATAACAGTAAGCGTTTGTTAATGTTAGTGAACCAGTTGATTAACTTTAGATTAGGAGAGAAGGGGGCCTTGAAATTACAGGTGAAAGAAGGCGATTTACTGTTGTTTGTGACTTCCATTTTTGAATCATTCCAATTGAAAGCTGTACAGAAAAATATCAACTATCAATTGGTGAGTGATGAATCAGAGATTATCGCCTGGTTTGATGAGGAGAAACTCGACATCATGGTGTATAATCTGCTTTCAAATGCTTTCAAGTATACACCAGACAACGAGACGATCATATTGCAACTGGTCGTGAACGATGGTATGGTCAATATCGTTGTGAAGGATAGTGGTATTGGTATTCCAGAGGAGGATCAGGAAAAGATCTTTGATCGTTTCTTCCGTGCTGATAACCAGTCGGGCGAAGATACTGGCTCGGGAATCGGTTTGGCAATGGTGCATCGATATGTAGAGTTGCATCATGGTAAAATCTCATTCACCAGTAAAGAGGATAAGGGAACAACCTTTGTCATAGAACTACCGATGAGTGGAGATCATTATCTGGCAAGTGAGGTGGCAACAAAGCAGACTTCCTACAAAAGTGTCCGTCCGGAGGAGGTGCAGGAAGAGAGTATTACCGACAAGGAGAATCAGGCTGTTGTTGATTTAAACGATTATGAAGCCAAGCTATTGGTGATTGATGATAATGATGAGCTACGAGAGTTTATGAATTCCTTCTTTAAGGAGCGATACGAGGTGGTACTTGCCGAGGATGGGAATAAAGGTTATGAGGCAATTGTACAGCATAATCCCGATTTGATTATCTCGGATGTGATGATGCCAGAGATGGATGGATTGGAGTTGTGTAGGAAGGTTAAAGCTAACATTGAGCTATCGCATATACCGTTGGTATTGTTAACAGCTAAAGCTACAGAGGAGGCTCGTGATGAGGCTATGCTTGCAGGGGCCAACGATTATGTGACGAAACCATTTAGTATCGAATATCTGGCCTTAAGGATTAAGAATTTATTGGAGAACCAGAAGCGATTAAAGGAGCATTTCAAGGAAGATGTAGTGTTGCAACCATCAGAATTGGAGTTGGCTGATCAGGATAAAGCATTCTTGCGACAAGTTGTAGAATTAATTGAAGAAGGAATTGGCGATCCTGATTTTAATGTACAGATGCTAAGTGATCAGGTGGGCATGAGTCAGAGTGCTTTCTACAAAAAGACCAAAGGAATAACAGGAATGTCGATCAATGAGTTTGTGCGTAACATCCGTATGAAGAAGGCAGCACAGTATATTTTAAGTCGCCAGTATAACATTACCGAGGCTGCATCGGAGGTTGGTTATTCCGATATGAAGTATTTCAGGGAATGTTTCAAAAAGCAGTTTGGTATGACGCCATCAGCCTTTCTTAAACAGCAGTAGTAGTAACTATTGACAGAAATCCGTACGATTATTGGTGATCATGGGATGATTTTCCACCAGGTTTGAAATACCCCCTGTCGTTTTACGATTTACTCCCTCTAATAAAAAGAGGGGGTTGTGTTACTTGCACTCTGAAACCGGATGCTAATAATAATCGAGTATGAAGTTGAATAGAATAATCGTTAGTTGTTTTATGATTGTGTTGCTGCAAAGTGTCGGTGCACAAAATTCAAAGCCTGAATGGCAGAATCATGCCATCATAGGAATCAATAAAGAAAAACCACATGCATTGTTCGGAATTTTCGACCGACCAGAAGATGCATTAAATAAAGATGCTGGAGAGTCAAAATTTCAACAGTCGCTTAATGGAGACTGGAAATTTAAGTGGGTGAAGAAAGCGGGCGAAAGGCCAAAAGATTTTTATCGTTCAAACTACGATGTTTCATCATGGGATGAAATAGAGGTTCCTGCCAATTGGCAGATGAAGGGATATGGTGTCCCTATTTATCTGAATCAGCCATATTGTTTTCCTAATAATCCACCCTATATTCCTGCTGAGTATTCACCTGTAGGATCATATCGCAGAGAATTTGAAGTACCACAAGATTGGAACCACAGAGAAGTATTTATCCATTTTGAAGGGGTAAAGTCGGCTTTTTATATCTGGATAAATGGTAAAAAAGTTGGCTATAGTCAGGGAAGTATGACTCCCGCAGAGTTTAATATTACTGATTATCTGCAAGAAGGTAAGAATGTGCTTGCAGTTGAGGTGTACCGATGGAGTGATGGAAGTTATTTAGAGGATCAGGATGCATGGGATTTAAGCGGGATTTATCGTGATGTGTATTTGTTCTCTACACCTAAGGCATTCATGCGTGATATCTATGCTGTTACAGGATTAGATAAGTCGTACAAAGATGGATCATTAAAGTTGACAGTTGATGTTAAGAATAGTGCTGATAAAGCGGAGGCATATCAGGTGCGATATGCGCTATATAACGCTGATAATACCCCGGTTCATGAAGGGAAAGGGGCTTTAGAGAAGATGATTGTAAAACCTGGTGAAGAGAAGTCGTTTGAAGCGAATGTAGAGTTAGTAAATCCTTTGAAATGGAGTGCAGAAACACCACATCTTTATAAGCTATATTGTGAATTGCGGCAAGGTGATGAGGTGATAGAATGTACCTCAATACCCATTGGCTTTAAGTCGGTAGAAATTGTTGGTAATTCCTTTCTAGTGAATGGTGAGCGCATTTATTTAAAAGGAGTGAATCGTCCGGAGATGGATCCATATCGTGGAAATGCGATTTCAAGGGAGCGTATGGAGGAGGATGTAAAGCTATTGAAGCAATACAATATCAATGCAGTGCGGACAGCCCATTATCCTTCGCATCCATATTTCTATGAACTGTGCGATCGTTACGGTATTTATGTATATGATGAGACCAACCTGGAGACGCATGAGAACCGTTTTAAGGGTCTTCCAGGTGATGATCCTATTTGGAGTGCTGCCTGTGTTGATCGTATGGAGCGCTTGATGCATCGAGATAAAAATCATGCTTGTGTGATCATGTGGTCGATGGGTAATGAATCAGGAAAGGGTCGTACGTTTGTTGACATGAAAAATGCGGCAAAGGCGATTGATCCGATAACACCGATTAGTTATCACGACGTTCATAATATCAAGGACTCTCTCAGAGGAGGTTATTTGTCGGAGATTTTCGATCAGCGCTATGTGTCGTCAGATGAAGTGGAGGCTGCTTTTACCAAGAAGAAAGCGTTTAGAGGATCGACCTATGAGGAGACGTTATCGCGACCATATATTCTTACTGAATATGCGCACTCAATGGGGAATAGCATGGGAGGATATAGCGATTTATGGGAAGTATTTGAGCGCTACCCAAGTATCCAAGGTGGTTTTATCTGGGATTGGGCAGATCAGGGACTTATCGCTCATACTGATGATGGGAAGCCATTCTGGGCCTATGGAGGAGATTTCGGACCTGTAATCAATCATTCAAAAGATAAGCGTTACCAGAAATATGTGGGTAACTTTCTGATCAATGGCTTGGTAACCCCTGATCGTAAAGCTAGTCCTGGTTTAATTGAGGTGAAAAAGGCTCATCAGAATGTGAAGTTATTGCCGATTGTAAATGTGAATGATGATTTGAAAATCTATAATAAGTTCTTTTTTAAAGATCTTGGATTTGTTGATGCGCATTGGGAATTGCTAGCCAATGGTGTGAGTGTAGATAAGGGAGTGCTAAAACTACCTTATGTCGCACCTCAGGCTACGATTAGTATGAGAGCTCCGTATGTCGATTATCCTTTTGAGGCAGATAAAGAATATTTCTTCAAGTTGAGTTTTAAATTGAATGAGGCATGTTGGTGGGCACCTGAAGGACATGTAATTGCCTGGGATCAATATCGCTTACCTGTTGGGGGATGTACTAAAAATGATGAGCTCGTAAGTGTAGAAAAACTGAAGCTTAAAGAGAAAGACAATGCTTATCATTTTATAGGGAAAGACTATACTGCTACTATTGATAAAACAACTGGTTTACTGTCATCTTACGCGGTGAATGGTAAAGAGTTCATGAAGGGAGACTTGACGCCTAATTTCTGGCGTGCCATGACTGATAACGATGCCAATATAAAGAAAGGATTCTTCGGAAAATGGAAAGAGGCTACTCAAAACCTTTCTTTGAAATCGATCAATATTGAAGAGAAAACATCAGCACACGTAACAGTTGTTTCAACTTATGAGTTGCCTGAAGTGGCAGCTTCTTATAGCGTCACCTATACGTTGTATGGAGATGGTAAGGTAGATGTTGATTGGAGTCTGGATGCTAAGGCTGCAAAGGCTAAGGTGATCCCACGTCTAGGGATGAGTATGGCGGTGATCCCTGCAATGAATAAGGTGAAATGGTATGGTCGCGGTCCGCATGAATCATACTGGGATAGAAAGGAGAGTGCTGCAATCGGGACTTATACTGCTAAGGTGTCTGAATTACATCATCCTTATGTAATGGCTCAGGAGAACGGAAACAGGACAGATGTCAGATGGGTAACATTTGTTGATGATGCAGGTAATGGAATTCGTTTTAGTAGTGATTCATCGCTGAACTTTAGCGCCTGGAGTTATACACAGGAAGATTTAGCGCAAGCAAAGCATGATGTGGAACTACCTACACGTGATTTTACAACCATCAATATTGATTACCAACAAATGGGCTTGGGGTGTAAGAACAGTTGGGGCGGAACTCCATTGAAACGCCATTTGTTGAAGCCAAATCATTATGAATTCAAGTTTACAATAGAACCGGTAAAATAATCGTATAATGAAGATTAAGCTGACCCTACTATTGTCGTTGTGCATGCTTACGCTGGTAAGTATGTCTGGCAATGATATGAATAAACCTAATGTGATTATCATCCTTGCAGATGACCTTGGATTTGGAGATGTTCATCTACTAAATAATACATCGAAAATCCCTACACCTCATTTAGATCAGATGGGAAAAGACGGAATGATCTTTACCGACGCACATTCCGGATCGGCAGTCTGCACGCCCACCAGGTATGGAGTTTTAACTGGTAGATATTGCTGGAGAACATGGAAGAAAAGAGGTGTGCTTAATGGGTATGATCGTCATTTGATTGATCCGGATAGAAGTACTGTGGCCGATGTATTTAAATCTGCCGGATATGCTACTGGTTGTATTGGCAAGTGGCATTTAGGGATGGACATGCCATTTAAACACGATCGACCGGATCGTCCGAAGGGTGAGGCTTACCTGGATGTTAGTCAAGCAATCGATAATGGACCTACAGAGAATGGTTTCGATTATTATTACGGGATTTCAGCATCATTAGATTTTCCTCCTTATCAGTTTATCGAAAATGATCATTTTGTAGGAGCGTCTGATCGTATCTTTGATGCTTCTGGATTTCCAATGTATCGTCGCAAAGGTGAGGGCAATGCCGATTTTGTCCATACAGACTGTCTTGATGTACTTACGGCAAAGGCTAAGGCGTTCATTGATGAGCATCAAGAGGATCCGTTCTTTTTGTATTTTCCACTGACAGCACCGCATAAACCTGTTGCTCCGCATCCACGCTTCAGAGGATTATCGAAAATGGGACACTATGGTGATTTTGTGATGCAGGTCGACTGGACAGTTGGACAGATCTTGGATCAGCTCAAGCAGTTGAATATTGATGAGAATACTATGGTTATTCTTACCAGTGATAATGCATCATTTATGTACCAGGTTGATCGAACTGATAAGTATGATCATTGCCATGTTGCTGATAGCTCAATGCAGGCATTTGATGTGAAAAATCATCGGTCGAATTACCAATTTAGAGGTACGAAAGCTGATATCTGGGAAGGAGGTCATCGTGTTCCGTTTATGGTAAAATGGCCTAAAGGAGTAAAAACGGCAACACGCTGCGATGAAACAATCTGCTTGACCGATTTCTATGCGACTTTCTGTGAATTACTGAATCTTAATCATGATAGGAATGCTGCAGGAGAAGATAGTTTTAGCTTTTTGCCATTGCTTCAGGGGCATGAAAAGATGAGAGAAGAGCCTGTAATTAATCATTCATCTGGGGGTATGTTTGCCATCAGAAATAAAGATTGGAAACTTGTATTGGGTAATGGTTCAGGTGGCAGAGAGGCACCTCGCGGGAATGCATTTGCAGGGCCATATCAATTGTATAACTTGAGTACAGATATCTCGGAGAGCGTGAATGTTTATGATGAAAATACTAACGTGGTTGAAGAAATGCTGAAGACATTCGATCTTATTTTTGAACGAACGGAGACAAAGGTAAAGCATAAGAATATAGAGTAATATTGTTGAGAACCAGATAGAAAAAGCTTAGAGGGGGGAGGTTATACGAATTTACCCCCTCTTTGAAAATGAATTATCCCCCGTGATAGGGGTGAAAATATTATTCCTTTGAGTTTAGGAATAGTAAAGATTAACTAACAAAATGGAAATCAGATTTAGTAGTTATTGGTAGTATCGTTGATGTTATTGTGTTTTGCAATTTCGGAGATAACACATAGTTCTTCTAATCTGAGTATCAAAAGATCAAAAAATCTTAAGTAATGAATTATTCAAAAAAAGCAACGAGTGCTATTTTAGGCGCACTCACCTTAATGATGCCTGGTATTCATCAGGCAAAAGCAGGAGAAGGACAGGCCGACAAAAGTAAACCTAACTTCATCCTTATTTTGGCTGACGATTTGGGTTTTGGAGATTTAAGTTACAATGGGAGTTCGCAGATTAAAACTCCCAACATTGATAAATTGGCCAAGACTGGTGTGATGTGTAGTCATGGATATGTTTCTGCTCCGGTATGTAGTCCGTCGCGTGCAGGAATCATGACAGGTCGTAATCAGGTGAGCTTTGGTCATGATAACAACATTGGAGGTTCACAGAAGGGTTTTGATCCCAATTATCTGGGTCTACCTGTTACAGAGACGACGATTGCTGATCGACTGGGAAAGCTGGGCTATGTGAATGGATTAATCGGGAAATGGCATTTGGGTGAAAAGCCTCATTTTCATCCATTGAAAAGAGGATTTCATGAGTTCTGGGGCTATACAGGTGGCGGACATGATTACTTTACACAAAAGCCGGATGGTAGAGGCTATCAAAGTCCGATAGAATGTAACTACAAGAAGCCTCAGCCTATTACTTATATCACCGACGATAAAGGGGATGAGTGTGTTGATTTCATCAAACGTCATAAAAAGGAACCATTCTTTTTGTTTGCTTCGTTTAATGCACCCCATGCACCAATGCAGGCAACTAAAGAGGATTTGGAGCTTTATAAGCATGTGAAAGATAAGAAGCGCAGAACCTACTGTGGAATGGTGCATCGATTAGATGTAAACGTTGGTAAAATCCTCAAAACCGTAGAGAAAGAAGGTCTTACTGATAATACGGTGATTGTATTCTTAAGCGATAATGGTGGTCCTGTGAATAGTAATGGTTCATTGAATGCTCCACTGAATGGTCAGAAAGGTATATTGATGGAAGGCGGAATGCATGTTCCATTTATTATGAGTTGGAAAGGGAAGTTGCCTGCAGGTAAAGTTTACGATAAGCCTGTGATTAGTCTTGATTTAGCTTCTACTTTCGTGCAGCTGGCTGGTGGTACTGTTACTCCTGAAGATAAGCTTGATGGAGTGAATTTGGTACCTTATCTTGATGGTTCGAATATGGCTACTCCACATGAGGAGTTGAAGTGGAGGTTTACAATTAGTGCGGCTATCAGAATCGGAGACTGGAAACTAATTCGTTTACCAGATAGATTCCCTATGTTGTTTAATCTAAAAGATGATCTTTCAGAGCAGAATGATGTAGCAATGCAGCATATCGAGAAAACGAAAGCGATGTTGAAGAAACTCGGACAATGGGACGTTGTGCAACCTCATCCAGTATTTCTTGAAGGACCTGTATGGAGAAAGAATCAGGTAAGTTTATATGATCTGGACTACGAGCTAGATCAACCGAAGAAATAGAAATTAGTGTTTTTCCATAGCATGTTTAATAATGGGTTATCTCGAAAGAGGTAGCCCATTATTTGTCATTGGGGGTAAGCTAATAGTTATGGGGAGTTTGCGAACTATATTTTTACGACGCTTTTAGAGCGAGTAATTAGTTATAATAGTTTTGCCTAAAAAATTTGCTATATTTCGAACGGAAAATTAGCTAAACTAACGTGAACTCTCAGAAAATTAAAATAAAATTGCTTGATGGACAGGAATTTGCATTGAAGGAATTCTTTGATGCTAATTATCCAATATTTTGTTCGTTTGCTGCAAAATTTATCAATAATTCATCAGTCTGCGAAGATATTGTTCAAGAGGCATTTGTTTCTTTTTGGGAAAAAGAAAAAGTGTTCGTTAATAATGTAACAATAAAATCTTTCTTCTATAAAACCATCAGAAATTCATGTCTTGATTATTTGAAGCATGAACAGGTAAAGAATAAGTTTCTTGGTTATGAGTACGATCGAGTGGAATCGTCGGAGTTCTTTCTTGAAGAGGTATTAAAAAACGAAGCTTACAAAATCATTTATCATCAGGTAAATAAATTGCCTACCACCGGAAGGAAAATTATCCTATTTGCATTAAAGGGAATGAGTAATGAAGATATAGCTCAAGAATTGAACATTGCTGTAAATACTGTAAAGACACATAAGGCTAGGGCATATGCGACTTTGAGAAATGAATTAAGCCATGTGTTTTTATTGTATATCTCTCTTAAAAATAATTTCAAGGCTTAAGTATTAGATATTTAGTTTGTTATGATTGTTGTGTGAGCGTTTGGGAAAGAAAAAGTAAAATTTTTTCATTTTCATGTAGTCCCAAATCAATTTCTTGTCGTTTTAGGGGTATGAAGAATATTTTTGAAAGTATTAAGATAGGGAGTTTAATCGGGAAGAATTGGATTGGTCGTGCATCAAAGAAGGAGAATAGTGACCTTGATGCCTGGACTAAGGATTGTGTGGAGAATCAGGAACTTTTTAATATTCTACAGGAAGACAAGGAAATTGTATCAGCAATAGAACGGTATGATCAATTTAATAGTGAAAAAGCCTGGAGTGCTTATGAGAGAAGAATAGGGGGAATTGCCCGGAAAAGACGATTAAAGAAGTTTGCAGTTGCTGCATCTACAATTCTTGTATTGAGTATATCAATTATAGCAGTATATCAATATCTTTCTAGTAAGGTTGACACTGTGGATGAAACAGCGGTTGCTCAAATTGAACCAGGAGAACCAAAGGCCTATCTGGAATCTTCGAAAGGAGAAAAGTGGGATTTACAGAACTTGAATGATCAACATCGAGAGGAATTGAAGCAGAAAGTAGGTGTGTCGGTTGATGGTAATACAATTGTTGATACTAAAGACGCAGACATAGAGGCAGAGCCTGAATGGATGACGCTGGTTACCCCAAGAGGGGGGGAATATAAAATGGTGCTTGAAGATAGTACTGAAGTTTGGTTGAATGCTGATTCTAGATTAGTGTTTCCTAATAAGTTTGTTGGAACAAAAAGATTGGTTAAACTGGAAGGAGAGGCATACTTTAGTGTTCGAAAGAATAAACAGCTTCCTTTTATTGTGGAGTTGAATGGTATGCAGGTGCGTGTGTTGGGAACCCAATTTAATGTATCGGCATACAACAATGATGTTTCAATAAAAACTACATTAGTTGAGGGGAAAGTTTCTCTCTATCAGCAAGAGTCAGCTGTAGATGATATTGTTTTAAATCCAGGGCAACAGGGTATTTATAATAAGGATGAGACTATTATAAATGTTAAAGAAGTAGATGTCAGTCAGTATATATCATGGAAAGATGGTCGATTTGTCTTTACGTATGAGACACTTGAGCAAATCACCAGAATTCTGGAGCGTTGGTATGATGTTGAATTCGAATTTCAGGATGAGGCATTAAAATCAGTGCGTTTCTCAGGAGAATTTCTTAGGTATGATAATCTGGATGAGATATTTAAGATCATTAGGAAAACGGGAACTTCGATAGACTTCAATAATAATGGAAAAACAATAAAGATAACTAGATAATTAAACCCGGAGAGAATTGGCCGTTCTCTCCAGGCTATATCTCCCAGTTGGAGCTGGGACATTGTTAAATAATAACATTTCAAAATTATGAAAAAAACGTTGAGGACAAAAATCTTATCCTTTTTTCAAGGGATAGGATTAAAATTTGTTTTGATTATGAAATTAACTCTTTTTCTACTCTGTTTGAACGTATTTGTGGTTTCGGCAAGTAGTTATTCGCAAGTTGCAAAGTTTACTCTCAAAGGAGAAAACGTTGAACTTGAGGAAGTTTTGCAGAAAATTAAGCAGTCGAGTGAGTTTTCATTCTTCTATAATCATGAGTTGGTGGATGTGAAGAAGGCTGTGAACTACAATGTTCGTAATGCAACAATAAATGAACTATTAAATCAAGTATTGAAAGATACTGATTTGAAGTATGAAATTGTTGATCGGACAATCGTTATTGCACCAGATAAAAGTGCAAAAGCAGTAGCGCCAGTACCAGCGCAAAAGAAAACGATCAAAGGAAAGGTAACCGATGAAGAAGGAGAACCTCTACCTGGTGCTTCTGTTGTGGTAAAAGGAACAACTATTGGTATTACCTCTGATTTTGATGGAAACTATGAGTTGGAAATTCCTGAAGGTGTGAAAGTAATTGTTGTGTCATTTGTGGGAATGAAGCCTCAGGAAATTGAAATTGCAGGACAGACCACCATCAATGTGGTTTTAGAATCAGATGCTTTTGGTCTGGAAGAGGTTGTTGCTGTAGGATACGGTTCAATGAAAAAGATCAACATGTCGGGAGCAGTAGGAACGGTTTCAACCAAAGTATTGGAGAATCGTCCTATTCGAAATATCAGTGAAGGATTGCAAGGGGCCATTGCAAACTTGAACGTAGATTTGTCAAATGGACGTTCTTCTTCTGTTCCGAATATTAATATTCGAGGTTTTGAATCGATCAATGGAGGTTCACCATTAATTATCATTGACGGTATTTCTTCGAGTGAAAGCGATTTGGCACGATTAAATCCAAATGATGTAGAATCAATGTCGGTATTAAAAGATGCTGCATCGTGCGCAATTTATGGTGCTAGAGCTTCATTTGGAGTATTGTTGATTAAAACCAAGACTGGTGATGGAAAATTGTCTGTTACCTATAATGGTGGAATGAGTTTTAGATCTCCAACAGTATTACCCGATATGGTTACTGATCCATATCAGGTAATGGTTGCCAAGGAAACAGCGGCTTATCCTTACTATTCGGACCTTTATCCTGATGAACACGTTGAGTATGCAAAATTGGTTTCTGAAGGTAAGGCTCCGGCATGGCGAATGAGTCCTGGTGATTCTCGTTACTGGCAGCACTTTGCTTCGACCGACTGGTTCGATGAAGTATATCGCGATTATGGTGTGTCACAAGATCATAACTTTGCGATTTCTGGGAGAGAAAAGAAAACAAGTTATTACTTCTCAGGAGCAATGTTTGATGAAGATGGTATCTTCGAGCATGGAAATGATAAATTTCAAAGATATAATGTACGAAGCAAGCTAAACTTTGAAATCACCGATTGGCTAAAGGTTGGAAACAATACATCATGGGAGAATACAAGTTATAATGAACCAGCTCATCAAAGTCACTGGTTAATGTTTCATAATATCAACCGAACCAGTCCAACTTCTCCAATCTACAATCCTGATGGTTCATATACGAGTGAAGGAGCATATATGATTGGTGGTGCTGAAAGTATTAGGGCTAAAACTAAGAATAGTATTATCATGACTCAGCTAACAGCAGAGTTACAACTGGTTAAGGATATTTGGAAAGTAAATGGTGATTATACGGTTAAAAAAACCAACTGGAATAAAGATAGTTATAGTATTCCTGTTCCTTTCAAGACAGGTCCAGAGGAGGCAACACAGTATAAATATCCGTCTTCTTCAGTTTGGAAAGGAAATAGTACTACAGTCTATAAAGGGATAAATATTTATACTTCGATCAATAAAACATTTGAAAAACACGCTTTGTCTGGAGTGTTTGGATTTAACCAGGAAGAGAGTATTTATGACCAGTTTGAGGCTTCCAAGAAAGATCTTATTTCTTCAGAACTTCCAACTTTAGAGTTGGCAACAGGTGATGCTACTAATGAGGCGACTTATCGCGATTGGGCAGTTCGTGGAGTTTTTGGTCGTATCAACTATATATTCGATGAAAAATACATTGTTGAAGCTAATGGGCGTTATGATGGATCTTCTCGCTTCCCTAGTGATGATCGATTTGGATTCTTCCCTTCTTTCTCTGTTGCATGGAGATTAGATCGAGAGCGTTTTATGCCTGAACTGAGCTGGTTGTCTTCTCTGAAACCAAGAGCATCATGGGGAACGTTAGGTAACCAATCGGTAAGTAATTATGCATATATTGCTTCAATGAGTTCAGGTAAGATTTCTCAAATCTTAGGTGGTAACCAGCCAATTGCTGTATATAAACCAGGACTTGTAGCAGGTGATCTTACATGGGAAACTGTTGAGAGTTTAAATGTTGGTGTAGACGTTGGATTATTTGATAATAAATTGAATGCTACTCTTGATATTTATGAGCGTATTACCAAAGATATGTTAACGAAGTCGAAATCACTTCCTGGCGTTTTGGGAACATCAGAACCAAAGGAAAATGCTGCAGATTTGAAAAACAGAGGATGGGAGTTAACGATTAATTGGAAGGATCAGTTTGATGTTGCAGGATCTCCTTTGAATTACAGTGTAGGATTTAATATTTCTGACAGTCGTTCATGGATTACAAAATTTGATAATCCAGATGCTTATCTTGATGACTACTATGTAGGAGAAGAAATTGGAGATATCTGGGGATTACAGTCGTTAGATTTATACCAGTCGGCAGATGAGGTTTTAAATCATGCCTATGAGGATCACTTGGCTTCAGATGAGGTTAGATATAAAGCTGTTGGGGATGTTCAGTGGAAAGATCTTGATGGTGATGGTAAGATTACTAATGGTGCTTGGCGCTATGGAAATACAGGTGATTATTCAATCATCGGAAACAACCAAAGTCATTATCGATATGGTATTAATATATCAGCTGATTGGAAAAACTTTGATTTAAGAATATTCGGACAGGGAGTGGGAAAACGCGACTATTATCCCGGTAGTGGAAACCATTATTTCTGGGGTATTCTGGCACAGCCTTGGGCACAAGTATCAGAGCATATTGTGAATAATGTTTGGACGCCAGAGCGCACCGATGCTTATTTTCCAAGACTTAAAGCATATGCAGCCGAAGATTCATGGTCGGAATTAGGGATTCCTCAAACAAGATACCTGATTAATGCAGCTTACTTTAGATTAAAGAATGTAACGTTGGGTTATACACTTCCAAAGAGCTGGATGAGCAAATTAACACTGTCGAAAGTACGCTTTTATGTTAGTGCCGAAAATATCCTGACTATTTCAGATGTTACAAAATATGGAATGGATCCTGAGGTACTAAGTGGTTCAGGTGATTATCCTATGCAAAAGAAGATTTCATTCGGAATCAATGTAATGTTTTAATGATAAAATTTGATTGATTAATCATGAAGAAACTAGTTTATATATACATTGTTTTGGTGTTTGCGACCATGGTATCATGTAACGATAGCTTTATGGATCGCTTTCCAAAGACAGAAATTACAGAAGAGAATTTCTTTAATACAGCATCAGACCTAAATACTTATATCAATGGTTTGTATGGAAATATTTCAGCATCGTATGACGATATAGGTAGCGATAATATCGCACAGAGAGAGGCCAAGGATGCTACATGGGATTTGATCCATGGAGCTGTTTCAGAAGAGAATGTAGGAGGTTGGTCCTGGGGAGACCTAAGAAGTATTAACTTCTTTCTTGATAGTTATGATAAGGCTATTGCGACACAGGCAGAGAAGGATCATTATGCAGGTGCTGCCCGATTCTTTAGAGCACAGTTTTATATCAGTAAAGTGAAGCGTTTTAGTGATGTGCCCTGGTACTCAAAACCTCTGGCAACAACCGACGAGGAATTGTTATTTAAAGTGCAGGATCCAAGGGGGGCAGTTGTTGATTCAATCATTGCTGACCTTCAATTTGCAGCAACTAAGATGAGTCTTAACAGTGATGACAATACGCAGATTAATAAATTCTCCGCACTTGCTAGTCTTGCCCGATTTGCACTCTATGAAGGAACATTCAGAAAATATGGAATGAAGAACTCAACTGAAGCTGCCTACTTAACCAAACAAAAGGCTTCTGACTTCAATACTTTGCTTCAGATCGCTAAAGATGCGTCACAGAAGATTATGGATGAAGGCGGTTTTTCGTTGTCTAACGATTATGAGGGATTGTTTAATAGCTTAAATCTTAGCTCCAATTCAGAAATTATCTTGTTTGAGGATTATGAGAAGGATAAAAGAATGCATGGTTCTTATACACGATTGGATTGGCAGTACTGTTTAAGTCAGAATTTGGTAGATGAATACCTGAAACTTGATGGATCGGCTTATACAAAAGACGAGTTAGATGTGTTAGAGTATCGTCATACTTTTGATAATCGTGATCCGAGATTAAAAGCAACGGTAAGTTATCCAGGATATCAACAGGCGTCAAGCTCTTCTCCTCACATTGCAAAGGTTTTATTTGGAGGATTAGGTCAGATTAAGTTTACTCCTAAGGAGGCTGATGCCTGGAGTTGGGGAAAGAGTTATAACGACTTGCCTATATTTCGTTTTGCTGAGGTACTATTGATTAATGCAGAGGCAAATGCCGAGCTCGGAACATTGACCAATGATGTATTGGATAAAACGATCAATCAGTTAAGAACAAGAGCCGGATTAACCGGAGGACAGGTTACTGTAGCTACTTCAATTGATCCAATCTTAAATAGTCGTTATCCTAATATTGATGTTGCGCATAAGGGTGCGGCTCTGGAGATCAGAAGAGAGAGACGTGTTGAAATGGCTTGTGAAGGTCTTCGTTATGATGACTTAATGCGCTGGCACCTTGGTGATGCAATTCTTACTGTGAACGGTAAATCTCATAATCTGCAAAGAGGAATGTACGTACCTAAAATGACTGTTACTGGTGGAGCTAAGTTTAGTTTATTGGAAGTGACAGGAGATGATAAAGCTGATATCATTATTGCAGAAACAGCAGCTGATTTGGTAAAAGCAGAGGCCTACTATAACGGATTATCTGCTGAAGATGCTGCATTTTACAGTGGACTGAATAAAGTTTCTCTTGATGAACCTATTAGTCTGAAAAATGGAGATGAGGGACATATTGTTTGGGATAGAGAACTTGATAATCCTGGGGAATTTGTAGAGCCTCAGTACTATTATCGTCCTGTTCCTAAGTCACAGATGCTACTGAATCAAAATTTAAAACAACATGAATTCTGGAAATAATCATACAGGTAAAATTATGAAACACAGATATATTACTGCCCTAATGTTTTTGATTGCTGGATTGGTAATGTCCAGTTGTGAGGAGGTTGAAGTTGAGCCTCTTGTCTATGATGATAGCAGTTTCAAGGAGGTGCGTATGTATACTCGTGAAATTGTAAATGATGATCATGCATCGCTGAAAGATGTAACCGTTTCATTTGACGTGAATAAAGATCAGAAGACGGTGAAGGTTGTTGTTAAAACAGGTACAGATTTAACGAATTTGTATGGTATTGCAAAGCTTGAGAATGGTTGTACTGTAAGTGCAGCTAGTGGATCGGTTGATTTTGGTAAAATGGGTGATTTTTCACAGCCACAGAAGTACCTTGTAAAATCGAAGAATGGTATAGCCGTTGAGTGGACTGTTTCTCTAGAAATTTTACCTCCACCTCCTCCTGTGACTAATCCTACTGGATTTGAATTAAAGCGTAAGGATGGAACCAATAAGCATATTCCTTTGGCAAGTGAATTTGGGGATTTGCAACATTTCCAAAGTAAATACTATGGACATAGTTATGATGGAAGTGCAGAAGGATTCTCAAAAGTGGCTGATGATCCAGATTTAAACTTTAAGAATACAGAAGACTTCTCATTGTCGTTTTGGGTGAAAACAACAGCCTCTAATAGTGATCCTGAAATGCTGGCAACACAAAACTGGGCTAGTTCTGGAAATACAGGTATCACGATTGCCTTTCTTGAAGGCAATTGGAGAGCTGTAGTATCAGACGGGCAAGGTCATAAAGCAGATGTGAGAACTACAGATGCAGGTAAGTCATTCAATAATGGATCCTGGCATTTATTAGTCGTAACTTATGATAGAGATGGTAATATGACCATGTATCAGGATGGAGAAGAAATTGGAAGTGCTGATATGAGCGAAGTTGGAGATATTGATAGTGGAAATCCTTTCCATATTGCTCAAGATGGAACTGGTGGCTATGGAGATGCTTTTACTGGCGATATTGCAGGAACTACGATCTATAATTATGTGCTGACCGCTGATGAGGTAAGTGCGTTGGCAGACTAGATTGCATTGATAAATTGAAATTACGATTGCTTGAGCTGGAAGCAATCATGAATGTTTAATAATGGGTTATCTCGAAAGAGGTAGCCCATTTTTAATAAGTCCTCATTTCTAATTTGCAGTAAATCAGGTTGAATTCCATAATCGAACTTGTTGAATCCAAAATCAAAGTAGGTGTTGCATCATAAAAAGTAAGTTTGTTTTTGTGTCAGGCAAAGTTTTTTGGCTGGTACTTAATAAAGGGGATCGTTTAGATGTAAAAAGAATAATTTATGAGGAAAATTGTGCTAGCATTATTTGCTGTCCTGATCTTGATGAATGGGGCTATTGCGAATGATGGAAAAAAATTGAATTTGCTGCCATTACCTGTTAAGGTGAATGTAAAAGGTGGTGCCTTCAAATTAGACAAGGATTGTCAGATTGTTGCGAATGAAGGCTTGGTTAAAGAGGCTCAAAAGTTTGTAAAACAAATAAAGCCTGCCTTAGGGTATGAATTGGGAATTGTTGAGGGACAAACTACCAACTTTGGAATATTACTTCAGTATGATAATGACCTGAAATCAAAATATGGGAAAGAATCTTATCAGCTGAATATTGGTAATGACTTAGTAAAGATTTCTGTTGGAGGCGAGGAAGGTGCTTTTTATGCTTTCCAGACAATTCGCCAGTTGTTGCCGACTAAAATTTATAGTCGTGTGAAACTGCCTGGTGAGACATGGGAAATGTCTTGTGCAGAGATTCTTGACTACCCTCGTTTTGAGTGGCGTGGGTATATGCTTGATGTATCCCGAACATTCTGTGATGCTGATTATGTGAAGCATACATTAGATATTATGGCCGAGCATAAAATGAATGTATTTCATTGGCATTTAGTTGATAATAATGGATGGCGTATCGAAATTAAGAAGTATCCATGGTTGACTGATGTTGGTGCCTGGCGTATGCAACCTGGTTATCCACAACGTGGTGATACAACACGATATGGAGGCTATTATACACAAGAAGATATTAGAGAGATTGTTGCCTATGCAAAGGATCGCCATATCACTATTCTTCCTGAAATTGATATTCCAGGTCATTCATGTGCATTGATTTATGCTATGCCTGAATTTGCATGCAAGAATGCCAATAAACCAGAATACATTTTTAATTTCAAGGACTTTCCACAGCGAGGGAAACCATTCCAAAAACATGAAGGAACTAATGCTGTTTGTGCTGGTAATGATGATGTTTTCCCATTCTTTGAAGGGATTGTTGAGGAGCTGGTCGACCTGTTTCCTTGCGAGTATATCCATATTGGTGGAGATGAAGTAAAAAAGGAATGGTGGGAGGCATGTCCCGACTGTCAGAAAAGAATGAAAGATGAGCACCTTGAATCGAGTGATGAATTGCAAGCGTATTTTATTAAGCGACTAGAGAAGATTATCAATAAACATGGTAAGTACTTAATGGGATGGGATGAAATCCTTGAGGGGGGAATTACAAAGAGCTCTACGATTATGAGTTGGCGCGGTAACAGAGGTGCCATTGCAGCTATTGAAAACGGACAGAAAACAGTAGTTGCTTCAAATAGAGGATATTACTTTCAGAAAGATCAGA
Source organism: Puteibacter caeruleilacunae (assembly GCA_005217565.1). GTDB lineage: Bacteria > Bacteroidota > Bacteroidia > Bacteroidales > Prolixibacteraceae > Puteibacter > Puteibacter caeruleilacunae. The sequence goes on from SJCO01000001.1 coordinate 850,072, forward strand.
CCGATAATCCTTTGCATCCTAAGAAATGGCCTGGAATGATGACGTTGAAAATGGCCTATGAATATCAGCCTATTCCAACGAATCTGCCAAAAGAGAAACTAGACTTAGTCTTGGGAATTCAGTCGGCATTGTGGACTCCTTTTACCAATAAACCTGATCTATGGGACTTGGCTGTGTATCCACGAAATTTTGCATTGTGTGAGACTGCCTGGATTCCTGTGGGAGAGAAGAATTGGGAGGAATTTCAGAATAGAGTACTCAATCATCAGCTAAGATTGGCATACGAAGGTGTTGCCTACTGGCGTGAAGAGTCGGTTAAGGTTGGAAGCTGGAATGCCAAAGAAGTGAATCGTGCAGATAAGATTAGTATCGATATTTCTAAGCAACTTTCTCAAGCGGGTAAGTATTTAGTTGTAATCGACCATACTAAAGGTAATGCCGGATTAAATATTCAAAATGTATCGTTTGTAAAAGATGGTAAACCAGTTGCATTGGATTATCACTTTGGATCAACAGAAGAGGGTAAAGATCTGGATCGGATGTATTTCATCGATCTTCAGTACCTTGATAAGGGTGCTCAGTATGAACTGCAAATTGATGCTCATTCTTTCAATGGAGATGATTGTCAGGGTGATGTGTATCTATTTCAGCCATAATTCATGGTCTAAAAGTCTATAAATCTAATAATCTACAAATCAAATAATCTTAAAATGAAATTTTTAATTATTTACTTGTTAATAAGCATAGGAGTGGGTAGTGTTGTTGCTCAGGATAAGTTGGATCTGTTGTTTCCTTCTCCTAAAAACATAGAGATTCAAGATAAGGTCTTTTCTCCTAATGGAGATAGAATCCTGGTGCAGAAAGAATTGTACGGAGATAAGATCAAAGATGTAGCAGCTTTAATCAATAAGTCATTTGATTGTCAATGTGAGGTAGTTGCTGGTGTTGTCCCAGGAGAACAGACTGTTATGTCGGTTTACCTTGATCCATTGACGATAAAAGAAGAGCAGGGATACCGCTTATCTGTGAATGAGCATAACATTGAACTTGTAGCACACGATGAAGCTGGTGCATATTACGGATTGCTTACGCTAGAGCAAGCTCTTCAGTTAACAAAGGGGAAACTTAACTGCTTAAGAATTATTGATAGTCCCGATTTTAATCGTCGTGGAGTAATGCTTGATATCTCTCGAGATAAAGTTCCTTCAATGAAGACCTTGAAAGAGATGATTGGGTGTTTTGCTTCGTGGAAAATTAATGAGATTCAGCTTTATGTAGAACACACTTTTGCATACAAAAATCACAAGCAAGTATGGGAGAATGCCTCACCGGTTACGGCGGCAGAAATACTTGAATTAGACGAGTTCTGTAAAGAGCGTCATATCGATTTGGTACCAAACCAGAACTCCTTAGGACACATGGGACGATGGCTAAAACATGAGCCATACTTCTATCTCTCTGAACGTCCTGACAATGTTGAATCTGATAACTGGATTATTGATGGACGAAGGATTACGTTGTGTGCGGTAGCTCAGGAACCTATTGAGTTTATGGATAGCCTGTATGCCGAATATTTGCCTAATTTTTCAAGTAAATATTTTAATGTGGGAGGTGATGAGCCTTACGAATTAGGATATGGTCGATCGGCTGCGGCTTGTGAAAAATATGGAAAAGGAACAGTTTATTTAGATTACATGAAGAAGATCAATAAGCGTGTTCATCAATATGGAAAGCAGACTCAGATGTGGGGTGATATTGTGAATAAACACCCTGAGTTGATTCCTCAAATGCCTAAGGATATTATCTGTATGGTTTGGGGATATCGTCCAACGCATCCTTACGATACACAATGTAAACGTTTTGATGACGAGGATATTCCTTTCTATGTATGTCCAGGAACAAGTAGCTGGCGATCGTTTATTGGTAGAACCGAGACTGCAAAGCAAAACCTTATTAATGCTGCCGTTAATGGTAAGAAATATAAAGCGATTGGATATCTAAATACCGATTGGGGCGATAAAGGACATATGCAACCAATCTCGGCATCTTACCCGGCCTTCGTTTATGGTGCAGGATTAGCATGGTCGGTTGAGGAGAATAAAGAAGCTGATTTAGCTGCCTTAATGAATCAGTACATGTTAAAAGAAGAAGATGCTACGTTGGCAAAAGCTTTATTGAGGTTAACCAATGCCTACCTGGGGCGTAAAGATGAAATCCCGGTAGGGACTCCTTATTTTAACGTGCTGGAAAAAACCACTGTTCCTTTTGACAAGGATTACACCTATAAAAAGTACGACATGTCATTGCTTGAAACAGTAAGAGAAGAAATTGCTGCAAGTGTTGCCATGATCGACGGATTCAAACCAACTAATGAAGAATCGAAGATGGTGGTTGAGGAAATTAGAACGTCAGCGCAGTTGGCCGACTGGGGATGTCGATTGTTACAAGCAAGGGCTAAGGCAAAAGACAATGATCTTTATAAAGTGTCATTTGCAAAACGTAAAAAACTGGCTCAGGAGCTACAGGATATTATCGAAATACAACAGAAAATGTGGAAGCTTCGTAATAGAAATGGCGGTTTAAATGACAGTATCGAACGGTTAGAAAAAGTAATCAAAATACTAAATACAAAAAAACCAAGTTAGTCAATCTCTTTTTGGGATAAATCACTCTCTTAAGCCTTTTTTCTACTATTGAAAAAAGGCTTTTTTTGTGCCTTTTTAACTTTTTTTAAGAAAAATACATCTTGTAAGTAGTTGTTGGTCAGTATGTGAGCGAAAAGTGGAATGTGCGGTTTCAAAATTAAACCTATCTCAGTTGTAGTCGATATAAATTTGAACTACTAACAATAAATCTAAAATAATTATGAGGAAACTTTTTACGGTTTTTAAAGGCCTTATTCTAATGTTTTTTCTTCATTCCTGTGATGAGGATATCGACTCCCGGTATAAGGCCCCCGATTGGTTGGAAGGTGATATTGCAACCATACTCACTAATGATGGAAACTACACTACATTTTTAAAAGCAGTTGATCTTACTGGTTATAAAAGCCATTTAGCAGGTAGGGCAAATATTACTGTTTTTGCTCCAAACGATGAAGCGTTTGCTAATTACTTTTCAAAGCACCAAATAGGTGGATTGAATGATGTGGAGCTACCTGAATTGAAAAAACTTGTTGCTTTTCATTTTGTAAAGAATACTTATACAAAGAAACGTTTAACAACACTTTTCGAAGAACCTATTACTAAGTTGCCAAGTATGGCAAAAGACACGGTTGAGCTTGTTATTGATGAACGAGATAATAAGCAGAAACGAGTTTATAAGAGTAATAAATGGGTTCCTTTATTTCATAAGGAACGTTTTGCTGAAGCATATGTAACTGATGGTGCATCGAATTTTCAAAAGTTTTTCGATAACACATACGACAATGAGGCGATTTATTATGCGAACGCCAAAATTACCGATTACGAAATTCCTGCCGACAATGGTTATCTATATAAGATTGACCAGGTGGTTGAACCATTGGAGACCATTTACGAACTGATGACCAAGAATGAAGGGAAACACGATTATTTCTTGTCGCTATTGAATGAATTTAAGTATTTTGAATACGACAAAGATATCACCCAAAAGTTCGGTGGTATAGCACGTGATAGTCTGTTTATTCCTTATTATCTTTTTGATCCACATAGAAAGAATCTGGAAGCTGAAGATGATTTTGATGGAAAGTATGAGGATAACCACAATTTTAACATTAATGCCTTTATCCCTTTTGATGATGCATTAAAAGCATGGTTAACATCCAATGTATTAAACGAGGATTATCCTACGTTGGAAGATCTTTCGGTTGTGACTAAAAAGTATATTCTTAACTACTTCATTGCTGAGGATAATTTTGCATTCCCAGAGCGTGTCGCAGGATCAAAAGTTCTGAATGATTACAACGTACCTATTGTATTCGATACCAATGATCCTTTAGGAAAAGTTCAATGCGCAAGCAATGGTGTTTATTATGGAATACCTACTTGTCCTGATATCCTTCTTTTTAATAGTGTATTGAAAGTACCATTTACAAGAGCTGATTACGATATGTATCTGTATGCTTTAGAGAATGCAGGAGTAATCAGTATTTATTTGAACCAAAAGATCAACTATACTTCATTTGTACCTCATAATGATTCTTGGGAAGTAATGGAGTTCTCTCTTGATTATGGAGATGCGAATATTGTAGGTGATGAGATTTTCTCGTTGGTCGAAAATGATCAGGATCGTCCATATAACCGAAGTCGTCTGGCTTCATTGGTAGGCTATCATAACATTACAGGTGATGTTACGTTCACCGAGGATCTTCAGATTATCGGAAACCAAAATAAGTTTGGTGTCACCTTCGTTAAAGGCAATCAGGTGTGGTCAGGTGGTAATGAAGAACGTGGTTATATTCCAACTGTTGTAGGAGATAAAGTAGACTGTATTAATGGTTCTTCTTATATGTTAGATCACCTAATCATGGCTCCATCTAAACACTTTGCCTATCACATCGCATTGAATGATAATTTCAAAGCTTTTAATGATATCATTGAGTCTATTGATGGCTACCGACGAGATACCAAAAAGAATATCATCGGACTTACTTTCTTGAAGAATAAGAAATATACTGCGTTTATTCCTTCTAATGAGGCAATTGCTGAAGCACAAGCGGCAGGTTTAATTCCTGAAGCAAATGGAGAAGACAATAAAGCCTTAATCGATTGGCTTCGCTATTTCTTTGTAGACTCATCAATTGATCAACGTACCAATTACCTTCTTCCAAAAGAGAACATGAATGAATGGATGCCTTCAGCAACTGTTGAAGATGAGGAAGAAGAAATTATGTATGAAATGAAAATCGTTTCCGGAGAGAATTATACGGTTGAAGGACTTAATAGCGTGACGGCTAATGTAAACACCGAGGCGGCTCATGTTGGACGGGGTGGATTGTTGTATGAAATTGATAAAGTAGTTAGTTACCAATAGAAAAAACAGCATGTTAAAAAAATACATAATATGGTGTGTGCTCGTTGTTTTCGGATGCGTTAATGGTTATGCACAAACCACCAATATAAAAGGAAAAGTAACCGATGAGGCTGGAGAACCTCTGGTAGGAGTAAACATTATTATCGTTTCAGATAATAACCGATTTATTAATGGAACAGTAACCGACTTTGATGGATCATATTCTTTGCAGTACAACAAGGAGTATCAAACCATTCGCTATAGTTTTATTGGCTATAAAGGACAAACATTGAAGATTAATGGCCGTCCGATCATTAATGTAACACTTGCCGACGATAAGCAGCAGATCGAAGAGGTTGTTGTATCGGGAAGTAAGCAAAGTAATAGTGGAGTATTTGAAATTGCGTTCAAAGATCTAACTACGGCTAACCAGCGCTTTGAGATGAGTGAGATTTCATCGGTTGGAGCCGGTACACTTGGCGACGCTTTGCAGGGACAGTTAACAAGTGTGGATATGGTATCAAGTAGTGGTGCTCCAGGTTCAGGTATGTCGATAAGAATTAGGGGAACATCTAGTTTGAATACCAGTCAGGAGCCTTTGATTGTACTTGATGGTGTGATCTATCCAACAGATATTCAGGATGATTTTGATTTTCAAACAGCCGATCAAAATGATTATGGAGCGTTAGTAGATATAGCACCAGAAGATATTGAAAGTATTGAGGTATTGAAAGATGCAGGAGCAACAGCTCTTTATGGATCAAAAGGTGCCAATGGTGTTTTGGTTATTACTACTAAACGTGGTAAGCGAGGACCTACACGCTTTAATTTCTCTTATAAGATGAAATCAAGATTTGTAGAAGATCCTATCCCAATGCTATCAGGCGACGATTACATTGCTTTAATGAACGATGCATTGTGGAATAGCTATTTAGATAGTGAAGGTAGTCCGTCGTATATCAATATGCTTAACGATTTCCCTGAATTGACAGGTGATCCTGAGTATATCTATTTTGATGAGTATAATCAGAATACAAACTGGATTGATTTAATTTCAAGGAATAGTATCTCGCACGACAATAACCTGAGTATGTCAGGTGGTGGTGAGAAAGCACGCTATCGATTTAGTTTAGGTTACCTCGATGATATAGGAACAACTAAAGGAACAGATTACAGTCGTTTGAATACCCGTATGAACATTGACTACTATCTTTCTGATAAGATTATTTTTTCAACTGACTTTTCATATACTATTGGAGAACGAAATACCACAGCAGTAAGTGAAGGTTCATTACGTAAATTGGCTTTTTATAAAATGCCTAATATGAGTCCTTATCAGATTGATGAAGAAGGTAATATGACCGATAAGTACTTTACTCCATTGAAGACGTTCCAGGGATCTACAATTAATCCTGTGGCAGTAGTAAATGAAGGTTATAGTACAACTGAATCAAGAAAGGTGCGTTCTGTATTCCGATTAAATTATCAGATAGCTAAGGGCTTGTCATTAAAATCAAGTATAGCCTTTGATAAGAACATTACTAAGGGTAATTCATTTTTACCAAGTATTGCAAGTGGTAAGAATTATTTAAGCTCATCGGCTAACGAAGCCCGCGAGTCGAACAACGAGAGTCTAAGTACACAGACATCAAATCGATTGACATACAGACCCGGTTTAGGCGAAAAACATATGCTGACTTCTATGCTATTGCTTCAAACATCTAATCACGATAGTTATGCCTATAGCAACAAGGTTGGTAATACAGGAAGTAGTGAATTAACAAATCCAGGAGCAGGAGGTTATATCGCTTCAATGGGGAATGGAACAACACGTCGTAGAGATATGGGAGTGTTGCTGAATGCTCATTATGCATACGACGAGAGGTATATTGTAAGTTTCGGTGTACGTATGGATGGATCAAGTAAGTTTGGTTCTTCAAAGCGTTTTGGTTATTTCCCAAATGTCAGTTTAGCGTATCGAATCAGTAATGAGGAGTTCCTGAAGGATATACCATGGATATCAGATATTAAGCTTAGGGCCAGTTACGGAGAGGTTGGTAAAGCACCCGCACAGTCTTATCCTCAGTATGGAACATACAAGAATGATGGTACCTATATGAACCACAACGCTGTTACAGCAAACTCAATGACCTTGGATAACCTAAAATGGGAAGAGGTAAAGAGTACCAATGTTGGTATTGATGCATTCTTATTAAATCATAAGCTGAATGTAGTATTCGACTACTATACACGTAAGACTGTTGATGAGTTACAGAAAAATGTAAAGCTTCCTACTACCACAGGTTTCTCAACAATTGCCTGGATGAATTATGGTGATGTTGAAAATGAAGGATTTGAATTTAGTGGTTTTTGGAAAGCGATTAATAAGAAATCACTGAAGCTACAAGTAAATTGGAACTTAAGTCGAAATATCAACAAGCGACTAAGATTACCTGATAATGTTGCTTACGACAATTATAGCTATGCAAATGGTAAATATGCTTCTCGTGTTGAAATTGGAAAAGCAATTGGTAGTATTTATGGATACCGTTCTTTAGGAGTATATGTTGATGATGATGCAGCTATAGCTAAGAACCGGGCAGGTAATGACTTATACAATCCAGAAGGAGAATTGGTTTACATGTCTGATGCTAAAGGAAATACCTTTAAAGGAGGTGATGCAATTTACCAGGATATCAACTTCGATGGTGTAATAGATGAGAACGACATTGTATACTTAGGTAATACCACGCCAATTGTGACTGGTGGTATGGGACCTCGACTTACTTACAAGAACTTCTCGTTAAACGCATTCTTCCACTTTAGGGTAGGACAAAAAGTTATTAATGATACACGTATCGCAACCGAGAATATGAGAGGTCGTGATAACCAGAGTACAGCTGTTTTGGCACGCTGGAGAAAACCTGGTGATGTAACAGAAATACCACGTGCACTATATGGCAGAGGATATAATTACCTGGGAAGTGACCGCTTTGTAGAGAATGGTAGTTATGTACGATTGAAAAGTCTTACCCTTTCTTATCGTGCTCCTGCAAAATTCTGTAAGTCGTTGCACCTTAAACAGCTTACTGGTTACATTACAGGTTATGACCTGATTACCTGGACTAAGTATAGTGGACAGGATCCAGAGGTTGGAATGAATGGTCATGATAATGCAACTACACCTCGTCCTAGAATGATTAATGTAGGTATTAATATTAATTTGTAAAAGTCAGAATATGAAAAGAATAGTCATACTTATGGTGGCCGTAATCATGTTTTCAAGCTGTGAGTCATGGTTGGAACTTAAGCCAGAAAATGCACTTGTAAAAGAAGAGTTCTGGCAAACACAAGCAGATGTTGAAGCAATCTTAACCAGCTGTTATAAAGGCCTTCAGGATAACGTATACGAATTGGTTATTTATGGAGAATTAAGATCTGATCAACTGGATACACGATCAATTGATACCAATGCCCGACGAATAAGAGAGGGAAATATTAGTAGTACGAATACTTACGCTAAATGGGGATTCTTGTATGAAATTATCAATAATGCAAATGCGGTAATTGAAAATGCTCCTAAGGTAGTAGAGATTGACCCAAACTTTGATAAAGCAGAGTTAAGTCCGATGATTGCTGAGGCTAAATTTATGCGTTCATTGGCATACTTTTACTTGGTGAGAGTATGGAGAGAGGTACCTATCTTAGCTCAATCATACGAGACCGATAATCAGGAATTAACAGTGAAGAAGAGTACTGAAGAGGAGATTCTTGACTATATTATAACTGATTTAGTTGACGCAATTCCTAATATCAAAACTCAATATGTAGAGTCCTGGGAGAAATGGGGCCGCGGAACCAGAACAGCAGCACAGGCGTTACTTGCCGATGTATATCTTTGGAAAGGTGATTATCAGAAGAGTATTGAACAGTGTGATTTAGTATTAGCCGATCCTTTTAGAGGATTGATGAGTACTGAATTATGGTTTAGCATCTTCTCAGAGGGAAATACCAACGAAGGCATATTTGAGGTACAGTTTGATAAAGAATACAATCAAACAGGACCATGGAATGCACTTTACTACAATAATGTCAGTCCTGATTTCCTTTATCCTGCTGAATTAAAAGAAGAGCCGATATATGAGGATGATGATGTACGAGGAGTAGAAGGCACATATGAAACCAAGGAACGCAGAATCTTAAAGTTTATCACTGCAACACCAGAAAAGCCTCAGTACTACTCAGGAAAAGAGTTCGACTGCAACTTTATAGTTTATCGTTTAGCAGAGATATATCTGATGAAAGCCGAAGCATTAGCAGTGCTTGGGGAATATGAGCAGGCACAACAGCAAGTTGAGCGTATTCAAGCTCGTGCAGGTTTGGTTTCACAATTAGATATTCCAAGAAGCAAAGAAGGTTTTGAGGATTTTATCCTAATGGAGCGTCAACGCGAATTTACCGGTGAAGGAAAAGCCTGGTTTGATCTATTGAGGGTAGCAAAGCGTAACAATTTCGAGCGAAAAGATCTTTTGATCGAAAAGTTGTTGCTATATGTTGATGGTACCGACAGGGCTACCATACAGCAAGCATTGCAGAATCCTTATGCTTATTATCTTCCAATTCATGAAGAAGAGATTAAGAGGAATAGTGAGTTAGTTCAGAATCCATACTATGAAAACTAGTTGGAACATGAATTCTAATAATCTAAAAATCTTTAAACAGATGAGAACAATTATCATACAATTGAAAGCGTTAGCTGCCATTCTTGTACTAGTGTTCATGAACAGTTGTGAAGATAATGGAGTTAACGATATTTTTGCAACATCAGATAAGCTACCCATAACCATATACATGGAGAGTCAGCCTGAAACATACTCTCAATGGGTATCACTGATGGAGGTTGCAGAGTTAAATCATGCATTTAATGCGAACGGCACTTATACCATGTTTGCTCCGAATAACGAAGCAATGACAACATGGTTAAATGGTCGCTCAGTATCGGATATTACAATGGAAGAAGCCCGCGAGCTTGTGTTTAATCACGTTGTAAATAAGCCGTATATCCATACCCAATATAACGAAGGATGTATTCCTGATACCAATATGGTTGGTAATTATATTGCTATCGAGTTTGGAGAGCAAGGGTACCAAAGTATCAAAGTGAATAAGGAAAGTCAGATTATCCAGAAGGATATTGAAATGACTAACGGATATATCAACGAGATCAACAAAGTATTAGATATTCAACCAACCTTACAAGGAGTATTAAGTGCACAGGATGGAATTAGCATCTTTATGGAGGCCTTGACTGCTACAGGTTATGATGATGTTCTAACACAATGTGATGAATATGCTGCTGATCGCCTTCGCCGTAAGTACTTTAGCGTAATGGCAATTGCTGATACCACCTTCAATCGATTTGGCATTACTAGCTTAGACGATTTGAAAAGCAGGTATAGCGATTCGGATGATCTAACAGATAAGGCCAACAAATTGAATCAATGGGTTGCCTATCATATTCTTGATGGAATTAATTATGCAAATATTCTGATCGACCTTGATGAAGAACAGAACTTCAAGAATGTAATGACCCTTGCCGATCAAAAAGGTATAGAGATTAGAGATGATAGAGCGATTATCATTAACCGCACCGTAACGCAGGTCTCTGAGACAGAAGAATCAATTGAAGAGACTAGAATTTATCCTGGTCTTCGCAATATTCCTGCTAAAAATGGATGTATTCATTTCATCAATAACCTAATGGATTTTTACCAGGTAAAACCATGTTTTATTCGTCAGGATATCTGGGATATCGCCAACTGGAGAGCTATCGAGACTTTCAGGTCAGGAGTGTCGGGATCAACAGAATGGATTGACGAGGATGTATTCGATGAAATAAGTTGGCATAGTGAACCAGAGGAAGTGCCTATTGGTTACTGGCAGCATTGGAATCACGAGTGGTTTAAAGGAGGAAGTGGAATCATCTTAGACTTGAAGAAAACCAATACAGGATGGGTAGAATTCCAAACGCCATACTTAGCAGAAGGGAACTATAAGGTTGTCTTTATGGGCCATAAGAGTCCTGATGGAGGACAGTGGAATGTTTATCTTGATGGAGTTCCTGCTGGAGTTCTTGATGATTACCATACTGCTACTGGGTATGCATATGGATTGACCGCAATAACTAACGCAAAATTTACTAGTGGAGTACACACTATCCGTGTAGAGTTATTAACCGGAAACGGGTATATCGGTTTTGGCGACGTGAAATATACCCCATTATAATCTTGAGTTATGAAGAATTTGAAGAAAATAATAATACCACTATTTATCATTACACTCTTTGTTCTTAGTTGTACCGAAGATGTGTGGAAAGATCATTATGAGAATGAACCTCCTGTGTCGGGAGAGAATATTCTAACCTACCTTCAAGGTAATCCTGAATATAGCAAACTAGCCAATTTGGTTGTGGCAGCAAAGCTTGATAGCATCTTAACTAGCGCTACCAATGTTACCTTTTTTGCGGTTAAGAATGAGAATATTCCTGACGGGATTGAAAGTGATCTTGAGGGATTAAAAACACGCTTGTTATTGCACATGACTCATGGCAAGTACTACGATCATCAGATTAATGATGGTCAGCGTATTAAAACATTGCATGGAAAGTATCTAGAGGTAAGTCAGACGAGTGGCAATAAGATCAATGAGCTAAGTTATGATGCAAAGAATATTCATGTAGGCAACGGAGTGATTCATGAGTTAGAACAGATCATAGCTCCTCAGCCTAATGTGTATGAATTCCTTTATGCTCTAGGTGATGAGTATAGCACTATTAAAGAATACCTATTGGACATGGATGTAAAAACATTCGACCGTGAAAATAGTGTTCCTGTTGGTGTAAATGATGAAGGAAACACGGTATACGATACCATTTGGGTGATGAAGAATAAACTACTTTCGGGTGTTAATGATGCACGTAAAGAAGACTATTTATTTACCGCTTTTTATCCTACTAATGATGTTGTTGAAGAGGCTATCGGAAAAGTTAGAAATGATTATGCTGCAGCTGGAGGGGAACTTTCAGAAAAACTTGACGCAGAACTTTACGAATGGTGTGTGACTAGTCTATTTAGAAAAGGGGTACTTGAAAATCCTGCCGACACGATGATTAAGACAACCAATGGTGGCGATTTCTGGATCAGTCCTGGTAAGCAAGAGGTATTGCCAGAAATGAGTAAGGCAAGTAATGGTGTTGTGTATACGGTTTCACACTTACACGTACCAAAACTAAAATACATGAATAAGTTTGTATTTGAGCCTCGCTTCTATTGGAAGTTTGATAAAGCCACCCGCGATACCTGTATGGTACTTGAAGAAGGAACTAATGTATATTTCATGCAACGAGGTGGCGGTTATGAACCAGCCTGGGGATATGGATGGTATGGTTTATGGGGTGTTGAGAATCGCGACAAACCAAATAAAGCCTCTCATTTTAAAGTGAAGTTCCCTTATTCAACAACAGTAACTGAAGATGATGAGTTAAAGGTTGTTTCATTAATTCCAGGAGAATATGAGATCAAAGGACAAAGTGGAATCACCAATTTCGGTATTTGGAAAAGACCTAGTGAGGTGCAGTTGTATGTAAACGATGATCCTTTATCAACAGTCTGGAACCAATGGGAATATGAGTCAAACCAGAAGTCGGTTTATTTGGATACATACACTATCCCTGATGAAGCTGGAACTAACCCAATAAGTATTTCTCTTAAGGTGATGGATCGATCTCCAAAGTATACAGGGTCAGGTGGAAAAGCACGAAACCGTGCCTTTATTAAACGTTTGGAATTTATTCCAACTAAGAACAATTACTAAAACCATGAGAATGAAAAATAGTATCCAAATATTATTTGTTGTTGCTCTGTTGTTGCTATTCAAATTTTCAGAGGCTCAAACAAACAAAGTTATATATGTGTTCGATGCAGGAAGTAATAGTGCAATTGATCAGGTTACTGTTAAAACTGATAACGGCATCGAAGTAAACACTGATCAAGCAGGAAAATGTTCATTGAACCTTGATGGTGTATCTACTATCTATTTAAGGAAAGATGGCTACATTAACCTTGATATCAATGCGATTAAAGGAGTTAAGTCGAAGTATTACTTATTCCTTGAGGGTGAGAAATTGCAGCGAGATTATACAGGAACGTTAGGTGCGCAATCGAAAGAAATGGATATCGATCCATCAGTACTGAGCTTTGATCTTCAGTCGAAGGGAAAAACTGCAGGTGTTCTTATCGAGTCTCATAGCGGAATGCCTGGTGAAGGTGCTGATATGATGATTCGAGGATTTCGATCATTATCGTTGAGTAATAGTCCATTGATTGTTGTTGACGGACAGATTTATCAGAACCAGGGATATGAGAGTCCTGCTTTTGAAGGTTTCTTCAATAATCCTTCAAATATTCTAAATCCGAATGATATTGAATCAATTGAATATCTAAAGGATGGTATGGCCTCACAATATGGTAGTCTTGGTAGTAATGGAGTGATTCTGGTGACTACCAAACGTTCAGGAAAACTAAAAACATCGGTTGATGCATCTGTATGGACAGGTATCAATAAGCTTCGTAAAGAGTTACCGTTGTTAGACAATGCCGAATGGACGAACAAGTCGTTGGATGTATTGCAGACAGGTTTATCGATGAATGATATCTATAGCTACTATCCAGGTTTATTCAACGATCCTGATGATGTAGGCTATCACGAATATAAGTACAATACCAATTGGCAGGATGAGATTTATCGTGAGTCACTTACGCAGAACTACAATGTTCAGGTTAAGGGGGGTGATGATGTTGCTCGTTACTATTTGAGTATTGGATACAATGGTGAGGGCGGTATTATTGAGAACACAAACTACAATCGCTACAGCACTCGCTTTAATACAGATGTTGATGTGACCAATAAACTAAAGGTTCAGCTTAATCTTGGAGTAAACTACAATAGTGGTGAGTTAATTGATGCAGGTGTTAGTAATAACAATCCAATCTATGCTGCAATACTAAAGAGTCCTATACTTCAGCCTAAAAAGGTGAATTATAAAGGTGAAGAGATGCCTGACTATGATCCATTTCATATTTTCCAGGTGAGTAATCCTATGGCAATTCTTAATGATAATGAAAGTGAATTTTTAGGATATTCATTGTTGGGTAATTTTAGATTCGATTATCAGATTGCTAGTAATTTAGCTTTCAGTGGCGCAATCGGGTTAACCAGCTGGCAAGATAAGCAGCACTCATTCATTAGTGGTGTAACCAATGGTGCTATCGTGCCAACATATGTTTACAATGATTACGCATTGAATCAAGTAAAACACTTCGTGGCAAGAAATAACAGTCTGCACTCAGAGCTTGATCTGAAATATTCTAAAAAATATGAACGCTCATTGTTGAAGCTTCTTTTGGGTGGTCGTTATTTAAGCAACGATCATGAGACTAGTTATAGCTTTGGTATGAATACTTCAAGTGATAAATTCATCACACTTGATCAGGTTGACAGAAACGATTACAGAGAGATCCTTAGTGAGTTCTACGATCATAAGGTAATCAGTAGTTATTTAAGTGCCGAGTATTTATTGGACGACTGCTTTGAGGTTTCAGGAACATTGAATGTAGAATCGAACAACGGACATGCCGACGATGGCGCTGAGAACTATCTATATGGAAATGTTGGTGTATCGTACAATTTTGCTAAGTGTGGAGCACTTCAAAGTTCTAATCTAATTGATGTACTTCGATTACGAGGAAGTTATGGTTTAAGTGGTAATAGCCGACTAGATGCAAGTATGGTTAATAAACTTTATCAGACTAAAACCTTCAGTAATGTAACAGGTTTGGTTAGAAAGAATATCTATAATTCAAAGTTGGAGAATGAGAAGGTGAACACCTTAAATGCAGGATTCGATTTTATCACAACACGTAACAATTTCAGTGTGACTGCTGATGTGTGGCACTCTACAACTAAGGATATGATTATCTATAACCAGACTGTTAATCATGTTGGTTTTGATGGTGTATATTCAAATAATGGAGAAATGAGTGCTCATGGTTTTGATGTAGCTGTGGATGGTAAACTGACTATGGGTGAATTTAACCTGAAATTAGGTGCTAATATCTCAAAAAGTGAAACCAGTATTGATCAATTGGGTGATGTTAATGAGTTGGTTTCTTCGTTTAATGGTGGAGATATGATCGTTAAAAAAGGAACCTCGGGTTATCAGTTCTATGGTCTGCAAATGGATGGTGTATTTGCCAGTCAAACCGAAGCAGAGCAAGCTGATCTTGAAAACAAGTATGGTTATAAGTACCAGGCAGGTGATGCGAAATTTAAGGATTTAAATAACGACGGAACGATTAACGAGAAGGATCGCACAATCATCGGTAATCCTGAACCTGACTTTTACGGTGGCGCTTATGCTCAGTTAAATTACAAAGCATTTACCTTATCAGCACAGTTTAGCTATGTTGTAGGTGGCGATGTGTACAATTTCGCAAGAACTATGCTTGAAGGGCAGACTTCAACCTTTAATCAGAATAAGAATGTATTGCAATCGTGGCAGAAAGACGGAGATATTACTTCGGTAGCAAAAGCTCGCTTAGGCGATCCTGCCTTGAACAATGCGTTTAGTGATCGTTGGATTGAAGATGGTTCATATATTCGATTGACTGATCTTACATTGTCTTACAAATTACCAGCCAATGGTAAGGTGTTAAAGAATGGTACGGTATATCTGAAAGGTCGTAACCTATGGACATCAACCGATTATCTGGGATATGATCCTGAGTTTAACTACAACGGAAATGCAAAGCTTAGTGGTGTTGATTATTCAAAAATGCCGCTTCCTGCAACTGTGCTAGTTGGTATTCAAATAGGATTGTAATGATGAAAATCTTTTAATCCAATAATCTAATAATCCAATAATCTTTAAAAGATGAAGAAATTAATAAATATAGCCATCGGACTAATTCTGATATTATCATGTGGATGTGATGATCTGCTTGATGCTGAGGTTAAAACCGATTTAGAAGCCGATAAGAATTATCAGACTGCTAAGGATGTTTCTACTAATGTATTGGGGATTTTTGCAAGTGTGCAGGATGTAATGCATAAAGTTGCTGTATTCAATGATCTTCGAAGTGATGCTTTGGTGGTTACCGAGAATGCTCCAATCGATCTTGTGACTATTTCTCGTTACATTGAGGATGTAAATAATCCAATTATTAATCCCAACGATTTTTACCGAATCATTGTGAATTGTAACGACTTTGTAGCTAATGCTGCAAAGTATCGCGAAAGTGGAGATTACATGTCGGACGAGCAGTTTGAGGCTCATATGGCTGACGTGTTGAGAATTAAGTATTGGACATACTGGAATATTGCAAAGATCTATGGAAAGGCTTACTATTTTGATGATCCTTTGGATAATACCGAGGATATTGATGCTATCAAAAAATTAGCAGCTACACCTCTTGCTGAGATGATTGAGTTGTTGATTACCAAGATCGAGAGTAGTGAATACGACTTGCTGGCGAAGGTTGATTGGCAGAACCTGTTTGAGTCGAATGCGAACTATAACTACTATAGTATCGATGCAGAGATTCTTTTAGCCGACTTATATCTTTGGAAACAAGACTATGTAAAAGCAACACAGTTGTATCATAGAATATTAAATGATCGGACTGATTGGGATTTGACCCTTACAGGAGAGACTTATTATAAAGGCAACTACAAAAAGTTATTCTCAAATAACTTGTCTGCTACTAACGGTCACGTAATTAGTGCTGTGGAATATGATGAGACTAATCAGCAATTGTGTCAGCTGGAGCAGTATTTCTACAAGAATGGAATAATACAGCTTAAGGCTAGTGATGCATTGGTGAACTTATCATTAGATCAGGAGAGTGAGGATAATAAGAACGGTGACTATTACCGAGGTGCATTATCAAGTTATAAAGGAAGCGACCGACGAGTGATGAAGTACAGTTTTGCCAGTAAAGCCAGAGTCCCTCTGTATCGTGCGGCAGAGCTACATTTGAAGTATGCTGAGGCATTGAATCAATTGGGAGAATTTGATAAAGCACTAGCTTTACTTAACAAAGGTGTTGGTGAATACTGGGATGGTAAGAAATACCTTCCTCCATTTGATGATGATACATGGGAAGTGAAGTGGAAAAACGGTAAAGGCCTGAGAGGTCGTGTGAAGCTTGCAGCAAAGGAATTAGAAGATGGATTAACCGACGATGAGAAGAAAGATGTAATTGAGCAGTGGATATTAGATGAAAGTGCTCTTGAGTTGGCATTTGAAGGAAAACGCTTTGAAAACCTGATGCGTCATGCTTTACGTCATAATGATGCATCAATTTTGGCAAATGCAGTTGCTGAGAAATTCGAAGAATCAGAACGTGCAGCTTATGTGTCAATATTAATGAATCAGGAAAGATGGTTTTGGCCTAATTAAGGATATATAGGATTTATCTTTTGGTGGGAAATAGATAAGTCAATTAAAATGGGGCTCAAGAGTGAGCCTCATTTTTTTAACTTTGTAGTAAATCGGTAAGATTAGAGAATGAGAATAAGACCTACATTAATTTTGCGAAGTATTTTACAACTGACTATTGTCTGGTTTGCTTTATCTGGATTTGTTAAAGCAGAACAAAAGAGTTTTATCAAATATGGCATAGAAGATGGATTTGTAGATAACTACTGTTTAGATATCCTACAAGATCAGCATAAGTTTGTTTGGACCATTAGTCAGAGTAGTGTATTTCGTTTCGATGGAAGAACGTTTACGAATGTTGCTATCGTTGATAGTATGCAGGTAGGTGTTGGAGGGGCAGAGCTTTACTGTATTGGTGAAAAGAAGAATGGAGAAATCTTATTAGGAACAAATTTAGGGTGTTTTAGCTATAATCCGATAACCGAAATTTTTGACAAGCAACTTACTAAACGGGCTACCTATAATATCAATGCTGTTTCTGATTCAATTACCTATTTGTTGGAGGATGGATCTGTTAAAGTAATTGACGAGGACTGTGATTCAATTAAACACTATAATTTGCCCGGAGTTTGGAGCTTCATTATTGATGTTGAAGTGCTGGCTGAAGATAAATGGTTGATTGCAACCCGTCAAAATGGACTTTATATTTTTAACCCTATTGATAATGGGGTGCAGAAGTTGACGACCTTAAAGGCGAATTCGTTGCGTTTTTTAAAACGTGATCCTTACGGGCGCTTTTGGGTAGGAAGTAGAGAACGTGGAGTTATTGTACTGGATGAGAATCTTGAGGTTGTCAAAATTATTATTCCCCAGAACAATGAATGGAAAAATAGTCCATTACTCTCGGTATGTTTTGCCGATAGTTTAGCATACATTGGCAGTGATGGGGCTGGAGTCTTTTCTGTTGGCTATGATGAAGAGATCGCTCATCCTTGCTTTAAGGAGGAGAAGGTTCTTGAAAAAGTAATGTCGATACGTAGAATGTTTTTAGATTGTGAACAAAACCTTTGGTTGGGGACTGTCCGCAATGGTATCGTGAAGGAGACAGAGGTTTCTCCTTTTAAGTTTTATAAAGAAGGTGAGCATCACAATGAATTATCCCATAAAAGTATTTTAACACTGTTACACGAGGAAGATAAGGGGATCTGGTTAGGTACAGATGGTGGTGGTTTGAATTACTACGATCTAAAGAAGAAGCAGTTGATTCAAATGCCAGATGGAAGTGCTAGAAAGATTAATGGTTTGGCGCTCTATAATGATCAAAAATTGTTAGTGTCAAGATTCCCTGGAGGACTTGAATTCTTCGATAAGAAACAGAAGCGTTACTTGCCAGCAAAAGAATTGAATAAGAAACTTCGCAAAATTTCTCCAAACCGGAATAATTATACAATTATCAATGATAAATACGGTAATATATGGTTTGGCGGTCAGACTTTACTTTCCCTGAATCCCCGGACCAATGAGTTGGTCGAGTGTAACAATATTAAAGCCGCTCGTTCTTTATTTGTTGAAAACGACTCTATTATGTGGGTTGGTAGTTTTCAGGGATTATGGCGATTGAATATCAATAAAGGAGGAGTTGAAAGTTACAAAAAGATTAAAGGTGGTGATGAGGAGTTAATAGGTGGGACTCCCGTATTTAGTATCCTAAAAGATAGTCACGATAATCTATGGGTAGGGACGAGACGTGGACTTGTTTATCGTAGTAGTGATGGAGTATGGAGAAAACCTGATGATAATCCTATACTTAAGTCTAACTCGGTATTCTCAATCGCAGAAGATTCAACAGGTCATATTTGTATCTCAACGAAGTATCGACTTCATTTGTTGGACTATGATATGAAGGAACTCCGCACTATTGGCTACAAAGATGGGCTGATGAATATGCCTCTGTCTCTTTGTCCAATGGTGGTGATGAAGGATGAAATGTATATTGGTGGAACTTCTGGATTCCTTCGATTAAACACAAACAACCTTGATGTACGTCTTGATCTGCCTTTATCCTTCGAAATTGAACGGATTAGTTTCATGAATAACAATCGACAAGCAGAGCTAATTCACTCGGGAGACAAGATTATTGTTGATAATAAAGATGCCTATTTTAAAATCGATTTCTTTGCGCTGGATTTTAATGAGGCGCATAAGGTTAAGTACCTATATCGATTAGAACCAGGAGAGACCACCTGGAATGAAACTACCGAGAATTTTGTTCGCTACTCAGGACTGCGCCCGGGAGAATATACCTTTAAGCTGGGCATAAAAAAAGAGAATAAATTGCTCCCCGTTGAAAGGGTATTGCATATAACAGTACTTCCACCATGGTATCTAACATGGTGGTTCTGGACGAGTGTAGTGCTTGTTGTATTGTTGATTATGTGGTGGTTAAAACGAAATGCTTTAGTGAAGTTACAGCTAAAGCATGATTTAGATATTGAACGTGTAGAGCGACAAAAATCTGATGAGATGATGGAGGCAAGGATTCAGCTGTATACCAATATATCTCATGAGTTTAGAACGCCCCTTAGTTTGATATTCAGTCCGCTGCAAAGCTTAATGAAGAAAGAGTCGTTAGATATTGAGACCAAGAGTTCTTATCAGCTCATGCACCGAAATGCTCGTAACCTTATGACAATGGTTGATCAGTTGATTAACTTCAGAAAGCATGAGGTAAAAGGTGTTCAGCTGTCTCTTTCTACTGAGGACTTAGTGCAGGAAATTAGGAATACTGTTAGTGACTGTCGCGAGTTAGCCAAAGATAAAGCGATTAGGATTCGCTTTTATTCTGATTTTGCCAGGTTGAACTATCCGTTTGACCGGGAAAAGATGTCGTGGATTATCTATAACCTTCTCTCAAATGCGATAAAATACACGCAGACCAATGGGGAAATAAATATCCGGATACTGGAGGTTGAGGATGAAATAAAGTTAGAAGTCGAGGATAATGGAATTGGCATTTCTGAAGACGATTTAGCGCATATCTTTGATCGATTCTATCAAGTGGATGAAAAGAATAGTGGTTTTGGTATAGGATTAGCATTTACTAAAGTACTGGTTGAAAAGCATGGTGGAAGAATAGAAGTAGAGTCCAAGACTCAAGAGGGGACTAAGTTTATTGTTT
The DNA here is from genome assembly GCA_005217565.1 of Puteibacter caeruleilacunae. GTDB lineage: Bacteria > Bacteroidota > Bacteroidia > Bacteroidales > Prolixibacteraceae > Puteibacter > Puteibacter caeruleilacunae. Next base: position 870,738 of record SJCO01000001.1, read on the forward strand.
CACTTCCTCAGAATCAGGTTGAAGAGCAACGGGCAGTTGTTGTTGAGGATGTTTGCTGCGAGGAGCCAGAAGAGGAAATTGAAGAGAAAGGCCAGACTGGTTACCGTGTTTTGGTTGTTGAGGATGAACCTGAAATGCTTAAATACCTGGTGTCGAAATTGCAGCCTCTGTATCATGTTGAAACAGCCTACAACGGAGATGAAGCTTTGCGTATATTGGGAGAACAGAAGGTTAACCTGATCATCACTGATGTGTTGATGCCAAAAATGGATGGTTATGAATTCTGTACTCGCTTGAAGCAGAATCCTGAATTTGCCATGATTCCAATTCTTGTGTTATCGGGACAGTCGACCGAAGCAAAAATCAGCCGCTTCTTTAAGCTGGGGATTGAGGATTATATGGTTAAGCCATTTTCTGATGTTTTGCTGCTTTCAAGGATTGAGAATATCTTGAATTATCGCCGTGATCTTACGAAGCGATTTATAACGGGTAACCTGAATCTTAATAATGGAGAGGATAAGGTTTCTGACTCTGAGTTGATGGAGAATCTTGTGGAGTTTATATTCTCTAGAATTCAAGAACCTGGTTTTAATGTTAGTGATGTGATTACTCACCTGGGGGGAAATAAGAAGGTTGCTTATCAGTTGGTGAGTGATCAGTTCAATATCAGTATTAAGAAGCTTATCGACCAGATAAAGGTGGAAAGGGCAACTGGATTGTTAAAGGAGGATAAAGAGCTTTCCATAGCTGAAATTGCTACTTTATGTGGCTTTAATGATCCGAAGTACTTTAGTACATGGTTTAAACGTAGTACTGGGGAAAAACCTTCTATTTATCGGGAGAATGGGGTGAGTTAAAGGGTCCTGCCGGACGGGCTCTCATTTTTGTCTTGACACAAAAACGAGACAAAAAAGTCAAGGCTGCCTGCAAAAAGTAATCAATTTATTGCGGTTGCTAACTTCGGCTGGGTGATCTTCTCCCTTCGGTCAAAGCTTCCCAGTCTCACTAAGCAACCGCTGCTAAATCAATCCCTTTTTTCAGGAGGCCATTTCGGGTGCGGTGGTCTGTAGCATTGAACCACATTACTTTACAGCTGTAGATTCAAACGCGAAGGCCTGAAGCGTTGAATCTACAGCTGACAGCGTCCGCAGGTCCTGTCAGCGTGTTAAACAAAAGGCCAGCCTGTAACTTAGAACGATTCTGTGTGCTCAAGATATGGATCAGCATTGCTGATGCATTAGCTATAACTTTTAAAAGGTCTCTGTGTTTACTTTGTGTCCTCTGTGGTTAAAAATTCCACTCGGTGATCTTCTCCCTTCGGTCAAAGCTTCCCAGTCTCACTAAGCAACCGCCGCTAAATCAATCACTTTTTGCAGGAGGCCATTTCGAGTGCGGTGGTCTGTTTAAACAATAGGTTGAATTGAGGGGTGATCTTGATGGCTAATTTTTTCTTTTGGAGAGATGTTGTTTAAGAAATCTAATTATGTAACGGTTGTTATTATGTTGGTATGTGGACAAAGAAAATCTATATGAGTTTAGTATCTAGAATAGAGGCTGATTGTCAGAAAGTTTTCTTCTTAAATACTAATGTAAAATAAGACGTTTTAAGGCCTTTGTTTTTATAATGTGGTACTGATGAGCGAGAAGGTGATATAGTTGATTAAGACCATGTTAAAATTGAATTTGAAGCATGTGAAAGTTATTTGTTCGGTCTGGGAAAGCTAAAAATAGACTTGAAAATGGATATTGTTGTGTTTTGCTATCTGTAGATTGCAAATTTACTCAAGCTCCTTACTAGGCCCCTACAAACTCCTCTCAAAGCCCCCTTTTTGCAGAAGTTGAGTAGGCTTTGGTAGGGCTTTGACAAGGCTCGGAGAAGACTCAGAGAAGGCTCCTACTAGAATGGAGAAGTAGATGCTTTAAGATAAACATAAATTAAAGAAAGAAAACAAAAAGGCTGTTTTTTATAACATAAGTCTATGAAAATTCTTACTAAGATATAATGCAAAGATAGTTTTCTGTATAAAAAAAGAGCAGTATTGGAGTAAACCAATTTGTGCAAAGAATTATCCCCTTTATTCTATCCTCTATTCTGCTTTGTATTGCCTCAGCGACCATAAAGAACTAACGGAAAACATGCTGTTTTTTACCATTCATTTTTTAACCTTTCACTCTAATCAAGTCTTAAAACAGATAATGTGAAAAATGCGAGTGTGTTGTTGTAAATGATATCATAATCTGTAATGGGCAGAAAATGAGGGTGAAAGAAATCTCAAATTAGCATGATAGGATTGGTGGACTTGCAATGGTAACAATCAAATCTAAGTGGGAATCATATTTTATTGCGATTTCGTAGTTTTAGGAATGAGATTACAGGTAAGATGTATCTTTTTCCAATAAAATAGGAGGGTAACCATCAGTTTTTGCGTCATTAATAATGAATGAACTATTTATCGGAAAGAGAATTCTCATTAGAGTGATCTCACGACAACTAGTTAACTCAATCGGAATAAGTAATAAATTTAACTAAAGACTATGTACAGAAGAATTTACCTTCTAATGATTGCTGCAATGATCTTTGCAGGTTGTGGGACTTCGACTCCCAAAGCAAAACGAGTGGTAATGATTGCCCTTGATGGAATTTGTGTTGACGGGTATAAGACTGCAAAAACGCCCAATCTAGACAAATTAATGAATGAAGGTGCTTTATCGTTGCAGACTAGAGATGTAATGCCATCAGTAACGCTGCCAAACTGGACGAGTATCCTTACAGGTAGTGGTCCTGAACAACATGGTACAGTGAATAATGGATGGCAGATTGATAAGTTTGTATTGCCTCCAGTAGATAAGGACAGTAAAGGGTATTATCCTTCGATTTTTAAGGTAGCTAAAGATCAGGTGCCAGGAATGAAGACTGCTTTTTATTATAACTGGAAGAACTTAGTTTATCCTTACAATCAGGATTTTATTGATGAAGTGAGCTTCGAAGAAAAGGATGGTTATTTAGATAATTACCAGAAGGCTTACAATTTTATTGTAGAGAATAAAGAGAAACCATCGATAGTATTCCTTTATTCAGTACATACAGATCATGCAGGTCATCGTTCAGGATGGATGTCGCCAGAGTATATCAAGTCGATTGAAGAGGCTGATATTGAGATTGGTAATTTCCTTGCTAAATTAAAGGAAGAGGGATTGTATGAGGATACTCACTTTATGTTCCTTACCGATCACGGCGGCGGTCCAAAAGGTCATGGAGGCGTTACTACAGAAGAGATGGTTGTACCATGGGGAATTACAGGTCCTGGTATCAAGAAAGGCTTTAAAATCACAGAGCCTAACAATACAGTAAATACTGCTGGTACTATTGCTTACCTTTTTGGTTGTAAAGTTCCTCAGGCATGGACTACCGAAGTTCCTGAAACAATTTGGGAATAAAAAGGTAGAAAAGGTTGAAAGGATAAAAGGTTGAAAGGTTGAACGGAGGGACGGTTGGAAGGTGTTTCGTTAGTATGCGGGAGGCAGTGGAAGATGGAAAAGGAGACTGGAAACCGGAGGACCGGAGACTGGAAAAGGTTTCAGTTCGGCTGATGCCTCACAGTTTCAGGTTGCTCGTTGATGTTGTTGTGGTGGTAATTTTTTAACCACAGAGACGCATGGATTTGCAGACCTTCGCATACGAATCGGCCTCCTGAAAAAAGTGAGAAGATCACCCAGCCGAAGTTAGCAAGAGCAACAAATCGATTACTTTTTTCAGGTAGCCTTGATCTTTTTGTCTCGTTTTTGCATCAAGGCAAAAATGAGAAGCCAGTTCGGCTTGAGAACAAGATCACCCAGTTGCACTTAGCAAGAGCAACAAATCGATTACTTTTTTCAGGTAGCCTTGTCTTTTTTGTCTCGTTTTTGCGGTAAGGCAAAAATGAGAAGCCAGTTCGGCTTGAGAACAACGGCAAAAATGAGAGCCCGTCCGGCAGGACAATCTGTCTGAAAGACAAAAGCCCTGTCCGGCAGGACAAAAGAAAAGCCCTGTTCGGCTTACGAACAATAGGAAACAATCGTTTCAAAGAAACGTTCTGTTTACAGGAATGAATAAAATAAATAGAAAATAAATGAGGTATATTATTTTACTAACACTCATCTTCACTGCGTCCATTTCATTTGGTCAGCTCAAAGGATATGTCTTTTGGGATGAGAATGGAAATGAAATAAAAGACAAGGGAGAGCAGAATGTTGAGAATGCAATTTTATCTGATGGTTTCAATGTTGTAAAAAGTAATAAGTCGGGAGAGTTTAAACTTCCAGGCTGGGAAAAGCAACGTTTTGTTACCATCTATCCAGGGGCAAACATGGCTTGCCAGCAGCGATTCATCAGAATCAATAAAAATACCAAAGCGTACACTTTTGCGGTGCAACCAAAGCAGAAGAAGCAAGACGTGAGGTTTGTTCAGATATCAGATACCGAAACCTTTGAACACCGTGAATGGGTGGATAACCTAAAGGAATATGCACGAATTCATCAACCAGACTTCATTGTGCATACGGGTGATATTTGCTATGAAACCGGGATGAAATGGCATTCCGAAAATCTTACATCCAAAGATGTGGGAGTACCACTATATTATTGTTTAGGAAATCATGACCTCATTAAGGGAACTTATGGTGAGGAGTATTTCGAGAAGTGTTTTGGTCCTGCATGGTATGCCTTTGAAGAAGGAAATAGCGTGTATGTAGTTACACCAATGATGGGAGGAGACTACAAGCCAGGTTTTACACGAGATGATATTGGTGGATGGCTTAAGAATCTTCTAAACACTTATGAGGAACAACAACCAAAGGTGTTCTTTAATCATGATTTGCTGACTGAAAGTGAAGATTTCTTATTTAAAATAAAGGGTAATGAGTCGATCAACCTTACCGATTACAACCTGAAAGCATGGCTGTATGGTCATTGGCATGTAAACCGTTTTAAAGAGCATGGTGATAAAGGAGTAGTTTCGTATGGTACAGCCACAGCAGTAATGGGTGGTATAGATCACTCTCCATCTGGATTTAGGGTGATCAATGTAGATGCAAAAGGCGATACAAAGTCGCATTTTAGATGGACTTACCTAAATCGTGAAATAGAAATTGTTTCACCACAGAAAGAATTGGTACAGCTTGATGATCAAGGTAATGTGAGAATTGCTGTGAATACCTATCACACAGGAGCAGAGGTTGATAGTGTGAAATATGCCATCTGGGGAGAAGAAGGTTTCAACTGGAAGTCATCAATGCAAACAGATAAGTGGAAGAAAATGACACAGCAGTCTGATTGGAACTGGGAGGCAGACTTTAAGCCATTTAGTCAAAAGCATTATATGCTTGTTATCGATGCTTATCTTAAAAATGGAGATATCCTACACACAAAACGCAATTTCAGTACATCTAATGCATCGAATGACATAACGCCTCAGACAGATTGGACTAATCTTGGAGGTAATAAAGAGCATCACGCAACAGTGAAGATGTTTCATGGTATGCCTTATAAATTGAAATGGAGTGCTAATGTAGGGAGCAATATTTACATGTCATCGCCTGTTGTGCTTGGAAATAAAGTGATAACAGCAAGCTTTGATGATGGAAGTGCATCTGATTGTTATGTTGTTTGTTTTGATGCCAACTCAGGTAAGGAGTGTTGGAAGAATAAGATCGATAATGGTATTAAAAATCAGATGGTGATTGCACAAGGGTTGGTTATTGGTACTGATGTCTTGGGATTTACCTATGCCTTTGATGTAGCTACCGGAAAACTTGTCTGGAAACGCGATTTGGAGTACAAACGCTTGCCTGCATTTATTTCAGGTATTGTTACTGATGGAGAGGTTGTTTATACTGGTTTTGGATCCTCGTTATGTGCGCTTGAAGCGGCTACAGGTGATATCATCTGGAGAAATAAAGATTGGAATGGAGGAGAAGGAACTACACCAACGATGACCATTGCCGATGATATTTTAATTGTTTCAAGACATTGGGGATCGCTTTATGCTCATGATCGTAAGACAGGAAAAGTTCTTTGGTCGCGAGGTGATGATGGCCTACGATTCAGAGATGGTGTGATAAGTTATGTCGATGGAAAACTATGGCTTGCAGGTCGTGGAAACCAGGATTTTGGCAAAGGAGCACTCTTTCAACTAGATCCTAAAACAGGTAAAACCATCAAGAAAACAGCCACAGGTATGCAACATACCGGAACATCCGCACCTTTGATTTTAGAGAATCAATTTATTGTGGCAAGTTCTGATCCAGGAATTGCAGCCATCGAACGCGAATCAGGTAAGAAGAAATGGCAGTTTGAAGTAGGTGACGCTTTGCTTTATACGCCTTCTTATTTCAGCGATCGCCAACAGAGTATCGAATCAACACCTGTGCTAATTGGTGATAAGGTTGTATTCGGAGCCATGGATGGTTGTGTGTATGTATTAGATTCAGCCACAGGTCGTCTGATGTGGAAAGCAGAGCTGGGAGCTCCTGTAATGACCTCTGTTGCAGTAGCGGATCATTGTATATATATCTGTGATTTTGCCGGTAACATTTATTGTTATCAAGAAAACTAAAAAAAATTAAACCTATGAGAATATTAAGTATTGTAATCGCTTGCTTCATTCTGGCAAGCTGTTCTGTAAAGAAAGAAAAAGATACTACCCAGTTGAAGGTGATGGTTTGGAATATCCTCCATGGAGGGAAGAATAAGGATCTTCCTGTGGATGGGCGACCAGATGTAATTAGCATCATCAAGGAGACTAAAGCCGATGTTATATTGATGATTGAAACATATGGTGCAGCTCCAATGATTGCAGATTCACTGGGCTATCATCATGAGTTACTGTCTAGCAATCTATGTGTATACAGTAAGTATCCTATCACTAAAAAGATGGTATTTCCTGATCAGATTTCTACATTCAACTTTGGAGGAGTGCAGATCTCAGTGAATGGTCAGCCAGTGAATGTTTTCGATACATGGTTACATTACCTTCCTGATACTCGTCTGGCTCCAACTGATAAGTCTGAAGCAGAAATTTTAGCCTGGGAAAATGAAGGATCAAGAGATGATGAAGTATTCAAAATCCTTGACGCAATAAAACCTTATTTACACGATAGTATTCCAGTGCTTATGGGAGGTGATTTTAACAGTCACTCTCACCTTGACTGGACTGACGCGACTAAGAATATGTACAATCATGGTGGAGCAGTTGTAAACTGGACTGTTTCGAAGGCTATGACTGATGCTGGTTTTGAGGATACATTCCGTAAGATTCATCCAGATCCGGTAAAGAATATTGGAACAACATGGTTGGCTGCAGGAGGGAAGGATGGTAACCTGGTTTTTAATCGTCGTGATCGTATTGACTATTTATATAAGAAAGGATCTGCATTGAAGGTGATCGATTCGAAATCGTATAATGCACCATTCTCTCAGCATTTTAAGATAGGAACAAAGGAATACGACCACTTCCCATCTGATCATGGATTTGTGGTTACAACATTTGAATTGGAGTAATAGAACTTTAGACTAAGTAATAGCGTAAAATGACTCGTTGGGGCATTCTTTAGGGGGTGCCCCAATCATGGTATTCAGTAGTTTATGTCTAAAAAGGTTACGCAGTACAGAGTAATACTTCTAACGATAGTAAGACAATCATATGGTTGAGTATATAAGAAGACAGTTACGTAGGGGGGATGGTTTCGAGAAACTTTTTGATGATTATTATCCTGTGATGGTGGTTTTTGCATCAAAACTTACTGGAGATCGTATGGTTGCCGAAGAGGTTGTTCAGGATGTATTTGTGAAGTTCTGGCAAAAGAAGAAGGCAGGTCTTGTAAAAACTTCTTCCAAGGCATACATTTATCGATCGGTATACAATAGATGTATGGATCTTTATCGCAGAGAAAAGCAGAGCTTCGTTCAGGCTGATGATATATATGATGATTCAAATCTTAAAAGTGATTTTAATGATTTGATCGCAGAGGCCGAATTGAAAGAAAGAATCGAAAATGCGATACTGGAATTAGCTCCTCAAACAGAGCGCATCTTTCGGATGAGTAGGGAGGAACAGCTTTCCTATCGTGAAATTGCTGAGCAATTAGATGTTTCAGTTAAAACTGTTGAAAACCAGGTAGGACGGGCATTGAAGCATTTAAAATACCGACTGCGAAACTATCTTTAGAAAAAAAATAATTTTTTTGTGAGGGGGGATGATCTTATCTGCGTCATTATAGTGAAAGCTACGATGATATGGAGAAAGATATTGAAAATATAATAGGTAAGTGTCTTAGTAAAAATGCCAATCAAAAGGAGATTGATTATATCAATTCCTGGAGAAAGGAATCAGAGGATAATGAAGAGGAGTTCAGACAATATGAGAAGATCTGGACCTCTCATGATGGCAGTTTTACTGATATAGACTATGAAAAAGCCTACCAGAATACTTTGGTGAAATTATCGTTGCAACATCAAAGTCCTGCTAAAAAGTGGCTACTAACACTACAACGAGTGGCTGCAATTTTACTTATCCCATTGGTGATTTGGACAATCTATGACTTTACAAAAGAGGATACGAAAGAGGTGGCATTTGAAATTGCATCTTCAGGAAAACAATTATCGGAGTGTATACTTCCTGATGGATCGAAAGTGTGGTTAAATTCTGATTCTAAAATAAAATACTCTACAAAAGGTGACCATGGAGAGCGAAGGGTAGAGCTCAATGGAGAAGCATACTTCGATGTAGCTAAAGATAAGGAAAGAGCCTTTGTTGTTCGTCATCAAAATAATCGTGTCAAAGTATTTGGTACTCGTTTCAATGTAAATACCAATAATAATGATCATCTCGAAGTAACGCTTGAAGAGGGAAGTATCGGTTTATTCAATAAAAAGAGAGTGAATAATATGATCATGGTTAAGCCTGGATATCATGTGGTGATTACCCATGAGGGACAGCTTGTTTCTAAAGAGAAGCTAGATACTTATGCTGTTACTTCATGGCGCGATGGCAAGTATGTGTTCAAAGATGAACCATTAGAAAATATAGCTAGGAAGATCGAGCGATTGTATGATGTGGAAGTCATTTTCAAAGATGAAAGCTTAAGAAATTATCGTTATCGCGGTGTGCTTGAATTTGATAACTCAGTATTCCATGCACTAAAGGTTTTAAAATATAGTTCAGAAGTGAATTATGAAATGCATGGACGAAAAGTATATCTCTATAAATAGTATTCACCAAATAGAAAGCCTATGTAAATAAGGAAAAATCTTAAACCAAACTCATTAAAAAAAAGAGAGCTAAACACTGCGAATGTTCAGCTCACTTAAATGGTTAATCGAACTGCGAATTCGATAAACCTTAATTACTCAATGCGAATCAAGTAACAATACAAAGTTATGAAAAAAAATGAATTTACAGACGATCTCTGTAGGGGTCGCCTTCATGTAATCTTGCGTGTCATGAAATTAACAACAATCTTTATTCTTTTCGGATTGATAAGCGTCGCTGCAAATACCTACTCGCAGTCGGCCAAGTTATCTCTGAAGATGAAGAATGTAACTCTGTCTCAGGTGTTTGATCAGATAGAGAAACAATCAGAGTTTAACATCTTTTACAAGAAGGGTGTTATCGATGAGACTCAGAAAATCTCAATGGATTTTAAGGATCTTTCTATCGAGGAAGTGCTAAAACGTCTTTTAGATGAAAAGAGTATCAATTATATGGTTATTGATCGTGATATTGTTCTGACAAAGGCAAAGATGATCGCTAGTAACCAAGAGAAGAAAATATCAGGAACTGTAACTGATAGTGATGGAGAACCTCTTCCAGGGGTATCGGTTGTAGTAGAAGGTACAACAGTTGGTATAACTACCGATTTTGATGGTAAGTACTCACTTAACCTTCCAGCCAACGCATCAAAAGTGCTTTTCTCATTTGTTGGGATGAAAACACAAACAGTTGAGGTTGGAAGCCAGAGTGTGATCAATATCGTTATGGTAGAAGATGCCATCGGGATGGAGGAAGTAGTCGTTGTGGCTTACGGAACAATGAAGAAGGAAAACCTTACTGGAGCCGTGGATCAAGTGTCAAGTGTTGAGCTTGAAAGTCGTCCTATCAAGGATGTAGGTCAGGGACTTAAAGGTATTATTCCTAACCTAAATATTACAGAGTCGTCAGGTGCACCTAATGCATCGGCAAGTTTCAATATTCGTGGATTTACAGGTTTCGATAGTAATCAAAATCCTAGTAGTGGAAGTCCGCTTATTTTAATTGATGGTGTTGCACAGGATATCAATCAGATTAACCCAGAAGATGTTGCAAGTATTTCAGTATTGAAAGATGCTGCATCGGCTGCTATTTATGGTTCACGTGCACCACATGGAGTGATTTTGGTCACTACAAAATCAGGTAAGCAGGGAAAAATGAATATCAGCATTGCATCGAATGTTTCATTTTCTGAGGTTGTTGGATTACCTGATGGTGTTACTTCTGTCGAGTTTGCTCAAGCTTGGAATGATGCTTTTTTGAATGCTCGTAAGGGGTTGTATTACAGTGATGAAACGATTCAAAAGATGCAGGAATATATTGATGGTAAACGTACTGATGGTGCTGCCATTGATCCAGGAGCAGGAAGATGGGGAGCCTATGGTGACTTCCAATATGGTAATACAGATTGGCAGAAAGAGGCTTATCGTGACTGGCAAGTAAACCAAAAGCATACTATTAGTTTTAGTGGTGGCATGAAGGATAACAAACTCAACTACTATGCGAGTTTGGGATGGAGTCAGAATCAGGGGATTATGCATAAGATGCTGACTGATAAGTATGATCGTTACAATACAACACTTAAACTTACGTCTCAAATTAACGAATGGTTAAGTCTTTCGTTAAACAATAGGTATTCAAGACGAGTGACAAATCGTCCTGGATATAATCCTTATAATGCTGCTAATCCAGGTAGTGATTATTATTTTACCGAGTTCGTAGGTGGTCGTACATGGCCTGTTGTTCCATTTTACAATCCTGATGGAAATATGGTGTATAGTAATCCTGTGTTTAGAGCATTAGCTGGGGGAAATTACAAGGATTATATAGATGATTTTTGGACAACAGCAGCTGCAGATTTAACACCTATTAAAGGTTTAAAAATTCATGGAGCATATACCTGGAATATTCACTCTCGTGATTTCACCAAAGTGAATAAGAGTATCACTCCTATTACTGATTGGGTTGATGAGAATGGGAAGCATTGGTATCATGAATGGAAATATGCGCAGCATCCTAATAGTGTTGTACAACGCTTTTATAAAGATACATACCATCAAATTGATTTGTTTGCAACCTATGATTTTAATATTGAGAATCATAACTTCTCAATATTGGCTGGTTACAATGAGGAAGAGAAAAAATACAAGCAATTGTATGCACTAAAAAAAGAATTGATTACAGAAGATGTAGGCTCGATTAGTACTGCAATTGGTGAAAGTCCTACGGTTGATGACGCGATGAGCGAATGGGCAACACGTGGTTACTTTGGTCGAATCAAGTATAACTATAAAGAGAAATACTTAGTTGAAGTTAACGGAAGATATGATGCTTCTTCTCGTTTCCCTGAAAACACACGTTGGGATTTCTTCCCTTCAGTTTCTGTTGGATATAACGTAGCCAAAGAGGATTTTTGGAATATCGACCAGGTGAGTACATTTAAGGTTCGTGGATCGTGGGGAAAATTAGGAAACCAGAATGTTTCTAATTATCCATATTTGCCAACAATGGGAATTACTGCAAAAACAGGAAATGTAATTGGTGGATCAAGAGTTCCTGCTGTTAGAATGCCTGGTTTGGTGAGTACAGATATCACTTGGGAGAAACCAAGTACCATCGACGTTGGATTTGATTTATCAGCGTTTAATAGTCGTTTGAATATCACCTATGATTGGTATCAGCGACGCATTGCTGATATGATTGGAAAAGCAGAGCAGTTACCAACTGTACTAGGAACTTCAGCACCAAAAAGAAATGATGCAGAAGCTGAAACAAGAGGATGGGAACTATCTGTTGGTTGGAAAGATCAAGCCGACTTAGCTGGTAGTCCGTTGAACTGGAGTGCGCGAGTTGTTGTGTCTGACTACATCGGTTATATGACCAAGTATGAGAACAAAACTGTTAGTTGGAGCGGTACCTGGACAAAAGGAGAACGTTTTGGCGATATCTACGGTTACGAGGTTGAGAAAGTAGCTCAAAGCAGTAGTGATTTTACCAATGCTCCTTCACATCACCGTTTACATAGTGATTACTGGTTCCCTGGTGACCTTGTTTATAAGGATCTTGATGGTAACGGTATGGTTGATGGTGGAACAAGTGCATGGTATAATCATGGTGATCTAAAAGTGTTAGGTAATACTTCTCCTCGATATACTTACGGAATTACACTTTCGGCCGATTGGAAAGGTTTTGACGTCAGAACTAATTTCGAAGGAGTAGGTAAGCAAGATCGTTGGTTTAGTGGTCTATACTACCAGGGAATTTCCGGAAGTATGTGGAGTTCTACCGTTATGAAGCATAGTATGGATTACTGGAGAGCTGATAACACCGATGCGTTCTTCCCTCGTCCTTATATGTCGAGCGAAAGTGGTAAAAAGTATAAAACTAACAGTCGCCATATCACCAATGCTGCTTATTTGAGATTTAAGACGTTACAGCTAGGATACAACATTCCTAAACGTACATTGAAAAGAATTGGCTTAAGTAAGTTAAGACTGTATACTACCATTGAGAATGTTGGTATGATCATCAATAAATCACATGTTAAAATTGATCCTTTATTGATATTAAATGGTAATGGTAGGACCTATCCTCCACAGCGTACATTCTCATTTGGAGTTAATTTAACGTTCTAACCTAAAAAGAAAGAGACATGAAATATATGAATAGAATATTACTGTTGGTCTTCGTTCTTACAACTTTCTACAGTTGCGATGAGGACTTTCTCGAAAGATATCCTTTGGATGCTATTTCTGATGCAGCATATTGGAATACTGAAAAGGATTTGCAGAACTATGTGAACGGTTTATACGATATCTTGCCATCAAAAAGGGGATATTCTCCTAAATATGATTGGGAAAATGGAACGGATAATATCATTGGTGATGATCGTGGTATTACGATGTTGCATGGTAACCTTTGGAGAACTTCATCTGATGCTCCACAGAATAGTAGCACATGGAATGGCGCTTATTCAAACCTTAGAAAGATTAACTATTTCCTTGAGCAGAAAGAGAAAGCTGGAGAGGATGTTGTTAATTCGATCAATGGTAAACACTTTGTTGGTGAGGCATTGTTTTTCCGTGCATGGGTGAACTTTGGTTTATTGAGGTATTTCGGGACAGTTCCTTACGTGGCGGAGACCTATACTACTGATTCAGAGGAGTTGTATAACCCTCAAGTGTCGCGTGATGTATTGGCCGGAAAGATCATAGAGGATTTAAATACCGCTATTGAGAAGTTAAGCTGGCGAGGAGAAGGTCCAGCTAAAGTATCGGGTCGAATTAACAAAGAAGCAGCGTTAGGATTGAAAGCTAGAGTTGCATTGTTTGAAGGAACCTGGGAGTATTATCACAATAAGGCTAACACTCCATTTAAGGTGAGTGGTAAAGACGGTTCTGCATTCTTAAATGATGTGGTAAGTGCCGGAGATCAACTGATCGCAAAGCTTGGAACTTCGATCTATACAAAAGATTACAATTCATTGTTCAATCAGGATAGCTATTCAAGTATTGATGAAGCATTGATGTATCGTCACTACTTACCGAATGATGGTATTGGTCACCGTTGGTGGAACTACACTGGTGGTGGCGGTGGTGCCATCGGTTTGACTAAATCTTTGATTGATGATTATTTGATGGCTGATGGTACTCCAATCGAGCTAAGTGGCGACTATAAAGGAGATGATCTTTTGGCAGATGTTGTTGATGGTCGTGATCCTCGATTAGCTCAGACAATTTATCATCCAGGCTTAGGTTCAATTGGTTCAATATGTGGAAGAGATTATGCAGCAACTGCTCCTGGTATCATTGCTTCAATTGCTTACTATAAGTGCTCAACTGGTTACTTTGCTTATAAAGGTGTTGCTCCACAGGATGCACAATATGCAGGAGGACCTGCTGGTCAGGGATTAATCCTAATGCGCTATGCTGAAACATTACTTGCTTATGCAGAGGCTAAAGCTATTTTGGGAACACTTACTCAAGGTGATTTGGATAAAACAGTTAATGTATTGCGTGATCGTGTAAGCATGACCCACATGAATCTTGTAGCCGTTAATGGATGGAGTGGAGCCTATCAGAAACGATATGCAACAGAAAGCAATATCATTAATGAGATCAGAAGAGAGCGTCGTGTGGAGTTAGCTTTAGAAGGACTGCGTTACGATGATCTTCGTCGTTGGGCTGCCTTAGGTCAATTAAAAGGTTGGGTGCCACGAGGTGCAAAAGCACAACAATTCCTTGATTATGCTGCTTCACCTGAAGGTGAGGCTGTTGGATATGATAAACTAACAGCTGGTTCGATTAAGGTGGATTCTGAAGGGTATATATTACCAATTGGACATCGTTCGGATTTCCAGGACGGAGGTACCGGATTTGACTTTGATCCGAAGAAAGATTACCTAAATGGTATTCCTAAGGCTCAGATTACTCTCTATAAGGAAAAGGGTAATGTTGACTTAACTCAGAATCCTGGGTGGAATTAATAAGTAAAAACGATAAAATGACGATTATGAAAAAACTAATCATATTATTCGTGTTGGCAGTAGTTGCTTTTTCGTGCGATCAGCGCGTTGATCTTGATGAGGGACAATGGGGAACTCATGCTGATGTTACTAGTGGAATCTTTCTTTTCCAATGGAAACTAGGGGATGTAGAACTTGCGGAAGGTGACGTTGAAGGTGCTAAACGTGAGAGTGTAACCGATGATAGCTCTGTTGATGTGGAAGCGCTAACAGTAACAACGACGGTGAAAGCTGGAACTGACCTTACTAAAGTAGCTTGCTATATCTATCATGATGGGGAAAAAGTTGAGCCTTTAAATGGGGCTCCAGTACCTGGAGTAATTTCAGATTATTCGGCGAAAGAGTTCAAGTATCGTGTGTTTTCAGCCGATGGAAAAACTAAAGACTGGACACTGAAAATTGTGGAATAGGTTTCATTAATAATCAATAG
The DNA here is from genome assembly GCA_005217565.1 of Puteibacter caeruleilacunae. Lineage (GTDB taxonomy): Bacteria > Bacteroidota > Bacteroidia > Bacteroidales > Prolixibacteraceae > Puteibacter > Puteibacter caeruleilacunae. The sequence continues at coordinate 885,976 of SJCO01000001.1, forward strand.
CTTGATTATTGTTAGTTAATACCCTTGAAATAAGGAACAAAGTCCTGCATTAGTTTGCAGGGCTTTGTGTAATTTAAGGAAGTTTTGGAATTGGATCTTGAGATTAAAATAAATATAAGATGAAGAATTTGTATGTATTGCTCATTGGGGTGTTATTGTTGGCAAGTTGTGCCAGTAATAGTAACAATGAAGATGCCGAGCAATCGGTTACCGAGTTAAAGGTGATGACGTGGAATATCTGGGGGAAACTTAACCTGGAACCCAAGTATAGCATTAATGGTAAAACGGCTCGCAAGCGTGTGATTGAAATTATCAAAGAAAGCAAAGCGGATATTATTACCATGACGGAGACCTATGGCTCGGCCAAAGATATTGCAGAGGCTTTGGGTTTTCATTACTACACTCCGGCTGCTGATGCTAACTTGACGATTTTTAGTCGATACCCATTGGCCTCTTCGGGTAATCTCGAAAATATTTCTTCTTTCTCGTTTATTCAGGCACTGGTAAATCTGCCTAACAATAAGCAAGTAAAAGTCTTCAATATATGGCTTACCAGTGGTGGAAGGCACATTGTCGCAATTAAAGACGAAAAACTATCAGATGAAGATTTCAATAAGGGTGATGAAAATAGACACAAGCATCTTCATGAGCTATTAAATCATAACGATTTTAAAAATAGTATGCTTGCTAAAAATGAAGTTCCAGTTATTGTCGCGGGTGATTTTAACTGTGTATCGCATCTTGATTATACAACAGATACCAAGAAAAAGGGCTTAAACTACTCCAGGGTATTAGATTGTCAAACTTCAAAAGCCATGGCAAAAGCAGGCTTTACCGATTCTTACCGATATATGCATCCTGATGTAACGGAGAAAACACTAGGGCATACATGGACTACTGTCGGATTGGGCTATACTTATAAATCAGGTGAAGGTTTTGTGCCGGTTGAAAAGAATCCTCGTCCGCAATACCAGGATCCGTATGCACGAATTGATTTTATCTACTGTGCCGGTAATGGTATTAAACCTGTTGATTCGAGAACAATATTGCATCATTCATCTAATCAGGAAAGAAGTTTCCCTGAATTTCCATCTGATCATGGTGCTGTTATTTCTACGTTCTCTATTCATTAACGATAATTTGCTATGATGTAATCAATCGATGAAAAGAAGAGATTTTATAAAATATACATCTACCTTTTGTGGTGGAATGTTGCTTGTCGGAAGTTCTGGTTGTAATACTAAGAATAGAGAATCGGTTAAGTTTAGTTTTTCAAGCGATATACATAAAGGTACCGTTCCTGATGCTAATGAACGATTGTCTTCGTACTTGAAAAAAGTTGAGCAACTCAATTTGGATTTTATGATTGATTTGGGTGACTTTTGTCTTGTGAGTCCAGAGAACCGAACCTTTGTTGATTTATGGAAAGCCTCTCCAATAGAGAAATATAATGTCCTTGGTAATCACGATATGGATTATGGTGATAAGGAGGATTTTATGGCTATGGTGGGGATGGACAAACGATATTATTCTTTTGATAAAGGGGGTGTTCACTTCATTGTTCTCGATCCAAATAATCTATATGTGGATGGAGAATATATTCCTTATGCTAATGCAAATTTTTATCGTTCACCTTCGGAAAGAGCTTTTATCGATCCACCACAATTAAAATGGTTAAAAGAGGATTTAAAGCAAACAGAAAAGCATAGTATTGTCTTTTCACATCAGAGTTTTGAAAATCCTAAAGCCTGTCAAAATCAAAAAGTGGTAAGAGATATTTTTGAAGAAGCCAATAGAGAAGCTGGTTTTAATAAGGTTATAGCTGCTTTTAGTGGGCATAATCATACCGATTATGCAAACGAAATTAATGGTATACACTATGTGCAGATTAATAGTATGACGGCTTCTTACGTTGGATCAAAGTACCGATGTACGACAAGATATTCTAAAGAGATTAATGAGAAGTATCCTGGTATAATGGATTCTTGTCCGTATACCGACGCTCTATTTGCTATTGTTACAATTGAGGATGGTAAGCTAATGATTGAAGGTGTAGAAAGTACTTTTGTACAACCAGGACCTGAAGCTGTAGGATTAACTGATGGTACCGTACATGGTTTACCTCTGGCAGCCAAAATATCTGATAGAGTTCTTGTATATCAATAATTAAATGTAAACATAGAATGAATTTTTTTAAAATAAACTCAGTCCTGCTCATTTTAGCTTTTGTGATTAAAGGCTGTGCCCCAACTCCGGAGAATAAGGTTGTGAGTGTTGAGTCATTGCTTCACGAAATGACTTCGCGCGAGCAATTAACCTATTTTCCTAACCGGGAATTTATTACAAAGCATGTTAGCAGTTATGATCGGACAAGTACTTCGCCTTCTGAAAAAAACTGGTTCCATAATTGGGATATGAATCAATGGGAAGCTATTGAGAAAACCATTAACGGAAAAGAATATGTGTTAATGGACGAAAAATCTCCGGGAGCTATTACACACTTTTGGATAACCGGAGCTGGGAAGAAAAGAGGACAGGGTACTTTACGAATTTATATCGATGGCAATGAAAGACCTGTAGTTAGCCAAACAATAAGAAGCTTTATCGGAGAAAACAGTGAAGTTGGTTATCCTTTAAGTTGTTCTGTGTCGCCTGAAACTTCACCCGGCCAGCGGGGCCATAATTTGTATCTACCAATACCTTATGCCAAATCGTGTAAAATTACTTACCAGTCTGATTATATTATTGACGAAGGAAATCCGTGGGAAACAGGTAGTGAAATTTTATATTATAATATCGATTTCAGAGTCTATGATAAAGAAACTGCAATTGAAAGTTTTACCGATAAGTCAATCGCCCAAAATAAAACTATTATTACTACTACCAATCAAATGTTGTTAAACGGTAGGTTTAGTGAAGAAAAGCAACCAAAAGAGTTTGTGGATTTTCAAATACAACTGGCTCCAGGTGAAGAAGTGATTATTGCTAAAAAAGATGCTGGGGCAGCTATACAGCAAATAAACATGCGTTTGCAGGAAGATTTACCTACGCAATCCTTGAGGTCGGTTATTGTGAAATGTACTTTCGACGATAATGAAACAGTATGGGCTCCAATAGGTGACTTTTTTGGGGCTGGTTATCGAATTGATCCTTACGAAACGAGGTATAATAAAGTAACCGTAGATGGAAATCTAACTTCCAAATGGATTATGCCTTTTAAAGAATCCTGTGAAATTAGGCTAGATAATATTGGACAAGAAACTATTGGAATTAATGGCTCTCTCCATTTTGCAGATTATGAATGGAATAGTCGGTCCATGCACTTTTACACATCATGGCATCAATATACAAAAGTTGAAACAGGTTTTCCTAAAAACTTGGTGACGATGGCAGTAGAAGAAGGTATTAAAGATTTAAACTTTGTAAGCCTGAAGGGAAAGGGTGTGTATGTAGGTGATGTATTGACACTTTTCAACGACAATTTACCTCTTAATAAAACCACCTGGACGAAAGAAGATGGGAACTTTCAGCATTCCTGGTGGGGAGAAGGAGATGAAAAGATATATATCGACGGAGAGAAGTTTCCATCACACTTTGGTACAGGTACCGAAGATTATTACTGTTATGCCTGGTGTAAAGTCGAGAAGTTTACGCACCCGTTTATTGCACAACCTTCAGGTGAGGGGAATTTATCTCCGGGATATACCGTCAACACAAGGGTTCGTACATTGGATGTTATGCCTTTTAATACAAGTTTGAAGTTTGATATGGAGCTTTGGCATTGGAATAAAGCCAAGGTAAATTACGCCCCAACAACATTTTATTACATGATGCCTGGGGGCCAAACAAATATTAAACCCGACTATGAAGGCGCAAGGGAAAAGGTGTTACTTGATTTTGAACAGTTATACCCGATAGTTGAATAAATATAGTAAATATAAAATTTGATCAACCTTTGAAATAATGAGTGAAGTATTACATTAATATGCAGTACTTTGTGTATTTTAAGGGTTTGTGAAAACAAACAAGAAAAGATTGTAACGGAATATAAAAGAGATTAAGCTTTTCTGATTCATAAAATCCGCTTCTAATGCATGTAAGAAGCAAGAAGGATTTACTCTTTGCTTACAAGAGGGCAAATCAGAAAATCTTAAAATCAAATAATCCAAGAATCTTTTTTAAACCTACTGGAAGATGAGAAGAAGAGATTTTATTAAACGAAGTGCATTGGTTACAGGGGGAGTACTCTGTATACCTTATGCCTGGGGAAAGAATAAGCCTCAAAAAGAAGATGTTACTTTCGCTATATCAACAGATATTCATAGAGGGATGTTACCTGATGTAGATGACCGATTGGATACTTTCTTGAAAGAAGTGGAGAAACGGGATGTAGATTTCATGATCGACTTAGGTGATTTCTGCCTCAATTCTCCTGAGAATGCCGAGTTCGTTAAAACATGGCAAGATGCTCCTGTTGAAAAGTATAATGTACTTGGAAATCATGATATGGACCGCGGAACTAAAGAGGAGTTCATGGAGTTTATTGGTATGAAAAAGCGTTATTACTCGTTCGATAAGGGTGGTGTTCATTTTATTGTCCTTGATCCGAATAACCTGTTGATTGATGGAAAGTATGTTCCATATGGGAATGCTAATTTCTACCGACCAGCGGAGCAGCGGGCTTACATTGATCCGGAGCAGATGGCATGGCTAAAAGAAGATATTAAAAAGACCAATAACCATTGCGTTATTTTTTCACATCAAAGCTTTGAGAATCCAAAGGCATGTAAGAATCAGAAGGAAGTAAGAGCCATTTTTGAAGCTGCTAATGAGGAAGCTGGATTTACGAAGGTAATTGCTGCATTTAGTGGTCATGATCATACCGACTATGCCAAAGAGATCAACGGAATCCAGTATATTCAGATCAATAGCATGACATATAATTGGGTAGGATCAAAGTATCAGTGTAAGGAACGATATTCTGAAGAGATTAATAAAAAATACCCTCATATTAGTAAGACTATTCCTTACAAGGATCCTTTGTTCGCTTTTGTAACAATCAAGAATAACAAGCTTGTTGTTGATGGTGTGCAAAGTACATTCATTGAACCAGGTCCAGAGAAATTAGGCTTAGCAGGTGATAGTCTTAACGGCCTTCCTTTAAGAGCAGAAATTTCTGATAGGAAAATAAAGTTTTAGACTATAGTAGGGATTGCGCAATATATTGCGTCATATTTATTGAAACTGTGAATGAAAGGGAATACCTTTGCATTCACAGTTTACCTAAGGAATAACTAATAATAATCGATTTAATGCACAACAAAATTTATGGAGTGCTTTTACTTTTACTCACTCTCTCAATCAGTCAGGTAGAAGCACAGAAAAGTAATTTAAAATGGTGGAATCCATCATCAAATTCATTTAAAACCATTGAAGGACAAGGGTGGAGTGATGATATCGCTACTTATCAACGATTACCCAATAACGCAAAAGAAAATGTAAGGAAAGCCGTATGGGACTTGTCGACTAACAGTGCTGGTCTGAGTATCCGGTTTCGTACTAACAGCGACCGCATTGTTGTCCGTTATAAAACTGGTGGTGGTTTATCAATGCCGCATATGCCAGCAACTGGCGATAGCGGTGTAGATATTTATGCGAAAGATTGTGATGGGGCATGGCATTGGTGTCGTGGTAGATACAGTTTTGGAGATACCATAAAATATGATTTTTCCGGACTAAATCCTAAAGAACCATATCACAACCTTGGACGAGAGTATCGCTTGTATTTACCACTCTATAACGATGTAAAGTTTCTGGAAATTGGAATACCAGATGAGCACAAATTTGAGGTTCTGCCACTACGAAATGAAAAACCTATTGTTGTATATGGTACCTCCATTACACAAGGAGCCTGTGCATCGCGACCAGGGATGGCGTGGACTAACATCTTGAGTCGTACCCTTGATCATCCTATTGTCAACCTTGGTTTCTCCGGTAATGGTCGTTTAGAAGATGAATTATTTAGTCTTCTTTCAGAGATCGATGCTAAGCTATATGTAATCGACTGTCTGCCTAATATGGTGCCGGGAGTTGGTTTTTCAGCAGACGATGCTTACAATAGAATGATCAAAGGTGTGAAATTCCTGAAGTCGAAACGACCAAATACTCCAATTTTATTGGTTGAGCATTCAGGCTATTCTGATGGTGATTTAGATAAAGAACGTGGTCGTATTTATACCTCACTAAATAAAGTATTGAAGAAGGCCTATGAAGAGTTGGTGTCAGCAGGAATTGAAGATCTCCATTTGTTGACACGTAATGAAATCAACCTTGATCTAAATTCTTATGTCGATGGAACTCATCCTTCTGATTTGGGAATGATGCAATACGCCACTGCATATGATAAGAGCATCCGCAAGGTCTTGAACCAACCAACAGGAGTATATTCTACTATGAAACCTGTAACACAGTATCGTGAGCCTGGATCATACGACTGGGATGCACGTCACCAGACGATCTTAGCCATGAATAAGGTAGTTGCACCTGAGGTATGTGTGATAGGTAACTCTATCATGCACTACTGGAGTGGTGAGCCTAAAGCTATTTGGCACCGTGGAGATGAAGCCTGGAAGAAGCTATGGGGAGATAAAAAGGTTCGCAATATGGCCTGTGGATGGGATCGAATTGAGAATGTATTGTGGCGTGTGTATCACGGTCAGTTAGATGGTTTTGATGCCAAACAGATTGTGATGAAGATAGGAACCAATAATCTGCAACACAATACTGATGAGGAGATTCTTGCTGGTCTGAAATTACTGGTGCAAGCAGTGAAAAGTCGCCAGCCAAAGAGCAAATTATTAATGGTTGGTATATTGCCTCGTCGCGATATGGAACAACGAATTGCCAAGCTGAATCAACAGATTGCACGCATTGCAGCAAGCGAGAATGTTTCGTATGTAAATGTTGGTAAAAGCTTTTTAAATGAAGCAGGTAAAATCAATGAAAGTCTTTTTAGCGACGGATTACATCCTAACAAAGAAGGCTATGAGATCTTAAGCGAAGGATTGAAAAAACATGTACAGTAAACCTCAAATAATCTCATATATGAAGAAATTAATGCTTAGTCTGGCCATGACTATTCTGGTGATCTCAGGAGCCATGTGTCAGTCGAATTTGAAACTTATCTCCTACAATATCTGGAACGGATATGATTGGGGGAAAGACACCATCCGTAAAGAGAATCAGATTGCCTGGATCAAAGGACAACAACCTGATATTATGGCAATGCAGGAAGTCTGTGGGTATACTGATGAGAAGCTCAAAGAGGATTGTGCCAAATGGGGACATGAATACTCTGTGCTATTGAAGACTTCGGGATACTCAGTGGGATTAACTTCAAAGTATCCAATCACCTTGAAGGAGAAAATTATGGAGGGCATGCACCATGGAGCGCTCCATTGTGAAGTAGAGGGGATCACCATATTTGTCGTGCATTTATCTCCATTTCAATGGGAAAAGCGAAATGCTGAAGCAGATATTTTATTACCAAAGATAAAGAAAGCGATTGCTGATAATGGAAAGGTAATTGTTTGTGGCGATTTTAATGCTAAGTCGCCAATAGATGCCGATTGGTATAACAGCAATGATGTGCTTTTAAAGAAGATGGCGGAAAGTGATGAAAAGCATGGACATGTGCATAATCTTAAAGATGGACAGTTTTGTTACACTGCAATTTCCAAGTTCTTAGGTGAAGGGTTAACTGATGTTTGTGCTAAGTATGTATCCTCCGGGAATGCCCGTATATCATGTCCTACATTGGTGTTTGCCAAGAATAAAAAAGAGGAGAAAGATTTGATTGAAGGAGGTAATCGCATCGATTTTATCCTAACCTCCTATGAGTTAGCGAAAAACTGTACCAATGCCTTTGTATACAATGGTAGAGAAACAGCTAACCTTTCCGATCACTATCCAGTAGGAGCAGAGTTTAGGAAGGTTGAAAGGTAGGAAGGTTGAACGGTAGAACGGTAGAACGGTAGAACGGTTGAAAGGTAGGAAGGTTGGAAGGTGAGAGTGCGATGGATAGTACCCAGAGGGATAGGAAACCGGATTCGTCTGTAGGGCTGTAATCACCTTTCTTCCCACTATAATAAAACACGCCGCTGTATATGCAACGGCGTGTTTTCTATTTATATCCCCAACCAGCTATTAAATGCCCCGGTGCTATTTTGACTGGTCTTTAATTGGTGGTTTTTGATTTGTATAGAGACCGTATTCTTGGTATAGCGACTAATCTTTTCAATATAATTGCGGTTCACCAGTTCGCTACGGTTAATCTTAAAGAATACATTCGGATTAAGCATCTCTTGCAACTCTTTCAATGATGTTTGATTCAATGTATGGCGTTTGTTCATAACATCATACGCAAACAAAACACCATAATCAGCTTGAAAGAATAACACCTCTTCAACCTTCAGGAAATAAATACTACTATTTGATTTTACAGGAATAAACTCCTTATAATCAGGCTTTACTTCCTCCTGTTTACTTTGGTAATAATCGTCAAGTTTTTTAATGATGTCATCATGCTTGTTAGTCTGCCTGGTGCTTAGCAAAGTATATTTCTTCCAGGCCTTCTCGAAACGCGTAAAGGAATAAGGCTTTAACAGATACTCAATGCCATTGGTCTCAAAAGCGTTCATCCAAAACTGATCATATGCAGTAGCAAAGATGATTGGTGCAGCAATCGACAGCTTATTCAAGGCTTCGAAGACATTGCCATCGCGAAGCTCAATATCAGAGATAACCACATCAACATCTGGCGAAGTGTTGAAAAAGTCAACGGTATCGTCTACAGTTTCCAGCTCTTTCAATACTGAGATTTCCTCTCCAGTCTTGTCAAGATATCTTCTTAGTTTTTTTCTTGCAGGAGCTTCGTCCTCTATAATAACTACTTTAATCATTCCTGTACATGTTAATAAGGGGGAGTGTAACACTAAATTGATACTGATCCTGCTTAATGACAATCTGCTTGCTTGTCAGTAATTCAAACTGTTTCGAAAGGTTTTTTAAAGCGATACCATTGCCCTTTTTGCTGCGACTTAAAGCAATCCTGTTATTCGTAATCTTAATGCCTTCATCAGTTGTAATATCAATAATTACAGGATTATCAGCAGTTCCCAGGTTATGTGCAACTGCATTTTCAATGAGTACCTGCAGACAAAACGGGGGTACAATTGCATTGGCATCTTTAACTGCATCAGCTATTCTTAACTGATAATAACCCTGGTATTTATGCTCCATCATGCTAAAATAATTCTCGGCAAAAGCCAACTCATCCTGAAGAGAGATAAGCTCCTTGTCGGAACTTGATAAAGCATATCGATACAAATCAGAAAAATCACTCAAGAAGTCAGATGCTTTATCCTGATCCTCGTCAATTAGCTGATCAAGAATATTGAGGTTATTAAAAAGGAAATGAGGATTTAGCTGTGCTTTTAGCTGTTTGATCTTGCTTTTCGAAAGACTTATATCATAGTCGCTAATGCGTTGCTGATATTCCTTATTTTGAAGATAATAAAGGTAAGCAAGCGAAAAACCTCCGAAAATCAAGAAGTCGATGGTTTGATTAAATACCAGGTACAATACCTGCGTAGCTGATCCAAAATTCTGAGTAAACGTACCAAATACCAATGCAGCAGTCAGTCCGAATACATTGATATAAACCAAGTAACAAATGAAACCTATGACTAAATACATCAGGTAACTCTTTATGGTAGGGGTGCTTCCCAGTACTTTTGTTGCCGATTTTCTTTTGATAATATCGATAGAGAAGAAAATGATAAAGGCATTGATGAACACCCAAATAGGAGTGTCAAAATGAAAGGTAAATTCTCCCCAGAAAGAGGTCTGTCCGATTTTATTCTTCAGCGTAATTATCCAGCTAAAAACAAAAAGAAACAGGATAAACTGCTTGTGTTGGGCTATGTATCGAGTAAATGTTTTCATGTTGCAAGGGTAAAGATATGCATTTGCAATGATGTATCGAACATAAATTGCAAATGCATTCAGTGAATTAGACTATTATTCAGGCCATGAACTGATTACCTTCCCATTCTCATCAAGTACCTCAAGCTTGGCCTTGTTATTGCTGTCGACATAAAACTTTGCTTTAGGATTTCCTTTGCTGTCGAAGAGGAAAAGACCACTATTTCGTCCTTGCGAGTGACCAAGATATATTCTCGGACTGCTTCCTATTAATCCCTGTTCTTTATACTCCTGAAGCTTTTTTGCACGCTCCTGTTCATTGCTAATGGTGCTTAATTCATTAATGATGTTGATCATGCCTATTTGTGTTTCCTTATCTGGACGCTCATTAAACATCAATCCTCCACGCTTATAACGTTTCCCTTTAATCGATTCATCTGTTGTAAGCAATTGCATCACTTGGTCTCCATCATATTGGTCGAAGGTTAAGGATAATCCTGCATCGTGACCATCGTCAGTCTTAGCGCCACCATAGATCAATCCTCCGCATTCAATGCCTTCGTCGTTGTAAAATAACATACCGGCCGTCTTCTTACGGACCCCATGATTGGGTCTGCCGTTGATGGTATCTTCAGCCCCTGGGAAGTTTTCCACATTGGTGATGAGCATTTTCACGGTACCATCTTTCTCAATAATGTTGATGCGTTCTACATCAATTGTTCCGAATCGTCTGTTGGATGAAGGATTAAAGGCGATAGAAATCAAGGCGAAGAATCCGATTACTGTAAATAGTGCATAAGCTCTCAAGAAGACTAGTTGTTTTTCGTTGTTTTTCATGATTCGATGATTTTTGGATTATAAGATTTTTAGATTGATGATGCATTCGATCAGTTTCACGATCATTGTGCTATCGATTTTATGCTTGTCTGATGTTGTGCGATCATCTCTTTGTGTTTTTAATTTTGATTCAAATCTATGGCGATTTCAGCCCCTGTGAAATCACTTTCCAATGAACGCAGGAATATTTCCGATGAATGAAGGAGGAATGGGAATAAGACAAATGGTGAAGGGGAGAATGATATTTGTAAGTGTGCGATGGACGGTGATAGAATGCACAAGGAAAACAGGAGATTGGAAGAGGGCTTTGCCAGGAAACACGAAAACTGGCTTTACGTGGAAAATGGATACTGGTGAATGGAGTAGGGGATGATTTTTAAACAGCCCCGTAGAAATACGAACAAATCCTCAAAAGCAACTTTTTCTTAAAAATCACCGTTAAACTTTCTAAGTGGTTTTGTGACTACTATTTAAATTATTTCAAACGAGACTTGTTATCCTAAATCGGGGGGACATTTGTATAACAAGAAGAGGATACGAGGAAAATATAATAATACGGAAAGATTAACGAACAAATCAAATGGCTTTGGTTATGCTGAAAGTTATTATCATTCTGCTGTATTGCGTCATCCCTTTTTCTTTGCAAAGCAAGGGAACTCTTGAAATAGAAATTGTTGAATTGAGAAACAATAAAGGGTGTGTATTGCTTGAGTTACTCGATGATAATGACAACTCCATTAAGGGAATTAGAAAGCAAATCGTTAATAATACATGCCTAATAACAATTACTGACCTGCCTGCAGGGACATATGTCTTCAAATATTTTCATGATGAAAACAATAATGAAGAGATCGACTCCAATTGGATAGGTATACCAAAAGAAGGTTTCGGTTTCTCGAACAATGCAAAAGGCACTTTTGGCCCGCCTAAGCAGGAGAAGATGATTTTTAAATTTTCTTCTGATACTACCATGATTTGTAATCCGCAATACCTAAAGAAGTAGACAGGCAAAATTATAACTATGAATCAGGTAGATAAAGATATCATCAACAAGAAGATTACCTCAATTGAAACGGTCAAACAATTGTGGTCTCAAACCTATAATACCAATGGGAAGCCCGACTGGTCGCATATTATTCCTTTCTACCACAATGAAATTTATTTCAGGGATTCAATTCAGGAAATCAGGGGGATGAATGATTTTAAAGCAATGACCGAACGACTCACAGAACGATCAAAAGATTTGACGATGAGTATTGTAAATGTAACAATGCAGGAGAGGATTGTTTTTCTTGAATGGGAAATGACGATCGGTTTCAAGAAATACCCAAATTCAGTAATGTATGGAGCTAGTCGCCTGACCTTAAATGAAGAAGGTAAAATTATCGAACAACGTGATTATTTCGATTTATGGGGTGACATATTCGACAATATCCCAAGGTTTGGTAAGGTTTACAGGAGATTTATGAAAAGGAAATTTGGATAAACACTAAATATAAAACGAACAACAAAATGCTGTTTTACGAATAATACTAAAACAAAATAACATGAAGAAATCTGTATTTATATTTGTTGTGCTTTTACTCTCCTCAATCATTTATTCAAAAGCCCAAACCGGAATGCAATTTGGTCTTAAGGCCGGATATAATATTGCTACCCAATATGGCAGTAAATCTTCCGATCCGGCATACGATGTTGAATCAGAAGCAAGACATGGATTTCAAGGGGGATTCTTTTTACGTTTTCCTATTACTGATGCTTTTAGTGTTCAACAGGAATTCTTATATACTCAAAAGGGATCAGGACAAAATGTTGTGATGACACAGCCTGCAGTTAGTACTTTTTCTGATTATAGAATTGATTATTTCGAACTTCCCATTATGTTTCGATACCACTTTCTAAATATAGGTAACGTTGAAGTTTATGGTAGCAGCGGATTCGCCCTCTCTATGTTACTAAAAGGAGAGTACGATGTGAAGGGGAGTGTTGATGTTGGTGGTGGAGTTAAGGTTCCGATAGAAGAATCGGGAGATACTGATGAAATGGATGATTTTGATTACAATTTTATATACGGTTTAGGACTCGAATTCGATCTTTTTGATCAGAAGTGTTTTTTCGATTATCGACAAACAATAGGTTGGAATATGTTAGATATGCCGACTTCGGAAGGTGCAGAGCCGGCACCTCTGCGTAACCAAACTTATTCATTGTCGTTGGGGATATATTTCTAATTCCCTGGGTGATAGTATTTATCTAAAGAAAGCTCATAGTTTGATGAAAAACAAGCGATTTAAAAAATACATCAGCGAGTACGAATGGTCCAATGTATTTGCGATGATTAGAAATAACCGCAAAGACCCATTGGTCTGTGATTCTGACTTCAATGGAAAATATGTTGTAATTACTGGAGCAACTTCAGGTATTGGCTATCTAGTTGCAAAAAAATATGCATCGAAAGGAGCTAATATCATTTGTGTGAACCGAAATAAGACTAAATCGGAGGCTTTAAAGCATGAGATTGAAAAAGAGTATGAGGTGCTTTGCGACTACTTTTTGGCCGACTTAAGCAATATGGCCGACACACATGTGGTGGCAGATAAGTTAGTGGCACTTGATAAACCGATCGACTTACTTATTCACAATGCTGGGGTGTACCTTACAAAGCGCCAACTTAATGACAACGGTATCGAAAAGGTGTTTATGGTACATTATCTGTCATCATTTATTATTAACTATAAGCTAAGAGAGAAGCTTATTTCGCAGGAAAAATCGAGAATTATACTCGTGAATTCTGAAGGGCATCGATTTGCTGCGTGGGGATTACAATTGGATGATTTGAACTGGGAGAAAAGAAGATACTCGGGACTAAAGAGTTATGGTTCTGCAAAACTGGCACAGCTATTATCGATGCTAATATTTGCTGATTATTTCAAGGATTCAGGCGTTACAATAAATGCTATGCATCCTGGTGCAGTGAAAACAGAAACAGGTCAGGAGAATGGTCGTTTCTATAAATGGTACAAAAGTAACATTCTCGACAAGACACTTAAACCTGCTTCTATATCTGCCGATGCAATCTATTATCTAGGAGTTTCAAAAGAGGTAGAAAACATAAACGGTAAATTCTTTAATCTTACAACCCTTGAAGAACCTGCTCCTCCGGCATTAGATCGGGAGGTTGCAGCACTATTGTGGGACATCAGTATAAAAATGGGGGGACTAGATTAGTATGGCAATAACAAAATACAATACAGTAATCGTGGGTGGAGGAATTGCCGGATTAACCTCTTCAGTGTATCTTGCTCGTGCTGGTCGCAAAACGATTCTCATTGAAAAGAATGATGAATTTGGAGGCTTGGTTAGTTCTTTTAAACGTGATGGTTTTCATTTCGAAGCAGGAGTCCGAGCTCTTGAAAGTGCAGGTGTAATTTTACCAATGTTGGAAGATCTGGGTATTCAACTTGAAGTTGTTCGAAGTAAGGTGTCGGTGGGGATTGAAGATTCAATAGTGAGTATTGAAGATTTAAGCTCTATTGAAAATTACCGTGATATGTTGGTGGGGTTATATCCTGATAGCGAAGCAGACATTAGTAGATTCATAAAAGAGATGCATAAAATAATGAAGCACCTTGATGTGTTGTATGGTATTGAAAATCCTGTCTTTAAAGACCTCAAAAAAGATATAAATTATCTCTTTAGAAGACTCTTGCCGTGGTTGCCAAAGTTTTTGCTTACTGTGGGGAAGATTAATCGCTTGAACAAACCTGTTGAGTCGTATCTCGAGACTGTAATTGCAAGTCCTTCGTTGCGCGATATCATATCACAACACTTTTTTAAAGGAACACCTACATTCTTTGCCTTGAGCTATTTCTCGCTATATCTTGACTATTTTTATCCAAAGGGAGGTGTCGATAGGCTGGTTGAGGTGTTGGTGAGTAAAATCAAGGAATTTAAAGGTGAGCTAAAGCCTAATACCACAGTTGTAGAAGTGAATGCATCAGAACAATATGTGGTAGATGACGACGGACAAAAGTATGCATATGATCATTTAATTTGGGCGGCCGACTTAAAAGCATTTTATGAACAAACACTTATTGAGAATCTTGCTACTAACATTCAGAAGAATTTTATAGCCAATATGCAACGTGTTATGGCAGGAAGGAGCAGCGAATCAGTCTTTTCTCTTTATTTAGAGGTCGACTTGCCGCTTTCGTACTTTGATGATATTGCTAATGGGCACTTCTTTTATACGCCTTCAAAACAAGGTTTAAATAATATTCATCGAGGAGAGTTGCAGTCGATGCTATGTAGCTGGACCGATACCGACAAAGCGAAAGTGTTCTCATGGCTTGATCGCTTTTTAAAGCTCAATACTTTTGAGATATCAATTCCTGGGCTCAAGGACGAACGGTTGGTTCCTCCCAATAAGACAGGTTTGATTGTTAGCTTTATTGTTGATTATGAATTGTTCAAGAAGGTTAAGGAGAGAGGGTGGTATAATGAGTTCAGAAGTGAGACAGAAAGTAAAATGATTGATATCCTTACCAATTCGGTTTATCCGAAGTTGAAAATACACATTGAAAAACAATTTTCTTTTACCCCCATTAGTATTCAGAGCAGGATTGGTAGCTCTGATGGCGCAATAGTAGGTTGGTCATTTGAAAATGAAATTCCGGTAGTCAACAAGATACAGTATTCCGATAAATCAGTGCTTACGCCAATACCAAATATCTTTCAAGCAGGACAATGGGCATACAGTCCGTCGGGTGTTCCAATGTCAATCCTTACAGGCAAACTAGCGGCAGATAGAGTATGTAAGCTGCAAAAGTAGGAACTATCTCCACATCCTATTTTGTTAACCTGCAGAATGTACACCATTACCAGTAAATAGTACAGCTAGTAATATCTGAGGTTCAGGTACTTTTGCAACGATGTTTTACACATTAAAAATGTTACCATCCAAATGGGGAGTATACAAAACCTATTGCGATGAAACGAACATGAATTTTCATCATCCGAAAATACACACATGCGGAAGATTAAAATTCATCGTGAGTTCCATCTTATACAATTGGAGATAATAAATTTAATAAGATGAAATTTAAAGGAGAACGAATATGAAATTTAAGAAGGAGATAAATGCAAAGGAATTTTTCAGATTCTTGGTTCCGTCAATTTTGAACATGTTATTTATTGCAGCCTACATCATTACCGATGGGTACTTTGTATCAAGATTTGTAGGCTCTGATGCACTTGCCAGCGTAAACCTGATCATACCAGTTAATAGTGCAATCTTTGCTATTGGATTAATGTTTGCTGCTGGAGGTGGTGCTTTAATATCTATAAAACTAGGTGAAGGAGATAAAGAAACTGCCTCGAAGTATTTTTCTAATCTATTGTTGGTTGCGGTCATCCTGGGAGCCATCATCTCAGCAATTTTTTTCCTGTTTAAGGGAACAGCTCTTAGTCTGCTCGGCGTGAATAGTGAGTTATGGGAATATGCTGATACCTACAGCTTTTACACATTTCTTACCTTCCCGCTTTTGATTGGTAAGATCATTTTTGCAGTGCTACTCAGGGCTGCAGGAGATCCAAAGGCTTCATTAATTGTAAGCGTTGTTGGTGGGGTAACCAATGTCGTTTTAGATTTTCTCTTCATTGTTATTCTCGACATGGGGATTGCAGGTGCCGGACTTGCAACAATGCTTGGATTTGCTGTTGCCTGGATATATTCATTGTGGTATTTCAGATCATCCAAGTCGCTACTGAAGTTTGGCTTTTATCCAATTAATAAGAAGTTTATGACATCAGTAGTCGTTAATGGTTCTTCTGAAATGATTAGTGAACTGGCGATCGGATTTACAGCTTTAATATTTAATCATTTATGTCTGAAATATGCCGGGAATGATGGAATAGCAGCCATCTCAGCGATTCTGTATGTCAATTTGTTGGTGGCGAATACCTTTTATGGTTTTGCGATGGGAGCAGCACCTCTCATTAGTTATTACTTTGGAAAGAAAGATTTCGATAATTTGAATAAAGTACGCAAGTACACTCTCGATAGCTTGATGCTGGTAAGTCCGATTCTTGTTGCTGCCATCATCCTTGGGAAAGATTATTTTGTTTCGATATTCTTTGAAGCATCAAATCCTGCTTATGATCTAGCGGTTCAGGGATTATCCATCTTTGCGTTTGGATTCTTATTTATCGGATATAATCTATATGGATCAGCCATGTTTACCGCCCTATCAAACGGTAAAATATCAGCCTTGATTTCCTTTTCTAAGTCGTTTGTGATATTCTCAATAATAGCATATGCTCTACCCAAAATGATGGGCGTAAATGGTATTTGGTTGATTATGCCACTAGTAGAGTTAACCATCACATTTATGGTGTTTTATTTAACCAGGGAAAGAAGAATGAAGAAGTACTTAGTGCCAGCTTAAGAAGAGACTCCTTCCTTTTATTCTACGATGCAAGCGTTGACAAATCGTGGGATAAAAGGAATACATTCTAAAGTAATCTCCATCACCACCCTTTCATTTGATTGCCGACAACACTCAAGCCTTCCTAAGGGTGCTATATCCACAATATATTAGTCTTCCACTATTCTTCTTTCAAGGTAGAAAAATAGACTTTGTAAAGAAGTGTTAGAAAATAAATATTTTTTTTTGTCGCTGATAATCAGTGGTTTCCTGGAGTATGTTGAAGAAGGTTTGAATTCCTTTTGGGGGATTTAGGAAAAGAAACTGTTTAACTAATTATAAAACAGAATATTTATGTCGGAGAATAAGATTTGGGAAAATATTGCTCGGAAGATGGATGAAAGGAGAGATCCAGCTGACGACAATGAACTGAATGAGTGGTTGAGCCAAAAAAAGCAAAACCATACTATACTAAAATACATCAATGAGATGTGGGAATCGAAATGGGAAGGAAAAGAAATAGCAGGAGCTAGCTATTCGAAACTCATAAAACGTATTCATAAGCATGAGCACCACTCAAGACGATTTATTTGGAAATCGATCGTGCAAGGGGCAGCCGTTGTGGTGATTGTTTTTGCAACCATTTTTATCTATTCTCAAATTCAAGAGCATAATACCAATACGCAGCTATCCTATCAAACTATTACAGTTCCTAAAGGCAACAGAACACATATTGAACTTCCTGATGGTACTAATGTGTGGCTAAATAATGACACGAAGTTTAAATATCCAACCCAATTTGCTGACGATTCACGTAATGTAAACCTAACAGGTGAAGCCTATTTTGAGGTTGCACATAACGCCGAAGTACCCTTTTATGTAAATATAGGAAAACACCGGATTAAAGTACTCGGTACTAAATTTACAGTATGTGCTTATCCCGAAGACAATCTAATTGAAACAGCCTTAATCTCTGGTAAAGTTCAATTTGAAATACGATCAAAGAAACAAAAAGATGTACATGTACTTACTCCAGGGAATAGCTTAAGCTACAACACATATTCTAAAGAGCTGTTGGAGAAAACGATCGATTCAGATTTTCTTAAATATTGGACAACCGGAATCTATGAATTTAACGATGAGTCGTTTGAAAACCTGGCCAAGAAAATTTATCGAATCTATAACATTTCCATTGTGTTTGAAGATGAGTTTCTGAAGAGTAAAACCTACACGGGGAGTCTTGGTTTAGAGGATAATATCTTCACATTTATGGAGGCCATTAAACGCACAACTAAAGAACCAATAGAATATAAATATGACGACAATCGATTTTATATCAAGCTTAAAAAGACTGAATAAACCATAAGTTTTAAAAACAAAGTGGAAAATGCGCCAACATTTCCCACTTCCATTATAAGGAAACATCATCACTGTTTCCTCAAAATTAACTAGTTGTAAAGCCAAAACGAGTTTTAACTAAACAATTTAAATGTATGAAAAAAAATGAACATGAGGGGCACTATGCACAAAAAAGTCCTTTAAAAAAACTATTACTAATGGCCAAAGTAACGCTATTTCTATTGCTGGCAGGGCTATTACAGGTCTCAGCAAACAGTTATTCACAATCTACCAGAATTAATCTGGGAGTAAAAAATGCGACAGTTATTGAGATTTTTGACCAGATTGAAGACCAAAGTGAGTTCCGTTTTTTCTACGACAACGACCAATTAAAAACCGACGAGCGATTCACTCTTAACTTCAGTAATGAGAAGGTTGAAAAGATATTAAAAGTCTTATTCGAAGGGAAAAACTTTTCTTACGAAGTTCTTGATCGACATATACTGATCACTACATCTGCAGTAAAGGGTAAAGGGGACCAGAAAATTGTAGTTAAAGGTAAGGTAATTGACGATAAAGGAGAGCCATTGCCTGGTGTTACTGTCGTGGTAAAAGGTACTACCATTGGTACAGTAACCGATTTTGACGGTAACTTTACAATGGAAAATGTTACAGCTGATAATGTGTTGAATTTTTCATTCGTAGGAATGATTTCTCAGGAATTAACTGTTGGTAACAAGAGAAACTTCGAGATTACGATGGTGCCCGATGCAATTGGTCTCGAGGAAATTGTTGCTGTAGGATATGGTTCTCAGAAAAAGATTAATCTAACAGGATCGGTTGGAGATTTAAATAGCGAAGCTATAGCCAGAAAACCTGTAACAATGATTTCTCAAGCGCTGGCAGGTGAAATTAGTGGTGTAACTGTTGAGTCAAATTCCGGAGCACCTGGTCAGAATTCAGGAAACATTACTATCAGGGGAATGGGCACATTTAGTGGTGCAGGTAATAATCCTCTTGTACTTGTCGACGGAGTACCATCTTCATTAGACAATATAAATCCTAATGACGTAAAAAGTATCTCAGTGCTTAAAGATGCGGCTTCTGCTGCAATTTATGGATCAAGAGCAGCAAACGGAGTAATATTAGTAGAAACCAAAAGAGGAGAAACAGGCAGCCTAACAGTTAATTATAACGGTTACGTTGGAAAACAATCAGCAACTCAAATGCCTGACTTTGTAAATTCATGGGAGTATGCTGAATTGCTAAATGAATTTCTTATTAACTCTGGATCAGGAGCTATTTATACCGATCAGGATATTGCAAAATTTAAATCAGGAGAAGATCCCGACAATTATCCTAATGCGCAGCACTACGACGATTTATTTTCTTCAGGAAGTGGATTTCAAACATCACACAACTTAAGCTTCACCGGAGGAACAGAAATGAGTCGTTACTTGTTCTCAGTTGGTTATCTAAAGCAAGATGGTTTAATTGAGAAGAACTCATTCGAACGCTATAATTTCTTGCTTAATTTCGATAGCAAACTAAGCGAAAAGCTTGATCTAAGCGTTAGTCTTGCAGGTGATTTGGCAGAAACAAATTCACCAGCACAAGCAGGGGAGAAAAGCGATATGGATGCTGTAATTACCGGGGCAGTACGATTGCCAGTAACTTATGCAGGAAGAAAATCAGATGGAACTTATGGCTGGTTAACTTCAGCCTATCCTGAAGCTGCAATGGACAGTGAATCGTTTGAAAAGAATAAAGCAAACCACTTTTTAGGAAATGCGAGTCTTAAGTGGAATATCATCGGTGATTTATATCTTACTGGAAAAGTAGGTTATAATGCAAACTTCAAAAATAATGTGCTGTATAATGCAGCAATGAAGATCGATGCCAATAGGTCTGTTGGTCCTTCAATGCTAACGCGAAATGATTCATACAATAACGAACTTATTCTCGAAGCTCTATTGTCGTATAAGAAAAGCTTCAACGATCATAAAATAAATGCATTAGTAGGTTACAATCAAGATGAATACTACAATGATAAGGCAAGTGCATTCCGCGATAATTTTCCTAATAACTCGCTTTATACACTTGATGCAGGATCGGCAGATAATATGCAAAATACTGGTACTGCTTATGAATGGTCATTGCAATCATTCTTTGGAAGGGTAAACTACAACTATAATGATAAATACCTGCTTGAAGTAAATGTCCGATATGATGGTTCGTCGCGTTTCCCTAAGGATAACCGATTTGGTTTTTTCCCATCTGTTTCTGGAGCATGGAGAGTTTCCGAAGAAAGTTTCCTTCAGGAAAAGTTACCTGTTGTAAATAACCTGAAATTACGGGCATCATGGGGTAAACTAGGTAATCAGCAAATTGGAAACTACCCATATCAATCAATGCTTAGTCTGGGACAAGATTATGTGTTTGGTGAAGAGGAAAGTTTATCTTCCGGAGCAGGTGTACTAAATTTACCTAATACCGATATCACATGGGAAACAACAAGAATGACCGACATCGGATTAGATATTTCATTGTTCGACAGTAAACTAAGTATTGTAGTTGATTACTTTAATAAAACAACAGAAGATATCCTTTACAAGATTTCTACTTCATCAACCCTTGGGATGACACCATCGGAGGTGAACGCTGGTGAGGTTGAAAACAAAGGATGGGACTTTAATATTGGTCACAACAATTCAGTTGGTGATTTTACATACGGTGTTACCGTTAATTTCTCGGCAGTAAAGAACAAGGTGGCAAAATTGGCGACTGTAGAACGAGATTTAGGGAAAGGTTTATTCGTTGGAGAATCTTTACAGTCGATATATGGCTATGTTGCTGATGGTTTATTTGTTGATCAGGCTGATATTGATTCATATGCATCACAACCTTTTAAAACAGAACCTGGATTTATTCGATTCAAAGATATATCAGGTCCTGATGGAGTGCCTGACGGAAAAGTTGATGCTAACTATGACCGCACAATTTTAGGCTCAAAAGTTCCGAAATATACCTATGGCGCTACAATAAATGCAGCCTATAAAGGTTTTGATTTTTTAATGCAATGGGGTGGAACCGGAGGAATGAAGCGAAAAATAGCATCAGTACAATTAAAAACAGCATTCCAAAACGATGCAACACCACAAAGATGGATGGTTGATAACCGATGGACTGTTGAGAATCCAGATGGTAACGCTGCATATCCAAAGTTCAGTAACGATTTGATTGGTGGTTCTGCAAATCAGTCTTCCTCTTTCTGGTTGGTTGATGCTTCTTATTTGCGACTAAAGAATGTTCAGGTAGGGTATTCACTTCCATCACAAATATTAGAAAAATCAGGGATCAGTAAATTAAGACTATATGTGAGTGGTAACAATTTGCTGTGTATCGATAATTTCTATAAAGGATGGGATCCTGAAGCAACCAATCCGGGTCAAAACTCTTTTTACCCGTTTACGAGCGTATTCTTATTTGGAGTTAATGCCACATTTTAAACTAGAAAGGGTGAAATCATGAAACGTAAAATGATAAAAAAATATACAGGAAAAATCTTACTCATTTGTCTTTTGAGTAATTTAATGCTAAGCAGTTGTGAAGAGGATCTTCTTGAAAAAACTCCTTTAGATGCATTGTCAACCGAAACATTCTGGACCAGTGAGAATGATGCAAAACTTGCACTTACTGGAGTATATGCAAGAACAAAGCATAAGGAAGAAGGTCAGAACTTTTATGGATACAGTCTATTGTATTTAGATGCAGCCTCTGATAATGGTGCATTTGCAGCACGAGGACGAGAGTTTGTATTTACCGATGGAACACTTAATGCATCGAACGGACGAATTACAAGTCGCTGGAGAAATTCATACAAAAGAATTGCTGGTTGTAACGAGTTTCTTGCAAACATTGAAGATGTAGAGATGGATGCAGATAAAAAAGCAGAGTATATAGCTGAAGTTAAGTTCTTAAGGGCTTATCAGTATTTCTGGATGACAACCTTTTGGGGAGATGTTCCTTTGATCACAAAAGTACTAACTGTTGATGAAGCTAATTCTCAAACAAGAACACCTAAGGCTGAGGTTGAAAAATTTATCGAAGATGAATTGAATGCAGCTATCGCCGGACTTCCTGAAACTCGCCCTGCAAAGGAACACGGAAGGATATTGAAAGGTGCAGCGCTGGCAATAAAAGGTCGTTTGCTAATGGCACAACAAAAATGGTCGGAGGCTGCTACCACCTACAAGCAGATTATCGATATGAACGTATTTGAGCTTGATCCTTCTTATAAAACTCTTTTTGAAAGTACTGGAGATCTTAGCAAGGAAGTGATATATTCGGTTAAATATATGCAGGATGTTCAAGGAACAATGGTTGCAATGACACACCGACCAGTTCAATTTGGCGGATGGCACAAGATTGAACCTTTTAATGACTTGGTGATGTCGTACGATATGATTGATGGTCTTCCTGTTGAAGAATCTCCACTTTACGATTCAGAAAGGCCATATGATAATCGTGATCCACGACTATATGCTACTTGTTTCCTTCCTGGTGTTACTGAATTTTTAGGGAAAATTTATCAGGCTCATCCCGATTCAGGAGTAGCCGGTGATGGTATTTCAGGAAATAGAATTGGCTATGCAGTGAGAAAATATGTGGATGAAAGTTATACTGGTAACCTAAAAACGTATGGGGGTGATTTCCCTGTAATTCGTTATGCCGAAGTATTACTAAGTTACTTAGAATCAACTTTTGAAGCAAATGGGGGGACCGTTACTCAGCAACTTCTTGATGAGACCGTTAATTTAGTGCGAGCAAGAGCTGCTGTAAATATGCCTCCAATTCAAGTAGCAGATTTCTCAAGAGAACGCATGAGAAATGAAAGAAGAGTTGAAACAGCATGGGAAGGACTGAGATATTGGGATATTATGCGTTGGAGAATTGCTCATATCGTATGTAATGGACCTGTAAAAGGATTGAAGCTTACCAATGATCCTGCAAACTATACCGATTATGATGTAGATGAAAACGGATTCTATATTGTTGACCGTAAAGATTTCAAAGAAGATGTGAATTATTTGTGGCCAATTCCTCAAACTGAAATAGATATTAATTCAGCGTTGAGTCAGAATCCAGGTTATTAATAAGACTAGATTGCAATGAAGAAGAATTTGGTGTGCCCTAAAAAGCATACCAAATTTTTTTTAATTGATATTTGGAGATAGTAATTGAAATAAGATTAGTTGAGTTATTTCGCTATCGCTTGAATTAAGGTAGTCATTCACTTCTTCTGCTATTTTTTTTATTGCAATGGCTACCTGATTTTCAACTGTTTTAGGAGAAAGTCCAAGAATTTTCCCAATCTCCTTATATTTCAATCTTTCCACCTTAGCCATGTTGTAGATAAGCTTACAGCGATCAGGTAGCTGGTCTATAGCATCTGTGATTTTCTCACTAAGTTCCTTTGTAATGAGTTCTGTTTCAGGACAAATTTTGTCTTTTATAATAACAATTGATAAATCTTCCAACGATTTCGCTTTAGCTCGTGCTTCTTTCTCAAGGTAATTAAGGGAAGTATTTTTTGTTGCTGTAAACAAGTACGGTTTTAGTTCGTATAGATTCCCTAATGTTTGTCGGTGTACCCACAGCTTAAAGAACACATCAGAGACTATTTCTTCAGCCAGTTCCTTATTTTTTACAAAAGTCAAAGCAAAATAGTACAAGCGAGAATTGTACATGTCAAAAAGTTGACGAAATGCCTTCTCATCTGATTGTTCTGCAATAAGTTGTAATATTTCAGATTCAGTATTCAAATTAGTTTAGATAAAGGCGCGATACAAAGAAGAATTGTATCTAGTTAGTTTCATTACTTACAAAAGTAATAAAAAAAACGATTGCCTCGATAACGCTCATGCTTTTTGTGTGATGGTTATGCTGATCACCATACCAATCAATGAATGTAGTCACTAAGAGGTGATTTTGATTGGTTACAGTTTCGCTGATATTTTCATGCTTAGCTCACAGGGGATCACTATAATTTCACCTCTATTTCTTGCTCTTGTTATTGCTATTAATCTTACTAAACTTATAAGTAAACGAAGCCAACAGGCGCCTTGTTATTGCTTTAGAGGTGTTATGTGCAATTATTCCTTTTCCTGTGTTTGTCATGCGTTTTCGCTCCATGGTATCGAAAATATCAGAGACCTTCAGGTAAAACGAACCCTTCTTCTTTAGTACTGTTTTGCGTAATCCTAAATCGACATAGTAATACTCATACCTTCGGCCTGTTATAGTGTTTACCGGCGATTCATAACTTCCTGTAGCTTGTACCCTGAAGCTTTTTCCTAAAATAAGATCTGATGTAATCTTGCCACTGTATGCATAGTTCGACATCTGATAAGTATCGTTTTTAACGACACCTTCAATATCCTGATGCATCACTAGAAAGTTTGATTTGATGTCCCAATGATCATTAATTCGATTACTAAAGTTCATTTCTGCTCCTAACTCACTACTATTACCAAGGTTCATATACTGTCGAAACAAGACTTCACGCTCATCTTCTATCACAACATGCTGATATTGGTTAAACATATCTGTATTTTCTTTCCAGAAAACCGATGGTGAGATAGAATGCTTGCCTAGCTGCCAATGTGCCGACAATTCAAGGTTGCTTGTCTTCTGTGGCTTCAATTCAGGATTACCTCCCGATTTAGAATACAAGTTATTGTACACCACAAAAGGATTCAACTGTTTGTACTTAGGCTGTTTAATGCGTTTCGACCACGATAAACCTACCTTACATTTTTTACCAAACTTTCGCGATAACTGAATAGAAGGTAATAAATGATGATATTGCTGATGCACACTCGTATCAGAAGTGATAGAGTAGGGCTCAATTGATGTGTACTCATAGCGCAAACCACCTGATATAAAAATATCCTTAATCTCGGTGGAAGCAACTCCATATAAGGCCGGACTCAACTCTTCTACACTGAACGAGTTATTCCTCGAATCATCAGTGGTTACTTTGTAATCGTCGGAAGCAGACTGGTATTTGTGTTTTGATTTCAAATAGATGTTATCAGCTTTTGAATAGCGGTGCAATACTGCTGTACCTGCCTCCAGCTTAAGCTTTTCGCTAACGGGATACTCATAATCGACATTCAGTCGCGTACTTTCTATCTCTTCAGGCATGCCACGCTCCTGTGTACTGTAATCTTTCTTCGGCAAGCCATTATTTACGTCATACGACTGAATAGTTTTAAACGATGGTGCATCATTATCCTGCTGTTCATATTTCGCATATACATTCAATGATGATTTGTTCTTAAACGACTTTTTCCATCTACCATTCAACTCCCAGAAGAAAGCCTCTCTTTCTCCATTGCTGAGCGTTTCATTATGACTCTTAAGGGTGGAGTCGGCACGCATATTATGCGACGTATTGATGTTTGTATAATCTTGCTGTCCGCTTTTAATCATCCCCTTAATATCAATAAACTGCGACTTGTCAATCTGGTATTTAAAACCCTGTCGCACCATCAGGTCGTCCATCTCCCGTTCAGTAAAGCCTGTATTCTTTAAGTATGTAGTATCATTTTTCGAAATGGAGGTTCGATTAACCATTGTTTCTACCTCA
Organism: Puteibacter caeruleilacunae; assembly: GCA_005217565.1. Classification (GTDB taxonomy): domain Bacteria; phylum Bacteroidota; class Bacteroidia; order Bacteroidales; family Prolixibacteraceae; genus Puteibacter; species Puteibacter caeruleilacunae. The sequence goes on from SJCO01000001.1 coordinate 912,214, forward strand.
TCGGTGTTGTGCTTGTAACTAAAATTGGTGTATGATGTAAACCTCTTCATCCGTAAAGTATAGTTAGCCGAAGCCACATAATTTTCCGGTGAACCAATCGCTACCTCAAATCGTCCGTTAGAACCTTTTATCTTATCCTTTTTTAGTACGATATTGATGATGCCATTTCCATTTCTGGAAGAGTATTTAGCCGATGGATTTGTTATGATCTCCATTTTATCCACTGCCTCGGCTGGCAACTGTTCCAGTACATTAGTCAAGTCAGTTTCAATTCCATCAACCAGAATAGTAACAGGCGCTCCTCTTAACAACACATTATTGTCCTGGTCGGTGGTTACAGAAGGTACAAAACGCATCAGATCAATGGCACTTTCACCAGCACCGGCAATATGTTCCCCCACATTAATTGTTGTTTGTCCTAATCCTTGCTCAATGAAAGGGCGTTCAGCAGTAACCTGGACCTCATCAATCCGCGTACGTTTTCGTTTAATGAAAATTGAATCGAGTGAATGATGCTCACCTGCTTTTATCTGTAGACTATCATGCTCATAAGGATCAAAACCAATATAATGTGCTTGCAGTTTATAAATGCCCGGAGGAATATGTTCTATGCGGAAATAACCAACACTATCGGTAACTGCACCTCCTGCAATCTGACTTGAATCAGAGCTTAAGAGTGCAACATTACAAAATAACACGGCATTCTTCTTAGGCGTAACAATTGTACCACTAACACTTCCTGTCTGTGCACAAACACTCATAACCACCATTACCATCAGAAGGGTAAACAGCGATTCTTTAAGTTTTGGAATATTCAACTTATTTCTATTTATCGATTACAAATGCGGTTTTACTTCTCTCAAAGGTGAAGATCAGAGTAGAAGTATGATCTAGTGCAAAAGTACCTTTTTTATAGCAACCTTTCAATAAATTACGAGAGGTTGCTAAAAGTTATTAAGCACTTTTACGGATCTACATCCAGCTCTAAAGCTTCATCCTCAAAATTAATGTTCCCTACTTGAAAGAATAGCGGTTATTATTCGCAATATAGTTCCTATTGTTCAAAATGGTGTAAAATCATACAGTACGATAAGCCTCTTAGACCTCTAGCCGGACGACTTCTCATTTTTCGGCTGGGTGATCTTAGAACTGAGTTCTATGCTTCCCAGTCTCTCTAACCACTTTCTGCTAAATCTGTCACTTTTTGCAGGAGGCCAATTCGTATGTGAATGTTTGGAGGTTTTAATGAACCGCACGTCATCAGGTTCACAATGGAAAAACTAATCACCGTTGTGCTTCATAGTTAATAACACTAAACAATTCCTGTTGGCGAAATAATCACCGCCTGAATCTTCCAATCTTTAATCTATCCATCCTTTAACTATTCTAACATTTCTAAGCTTATCTTTACGATATTCTATTTTTTGTCCCTGATTTTTCTTCTTTTGCTTAATGTTCAGCAAACCAGGAACATAAAAAACATATTTTACGTCCGCTTTACGTCTCTTTTACTGGTTTTGTTTAAGGATTTTTGTTCACCCGCCCAAATGTCTGTAATATCAACCATCGATCGATTTTTATGGCCATGTAGAGTTCACAAATATGTTGTAAACAATGAATATTAGTAAGACTAAGTTTTTCTGAATAATCAAAACTGCTTCTTAAGCATGCTTGCAAAGAACGACGATAAATTTTTTGCATATGGAAGCCAAATCAGAAAAACTTAAAATCTAATGATCTAAAAATCTATAAAATTCATGAAATCAAGAAGAGATTTTATAAAGAAATCTATTGTTGCGGGAGCAGCAGTCTCAATGCCTACCATTGTGTCGTCGAAGGTATTCGGAGCCAACGACCGTATCAATGCTGCAGTATTGGGAGTTAATGGCAGGGGAAAGAGTCACATTAAAGGATTTGAATCATGTGATAACGTGCAGGTTACCACCCTATGTGATCCTGATTTACCGCTATGTAAGAAACGCGCAGGTGAGTTTAAGGAAAAGTATGGACGCTCAGTTGATGTGGTTCAGGATTTAAGAGAAGTGTTTGATAACAAGGATATTGATGTTGTAAGTATAGCATCGTGTAACCACTGGCACGCACTTTCAACTATTTGGGCATGTCAGGCAGGAAAAGACGTATACGTTGAAAAGCCTGGTTCTCATAATGTTTGGGAAGGTAGAAAAATGGTGGAAGCTGCCGCTAAGTACGATAGAATTGTTCAGCATGGTGTTCAATTGAGAAGTTCTCCAGCTCTTCAAGAGGCCGTTCAACTAATGGAAGACGGTTATATTGGTAGAGTATATATGGCCCGCGGACTAGTCTTCCGTTGGAGAGGCGATATCGGTACTCAGGGATTCTCTCCAGTACCTGAAGGATTGGATTACGACTTGTGGACAGGTCCAGCTCCAATGCGTCCATTCTCGAAAGATTGGGTACATTATAAATGGCACTGGCAGTGGCCTTATGGTAATGGTGATGTTGGTAACCAGGGAATCCACGAAACCGACATGTGTATGTGGGGATTAGGTGTTGGTCTTCCTACAAAGATTACCTCTATGGGAGGAAAATTCCTTTGGAACGATGCCAAAGAAGTTCCAGAGGTACTGACTTCAATCTACAATTATCCTGAAGAAGATAAGATTATTCAATTCGAAGTACGTCCTTGGTGTACGAATACTGAAGATGGTGTATCGGTTGGTAATATCTTCTATGGAGAGAAAGGTATTCTTGTTGTGGATGGATATGATAAGTACCGTACTTACTTTGGAAAAGGTAGAAAGCCAGGTAAAGCAAATAGCGATAGCAAGGCGAAAGCAGCTACTGAAATGGATAGAGGAGCAGGAGGTACCGATGGACACTTCCAGAACTTTATTGAGGCTGTGCGTAAGCGCGATAAAACCATCTTGAATGCTCCAGTTGAGACTGCCCACATGTCTTCGGCATTGGCTCACTTGGGTAATATCTCTTACCAGTTGGGACGACAGCTTGATTTCGATCCTAATTCAGAGAAGTTCATTAACGACCCGGAAGCAGATAAAATGCTTACTAGAAATTACCGTGCACCGTATGTAGTGCCTGAGAATGTATAATCAGATAAATACCGTCCTGTAAAGCGCTAGTCATGTGACTTTGCAGGACTTTCTAAGAAAGAAAATATGAAGATTTTAACTATTGCTGCTGTTGCTATAGCGGCGCTGTTTCTGAATTCGTGCATGAGTAACGAGAATACTGTTGAATTAGTAGAGAAGAGCAACGAAAGGAAAGTGGATGTAATGTTCGATGGTGAATTGTTTACATCGTACTTTTATCCTACAAATGTTTATAAGCCAGTATTATGGCCTGTAGTAACGTCTCAGGGGACTCAGATTACCCGTCATCTTCCTTTTAAGACAGTAGAAGGAGAAAGAACCGACCATCCTCACCACGTTGGTATCTGGTTTAATTATGGCGATGTTAATGGTATTGATTACTGGAACTACTCTGAAGCTATACCGAAAGAAAAAGCCCTACATTATGGTGCAATTGCACATCAAGAGGTGATCAGTATGGAATCGAAGGGGAACGTTGCCACACTTAAGACTAAGTCGAAATGGGTAAATCAAGGTAAAAAGCACCTTGACGAGGTGACGACCTTTAAGTTTATAAACAAAGGTAATGTGCGTATTATTGATCGATTTGTGATACTTACCGCTGCCGAGGATATTGTTTTTGGTGATAATAAAGAGGGTGTTGTTGCTATTCGTGTGACCAGTGAACTTGAATTGCCATCAAATAAGCCAATTACATTAACTGATGCGCATGGTATACCTACAAAAGTTGAGGCGTCGCAATCAAGAGCCAATGGTGATTATATCAACAAAGAAGGTATTACCGGCGGTGATGTATGGGGAAAAAGATCGGTATGGGTAAAGCTGTTTGGTAAATTTGGAAATGAAGAAGTTGCTGTAACAATCATCGACAATCCTTCTAATCCTGGTTACCCTACCTACTGGCATGCCCGTGGTTATGGACTGTTCGCAGCAAATACATTGGGACAGAAACCATTGTCGGGTGGTAAGGATGAATTAAACCTATCGCTTAAAAAGGGTGAATCGGTTACATTTAAGTACAGAATGGTGATTTCATCTAATGCCAAAATGGAGGATGCTGAAATAAACAAACTTGCAGACGAATTTGCAAAACAATAAGATTGAAGAATCTGCTTAGCATTTATTTGTGTGAGTAAGGGGCATGTGCATGTTCTTTACTCTTAACCTGGGGATTGCCCCCAGGTTATTAAAACCTTCTCCACCGCCCCTGCATGTCATTACTGTATGCTATATTTTCTCTCACGACCAGGTGTAAGTAAGTCGTGGGATATCATGGTCACAATAGGGAATCTACTCGTACCTCAGGGCTTCCACAGGATTTCTGGAAGCAGCTCTCCAGCTTTGCCAACTTACCGTTAGTAGCGCAATACCCATTGCTAGTGCACCTGCCATGGCAAAGATCCACCAGCTTAATTCGGTTTTGTATGCAAAGTTCTCAAGCCATTTATTCATGGCATAATATGCAATAGGACAAGCGAGCACAAAAGCAATGGCTACCCATTTGATAAAGTCTTTGTTTAACATTGTCAGGATTTCTGAAATCTTTGCTCCATTAACTTTTCTAATACCAATTTCTTTGGTTCGCAACTGATTGTAATACGTAATCAGCCCTAAAATTCCCATTATTGAAATGATTATTGTTAATAGTGAGAAATAGGTGATTATCTTGGCAGTATTAGCTTCTTTCCTGTACCAATTGTCAATGGTTGAATCAATGAATTCATATTCGAATGGTTCACTTCCAGTTAATGAATCGAAAGCAGATTTTATTTGGTCCATTGTTCCTGCAATATCACCTCCAGAAATCTTTACTAGTATACTCCACGACCAACTTTTGTCTGATAAAGGTCGCAGCATGGCCATACCAACCTCCTCATGGAGATCACTGAAATGGAAGTCCTCTACAATACCGTATACGGGAAGTTCTTCGTTGTATCTTTTAAATGATTTTGGTTGCGATTCTAATCCTAGTTGTTTTACGGTTGTTTCGTTCAACCATAATACATTTTTCGACCATGCAGCCCCCGTTGGATTGTATTTTATCCCCATTAGTGAAAAGAAAGCCGAATCAACCATGAATTCCTGAAAACTGACAGGTTTATCATTGTAAGTATAAGATTGGTTGTTGCCTCCTCCTGTTGGAGAACCAGCAACAAATGAAAATTGCTTTATTCCTGGTATTTGCTCTAATGCATCACTAAATACCTGCCTCTTCTCATAAGGTAAATATTTAGTTATTTCTACAATATTTTCTTTATCAAAACCTAAGTCATATTGGCGTAAAAAGTTGGTTTGTTTGATAATTGCTGTAGAGCAAATTATCAGAGCAATTGTTGCTGCAAACTGAAAAGAAACCAATACTTTGGAATATGATGATTTGTTTTTTCTTTGAAAACTGCCTTTTATAACCTCTGCCGGATGTAGTTTTGTTAAGAATAATGCTGGAAATAATCCCGAAATACTTCCAATGGTTAGTGTCACTGCTGTGATAATGAGTAGACTATGGAAGTCTGCATTTTCAACTAATCCAATATTGGTATCCAACAAATTATTGAATATAGGTTCAGCCCCTATGGCGAAAAAGATACCTATACCTGTAGCAACAGTGCATAGCAAGATAGATTCAAGAATGTGTTGTTTTATTAGTGCACTTCGAGAACTCCCCATTAGTTTTCTGATGGCCATTTCTTTGTTCCTAAAACTTGCTTGGGCAATGGTTAGGTTTATGTAGTTGATAATGGCAAGGATTAAAATAACCAGTACTATAACCGACAAAACAGTGATTAATGTAGTACTGTTTTGTCTGATATACCCTTTCTTACTACTGAAGTAAGATTCAGTTATAGGTTCAAACTCTAGTGTTTTAGCTCGTTCTTGTTTGTAATACCAATTCTCTTTCTTTAAAATGCTTAATGCTTGAGTTCCTTTCTCTGATAAACTGGTGTTTGGCTTTCCTAGAAAATAATAATTGAAAACACTTGCGTTGTCATTTTTTAATGCCGCTTCATACCCCAAAATATTAGGTAGAGATACGATATTAGCAATGATATCGCATTTCCTGAACTGTGTATTTTCAGGAAAGGTTTCAATAATTCCGGTTACCTGTAACACTGTACCGTTTCTACTTCTAATTTGTTTCCCAATAGGAGAGATATCGCCAAACAGTGCTTGCGCATATTTTTGAGTAAGTATAGCTGAATTACCTAATTTTAGAGCATCTTCAGTATTGCCTTTAACAAGTGGAAATGAGAATAGATTAAAAAAAGCAGAATCAACCGTTAATATTTCTGCATTAAGTTTTTTGTTAGATACTCCTTCTGGTGCAAAGAAATCTTTACGATAATATACCCTAACATAGCTTTCCACTTCTGGAATTGCAGTTGTAAATTTATCCCCAATAGTTGCTCCGAAGGATGAATTAGCTTCATTTACTAGTCGATATAATCTTGCTTTATTTTTATGAAATTGATCAACAGAAAGTTCCTGTTCAATGTAAGCACTTATGAGCACCACAAACATTAATGAAACAGCAAACCCAAAGACAGTAATCACAGTGTATAATTTGTTTTTGGTTAGTTGTTTAATGAACGTTTTTATATTTTGTAATACCATAATCTATCGCGTTTCTAATTGTCTACTTTCGTTTCATAGGGCAATCCCCAAAGTTTATTCCCAAATTTACAATACAGTAAAGAGAATGTCTAATGTTTTCTGCATGCCAGAATAATGCCATGGTTTTAAATGATTGATAACTAGTGGTGTGTTCTTCTAGTGTGGTGAAAGGATGTGAAAAAGGTTTACATTACATGTTAAATAATTTTACAATTCACCGTTCCATCATTAATTTCATTAACCGTTTATCGAAGCGAATGCGGTCTCCTTTTTCCTATTCGTGGTCTCCTTGGTAAGCCCCTATTTACTGTTCTTTCAGCTAATTTATAACTCACAATTCGGGAGAGGTGCTTCTTATTTTCTTTTTAAAGAATTTGGTGAGTGAATTATTTTTTCCATATATTAATACAAGAACAGTATAGAACAGTCTGCTACTATGTAGAACAGTTAACTTGATAGAATACACCACAATATGGATAAAAACTTCCACGATTTAATAATAATCAACAAGGATAATGACAGTCCTATATATCAACAAATAGTTGACTCTATAATGGAGGGCATTATGCAGGGACGGTTAAAGGAAAATGATCAGTTACCCTCTGTGAATTTCATCTTGAGAGAATATGGAATTGCCAGACAAACACTAATAAAAGCTTTAAGGTTACTTCAAGAAAAAGGAATTGTCAAAGCCGTTCATGGGAAAGGGTATTTTATTACTAATGCATCAACTGCTGTCGGATATCGCGTATTTGTCCTTTTCGACACATTTGCGTCATATAAAGAAGTTTTATACTCGGCTATAAAAGACCGTTTTGGCGAGAGTGCGGAGTTAGATATTTACTTTCATCACTATAACGATGATCTATTTCAGAAGCTGGTAAGTACAGCTTTAGGAAACTATACGCACTATCTAATTCTACCATACACCTTCAGCGGGATAAATGATGCATTGAAGGTGTTACCAAAAAAGAAGGTCTATTTGTTTGATATCGAGCCTGACAATCTTACGCTTCAATATCAAGGTGTATTTCAGGATTTCTATAAAGATGTGTTATCGGCATTAGTTACAGTAAAAAAGGATATTCAAAAGTACGATTCAATTTTATTGGTCAACCGTTACAATATCTCAATGGTGCCTAAAGGCATCCTTAATGCATTCAATGATTTCATTGCAACAAATCAAATAAATGGAAGTATAATAGATTCACTAAAGGGTAGACAAGTAGCAAAAGGTCAGGGATATATTGTCTTCGATGATGAAGACTTGGTATATCTTATAGAAGAATGTAATAAGCTCAATTTAAGCATTGGACACGATGTAGGCATCATCTCCTACAACGATACTCCTTTAAAGAAAGTTGTGGCAGACGGAATATCTGTAATATCAACCGACTTTATAAAACTGGGAGAAGATATCGTCGATATGATCATTAAAAGAGAAAAAGTACGCAAATATAATCCAAGTAAGATTATTCGTCGCGGCTCATTTTAATATTCCTTTAAATGACACTAAACCATGTAATTAATAAAAGATAAAGATGAAGAAAGTGATTTTAGGCCTTGCCATTGTATTTATGGCGAGTACATTAAATGCGAAAGAGTATCATGTATCTAAGAAAGGAAATGATGCGAATAAAGGTGATCTGAATGCACCCTTTTTGACAATCCAGGCAGCAGCAGATGTTGCACAACCTGGCGATATGATTACTGTTCATGAAGGAATCTATCGTGAATGGATAAATCCACCAAGAGGAGGGGAATCTGATTCGAAGAGAATTACCTATCGGGCAGCAGCCAATGAAAAGGTTGAAATTAAAGGCTCAGAAGAAGTAAAAGGATGGAAAAAAGCCAAAGATGGCGTATGGAAGATTGTATTGCCCAATTCTTTCTTTGGCGATTATAATCCATTTAAAGATAAAATAGAAGGTGACTGGTTTAACGATCATGGTAGAGTACATCATACGGGGGAGGTGTTCTTAAATGGAAATTCATTTAACGAACAAGCCGATATTAAACAAGTGCAAAATGCCGAGGAGTCATCCTATGTTTGGTATTGTGAAAGCGACGATGAGACCACAACCATATGGGCAAATTTTCATGACTATAATCCAAATAAAGAATTTGTTGAAATAAGTACGCGTAGAACCTGTTTTTACCCGACTAAGCAACAAGTGAACTTCATAACAATTAAAGGCTTTGAAATCAGTCAGGCGGCAACCCAGTGGGGAGCCCCAACAGCTGAGCAAATTGGAATGATTGCAACACACTGGAATAAAGGTTGGATCATCGAAGATAATATCATTCATGATTCAAGATGTTCAGGAATCACTCTTGGAAAAGAGAGAGCAACAGGTCATAATGTGTGGTCAAAAGATCGCAGTAAGGACGGCTCTCTTCATTATATCGAGGTGATCTTTAAAACATTAAAGATTGGGTGGAATAAGGATAATATCGGTTCACATGTTATCAGAAACAATGAAATTTACCACTGCGAACAAACAGGGATATGCGGTAGTATGGGAGCTGCATTTAGTGTAATTGAAAATAACCATATCCATGATATCTGGAGAAAGCGACAATTTAGTGGTGCTGAAATTGCAGGGATTAAGTTTCACGGAGCAATTGATGCGGTTATAAAAAAGAATCGTATTCATAACTGTGGAAGAGGGATATGGCTTGATTGGATGAGTCAGGGTGCACGTGTTTCTACTAATTTAATGTACGATAATAATCAGCAAGACCTGTTTTTAGAGGTTAATCACGGACCAACGCTTGTCGACAATAATCTATTGCTATCGGAAGAATCCGTATGGTATATGTCTCAAGGAACAGCATATGTGCACAATCTCATTGCTGGTCAGATTAAATTACAAGCAGAGCTTAGTCGATTTACACCGTACCATTTCCCTCACTCTACCGACGTTGCAGGTTTTGCATCGATATATACTGGTGACGATCGATTCTTCAACAATATATTCGTTGGCAATGGTGAAAATGCATCTGTTAGAAGTCACAACAGTAGTTACGGACTAACTTGTGTCAATAAGGTAAAACTACCGGTTTGGATTAGCGGGAATATATACTTTAACGGGGCAGTTCCTTCATCGAAAGAAACCAGGTTCTTTGTCGATTCCATTGTAAATCCAAACATTAAAGTTGAGGAAAATAATGATGAGGTATATCTTGAAATTACCTATTCTGAAGGGGGGAAAGAAGTAGAGAGAACACTTGTTACTACTGAGACATTAGGCAAAGCAAAAATGGCCAATCAGCAATATGAAAGTGCCGATGGCTCACCTATAAAATTTGTACCTGATTATTTTGGAAAAGCTAGAAACGAAAGTAATCCTTATCCCGGACCATTTGCCAAACCAAGGAATGGTAAACAAAGATTGAAAGTCTGGTAGAGGTAATATATAGTAGAAGATATGATGAAGTCAAGAGAACACTTAAAAACGGCATTAAATCATAAGCAACCCGACCGAATACCTGTCGACTTTGGATCGAACGCGGTTACCGGTATTCATGTGCGGATTATTGAGCAATTAAGAGAGTATTACGGTCTTGAAAAACGACAGGTAAAAGCTATTGAGCCATATCAAATGCTGGGAGAGGTTGAAGATGATCTTCTGGATGCCATGGGAGTCGATGTTATTGGACTGTGGGGAAAAAATAACATGTTTGGGATACCTCAGGAGAATTGGAAACCATTCAAAACCTTTTGGGGACAGGAAATACTTGTTCCTGGAAATTTCAACACTACCGTCGACAACAACGGAGATCTATTGATTTATCCTGAAGGTGATAACACAGTAACTGCAAGTGGGAAGATGCCTAAGTCAAGTTATTTTTTCGATGCAATTATTCGCCAGGATCCCATCGACGAAACCAAGTTAAGTCCGGAAGATAACCTGGAGGAGTTTACATTACTGACTGGTGATGACTTGTTATGGTGGAAAGATCAGGCCACAAAAGCAGCTGATTCCGATAGAGGTGTAATTGCCAACTTCGGAGGTACTGGCTTAGGAGATATTGCGCTTGTTCCAGCGATGAATCTCAAACACCCTAAGGGAATACGCGATATCACAGAGTGGTATATGTCTTCACTTATGCGTCCCGACTATCTGCATAAGGTATTTGACAGGCAAACGGATATCGCAATTGCAAATTTCAAAAGGCTGTACGATGTTGTGGGGGATAATATTGATGCTGTCTTTATATGTGGTACTGATTTCGGGACACAGGATTCTACGTTCTGTTCCCCAGAGGCTTATGATGAGCTGTATGCTCCTTACTATCGCAAAATGAATAATTGGATTCATCAAAACACCGAATGGAAGACCTTTAAACATTGTTGTGGAGCGGTGGAGTCTTTTATGGCAAACTTTATCGATTCGGGATTTGATATCATCAATCCGGTTCAAATTAATGCTGCAGGGATGATTCCTGAACATTTGAAGAAGGAGTATGGTGACCATCTTGTCTTCTGGGGTGGTGGGGTAGATACCCAAAAAGTGCTGCCATATGGTAAACCAAGTGAGGTAAAAGATCAAGTACTGCAACTGTGTGATATTTTCTCAAAGAATGGTGGTTTTGTTTTTAATACTGTCCACAATATCCAGGCAAATGTTCCAATAGAGAATGTGATTGCTATGCTTGATGCTGTTGAGGAGTATAATAATTAGGGCTCTTCATTTTTGCTACAGACATTATCTGCCCATCCGGGCAGATTCCTCATTTTTGGCTTGCCCCAAAAACGAAGCAAAAAGGTCAAGGCTGCCTGAAAAAAGTAATCGATTTATTGCAGTTGCTAACTTCGGCTGGGTGATCTTCTCACTGCGTTCGAAGCTTCCCAGTCTCACTAAGCAACCGCTGCTAAATCAATCCCTTTTTTCAGGAGGCCAGTTCCGGTGCGTTGGCCAGGAGGTTTGAATAATGATCACCTGTTAGCGTTCGTTAGGGCTTGATAGCGTGTTGTTTATAATAAGTATTGTAGTTTCCTGTAACCACTGACCCAAACTGTTCAATATTTAACCGTCCTTCCGAAATTTCACTTTATTTAAACAGTCTTCATTTCTTCGTAAGTAGGGTAGTCAGTAAAACCTTCCTCACCTCCTCCGTAGAACGTTGAATGGCTATCAGAATGCAATTCAGTTAAGGCAAAATCGTTTTTGAATCGACTAACTAAATCAGGATTGGTGATGAATGGTTGTCCGTAAGCTACCATATCAGCATACCCTTTATAAATGATCTCACTCCCTGATTCTTTGGTGTATTTGCCACAAACCATTATCGGATTGGTATAAACTTCTCTTACATCTTTGCGGAATGATTCAGGTACTTCTTTATAATCGGAGATATTCTCCGAGAAATGTACAAATGCCAGGTTTAGCTTTTGAAGTTCCTTTAATACTTTAAGCGTAACATCAACAACCTCAGGGTCATGTTCTTTACCCATTCCTTCAGATACGAATGGAGACAAACGAATACTTACTTTATCTGCTCCAATTTCATTAACAACAGCATTTGCTACTTCTAATAAGAGTCGCATGCGATTCTCTGCACAACCACCATATTCATCCGTTCTTTCATTAGACGTAGTTCTTAGAAACTGATCGATCAAATACCCATGAGCACCATGGATTTCTACGCCATCAAAGCCCGCTTCCATAGCCGCTTTTGCTGCTTTTGAAAAATCTGTAACAGTGTTCTGTATATCTTCTTTTGTCATGGCTTTCGGCATCTCGGTTTCAATCATGCCATATCCTCCTTGCTCCAATGGACCAAAAACCTTATCAGCAACTTTTTTAGAGGATGGAGCTAAAGGTGTAACGCCAGTAATTGCAGAATGAGAACGACGACCAACATGCCATAGCTGTATAAAAATCTTACCTCCCTTTTTATGAACAGCTTCAGTAAGAGGTTTCCAACCGTCAATTTGTTCCTGGGTATAAATTCCAGGTGTTAATGAATAGCCGCGACCAACAACTGATATAGGGGCTCCTTCTGTAATGATTAAACCTGCACTTGCTCTCTGCTCATAGTATTTAGCCATAATTTTAGTTGGCACATCTCCTTCTTTAGTTCTTGAGCGAGTCATTGGTGCCATGGCAATTCTGTTGTTCACTTTAAAATTCCCGAACTCTAAAGCTTGAAATAAGCTCTCCTTTAAGTCTAGATTCTTCATTTTATATCTTTTAAAATTGTTTTATTTTTTTGATTTACTCCCGTTGATCGCATACCAAATCAGGTACATTTCACATGCGATGATTAATATCCAGGTGTATTGCCAATTGAACATATCTGCCATAATTCCTTGAATCCACGGGATAATAGCTCCACCCAACATTCCCAACATCAGCTTACCTGATCCGATGGTTGTATATTGCCCTAGATTTTTGATCGCCAGGTTAAAGATGACAGGCCACATAATGGAATGGCCAAATCCAACACACACTAACCACCATGCATTATTAGAAACAATAGCCATCAGGATGAATATTGCAGAAATAAGGGCAGCATAGAACAATTGCTTTGATTCGGTAATATTTTTAAAAAGTCGACATGCAAATAAACGCACCAATAACATGCTTCCCCAATACAGTCCAATCATTAAAGGGATGGTTTCCATTTTTATGCCAAAACCAGGTATCGTAATGTACTTCATTACATCTAAAGCCTGAGCATACAAACTGATGTTGGCGCCTATTGCCACTTCAGCTCCAATGTAGAGAAAGATGGCAACTACCCCGAACTTTAAATTTCTATACTTCCATACTCTTTTAATATCCTTATTATCGCCTGATATCTTTGTGCCTTCTATGCAAGGCAAATTCATTTTTGTGACTAGAAACGAAACAGCACCAATAACTAATGCCAGTATCGTAAAAGGGATGATTACCTGATTAATACTTATCTCGGTAGCGGAATTGAAAACCAGATAACTCAGAAAAAAGGGAGCTATAAAAGTTCCAACCGAATTGGCAGTGCTTCCCAGTGTAATTCGCGAAGCAGAAGTTGTATTTTTTACTTCACAACTCGATAAATAAGGATTGATGACCACATGTAAAAAAGCCATTGAAACACCCAAAACAGCCGATGCCAGCAAAAAGATAATATAAGAACCAGGTATCGAGGCTTTATCTGTCAATTGTATAGTTCCCATTATAGGAGTCAACAAGGCCGAGATAATAATTAGCACCAAAGAGCTGATTAGAATCACTAATCCTGTAACCAGAGTAAACTGATAACCTCGTAAGTTGATTAGTCTTCCTGACCATGAAGAGGCGAATGGAAAGCCTAAAAAGAAAGCCAATACGATTAAGGTGGTTAATGCATTTTGCATAGACGCAGAATGTTCTAACAATGATTTTTGTATAGGAATTTGAAACTGTTGGTTAACTACAGTTTAAAAACCTACAAAACAATACAATCCTACCAAAATGTAAAATGGTGATACCTTTTTTAATTGCTGCATAACGCGAGTATTTTTTCTTTATTCAAAGCGACGTTGTCTCTTTGCTGTTTACCTTACTTTTATCGGAAGCAAATTTATTAGTATAGCATGTATTTCTAAAATAAGTTAACTAATACGCTATTATTAGTATTATAATAGATGATATCTTTGAGTCGTTTGAAGGAAGGGGAGATGTAGTCAAGCTTGTTTTGTCTTATCAAAGAAAATTAATTATTATATAAATGTGGATCATATTATATTTGTATCATAAAAATAATGCTATTGATATGGTAAACTTAGAATGGTATAGGACATTTAAAGCTATTTATGAGAAGGGAACATTAACTGCTGCTGCTGATGCACTTTTTATTTCTCAGCCAGGTGTTAGCTTGCACCTAAGTTCTCTTGAATCATATGTTGGAGCAAAGCTATTCGATAGGGTGTCAAAAAGGATGGTACCTACTGAACGTGGCAAGGTTTTATACAATGCTCTCATCGAACCATTGCGAGCTCTTGAGGATATTGAAGAGCAATTTCAGCGAAGTACCGAAAAGAATACACCAACAATTGGTATTGGTATGTGCTTCGAAACATTTCAATATATACTCGAAAGACATTTGCATAAATTCGACTTTAATATTGTGACTAAATTCTCTGATTATAAGGAGTTACTTCAGAAGTTAGAGACTGGTATTATTGATGTAGTTATTACTCCTCAAAAGTCAAATACTAAAGGAGTAGAGCATATCCCATTTTCTAAAGAAACCATTGTGTTGGTGGGAAGTAGCGATATTAATGAAAAAGAATTTAAAGATATACTCAAGAAAAAGAATCCTACAGAGCTCATCAATTGGTTAATGAGTAATAAATGGTATGGAACATCTAACGATAGTGAGCATTTTAAACGCTTTTGGCAGACCAATTTCAATAAGAGTCCAAACTTCAGGCAGAACTATATTGTTCCCAACCTTAATTCAATCATACGAAGTCTGAGTATCGGTACAGGCTTAGCAATTGTACCCGACTTCTTATGTAAGGATGAGGCGGAAAAAGGCTTAGTTAAAATACTTTGGAAAGGACACAAAAAGTTGGTGAATCAGCTCTATTTTGCTTACCGAAAGAATACCATTTATCAAAAAGAAACAGAGCAGATATTAGAGATATTCAGAAGTGAAATGTAAGGGTCGGGATTTGTTCTCTAGCCGAACGGGCTCTTCATTTTTGGCTTGCCCCAGAAACGAAGCAAAAAGGTCAAGGCTGCCTGAAAAAAGCAATCGGTTTATTGTGGTTGCTAACTTCGGCTGGGTGATCTTCTCACTGCGTTCGAAGCTTCCCAGTCTCACTAAGCAACCGCTGCAAAATCAATCACTTTTTTCAGGAGGCCAGTTCCGTTGCGTTGGCCTGATGGTTTGAATAACGATCACGACCTCAAAATCAGCCGTCGTTGCAACTACAACTTACAATGCTTGGCACTTGTTGTCTACGAGAAAGCTCCACCCCATAATCTTTGAATTTAGAGTACCGAATATTAAAAGGATAACACTGTAGTCCGAAGAATAGGTTGGTTGTATATAATGTAAATTCTCACGATTCATATTAATAAATATCAAATCTGAATGAATATATTTGCATTTCACCTATGAATAAAAAATGAAAGCGATACTTGCCCTATGTGTTTTTATAATTTTCTCTTTCTGTGCTGAAGTAGTGAAAAGCCAATCGCTGCGCTTTGAAAGTGTGACTGCACAGGATGGGCTTTTTAGTAATCGATTTTTTAAGACTTACCGCGATAATGAAGGCTATTTATGGATAGCCGGAATTAATGGTGTTGCTAAATATGATGGGGTACACGTAACAAACTATACCGAAAAGGCTGATACTAATAATTATTTTATACGGGGAGTGCGATTTTATGATATCGTTCAGGATAAGTCAAATAATATCTGGATTGCTGGTGATTCAGGGATCCACAAGTTTGATGTAACTAGAAATACTTTTGTACAGGTTGGTAGAAATAAAATCATTGATGCCAATTTTATACACTTTTTAAGTGATAGCACCATGGAGGTGTTGTGTGATACAAAAGAAAATTACTTGGTGAACACGAAATCGCATACGGTCCGCAAATTGCCAGAAAAAGGAATGGTTTCAGCAGTAGTTAAGGACGATGCTGGCAAAGAATGGAAAGGAATGTCCAATGGTCTGGTAATTTATGATGACAGCGACACAATCATTAATCTGAAAATTGCAATTAGAGATATTTGTTTAACTCCCAATCGTCATTTGTGTATTGGAACCACACGGGGACTTGTAGTTGTACCTCACTTAGAATTAGATAAAGAAAAGAAAGATCTTGTCTGGATTACTGAATTTGGCCATACGCATAGGTTAACCAATAACATTGTTACAGCTATTGAATATCTTAAAGGCTCTGTTTGGGTAGGGACACGTGAAGGATTAAATCAAATTCATTTATCGGAGAACGGAACAGTAGAAGAAATTCAACACCACTACAATTTACCTAACGATCCTTATTCTCTGCAAAACAACCAGATTAACGATATCACTGCTGATAATGAAGGTATTCTTTGGATTGCTACATATGGTGGATTGAACAAACTAGATCCACAGCATCAATGGTTTTATAGTCTAAAAAATGACCCAGAGAGCGTCAATTCCTTACACGCTAATAATATCTTTCAAATAGAAGGTAATGCCAATGGAAATATTTGGTTTGGAAGCTTTGAAAAAGGAGCATCAAGATTAAATCCTATTCACAATCATTTTATTCGCTTTGATAAGAACACTGATACCCCAATTAGAAATGTACGTTGCATTACCACCGATAGTCATGGTGATGAATGGATAACTGCAGATAATAAACTGTTTTTAGTAGAAAAGGAAGGATTGGTGGAAGCAGCTATTTGTGATCTGAAAAAACATAAGTATAAACGCCCAAACCTGACTGCAATTATTCAACACCCCAACGGAAACTATTGGATGGGAGTAAATGGCAAGATTGTCGAGTTTCAAAGAGCACCTGGAAATACATTCAATGCAGTTCGTGAGCTTGGCTCAAAACTAACGGTTGTATCTTTTTATATCGACAATTATAATCGCATATGGGCTGGAACCAATAATGCAGGAGTTGTGCTTGTTAAACCCGGTAGTAATTTAGACAGCGCATCCGGACTTGAATCAGGAAGCGAATCAAACATCTCCCCCGGCATCAAGACTGAAATTTACCAGTTCAACAAAACGTCACATCCCATTCTTAAAGCCGATTTAATATCCGTTATAAATCACGACTCAGAAGGAAACTTATGGTTAGGCTCGTCTGATGGCTTATATCGGGTATCTAAAGACAGTTTATTTGAGCATTCTCCTGAAAAAACTAAATTCAAAGCATTCTTCGAAAAAGATGGGCTAACGAATAACTATGTAACCGGTATTCTACCTGATAAAAATGGTGTTTTATGGTTGAGTTCATGGAAAGGAATAATGAAGTATGATCCTACTGGTACCGATTTATGCCAGTTTACACCCTATTCTTTTTCTGATGGATTAAGCGATGAAAAGTACAACAGATGCAGTATGTATAGGGAACCTAAAACGAATACCTATTATTTTGGCAGTGCAAATGGAGTAACTTATTTTAATCCAATAAAAGAAAATGAAAACCAAACTGTGCCACGTGTTCTGCTAAATCAAGTAGAGCTTAATGGTGATCTGGTCGCTCTGAATCATAACCTATCAGATTCCTCGATTGTTTCCAAGGTAGAATATAATGGCGTAATCGATCAATTGCTGGTAAAATTTGGATCATCTAGCCTATTGTCTCCAACAAAACAAGTATTTGCCTGGAAATTGGAAGGAAGAGATGAAGAATGGACTTATTCACGCAAAAGGCAACTGTTGATAAAAGATATTCCTCCTGGAAAATATACATTAAAAATAAGTGCAGCCTCACGAAACAAATTGGGAAAAGCGGTTTTAATCGAGATTACAGTAAACTCTTATCTTACAAGAATACTAATGGCGAGTTCCATATTGATTCTAATAATAGGATTAGGATTTTGGATTCGACGACGAAAAAAGATCATCGAGGAAGTATCTAAAAAGGAAAACAAATATTTATATTCAAAATTAACTGAAGATAAGTTCGCCAACATCGCAAAACGTTTGACTGAAATTATGGAAAGCGAAAAGCCATATTTACAGACTGATCTTACTGCCGATAAACTGGCAAAGATGGTTGATGTTAGTCCGGGAGAACTTTCTCAGCTTTTAAATGAATATCTCAATACCAAGTTTTACGAATATGTTAATAGATATCGAATTGAAGAGTTTATTGGACTGCTGTCTACTCCCCAAGCTGAAAAACATAAAATAACTGCCCTTGCTGAACAATGTGGCTTTAGTTCTACATCAACCTTTTACCGTGCTTTTAATAACGAAAAAGGAATGACACCAGCTCAGTATGCAAAAAATCTTAATAAGAAATAGGAAGTACTATTTTCCACCTATCCCAATTGAAAATCTTTCCTTCTCAATTTAGTGAGAACTTTAATTGCGTTGAATTTTAAGGAATTAGAATGGGTGATTCTATTTTTGAATCAACTAATTCAACTTAAGATAAAATGAAACGAATAATCATTTACGCCATGCTAATATTATGTGTGGCGTGTACACCAAAAGAAAAGAACAAAGAAGAACAGAGCGTTAAAAAATATAAACCCAAATGGGAGTCGTTAAAACAAGCTCCTGTGGCACCATGGTTTGATGATGCTAAGTTTGGAATCTTTATTCACTGGGGAGGATATAGTGTTATTGGTCATAGGAAAGGAGGGAGAGGATATGCCGAACATGTTCCTAAAATATTATATACCGATACAGCTTATTATTATCCATATATGCGTGAACGTTTTGGCGGATGTCCTCCTGATTTTGGATATAAAGATATCGTCAAGCAGTTTAAAGCTGAGAAATGGAATCCTGATGAATGGGCTGCTTTGTTTAATGAAGCTGGAGCCAGATATGTTGTATTAACCGCAGAACATCATGATGGATATGCTCTATGGGACTCAGATCTAACGGATTGGTGTGCAACTAAAGTTGGACCAATGCGCGATTTAGTGGGAGACCTTGGAAAAGCTGTTCGTGCTAAAGGAATGAAATATGCTCCATCATATCACCGTGAGCGTCATCCTGGATTTTTCGCTAAAGATATTTATAAGGTAAATAGTATGCCTAAAGATGATATTGCCAAGGAAATCGAACTTGATCCTTCAGCTGCTGGTTTATATGGACCGTCATTTTCATACGACGATGAGTTTATTGCTGATTATGCTGCTCGCTGGAAAGAGGTTCAAGATAAATATCAACCCGATTTTATGTGGATTGATGACATTCCTATTTTTTATAAAGTAGATCCACACCCTCAATCACAAAAGTTTCAGGATTCTTTCCAGAACATTATTGCTGACTACTTTAATGCAGCCGAGGAATGGGGGAAAGACGTTTACCTTAATAATAAAGGAGCTCATTTAAACTGGCCTGAAGGACCAGGATGTATGGAAAAAGACAACCTGAACTTAACTACTATCGGACCAAAATGGGAAAACCCGGCCACTTTGGGAACGTCCTATGGATATATGAAAGAAGAAGAGATTAACGATGATTATAAATCTCCAGAGGAACTCATTCACCTGTTATGTGATGTGGTGAGTAAAAACGGTAACTTATTACTAAACATTGGGCCTCGTGCCGATGGTACAATTCCGGAAGGAATGCAGGAGCGTTTACTGGAGATGGGGAAATGGCTAAAAATTAATGGTGATGCCATTTATGATAGTCGTCCCTGGAGTAAGTTTGGAGAAGGATCAGCCTTGGTTCAGGATGATATCTCAGGTAATGATATATCTGGAAAGAAAAAAGCAAAAGCAAGAAAGATTCCTTACTCTGAAAAATCTATTCGTTACACCACCAGTAAGGATAAATCTTTATTGTATGCTATGCAATTGGTACGTGCTGACAATAACTCGTGCTTGGCGAAATTAGTGACCAAATCAAGTTTAAAGGATAAGAAGATTGTTGGTATAAGTCTATTAGGGAGCAACGAAAAAGTAGATTGGAAGTTAACTGATGAAGGATTAAGAATGAAGGTCAATTCTATGGATGGATCTATTTATACCAGGGTTTGGAAGATTGAATTGAAATAACAGCAAATCACACATTCATTTGAAATAAAAGCATAACTATATGAAGACAATATTATTTGTGTTTCTGTTTGTTACATGTATGGTCATAAGCAAACAGGAATGTAACGCACAACAAGACAGACCAAATGTAATACTGATAATGGCCGACGATATGGGGTGGGGTGATACCGGATACAACGGTCACCCCCGAATTAAAACACCACATCTCGATGATATGGCGAATAATGGGCTACGTTTTTCCCGTTTTTATTCGGGAGGACCAGTATGCTCGCCAACACGAGGGAGCTGTTTAACAGGGAGAAATCCTAATCGTTATGGCATTTTTTCAGCCAATGTAGGACACCTTAAAAAGGAAGAGATAACACTGGCAGGAGTATTTAAGACTAAAGATTACGCAACAGGTCATTTTGGGAAATGGCATCTGGGTACGCTATTTCCTGACTTTAGTGGGAAAGGGCCTAAGCGAGATCCTAAGGCTAACTACCTTACTCCTGGAATGTCTGGTTTCGATGAATGGTTCTCAACAGAGTTTGCGGTTGCAACCTATGATCCATATAAACTAGATAAACTTCATGAATTTAGGGGCGATAGAAGACGTTGTTATGTTGAAAATGGAGAAGTACTTAAAGAGGATCTAACAGGATGTGATTCAAAAATAATTATGGACAGGGCTTTGCCATTTATTAATAAATGTGTTGCCGAAAAGAAACCATTTTTTACCGTTATATGGTTTCATGCCCCTCATGCTCCTATAGTGGGGCACCCCAAATACATGAAAGAATTATATGCCGACTGTAGTGAAGATCAACAACACTACTACAGTGTGATAACAGCACTTGATGTGCAGGTAGGGCGACTAAGACAGGAGCTAAAAGAGTTGGGGATCGATGATAATACCATTGTCTGTTTTACAAGCGATAACGGTCCTGAAGGGAATCCAGGTAGAAGAGGTCGCTATCAAGGATCTGCTGGAGAGCTAAGAGGTAGAAAAAGAAGCTTATACGAAGGTGGAATTCGTGTTCCGGGAATCATTGAATGGCCTGAGAAAATTAAAGAAGCCAGAGTGTGTGACATGCCCGCGGTAACCAGCGATTACTTCTCAACATTTTGTGACCTTTTGGGCTATAAAGTAAAAGACAACAGACCATACGATGGAGAAAGTTTGTTGCCACTAATTGAAAAAGGAAAGTCAAAAAGAAAGCATAACATTGGCTTTTGGTTTACCGGTCATAATCAAGAAGCCCTTAGTGGGAATCGCTACAAACTAATTCACAATATTGGAGACACGCGTGCCCGATCAGATAATTCTAAAAATCTTCGACAAGAATTTGAATTATATGATTTGATCAATGATCCGGGAGAAACAAAGAATATCATCGCAGATCACCCCAAAGTGGGCAAGGCAATGAAGAAAGAACTGGAGGTGTTTATTAATTCCTGTAAGAACAGTGAGCAAGGTGCAGACTATTAAAGTGATAATGATGAATTTGAAGATAAATATATTGACAATTGCAGGTTTATTTCTTGCGTTACCTTTAATCTCATGGGGTAAAGGGGATAATAAAAGACCAAATATCATCTTTATGATGTCCGACGATCATGCTATGAATGCAATTAGTGCCTATGGCGGACGTCTAAAGAAGGTGGCACCAACACCTCACATCGATCGCCTGGCAAATGAGGGAATGAAGATGAATAATGTGTTGTGTACTAATGCTATTTGTACTCCTAGTAGGGCTGTTATCATGTCGGGCCAGTACAGCCATATGAATGGTGTTTTTACATTAGTGGATGATTACAATCCTGATGCCGACAATATGGCAAAGATTTTACAACGCAATGGTTATACTACAGCAATTGTTGGAAAATGGCACTTACATAAAGAGCCGAAAGGATTTGATTATTACAATGTGCTTCCGGGACAGGGAAAATATCATAACCCTTTGTTCAAAGAAAAAGGAGAGGTATGGATTGATAGCAAAAAAGGAGGCAAGAGATATTCAGGATATTGTACCGATGTAACTGCAGATATTGCATTGGAGTGGCTAAAGGAAAAGCGAGATAAATCTAAACCCTTCTTCCTGATGTTGCACCAAAAAGCACCTCACGGTCTCTGGGAGTATGCCGATCGTCATAAAGATTACCTGAAGGATGAGTTTATTCCGGAACCTGAAAGCTTGTACAACGACAAGCAGCATGGACCATTGCATCAGGCAAAGCATGGAAGTTCAATCTCAAGGCGTAATTCGAATAGCATGCTGAAGCGAGCATCTTCGCCCAAATGGCCAACAGGGAAAATTGATACCACAGGATTGAGTAATCAGCAAAAGACGTCGTTAGCTTATCAAAAATACCTGAAAGATTACCTGCGCTGTGTGAAAGCTGTAGATGAGAATGTAGGTCGTGTGTTGGACTATTTAGACGACAATGACTTAGCTGAGAATACAATTGTGATTTATACTTCTGACCAAGGGCAGTTTTTAGGAGAGCATGACTATTACGATAAGCGTTGGATGTACGAGGAATCGCTGCATATGCCGTTTCTAATTCGTTACCCGAAAGGAATTAAGGCGAAATCGACGAATGATGATATTTGTATCAATGCCGATTTTGCTCCCAGCTTATTAGATTATGCAGGAGTAGCTACGCCTAATTGGATGCAAGGGCAGAGTTTTAAGCCTGTGTTAGAGGGTAATACTCCAGCCAACTGGCGTAAATCAATGTACTATCGCTACTGGATGCATATGTCGTCTCATCTTAATCCAGCGCATTATGGTGTAAGAACAGATCGCTATAAACTTATATTCTTTCATGGTTTACCTCTAGGGAAGAAAGGAGCAAAGAAACAGGAGATTAAGCCGTATTGGGAGTTTTATGATCTTAAGAAAGATCAACAGGAAATGAAAAACCAGTATGAAAATCCAAAATATGCTGATGTGATTGCTGATCTGAAAGAAGAATTGATACGCTTGAAAAAGCAATATAAAGACACTGATGAAGCTTATCCTGAGTTAGTCAAAGTGAAGGAACAATATTGGAAATAGCTTTCAAAAATGTCTTTATTACTTAACCGAGCGTTACGATAAATGCAGTTCATCCAATGTATTTCAATTTGATTGGTTTTAACTACTAAAATATAGCCCCTACTTTTTCAGGTAGGGGCTTAATATTTTAAATCTTGCAGTATTCTACTCCGATGCTTTCAAATCCTCCGTACGCTAAAAGATAACGCTCCGATCTATGTACACCACCGCCCATAACTTTCATTCAATACATACCACCGACTTTTGTCCCAGCGGAACATCTTTTTTAAACCAATGCCGAGCCTTAGATAGTAATCGGATATCATAATCACAAGCGAAAAACTATTCGTATCTCAGCGCTTCCACCGGATTTCTTGTTGCAGCTCTCCAGCTCTGCCAGCTTACAGTCAGTAATGCAATACCCAAAGCCAGTACACCAGCTAGAGCAAAAATCCACCAACTTAATTCAGTTTTGTAGGCAAAGTTCTCAAGCCATTTGGTCATGGTATAGTATGCAATAGGGCAGGCAAGCACAAAAGCAATGGCTACCCATTTGATAAAATCTTTGTTGAGCATCGTCAGAATTTCTGAAATCTTTGCCCCGTTCACTTTGCGAATACCAATTTCTTTGGTACGTTGTTGTGAAATAAATAGAGCCAAGGCACTAATACCTATAATGCTAATAAGTATGGCGATACATGAAAATCCGTAAAGAATTCGGCTAAGAATGGTTTCTGCTTTGTATTGCTGAGCGATCTTTTCATCAATAAAAAAGTAGTTCATCTCCTGATTTGGAAAATACTCATCCCAAACACTTTTAATAGCATCTATGCCGGTATGCAAACTCCCCTTACCTAAGCGAACATGAATAAAGCGTGCTCGGTTTCTTGATTCATCAAGCGAAAATGCAAAATCACCAATGTTTTCATGTGCCGAGTGGTAATTAAAGTCTTCGGTTACTCCTATAATTTTTAGGACCTGATAATTTTCTTGTCCACGTTGTACAACTTGCGTTTCCTGGTAAGCATTTAGCGCTTCTATACTTCCGTGTTTCTCCATTAAACGCTTGTAAAGATGATTGTTTATTACCGTTCCCTGGATATTCTCGGTCGAAGGATTTATCCAATTTTCAATCAACTTAATATTCATTGTTTTAAGATAACCGTAATTGGCAAAAACGAACTCTGCAGTTCCTTCAATACCTAAACCGTCAAGAGGCAATGATTGTGCCGGATATCCGATGTACTGTCTTGTCATTCCAACTTCTGCAACCTGACTTTGCCTCTTAAGCGCACTTGTAAAACTACCAGAATCCTTTGAGAGGTCTTTCATCCTTAAAATCACGACATTTTCCTTATCAAAACCTAAAGGTTTATTTAATACAAAGTCGATTTGTTTGTTTACCAGAAACGTTCCTGATATTAGTGCAATTACAATCGCAACTTGCCCTACCAAGAGACTTTTTAGCACAAAACTTCCCGAGAAATTATTGCGATGGGTAAGAATATCAATGGTGGAATTTCTGTTCAAGAAAAATATAACAACAAAAAGAGTTGTTACAGTTAAACATACTCCAATAACGGCAAGGATACTCCAGTAAATAGCCGGTTCGTTATAAAATATATGAAACTCGATATCAAACAATTGGTTTACAAATGGAGTTATCACCTGAATAAAGAACAATGAAATGCCAATTGACAGCACACAAATAATCGAAACTTCAACTAATATCTGTACGATAATTTGCAGTCGGTTTGCCCCAATAAACTTTTTTAGGCCCAATTCTTTTGATCGTTTGATGAGCTTGGCTACGGTGAGGTTGGTGAAATTTAACAACGAAATCAGCAAAATGACAAAGGATACAACGATAAAAAGAGAAATATTTATTTTGCTTGAACTTTCGCGAAGCTCGAAACCGAAATCCGATTTTAGATGAATGTCGTCCATTGGGAACAATGAAAACTCCCAATCTTTAGGTCCAATTTTATGCTTTAAAGAACTGTTATCGAACAATGAGGTTAACTTTTTTGCAACCAATTCTGGAGATACATCTTTCGGAAGTTTGAAGTAATTGTAAGCTCGTAAATACTTACCATTGGGTAAACTTTCAAAAAGTCGTTGTAAGCTACCTTTTTGTGAAAATAGCAATTCGTAATTTAAATGTGTTTTAGGGTGGGTGTCTTTTACAATTCCACGGACTTCATAATCACCAATATATTGTTGATACTGGTCGGCTTCAAATTTGATCACTTGTCCTATCGGATTTAGATCTCCATAATGTTTTCGAGCAAAATCTTCTGTAATAAAAACGGTATTTGGCTTTTTCAATTCCAATAGGTTACCAACTTTTGCTTCGACTTCAAACATTTTAATAAAAGCCTCATCTACAGCCAAAATATCGTTTTGTTGAAACGAGTTGTCATCTATTTTTATGGTTCCAACAGGATTATGTATAAACTGAGTTGCCAGCTCAAGCTCAGGGATTTCTGATGAAACGGCATGAACAAAGCCCATGCTGCGAGCCCGGTTGAGATTCTTTAACTTTTTTGGAACCGAGTGGACACGGTAAATATTCTCATGTCCTGTAATCCACTTGTCGAAACTTTTTTCGTTTGAAACATGGATAAATAGAATAAGGAAGGATGAAATTCCAATTACCAGTCCAAATATATTTACTGCTGAAAAAAACTTGTTTTTTACAAAGTTTCGGAATGTAGTTTTTACGTAGTGTCTCATCATAGTTTAGGATTCTATTCCAAAATTATGCCACAATTTTAATGTCTTGATAATGTGGTTGATCACTATGACTTTATTGTTGATTAGTAAAAATAATTGACATTGGAATGTACTAATTTTTTACGTGTAGTATTTAAGTGCTTTATCAAAATCTACCATTTTACATCAACCCATTCATCGGAGCGTTTCCTTGTCCACGCCACCGTATTTCCGTAAAAAAAATATACATCCCGTGTAAAGCTTTTGAACAGAAATATTTAAATTGAAAAATCTTAAAGGTAAGATAACTAGGGGATTATGAGGTTGGCATCATTGTGGTGATTGTAATTCCAGATTCAAGGTGCTGGGTACGTGTTGTTTGGAGTTATTAAATCTGTAAAGCTATTGACTATGTTGGTATACTATTTAAAGCAAGCATTCAGACGAATATATAAGAACACGGTTTTCTCAATATTGAATATTGGTGGATTTGCAATAGGCTTTGCCGTGTGTATTATCCTATCGCTTTTCATCTATAAAGAGTATTCAGTCGATACCAACATCAAGAATCATGAGCATATCTACCGATTAATCGATGCCAAACAGAACAAGTCGAGAGTTGATTATGATATTGCTGAGAGTCTAAAAGCTCAATTTCCTGATGTTCAGTATGCCACACCGCTTAACTATCTCAGTTCAAATTCTCCAATCCCTCTTAGCCGCAAAGGTACGCAGGACAATATCCAGGTAAACAGTGTAATATGCACCACTAACGAATTCTTTGATCTCTTCTCCATAAGAACAATTCTATCGAAAGACCAAACGCCATTTAACGACTTACAATCAATTGTCCTTACAAAGTCAACCGCTATGAAGTTGTTTGGCAAGATTGAAGCTATTGATGAAGTCGTGTTGATTAATAATGAGCTAGAAGTTAAGGTAAGTGGGGTAGTTGAAGATTTTCCGCAGAACACGAGTCTTAGTGCCGAATTGTTTCTAAATACAGACAACGAGAATTTTAGGATGTCGAAATATTCAAGCAACGGTGTATCCTTCAATCCTCTCGACTTATATGTGAAGCTCCGGGAAGGGGCTGATGCATTGCAAGTTCAATCTTTTATGAATGAATCTTTCCCTGAGAACAAATCGAAAACCGATAGTGTTGCGCTTCAAAATATCACCGATATCTATCTCACTTCAGGTATCGATGGAAACAAGAATAAAGCAGGAAGCAAAGGACTGATTTTCATATTTGTTACCATTGCTTTACTGGTCATTTTCATGTCGATCATTAACTATGTCAACATTGTAATCTCAAATCAGCTTACCCAGCTAAAAGAAATAGGTATCAAGCTCACAGTAGGAGCCGGGACACGATATATCAGGTCATATTACCTAACAGAAGTCTCAGTGTCGGTTATCTTATCCTTTGTAATTGCACTAATTGTAGTGCTTTTGGCATTGCCATATGCAAGCACGCTATTGGGCACAGAATTAGATATTACGTGGTTAGGCTCGCCGGTACTTTTAGGTCTATATGGAGGCATCATATTAGGTGCAATTCTAATATCAGCTTTGGCCCCGTTGTACATCATATCCAAATTCGATTTACAGAAACTGTTAGGCAAATCTCCAATTATCTATGGAAAGCAGTCGGGTAAGAAAGTGCTGACCGTATTCCAAGCTGCGATATCAATCGTATTGCTGATATGCTTGATCGGAATTCAAAAGCAACTATATTTTGCAAAAACAGCTGATCTGGGATTCGATAAAGAATTGGTATTTAAACTCGATCTTCCTGATAATTTTAACAATCAGCAAGCCTTTAAACAACGCATTGATGATTGCTCATTTGTAAAGAACTCATCATACTCTCATGGAGGTCCTGGATTTGTACATATAGGAATGACAGCTAACTTCAATAAGGAGAATAATTTCAATGTGTCATGTATTTATATTGATGATAATTTCCTTAAAACATTTGGTATTAAGCTTGCCGATGGGCGTGAATTCCTAGGAGCTGATAAAGGACGGTCATGCTATATCAATCAGACTGCTTTTAAGAAGTATGGCTGGGAGAGTCTTGAAAACCGAAAGTTTGATAATGGGAGAGAGGGAGGATTCGATATCGTAGGTGTAGTCGAGGATTTCCATATTTGGTCGATGCATGATGGCATAAAGCCTGTGTGTTTGATGTATAATCCGCAATACCTTAACTTGAATATAAGGTTTCATCCTGGCGATCTTCACGCTAACATGGCTGAAATAAAAAAGATATGGGCAGAGTTCAGACCTTACAGTCCGATGGCGTATCAGTTTTACGACGAATATTTTGATTCACTGTATCGCAAAGAGGAACGACAAAGTAAGGCTATAACCTTCTTCTCAATAATAACCTTTGTCATTACGTGTTTGGGTTTGTTAGGACAAGTGATTCACAACTGCGTTGCAAGAGTTAAGGAAATAGGTATCCGTAAAGTAAATGGAGCAAAGGTTTCGGAGATTTTAGGCTTGTTAAATAAAGACTTCATCAAATGGATTGTTGTAGCATTTGTAATTGCCAGTCCGGTGGCCTACTTTGTCCTGAATAAATGGCTTGAGAGCTTTGCCTATAAGACTACTTTGAGTTGGTGGATATTCGCGTTAGCGGGCGTATTGGCTTTGTTTATAGCGCTCCTAACTGTAAGCTGGCAGAGCTGGCGTGCCGCTACAAGGAATCCTGTGGAAGCGTTGAGGTATGAGTAGTGAGGCTGTTTTTCTTTGTCCTCAAGCCGAACGAACTTGTCCTCAAGTCGGACGGGCTATTCATTTTTGGCTTGCCCCAAAAACGAAGCAAAAAGGTCAAGGCTGCCTGCAAAAAGTAATCGATTTAGCAACTGCAATAAATCGATTGCTTTTTGCAGGAGGCCAGTTCCGTTGCGTTGTCCAGGTGGTTTTAGTAAAAAAACTCAAATACTTCTAAATCCTCCGGACACTAAGAGGTAACGCTCCAACCTGCGTATACCACTACCTGCAGATCCAGCGGAACGGTGTTCTATATTTTTAGCACGCGACATAACGTTAGCAGGCCGGGGGATATCTTTACTTAAATCGTATTGTCTTAAGAATCTCAACAAACTCATTTTCGTAATCATTTGAGATCCCTTTTGTCATATCCATTAGGATTTGAACTCCAATTTTATTTTTAGTCACAATATGAGCCATGTATAATATATGGTCAAATTCACCTTGCCTATAACTACATTTGTATAAAATTGACTTTTTATAGCCTATTGGATAATTGTCATTTTCATGAATTAAAGTCTCGTTTATTTGTACTCCTTTTGATCTAAGAGGCATCTGTTTGTCAACAGAAAAGACCATTATATCCTGATACTTACTAGCATCTTCTGTATAAATCATTACAGCAGGAATAATCTTTTGACCATTTTTATCGATGATTTCTTCTCTTTTGAAAATGTACCCAGTCATATTACCAGGAGTCTTACTTGCAAGTTGCCATTTAGTGCTTGGAAATTGAATCTCCATATTAGCCTCTTCAATCAAATAGTCTGTTTTATACTCCTCTTCTCCAATAATCCCGCCAGTCTCATTGTAATACTTCCAAATCCCTATCTTATCTCCATTTTTAAACTGCCCTTTAGAATGCAGAGAGCCATCCTCCCGGTAGTATTTTGTCAATCCATTTTGCAGTCCATTAGAGAAAGATGTCTCCAATGAAGGTTTACCATTATTATTAAACTCTTTATATTCCCCGTCTAATTTACCATTTGCATAATTCTCGATTGCCTCAAGTCCTCCATTATTGAAATACCACTTATGTGTACCTATTTCCTTATTGTCCGTGTAAGCCCCAATATGCTTAAGTTTTCCGTTATCATGAAACCACTTAAACTCACCAGTTCTAACCTCAGGATTCAATGAAATATATTCTCCACACATTTGAATCTGGTTATTTGAAGCAAAATAGTCAGTACGTTTAAATCCAATTTCAGTTTTTAATTCAATCCGATAAAACTTAGCATTATCTGCAGTGGTTTTTTTCCACTTCGAATCAAAATATAAGGTGTCTTGTCCTAGTACATTTAAGGTCAAAATAGAAAGTAGAATTAAGTTGAAATATTTCTTTTTCATATCAGGTTAATATTATTGTTTGTGCCGTGTTTTCTATATTGGCTGTAACGATTCGTCCAGTTGAAGCGATCCAATTGCCGTGTTGTACATTTTCGTTCTTAATATTGCTCTTTATCAAACTTCTCAACTTAAATATTAGTATCCGTTGTGTCAAAAGTTTTTGTTCTTAAAAATCCACATGATATTAAGCTTTTCGATAATGCAAAAATAAATAAATATTGAGCATAAATTCTTTGTGGATCATGATATTTAATCTAAAATATTTTATCCTGGTAGGATTCAGAGGAAGTTCTAGCATTTCAAATTCATCATAATTGGAGAGAATAATAACCTCTGAAGGAATAATATTTATGATGGTATCTATAACACAATCATAGAGAAATTCAGCATGAGAGGTAGCATCACAAAATATATACAAGTGTATTTTGTGAAAAATAGGTACAAAAGAGGCTGTTGTGAAAATTATAGGTGCATACTTTCAACCGTTCACCATTCTACTATTCCATTCATCGGAGCGAATCCTTTCTCCGATTTCCTTGTCCACGCCACCGTGTTACCGTAAATAAAATAATCATCTCGTGTAAATACATTTCGAAGGTGAACTTTGAGTGAATAAATAACTAGAGAGTTTGACCTATCAGACAACTTCAAGTTAGTGGCAGAATATTTTTTATCTTCAGCTTAAAATAACTTTTTTCGATATTTTGTAAGAAATCCATTTTTATTTTCGTCTTATGGGGCGAAACGAATTAATCTATTATGGAAAAAGAATTTACCGAGTTGTTATATCAAAATCAAGGTATAGTTCACAAAATTTGTAGTCTGTATTTTAATAATCGTGTTGATAAAGAGGACTATAAACAAGAACTTATAATCCAGTTATGGAAAGCTTTTCCCAGTTTTAATAAGCAATCGAAATTTTCTACCTGGATGTATCGTGTCTGCCTTAATGCCTCAATCGATATTCTCAGAAAAGAGAAGTCTCAACCTAAATTTGTCAAAATTGATAAGCACAGCATAGAAGCAACAGCAGAATCTAATCCCGATAAAAATCAGAACAAAGAGAAACTTTATCAGGTAATCAATGGTCTTTCGGAGATTGATAAAGCAATCATAACGCTGTATCTCGATGAGTTTAGTTACAAAGAGATTGCTGGAATTGTGGGAATATCTGAATCAAATACAGGTGTTAAAATTAATAGAATCAAGTCGTTAATCTTAAAATCGATTGAAAATGGAAAATAATGAATTAAAAAATATATGGAATGCACTCTCGGAGAATGATCTTATCGATGAGAAACTTGCCAAAGAGAATATTAATAGAATCGTCACCAGTAAAGGCGCTGGTCTTTTTGTTAAAATGAAGAAAAAAGTCCTCATTGATTATTGGGTTTATCTTATTGCATTAATAGCCGTTCCAATAATAACCACCATGGTTCATCTACATTTGATGAAACCGCTAGCTACAATTCAAGCATACGTTGGAATCACTTTCGTTGAAGTTTATCTAATATATATGTTTATTAATGCACGTAGAAAATTAAAGTTTATTGATTATTCAAACAATAATCTTTCGATAAAAGAAGGATTGATTTCTTTACAGGGAAGAATAAAGAAAGCAATTAGTCATGAATTTAAATTGGGTATATTCTTTGGAATCGTGTTCATTTGTTTTACAATAATTCAACTGATTATTACAGGAGGTGGTTTTACAAATATCGATTTTTCAAAATTCTCAACTATGATAGTCATATTATTGATTGTGATGTTGTTCGTTTTCCCATATGCACTGAAATATGAATTTAAAATTCGTTATTCCGACATCACTGAAGATATAACCAAAACTATTAATGAATTAAATCCTGAATCTAAATAATGTACCGGAAAGACTTTATACTAAGAATGATTGAGATGCTAGCCGAGTTAGTTGCTGGCATCTTAAGACTAATCAAAAAGGGCGATTTTCAAAAGGCATCTCAATCCATTGATCGTGCTTATGAGGATTTATTAAAAGAAGATGCTGGATTTTTTAATAACATCCCTCTGAGTAAATTAACCGACAAGCTAATCCAAGAGCATAATTTCACAAATGGCCATTTAGAGATTTTGTCAGAACTATTTTATACTCAGGCAGAATTATCATTTGCTCAAAATAAGCAATATGAAAGCCTTGAATTTTATCAAAAATCACTGTATCTGCTGGAATTTGTCGTCAAGGAATCGCAAACCTTCTCTTTTGAAAAGGAATCAAAAATATCTACTCTAAAAAATAGGATAGCTGAATTGTCAAACTGAGACTTCTGACGCTGTGCCGTTAAATAATATAAGCCGTTTTAACGCCCTGTTAAAACGGCTTATATGAAGTGCCTTCTACTTTATGTTTACTTTTGAAATAATAGTAACATTCCAGCAATAACCAAAACCGTTGTAAAAGGATTGTATCGAATACTTGCCCGTTTTTTTGCACATAAACTCAAAACTAGAAATGTCACCTTCCTTCACTTCGATAACCTTTATTAATTGGTTATCTTCTCTTGATATCAGCTTTTGTTCAAGTATCGCAGTCGACTTTTTCGAATTTCCACAAGTAAAGCGATATAATACATCTTTATTCAAAGTCAAGGAACAAGAACCTTCCCTGGGTTTTCCCTCTTTTTTGGTCCCGCCAAAAGCACACGCACTTATTTCTGTTGCATCATCTCCAATCTTTAATTTAACTTCGTCATAAAGTCGCTCATCCATTGGATTTTGAGCATACAAAGAAACAGAGCAGACTATGACGCATATTGAAATGATTAATTTTTTCATTGTCGTAAATTTTAAAAGTTAATAACTGACTTTATAAAATGTATCGATACTATTCTATTCTTATAATTAATGCGTTATAAGCATTCGTCCCCTTCAATTAAGAAGTGTTGACCATCAATATTTAATTTGAAATTCAATGATTTAGATATCTCCTTTAATATCTCAGTTGAAGAGAGCGTATTATAGCTTTCGCTTATTCGGCAATATCTCAATTCATTATTTGATAGCACTATATTGATATTCTCCAACTCCTCTAATTTGTTTATTACATAGTAAAATGGAGTGTTCTCAAAATGTAACTTTTCAGTCTTCCACGCAAGATAGTTCACGTCTTCAATAGGTCTTTGTATGATCGCTATTTTCGGTAAAATCTTAGCTTCAAATCCCTTAGGAACATTAGTCTTTAAGCTGATGTCTGATTCCCATAAAATATCTACAGCACCCATCGAAACCGTTAAAAGAGCATCCTCCGACTGTTGTCTTGCTTTAATGTTGAAGTCTGCTTGTTCAGCAAACAATACACCCCGCGGTGTTTGTATCTGGTATTGATTATTTCCTTTCAACTCAAAATAAGCTTCGCCGCTTAATTCAATCTTTCGCCCACTAATTCTGATTTGTGTGTTACTATTCATCCATATTTTGCTACCATCATTTAACAGGATGTCTTTTTTCTGTTCTAATGTGCTGACTTGTAAATTTACTTGTCCTGATTTGTTTGTAAGAACAAGTCCCACAGTTACAATTGCCAGAATTATTGCGGCTGCAACCGCCATTCTTATGAAGGTAAAAGTTTGCTTCCTACTCGAATATTTCCTTTGATAATCTTTCCAACCATCATTTACTTCCCAACTGATATTCTCAGGGAAATTGTTCATGTCGACTAACTTTTTCCTTGTCTTAATATCATTATTATCTAAGTTCATAACTGTACGTAGTTTTAATGATTTCCTGGAGCTTTAATCTAGCCCTTAATACATACGACCTTGAAGTACTTTCAGAAATATTCATCATTTCCGAAATTTCTTGATGATTATAGCCCTCTACTACAAATAGATTAAATACAATACGGTATTTTGATGGTAGTTTGGTAATTAGGTTGAATAACTCCTCCGCCTCCAAATCCATGTCAGAATTGATCGTTAGATGCTGAATTTGATTATCATTAAGCTCCACAAATTTTAGCTCCTTTCTTTTTCTGAGCAATTGCAAGCTTTCATTAATCATTATTCTTTTAGTCCATGATAATAATTCAGTTATTCCGCCTTCCTTGAATTTATCCAACTGACTAAACACTTTGTAGAATCCATCATTTAGAATCTCTGCCGTATCTTCTTCATTATTTAAATACCGATATATAGTAAGGAACATTGATTTTGCATATGTCTTATAAAAGTACTCTTGTACCTTATAGTCCTTTTTTCTCAGCTTATCTACGATGTTTTGTTCCAATTTTCTACTAGATCTTAAATATTTGACATCTTCACTTATATTAATGCAAAACCATACCCCGGCGTTGCAAGAAGATCAAATTTTTTCTCAATAAAGTGATTTTATAGGATTGCGGTGTCATTTAGTCTTGCTGCAGACTTGTCAGTAAGCGTATCCTCATGTATTTATTTTCCTAAAGGTAAGGCTATTATGTTTATATACACAATTACCCCAGCCTTAACATGCCGGAATGGTATACAGTTTGTGCTCATTACGCAGCGTTAGCAAGAGGAAGGATCTCATGATCACAATCGAAAATCATACCCTATGCGCATCCAGGTCCTGAGGATGCTAAAAGGTAATGCTCCGATCTACTCATATCTGAGCGCTTCTACCGGATTTTTCGTAGCAGCACTCCAACTTTGCCAACTTACCGTTAATAGGGCAATACCTAAAGCTAATATACCAGCCAAAGCAAAAATCCACCAGCTTAATTCAGTTTTGTAGGCAAAGTTCTCCAACCATTTGGTCATTGTATAATAGGCAATAGGGCAGGCTACAATAAAAGCAATGGCCACCCATTTGATAAAGTCCTTGTTCAGCATTGCCAGAATTTCAGTAATCTTGGCACCGTTTACTTTTCTAATACCAATTTCTTTGGTCTTCCTATTGGTAATAAATAGCGACATAGAAAAAAGTCCCATGCACGAGATTAATATTGAAAATACCGACAGTACAAGAATAATCTTCGAAGTTTTAACCTCTTTTTCGTAAAGTGCGGCAACATGTTGCTCAAGGAATTGGATGTCAGAAATTGCTGTCTTGTCAATCCCATTGATTGTTTCATCCATTTTATCGACAACTCCCGTCAGACTTCCCAAGTGTGATGACGCAAGGCGTACCACAATTCTTCGTTGATAATGATCGATATATTGTATTGCCAGTGGTTGAATCTTCTTTTGCAATGAATTATAATGAAAGTCTTTGAGCACCCCAACAATTGGGAAACCATTTAAAAAAGCTTTTGAAATATCATGTATGCCATGTTCTTTAATGAATGTTTCATTAACGATATAGCTCTTATTATCAGATGACAGAGCTTGATCAAACTGTCGCCCTTTAACTATAGAATATCCCATAACCTCAGGAAATTCTACACCAACCCAATTATGATTTACATCGATAGACTTTTCCATGTCATTATATGTCAGACTAAGTCCCCTTAGATCGGAGTAAAACTTATCTCCGGGAAGGTGATTACACGTGCTGGCGTCTCTAACCTCAGGGAGTTTTTTTAAAGACTCAACGATGGTATTTATGTTTGGACTTTTATGTTGCGATATATTGGTCAAAGGCATATATAAAACGATATCTTCATCGAAATTCACCGCACTTTGTTTAAATACATAGTTAACCTGTTTATTGATTGTAAACAGACAAATAATTAGTGCTATAGATGCTGCAAATTGTATAATCGACAAGTAACTTTTAAAGTGAATTACTTTCCTTCCTCCTTTGTTTACTTCTTTCAACGAATCTGAAATCTTAACAGAAGTCAAAGTAATCGCAGGGTATATACCCACCACTGCACCAAAAGTTGCACCTCCGATAATAATGAGTACTATTTGGGTAAAAGTAATTTTCGCAAGTGTTATGGCAAGTGTTTGCTCAAAATAAGTAACAACCAATACGCTCACCACAACAGCAATAATAGTTGCTACTAAACATGGAAAGGTTGATTGAATAACTAAATGCCGGATATTGTTATTTTTTGATGCACCGGTTACCGATTTTATACCAATCCCCTTTAAGCATTGCGACGCGTTTGCAACTAACGAATTAGCATAATTAATAAGTGCGATTATGAGCACAAGAACGGAAAGACTTAATAAAAGAAATGTATATTTTCGGTCGCCATGTATACATACATTATCATATTGATTAACAGTGTGATAAATTTTGTGCAAAGGATTTAATGAATATTGTATATTGTTTGCCCATTCATAATTCAATGATTTAATAACAGAAATAACTCCGGTATTTATTTTCTTTTGGAGCTCTGCTCTTTGTATGTCCTTTTTTGTTTTTACAAATATTTGTAATGTATTATTGCCCCAATTATTGTCGACATATCCCGGTAAGTTGGACGAGGGAATGAGCAAATCAAACTTTAATGATGAATTGGAGGGAGGATCATTTATTACCCCTTTCACGGTAAGTGGTCTACCTTTATAGATGATGTATTGTCCTAGTGCATTATTGTTTCCAAATATTTTATACGCTAACGATTCCGACAAGATTACCGATGATTTATCTTTTGAAAATGATCTATTTTCTCCTGATACTAGTTTAAAGGAGAAGATATCGAAAAAATCAGGATCAATAATCAAGGCTTTTTTTATATTGAATTTATCATCGCCAGAGAGGATGTGCGTTCCTCTGTCATTAATAATTCTTGTTGAATACTGAAGCTCAGGAATATTATCGTTTAGCCACGTGTATAATACGTTGGGATTATAAGGAACAGTCTTATCAGACCTTTCAATTCTTGATATAGTGTTATAATCTTCATGAAACCTGTCGTAGGTCATCTCAGTGTAAACGTACCTTCCTGATAGGATAACAAATGTCAAACCGATCGTTAATCCTAAGATATTAATTGATGATACAACCTTGTTTCTTCTCAGGTTGCGAATTATTAATTTGATTTCAGTATTAAGCATAACACAATCTTGAATTAAAATTTAATAACCTCACAATCACCCATCAGTATACGTGCACTCCAACTGCGTATACTATAGCCATTTGGTTATGGCAGAATCAAATTTACAATAAAGTGAATGACTTATGTTTTTATATACCATAATAATGCCATTGTGTTAAGTGTTTGATATTTAGTGATGTGTAATTCTGTCGTGCCGATGGGATGTGAAAAAGGTTTACATCCCATGTTAAAGAATTTTACAATCATTTATATCGATATAGGAATATGCTGGTGCTGTGCTAAACCTCTGAGGATGCTGAAAGGTAACGCTCCGATCTACGCACACCACTGGCCAAAACCTTCCAACCTTCCAACCGTTTACCTTTCTACCATTCTACCATTCCCTACACTTTTATGTCCTCTTTTCTTCTAACTTTTCTCTATAAAAGCCTTCGGTGATGCTCCAAATTCCTTCTTAAAACAGGTTGAGAAATAGGCTTGTGTACTAAAGCCGGTCATATCGGCAACTTCGGCAATAGAATGTGCTCTATTTTTGAGCAACTTAACAGCTTTTTGCAAGCGTATAAGTTTTATAAACTCATTGCTTCCCTTTCCTGTGATTGCAGTAATTTTTCGATGTAAAGTACTGTAGCTCATATTAAGTTGATCAGCAAGAAAAGACGCTTTTAAATTAGGATCCGATAGGTGCTTTTCAATGCAAACAGTTACTTCATGTAAAAATGAAGTATCGATTTCACAAAGTCCCAGTTCATCAATATCGGGAGCCACAGGTTTGGCAAAACTCTTTTGTTGTTTTAATCTCAAATCCAGTAGACTTTTAATTTGTGCTTTTAGATATCTGGCATGAAAAGGTTTTGGTATATATGCATTAGCTCCACTTTCAAGTCCTGTAATTTGATCCTGAATTGTTTCTTTTGCAGAGAGGATAATAAACGGGATGTGTGAAGTTTCAACCGATGATTTTACTTTTTTGCAGAATTCTATCCCATCCATAACAGGCATCATTACGTCCGATATAATAAGATCAGGCGATAGATTAGCTAATAATTCAAGGGCCTTTGCACCATTTTCAGCAGCTCTGATATGATAGTCCGGTTGTAGTATACTCGATAAATATGTTCTAAGATCCTCGTTGTCTTCAACCAATAAAATGGTTTTATTTCCATCTTGTTGCAGAGAATAACCTTCTGTTTTAAAGTCATTGATAATATCTTGATCGGGATATACTTCATCGTTATTCTCCAGTGATTCGTTTTTCAACGGAGGAAGCGTAATTGTAAAAGTTGTCTTTTCGTTAGGAATACTTTTCGCGGTAATCCATCCGTTATGCATCTTTACAATTTCAGTTGTTAATGCCAATCCTATACCAGAACCTTTTAACTGAGCAGAATCGTCTTGTTGCGATTGGTAGTAGCGATCAAATATGCTGCTTATTTCACCTGAAGGGATTCCTTTTCCATTGTCAGAAACCTGAATGATTAGGTCTGTATTTTGCAAATGAATACTGAGCTCAACACAACCATTCTCAGGTGTGTATTTAAACGCATTGCTAAGCAGGTTATAGAATACCGATGCTATTTTAGCTTTGTCAAATGTCCAGTAGGTTATCTTCTCATCGATAGATAAATTTAAGGAGATATTCTTCTTTTGAGCCCACTCAGCAAAACTATTGAGTTGTTGCTGAGCAAATGTTGAAATATCTACCCTTGTATAATCAATACTCATAAATCCTTGCTCTGCCTTTCTAAAATCAAGTAGGTTATTGATCAGATTAAGAAGTCGGCGACTATTACGTTGTGTAATTTCAAGAAGTCTTTTTTTCTGAGGATCATCTTCCATCTCATAAAGGTTATCCACAGGACCCGCAATTAGTGAAAGAGGTGTTCTAAATTCATGAGATATATTGGTAAAGAAACGCAGTTTCATGTTATTGGCCTCTTTCTCTTTTTCTCGTCTTATTTTACTGATTTTTAATTCATGTCTTAGCCTGATTCTTGCTCTTATAATCCTAATTGTAATGAAGAAGATGATGATGAACAGGATAACATACCCCATTATGGCTGTATTTGTTTTCCAAAATGGAGGATGGATTATGATGTGCAGTGTGCTTGGATTGGGATTCCATTTACCATCAGGATTTGTGGCCTTCACTTCAAAAGTATATTCCCCAGGAGGTAGATTGTTATAGATAGCTTGTTTATTGTTTGTTTCCATCCATTTTGTCGTAGCTCCAAGTAAGCGGTATGCAAACTTTAGTTTCCTTGTACCACCAAAGTAGAAATTGGTATAGGAAATAGTAAACGAGTTTTGATGGTGTGTTAGATGAATATCGTTCCATTCATCGTTTTCAAAGAAAGGCATACCATTATATGAGTTATGTTTAAGTTGTTCATTATTTGCATCGATACCAGAAATCACAACTTCTATTGTTGTCATATCTGGAGCAATGTCATCGGGATTAAAGACAGATAATCCATTAACTGTTCCTAGATAAATATTATTCTCTGGATCTTTATAAATACAATTTAGTATAAATTGATTCGATGGTAATCCATCGGTATGATTATAAGTCTTGATAGTTTTAAGATCTTTTGATACAGAATTTAGACCGTTTTCTGTTGTTATCCAAATCAATCCATTGTTGTCTTCAATAATCCCACAGATGGAGTTATTGGATAATCCCTGGGTTGTAGTGATGTTTTTAATTGTATCATTTCGTAAATCATACATATATAGTCCAAAATCTCTGGTGCCAATCCAAATGTTTTGAAGAGAATCCTCAAAGGCAGTTAGAATAACTTTGTGTCGAAGTCGTTTTGACAGTTTGGTTGTATATTTATTTTCAACAACCTTGTTTTTGGAGGGATCATACACTGTGACTCCCGCAACATTACAAATGAAAATTAGGCCATTGTTGGTGATATAATTATATTCGGGGCGATCAACTAAGAAATGAATCGGGAGGCGTTTATTCCAATGCTGCTGTTTTGATTTATCATACTTAGTTATAGCATAATGTATTGATGAAATCCAAACATCACCATTTTTATCACATTTTATAGAGGAGATGTCATCCGTGTTACGATGAATTTTTAAATTCTTTAATTGTTGCCTTTTGTGATCATATTCAATAATCCCTGATTTATAAGTTCCCAAAAGAACATTACCATTGGCCAGCGAGTCGATGCAATGAATGTTAATCTTTTTTCCGGATAAGCCACGAATTGTTTGAAATTTACTCTGTTTTTGATTCCAAATAAATGCACCGCTACCTTCAGTCCCTATCCATAAGTCTCCATTTGGGCGATATGAAATTCCCCTAATGACATTCGTAGTGAACAGCGGATCTCTGCGCGATGGATAGATATTATGGAAAAGGTTATTGCGCTCACGATAAATTTTAACTCCTCCATAGTAGGAGCCAATCCACAACGAATTGTATTTATCTTTCATCATGCTTGTAATGGATGGGTAACCTAATCCATTTGGCTTGTACTGCCCCTGAGAAATGTGCTTTATCTTTCCATCCGGTTGAATGATCTCTACTCCTTTTGAGGTTCCTATCCACAGATTCCCATTTTTATCTTCATTAATGCAACGTATATCTTTACCCCTAAATATTTCAAATGTATCTTTCAATACCAGTTTATCCTTGTATTTTAGTAATCTATACAAAGGCTTATTTGATCCTCCTACCCATATTCTTTGTTTACTATCCTTAAATATAGTTCTAAAGTTATTGCTTACTTCTTTAGGATTACTAGGATTTATAAGGTTTATAGATGAATCTTTTATTGAGAATTGAAATAAGTTGGTATTGCTGAGCATAATTAGATTGTCCGAATCGAATTTGAATATATTGTTGACAATACGTTGTTTATCCGTATGGAGCTTGAAATACTCTTCTCCATTCGAATGAGTGTGCTTTTTAAATAATCCTTTCATGGTTCCTATCCATAAATTATGCTCCTTATCAAAAAGAATGGAAAGACAACCTGCGGTTTCTTGAACTGAAGTAGGATAATACTTCTTAAAAGAATTCTTCTTCGGATTATATTTACTTAGTCCTAGAGTTGTAGCAACCCAGATTGTCCCGTTTGAATCTTGCTCAACATCATAGATGTAATTCCCGGCCAGTGATGTTGAATCACCAAAGATATGGTAGTATTGATATACTGTGTTTCCATCAAATCTATTAAGCCCATTTTTTGTTCCAATCCATATTTCTCCTGATTGCGCCTGGAATAAGCAGGTAATAGTATTGTTCGAAATAGAATTCTCCATTGCTAAAGGGATGAAGTTTAAATCAGTATTATTGATTGTCCAACCTTTAACGAAAATTAATAGCAGGATGATTTGAAGTAGTAGTCCTTTCATGTTAGTTCTTTAGTCAAGTTTGAGAAATACAGGTCGAAAGTAAAAAAAAGTTTATACACAATGAAAGTTGATTGTCACATTGTTTGTTTGAAACGTGATGATGGAAGATTATTGAAAATATAAGGAAGAAAAATGAAAAAAAGCATTAAGGCTTAATTAATGTTATTGAGATTGTTAAATCCTCTGAAATCACCAATATGCAACAATTGTTGAAAGAATGAACAGCTGTTGTGCTTACATTTTTAACTGATTTTATGTGTCGTATTGTTGCCTTATTCATGAAGTCTTTTAAATGTCTGGTTGGAAAAATTACACAAGTATTTGGAAGAATTTAGAAAGCCCCTGATTGGCAAAGATTGTTAATTCGCATTGAAAATACTAACGGAATTGTTCGTTATCCAATCGCTAAGAATATTCCTATGTAACTAGTTAGAGTGGATGGATAATGTCAAGAAATTGTTGGAGAAATACTCCGGCAATATAACCAAACTAAAATTATTGTTTAATCTTTTAAAAAAAGCTTATGAGAAAAGTTCTATTGGGCTTTATTACTCTGTTGCTCCTTTGGAGTTGTGAAAAGGACGACGAGTTTTATCAACGCCCGGATTGGTTGAAAGGATCGGTCTA
>SJCO01000002.1 GCA_005217565.1 Puteibacter caeruleilacunae
CTTACAGCAAATTTGAACACAACAATCGCTTTGACTTTAGACGAGTCTGACATTGTATTCGATTTCAACACGCTTGCTGATTACAAAAACGGATTAGGATCATACGACGGGAAATACGCTTCTACAGGTTCTGTATCATCTACTAACAACTGGAACCTTTTCTTCCATGCAACTAAAGATTTCAAACATTCAAACAACACAGATGTAATGCCATTGAACAATGTAGGTCTTTCTGCAAAATGGAGAGGAACAAACGCTATTGTAAACAAGGCAGACAAGCAAACTTTGGCTTTGAGCAAGAAAGAGACAATGATCTTAGGTCATAGCAACGACGGAATGAACGCTGGAGATCACGATACCAACGGTTTCACGATCTACTGGGAAATGGGAACCAAAGGAAATGGTATGAACGGTAAATCAATCTTCGAGCAAGACCTTAAAAAAGGAACTTACAACACTCAAGTTGAGTTCACCGCTAGAGAAATACTATAAGGCTTTGCCTTACGGAAGACAGGAAAACGGAAGACAGGAAAAGGGATCGTTAGAATGCCTAAGTAACAAAGACGCTGTCAGCGTTTACAAAACCTAATAGCGACTAAAAAACTGAAAGTCATCTGACCTTTTTCTGGAATAACAATAACCCCATCTATAACAACAAGATAGATCTTAAAATACATAAGAGTTAAAAAATAGGCTGCACAAATAGTGTGGCCTATTTTACTCCCTTGATAAAAAGGAGATCAAAGAACCTCTAACCTTTTGCTTAAGTTTTTCATTTCTAATTATCCATTCCGAAACATCATCAGGGGGGAACCAGAGAATTAACCAGCACCCTCTACTTTGTTGATATAACGGTTTATACTTCTCAAAACGATAACCGATACAACATTCAAGCTAACAAGCATCCAAATGTATAAGTCAGATAAGATATTATTTGAACCAGAAAGGACAAAATTTCCCGCTCATTTTTAGTACCTTTACCATCATGGTACTTCACCATCGTTCTTTCAAAGAAGTGTTTCTAAAAGCAGGACATTTCAATGAAAAAGTGTTTCTAAAAACAGGACATTTCATCGTCCCATCGAAAGTCCGTCGAAAGTCCGACGAAGGTCCATCGAAGAAATGTAAGCCTTGGTATAAGATTAAGTAAGCCCGAGGATGGCCTGAGTCCCTAAATCATCATTCCACCTTTATTTCCAAATCAACATAGCAAAGACAACGTCTTTACACCAAACTTACCCCCCATTCTTACATCCTTCTCCAGCATACTATTGTTGGTGTCAATAGTGTATTCATTATGACAAAACAGTATTAATGGAGATCTGAAATCTAAATCATTTTATGTAACTTTATACAGGATTTAATGTTATGACTTTTTAAGCCTGCCCGAATAATTTATTCCCGCAACATCCAATCCTGGTAGTTTAATTATTAGTTTCATTTTTTATGGGGAAACCAAACAAATCGGCACATTACAACACAGAAGCAACACCAAAACGAGCGGCCCAACGCATGCGCTTGTCATTGGCGATGAAACTCATCCAATCAGACTATATAGATTTACTGAACGTTAGCTATGCAAGTCAGATAAAAAAGGGTAACGCATATAATGCATTCTCAGGACACCTAATTAAAGATGTTATAACAGGGGAATACCCAAACCTTACTTATGATTTTGAAAAATTACGCATAAGCAGAGGAAAGCTGGAGGCTCCTCGATGGGCTATAGTAACAATCATCAAAGAAGGTTATCTGATAGAATGGGATTTGAAGGTAAAAGACCTTGAGCGATTAGAGGATTATCTGATCTTATTTGCATACGAAAAACAAAAGCAAAACATAGTAACAAATGGCAATATTCTTAAGACAAGACGAAAAGATGGTCAATTCTTCCTTGCTACCCGTGACACTCCGTCGCCGTCTGACATGAAATTCTGGTTAGGATTTTGCAACAAAGAGAAAACTCAGTGCTGTGACAGTCTGTATATAAAAGAAATTCCAGTGGAGGAAGCACAGCAGTATCAACTTCAACAACAGCAATTCCGACAAGAATTGAAACTAGAGGAGATAAAACAATCGCAATCAGAAGACTCAGCATGCGGAGATAATAATATTGATATCAGTAAGACTGACAACGCATCACCAAACATACAAACAGCCCTACCTGAGGAGCAGAAAGTATGCGTGTTAACTGAACCACTTCAAGATGATTTCTCTGATGAGGCTATTATTGATATAATCAAGCAATTGCGAGAAAAGGAAGGTCTCAATCAGACTCAACTTGGTGAGAGGATCGGAAAAGCGCGAAGTCAGATATCAAAACTAGAGTCTGGTGACCAAAAAGTAAAAACATCAACGTTTCAGGAAATCCTGAAGGCCTTAAATTACAAAATCGAATTCAGGATAGTACCTGATGATAAAAACGTAGCAGGGACGTAACAACTCCCCTGCTCTTCGTTTTTCAAATACTACTATTCATTTTCGAAGAAGCCCCTATACTTCACTTATTTTCAAGCAGTTTAACTCACCAAAAACATTCAATCAGCAATCATACTATATACACTCTTCACTTTCGAAGAATAAAGTATTTCATCCTTGGCATCGACAACTATGCTTACATTCTGGTTTTATGAAACTTACAAACTTTGGCACACCAATTGACACATCTTAAGCGTAAACAACGAAAAAATTTAAAAAATTAAATATCATG
The DNA here is from genome assembly GCA_005217565.1 of Puteibacter caeruleilacunae. GTDB lineage: Bacteria > Bacteroidota > Bacteroidia > Bacteroidales > Prolixibacteraceae > Puteibacter > Puteibacter caeruleilacunae. The sequence goes on from SJCO01000002.1 coordinate 2,711, forward strand.
AAAACTTTAAGAACTTTAATCGCAGCAGTATTAGTAGCAGTAATAGGAATGTCAGCATCAGCTCAGGTAGCAAAACAAGATGCTAAGACAATTAATCTTACAGCCAATTTGAACACAACCATCGCTCTTAACATGAGTGGAGACATCGTATTTGACTTCAATACACTTACAGACTACAAACAAGGTTTAGGATCATACGAAGGTGCATACGTATCAACAGGATCTGTATCATCTACTAACAATTGGAACCTTTACTTCAAAGCAACTAAAGATTTCAAACATGCGAATGGAAAAGACAAAATGCCTTTAAACAATGTAGGTTTGACAGCGAAATTTGAAGGTTCAAACGGGATCAAAAACTACGCTGACAATTCAACTATCGCATTAAGCAAGTCTGAGCAGGTGATATTAGGACATGATGGTTCAAACATGAACGCTGGTGATCATGACACCAACGGATTCAAAATCTACTGGGAAATGGGAACTAAAGGAAAGGGAATGAACGGAAAATCAATCTTCGAGCAAGACCTAAAGAAAGGTACTTACAATACAGAAGTTGAGTTCACAGCTAGAGAAATACTATAGCGCTTCGCGCGGAGGACCGAAAATCGAAGACGAGAAAAAGGATCGTTAGAATTGCAAAGCCGCAAAGACCTTTCAGCGTTTGCAGAACCTGACAGCGTCTAAACAAGAAAAACACATTGAAAGGTCCAACAGACACTTCGAGGAAAGAACAAAAATTAGAAACGATAAATAAGCATACTCAATAAATTTTTTAGGGCAGTAGTAAATAAAACCTGGTGAGTCGATAAGATAGCCAGGTTTATCCTAAACAAAAAAAGGAATATAAAAATACGCTCGTTGAAATAAAAACATAAAAAATTATGGGACTCTTCGTTTTTGAAATCTAATATTCATTTCCGAAGAGACGAATATAAACAACTGAATATCTGATACTTTAAACAACAAACTCTACTTACAATTCCTTCGATTATGATAATACTATTCATTTTCGAAGTAGGAATTGTATTATCCATTCTTAAGCACACACACCCAACATCTTCACTCAGTGATATTTACACTTTTTGGCACGCCAATTGAATTACTTTAAGCGTAAATAACAAATAGAAAATTCAAAAAACGAAATATCATGAGAACTCTTAAGACCTTAATCGCAGCAGTTTTAGTATCACTAGTAGCAACTTCAGCTTCAGCTCAAATAAAAGAAGATGCAAAGACAATCAATCTTACTGCAAATCTAAATACAACTATCGCACTTAATTTGAATACTGATCCTATTACTTTTGATTTCAATACATTGGAAGACTATAAAAAAGGTTTAGGTAAAACTGGTCAGAAGTATGCATCAAAAGGTTCTGTTTCTTCAACTGCAAACTGGCAACTTGTTTTCGTTGCAACTGATGAATTCAAGCACAGCAATGGAAAAAACACAATGCCTCTTAATAATGTTGGTCTAAGAGCAACTGTTTCAGGACAAAAGTCGATCAAAAATAATGCATACAACAGATCATTAGCATTGAGCAAGAAAGAAACGATCATCCTTGATCAAAAAGGGAACCAGATGAATGCAGGTGATCACAAAGACAACGGTTTCACTATCTACTGGGAAATGGGAACAAGAAGAAACGACATGAACAAAAAGTCGATTTTCGACCAGAACCTTAAAAAAGGAACTTACAATACTGAAGTAAAATTTACTGCAAGAGAAGTAATTTAAAAAATTGGGCTAACATAGACGATAATTGGTAAAAGAGTTCGAATTAGAAAGAAATCATTCAAATCTTAAGAGTTAAGAAGTAGGCTGCACAAATAGTGTGGCCTTTTTTATTATTTCTGCTTCAATATTAATTTCATAATTTATTTGCCTCAATCCTTAAGGTTCACTTGCGTGCCATAAAACATTTTGTTTTCACAATTAATATATTCTACAAATACTCATCCTTCCGAAATACCTTGATTTTATAGGCTTTATAGTCATTTTACACCTATATAACCAAATTAAAAATAACGAACAACAATATCACCACCTTGTAACTTCATAATAATAAGCACGTAAGAAGCCATACAGCAACACCATTAGGAATCAGAATTGTAAAAGAATTGAGGGATTCACGACACGAGAAAGTTACTATTCTGATCAAGAATTGACAAAACTTGAAAAAATAATGACGAACGTATTAAAAAAGCGGATTAAAAACACTAAAAATGCTTGTTAAAATATTATGTTTGTCCTAATTTTAAGATAATGTTATTCATGAAAATGTTTAGTGGAATAGGCAGAATAACAGAATTTAAGTTTTGAGGATTGTTAATGAATGTTAAAATACCTAAAACCTTTAGGTTTTGGGAACGTACATTAACATCCGTAGAAGATAAATAATAACTATGACTAGCTGTACTTAGCGTTTTTCTCAGCTAGAGTTATTGTTTTATCAAAGTGGTGGTATAGTTTATTTTTATTACGGTTAAATTTTTTCGATTTGAGGGACAATATTGTAAAAACGGTATTAGTTTTAACACTATTGGTCTGGACTGGGATTGCTATGGGGCAGAGTGAAATTCCTCCTGTACCCAATATTACGATCCCAAATCCAGGAACTGGCTCACAAGGGACTCCGCTAGAAGTATGTCCTGGCGAGACAACAAGGTTTGGTGTGCCAATAAACGAAACCGATGCCGGAGATATTTCAACCAATCAATTCGAATGGATCGTCTATGGAGGAGAAATTACTATATTGAATGGAGTATTAGTATCAGGAACCGAAACATTAACATCTGCAAGCGGATCAAGCTATACTTATCATCTACTTACAACTACTGGAATTACGAACACTGCAAACATTGATACAAGTAAAATATCAATAACCTGGGATACTAGTATTCTTGCGGACATAGAACAACCATTTATCGCGGTACGTCAAATTCCCGAATCAGGATGTGAAGATAATTGGTCAGTATTTTACGTCGACATAACAGCACCAACAATGAATTGCCCCAGTGAAAGTCCATATGCAGGCTCCTGTGCTTCAGCATTTACTATACCATCCACTACCACCTCAAAATGCAGCACAGTGAGCCTTCTTTTATCTTGGACGATAGATAAACCTGTTGGAGATGATTTGACAGGAACTATAACTATTCCAGCTGGGAGTGATACTTTTACCGGTAGTCCTGGAGATTTCAATCTACCAGAAGGAACATCCTCCGTGACATACACTTTAAGTGACATGTCTAAAACACATGTTTACGGGACATGCAATTTCAATATTGAGATATCAGATGAGAAGCCTGTCATCAATAAAACACTTTCTGAATTCGCGGAATGTTCATCTGACGAAAAATTAAATCCTCAGAATCAGACATACCCTATTAACATGGCAGAGTCATTAGCTCTGATAGATTCTGATATCACAGATGACTGTACTGATTTTTCAGCCCTAATAATTGAGTATCAAATAACAAATGAGGTCGCGACACCTGTTGACGGAAGTTGGACAGAAGGAAATCCAAGTTCATTCACAGTTAACGAAGGAATAAATAGAATCTGGTATAGAGTCACTGATGAAAGTGGTAATGTATCGGATTACAAACATATATACACATTGACAGTTTATCACACACCTAATCCAAGTGAAATCACGGCAAATTAGGTCTAAAACGAATAAAATGAAATAGAACATGTTAAAATGCAAATATCTCAAGCAAAAATGAAAACAATTATGATGATTTTAGTAGTAACCATATCAGAGATACCACAGAGCTTTGCTCAGGCAATAGCAACCGACAAGGTTCGGAAAGCTGGTGAGACTGTTACCTATAAGGTAATACCTGACCAGACTGTTCCTGCTGGTAATACCTTTGAATGGCATATTACTCCCGGGAAAAACGGAAAAGATTGGATCGTTGATCCACAAAAGGTAACCGGAACAGTTCGAAAGGTGTTGGGATCAGATCCTGTAATTTTAAAAACAGTTCGCCTTGAAGTAATATGGTTAAAGGCTCCTGCTTCTGGAGAAAAGTACACATTATCCTATACAGAATGTCAGGAACAGGGAGATGGAAAAATCTGTTCGAATACGAAGTATTTCGACATACCTGTGAAGTATTACTTCGATGTTGCAACAGCCGATGCAGCACCTCAGTGTCCGAATGTCGCAGTAAACTCAGATGAGCAATCTACAGAATTCGACTTTGTAGTTACTCAAATATCAAAGTCGCTTTACTATCGACCGCATTGGTGTTTTGATTTCAAAGTAATTGCAACAAACGGTGATCCTGATGACACAATCGATGTAGTAATTACACAAGGAGAAAATGAGCAAACACTCACTCCTACAGATGGCGTTTATCACACTGGAATTATTGATACAGCAAACAAAGTACATGCTAAAGATGAAGTAACAATAAAAGTACAATTACATGCAAAATCTTCTAAGCAGCACAACATAATCTTGGAAATAACAAATGCTGAAGATGTTGATCATCATGCAATCGACATCAATAAAAATAACAATATAGGAGCGGAATTGATCTATGCCGCACCTAATCCATCAAATATAATGGCAGCATAAAAGAAAAAATAGAAATAAATAATAATAACAACTTAAAAAACGCACGACGATGAAAAACTTACTAAAATTCACGATGACTCTGGCAATCATGCTACTGGGGACAGTAGTGGGATTTGCTCAAAATACTGGTCAGGCACCATTTGTTGGTAGTACGCACCAGTATACTGTAACTCCAGAAAGTACATCTAATACGTTAAATTGGTCAATCGCACCAAATGATGGAAACTTTTCTTCATCCAATGCGCTAGACGGATCTAACTCGGTATTAACAGTAACATGGGGTGCTGGCTCGTCGGGTACTACCTATACTATAACATTTACTGAAGAAGATGCAACATCAAACTGTATCGCTACGAGAACTATTACGGTAACACCTGCAGACAATGATTTTGATGTTTCGGTACCATTGGTTAGTGCAATTTGTAATAGTGCAACCAATTCTAGTACACAGGGAGATGTTACAACACAAATTCAGTTTACAGTACAGATGGATAATGAAAGTGCAACATGGAATCCAAACTGGGAGATTGAATTTGATTTAAGTCCGAATGCAGCAGCATCAATAACAGATTTAGTTCCTTCTGCTGGAACAGCTGATTGGACTACAACAGGAACCCCTACCGGTCCTTTTAAGTTAACTGCCATTCCAAGTAGCGGAGCCACAACAACCATTACTTTAACAATGCAAGTTACAGGAGATGCCAACACGTTACAGGAAGTTCAGTTGGAAATAACAAGCGCAAAAGAATTAGATCATAACACTCCAGATAAGGACGAAGATGATTGGATTCAAACACAAACAATTAATGCTGTTCCTAATACGTCAGCAATTACAACAGATAATTAAAAACTCAAATGATAAATGTTAAATTAAATTTTATGCCTTATGAAATCAAATTTATTTAAATCGATTTTAGTACTAGCAGTTTTCATGTTCGGTACAGCAATGGTAAATGCTCAAAGCATTGATCAAAACACAACAATTAACGCGAAACACTCTTACTGGGTAAATAGTAGTGATGGGGCTCAAGGTACACATGATGCATCGGAGCATGCCGACAACACTTATGATTGGCAAGTTTATCAATGGGATGGTTCAGCAGACTATTCTTCTGATAGTTGGACAGCTACTGTCGCAACAGGATCATTTTCTTTTGATTTTACTCCTTACACAAACAGTAATGGAACTGCAAACGCCTTCAGAACTGATGTGACATGGTTAGCAGCCGGCGATTATGTCTTGGAAGTAAAGGAGACTGACCAAGAAGGCTGTATCACAATCAGACGATTCGGAATTAGAATTCTTGATCTTGATCTATTGTTAGTGATGAAAGATGGTGATGGTGCTGAGTTAACAACTGACGCATCTAACTGTAACACTGACAACGAAATTATCCTTGGTAGCTCGACCACAGATGACAATGATGTAAACTCTTATGGATTACAAACTATGACTTTTACATATGAAGTATCATTATCTACAGTTAAAGGTTCAACGGATAGTGCTGATGCATTCGCTACAAAGTTTGCAACAGGAAAATGGAAGTTTGACTTTAACTTAACTGGATCTGCATATCCAACAGCACCAACAGAAGCTTCGGCAACTTGGAGTATTGTTAATGATGGTGATGTAACAGGTTCTATTACAGATAATGATGGCAGCAATGAAATAGAAGTAAATGCTGGTGTTGAAACTGTAACAATTCAGGTTATACTTCAAAACATTGCAGCTGATGAAGCCCAATTATACACTCTAGCTGCAGCAATTGCTCCATCAACAGTTAACGTTGAACTTGGAGGAGCTTCTGCGACAGATTACGCTGAAGGTACAGAGCCTAGTACTTATGATGGAGTGGCAGATGCTGCTTCGAATAAGAATGGAACACCTACCATCAGTGTGAAGCCAATTCCAAATACTTCAAAGATCTCATTCCAATAGTAGTATTGAATTGGTATAACTCAAAATGCTCATAAGGCATTCCAAATACAACCTTCGGGCTTCGGCCCGGAGGTTTCACAAAAACGGACTTGACTTGGAGTATTTAGAAAACTGAAATGGAAATACGGAAATAGAAAGTTTAGAAAGAAAACAAAAGAAAGAAACGGAACTGAAAACTCTACAGCCTGTTCGGTATTGAGGAGAATGAATAGACTGTAAAATTCAAAACTTAATTTAGTCTCAAAGGGAAATGATATAATTGAGATTGACATACAGTATTGAATTTATTCGTGATATGGCTTGTTGAGCTAAGCATGAACAGCTCGAATGGTGTAGCGATGTAAACATCGAATGTCATTACTACGTAGTAATGGATACCTACGCTGAGCAATGGAAAATGCTAAGATCTTCAGGTTGGGGAAACATTATAGCTGAAGAGTAATACTCGTGGGTAAACGAATCATTTTTATACTGATCACGTTGCTGGCAATGACCGTCAAGGTTGTAGCACAGCCCCCGTATATCGCTACTTCAGGCACTACAAGCACAGTATTTGTAAATCAACTGTCCACAGGGGAACATGATCCTGACCACGTTGGTAATTTGTATGCATGGTCACTTTACAGTGTCACCAACTGGACAGATGAATATAATACAAATCCTGCAGATCCATCGGCATATTCCTTTGTTGATGGAGATAATACAAACAAAGCTGAAATCGCCTGGCATATGCCTGGCCGATACTATCTGATGGTAGAAGAAACAAATGCCAGTGATGGCTGTTCTACGCGTCGGATTTACCCTGTGGAGGTGCAAGATGAAATGCACTATGCCCTCACAGAGGGTATTACTGACTGTGCTGGTGCCAGAGCTACATTTGAGCTTCCTGTTACCCTAACACAGAATGGTAGCCCATTGGCCGAACGCCACTTCCCGGTTACCATGCAATACACAATCAACGGCAATACATTTACCACCGATCCTATACCATACAGCAGCTATAATACCAGTGAGGGTACGCTTATGCTGAATGTAACTGCACACATCACCATAAACGATGATGCGGCAGAATATCAAGTAGATGTAATCCGTGCAACCAACGCCGCTGGCGTTGACATGATCAATAAAGTTAGTCAGCAGACTATTACAATACATGCCAAACCTGTACTGTCGCCAATATCGCTCAATGCAGGTAAATAATATAAATAAGAGGAGAAATGAGAATGTATAAATTCATATTAGTTGGAATTCTGTTTACTCTGGGAACACTGCTCGCGGGAAAGGCCGTGGCGCAGGATCAGCAAGTGACCCAGGGTGCGCAGAAGGACTACTCTGTTAACCTTGAAATAGGTAACAACGCTAGTCTTGAGTTCCATTGGAGCGTAAGTGGTGGTTCATCTACCGACTTATCCGGGAACAATTCTTCCAGTATAAATATCACATGGGACGGTAGTCCTGGTATCTACACCCTCTCTGTTTATGTTATTGACGGCAATAATTGTAAGTCTGATCCTGTTGAACGTCAAATACAAATCCTAGGTGCTGGAGATGTCCTCATCAATGGTCCAAACTTAATAACCTGTTCACAGCTTAATGATGGTTCCTCTGGAAACACTAAAGCTGAATGGGATTTACTTGGATTTAACATTGAAATTAGTGGAGGTTTAAGTCCTTATACAGTACAATATACAATACTGAATGATACCAACACTGCAATTGATGGATATCCTCAAACACTTACAAGTTACGAGAGTGGAGCCAACATCGATGTTCCTAATAATTTCGTCAATAATGGAACAACCGATGATGTATACACCATTGAGATTTTGGATGTAAAAAGTGCCGACGGTGCTGATATTCCTCTGGGAACTGATATCAAGCGTACGATCACTGTTCATCCTAAACCTACTATTTCAACAATTAAAATGGAGAACTAAAGGCAATGTAACAATTTCATGAGAAGCACATTGAAACATATTATCCTGATTGCATCGATGCTATTTGGCACCGTATGGGATACTTATGTATGTGCTCAAACCGAAGCTTCGATCCTTATTTATGAAGGAAAAACACAAACTTTCTCCGTTACAAAAGTTGAAGGGTATCAATATCACTGGTGGGTTACGAGTCCTGGAGGATTAATAGAACAAGACTTCCCATTCAGTGTAAATAACTCTGTTTCCATCAGATGGAACGATCAAGGTAATTTCAGACTACATGTTCAAGCAATGGATGCTAATGGCTGTTTATCGGAAATTCAACAGTATCCAATTGATGTAAAAGCAGCAGAAAACATCAACTGGCTTGCTGTTAACGACCATGGTTATGCATTCACAGAAGGAACAGCTGTAGGTAATGTACTTACCAATGACTATGATCCGTTCCTGAATCGTAACTGGACTATTGAATTGGTAGATGGTCCTGATCAAGGAACACTTACCTTCAATACTGATTATACTGATCCTGACTTTGGATCGTATACATTTAATGCTGCTGGATTAGCACCAGGTCAGTATGTCTTTACTTATCGCCTGTGCGATAGAGACGAACCGACTATAACTGCTTGTCCTACGGCTACGGTCGAAATAAATATTCTTGATCCTAATGATGAAACTGTGAATCAAGCTCCAGTAGCTGGATTCGATTCATACTATGTGATCGCAGGTAATAGTGTAACTGGAAACCTTACCTATAATGATATCGATATTGACGATACCGGAAAGTCAAATCTTAAAATAAGCAATGCTTCGAGTGTTACTGCTCAAAATGGCTCAGTAAATGTTACCACTAATGGTGCATTTACTTATACGCCTAGAAGTGGTTTTGTAAATGATGTCGATACGATATTCTATGAGGTTTGTGATAGCCAGGGATTATGTCACAACGATACTGCTATCGTTTATGTGGCTCCTGCTCCATCAAGCACTGCTAATTACCGTCCGTTTACCGGAGATGCAGCCATGATATCACATGGAGGTATTGCAACTGGTGAACTGGCAAACATTGCTAGTAGTCCGATTGGAGAGTCGCTTTCTTATGCTGTATCTACCAACGTTCAACATGGTTCATTAACCTTATCTCCTACAGGTTCGGTTGAATATATTCCTGATATGAACTTCCGCGGAATTGATTACTTCATCTATGAAGTGACCGATGCTAACGGAATCACACATAAAGGAACAGTTTACATTATAGTTGATCCTATTGAAGTGATCGCTGATGCTGGCGATGATATTACTGTCTGCTTTACAGATCTTCCTGTAATGCTCAACGGAACAGCGAGTAGTCAGGGTAGCGATTTCACTTATCTTTGGAGTCCACTTGATCACATCACTAATGGAACAAGTTTAACTCCCGAATATACACCTCCTGGTATTGGAATGAGTACACTGCAGTTGACAGTTACCCATACCCCAACAGGGGAAACTGATACAGATGAGGTAACCGTTACTGTTCTTGAAGGTCCTACTGCCGATGCAGGTCCTGATCAAGAGATATTCGAAGGAGTAACTGCCGATTTGGATGGATCTCAGTCCACTGGTATGATGCCTATGACTTATGAATGGACTACCAATGATGGTAATTTTGACATTCCACCTGCTGCCAATGATCCTAAAGCAAGGGTTGATGCAGTTGGTACATATATACTAACCGTAACTGATAATGATGGCTGTCGAAATACGGATGAAATGAAAGTTGCTCTTAGAGTTCCTGGCGATATTGACATCGTAAACGGATTTACGCCTAATGGTGATGGCACCAACGATGTATTCATTATTGATGGAATTGATGATTATCCTGTCAACACGGTTATGATATTTAACCGCTGGGGAACAAAGGTTTATCAGGGAGCAAACTATGATAACAAAGAAGTAGTTTGGGATGGCACCGTAAATACCGGAGCAATGACCATAGGAAGCGGACAGTTGCCAACGGGTACATATTTCTATATTGTTACGCTTAACGGCGAAAAAGTTGGATTTTCGGGCTGGGTTTATTTGGATAGATAAAAACGTTTTACAAACTTTATAGAAGATTAATTTGAAAAAGATAGAGGCACATACAAGAATGAGGTTTATTTTAGTAATCACTATGTTACTTATTGCGACAGTAGGATTTGGACAACAAGAACCAATGTACTCGCAATACAGTAATAGTATGCTGACGGTTAATCCTGCATATGCTGGTGCACGTGGTATGCTAAACCTTACAACGATACGCCGCGATCAGTGGATCTCTCTTGACGGGGCTCCTCAAACACAAGCCATAAGTATCCACTCACCCTTCCGACATTTTAGTATGGGACTAGGTGCTTCGTTTCTTACCGATAATATCGGCCCAATTAAGCAAATAGGTGTATATTTCGATTACTCTTACAAAATTGATTTTACTGAAGGTCGTACGCTTTCTTTCGGACTGAAAGGTGGATTTAATAAGTATGAGCTTAACCTTACTGAACTGAAAACAACAGATCCCAATGATCCCGTGTTTTCATTCAACATTAACACCAATATTCTGCCCAATTTTGGTGTAGGAGCTTTATATCATACCAACCGTTTCTATGCAGGATTGGCTATCCCCGAGCTTCTAAAAAACGTAATTAATAAAGCAGAATCAACAACCACAGAAACCCTAAGTAAAGAAGAAATTCATATGTATGTGATGGCAGGAAATGTCTTTGATATTAATCCCATCATGAAATTAAAGCCATATTTTATGGCTCGTTTAGCAATGAATGCTCCTGTATCGTTCGACTTATCAACACAGGTTATCTTTTATGATACCTTCTGGGTAGGTGCAATGTATCGATTTGGCGATGCATTAGGTGCTTTGATGCAGGTGAAGATTACAGATCAGATAACGCTAGGATACGCATACGATTTTACCACCACTGATTTAAGTCGCTATAACAATGGTACACACGAGATACTGTTAAGCTTCGACTTTGACTTTGGTAAGGGAAGAATCCGTTCTCCTCGTTACTTTTAATAAGAAATGTATATATTGCGGCGATGAACAAACTCAAGCCTTTCATATTAATCGTATTCTTCTGGATCCTGCTGGGATCTGGCATCACCCATGCGCAAAAACTAACTATAAAAATGGCGGATAAAAAGTTTAAAGACTTTGCCTTTATCGATGCCATTGAATTATATGAATATGCCTACAAGAAAGATCAATCAGATCCTTATGTTATTCGCCAGCTTGCTGAAGCGAACAGGTTTATACATAAACCAACTGAAGTAGAACGTTGGTTAGGAAGATTGATTCAAACGGGGAACTATGATCCCGATGATCTTTTTAATTATATACAGGCGCTGAAAAGTACAGGTAAATACTCGAAAGCACAGGTAATTCTGCAACAATATGTTCAAATAAAACCTGACGATAAACGTGCACAAATGGAAATGTCGCTTCTTGAGTATATTAAATTCCTGGAAAAGGATGCAAAACGATATACAGTAACTCCTGCAGGTATAAATAGTCCTAAATCGGACTTTGGGCCTACTTTCCTTGGGGAGGATAAAATTGTTTTTGCCTCTTCGCGTTCTGGATCAAAGATCATCAAGAGAAACTATAAATGGGATAATCAGCCCTTCCTTGATATGTATATAGCCGATATTGATGAAGATGGACGACTAAAACATGTGAAGCCGTTTGGGAAGAAAAATATTAAAACAAGTTATCACGAGGGCCCTGCCTGCTTTAATTCAAGTGGAACAAAGATGTTCGTCACGAGAAATAGTCTTCAGGGAGGATCGTTAAAAAGAGGAACCGATGGTGTAACGAACCTTAAAATTTATGCCGCAAGAAATGATGGTTCTGATAAAGACTGGGAAATTAAATATGGTTTGCCAATCAATAGTGATGAATATTCTGTAGGTCACCCTTCAATTGATAAAACCGGATTGGTACTTTATTTTGCATCCGACATGCCTGGTGGATATGGGGGAACTGATATTTACTACCTACGTTATGACGGAGGGAAATGGCAGGATCCAGTAAACCTTGGCCCTAAAATCAACACTGCAAGTGATGAGGTTTTTCCATATATATCAAATAATGATGTGCTTTACTTTTCATCAGACGGTCATCCAGGAATGGGTGGATTAGACATATTCATGTCAACACCCGAGAATGGAGAATACCGCCGTATTGAAAATATGGGTATTCCAATCAATAGTCCGCTCGACGACTTTGGATTAACCATGAACAAAGAGGGTGAGCAGGGTTATTTATCTTCAAACCGACTTAACGGTAGAGGTTACGATGATATCTATCACTTTGTAATCAATCGTATTCCTATTATTATTAAAGGTAAGGTGCTTGATTTAGCTTCACAGGAAAGTATTCCTGGAGCAGAAGTTACTTTATACGATGATCTAGGGAAAGTTATCGCTTCTGCGGTTTCAGGTCCTGATGGATCGTTTAGATTTAGGGGTAACAAAGGGGATACCTATAAAGTGTATGCCATAAAAGAGGACTATACTCATGATGAGCGTGACCTTGAAACTAAAGATCTTCCGGATAATGCTGAATTGAAGGTTGAACTATTCCTTGATAAGCTGGTGGTTGAAGAAGAGCAGCTGGCTGATGAGCAGGAACCGTTGATGATGGAAGAGGAAGATGGAGAACCAATTCAGGTAATTACAATGGATTACATCAACTACGACCTGGATAAGGATAACATTCGTCCTGATGCTCAGGTGATTCTTGATAAATTGGCAGCGTTAATGGAAGAGTTTCCTGACTTAGAAGTTAGATTAGAATCGCATACCGATGCTCGTGGTGATGACAATTATAATATGGATCTTTCTAAGCGTAGAGCACGCTCCGCATATGAATATTTGGTTGCACGTGGTGTTGATCCAATGCGAATTCAGTATGCTGGATATGGTGAAACTCGCCTGCTAAATCATTGCGCAAATGGTGTGGATTGTTCGGAGGCAGAACATGAAGTTAACCGCAGAACAATTGTAAAAGCAGTGCGTAAAGGTGAGTACAAATCGAAACGTGAAAAGCGAAATGTATTCTTCTTCTAATATTTTAATTCACTAATTTTCAATGTTTTTAAAATTGTAACCCTGCTGTTACCCCTAAAAATATGCTACTGTTTCATTAATTCGTGATCAAACATTAAATTTCTTGATCTATGAATAACATGAAGAGTTCGAGAAGAACATTTCTAAGAACTTCAGTGGCTGCCGCAGCAGGGATGATGATCGTTCCTCGCCACGTATTAGGTGGTCCTGGCTTTATTGCCCCAAGTGATCAGCTTACCAAAGGTATTATCGGTGTTGGTGGAATGGGTCGTGGACACATTCCTTATGAAGGCACTAAAGTTGTTGCTGTTTGTGATGTAGATAAAAACCATCTTCAAAAAGCAGTACAACAAGTTGGTCATGATGTGAAAACATTTGGCGACTATCGTGAATTACTTGCCCTTCCTGAGGTTGATATCGTACATATCGCTACTCCTCCACATTGGCATGGTTTAATGGCTGTTGAAGCTGCTCGTGCAGGTAAAGATATCTGGTGTGAAAAACCAATGACCAGAACGATTGGCGAAGGTCAGAAAGTTGTAGAAGAGGTAAACAAGCATGGACGTATGTTCCGTTTGAATACCTGGTTCCGTTTTAAAGATACTTTCTACGGTTTAGGTACTGATGTGAAGCCTTTGAAGAAGATTATCGAGAGTGGTGTGCTAGGATGGCCATTAAAAGTTACTGTTAGTGGTGTTACTGGTTACAACTGGAAATTCTTCTGGAGTGGTAAAACAAACCTTCCAGAGCAACCAATTCCTGAAGAACTAGACTATGATATGTGGTTAGGACCTGCTCCTTACAAGCACTATAATGCTCACCGTGTACACTCTAATTTCCGTGGATACTGGGATTATGATGGCGGTGGTCTAGGTGATATGGGACAGCATTATCTTGACCCTGTACAGTACTTATTAGGAAAAGATAAAACCAGTCCGATTCGTGTTGACGTAGATGCACCTCAACAGCACTATGATGCAGTAGGTTCATGGAGAAGAATTGAATATACTTACGACGATGGTTGTAAGATCATTCTTGATGGTGAGAATAAAGATAAGGATGCTGCATTTATTGAAGGTCCTAATGGAAAGATCTTCCGTGGATTTAAATCAGATATTCCTAACCTTCATAAGTTATTGGAAACATTGCCTGATCCTGAGCCTCAAGTAGGATTGTTCTCTGACTCTGTACGTACTCGCCAAAAGTTTGCATTGAACGAAATGAATGGTCACCGTTCTTGTACAATGGTGAATATGGGTATTGCCGCCGTAAGATTAGGTCGTTCATTGGATTTCGATCCTGTGAAGCAACGATTCATTGATGATGAAGGAGCTAACCGACTGATTAATCAACCAATGAGAGGTCCTTGGACTTTCTAGTGGTAGTGTGAGGTATCATTATAAGAACAAGAAAATTACATAGACATAATGAAGCAAAAAATCAAATCATATATCGCGTTGTTCCTAATCCTTTGCATGGCTTTGCCATCTGTTGCACAGGATAGAAGAACACTTGATACTAAAGTAGCAGATATACTTGCTCAAATGCCTACAAACGATTTTAATCATCTTGATCGTTTGATGGATGAGACTTTAAAACTTGGTTCTGAAGGACTGGAAAAATTTACTTCAATGCTTACTCCAACAGGTAAGGGAGATGATGTGGCAGTTAGGTTTGTAATCAATGGACTGACACGTTACACCAGCCAATTTGGTCATGAAGCTGAAAGAGCATTATGGGAGAAAACAATGCTCAACACCCTCTCAAAACAAAAGGACAACAGCATTAAGGTGTTTGTTATCCGTCAGCTGAAGCTAATGGGTGGAGAAGCAACTGTGAAAGCAATCACACCTCTTCTCAGTGATGAAGTATTTTGCGAGCCAGTAGCACAAACCCTACTGACAATAGCCTCAGCTTCGGCAGCGGATGCTTTTATGGCATACCTGCCTAAAGCTGATGGTAAAAACCTTGTGACTGTAGTTCAGGCTGCTGGAACTATGAAGCTTAAAGCTGCTGTTCCTACAATCACAAAGTACGTTAACTCGGAAGATCTTAACTTACGTAAAGCTTCTCTTGCTGCTCTTGCACACATTGGAAGTGCTGACAGTTACAGTACTTTGTACAAGGCTGCCAAAAGTATTTCGTTCGGTTATGACGCAGCTAATACTACTGCTGCATTTATGACATATGTTGATCAGTTAGCTGCTAACAATGAGTTGGCACTTGCTAAAAAGGCTTGTGCAACTATCGTAAAAGCAAATCAAGCTCCTGAACAACTTCACCTTAGCGCTACTGCATTGAAGATTTACGCTAAATACTTCGGATCAGAAGTTGAGCCTATGTTATTCAAGCAGGTTACTAACAGCGACAAAGCTTATCGTTGCGCTGTATTGAATGTTGCTCAGTGTTTAGGTGATGTAGAGCAAACAAGAGCGTGGATTGAGAAAGCAAAGGAATCTACTCCTGCTGTTAAAGCAGACATTGTAGCGATGTTAGGTCGCAGAGGATGTCCAATGGCTTCTCCTTTCTTAAAGTCGCAAATGACTGCTAACAACGAGGCTGTTCGTGCTGCTGCTTTACGTGCTTATGCTCAGGTGAATGGTGTTGATGCATTACCTGCATTAATCAGCTACCTTGAAAAAGGTCAGGATCTTAAAGTTACTGAGAAGATCATCAATGAGCTTATGGACAAGAAGCACCTTGGATGTATTGTGAAAGCAATGGATAAGTATCCTGATGCATCGAAAGCTATTGCGTTGAATGTAATTGCTGCGAAATCAGGTAAAGCCTACTTCCAAATTGCTTATGATGCAACTAGCTCTTCAAACAAAGCGATTAAGAATGCTGCTTATAAAGCATTACCATCAACTGCATGTTCTTGCAAAACTGATGCATTAATTTCATTATTGTTGAAGACTGATGGTTCTGATCATATTGCTAACGTACAGAAAGCTATTTACAATGCTGTTGTAAACTCTGAGGATCCAGCAAAAGGAACAGACAAATTACTAGCTGCATTGAGCAACACCAACAAAAAGGACCGTATCACAATGATTCTTCCTCGTTTGGGTGGTGACAAAGCACTGAATGCTGTTAATGGATTGATTAAGCAATCGAAATATAAAGAAGCTGCGTTTAACGCATTGGTAAACTGGAAAGACATCTCTGCTTCGGCTAAGTTGTACGAGATCTGTAAGTCTGACAATTCAAACTACGGAAAGAAAGCTTTCGAAGGATTTGTTTCTCAGGTGAAGTCTTCATCTCTTCCTGTAGACCAGAAGTTACTTCAGTTACGTAAAATCATGCCTTACGCTAAGAACCTTGATCAGCAAAAGAAAATCATCAAGTCGCTTGCTAACATCAAGACTTTCTTATCAATGGTTTATACTTCTCAATATCTTGACAACAAAGATCTTCAGCAAGAAGCTGCTGCTTCAATCATGAAGATTGCACTTCCTTCAAACGGACAGAAAGTTGGATTGTATGGTGAAGAAGTACGCACTACCTTGAATAAGGTAATCAGCGTAATGAAGGGACAGGAAAGTGATTACCACAAGACCAGCATCCGCACATACCTTAACAACATGCCAAAAGACAAAGGGTATGTATCAATGTTTAACGGTAAAGACTTATCAGGTTGGAAAGGTTTAGTAGCTAATCCTGTTAAGCGTGCAAAGATGAGTGCTGCTCAATTAGCAAAAGCTCAGAAAGAAGCTGACGCGAAAATGTACGATAACTGGAGTGTAAAAGATAACTCTATCGTATTCAACGGTCATGGTGCTAACCTTTGTTCTGCAAAAGACTACGAAGACTTTGAAATGATCTGCGATTGGAGAATTACCAAGCGTGGTGATAGCGGTATCTACTTAAGAGGTACTCCACAGGTACAGATTTGGGATACTTCACGTGTTGAAGTTGGTGCTCAAGTTGGATCTGGTGGTCTTTATAACAACAAAAAGCACCTTAGCAAGCCATTGAAAGTTGCTGATAACCTTGTGGGTGAGTGGAATACTTTCCGCATTAAGATGATCGGTGAAAAAGTAACTGTTTACTTGAATGGTGAGTTAGTTGTAGATAATGTAACCATGGATAACTACTGGGATCGTAGTATTCCTATCTTCTCTAAAGGAGCTATCGAGCTTCAAGCACATGGTACTGACCTTGCTTTCCGTAATATCTACGTGAAAGAATTAAATGAGAAAGACTATGGTCTTACTGAAGAAGAAAAAGCAGAAGGATTCACTGCGTTGTTCAATGGTAAGAACTTAGATAACTGGATTGGAAACAAGACTGATTACTTGGTTGAAGATGGTATTATTGCTGTTCGTCCTAAGCAAGGTGGTCATGGTAACTTGTATACCGAGAAAGAGTATAGCGACTTTGTTTATCGCTTTGAGTTTAAATTGACTCCTGGTGCTAATAACGGTTTAGGAATTCATGCTCCACTTGAAGGTGATGCTGCATATGTAGGAAAAGAGTTACAGATTTTGGATAACACTGCTCCTATCTACGCTAATCTTAAGCCTTACCAATACCACGGTTCTGTATATGGAATGATTGCTGCTAAGCGTGGTTTCCAAAAGCCTGTTGGAGAATGGAACACTGAGGAAGTAATTGTTAAGGGTACTCACATTAAAATTACCTTGAATGGTGAGGTAATTGTTGACGGTGATGTTCAGGAATTTATCGACAATGGTACTCCTGATCACCGTGATCACCCAGGATTGAAGCGTCAGAAAGGACACATTGCATACCTTGGACATGGTTCTGTTGTGTTCTTCCGTAACATCCGTATCAAAGACCTTTCTAATTAATTAGATATTTTTTGATGATTTATTTAAGGCTGCCCACTGGGCGGCCTTTTTTTGTATCTTGTGATCTTATTAATCAAAATCACTCAATAAACGGATGAAGCGAAAAATAAATAATGCATATAGCACTATGGCCGGTGCAAAGGAGCAGTTCAATTGTTTTGGCTGCTCGCCATACAACGAACTTGGACTAAGAATGGAATTCTACGAGGAAGATGGTAAAACCATATCTGAATGGACTCCTCAACGACGCTTTGAAGGTTTTACCAATGTACTTCATGGCGGTATTCAGGCTACGCTAATGGATGAGATTGCCAACTGGGTAGTTTGTACTCAATGTAAAACTGCTGGAGTAACAGGAGGTATGGAAGTGAAATACCGTCGCCCTGTTATGGTCAGTGATGGAGACATTAAATTGGTGGCAACTTTAAAAGAAAAGAACAGAAGAACCGCAGTGATAGATGTCGACCTTTTCAATGGAAAAGGAGAACTGGCAACGCAAGCTATTGTTACATGTGTGATCTTCTCAGAAGAACTAGCAAAAACAAAATACATGTATCCAGGAGCAGAGATGTTTTATGAAGAATAGATACCATAGCGCCAGGTGCTAACCTGGCGATTTAATGAAACAAACCCGTTCTATCTCCCTCTACCTCACAATCATTTTAAATGATTTCAACAATTCTTAAACACAATTCAACAAAAGTGAAAAGGATCTTGGCATAATCACTATTCCCTTGCGCAATCCTGAAATATCATCACCTTCATATCAGGTAATTTTGAGTCAGTGAATTTGAATAGAAATTTAAGACTCATGAATAGATCAAAATTACTTAGCTCATTTATTATCCTTATGTCGGTGCTGATGGTCACGACAAATGGATTTGCAAAGAAGACGAATTGGATGAAGAAAGCTGTTGAGACATCAGCAGCACAGTTGAAGTTGGCAGCAGAGAAGAATACTCCTGGATTAAATCCGAGGTCTATTAATCCTGATGGATCGATGAGATACGCAAAACCACGTGACTGGACATGCGGTTTCTTCCCTGGTAACCTTTGGTACATGTATGAACTAACTGGAGACAAAGCTTTCAAAAAAGAAGCAGCTCGATATACCGAAGCATTAGATTCAGTTCAGTATTTTACCCATACACATGACCTTGGTTTCATGCTTTACTGCTCGTATGGTAATGGCTTACGTTTATCTGGGAAAAAAGCTTACGCAAAAGTAATGCAACGAGGTGCAAAGTCTCTATCTACTCGATTTAACAAGAATGTAGGCTGTATTAGATCGTGGGATTTTGGTCACTGGCAATATCCGGTAATTGTTGATAATATGATGAACCTGGAGTTTATGTTCTGGGCATCAAAATCTACCGGTAAGGATAAGTACCGAAACATAGCAATTTCTCACGCGAACACTACATTAGAGAATCATTTCCGTGAAGATTACAGTTCATATCATGTTGTTAGCTATGATACAATCACAGGAAAAGCCCTTGAGCATCAAACGCACCAGGGATATAACGATGCTTCTGCCTGGGCACGCGGACAAGGCTGGGGTCTGTATGGATACACCTTGATGTACAGAGAGACTAAAGACCAGAAATATTTGGATCAAGCTAAACATATCGCAGCATTCATCATGAATCATCCTCGCTTACCAGAGGATAAGGTTCCATACTGGGATTTTGATGATCCTAAAATTCCAGACGCACCAAGAGATGCTTCTGCAGGAGCCTTAATTGCTAGTGCACTATTTGAATTAAGCACTTATGTTCCTGACGGAGAAGACTATTTTAAGTTTGCCAAGACTATCATTAAGAACCTGTCTACTCCTAAATATTTGGCTGAGGTAGGAACAAATAAAAACTTTATTCTGAAGCATAGTACTGGTAATCTTCCAAACAATTCAGAGATAGACACGCCAATCAATTATGGTGATTACTACTATTTGGAGGCGTTGAAGAGATACAAAGACTTACGCGGAGAAGGAAAGAAAGGAAAAGGGAAGCAGGATCGTTAGTGTTCGAGAGGTGTCATTCACCTTTCAGCGTCCGCTAGGACCTAGAAGCGTATAACAACAAATAAAAACACGCTGTCAGGTCTAACGACGCTGACAGGTGTACAGTGGCAACATAATCAGAATATAGAAATCGTTTTAATCACAAGCATATGAAATTGAATACCAAACTTATCTCTCTAGCTGCTGCGGGGCTTATGGCTTTCTCCTGCACGAATGTTGAGAGTCAGCCGATAAAGAACAATCCTCAATGGGTGAAGCAAGCTATGGAAACAGTTGAGCAACACACAAAAAATATGTTGCCAAGAGTTTTAGAAAGCAAACAAACACCTCGTTCAATTGAAAGAGGACTAAGACCTTCGAGAGATTGGACCAGTGGTTTTTATCCTGGAACAATGTGGTATCTTTATGAATACACACAAGATAACTTCTGGAAAGAAAATGCAGAAACAGTTACTGAATTTCTTGTAGAAGAGCAGTATAATACAGACGATCATGATGTTGGTTTTCGTGTATACTGTAGCTATGGTAATGGTTATCTGTTAACTCAAAATCCTGAGTACAAAAAGGTAGTCATTCAAGCAGCAAAATCATTAAGTACCCGCTTTAATGAAAAGACTCAAACCATCCAGTCGTGGAGTGCCAGAAAGTCCAGAGATTGGAAATTTCCTGTAATTATCGACAATATGATGAATCTTGAGTTGTTATTCGAGGCATCAAAATTATCTGGTGATAATCATTTTGCAGATGTTTCTGTTAAGCATGCCAACCAGACAATGAAATATCATTATCGCGAGGATTATTCTTGTCCTCATGTTGTTGACTATGATCCTGAAACTGGTGAATTCAGACGTATGGACTGGAACAATGGCTTCTGTGACCCTAAAGTTGCTGCCTGGAGTAGAGGTCAAAGCTGGGGACTTTATGGATATACCCTAATGTTCAGAGAAACGAAGGATAAAAAGTACCTTGATTTTGCAGAAAAGATTGCTGAGTTCTTGTTGAACCATCCAAATATGCCTGAAGATATGGTCCCATATTGGGATTACTCTTGTCCTAAAATCCCTACCATGCGTGATGCTTCGGCAGGAGCAATTATGGGATCAGCGCTATTGGAACTAAGTACATACAGCAAGAAAAATGGTGAAAAATACTTCGAGGCTGGAGAGAAAATATTGAAAAGTCTTGCTTCAGAGAACTACCTTGCAAAGCCTGGAACGAATGGTGATTTTGCGATCATGCATACTACTGGAAACTACATGGGAGGTAGCGAAGTAAACGGTACTTTAAGCTATGCCGACTACTACTTCACTGAAGGACTTTGCCGCTACTTGAAGTTGATTAATAACCAACCATTATTTAAAGACTAGGTTATGCTTAAAACAACAGGAAATGCTCTATTACTAGGCTCACTCGTTGCTCTTCAGTCGGCAGGTATCGCACAGACTAAAAAAGCAAATCCACAGCAGCAAAAGCCTAATATTGTGATTTTATTTGCTGATGATCTAGGCTATGGAGACCTTGGATCATATGGCTCGAAAAATATAGCAACGCCTCACTTAGACCGGCTTGCAGCTCAAGGTACGCGCTTTACAAACTTTTATGTGGCTGCTGCTTCTTGTACTCCATCAAGAGCTGCTCTACTTACTGGATGTTATCCTCAGCGCGTAGGATTACCAGGAGTAATTGATGATCGTTCAAATACCGGACTTAGCTCTGCGGAATTTACCATAGCTGATGTGTTGAAACAGCACGATTATGCAACTGGTATGTTTGGAAAGTGGCACTTAGGTTGTCGCCTTGAATTTATGCCTAATCAGCATGGCTTTACTGAATTCTATGGAATACCATATTCCATGGACATGTGGCCATTTCATCCTAAACCTAGTCACAACTACCCTGCCCTTCCGTTATATGAGAATGAGACCGTGGTAGAATATAATCCAGACGTGAATGAGATGACAACAGTTTTCACCGAAAAATCGGTTGATTTCATTGAACGTCATAAGGATGAGCCTTTCTTCTTATATCTTCCATTCTCCCAACCTCATGTACCACTTGGTGTATCCTCTAAATTCAAGGGGAAATCGGAATATGGATTGTATGGTGATGCAGTGATGGAACTCGACTGGTCGGTAGGAGAAGTAATGAAAGCCATTGAAGCTGCTGGAGTTGCTGATAATACAATCATCATGTTCTCTTCAGATAACGGACCGTGGCTTACCTATGGAAACCATGCAGGTAGCTCTGGCGATTTGAGAGAAGGAAAAGGAACCGTATTTGGAGGTGGACAAAAAGTTCCGTTTATCGTATCGATGCCTGGAACCATTCCTTCGGGAGCAGTTAATGAGGAGGTGATAACTGCAATGGATATCTTCCCAACGATCATGAATCTTACTGAGTCTGGATTCCCAAGAATGAATCCTATTGATGGTAAAGATATCTGGCCAATTCTATCAGGAGAGAAAGGAGCCAAATCACCACATGAGGCATTCTTCTTCGTGAATAAAAAAGAAGTTCAGGCTGTACGCGCAGGTAAGTGGAAATTACATATTCCACATACATACCGTGTTGTGCTATCAAAGGGAAAAGACGGCATGCCTGGGAATCAGGATAACTATGGTGGAGAAATTGAACTTTCTCTTTACAATCTGGATAAAGATCCTGCAGAACAGCATAATGTTGCAGACAAGTATCCTAAGATTGTGAAGAAACTTCAACAATATATCATTGATTTCGATAATGATCTGAAAGAAAACAGTCGCCCAGTAGGCGTGACTGAGTAGTTTGTGGTTTGTGTATATCAAGAGTCAGCTTACTGACTCTTGATTGTTTGATCTTCTTATTCATTAATCTTTTAATTCAAAAATCGTTAAACGTGAAATACCCAACTATCATATCATCAGCACTTCTTCTAACCTCATTAGCATCATGCTCTCATCAACAGCTGGAGAAGCAACCTAATATTCTTGTCATCATGTCGGATGACCATTCAACTAACGCGATATCAGCATATCAGTCGCGTCTTGCGTCTGTAATGTCAACTCCCAATATTGATCGTATTGCTTCAGAAGGAATCCTTCTCAATAATTGTTTCTCAACCAATTCTATTTGCACCCCCAGTAGAGCATCCATTCTTTCCGGACAGTATAGTCATGTGAATGGTGTAAAAACATTAAGGGATGATTACCATCCTAATTCTCAGCAACCTGATCTTCCTCAAATTCTTCAAAAGCAAGGTTACCAGACAGCTATCTTTGGAAAGTGGCACTTGCATACCGAGCCTGTTGGCTTTGATCAATGGCAGGTTCTTCCTAGTCAGGGTTTATATTTCGATCCTGAATTTAAGACCAAAGGTTACGATACCAACACCCCTTATGCCGACAGGGCAATGAAAAAGCTTAAAGGTTATGTGACTGATATCATCACTGACTTGTCGCTAGACTGGCTTAAGAAGCGTGATGAGAACAAACCTTTCATGTTAATGGTACATCAGAAAGCTCCACACGCACTTTGGGAGTATCATCCTAAATACAAAGATTTATATAAGGATGTAACTATTCCTGAACCGAAATCGCTTTTTGAAGATAAATCACATCGTGCTCCTGAAACAATTACTAAGGAAAATACATTGGTAAGATTAGGAAAACGAATGGCTGGTGAAATGAAGATTTCTACGGTTCATAAATATGATGAATGGCCAACAGGAAAGCTTGATCTAACAGGCATGAATGAAAAGGAACGCATCAAGGCTACATATCAAAAATATGTGAAAGATTATCTACGTGTTATTGCATCAGTTGATGAGAACGTTGGACGCGTTTTAGATTACCTTGATGAGTCTGGTTTAGCTGATAATACTATTGTAATTTACACCTCTGATCAGGGAATGTTCCTGGGAGAACACCAATACCTGGATAAGCGCTGGATATTTGAAGAGTCAATTAAGATGCCTTTCTTGATTCGCTGGCCTAACAAACTAAAAAGCGCTCAGAAAGTAGATGAGTTGGTAGCAAACGTTGATATCGCTCCTACCCTCTTAGATATGGCTGGTATTGATAAACCTGAATATATGCAGGGCAATAGCTTTGTCTCGGTGCTCAATGGAGAGACTGAAGGTTGGCAGAAATCGGTTTATTATCGCTATTGGATGCATCGCGACATGACTCCTGCACATTATGGCATTAGAACAAAGCAGTATAAGTTGATTTACTACTATGGCAAGACTCTTGATACAAATAGTTATGGTCATCCTGATACTGAGCCTGCATGGGAGTTATATGACCTTGCAAGAGATCCTCAGGAGATGAACAATGTGTACAACGATCCTGCATATGAAACTGTAATCAAGAAGTTGAAACAACAACTGGAGGAAAAACAGAAAGAAGTTGGAGATAAGATGGTAAAAAGGTAAACGGTTGAAAGGTTAACAATTAAACATCATGATAAAGAACTATATTATAATACTGCTGGCAATGGTAACATTGCTACCGACAGGCAGTAAAGCTGATGAGCTTACTGATATTGCGAAGAAATACAGAACATGGATTATTGGAGACAATAACATCGAATACAACAATCCAGTCATTCAACAACGTTATCAAGCGATTCTTGAGTATGTTGATTCCGCAGATAAGAAATATGATGGTTTCACATTTACACCTAAGAAGACTTTTGATTTCTCTACAAAGCCGAATCAGAAAGAGGCTCGCTTTATCTTTTCAGAGCTTCTGTTCCCACTATCGCTAGGTTATCATCTTCCTGGAGATTCAAAAAACAAGAATAAGTACTACCAGAATCCGAATACAAAAAAGAAGATACTAAAACTGTTTAACTATCTGCGCACCAAAGGTTGGAAAGAAGGCATCGATATGTGTTATAAAAACATGGATACCTATCGCAGTACTGGTGTTGTTGGTTTTGGAGGCTCCATGGGAAATAATTTCCTTGGTTACAGTATCTCTCTTTTCTTGAACAAAGAATTGCTTAGTCAGGAAAACATGCTTGACAATGAATTG
Source organism: Puteibacter caeruleilacunae (assembly GCA_005217565.1). Lineage (GTDB taxonomy): Bacteria > Bacteroidota > Bacteroidia > Bacteroidales > Prolixibacteraceae > Puteibacter > Puteibacter caeruleilacunae. Next base: position 28,137 of record SJCO01000002.1, read on the forward strand.
AAAACACTCAACTGGATTAGTAATGTTGTGGGACCACAATTCAGTTTTCCTAAGCTATGGGAGGTTACAGGTTACAATGCCGATGGTGTACGTGCGATGTTGAACAACCGCATGTGCTACGTATTATCATTGCCAGCTAATCATCCTAAGCGTACTGATGAAGCAAAGTACTTCTCAAAACTGTTCGATAAGTCGCTACAAATTGCTGATGGTTGGGCCGATTTGATTAAGTCTGACTACATGGGATACCACCATAAGAACGCTTATTTAAGTGCTTATGCTCCCAATGCATATCATACCGCATCACTAATGACTTATCTTTTAAATGGTTCTTCCTATCAGGTTAGTGATAAAGCCATAGACAATCTATCGAAGGCTATTCTGACCACTCGTATTTATACAAATAAATATGATTGTCCACGTGCTTCTGCAGGTCGTTTCCCTGAGAACTTAGGTGTTTTAGTACGCAATATGCCTTGCTTTGCTTACATGGCACAGGTTGACGCAACAAACAAGCAAGAGCTGGAAGGAGCATTTGCCCGACTATGGGATCCAGGATATGAGCATTTCAAAGACAATTATATCGAAAGTGTAGGATGCAAAATCATGTATCATGGCTCTATTGGCGCATTACAGGTAGCTGTTGATCAGGTAAAAAAGAATATCAGGGCAGAAGATGATCCTCATGGTTCATGGTTTTATCCTTATGCAGGATTAGGAATCTATCGTCAGGATAACTGGTTACTGTCGTTCAAAGGAAATAGCAAATACATCTGGGACTATGAGTCAAGCAAGACCGAAAACTTTTACGGTCGCTTTGTAAGTGCAGGGGCATTACGTATTATGGCTGGAGGAAATCCTGTTTCTGCAGAAAAGAGTGGATACACCATTGATGGTTGGAATTGGACACGTCTTCCTGGGGCTACCACACTTGAAATGCCTTATGAGAAGCTTCGCTCTAAAAAGACACGTAACTTTACTCCAGAAAGTTATCTTGGAGGTGTTAATATGGGAGACAACTGTGGTGTAGTATCGATGAAATATAATGCACCATTGAATAACCTATCGTTGAATAAATCCTTCTTCTTCTTCGATGACTATGTTGTTGCAATTGGAAGCAATATTGCTGCAAAGGATGAGCCATACATGGTGCAGACTACCCTTTTTCAGAATGGGCTGCAGAAAGGACAGAAACGATTCAATGTAAACGGACAAGACATTCAGAAAAGTGTTGAGAAGAAAGTTGACGCGAAAGACCTCTTCCTTACCGATGCACAAGGACATGCCTACTTTGTAAAGGGGAATAATACCATTACCTATTCTCTAGGAAAACAGACAGCTCCTCTTCATCATGGAAAACAAAATGCTACAGCTGATTTCGCTTCAGCAAGAATCCTTCATGGAGAAAATCCAGGCAATGAATCATACTTATATATGATCCAGATTAATGGAGGTGTAGAAGGTGCGAAACATTTAGCAAAAGATCATGATTACCTATTCCAGATCATTCAACAAGATGAGGTTGCCCACATTGTAAATTACAAGGCGTGTAACACAACCGCTTATGCACTATTGTCTGCCAACAAAACCTCTAACGATGCGTTGATCAGTAAAACAAATACTCCTTGTCTGGCAATGGTAAAAAGCACAACAGATAATAAAGTTGAACTTAAAATACAGAATCCAGAGTTAGGTAAAATCGACAAGAAGATTGGTTACAATGATGTGAACAACTACTGGCACAAAAGCAGTACAGTACAACCTGTAACATTAACCTTAAAAGGATCATGGAAGCTTGATACTCCAAATAAAGAGGTTAAAGTAATTGAGATGAACAAAACACAAACAACCATTCAATTTGAGTGTTTTGATGCAAAGGTGATAGCTATAGGGTTAAGTCGACAGTAATCGATGATTGAAGGAATATGAATAGAATCGAGAAATCATGAAATATATATTGAAATCACTCACACTGGTTGCAGCTATTACAACAATGGGAAGTTGTTCGGCTCACGATGATTCACATGCTCACAAAAAAGAAGGAGCTGTTGAAATCACAACGCGACTAAGCGCACAACAAGATGTTGCAACGGCCGATCAAATAATCGATAACACCTGGATTGTTGTTGGTAACAAAGCTCCTGACGGCATTGTTACCCGCGAAGAGGTAGACAATAAGCCTATCTATCATTTTCAGGCTACAGGCAAGGCCAACCGAATTGAATTTACCTCTTGTTTTGGGAATGAGAAAGATCTCAAAGGTAAATCAAAAGAAGAAATTGAGCTCCTGAAAGCCATTAAAAGTGCTTATGAATATAGCGATCAAGGGAACTATGGTGAAACGGTAACTTACGAATGGAAAGCATTGTTTCCTGAGAAGATGGAGAAGGGAAAAGGAGCAATCTTTGCACAATGGCATGGCCGCCCGGATCGAACATTGGTTAAGGATCCTAATGGCAACATGAAACACTGGGATAAAAAAGCCTTTGTTTCAATGCTTGATACCATGTATTTTGAAAAGAATATTGGTATCAGCAAAAAGACTGGTAAACCTAATGGTTGGATCGTAGAACAATCGGCAGGAGGTCCTATCGGAGCATTTCATTTCCGTGAAGATTATATGTACCTAATGATTCGTGGAGAATGTAACCGCATGTCGGATCCTACTTTCAAAGTAAAGCCTAAACCCGGACAGCATTTGAATAAGGTAATCGGCAGAGACGGCAAGTATGGAACAATTGTATTTGAACGCCCATCTTCTGAGATACCAATTAATGAATGGATCAACTTCAAGGTACGCATCAAATACTCAAAATACAGTTTAGTAGAAGACAAAACTCTTGAAACTGGTAGTGTTGAAGTTTGGATGAATGGAGAAAAAGTTGCCGACTGGAAAGGTGATGTTGGTAAAAATGACAAGCACGGTCCTTACTTCAAATTTGGTATCTATAAACCAGGGCCCAATGGTTTTAAAGTAGATTGCAGCGAATACAAGCAGACTATTCATCGATAATTAAAGAATCTATTGGATATGAAATACACATTATCACTACTTCCGCTGGCGTTATTGTCTGCCTGTGGAAATCAACAACAAAAACCACAACCTCAACAACGCCCCAATATACTGTTCATCATGACCGATGACCATACCACTCAGGCGATGAGCTGTTATGGTAGTCAATTGATTGAAACTCCTAACCTTGATAGAATAGCCAATGAGGGAATTCGTTTTAATAACTGTTATGTTACTAACGCAATTTGTGCCCCTTCAAGAGCAGTGATTCTTACAGGGAAATTCAGTCACCAGAATGGGGTGATCAACAACGCGGCAGAATTTGATGGATCACAACAGACTTATCCAAAGCTTCTGCAGAAGGTTGGATATCAAACATCAATGATTGGTAAATGGCACCTAGGTTCTGCTCCAACAGGATTCGATTTCTGGAGTGTTTTACCAGGACAAGGAGACTATTACCAGCCTCAGTTTATAGAAATGGGAGACACCATTACTGAAAATGGCTATGTTACTGATATTATCACGAAAAAAGCCATAAATTGGCTTGACAATCGCGATAAATCCAAGCCTTTTGCAATGGTGTATCAACATAAGGCTCCACATCGTAACTGGATACCTGCACCACGACATTTAGGGGCTTTTGAGGATAAAGTATTTCCGGAACCTCCTACCCTGTTTGATGATTATGAAGGACGAGGATCTGCAGCCAGAGAGCAGGAAATGGAAATTGCCAACCATATGTGGGATGCATGGGACTTCAAGCTAGCAACAAAAGAAGAATTGGAAACTTTTGGTGCGAACAATAAACTTGAAAGCATCAAAGATGCCAAGCATCACGACGTTGCCGGAGCAAATAAGCGCAGCGAAGACCTTAAAAAGCTTTACCGTGTATACAGTCGCATGACTGACGACCAACGAGCAAAGTGGCATGAAGCTTATGCCAAACGTATTGCGAAATTCAAAGAAGGTAAGTTAAAAGGAAAAGAGTTGATTTCATTCAAGTATCAGCTGTATATGCGCGACTACCTGGCTTGTTTGCTTTCATTGGATGAAAACGTTGGACAAATGTTGGATTATCTGAAGAAAGAAAACCAGCTGGATAATACAATTATCGTTTATACCTCTGACCAAGGTTTCTTCCTGGGTGAACATGGTTGGTTCGACAAGCGTCTGATGTATGAAGAATGTTATAGAATGCCATTATTGATTCGTTACCCTAAAGCCATCAAGGCAGGAACAACAAGTAATGCTTTGGCGATGAATGTCGACTTTGCACCTACTTTCCTTGATTTTGCAGGCGTTGAAGTTCCAAAAGACATGCAGGGAAAATCACTTCGCAATATTCTGGAAAACGAAGGGAAAGCTCCTGAAAACTGGCGCGATGCAACCTATTATCATTATTATGAGTATCCGTCATGGCATTCGGTAAAACGTCATTATGGATTGCGTACTGAGAAGTATAAGCTAATTCATTTCTATAATGATGTAGATGAATGGGAACTGTATGATATGGAGAAAGATCCTCAGGAAATGCAGAATGTAATTGATGATCCGGCTTATAAAGAGTTGGTACCGGAACTAAAAGCAAGATTAAAAGATTTAAGGTTACAGTATCAGGATGATACGGAATAATGTTATTATTATCAAGGCGGTCAGCAAACTGACCGCCTTGATATTTTTACTCTACTCTAAAGCGGTAGGTTTCGCTTTCAGCAAAGTCGTATTTTAATTCTTTCAACAGATTGTGATCTTTATCGTAGATGGCAATTTTACCATTCTTACCTACCAAGTCAGGATTAGAACGACGATACCACCACTGACGGATCATTCCATCCTCTTTTCGATCTACCACCTTCAATTCATAACATCCTTTCTCAAGCGCTACAAAATCCTCATAAACCTCTTCATCTTCCATCATATCACGCTCAGCAATCACTTCTCCCACTGTATTGGTTAAGGTATAGTAGTTATCCTGTGCACGACCATGACCTTGTACCTCCAGGTAGATATAAATCTTATTTGGCAATACATCTGGCTTCTTAACGATAGAAGTCATGTTGTTATTCCATTTATAATCGTCTGTAGTACCGTTAGGGTTACTAATAGTAACTGTGAAAATAGAATCTTTCTTCAATCCTTTCCACATGATATTAGGAAGAACTACACGCTCTTGTGCAAGGAACTCAAGTGTACCATTCCATGTATAAGTCTCCTTACGACCATTACTTAGTCCATAGGTAATATCCAATGAACGCAACGTATTCTTACCTGTGTTTTGAATAAGAATTTCAGGATCTTTACAGATTGGATTAACGCGACTATATTCATCTTTGCTACTAGGTGCAATAATATCGGTAATCGCTGCATCATTCTTGAAGTTTGGACCGCCATAGGTCACCAACTGATGACTCATAAGGTAGTTACCATTCTTCTCTCCATTATCAGAATACATTTCAATACCATAATCAAACATCAAGCTATCACCAGGATTCACCTTATTGGTTAGCTCGAAATCATAGGTATCAACCGGCGTACCAGGGCACCATCCAGCACGATCGAATTGCCATGTTCCTCCCTGAGGATAGATTGGATTATTTCCGCAATTCTTCCAAACATTCCAACGGAATAATACCTCTTTATTTCCGAAGTATGTATGGGTCTTACTATCCCACTCACAGCAGTTACGCGGACCATTATGTCCGTGGCCAGAAATACGGGCACGCAACATGTATCCTTTTGCTTTAGGATTTAGTTTTAGCATAAATGGCTTCAATGCTTTATCATCGGCCAGGTGCTCATACTTGTAACTTCCCTGTGGATAAAGATTCTCAACAGAGATTACATCCCTTACTGGTGTTCCTTCGATAAACAGAAATTTCATATCCAGTAACTCCTGTTGGTTACCACTGGAAATCTCCACTTTCCCTTTCAATACAGGAGCATAACAAGTCACGTCATAGATATACGTCCACCCCTTTTCTCCATTTAGGTCTAATCCCTTACCATAAGGAGTAACAAAGTTTTCAAGCTCATACTTCTCGATAGTATCTCCCTGAGGAACATACAACATAGTATGGGTAGAATAATCCCACTCTCCACAAGGATACTTATCACGGGTAGTCTTCTCGTCACACTTCAATGTACGGATCATCAGGATCTTCTCCCAAGTACGTCCATCATCAGGTAACTCAAATTCACCACGACGTTTGGTAATATCATCAAACGTAAAAATCTGCACAGTAAGGGTATCTCTTTTCTGAGCAGACAGGTTTAATGACAGCAACACTGTCATCATCAACAAAAGTCTTCGTCTCATTACTTATTTCATTTGGTGTTAGTCAAAAAAACTCCCGAAGGATTCCCCCGGGAGTTCATGTTATCTAATTTCTTATTTCTGATCGGAAAGTTTAAACTTCAATGTGCCACCTTTTACCATTTGGTCATGAGTCATAAAATAACTCTTTACAGGTTTTCCATTTAATTCCATCGACTTGATATAAGTCCCTTTTCCTTCTCTGTCGGCTTCAATTACTAGCTCACTTCCCGGATAGAAGTTTTTATCTAATTTGATGGTTATTTTATCAAATACAGGACTAGTGATGGCATAATTCATATCACCTGCACAATAAGGATAGAATCCCATCATACTGTATACAATCCATGCTGATAATGTACCACAATCGTCGTTTCCAGGAATCCCTCCAGGAGCATTCTTGTAGTAAGTATCAATTAGGTTACGAACCTCTTTTTGTGCTCTCCACTCTTCTCCTTTAAAGAAGTTAAAGAAGTAAGGATAGTTAATGTCTGGCTCATTCGCCATATCGAAATGACCTTCATCAAATACCTTCTGAAGTTTAGCTACAAATTTCTTCTTTCCACCCATCAACTTAGTAAGCCCTTTAATATCATGAGGTACATAGAATGTATATTGCCATGCATTTCCTTCATGGAAACCTGGAGATGGAGCAAAGTTCTCACCTTGACGAGGATCAAAATCCTTATAGAAAGTTCCATCTGGCATCTTAGGACGGATCATCATGAATTCCTTATCGAAATACTCTTTATAGCGCAATGATTGATTATTAAAACGAGTAGCATCTTCAGGCTTATTCAACACCTTAGCAAACTGTCCAAGGTTCCAGTCTGCGATATAGTACTCTAATGCGTGTGATACAGAGTTGTCATATTGCGACTTCATAGGAACATAACCGTCAGAAAGATACTCATCAATATCTGGGCGTAGTTTATTCTTAGCCCCTTCAGTTGTAGCCGACTTAACCATAGCTGCATATGCTGATTCTACATCAAAATCAGTCAATCCTCTTAGATAAGTATCAACAATCACAGGTATCGATGGATCTCCCTCCATTACGTGAGTTTCTTTACTATTCAGCTCCCACTTTGGCAACCATCCACTCTCTTTGTACATTTCAATCATTGAACGTACCATGTCTAATTGTTGCTCAGGATACACCAGTGCCATCAATGGATGGAAGTTACGATAGGTATCCCACAATGAGAATACAGTATAGCGATTTCCATCTTCTAGTTCTTTCACTTCATAACCATCCATTACAGGATACTGACCATTCACATCGTTGATCACGTTAGGGTGAATTTGCATATGATATAGGGCAGAATAGAAGACAGTCTTCTGGTCATCAGTACCACCTTCAACAAACAAACGAGATAAAGCCTCATCCCAGGCAGCTCTAGCCTCTGTTTTTGTTTTGTTAAAGTCGAAATGATTGATTTCTGCGTTCAAGTTCTGGCGAGCATTCTCAATGCTAACATAAGAAACACCTACTTTTACCAATACCTCTTCATTGCTTAGCTCTCCGAATGAGAACCATGCACCAATACTATCACCAATCATCTCCTGAGTATACCCCTTGTAATACTTGAAAGTACCACTCGACTTAGACCAAGAGTGCTCTGCTGTCATCTTAGGCATCTTCTTCCAAACACCATACTCTTTAGCTGGCTTATTGAAGCGAGCTACAAAATATACAGGGCGCTCAGAACCTGGATTATAACAGAAGTTACCAGTCATACGGTATCCTTCGATTTCCTGATTATTAACGATTTTAATCATCGCACCGGTCTCGTTGGTTAGTCCAACTCCCAGGTTCAATAAAATACTAGCATCACCTTTACTAAAAGTATACTTTGAAAATCCAGCACGCTGTGTTGCTGTCATTTCAGCCTTTACCCCGTATTTTTCAAGTATAGTACTATAGTACCCAGGTTTTGCCTTTTGATCTTTAATGATTGAGCCATATTCATGCTCATCGGCATTGATTTCACCTGTTACAGGCATCAACAAGATACTTCCTAAATCAGGACATCCTACTCCACTTAGGTTTACATGAGTAAAACCTGTTAAATACTTATTTTCCCACGCATAAGGTGTTGACCACCAGCGGGCATCCTTGTCAAATGTATTTTCTTTCGAACCAGTAACATTAAAAGGCACTACAGATACCATTCCTTGAGGCACAATTGCACCAGGATTGGTAGTACCATAATTACTTGATCCAATGAAAGGGTTCACATAGTCTACCGGACTCTGAGCCAGGGTAAAAAGACCATGCATTACAAAAACGAAAAGTACAATTATCTGTCGCATAATTCGTAATTAAGGTTTATGGTTTGAATGCCGAAAATAGTAAGAATTTTACAGACTAACACCGTTTAGTAAGAAAAAGGGCCCTTCCAACCAGAAGAGCCCCTTCAACTTAAACAATCTATCTTATTTAAAGATTAGTACCACACATCTGTTTTTAGCCCATGCACTCTCGTCTCCACCTTTCATTGCAGGCTTAGTTTCACCATGCCATTCAGCACTTATTCGAGCTTCAGTTATATTCTTACTCACAAGGTAATTTTGAACAGCATTTGCCCTATTTTCAGAAAGCTTCTCATTATAGTCATTGCTTCCTCTTTCATCGGCGTGACCACTAATTACCACATTAAGCTTACTTCGATCTTCCAATATCTTAACTGCCTCATCAAGTATCTTTATACTCTCTGCACTTAACTTATAACTGTCGGTTTTAAAGTATATTGGTCCAGCAGAAGGAGGTAACGGGCAACCATTATTGTTCTTAGGTCCTGGCTCATTTGGACATTCATCTTCCTCATCGACCAAGCCATCCTTATCGGTATCAATCGGACAACCATCTGTGTCAACTTTATACCCTGCAGGTGTATTCGGACATTTATCTTGTAAGTTAAGTACGCCATCTTTATCATCGTCTCCATCAGGACAACCTTCTAACTCTTTCAAACCAGGTACTGTCGGACACTTATCCTTAGGATCCGGTATACCATCGCCATCAGTATCCGGACAGCCATTGAATTTCTCCAGACCTGGCGTATCCGGACAGTCATCCAGGTAATCTGCGATACCGTCACCATCAGTATCTAGCGGACAACCATCGGCATCGACCTTTACACCCAGTGGAGTTCCAGGACATTTATCTTTCCTGTCAATCACTCCATCCTGGTCACTATCTTTGGCCTTACCTAGTGTAAAGATTAAGCCAACAGAGAATTTCCTGAACTTATCGTTATCGGAATCTGCTGTTGCAGCATCAAAATCATCACTAGTAACTATCCTATCCTGTGCTTCAATAAACATGCTAACCGTCTCTGAAAATCGAAGCTTTGTTCCAAAACCATAGGCAAGATTAAATGCAGAATTAGAATCATCATATGAGCTGCCGTTATCAGCAGATACCCCATCGGTTGATCCAAACATCATACCTGCACCTAACAAAAGGTATGGTTGAATAAAAGAATTCTCCTTGAAGATATATCCATTATTAAACTTATAATGTACACCAAGATTAGTAGTAATTACTGATCCGTTCATATTATACATATCTCCAGGACCTCCAGACTCTTTCAGTTTATTATATCCTAAATTAAACAGTCCTTCGAAGGAAGGGCTTAGATAGCGAATTAACGATGCCTCCAGGCCAAAAGTAAAGTCCTTTGTCTTATTGTACTGATCTCCAATTTCACCTTTATATTGCAAAGGTCCAGTACCAATACCCAGTCCCCATTTGTTATCTGCATTTTGTGCGATAACCAGTGATGAACTCAGTAATAGTCCAAAACATAACAATAAAATTTTCCTCATAGCATATATATTTAGGTTATTTATCTAACAATAACTTAAATGATCTAACGAAATAAACCTATTGTTTGTTTCTTCCCGTAAAATTCCAATTTTCTACTAATGTGAAACTACATCAATGCGAATCGCCCCAAAAGATATTACCCATACATGCATCCTGAACATCAGAACGTCCAGTGTATTATTGATTTACTGCCCTGCCTGACAAACAATACCTCAAGTTAAGACATATTTAGGTAGGAACAAAAAAAAAGAGCCATGGCAGGCTCTTTTTCGAATTTGATATATAATAACATTGTCCGACTACATTCTTTCAGGAACCAAGATTCCCAATAATTTCATTCCATTCTCAACAACCTTACCAACACAGTTTGCCAATACCAAACGGAATGCACGAACTTCTTCATTTTCTTCTTTCAACATTGCATGACCGTGATAGAATTGATTAAACTCTTTTACCAATTCATAACAATAGTTTGCAATAATCGCAGGACTGTAATCTTTACCAGCATCAGCAATAGCAACTGGGAATCGTGAAATATTCTTCAACAACTCAATCTCTTTCGCTGAAGGAGTAACTACAGGAGCAGCCTCTGGCACTTCAATACCTGCATCTTTAGCCTTTCTAAGTACCGATTGGATACGAGCATAAGTATATTGGATAAATGGCCCTGTATTTCCATTAAAATCGATTGATTCTTCAGGATTAAACAACATGTTCTTACGAGGATCAACCTTAAGGATGAAATATTTCAATGCTCCTAATGCAATCTTCTCGAAAGTAGCTTCGGCTTGCTCTTCAGTATAGCCTTCCAACTTACCAAGCTCTTGAGAAGTTGTACGTGCTACATCAATCATTTCCTGCATCAAATCATCAGCATCAACAACAGTACCCTCACGAGACTTCATCTTACCCTGTGGAAGCTCAACCATACCGTAGCTAAAGTGATAAAGATCTTTACCCCATTTAAATCCTAGTTTGTCAAGTAGAATAGACAATACCTGGAAGTGATAGTTCTGCTCATTACCAACAACGTATACCATCTTATCAATCGAATAGTCGTTAAAACGCAATTTTGCAGTACCAATATCCTGAGTCATATATACTGAAGTACCATCGCTACGCAATAAGATTTTCTGGTCCAATCCTTCGCTTTCAAGGTCAGCCCATACTGATCCATCCTCATGCTTAACGAATAATCCTTGATCCAATCCTTTCATTACCTCATCTTTTCCAACAAGGTAAGTATCTGATTCGTAGTAGATCTTATCAAAATCTACTCCCATTTTCTTATATGTTACATCAAATCCATCGTATACCCACTGGTTCATATTTCTCCATAGCTCGTATACTTCAGGATCTTTTGCTTCCCACTTACGAAGCATTTCTCTTGCATCTTTAATTGAAGGAGCCTCAGCTTCTGCCTCTTCTTTGCTCATCCCTTGCTCCATCAACTCAGCGATCTCTTTCTTATATTCTTTATCGAACTTCACATAGAAATCACCTACCAAGTGGTCACCTTTTTTTCCAGTTGATTCAGGTGTAGCACCTTCACCCCACTTTTGCCATGCAACCATCGACTTACAGATGTGAATACCACGATCGTTTACGATGTTAGTCTTAACAACCTTGTAACCATTAGCCTTTAAGATCTCAGAAATAGAGAAACCTAACAGGTTATTACGGATATGTCCAAGGTGAAGTGGTTTATTTGTATTAGGTGAAGAATACTCAATCATTGCCAATGGAGATTCCTCAGTTACTTTAGTGTAACCATATTCAGGATTTGCATTAGCATCGTTAAGCACACCAATCCAGTGAGCCTCGTTGATTACAAGATTCAGAAATCCTTTTACTACATTAAAATCAGAAACTACGTCAACGCGCTCTACCAGGTACTTTCCAAGATCCTCACCTGTCATCTCAGGAGACTTGCGTGATGTTCGTAAGAATGGAAATACTACAACTGTTACATCTCCTTCAAACTCTTTTCTTGTTTTCTGTACCTGAACTGCACTTTCTGCCACAGTTCCTTCGTAAAGCTCTGATATAGCTTTTACTACATTCTCTTTTATAAGATTTTCCAAATTCATTTCAACGATATCATATGGATTTAAAATCGCCTGCAAAGATAACAGTTTCGAACTTTTTCTTGCAAGATTCGACTTTTCATTATCATTTTTACCAATTTTTTTACAAAAAAGCCTTGCTGAATGTTCAGCAAGGCTTAATCAATTTAATAACAACAAAACTAACTAAACTTGATTTATTCAATCAAGCAAAGCACTTTTCACTTTTCTATAGCACTTATTTATTCTTCATTATAATCATATTCCTCTTCCAAACCTAAGGCATCGATTGAACGCTGACTAGGACGTGGAGTTTTATCCATCTCTGCATAGTATTCTGCATTCATCCATTTCATTTCACCGCCCACAACACGAGGATCCTTAGTTTCGGTTAAGTATTTATTCATCTTCTCCTGCATCTGGTTTTTAGCTTCCTGATACGCTGCATCCTCTGCAACATTATTCATTTGATGTGGATCTTTTTTCAAATCATATAGCTCCTCAGCAGGACGTTTTGAAAATGCAAGATCAAATAAAGGCTTCACTGCTGCGTCTTCTTTGTTTTCCAGCAAATACATTTTTGCAGGACAAGGATACTGCAACATATGCGCATCTACATCACCGTACAATGGTGGATCACCAGCAGGCCATTGTTCTGGCTCGTAATTGCGGATGTACAAGTAGTCTTTAGTCTGAATAGCACGACCACCATAGCCAGCACCATTTTTACGCACATAAGCATGACGCTCACGAGCTGTCACCACAAAGTCTCTTTCTGGTTCAATAATTCCTGATTGATTTGACTCAAGGATATTCACCAAACTCTTTGCTGTCATGTAATCAGGAATAGGCAGACCTGCAAACTCAAGGAATGTAGGCGCTAAATCTGTCAGATACACAAAATCTTCAACTACTCTGCTCCCCTTGAAACGTTCAGGCATTGAAATAATCATTGGGATTTTGGTTCCCATGTCATAAAGATTTGCTAATCCTCTTGGCATCTGCCAACCATTATCACTTGCTACGATAATGATGGTGTTATCCAACTGTCCCATCTCTTTAAGCAATGAAATATAGCCTCCAACTTCTTTGTCGAAATGTTGTATCTCCGCATAGTAGTCGGCAATATCATTACGCACCTCTTCACAGTCAGGCATATAATCTGGCACCTGGATCTTACTTACATCAATCTTTGCTTTCTTTCCACCATTACGTCGGAATGGACGGTGTGGATCGCGCGAGCTAAACCAATACATAAATGGCTGTCCTTTCTCACGCTCATTATAGAATTCTTCGAACGAATCATATTGATCTCCTCCTGGATTGCGATCACGACCACTAGCTTCAGTATCACCTGGTCCCCAACCTTTACCTTCATACCCAACAAGATAACCTGCTTTCTCTAAAACATCAGGATACACCTCAAATTTCGCAGGTAATGTCCCCCAAAGGTTAGCACCTTCTTCCAATCTCCAGATATCCTGACCTGTAAGCATAGAAGCTCGCGCAGGAGTACACGATGGAGCAGAACAGAAAGCATTGGTAAAACGTACACCTTCCTGTGCAATTTTATCAATATTAGGAGTCTTAACCACTGGATCTCCATAACACCCTAAGTGATTCCAACTGTGGTTATCCGACATCAGAATCAAAAAGTTTGGTTGTTTCTTTTCTGGTGCCTTTTGCTGAGAACACCCACTTAATAAAGCTGTTCCGGCAATTGCAGCAACCGAAGTCGCCATGCACCATTTTTTAAACTGTATATTTCTCATAAAGAAGAGTTTTGGATTAAAGGGATGTTCAGGATTTATCCTATCATGAAAGATTACCTGAACGATCCTTTTACTATTATTTCTTATTTATTTTTTCAGTGAAGCAAATAGTTCTTTCACTGAAACCACTTTATTATCTACCAAAGGCTTTGCCCAGTATGCTACGCTCATGATGTAACCTAATGTTACAAATAAGAACATCATCGCCATTTTCAATCCAAGAATATCGCCTAGCGCACCGATAATTAGTGGCACTAACGCTCCTCCAAAAATTCCAGAACACAAGATTCCAGAGAAGGCACCATGATGATTTTTCACTGAATTCAAAGCCAGCGAGAATATAATTGAGAACATAACTGAGATGAAGAAACCAGCTGCTGGGAAAGCAATCAATGACATTGATCCTGATCCGAATAACGCTACAGCTACTGCGATCATCGAGGTTACAGTAAATAATTTCAATACCAGTTTAGAATCTAATAATTTCAAGAGTACTAATCCCAATAAACATCCTAATGACATCAATCCCCAGAACCATGATATTGCTGTTGCTCCAGCCCCTTCTGGATCAATACCATGATAAGTATTAAGGAATTTACTCATCCAGTTGGCCAATCCTTGCTCTGTTCCCACATAAGCCATAATTCCTAAGAAGAATAGAATTACCCGCTTATCTTTCAACAATTCAAGATATGTTTTGAAAGCACCAGCCTTTTCGTCCTCCTTCAATTCTACTTTAGGAAGTTTAATCATGCTGATTACGATGATAACAACAATAAATACAAGCGTAAACAACCAATATAGTGAGCTCCATGGCAATTCTGCAGGAATAAGCTTACTCAATGTATCGATCATTAAGTTTCCTCCGCCTTGATATCCATCTAACTCTCTCATCAGGTAAGTAAACACTTGCGGACTAACAAATGATGCAGCACCAAAAACCAGCTGTCCCATTACCGAATAAAAAGCAAAATTCTCTTCTCCTCCAGCTTCTCGCATCAGTGGATTGATAATAACCTGTAGCATGGCCATACCAATTCCAATAATGAACAATGATATTAAAGCTATTTCATAGATCGGGAATAAAGAAAATACAAATGCTCCTGCCAGATTCAATCCAAAGGCAATTAGCATAGATACCTTCTCTCCAAACTTTTCAATTAATGCACCTGCTGGTGCGGACATAATTCCATAGGCCAGGAAAAATGAAAATGGCAGAAATGCCGCCATCGTCAGGCTCAATTGATAATTCTCAATAATGGCTGGCATTATCGGCCCCAATATGTTCGTCACAAACGAAATGACAAACCATATACAGAGAATCAAAAAAACAATAAATTTACTCCTTCTCATATCTTATTCATTTATGCTTGATTAGTTTTATCTTCAAGTATTGGTTCGGTTATTTTTGACTGGTCGAATACCAAAGCTGCAGCCCCAAGGAAACCTGCTTTATTACCAAGTTGAGCACGTTCTATTTGTGTAAATATCGAAGTCTCTTTCATCACCTGTTTGGTCACACGCTTTCTTATATTTTCCACATAAAATTCACCTGCTTCTGAAATACCACCACCTATGATTACTTTTTGCGGACTGAATACATTAATAAAACTCGCAATCCCTTGTGCTAAGTAGTCGAAATGGCGATTCATTGCCTGCACTGCAGCTCCTTCGTGTTCATGATATTTTTGAATGATATATTTCCCATTGATTTTATCTTCAGTCTTACTCTGACTCTTCTTTAGGAACGATTTGTAATCACGTACTAAAGCAGAAGTAGATCCATGTGCTTCAAGACATCCTATGGCACCACAGCTACATTCTTCTCCATTGCTATCAATGATAATGTGTCCCAATTCTGCTCCTCTATTTCGATGTCCACCATAAAGCTCTCCATTAAGTACCATAGCTCCACCAACACCGGTTCCTATTGTTAGAAAGATAGCATCCTGTGTTCCAGCAGCACTGCCATATCTCACCTCTGCCAGTCCCATCAAATTGGCATCATTATCAACATACACAGGATACTCTAATCTGCGACTAAGCATACCTCCTAAAGGTAGGCTCTCCCAATCGGGAAGATTCTCGGCCCCTCCTAAAACTAACCCATTATCGATTACTCCTGGTGTACCAATACCTATTCCATCAACCTCTACTCCTTCTTCACTGGCCCATAGCAATACTTCTCTCGCACAATTCTCCAACTTATTAATCAACATATCGCGCGTTCCTTGTGCTTCGGTATCGGTTATTCCACTTCGAATAATTGATCCATCATCTGCAACAAGAGCAAACTTTATCTGAGTTCCACCTAAATCGATTCCTATCGCGTACTTCATTTATCTAATATTTTCTCTTTTTCAATCCGTACAGGTGTGTAATTGAGACCACCTGATTTTACATTACGAAAGTACGGGAGTCCTTTGTTTTTAATACTATAGTGCAGTTTTAACGATTTTAATATCGTTGAATTTTATATCACAAATGTTGAAAATGAAGAGCGGCTTCGCCGGAAACAGGAGAAAAGGAAACCAGAGCATCAGAAAACGACTTCGACAGGAAACGGGAGACCTGTTAGCGTGCGGAGCTACTTGCAGCGTCTAGGGAAGAGCATAGGGCTTGGGGCATAGAGCATAGGGCATGGGGCATGGGGCATGGGGCATGGGGCATGGGGCATGGGGCATGGGGCATGGGGCATGGGGCATGGGGCATGGAGCAAAGGACATGGAGCGTGGGACATAGGGTGTGTAACATTCAAAGACCTCACTTAATGGGGCTAACTATGATGTTGGCCTGGCTTCCCTACAGATAGGTGCTCTCCTAATTCACAAGCATAACGTGATAGGTTTTCCGAAGTTTTCATTAATGCCTCATCCAAAGAATCAATACCTTTAGAAATAGCAATTATATCATCAAAGCCAGCGTCAATTAATTTATCTCGTTCCTTCACAGCACCACACATTACAACAATAGGGACATCATATTTCTTTGCCAATTGCATTAATTCCCCAGGCAGCTTTCCATACAATGATTGCATATCAATTTGGCCTTCTCCAGTAACAATCATTGAAGCACCCTGAAGGTGTTTTTCAATATTACCCATCTCAATAAAATGAGAAGATCCAGAAACCAATTCAGCATTACAACACGCATACATGGCAGCAGGAATACCTCCCGAGGCACCACCTTTTGGCAAAGTACCTACATCAACGCCAGAAGTAGCTTGAATTACCTTACTCCAATGTGTCATTGCTTTCTCCAATAGAGGGATTTCCTCACTTTTAAATCCCTTCTGTGGACCATAAACTGTAGCTGCGCCTTCTACTCCAAGTAAGGGATTCTCAACATCACAAACCACAGTCAGGCATACACCGTCTAATAACTTGAGCGATTCTGCTGTCTCGATACTATTGATCTTTATCAAATCTTCAGGTCCTCCAGGAAAAATTTCCACCCCTTGCTTGTTAAGAAAACGAGTACCTAACGCTTTTAATATACCAACACCACCATCTACGGTTGCACTCCCCCCTACTGCTAGATAAATCTTCCGGGCACCCTTTTTTATCGCATCCAAGATTAACTGTCCTGTTCCTTTTGTCGATGCTTTCCAAGGTTCTAATTCATGAGATTTAAGCAACCGGATACCACTAGCTTCAGCCATCTCTACCGCCGCCTCATTCGTCTCTGAATTATAAGCGTATTGCGCCCTGATGGTCCTTCCAATAGGATCATCTACATTAACAGTAATTATTTCTGCTGATAAATAATGCTTAAGTAATTGCAAAGATCCATCACCCCCATCAGCCAACGGACACAGGACATATTCAGCCTTGAGCCCACTTTGTACAAAACCAGCATGGATAGCCTCAGCTGCCTGTGCTGCTGTCACACTATGTTTAAAGGCATTGGGAGCGATTAATATCTTCATTATTTCCTCTGGATATGTTCTGTTGGCAAATGTCCGAAATATTTCTTAAAGCTTGTTGAGAAATACGATGGAGAATTAAATCCAACCATATAGCTAATCTCAGCAATAGAATATCGATTCTCCTCCAACAATTTCACTGCCTTACCAAATCTAATCTTCTTAATAAAATCAGTGGCAGACTCCCCTGTTACACCTTTCAATTTAAGGTGCAGATTCGAGCGACTCATTCCCATTTCCCGGGCAAACAAATCAACGGAGAAGTCAGCATCTTCAAGGTGATCTTCAACAATCTTCACTGCCTTAGCCAGCAACTCTTCATCCAACGTATTCAACGCAATCTTTGTCGGTTCAATATCCAGTGTGCTTGAGTAATATTGCTTCAGACGCTTCCTTGTCTTAATGATATTGCTAATCTTAGCCTCCAACAGATTCATCATAAATGGCTTAGAAACATAATCATCAGCACCAGTTCCCAATCCTTCAATCTGATCTTCAACTGAAGTCTTGGCAGTCAGCAAGATCACAGGAATATGACATGTCTTTATGTTTTGCTTGATCTTTTTACAAAACTTAATACCATCCATTACAGGCATCATCACATCTGAAATGATTAGTGTAGGCTGATGCTTACCAACTACTTCAAGTCCTTCCTCCCCATTAGAGGCCGTATAAATCTTGTATTGATCACGTAAGTTCTCCTTCAAGTAGCTTATAATATCAGGATTATCCTCCACTAACAACAATGAATCCTGTTCGCCGTTTTCATCTTCATCAACTAGCACTTCTTCTTCCTGATAAACACTAACGATAGGTTCTTGCTTATCTGTAGTTTGTAATTGTTCTACGACCAACTCATCCTCAGCATATTCAATCTCACTCAACGGGAAGTTAATAATAAATCGAGCTCCCTTGCCCTCTTCACTCTCAACCTCAATAGAGCCATGATGCAGATCAACCAATCGTTTTGTTAAAGCTAAACCAATCCCTGTTCCACGTTTGCTCATTCCTTCATCAATACGATAAAAACGCTCAAAGATTAACGACTGCTTATCGGCAGGGATACCTTTTCCTGAATCACTAACCTCAATAATCGCATTTTTATCAGTCTGGGAGAGCATGATACCAATAGAACCTCCCGAAGGGGTGAACTTAAAGGCATTTGAAAGCAGGTTAAAGATAATCTTCTCCATGTAGCTATTATCAAATACCAAATCAATCTTGTCCTGTCGGGCATCGAACGTATAGACGATATTGTTTTGTGATGCTACTTCTGCAAACGAAAGGTAAATCTCATTTACGAAGCTCACCAACTCTCCTTTTGAGGCTTTCAATTTAATACTTCCCAACTCTGATTTTCTGAAGTCCATTAATTGGTCAATCAGACTGAGTAATCGCTGGGTATTTTTATAAATCAGATTATTCTGTTTATTCAACCATTCATCTCCAACATAACGTTCTCGAACCTTCTGTAATGGAGAAAGAATCAGGGTTAATGGAGTTCTGAATTCATGTGATATATTGGTAAAGAATTCCAGTTTCATCTGGTTAATCTCGGTGAGTTTCTTTTTCTCTAACCGCTCAACTCGAAGCTCATTTTGTGTTTTAATACGCTCTTTTAGTAAGCGCATTGAAATATAACCAATCAGTGCAATCAGAATTAAATAGGATAAAATTGCCCAATTGGTAAGGAACCAAGGACGCAATACTTCAACATCAATTGACGTTACATTTTCACTTTCAACACCATCACTACTAATCGCCTTTACCTTGAAGGTATAAGTACCTGAAGGCAGATTCGAATAGGTAGCACTTTGTGTTCCACTCCCTCTTCGCCACTCTTTGTCGTATCCCTCTAATTTTCTTAGATACTTAATCTTCTTTGCACCAATAAAGTTGATTGCAGAGAAATTAAAGGCAAACATATTCTGATCACTCTTCAATCGAATTTTAGGAGTTCTACCAATAGGTTTTGTCAAAATACCTGTCTCGTCATCTGGAAGTACACGCTTATAAAATACCCTCAGATTTCGGAGAATAACATGATCATTGAATGGAGTCTCACGAATATCCTCTGGATAAAACATTGTAATACCATTTATTCCTCCAAACATGAAACAGCCATCTGATGTTTTACAGAACGAATAGTTGTTAAACTGGCGACTCTGGATTCCATTATCCATATCATACAACTGGAATAATCGGTCTTTCTGCTTAAAACGAAACAAACCTCCATTGGTACTTATCCATAAATAGCCCTGCTCATCTTCCAGTATACCAAACACAACATCATTCGTTAAACCATCCTGACTATCGTAATTAACAAATCCTCGATTGATTTCGTCAAATACACTCAGTCCTCTACCTGTACCTATCCAAATACGACCTTTACTATCCTCGGTAATACAGTTTATTTTATTATGGATCAAACTGGTACTATCATTCTCAATATGCAGGAATGACTCAAAGACATTACGCTCTGGATAAAAGATATTTAGTCCGTTACTTGTACCAACCCAAATTCTGGCCCTGGAATCCTCATATAAAAAGGTAATTTGTTCTGATGTAAGGTGACGACCTTTACTATCAACCAAATGATGCTTAAACATTCCATTGTCAGGATCAAATAGATCCAAGCCCTTCCAGGTTCCCACCCAAATGCGTGACTTATGATCTTTCAGTAAGGCATACACACTATTATCAGCAATAGAGCCTAAAGCTCCTGAATGCTTAAAGATTCTGTTCCTGCCAGTTTTACCATCAAGGTAATTTAATCCAGATTTATGTGTTCCTGCCAGTAGCTTATTATCTCCCAGAACAACTAATGACTTGACATTATTCGAACTAAGTGATTGTGGTTTTAATTCATCATGTGAATAATTACTAATCTTATTATTCTTCCTATTCCAGTAGTTTAATCCTTTATCATTGGTTGCGATCCAGATATTACCTTTCTGATCTTCAATCATTGAACTAACAACGTTATCGCTAAGTGAAAATGAACCTCCATTCTGATTCAATAGATCAAATTTAATATCTGCAGGATGATGATAATCTACACCTCCAAAGAAGGTACCTAACCACATCCCTCCTTGTCGGTCGCAATGTAAACTTCTTACAGAGTTCTGAGATAATGCATAAGGTCTGGAGAACTCTTCGTAATAATTCGAAAACGTTTCTGTTTGAACATCCAGGATACTTAATCCAACAAATGTACCAATCCATAAACGACCTTCATTATCGAATGCAAGGGATCGAATATTATCGTTGGAAAGCGTATTTACAACTCCTTTTTTATGACCATATCTCTTAAGTAATTTTAGATCCTTGTCGACAAGTAAAAGACCATGCCCCTCTGTTCCTACCCAGTATCTTCCCGCATCATCAACAACAATCTTTCTTATAATAGGGCTGTCATCAATTAAACCTTTCTTTGAAACAGAATAAGATGCTTTGTCCATTATATACAGACCTGTATCTGTACCTAATAACAGTTTCTCTCCAATTGAATAGAGCGTATTAATATTATCAATATGGGTTCCTTGTAATCGAAATTTTATCTCTCCAAAACGGTTATTCTCCTTATCGTATAGGAATACTTTCCCCATATCAGAAGCAACCCATAACTTGCCAGATTCATCCTCAAGTATATCCGTAATATTCTCATTTGTGTTACCCTTAACCAGAATATGATTTACAAATGAATCATGTTTTAGACTATAGCGACTGACCCCCTTGTCTCCACCAATCCAAAGTGTCCCTTTTCGATCGATATATAATTTCCTGATATAATTAGAAGCAATGGAAGCACTATCACGAACATCATTCTTATATACAAAGAAATCAGTACCATCATAACGATTTAGACCATCCTGGGTTCCAAACCACATATATCCAATGGTATCCTGAGTTATTGCAAAAACAGTACTTTGCGACAAACCTGCGCTGATTGAAATATTCCGAAACAACACTCTTCGGTTATCCTTCTTAGTTTCAGCCGACAGCTGTCCGATGCCACACATCAGCAATAACAACAATAGTAGTACACTCCGTTTCATAGCTCCCAATTGTGATTTATTTAAACTAAAAATATCAAATAATCTCCAAACTGCCGCATCCAGCAGTCACTTATAGAACAACAAAGTCTAATTACCTCAAAAGGGTGACCTTTTGGGCCACCCTTCATCAAAATTCAATTTGTATGTGTCTTAATAATATTCAGACTAGTAACCAGGATTTTGACTCAAATTCTGATTCTCATCGCGCTCACGTTGTGGAATAGGCATTAGCTCATGCTTGTTATCTGTAAAGAATACACCAGCAACGTACCCCACTGAGTTTTCCTCTTCGTTATCCTTATAGAAACGATCTTTCATCAACGCTTGAGTTTCACGTAAAGTTTCACCCATCTTATTCCAGCGGATCAAGTCATACTTTCTCCAACCTTCTCCCATTAGCTCAAGCTTACGCTCTGTCTCAATAGCAGTCTTAAAATCATCATATGACAATGTGTTCTCCAATGGATCAATCTGTGCTCTTGTTCTTACTGCATTAATGGCATCAAAACCATCTTGCAAAGTAACACCTCCAGGTAGTTCATCGCGAACTTCGTTCACTGCCTCGGCTAACATCAATAGAACATCAGCATAACGAAGTGTACACCAGTTCACGTTAGTGTTATTTGGATTCTGTGGAGGCTCTGCAATCAAGTCACGTCTCCATTTTCCAGGATATTTAGCTTTGTTATCAGCTAAATCCTTATGAGAACCATCCTTTTTAATTTCAAATGCAGCAACTGATACATCCCTACGAACATCTCCGTCTTCATACTCATTCGCAAATTGAGGACGAACCAGTACATAAGCATTTGCACGACCATATACTGATTTTGCATCAGTTTTTGGACTATTCCAAGTTCCAATAATACCTGCATCTTCTGAATCATGTGCAACATTGTACATCGCGATTTCAAATAGATTTTCAGTAGGATCTTGAATAAAGCTGGTTAGGTTTCTAAATACCTGCTCATAGCTATCTAGCAAATCATAACCACCTAGGTTTACCAACTCTTTTGCTTCTGCAGCTGCCTGCTTTAAGAACTCCTTATAATCAGCAGAACGAGTCATTGTTCCTTCCTGACTTAGGTAATAGCTTCCGCGATAAAGCAATGCACGCACTAAATAACCACGAATTGCACCTTGGTTTGCTCTATCATTTGAAGCATCAAAATTCAATGGACTCAGATCTTTTGCATCTTTAAGGTCTTGAATAACCTGATCAAACACAACATTGCGATCAGTACGACTTACCATGAAATCATCGCTTGAACTAGTTGGCTTTGTTAACAATGGAACATCTCCCCAAAGTCTTGCCAAGTCAAAATACAAGAAAGCTCTCATAAACTTAGCCTCTCCCAGATATTGGTTCAATGCAGCTTTCTGCTCCTCAGTACCATTGGTAAATAAATCCATTTCCTGAATCTTTGCAATAGCAAGATTCGCGCGATTCACTCCTGTATATAATTCTTCCCAGGTTCTCTCAACATAAGCCGTTCCAGGTGTTAATCCGTAGTGAGCAATTCTTCGGTTATCATTACTAAATCCTGTACCCTTTACATAAGTCACGTCGTTATCCATTGGCCAGTTTAACGACATTTGATGACCGTATGTATACTTAGTAGTTAGAACATCGTAAATACCTTTTACAGCCAGATTGGCATGTTCTACAGTCTTGAAGAAAGATGTCTCTGAATAGAATGACACCGGATCAATTTCCAAATCATCTTTACAGCCAACAAACATCCCTGTGGTTACCGCCAACAAAAGAATCCCGGCTGTGCGACTCAATAAATTGTTATATATTTTTCTCATTACTTTCAATTTTTAAGGTTGCTTACTACAATGAAATGTTTACACCCAAAATATATGTTTTACTACGAGGATAAGCACCCCAATCAACACCTGGAGTCAATCCAGATGAATTCCTTGTACTTACTTCAGGATCAAATCCTGAGTAATTAGTCCAGGTATAAACATTGTTCGCAGTACCATAAACTCTCACTGAGCTCAATCCGATTTTCTTCAACAATTTCTTAGGCACTGTATATCCAAGCGTAATGTTGTTGATTCTTAAGAATGAACCATCCTCAACAGCTCCAGAATGGAAATGAACAATTTGATTGCCTTTATAATAAGGATACACTGCATTTTGATTCATTTCTTTCAATTGAGCAGGATCTTTCACAACCTGTCCGTTTTCACCAATATTGGTCCAACGATTTTTCACGACTGCCAACACGTTCTTGTTTTTCTCAAAACCTCTTGTGTAGTAAATCTTATTTGCATTATAAATGTCGTTACCGTATGACCAGTTCATGAATACACTCAAATCCCAGTTTTTGTAACTGAATGTATTAGTTATACCACCAAAGTGAATAGGATTAGCATCACCAATCACCTTACGATCATCAGCTGTAATTTCGCCATCAGGTTCTCCATCAGGACCAGAAATATCTTTATACTTCATCCATCCTAGCTGAGGATTATCGTTAGCATCAAAAGGAATACCATCTTTCAATGTATAGTCACCTGAAGCTGCATCGTAGTTAAAATCATCAACAGTATATAAACCATCCCAAACATAACCATACATCAAACCAATAGGTTTTCCTACTTCAACGATGTAATCCTTCTCTGTAAGCTTATTACCCATCCATCCTGATGCTTCAGTTCTGAATGTTTGTCCATCGGCCAATTTTACAACCTTATTCTTGTTGAATGAGATATTAAAATTAGTATTCCACTCAAAGTCTTTGGTCTTGATGTTAATAGTACTTACACTAAATTCCATCCCTTTGTTCTCTGTCTCACCAATATTCTTCAATGTAGTAGAGAAACCTGTAGTGTGAGGAATAGTAGTCTTCAACAACAAATCCTTGGTTCTTGAAATATAGAAATCTCCAGTAATCTGAATTCGCTGTTCAAATAGTCCTAAATCAATACCTAAGTTAGAAGAGTGTGTTGACTCCCACTTAAGTTTTTCGTTTGGTAAGTTCAAAGGAACGATACCCGACTGAGTAGTATTATCAAAACCATAGGTAACTGAACCTAAAGTTGACATGTAACCATAGTTAGGAATTCGGTTGTTACCAGAAACACCATAACTAAAGCGTAATTTCAAGTTAGATACCTTATCAACATCCTGCATAAAACTTTCTTCGCTTACACGCCATGCTACAGATCCTGAAGGGAAGTATCCATATTTGTTATCTGTACCGAACTTATTCGATCCATCCGCCCTCATTGTTGCAGAGAATAGGTAACGATCAAGATAACTATAGTTTACCCTACTGAAGAAAGAAATAAGTTTCGTTTCATCTTCATATGAGCTCAAAGGTAGAGCTGTAGCCAAACCTAAGTCTGCAAGACCTATATCATCATTAGGAAATCCTGCTGCCTCAACAAATAGTCGCTTACTCTCAGTATTCACTTGCTCATGTCCTAGCAATACATTCAAGTCATGTACACCATTAAATTTCTTCTGATAGTTTAAAGTCGTTGCGTAACTCCAGTTACGATTCTCACGATATTCAATTGATCCAAATGGAGCTCCATTACGTTTTGCTGCGACACTTCGCTCACCATCAAACCTCTCTTTACGTTGTGTATAGTTGCTTAAACCCCCATCAATTTTAGCTGTTAAGCCTTTCGCTAATTTGAACTTCAAGCTACCATTCAGTGTTGTTACTTTTTTCAAAGTCTCGCGATGCTCTGCCAAAGCTGACACCATTGGATTCTGCTGTACATTTCCTTGATCATCAACAAACGCAGGATCTTCATCCATTGTCAACAGATCAGCATCATTCCCATTCTTACCAATAGTTGGACGATAACGTGCAATGTGAGTTAACTTATTAAAATAAGAGCTATTATCAGAAGTTCCCATTCCATAAGTTTTCTGCTCCATATAACTAGTAACCACAGAAGCATCGATGAAATCATTCACTTTTTGATCTAACTTCAAACGACCAGTGTTGCGCTCAAAGCCACTCTGCATCATGATTCCTTCATTCTCATTTCTTGAAACAGAGAAGTTATATTTCGTATTATCGCTTCCTCCGTTCACACTAAGCTTATAATTCTGTACAGTAGCTGATCCACCGAACATTTCATCTTGCCAATCAACTCCCGGACGATCCTTATAAAGCCCTTCCAGCTCATCAAAAGTTCCATACATATTAACAAAGCTTTCTTTTTCTGCTTCGTCATCATGATTCTCATATTGTAACATCACGAAATCGTAAGGATCCATCACATCCATAGTCTGTGCAATTTCCTTCACACCAACGTAAGAATCAAAGTTAATGCGTGTTTTCCCCTTCGATCCACCTTTAGTTGTGATCAAAATAACACCATTAGCACCACGTGCACCATAAATAGACGCAGAAGAAGCATCTTTCAGGATATCGATTGATTCAATATCGGTAGGATCAAGATAATTGATACCATCCTCTGATGGGAAACCATCAATTACATATAAAGGAGAATTGTCCTGAGTAATAGAACCACCTCCACGTACACGAATTTTAATTCCTGCATCAGGAGAACCTTCAGAAGAAGTAATCTGAACACCAGAAACTTTACCCGCAATAGCTGTTGCTACATTAGGAGTAGGAACCTTAACGATTTCCTCACTTGCTACAGAACTGACAGATCCAGTAAGATCACGTTTCTTCATTGTTCCATAACCTACCGCAACAATCTCGTCAAGCTCAGTAAATGCAGTCTTTAATACCACATCAATACTAGTTTGACCTTTCACCTCAACCTCTTTAGGAAGATAACCAATAAATGAATATACCAACACTGCCTTAGAAGCATCTGCCACTTCCAATGAGTATTTTCCATCCAAATTGGTCACGATTCCTATCGTTGTTCCCTTTACAACTACGTTCACTCCCGGAAGTAGTTCGCCTGCCTCATCGGACACTGTTCCTGAAACCACTTTTGTCTGTGCAAAAAGGTTCATCCCCATCAGTAATCCCATGATTATAAAAAAGACTTTCTTCATAGAATATAATTTAGCCATAACAAACCATTGTTTTGATTTTAAATTTGCTACTGCTAAGATATACCTCCCCTCATCGTTCATATATCCCCCCTGTTTTATTGTTCTTTCACATCAGCGAATTCGACTTTAATCTCGTTGAATTTTCTTTAAATTCCGTTGAAAACGGACGGCAAAAACCATAAATGTCAAGATTTTACATCTTCAAAACCGATAAATCTGAATATAGTCTGCCCCATTTTATTCTTATTACGAAAAAACATTTGACGTGGTTCATTAGTCATTCAATTGGTCCAATTCGTGTATTATATTCCCCCTAATGCTAAAAATACTTCCGATTTAAGAATATACCAAATCTTTATAGAATGCTTGCCCCCTCCAAAGACCAATTTGGCCATTTGAAATTAAACTATTAGGTTTGCAACCGATATTGGTTCCGTATCCTATTCGATACGGTGAAAAGGGAATCCGGTTAAAATCCGGAGCTGTCCTCGCAGCTGTAAACCTTGTTAAGTTTTAAGCATTCCGATGATCACTGCTCAATTTAGAGTGGGAAGATCGCTTAAAATGAGGTGAGCCAGAAGACCTGCCATATTAGATATTCGTAGCTTTCGGGTGAAAAAGCGAAGAAAAAGTTATATCCTTTTCTTTATCTTATCATTTCCTAATGCTACCATTAATTCATTCCTTAAGAATGATGAACAAGAATGTTCAAAAGGTTTCATCACCCTTTGGTTTACTT
Source organism: Puteibacter caeruleilacunae (assembly GCA_005217565.1). Classification (GTDB taxonomy): domain Bacteria; phylum Bacteroidota; class Bacteroidia; order Bacteroidales; family Prolixibacteraceae; genus Puteibacter; species Puteibacter caeruleilacunae. The sequence goes on from SJCO01000002.1 coordinate 55,872, forward strand.
GTTTTCTTTCTTAGGCTAAAAATTTAAAGAAATGAACATTAATGGAGCTGGATTAATCAATAATATCCAGAACATAACCGAACGATTAAATGGCCAGTCTGCTTTCTGCAAAAGTTTCAATCTTCATGAAACTTCACCACCTGTTTAATCAAGTGAAAATATTCGCATAAAAAATCCATTGATCGCATTATCGTAAAAACTCTTTGACACACTGAGAGATATGATGTGTCATGTATTAATATTCACAACTATTTATTACAAACTAGATTTATTATGAATTTAAGAAAATGGACATGGGCAATTCTATTTGCTTTGTCAACATTTATCGTAGGATGTAGTGACGACGACATTCTTCCACCATCGGAAATTAAATCAGGTTACGACAATGATCAAGTTACACTTTCATTGGGAGAATCAGCTGAGCTAACTCCAGAATTTGACGCAGATGATAGTTCTGTCTATACCTGGAAGCTGGATGGAGAAGTGGTATCCACTACTCAGGATTATACATTCGAAGCATCGAATACTGGTTCTTTTGTTCTAGAGTTTAAAGTAGCCAATGAGGCAGGAACTGAAACTGTGGAATATGCAGTTAGAGTATATGGCCCTTATTCTAAGGGTATATTCATTGTAAACGAAGGATGGTTCGGTCATGAACCAGGAAGTGTAAACTTCTGGGATCGTGAATCAGATGAACTTGTAAAAAATGCATACAAAAAAGAAAATCCTAATAACGAATTAGGAGTTACTACTCAATATGCATGCGTATACAACTACAAACTATTCCTTGTTTCTAAAGTTGCACCACATTTAGTAGTGGTTAACGCTGAAACATTAAAGGAAATTGGAAGAGCTGACTTACCTGAAGGAGCAGGGCAAGCACGCGGTTTTGTCGCGATTGATGACACTAAAGGTTATTTGAGTACTTCTGACGGAATCTATCCCGTAGATCTAACAAACTTCCAATTGGGAGACAAAATTGAAGGTGTTGGTGGAGAAGTGGGTAACATGCTTGTTGCAAAAGAGAAACTATTTGCTTTACAGTCAAGTAAAGTTGAAATTCTAAACACTACTGACAATACTGTAGAAAAAACAGTTGCACTTCCAAACACAGCCGGAGGAATGGTACAAGATAAAGATGGTATAATCTGGGTAGGTGCTAAAACCAATTTAGTTAAAATCAATCCTTCAGATCTTACTGAGGAGACAATTGACCTTCCAGAAGGTATTTCAGTAAATTCTAGCTACGGTTTTGCATGGAATGCTGGTAGTTTAACCTACTGTAAAGAAAACAACACTTTATATTTTGCTCACTCTGGAGGATGGTCAGTAAAATCGGTTGACTGCTATAACATCACCGCCGGTACTGCAAAACAATTTGTAGAACTTAGTGATGGCTATACTCTATACGGTGCAGGAGTATACGTTGATCCTGTTGCAAACAAAATTTATATGACAGCAACTAAAGGATGGAGCTTCGATAATAATCGATTCTTCGTATACGCCCTAGATGGAACTCAGGAAAAAACGATCGACTATGATCATTACTGGTTCCCGGCTCTAATGGTAGCAGGAGAATAATAATATTTAATAAAAACTTCTCCCGTAGATTATTCTCTTATATCTACGGGAGAAAGCTTTAAAAAATTATGAGAATAATGAATAAAATAATCGCGATCTGCGTTGCTTTATGCTTTTTTGTATCGTGTAGTGATGATGATGCCATTCTCCCTGAATTAAAATCATCTGGCTTAGAAGAAAATCAGAACCAACTTCAACTCGGAAAATCCTTAGCCTTAACTCCTTCGCTAAATACCAAAGATGTAGACTATCAATGGAAAATCAACAATGAAGTTGTATCCAATGAAGCTACTCTGCTATTTAATCCTGATAAAATCGGAAATTACACAATTCACTTTTCGGCCACCAATTCAAGTGGAACTGCTGAATGCACCTATGATATTGAAGTCATCAAGTTGAGAGATAAAGTCGAAAACTCAAGTGCCTACCTAACAACTCTCCTTGAATACAAACCAGCACCAGGACAATATATCAACGAAGAAATCGGATTGCCGGAAAATGCTGAGCAGATAGTGGGAGAACCATCAAGCAATCTATTAACCTTAGGAGGTTTTGGTGGCTATGTTATCGCAGGTTTTGATCATACGATTATGAACACTGAAGGAAAAGATTTTCAGGTTTATGCTAATTCTTTCGATGGTAGCTCTGAAGCAGGCATTGTCATGGTAATGTTTGATCTTAATGGAAACGACAAAGCTGACGATGAATGGTATGAGTTAAAAGGAAGTGCACACGATGATCCACAAACCATACGCAACTACACAATCACCTACACCAATCCCAAAGGAACAGCCGATGTTCCCTGGACGGATAATCAAGGCAATAGTGGTGTTGTAAAGCAAAACTCATATCATGTGCACAATTACTATCCTGAATTTATTGCAGAGCAAGACCAGATTACTTTCACTGGAACATTGTTACCAAATAAAAAGGGGACAAACGACAAAGGTTGGATTGTAATCGATGAATTTGATTATGGTTACGTTGATAACTACAGTGAAGAATATCCTTCAAACAAAGCCAATCAATTTGACATTAACTGGGCTATCGATAAAGATGGAAAATCAGTTACTCTTCCTGGAATAGATTTCGTTAAAATTTATACAGCTGTAAACATTGATGCTGGAATTCTTGGAGAAGTTTCAACGGAAATAAAGGGCGCTGCCGATTTAAGTATGCTTAATTAATAGCGTGACATTGATATATTAAGTACCGAAAAATCATGACACAGGTTCACTTTTGAGCTTGTGTCTTTCTTGTTTTAATATGCATAGAAAAAGTTTAATCCATACCATCCTCCTCACTTCCCTTTTAATATCCTGTTTTTCTGTACAGGCCGATCTTCCTGACACGATTAAAATTGAGGAAGTAAGAATCATTAAACAATTCAGTAAAAAACAACAACAGGCAGGAGTAAAGCGACAAAAAATCGACACACTGGCATTGAGTACGCTGGCTCATCGTTCATTGTCGGAAGTTCTATCTGAAAATACTCCCATATTTATAAAAACCTACGGACGAGGTTCCATGGCCTCCGCCTCATTCAGAGGTACAGCTCCCTCACACACTAAAGTATTGTGGAATGATTTTGAGATCAATAATCCGATGCTAGGGATGGTTGATTTTTCTTTGATCCCTACCTGGTTCGTTGATGATGTTAACCTGGCTTATGGAGCTGCATCTGTTCAAAAAACAACTGGAGCATTAGGAGGTAGTGTGGAATTAAATAATCAACCCAACTGGAATAAGGGATTAAATATTCACACCTTGACCTCTTTTGGTGAATATCACACCTATGATCAATTCTTAGCCGTAAATTATACAACTGCAAAATTATCCCTAAAAAGTAAGGCCTTTTATAGTCGTTCAGAAAATGATTTCACCTTCTATAACAAGGATATTATTTCATCAGTGGATCTCGCAACTGGAGAAAAAACCCATCCTAAACAAAAGCAACAACAAGCGGATTACGAAAAATATGGTATTCTTCAGGAAATCTATTATCGTTTGAAGAGGAATGAAACTCTGGCTTTCAAAATATGGTCTCAAAAAGCAGACAGGAGTCTTCCGATGCTTAGTTCAGATGAGAAAAATGACAACAAAGAATTGGAAGGAGAATCACAGTTAAACAACTACAACAAACAATACGATTTCTCGACCAGGGCTGTTTCTAACTGGAAGCACTATGGAGACCGGTGGAATTATGCTGTGAATCTAGGCTATATTCATACCGATCTGGATTACATTTATGATGTTCGCCTTCATGATGGAGAAATCAACCGCAGGATTGATTCCAAAAGTGATGTTAACTCCTTTTTCTTTAAAGCATCGGGAGAGGCACAACTAACAGATAACACTAAATTCAACACAGCAATTCAATATCAACACCATCATGTCGATTCAAAAGAGAAAATAGATAAAACAGCATATGATGAAAGTCGCACTGAATTAAACTGGCTGGGAGCAATTGAACATCAGTGGGCAAAAGGACTAACACAGAGCATTTGTATTCAGACACCTGTTACTGATAACAAATTTGATCCGTTAATATGGGTAGCAGGTATACAATATGAGGTTGTTCAGAAAAATGTGTTCAACACCCAGTTTAATGTTACCAGGAACTATCATCGACCAACGTTGAATGACCTTTATTTTCAGCCAGGGGGAAATCCTGAACTAAAAGCTGAAGAAGGTTATACCACAGAACTCGACTTTGGATATGCTTTCTTGTGGCCAAAAACAGACCTTAAACTAAATACCACAGGTTATATTTCAGAAATCAACGATTGGATTCTGTGGCTACCTGCAGGAAGTCGCGGATACTGGGAACCAATGAACCTCAAAAAAGTATCGTCAAAAGGGATTGAATTCAAAGCTAACCTATCAGGATTTCTGAGTGAAAAATTAAACTATAAATTCATCACCAACTATGCTTTCACTAAATCCGTAAATTATGGAAAGTCAATTGGAGAAAATGACCTATCATACGGAAAACAGTTACCTTATATTCCCAAAAAATCGATGAACATATTGGCATCTTTAAACTACAACAAAACCACAATCATTGGTAGGTTTAATTACTATAGTCAGCGCCATACCACCACCTCTAACGAATACGAAACAATGCGCGACTATCTTTACTCATATTATATGACCAACTTAAGCATTGGTCATGAGCTTTCATTATCAAAGAAAGTGCTGGCAAATATTCAGCTCAAAGTTGATAATTTGTTTGATGAGGACTATCGCTCTATATTACAACGACCAATGCCTGGTCGTAATTACACAATATTACTAGATCTTAAATTTTAATTCGGTATGCAAGCAATGAAATACTGGTACATAATCATAATCGGACTACTCATATTTAACTCATGTATGGATGACGATGAATGGTCACAGCGAAACAAGCTAAATATTGATGTAGACGACATTATTTCTAAAGAATCTGTCTTTATTTCAAATGAAGGTAACTTCATGTATGGAAATGCTTCGTTAAGCCTATATAACAAAGCAACCCATGAAGTAATCAATGATGTATTCTACAAACAGAATGGTGTTCCACTGGGCGATGTGGCACAGTCGATGAAAGTCCACAACGGTCTATTATATGTCGTTGTAAATAATTCAGGGAAAATATATGTACTAAATATGGGAAAATACCCACACCTTCCTGCATTCGACTATGTGGGGAAGATTACAGGATTAACTTCTCCTCGATATATTCATTTCATCAATGATACCAAAGCATACATAACAGACTTATATTCAAAAACAATTACAATAATAAATCCTGAGACTCTGGAAAAAACAGGCAAAATATCAGTCGATAACCATTCACCCGAATTTTATCAGCATCCAACTGAGCAAATGGTACAATACAACAAATATATCTTTACCAACTGCTGGAGTTACGACAATAAGATATTGGTAATTGATTCTGAAAAGGATCAGGTTGTAGATTCTATCACCGTAGGATTACAGCCAACATCATTGGTACTAGACAAGAACAATTACCTTTGGACCATCACTGATGGCGGATATGATGGCAGCCCGTATGGTTATGAAGCACCATCGCTTTGGAAAATTGATGCAGCTACTCATAAAGTGGAACAAAGCTTTCAGTTTAATCTGGGAGATCGTGGTTCAGAGGTAAAATTAAATGGTACAAGAGATACTCTTTACTTCATCAACGGAGGAATTTGGAAGATGGCTGTTAATGATAAACAACTTCCCGATCACCCATTTATATCAGGAGAGGATAAACTCTTTTATGGATTGAATATTGATCCGGTGAATTCAGACATCTATGCTATTGATGCCATTGACTATTCTCAACCTGGCGTAGTATATCGATTATCGCCTAAAGGAAAAAAGATCGATTCATTCAAGGTAGGTATTATTCCAGGAGAGGCCTGTTTTTATTAATTTTGGGAAAAAACAATATATGGCAAACATTTATATCTGTAGACACTGCAAAACATCCTGGAATAAGGAACACCGGGTTCAGGGGACTATCAATATACCTCTATCTGAAGAAGGGAAATTACAAGCAACAGAAAATTTACAATACATTCAATCCTTAGGCATACAAAGAATTATAACCAGCGAGAGTATTAGAGCTTTTGAAACAGGAAAAATATATGCCGATCATTTGAAGGTACCAATAAATACACATTCAGGCTTAGGAGAGATTGATCATGGTGCATGGGAAGGAGAGCTCTTACCAGAATTGTTGTCAACTCCTTCATCAAGTTTCAAGCAATGGATGCAAAATCCTTTATTGGTTGAAATCCCCAGTAGTAAAGAAACAATTCATGAAGCTCAAAAAAGAATTGTTACAGCAGTAGAAGAGATCAGATTAGGACATAAAAATGAAAACGTTCTAATTGTAACACACAAACATATTAAAGCATTACTATACTGTGAGCTAAATAAGCAGTCAGTTGCTAATTTCTCTAACAATATCGAAGAGACGATTCGTCCTACAAAAATATAAAGGGATACCGCAGCCTCCCTCTGCGATACCCCAACAAAAAAAACTCTATACCATTGCTTGAGCAACTGCCACGGCTACAGCAACTGAAGCTCCAACCATTGGATTATTGCCCATACCTATAAGTCCCATCATTTCAACATGAGCAGGAACAGAAGATGATCCAGCAAATTGTGCATCAGAGTGCATACGTCCCATCGTATCAGTCATACCATAAGATGCAGGTCCAGCAGCCATATTATCGGGATGCAGTGTACGACCTGTTCCACCACCTGAAGCGACAGAGAAATATTTCTTCCCTTGCTCAATACCTTCCTTCTTGTAAGTACCAGCTACTGGATGCTGAAATCGAGTAGGATTAGTTGAATTTCCAGTGATAGAAACATCAACACCCTCTTTGTGTAAAATAGCAACACCTTCACGCACATCATCAGCACCATAGCAATTTACAAGACCACGCTCTCCTTTCGAGTAACAAGTACGGCCAACCTCATGCACCTCTCCTGTAGCATAATCAAAGGCTGTTTTCACATAGGTAAAACCATTAATTCGAGCAATAATCTGCGCGGCATCTTTACCTAATCCATTTAAGATTACACGTAAAGGTTCTTTTCGCACTTTATTGGCAAATCGTGCAATACCAATTGCTCCCTCTGCGGCAGCAAAAGACTCATGTCCTGCAAGTAAAGCAAAACACTTCGTCTCTTCTCGAAGTAACATTGCAGCCAAATTACCATGCCCTAATCCTACCTTACGATCATCAGCAACAGATCCTGGAATACAAAAAGCCTGTAATCCTTCTCCTAGTGTAGCTGCAATATCAGCAGCCTCTTTCTGTCCTTTCTTAATGGCAATAGCAGCCCCCACTGTATATGCCCATAAAGCATTTTCAAATGCAATAGGCTGTACCTCCTTCACAATGGAGAATACATCCACACCTGCCTGTTCACAAATTTCTTTCGCCTCTTCAATTGAAGCAATATCATATGAATTAAGCACCTCATTAATCTGCTTAATTCTTCTATCATAACTTTCAAATAATGGCATAATCTGACTCTCCTATTCTTTACGTGGATCAATATATTTTACTGCATCAGCATAACGACCATAAGTACCGCTTGCTTTTTCCAAAGCTTCATTAGCATCAACGCCATCTTTGATCATATCCATCATGCGTCCTAACTGAACAAACTGATAGCCGATAATCTCATCATTTTCATCAAGACCAAGCTTAGCAACGTATCCTTCTGCTACTTCAAGGTAACGAGGACCTTTTGCCGATGTTCCATACATCGTACCGGTTACACTGCGCAATCCTTTACCAAGATCTTCCATACCGGCACCAATAGGTAAACCACCTTCAGAGAAAGCAGTCTGCGAACGACCGTATACAATTTGAAGGAAAAGTTCACGCATTGCAGTATTAATTGCATCACATACCAAATCGGTATTCATAGCTTCAAGGATAGTTTTCCCTGGTAAGATTTCTGAAGCCATAGCAGCTGAATGAGTCATCCCTGTACATCCAAGAGTTTCAATCAGAGCTTCCTCAATAATTCCATTCTTAACATTCAGTGTAAGTTTACAGGCACCTTGTTGTGGAGCACACCATCCAACACCATGGGTTAAACCACTTATATCAGTAATTTCTTTAGCTTTTACCCATTTCCCTTCCTGAGGGATGGGAGCAGGACCGTGTCTGTCAATCATTGCCACACACCTCATGCCTTCAACTTCATGTGTATAATTCATATCCTTTAGATTTTAGATTACCGAAACAAACTTATTCAGGTATTCATACGAATAAATCGAACAATGGTAATCGTTAAATCTAAAGAAATTCTAAAGAAATATTAATTTAGAACTTTATCGTAAAAGCATGTAAGCAATTATTGTAGTTATAATCAATTTGCCATCCATTCTGATCAACAATTTTCTTCACTATTGACAGTCCAAGGCCTGTACCCTTCTGCGATGGATTTCCTTTTGAAAAACGTCTAAAAAGTTTTTCTTGCTCAAGTGGTGTTTGATGACCTGTATTTGAGAAAGTAATACTATTACTTTGGATATGAATATTAATATCTCCATCGAGGATATTATGCCTAATAGCATTCATAAATAGGTTATGAAGCATTACTTCAACTAAATCTATATTCGCCATAACATCACATGATTCAGCTCCTATAACAGAAACCTTAATGCCTTTTACTGCCGCCTGTTCTTCAAAGAAATCGATACTTCTGGCAATAATATCATTTACCTGAATCTTACCTTTCCCTTCAAATGTGTCGTTATCGATTCTGGACAGTAGCAACAGGTTCTTATTTAAACGCTCAAATCGAACTATATTATTACTCAATATACTTAATTCTTTAGCTTGTCCTTCTGTTACATCTTCACGCTGAATCAATTCTTCAACTTTGGCTTTAAATATGGCCAACGGGGTTTGTAGTTCATGTGCGGCATTCTCAATAAATTCACTTTGACTCTTATAAATTAAGGTGTTTTTATTGATCAACTTTTCTAAACTACGCGAAAGTTGATTAAACTCCTGAATCGTAGACTGGGGGAATGATAAAGTTGTTGTTTTGTCTAATTCAAATTGTTCAACTTGTTTTAGAATCTCAAAAAATGGCTGCCAAAGTCTACCAGATAAGTAGCGGGTAATAAAGAATAAACCAATAAGCAATAAAACGATCACCAGTAAAAACAACCAGACAAAACTCATTACTAGATCAGGAGTTTCTACTAGATCAATCCTGGTAAAGTAAGTGAATTCTTTTCCTTCAATAGTAATAGGACTATACAATACCAGATAGGGTTCATTCTCATCAGCAAGTTCATCATAGAAGTAAGTATGAAAGACAGTATCTTTAGCTACTTCATTTCCCGGTTGAATCTTCACATCTCGATTGAATTCATTCCATTTTTGAATATCTTCTACTTTAAACTCTGGTAGATTATAAGTAACAAATTCATCTCTTCGCAAGATCATTGATTCTTCAACATCTTCAAGATTAATTTCATCAATCACATAATAAAACAGCGGAGCCAGCACAAGAAGTATTAGCACTGAATAGCCAATATATACCCAGGATATCTTATTTAATAATTCTTTACCCATTTATCCACTTATATCCTAGTCCATGAACAGTTTTTATATAATCGTTGCCTCCTGCAGCTTTCAACTTAGATTTAAGTCTTCCCATATGGACATAAATAAAATCAAAGTTATCCAACATATCAGCCATATCGCCTGATAAATGTTCGGCAATAGCACTTTTCGATAATACTCTTCCTTTATTTGCAATCAAAAACAACAATAAAGCATATTCTTTCTTGGTAAGTTTAATTTCATTTTCACCTACCACAACACTTTTAGCAAAAACATCTATTTCAATTTCATTAAATACAACTTTACTGATCCCGCTAAACTGTCTTCGTCGAATTAAAGCCTGCACACGTACCATTAATTCTGATAAGTGAAATGGTTTTACCAAGAAATCATCAGCTCCTTCATTAAATCCTTCGATCCGGGTATCCAAACCATTCTTTGCAGAGATTATAATCACTCCTTCTGTCTTATTCAAGCTTCTCAATTTCTTTAAAATCTCAATACCATCACCATCAGGTAACATTAGATCAAGTAAGATACAATCATAATCATAACAACAGATTTTATCAATTGCAGCTTCTTTACAATCAACCCACTCACACACAAAACTATTATGCGTAAAATAATTTTGAATTGATTTAGCTAGCTCTATTTCGTCTTCTATAAGGAGAATCTTCATCCTTTTTTAAGATTTTCAAGTTAATTATTGTTGTACTTATTAATATCTGCACCTCAGAAAGAAGTAACAATTGCAAAATTACTAAAATAATCGCGTAGCAGTCGTTCTTAGATAACAGGACTAAAGATATTAAAGGACATTCGAACCTATTATTAAAACTCCTCTTGTAAGAGGACCTCCCCATTTCCGTCTTTTAATTCACAATAATCAACAGCTCCTGTCCCATGGAAGATAAATGATACTCCTAGAATTTTTCCCATTGATTGCTTATAATTGCCTGAGTACACCTTTTTGCCATCCAACAGTAATTCAACCTGTTTATTGCAATTAATGATCTGGACATTTCTTAAGGTTGTAAAATCTGAAGCCAGTAAAGATAAGTCCTTGCTATGACCAGACTCAGTATGCTCACCCAAGCGCACCTGCAACCAACGACTACAGCCTGGCTTTACAAAGCTAAACTGAACTTTCCCTTTGTCTCCTGAAATAACTATATTACTGGTGTTACACCTCATTATTGACCATAAACCCTCATTCTTAATTCTCGCATTCATCGTGAACGAATCCCCACTTGTTTCTGTCTTAAAGTAATTATCCAATCGTGTTAGAACTAACTTTGTGGTATCAACCCCCACATCACTCAAATACTGTACAGATGGATAGAATACCCCTTCATACGAACAATTATAGATATCCAGTGGAAAATATCGCTCCCTATCGTCTTCCTTGAAATAATACACTAATGACTGCCAACCTGTGGTAAGGACCTTTATCTCTATTTTCTTCGAAATCTTACGCTGTCTAGATACCACAGCTGCATGAAACACTCCAGGATATTCGTAATAGTGTGATATTGTTCCTTCACCAGTCTTTACATGTTCAGGTTTTCGTGCGTCACCAAAATCAATAAATACACTATCCTCTGTCTCTGGAATAAAATACTTAAAATAAGCCGTACAAGGATTAATTCCGTCAACATGCTTAAGCTCAAAATCAGCTTCAACAGGTGTGCCTTTTGTAAAGGGAAACAACATCCAAACAACAACACAAACAATAACAACAAAAACAGCAAGATACCCCAAGTACTTTTTTGAATTGTTCATTGATGCCCCCCCACTGTCTTGCTCAATTTCAGCATCCTTTTTCCACTCAAATTCCGCATATTGAATTAATGCATCCAATGTTGATCCTTGGGGGAAATAGTCATTTTCAGTTTTTATCTTTCCAAAGATACGTTTTAGGGTACCAGGACTCACTGATATTTTAGTCGCCTTAAGTATCTCAAAACTTAAATCCTGAAAATCCCTATTCTTCCATTCTCTGGCAGCACCGTGGGCAAATTTAACCTCTACTGCTTGAGCAACCTCTTTTAATTGTTTTGTTTTTATATTTCGAATCATGTAGTAATCGGTACGCTTCTCTTCAAAAATAATATCTTCAATTTCATAAAACAATTCTGATCATACATGTCTTACTTCTCCAGATCAGTATTTCGATCAAAAATAGTTGTTTTTATTGATTATCATTGAGCATATGTATCGAAACTACATACTTCAACACCTACTCTTTTACTACTAATTTTCAACATCTTAAGTTATCCATAGTTATTTTGGACAACTATTGAACAAGTAAACCATAAATTATCCGTTTATATAAACCTAGATTTGCTTGTGGATATCCAAATCTAATAATCTAGAAATCAAATAATCTTCAAAAATGAAATCAATACACGGTTTAATGACCTTATTACTTGTAATGTCAATCACAAGTTCATTATGGTCACAAAATAAAAAGCCACAAATAAGTGGGATCTATCCACACCTGGCATCATATAATAATGAAGGAGAATGTGGCACAGGAGCAGTAGTGTCATGGGCTGGCAAATTATGGGTAATCACCTATGGTCCACACAAACCTTTTGGATCATCAGATAAGCTCTACGAAATTGATTCAAATCTAAATCTTACAATTCGAAAAGAGAGCATTGGTGGCACTCCTGCCAATAGATTGATCCATAACGAGAGTACTCAACTATTCATCGGACCATATGCTATTGACATAAACGGAAACATTAGAACCATTCCAATAAAATCGATGCCCGGAAGATTAACTGGATCCGCACGACATTTAACTGATCCTGCCAATAAAATTTATCATGGCACCATGGAAGAGGGATTTTATGAGGTAGACATTCATGATCTATCGGTGAATACGCTCTATACCGATAGGAATGTCAAAGCTAAGAAAGGCCAGCAATTAGATCCCGCTTATGCCAATATAGCTGGAGATCATGGAAAAGGACTGTATTCAGGACAGGGAGTATTAGTCTTTTCCAACAATGGAGAACTATCATCTGCTGCGATGAAAGAATTTGATGCAACAGCAGGCGTACTAGCAGAATGGGATGGAACAAACTGGGAAGTAATTCGCCGCAACCAATTTGTAGAGGTAACAGGACCAGGAGGTATTCATGGTAATGAAAATCCAGCAACTGATCCTATATGGGCAACAGGCTGGGATCATAAATCTCTATTATTAGGAGTAAGAGATCACCAAACAGGATGGCATTTCTACCGTCTTCCCAAAGCCAGTCATAGCTATGATGGAGCTCATGGATGGAATACCGAATGGCCCAGAATACGAAATATTGGAACCAGCGAAAAACCAGACTATCTAATGACCATGCATGGTATGTTTTGGCACTTCCCTTCAACATTTACTGCCAATAACACTGCAGGAATTCGTCCACGATCTGCGTACCTCAAGGTAATTGGTGATTTCTGCAGATGGAATGATCAGTTAGTATTTGGCTGTGATGATTCTGCCAATAAAGAGTTCCTCAACAAACGCAAAGCAAAAGGGACTTTGGAAGGACCAGGACAATCAAATTCGAATCTATGGTTTACCTCACTGCAAAAGCCTGACCAGTTAGGACCAACAACTGCAGAGGGTGCCATATGGATTTCAGAAGAAGTAAAGGCCAATACTCCTTCAGATCCCTTCCTTTTTGCAGGCTGGGATAATCGATCATGCTGGATTCATAATGAAGGACGCGAAGCAGTAACTTATACATTCACTACAGACAAAACTGGGAAAGGAGATTGGATTGTATTACGTGAAGAAACAGTAAAAGCCGGGATTTCTGCTTTCATCCCATTTTCTTCTTCCGACAAAGGGGAATGGATAAAGGTTACGACCAATAAAAACACAACAACAACAGTTCATTTCACCTATACCCATCAGGATAAAAGATCTACACAACCTGTAAAGATGTTTACAGGAATGGCTAAAGTAAATGAATCATCAACCAAGGCAGGTCTTCTGTGGGCTTTAGGGAATAACAAAAGAACCTTGGGACTTCTTGCAGGAAGAGCATCTAACCAGGGATTCCAGGAAGCAGGATACTATGAACTGAATGCTAAACTAAAACTGGAAAAAAGAGAAGATATTGCTACTGCCGATCATATTCGTCAAAAGATGAATATTCCCAAACAAGTAGTGGAAATAGATGAATCTTCAGTCTTGATTATCGATGATAAAGGTAGAAGATGGAGATTACCTAAAGGAGATGCTCAATATGCTCCCCTTACACAACAAGGTTTATTGAGAATATGTCGTGAAGTGGCAACTGAAAGAGACCTGTTCAATGCCTCTGGAACCTTTTATGAATTACCTGCTGAAAATGCTGATGGTTTTGCGAAAATCAGACCGATTACTTCTCATCACTATCGCATACACGATTACGCCTCGTATCGCGGATTATTAATCATGACCGGCCTGCAAGATAAGCTTCCTAAAAGCAAACATATAATTGAATCGGAAGATGGTCAAGCGGCAGTGTGGGCTGGCACAATTGATGATCTTTGGGAAATGGGCAAACCAACAGGAGAGGGTGGACCTTGGTATAATTCAAGTGTTCAGGTAGGTAAACCATCTGATCCTTATCTAATTGGATTCTATGACAAAAGAAGTCTGACCTTATCACACGACTCTAATTCCTCGATAACATTTACAATTGAAGTAGAGCCAATTGGTCACGGCCCATGGATGCAATATAAAGAAATAACAGTTGCTCCAGGGGAGAATATTAAATACATATTCCCGAAGGCTTTTCAAGCAAGATGGATTCGTTTTAAAGCAGACAAAACATGTAAAGCAACTACTTGGTTGGAGTATAAATAATGTAGGATCAAAAGCATAAAACATCCAGGCAAAGACCAACTAATCCCACCATAGGTTGGTCTTAAAGCCTGAATGGTTATCATCAGAGGTTAATCAATAATATCATTTTGAATGAGTCTCACCAATGCCCCAACAAAAGGAAGACTATGTGCGATATAACCTTCATCATCAAAATATACAGGTAGATCATGTTTCTGATCAATTGGTTGTATTCTAAATTGACGACTTGCTGAAAATCCATTGCAAATAGTACCAGGAATACCTGTCCAGCTCCCTTTAGTCCTGTGACCAACACCTGCAATCATACTATAAGATTTAAATCCTTTCGAACCTTTATTCTTCCACCCACAATTCAGACCAGTAATCCACTGCAGATTTCCCATTGCAATCTCATGAAATTGAGAATCGTTAAAGTACTTCTCAAATTCCAAACCAAGAATAGCAGCAAAACTATACAGGTTATTGTGAGCATGATACCAATTCCCAAAATAGAGAACTCCTTCATCATTATAATAGCCCGCAGGTAGTAATTTAAACGGAGACATATTACACACGGGTGCAAAATAGCCATATGCAAAATTTCTTAAACATTGATCCCATTGCTTTGCGGCAGGGTGATTGTTCCATAGTTGTTTCATCTCAATAAAAGGAAGAATATAATGAGGATAATGCCCCCCCTTATTATAAATCCTACCTTCTTTACTCCATGCCCCACAATGTATATTACCCTTTTCTGAAAACTTTTTATTTCCAAAAGACGAAAAATCACCATAAGTATAAAAATGACCAAATAATCCTTTATCACTGCTTGTTCGCGGGATTTGCCTTTTCATTATCTGTCGAGCCAATTCTATAGCATCATCCTTATATCGCTTTTCTCCATTCTTATATAATTCTATTGATGCTCTTAACATCGTAATTAAATCGCGTGTCATCCATTGATCTGTAGGAGGTATCGATCCTGTGGGTGCACCATGAACAGGAGCATAAAATCTCTGTTCTTCCTTATTTATTATCGGGCCATTTTTACTAATCCAATTATAAGCTCTTTTTGAACGCTCTAGATAATGCTTAGCTGACCTGGGCTTGTCCTTATTTAATAACCTCGCTACACGAGCAAATATATAAGCTGCTTTTGCAACATTACCGGTAACAATATCGATTTGACGACTCTCATGAACAACAGCGCCATCTCCCAATCCTTTCTCTTTCGCTAAATCCTGATAATAAACAATAAAATCAGTTCCCCTTATCATTTGCTTCAAGATAAAATTATATTCCTCGGCAGAGATTTTATCAGAAGCAAGTTCAATAACATCACACAAACCATCTAATGCAACAACATGACTGCTTAACTCTTGTAGATCTCCCCCACAATCACGCCATCCTTTTCCTGTTACAGTATGTTGAGAACGTTCTTTCATCATATCAATGGCAATGGTAGAAAAGCATGATTTCCAAAGCATATCCTTTTCTACATGCAAGGTATCAGAACAAAAGCAGTTATCATCAACTAATAACTTTAATAGATAGTCTCCACTTTGTTCAATCCTAAAATCTGCAGTCCACCAATTTGCAGACCATTTATTCCCTTTAAACTTAGGACTCCCCGAAGTAATAATATTCCCCTCTAAATCTTCCACGGAATAGCTTTCTCCCGACAAACCAGAATATCTATAATTGCTTCGAAAATAAACGATTATTTTTTCACCACTATTGTATCCTACTTGATCAGATAATATGCTTAACTCAAAATCTTCAGAATAATTAATTTTAACATTAAGTTGTTCTCCCTTATTGATTGTCAAATTTAAATCAGACAATACAAGTTTACCGTCCTCATAATGCCACTCGCAATCACATTTTTTGTTTTTATAGGTCACCTCAACACTCTCTACCGACTCTGATTGTAACTCCAACTCATTAAGTACTAAAGAACCATATTCCAACCTAAGTTTAACAAATTGATTCTTCCCTGAGATATTTTGACTCAAATCACCCCAGCCTTCTGCTCCAATAAAAAAGCCATTATAGCTATCATTGTTAGTACGAGGAGCAAACTCTATTTTCCCTTTAGGACCATCATAATTGAAACCTTCTAAAGCTGTTAAAATACCCCATGACGCCATAGCTCTGGCATAGTGATCCCCACATTCAATCTCATTCCATGGGTTATGCTTCTCTGGTCGATACCTTTCATGTACACCTTTTACAATCGATAGACCATTATCCAATAATCCATCATAAATCATATTGGTGGCTACCTGATACTCTAATCCAGACCATACCTCATTACGATATCGAACTGAGTTTTTATTTAAGTGCTTCCCTAGAGGGAATGTACAGTTAAACAATCCAGGTTCACCTGCATGTGCAAAATACCTTTCAGGAGTATAAATTTCATTATATGTTCCAACATCCTTAGTCCAATTAAATTCCCAAATTGATTGAAGAGCAGTTTCAACACACTTTTGAGGATAAATATATCCCAGATCCAACAAATGAGCCCATGTTTGTCCAAACAATTGATCACTTAAGCAACCATTAGCATATTGATTTTTACTGTGTTTTTGTAAATCAACCTTCTGTATAAAATATCTCCCGTTCCATAACTGCTCTACAGATAACTTCGAACCTTTGAGATAGATCTTTCTACACTTCTCGGCAAATGTATTATCATTCACAATTAAAGCCATCTGCTCTGCTGCTTTCAGAGCCGCCAAATACAAACCACCTACATATGTATTCGGACCATAGAAACTGATATCGTATGTATTATGTTGTGCTCCCTCAATTAAACCATCGTCATTACCATCAGCTTTGATGGCATATTCCATTGCCATCTTTATTTTGGTCCAGTTTCGTTCAAGAAACGAATTATCCTTCGACATTAAATGCTCCCGATAACATTTTAAAATGGTTCCCATTTGACCATCCATGGCAACTTTCCCCCATCCAATACGATATGAAATTCCTCCTTGCTTATCAAATGATTTCCCTAAATCTGTTTTTTCCCGAACATTTCGCTCTAATTCGGGGAATAAATGGGCAATTGCCTGTACGTAATTATACACGTGTGTACATGTACCGACACACGAACCTACACCTTCCCAAGCCCAAAAGGTATCATCTGCCCACCACTGACATGTTTCTGTAGCTAATGTCGATACTGGCATCATAATTCTCTGTTTCAACCAATATGGAAGATTCGACTTTCTATACCAACTTTCATGAAACGCATGAGTCTCTTTATCCAACCTGTTAAAATTCGCTTTTAAATAACTTGCAACATCCAATGATGAGTTGAACCAATTAGCATACATATTCCGAATAATTGGGCCTTTGGTTGGAATTGGTTTCGTCCAATTATGTCCATTTCCAAAATCTTTAGGTCGATTTGGGAAGAACCACGTTAACAAAAATACAATCTCTTTTTCTTCTCCCGCCGATAGTTTAATCTTTTGGCAAACCTCTCCTATCAGCTCATTTCCCAACTGTGTCTTAGCCTTTCCTTTTGATCGCTTCTTTTTGTTGGTGATAATTGATCCTTTATCACTTAACAACGAAAGTGAGATATTCCCATTATAAGGATGTTCTTTTTCTGATGATTCAGAAGAAATATAATCCATAAATAAGGACTGAATCCCTTTCTGTTTCATAGCCTGATTTCTAATCTCTCCTGTTGCAATCCCCTTCAAGTCATTCATTACAATATTTTGAAGGTATCCTGAGAGTTCCGCATTAATGTTTTCAGACGATGTATTCTTTATTCTAAATTTAAAAATTGTTGCAGGAGTTGCTGATTCTTTTGCACTTAAAGGTATAAAAGGAGAAAACACCTCCATATTTATACTAACAGGCAATGATTGCTCATTATCTTCATATAAAACTTTTGCGATGGGATATTCACCTATAAAGCCAATATCATTAAAGCCAGATTTATCGAGATTCCTTGTTACTTTTTTTCCATTGTGACTTAATGTCACAGAAAATCCTTGCTTAAAATAATTTTGAGGTTTAAAAGTTTGATAACAAACTTTCCAAGGTCCCTGACTTGTTTGAAAGTTCATGAGACTATCCACTCCATAACCAGTATTATAAGCATTATTAGCAATCCACCAATTAGCTAGAGTTCCATCTCCAGTAACATACAATTGGCCAGCTGCAATTCCACCACAAGGCATTCCGATTGTAGTTAATTCCTCACCTCTGTACACCTTCTGACTTCCCTCACTATACAATGATTCAAACCACTTATTATCAAGTTGCTTTTCCCCCGAAATAATCCTGTTTGATCTTTCCTGAGCCAAACCAATCCAAGACAATAGCATCACAATGAATAAACCTATTAATCTACCTAAAACCTTAACCATCTATATTCCAAACTTTTTCAAGTATACCTAATTCTCTTCTTAAAAAGTCCCCCAGGAACCAACCTGGAGGACAATCCAACACATCCATTCATCACACTGAATGCTATGGGCAACGATTAAACCAATAAAAAACCACTAGCGTTTAATATACCAGTTTTCTGGGTCCATTAACTCTTCTCTCATTGCAGATGAAGCATTTGACTTAGTAGCTATACGATCAGCAAGGAATGAAGCCCCTGTAGCTCCATCATCTCCCATCCAACGCTTCGCAATTCGTACCAGTGCAGGCCAACGCTTTCCTTCGAAAGCCATCTCTAAAAGATACTCGTTAGCAATAAACTCTTCCACCTGATGCACTTCAGACTGTGTACTTTCGTCATCCAACACATAAGGCTTCAGATTTACCCTTCCTCTTATACCAACGTTCTCTTTTAATCCTTCAGGAATACTGTATCGATCCGATAACACCTCATCCCATTCCGATCCTAACCAAAAATCCTGCAAACCATCATTTAGTAACGCCAAAGCAATATCAGCATCACCTAATCGATTGAAACACTCAGCCATTGCCAAATGCACATCTGCTGCCCGATATAAAATAATTGGTGCATTATTATCATATGCCTGTCGCCCGATAGTATATTTGTACACCATTGATTTATCCATTGATGGAATCACACCAATAGAAGCTGCCAGACGCTGAAAATCACCTTTTTGCTCAAAATTATTAGATTGAAGTTCAAAACTGCTTACTACAGTATCTGAAGGAACCAAATATCCCAAACCATCAGGAGCCAAATCCCAGGTAAAGAAACTTTGCAGCTCATGCTGCTGGAAATTAGACTTACTGTAAGGAACTGCTGTATAAATCTCATTCGAATTAGAGGTAATGGATTTTGTAAAAATTTCGCTCCATTTCCCAAATCCATATTTCGACGATATTGTATACTTATTGCCCTCAACATCATTCAACAAGATTAAATACTGACTTAGTGCATCAGAGTACCGATCGGCCATTAAATACAGATTCCCAAGTAATAAATTAAATGGTATGCGCATCAAATTCCACTCTCCATCATTATCACCCATAATCTCTCCCCAGTTAACGTAACCGATATCGCCCTTGTGACTTTCCAATTCACCAATTAGCTTTTCAACCAACTCATCCTGTGTCAATTCTGGGAATGTTGCAACTTTTTGCTCATCAAACTCTATTAATGGATCGTAGAAATAACGTACTTTTCCATAAATATAGCTTAAGTTGATATAAGCCCAGGCTCTACTCGTATAAGCTTGCAATCTAATAGCCTTTGCTTCTTCCGAATCAAATCCAACATTGATGATATCCGTCGTATCTAACGTAGCAAGTAAGTCATTACAGTTCACCACAATTTTGTAATAATCACTAGGATCACCAAACTTGTTCTCCGCACTTACCTTACGCTGCTCAATTTGAAAAAATTCGTCAGGAGCAACCGTTGATGGAAGTACTTCATCACTCAATAAACTGTTCAGAATGATATTCTGATCAGCAACATCCTGTATCAGGCCATTAATACCTACAATTGTGTTGGTAATCTCCTGAATACTTTGATAATTCTTATCTCCGGCAATGATATCATCTTTGTCTGTCTCAAAGAAGTCATTACAAGCCATGCCTCCAATAGCAAGAAATGCCAGAAATATGTATTTTATATTTTTATACATAAACTTTGTTTTTAGCTTTTACAATGTAACCTTAACTCCCAACATAATTGATCTTGCCAAAGGAACCTTTCCATAATCAACACCATTCAAAACAGGCTCACTACTGTAATTGAATTCTGGATCATACCCAAGGTAATCAGAGAACATGGTTAACAGATTCTCTCCTGTTACAAACACAATTCCATCTTGAACAAAGCCTAACCAGTTTTTTGGAAGATTATACCCTAAGGTCAACGATTTCAATTTGAGGTATGAGCCATCCTCAATCCAGCGATCAGAAAAACGTCCATTTCCCATTGGATCTCCATATGTAGCTTTTGGCATATTGGTTTGCTGACCTTCGATCATCCATCTATTGGTCACTGAAGTCGCCTGATTATTTAAGTCAGACATGCTTTCTAATTGTGCTCTCATGTAATTATACACTTCAGCCCCTTTTGAAAAAGTAAACTGACCAGTCAAGAAGAAATCCTTGAAATCAACATCAACATAGAATCCTCCGAACATATCTGGAGTAGCGCTACCCAAACTAAAGCGGTCTTTATTATTAATGATTCCATTACCGTCTTTATCAACAAAAGTAACGTCACCTGCACCAAACTGTACGCCCGCGCTATTTGTAAGACCAGCAGCATCAGCTTCCGCCTGCGTTGCAAAAACTCCTGTCGTTTTAAATCCATAAAACTCATATGGATTTCCACCAATAACTGAAATTACCGATCCTCCTGGAATATCAGTAATGATGTGTTGGTCTCCTCCAAGGCTCTTTATTTCACTATTAGAAAAACTGATGTTACCACCAACAGTAAGATCAAAATCGTTATGATTTACAACCTTAAAGTTTGCCGAAATCTCCACACCTTTATTCTGCATCTCACCTCCATTCATCAAGAATGAACTATACCCCAGAAAATCAGATGTCGATTTATTCACCATCATATCCTTTGAGGTTTCAATGTAACCATCAACCTTCACATCAACACGATTATCAAATGCTAACCAATCTAATCCAAGATTTAGCATCTCACGCTTCTCGCTATTCAACGAACCATTAGGAATTCCATTTCTAACTATTCCATTTATCGACTTAACCTTCTTTGATGTAAAGAAATACTGACCGGTACTACTAGCCACATTACTATTTCCAGCTCTACCTACTCCGGCCCTTAACTTCAAATCATTTAACCAAGCCTTATTTTTAAGAAACTCTTCTGATGATAGTCGCCAACCCAAAGAAACAGCCGGATAAATTTCAAATGCCCCATTATCTCCAAATACAGAAGAACGATCAGTTGAACAGATAACTGTAGCAAAATATTTGTCGCGAACACCGTAGTTAACAGCAGCATTATAAGCCATGTAGTTATAGTTGTCCAGATAGCCACTAATTAACTTCTTATCTGTGGTATTGGAAAGACTATTAAATTCATCGTTTGAAGTGTTAATTCCCTGCCCAAAATCATACTCATTATCCATCAAAAGCGCTAATCCTCCAACATTAATATTCAAGGTATTTCCACTTTTATAACGTTTGTGATGCATCAAGTTTCCTTTCATAAAGGTACTATGTCCAACCCCCACTCCATGTTTCACCATATTCTTTACCTCTGGATCATTTAAGGTAGCAATGGTATTCATACTTACACCTGGGATGAAAAGATTCTCCCTGTTTTTGCGATAGTTGCTTGATGCAAGAAAGCTTAACTTCCACGCTTGTGAAAAGGCGTATTCACCACCCAAGGATGCGAAAATATTATAACTTTTCTCAAAGTTATCAGTCACCTGTACCAAAGCGGTTGGATTCGAAACATCAAACTCTTTGACCTCCTCAAGATATACAGTCTTATTACCAGTTAAAGCCTCACTGGAATATGGAGCCATTGACGGAGCCTTAAATAAAGTAGAATACAACGGTGAAACCGCAGTTTCAATCCCCTGCTCTTTTAAACTCCTTTTATTGATATTATATCCAAGAGATGTCCAAAGCTTAACCTTTGGTGATACATTAATTGTTGCATTAATGTGAGTTGTATATCTCGACAAATCAGTATTTTCAAGAATACCCTTGACATCGTGATAACCTAATGAAAGAGAATAATGTGCTACCGCATCACCTCCCTTTACGTTTACAAAATAATCCTGAACAGCACCGGTTCCGAAAATCTCGTCTTGCCACTCTGTTTCGTTAGCATAGGTATAATATTGAGGCATACTTTTATCATCCACTAAACCAGGGAATAATGCAACAACCTCATTCATACTATATTTCTGATGAGCAAGTTCTGTCATTAAGGAGGTAAAACCACCCGAATTCAGTAATGGAATTGACTTAGGCGCATCACATACACCCCCTTGCATTGACACATTGATTGAGGTTTCCAATCCATCACTTTCTTTAGTATCTATAATCACAATTCCATTGGCTCCAAGTGAACCATATGCAGCAGTTTCAGCCCCCTTCAATACAGTGATATTTTCAATATCAGAGACATTAAGGTTGGCAAAAGGATTACTAAACACACCATCAAATACAGGTGATTGCTGACCATTCATATTCACATATACTCCATCAAGAATAATCAATGGAGAGTTCCCTGCAAACAACGACGATAGTCCACGAATATCAAAGTAAGCGCCTTCTCCCGGCATGCCCGAGCGATTAATCACATTTACACCAGCAATCTGTCCTTGTAAATTCTGTTCAACAGACTCTTTCGCTGCAGAGATCTTGTCATCACCAATTCCTGCTACACTTGAAGTCGTAACGCGACTTTCCTGCTCAACATATCCCAAATTGAATCTCTTTGTTGGGTTAACCCGGTCAGTCGTTTTCAATAAGGTAATACGTAATTCATTGCGCCCCTGACAATAGATCTCTGCATCGCGATATCCTTCCGAAGAAATGGAAATGGCCATTCCTTTGTCTTTCGCAAAAACGGGTATTTCAAACTTACCATTTACATCTGTACGGGTGGTAATTGTGTCGTTGATCACTTTGATCAAAGCTCCTTCTATTGGAGACTCATTATCTCCAATTACCAATCCCTTGACAGATGAGCTTGTCTTATTTACATCTTTTCTGCTTCCTGTTTTTTGTGCAAAGCCAAATCCGGAAAGCAATCCAAGAAGTACTATTAAATATATCTTTTTCATATACAAGTTCATTCATTATTAGACTAGTAAACACTCTCGGTTGGTCTTAGTAATACCCTAAATGGTACTAACCTGAAAGACGGTGAATCACCTGCAGTCTCAAATCGTACAAACACCTGATCAGGATCTCCGTCCTCATGGGTATAATACCCAATCACTTTATCCCAGGTCAAATCGTTTGGATCCTTCCCCCAGTTAAATCCACTACCTTGCTTACCAACAGGCTTACCAATTGGTTGACCATTCACATAAACCTGGACATTAGGATGCTTCCAATCACGTAACGAGAAAGTGACTTCATACGTTCCTGGAACTAAATTACGAACAACAAGACTCTTCTCTCCATTTGATTCTATCTCCTGAACAGGTAAACATTCCATCCAAAGGTTACGTGTAGATGGATCATCCAATGTTGTTTTATTAACAGTCTCTTCATTAATCTGAACCCATGCTACACCTCCATGACCAGCATCCACAATTGCTCCACCAACTGGAGGATCCGCTACACCTTCTCCGAACACAAAATAATCTTCATGCATTTGGTCAGTCATCATGCTATTGTACCAAATACCTGGCCAGTAATTAAGCACTCCCATATATTTGTACAAGGGAACTTTAAAACCAGAAATTGTTGCAGCAACACCATTACTTACACTAGTGGTACCTGTAATATCTCCTTGTTTATCAGAAATCCAAACCTGTCCTCCAAGTGATTCCATCTTTTCCGGAACATTCGCTTCATCAATGATTCCCTCATAAACCATCGCACTAAACAGCCAATCCTGAACCATTAGTGTATCCTCAGCCTGGGGATAATGTCCCATCTTCGATTGCATATAATCAAACACCTGCTCTCGAGCTGCCAGAAACTGTTCATTAGTAGGAATCATCACAGAATACGTTTCTGATTCATCCGAAAAATCACCTGAAAAAGAGAATATGTCATTGGTATAAACCCAAACAGTGTCGTAAATGGTATTTCCCAGAGCATCCATATCAACAGGCAAACTATTCTCTTTATCAAAAATCTTGAGTTCATTCGCCATCAATGTATCTCTAATCAATGAATAATCATCACCCAACGACAGTACATAGTCGTACAGATTGGCCTCCGGAAGTATAGGAGCATCTACAATAATTAATGATCCATTCTTGCAAAGCTTTTGTGCAGGATCAATACCAATCTCCTCATTTACAGTATAAGCATCATCTTGTTCTGCAACACGAATATATTTTGAATTCAATGTTCTGTAACGCTCTTCCTCTTGAAGATTCGCCAGAACAATATTTGACGATACCATGTGATTTTTAACAAACGCTGTTTTCTCCTCATCACTCATAGAAGAACCATCGAAAGTCCCGTTTTTAGGTGCAAACAAGGTTAACACCTCTTTCCCCTGTAAACGATCAGTCAGCTCAACCTGCTTCATCAAATCGATAAACTGGTTAATCTCATTATCATCTGAGGCAGCATCCCATACCGTTTGATCTGATACGACAGCATCCTGAGTATCATAATAATTTCCCCATCGATCCTGCTCGCATGATACGAATCCCAGGCAAATCAATAGTAGGTATAATATTCTATTCATACTTTTTACTTTTAAATTTCAACTAAAAAACACTACTCAACTGGCTCAAAACGAATATGATGCAATTGAAAGATCCATCCTTTGATATAAGATAACTTAATCACATGCTCCTCTGTTTTACCAAAGGTGTAAGTTCCCAGATCTTTATCCTGATATCCGGCAGCCCACCATCCATGGTTATAAATTGGGCCTTTCTGACCATCAACAAAAGTCTGGAATGTAGCACGACCAGGTGCATTAATGATACCCAGATAGACTTTGTATTTACCCTTAACAATTGTTGGAGGTCTTAATTCTATCCAGCCATTCTTTTCAGCCGTATAGAAACGAATAAAATCGGATGGATTAACTTCACAAGTCACAGGCGAGTTCGGTCCAGGCTTAGTCATATTAAATCGCTGATCATACGAAATCCCAGCTCCTTCAGTCATTGGTGTTATCTTCCACTTGATTCTCTCAACATCTACTTCATTTATTGATCTAGATGAATTATCTAAGCCATCTCTATAAAATGGCAACCCAGATATTTCAGGATTATCTTCTGTTAGAACCCAAACAATTTCTGTTGGCTTAGGTGTATAAACTGGCATTTCCTGCTTAATTACATGATAAACCCCATTCTTAGCCAGGTTATTCATATTTTCAGTATTAAGCTCAACCTTATAATTCAGCTCCTCATCGTCGTTGAAAAGAATCTCCTGATTCTCTTCACTAACAGTTGCCAACTCGCCTTCCACTGCAGTTAAAACATTACGCTTTTTATTCTCTGTTGGAAACGTTGATAAATCACCATACGAAAGTCCTCCATTTAAAATGTGGTAACCAACAAACATATTTAATGAATCTTTAGCATCCTTATAGTTTCCTATATCACTATACTTGTTGGCCAGATCCTGAAATGAATTCACTCCATTAGCTGCAAACACATCATTGGAAACTCCCAGAATGGTATAAAACTTCAGGTTATTTTTATCCATCTCAGACAAGAAATCACTCCATCCTGTTTTTTCCAATGCCTCTGCAAATAAAGTTAAAGTCTCATCTTTCTTAATCTGCTCATACAACGACTCGGTAACAACCGTCAATACCTTATCAATCTTATGCGCAACACCATTAATCACCTCAATATCCTTTTCGACAATTAATGCTTCATCATTTACATAGATGGAGTTAATACCAGCATCACCATACTTGGTAATCAACTTATCTCCAGTAAATGTAGTATCCGGAATATAACCTTCAATAAAATTGGTATGCATAAATTTAGTATTCAATGTATGGTATTTCACCACCTCTTTCAAATACTCCTTATCAAAATCAGACACTTGCGACTTCCCATGCTCCTGCATAAAAGCGGTCATCGCATCATTATCTGGCACAAAAGCAGTATAAGTTCCACCAACATTGAAGGCATTATATAAGTCAGTCTCTTTAAGTGCCTCAATCCAGAGTGAGAAATCATTTGGTCGACTCTCCAAATACAGTCCGATCGGCAGGTCTTCATTCACAGAAAAATTCTGATCTATATCTCGTTCACAGCCCACCGCTATTACCAGGAGACACACAACACAGCTAATTGCAGTTAACTGTCGCAAAAATTTGTAGTCAGCTTTCTGTTTATATCTTAGTAACATCTTCATAGTATGGATTTTGAATCAGTTTATCATTATTCTTTAACTCATCAATATGAATCGGTAAGTAGTAGCTATTAGGATCTGTAAGCTTACTCTTCATTACAGGTAAATCTTTTGCTGAAGCATTAATTAATACTGCACTCATCAACATATCTTTACGCTCATAATTGTTTCGTTTGGCAATTCTCAACAGATCAAACCATTCTTTACCTTCACCGACAAACTCTCTTGTTCTCTCCTGTAAGATAAAGTCCTCCAGAGAAACTTTATCCATCGAAACTGATACAGATGACTCAATTCCCCTGGCAGCCCTCAACTCTTCAAGAATATCCACAGCCTCGCCAAACTTTTGCTGCTCAGTTAAAGCCTCAGCCAAAATTAAATACATATCTGAAATACGATAAATACTCCAGTTGGCATCCCGCTCATAATCTGATCGTTTAAATACTTCAACTGGTTCCAATGTAAATGGAGCACTACCCCAGTATTTATATACCTCTCCAAAGTATACACTTCCATATCTTCTAGCATCCTCCAGATCATCATATACAGGTTCCTCTTCCGTATCAAACATCAAAGAGACACGAAATAATGGACTTTGATAGAACCAGGAATATAAGTCACCTTTTTGATTGTACTTGGTCGAAAACTGTAGTTCGAAGATACCTTCCACCGAGTTCCCCGGATAAAATATGCTAAAC
This sequence comes from Puteibacter caeruleilacunae, assembly GCA_005217565.1. GTDB lineage: Bacteria > Bacteroidota > Bacteroidia > Bacteroidales > Prolixibacteraceae > Puteibacter > Puteibacter caeruleilacunae. The sequence goes on from SJCO01000002.1 coordinate 83,585, forward strand.
CATCCCTCGGGTGGCGTAAGGAAAGCCGGACCATTTTTAATCACATCGGTTGCCACTTCCTCAGCCTTTTGGTAATTATCCATCCACAAGTAAACATCAGCAAGTAATGCCTTGATTGACCACTGCGTAGCACGCCCTTTGACATACTCTAACTTGTCGTAGCTTAATTTTGCAGTTGATACAGCCTGATTCAAATCAGCAACAATTTGATTAAGTACTTCTTCCTGTGTAGACTTAGCCATTGTAAACTCCTGTGCATCGGTTTCATATGGTTCTGTAATTAAGGGCACATCGCCCCAGGTTCTCACCAAATAAAAATAATTCAATGCACGAAGAAACAAAGCCTCTGATTGATATGCTTTTAATTCTCCTTCATAAAATATAGGGTCATTCGCCTCGGCAGTAGGAGCCATTTTATAAACAGTATTAGCATATCCTATAGCCTTATAATAGTTACTCCATTTAGTCCATTTATTTGAAGGGAGAATATCAAACTCATCAATCTTCCGGGCATCTCCATCATTTCCAACAGCTTTTAATACCGGACCTCGTACTTCCCCGTGAACAATCATAGCATGAACCCCTTCACGAGTCGCATTATATGCAGCAGCGAGCATCCCCTCTACATCCTCTTTTGACTCCCAGAATTCATCTTTTAGAATCTTATCTTCAGGCAACACATCTAACCACTCGTTACACCCTGTGGTCATTGCCATAGTTACCCCCATAAGAGCAACATATATTATTGTTTTAATTTTCATACCTAAACGCTTAGAATTTCACATTAAGTCCGAAAGTATATCGCTTCGATCTTGGAGTCTTGGAACGATCCGCTCCAATCAACTTAGTCCAGCTACCACCAATACTAACCTCAGGATCCTGTCCGTTGTAGTTCGTTAAAGTCCACAAATCATAACCCGAAACAAATAAATTAATACGCTCAACACCGAATCGCTTCAACCATGGTTTCTTTTCCATCTTGTAGTTTAAGGTCAGTGTCTTTAATCTCATGAACGATCCATCTTCTACAAAGCGGTCTGACCCCATAAAATTATACCCCACTTTATACAGTGCTCTAGGTATATCTGTTTGGTCACCTGCAATTCTCCAGCGACTCAACACTGCAGTACTTTGATTATCCTTCCCGTACATATTCTCTGTATCCATACGAGCCAGGTTTACGATCTCTTGTCCTACGTTAAAACTAAAGAAAGCATTAAGAGAAAGGCTTTTGTAACGAACATAAGGGCCAATACCACCCATTAAATCTGGCATACCATTACCCAAATAAACCACATCATATTCATCAATTACCCCATCAAAATTGATATCACGATATTTAGCATCTCCTGCCTTATAAGCATAGTTAGTAGTCATCATTTGTACCGGATCACCTGATAAGGATTGAATCACGTTACCATTTTTATCGGTCGCATAAGTCTCATCTTCGGTTGAATACACACCGTCACAGATAAATCCATAGAACGCTCCAATTGGGTCACCTAAACGAAGTGTTCTGGCATAACTATCTTCTCCATTTTTAAGCGAGAACTTGTTGGTTCCAAAATTAGATGGATAAGAAAGAATCTCATTAAAGTTTTGAGCAAGGTTAATCCTACATCTTACACTCCAGGCTTTGTCCTGGTACAATCTGGCATTAGCAGTGAATTCCCAACCATAGTTACGGGCACCGCCCATATTCATGTATTTAACTTTGTCAAACCCTGTAGATCCCGGAAGAGCAACATCTTTGAAAAGCATATCATCAGTCTTTTTGTCATAAACATCCAAACTGAACTCATATTTATAATTCTTTAATGCGAGATTTAATCCTGCATTAAACTGTGACACAGTCTCATAAGTCAACTTATCCAACTGTATATCATCTGGCTTAACAACAGGCATATCATAATATCCGCCAGATGCACTATAAGTTGAATGAGCTCCACCTCCAGGAAGGTTACCACTCTTACCCCAGCTAAATCTTACTTTAAAATCGTCCAGCCACTCTCGTTGGGCAAAATCCTCTGAAGAAATCCTCCAGGCTAATGCCACACTTGGGAATAATCCCCATCGCACATCCTTACCGATCGCGGAGTTACCACTGGTACGAAGTCCTAAATCAATGATATAACGATCATCATATTTATAGTGAAAACGTGTGAGAACCGATCCTGAACGTCCTTCACTGGTTCCTGACGATAGTTCCTGAATTACACCTCCTGCTGATGGGTCGGTCACCTGACTTGAATTCAATCCACTAACAGCACCACTATATGCATCCGACGTACTCATACGGGTTGTTGTGGCCAATAAGCCATTCACTTCATGCTTCTCATTAAATACTTTATAAAAGTTCAACTTATTATAAATATATACAGAGAAAGATTCGGTTGTTCCATCAACCGCTTTGTTCGCATTCCCCTTATTCCATGGAATACCTGTTACAACCTGAGGTAAAAACTTCTTATTCTGCGTATTGTTCAAATCGAACGACACATCCCCCTGATAAGTAAAGCCTTCAATAAAATTGTACTTTACACGGAAAGTACTGCGAATTCTACTATTAAGGACTTCGTTAGACGACTCATTTACCGCTGCTACAGGATTATAATAATCAGTCAGGCTTCCTTGCCAGTTTTGATTATTGTTATCTGCAGTAAAATAGATATCAGTCATATTTCCTTCTTCATCAATCTCATATGGACTCATTCCCGGATTTTTGATTAAAGCGAGACCTCGAACACTTTTCCATTCATCCTGAGAAAATGGAGCATCCTTTGTACTGGTAGCAAAAGAAAAGTCAGTTGAAAAAACTAACTTACGGGATACATTATAATCAATATTAATTCTACTGGTAAAACGGTCTAATCCAGTACCAATAGTTGTTCCTTTATCTGTAAGATATCCCATTGATACGTAGTAACGAGCGCGGTCTCCCCCCCCACTCATCGATAGGTTATAGTCCTGAGTCATCGATTGACGAGTAATCAGGTCTGTCCAATCTGTTTCAGCATTAAACTCATCGAAATACTTAAAGTTAGGATTCAAATAATCCTGAAGATCATTGTACTCATACTCTAAATTTTCATATGCTATTTCAGACACAAAATCCTTCATCCGGTTCCACATGGCATCCTGCTGCAATGCATAGTACTGATTACGATTCAACAATGGAATAGGATCGGGCTCTTCTCTAACACTAAATTTAGAAGAAAAGTTAATGGATGTTTTTCCAACGCGACCACGTTTTGAAGAAATAACCAAAACACCATTTGATCCTCGCTCACCCCAAATCGCTGTGGCTGCAGCATCTTTTAATACCTCAATACTCTTGATATCCTCTGGAGCAATATTCACCAATGATCCAAAATCTTCCTCATTGGCTGTTGCAAAGTCAAAGTCATCGGAAATATTAGTTTCAAATGGAATCCCATCCACAACAATCAGTGGTTCGTTATTTCCATTCAACGATGCGGTACCTCTAATACGTATAGCGGTTCCGGAACCAGGATCTCCTGAGTTTGCTATAATGTTTACGTTGGCCAAACGACCAGACATTGCCTCTTCCAGAGACGTAACACCTACTCCTTCAACCTCAGCCATGTCAAAATTCTCACGTGCAGTTGCCATATCTCGACTATCAATTGGCATAAATCCATCGCTCTTCTTTTCTCTTGCAATCACAGAAATCTCATCAATAGTAGAATGCTGTTCCTGCATTGTAATATTAATAACACTTCTTCCTTTAACATCAAGTGTCTGTGATTTCATCCCGATGAAAGAGAACTGTAGACGTCCATTTGACCCTACTTTAATAAAATAACGTCCATCAAAATCGGTTATTGATCCATCTACAACACGATCATCTTCATTTAAAACCGCCACAGTTACACCAATCAGAGGTTCCTTATTTTCATCAACTACCGTACCTCTAACATTGATCACACCCTGTGCCAATCCCGTCCTAAGAAATACCAGGCACAACAGGGGTAATAGTATGATTATTTTTTTCATAAATTCTCGTTTTAAAATAGCTCATCAATACTGTAAAGCAATCCGTTACTGGCAATCATTACTGGTTCATCAGCATTGGTTTCCAATTCCTTACCAGTTTTATGACTCTTTACCGTCAAAGATTCAGCATTAGGCGTACAATCAACCTTAACATATGCCTTCTTGGTTACTGTCGAATTTTGAGGATCGAATTGCATGGTTTCAAACTCCTTACTTTTTGGATCACCTGGAATCAAATAATGAGTCTGACTATTTTCCTGCATCGAAATAAAATATTGTTTACACCACACCTGTAGCTCATCAATCTTATCTTCTTTTACCTCGTCCTCATCACTATCTTGTGGCAAAGCCGGAATTAGCCCATTAGCAATACCCTGAGCAATAGCACTATTCGAAGGAGCCAATACGATAAAATTATCCACGCCTACCAATGAAGACTTTAATTTCCCACCATCCAACAACTCACATTTCTCCAATAAGTTTCCGAATTCACTGAATTGATCATAACCCGACAATAGGCCTCCAAGCTTATTCTTTGCAGGCGTTAATGGATTTGTTACGTGGTAAGTAATACCATTGATCGGAGTTTCATCTATCTCCAAAATCTCAGCATATAATTTATCGGTTTCATTAAGATCAGATTCATTAACATACAACTTGTTGTTCTTATATTTAAACAACGAGAAACTCCCTAGATTCTTAACAATGCCTTCCTGAGAGAAATCAATATTATCATCAATCACTGCAATATGCAGATCCATTAACCTAACAAGATCCTGATAAGGATAATCTTTCCAGCTTCCATTATCGTTATATTGAATTTTCTCATCTCCTATTGGATAACCTTCATTAGAAACGCGATATCCTTTATCGGTGAAAGCCTCATTGTCGGCAACAATAAGCCCTAAACCAATTGATCTGTTATTCACAAGATTTGTGGATTGTGTTTTTTCAACGATCCAGGAAAAAATCGATTCATTAGGATTAAACAATACTGGACCAAGAACACTATTGAAAAATGATGGTGAAAGCACCTTATTTAACCCATAAATGACTCCATTACTACCAATATACTGGTAGAAAACATCTGACTCATTAAACTCAAAGTTATCTCCCCAGTTTGTCTGCACTGATCCATCTTGAATTTGCTCCAACCATGCATGTTGCTTTGCAATAGCATGTTGCTCAACTAAATACTTCAAAGTTAGTAAGGGTAACTGAGCAGGATTATCAGCTGATCCTGGTCCGAATTTTTCATCTAAATATGATCTCAATACTTGATCTTGAGGAACAAACATTGAACCTGAATACCAATGCAGTTTTGCGACACCTACATATTGCAAGGCTGTAGCCATATCCGCTTCCCAAAACGTATTAAATACATCATAATTTTTACGATACAACGAATCAACCCCAAAGGCACCAGCATATTTATTGAACTTTGACATATACTGATAATCACTAAAATAATCATAGATCTCCTTAAACAATGAGAACTCAGAATTCGAAGTCAACACATCCTCAATATTCATCAAAGGATCTGTCAACTTATCCACTTCATACACATAACCATTGTTAGCTGGAATCTCATAAGTAAGTACTTTGGCACCGTTACCCAATACCAAATCACCGTCCCAGGCACCATCACCAAGCAAAAAATCGACACTCTTTTTGGGATCATCCAACTCAATAGCATCAAAGTAGGTCTGCGTAAAATAAGACACTGTTTTAGGCATATTATATAACCAAACCTTTTTTTGATCCTCACTATTGGTCATCGTTTCTTCATAAGCATCCTTTGTGTAATAGGACTCTACTCGATAGTATTTACCCTTCATTTGCGGAGAACTACTAAAATGATAAGTTTCCAACTCCTCTTTGTTAAACGATCTTACACACATCGTATAACGAATCGTTGCATCCAGCTCCTTTTCAGGCATATCTTCAACTGAATCATAGCCCTTCTCCGATAAGTAAGCCTTAAAAGCATCATTGTTTGGAATAAAACAAGTCATCAAAGCCTTGCCATCAAAATCCTCCTTCAATCCCAACCGATCGACTGCCTCAAGATAGATAGAGAATTTCTCCTCCTTCTGCAGTATTTCATACACCGACCCCGTTAGCCAGTCGGGTTTCTTGTAAAACTCTTTGTCCCGTTCACATCCAAACAGGAGCATAAGAGTCATTAAACCAAAAAGCATTTTTCTCATAAGCTTATTTTTAAAATTAAATAAATAGGTTGCACATTTAGGTGTCTGAATCTATCTCATTCCCAATTGCAGCTTAATTGTTTTAGTTGCCATAAAGAACAATTCCAGATTTCTTTTAACGGTACAAATCAATAGGAAATAGAAGACACCAACTTTCTGCCATCGTTCAATTAAGTTTGAAAAAAGGTCACCACAACGATCCCAACTTTCATATAAACTCGGATCATTTATTCTTGAAATCATCAGGTCAACATGTCTAAAACAAATACAATCGGTTTCCTACAGCAATCAAGACGCTGTTTTTCATCCAATGAAACCTATATTTTTCGTTCACGTTTCTATAATTATCGTTCATTTATCTGAAATAAAACACTTTAAAAGAAGACTATCTTGGTGGCTTATTGGATGTTTAGTAATATTACCCAACACTAGACCAGAAACGATAAAGCGATAAATAAGAAATACTAATACTATGAAAAAACTTACGCTTTTAATTGTACTACTAACTAACACGTGGCTATTGTTCTCAACAACTTTAGACTACAATTTCATCTCATTATCGGTTGAAAATTCTTTAACTCACAATACAATCACAAGTTTCTTTCAGGATAATCAAGGAGAAATATGGATTGGTACAGAAAATGGTTTGAACCGATACGATGGTATTAATGTTTTTCAATATCATCACAAAACAGGTGATAGTACCTCCTTATCGAGAAGTCACATCAAAACAATTGCACAAGACCATCAAGGAACTATTTGGGTAGGAACCACCAATGGGCTCAACAAATATCTTCCTCAGCATAATAACTTTATTCCTGTAGCTCAATTAAAAAACATTGCATGTTTATCTTCCCTAAAAGACAGCCAAGATAATTTCTGGGTAGGCACCAACGAAGGACTTTATATACAAGACAACAGCTCTTTCAGGAAAATTAATTTCAATAATCCCCCGAGAAATATAAGCAACATTACTTCTATTTTAGAGCTCAAATCTGGCCAATTAATCCTAATCAGCAATTCCATTGTGTTTCACGTTTACTTGAATAATAATCAAATAGAACAAATCAATCCATTACACAAAGATCACAATCCCTACAATTTTAAAACAATTTTCCGCGATAGCAGAGAAAGAATTTGGCTTGGTGGAGGAAAAAGAGCACTTTATAATTTAATTAATACACCATCAGGCTTGGTACTGAAGGATACCATTCCTGATATATTTACACAACAAGAAGTTAGGGCCATTAATGAAGATGAAGACGGACGAATATGGGTGGGAACAAAGAACGGCTTATTTATTCTTCCTTCTCAGGGAAATATACAACACATTGTACCCAATCCCAATAATCCTAAAGGCTTATCAAATGTCTCAATCACCACCATACTCAAAGACAGCTACAATTCCCTCTGGATTGGAACATATTATGGAGGCGTTAACATTTACCGAAACAGAAATAACATCTTTCATAATATCTACCCCTCGAATAATTCACAGAACTTTACAACAAATGTCATAAGGGGTATGGTGCTTGGGCGAGAACTAATTGTTGGTACAGAAGGATCTGGAATCTTTAATCTAACCAATCACTTCCAATTTAAGTCTCACCCCTACTTGTCGTGTATAAAATCAGGTATTCATGATATATACAAACACCCTGACGGCACGCTCTGGTTAGCAACCCATCTACACGGTGTTCTAAGTTACTCTCCATACACACATAAAATAACACCATTAGGAGTATTTCCTCCAAACAGTGACATATCATCAATCGAATGTGACTCAAAGGGAGATGTCTGGATTGCAAGCTCAACACAAGGAATAGTAAAAGCTACAAAACACAAGGACTCTAACGATTTCTCTTTTGCTAAAGAGGAAATCCCCTTTGGCTATTCTTACTCAATCAAAGACATTCTCGTTACAACTAATGATCTAATTATCATTTGTACCCAATACGGCCTGTTCATATTCAATCCCTCAAACAATCATTTATCAACGAAATTATTTAATCTCGATTTAAAATCTATATACTCCAACGAGGTGATCACTGCCTATGAAGACTCAAACAATGACCTTTGGATAGGTACACAAGACAACGGCTTATTCAAGTTAGACTTCTATAATGACACAATTATACATCTTACCACAGGTGATGGTCTTCCCAATAATACGATCAACGAATTTATTGAGGACAAACAAGGAAAGATATGGGTAACCACTGATCAAGGATTGGTTCTCCTAAATAAATCGCCCAAAATAATCAGGTATTATAATCAAACTGATGGTCTTCCCTCAAATCAATTTGTTCAAAACAGTGCCATCAAAGATGACGCCGGCAATATATATTTAGGTACAGTCAATGGTCTAACAATATTCAATCCCGCCGATATCAAACCTGACTGCACAACTGTCACTCCCATCATAACAGATATCCAGTCCAACAATAAAAGCCTCAAGTATGAATCATCTAAAAGCACGCCAAACTATCAAAATGGACATTGGAATACCATATTTATTCAAGATGAACAAAAATCATTCAGCATTCATTTCACAAACTATTACTATGGAAGTATCAAAAAACTAAAATTTGCCTATCGTATCAAGGAGTTGTCAGAACAATGGATCAACACAAACTCCCGGCAAATTAACTTTAGCAGTCTACCTTATGGAGAATACATCTTCGAGCTGAAAGTAAAAAATCCTAATGAAACCTGGAGTAACAAAATAGCATATACTAATATAATCATTCTTCCTCCCTGGTGGTTTACATGGCAGGCATGGCTTGTATATGCTGTTATTTTATTGGCTGTAGCAATCATTGTTGTCAGAACTATTCGAGCTAGAATAAGACTAAAAAACATTGCCAAAATTAATCAGGTGAAAAGAGAAAAAGATAATGAAGTGAACCAAATGAAGTTGCGCTTCTTTACTAATATCTCTCATGAATTTAGAACACCATTATCGCTAATATCAGGTCCAATTGAAAGTCTGCATGAAAGCGAAGAAAATCCAGAAAGAAAAACCTTACTGGAGATAGCATCAAGAAATACTGATCGCCTACTCAAAATGATTAACAACCTGTTAGACTTTAGAAAAGCAGAACAAGGATTCCTGGAAATAAAACTCAAGGAAGTGAGGCTAAAAACGTTTGTTGATGAGCAAATCAACGCCTTCTCGGAATGGGCACAGAAAAAAAACATAACCATAAACTCTATTATCGATCCCGTTCATTTATACTGGACATTTGATTCGACTAAAATGGCTTCAGTCTTTTATAATCTTTTAAGTAACGCAATAAAATTCACGCCAGATGGAGGACAGATAACAATTAATATACAAGAACAAAATAGTCGATTAATAATAAGTATTAAGGACACAGGTAAGGGAATGACTCCTGACCAGATAAGTCAGATATTTAACAGATATTATCAAGTCAATCAAGACGACTCAAGTATGCTTAAAGGTTCAGGAATTGGCCTTGCACTAACCAAGGAGATCGTTTATATGCATAATGGAGAGCTACTGGTTGATAGTATTCCTGACCAGGAAACTACATTCACAATCTCTTTACCGAAAGCAACCTTACCAGCGAATAACGACATCATTCATGATGTAGAAGTTCAGTCAACTGCAATTAAGAATGATATTTCAAATAATAAAGAACAATCTAGAAGTAAGTTACCAACTCTATTAATCGCTGAAGACAATGCAGATCTTCGTTTGTTCCTCCAGAATAGTTTAAAAGAACATTACAATATTATCCTTACAGATAATGGACAGGAGGCTCTGAAAAGCCTTAAGAAAAAGAATGTGGATATCATTATCTCGGATGTTATGATGCCTGTTATGGATGGCGTATCATTCTGTAAAAAAGTCAAAACAAATATCGAAAGCTCACATATTCCATTCATATTTTTATCTGCAAAAGAGACCATTACCGATCAGATTATAGGCATGGAAAGTGGGGCTGAGGTATATCTTCCAAAACCATTCCATATAAAACAGTTAAAAGCACAACTGAATAACTTAATTCAGTTAAAGAATAAGCAACAAGAAAAAATAAACTCAGTTAACCTTGAGGATGAAAAGGAACTTAACCTTTCTCCTATGGATTTAAAATTCTTGTCTGATCTTAAAAAATCGATAGAAAACAACATCAGTAATCCACAACTAAGCACTGCTTTTCTTGCAGAGCAATTACACATGAGTAATAGTACATTCTATCGCAAGATCACAGCAATTACCGGAAGTGGAAGTAATGACTATGTTCGTATGGTTAGATTACGAAAAGCAGCACAATTAATTACACAAACTGATTATTCTGTTTCAGAGATTGCGGATCAATTAGGCTTTAGTACTCCAAATTATTTCACCACTAGCTTCACAAAAGAATTCGGAATGTCTCCAACTGCCTATGCGAAAAATAAACGTAGAAAGATTAAAAAGAATTGAGAACAAAAATTGTGAAGAAATGTGGTAGTTAACATTGTCATAAAGAAATGCAGGTTGAAACTGGAAGAGTGACATTTGAATAAACGGAGCATAAATAATAAAGACATTCATTATAGATTAATCATGTTTTAACAAAAAACATTGGAGGTAGAAATGGGTATCTCTACAATAAAAATGGCCCCCACTTAAGATCTTTGTGAGGGCCGCTACAAACACATAGATTTCATTAAAAACTTTCTGAGAAGTCTTTAATTCAGCACTTAACTTTATTTTTTAAGTTTCACTCCTTCAATGTTACCCTTAACTTGTTTAGGGAAAATACCTCCCTTACATATTAAATCCAATCTTTATCCCCTCAATAACCATATTTACTCCAATGATGGTTAACACAAGTCCCATAACTTTTCCGATAACCTTTATTATACCATCGCCCATAATACGTGTAAGATTATCGCTATTTACAAATGCAAGATAGTTTAGTAACAACACTAATACATAACACAAAACAACAATAACCATATGAACAAAGCTGACACGTTCCGAAGCATTCATAACCGTAACAATGGTTCCTGGCCCTGCAAGTATTGGAATAGCCAACGGGGAAACAGCAATCCCATCATCTGTTGCATGCTTGTGCGCACTATGGATATTTGATGCATGTGATTGTAACATCTCAAATCCAACATAAAAAAGTAACACCCCTCCCGCAATCTTAAAACCAGGAATAGTCAAATGGAAAAATTGAAAGATATAGGAACCAAACAAAATAAATGCGGCTCCTATTATAAATGCAGTTACTACTGCTTTTCTGGCAATACGTTTCTGTTCATTGACACTCTCTTCCGCAGCTAATCCCATAAAAATAGGAATATTCGCAAAAGGATTCATTATCGCAAAAATTGCCATAAATGTAGTAAGCGCAAAGTTCATCATTTTCATACCGTCTCTTGTTTTAGCCAGTTCCACGCATCATCCATATCTTTAATATCAAAATATTTCTCAGACCATGGTACAACCAGGTTTTCCAATGGAACAAGCAATTTCAGCGCTCTTTCTTCTCCGACAATTGCAATTTTGTGTATCACTTTGCGATCCTGAATTCCTTTAACAATACTCGAATAAATTAACTCCTTTGTTAATTTAGGAAATTCTTCCACCAGAATCATCAAATTCACATGTTCATATTTCCAATTCAGCTCTTCGACAATCTTAAACAAATCATTGATATCATCAGCTGAAATACTGGCATTAACAAACTCTGTAACCAAAACATTATCAACGATCTCTTGAACTCTCATAATATTCAATTTTAATATATAATCAATTCATAACAAAAAACCATTGGCCCAAACAAAATTCGGACCAATGGCGTCTAACAATATGCTCACCCTAATCAGACAACATGCTAGAACTTGTATTTAATGGAAAACTTAAAGACTTGGGATTCAAAGAAATTATGTCTAGTCAAACTTAAATAAGGTGTTGAAATATTCTCTTTAATATCGAATGTATTAAAGAGGTCTGTTCCAGAAAGAGCGGTTTCAAGTCTGTCTTCCATCCAATGCTTTTTTATTCCAAAATCAACTGAATATCTTGCTTTTACTTCTCCTTGGGGAATAATATCTTTTGAGTAGTAAACTCCAGTTAATTGAATATCATATCCTTTATTTAATCTCCATTTAGAATTTACCTTACAATTCCATGTATTACTTTTACTCTCTTCAAATGTAAACTCCTGTGTTTCGGGATAAACATGCACTCCAGAGAACTGATCTATCGTATTTTCATACCATGTGAAACTACCATTAACATCCCAGTTAGAAGTAACATTCTGATCGAATGATACTTCTAATCCTACATTATTAGATTTCCCGAGATTCTCCGGTATAGCATTCAAAACATTCTCATCATCTGAAGCTGAAGTATAGACACGTGCAATCAGATCTGCTATATCACGATAAAAACCTGCCACATACACTGATCCAACATCCCACATATGCTTATATGCTAATTCATAGTTATAGGTAAACTGTGGTTTTAAATATGGATTACCAGTCTTCAAAATCTCTGGATCATCATACTTTGGAAAAGGTCTCAACTCAAATTCTCCCGGACGGTCAACTCTACGATTGATAAATGCAGAAAAACGATCATTATCACCAGGCTTCAATGTAACACGAATATTAGGAAAAAATGAGAATTCACTTAAGTTACTACTTGGATCATAGTACTCATTCTCTGGATCCAGTCGATAGGTAAACTCACTATCCTCAACACGTCCTCCCAGTTCCATTTCAAGCTTACTGGATTCATAAATATAGTTTAGATATAACGCGTAAATATCTTCCTTGTATTTCGACCAACTTCCTAAAGCTGGATCTAGAATTGAGTTTTCTCCAGGTAGAATATCATAAGAAATTGGTATTTGACGCAGATGCACCTTACCACCAAACTCAATTCTTCCTGACCTTAAAGGTCGTACATAATCAACATCCAATGATTTCACCTCTTCTCTGGAAACCATGTGAGTTGAATCGACACTTCCTTCAGGACGAGTTAAACTGGTATCGGTAAATGGGAATAACTCATCCTCCTTACCTTTTGTATACAAGAAATCAATACCTAATTTATGTCCGGGATTCTTAAACTCATGCTCATAGTTTACTCCATAGTTCATAAAATAGGTTCTCTCATCCTCTTTCCATGTCCAAAATCGCTTTCTCTCTCCTGATGTCACATTATCATAAGGAACATGTCCTCTATCAATATGATACTCATCTTCCCACAGGGAATAAATCGTTAATGAATTTCTATCATCTATATACCAATCTAATCCACTCTTAACTGAATATCGCTGCTGCACTCTATTCTCCAAAAACTGAGATATAACTCCGCTTCCATCAACGTAAGTACGGGTAGAAAATTCATTACTATTAACCTTCTTTCTAAAATTCGCCTCGCTCTGCACAAAGAAATTAACCTTCTTGGTACGATAGTTTAAACTGAACTCAGGTCGGACTTTGGGGGTTAGTGAATACTTATCCATGATATTAGGTAAATTACTCTCGCGCTCTGTTAACTCACCAATTCCAAATGCAAAACCAACATCTCCACTAACCCCTTCAGCCTTTTCCTTTTTGTAGATAATATTAATAATTCCCGCCATCCCCGCAGCATCATATTTGGCAGATGGATTATTAATAATCTCAATACGTTCTATCAATGCCGCAGATAGATTATCCAGACCTTTTTGATTTCCAAAACCTGTTAAACTCGATCTCTTTCCATCAATTAAAACCGAAACTTTATCACTTCCCCGAAGTAAGACTTTTCCTTCATGGTCGATTGTTACTCCAGGTAAGTTCTTCATGGCTTCAAGAACTGATCCTCCCGATTGTGAAATATTATCCTCCATTGAGAATGTCTTCTTATCTAGTCCTGATGAAATACTCGCTTTTGCAGCTTTAACAACAACTTCATCAAGCTCCTCGCTAGAAGTCAACAACCGAATGGTTCCTAAATCATAATTAGAGTTCAACACTCCTATATGTATATCAGAATCATATGCCTGATATCCTATAAAAGAACAATGTACATGAAAGTCGCCCGAAGGAATTCCCGCGAGATTAAAGTGCCCATTCTCATCACTTATCGTCCCTGCTATTAACTTATCTTCCTTGCCAATAGTAACAGTAACAAAAGACAAGTTTTCTCCACTGGTCGCGTCTTTAATCATACCCGAAACTGTCGCCTCATCCTGAGCATGCCCCACCATTGAACTAAATACAACAATTAAAACAAATAATAACTTCCTCATTTTTATATTACATTACTCACCCCTACACAGAAAATTGACCAAAAATGCTATGAAGTGAAAGTTAATCCATAAACAAAAGGGTAGTCCAGGTCTAATGCATTGCGAACAATCTATATATACTACTGACAAATTTTCCAAGTTCAATTTATCGATGCATTATTAACCAACCAATTAAATGACAACAGATACCTGGACCCCCAAAATCAAACTATACTAATCGTTAATCAATCTCCGTATCAAAATGGATCATAAGGATCCTTACATGTATTAAAATATTGTTTTGAAAAAGCCGGCAACCATCTTGACTTGTCAAAATAACGAGCCACCTGAATCACACAACAGGATAACCGCTCAACTGAGGTAAAGAAAATTACACGATCAAAATGATTGATCCCGGCAAGACATAACTTAACCTGCATGATTATAGAATCAAGCAATCTAATTAAGTTAATTTTTGAATATTTTATTATCGATTTTGCTAACATACAACATCTGTGATTTAGTTGATAAACTAATCATTACACAGACGTCATTAGCCAATTTGGCGGTTCAATAGGAAGACATCATTTCCTTTAACGCCGACAAATGTATAAATTATTTTTTAAGTTCAAACAATAAAAAATCGTTTTAGCATTATTTTTTAGAAAGGGATTATAGATCATACTTAAACTAGAGGTTACTTTTTCTACATCCAAGTCTTAAGCTGATTGTCTTCTGTAAAGAAATAGCCCTACAACAATAATAGCCACTGCAAATCCTCCGATTACCCACAAAAGCAAATTCCCTTCTTTTTGATCTTCAATTGCTTTATCCTCGCTGATATCTTTTTTATCTGCAATTTCAAAGACACGATTAACAAGAGCTTCAGCATTTGAAATACTATCAGTTGTACCTTTCGCTAATATCTGACTCATTTCTGTAAGTGTCATTGGATTATCAACATCAACATTGAGCATCTCTGCAACTCGTTCCTTAATCTTACCATCCCAACTAAGTGGAGTTGCATGCTTAAGCAACGGACTTAAATCAACACCGCACTCACAGTCTGTTCCAATAAGTACCAGTTTGTTGAATATATCCTTGAATGGAATATCATTACCTTGCAATACATCCCCTGCAATTCTCCCCCTACCGTAAAGGACTGCTACAGCAGGAACTTGATTATTCTCATCAACTCCCAGACAATTCAAAAGGATTTGTTCTTCAAAGCGATCTTGATATTTCATCTCTATCACCTGAATCTGCTCATCTACCTTTTTATCCAGATGAGACGAAATCTTATAAAATTCACTTATCGCTTTGTTGATGCTTGCGCGATATTGTCCTTGATCTTCTTTACCTCTGACACAAAGCACCACCGCAAATGAATTCCCCAATGCCTCAACCAACCGTTCTCTAGCGACTGATCCCAAGCTTGCCGTAACTACCTCTATAATATCATCCCGAGATTTTACCTGCTTTTCATGTAGTGTATCCCCCTGCTCTGAAAACATACGTACAATAGTTTGGATATCTGAGTCCTTTTCAACGTTATAAGTCACATTTGCCTCCATAGCATAGGCAAATGCGATGCTTTTAAAATCCTTGATTAGCGACTCACTCTTAACAGTATCGGCAGTCAATACCAATCGATATTTAGGAACAAACAGCTCACTATATCCAATTTCCCTGATTGTATAACGACACGCGTATGAGTGAGTAAACACACCCAACATTACTATGGCAATTAATGTGATCCTCTTTATCATACGAGTGTTACTTCAATGATGAGATCGGTTGATAAACAATCGACATCTGCAATGGGAAATTACAAGTACAACCTGAACTCGCTTCAGGAATCAATACTACCCCTCCCGCTGGAATCATATTAATCCAACACCCAGGACGGGAGATATTATTAAGTTTCGTCCCCTGATCATCCTTTCCTGGAATACATACCGAAGGATTGGTTCCTCTGAAATAAATAACGTCATCAGCCCCCGATATATTACCGCAGGAGTGTCCATTGCGAGTTAATTTCCAATCCTCTTTTTGTTTTCCTGATTGCAGGTCATAAGCAAATGGTTCGGTATATACTGTACCATTCATGATCATTGCCCGGTGAATTTGCTCTCCATGTGAACCATTGGTCCAGCTAAGATGCTGCTTCTCCTGCCTCCACAATGGATCTCCCGATTTAGAATCAAATCCGTACGTACCATACCATAGCGCCTTATTCTTATTTCCAGATCCTGACATCACCAAAACACCGTCGGCATAACTTCCAAACAAAATGTGTTCAATCAACTTAAAATCGAATGCTTCCTTCCAAATAACCTTTCCTGTACTACTATCAAGCGCTACAACATTCATTTTCTTCTTCAACACATTAAAAGGAATCAGTCCATCCTCATCATTCAATGCTTCTGGATTCATACTCTCAACAAAAAACATTTTCCCATCCCCCATACAAATTGAAGGATTCAGAATCACTCCACCTTTATAGGTCCATGCTGTTTTTCCTGTTTCCTGATTCATTCCAAATAGATAATCGCTCGTCACCAAGCGACTATGTTCACTCCAGTCGAGGCGACTATATTGATTAAAGATCGCAGAGGATTTACGAGCACTTCCAAACAACATTTCTCTTTGTACCGCCACATACCCCCAGTGCGGATCGGTGCTATATCTCTTTAATAGCGGCACACGAAACAGTTGCTTCTCCTGACCAGTTATTGGATCCAATACATAACAAAAATTGTCGGCGACCGCATACAACGCTTTATTGTTTAAAGCAAGATTACCTGCATCTCTTGAAATCTTTATTCTTCTAAAATGGGCAATATCTTTATCCCAAAGCAAAGTCCCGTTGTAAGCATCTGCAGCGAGAACACCATCATCTTTAGGGATATAAAGAATTCCATTTTTAAACAACGGAGCAGGAGCACGATGATGTCTATCGGACATATCGCGAGGTCCTGGTTGTCCGAACCACAAAGGCTTAACCTTATCTGAAGCATATTGATCTCCAGTACTTACTGTATTAGATTCATTGGCATACAAATGAGTCCACTCACCACTTCCGGGTAAAGCTTCTCTTTCAATAATCCAATAATCACCACCATTAAATAAGGCATAACCTTTAAAATATTTGTCGTGCAATTGATTGACTGTCTTTTCTGGGACATCAGCACCAATCAATAGTCGCCCTCCTGAAGGAGAAAGAATACGACTTATTTCACTACAAGCACCTTCCAGAGAATGAAGATCTGTTTTTTGATCAAGGATAACTACATTCACTAGATAATCAGAGAAATTAAGCGCTCCGATAGCACCTTGAAATATAGTAGTTCTACCACCATAAATTCCCGCTTCATCCAAATGAACACGAGACATCTCTACTTGTCGTTCATCGTCTTCAATTCCTATAACATAATAGTCACACTCATGTGTTAATGCAAATACTCGATCACCTTTTCCTGAGTTGGGTAGTAAAACAATCCCTTTTTCTCGAGGCATGTAACTCTTTACTTTCCTTGCCCAGGCAATATTCTCGCTATGATTCAGTGCTGACGTAAAGTATTTATTAGATGGCTCTTCAACAACCTCTTTTGCTCGTTCCTTATCACCAAAACAATAGATAACACCTTTATCGGTACTGACAAACAATTTTCCTTCACTCATCGCTAGTCCGTAGGCTCTTCCATCAACATCCTGTTTCCACAATGTTTCACCGTTTGTAACATCATAAGCTGTTACCTGATCTTGTTGTCCGATGATTATGGACTCGGCCGACTTTACCATACAGTATATTTTACTCGTCGGAGCCTGCCATAGGAATTCCTCCTTTTTAATATCATTCAGCACGCTTTTCAGACTATCAACTTTTGTCAGCGCAACATCTTTTCCCGCTTTTATATCTTTCGCAAGTTGTTTTAATTCTCCGTTTACTGCTGCCTTTTGAGCAAAAGCTTTTGCATATTGAGTAACATCAACAGCATTTAACGAGAATTCTGTAGCAATAAAAAATTGATTCTGCTCCCCTATCACCTTATAACCAGTCATTGCTGCTTCCAGGAAATTCTGAGCTTTAATTTCTCCTTGCCAATTTACTCCGTGAACCAATTTGTCATTGATCAGCGTGACATAATCACCTCCAAGACCTTTAACTTTCTCATTCACGGTACCATCATTCAGATCAAAAGCCATTGGTTGCACTCTACTATTGGGAACATACCAAGTGCTATCCGATAGAACCGGATACCCCTGAGGAGCAAGGTCCTTCAACTTCTTTGTCCATATAATATTTCCCGATCTTGAAGAACATGCATGCACCTCAACATTCTCTTCAGGAAGCAATCCTATTGCAACAAACAATGTATCTCCTTTTGCTACTACTCCGGTTCGAATAGGTACAGATGAAATTATACGACCATTTCCGATCAACTTGCGCGTATTACCAAAGGCTTTTTTCCACATTTGGCGACCGGTCTTTGGATCCAGACAGTATAATTTTCCATCATCAGAACCAACATATAAAGCTCCATCGTGCCATAAAGGTGCATTTCGATTAGGTGCATCAGTAAAGAACTGCCAAATCTTTTTACCTTTATCAATATCAAAACAGATAATACTATTATTCGCTGAAGATGCGATATACAGCAAACCATTTGCGACAATTGGATGAAAAGCCCTATCATAGGTTACCAATGGTTCAAGCTTTCCTTTACCATTAAAATAATCCTGTTTCGCAGGAGCTGGCCATGCTGGATTAGGTGCATTAAGCAACTGGCGCTTCCATCCCAATTTTAAAGGGTACTTTAGCGATACCTTACTAATTCCGCTATTATGCTGATCATGCATATATGATGGCCAACCATCATTGAGCACATTATTACTTTTGTCCGTATTGCAGGCAAATAAAAACAGGGAGAATACTAAAACAAAAAGGGTTTGAGAGTGAGTGTACTTCATTAGCTAATTTTTTACCACAACCTTACATTTCAATAAATGCAAAGCTTTTGATCTACATATCAGAATAAATATTGACTCTAACATTGAGGGTGATTCGAATCAATTCTATTATTTGGAAGACAAATATCAGCATCACAAAGTTTTAAAGCAAATTTAAATCTACAAAAAAAGGCGGGAAAATTTCCCGCCTAATCTTAACCCAACAATACAATGCAACAGTTGCATCATACAATTGATGATTACTATATTTTTTTCTATTGCTTATAATTGAAAACAAAGTCTACAGGAGTGTTACCTACAGTTTCCAATAACAATTGTTCGTCTCCTTTGTCATCTAATATCCATAACCTACTTCCTTCTCCTCCAAAAAAGTCACTTAATCCGGCTATATAAACTTCACCACTCTTAGGATGCACTTTTAAAGCAGTCGTCATTAAGATACCTGAATCAGCAGGTTTTACAAATAGTTCCTGTGTTTTACTCTCAGTACTAAAGCGATGAACATTCCCTGTAGAAGGTTCATACCAGTAGAAATATTTAGAGTTGGCAGAGGTTAATACTCCATTGCGATACAACTTAACTCCTCCATCTAATTCAACCGATTCTGCAATACCAAAGTGATCGTTCAACTTTACAAACCGAGGAGCATTGGTTCTACCCTCTATTCCTAACCAAATATTTCCATCTGCATCTTTTACAATCCCAGAGATATTCTCTTCAAAAGTCAACACATCACTTACCGTTCCATTTTCAACTTTCTTCAGTACCTTACCATCTGCTACAAGCACTCCATTCTTAATAGCCAATACCCCCGATTGGATAGCAGGAACATCAGTTAGACCATCTATTGCACTCCCCATACTCATGATCTTAAGGTTAAGAGGATACAAGTATCTTGTTTTGCGATAAGCACTTACTACATATGCTAAATCATCATTAACCACAGTGATGAAAGCAGGATTTTTAGCAGTAGATTCCAGCACGCTTGCTTTTTGTTCTAATGTCTCAGTATCAACAACAGTAATGTAACTTTCTCCACTTTGTGAAACAATATATAACTTCCCATCAACTAATTGACCACTCATTACATTGTCACCAAGTGAAAAACCAGGATTTACCTTATTGAATTCACCAAATGAATATCCCAAACCATCAGTAAAAACGACCTTCCCATCTTTCAATCCATCCAAGAAACCAACGTGTCCGTCATATCCTTCTGAATTAGCACATAACACAAGCGTTCCGTCAGCATACTTTCCAAATACCCGAACATTATAAACTAAGGATTCTTTTCCTGACTCATTGGCAATAACGGTTTTTACTTCATAAACTCCTTTCTTTTGAGCTTCAAAGGTATAGCTATCATCTGAACCAACAAGCTCATCATCAACATACCAATTAACAATCGATTCGGAAAGATTACCATATTCAGGAGTTAATTCTACTTTTTCACCAAGTTCAATCTGAAACTCAGACGTTTCAGTTGTCACAGTAGGGGCATCTACATCATCAGAACAGCTAAAAGATAAACATACCAATAGACATAAACATGTAAACAATCTAATATTCATTTCAGTTAATTTTTAATATAAATTATTATTTTTCTACCCTACCTGATGACAACTATTATGCCGCTAACTCTGTCCAAACGCAAAATCATAACATCTTATGATGACATGTGGCACATACTTTAATGAATTAGGAATTTCTGTCAGTACACTAAAAAAAAGGAGGTGCTGCATCTGCAACACCTCCTTTTTATATTTTCTGATATCTGAGATTCTCAGTTATTTCTTTTTTTGATCAAGCCAGAATTCTACCGATGAGATCATGATTAAGGCATAACCTAATAACTCAATTCCTTCTTCTGCAGCATTCTTTACTGAACGAATATAGTTTTCATCCATCAATTCTTTCCAGAAAGTAGATTTACCGAAAAGGCGGGAAAAGACAAATACAATTAAGAATCCAGCAAGCAATACCCCCCATGAAGGTCGCTTAATAAAATCATTTACTGCAGGTAAGAATTGTTCCTTTTTCTTGAACACAAGAAAAGCTACAATCAACAATACAGCTAAAGCTGGAAACTTCCAGAATCCATGCACCACTTCATCCAATAGCCAGTCGAACTCACGAATAAAAGCAAGTAATGCCACACCACTCATCGCAATCGAAAATCCTTTGACATTAGGATTACGAGCACCAGCTAACAAGAAAAAAATCGCCGTTACAAACAATAATATTTCCTGCAAATATTCGGTATACGACTGCTCAGAAAAATGCAATCCGTTTACTACAAGACCTGCATCCTGATGAATAACCAGTACGGCTGCAACCATTACAACACCATACACAATTACGCGGATAAAAGCGTTCACAAACCCTTTAACCATTGAATCCATATTCTATATTTTTTATTTAAATCCTCCTATTTCCCTCTATATAAC
Organism: Puteibacter caeruleilacunae; assembly: GCA_005217565.1. GTDB lineage: Bacteria > Bacteroidota > Bacteroidia > Bacteroidales > Prolixibacteraceae > Puteibacter > Puteibacter caeruleilacunae. The sequence goes on from SJCO01000002.1 coordinate 105,482, forward strand.
AAGCGAACATGAAGATTATTGTTATCAATACCCACAAAGGTAAAAAAAAGGTTGAACGGAGAAACGGAAACCAGAAAAAGGAAGCAGGAAGCAAAAGTGCAGAGAGCAAAGAGCAAAGAGCATGGAGTATGGGACGCAACCTAAATGCGCCAGCCGCCTCAGGAAATTTGCGTTAAGAAAATGCTTAACAGCAGCGTAAAGAAGTCCTGGTTGTTTGACGAACGTTAGGCTATTTCCTCCGCCATTTTATCCTATACCCTACATTCCACTCCAGATAATCCACCTTTGAGAAGTCATAGGTACGAAGATTGAGTCCCAGGAACATACGGTCATGAAAATGATATTTAATACCAACTCTTTGGTAAAGATCAGGCTTATAACTTACATTCTCTTTCCGCGCCACTAAGTAACCAACCTGACCAAGCAATGAGACTTTTCCAGTCTCCATTTCAATCTGACCAAAAGTACCCAATGCAATTTTATCCCAATGAGAATTCTTTTCAATCATCATATTACCACTCTTCATACGATAAACCTCGACATTAATCGATTCATCGTAAGCACCATCAATACCTACTCCCAACTTAAACATGTGCGTCACCTGCCGTAGCCAAGTTGCCGATAGGGTATAAGTCGCAAAATTCGCATCAATTACAGGTGTTTCAAGTCCCGTTACCTGCGTGCTTCGAATGATTTGCTTACTTCCTACAGCAAAAGAAAAAAGAACCTCCTGCCAAGGATCACACGGTGGCGGCATTCTTCGTATAGGTCTGACTCTAGGCTTAAGGTTATAACGTAACTCAACGTATGGAGCTCCCAGGTTCAATCCAATATTAGGGGCCTTCATCGATCCATTGGAAAAATGAGAGGCACTATACCCAACATTCACTTCAAACCACTTGTTCAGCGGGATATTCAAGTACAATCCCAAATCGATATAAGCAGTCTGATATGATCCAATGGCATAATTCCATGGATTAAGATCTCTGTTATAAGGTTTCCAATTATAGGTAAGTCCCAAGCCCCACTCATAGTATAAGCTCACATTACGACCAGCAACTAATGGTGCCTCAAAAAAGCCAAATAAAGCAAATGGATAACCAATGTCTGAAGGTTCTTTAAAACGTGCAGAATATACTCCAAAACCATAACTCGGGAAATTATAAACATGATGCCATTCCTTTTCTCCATTAGTCTGCCATCCCAACTTCAGACTATATGATTCAAAATCCTTTATTCTCCGCTGGTACGAGTTTAATCCATTAATAAAACGGTTGGTATTAAATACTGATCCACGATGATACTGAACACCCAAATATTTTGTGTTTTTCATTGAAGTCTGCGCATATATCCCATCTGATATACCCAACAACAATATCACAACTACACCTATTTTCAACAGGTCTCTTATCATTGGTTCAGTTTAGTAAAAAAGTAAGTCGATCAATCTGCCTCGCTTAAGGAAATGATTTCGTTATCGCTACACTCACTCCCGAATTTTCATTGGTTTCAGTTATCTCATATCCATTACATTTCAATGCATCCGGAGCATTACCCGTGATATACGACACTTGGGTAAATTCCAGCATATCAATATCGTTATAGTCGTTACCAATCCCCATTGTTTCCGACTGTAATATACCTGTTTCCTGACAAAGATGAGCTATACCATGTCCTTTAGATACCGTCTCGTTAAAAATTTCCATCCAGATAAAGTCATCATCTATTTGGGACGTTGATCGTATGATTCGTATCCCTTCAACCTTGCTTAAGATCTCTCCTTCCAATGACTCATAAAGCTTATCATCATTAGGCAGAACAACCATAAATTGCGCTGCACCTTGTCGGTTTCTATTGACGTTATTTAAAGGTTCGGCATTGTGAATGTTCGCATTGAGATAACGTTCAAACTCTTCGCATTTCTGGTCTCCCTGATAATATCTCATTTTAGCATTATCCGGTACAGGATTAAATACGAAGAAGTTGATATCCTCATCTTCTAAGAATGAAATCAGTTCTAATGTTTTACCCTCCGATAGGTTCTCTTTTGCCATCAACAGTTCCTCTCGCCAGTTATATATCCCAGCACCGGAGCTAAACACCACATAATCAATCGGCGTATTAGGATTTAACACAGCCCTAACCTTCTGCAAATTACGACCAGTAGCCACAACACGTACGATACCTCTTTCTCCGAGATTATTTAATGCAGTAATATCTTTATCTGAAATTGATTTATCATCCTTCAACAAAGTTCCATCCAGATCGGTAATCAACATTCTTAATTTTTCCATCCTCTTCCTGACCTATTTTTTAGTAAGCAAAGCTTTTAAACGCCTAATATACTTACAATATAAACCAAAGTAGTCGTACTCAACAGCCCACTTATTACTCCACACAATGCACCTGTGATACAACTTTTTTCCTTTACTAAAGTAACAAATTAATTCGTTGCGATACGTATATTCTGAGTTTTCAAATGTATTTCGACTAAATGGAGTAACATTTCCCATTCAATTTAGTTGATTATTTTATCTTTGTAAATTCCAAAAAACAGAAAAAGTAATAGCATGTAATACTGTTGGAGATGGGCACATTATAGCATTGCTAATTTCCGACAAAAGAATCAAAAATTTATTCAAATGAAGATAGCATTAGTAGGTTACGGGAAAATGGGTAAAGAGATTGAACAAATTGCCTTAAACCGTGGTCATGAAATAGTTCTTAAGATTGATGTAACCAATCAGGATGATTTAACAATAGAGAACCTTCAAAAAGCAGATGTTGCAATTGAATTTACCATTCCTAATTCTGCAATTAACAACTACAAGTTATGCTTCGAGGCTGGTATTCCGGTAGTAAGTGGAACAACCGGATGGTTAGAGCAAATGGAAGAAGTTGAAACTTCGATGAAGGAAAATAATGGAACATTCTTCTACGCTTCTAACTTTAGTTTAGGTGTGAATCTTTTCTTCGAGTTAAATAAAAGACTTGCTGAATTAATGAATGGATTCTCTGACTATGAAGTAAGCATGGAGGAGACTCACCATATTCAAAAGTTAGATGCTCCTAGTGGTACAGCAATAACTTTAGCAGAAGGAATCCTGGAAGAGTTAGATCGCAAAGACAAGTGGTCATTAGCCAACCAGCGTGAAGCAAACGAATTGGTGATTAATCCAATCCGTCGTGGCTACGTTCCTGGAATCCACACTATCCGATATGAATCGGCAGTTGATACGATTTCTATCAAGCACGATGCTAAGAGCCGTCAAGGTTTTGCTTTCGGTGCAGTGTTAGCAGCTGAATTCAGTGTAGGAAAGAAAGGATTTCTTGGCATGAAGGAACTTTTAAATATCTGATACTAAAAATTTCAAATAATTAATATGAGACAGATCTTAACCAATAAATGGTTTAAATTCGGGATTGTGGCCTTTATCTACCTTTTATGGGTATTCTGGCTGCAAAACTTTTGGTGGCTCATTGGTGTTGGTATAATCTTTGACATTTATATCACACAAAAAGTACATTGGGCATTTTGGAAAAAGAAGAATCCACCTAATGGAAAACAAACCAAGGTTGTGGAATGGGTTGACGCAATTATCTTCGCTGTAATTGCTGCATCATTTATCCGCCTTTTCTTTATTGAGGCATACACCATTCCAACGTCGTCAATGGAGAAATCGTTATTGGTTGGTGATTACCTTTTTGTGAGCAAAACATCATACGGACCTAAGCTGCCTAATACGCCGATTTCATTTCCGTTTGTTCACCATACTATGCCATTAAGTACAACTAAAAAGTCGTATGTAGAATGGATCAAGAGACCATACAAACGTATTGGTGGCTTTGGTGATATCAAAAATGATGATGTAGTTGTATTTAACTTCCCAGAAGGAGATACTGTAGCATTGCATCAACAAACCAGTAGTTATTATCAATTGGTTCGTTATGCCGGAAGAAAGAAAGTTTGGGCAGACAAGAGAACATACGGAGACATCATTTATCGCCCGGTTGATAAACGCGAGAACTATATCAAGCGATGTATAGCAATTCCTGGTGATGTTCTAGAGATCAAGGGAGGCCAGGCATATGTAAATGGCAAAGCTCAAAAGGTAATTGGTGGTATTCAATATGATTACACTGTTACAACTAATGGTACAGCAATTAATCCAAGAACATTAGATAAGATTGGTATTGCATTAGACGACCGTCATCCATTCAACAGTGCTCGCTATCAATACCCCATGACTGATGAGCAGGCTGCCAAAATAAAAAAATTAGCTAACGTTATTTCGGTTACCAAGGAGTTAACACCTGCAGGACAATGGGACCCTAATGTGTTCCCTTTTTCAGGCGATTATAAGTGGAACATCGACAATTATGGGCCACTTGAGATTCCTAAAAAAGGAGAAACTGTTCAGTTAACATTAAGTAATCTTCCTATTTATCAACGTATCATTGATGTTTATGAAGAGAATGATTTGAAGGTTAATGGCAATAAGATTCTAATCAATGGGAAAGAGACTACAAGCTATACCTTCAAAATGGATTATTACTGGATGATGGGTGATAACCGTCACAATTCAGCTGACTCACGCTACTGGGGATTTGTTCCTGAAGATCACGTTGTAGGTAAAGCTGTATTTGTATGGCTAAGTCTTGATAAAGACAAGAAGTTCCTCGATAAAATCCGCTGGAACAGAATGTTCCAATCGATTAAATAATATTCTTCCTTCAGTATGAACTGACGGAACTTAAGGATATAGAAAAGGATGGCGCAATTGCCATCCTTTTTTAGTATATTAGAGAAAACAAAACTATTTGTTATGTCGAAAAAATTAATCCTTTCCCTCTTAATTGCCCTGTTGGTTGTGATATTTGCTATACAAAACGCAGAAATAATCTCTATAAAAATCTATTTCTGGGAAATTGCAGAAATTCCGCTGGCAATTGTTATTTTTGGCACCTTATTGATTGGGGCACTCATTTCTGCTGCAATATCATCAACGATTCACTTCAAACAAAATCAGAAGATTAAGAAGCTAGAACGTCAATTGGATGAACAAGCAAAAAAGATGCCTCAAAAAGAAGACTTGGACGATGAAGGTAGTGAGATCAAGCCAAGTGAAGGAATGTCGTTTTTTGAGGATTAAATTATGTCTGAAGTACTATTAAGCACAGCCTATATGGCTCCAGTGCAATATTTTTCGAAAATATTAAAAGCCGATACGGTAGTAATTGAACAGTTTGAGAATTTCACCAAGCAAACATGGCGTAATAGATGTCGCATTGTTGCAGCCAATGGTGTTCAAGACTTAACCATACCTGTTCAGAAAGGACGTAATAGAAAAATTCTTATCAAAGACATTCGTTTATCGTACGAGACCAACTGGCAACATCAACACTGGCAGAGTATTATCTCGGCATACAACTCATCTCCATTCTTTGAATATTACGTTGATGAATTTGCTCCATTTTTCGATAAGAAATATGATTTTCTAATGGATCTGAATCAGGATCTGTTAGAGATTATTTTAGAGCAACTGGAGATTTATCCTGAAATCAAGATGACCGATGATTTCATTCCAGTAACGGCAGAAGCGAATAGTGATTACCGCTTTGCATTCAGTCCGAAATCCCAGAATCAGCTACCCGATCCTGCATTTTCACCTGTTGAATACACGCAGGTATTTAGCGACAAGCGATCATTTGAGCCAAATTTAAGTATTCTGGATTTACTCTTTAATACCGGACCTGACACCTACGATTATCTGGAGAAAAGTATTACCGAGTAGATTCATAAATATTGGATTCTTAGATTACTATACAAGTAATACCATCAATCTCTTCCCGAACAAATAATCAATAAAAAATAGGAGAAGGTAACCTCTTGAGGTATTCCTTTCCCCCTATCGAAACCGTCTATAACCTATCTCATCCCTATCCTTTTGATAGGGATGAGATAGGGAAAGGATAGGGAATATATAGAGAAAAGATAGCGTTAAGAATAATCCTTCAAGACAACTTCCTTCATTTGAGATAGCTGTTCTTTATCATACTCTTCCTCAAATTGTTTTATTATTTTAGACTCATCAAAATGAGACATGCTTATGGTGCTGATGTAATATACCATATAAAACTGGATATCAAACACCTATAATATGTCTTCATCATTAGTCTATGTATAAAACACTTATATTATGCGAAAAATTACCTGTTTCATTCTAACTTCAATCATCATGGTTAGTATCGGACAACTTTCGGCCAAGACAAACAATTCTCCAATATCGGAGAAGGCAGTTGAGCATGCCATCTCAACACTAAAATCAACTTATCCAAGTGCGGATGCCGAGCTTATTAAGCGCGGAGTTAATCATGCTGCTTCGCTTTGGCGCTCTGAGGATGGATCTATAGAAGAATTTAAAACATTCTGTAAAGAGAACTTCCTGTCTTCTGCAACCGACAAAAAAGCTACATTTGATAAGCTTTCATTTTACCTGGAATCTATATTGGGCCATTACAATAAAATGAGTCTTGATTTACAGGAGAATGTACACCTTAATACAGGTCCATTGAGTAAGGTCGATCGTATGTTTGCTGCTTACAGTGCAAATGCACATTGGAAGAGCGATTTCTATGCCAACAAGATTGCTTTTATGATTGCCTTAAATTTCCCTTACTACCCTACCAGTGAGAAGATTGCTCATGCACAAGACTGGAGTCGCCAGGAATGGGCATATGCTCGTATGGGTGATGTCTTTAGTGCACGTGTTCCATCTAAATTATTGCAGCAATACGGACAGGTCAATGCTGCATCGGATGCCTACATTGCAGAATACAATATCTACATGGGCAACCTGGTGAACAAGAAGAAAAAGAGACTTTTCCCTGAAGATATGGTGCTATTGTCACACTGGAATCTTCGTGATGAGATTAAAGCCAACTATGCTAATAAAGACAATGGCATTGAAAAGCAGGACATGATCTATCAGGTGATGAAACGAATTATCGATCAGACTATTCCTGAGCAAGTGATCAATAGTGGTAACGCTGATTGGAATCCATATGCTAATGAAGTCTTTGAAAACGGGAAAAAAGTTGCCGCAAAGGATGAGCCAAATACTCGTTATGCACAAATTGTAAATGCATTCAATGCGTTGAAAGCCATCGATGCTTATCATCCGGTAATGGATACCTACATCAAGCGCAAGTTCTCTGGAGAAATGCAGATTCCTCAACCTGAAGTTGAACAACTATTCCACGAGTTTCTAAGCTCTCCTCAGGTTAAGAAAGTAGGTTCAATCATCAAGAAGCGCTTAGGTAGAAATCTGAAACCATACGATATTTGGTATGATGGTTTTAAGGCACGTAGTTCAATCTCCGAAGATAAATTGAATCAGATTACCCAAAAGAAATATCCTGATGCTAAAGCAATGGAAGCTGATCTGGCCAATATGTTGCTAACATTAGGTTTCACAAAAGAAAAGGCAGATTTCCTTCAATCCAAGATTTCAGTTGATGCAGCAAGAGGCTCTGGTCATGCATGGGGTGCTGGTATGAAATCAGAAAACGCACACCTTAGAACACGTGTTCCTGAGTCTGGCATGAACTACAAAGGATACAACATTGCGGTTCATGAATTTGGACATAATGTTGAGCAGACTATCTCGTTACATGATGTTGACTATTACCTGATGAATGGTGTTCCAAATACGGCCCATACAGAGGCATTGGCATTCGTATTTCAGGAGAGAGATCTATTCTTGTTGCACATGAAAGATGACAATCCTGATAAAGAATATTTGAAGACATTGGATATTTTCTGGTCGCTATACGAGATCATGGGTGTATCAATGGTTGATATGAAGATGTGGAAATGGATGTATGCAAATCCAGATTGTACTCCAGCAGAGTTGAAAGTTGCAGTAATGGATATTGCGAAAGATGTTTGGAATACGTATTATGCTCCTGTATTTGGATCAAAAGACGAGCCTATCTTAGCGATCTATTCTCACATGGTGAGTTATCCATTGTATCTATCGGCTTATTCATTTGGTCACTTGATTCACTTCCAACTGGAAGAGCATTTCAAGAATCATCATTTCGCCACTGAAGTTGAGCGTATTTTTGCCTTAGGACAGTTAACGCCTAACAAATGGATGGTTGAAGCTGTAGGAACACCTATCAGCAATGATCCAATCCTAAAAGCTGCAGATATTGCAATTGAAAAAATGAAATAAAGATCCATCAAAAACCATACAGGTTATTCTAACGAGATTAGCCTGTATGGTTTTACATTTCCCTCCCTTTCTTCAGCAGAATCCTGTCTTGCCATCTGCTTCTTCCCAGGAATAATCTTCGGATATACACTCAGCACAAATTCCCCCTTCCAACTACATGATTTTAATCACATTAGAGTAAATACATTTGATAAAATCATTAGATTGATTTAACTTGAAAAACAACCAAGACCAAACAATATGAACAAAAGAATCTTAACAAAAGTCGTTCTTGTAATATTAATTCAGGTCAATGCCTTTGCACAAATCCGTTTTGATAAGAATTTACTCCCTATTGATACTACAGGATTTAATGCCAATATGAATAATTTACTTGAAATATTCGTTAATAACTCGAATTCCCAACTATTGAAAAAGGGCAATAAAATCTACTTTTCTATTGATAATTCCTCAACTATAGAGTCATTAGGGGTGATGCTAACAAAAAGAAATAATGCTATCACGGGCAATACTTATGAGTGTTACAACAATCCATTTATTAACATTCAATACAAAAGAGTATTCCAGGATTCAATACTCAGTTGAATGTGGCTTTACAAATGGAGATAATAGAATTGGTCAATGGAAATACTTCTCAAACAAAGGCACATTAGATTCTGTGGTGAACTATGACAATGAGTATATCATATCCTTCGGAGATTTTTATCGAATAGCTTCCATCTTTGGTATGGTAGGGGAAAATAGTCTAATGAAGTCAAGAAAAGGCTTAATGGAAATTAGCACAGAACTAGGATTAAAATTAAAAATGGCTAAATACACCTCTGGAAAAAGGGGATGGCCGAATCAAGATTTATATCCCATAGAATTGGAGGAAAAAAACAACATGTTCTATACAATATTTTCTTATTCGAGAAAAACACAAACCTGGCTCGCAACTAAAATATTTAAAGTTTCAGATCATACCCTAAACAAGAAAAATGTTCACTTTTCACTTCAATATGATATTACTAAAAAGGAAATAATAATCTTTGAATCAAACATTTCTCTCAAAGAATCATTAGGAGCAATAAACTAGTCCTTAAACTATTCCACCGCTATATTGTTTTTATCCCAATTAGTTATCACGCATGCTGTGTGATAACTTAGAAACAGATAATAGGGATAACAATGGACAACGAATTAAGATTAGTAAGATTAACTTCAAATACTGAGATTGCTGACGGAGTATTTGTGATTACCTTTAAGCGGGACTTTGAATTTACTGCGGGACAGGTTATAGGAATTAGTATTGAAGACAATACCAACAATAATATGCCCCGTCTATACAGCATCGCTTCTGGGGAAGATGAGGCACAGGTTACCATTCTCTTTAATATTAAAGACGATGGATGGTTAACACCACAACTAGCAACATATAAAGCAGGTGATGCCATTTATATTACAGCTCCATCGGGATCATTTGTAAATACCAACGAACCTGCCCATTGGATTGCTGCCGGTACAGGAATAGCACCTTTTCGTTCAATGCTTCGCTCTGGTCTTACTACACCGAAGACATTAATTCAGGGAGGCAGGTTTAAAAATAGCTTCTATTTTGAGGACGAGTTCAAAGTACATAATCAGTTAAAATATATTCGCTGTTGTTCCCAAGAAAACGATGCTGAACTATACTCAGGACGCCTGACCGTTTACCTCAAAGAGCAGTCTTCTCTTCCTTCCGATCAAAAGTATTATCTTTGCGGCAGTCCGGAGATGGTTGTTGAAGTGAGAGACATACTGATCAGCAAGCATATTCCGTACGAAAATATTATTGCTGAAATTTATTTTTAAATGGCAAAAGAAGCATTATTTGGAAAAACATTAGGAGAACTCACCGAGATTGTACAACAATTGGGGTTACCTAAATTTACTGCAAAACAGCTTGCAGACTGGCTTTACAAGAAAGACATTTCTTCAATAGAGCAGATGACTAACCTGTCGAAAAAGGCACGAACACTGCTTGATGAAAAGTATGAAATTGGACTTTCGGCTCATATTGATGTACAAACCTCGAAAGATGGCACCAAGAAATATCTTTACCCAACCATCTATGGGAAATTCATAGAGGCTGCATATATACCTGATGATCAACGTGCGACACTATGTGTAAGTTCTCAGGTTGGCTGTAAAATGGGATGTTTATTCTGCATGACAGGAAAACAGGGATTCCAGGGACAGTTAACTTCAGGAGAGATCATCAATCAGATTAAGAGTCTGCCTGAACGCGAGAAGCTGACCAACATCGTTTACATGGGAATGGGAGAACCATTTGATAATCTCACCAATGTAATGAACAGTCTTGAGGTACTTACTTCAGATTATGGCTTTGGCATGAGTCCGCGTCGTATCACTGTATCATCAATTGGTATACTTCCATCACTAAAAACATTTATGGATAAAAGTGAATGTCATTTAGCTATTTCACTTCACTCTCCTTTTGATGAAGAGCGTAAGAAATTGATGCCTATTCAGCATGTATACCCGATCAAGGAGGTCATTAAGTTATTGAAGAGTTACGATTTCAGCGGACAACGAAGAGTATCGTTCGAGTATATCATGTTTGAAGGAGTAAATGACACCCCTCAGCATGTGAAAGAGTTAACAAGATTACTCAATGGATTGAAATGTAGAATGAACCTTATTCGTTTTCATGCCATTCCAGATACTCCACTAGAGGGATCGCCAGATAGTACCATCGAAGAATTTAAAGATGCTTTGAACGCAAAAGGGATCACAACTACAATTCGCCGTTCACGCGGAATGGATATCTTTGCTGCATGCGGAATGCTATCAACGAAGAAGCTATTAGACGAAGAGAACAAAGATTTCTAAGATAATAAAAGAGGATGTCCGAACGGACACCCTCTTTTTCTACCAATCGAAAATAAATAATAAAGAAATCTCTCAATGTTAATCGAATTATCTATCGTACTTCCACAACTAAGTATTTTGACGCCTTCCAGAATTCCTCTGGATTAAGGATATTAATCGCTTCTACAGTTTCTTCTCCTTGAATCTCATATGATCCAACAGGATGAGAAGTCACCAACTTAACTTTCTTACCTGAAACAGGAATTGATTTTGTCTCAGTTAAATCAATCTGAGTAAATGCTTCAGCAAGGAAATCTTCGCTAAGCTTCTTGGTTCTACCAATACCTAAGAAACCTCCTGATTTAGAAATCACCTGCTTTTCAACCAACTCTTTTGCCGATCCAGCAATATAGTATGCTGCATGTAATCTTGCAGTCTTGTCTGAGATCTCAGCTTGCTGATTGTCGCTCAATGTATTTAGCTCAACAATCTTAGTATTCTGGTCAGAAACTGTTCCTTCAAGGCCTGCAATTTGGTTACCCATTTTCTCAACCTTGATATTCAATCCTTCTACCTTTTCGTTCAATGCTACAATCTCTTTTTCTTTTGTTGCCAATTGAAGCTTCAAACGATCAGCAAGCTTGCGTAGTTTAGAGTTTTGATAGCTGCTGTTCTTCAACTTCTTCTCCAATTCAGCAAGACTCTGCTTATTCTGTTCAAATAGGTCATTAATTAAAGTAATGTCATCAGCAATGCGCTCTCTTAGGTTCTTATTTGGCTTTTCTTTCGCATTCACATCAATTACCTTCTCCTTCTCTCTAATAATTGCCAAATTCTCCTCAATGGTGTTTAATGATTCCAAAAATACATTGATAGTTGAATCCTGCTGAGCTGTCTTTACAGTTAACTCCGCATTATCAGTACGTAATTTTTTCAATTCCTTTTGGTTACACGCAACAAACATTGGAACGATCAACAATAAATACAAATACCTTTTCATGACTTGACTTTTTAAATTAAAAAAACTGTTCTCTTGCCATTACTACTTGAAAAAACCATTCCACTCGTGCCACAACTTATAAATCCAAAACACAACCACACCATTATGCATTGATATTCTGAAACTTACAGCCACACAAAAAATTTAAAATCTAATTTCAACGTTTTCAAACGGATGAAAATAGTGTGGAATTTTTCCACACATTCCACACTTTTAGTCCACACTATTCCCCACAATCAACACTTACTGATTTATGGGTGTTATAACTGAAAAGGTGGATCTTAAAAAAAACATCGTAATTTTGAGAAAGCGTGACGAGCTAGAGAAATGAATAAACGAAAAGAGGAACATATAAAGTTTAAGGTAATCACAGGCTATATTCTAGTCTTTGCAGCCATTCTTGTGTCGGGATATGTTGCCTACAAGAGCTATAATAAGCTATTGAACTCAGTTTACTCATTATCTAATCCTGATGACGAGATCATTAGGATGAATACTGTTCTCACCAATTTATCAGAAGCTGAAAATAACATACGAATATACTCCCTCACTCGTCAGCAGAATCACCTAAATAAATATGTGAAGCGAGTAAAGGATATTGAAAACAGTCTGAATTCTCTTAAGGCATTACACGACACAGAACCAAGTTATGTTACTTTGATCGATTCAATGACCTTACTGTTAGATCAGAGAAGTACCAAACTACAAGCGTTTGTACGCTTGAAAAAGAAAAAGGAACGAGACAATCCCACACGTAAAGCCATCGAAGAATTAAACAGGGCAGCCGATTCGATAATCTTTGATGTTAAAACTTCCGAATCGATACAGACTTACCTCGATACAATTGAAACGTTAGTCCCTACAGTAAAAAAGAAAAAAGGATTGTTTGGTTGGCTATCAAAGAAAGAAGTTGGTCAGGACACATTGCGCAAAGTGGTTACGCGTACCTCTGTTTCCATCGATACAACCTATATTCCTCAATCTGACAGCATATTAAGTAATGTTCGTGCGATACTTGAATCAATGCAAGCCGAACAGGCTCGATATCAGGCCTTGCTCTCTCGTGAGGAACTCAAACTTATCAACGAAAATTCACAGATCTTAAGCAAGGTTAAAAATATACTTTACCAGTTAGAGAAAAACCGATTGGTAAAATTGAGACAGAAAACAGAAGCGGCAAAAGAGATTGCTAGCAACTCCATCTTTGTTATTTCTGTCATCATTATAATAGGCATTGTTCTAGGAACACTGTTTATCTATTTTATTGTTGTTGATATTAGTAGGAGTAACTTTTACAAGAGCGAACTTATCAGAGCCAAAGGCAGGGCTGAAAAACTGGCTAAAGTAAAAGAGGAGTTTCTTTCAAATATGAGTCATGAAATTCGTACTCCACTGAATGCAATTATTGGCTTTACACGATTGCTGAAGAAAACAGAGCTGGAGTCAAATCAGGAACTGCAATTAAATATTGTAGAGAGTTCATCAAACCATCTCCTTGAGATCGTCAACGAGATTCTTGATCTTGCCAAACTGGAAGCAGGAAAAATCAGTTTAGATATACATCCATTCAATCCAGTCAAGTTACAGCAGGAAGTACACGCATTAATGCAGCTAACAGCACAACAGAAAGGACTAACATTAGAAACAGAATTCAATGGTGATGCAGAAATCACTCTTGATGGTGACACCTTCCGCATCAAGCAAATTTTGCTTAACCTAATTGGTAATGCAATTAAATTTACGAATGAGGGCTTTATTAAAATCGCCACTACATTGATTGAAAAAGGAAAGGACTATGAGCTGACTATAGCCGTTACCGATAGTGGTATTGGAATTGAAAAAGACAAATTAAGAGATGTATTTAAGGATTTCAGTCAGGCCGACAGTTCTACGTCAAGAAAATATGGAGGTACAGGTTTAGGTTTATCTATTAGTCGCAAATTAGCATTACTAATGAAAGGAAACCTAACAGCAGAAAGTACTGTAGGAGAAGGCTCTACATTTACATTCAATGTTACTTTACCTAAATCAGAACATGTACCAATAGGAATTGAAAAGGGAGAGACAGCCACTATTCCTGACGCATTGAAAGACATTAAGGTATTGGTTGCTGATGATGATCCTTATAGTCTGCTTTTAATCAGTAATATTATTGATTCTTGGGGAGTTTCATATGATGCTGTTGAAAATGGACAACAAGCATTAGAGAAGCTCAATGATATAAAATATGATATCGTTCTGACCGATATTCATATGCCTGAATTGGACGGCATTGAGCTATGTAAATACATCTGTAATAACGAGCAATTGAGCGATATTCCTGTTATTGCCATGACAGCCAATGTTCAGGAAGCACAGTTGAAGAGATATATTCAATTGGGAATGACTTCTTGTCTAACGAAACCTTTTGATGAACTGATGCTCCTTAAGGTGATAGTCGATGCTATGGAAGGATCTTTGATGGTTAACCATCTTATCACAGGATCAACTGATGACGATCTTCCATCAAGCAATTCTGAAGATCAGGAGATGCCTTACAGCTTAGAGGGTGTAAAACAGTTTATAGGTGACGATCAAGAGATGCTGAGTGAGTTGATCAAATCATTTGTTGATAATGCGAGAGCTAATATTGGTATTCTTGAAACACAACTAAAAGAAGAGAAAAAGCTGGAGATTGGAGAGACAGCTCATAAAATGCTTACCTCATTCAGACAATTCCAGTTGAATAGTGTTATTCCTCATTTGGTGGAATTGGAATCGTTACTACATAAGAAGGATTCTGATGATGTGGAGATGTCGCACATTGAAGAAATCATTGCGCTAATTGTTAAGAATACTTCTGCTGTTCTGAATATTATGGAGAAAGAGTAAACTTTCTTAAAGCTCTTGTTAAGCATTTTATTTACGCAGATATCCTGAGGCGGATGACGCATTTAGGCTGCATCCTATGATCCGTGCCCTTTGCTCCGCGCTCTTTGCCCTAAACCTTATGCCTTAATATTATATTGCTTTAGTTTATTGTAAAGGGTTTTGCGATCGATATTTAGTAGTCGGGCTGCTTTGGCCTTATTCCCTTTTGTCTGTTCCAACGTTTGAATTATTTGATCTTTCTCCTGAATCTCCCGCTTTACCTTTAGGTCTGAAGTTGAAGCTACAGGATTATTGGCCTCCTGTATAATTTCAAAGGGCAAACAATCTTCTGTTATCACTGGATCTTGCGCTAGCAATACAGCCCTACGAATCACATTCTTCATTTCACGTAGATTACCAGGCCAGGAATAATCTTTAAAAATCTTGAGCACTTTAGGAGCGAGATTTTGCACCTCTTTACTTAGTTCAATATTCGACTGTTTTAAAAAGAAATCGGCAAACAAACTAATATCATCTTGTCGCTCTTTTAACGAAGGAATACCAATCTTAAACTCATTTAATCGGTGATATAAATCCTCTCTGAAATCACCTCGTTCTACCGCCTTAACTAAATCCTCGTTTGTTGCAACAATAATACGAACGTCAACATCAATATCCGCTGTTCCTCCTACCCTACGTACTTTTCGCTCCTGAATAGCTCGAAGTAATTTCACCTGTACTTCATACGATAGATTGCCTATCTCATCAAGAAACAAAGTACCTCCATTGGCCACTTCAAACTGCCCTTCTTTATTAGCAATAGCACCAGTAAACGCTCCTTTCATATGCCCGAACAATTCACTTCCCGACAATTCGGTTGATAATGCACCACAGTCAACTGCAACAAAGGTCTTTGATGAACGCTTACTTTTTACGTGTATTTTTCTGGCAGCAATCTCCTTTCCTGTACCGCTTTCTCCTTCAATAATCACCGACATGTCTGTAGGTGCAACCAACTCAATATAGCGATGCATGTGTTGTGCCTGAACACTATTTCCATCTACAAATTGAAGTTCCTTCTTCTCTGAGTCTTTTTCCGAAGCTGCCTGGTAACGTTTTAATGCAGCTTTAATTGTCACCAATATCTCTTCAGGATTCAGTGGTTTGGCTACATATTCAAAAGCACCTATTTTAATGGCCTGAACAGCCGTACGGATATCTGCATATGAGGTCATGATGATGACAGGGATTCTGGCATCTATTTTCTTTATTCGCCCTAGTAATTCTAAACCATCGAAATCAGGCAATCGATAATCACTTAGTATCAACGAATACTTTTTCGCATCTAATGCCTTTACAGCCTCTCCTGCCGAGAACACCGTATCAGAATCATATCCCTTTCTGGATAAAAAGCTTTTTAGCATCAAACAAATAGTTGGGTCATCATCGACGATCAATATTCGCTGCATTCAATTTTTCTTTTAATCAACATCATCAAATTTCCTCAAAGCTACACAAATTTAAAGACTCAATGAAACTGATGATCGTCAAAAATAGGTCTTAAAATCGCCCAACTTGGCGGATCTAAACAAATCAAAAAAGTATAAATCCCGTTAACGATATGTTAAAATTTCTTTCACCTGACTTTCCTTACATACTGATAATATGCACATTAAACGCCAGCACACCCCTGCAAAGCTGTTAATTATTGTTAACAACCTAACATCGTTCGAATTATTGTACTAATTTTGAAGTGCTACTCAAAAGAATTTCGATTCATTACAAACTATTTACTAAACAGTAAACCTGGTGAAACTTGGATTTATATAACTAATCCTAAGAGTGTATAGTTGTATCTGCTCTTTTGGAACAGTTATTGCATTTTAGCAAAGGAAAATCTATAGAAGGCCAGCGAGGGGAAGGAATAATAACCAATAATATCAATAAATGAAACAGACAAACGACCTCTTTCTTTTCATCTTCATCCCGTTGTGGCTGATGGTTCTAGCGTCGTGCGACAGAAACACTGCAAAAGATGTCTTTACGCAGATTGCGGAGCGAAAGGAATTCAACGAGTGTATGCACAAAACGGGCGAGTTGGAGCCATTGCAGACAACCAACATTAATTGTCCCAATATCTGGGGAGATGGAACAATTGCCTATTTAATTCCGAATGGTAGCATGGTAAAACCAGGAGACACTTTGTGTGTCATGCAATGTTCTGAGATCGAAAATCGATATAAGATGGCAGAGCAGAATCTTGAAATTGCCAAAGCGGCTCTTGAAAAAACAATAGCCAATCAGAAGATGCAGCTCAAGTTATTACTTGCACAAAAGGAAACAATTGAAGCCAGTTCTGCTATCAAAAAACTGGATACCATTCAGCAACAATTTGTGACGCCAAATCAGAAGAAACTAATTGATCTTGAACTTGAGAAATCAAAACTTGAATTAATACAGGTTAATAATAAGATAAAGAGTCGCAAGAAAATCGATGCTTCTGAATTAAGTCAAAAGCAATTGAAAATCAAGCAAGCCGAGATGCAATTGATGAGCTCTAAAAGGATGCTCGATCAGCTTATTATTAAAGCACCAATCAATGGTATTGCAATGCGAGCCAGACGTTATGGACGAGGACCTCGTTTAGTTGAAGGTGACAATGTATGGCGTGGTGTACCTATTGCTGTAATAACCAATACAGCTGAATTTCAAGTTAAATTTCTAATGAGTGAGGGAGAATATAAACTCATAGAAAAAGATCAAACCTACACTGCAAATATTAGTTCTATTCCTAACTCATATATAAAAGGAAAGATCAAGTATAAGGCCCCTGTTGGAAAACCATTAAACAGAGAATCGCATGTGAAGTTTTACGATGTAACTGCAACAATTGACAGTATTAATGTAGAAGCGAAACCTGGTTTTACAGCAGATTGTGAGATCACAATAAAGACTGTACCTGATGCGATAGCTTTACCGCTTATCTCTGTGAATCAAGATGACACCTGTAGTGTTGTCTACCGTAAAAATGGATCCCGTTATGAACCTACTGCTGTTGAAGTTTCTTTTCGCAGTGCTACAAGTGCAGTAATTACCTCTGGAATCAATGAAGGAGATGAGATTGCATTGATGAAACCGGAAGTGCATTTAATTAGAACTCCGGAGAAAAAACCAGAGCAAGAAGAGAAGTTATAATATTGAAACTATTTGACCCGAATATAAAACATTATGAGCAAACTATTTTATCTAGCAATTATTGTTCTATGTGTAAGCTGTTCGCAGCGTGATAATGGAGATTTATCCTTGTACACAGTAAAAAAAGACAATCTAAAGATCAACCTCACAGAAGAGGGAGAATTAAAAGCAACCAATTCAATAAACATTTCGTCCCCAAACATCTCATGGCGATACGGTGATTTAAAAATCATTAAAATCATAGAAGACGGAACAGAAGTGCAAAAAGGTGATACTGTAATTGTATTTGATCCTTCTGAAGTTGGTAAGGTTATTGAACAATCAAAGAATGAATTGGAAATTGCACGTGCTGAGTTGGAGAAACAACAAGCACAGCAACAATCACGACTTGAAGAATTAGAGACCAGTCTGAAAGTTACTCAGATTAACCACCAAATCTCTAAAATTAACTTTGAACTTGCAGAGTATGAGGCGGAAGTAACAAAAAAGGAGATCGAATTAAAACTGCAGAAAGCAGAGATTTCACTCAGCAAGGCGCGTGATGAAATAGAAAACACAAAGAAGATTCAGCACGAAGAATTGCAACAAACACTGCTTCGAATTGATCAGCTGAAAACAAAACTTCAAGAAGGAAAAGATGCATTGAATAGTCTAACTGTTATCAGCCCTGAGCCTGGTATTGCGATAATCACTCGTAATTACCGTACCAATAACAAATGGCAGGTAGGAGATCAAACCTGGCCTGCGAATCCAATGATCACACTTCCTGATATGAATGAGATTATGGCAAGCGTACAAATCAACGAGATCGATATTTCAAAGATTTTACCAAATCAAGCTGTAGAGGTACGTTTGGATGCTTATACCGATACCATATTCAATGCAAAGATTTCTAAGATTGCCAATCTTGCTGAGAATAAAAATAACAATACCAAAATCAAAGTATTCCCTGTTGAAGCATTAATTGACGGTACATCATCGAAACTACTACCAGGTATGACTGTTAGTTGTAAAATCCTTATTGATGAGATCCAGGATAAGATCGTCATTCCTGCCGAGGCATTATTCTCTGAAGGTATTAAGCATTGGGTATTTAAGAAAAGTGGAGGTTCATTCGACAAAGTAGAAGTTAAGATTGGACCATCAAACAACGACTTTGTCATCATCGAAGAAGGACTTGAGGAGAAAGACGAAATATCGATGGTTGATCCAACTATTGCAGAAGAACAAAAAGAATCGGAATCCTAAAGACAACACCTATGTACAGAAAATTACTCATAATAACAATTGTGTTATTTGCACTGGGTGCATGTAATTCAAGCAGCGAGAAAGATAAATTTAGTGTTCAGCATGGTGAATTCCAGGCATCGATAACTGAATCGGGAGAGCTGCTGGCCGTAAATTCCAAATCTATCATTTTGCCAAGAATTGGTTTTCAATATGGATGGAGGTTTAAAATTATCGACCTACTAGAAAATGGACATCATGTTAAAGCAGGAGAAACCATTGCTCGCATCGATCAAACTTCAGTAAAGAAGGTTATTATAGACCTAAAATCAAGGTTGGAAGTTGAACAGGCTACATTGAATAAGATTATTGTTTCGCACGATATAGAATTCCAGAAGTTGGAGACTTCAATGCAAGAGCAACTTGCCGACTTTGACCTGAAGAAACTTGAAATGGAGAAATTTAAGTTTGAATCACCTCAGAAAAAGAAGATCAAAGAACTTCAGTTTGAACAGGTAAAAATAAACTTGAATAAAGCGAAAGAGAAAATCGAGCTTCAGAAGGTAATCAAACGTAATGAGCTTAAGATTCAACGTATCAAGGTAGCTCAGATTAAACTGAGTATCGAAAATGCCTATACTGCTTTAAATAAGCTTGAAATTAAGAGTCCAATTGATGGTATCGTACAAATTCTAGACAATTATCGCACGAGGTTAAAGTATAAGGTTGGTGATGAGCTACACTTAGGACAAGTATTCGCTGTTGTTCCAGACCTTAGGGAAATGAAGGTAAAAACTTCAATCAATGAACTTGATTTTAAAAAGATTAAACCAGGACAACAAGTAAAAGTAAGATTAGATGCCCTTCCAGAAGTAGCATTTAATGGCACTGTTTCTTATCTGGGAAAACTAAGTAAGCCGAAAGAACAAAACAGTCGCGTAAAAGTGTTTGACTGCGAAATCGTTCTTCAGGATAGTGATCCTAGGTTAAAGCCTGGAATGACTGTTAGTTCTGAAATCTTCTATGCCGATTTCGACGATACACAATATGTATACAACGACTGTCTGCTTAATGAGAATGGAAAAAGCTACATTTTTGTTAAAGATGATGGAGAGGTTGTTCGTAAAGAAGTTAAACCTCATGCGTCAAATAACGAATATACAGCAATACAGACAGATTTAGAGTCAGGACAAAAATTGGTACCCGTTGCTGCAGCAACAACCAAAGATAGTTAACCATCTAATAACCCTTTGAAAACGAATCCATGCAAATTGAAGAAAATATAAGAGTAGCCTTTAATGGACTAATTGAGCATAAGGTGAGATCATTTCTTACCATGCTGGGAATTATCTTTGGTGTGGCCTCAGTTATCGCCATGCTGTCTATTGGAGAAGGTGCCAAAAGAGAGGCCATCAAAAAATACCAACAACTTGGAGTAAATAACATCATCATTCGTGATATGGACCTATCGGATAAGGAACTGGAGGAAGCGAGAGCCAAATTCTCCCCGGGTCTTTCGATGAAAGATGTTGAAGCAATTCGTCAAGTTGTTCCTCAAGTTGTTGATGTAGCTCCACAAGCAGAAAGAGAAGTTGAAACCAAATACAGTGACAAGTCCCTAAAAGCAACCCTGGTAGGTGTTACACCATGTTATTCTGAGCTACTAAACTACACTGCTGATTTAGGTAGTTTTATTCAGGAAGACCATTGTGTGCGGCAATTAAAAGTGTGTGTTATTGGGGCCGATGTTGCGGCAAAATTCTTTAACGTTAGTGATCCAATCGGTCAAAGTATCAAAGTTGAAGACCAATGGTTGGAAGTGGTTGGAGTTTTACAAAACAAGTCGTTATTTACAGAAACAGTCGGTGAATTGGCATCACGAGACTTAAACTCTGATATATACATACCTTTATCAACTTTTAACGCCCGATTTGAACCTACAAAACAGTTATCGAGTGAGTTAAAGCAGATTACAGTAAAAGTAGAAGATACCGGTAATATATCACATATTGCTGGCATCGTTGAAAACCTTGTTAGTCGCCATCACTTTAAAAACAAAGATTTCAGCATAGTTATTCCTGTGGAACTATTGAAACAGGAAGAAAAAGAGCGAAGAATTTATAACATTCTTTTAGGATCGATTGCTGCTATTTCCTTGTTGGTAGGTGGAATTGGGATTATGAATATCATGCTAGCCACAGTTATGGAACGAACTCGTGAAATTGGAGTCAGAAGGGCAATTGGAGCTAAACGTGATGATATTCTTTCACAGTTTATTACTGAATCATTGGTAATCAGTATTACCGGAGGAATAATCGGAGTGTTGATTGGCTTGAGTCTGTCGTTAACCATATCGTTATCAACAGAAATTACAACCAATGTTACACTCTATTCTGTTGTCATTGCCTTCTTATTCTCTGTATTGGTGGGAGTCACCTTTGGTTATTTGCCTGCTAAGAAAGCAGCCAATTTGAAACCTATTGAATCAATTAGATATGAATAATCTAACCCCTTGAGATATGCGCATTCAAATTAAAAATTTAACAAAAAAATATGTGATGGGTGAGGTTGAAGTGAACGCACTTCGTGGAGTAAACCTTAACATCAAAGCTAACGAGTTTGTTTCTATTATGGGGCCCTCTGGTTCAGGAAAATCAACTCTAATGAATATTCTTGGCTGTTTAGATACCCCTACAACCGGGCAATATCTATTTGACTCTATAGATGTTTCTACTCTTGACGATGATAAACTTTCAGAAATTCGAAATAGAAAGATTGGATTCATTTTCCAAACATTTAATCTTCTTCCAAAACTCGACGCCGTAAGTAATGTTGAGCTTCCTCTTGTTTATGCAGGTGTGGATAAAGCAGAACGAAGAGAAATGGCAATTAATGCATTAAAGAGAATGGGATTGGCAAACCGTGGAGGACATAAACCTAACGAACTATCGGGAGGTCAGCGTCAACGTGTTGCTATTGCCCGTGCATTGGTAACAAATCCGGGAATCCTACTTGCTGATGAACCTACAGGTAACCTTGATTCAAAAACAGGAGATGAGATTATGGCTGTGTTCCGTGAATTGCATGATGAAGGGAATACTATCATCTTGATTACTCACGAACCTGAAATTGCAGAATATGCTGACAGAGGCATCGTTATACGAGATGGTCTTATTACCAGTGATGAGATTCATGCTGAAGCCCGTAAGTTTCATCATGCTCAGCTTTAAAATCAGCCTTAAATAAACGAATAACGGTTTCAATAAAAACAGATAACAATGAAAATTTTTTCCATAATAATTAGCCTATTTATACTATCATCATTCCAATCGTTTGCCCAGGAAGATAAAGTTATCAAACTTGATCTGGAGACTAGTATTGCAATTGCTAAAGAACAGAGTTTTACAATGCAACGCTTACGCGAAAGTCTTAAAGGTGCTGGCTATCAACTAAATGCTGCAACCAGCTCTTTCAAAACTAAAATAACGCTTGATTTGGTTGCTCCAGAATACGATGAACGAATTACTTCGTATCAGGATGCCAGTGGTCTGACATACTTTTCTGATAAGCAGTTATCGTACTCAGCAAACCTGACAATTAATCAGCCTCTACCTACTGATGGTCGATTATTTATTAGCTCTGGAGTGTTCAATACCGATGACTACGATCAAGATGAGCAACTTACAAGAACCACGACTCGTATTGGCTTATCACAACCAATACAGTCGCTATACATGTACAACGACATTAAGACTCAATTCAAAAAAGCAAAAATGAATTATGACTTAACCAGCAAAAGGTTAAAGAGAAATGAGCTGAATGTTATTTACAATGTTAGTAGCGCTTTCTATACCTTAAATCAATCAAAGGAACGCATGAGCATTGCTGAAAAGTCATTGAAGCGATTACAGGAAGCATATGATATTGCTCAGAATAAATACAACGCAGGACTTATCCGTGAGGTTGAGGCTTTACAAGTAGAGGTCGATCTTGGTGATGCGAAAAACAAGTATGACTTGTCACAAGTTGAGTACGAGAAAAATCTTAACTTTTTTAAGCAAACATTAGGATTATCCTTAGATCAGAAAGTTGAACTAATTAGCGATTTCAACTATGTACCTGTTAATGTAAATCTTCGCAAAGCTATTGATCAGGGCTTGAAAAACAGATTGGAACTGAAAGAGAAGCAGATTCAAATTGAAATGGCCAATCTCGACATAAAACGAACGAAAGCACAAGGAGTTATTTCTGGAAACATTAATGCCTATTATGATTTTGTTGGTGTAACGCAAACCGACATAGATATTCACCTTGAGGATGCGATTAAAGATTCATGGAAAAACCTTAAAGATCGCCCTGCTAACTTTGGTGTTGGTTTAAAACTAAAGATCCCTATTCTTGATTGGGGACAAAACAGATCCAGAGTAAGAGCTGCGCAGACTTCGATAAATGAAACAATGATCAGTCTTGAGGAAGAAACCATGACCATTGAACGTGAAATCATAAGTATTGTAAACGACCTAAATAGTAGTCTTCGTCGCTTGCAATTACTTGACAAAAACGTTGACGTGGCAGAAAAGAGTTTTGCAATATCACAAAGTCGATTCTCAAACGGCGATATCGATTCTCAGGCACTAGCTTTAGACCGTGAGCGTTTAGATAATGCACATATATCACACTTGCAGGCTTATATTAGCTATAAGCTTAATTTGGCCAACTTGATGCGAAAAACATTCTACGACTTTGAGAAAGATAAAGAGATTATCTATTAATAAAACCACTTTAAGGACGAGTCTTCTGATTCGTCCTTTTTTATTCTCTCTCCTTCCTCCTCCCCAATAACAATATTAGTCTTTCCACTTTACCCGTTTCTTCAATTTTTTTTTGACGGAATAATCCTATCTTTACTCGTACAAATGTTTAACCACATACATTATCTGACATGAGATTCGATAAAGCTAAATTGCAGGCCATCAGCCAGCAACTAAACCTAATTCTTGCCAAGCTTGAGGAGATGGAGACTCAGTATGCCAGTGTTATTGAAAAAATTCATCCTGTATACCAGAGAAGTGCAGGCAACTTGATTCATTATCTTGCATTCAGAAGCTTTGATATTGATCTTCTACAGGATCGATTACGAGATCAAGGTTTACCTAGTCTGTCAAATATCGAAGGTCATGTAAAGGATAGTATATTAACCATTAAAACAATTGTTAGCCACCTGCTACATGAGAATGTATCTGGCACCTATCAGCGTACAATTTCTGTGACTGAAAGTAAAAAGTTACTTAACAGGAATACCAAATTATTATTTGGCTTTAAGTCACGCAAGCGCAGAACAAGGATTATGGTAACATTACCATCGACAGCAGCAGAAGATAAGCAATTCGCTTATAAGCTTCTAAAAGCAGGTATGAACAGTGCCAGAATTAATTGCGCACACGACAATCCTGAAGCATGGTCTGAGATGATCAAGAACCTTAATCTTGCTCAGAAATCAATCAAAAAGAAATGTAAGGTAATGATGGATCTTGGCGGACCTAAATTGAGAACAGGCGCCATGAAACCAGGACCAAAAGTTATAAGAATACGACCTCAAAAGAACGCCTTAGGAATTGTAGTAAAACCAGCCAATGTATGGATCGCTCCTCAAGGTGTGAATCCTCCACATGATGAAGCTGATGCTATTATTCCTGTTGATGAATTATGGTTTAAGAAAATCAAAAGAGGAAATATTATCACATTCATCGATAGTCGAGGCAAGAAATGCAAGATTCAAATTGAGCGTAAACAAGGTGAAGGAAGATGGGGCGTATGCAGCGACTCGGCCTATGTGAATACCGGGGCCGACTTAAATCTTCAAAAAACTAAAGAATCTGGAGAGGAGATTGTACAAGTAGGAGAACTTCTTCCTGTTGAAGAAGTATTGCTGCTTCATCCTGAGGATACACTTATCCTGCATAAAGAACCTATCCCTGGAGAACCGGCCAAGTATGACGAAAATGGAAATCTCGCAGAACCTGCTCATGTCTCTTGCACGCTTCCGGAAATATTTAATGATGTTAGAGTTGGTGAACCGATCTTCTTTGATGATGGAAAGATAGAAGGTGTTATCGAAGAAAAACATGAGGATCATCTAAAAGTCAAGATAACATATGCTCGTGATACTGGAACAAAGCTAAAAGCAGATAAAGGGATAAACCTACCTGAAAGTGATCTTCAAATCAGTGGTCTTACTGAAAAGGACATTCAGGACATGCAGTTCGTCGCCAAAAATGCCGATGCTGTTAATTTCTCATTCGTAAATACAGAGGAAGATGTTCAAGAGCTTTTAGACGTTATTAAGGAGCTTGAATCTGAAATTGGCATCATCCTTAAGATAGAGACACGTAAAGGCTTCAAAAACCTTCCAGGCATACTGCTGACGGCAATGCAAACCTATCCTATTGGAGTAATGATCGCCAGAGGTGATCTTGCCATAGAGACAGGGTGGAAAAACTTTGCAAGCATACAAGAGGAGATCCTTCGTATTTGTGAAGCTGCACATATCCCAGATGTTTGGGCGACACAAGTATTGGAAAACCTGGCCAAGAAGGGCGTACCTACAAGATCAGAAATAACTGATGCAGCGATGTCACAACGAGCGGAATGTGTTATGCTGAATAAAGGAGTATATATTGAAAAAGCGGTAAAAATGCTTGATCGTATTCTGAGAAGAATGCAAAGATTTCAAAAGAAAAAAGAAACCATGCTTCCCAAGCTAGACGATGCAGATCAACTGCATCTTTCACATGAAAAATATGATATCTAAATAAAGAATTAATACCCTATTGAAGCTTTTCCAAGTCTTCTGGGGTATCAATATTCTGAAATAACGCAGGATTTAGAATCTCCTCTTTAGAGAAATCTACTTCGGCATACTTAAGCTGTCGTATAATATGTCTGATATTATACTCTTTCAGCATAATGTAGTCCTCCAACTTTGAGGCAACGCTAGAATGAAATACTGTTACCAATGGTTCGAATTGTCCATTATGAACAGCCACTACACATTCTACATCACTACCGATATGCTGAAGCAATCGTTCTACAACATTTGTATCAATGAAAGGAACATCACAGCTTAAAACTACATTCCAACAATCCTTTGTTGAATCCAACGCTGCATGTAATCCTCCTATAGGACCAATATCCTTATAAATATCTTCAATTAAAGGAAGGTTGAATTGTTGGTATTGGGTGTCGTTTGCACTGATAATACAAGTCTCACAAACCGACAAAAGCGTACTTAGTGGGTATTCCAACAGATATTTGCCTTTCCATTGTATAAGACCTTTGTCCTGCCCCATTCTGGTGCTTTTCCCTCCTGCTAGAATAATTCCGTTTACCTTCATCTGTTTAAAAGACATATTAAAAGAAAGACGGTTCATAATAGAACCGTCTTTTTATATTTCACTGATTACATCAAGAAACTTAACAAGATACCTGCAGCAACGGCTGAACCAATTACTCCAGATACGTTAGGTGCCATAGCGTGCATCAACAAGTGGTTTGAAGGATCTTCCTGCAATCCCATGTGCTGAACTACACGAGCACTATCTGGTACTGCCGATACACCAGCAGCTCCAATCATTGGGTTAATCTTATTCTCTTTCTTCAAGAATACGTTCATCAACTTAGCTCCCATTACTCCACCTGCAGTTGCAATCACAAAGGATGCAGCTCCAAGAATAAAGATCTGAATTGACGAAGGAGTTAAGAATACGTCTGCCTGAGTAGATGCACCAACAGTAATACCAAGCAACATGGTAATCACATCAATCAATGCATTACTTGCAGTGTTAGCCAAACGCTTGGTTACTCCTGATTCTTTAAGCAAGTTACCGAAGAATAACATTCCTAATAGAGGCAATGCTGAAGGTGCAATGTATGCAGTCAACAACAGACCAACAATTGGGAATAAGATTTTCTCCAATTTTGAAACCGCGCGAGGTGGCTTCATTCTTCTTTGACGCTCTTTCTTCGAAGTTAACAACTTGATTACCGGAGGCTGAATAACTGGTACCAATGCCATATAAGAGTATGCTGCAATAGCGATAGGTCCAATAAGGTTCTTCACGACCTCCCCATTTGGCATCACGTTCAATCCGTTGGCCAGTTTAGAAGAAATAAAGATCGCAGTAGGACCATCAGCACCACCAATAATTGCAATCGCACCTGCTTCAGGTGGCAAGAAACCGAAGAACAATGCTCCTAGGAACGTAAGGAAGATACCTACCTGAGCAGCAGCCCCCAACAACATCAACTTTGGATTCGAAATCAAAGACGAGAAGTCGGTCATTGCACCAATACCCAAGAAAATCAATGGAGGATACCATCCCTGAACAACCCCTTGATAAAGGATATTCAATACTGATCCTGGTTCATAGATACCCAACTTCAGGTTGAAATCAACTGCCTGGAACATCGGAATATTACCAATCAGGATACCAAATCCGATAGGAATCAGCAACAGAGGCTCGAAATCATAGCGAATCGCCAGGAAGATAAAAATCAATCCCACCAATACCATGATCAAGTGTCTCCAGGTTACATTGGCAAATCCTGAAAACTCATAAAAGTTTAATAGTCCGGATACAGCACCCGAAACATTATCATATTCATCACCACTATTACAAGATAGTTTTCCATCCTTAACCGTTCCAACTCTGGTTCCAAGGTCAATTAATTCATCAACCGTTTCATAAGCCGGATCCATTGAATTAGGATCTGAATTCTTTCTTAAGTGAGTTATAGTCTTAGGTTTAAACTTCAAGATAACCTTACCGTTCATCACTTTCCATGTACCAGAATAGCGCTGCTTCACAGAATCCATAATAAACGAGTGGTCACTTTCAAAACCAATGGTCTTGTAACGTTCAACCAATCTCAAATCATCCCAGTTCGATATAGTATCCGCATCGATAGTAGGATTCGGAATATATCCACCGGCTTTATTTACCCATTTTCCCGAGATCAACTGATCAGCAATTGCTGTGTCATTACCAGCAGCCACTGAAACCTGAGCAAATAGCAGAAAAAGGGAAAATATTGCTAAAAGTTTCTTCATAATTATTTATCCCTTTCTGATTAACCTATCTCAATCAATACGTCATCTTGAAGAACGGCATCTCCTTCACGTACTTTAATTGCCTTTATTGTTCCATCAGTTTCAGCAAGTACGTTATTCTCCATTTTCATCGCTTCCATTACCAACAATGGTTGACCTTTAGAGATAGTGTCTCCAACACCCACATTGATTTTAACGATAGTACCAGGAAGTGGTGCTTTGATCGCCTCGCCAGCAACAGAAGCCGACTTTTTGATCTGTCCTTCACCTGGTTTCTTAGCAACAGGACGACGTACAAGTTTTGGAGTCTTAGTAGTCTTTACTTCCTGCTCAATCTCTACTTTATATTTGGTCCCGTTTACTTCAATTTCAGCAACGTTATCCTCAATATCCTGAAGATGTACATCGTACTCGTGACCGCTTATTGTAAATTTAAACTTTTTCATTTTCCTTATAATTATACTTTTCCAGCCAGTAATTTATTTTTGCGGCCAGTTGGAAACTCCATAAATTTTTGAACTCCAAGGAGAGTATGCCTTCCTGGTTTTCTTGATAGTGATGATGTTACTTTCTTCATCATGAAGCTCGTTGAAATACAGATACAATGCCATACCAATTGCAGCATTAACATTACCTTCCATTTCTGAAATTTCTTCTGTCTTTTCAACCTCTTTGCCTTCTTTCTTCAGCTTACTTCTGATCTTCAAGTTGATGATCTTTGGCACCTGAGAAAAAACAACCACAAGTGCGGCAAGAGACACAGCAACGATAGAGAATCCAACGATAGTAACTGTAAATCCAGCACTTCCTACACTTGCTAATAGTATACTACAAATTTGTTCCATAATAGATCAATTATTACAATGGAATGTTTGAGTGTTTTTTAGGTGGATTAACCACTTTCTTAGTAGCAAGCGACTGAAGACCACGAATAATTCTGAAACGAGTATTTCTAGGCTCAATCACATCATCAATATATCCGTATGAAGCAGCCATATAAGGATTAGCAAATTTCTCTTTGTACTCCTCTTCTTGCTCCTGTACAAATTTAGCGCGCTCTTCATCACTTTCGATTGATCTAAGCTTACGACCATGCAATACCTCAACAGCACCTGCTGCACCCATCACTGCAATCTCAGCCGTTGGCCAAGCATAGTTAAGGTCACCACGCAATTGCTTACTTGACATCACATCATGAGCACCACCATAAGACTTACGTAAGGTAATTGTAATCTTTGGTACTGTTGCCTCACCATAAGCAAACAACAATTTAGCACCGTGGATAATAATACCACCACGCTCCTGCTGACTACCAGGCATAAATCCAGGAACATCAACCAAAGTGATGATTGGAATGTTGAAACTATCAAGGAAACGTACGAAACGAGCAGCTTTCTTTGATGATTCAATATCCAATACTCCTGCTAGATAGTTAGGCTGGTTAGCTACGATACCCACTGACTGGCCATCGAATTTAGCAAAACCTACTACCATGTTCTTAGCATAGTTACGATGTACCTCAAGGAATTCACCATCATCAACGATTGAATGAATAACATCCTTTACATCATAAGGCATATTTGGATTATCTGGAATGATTTCGTTCAATGAATCTTCCAAACGATCGATAGGATCATTAGTCTCTGTGATAGGAGCCTCTTCTAGATTATTCTGAGGAAGGTAGCTAATTAGTTTTCTAATCAACATTAATCCTTCTTCTTCATTCTCTAACAAGAAATGTGATACTCCTGATTGAGTTGCGTGTACTTTACCTCCACCAAGATCATCAGTAGAGATATCTTCACCTGTTACAGTCTTAACAACTTTTGGTCCGGTTACGAACATGTATGAGTTCTCCTCGGTCATCATAATGAAGTCGGTTAGTGCAGGAGAATATACAGCACCACCAGCACAAGGACCAAAGATTGCAGAAATCTGAGGAATAACTCCTGAAGCCATAATGTTACGCTGGAAAATCTCAGCATATCCTGCCAAACTAGTTACACCTTCCTGGATACGAGCACCTCCTGAGTCGTTTAATCCAATAACTGGAGCACCAACTTTCATTGCCATATCCATTACCTTACAAATCTTCTGTGCGAAAGTCTCAGAAAGAGATCCACCGAAAACTGTAAAGTCTTGTGCAAATACATATACAACGCGACCATCAATAGTTCCGTGTCCGGTTATAACACCATCACCAAGGAATTTAGTTTTTTCCAAACCAAAGTTGGTACAACGGTGCGTTACAAACATATCGAATTCTTCGAAACTACCTTCATCAAGCAACATTTCGATACGCTCACGGGCTGTCATTTTGCCCTTGTTATGTTGAGCGTCAATTCTTTTTTGTCCTCCACCCAATTTTGCTTCGGCGCGAAGGTCAATTAATTTTTTTACTTTATCCTGATTGCTCATTACTACTTATAAAAATATCCGGTTACTCTTCTCCACATAGTTCGGTTAATACACCAAAAGTTGATTTTGGATGTAAGAATCCAATATTCAATCCTTCTGCCCCCTTGCGATGCTTCTTATCAATTAATTTAACACCATTCTCTTCAGCATCAGCTAATGCTTGATCAACATTATCAACAGCAAATGCAAGGTGGTGCATACCAGGACCTTTTTTCTCAATGAATTTTCCAATTGGTCCTTCTGGATCAGTAGATTCTAATAGCTCGATCTTAGTATCGCCTAATTTGAAGAAAGCAGTCTTTACTTTTTGCTCTTCTACTTCTTCAATAGCATAACATTTTAGACCTAAAACTTTTTCATAATAAGGGATAGCCTCGTCAAGACTTTTAACTGCAATCCCAATGTGCTCAATATGAGTCGCTTTCATTATATATAATAATTTAAAACAGGTGAAACAATATGTCTTAAAATTGAATGTGCAAAAGTATTAAAATGTTACAATTTTCTAACATTCGATGTAAATATTCGAACTTTGGAAAATATGTTCTTCAGCATAAATATTTACGATCCTTAATACACTTACAAAGTTGTCTGAAAAATTCAAACAATTTCCATGATAAATCTCAAAAAATGATAATTTAAAACTCTTTTAACTTGCATTAAAAAAGGGCTGATTGAAATCAGCCCTTTTTGTTATCTCGAGTTTGCAATTTACTCTGTTACTTGAGCTTTGTGTTCTGGAACAAAGTGAAAGTGTGGTCCGAATCTTTCGAAAGCAGCACGATCCAATTCTTCCTGATGATCTGGGTGAGCAATACTAATAATTGCCTTAGCTCTATTTTGAAGAGTCTTACCATACAAATCAACAGCTCCGAATTCAGTCACCAACCAATGGATGTTACTACGAGTAGTTACAACACCTGCACCTAGATTCAATACTGGAGCAATTTTTGAAACACCCTTAGCAGTTACAGATGGCATAGCGATAATTGGCTTACCACCTACTGAACCAGCAGCACCGCGAATAAAGTCAATCTGACCACCAACACCTGAGTGGAAGCGAGTACCGATTGAGTCAGCACAAACCTGACCAGTTAAATCAACCTGTATTGCAGAGTTGATTGCAGTTACTTTAGGGTTACGCTGAATATTTTCAGGAGTGTTGGTGTATTTAACATCCATCATTAATACTCCTGGGTTATCGTCGATAAAGTCGTACAATTCTTTTGATCCCATCAAGAAAGTAGATACCATTTTTCCAGTATCGATTTTCTTTTGGCGACCATTAACAACACCTTTTTCAACCAATGGTAATACTCCATCAGCGAACATCTCAGTGTGAATACCAAGGTCCTTGTGGTTTCCTAGCATTGAAAGTACTGCATTAGGGATAGCACCGATACCCATTTGAAGAGTAGCTCCATCTTCGATCAATTCAGCACAGTATCCACCGATCAATTTATCAGTCTCCGAAATAGGAGCTGGTTTTGCTTCAATAAGTGGAGTATCATCCTCTAGGAAGATATCGATTGAATCCAATGGAATAATTGCATCACCAAACGCACGAGGCATGTTAGGATTAATTACACCGATTACAGTCTCAGCATCTTCAATTGCTGCTAAAGTAGCATCTACTGAAGTTCCTAGCGATACATATCCATGCTTATCTGGAGGAGAAACCTGAATTAAAACTACATTTACAGGCAATACACCGTCACGAATCAATTTCTGAGTTTCACTCAAGAATACAGGAATATAATCAGCATATCCCGCTTGAGTTTGTTTTCTCACGTTGTGTCCAACGAAGAAAGACTCCAAAACAAAGATTCCTTCAAACTCAGGATCAGCATATGGAGCTGGTCCCTCAGTATGTAGATGTTGAATTCTTACGTTGTGAAATTCTTTATTTCTTCCCCTTTCACACATTGCTTGGATCAATTGTTGTGGAGCACAAGCAACACTGTGAATATGAATTCTGTCATGTGACTTAATCACCTTGACAGCTTCTTCAGCTGTTGTAAAATTAATAGATTTCATAGTATTATGATATTCAAATTTTTCCGGTCAAAAAAAAATGTAATAGGCGCAAATATAAAAATTAATTCTTTTCACGAAATGTTCGAAAGTTATTTAAATCCCTTTTAAACGAAGAGTTCATGCATCTTTCCAACAACAAGCCTCTATTACTCTCTGTTTCAAATCACTTAAGAATTAATTAACGTTGGAATTCGTTGTCTTACAAATTAGAATCAAAAAGAGCACCGATTCTGTTTGCATTTGAGTACTCAATACACAAAGTCAGTAACCAAATAAATCCCCAATAGTCAGGAATCTCCTTTAAATTTCTCATATCAAGCAAATAAAGCTCTATACTTAGTACCTCAGCATTCTCAAGGTAGTCTTTAATGTAAGTCATCCTTTTCTTTAACCAAATTCTATTCAGGATAGAATTTAGTTAAAGTTTACCTAGAGAATACCTAAAGTTTACGTAAAGAGTAGTGAAACACTGAATAGGATACTTTATTACTGCCTTATGACACCGACTTAAACAGGATAATCTTATCAATGCCCGAGTTTCTAATTTGCATTTATGAGGTCCTACCAAATTCGCGAAGTGTTTTAATTATTCTGACCAACGCTCATTTAAGTTTGAATTTTTTCCCCATTTTTGGCATTCTAAAAAAAATACCTACCTTTGACCAGACCGGACCAGAACACTTTAGGATGAAAAAAAATAATATAACACTCAATATTAACGCAGCAAGCGATATACCTAAGTTCAGACAGATTATCGATTCGATCAATCATGCGATCGCTGAGAAGAAGCTGAACCATGGTGACGTATTGCCTTCAGTTAATTTTATTTGCAAAGAATACAAGTTATCTCGCGATACTGTATTTAAGGCCTATGCTTTACTTAAAGAGCAAGGTGTTATTGAATCGGTTCCCAATAAAGGTTACTTTGTATCGAAAGAAACCAGACGAGTATTCTTGTTTCTTGATACCTTTAAGGCATACAAAGAAGTCTTATACGGACAGTTCAATAAGAACCTGGCACAAAATACAATAGCAGATGTTCACTTTCACCATTACAATATCGATGTTTTCAGGAAATTAGTCCAGGAGAGTGTTGGCAAGTATTCGAAATACATCATCATGCCATTCGATCATCCAGAGGTAATAGAAATCTTATCGGAATTACCTAAAGAGAATTTATTATTGATCGACTGGAATATAGGGGCAGCAAACGATAACAATGTTCTATTTCAAGACTTTGGACAATCGGTATACGATGCATTAGAAGGAGCAACTCATCTTATTTCAAAATATAAAGAGTTTATTCTTCTATATCCAGAATTTACAGACCACCCTATCGATACTTTAGAGTTTTTCGAGCAATATTGTCGTGATAATAAAATCAACTATTCAATCCAACGTAATCCTGATGAATTGAATGTTAGTGGAGAAAAAGCATTCTTTACTGTCAGCGATCGCATGCTTGGAAAGATACTGGAACAATGCAAAAGTAAAAAGCTTGAACCAGGACAGGATGTTGGTATACTATCATACAATGAAACTCCGATGAAAAAATTCATTCACAGAGGTATTTCAGTAATATCAACCGATTTTCATCAGCTAGGTTCTAAAGCTGCAGAGTTTGCGTCTAGTGATATGAAACTAAAACTCTGTGTACCAACCTCTCTTATCATCAGAGAATCACTTTAAGAAAACCAATTAGAGTTAGTATATTTTTTAAAATCATCACCATACCAGAACAGAATAGAAAGTCATTATGTATACACTAGGAATTGATATAGGAAGTTCATCAGTAAAAGTTAGTCTACTTGATGTAGCAAAAGGGAAAAGCATTGCATCAGATTTTTTCCCAAAGAAGGAAATGGAAATCACTGCAATACAAGCAGGATGGGCTGAACAGCATCCCGACATGTGGTGGAAAAATATGTCACTAGCATTAGAAAGCACTTTGGAACAAGCCCAAATCAATCGTAATGAAATCAAAGCAATAGGGATATCATACCAGATGCATGGCTTAGTTTGTATCGACAAGGAAGGGAATGTATTACGACCTTCCATTATCTGGTGCGATAGTCGTGCTGTAGAAATTGGTAAAGAGGTAAACGAAAAGTTAGGAGCTGAATTTTGTCTTGAAAACTTCTTAAACTCTCCAGGGAATTTCACCGCATCTAAGCTAAAGTGGGTAAAAGATAATGAACCTGAATTGTATGAAAAGATCGATAAAATCATGCTACCAGGCGATTATATGGCCTATAAACTAACTGGCGTATGCGGGACAACCATTTCGGGATTATCTGAGGGTATTCTTTGGAACTTCAAGCAAAACGAAATAGCATTGGATCTATTAAAAGAAATGGGAATTGGAGATGAATTGTTGCCTGAAATACTTGAAAACTTTACTCCTCAAGGAGAATTGCTTCCTGCTATAGCTGAAGAACTTGGCTTACCTGCAGGGATACCTGTAAGTTATCGTGCAGGAGATCAACCAAACAATGCCTTTTCGTTAAATGTACTTAATCCTGGTGAAGTAGCAGCTACAGCCGGTACATCAGGAGTAGTTTATGGAGTAAGTGACCTACAAAAATATGACGATCAATCGAGAGTCAACACCTTTGCTCATGTAAATCATACTGTAGACAATTCACGATTGGGAATTCTACTATGTATCAATGGTACCGGTATTTTAAATTCATGGTTAAGAAAGAATATTTGTCCAGAATTAAGTTATGAAGCCATGAATGATGAGGCTTCAAAAGTGGCACCAGGATCAGATGGTTTAAATCTATATCCATTTGGAAATGGAGCCGAGAGAGTTTTAGGAAATCAGAATCCTGGAGCATCCTTCAAGGATCTTAATTTCAACATCCATTCACGCGGACACATCTTAAGAGCTGCACAAGAAGGCATCGCCTTTAGCTTCAAATATGGTATGGACATCATGAAAGACTTAGGCATCAACATGACCGTCATTAAAGCAGGGAAAGCCAATATGTTCTTAAGTCCTATTTTCCGTGAAACACTTGCCAATGTTACCGTAGCAAAAATTGAACTTTACGATACCGATGGAGCAGAAGGAGCAGCTCGTGGAGCTGCACTAGGAGCAGGTATTTACAATAATCTGCAAGAGACTTTTGCATCGCTTAACAAGTTAGAGGAAATCTATCCTGAAGAAGCAAAAAGAGAAGAATATCAACAAATTTACACGAACTGGAAAACCAAAGTATAACTCAATATATCATTAAAATCACAATTAAAAACCACAATCAAAATGAAACAATTACCGTTGTTATTAATCGTTTATTTACTGGGAGGACTGGTGAATGCACAGGAGTACAAGTATCCCTTTCAGGATCCTTGTCGGTCGGCAGAGGAGAGGGCCGATGACCTGTTATCTAGGATGACACCTGAAGAAAAAATCACACAGATGGTCGACAGGTCTGCAGCCATTGATCGATTGGGAATTGAAGAGTATAACTGGTGGAATGAATGCCTACATGGAGTTGCCCGTTCAGGAGCCGCCACATCTTTTCCTCAAGCCGTAGGAATGGCTGCTACATGGAATGACCAATTAATCAACCAGGTTGCGGATGCAATAAGTACTGAAGCTCGTGCCAAATTCAACGAAAACATTCGCCAGGGAAAAAGAGGTCGCTATGAAGGATTAACCATGTGGACACCAAACATCAACATTTTCAGAGACCCAAGATGGGGACGTGGACAGGAAACTTATGGAGAAGATCCTTATCTGACCTCACGTTTAGGTGTAGCCTTCGTGAAAGGTCTTCAAGGGGATAATCCTGATTACTACAAAGTAGTAGCAACACCGAAGCACTATGCAGTGCACAGTGGTCCAGAGCCTAACCGCCATTCTTTTGATGCATATACTGATATGCGTGATTTATGGGAAACTTATCTTCCTGCCTTTGAAGCTACCGTGAAAGAAGGACAGGCATTCTCGGTGATGTCAGCTTATAACCGTTACCTTGGAGAATCATGCACTGCAAGTGACTTTCTTCTGAATAAGATCTTAAGGGATCAGTGGGGATTTAAAGGTTATGTGGTATCAGACTGTGGAGCAGTTTATGATATTTACAAATTTCACAATATTGTTCCAACTGCAGAAGAAGCAGCTGCACTATCTGTTAAGTCGGGTTGTGACCTTAATTGCGGATCAACCTTTAAAGCGCTGGACAAAGCGTTGAAAAAAGGATTGATAACAGAGAAAGAAATTGACGTTGCATTAAAGCGTCTTATCATAGCTAAGATTAAACTAGGTCTGTTAGATCCTCCTGAAAAAGTTCCTTTCGCTACCATTCCTTACGAGAAAAATGAGTGTAAAGAGCACCAGGATTTAGCACTTGAAACA
Source organism: Puteibacter caeruleilacunae (assembly GCA_005217565.1). Taxonomy (GTDB): domain Bacteria; phylum Bacteroidota; class Bacteroidia; order Bacteroidales; family Prolixibacteraceae; genus Puteibacter; species Puteibacter caeruleilacunae. The sequence goes on from SJCO01000002.1 coordinate 142,774, forward strand.
ACCAAGCAATCCATTGTTCTTTTAAAGAATGAGAACAATACGCTTCCATTAAGAACTGATATAAGATCGATTACAGTTGTGGGTCCGAATGCCAACGATAAGAATTTCCTTTTAGGTAATTACTTTGGAATTCCAACACACTATTCAACTGTCTTAGATGGAATTAAACAAGCAGTTTCATCAAAGACTAAAGTTCATTACTTTAAAGGATGTAACTTGGCTGATACCAATCCACCGATTGATGTAGTGCATACTTCATTCTTCCAAAAGGAAACGCTTAAAGCTGAATACTACACTAATGCACAAATGGAAGGAAAGCCAGTTTTTTCAGGTACTGTAAAACTAATTGACTTTGATTGGGGAGGTGCCGCACCTATTCCTCAACTAAAGCCAGAAGAATATTCTATTCGATATACAGGCAAACTAATTCCAAAAGAGACAGGCGAATTTGACTTGTCGGTTGCATCGAAAGGTGGATTCTATAGAGTATTTGTAAACGATGAGATTCTTCTTAACAATTGGGAGAAACAAGACAGTGCTTCGCATAGAAAAACCATCAGTTTAGAAAAAGGTAAAAAATATGACATCCGACTAGAATACTGGTGTAAAAATCCTTGGTTATCGAAAATTCAGTTAAACTGGTTAACTCCATCGGCAAGGAACAATGACATTCTTATTCAACAAGCAGGACAATCAGATGCTATCGTGTTTGTAGGTGGTATCTCTGCGGCATTGGAAGGAGAAGAAATGCCTGTAAAGGTAGATGGTTTCAAAGGTGGAGATCGCACCCACTTGAAGCTACCGAAAGTACAGGAAGATTTATTGGAGAAACTTCATGCGACAGGTAAACCAGTGATCTTCTTGCTAACAACAGGAAGTGCCATGGCCATAAATTGGGAGCAAGAGCATCTTCCTGCAATCATGAATATCTGGTATCCAGGTCAGGCTGGTGGTAAAGCTGTTGCTGATATTCTGTTTGGAAAATCATCACCATCAGGAAAACTACCGGTTACATTTTACAAGTCGGTAAATGACCTTCCTCCATTTGAAGATTATCACATGGCAGGTAGAACTTACAAGTACTTTGAAGGAACACCGCTTTATCCATTTGGTTTCGGATTAAGCTACTCATCTTTCATGATTTCAAAACCTGAGTTATCGAAGAAGACAATCACCTCGAATGAATCAGTAACAGTTAATGTTCTTGTTACCAATAGTGGTGATTATAACGCCCACGAAACAGTACAGGTATACGTCAAGGATTTACAATCAAGTGTACCAAAACCAATTAAATCGTTGAGAAAATTCAAGAAGATATTCCTTAAAAAAGGAGAATCACAAACACTTGAATTTACCCTTGATCCTGCTGACTTCTCAGTAAGAGATGCTCAAGGAAAACCTTTTGTGGAAGCAGGAGTATTCGAGATTTTAATAGGAGACAATTCAGAAACAACAAATAAATCAACATTAAGAATAACAAAATAAACGTATTATGAGCTTAACAATTGGCAATAAAGAATATTTCCCAACAATTGGGAAAATTGCTTACGAAGGTCCAGATTCAAAAAATCCATTGGCCTTTAAATGGTATGATGAAAACCGTGTAGTTGCTGGTAAAACGATGAAAGAGCATCTTCGTTTTGCTGTAGCCTACTGGCATACCTTCTGTGGCGACGGTGGAGATCCATTCGGACCAGGAACACAAATTTTCCCTTGGGGTACTGAAGCAGATCCTATTGCTGCGGCAAAATCAAAAATGGATGCAGCGTTTGAGTTTATCACTAAACTAGGCGTACCTTTTTACTGTTTCCACGATACCGACGTTGTTGGTGATGGTAGCGTATTCGAAATTGAGAAGCGTTTAGCAACCATGGTGGAATATGCAAAGCAGAAGCAGGCTGACTCGGGAGTAAAATTACTTTGGGGTACTGCTAATGTATTCTCTAATCCTCGTTACATGAATGGAGCATCAACCAATCCTGATTTCAACGTATTGGCCAATGCTGCTACTCAGGTTAAAAATGCCATTGATGCAACTATTGCTCTTGGAGGTAAAGGATATGTATTCTGGGGTGGTAGAGAAGGTTATATGTCGCTTCACAACACCGACATGAAGCGTGAATTAGATCACTTGGGCATGTTCCTACGCATGGCTCGTGACTATGGTCGCCAGAATGGATTCGACGGAACTTTCTTCATTGAACCTAAGCCAATGGAGCCAACTAAGCATCAGTATGATTTTGACACAGCAACCGTACTTGGATTCTTGAACAAATATGGGTTAGCTGACGACTTTAAGATCAATATTGAAGTAAATCATGCAACACTTGCAGGTCATACATTTGCACATGAACTACAGACAGCTGTTGACAACAACATGCTAGGAAGTATTGATGCAAACAAAGGAGACTATCAAAATGGATGGGATACTGATGAATTCCCAACAAGCATTTATGAGGTTACTGAAGCTATGTTACCTATCCTTCAAAACGGAGGATTTGAGCACGGAGGTATCAACTTTGATGCAAAAACCAGACGTAACTCTACAGACCTTGAGGATATCTTCATCGCACACGTTGGAGGAATGGATGTATTTGCAAGAGCATTAATTATTGCTGATAAAATCCGTACTGAGTCACCTTACTTACAAATGAAGAAAGATCGTTACGCATCGTACGACACTGCTAATGGTAGTCGTTTTGAAAACGGTGAATTGACTCTTTCAGACTTGAGAAACATCGCAAAAGAGGCTGGAGAACCAGCACAAATTAGCGGAAAACAAGAACTACTTGAGCAATTGATAAACTGGTATATTTAATACCAAATATAGATGGTTAGGAGATCTACTCTCCTAACCTTTTTTCCAAAAAAGACTAACTATGGAAGATAATTATAACAAGCGTTTTATAACATCAATTACACTGGTGGCAACCCTTGGAGGTCTATTGTTTGGTTACGACACAGCCGTAATTTCCGGGACAGTAGGTTCACTCAAAAGCTTCTTTATTGATCCACGCGGGCTGGAAGAGATTGCAGCTAATTCCTTACTAGGTATAACAGTATCCAGTGCTCTCCTTGGATGTATTATAGGAGGATTAAGTGGAGGTATTTTGGCTCTAAAACTGGGAAGAAGAACAAGTTTGATGGTAGCTGCACTTTTATTTACGCTCTCTGCCATCGGTTCAGCAATGCCAGAAATAGGTATTCAAGAGATCGGTTCAGGCAATCACATGTTACTCACTCCATTCATTATTTATAGAATTATTGGAGGTATTGGAGTAGGATTAGCATCGATGCTATCACCAATGTATATTGCAGAGATGGCACCCGCAAATAAACGAGGTAGTCTGGTTTCGTGGAACCAGTTTGCCATCATTTTTGGAATGTTGGTGGTTTACTTTGTCAACTACTACATCGCACTTCAGGGAGATGATGACTGGTTAAATACGATAGGATGGAGATGGATGTTTGCTTCAGAGACAATTCCTGCCATGCTATTTTTCGTTCTGTTGTTCTTTGTTCCAGAAAGTCCCCGTTGGCTAGTAATTAAGCAGCAAGAGTCGAAAGCCAGCTCTGTACTTGAGAAAATTAGTGGGAAAGTACAAGCTGCAAAAGAGTTAGCAGAGATTAAGCTAAGTCTTACTGGCAACCAATCAGGCAAACTATTTTCATATGGTGCATTAATAATTGTAATCGGTATATTACTTTCAGTATTCCAACAGTTTGTCGGAATTAATGTGGTATTATACTATGCTCCTGAAATCTTCAAGAATATGGGATCAGGAACCGATACTGCATTATTACAAACCATCATTGTTGGTTTCATCAACCTTACTTTTACTGTTATTGCCATATTCACTGTTGATCGCTTTGGACGTAAACCTCTTCAGATCATCGGTGCATTAGGAATGGCAATAAGTATGATCGCACTAGGATTCACATTCTTCCTTCAACAAATGGGCATTGGTGCATTGGTATTCATGCTAACTTATGTTGCTTCATTTGCAATGTCGTGGGGACCTGTAACCTGGGTACTATTATCGGAAATATTCCCTAATCGTATCAGAGGAAGAGCTATGGCCGTTGCGGTTGCAGCACAATGGATTTCAAATTACCTTGTATCATGGACATTCCCAATGATGGATAAATCATCGTTATTGAATAATCTTTTCCATCACGGTTTTGCATATTGGATATATGGAATCATGGGACTTCTTGCGGCGTTATTCGTTTGGAAGATGGTTCCGGAAACCAAAGGAAAATCATTGGAAGAAATGGAAAAACTTTGGAAATAAAAATATGGTTACATGATTAAAAGGTAATAAGGTAAAACGGTTCTGCGTGTTACCTTTCGACCTTATTACCTTTCAACCGACTACCATTTAATGAAAAAAGGGGCTTGACTAGAGCCCCTCCGATAACTTAACACCAAATTTATAGACAGTTGTCTGTAAATAAGTCTCTCCAGGCCTGAGAACAGTCTCAGGGAATTCAGGTTTGTTCGGAGAATCAGGATAATGTTGTGTCTCTAAAGCCACTCCTGAATAGCTACCAAATTTTCCGTTTAATTCAGGAATCCAGTAGCCCGTATAAAGTTGCATCCCTGGTTGAGTTGTATAAACTTCAATCTCACGACCAGAATTCTGCTCACTTAAGCAAGCAACTTTTCTCATTTCTCCTTTTTCGCCTCTTAGAACATAGTTTAAATCGTAACCTGTCTCCAACTCATCCATTTGTTCTCCAATGGTACGATTTGTTCTAAAATCGAATGGTGTTCCTGCAACACCTGAGTATACGCCAATCGGGATCATATTGTTATCCACAGGCGTTATCTCATCTGATTCGATGCAAAGATAATGACCTGTAACGATTTCTTTGCATCCTGTTAGGTTAAAATAACTGTGATTTGTAAGATTAATTGGTGTAGCCTTGTCAGTTTCCGCATTATATCTGATCTTCAGCTCATTCTTTTCATTTAAAGAATATCTTACTTTTAACAGAACGTTACCAGGATAAGCCTCATCACCATCTTTTGACAAATGCGATAATTCAACACCAACTTCTTCATCCTCGCGAATCACTTCTGCTTTCCAAAGAACACGATCATACCCCACTAGCCCACCATGAAGGTGATTAGGTCCATTATTCACCGCCAATTGGAAATCTTCACCATCTAAAGTAAATTTTCCTTCACGAATTCTGTTTGCGAAACGACCACAAATAGCTCCAAAATAAGGATAAGAATTTAGGTATTCATCTGAGATATAGTCTTCCAGCTTGTCAAAACCCAAAACAACGTTATCAACGTTCCCATCTTTATCGGACATTTCAACAGCAGTAATAACACCGCCATAGTTTGTTATTTTGACTACCAATCCGTTGTCATTACTAAGCGTAAATAACTGAGCTTGTTCATTAGAAGGCATTAAGCCAAAATCACTTACTTGAACCTGCATATTAGATATTGTTTTACTAGTTTTTACTGTTTGGTTAGATTATTGAATCACCATCAATTTTTGACAGTTTTTCAGACAATCAACTCAACAAAGATATAATTTTTAACAACTGTACCGGACTGGTAGGTTATATTACTTTCAATATTTAACTTAAATCACTACATTTATCGCCTGAAATTCTAGACTCATGTTAAAAACTATTTTCAGCATAGATGAAAACTCGTCGATTCCAAAGTATCGACAGCTTATCAATTCAATTATTGAAGCCATTGAATCAAAAACTTTAAGAAAGGGTGATAAGATTCCTTCCTTAAATCAGGTATGCAAAGAATTCGGTCTTTCAAGAGATACCGTAATGGTTGCGTTCAATGAGTTAAAATCAAAGGGTATTCTTAGCTCAATGCCAGGAAAAGGCTATTATATTGAAAACGAAAATATTGAAGTACAACAAAAGATACTTGTTCTGTTCGACGAATTAAATGTTTTTAAAGAAGATCTTTACAATTCATTTCTTCAAAACCTCGAAAAAGGAACCACTGTAGATATCTTTTTTCATCACTTTAATTACCAAGTTTTTAGAGATCTTATTCATAACAACATCGGTAAGTATACCGACTATGTTATAATGCCTGCTACTTTTGAAGATGCTGGATCATTGATTAGCAAATTACCTCAGGACAGAGTCTATATTCTTGATAGATTGAAGAAAGACCTATCAAACTACCCTATAGTATATCAGGATTTTGAAAATGACACCTATGATGCAATGGTGCAAGGGAAAAATCTATTGACAAAATACGAAGAATTGGTGATGATTTTCCCTGGAGGAAAGGAACCAAGAGGAAGGGTAAAAGGTTTTGAGAGATTCTGTAAAGAAAATAAAATTAAGAGCTCAATTATCAAGTCATTGAATGACCATGAGATTAAGGCTCAACAAGCCTATTTTGTGCCAACAGACCGTAATTTAGTAAGATTGGTGAAAGCGGCAAAATCACAAGGTTTTGAGTTGGGTAAAGATTTTGGAATTGTTTCTTTTAACGACACAGCACTAAAAGAGGTAGTTGAAGGAGGTATCACTACAATATCGACCGACTTTGTGCTAATGGGAAGAAATCTGGCGCACCTAATTTCAGAAAAACATCATGATCAGGTTAAAAATCCATCTTACTTGATAAAAAGAGCATCACTCTAGACAGATTTATCAATGTTTGAATCATAAAGTCAATGGATTAGCAAACTAACATCCTACATTACATATTTTACAAACGCTGGTACTCCTTCCTCGGGTACCAGCGTTTATTTTATTACTCAATAATACCTATTTCAGCGATAGAAGTATAAAATGCTCCTTTCACTTCAGACAAGGCTTTTATTGCAATGTATTTTACTTTCTTAGAATTCTTGAATTGTATTCGTTGTTCTTTACCAGTATTTTGGAATTCACCTTTTTGAACTAACTCCCACTGTTTACCATCAGCACTAATGCTAATTTCGTATTTTCCAATACGTCCATTACTATTATCCTGACGAGGAAGATAAGTCACACCTTTCAGTATTTTCACTTTACCAAGATCAACTTTTATCTCATGAGGCATTGGATTATTTACATTTGTATCCCAGTTGGTATGCCAGAATGTATTAGGATCATTATCGATAGCTTTATCTGGTTCATGTCCACGATGCTTACTATCGGCATATGCAACCTGCCACTCTTTAATCAGTCCAAACTTCTGTTCAATCTCCAAGCTTCTAAAACAATCATCAGCAAGCGCAATAGCTCTTATTGCAACAGCGTCTTTTGCCACAAATGGTTTAGTAAATTCTTTTCCCTTCTTCAAAGGATCTTCACCATTAATTGTAAACAATATTTTTTCAGTTTTTGCTGACGCAGATATAGTAACCAATCCATCCTTATCTCTTGAAATAACAGGAGTTGTGCACACAGGCAATTGTTGATAGACTTGTTTAGCATTAAACATCTTCAAAGGTTGAATATTCATAGAAACCTGATATGACTTTACTGGTACCTGATATTGTGCTAAAGGACCAGGACCGCAACTTGCATTTCCGACTCCACCATGAAGTTTATCAACCTGTACAATCACTGCATCACGCTCTTTCAAATCAGTTGTATGTGCGGCATTATCGAAATCAACTTCACTATATGGTAAAGCAGAGAAACTAAACGTATTATTGCACGAAACTGCAACTCCATTTTTAAGCTGATCGCCAAGACTAAACCAATTAACGCCAGTCTTAAGGCCACATGATTGCGGACGAGCATAAGGAACATATTGCTCTTTTACAGTTGAACTATATCTCCCATAATAAGCTCCGTAATTCTTATCTGAATAATTCTCGTAAGGACCTTTTCCAACCCATTCCAACTGATTTAACTTACTATTTAGCCCCATGATAATACCAACCCTAGGCAAAGTCTTAATGCTAACTTCAGGATTCAAACTCAATTGCACTAATATGTGACCATTATTCCAAATAATATAACGCCAGTTCTCCTTTACCCTATTATTATCATTAGAAGACTCCCCTTGCACAGTAACCACAACAGCATCATTAACTGTTTCAACATTAAAGTCGGCAAGCTTCCAATTTAAGCGATCAAGACCAGCTTTTCGCCATGCACTATTTAGTTTTCCATGATTAGCAATATACCCTTCATAAACATTAAGTTTTGGTCCAAATTGATCTGTCTTCGATTCATCAAGCACCACCTCTTCTCCATATTGAATCGTTCCAATTTGTCCGGATTTCTTATTGAAAACAACCTTGAAATCAGTCCCTAATATCTCAATATTATTATCAGATTCTTTAACAATAGGAGAGGCTGGCATACGATTATTAAACAATGTTTCTTCTGCTTTCTTCCAAAGAAGTTGAACGTGTGCGATTTCAGTTCCTTTATCGGCCCATACTTGATCCTCTTTAAGCTTAAATTGGAAATCCACATAGTAATTGCCATTCTCTGAACGTTTCACCTTTGATAATGGCAAACGTAAAGATCCTGTTGATTGTGCCTCAATATCAAGGTCATTAATCTTTTCTTGTTTGAGCAATTTACCTTCGCAGCTTACCGACCAGTAAACATCAAAAACATTGAGATTCAAAAAGCTATATTTATTGCGTACCTTAAACATTCCTGCGACATCATCTTCCCAAGTAACATCGACATTCTGGAAAACAGCTTTCGCTTCAATCAATTTTGAAGTAACACCCAGATCAGATAACACCATACCGTTCAAGCAGAAGCTACCTGAATTTGGATTATCGCCGAAATCACCACCGTAAGCATAATAAGGTTCACCCTTCTCATTTTTAGTGAGTAATCCCTGATCTCTCCAGTCCCAGATAAAACCACCAATCAAGTTTGGATAATATTCAATAGCATCCCAGTATTCTTTAAGATTACCTAATGCATTTCCCATGGCATGACCATATTCACACATAATAAAAGGCTTATCTTCCCCTTTCTTGCCATACTCTGTGATACGTCCAACAGAAGGATACATCATACTATTTACATCAGCGATATGATTCATCTTATCGTAATGTATGAGTCGGTCAGCAGCATGCTTACGGCCGTATTCTGCCATGTGCTTAAAGTTATCTCCACTACAAGCCTCATTTCCCAATGACCAGAAAATAATACAGGGATGATTCTTATCACGTTCCACCATACTAGCCATTCGATCGACAAAAGCAGGTCGCCATTCCTCATTGCTACGATTGCGATTTCCTTTATAGGCAACATTAAACTCCATATTGGCCTCATCCATCACATACATCCCTATCTCATCACACATTTCATAAAGCTCAGGAGCATTAGGATAATGAGCAGTACGCACAGCATTGATATTGTGCTGCTTCATCAATATCAGCGACTTCTTAATCTCTTCAATCGGCACTGCCTGTCCATATACAGGATGCATATCATGACGATTAACTCCTTTTATAAGAACAGACTTACCATTTACCAATAAAGCCCCATTTTGAGTCTTAATATCTCTGAATCCAAATTTACAAGCCTGTACCTCCAGTATCTTCTTTCCTTGTTTTAATACCAATACCAATGGATACAAATTAGGGATTTCAGCACTCCACAGATTTGGAGTCACAATACTTGCCTCTCCAGAGATATCAACCTGTTCCTTAGCTGTAATCTTATCTATGCTGACGGAAAATAAATTAGTTAGTTTCCCCTGATCATCCATCCAGGCTTCAACTTCAAACTTCTTTCCACTTTTATCACTATGATTAATCAACTCTGCATCCAATGAAAGTATAGCATTCTCATGTTTCTCATCCAATTGGGCAGTCCAGTGAAAATCACGAATATGAACTTTAGGCGTTGAATAGAGATAAACATTTCGATAGATTCCACTCATTCTCCACATATCCTGATCTTCAAGAAAGCTACCATCAGACCATCGATAAACCTCAACAGCAATAGTATTCTCACCTTTCTTTAGGTAAGAGGTAAGATTAAACTCAGCCGGAGTCATACTCCCTTGAGAGTATCCCACTTTTTGTCCATTGATCCATAGATAAAACGCAGACTTAACACCATCGAAATTGATAAATATCTCACGATCTTTCCATTCTTCCGAAACTGTAAATGTTCTGCGGTAAGATCCCACAGGATTATAGTCGTGAGAAATATTAGGAGGATCAAGTTTTCCCCAAGGATCACGACCATGATCAATATTATTCACATAAATAGGCTTTCCATACCCTTTCATTTGCCATGAAGAAGGCACTTCAATTTTATCCCATCCCGAAACATCATACGAATCTTTGAAGAAATCTACTGGTCTATCTGCTGGTTTAATTACCCAATTAAAGGACCACATCCCATTCAATGATTGATAATAGCGAGATTCCTTTCTCTCCTTTCCTAATGCATCTTGTACATCATCAAATACCATTGATGTTGCATGAGGTTTTTCCTTATTCTCTCCTATCATCAACGGATTTTCCCAATCATTAGACTGAGCAAACACAGCAAGTTTACTTACTGTGCACAATAAGGTCAATGCCAAAAATCTGGTTAAAACAATTTTCATTCATTAAGGTTTTTTAATCTGAAAACATGACCTGCAATGCGGTATTAGCAGGCCATGTTCAACAAATTGCTCTATATTTAACTACAATAAATCTTCATTTTATTCAATGACCAACCAAGTATAAGAGTTGGCTGGAATTGTCACTGTTACTTTTACCGTGTAATCGCGCGCCAAATCATAAGACTTAGCTTTCCCTTCCTTCACACGAATCTTTGCCGATTTTGTTAAACCAGTATAATAAAGTGGAAGATCCACAGTTCGGGTAATCTCTTCATCGGTTGGATTGAACAACATTGCCAAACCTTTCTCTTTCAACTGAGGATTAACATGAATAAATCCATCCCAATCTTTTCCAGAAGGACGACGTAGATGTATAATATCACTATTCAAAATATCACGATACTGCTTATACCAGTTGATTACCTTTACAACAAGTGCCTTTGTTTCGTCAGTATCAAATAATCTTGGTCCGCGATAACATGCCTGTACTCCAGAACCATAATTCTGCATCATTTGGTTCTCATAATCATCCAGATGATCTTTCAACGGCTCTAAGGTAGCTGCTGCTCCACCACCATGATACTGAGTCAATGGTACAAATGTCCAACACATTGATGGAATACGATCCCACAATCCGTCATAGATATTTGTGCGACCAAGCACCAACTGGCGATCACGAGGCAGTGACCAGTTCACTTCACGATAACCAATACCTGTTTTATTTGTTCCTGAATTAATATAGAAATCAGGAACATTCATGTAGATTCCTTCCGATCGCATCCACTTATATAATCCTTGAATCTGAGCATATTGCTTCCACTGAGAATCTCCCAAACCATGGTGATGAGCATGTTTTGTTGATGCACATACATTACCTGGATATGAACCATCATTCTCAAAAACATTCATACCTGTCTTGGTAAAGAACTTTTTGATTTTTCGGAAGTAATCATACCCCCATTCACTACACAAACAAGGAGAAGAACCAAAGATCATCCCCCCTCTCTTACCTGTCTTAGGGTTAATCACATCCACTTCATCACTAATCCAACGACTAGATAACAAGGAATATCCTCCTAGCTCAATACCTTTACCGTGAGCATAATCGACTAAGTCCTTAAATTTCTGATAATACTCTTCTGACTCTTTTTCCATATTTAAGCCGCTACCAAAACTTAAGATGATCATCTCATATCCAACAGCAGCACATTGATCAACAGCACGCTTAACAACCTTTGGATCTGTAGAAGTTAGGTGTAAGAATATTGGGTTCTCTGTTGACCATGGAGAAATAGTACGATACATTTTACGAATGAACATACCTCTTCGCTCCTCCTCACGGGTATCCATTGGTGTCTCCCACACCCTGAAAGTAGATAGTTTTCCTCCTTTGGCAATAGCCGTTTCTGGCCCTAATGGAGGTCTAACCTCTAACATACAAGGCAACTGAAGAGGGTAATTTGTCTGTGAAGTATAACGAGGATCTGTCTCCCAATAAGTGGTTACATCAGAGTTCTTTTGCTGCATCCCGCCGAATGCATAATCAGTCTCGATATGAATATTAGGCTTTATCCAATGATCAGGAGTACCAACAAGATTCTCTCCCTCGACCATTGCCAATTGTTCTAATTTGAAAGCGTTTAGCAACACCATCATATCATTGGTATTAACCACCTCGATCCACTTGCTTAAGGTTGGAACACCATCATATAACGCAAAATGAACTTTTACAACAACACCGTCCTTCTCTAATGTAAAAATCAATTCTTTTCCTTTAGGCATTTGGTCATTAGCGGCCCAACGAACACGTTTCCATTCCAGACGTTCTTCCAACTCTTTAACCTCAAAATCCTGAATCATGAAAGAGTTAGCTGTAGCTGTTAAATTATCAACCCATTTTCTCAAGGTGTAAGCATATTCAGGCTGTTTACTTAATCCTCCAATATTATAGCTTTTCCCATCTATTGTCAATACTCCTTCATTTGACACACCTCTGAGGATGCTCTCTCCTGTCATTTGATTTATATAGTCAACAGTAGCCAGATTAGGAGATACTCGGAATACACGTGCAATCAATCCATTTGACAATACTATTTCTCGATTATCATTGGTTCGGTAAACCTCTGCTTTTGCTTTAGAGTTATCAATTAACCAGTCATAATCAGGTTGAGCCAATGGCATTTCAATAGTCGATAACTTCTCTATTTTTTTATCAAGTCTATCTTTAATCTCACCTGACTGCTCTACTTTTTTTCCAACAAAATCGACCGATGCTGCAAGTGGAGCAATCTCAAAATATTCGATTTTAGGCTCAATCCACACAGCATGGTCGCCACTAGCTCCATCACCTCCATCTTCAACAACTAATTCAAGTACTCCGCGATTAGCCTTAACATTAATATTTCGGGCCTGTTCTCCTTGCTTAATAAGTCCTGAGTTATATATTTCTTTCCCATTGTGAATCAATCGGAATACTACACTCCCCTGATTAACTCTACCTTCTTCTCCTTCAACACCGATAAACTGTTTATGATCGTCAGTTACATTATAAAACATGCGTTTTCCATCAGTCAAAGGGATCGATTTAACGGTCTTAGCCTGATAGTCAATGTCCGAGTCGTTAACACCAATCTTAGCTGTAAAGCGACTTCCATCATTCATCTTTATTTTGAGGATTGATTTGGCATGCACGCCTATACCTAAACTAAAACGATGTCCTCCAACCTTTATATCTTCACCTGCTACTGATTTATTTTTTACAGGTGCACTGTAAGTTTGCTGAGCTAAATTAATCTGTAAATCCTGAACGTTTACCCAATTCTGAGCATAGCCTCCAAGATTCATTCCTGCAATCATCAAACATCCCAGGGCAAACTTCTTTATACTATTACGCTTCATTCTTTCTAGTTTATTATGTTTTTCTTCCCACAATTCACTACGCTTCATTATGGGTACGAGTTTTTTTATCGGTCGTTATAACCAAGGTTAAAATCCTGGCTTAGTAACTTCCCTACCTATCAGCATCATTAGACCAGACAATGTGTTCACTACATCAAATCAACACGCTGACAGGACCGTTGGACGCTGTCTGGTGTTAAGGTCTTAGCGTTCGTCCGTTCAACCTTTGATCCTTCCAACCGTTCTACCGTTAGTTGATATTATAAACCGACATATCCCTTATGATAGGTGTTGCTGCTGATTTATTTACAACCAACTTCACTGCCGTCAGTTTCTTTGTATCAAATTGATGAATATACTTGTGTCCAATACAAGATCCTTTAAACAACGATACCCATTGTCCATTTTCTTTACCAAGCAATTCAAAGTCACGCACTCTTTCTCCTTTGCTGATATCCTCCATCAACACTACGTGGTTAATCTCTTGTTCCTTTTTCAGGTCTATAATAAGCTCATTCCCCTTACCTTTTTCATTCCCGATAGGTTTAGAAAAACGCTTCTTAATTTCATCACCAAATTCTTTCATTCTAGCAACATCAACATCTGGCACCAAACCACGAGGATCAACAACAACACCAATCAACATGTTGGTATTACGACCTGCTGTTGTATAATATTTTTCGATAAGCGTTTCTAGCGACATTAAATGTTTTGTGTTTTCAGGATGGTAAAACCAACCTCCTTGCCATCCACCATGACGAATAGGAAAGTCTGCTTCTCCAGGACACCATAATGGTCCTTCGCAATCACCATGCAAACGATCAATCTCTTTGTCTCCACCACTTGAGGTTGTAGTATGCGTAGTACTCCAGCATGGGTATGGTGCAACACCTCTCTCATTACCTACCCAGCGAATCAATGAATTCGTTCCTTCCGGTCCTTGAAATACAACAGCTTGTGGTTGATGTTTATGCAGCAATGTAACAATATCAGGCCCCCCTTTCTCTGGAGGAAGACATCCACCATCAAACCAGATTTCGAAAAACTTACCATATCCAGAATAAATCTCGGTTAGCTGCTGCTCCACCATATCATTATATTCCTTTTGTGCTTTAGGATCATTTCCTCTAACCAAACCAGGATTATCTACTTTTTTATAACCATTTGCTGCTGCACTATAATAAACTCCTGGACGCACACCATACTTCTTACATGACTTTACAAATTCAGCAAGAATATCACCTTTTCCATTCTTCCATGGAGAGCTTTTGATACCATAATCATGAGCCTCACTTGGCCACAAGCAGAAGCCAGTACAATGTTTTACCACCAACACTGCATACTCACCCCCCATATCTTTAACAGACTTAACCCATTGATCGGTATTCAATTCTGTTGGATTAAAAATTTTAGGATCAGGATCATAATCCCATTGTCCGCGCCATTGATATTCTGGCTCGTAAACATTTATATCAAAATGAATTATTGCACCAATCTCACAATCGGCCCATTCAACCTGTTCTTTTGTTGGCTTTGCTATCTCCTGTGCCACAATTGAGGTGACAAATAGAAGCATTAGGAGGGTTTGACTAATTTTCTTCATCTGTTTAATTGATTTTTAGATTTATGGATTATTAATATCATATACGCAAAAATCCCGGGGATCGCGATGCTCTCCCCAGGTAACCAAATCACCTTATATAAGGTTGTATCTGCTCTATTTGGTCATAAATTTCCATGAAACTTTACCGAAATTCCAAGGTCCTCCAGTATGCTCATCTTTGATTGATCCTTTGCCATTAGAAACCGACAAAGACTTCATAGTATATTTACCCTTTTCAAAGTCAAAGGTTTTACCATCATCATCATACAGTTTAAATGTGCCATCAGCTTTACCATACACACGGATTTCAAGCGGTGTATTATTGTTCCATTCTGCTGTTTGGCGAATAGATGGAATCATAGGTAAGATACCTCCGTCCTTCACAAACAATGGAATTTTATCCAATCCTGGCTTAACCTTAATCACTTCTCCATCACCAACATACTTACCAGTATAGAAATCGTACCATTTACCTCTAGGAAGAACCACTTTTCTCTCCTTTTCACCAGCAAACATTGGAGCTACTAAAACATAGTCTCCCATCATATACTGGTCCTTAACCTCTTTCTTTACAGCTTCCTCATAAGGATTATTGGTATCATCCAATTTTCCTTGAGTCTCTTCTGCTTTTGCATAATATCCTTCAGTTAATTCCATTGCACGGAATGGAGGTGTACCTTCGAAGTGATATTGAGCAAATGTAGAATAGATGTAAGGAAGCATTTGCATTCTCAAAAAGGCTACATCCTGACAAGCCTTATATACGTCAGGGAAAGACCAAGGTTTTGTTCCTGAAGCCCATGCATTCAACATTGCCATTGGAGAAAAACAAACCGATTGCATTCGTCTTACCCACTCCTCAGAAGACTTACTCTGGCGAACTTCAGGTGTCCACAATACTCCGTTGAAACTTGAGTTAATCAAAGCAGTAATAAAATCACGATGACTATAGTAATCGTTATAAATCACATATGGATAAGATACTGATCCAGCATTAGCTGCACGAATTAATCCATAAGTTCTTTCATTTTTACGTCTGTAAATCTCATCTGTTAGTGTCATCATCTGCGTACCATAAGTCTGGCGCATCTGCTCTCCATCTTTACCTGAAGGAAAAGTTGCAACATCAGGCCACAACCAGTGGTCGAAACCATCTACTTCGTCAATTTTATAACCACTCACACCAATATCTAGTTGATGTTTATTAAAGTGATCTTGCATTATTTTTCGAGCTTCTGGAATAGTATAATCTGGCACAGTTCCACACCATACAGTATGACTACCTGTATAGTTCTTCATTTTCTTATCCAAATTACTATCAGGCCACAAATAAGGATTACACCAAAGATTTAGGTAAACTCCCTTTTCTGACATTTCCTTTGTAAAACCAGCAGGATCAGGGTAGCGTCCTTCATCCCACTCAAACGTACATGGATATGCTTTACTATGCCATCCTGGCTCAAGTCCTAATACATCCAATGGGAAGTTATTCTTTTCAAAACCAGCTACTTCTTTACGCTGATCATTATCAGAGTAACGGGTTGGAGTACGTTGCCAGAATCCTAATCCCCATTTTGGAGGCAATGTACCACCACCACAGTAAAGGTTAAAGCGGCGAACAACATCCATCATATTTTCTCCTGTGAACATTATCAATTCAACACCTTCCTCAGGAACTACAAATTCAATGTTATCAGAATATGGTCTTGAAGACCAACCTTTTCCAACATTTCTATCTACCACCTTAGCAGGGTGCTTACTATCCTTTGTTACACCTGATCCTACATAAATATCAATGTAGCGGGCTGCATTAATAAATACTCCATATCCTTTTGATGAAATAAAGAAAGGAACAGGAGCATGAGACCTACCGTCATCTTTACCTGTATAGTGGTCCATATGAAGACGAAGAATTTTTCCTCGCTGATGAACTGTCTTGAAGTTCAATCCTAATCCAAAGATCTGTTCTTCTTTTTCCAATGGAAAACGAACATAGGTCTTCCCATTACGGGTAAATGCTTCTACTTCTTTTTGATCAATAGGAATAGGTGCATTCTTCATTTTCTTAATTGCATCCTGGCGAGGTTCTTTACCACTAACCGATAATAGATTAAAATCGGCTGGTTCATTAATTTCAGACTTCCACACACCTGGAAGCTCTTCCTGCCATTGTGGAGTTAGTTTAGCTCCACTTATTTGCTTCGAGTCGTTCTTCACTGTACAACTAAATGCAAGCATGAACAACGCAAATAACATAGTAAGATTCTTCATCTGTTTTAAATTTGAAATATTTAGTCGATAATTTCTTATGCAATGTTAGTGATGAAGGAAAAAAGAATCGACCTACTGTGAAGAATCAGACAAATTTGAAGTACTCATGCTCACACGCACTCATATATCACTATATTTCAGTAACTTATATTTTAGCAATATTTATAAAAAGTTGCAGTAAAATGTGATAATATGAGAGTAACAATTATCACAACACATAAGTCTCTCCAATGCAAATTGTTACTTAAGACTCATGTTGCAATAATTAAAACATCATTACAATACTAAGATAAGAAACTATTCTTCAGCATTCATCTTTCGCTGAAAAGCAGAAGGAGTCATTCCTGTATTATTCTTGAAAATTCTATTAAATGCCGATTTTGAATTAAAACCACAATCCCATGCAATAGATAAGATCGTTTGACTTTGATATTTGGGATCCTTTAATTTTCTCTTGACTTCTTCAATGCGATATTCATTGATCAGATCATAAAAGTTTCGTCCCATATGATCATTCAGCATTGCTGAAAGTTGATTAGGAGTCATACCCAATCTATCAGCTAAGTCAGACAGTCCCAGATTCGAATCAAGGTAAAGTTTCTCATCAGTCATTAGCTCTTGTAATTCATCGACTTTATCTTTCAATTCATCTGGGATACTTATGTTGCTTTTACGATCATCTATTGAAGATTTGACTTCTTGTGATTGGATTTGTTCTGCCTTCTTTCTTTTTTGCCACCTCATTCCCAACACTAATATCACTCCAACTCCTATTACAGCCAACCAAACCATTGCAAACGATTTTTCAGCTTCAACAACCACCTGCATTTCTTCGATATCATTCGACCAAACACCATCATTATTAGCAGCTCTCAGCTGGAAAGTATATAAGCCCTTAGGTAAATTGGTGTAATTAACCATAGGATTACGGCCTTGATAAGTAATCCAATCATCATCGTATCCTGCCAAACGATAGGAATAAATATTACGGTTAGGGCTGGTATATAACATTGCCGAGAACTCTACTTTAAAACGGTTATTTTCATATGGTAACTGAATTTTCAATCCCAATGGTCCTTTCGCCATGATAACGTTACCATTCAATGAATCTCCAACTAGAATAACTTGCTCGTCGATCAATACATTTGTTATTCCAGGATGAGGGACAGAAATATTCTCCGACATGCGTATGGGATTAAAATAGGTTACCCCACCTGCTCCTCCAAAGTACATGGTACCATCCTCATCACGCCAGGCTGAATTCTTTCGGAACTTACCCTTAACCACGCCATCGTAGGTAGTATAATTGACAAACACTTCGGTACGAGGATTAAATTTTGATAATCCTTTATTGGTCCCAATCCAAAGATTACCAGTCTCGTCTTCTAAAATTGCATTGACCTCATTATCCGACAGACCATCCTTTTCGGTATATGCTTTAAACGTAAAGACGCTTTCTCCATTCTCCTGATCTTCGATTACTTTATTCAAACCAGCAGGAGATGTACCAATCCATAACTGTTGTTTACTATCCTCAAATATTACAAACACTTCATCGCTACTAATACTAGTTGAGTCATTTGCATTAGTTCTAAAATGTTCAAAGTGAATATTGCCATCAGTATCCTCATGCATTAAATTCAGACCTCCATGATTGGTTGCCACCCAAATTCTTCCTTTTGAATCCTCGAAAACCTTAAAGATATGGTTAATACTAAGACTCTCTGAATTATATCGATCTTGAGCAAAAGTCTTCAATTTAAAATCACCATCATCATCTTCCTCAACCAGGACTAATCCTCCTTGTGTTCCCAACCAGATGCGTTCTTTCTTATCCTGAATTACCGATTGTACCGAATTAGACGGTAATCCCCCACTAATATCTGCACGACTCGTTAAGTGCTTAAAAGTTCCATTCTTACGATCATATATATTCACACCGTGATCCCAAGTCGTAATCCAAAGTCGTCCTTTTGAATCCTCCAGGAAAGAACTCACATAATTTCCCCACAGACCATCTGGTTCACTATGCTGTGGAGGAAAATGCTCAAACATAAATCCGGCTTCGGTTTCAACAACCTTATCCATTCCTTTATCCCGCGTTCCAAGCCACAGAATACCTTGCTTATCACGAAATATTGCCTGTATAAAATTGTTACTTAACGAATGCTCATTGTTAGGTATATGACGCCAGCTTTTAAATCGGTTTCTTGTCCAATCATAGATATCCAGACCTTCCTGTGTTCCTAACCAAACAACACCAGATCTATCGCTATAAATATCATAAATATCATCACTACTTGTTGATCCTGGATCCAATGGATTGGCCTCAAACCACTCAAAGTTATCCTCATCACGATTATAAACCAACAGACCACTACCATAACCACCAAAATACAATTGACCGTAACGATCTTCCCCTATTTTATCATAGTCATCTTTAAATTCCCTTGGAACTTGTAGCTGTTGAAAACTCCTTTTTGAACTACTATAGTAAAAGATACCTGCACCACCTGTACCCCAAAGAATACCATACCTATCGCTATACAATTCATTGATTTTTATATCAAAAGTATTTTCAACTTTCTTTTCATCCTTATTGTAACGGATAATTCCTTCCGTGGTGCACACCCACAAAACATTATTGGAATCCTCAAAAACAGACTCAATTTTATAATCGGGTAGAATATAATCCAATTGATTAGACGATTCATCAAAGACTGTTATACCATTCCAACTATCTCTTATCCACAAATGATCATCAGAATCGACAAATAGGTAATGAATAAATTTAGATTCCAACTCCTTTCTACGATCACAAATTGCACTCCATCTTTCAACCTGTCCTTCACTATTTATCCTACACAGGCCAGTAGTAGTTCCAATCCACACTCCTCCATTTTTTGAGGTAGTCATGGAATATATCTTATCACCACATATCGTTGCACGATTGTCTTGATCACATTTATAGATTTGAAATCGATATCCATCGAATGACGTTAAACCATTCTGTGTTCCAAACCACATTAATCCCTTACTATCCTGACGAATCAAACGAACTTCATTATGAGATAATCCGTTTTCCGTAGTATAATGATCAAAATGAGGATTATTCAGCGCCCAAAGTTTCACTGAGATCAAAAGACAAAAGCTACATATGAATGGTATGGTACGTCTCATGCTTCAAATTATCAATCAAACAAAAATAGTTCTCATTAACCTAATAAAAAAACGTTTATTACACTCAGAATAAATTTTCTGTTCATAGATCCCCATACTTACATGTTAAGCCCATGAAAAACAAAGCATCATAACAAATAACGATTGTCCACTCATGCTCTCTTTTTCCCAGCATGAGATAGCATTCGCTTAATATTTGAGCTATATTTACTGCAATAGGTTTGTTATCCGCAAATTTAGTCTATCTTTGCGCCCAATTTATCGAGATAGGCTAAGAAGCAGTTGATTTTCCGGTGAGTACCGTTTTAAACCAGTGACTGCGTCTGAGTCAGGGTTTAATATTTATCACATTAGTTTCGCAAGTACGAAAATCGCTTTATCGAAACAGAAGGAAAATTGTATGCAAAAATTTCAAGAAACCGGTCTTAAGCCGGAGATTCTAAAATCAATCGAAGCATTAGGTTTCGAAGAACCAACTCCTATTCAGGAAAAAACCATTCCAGCAATCATTAGTTCAAGTAACGACATTATTGCATTGGCGCAAACTGGAACAGGAAAAACTGCAGCATTCGGATTGCCTATTATTCACAAATCGGATGTAGAATCAAAGAAAGTTCAAACGTTGGTACTTTGTCCAACGCGTGAGCTTTGTATTCAAATTACTAAAGATCTTCAGAACTACTCTAAGTATGTTCCAGGTTTTAGAGTAATTTCGGTGTATGGAGGAGCTAACATTGAACCACAAATTCGCGCACTAAAAAGCGGAGGTCAGATTGTTGTTGGTACACCAGGACGAGTTGTCGACCTTATCAACCGTAGAGCATTAAAAATTTCAAACATTCAATGGCTTGTATTCGATGAGGCTGATGAAATGCTTAATATGGGCTTCAAAGATGATCTTGATACCATCCTAGCTGAGACTCCTGAAGAGAAACAAACTTTACTTTTCTCTGCAACCATGCCAAAAGGTATTATCGACATTTCCCAAAAATACATGGAGAATGCTACGGAAATATCTGTAGGAAAAAGAAATCAAGGAGCTGAGAATGTAACCCATGAATATTATATGGTTAGAGCTCGTGATCGTTACAATGCATTGAAACGTATCGCCGACCTCAATCCAAATATCTATGGTATTATTTTCTGTCGCACACGTATGGAAACCAAAGAGGTTGCCGACAAATTAATTGGTGACGGATATAATGCTGACGCTCTTCATGGAGATTTATCACAAGCACAACGTGATTCTGTGATGAATAAATTCAGACAGAAACACTTGCAGTTGTTGGTTGCTACCGATGTTGCTGCTCGTGGTCTTGATGTTAATGATCTGACTCATGTAATCAACTACAACCTACCTGATGATACAGAAGTATACGTACACCGAAGTGGACGTACTGGTAGAGCAGGAAAGAGTGGTATCTCAATGGCAATTGTACACTCTAGAGAAACAAGAAAAGTAAGAGATATTGAGAAGATCATTCGCAAGAAATTTGTGAAGAAACCTGTTCCTGGCGGAAAAGAGATTTGCGAGAAACAGTTATTTCACCTAATCGACAAAGTTGAGAAGATTGAAGTTGAAACAGCTCAGATTGAGCCATTCATGCAAGACATCTACGAGAAACTTAGCTTCCTGAGCAGAGAAGAGCTGATTCAGCATTTTGTATCATTGGAGTTTAATCGCTTCCTTGATTATTACAAAAATGCTCCTGATCTAAATATCTCTGAAAATAGCCCTGCAACTGCACAAAGAAATGCCAAAGCAGGATATTCAAGATTCTTTATCAATGTAGGATCAAAAGGAAACCTTAACGCATCAACATTAATTAAACTGATTATTGATCAGCCTACTTTGAAAAATGTAGAGATAGGTAAGATTGATATCATGAAGAAGTTCTCATTCTTTGAGATTGAGACACAAGCTGAGCGAAAGGTTATGGAAGCATTCAAGAGAGTACGCTTCAATGATAAACCTGTAGCTGTAGAATTATCTAAACCATCAGGTAAAGCTAATCCTCGCTCAAACGGCCAACAACGCCGTTCGAACAATGGCGGACAACGAAGAGACTTCAGAAAGCCAAGACAACAAAGAAGACGATAATCGATCAAAAAGCTGTTCTGTCGAACAGCTTTTTTTATCTCCCTCCACCTCAAATTATGTAAACCAAACACAACAACACAAGTTATTCATCAACACATTTCCCTTCTTCATCACCAAATACATAGCATTCGTCTAACAACATTACACTCAATATTAATAACATTTTTTATTTCCGTAATTTTGAAGGTACTTTTTAAAGTAAAATAGTAAATATTTACCCCTTTGAGTTACAGTTTATGAAAATCAAACAGCCAATTAACGAGCGACTTGCAGCAGTATTAGACCTCAACAGATCATATAAGGAGAAAGTAAAAGAAGATCATTTGGAAACAACCAGAAGTATTCAGGCAAAAATTGATGAAGCTAGACAACAATCACAATTAAATAACACAGATATAGCAACAGCTACAAAGCCACGAAAAGAAGAAGGTAATCAATCAATATTCAAAGCCACAAAAGAAGAACGTATGGCATCAAAACTACGTCATGTTGGCTTAAAGATTAAACCACGAAATCCTAAAAAATAAGTACGCTATAGATAAGCGTACTCATTTGAATATTTTATCATCTGATCGGCAAAATCATTAGGATACGTAATTTCAACATCAACAATACTTTCCCCATCTCTTACCAAATTATACTCAGGATTAATAAAACCAGCATACGGCGCTAATCCTAATAGCTTGTATCTTTCAAGAATCTCTTCGTGCAATTCTGTATCTATTTTTACACCATATGCTTCAACAAGCCTCATTGCTGCCTCATAATCGCCTTCAGATTTTATTCGTTGAACTTCCTTTAAAAGTTGTCCAAACAACTCTTTCAGGCGCTTATAATCCTTAATCGAGAAGTAAGTCTTCCCACCAACAACACACTTTTCAATGGTCTTATTTTCCTTCCCTTTTTCAAATGTCCAGGCAGCAATCAATTGTCGATTACGCATATGTGATTCTTCAATATCCTTACCAGATTCAACGCGTACCAATTGAGTTACCAAACCATTTCGAATATAAGCATCATATTCAGCGTATGCAGCTTCTTTGTTTGGCAAAAGTCCCAACTCAATTGTCTTATCATCTAACATGAAATACAATGCAAACAGATCCGCTCTAGTCTCTTCTATCGTTGAAGCATAACTTTTTAAGTCTTCTGACACAACTCCTGGCATCATTTTCCCTGATCCGTGCCCCAGACATTCATGAAGGTCAGTATGAAGGTTACCTGACACATAACCATACTCTTTAGCTCGCTTCACCTCCTCTTGTGATCCACTGAATTCCTCCAACATCCCACTTTTAAGAGAAGACATATGATAAGCATGAGTAATATTTTCAATAGTCACCGACTTAGATCCATACTCTTCACGAATCCAGTCGGCATTAGGAAGATTGATTCCAATTGGTGTGGCAGGATGGCAATCCCCTCCCAACATTGCAACTGTTATAACCTTTGCAGAAACACCTTTAACAGTTTCTTTCTTGTGCTGAGGATCTACTGGTGAATGATCCTCAAACCACTGCGCATTCTCTCCTATTATTTGAGTCCGTTTTGTTGCCTCTTCGTCCTTGAAGTTAACAATCGACTCCCAACTACCCTTTATCCCTAAAGAGTCGCCATACACCTCTATAAATCCGTTTACAAAGTCGATGCGACTATCCAAATCTTTAACCCAAGCAATACTGTAATCATCAAACATCTGCAAATCACCTGTGCGATAAAAGGCTATCAATTTCTCAATCACGAACCTTTGCTTATCATTTTCAGCATAATCCAATGCCTTCTCCAACCATTTCACAATCTCAATAATTGCCTCTGCATATTTCCCTTCAACAGACCAAATATCCTCTTTAATCTTACCATCACGTTTAACCAAAGTTGAATTCAATCCAAATGAGATACGATTGTCTCCTGCCTCTTCTGACTTCTGCTTATAGAAAGCTTCTGCCTCCGGTTGCGTTACACCCTGATAATAATTATTTGCTGATCCTTCCAACAAATCATTTTCGGCATCAAGACTAACACGTTTTGACAATACAGAAGAGTCAAACAACACCTCTTTAATCGCTGTAATTTGATCATTTAAATTATCGCAATTCCATTCACTCCAGTCGCTTAATTTAATCAATTCATCGAAATACACCTTGCTGAATCGCGGAATGAACTTATCCATCGAATAGTGATGATGAATACCATTTGAAAACCAGATACGCTTTAGATAAATCTCAAAATCCCGAAAATTCGCATTGTCTCTTTCGCCCTTAAATGATAAATATATATTCTCAAGGCATTTTCTAACAAGTAGATTACATTCGCAATTTTGATCCCACAAGATATCACGTCCGCAATGTGCAGCTTCACTCAAGAAATATATCAGTAACTTCTGATTTAAGGTCAAACCTTCAAAACCAGGCACCTGGTATCGTAAGATTCGTATATCTGCAAACTGTTCGGTTTGATATTCAAAATTATTATTCATCTGTTTAATTTTTTTTTTGATTTCTGAATATGCAAAAAAATAGAATCTATTCAGCAACTCTCATAAATTTCAATCATCCGCATGTGTGCATTTGGGATAGTGAGAATTTATACTCGTTTCATCTTCTATTAACGATTACAAGGACAAGCTTTTAGGAGATCTTAACCTGGTAGTAACATCATTTAAATTACTGCAATATGTTTAAGCTTGTACACTTGCATGCACACAAAAGCATTAGATGGGATATTCCATTTCCATGAATATCCCAAAAACAAGAGATTAAACCAGTTTTAATTGATTTATTTACTCAACACATTAATACCATCAAGTAATTTATCTCTAAACGATTTACCTAGAGGAAGTGATACTTTTCCATCCTCATACTCCACCTCAACACTAGTGGTTGAAATCATATTAATGCATGAAGCATTGGCAACATAAGATCGGTGTATTCGGAAGAATTTACCGACTGGTAGTTTATCTACAATTGCCTTCAACGTATGATGCACTGTAAATTTCTCACTATATGTATTGATTACGATGTAGTTTTCCAATGCCTCAATCCAAATAATATCATCGTATTTAACACGTACAAGATTATTATTCTTCTTAATAAAAAACTCATCATTATTACCATTCGTCTCAATCTTTGCTAATTGCTTTTTATGAGCCGCTTTTTCTACTGCTTTATAAAATCGAGCAAAGGTCACAGGTTTTAACAGGTAATCGGTAACATCGAACTCAAAAGCATCAATAGCATACTTCTCTTTCGACGACACAACAATAATTTGAGGATGGTCCTCCTTGAGCATTCTCATAAATTCTACTCCTGTCATCTCTGGCATCTCTATGTCTAAAAAGATTAAATCAACCTTTTCAGTCATATCATCCATTTCCTGTATCGCTTCTAAAGCACTGGAGTACGACTTTACCTTCTTAATGAATGACGTTTTCTCAATAAACTTCTTCAGCAGTAATCGACTCAGTTTATCATCATCTATAATCAAACAATTCATAGTTGTGTCGCTTTTGATTCTATAATATTATTCCACCAAATTTGATTTATAATCATCTCTGGTCAATTTCATTAATCTACTTATTCCTCTTTTCGTGGAATTTTTCCTCAATAAGCTTATAGCTTTTCACAGTTTTCCTAATCCAACCAAGCATTAACTCCTCTTTCTCCCCCTCTTTAAGTCCCCAATCGAGCTCTGTACTTCTTAATTTCAACGATAAATGATGAAGAATAATTGCAACAGAGACCGAGATATTGAAACTCTCGGTAAAACCATACATTGGAATTTTCAGAAATTCATCTGCATTATCACGCACCACATCACTGATTCCTGTCAACTCTGTTCCAAAAATCAATGCTGTCTTTCCTGTTGAAAGGTCGAAATCCTGCAGATTTGTATCATTATCATGTGGTGTGGTTGCAACAATACGATATCCCTGAGCTTTAAGATTTGTTATAGCATCAAGGGTATTATTTTCCAACTCACTATATTTATTTAGAGTCAGCCATTTTGATGAGCCTAAAGAAACTTGAGAATTAACATTAAACTCGTTATTATTTTCGATTACGTGCACATCCTGAATACCAAAGCAGTCGCATGAACGCAAAACTGCACTGGCATTTTGCGATTGATAGATATCCTCTAAGACAACTGTCAAATAACGGGTACGCTCATTCAGTACACGATGGAATAATTCTTTTCTCCCTTCTGTAATAAATTCCGACAAGTAATCAACCAGCTCTCTTCTCATCAATTCTTCATTTATTTGCATATCCTCAACACTCTATTTAGACTTTCTTTAGGCAAACATCCTCTTAGCTACAAAAATAAGCATAAAAAAAGGGAGATTACAAAATATTGCAACCTCCCTTAAAATTTTTTTTCAAGAATTATTGAACCTGATCGGTCAATTCGCTACCTGCTTTAAACTTAACAACTCGTTTTGCAGGAATAGTAATTTCTTTACCTGTTTGTGGATTACGACCAGTTCTTTCACTTCTAGTAGAGATTGCAAATGAACCAAATCCAATCAAAGCAACACGATCACCGTTTTTCAACGCATCAGAAGTAGTTTTTACGAAAGCGTCTAAAGCTTTTTTTGCATCTGCTTTTGTTAATCCAGCTTCAGCTGCTACGGCATCAATTAATTGAGCTTTATTCATAATTAAAATTTTTAAGGGTTAAAGAATGATTTTTAAAAACCTGAATCGTACACAAATATATAGCTTTTGCTGTGTTTTCCAAATGTTTACTTTAAATAATTAATTAAATATCGATGAAAATCATAAAGAATTATGCGTAATTGCAACAATATGTTCAAAAATGGCTCTTTTGTAGGTATAGCAAAGGATACAGAAGATTTGACCCTATTTTCAATAAAATTACATTTTTTTCACTCAAATTTTGTTTCGTAAAAAATTAATTTTACTTTTGCATCGCTCTTGGAGAGATGGCAGAGTGGTCGAATGCGGTGGTCTTGAAAACCATTGTACCGCGAGGTACCGGGGGTTCGAATCCCTCTCTCTCCGCAGACTGATTTTGAGTGTTGCAAAACACTCATACACGGGTGTAGCTCAGTTGGTAGAGCACTGGTCTCCAAAACCAGGTGTCGGGCGTTCGAGTCGCTCCTCCCGTGCAAAAGAGTTGTCAATTTTGGCAACTCTTTTTTTATGCTCGACCTTAATCTCTTTACAAAAGTATCAGTGTATATTCATATATCTAAACAACAAGCCACACAACCTAGAAATGAAGTATTTCACAAAAAACTACTTAGAAACTCAGATGGCTTCACAGATCCATTTTAACGGATAAAAAAAAACAGCGTACTGCTACTTCTAGCGATACACTGTTTCAATCAGTATTTTAATAAAAAAAGCAGGCCTATAAGCCGGGTCCTGTACCTTATCAAAGACAAGGCCTCTATCATTTATCTAGAACTATTGTCACCAATAGTCTCAAGCAACCTACCCCCCAACATTGGACGGGTCATCCTTAATTGTTGGTATATTTGGTCTTGCAACCCATGAGACGTACGGCTAGCTATGTTGCCACAACTACCGGTGGGCTCTTACCCCACCTTTTCACCCTTACCCGATCAAATCGGGCGGTTATTCTCTGTTACGCTACTATCCCCTTTCGAAGATCTTCCCGTTAGGAAGCATGATACCCTATGTTGCCCGGACTTTCCTCTCATTTGTCGAAACAAACAAGCGATAGAGCGGCCTGCAATTTTTTTAAACTCTATTAACATTAGTTTCGTCTCAACACAACCATTGTTGCTCCAAAACCATATTCTTTAAATGAAGCATCCTGAAAACCATACTTTTTATATTTTCCGGAAGCTAACTTCTGTCTTACTTCTTGTTTTAGGCGTCCATTTCCAACACCATGTATAAATACAATCCGTTTCACGCCACCTTTGATAGCATCTTCCATCTCTCGTTGAAAGTGCTCCATTTGAATATCCAATATCTCGCGATTACTTAATCCCGATTCATCGTCAATCAACTCATGAATATGCAAATCAATTTCAACAATATCTTTGGTACGCTGACGTTTTTCCTTTTTCTCCTTCTTTTTACTCCCCTCCTGTTTCTCTCTAACAAGATTTTTAAAATCCTTATCCGTCATTTTACCTAAATCTTCCAACATTGGATTTTCAAGTAAAGAATACACAATAGCAGGATTATGGAAATAATCGTTTTCCTTGAAACTTTTTTGCTTGTAAAAACGCACTGGATTAATAGCAATCTCTTTCTGAATTGGCGCATGTAATGCTCTGTCATTACCCTGGAAGTAGATTAGCTGAAAGTAGATTGTTGGAAAATCCGCCAAATCAATCTGAGCAAAACTATCTACAAGTAACTTCACATTAGGCTCTAAAGTCCCTGACTCAATTGTTTCATAGTTACCATTTTTCAAATAGCTCATATGGAATAACACCGTAAAGTTGCTGTCATTCACTAAATATGCCTTCAAAGCCCCTTCAACAGGATGCTGTTTATTATCAGGAACAATTGTATAGAAGAATTTAGGTTCATCATTACCTTTAATTATAACAGTCTCCACAACTTCTGGTTCCTCTTTCTCAGGTTCCGGTTCTGGCTGAGCTTGAGAACTCATGTCAACCTCATTACGGCGATCATGCTTATCTTCTGAAGAATAAAATTCCTCGCTCTCAATCTTCACCACATTACTGACCAAGACAGGAATTTCAAAACCATCTTCATTTTCTACATTAATCATGGTTTTGCTGATAATGCTTGTGACATATCCACCACCAACATCATCAAGGAATCGTACTTTATCTCCTACTTTTATCATTGTTCTCTAAAATTTGACGACAAAGTTACTTTAATTAGCCCAATTCCGCACATACTTTAGACTATTTAACGGTTTCGATTAAAAACGTCACTCTAAATCATATTACATTCACCCTCAAAATCAATCTATTTTACCAATATTAAAATAATTCACAATTACTATTATAGGTATCGTTTCATCGCAATCCAGATATGCCTCACAAGCTTAAATTAACTACTCTATTAATACCTATATGAATGTTTTAACTACCTTAACAGTTAGGGTAAGCAGCTTAGGTTCTTTTATTGAGATGTATCATCCCATAGTGCAACACTAGATGATGCATTTTAAGCTTAATTCCAAAGAATATGAAAGAGGAGTAGAAGAGAAAAGTAGGCTTTGATAAGGTTCGAATAGATAGTTGATAAGACTCATTCAAGACTTCAACCACTATCCATATTTAGTAATTTTCCTGTATAACTTTAGCAAACAAACTGATAAAGAGTTGACCAACTCCCATATAACTCTGCATGCCTTTTATTAGATGGGATTGTTGAGATCACTTTGCATTATCAGCAATACACATCAGAATAATTATGCGATTGATAAAGTTTAGCGCAATTTCAAACTGTTTTTTATATAGCACTTTGCAAATTTACTGTGACTTTCTACCTTTGCACTTCATTAAAAATTAAAGAAATGCAACTGGCTGAAGAGATTAGAAACATTGGTATAGAGGAGTTTGATTATCATCTACCAGAAGAAAGAATTGCAAAGTATCCCCTTGCACAGCGTGATCAATCAAAACTATTGATCTCAAAAGATGGACAAATAGTTGATGCTAAATTTACAGATATTAGCAAATATCTTCCATCAGACAGTTTGCTGGTATTCAACAATACCAAAGTAATCCGTGCTCGTTTGCATTTCAAAAAGACAACTGGAGCAAAGATTGAGATATTTTGTCTTGATCCTGTAGAGCCAATAGATTATGCACTGGCATTTGCTTCAACAAAGTCGTGCTCATGGAAATGCATCGTCGGAAATCTAAAAAAATGGAAAGATGGTCCCCTAATTAAAGAAGTAACCTTAAACAACGAATCCATACTAGTTCAGGCTCATTTAGTTGAACGAGAAGGAAAATCGGTTACTGTTCGTTTCACATGGGATGGAGACCATAGCTTCTCAGAGGTTATGGAAACAGGGGGAATTATTCCAATCCCTCCATACTTGAATCGTGAGTCAGAGCAATCAGATACAGAAAGATACCAAACTGTATATTCAAAAATTAAAGGATCAGTAGCTGCACCAACCGCGGGATTGCATTTTACAGATAAAGTTTTTGAAACTTTTAAGTCCAAAAATATTGAGAGAGCAGAACTCACGTTACATGTTGGAGCGGGCACTTTTCAACCTGTGAAATCAGAGACTATTGAAGGACATGAGATGCATACTGAACATATTTTGGTTGATCAGGCATTCATAGAAACGTTAATCTCCAAAATCGATCAGGTAATCGCCGTAGGCACTACCTCAATTCGCACATTAGAGAGCTTATACTGGATGGGGATTAAAATTCTTCAATCACCTGAGATCTCAATGAGTGAATTATTAGTAAATCAATGGGATCCATACCTTGCTGAAATTACAATTCCAGCAAAAGAATCATTGAGTGCCCTGCTTAATTACATGAAAGAGAACGGTCTCCCACATATTAGTTCTGCAACACAGATAATCATCTTACCAGGATACCAGTTCAGAATAATTTCAGGGATGATTACTAATTTCCATCAGCCACAAAGCACATTGTTATTACTAATATCAGCTTTCCTAGGTGATCACTGGAAAACGATTTACAAACATGCACTTGAGCAAGATTACAGATTCTTGAGTTACGGAGACAGTAATCTGTACTTAAAAGAATAAAAACTGTTGTGAATAAATAAACACGAATTTTATTTCAGACTCGCGATTTATACCAAGAGCCTGAAATAAGATTTGAATTTTCCCCAACATTAGTAAGCCTTTCTTAACCTTTAATCAATCACCACAACTAGCAGCAGGAGAAATTCTATTTATGCGTCCCAAAATCCTGGGTCCAATGATCCTCATAGCGCCCCACTCCCATTTCGGTATAATTCTTATTCATAATATTGCGACAATGGCCTGGGCTATCAAGCCAAGCTTCAACAACTGCTTTTTCCGTAGGAAATCCGTAGGCGACATTTTCACCAACATATCGATAATCATAATTGGCATCCTTAACCCTCTGTGCCATGCTGGTGCCATCAGATGATGTATGGCTAAAGAAATCATTGTCTACCATATCTTTACTATGCTGTAGCGCAACTGTTTCCAATGTTTTATTCCAGGTAACCTTGCCAACGGGAGGATAATAAGTTCCATTGCGAGTGACACCTTTAGTTCTGGCATCATTAATTAGTCGCATAATTTCTTGGATATCGACCCCATTCCCTTTTATAGGCTTTAAATCATTGCTATCATCGGTCGATTCTTCATCCGTAGTTTCTTCATCCGTAGTTTCTTCATCGGTAGTTTCCTCATCGGTAGTTTCCTCATCCGCATTTTCATCATTGGAGGTGTCATCATTTGAGTTATCTTCTCCAATCTCATCTTGTGGTTTATCCTGAACCACTTCTTGTCCTTCCTCTAATTCAATAATTTCATCACTCTCACATGAATACAATCCAATCCCAACTAGTAGTATCAAATACCACAACCAACTTCTGTTCATTCTCTAAAAATTTATTGCATCTATTAAACTGAAACACAACAAAAATATAAAATCAGAGGAACTAACAAGGACAGTCAACTCATTTAGATTCAATACAAAAACAGCATAAAAAAAGTCCTGTCAAAATAGTATGACAGGACTGCATCAAAATTTATGATCCAACTAAACAAGAACAATATTTTTTACATTTTTTCTTTTTCCAAATTAATCTATAAAAGGACTAAAAAGTCGAGTATAGCGCCTCAATATTGGTATTACAATTCCTATGCCACAGTAGTCTATTTAATAAAACATCTTTCATTTTTATCATTTGATATCAGTTAAATCAAATGGTTTAATGTAGATGTAAAAAATTTTATTCCATTTTAATAACTTGAAGCACATCAAAATATTCGAAAAAGATAAGGTTACAAATCGTTACAGTAACTCTGGCTGCTCACTCTTTACTCTTCCAAATCGTTAACAAAAGGTGAATAATTTATTCACATTGCCATTTATCACGATTTTATATTGAAATATTTACTATTTTGCCACCATATCTTTGACATTTTAGATTTTAACAAGAAAAACTTGACGGAATGAATCCACAAGCGGAAGCATTGAACAACATTATTCAAGAGAAAAACGAAGCAGTATTTAACCTACTCTCTAACAGAGGTAAGAATATTTTCTTTCCTAAGAAAGGAATTTTAGGACAATCTGCTGATGCCAAAGGAACAAAAATCAACGCTACTATTGGAGCTGCAATTGAGGATGACGGAACACCTATGCGTTTAGAAGTAATCGCTTCAAAGGTAGGTCTTGATCCTTCTGTAGTATTTCCATATGCCCCTAGTTTTGGTAGACCTGATATTCGTGCAAAATGGAAAACAATGATGGTAGAGAAGAATCCTTCGTTGAAAGATAAGGAACTTAGTCTTCCAATCGTTACCAATGCACTAACACATGGAATCAGCATGGCTGGATACATGTTTTTAAATGAAGGTGATGAAGTAATCGTACCTAACTTGTTCTGGGGTAATTACAATCTAACCTTAGTTAACGCTTATGGAGCCAAACTTACACAGTTTAATCTGTTTAAAGATGGAGGTTTTGATTTGGATGCGTTCAAAGCAAAACTTGAAGAAGGAGGAATTGGAAAAAAGGTTGTAATCCTTAACTTCCCAAATAATCCATCAGGATATACTCCTACCGTTGAAGAACAAGATGCAATTGTAGAAATTATTCGCGAGTCGGCTGAAAAAGGAAATAACATTGTTACCATTACTGATGATGCCTACTTCGGATTGGTATTTGAAGAAGGTATTGCACGTGAAAGTATTTTCAGTGCACTTTGTAATCTTCATCCAAACGTGTTAGCAGTTAAAGTTGATGGTCCAACAAAAGAAGATTATGTTTGGGGATTCCGTGTAGGATTCATGACTTACGGAGTAAAAGGAGGAGATGCAGAACTATACGCTGCACTAGAATCCAAAACTGCTGGAGCTGTTCGTGGTAACATCTCTAATTCTGCAAATATTTCACAGTCGTTATTGTTGAATGCTTTCAACAGCGAGACATACAACCAAGAGAAAGATGAGAAGCAAGAAATCATGCAAACTCGCTACAATGCTGTGAAAGAAGCATTGAAAGACGCTAAGTATGCTGATGTATTTACACCACTTCCATTTAACTCAGGTTATTTCATGTGTGTTCAACTTGCTGAAGGATTAGATGGAGAACAAGTAAGACAAGTATTGATTGAAAAATACAGCATTGGTTTGATTAATCTTAACAATGTACTTCGTATTGCATTCTCAGCTGTTGCAGCAGAAGATGTTAAAGAAATGTTTGAAGGTATTTATAATGCTTGTTTAGATTGCAAATAATACAACAATCGTATATTTCAAAAGCCGACAACTTTTCGTTGTTGGCTTTTTTTTGCTCCTTACTCTATTTTTTGATAATAAACATAAAATTCATAGACTTCACGACTGGGAAAAATGGGAACAATTACTAATTTTACCTAGTTGAATCGAAATGAGTTGTATATGCGTTACGATAATAAACCCATCAATATATATTACGGACTATTCTTAGGACTACTTTTTGTTGCTGCCATAGTGATAACATTTCTATTCGTCCCTCGCCAAGGGAAATTTAGATATGAATTTCAAAAAGGGAAGCCCTGGATGCATGAAACTTTGTATGCTCCGTTTAGTTTTGCAATTAATAAACCTGAAGCAGAAATAAAAGCTGAAACAGACAGTTTATTGGCAACCCAGAATCCATATTTTCAAATTGACAATACAATTGGGAAAGAAAAAACCAGGGAGTTTGCAATCTATTTCAATAAGACTTGGGCACAATTTCATCGCAATGCTGATCCAATCCCTCCTGCTGATGATGTAAGAAAGAATTACATTCAATTGATAGAGCGTATATACAAACAAGGCATACTTGAACAGTCAATAGAGTTTTATCCTGAACTCAAAAACAAAAGTGCTTTAACCAAAATATCAGGAAACTTTGCACAAGAAATATCTATTCAAGATATCTATTCATTAAAGAGTGCATATGAGAAAATTTTAAGCACATGTTCTCTGCGAGATGGAGAGATGCTATATGGGCCCTCTGCATTTTGTAAGTCGCTAAAACTAAATCAATTTATCACTGCAAATCTGTTTTTCGATAAAAACAGAACAGATTTAGCCACTCAAGAAACAATGTCTTCATTATCACTGACTCAAGGCATGATACAAGCGGGAGAAAGAGTAATTTCAAAAGGAGATCTTGTTATGCAAGACAGCTTTGAGGTACTTGAATCGCTTAGGACCGCGTATGAGAAAGGTCGCGGTGAAAACACGAACCTGCACCTTATTGCTGCAGGACAAATTTCCTTTGTAACTATAGTCTTCTTTATTCTATTCCTTTACCTATATCACTTTAGAAAAGACTATCTAGTAAAGAAGCGACGCATTTTATGTCTGCTATTATCTGTTGTCGGATGGATAGTGATATGTAGCTTTATCATTCAAACTAACATTATAAGTTTATACACAGTACCTATCGTAATTCTGGCAATCATCATTAGAACATTTTTCGATTCAAGAACAGCCATCTTTACAATGATAGCAACATTACTGTTGATTGGATTCTTTGCTCCTAATGGTTTTGAATTTATTCTGGTACAAATGATAGCATCGTTCGTTGCTATTGTCAGTCTGCAGAAACTCCATCGTAGAGCACATCTTATATATACAGCGTTATTTATCACATTATCCTATGGATTAATATACTTCTCATTGTCATTAATGCATGAAGGAAATCTGCAAACAATCGACTATTCAAACTTTAAATGGTTTGCTATAAATGGGATATTAATATTGATAGCCTATCCGTTAATATATGTTTTCGAGAAAGTATTTGGTTTTGTATCTGATGTTACTCTATTAGAACTTTCTGATACCAACCATCCCTTGCTTAGGAAACTTGCTGAGAATGCACCCGGAACATTCCAACATTCAATTCAGGTTGCCAACCTTGCAGAAGAGGCAATCTTACAATTAGGAGGTAATCCAATGCTAGTACGTGCAGGAGCTTTATACCATGATATAGGAAAATCGGAGAATGCCCAATTCTTTACTGAAAATCAATTATCAGGTGAAAATCCACACAATGAACTCTCAGAAAAAGAAAGCGCCCAAGTTATTATTGATCATGTAACTGCAGGTGAAAACATTGCACGCAAAAATAATCTTCCTGAGTCAATCATTGATTTTATTGTGAGTCATCATGGTACAAGCAAGACTGGTTATTTCTATACTCAGTACGTAAATAAACATCCAGATGAGGATGTTGATCCTACCGATTTCACTTATCCTGGTCCTGTACCAACAAGCAAGGAGGTTGCAGTTGTTATGCTTGCCGATAGTCTGGAAGCAGCATCACGAAGCTTAAGTGAGAAAAATGAGGAAAGTCTGCGCTCTCTAATTGATAATATTTTTAAGATTAAAATGAATGAGGGACAATTAGCGAATTCTGAATTGACGTTTCATGATATTTCAGCATTAAAAGAGATCTATTTTCAGAAACTGAAGAATATCTACCACGTTCGCATCAAATACCCTAAACTAAAACAAAAATAGATGGCATAAAATTTGCTTGTTAGTAAGGTGTTTACACCTTTCAAAATATTAGATTCATTATTATGAATCCCCCTAAATGTTTAACTTTTAAATCTAATTTCTGAAATGAGTTTACTAAAAAACAACAAATGGAGTATTATCATTTTACTCTTCTCTTTCTTTATTGTTAGTTGTTCCGATGATGATGATCCTATAGTTGAGCCTCAGCCAAATCCTGAACTCAACAATGTATCTGAAGATATACAGAAGGTGAATAACTTTATTTGGGACAAAATGGACACATATTACTTGTGGCGTGATAAGATGCCTACCGATATCAACCGCAAGAAAGAGGAGAATTCAATTGAGTACTTCGACAAGCTATTGTACACGGAGAAAGATAAGTGGTCGTTTATTACCGATGACCTTGAAGGATTGCAAAATAGCTTCAAGGGTGTAGAGACAGGATTTGGATACTCTATTGCATTTGGTAAATTCTCAAATAAGGAAAATGCATATTTCGCAATCGTTGAATACGTATATCCAGGAACCCCTGCTGCTGAAGCAAATCTTAAGCGTGGTGATTTAATTGTAGCTCTTGATGGAGGTGATATCAACGATGACAACTACAAAAAGTTATTCGATGGATCAACAATTATAATCACCAAAGGAAAACTCGAAAACAATT
The DNA here is from genome assembly GCA_005217565.1 of Puteibacter caeruleilacunae. Classification (GTDB taxonomy): domain Bacteria; phylum Bacteroidota; class Bacteroidia; order Bacteroidales; family Prolixibacteraceae; genus Puteibacter; species Puteibacter caeruleilacunae. Next base: position 179,708 of record SJCO01000002.1, read on the forward strand.
CAATAGCCAATAATGGTGATGTTGAATTGACTTCAAAAGTGTTAAATCTTGATCCAGTTTTAATCGACACAGTATTTACAGTTGATGACCATAAAATTGGATACCTATCGTATATGCAGTACATTAATGACTATAACTCGTCGATTGATGAGGCGATGGCTAAATTTGAATCAGAGAACATTACTGATTTAATCGTTGATGTTCGTTACAATCCTGGAGGTAGTGTTAATGCTGCTAACCATTTATGTAGTTCAATTGCTCCAAAAGAAGAGGTAGACAAAGAAAGTCTTTTTGTTACCTTCCAATGGAATGATCAGATTATGGCTGAAATTAAAGGTGCAGGTCAAATGGATGATGTTGAAACACCATTCAACAAAGATGTACCTACTAAATTAGATATGGATAAAGTATACATTCTTGCAACCGGTAGTTCTGCTTCGGCATCAGAGTTAACCATCAACAACCTGCGCCCATATATGGATGTAGTTCTGATTGGAGAGACTACTCATGGTAAATATACTGCTTCAATTACTCTGACCGATGAAAGCAAAGATCCGGTACTGAAAAACTGGGCTCTTCAACCTATTGTGGCTAAATATGCCAATGCAGCAGGAGTGTCAGACTTTGCTGATGGATTTACTCCAGACTTTGAGGTAAAAGACGAATTATTACCAGCAATGCCATTAGGAGATCTAACCGATCCTTTAATTGCAAAAGCAGTTGAACAAATAACAGGCAACAGTGATCTTACTGCTTTAAAAGCAGCTAAAGTTCATTATAATTTTGAAGTAAAAGATCGCCTGTATTCCAAGTTCCAGAAATTCAAAGAAACTTTGATAATTAAATAGGCAACCTATAAATATTCCCATATCGATAATATTTGATATGGGAATATTATTTTTCTATCATACAGCACATCCATATAACTCCACGCATCAATTAATCGCCACTCCTCCATCCGCTTCTATTTATTTTAGAGCACTACTAGACGAATAACAATCACTTCTTTTCTAATTCTACCACATTCTCTACAAATTACAACTACCCCTAAACATAATCTTAAAATAATGTAATTTAGGTGATAAAATTATACTAATGTATAGTTAGATAAAACCTTATAGAAATGAGAATGATTAGAACGACACTATTCTCCCTATTGACACTTTTATGTGTCACTACAGTTTTTGGAGAGAAAAAGGTACAGAAGTATCAGTTAGACAATGGGCTAACTGTTATTCTTTATGAAAACCATGCGCAACCAAAAGTATTTGGAACAGTTGCAGTGAGAGCTGGATCAAAAGATGATCCTGCCGATGCCACTGGATTAGCACACTACATGGAGCATGTAATGTTTAAGGGAACTCAGGAAATGGGGACATATGACTGGGAGTCAGAAAAACCACATTACGATAAGATCATTGAGTTGTACGAAGAAATGAGAACAGCAGAGGATCAAGCAAAAAAGAAAGAGATCAATAAACAAATCAATGAAGAGTCAATTAAAGCGGGGAAGTACGCCATCCCGAATGAATTCTCTAATTTAGTACAAGCCTTAGGTGGTACAGGACTAAATGCAGGTACTGGTTATGATTTAACCTACTATCATAACTCATTTCCTCCTTTCCAGATGAAGAAGTGGCTAGACTTATATGCTCATAGATTCATCAATCCTGTTTTTAGAGGATTCCAAACCGAATTGGAAACTGTATACGAAGAGAAAAATATGTACTCTGATAATCCTTTCCAAGCAGTACAGCACGACTTTATTAGCAAAGCTTTTGAACCTGAAAATCCATATGGAAGATTAATTATTGGAAAAACAGAACACTTAAAAAGTCCTTCAATTAAGAAAATTTACGATTTCTATAATGCATTCTATGTACCTTCAAACATGGTATTAGTACTTGCTGGTGACATTACTCCAGAAGAAGTAAAACCAATGATTGAAGAAACTTTCGGAAAATGGGAAGCAAGAGAAGCCAAGGGAGTACCTATTATTCCTAAAAATGTGAATATTACATCACCTGTTAAAATAAAATCAAAGCTTACTCCTTATCCAATGCTTATGCTAGGCTTTCAGGGCGTAGATGTTTCAAATAAAGATTCATATGCATTTGATTTCTGCACCCGTCTACTATCCAATAGCAATCATACTGGGTTATTAGATAAATTAGTTCTTGACGGAGACTTACTTGATGTAGGTGCATATCACCAACAGTTTAAACATGCAGGTATTGTTACTATTCAAGCCATTCCTTCATTCGATATTGGTCAGATGAAGTTTATGTCATTGAGCACTGTTGAAAAGATGATCAATAAGGAAATTGAAAAGCTTCAGAAAGGAGAGTTCGACAATTGGATGATTCAAGCATTTAAAGATGAACTTATCAGACAGCATAAAATGAATTTAGAAACACCATCAAGTGTTGGAGTAGAGTTGATGAGTCTTTTTGTGTATGAACTTCCTTTAGAAGAGTTTACCAAATATGAAGAAAAGATTAACTCCATTACAAAAGATGATGTTATAAGAATTGCAAAAACTTATTTTGGTAAAAATCACATCACTTATCTTTCCGATATAGGTGAACCAAAGAAAGATGCACTAAAAAAGCCAGCCCTCAAGCCAATAGAGCCAGAGCCCGGCCATCAATCCGCTTACTCAAAGTTGTTTAAGCAAATACCATTGACTGCCAGCAGGGAAAATTTTGTTGACTTCAACAAAGACGTGATAAAATCACAGTTAGCACCAGGTGTAAAACTGTTTTATACTCCTAACAAACAAAATGATGTCTTCTCACTGATCATTCGATATGGTGTAGGCACGGCAAAAATACCAACACTTGGCCTTACAGCGCAGTTGATGAATTATGCTGGAATTATGGCTCAGTATAAGCCCCAGGAGCTTAAAAAAGAATACAGTAAGCTTGGTTGTTCTGTCAATTTTATCGCAGGAGAAAGCTACATGTATATTGCACTAAGTGGTAATGAAAAAAACCTGAACAAAGCTTGTCAATTGCTTTCAAGGACATACATTCTGCCTCAACTAGATGAAAAGCAAATGAAGAATGTTACGGGTAGAGCTATTGGTATGCGTCGTAGAGAAAAGGATGATAAAGATATGCAAGCAGAGGCATTATTGGATTATATGCTCTATAAAGATAATTCACCAGAGATTAAGCGATTATCTGCTGCTGAAATTATGGCATTATCAATCTCAGATCTCACAGGTGATTTCATCAAGGCAACTCAGTACGAAACTAGTGTTCATTACTCAGGAAAGATGAACTCTGAACAATTGACAGAAACATTAAAAAACAATCTGGCATTCCCATCAAATCTAAGTAAATCAGAGTCACCGTACATCAGACCATTAGTTGAAAATAGGGAGGAATCTATATTATTCCTAAATAATCCTGATGCACGACAGAGTGAAATCTATCTTTTCATTAATGGTTCAACTTACACAACTGATCAACAGCCACTAATTGATGCATTCAATCAATACTTTAGTGGAGGTTTCAATGGATTGGTCGTCCAAGAATTACGCGAGAAGAGATCATTTGCGTATACTGCTATGGCCAATTATTACACTCCAGATATACAAGGTTTTGAAGGAGGCCAAATTGGATATATAGGAACACAAGCTGACAAAACTGCTGATGCAGTGCAAGAATTTGTTAAACTTTTAAAAGAGATGCCACAAAAGCCCGAGCGTATTGAGAACATCAAAAACTTTCTGGTTCAATCTTCAAAAGCAAACAGACCTAATTTCAGAAGTCTAAGTATGACCATTGAGGAATGGGCTCAATTAGGATATAAAACAGATCCAAATCAATTAAATATACCAGCTTATGAGAAGTTAATGTTTGATGATATCGTTAACTTTTATAACAAAGAGATTGCAGGCAAGCCAATCAAAATTGCAATTGTGGGAAATAAAAAAGAGATTGACATGGAGAAACTTGAAAAAGTTGCCAAAATAAAGAAAATATCGGTCAACAAAATCTTTAAAGACGAAAATTCAATTACTTTACCTCGTTTTCAGTAGAAATTATCTCGTAACAAAAAAGATACATATAGCATAAACTAAGAACTCTAATCCCTGCAGAATGACTATCTGTTGGGATTTTTTATACAGTATCGGTAGTACCAACAAATAGATCCCCCCCTTCTAATCCATAACGTTAGGAATCAGAGTTAACTTTTATAAACATGAACTAATAGCAAAGTATTTCTCTGGTATTCAATTTAATAAATCAATTGAAAATTGCTAACACAGGCATCTACCCCTCAGCGATTAAGCCTACCGCAATAGACCTTTCATCCTCGACATTAACACATTAGGAATTTATGTAATAAAAAAGGGCTGTTCAAATTGAACAGCCCACTTTTAATTTTATCTTGATATTCCAATTACAAATTAATATTCGGGTTATCCTGAATCTCTGCACGAGGGATATCGAAAGTTAACCTGTCATCGTTATAATCAATTGAGACGTTAAAGTCAATATGACCTTCACGGGTAATAGTGGCTTTGTTACGTTTCATCGCTAAATAACTTTTACCTTCACCCCACATTTCAATTCTCCACTGATGATAGATTTCATCTTTAAGGTCCTGACCAGATAGAGCATCAATAAAGGTAACGTCTGAATTTCTCTGAGAAACTAAAGTTTTCAAAGTTGTTTTCGCATTATCTTCTTTACCTGCGAATGCTTCAGCTTCAGCTTTGATTAATACCATCTCTTCAACCCTCATGTACACATAATCAGTTGTTACCTCGCGCTGAGTAAATACACTCCTTTGTTCATGATAAAACTTATTACCTGGACAATTAGGAATACCATACCAAGGATGGGTAACAACCCACTTCTTCCTTTCATCAGTATCAGGAATACTATTAAATAAACCTGTATCTATTGTTTTAGCGTCACCTACACCTGCGTAGCTATAAGTGAAGATATCAACTTGTCCCCACCATGAAATAAGGTCTAAACCTTGATCAAGAGTTAAGTCCATACCCCAAATCCAGTCAGCTCCATCTCCATCAATATAACTAAAAGCATTTCTTGGAATTGCTGAGCTTCCTGCTACTTTATCCTTAGGTACAATCTGATATCCGGCATCAATAACTTTTTGTGCTGTAGCAGCTGCTTTATCATATTCCCCCATTGTAAGGTACGTATAAGCTAAAAGTCCATTAGCAACGTCCTGATTCACACCATGCAGACCTTCGCGAGATGCTCCTTCTAATAAATCAACACTTGCTTCAAGATCAGATTTTATTGTTGCCCAAATCTCTGAAGATTTACTCAGTGGCATATCCCTATCTGTTGCTGATTGATAAAGCGGAAGAATCTCTTCATTTGGATCATACTCTTCAGTAAAGAAATAAGCCAAGTAGAAATACGAATATGCTCTCATTGTTTTTGCCTGTCCCATCTGTGACTTTTGAGTAGGATCTGTTAACTCTGCATCATTACCACCAAGACCATCAATAATAACATTAGCTGCACGAATTATACGATAATAATAACGCCAGGTTTTATAATTGGCTAAATCGGTATAATCAGTTGTGGCAGTCATTTGAGCAATGTTTTTGTAATGACCATAGTTGTAACCAGCTAAAATCATATCACCACATAACATATCACTAAAAATATCATATCCTTTCTGACCCAAATCATCATCTTTAGGAGTCACACCGTCATTGCGCTTTGTACCTCCCGATCCTGGAGTATACATATATGCGTACAAGCCCCTAATTGTACCATTAAAAATCTCAGGATTCTGGTCTTTCAATTCACTCATTTGGTCTGTTGAGATTAATTCTGTAGGTTCTGATTCCAGAAAATCATCAGAACATGCTCCCAAAGCCAACACCATAATGAGCATGAAATATTTTGATATATTATTTTTCATAATTATTCCTTTTTAAAGATTAAAATTTAATATTAACTCCTGCTGTCACATTAGTTAGTGGCACATATTGGTATCTATCAGATTCACCTACTTCAGAAGTGTTAGGATAGAATCCAGTACGCTTTGTTGTTACCCATAAATTGTCAGCAGAAACAAATAATTTTAGTCCCTTTAAGCTAATTCTGTTAAGTACAGTTTTAGTAAATGAATAAGACAACGAAATATTACTTAATGCCAAGTAATCTGTTTTTGTAATAAAACGATCTGAACGACGGTTTGATGAATTATAATTAGTTTCCTTAGTACCCAAAGAAACTGCACCTGTTATTGCAGGTACATCGGTAATATCTCCAGGTTGCTTCCAGGCATTTTGAATATCCTTATGCCAGTTATTTCCTCCGATCTCAGAATCTTCCATCAGTGTTGCATAGTTATAGTCATAACCGTAACCACCCAAACTATAATTAAATAATGCGGTTAATCCAAAGCCTTTGTAATCAACATTTAATCCGAAAGAACCACGTACAGTAGGAATTGGCGACTTATCAATATAAACATTTGTAGCATCAGCATAATATGTTGTTTTTTCTTTACCAATAGTCCCAATTTTATCTGCATTCTGCGAAAGATACAAAGGCATATCCTTTATATATTCCTTAGTACCATTCACATCATTATAATACTTATTCCACTGAGCTAAACCTGTTTGCGAATCAACTCCAACATACTCAGGCATATAATAATCAAACAATGAATGACCTACTGAACGACCAAATGCTCCATCAACATCAAGCACTTTCTGCTTTCCTGTTCCATCAATTGGCATGGCAGTTATCTCGTTATCCTCAAATGCTCCGTTAATTCTGAAATTAACCGTTAAATCATTTGTGTTAATAATATCAGCATCTAACTCTATTTCAAGTCCTGAGTTTCTCATTTTTCCATCATTTACCTGTATGATTGCGAAACCATTACTAGGTGCTACCCTTTTTTCAAAAAGTAGATTATCGGTATTCTTTCTATAGTAATCTACAGATCCGTTAACTTTTCTAAACAAATTAAACTCCACACCAGCCTGGAACATTTTTGCTTCTTCCCATGTAAGATCTGGATTTCCAATATGCTCTTCTGTCAGTGCAATCTTATCATTCTGATTACTTACCTCATACATTGTATATGAGTCATACACACCAATTCCTCCTTGCTCTCCAATAATACCGTAACTTGTTTTCAGTTTAAGGTCGTTAATAAAATCGATACCATTCATGAACGATTCTTTTGACATCACCCAAGCTAATCCAACTGAACCAAATGTTCCCCATTTGTCATTAATAAATTTTGAAGATCCATCTCTACGGATAACTCCATTGAAGAAATACTTCTCATCATAGTCGTAGCTAACTTGACCAAAGTAACTTGACAACATTAACTCTTCTCTATATGATGAAGAAGGTGAAGAAACAACTGCATTATCTAATTCAAGCCCCCAAGGATCAACTAAACCAGATTTAAACGCAGACATGCGCTGATAATCAATTTTTGAAGCTTCCTGCGCAATAAATGCATTTACAGTGTGGTCTCCAAATTCCTTAAGATACCTCAACATGTTTGTCATGTTGTATACAAACCACTCTCTTTTACGTTTGTAGATGCTACCGCCTTGTTTTTCAGAACCACCATAAAACGCATTTCCAAGGTTATCACGAGCCGAGTTCAAATATTGCACACCGAAAGTTGAACTTAAAGTAAAATCTTTTAAAAATGTTGCCTCTAATTTAGAAACACCACTAAATGCATTACGGGTAGTCTTATTCACGTCATAAGTACTGGTACCTACAGCATTCGTTAACGAAGCGAAACGACGATTACCAAAAGTACCATCACCATAATCAAAAACATAACCACCTAATACAGAATCTTTAACTTTATTGCCATCAGCATCTCTACCATACACAGGATAAATAGGAGGCATATTAGCCACCAACCAGAAACCGTTATTTGAATCTTCATCTTGTCCCCCACCAAAATTGGAAACAGAACGCATATATCCCATATTTACAGATCCTTTTAACCACTTTCTTATTTTATGGTCAACATTTAATCTACCAGTGTAACGCTCAAAATCCGAATTAAGATAATATCCTTCATCATTCAAATAGTTGATTGAAGAATAGAAAGTTGTCATTTCATTTCCTCCACTCATTCTTAAACCAACTTCCATTCTTTTCGCACCCTGAAATAACGCGTCCTCATATTTTTCTGGTGTATACTTACGACTTACTCCAGAATTAAATTTACCTGTTTCAGGATTAATAAGCTCATTTCCCGCTTTGTTCCACATATTATATGGTGCATGAAACCCAGGGTCATCAGAATCGTCACTAAACAACATTGCACTTGCGTATCCAGCTGGATCATCTTTACCTAATAGCATACCGCGAGTCTTTAATGCAGACCATGCTGTTTCAGTATATGCTTCAGGACTAGTAAATACATCATATTCTGGCAAGTGTCTCCAGTTGGTACCATACTTCATATCAACCTCAATCGAGTTTTTACCAGCTTTACCTTTTTTTGTTGTGATAACAACAACACCGTTAGCACCTCTCGAACCGTAGATAGCAGTTGCCGAAGCATCTTTTAATACAGTTGTAGACTCAATATCAGAAGGAGCAATTGAATTTATATCTCCACCATTCAAAGCAACACCATCAACAATGTAAAGCGGCTCGCGACTACCATTAATAGATCCAATACCACGAATACGAATTTTTGCAGATTTCCCAGGTTGCCCATTGTCTCCAATTACCTGAACACCTGCTACCTCTCCTGATAATGCTTGAGAAATATTTGAAACGTTCTTCATTTCAATTCTTTCAGCATCAACTTTCGCAGCAGTTCCTGTAAACGATCTTTTTGTTGCTGTACCATATCCAACCACAATAACCTCGTCAACACCTACAACGTCAGCCTTCATGGCTACATTAACAGAAGTACCCGTAATCTCAACTTCTTGTGTCAACATCCCAACAAATGAGAACAACAAGATTTTCGCATCTTCAGGTACAGTTAAACTATACTTACCATCTAAGTCTGTAACAGTACCCACGGTAGTTCCTTTTACAACCACAGATACACCTGGCAATGTACTGCCATCATCAGCACTGGTAACTGTACCAGTAATCTGTTTTGTTTGGGCAAAAACGCCCTGTACTCCCAGTGTCACCAGGAGAGTGAGTAATAGCGCAAATTTTCTCATAAAATAAATATTTAAATTAAAGAAAAGCTATAAACATAGCTTTGACTAAGCTAAAATATAAATAATTTTTGGTTGAAGCATGGTAAAAAATCATGATTTGAAACTCTCTCCTATTCCCCTATAATTATAGAAAGTTAACTATTAGTGTTGAAAAATGTTAAATCAAGTCAATTTATTTCTTATTAATTATTCTGATAATCAGCATCTTCAATAACTGAAGCTACAATTAACATATATCACATTTAACATTCTAAAACACTTCCAAACAAAAGTCATATTTTTTTTAATATTTTTCAAAAATTAATGTTCAGGTAAACTTTTGTAAGTGTTTTTTCAAAATTTGCTGCAAAAGTACACTTAAAATCGCAATCACACAAAAAAAGTATAAGAAGGAAGATTCTAGATCAATAAATAATAGGCAGCGTCAAATCAAATGACAATAAAAATAACTAAATAAGAAATCCGACAATATAAATTTCACATGTTATTTCAACAAAAAAAGTGTGTCCGCCAAGCGAACACACTTTGATATTTTAATAATATGATGACTATTGTGGTGTTAGAATCATTTCTCCTCCGTCACCCCAATTATTCTCAAAATTAATAGTAATAACTCCAGTTGCTTCATCAATACTTCCACTGTATGTTGATACTGGGTTCCAACCGTCATGAACCTTGGCATTTGTTATCGTTCCACAAATATCCTGAAACTCTCCTTGAACAGTAGTCGCTCCATATGCAGCATAGTAATCAACCATGATACCAGCTAAAGCAGGCTCAATGGTATAAGTTACACCACCATCCTTACTAACAATTTCAGCTGTAGTTAACACAGCAGTCCACGGTGAGGTTCCCCCCAATCCACCACCACCTTGACCTGTAGCTGTTAAACTATAGGTTCCAGCTATATCTGAGGCACAGGCTACATTAGCATTTACATTAGCAACAGACCAAGTTGTCTCTCCATTAGCATAAGTAAGAGTTTCGATATTGAAAACATCTCCAAGTTCAATATCATCTGTATTCAATCCCAAAGCACCTGCTGCATCAGCAGCGGAAACAGTTACTGCAGCCGGAAAACTGGTTAAGGTCGCTAATTCCTTACGTTCTCCTTGTCCATTAAATGACACATATAGTACTACTTTTTCAGCAGTTACTCCTTCACTTAAAACTACATTAAAACCAACAAAAGTACTTTCTAGACTTTTAAGGTCGAAAAATGCTGGTGCAAGATCCTCAATTCCTGGTACAACTGGAACTCCACGTTGCCCGATCAAGTTTTCATTTGTGTCCTCACAGCCACCAAAACAAAAAGCAATGGCAACCAATAAACTAAATATTATCTTTTTCATGTCTTTTCTTTTTTCAGTTTAACATCCAGAACTATCTTGAGCCACCAGCCCACCATACGTTCTCTGTATAAACATAAGTACCATCGCCATATGCCGCTCGTACATTTTCATTAGTAGTAACATCTTCTGCTCCATAGGTAAATCGCAATGGAAATTTACTACTATTTAGAGGGTTCGCAAGAGTTATAAAATTATCTCCCATAGCCCTCAATCGACGAATATCATTAAACGCCTCAACAGCCTCTTCTTCAAAAAATGCAATATATTTTTGAATCATGATCTCTTCTAGTGTTGACGACTTATCTGATAATAGAGCTTCAATTTTTTCATCATAATATTCCTCTGCATCTGCAGCTGATATACCGATATTCTCTTTACCACAAGCAGCAACAATCGCTTTTTTCAGAGCTGTCTTTGCATTATCAAGCTGATCCAATCTAGCGTAAGCTTCTGCCTTCAAAAACTCAAGCTCATGATAGCTCAATAAATAAGTTGGTGCGTTAACATTTGTGATTGCTGAAATTGCGTAATAGTCTTGCTTTTGGTCTGGAGTTCCATTAGGAGCGAAAATAAGCTCTCCTCCTACCTCTTTCCAGAAGATAGCATCACGTGGATCATCTCTAGCAACCAATTTATCATGTAGCGATGTACTTGCACCATAATAATTTCTATCTAAGAAAAATTGATTAAAAGGACTCTTTGACTCGGCTCCATTATAGTCAAATTGACATTGTTCTGAAGCACTAGCGAAAGAATTATTTGCAAAATCAATTACACTTTGATATTGAGCATTCTTAAGAGATAGTCTCATGGTATATCTTGCCTTCAATCCATAAGCAAACTTAGTCCACTTTGCTATAGAAGCTGAATTACCTCCATAGAAAAAGTCTTGTGTTCCAAGAGCTGGAAATGAAGAGTCTTCTCCAAGATTTGTAATCGCATCATCTAAATACTTAAATATCTCCTGATAAATACTTTCTTGAGAATCCAATTTTGGAGTAAAAATAACACCAGGCTGTAAAGCTTCAGTCCATGGAACATCTCCAAAAATATCTGTTAAAACGGCTAAGTTATATGCAGTCAAGATCTGAGCAATACCTAAAGTATGGACATTTCCCTCTTCAGATCCTCCTTCAGAACACTTCTCAATAATTGTTTTCAAATTTAACAGATTAGAGTAAATGGCGTTCCAGCTATTATTGTATGTTGTACTACTAGTAGGACCACTAGTTCTAATCTCTGCATTATACATTTGGTTGTAAATACCTACATTATGCTCTATATAGCAAGATGAGTAGAAGGCCAAATCAGTTCCAACAACACTAAATGCTGTTCCTGTCATCACATCCGTAATAATCAGACTTGATGCCACATTTGTTGGATTGTTTTTATTCTGGTTTATATCATCCATCAAGTCCTCAGAACAAGAACTCACAAACAGAACCAAGAATGCAATTCCAATATTTAATATATTTCTTTTCATACTTTTTTCTCTTTAAAATTTAGAATTTAATATCGATACTAAATCCGTAGTTCGTTGCCTGAGGCAATGAGAAACGCTCAAAACCACCAGCCATGTTATTGTTACCTTGAGATGATTCAGGATCAAAATTATCCAATTCAGTCCAAAGCAAGATGTTCCTTACAAAACCAGAAAGAGACAAATCCATTCCTGGGATAAGTTTCTTTCCAAAACCATATTTCAAGGAAACTTCTCTAAGTTTAACAAACGAGTTACCGTGAATATAGTATTCATCAATATTCGTCAATACATCAGAGTAAAGAGTTTGATATGCTCCAGAATCAAATTCACCACCTCTAGCAATGTCATTAGGACTTCCATCAGCTTTAACACCATCATAGATAAATGTCGATTCTCTGTCTTCAGTTCGTTCTGACATTCCGTAAAGATCTAACAATCCATTGGATCCAGAATACATTTTACCACCATTCTTCCACTCCCAAGTAGCAGATAATGAAAGGTTTTTATATGCAAAAGTAGAACTACCACCTAAGATAAAATCAGGAGAAACAGCACCTAAAACACCAGGTTCTCCAATCATAGGCATACCGTATTCTGTTGCTGATGGATCTTCGTTTACAAGAATTTCACCTTTGTCATTCTTCTTAAATTGATCACCATAAATAACAGGATAAGTATCACCAATACCTGCACGAACCTGAGGAGTAGTAAAACCACCAAGGAAAATGCTCTCAACTCCAGGAGCCAATTTATCTACAACATTATCAATTTTAGAGTAGTTCACATTTAAATCCCATGTGAAATCTTTAGTTTGAATTGGTGTTGCATAGAAAACAACCTCGTGAGAGTTAGTATGCACCTCACCACCATTCATTCTCAATTCGCTAGCTCCAGTCGATCCAGCTAAAGGCACATTAAAGATCTGATCTTTTACATTTTGTCTCGAATATGTATAATCAATTCCTAAACGATTATTGGCAAACTTCAAATTAATACCGAATTCGTATGATTGCGTATTCTGAGGTTTTAATGCAGGATCAAACATCACTCCATTATGAACATAAGAACTTACACCACCTAATGGATATTTAATAGGATCAGCATCCCAGAAACCACCTCCATAATTAGGTTTGGTAAAGAAATTTTCTCTATAAGTTCCTGCTTGTCCTACCTCTGCATAAGAACCGCGAAGCTTGGCAAAACTTAACCATGACAACTCTTTTAATGCCTCAATCTCTGAAGCAACGAATCCTAGTGAAACAGAAGGATAAAAGAATGAACGATTATCTCTTGGCATTGAAGATGCAAAATCGTTACGACCAGTCGCATTTAAGAATAGCATATCTTTCCATGAAAGAGACAAACTTGCGAACAAACCTAATGTGCGATCTTTATATTGTTCTTCAGAAGCAGTGACAGTTTTTGCATTATCAATGTGATTCCATCCACCAAAGTTGAACTCTGTACCTTCTTCATAATAAGTTTTACTCTCATTATGATTCAATTCGTTTCCGACGATAGCATTAAATTTCAAATCCTCGTTAATTGACCAATTGAAATTAACTGTTGCCAAAGAGTTATAGGTAACATCAGTAATACCATAATTCTCCATTACACCATCTTTACCTTTACTTCCGTAACCAAAAATATCCTGATAATGTGAAGTATAAGTATCAATACCTAATTGGTATTTTACAGTTAAATCCATCTCCGAATTAAGGTCAACACTATATTCAACAGCACCATTTCCAAAGAAACGATTCGTTTTTTCATTGAATGTATTGTTATGCTCAACCCAGTAAGGATTATCAAAAGTCATTGAACGATAGTAAATCTGAGTATAAGGATCTCCAGGAATATGATAAGGAATCCCCTTCAAGTTATAACTACTTGGTGCAGACAAAACACCTGCGAGAGAAGCATCATTTGCTCCAGATAATTTATCAACCTCAGTCTTAGAGTAGTTTGCAGAATAAGTAACTTTAAAGTTATTATTTAACTTTTTTTCACCTGAAACTTTACCATTCCATCTTTCCATTCCAGTATTCAACGCAATACCTGTTTGATCTGTATAACCAAGACCTATAGAAAAGTTTCCTTTATCTGTCGCCTGACTAACATTCACATTAGTTGTCATAGCCACACCTGTTTCATAATAATCGTCCCAATTATTATATACTGCTGGCTTCACCCAAGGATCTAGACCAGCTTGCTCTAACTGAGGCACTTTATACATACCTTCGTGTCCTTTTCCATTTCCACCATAAGTAGGATCATTAGGTAGTTCAGTAATCTTAGTCCCCCAAGACATAGAAGTGTTATGCACATAACTACCTCTACTACCTTGCGACCATGTAGTCTGATAATCTGGAGTTCTCGAAACTCTATCAAAAGTTGTTGTTTGATTTATCGAAACAACAGGTTTTCCTTTCGCAACACCTTTACCACTCTTTGTAGTAATGATTACAACACCATTAGATGCTCTCAATCCGTAAAGTGCAGCTGCCGCCTGTCCTTTCAATACGTTAATACTTTCAATGTCGTTTGGATTGATATCCAATGCACGGTTAGCAACATCCGCACCTGTCACACTGTTTCCTGTACTATAAGGAGATGTACTTGCAACAGGCATTCCATCAATCACATACAAAGGAGTGTTGTTCCCTGTAAATGAACGAGATCCACGAATAACAATTTGAGATGAGGCACCAGGCATACCACTTGATGTTTTAATATCAATACCTGCAACTTTACCTTGCAATGCTTTTGCTAAATCTGGATTACCTGTTTTCTGCAGTTCTTCCTGCTTAACTTCCTGAACAGCATATCCCAAAGCCTTAGCTTCACGTTTGATACCCATCGCAGTTACCACAACTTCATCTACACCGATTACATCGGCTTTCAATGCAATATTAATAACATTAGTGGTAATTGCTACCTCTTCAGTAGTCATTCCTACGAAAGAAAACACAAGAGTAGAAGCATCTTCAGGCACGTTTAATGTGTATTTACCATCCAAGTCGGTAATAATACCAATCGTAGTACCCTTCACGACCACGGAAACACCTGGTAATGTGCTGCCGTCATCATCACTGGTAACTGTACCTGTGATCTGTTTTGTCTGAGCCAACAAAACTTGTCCCCCAATACATATTAGGAGAATGAGTAATAGCGCAAATTTTCTCATATAAGTATACATTTAAATTAACAAAAAACTATGACTAGCTTTCTAAGGACTAAAATAAGGAAAAAATAATTGTTAAAAAAACTTAAAATAAGAAAAGAGTATTGCGACTTACAATAATAAATTATGAGTTAATAATAATCAACTGTTAAATAAATCACATTTTATCACTTCCAAACACCTACTTCTATTCTGCTTACCATTTAAAACTTCATTTACCATTTTTGCTTCGATCTAACACTTTAACTCAAGGTTAAATTGCTATAAAGCAGAGGACGCTACCTACCGGAAGCGCCCTCAACTTACGAATTATAACCATTAAAATATATCTAATTACAAACTGAAAGTTGTATTTCGACTAGTTATCGATACATTTTTTAACACTTTTAAGTATTTCGGCTTCTTTCAATGTAACCTTTTCAACCATATCTTCTGCCTCGGCCAATACGGCATTTACGAATTCTTTATCATCATAATCTGCCGCATTAATCTTTACATTTAAATATGCCCCCATCACAGCTGTTCTTGCACATAATGCTCCTACTCCGGCATCTGAAACAGAGTTTGGATTACCAATTGTTGCCATAGTCTCAATAACATCCATCGAATCTAAAGCAACTCTCATAACCTTTAAAGGAATTTCTATTGCAAACTTAGTTGCAGCCTGAATAGCTTTTTTTCTCTCTGCTTTTTCAGCATCCGTTCCTTTAGGCAAGCCGAATGCAGCCATAATCTGATTAAATGCATTGGTATCTTCATCAACCAAACGAAGCAACTCCTCATTATAAGCCTTTCCTTTATCAGCCCAATCAGAAAATTCTTCCCAACGATCATCCCATCCACGCTTGTGCGAAGAAAGGTTTGCAACCATCGTAGCTAAAGAAATACCTAATGAGCCAACATATGCAGAAACTGAACCACCTCCTGGTGCTGGCGATTCAGAAGCCGTCTCATAAGCAAACCCTTTAACAGTTAAATCAATCAGTTTCTCTTGATCATCCTCCAACATGTATTCAATGATCTTCTTTTTAGGATCAAAAGGATAAAGTTCATCTAAACCAAGCGACTTAACGGCAATCTTAATTATTTCTTCATCAGAGATACCAGTTGAACGATTTTGCTTTTTTAAGAAGTACTTACCAGCATCAAGCATCGCCTTAAGTGGTACTACACCAACCAATTCAGATCCTGTAACTCTAATTCCTCTCTCCTGGGCACGCTGACATGTCTTGTCAAATGCCTCATGGATTGAAGTCACATTGATATCTGTAAGGTTAATAGAAATTTGAGCAATTCCATATTCTTCTATATACCACCCAATCGCTCTGGTAGCTTTTAAGTCTCCTGCTACACGAACAGGTTCTCCATTTTCATCTTTGACAACCTTACCTGTAACTTTATTCCCTTCACGCAAAATTCGTCCTGCCTCACGAATATCAAATGCAATAGCATTAGCTCTTCGGGTTGATGTGGTATTTAGATTCACATTATATGCTACAAGGAAGTTACGCGCACCAATAGCTGTAACACCTGATTTTGAATTAAACTCAGCTGGGCCATAGTCAGGCTTCCATTCCGGCTTAGTCAACTTTTCTTTTAATCCTTCATATTCTCCAGAACGACAGAAAGCAAGGCTTTTTCTTTCAGGTTGCTTGGCCGCAAACTCATAACAGTAAATAGGAATACCTAACTCGTCCCCTACCCGTTGTGCTAATTTATAAGCATATTCTACAGCCTCTTCCATTGTAATATTCGAAACTGGAATAAGTGGACACACATCCGTAGCCCCAAATCTTGGATGCGCCCCTTTATGTTTCGACATATCGATTAATTCAGAAGCTGTCTTTATTCCTTGAAATGCTGCTTCAATCACACTATCAGGATCACCCACAAAAGTTACAACTGTTCTGTTGGTAGCTTTACCTGGATCTACATCTAACATTTTAACACCATCGACAGCTTCAATAGCATCGGTGATCTGCTTTATTACTTTTTCATCGTTCCCTTCTGAGAAATTAGGAACACATTCTAATATTTGCTTCATCCTTTCTATAGATTTTATCGTTATAAAGATTCAGGGAACAAACACCAATTCTCCCTTTCAACCTCATATAATATACTATTATATCACTTCACCATTCAGTATTACGGTATCAATCAAATCTGAGCCATATGCATATGGTAGAAATTCGTAACATGATACTTCTTTCGTTATAAATACATTGGCTTTTTTACCTCGGGTTATTGTTCCCAAACATTCATCCACTCCCATTGCATAAGCTGTATTTATAGTTGTAGCATTAATCACCTCCTCAGGTAACATCTTATATTTAATACATCCTAACGATTGTACAAATTTCATATTTCCAGAAGGAGATGATCCGGGATTATAATCAGAAGCCAAGGCAACAGGTAATCCTGCTTCCATCATCTTACGAGCAGGAGACAACTGCATACCTAGGAAAAAAGCGGCTCCTGGTAAAATTGTAGGCATTGTTTCACTTCCCTTTAAAACAGCGATTTCCTCATCACCCACAAATTCCAGATGATCAACCGACAATGCGCCATATTTTACACCAACTTGTATTCCACCTGTCAATCCTAACTCATTGGCATGAATCTTTGGCTTTAATCCATATTTCATCCCTGTCATTAAAATACGATCGGTATCTTCTACCGTAAAAAATCCCTTATCGCAGAAAACATCAATATAGTCGGCCAAGCCTTCTCCGGCCACTTGAGGGATCATTTCATTAATTACTAAATCAACGTATTTTGTTTGATCTGCTTTATACTCCATCGGAATAGCATGCGCACCAAGAAAAGTTGATTTTATCGTCAATGGAGTTTCATATTTCAACCTCCGAATAACCCTTAGCATCTTCATTTCATCCTCGGTATTCAAACCATAACCACTTTTTATCTCAGCGGCACCTGTTCCTAGACCAGCAATCTCAATTGCACGCTCAAATGCCTGATCGAACAACTCATCCTCCGAAGTTTCATGCAATAACTTTGCTGAATTCAGAATTCCACCACCACGTCGGGCAATCTCTTCATAACTCAGACCATTAATTTTATCTACAAATTCCTTCTCTCGGCTGGAAGGATATACAATATGAGTATGTGAATCGCAATACGAAGGACAGACTAATTTTCCTGAACAATTAATTTCTTCAAGGACATCAGCTTCAGCAAACTGATCATAATCCAGATCATCCATCAATCCATAGTCGTCGATTTTCCCCTCATCAATATATAGAAAGGCATTCTCTATAACCGACAACTTCTTCATCTCTTCGCCCGCCTTATATCTATTTGGCGAATCCTCAACTTGTATTAACTGCTTAATATTGGTTAGTAATAAACTCATCTTGAAAACATATTATTTATGCAACGAATTTAATAAAATAGCAGTACCAAAATTCATGTTTTACAATAGCTGCATTTCTCACTCTTTAAATTTATACCTAAGAAATGTCATAAAGGCTTATTCCTTATTTTTTATATTTGTCGCACAAAAACCAACAAATAATATCATGTTTAAGAAAGTTCCTCATACTTACGTAATTGTTTTTTCTATTATTGTCCTTGCTGGAATATTAACCTGGATTATCCCGGGAGGAGAGTTTGAGCGTACAACTACCGTAGTCAACGGCGTTGAGCGAGAAATAATCAAAGGAGACTCCTTTCATCAAACCGAAAGTCACCCTCAAACCTGGGAAATACTATCTGCCTTTTTCAAAGGATTTGTCAACACTGCCGACATAATCGTCTTCATCTTAATGATTGGTGGAGCATTTTGGATACTTAATGACAGTAAAGCTATTGATGTAGGAATTTACTCATTTCTAGAAAAAGCTAAGCAACTTGAAAAACATAAGCTACTTAAGAAACTGGGGATTGAAAATATCATCATCACATTGATCATGCTCGTCTTTAGTGTGTTTGGAGCTGTTTTTGGCATGAGTGAAGAAACAATTGCATTTATAATCATATTTGTTCCTTTAGCCATTTCGATGGGATATGATTCAATTGTTGGAATATGCCTGTGCTTTGTCGCTGCAGGTTTAGGATTTGCAGGAGCAGTTCTTAATCCGTTTACGATAGGAATTGCCCAAGGCCTTTCGAATATTCCTTTATTCTCAGGTATTGAATACCGTCTTTTCTGTTGGATTGCAATCAATCTTGTAGGTATTATATGGATTCTTCGTTACGCACGCAAAATCAAAAAAGATCCACAAAAATCTGTGGTGTATGAATCTGATGCCTACTGGAGAAACAAAGAGACCACTGAAGTTGAAGATATCATCACAAAACCAGGAAAGCATGCTTGGGGTACATTTATATTTACTCTAGCAATAATGATCATCTTCTCAGTAATGTACCCAAATTCAATTTTGAAAATTGGTAATGCTGAATTTTCAGCACCAGCAATTCCTGTAACAACAGCCTTATTTGCCATTACAAGTTTTCTGGCATTACGTAAAACCACACACTTCTTTGTTCTAAACCTTCTATTCTTCACCATTTTCTTCCTTATCATTGGAGTTATGGGATATAGTTGGTACGTAATGGAGATTGCAACCATATTCCTGGCTATGGGATTATTGGCAGGAATGGCCATGGGTAATGATGCCAATCGCATTGTGAAGTTATTTATTGATGGAACAAAAGATATTCTGTCGGCTGCATTAGTCGTTGGTCTTGCTGGCGGTATTGTGGTCATTCTAAATCAGGGTAATATTATTGATCCGATATTAAACTCAATTGCAGAGTCGATGAAAGACATGGGAAGCATCGCTTCTGTTGGTATGATGTACATTTTCCAAACAATTCTTAACGTTATTATTCCATCCGGTTCTGGTAAAGCAGCACTGACAATGCCTATCATGTCACAATTTTCTGACTTAATAGGTATTTCGCGTCAAGCCACAGTTATGGCATTCCAATTTGGAGATGGTTTTACGAATATGATTACACCAACATCTCCAGTACTTATTGGAGTATTGGGAGTAGCTAAAATACCATTTGATAAATGGGTAAAATGGATAGGACCTTTTATGCTTGTATTAATTGCACTCGGATTTCTTTTATTGATCCCAACTGTGACGATGCAACTTAATGGATTCTAATAAAACACAACTGATGACATGCTCTTTAAAGAAGCATGTCATCAGTCAACTTTATAATTTCACAAAGCGGTACACCTGATGAGAACCTCCATGTTGTATTTCAATAAAATAGATCCCTGACGACAAAGCTCCAGGATTCCATACGAATCTCTCCTCTTTGACATTATTCACCTGAAACACAGGCTTTCCAACTACCGAATAAATACGAATATTACTATCGACCTCAATTCCATCAACAACCAATTGATCTCTCATAGGATTAGGATAAATCTTCAATACTTCTGACTCTTGAAACTCTGCAATAGCATCCACCAAATTTGTTGTAGTATCCATCACATTTATTAAAAACTCCACTGCCTCAGGGAAACGAATAATAAGTTTATTCGAATGATCTCCATCATCCTGCTTGA
This sequence comes from Puteibacter caeruleilacunae, assembly GCA_005217565.1. GTDB lineage: Bacteria > Bacteroidota > Bacteroidia > Bacteroidales > Prolixibacteraceae > Puteibacter > Puteibacter caeruleilacunae. The sequence continues at coordinate 200,453 of SJCO01000002.1, forward strand.
AAACATAATTTTCCACACCATAAAAGTCTAATGAATCTTTAAAGTTTTCATTCTGAGGAAATAATTGATGATCATCGTTTGTTCCACAGTAAAAATACACTCCCATGGTAGGATCTCCACCCCAACTTGCAACCAAGTGTGCTGGATTATGCACTGCCCAGCGCTTAAGAACATCATCATCCTTGGTTCCATCACTCTTTATGGGGAAATCAACCTTTGTTTCATTATTCAAGTTAGGAGAAAAAGCACCTGCCATGGAAAAAGCCAATTGTGTTTTTGTTCCACTTCCCTCAAATTCAAAGCCATAAGGAGCTTGCCCTCCATTTTCAGCCAATACCAATGGAAGCAACTCCTGCCAGCGTACAATATTTAACGGACCACTTAAAGAAGCAATACCAGCAAACTGATCAGGATACTTTAGAGCCAACTTCATTGAACCTATACCTCCCATAGAATGTCCCATAATTGACATTCCTCTCCTTCCCTCAATAACTCGATATGTTTTTCGAACATGTTCAATAAGATCTTCCATGATATAATTCTCATAGTCACCATACAACTCCGAATTAGTGTAGAAACTACCAAGATAAGGCTCTACCTGACCGTTTGGCATAATCAGAATTGTTTTAAACAAATCAGGATAAGCTATACGAAACAATGCCTCCTGTTCATTGATTGGATCAGCATAAGAGTCAGGTCCAACCTCTGCTCCATGCAAGAAAATAATAACTGGAAAATTTTTCTCTGTATCCGTATTATACCCATCAGGATATGACACGTAGTATTCCATATCTTTGTCTAATGCTTTACTGAAAAAAGAGGTGGGAGTAAACACCTGTGCATTCAATGCACTGAATAACAACAATAAAACAATCGAGAGTAAAATTGTCTTCATAGCGATGATCTTTTATCCATAAACAATTGCAAAAAGAAAGCTTATGCATAATCTTCGCTTGCTGACTTTAAGGGGTTGACTGTGAAGATGTATTATCGCAAGATCACATAATTCTCGTAAAAGTAAGCCTATAAAAAACTATCATTCGCTTCTCTTTGATTTACTCTTGATAATACTCATTCAAAAAAAAAAGGATACAAAAAAGCCTTACACTTTTGTGTAAGGCTTTAAATTTTTATGCTAACAAAGCATCTCTATTCAGGAGAAATCGCTTCAGTTGGGCAAACATCTGCACATGAACCACAGTCAGTACAAAGTTCTGCATCAATAGTATAGATATCACCTTCAGCAATAGCTTCTACAGGACATTCGTCTACACATGTTCCGCAAGCAATACAATCTTCAGAAATAACGTAAGCCATAACTTAAAATTTAAATTGTTTTTTTTTGTTCCAAAGTCAGTACAAATGTAAGAAGAATGTGATTAAATCAAAGTTATCAGTTTATACTTTCTTGTTTAATTGATAACAATTATTATTACATTTACATGGCAACAAACAATTAACCAGTTCTTTAAGAGATCCAAAAACTTAACTTCTGGTTTGCAGACATTTATGTAATTTCAAACGAGTTTAAATAAATATTGATGGAAATATCACAAAATATCTTGTACGCGTTCCTGCTTACTCTTTTTGCAGGATTATCGACCGGTGTAGGTAGTGCAATTGCCTTTTTTGCCAAGAGAACTAACACAAAATTATTAACAATTGCCTTGGGATTCTCAGCAGGAGTAATGATCTATGTATCATTCATTGAGATATTTCCAACAGCTGAAGAGGCATTACAAATGAGGTTTGGCGATCTCTCAGGAACATGGTATACCGTGGTTGCCTTTTTCGGAGGAATGCTATTAATTGCTTTAATTGATAAATTCATTCCATCATTTGAGAACCCTCACGAGATGCAGAGTATTGAAAAAATGCAAGATGAAGAGCAAGCAAAACAGTTCCGGAAGTTATATCGAATGGGAATTCTTACAGCTGTTGCACTTGCCATTCACAACTTCCCTGAAGGATTAGCAACTTTTGCTGCTGCATTAAATGATCCCTCAGTTGGTATTGCCATTGCAATAGCGATTGCCATTCACAATATTCCAGAAGGAATTGCAGTGTCAGTACCTATTTATTATGCCACAGGCAGCAGAAAGAAAGCTTTTTGGTACTCATTTCTATCTGGATTAAGTGAGCCATTGGGAGCAATTGTAGGTTTTATAGTCCTTATGCCATTTATCAACGACCAGAATATGGAAGTTATATTTGGTGCTATACTTGCCAGTGTTGCCGGGATTATGGTATTCATTTCATTCGACGAACTTCTTCCTTCTGCCGAAGAATATGGAGAACACCATCTGGCTGTGTACGGTCTTATCGGCGGGATGGCCGTTATGGCATTAAGTCTGATGGCATTCATATAAACCAGAAACAATTAACACTAAAAGTGCATAATGCACCTTTAGTGTTAATTGTCCTGCACCTCCTTCTCATAGTACTTACACAACTCCTTCAAACCACACTGCTTGCATTTCGGTTTTCGCGCAAGACAAACATAACGCCCGTGTAATATCAACCAATGATGCGCAGTAGCAACCAATTCCTCAGGAATATACCTCATCAATTGTTTCTCTGTTTCCAGTGGTGTCTTAGAATTTGTAGTTAAACCAATTCGTGCAGAAACTCTGAATACATGAGTATCGACTGCCATAGCTGGTTTATCATAGATTACCGATGCAATCACATTCGCAGTCTTACGTCCTACTCCTGGCAATTTTTGTAATTCCTTAATATCATCAGGAACCACCCCCTCGAAATCCTGTGTCAACATTCTCGCCATTCCCACCAAATGCTTTGACTTATTATTGGGATATGAACAAGATCGTATATAATCAAACACCTCTTCTGGTTCAGCCTCAGCAAGCTTAAAAGGATCGGGATAACGCTTAAACAAATCCGGCGTCATCATATTCACCCTTTTATCGGTACACTGAGCCGACAAAATCACTGCTACCAGTAGCTCATATGGATTACTATAATCTAATTCGGTCTCTGCCACAGGCATATTCACCTTAAAATATTCTATCAGTTGTTCAAATCGTTCCTTCTTCTTCATAGTTGATTGTAATTCATCAAACACGAGACATCAATTAACCACATTGTCTTGTAGGTAATTTGATGCACACTTGCTCATTATTCCTCCAAAACTAACAATTTTGTTACTACCCAACAATTAGTTCTCAGAAGATATCGTATTTTTGTCTTCTTAAATAAAGCAACATGATTCCATATCTTCAGGTAGAAAATTTAACCAAAACAATTGGTGATCTGGTATTGTTCGAAAATATCTCATTCACCATTGGACAAGGGCAAAAAGTAGCACTCATTGCTCAAAACGGGACGGGTAAATCGTCATTACTTAATGTGATTGCAGGTATCGACGGTCAAGATTCGGGAAAATACACCTATACCAACGATATCAAGGTTGGATACTTAAAACAAAATCCAGACTTCACTCCCGACAATACCGTTATGAGTGAGCTATTTACTTCATCAAGTGAGGTAACCGAGGCAATTAAGGTTTATGAAAAAGCTATTCTTGATCCTGAAACATACGACTTAAATGAAGCTACAGCCAAAATGGATAGTCTGAATGCCTGGGATTTCGAATCACGAATGAAACAAATTCTGGGACAATTAAATATTTTTAATCTTGAGCAAAAGATTAAGGAATTATCTGGAGGACAGCAAAAACGTGTTGCTTTGGCTGCTGCCCTAATAGATGAGCCCGATTTTCTAATTCTTGATGAGCCAACTAACCACCTCGACCTGGAAATGATTGAGTGGCTGGAACGCTTTCTTACAAAAACTAATTGTACCCTGTTTATGGTAACACACGATCGCTATTTTCTGGATCGTGTATGTAATGAGATCATCGAAATGGATGATAATCAAACCTACAGCTACAAAGGAAATTACACTTACTATCTGGAAAAACGAGAGGACCGGATCAGATTGCAAAATGCTTCTGTCGAAAAGGCACAAAACCTATTGCGTACAGAATTAGAATGGGCACGAAGGATGCCAAAAGCCCGTGGACATAAGTCGAAGTACCGCATGGAAAATGTCGACAAATTAAAAAAGCAAGCATCACAAATCAGACATGAACAAGAGGTTAAGCTAAGTGTAAAATCATCACGACTGGGAAATAAAATCATCGAGATAGACAACCTTTGTAAAGGATATGATGACCTGGAGTTAATCAAAGACTTCACCTATAAATTTTCGCGCTTTGAAAAAGTGGGTATTGTAGGTAAAAATGGGACCGGTAAATCAACCTTCCTGAACCTATTAACCAAGCACATTGCTCCCGATTCAGGGACCATTGATATTGGTGAAACCATTCGCATTGGCTATTATCGTCAGGATGGCATCAATTTCAACCCAGGAGATAAGGTAATTGATGTAGTTCGTGAAATTGCAGAAGTAGTTAATCTTGGTAATGGAGATACTCTATCAGCATCCCAGTTTCTTAATCACTTTTTATTCCCTCCTGAGACACAATACAACTATGTAGAGAAACTAAGTGGAGGAGAGCAACGAAGATTATATCTATGTACAGTATTGATGCAAAATCCGAATTTCCTGATTCTCGATGAGCCAACTAACGATCTTGACATCATGACCTTAACCGTTCTGGAAGATTACCTTACAAACTTTGCAGGATGTGTAATGGTAGTATCGCACGACCGTTATTTCATGGACAAGATTGTTGATCATCTATTTGTTTTTAAAGGCAATGGCGAAATCAAAGATTTCCCTGGAAGTTATACTACCTTCCGCGATGCTCAACTGGAAGAGGAGAAACAAGCGAAGCAGCTTGAAGCACAAGCAAAGCCTGAAAAAAAGCAGCGTCAGGAGAAACCCAAAGAGCGTAAATTATCTTACAAGGAAAAGCTTGAATTTGAACAGTTAGAAAAAGATATCGCCGAACTTGAAGAAGAGAAATCAGCTATAGAAGAATTACTAAACAGCGGAACTCTAAACCCTGATGAGCTAACAGAAAAATCTATCCGCCATGGCCAGATCAAAGATGATCTCGATGAAAAAGAATTAAGGTGGTTGGAGTTAAGTGAATTAGCATAGAAAACGAAGACTAACAGATAAAAAACAAGGCCGGAATTAATACTTCCGGCCTCTTTTTTTTATTGGATGTTCCTTTTAGGTTCTAATTTGCCAAAAGACTCTTAATAATTAGTTTAGATGTTTGATCCAAGGATCATTAGTTTCCATTAATAAATTCTTCAGTTGGGCAGTTAAGGTAGCCGTAAGAATAGGATTTCTATCGTAAATATTCATTAACTGAAAAGGATCATTTTTGTTATCAAAAAGTTCAAATATATCTGGTTCGCTATGCCGTTTACTAATCATCAAAGTATATCTGTCAGTTCTAATACCACGGCGCCCCATATCTGGCTCTCCATAATAAGTATAAAGATATAACTGTGATGTTGGTTTCTTTCCCTTTCCTGTCAACAAATAATTCGCATAGTTTTTCCCTTCTACATCTTTGCCGATATTTTTCTCGAATCCCATTAAACCAAGTAATGTAGGGTGAATATCAGGCATCGACAGTAAAATATCATCGTATCGTGACTTCAGTTTTCCAGGCCACTTAATTATGAACGGAATTACCATAGACTCTTCATAATGATAATCTTTAGAACTAACATCATGAATTCCCAAACAATCACCGTGATCAGAAATAAATAATACAATTGTATTTTCATTTTCTCCGGCCTCTTCCAAAGCATGTAATATTCGACCAACTTGCTCATCAACACCTGATATCTGAGCATAGTAATCTTTTATATGCTTTCGGTAATAATCCCCAAACTTCGTCCCTTTGGATGGGATGTTAGGTCTTTTAGTTAATTCTTCAATAGAAACATCCTCATAAATCTGCTTATATTTGTCGGGTACCTGACTGTAATCTCCATGCGGAGGATTCATCGCAACCATCAAAACAAACGGTTTATTTGGATCACGTTCGCTTTTCCGGTTTTTAATATAAGCAATGGCCTTATCTGCCTCATGTTCAGGTCCCCATTGATCTACAAAGTTATATTCATCTCGCTTTGCATCAGTCGACCAATAAACAGGATTCAAATGCTTATCATAGGTACCATAAGCATACCAATAATTAAATCCGTGACGCTTTTCCGGAGGAGTCCACTCATTCCATTTCTTAAAACCTTTGTTATTATAGAAATCTAGATATGGCTCATGTGGATTATCCAAATGCCACTTCCCAATATAACCTAGCTCATAGCCTGCTTTATTAAGTACATCTGACCAGCATTCTTCCTCTACACTAAACTCATACCCCAGCTTGCCTGAATAAGAATTACAGTTCTGAATTAATCCATGAGACTGTGGATATTTTCCACTCATCAGTGAGGCTCTCGCAGGACTGCAAATGGGAAAATTACTTACCGCATTGGTTAGAACAATTCCATCCTTGGCTAATTGATCTAAATTGGGAGTCTGCACAGGTTCTTCTCCCCTGAATCCCATTGCACTCCCGCGCATTTGATCCGGGAAAATTATCAATAGATTGGCACATGAATCCTTTTGGGCAGATTGTCCAAATGAAAGTCCACAACAAAAAATAGCTATAATCAAAGACAATAAGATTCTCATTTGTTTACATTTTGTTTCTCTAAGATTTCTTCGCATTAAACTTTAATTGTCCTGGGATTTTATTTCCAGCAACAATTATTAAAATAACTAAGTTCTTTTCTAAATTCCAATAATGAGATATTGTGAACAGACAGTTCTCAAACGTTCCTCATCTAACTCTAATCCAAATCCAGATTTTGGTCTATAAGCAAATAAACCGTTCTCATCTCTATAAGTAGCTTTGTCTTTAATGCATTTGAGATATCCATCGGAATCATCAAACTTCTCGATCGCTTCTACCCAAGCTGCGCCAGTCCCTATAGCTATCTGTTGCCAAGCTGTACAGGATGGTCCTGTTGTACTAGCATCTCCAACCATCAATTTTGCTCCCATACTCTTTACTTTCAATCCAAGCTTGGCAGCAATTGATATACTTCCCATGCAAGCCGGATGAATATTATAGATTCGTCCCATTCCAGAGAGGTCTTTTTTCAGTGCCTCCCAAGAAGGACGCATGGGTACATCTGGTATCAAGTCTAACTTTCCAACCTTTTTCTGCAACTCAATCCATTCTTCCCTGCTCATTTTAGCCGGATCTTCAACAGCATTTAGACCACATGAGTGCAGCTCTTTCAAAATAGAAGCCAACTCATCAACATCCTTCCATTCTTTATACCCCTCATTTACATCGGAAAGCACAAAAGTGTCATCTCCAATCACTTCTCGAACAGTCTTTAACACCTTTTTATCCAAATCAAGATCTCCATACATCTTTATTTTCATAAATGCGGAGAGATTCTGCTTGACACTTTGTTCTGCATTCTTCTTGACATTCTCCATATCTTTATCCAGAATACAGTATAAGCCAGGAACAGGCTTTCTTCCTTTCAAATTAAGAATTTCCAATGCTGGCTTATTCTCAATTCTTCCCATTAAATCCAACAATGCTATTTCTATAAACTCCTGTTTTCCCCATGACAATGGAGATTTTTTCACATGACAACCTTGTAGCTGAGTCAATATTTGTTTTATGGTTTTGCCCCTATACTGCTGAAGAAAGCTTGACCATTCTTTTAGATCTAAACCGGGCTTATTGATTCCTCCGGTTATTTCTGACCATCCATAATGCTCACCAGATGAAATCTTCATATAAACATGTTGCCGATTTAACCAGGTACCAAAAGAAAAGTAACGCGGAATATTAACATCATAACGATACAACTCTATCTTATCAATTATTTCATTAGAACTATGCTTCCCTGTAAATGATAAAATGGTTGGAAAAGCAAATGCTCCGATTATTCCTTTTGCTCCTTTCTCTAAGAATTCTCTCCTATACATAACAATACATTAAAAGCCACCAATTAAGGTGGCTATTCGATTAATCAACTTATAAACTAGAAACAACTACTAGCCAATATCATTGGCTCCGTTTTTGTATTTTTAAGGTCATATATTTCTATATTAAACTATCCAAACTATTTTCCAGATACTCAGATTACCTACGTCGTTTAGCTGGTCTTACATAAACAACAGAATGTGAAGATCTCCTGCTATAAAATAATGTTGGCGATGAGTACCTTTTATGCGTCACCGAAACAGAAGTACTCCTATGATTACTTTTTTCCAGCTTAACACATGTTTTACTTTGCCTCTTATTTGCCCTACAATATCGATGGTTAACATTTATACTCACACTAATATTTCTCTGATATACAGGAACCGGATATGGCACCCACGGAGAGTAATAAACAGGATAATATCCATAATAATATGGCGAATAGTACGGCGAATAATATGGACCCCAATACCAGGAGTAAATCAACGGTGAATGGGCATAATATGGATCGATAATGTAATCAGGACCATACAGATCAACGTCTCCAACTACCTGAACTCTAAGTTCCCCTTTTTTATCTCTTTCCACATCAATAGTGGCAACATCTTGAAACAAATCTTTTCCAAGCACAGCCTGAATCGTAACCAAACTAGAATTGTCTGCTGAAACCTCTACAATTCTTAAATAGTCAACTTGACCATCTTTATTTAAATCCAAATTGGATATCTTTCTCTTCGGATCATTAAGTTTCTTTTCAAAATCCTCCAAATTTTCCGACTCCCCAAATACAGACGCAACAGCCTTTAAGTCCAGATTATCACCAACTTCAAAACTCGTAGCTTGAACTGTAGTAACATCTTGACCATATGTAACTAATTTTATAAATACGAATAAAATAGTTAGCTTATAAACGTTCTTGTTCATATCCTCTCTTGTTAAATTATTAAATACGAATAAAGCTAAAAACACTATCTAAGCTATATGACTCTCCTATTTAGGAAGGCATTTTTTTTTGTATTTCCTAAGAAGGGAATACAAATTTCTACATCATTAACTATTCATTTACAACAAACTAAGAGTTTTTCATTTTTCTTCGATATACCGATGGGGTTTCCCCTTTGCTCTTCTTAAAGAACACATTAAATGAAGATTTTGAATTGAACCCCGCTTCATAAGCAATCCATTCTATGGTCTTATTCTCATAATCAGCACTGTCAAAAAGTCTAATAACTTCGTTAACTCTATATTCATTAACTAGCGTATAAAAGTTTTTATTCAGTTCTTCATTCAAGATCTGAGTAACAAAGTGCGATGGAATACTTGTTAATTTAGCAATATCTTTAATGGTAACATTACTATTTAACCATGGCTTTTCCTCATCCATACATTTGATAATCTTTTCAACGTACCCAGGAGCATCCTCCGATTTAAGTCCAGAATTAAGGTAAGATTTCACCTTACTCGATAAATCTGTTTTAGTGCTTTCTATACTCTTCTTGTTTCTCAAAAGACTAATTCCATAAATAAAACCGGTATACATTGGAATACTAAAATACCTGATCTGCCAAGTCCATTCAAAATAATATCGCCCCATAGCCCAAACCAGAACTATAGCATAAAACAGGTAAAACGATAACGCAAATCTCTTTAGCATTTTCACGTTATCGCCTTCTACACTTAATAATCGATAAGTCGCAACTCCATAAAGTATAAAAGCTAAGGCACAACCAACACTTAATACGATAAATGAAGAATCATGAATCAAACTCAGTTCCTTTTTTAAAAAAGTTGTTTTACTTCTAAGCAAACCTAAAACCACCACTGATATCAAACTTATACTAAAGTGAAAAGAATCTCTTAACCTAAAACTCGTGTCTTTACTAACAAGAAACCTCGTATATAAATATAAGAAAACCGGAAACGTTTGAATAATCAAGCCTTGTAGTACCCAACCATCCAATTTAAATCTAATGGACTCTGGATTATTAATCTTTATAACAAAAACGCCTATCACTGCTAGAAGCCAAAGCATAACTACCTTATCTGCTGGACTTAGTGCTTTTTTCTTAATTATAACAAAACATGAAAATAAAGATTGAGCGATATTGATATGTAGAAATGCCTCGATCATCACAAAATACGATTAAAATTACAAATCCTTCTTTGCATTCCCGTAGCAAATACTGTACCTTTCTTACCATCTGCAAGAAAGAATCGAACAACAATCCTTTAGTGCTTTCTTATATTTATTAGTCATAAAAAGAAAGATGAGGCTATCAAGTTTTATAACAGCCTCATTCTTTCTTTAATACTATGGTCTCACATCTAAACCGATAAAAGATATACCACAGTTTTCTGTTTAATCTTAAATATCGATTTTAATTCTGTCCCCAAACTCTGAATTCACCAATAAATATCTTTCTTCCAATTCCACCCCAGGTTTCCTTCACAACAATACGTAGATATCTATATTTTTGATCTAGTGCAGCAGGATCAAACTCTGTTTCAAATCCTTCATCTGCATATTTTTTATCATCGACAGTTATAAAATCACCGTTAATAGCTCCTGATGGTGGCAAAGCAGCTTCTTCTCCTAACTTTACCCAGTCATTCTTCCACTCATCAGTTCCTCCTACTTCTTCCCATTCTGTCCAATATGCCAGATTTGCCTCTCGACTCCCATCTCCAATTTCATTAATAGCTCTTGGATTATTAGTACCCCAAATCTCATAATACTTTAATGCTCCCTGTCGATAATATCTATGTCCATCGTAAGAATAGTCTTCCCAAGAATTTCTGGAACGCATCCACATCTTCATTCTACTCAAATACTTCTCTTCCTTCATATCTATAGTAAAATAAATGGGACCTACCACATCTGCAGTTCCGTAATAGTCTTCACTATAAAATCCCAATTGATTTCCAGCATCCCCAGTATGAAAATAATCATTTCTAGAGATTGTAACTCCATCCCACAATCGAAAAAATCCTTTTGAAGATTGCGCTACGGTAGGTATCTCTCCTCGATACACACAGCTTTTATCATCATATCCCCATCTCTCAAAAACATCTTTCCCGACAATTTCCTCTTCAAATAAAGGAGTTAAAACTTTGTTAACTGAATCCGAGTAATTATCCCAACGATCCCTAACCAACAGCATAAATTCTGTTTCGAGCGCTTCCTGTCCTCTAAAAGAGTAACCATTTTCTCCCTCATCATCGGTATAATGAGTTTCAACATATTCGAGCTCATTCAATTCATTCTTTTTCCACAGTTCTATACCTACAGCTGAACCAATAGGGTTTATCCAATTCACATAAAGGCCGCCAAATGCTGGGCTTACATTTAGACTCTCCTGTACTAGAATTGCAGGAGGAGTATCTGGAGTTATACTTATTTGCTTTGCAGCTGATTCATTCAGACCTTCATCTACTGCAACTAATTCAACCATTCTTACTTCTGTATCTCCAAAACCTGCAAGAATGATGGTATCTCGATGAGCAGATGAAAACACCTCACAAAGCTCATCCTTATCATTGGAATAAATCGCTTTTACTCCTAGTAGGTCGCTATCGGTTGGAACATCATACGTAATAATTGCCCCTCCTGGTATTCCCTCATAGGTCTCATTGGTTACTGGTCCGGGAGCTATACTATCTGTTTCAATTTTCCAATTCTCAACGGATTCACATCCAAAGAAAATAAAAACACCAATCAAACATATAAATAATGTATCTTTCATAGTTCTAAATTCAATTTAAATAAAACTTATCTCCTCAATTTAATTGATTTACCAACCTGGATTTTGCAATAGGTTCGTATTCTTCAATAACGTACCTTGCTTGATAGGCCACAGATAATTTTTCAAAGTAAAATCTGCTTTATACTTTTCTTCCATGGTATAAAACAAATCAACATTTTCTTCAAACACTGACCATCCACGTATTGGTTTATTCATGAACTCCTCAGCCCGCTTCCATCTGTTAATATCGAAGGTTCGAACACCCTCAAAGGCAAACTCGATCATTCTTTCTTGCTGAATAATACTACGCATACCGTCCTTTGTTGTAGGTTTATCCGGTTGATTACTGAAGTTCGTCCAACTCTCTACAACACCTTTTAATCCTGATCGTTCTCGAACCATGTCAATGTACTTGTAGACGTCTGCATCAGGTTGAGCTTTTACTTCATTCTGTACTTCTGCATATAGTAAGTACAAATCAGCTAATCTAACTATAGGAAATACATATCGATATGTATTTAATACCGATTCATTATCTCCTATTGATGTCTGATAGTGAATCAACTTTTTAACTAAATAACCAGAGTTTGAATACCGTGATGATGCAGGAATTGCACTAGCTCCTCCAACGCGAAATTTTGTAACCTTAAGTTGCGTGTCATCATTAATGCGTCCATTTCCATAAAGTGTTCCTCCGTCAAAACAAATATTTCCATAAAAGCGAGGCTCTCGATCGAAATGTAAATTTACAGTTTCATATCCAGGCTCAATATAAAATCGCTCTTCACTAGTAGCTGTTCTAGTACCATAAATATCCTTTCCTTCCCAAGCAATATCTTCATCTATTGGAACTCCATTGTTAGTATAGAATTGCTCTACTATATTTAAAGATGGAGCTAAAGTTGATCCAACCTTTCCTCCACCATGTAGGACTGAAAATGCGGGATGACATAACCATTGTAAAAGAGGACCTGGATCACTATCCGAGTCGCCCCATATTATCTCTTGATTCCATTTTTCAGTTACTGCACCTCTGGTTCCCATTGCAATAATTGTTGAGTCACTCAGATTTCCAGCAAATACGGGAGGTACAAAATTGTAAAGAGAATGACCACTAGTATGACAAAATTCGATCGCCTCTTCTAATGCATTAAGTGCTAATTGCCATTTGTTGGGATCATAAGTAGTATTAATTAACTCAACACCTCTGTTATCCACAAATCCAATATAATCCTCATTTCCATTAAACAATGGACTTGCAGCAAAGGTGAGTACCTTCGCTTTAATAGCTAATGCAATTGATTTTGTAATCCTTCCTTGATCAACCAACGGATCTTCTATGGTGCCTAACAAATTAGGAAGCGATTCATCAATAAGACTGACAATATAGCTTACAACATCATCAATTGGTTCCCTATAACGTGAAACAATATCTGTATCTTCAGATATCGCAAGGTTCTCTCTAACTATAGGAATAGGACCATATAATTTCATTAACAAGAAATGATAATATGCCTTCAAAAATGTTACTTCTGATATCCATTGATTCTTTTCATACGGTTCTAAATCATATGGTACATCAATATTTTCTAAGAATATATTGCAATCCCTTATCCCTCTAAACAATGGAGCTCCACCTTTCTTTCCATCCCAGAAGTTAATATATGGATCATTCGTATTCTGAAATCCTCTAGCAATTTCCCAGCCATAATATTCAGCTCGTTCCGCCGTTTCAAACAGACAAAATTCGTCATTTGTTATTAACCCAGGATTCTGATCTATATGTGTAAAATTTGGCAAGTACGAATAACATCCATGCATAAAATTTTTTGCCTCATTCTTATTTTGAAATGCATGATCCAAAGTTGCCACATCATCCGGCACTACATCAAGATATTCACTGCAAGAAGTTAATAAAGTCCCACATATAATAACTGTACTACAAACTAGTATTAATATATTTTTCATTGTTTTTCCTTTAAAGTGTTATATTTAATCCTAGATTTACTACACGCTGCAAAGGATATTTTAATCCATTACCCCCCATTTCAATATCCCAATGATCAAATCCACTAATAAGTAATAAATTACTTCCACTGACATAAAACCTCATATGATCTATACCAGCTCTTTTTACAACCGATTTAGGAATTGAATAACCAATCTCTGCAGATTTTAATCTTAGAAATGCTCCATCCTGCATAAAAAATGTACTTCTAACATTGTTGTTGTCAATTTTATAATCAGATAATCTCGGCCATGAGGCATATGGATCCTGAGAAGCTTCTGACCAGTAATCGTCTGCAATAAACTTAGCTAAACCACGTTCCAAAATGCGCCCATCCTCAGAATACTTAACGAAGGGTGACATTTGCTTAGGATCAATCCAAAAGGAAGACCGTGCTGAACCTTGCATAAAGAAGGAAAAATCGAGGTTTTTATAACCAACACTAGCACCAAAACCATAGTTAATCTCAGGGACTGTTGGATAACCAATGGGAGCCATATCTAATTCATTAATAACACCATCTCCAGATAGATCTCTATATTTTAAATCCCCAGGTTGATATTCTCCTAAGTCCTGCCTTGGTGAATTCGCAATATCTGCATCATCGATAAATAATCTTTCGGCAACATATCCCCATTTTTGCGAAATAGGTTGACCAACTTTTGAGCGATAAGGTGCTGTTGTTAAATGATAGTCAGGCTCTTCATATTTCTTAAAAGTTCCTCGTGCATAGGTAAAGTTAGCTCTTGCAGTAATCCATAAATCTTTATTAAAGCTCTGATTATAATCTAAAGAACACTCAAATCCATTACTTTCTGCTTCTCCAATATTAGCTAACGGAGTATCCCATAATCCCATAGATGAAGGTACTGAAGATCGTTCCTGTAAAATATTTGTCCTTGTCTCATGAAACAAATCAGTCTGAATTTCCAATTGATTATCAAACAATCCAATTTCAAACCCGATATTAGATTTATAGGCTATTTCCCATCCAATCTCTGAATTGGCATAATTATTTATTCTTACACCTTGTCCAGATTGCCCACTAAACTCAGATCCAAAGGTATACGAACCTCCCTTACGAATCTCTACGTCAGACAAATAAAAAAATCTATCATCACCAATATCATCATTTCCAGCTAAACCATATGTCCCTTTCATTTTCAATTTGGAAAATATTTCAGCAAGCCTTCCATTCCACCATTTTTCTTTTGAGATGTTCCAAGCGACTCCAATTGAAGGGAAGAATCCCCAACGATGGTCTTTGTCAAACTTCTCTGATCCATTGTATCCAAAATTAAACTCTGTTAGATATCTATCTTTCCATGCATAAGTAAAACGACCAGAGAGTCCAAGATTTCTAGCAGGTAATGATTCTGCTAATGAACCGGCATTTCCATTAAGTGTATTCCTTGCTATAAACACTAACATCCCACTAAATGTGTGATCATCAATGTTTTTATCATACATTAAGGCAGCCTCAGTATATATACTACTTGAGACTTTCTTATCTCCCTCTTCATATGAGAGATACTCTGTTCCTTGATCAGGATTTATCTCAAATAATTCATATGTATCTAACTCCTTGTCATAATCTTGAACAGTATAATAAAATGGATTATACTTCCTTGATAAATCAAAATATGAATTTCGAGTTGTATTAAACAACAATCTCCCTCTTAATCCATCAATCCATTGACTCAAATCTTGTTTTAACTCAAATTGAGCTAACATCACTGTCTTACTCTTTTCCTTATATCCTCTGAGCATCTCAGCATAAGGATTTAAATAAGTCCCATCACCAGCATTACCAAATAAAGTATGTTGAGCTAAATTAAATTTTTCATCAGGCTCATAATATGCTGGAAACCTAACTGGACTTACATTCAAGGCTTGTCGATACAGAGTACTACCCCCTTTTAATGGACCACTGTAGTCATCAAAGGTTCCATGTACCCTAACAATAGCTTCAGTTGACTTTGAGAGATTAATATTAATATTGGAGCGAATTAGGTACTTTGTTAAGTTTATATTGCTATTAAAATCGCTCTTTTTATCAATGTCCAAAATACCATTATCCTGTGCTACTGATGCAGCAATATAGTATCTTGCAACCTTTCCTCCTCCACTAATATTAATATTTGCTCGTTGATTAATGGCAACATTCTTAAAAAGCATATCCATCCAATCAACTGAAGGATAAACAAACGAATTTAATCCTGATTTAGTAAATTCTATCTTCTCATTTGAATAAGGTATAGCGCCTAGAGGATTTCTTGTTTTAATAGCTTCATTACCCATCATCATGTACGTTATGGGATCAGCCATATCAATTTCTTTTGTAGGAGAAGAAAAAGAATTCTCTATCCTGATTGAGATCTTTGTCTTTCCCTCTTTCCCTTCCTTTGTCGACACCAGTATAACTCCATTTGCTCCACGAGCACCATATAATGCCGTAGCTGTTGCATCCTTCAAAATGGAAAAACTCTGAATATCATCAGGGTGCAATCTGGAAAGGTCATCGTTTGATACTTCCACATTATCTATCAAAATCAATGGATCTACCTTTCCTGTTCCAAATGAAGATACTCCACGAATGAAAAAATTAGCGTTATCTTCGCCGGGTTCTCCAGTCGTTTGATATGAAATCATTCCAGACATTCGTCCTGCCAAAGCAGTAGTCAAGTTACTAGATGGAACTCTCAGCTCATCTGTTTTAACAGTTTCGATAGATGAAATCACACTCTCTTTCTTCTGTTTTCCAAAAGCAACAATAGTCACATCCTCTAGTTCTGATGCTTTTTCCTGTAGTACTACATTAATGTTTTTGCGACCATTCACATCAATCTCTTGTGAGGCCATACCAATAAATGAAAAATTTAATTTATCAGTTGGCTCTACTGCAAATTCATACATACCATCAGGATCGGTAATTACCCCCGAAGTACTACCTACGATCATCACTGTTACTCCTGGTAACGGTGCTCCTGTAGAGTCGGTAACCTTACCCTTTACGGTGTGTTTCTTATTTTGTGCAACCACTTTGGGAAGTTCATTCTTCTTCACCAAAATCACCTCATCCTGAATACGATAAGTATAACCAGAGTCTCGAAGAATTTCATCCAATACTTCGTCGACCTTTTTATTGGTAACATTAATTGTAACCCCTTTAATTCGACGCAATTCTTCACCATTATACAAGAATCCCATCCCTGTTTGTTGCTCAATGGTTCGAATGCACGTCTTCAACGTAACATCCTTCAAATCAAGCGACACCGTCTTTTGACTCAGAGCGTTAGCGGTCACAGTTAGGTTTAGTACAAAAAACAGAATAAAGAAATTCCACATAATTAAAAACATTTTTTTACGCCTCTTCATAGCTATGAAGAGTTCATAAAACTGTAATTTTTTCATAAATTTGTATTTTGATTTAAACATTTAGGAGTCGCCAAACTCCTTTTTACTAAGCAGGAAATGCGCCAACATTTTCCTGCTTTTTTATTTTCTACTAATTTTTATCGTTTTGTTAGTTATTTCAAAATTAACATTGCTTATCTCTTCAATCAAAGCTGCTATAGAGTGAAACTCCTTAAACCGTGGCAACTTTCCAGAAAACAACTCTTCCCTGGCTGCTGCATCCTGAAAAACAACATCGATATCGTACCATCGTGACAGCTTCATCATGATTTCATCCAAAGGCTCGCTCTCAAAACGAAAACTTCCTTTAGTCCAGGTATTGTAAATACTTGCTTCCACTTCTCTTACCTCTGCTCGCTGTGTAATTCGATTATAAATAAACTGCTGATCAGGATCTAGTTGAAGTCTCATATCACCCTCTCCTTTTATCTCTTCCAACTGTACCTTCCCTTTAAGCAATGTTGTCACTACATGATCATCATCATGATAGTTAGTCACATTAAAAGAAGTTCCTAACACTCGAATATCACAATCCTTAGTCTTAACAATAAAGGGGCGTTGCTCATCGTGTGCTACTTCAAAATAAGCCTCACCCGATAATTCAACAATTCTTTTCTGTCCTCCAAAAACAACAGGATAACGCAATTTTGATAAAGAGTTCAACCAAACTTTCGTTCCATCATTCAATTCCAGCATGTACTCCATCCCTCTGTTAACAATAAGCTCATTGTAAATAGGCTTCACTGTAGCCTTTAAAACTTGCTTTGTGTTTGTTTTCCCAGTATCATAGGATAACATTACAGAGTCATTTTTAATGGTTGCACCATTGTCCTCTCTGATGTCAGCCTCCTGTTCCGGATGTAGATCAACAATCTTTCCATCACTTAAAACTAAGGAAGCCTTACGCTCTCCATGAGGAATTTCAACAACCTGCTCCTCTGTTGATAGTAAAACCTGATCAATCAACAGATAAGTCCCCAATGCCACCATAATTGGAATAGCGATACCTGCGGCATATCTCAATGCTCGCTGAATTCTCAATCGCTTTGTTACGGTCTGCTTCTTATTGCTTTTCTTCTGCAATGATTCCCATTCTCCTTCAATATCAATATCGACCATTCTTTTTTGGCGATTTTGATACCCTTCCCAACTCACAATCTCATCTTCCCTGACATCATGATCTGTTAACCACTCCTTGAGCTCACCCTCCTCCTCTGGCAAATGCTTTCCTAGCATCTTTCTCACCAGAATTCCTGCAATCTCAAAACTTTTATTGATTCTCCTATCCATAGATTTTAGTTCCTATACACTCCTTAAACTGAAAAAAATAGAAACAGGGTGACAGCAGAAAGTGAAAAAAATTAAAAAAATTTGAAAAACTCTAACATCAAAATAGCAACAAACTGATTACCAAGCTGATCACGCAAACTCTTATATGCCCTTAATTTTAAAGTTTTAACTGTATTAACAGATATCTCCAATTCGTCGGCAATAATTTTATTAGAATTTCCTTGCAAGGTAAGTTCAACAATTCTCTTCGTTTGTTCTCCCAGATTAGCCAAAGCAATATCTAACATTCGATAAGTCTCCTCACGCACAATCTCCTGTAGAAAATGATCCTCTGCAATGATCTCTTCATTATCAGCATGCACATTTGTAATGCCCTTTTGTTCCTTAATAAAATCTATACTGGCATTCTTCACCAGTACATACAAATAAGCTTTTGCTGCCTTTTCATTTTCAAATTCCTTGTCTGAGTTCCAAATCTTAATGAAAGCATCCTGTGCAATGTCCTTTGCAATGGTGGAATCATGTATAAATTTCTCAGAGAAGAGACACAATGAAGGGAAGTAAGTTTCAAATAACAATTTAAACTCACTACTATTAATAGTAATTCTTTTCCCCTCGTAAAGCATTCAATTAGGTTTGCATTAGTCGGGGTAAAAGTAATGAGTTTTTCTCCACAAAAAAAATCCCCCCTGCAACAAACCTTGCAGAGGGGGATGTATTAACCAGATCTACTAATCGCTGATCACTGAAATAAAGAATAATTCGGCCTAACTAACTTACCTACTCAGAATTACAATTTTGAATTATTCTTATTCATCTAACCAGTTATTGTAGTGAAAAAACTATTGCATCTATATTCATTTCCGGATTGTCCATCTTCAGTTTGAAGACATGTCTTCCTGCCTGCAGGTCAACTGTTCCACCATCCTGAAGTTGGAAACTACCCCAGCCACCTGTACCGGAAGCCTGGAAGGTTACAATGTCAGTGTCACCTGACTCTATGATGAATTTTCCTGGGCTCCCAGGAGAAGCAACAGAGAAGTCTACTTTATAAGTTCCTGTCTCCAATACCTCAACAGTATACAGCAACCACTCTCCAGTACCAGTCCATCCAATATTATAATTACCAGTAGGACCGCTGCTTATATCAACATCTTCGGCACGGTAAGCACCTCCATTATTACCTCCATCACTATCGTGATAACCAACGCCTTCACCTCCTGTATTAAAGTTTTCAGCTTCTAAACGACCAGGAATCAACTGTGGTAGTCCGTTGTACACACCATCAACTGTTCCTGATACAATCACTTTTTTACTAACGATATCGATCTCAAGAATATAAGTTCCGTCGGCATGAATCAACTCCATATTATCATTTCCATCAGTACTTTGAACAATTAAAGGAGATAGGGTTCCAGAAGAAAAATGAGCATAACCATATTGCTTATCTGTAGTCATTTCTTGTGTTTCAAACACTCTGATACGATCATTATGTTTTAAGTTAAAAGTTCCACGATATACACCTTCAGCAATAGCATTTACCTTGATGAAAGAGTTGGCATCCCAACCATTTGATTCAACCAACAGGTATGCAGGCTTCAATGCATAATCATTCGGAACAAAGGTCATGGTCTTCGATAGCGATATCGTATCTACAATGTCCTTACTACTCACTCGAGGAATCATACGCATGGAATAATCCAACTGATAACTTGCAGTAATATCAAGATCGCTAAATTTAATCTCTTCGTTACCATTTTCCCAGTCATCAGATAATCCTTCTCCGGCAGCAACTTCAGCGCCATCCTTTTTCAATGAATAGTTCATCACTCCTACATAGTGCATAAAATCATTCGATAAAGAAGTCCACTTCACTTTTAACGAATCAGTATGCACACCATCAACAGGCTTCACCTTTGGAGTGGGGATCAACATGTTATTCTCTACCCACATCTGAGACACC
Organism: Puteibacter caeruleilacunae; assembly: GCA_005217565.1. Taxonomy (GTDB): domain Bacteria; phylum Bacteroidota; class Bacteroidia; order Bacteroidales; family Prolixibacteraceae; genus Puteibacter; species Puteibacter caeruleilacunae. The sequence continues at coordinate 220,840 of SJCO01000002.1, forward strand.
GGCAACATGGTCTTGTAAGCTTTTACTGATTTATTCCAGAATTCATCCACACTGTAGATTTCAAACTCATAACCGCTTCCAGATGTCAAACCAGACACCACCAAGCTATCAACGGTAACCTCTGAAACGATACTGTCCTGTCCGTATTTTACAACAATATTCTTCGACTTTGGATCTGTTGGCAATTCCCAAGCCAAATAGGCTTTTTCAAATCCAACATATACTCTAACACTATCGATCTTTCCAGGATAGATGTTTTCTTTTGTGTATTGCTTATAATTCTCGTGCATATCCTCACATGCCCAGACAATTAAAGACAATAACGCAATTATTATTAATCTTGATTTAGTCATACTTCTTAATTTAATTTTGAATGAGCACTGATTATTAATTCACCTCTTCACCATACAAAGTGATTTCTGAGCCAGTGGTGCCACTTGTATTTCCAAAATTCTTATGTACTCGCAACTCTAGATATCTAAATACCTTAGTAAAACTTGGTTCATCTTCATAAACGACAAAATGATGTCCGGCAACTGCTTCATTTCTTGCTAGGATTGGATCCGAAGGCTCTACAATCGTAGCACGTCTTGCCCTTTCCCAGTTTACTTTATCGCTGCTAATCCAGATCTCAAAAGTTTCAATATTCTCCGTGGTATAGTAATAACCCGGACCGTCAGTTCTCCAATCCCAGTCACGTTGCCATATCCGGAATCGACTTATTCTAACCTCTCTGCCAAGATCAATGTAATAAGAGAAAGGCATTGATCCAACACCGCCAGTGTTAAAATAATTCTGATTTCTCAAGTTGCCATCGTCAATAATATCGTCCCAAAATTTCTCAATACGTCCTTCTAGATTACGTGGTTTTGCACTCCAGCCTCCATCATATCCATCTTTCTCTTCTTTCTTTACAGCGCGAGTCATCGCAACCAACTCTCCTGTCTCCTCATCAATTTCTTCCCAGCTCTCATGCACTTCTTCCGGCATGAGATCATCACTTAAGAAAGAAAACTGAGATTTATCCAACTTTTGATCCTGCATCGGAACAATCGCCTTAAAATCCCTATTATCGGTTTGATTCTCATAGATATCAGTCACCTTGATAGAGAAATCATAAGGAACAGATTCTAAACCCTGAATCTGTAGATAATCCTTCTCCCTATTGGAAGTATACAGCTTTTTCACCTTACGATCTCCAAACGTAAACTCTGCACTAATCGTCATGGTCTGCTCCAACCTGTTTTCCCACTTAAGTAATACTCCTGCAAACGAAGGTAAAACCTCAACTGTACCTAACACAGCATCAGTGAAAGGTGCAAGCGGAGTAACCTTCTCCACATGAGGAGCAGACTCATTACCACTTCGATCCACTGCAATCAGATTAATAGCATACTCTTTCTCTGTTCCTAATCCGTCAATCCGTAATGAGTCGCTGTAAAAACTAGAAGCCTTAAAGATTTCAACTCCGCTATCCAATGTATAGACAGCTTTCACCATCAATACATCCTCGTCAGCAGGAACTTCAAAATAAAATGTACCGCCTCCATTGTCTGCTTTAAAACTCACATTAGTAACTTTGGCTGGAGGAGTGATATCACCCCCCAATACAGGCTTTTCATCGTCCTCGCATGACCATACACCGAAGATCAGAGCCCAAATGCTCAGCCCCAGCGTAATTCTATATAGTTTATGTTTTTTCATTGTTTTAAAAGATGTTTAGATTATTAGATTTTAAGATTTTCTGATCTGTCCTCCAAAATGCCAAAGAATCAATCTTCATTCCTTCTTTATATATCTAAGACGCAAATTTTAATGATCAGAAAACCCATCGTTCTAACACTTTTTTATTATAACCGGACTCAGATTAAATGCGCCAACATTCGCAAATCTGCGCCCTAAACCGTTTTCCATTCAACCGTTCCTCCTTTCAACCTTCTCTACCTTCCCCATCCAGGATTCTGAATCAGGTTTGGATTCATGGTCAACTCACTCAATTTTATTGGGAACAAATAGTTTCTAGGGGTTTCAAATTCTCTAAGCTGCTTAGCTGATAATACATAAAAGTCATCCGCACCTGCTTTATCAATATCCCACCCCATCAATGGAGAGTTAAAATACTCATCTGCTCGCTTCCAGCGAAGAATATCATAATAGCGATGTCCTTCAAAACTCAACTCAATCTGACGTTCCTGCTGAATAATATTTCTTAGTCCAGGTTTTGTAGTATGCAATCCTACATTGCGAACGATTTCTGCATCGCTGTAAACCACTTCCACATTTGGAAGACCTGCTCTGGTACGAACCTTATTCAAATCATCATATGACTGTTGTCCTGGACCATAGTACTCATTATAAGCCTCAGCTCTCATCAAATAAAGATCTGCCATACGCATAATGGGCATAGGATAAAGAATTCGCTCAGTCCAACCACCAAACATTGTTTCAGGATGCACCCATTTTTTCACTGCAATACCACTCCAGTAGAAATCGGTCTTATTATCACCAGTCCGCTTTCCTCCTGGCATTTCATTTATGCGCATCTGCACATCATTTTTAACATCCTGCGTTCTCCAGATACAACGGTCGGTTGCCAACCATGCATAGAAACGAGGCTCCCTGTTCATGTGCAATTTAACGGTACGCTCCAGTGGTGTAAGAAATCCAAGATGATAGTTATCATCTCCAGGAATCGTAACTACCTTCTGACGATTCTCATAATCGTAAGTCACATCCTCCTCAATAGGCACACCATTCTTTGTGTAAAACAATTCAGTCATACGGTACGAAGCGCCAAGCCACTGCCAGTTATTCCCTGAATTTCCAGGATCTTCTGTAGAACGCATGTTCGTAGCAGTCTGAATCGTTCCATTATATCGGTCACTAACGTTTGAAAATCCCCATACCATCTCTGAACTCCACGATTCGACGATGGCATATTTAGCATTGTATACAGGCTTCATAATCTCTGATGTTTCCCAATCTTCCAAGTCATATGGCTTAGGAACACCTTGGTATTCATACAAACTTCTATTTCCTGCTCCTTCAGCCTCTGTAATAGCCTCATCCAAAGCATCACAAGCCCTTTTCCATTTCTCTTTGTCAAAATCCAAATTGAAATAGGGTTTTCCATCCTGATTCTTAAATGTACTGTAGAACTCAGAATTACCATTGAACAGCGGACTAGCAGCGAAGACCAATGCTTTTGCTTTTACTGCCAATACAATAGTTTTATCAATCTGGCCTAAGAGACTTTGTTTTCTCCTACTAGGCATATTCTTGTTGGCCTGATCAAAAAGAGAGACTACATAGTTAAAACAGCTATCAACTGGTTGTCTGAAATCACGCACTGCATCGATACCATCCGAAGCCTCTACGTTCTTATCCATAATGATAATCGGACCATAATTCTTGATCAATGCAAAATGATAATAACCTTTCAAAAAGTTAACCTGTGAAATCCAGTCACTCTTTTCCTCATCTGTAATATTAGGGATAAGCTCTACATTCTTCAGAAAGATATTACACTGACGAATTCCTTCGTACAGGTCTTTTCCTCCATTATCTCCATCCCAGGTAGACAATAATGGTCCGTTGGAGTTCTGCCAACCTTCCATCAGTTTAGCACCGCGAACCTGGCCACCGTTTCCGGCTACACCAGCATCCAGTCTTGGTACCCATTCATCACCAGCCAGAATCATATCGTTGTGAAAATCCTGATTAAATGGCAAATAAGAATAACAGGTCGCCAACGCACCAAATGCCTTCTCTCTGGTTTCAAACATGTGTTCAACCTCAACAGTGTTATCCGGAACTACATCCAGAAAATCCGCACAAGAAGTAAATGCGAGCAACATTACTCCAAGGATATATTTCATATTAAATCTTCTCTTACTCATTTTCTAAAATTTTTTACATGAATGAATAACCTTAGAAGGAGATTTGAACTCCTGCATTAAATACCCGTTGAAGAGGATATCCTAATCCATTTCCAGCCATCTCCGGATCCCACAAATCGAACTTCGAAAACTTCAACAGGTTAGAACCACTCGCATAAATTCTACAGTGACTCAGCTTCATACTCTTAATCCATCGTTTTGGCAATGTATATCCCATTTCTACATTCTTCAGGCGTAAGAATGTACCATCACGCATCCACCAGGTAGATTGTTGGGTATTGTTATCTACTTTCGAGGCCGACAAGCGAGGCCAGAAAGCTTTTGGGTCTGGATTATTCTGACTCCAGTAATCGTCGATGACAATCTTCAGGGCATTCTTGCGATTTACAAATGGCGCAATCTGTCCGGCGTTAATGAAGAATGATGAACGAGCTGATCCCTGAAAGAAGAATGAGAAATCAATCCCTTTATATCCGGTAGACAAACCGAAACCATAGGTGATTTCAGGTGTTGTAGGGTGTCCAATGGGCACTTTATCGTTATCATCTACAACGCCGTCTCCATCCACATCTTTATACTTGATATCTCCTGGCTTATAAACTCCAAAGGTTTGACGTGGTGAATTATCAATCTCATTTTGATCAACAAACAAACGTTCAGCAACCAAGCCCCATTGCTGATGTACCGGATGCCCTATTCTGTTCTGATAGTCGTACTTAAACTGCTCCTCATTCTGGAGAATTTTATTTGTTGCATAGGTAAAGTTTGAACGACCGCTAATCCAGAAGTCTTTATTGATGGAGACGTTCAGGTCTAACGATGCATCAATACCTTTTGATTCAGCCTCTCCAACATTACCATAAATATTCGATGACATACCTACTGAATAAGGAATAAAGTTTCGCTGCATGTAAATATCTGTTCGTTTCTCATGAAAGATATCAACCTGAAAGTTAGCAATTTTCGCGATCTCCATCTCGAAACCAGCATTTAGTTTTTTAGCCTTTTCCCAGGTAATCAAAGGGTTTGCATAACGCTTTACGTTATATCCAGCATAACCATTATTCAGGTTTTGGCCCCAGATATAGCCATTCTTTCCCATCTCAATATCTGATAGAAAAAAGAAACGCTCTTTAGGACCAGCAACTGCATCGTTACCTACCAATCCATAGGTCATTTTAAACTTCAGACTGCTGATGTATCGCTTCATCCCTTCGGTCCAGAAATGTTCATTGGAGATCATATATCCCAATCCAAATGATGGGAAGAAACCGTAACGCTCTGAATCGGCAAACTTTTCCGATCCGTTGTATCCAAAGTTCACCTCAGCCATGTAACGGGAGTCATATCCATAAGTCAAACGACCTGAAAGACCATTATTTCTTGAAGGAAGAGTTGCATAATTTCCACCTCCAGATCCTTGATTCATCTTCTCCTCGGCCATTCCTACCAACAATCCACTCACATCATGTACCCCGAATTTGCGGTTATACATCAGACGAACTTCGAAGTAATTTCTGGAATTGGCATTCTTAGCTTCATTCGGACTACCTAACGATTCGGTTCCTTCTTTGATACGCTGTAAATCGTAAGAATTGGTGATATCATCATATGTATTTACCGTATAATAATAAGGCTCATAACTTCTCTCCTGTGAAAAATCACCATACGACTGAATTGTTGCTGCTGCTCTTAATGACAGTCCTTCGGTGATAAATCCTAACTCCTGTTCCAAAGCTAGTTGAGATAAAATAGTACTGGAAAAGGAATCGCGATATCCTTTTACCATCTCCGCATAAGGGTTGGTCATGTCTACATTACCCACATTACCAAACAAGATATGTTTCGTAAACTTATTCTTCTCATCAGGAGCATAAAACATTGGAAACTCGACCGGATTCACATTCATTACGCTATTGAAAACACTTGTTCCTGATGGAATCGGACTGTTCTGGCGTTTAAAGTCTGAATTAAACTTAGCCGATACCTTAGTGGTTTTTCCCAGTTTAATATTCAAGTTAGCACGAATATTATACTTATCAATTTCGATGTTGTTGTTAAAATCATTTCGCTTATCAACTCTCAAAATACCATTATCCTTGTTATAGGTAGCTGCCAAATAGTAGTTTACAATCTTTCCACCACCACTAACATTCAGGTTATAACGCTTATTAATCGTATAATCTTTGAAAAGTTGATCATACCAATTCACATTTGGGAAAGCATATTCATTGAGCTTTAACTTGGTATTTTCAATACGCTGCGCACTGTAATATGGAGCAAGCAATGGATTATCATTAAACTGCGCCTGATTGTATAGCTTCATATATTCAACACCATCTACTACCTCAGGAATCTGTGTAGCTCTCGACATGGAAGTCTCATGACGAAAAGACACCTTCGCTTTTCCCTCACGCCCTTCTTTTGTAGTGACCAGGATAACTCCGTTTGCACCACGTGCACCATAAAGTGCAGTCGCTGTAGCATCCTTCATGATTGAAAAGCTGGCAACATCATCCGGTTGTACCTTGGCCAGGTCACTGGCACTAATCTCAAAACCATCCAACAGAATCAGCGGACTCTTCGAATATCCAAAAGTGGTTACCCCGCGCACAAAGAACTCAGCATTATCCTGTCCTGGTTCACCACTTCGTTGATAAGAGATCACACCCGATACACGACCGGCAATGGCTGTAGTCAGGTTACTTGTAGGAACTTTTAGTTCTCCTGGCTTTACTGTTGTTACCGATGCAATCACACTCTCCTTTTTTTGTTTTCCAAAAGCAACAACAGTTACATCTTCCAACTGCTCTGCTTTATTGGATAGTTCAACTTTAATGTTGTTGGTCTGTGGAGTAACATCAATAATCTTACTGTCCATACCGATAAACGATATAACCAGCTTATCGCCAGGCTTGGCAGCAATATCAAATCTACCATCCATATCAGTAATCACCCCCTTGGTAGTACCTACAATGGTTACCGTTGCTCCCGGAAGAGGTTCCTTCTCAGCATCGGTCACCGTACCTTTTATACGTTTACCATCTTGCTGTTTAGGGGCAGCTTTACTCTTTGAAATTAGAATGGTATTATCAACAATTTCATAGTTCAGATTTGTTTTGTTAAGCACCTCCTTCAACACTGCATCAACCGAGGCATCATTGACCTTAACACTTACCTTAACATCATCATCAACAATACTTTTACTGTAGTAAAGAACAAATTCCGACTGATTTTCAATCTCATCAAAAACTTTCTCCAGGGTCACCCCTTTCATGTTTAATGAAAACTTTTTGTTTTGACTGAATGAAGCTGCCGAAACTTGCATTAAAACAACCAAAAGAAATATGGCAGTTAGCTTCATAATACGTAATAGTTTCCTTACCCGACCTTTATAAAAGCCGGAGCAATCTCGTTTTTTTTTCATAAATTTGTAATGATTTTAATGATAAAAAGTTTCCGCCTGGCACGGCGGTAATTTAATGAGCAGGTCAGGTGGCACCCTTTCCTGCTTTTTTTATGTTCTTGTTAGTTGGTTTTCTTCATTTAGTTTCTGGTTTAGTAGTTAGTAATTCTGGCTTGTTAGTCTCTATATGTAGTTATTTCTCTTTAAATATGATCTTCGTACCCGATACTTTATAATCAATATCTGAGGTCCGTTTCAGCATCTGTAGTGCTTTCAACATCGACTGTTTTCGATCTAATACACACCTAAAAGTCTCTTTCTTTAAATGTTCCGATTCAAATGCAACTGTCACACCATAGAATTCCGAAAATCGTTGAGCAATAAACTCAAGATTGGCATTCTTATATAAGAACCTACTTTCTTTCCAGGCTCCATAAATACTTGCATCAACTTTCTTTTGTGAAGCAATCGTTCCTTTCGATGATAATCCTACTTGTTCATTCGGCACCATTTTCACAAGTAGTTCATCCTCTTTATTTAAAACCCCGATACTCCCTTCGGCTAAGGTTATCAATACGTTTTGCTCATCTTTTCGCGCTCGTACATTAAATTTGGTTCCAAAGACTTTAACCTTTCCTGATGTAGTTTCTACAATAAATGGGGTCGCCTCACTTTTGGCAACCTCAAAAAATGCTTCTCCCCGAAGCTCTATTTGTCGTTCCTCGTAATTGGCAAACCTATAGCGGACTTCAGATCCGGAATTTAGCCAAACAACAGTCCCGTCAGGCAAAATACAAGTAGATATCTGTCCGGGCTCTGTTTGAACGATAAAATCGCCGCTATATATTTGATTGTTATTGCTTATTAAGCTAATATCGCCAACCATCAAGCCAACAATAAGAACTACACAAAAGCTTAATGCCGCACTAAATCCTCTCGTAGTCTTTTTGTTCTTGGTGATTAATTGTGAAATTACCTGACCTTTCATTCGGTCTCTGGCAGCCAATAATTGATTTGAAGAAACGTGTCTTTTTTGCTCTTGGTGGATTCTAGACAAGCGTTCAAACTCATTTCGATTATTATCACTCTTATCCCTCCAATCCTCTAGCATGCGCCTCTGCGTATCATCTATGGAGTTCTCAAAATAACCTGAAATCAGGATCTCTATCTTTTCGTTTTCTAGCATTATTTTTTCCTTTCTACTGCTATGACGGAAAAAAATAAAAGCACCCTGACAAGCCCCCTAACTTTTTTTTGATTTTTTTTCTTCTATCGTTGAAAAATGCCTCTAGCCTCACCTTAAAACCTTCCAACCTTTCAACCTTTCTAGAACAACACTGTTGGCACGTATTCCACAAGACTCTTTTTGAGTGCTTTAATTGCACGTGACATTTGTGTTTCAACAGTTTTAACAGAAACATCGAGAGACTTAGCAATTTCTGAGTAGGTCATCTTTTGCTTACGACTCATAACAAAAATCTCTCTGCAACGAGGTGGTAGTTGCTGAATAGCCATTTCAATAGCATTGTCAAGTTCTTCTGCCAGAATAGGATCATGAAACTCCACCACATCCGATTCAGGAGTAAGCTCTTCACGTTTTCCTAGCTTATTACTTTGTGCTTGCTGAAAATCCAGACAAGCATTAAAAACGGAACGAAAAAGATAAGATTTAACTGATTGTTTGATTTTCCGATAATCCCCTTGCATCCAAAACCGAACAAAGACATCCTGAACGATCTCTTCGCTATGCGGCTTGCTCCTTGTCATCTTTATTGCAAAGAGCAATAGACGCGGATAATATGCGTTAAAAATCCCGTCGAAATCGACAGAATTTTCCTTCTTCATCACTTCTTTCATAGTTTGCGGTAGGTAGTATTCGCCACAATTTTAGTAAAAATTCTTGATTTTCATTGATGATAATTACTCCATTAACCTCCAATCCAGATGAAAACAAAACTCCTTTTTTACCAATCCCTTTACAAATAAGCCATACCGGAGCAGAACAGATTGCATGTTTTACAACAGCTCTCGACTCTCATGAACTTTTAAATCATAAAACACCCACGAATCAGCCCCACCACTCTTTATGTATTCTTTAGGTAAACTTTAGGTAAATTCTATTTTCCCTTTATCTAGGATAAAAGGAAGGTAAAGTATCCATATAGTTTCATTAGGAATAACCTTGAGACTTCTGTACCTTTATGGTCCAAGATGTTACTCTTATGTGATATTCCTGTTCTATTACTTCAATACCAGCATACCTGCACATCTTCTTTTTATTTATTAATTTTTAAAAACTCAAAAAATGTCAAAAGTAGAACATTTATTTCCTGATCCAGGAAGAGGTACATTAGGTCCCCTTATTGTTTATAAGATGTTTGGTAATTCCTATTATCGCATAAAACCAGACAAGTATCACGATAAGAAATCGGATGATCAGCTAAAACAAAGAAGTAAATTCACAATTTCACGCGAGTTTATCCGTCCATTCAAAGATGTTATTCGTAAAACATATGCCAACGAGGCTAAAGAAAGGCGTTGTGCTGCATTTCAGGCCTGTCATTCTCACATGCTGCGACATGCAATCGTTGAACAGGATGGAGCAATAACCATCGATATTGATCAAGCTCTTCTAAGCAAGGGCCCCCTTTCTGTGCCCAAAGAAGCATCCATTGAATTTCTTCCTGATGGCATTCAATTTAAATGGGACACAGCCTATGATGGCGAAGGTGATGAATATGACACACTAGCTATTATTTGCCAGCTAACAGGAGAAAATGAATCCTTAATCCAATTCACCGGAGTTCCCAGATGTGAGGGTGAATTTTTCTGGAAAAGCTCAGCTTATTTTCCTAATTATAAAACCAACATATGGATCGCCTTTAGGAGTGAAGACGAAACGTTGATGAGTAACAGCAAGTGTTTAAGCTTTTATTTATCACAGGATTAATCTAACACAAAAAAAAGGGTTTATGAGGAAAGTTTCTTCCCCATAAACCCTTTAACTTATAATCAATTTCCTACTTATTCAGTAATTCTTTTGCTTCATTTACCATTTTTGCAGCAGTTACTTCTGGAATAGCATCAATAGCGAACTTCTTCAATACTTCATTGAAGTGTTCCAATTCTGCTCCTTCAAGATCCTGCTTCACAATCTTAATCTTTTCGAAATCCTGAATACCTTCGATCATGCGCTCAAAACGAATAGAGCTGATTGCACCAGGATATACAATATAGGTATCACCAGCAGGCCATGCTCTAAATCGAGAATCAACCATTGGTTTCTCTACCCAGCTATTATATGCCCATCGCAAATATCCATCAATCCCTAAAGCAGAAGCATACCATCCAAACCAAGTTGCTTCAGCTGGAGGTGAGAACGTAAAGGTATTAGGATAAGGACATGAACAACAAGTATAAAATGTCGTTACCTGTCCTTTTGCTTTACGATCTGATTTCATTTTCTCTGGATAATCGAATCGTTCGATCAAACTAATATCATAAATATCATTCATGATTTCAGGAATCCAGTGATTGGCAGCCAAGGCAATTTTAAAATCACTATCAACCGATTTAATCAGCTTAATAACAGCTTTCATATCATCTGCCTGACGCTCATCCATGGCGATGGTCGTATATTTGAACCATCCCTTTCCTTTCAAGTGTTTCGTGAAATCTGTTAAGAATGGTTTCCAAAATGCATTATACTCCTTCGTTTCAGGCTTAACCTTCAAATCAACAGGTTTATCCTCACCTTCTTTGAAATACTGAAATTGGTTATGCCAAGGTACCATTGAATAACAGTTAATCTGCTTAGTAATACCAAGATCACGAGCAAATCGAACCCATTTATCAAAGTTAGTATAATCATATTCCCATGAACCATCCTTCTTCTGTGTCCACTTAATCATCGATAAAAACGGATCAAAAGTCTGACTATTCCATGGATGATGATTGATTGAAGTAGTGATACATTTCTGACCTGCATCAGCTAACATTTTGATATAAGGAGCCATCACTTTAAAGTGTTGCTCACTCCAAGGCTCTACCTTATGCCAACGAGCTATCGCAAATGGATTTTGCCACAAGTCAAGATGGAAAGTCCAATCCTTCGGTGCAGGAAGTGTGCGATCAATCACCTTCACGGTATAACTCAACTGTTGTGATTTCTGGTCGGGAGTACTAACTGTAACGGTTCCTTCATAATTTCCTGGCTTGGTATCAGCAGGAACCTTCACAGACAACCATACTGGACGAACAGATTTGCCCTCAATGTCGATTGCTGCAACAGGATCCAAAGCATCAGCAACCAAGTTTACATCAAAGTCTTCCGGCTTACGATGTCCACAACCACCACGAAACTCATCAGTCAACACGTAACGCACAAAGCTTGTAGCAACCTGTCCCTTGTCAATTACTCCATCGGCTGACTTTAATGCTGAAGCTTCACATCGCACTTGATCAATACTGTCCTTTGACCATAATACCAACTGTGCCGCAACTCTTTCACCACGCCAGGCAGTTAAAGCAATTTGCTCTTTTTTCTGCGATACAGGAATTTCATGTTTACGATAACGGTTATCAATCGATCCAAAAGAAACTTGTAAACCGTTTTGTAGGTTATCCCATTCTGTGCTTAATTCCTTTTTAGGATCTGCAGCCTCTTGAAAAGTTTCAACACGAGGCATTTGCTTTGTTCCCTGTCCGGAACAAGCCATAAGTGCTATGCATGAGAGGGCGCATAGCTTTCTTAAATACAACATAATGCGTAAAATTTAGTTAATTAGGTGTAAAAATAAACTTTATTTTGATTTGATGTTCATTTTTTTGCCATGCGCTCTCTAAAAACTTAAGCTTTACTAATCCAAATATTTACTAATATCAACTTTTTGAAATGTCATGTGAGCTTGACTACCCTCATATAATATTCCAATAGTTTTTTCATCAACAGAAGTCAAACACGAATAACCAGCACCACGACCTTCATCCAATTCTATCCAATATTTCTCAGGCCATGTTTTTCCTCCATCAAAGCTCATCTTTATGGTCTGCTTTACTCGCTTATACTTCGAATTAGGATTAGAGAAAAACAGGATACTTTTCTTGTTACCTTTCTTATCGGTATATAGATGCTTATGCAGACTAGCCATGCAGCGAGGCTCAATTAGTCCTCCATGATGAGTCGGGTGCTGCGTCCATTGTTCACCCATGTCGGTAGTTGTAAATATCGCCCGACCGTTATCCGGTCCCTTGTTGCTGCCATTACGATTGTCGCGCATATTCAGCATCAAACTACCATCTTCCAGTTCAACCACTGCACATTCTGTAGTATTTGAAAATGCCTGCTTACTGGTTATCCATGTTTTGCCACCATCTTTACTGTAAGTGATGTTAGAAAACGACTCCCCGTCATAGTTTCTTCCCTGTGTTGGAAAAACTAATGTACCATCCTTTAGAGTGATCCCATTTCCAGGTGCAGGAGCCCACAGCCACCACTCTTCTTTTTTACACATCTTGGTAAGATTTACAGGTTCTCCCCAAGTCTTACCATCATCAGTACTCTTGGCTATAATAAACTGACTAGTTTGCTTGACTCCAAAACCTGGCTGAGATCCCTTATTACGCCATTGATGATTCCACGCATTACTCTTTTCATTTAATCCTTCAATCCATTTCCCTTCAGGAGAGATAACTCCATGCATCCAAAGACCTGCTACATAAATTGCCTCACTGTTCTTATCTACTAAAATACAGGCGTCACTTACTCCATTAAACTTTTGAGGAAGTCCTCCCCATTCGCCCATATCTAGCACAATACGCATAGGCTCCCATGTGCTTCCCCCGTCAATCGAGCGACTTAAACCGATATCGATATGTCCCTGAAGATCTCCACCACGTTCACGACGCACATCATAAATGGCCAGTAATGTTCCTTTGTTAGTGGTTGTAAGTCCCGGAATTCGATAAGTATGCACATTGTCATCCCAATGATCTCGGACACTAACCCCCATTCTATAACTTGCCCTAGCTAATCCTTCTGCTGGTTTGATTTTCTGTTTACCAACCTTTGCATATTTGATCGCGAAGTCTACCTCTTCGGTTAACTTACATTTCTTAGAAGCATCAATAGATAACCAGAAATAGTTCACCCCCGATTTCAACATCTGTCCACCATCGAAGATGATATCTTGTTGATCGGCCAACTTACTACCACTAAAAGGCTTGGTAGGCTTAAATGTAGAATCTTGGGCAGTATAAAAAAGACTCAAGGCATCCACATTCTCAACACTCTCTTTGCTTAACTGAAGAACCACTTCATTTAATTCAACTGCATCTGTGCTTTCAATAGCAAAGCGGAAGAATGTATTTCCATCTCTTCCTTGTAGTATTGGATAATTAAACATACGACTTGATACGAAATCTATCTTGTTACTGGCATTGGCTGGTACTTCTGATTCTGCTGCCTCACATGAAAAGACTGTACTTCCAAATATCAGGGATAACAAAAAGACACTCCATTTTATTCTATTCTTCATAACCATTAGATTATATCAGTTTATTTTTTCTTTCTTTTCCACGTATAGTTCTTGTAATCAAATTCAAATGCACCTTTTTTAGGAACATCATCTTTTATCTGCTGAGGTATAAATTTACGATACTTGTTCAACAAATCATTATTCTTATCGTTGGCAATATTATACCATTCATGCCGATCTGTTTGATGATCATAAAGCTCTTCAGTTCCATCGTGATACTGAATATAGTGATAACGTTCATCCTGTAGGGCAAAGTTTCCTTTCTGATAACAAATTAACGATGGATTTTCCCTTTTTGCATTCAAATCATGTAACTGAGGTACCAGGCTTTCACCATCCAGCTGTGGCAATTGAGGTAGTCCACACAGTTCATTCAACGTTTTATGGATGTCCACCAGGTTTACAGGCGTATTACATGATCCTTTTATTCCTGTGCGAGGATCAACAACAATGAATGGTACACGTGTAGCCCTTTCCCACAGGGTCATTTTATGCATATGTTCTTTCTCTCCAAGATGCCACCCATGGTCAGACCAGAAAACTATGATCGTATTGTCAGCTTTCCCAGATTGATCCAACTTATCAAGCAAACGACCAATTTGAGCATCGGCAAAAGAAATGGACGCCAAATAAGCCTGAATGGCATTCTTCCACTTTTCTGCCTTCTTGATCATTTTCAAATGAGAGCGACGTACAGCAGCAATTTCCTGCCCTACAGGAGGAATATCATTTAAATCATCCTGATATATTGTAGGTAATACAATTTGATCCAATGGATAGAGATCAAAATACTTTTGGGGAACATACCACGGTATATGAGGATGGAACAGTCCACACGCCAGGAAAAATGGTTGATCATCCTGTTTGTTTTCAAGGTAATTAATACACCATTCCACCGTTTTATAGTCGTTATAATCCTCTTCTGGCTTTCCTGGCAATGCGCCCCAATCAAACTCATGAGCAATATTCAACCCCGATAAGGGCACCCAATCAGGTCTCTCTTCAACTTTCACTTGCGGGTAATTGACTCTAGATTCCCGATCCCATGGATCATCATATGTCAGAGGGACAAATACATTCCACTGATCTGGTGGATTAAATCCTGCGGTATGATGAAAAATCTTTCCTGCACCCACAACCTCATATCCATTAGCTTTAAAGTGCATTGGAATAGTAACCATTTCAGGATAATTGGGGCGCCACCACTGTCCGTTGTTATAGATTCCGGTCTTGTGAGGATACAAACCACTCATTACAGATGCGCGACTAGGTCCACATAGTGGAGACGGACAATGAGCATTGGTAAAACTTACCCCCCGTTCAGCCAATCGATCAAGGTTGGGAGTTTTCACCCCAGGATATCCATTGAGGAATCCCACCCAATCATTCATATCATCAACTGCCACGAACAGCACATTGAGCTTCGTCTCCTTTTTTACTTGCTGACAAGAGGTCAATCCCACTGTACCGATAAATGGAACTGCCATGCACAGCAGACTTAATTTACTCTTTCTTTCCATAAGGTATTCATCTATTTCACTGCTTCTTTATATGACTTATTCTTATACAGGATCGTTCTTTCGCGCAGGTCTTTTTGAATCGTTTTTACTTTATCTCGACCAGCAAGATTCTGTTTTTCTACAACATGTTCACTTAGATCGTATAACTCTTCCTTTTCTGGCATATCCTGACCTTGCTTAAACCAACCAACATAACGATACTTGTCTGTGCGAACTGAGTATCCCATATATTCTGGCTTCATTCTTCCACCAATCGCCTTATAGGGTCTGAAATACTGGTTAAAGGCATAGTTAGCCCACTTTTTATCAGATTTCTTTTGCAATAATGGCTTTAGAGATCTTCCTGAAAGTCGCTGTTCAGATTTTATATCACACAAATCAGTCAGTGTTGGATAAATATCCAGCAACTCCACTAGCTGAATCCTTTCTCCTGATTTATTACCACGAGGATCTTTTATAATCAGAGGCACGCGAACATCCAATTCATAATTTGTATGTTTGTGCCATAAATCCTGTTCACCTAAATGATACCCATGATCGCCCCACAAAACAACAATGGTATTTTCATCCAATCCTTGACGCTTAAGCTCGTTCAGCACTTTACCAATTTGTGCATCGGTGTAACTGATACAGGAATAATACCCTTTACGTAAAATTAGCTCCATCTCTTTTGTCAAAGGTCCTGCATTGGGAATATCAGCATATCCGCGCAATTCCTGCCATGCATGAAAGGCAACCTCTGGCGCCCCTGTTGGTCGCTCTTTTTGTTGGCTACTCAAGAGGATATCCTCTTTATACAGATCCCAATACCTTTGAGGAGCACAAAAGGGTAAGTGAGGCTTAAAAAATCCTACTGCAAGAAAAAATGGATCATCATCATACTTCCTTTTTTGAAGAAAACCAATGGCATCCCTTGCAATCACGCCATCGATATACGCATCATCGTCTACATCTTCACTCTCATAGGAAGCAGTTTTACCTCCTGTACGATTCTTTTCTAAAACGTACTGATCTTTCTTGGATCCAGGAAAATACTTCGCAGGTTGTGACCACGATTGTTCATCTTGAAAGCGTGCGTGCCCATGAAATATTTTTCCATAATTAATTACTTCATAGCCGTTCTGCATAAACAACTGAGGAAGCGTCACTACGTTCGGAACTTTATCTCTAAAGACAGTATTGTGATCAATTACTCCGATTTCATCAGGCCGCAATCCTGTTAACAATGAGGTTCTTGAAGGAGCACATGATCCAGCCTGACAATAAGCACTGGAAAACAATACACCCTCATTAGCCAGCTGATCGATATTTGGAGTAATTGCAACACGATCGCCATAACACCCTAGGTTAGGACGTAAATCATCAACTGCAATAAAGAGAATATTTGGTTTTTGCTTGTTTCTTGTGACCTTTACTTTCTTTGCAGACACATCACTTTTAGGCTCAACAGCCATTCCTCCAAGAGCAAATACTCCAAGCAAAAAAGTTATGCCCCATTTTTTGTATAATATCTTCACTCTTCCTGTTTTAATGATTCATTATTTCGAAGTAAGGAACCATTTTTCGTTCCTTCTTATTGGTCCCCGTCTCCTGAATTATATTGAATAGTTCTAATGCTTTCGATCTCTCTATCAACGGATCATGTGTATCTTTTTGCCACTGTTTTAATGCATTAACCAGACGTGCCAGTACTTTTGCATGCTTTTGATCTTCGGCCAGGTTTATCTTTTCGTAAGGATCGTTTTTCAAATCATACAATTCAAATTCTGGCGGATTCAACATACGTTGATAAGCTAGCATTACATCATCTGATATACCTTGAAGTAACGCTGCACTTTGGGTCCTAAAAAGATGATCAAAGGTAAATTCGTAACCTGGATTCTCTTTTTGTTCCACCAAATTATAGATCAACTTAAAGCGATTGTCTCTTACCGTTCTTTGCGGATATGGATTATGATTTGAATGAGTGTGATACTCAGTAAAAAGATATTCTCTCCAGTTCACTCTTTTGCCCTTTAATAACGGGACCAATGATCGCCCCGGCAATCCCTCGGGTAATGGAGCCCCTGCTACATCCAGAAATGTTGGAAACAAATCAATTGTATTGGCAAATTCCTTTAGCCGTTTGTTCACCACTCCTCTTTCAGGCCATTCGATTATCATTGGTATACGTGTTCCTCCTTCATAAGAAGTACGTTTCCCTCTCAAAAGATCAGCTCCATGATCTCCAATGTATACGATCAGTGTATTTTCATACTTTCCGCTCTCTTTCAGTACCCTCAATAAGTCACCAATGTAAGTATCAAGGCGCATCATACAGTTGTAATAATCAGCAGTTACCTGTCGCAACGTTTGATTATCCACCATCATATATGGCAGAGACTTTACATCCTTGGCTGTTAATGGTTTTTTCGGCAAACCATCTACCTGACGCAGGAACGGACGATGAGCATCGGGGTAATTAACCTGAAGATAAAATGGCTCCGATCCAGCATTAATAAATTTCCTGGCTTCGTCGGCATATCTTGCCATCCCCTTTCGATGAAAATTGGACGAATGAACGGCAGTAATATCAAAGCCCAATGCTGATTCAGGATTTACATGCACTTTCCCAATATTCGCAGTTCTATACCCTGCTTTCTTTAAATTGGAGGGCATATTAGGAGTGACCTCCTCATACATGCGATACTCCCATGTAGCCAATCCGATTTGTCCATTTTGATGGGGATACAATCCAGTGAAAAAGGCCGCCCGCGACTGAGAACATCCTGCTTGTGGGACATAAGCGTTTTCAAATAATACTCCACGTTCAGCCAACTTGTCCAAGTTAGGTGTAGCCACTGGAGCTCCATAACATCCCAAATCAGGACCATTATCTTCTGATACGATGAAAAGGATATTTGGCTTATCCTGTCCCATTGTTATGATAGGAATCAGGATTGTAAGTAATACTAGTATTTTTAAGTTCATGATTTTTTGAGTTTTTGAGTTCTTTTTACACCCTATCAGTAGCTTCGCACGCTGACAGGTGCAGCAACAGCAAACACCTTTCAGCATCCGCCAGGACCCGGAACCGTGTTAATTTTTAATACCTACCTACCCTTTCAGGTCCTGTATCACTGCTCCTCATTGTGGCATCAAAACTAGCCTTCATCAGTTTGAACCTTATATCCTGATATTTCTTGTCATCCCATAAGTTGTGAAACTCATTGGGATCCTTGATCATGTCAAACAACTCCCCCTTTTCATGACCATGATACACCACCAACTTATACTGCTTATCGCGGTACATTGTAGCATAACTTGCCTGCTGACCTGCTCCTACTGCTGCTCCATCATAGAATTCACTTCTCACAAAATCACGATGATAAGAAGGTTCTTTCACCCCTTTCAAAATTGGGAGTAGACTTTTACCTTGAATCCGCCCATTAACAGGTAATCCTGTAAGCTCAAGAATTGAAGGCACAATATCAGTCAACTCTACCAATGCATTACTCTGCACATTTTCCTGGAATAATGGAGGATACCAGAAAATCAATGGCACACGTACCAGACTATCATAAAAACGACAACCTTTATTAATTAGTCCATGATCACCAGTCATGTCTCCATGATCTGATGTGAAAATGATCATGGTATTATTCAACTGACCAGTCTCTTTTAACACCTTCAACAACCGACCAATATTTTCATCAATCAAGTCGATTTGTGCCCAGTACTTCGCCAGTCGTATTTTATTCTCTTTATCAGAGTATTTTCGAGGCTTAGACTGAAACATGATATCATTAAATACACTCTTCTCCTTCAGGTCTGAATTCTTAAAAACAGGATCAGGAACCTCATCCAGATTGTATCGATCAACATACTCTTTTGGAGGATCAAATGGTCCGTGTGGATCATAGATATTCAGACTAAACATCCACGGCCACTCTCTTCTTTCTTTAATAAAATCAATAGCTCTGTCGGTACACCAGGTGGTTTGATGATATTTAGCAGGCACATATCCTTTCTCTCGCTTTAACTGCATAATATCAATACCCCTTTCCCGATAATACCTTATATAATCATTCGCAGAGCCACTCTGATACGGACTATGACTATAATGATACACCTGATAACCATCATCATCAGGACGCTTTTCTGGTCGGTTTGCCATAGCGGTTGACAAATGTAATTTTCCAGACATTCCACATTCATAACCTGCATCCTTTAATGTTTTTGTCACCAAAGGAGCAGTTTCAGGCCAATAGGCAGCGCCATTCTTGGTTGCGTGAATTGTTGATGGGTACATACCTGTCATAAAACTAGCACGACTAGGTGTACATAGTGGAGCCTGACAATGAGCTGAAGTAAAACTAACCCCCTCCTTCACCAAGCGATCAATATTGGGAGTCTTAACATATGGATTCCCCAATGCTCCAATGGTATTCCACTTTTGCTGATCTGTGGTAATCCATAGAATATTAGGAGCATTACTTTTCACCTTTACAAACGGCACACGCCACCTGCCTTTAGGCTCTGGTTTAACCTCCTTTTGTGCAAATCCACTTATTGCAAGCCCTGCTCCTAAAATCAAAGAACAAAGCATCTTTCGATTCGTAAATACCATATCCAATACTATTTTTTGAACCATCTTCGAAAACGTAAAGAGTATCTATTTTCCTGATATAAACACAACATTACTTCAGTTTTACTTTTCGTAATGAGGTATAATTTGTGGATTTTCAGGATTCCAGATTCTTATTTCTGAACCGGTATCATTCTTTATAATGGACTGTCCTTGCTTCTTGATTTTCTTCACCCGTGTATCCAAATCCTCCATTTTAAACCTAACCGACAAAATATAAGGAGCTTCTCCTCTATCCCAATGTCCATAGGTAGTACAAACAATTGTTCCATCTGACAATAATTCTCCGGCTGCATAACCTGTATCCCAACCTTTCTTATTGTCTTTCAGACGTACCCGATATTCTCCTTCATATCCATTCTTTATATCTTCCCAGGTACCAACCCAAGCACACCAATCACCATCGGTTGGAACAAATAGATTCCCTGGACGATGCTTAGGGGAAATATCTCGAAACTGAATCAATAATCTTCCATCATTCAAATACACTACCTGATGACGATCACCACAAAGAGAACCAGGCAGCGGACGAGGATCACTCCATGTTTTTCCTTCGTCAGTACTAAACATTACCTGACTGTTATATCGTCGAGAGTTTTCACGCAATAACATCGCAATTTCTTTCTTATCCGCACTGTAAACTAATCCGGCTTCACAAACATGAATTTGTGCTGAGCGATAAACTTCTTCTTCATCACCCCAGGTAACTCCACCATCAGTAGATCTTACTTGAAATAACACCATTTCCTTACCATCTCGTCGATGAAAGGTTGCCAAATAATGTCCCTTTTCTTTTAAAGAAATGCAATCAGACATGGCCACAATACCTGAATAATTACCAATCTCTTTCAATTCACTCCAACTATCACCATTGTCCTCTGATACCGCCATTCGAATATGATTTTCACCCCAATCCTGACAGCCACTAAACATGATAATTCGCTTCTTTCCCTGGACATCAACAGTAGGATATAATGTCGGCACCTCTTTACTTGTCACCCAATTTTCAGGTGTTGGAAGTCGATCGGACCACGTTTTACCTCCATCGATTGATTTCTTTAATACAATGCCCCCTTTGCCATGTCCTTTAGGAAATACACAGAATATTGTTTTACCATCCTCCAAAAGCACTGTAGTTGGATGTCCCAGGTATTGTCCTTTTTCTTTATCTATAACAACCTGCATGGCAGACTCCTGATCTAAGTCAACAATAGGAAGATCAAAACCTTGTTTTCCCCAAACCGATACTTTTTCTTTACCCTTCGCCTGAGAAAATGTAGTAACCGACAAAGCGATTATTCCAGTGATTAATAACGTTCTTATCATGTTCTTATGGTTTAAAGGAGGAGATCAAAAGATCCCCTCCAATTGTTTATGTTATATTCCTGCGTATCCCGCGGTTTGTTCCAATAATTCGTTCTCTCTCAAATCATCATCACTAATAGGCCAATATAGCGGTGTTGTTTTTCCATTCAAGTTTGGCACTGTTTGATATACATCAATCAAACCATACTCATGTGCTCTGAACAAGTCATGCCAACGCTTCAGTTCTAGGAATAACTCTCTCCATCTCTCATCTAGAATTTCCTTCTCTACAGCTTGTTTTGACATATTCCCACTATAGTCTCCAGTATTTGCTCTATTGCGCACTTCATTTAAATCAGTAACAGCACCATCAACATCTCCTTTTCCGGCTTTCGCTTCTGCCCTTAGTAATAGAATATCTGCCCAACGATAAATGATAATATCATCTTCATAAAAAACATCATCTTCCTCACTGAAGTAAGTTCCTAAAAACTTATGACATACAGGTAGACCTCCCAGCAACTTCTCAAACTGAGTAACTACACGAACACTACCATCATCATTCAATCCAATACTATCACCTTCAATACTTCCTGTATTCCAATCTTCAACAGAAACACTGATTTCATCAATAATTTTCAATGCATATACAACATTAGTCTTTCTTCGAATATCATCCTCATTACCAGCATACATCTCAATGAATTCAGGACTAGGAGCATAAACATGTCTTGAATTACTTGTCTGCTTCGAAGCATTAGTCTTATCAATATTGTATGATGCAGCAACATTTGATAGTCTTGAATGTAAATTACGCCCGTACATATAATGCTGTTCATCTTTATCAAAATGAATTGTCAATACAAGCTCATTATTGTTCTTATTAGATGAAGAAAAAACAGCTGCATAATCATCTAACAAACCAACTCCAGATGCTTCCACCTGATCTGCACAACCAATAATATCATCCCATGATACATCACTAACCTTCAATACTTTTTTCTGCCATAGTAATACATCTGTTTTTAAAGCATAAGCAGCAGGTTTTGACCATAAGTTTTTACTATCGTATCCATCGTCAGGAAACAACTGAATTGCTTCATTGATATCCATCACAATCTGTTCAGCTACTTTATTTACTTCAGTTCTACCAATAAGTTCGGTAATACCATTTTCAAAAGGTTCCAATATCAATGGAACATCTCCGAACGTCTTGATCAAGTTGAAATAAGTATGGGCCCTCATTAGCAGAGCTTCAGCCTTAATATTGGCAATTAATGACGTATTGTCCTCTTCAAATAATGTTGCATTTTTATACAATAGATTAAAATGATACAACGCATTATAGCGATCGGTCATATCAAGCGTATGATCCTTATCTAACTCTTGAGCCCAGGCACTTGATGTTGGTCCGATAGATCCAGCAACAAAACTATCCCCTCGATCTTCTCCTAAGTATGTTGAGTTGTTGATATCCCTAAACTTGTCATAACAACCCGACCGATATGCCACTATATCATCAATAGTTTTCCAGTAACCATTACTTACAATTGATGATTCAGGTGCTACATCCAGAAAATTATCACATCCACAGAATAAGCTCATCAATATTATGCAACTGATTATATGTATTCTTTTCATGACCCTAGTTTTAGAAAGTTATTTTTGTTGTAAAGTTTACTTGAAATGGTCTAGGATAAACATCACCTTCATAACCACCGTAATGTTCTGGAGTAAGACCGTCAAACGCAGTTAGATATCCAAGATTATATAGACCTAACTGGAAATTCACATTTCTGAAAGGAGATTTTTTTACAATTGACTCTGGTAAATTGTATGACATTGAAATCTCGGTTAATGCTAAATAATCACCTTTACTCACATAAGCGTTATTATCTGTGGCATTTCCACTATTGTTACCAATTGGAGACAAACGGAAGTGATTACGGTATCCATTGTCCCAGTCAGATGCTGCATTGTAACGAGGATACTTTGCTTTTGAAGGATCATATCCATGAAAAGGAGCCAACTCCTGTGGCCACCAAATCTTTCCATTTGTTACATCTTCACTCGTAGCTACACGATTTCGGGCATTACCATTCATTCGAGCTTTCCATCCATTAGCAATGATATGTCCCATTGCATAGTTCATAACTACTCTCAGTGATAATCCCTTATATTCGAATGAGTTTACAATAGAACCAACCTTATCAGGATTAGCATATCC
Source organism: Puteibacter caeruleilacunae (assembly GCA_005217565.1). Classification (GTDB taxonomy): domain Bacteria; phylum Bacteroidota; class Bacteroidia; order Bacteroidales; family Prolixibacteraceae; genus Puteibacter; species Puteibacter caeruleilacunae. Next base: position 244,360 of record SJCO01000002.1, read on the forward strand.
CTCAAATACCAAATCATTGTAATCAATGATACCATCTTTATTTAGATCATTCCAATTCGCATCACCTGCATGTTTGGCTTTACCTAGCTTGCTTCCTGAAACTAGCTTATCGACTGGAGCATTGGCAGCCTCTGCATCTGTTTGATAAATACCAATCATATCAAACATCCAACGTTGTCCTAATCGTTCTCCTTCAGCAGTACCACCGACTTCATGATATTCACCTCGCTTAGGATCATAAACTGTACGTCCTCCAATACGATTTTTCTCCTTTCCATTTTCCGGAAGTTTCAAGACAAATGTTCTGTTCATAGAGAATGTTAAATCAACATTCCATTTGAATTCAGATTTCCCCAGGACTTTGGCATTTACTCCAATCTCAAATCCTTTATTCTGAACAGTTCCAACATTACTCGTAATCGTATTAAAACCAGTCTGTGCAGCTAATGGCAATCCTGTTAATCGATCTTTAGTTCTTTTATCATAGTAATCAAAGAATAACGTATGCTTATTATTCAATAATCCCATATCAAAACCTATATCCAATGAACTAGTAGACTCCCAAAGAAGTGTAGGATTAGGTATAGTTGTATTCAATACTCCAGATCCTCCAAGGTAATTGTATCCTGTTTTATAGGCTCCTTGAGTTGCACTTACTGAAATGTTATCATTTCCTGCTGATCCCCAACTGACACGTGGTTTGAATGAAGAAATATATCTTGCAACTCCCAGACTCTTCCAGAACTTTTCTTTATGTACATTCCATCCTGCTGATACTGCTCCAAACACTGCATGCTTATTTTCTTCAGCAAAAACAGAAGAACCATCTAAACGCACACTTCCGGTAAACAAGTAGCGATCATCATAAGCGTATGTTGCTCTTGCAAAAGCACTAGCAATAGTTCCTCTTCCAATTTCACTACTTACTCTTTCATCTTCAGTTTTTGCCGCATTCAGTGTTGCAATATTATCGGTCGCAGCATTCTTTCCACTTCCCGATAACTTATAGCTCTTTTCTTTGGTAGCATTCACTCCTGCAACTACATTTACAGCATGAAGTTTATTGAATGTTTTGTCATAAGTCAATACTCCATCAACCATCCACTGCCAGTATGAGTTGTATGTATTATTCATCGGTCTGTTAGTCACATAGGAATTGTACTTTTCAAATGACTGATACAGAGACTCCGATCGATAGTATGAACCAGAAGGCTTAAAGTGAAGATCTGGAGCAATCTCCCAATCTAATCCGAAACGATAGGTATATCGAGTTATCTCATCTGAAATTTTCTTGTATTCTCTAGCGTGTAGGATATTTCGAGGAGAACCACCACCTTCTCCAATAGAAGGTAATCCTGCATCGGTATACATTCTTACAGTATGTGGTAGACGAGCGGATCGGTTAGTATCGCTATTCGTACTTCCCCAACGATCTCTAGTACTCAAAGACACTCCATAGCTAGATGTTAGGTTATCAAATATTTTGTATGAGCCATTAAAGTTTAATGAATAACGACGATAACCTGTTTTGTAAAGCAATCCATCATCGTATACAAATCCTAAATTGGCATAATATGTTGATCGATCATTCCCTCCCTGAAGAGTTAGGTTGGTTTCGTTGGTTAATCCATTATCGAACATCACATCTTGATAGTGATTATCTTTAAAAATAATAGTCTTACCTGTTACAGGATCTGTCATCGTTTCGAATCCCTGGTTATTTATCAGATTATCAACATAGCCCTGTCCTTCAACTTCTGTAAGAACATCCAAAAATTCCACTGTTCCCACAGCATTTCCATAACCAGTGCCCTGCTTTCCTTTGTAATTTGCATTTCCTGTTCCATACGCATATGACGGATTACTTAATCGAGTTAACGTATGTTCAGTATCCAATGCCTGATTCGCAGCATTACGAGAAGCCCAAATATAATCTCGTGCCGAAGACATAGAAAACCTTCTATTCTGACTTGAACGTGTAATTCCATGCTTCAAAATGATACTTCCACGACCCTTCTTTCCTCCTTTTGTCGTAATCAAAACAACACCATTTGCTGCTCGCGCACCATAAATAGAGGCAGCTGCAGCATCCTTTAATACTTGCATTGTTTCAATATCCTCAGGATTTAAATCATTCATGTTGCTTCTGGTCACTCCATCAATAACATACAACGGACCATCATTCCCAGGAGATGTAGACGAACCTCCGCGAATAATAACAGAGGGAACAGCTCCCGGCTGTCCGGAATTCACCCTAACATCTAATCCTGCTACCTTCCCCTGCAATGCAACCATTGCATTACTAGTTGTTGTAGCTGTGATCTCATCATCATCAACCTTTGCAATTGATGAAGTAATCGTTGCACGAGATTGCTTTCCATACCCCACGGCAATCACTTCCTCAAGACCAATGACAGAAGATTTCAACTTAACATCGATAGTTCGTTGACCTTTTACTTCGACCTCTTGAGGCTGCATCCCAACAAACGAGAACACCAAAACTGATGAATCATCTTTAACATTAATAGAATACACTCCATCAATATTCGTCACAATACCATTCGTTGTACCTTTTTCAACAACTGTTACTCCAGGTAATAACTGCCCCGAATCATCTTTCACCTTTCCTTTCACTGTTATTTCCTGTGCATGCACTAAGCTTATACTGCACACAAAAACAAAGAAATAAGCTGCAAGAGCCTTACTCCAATGAGTATTCCTCTTTGAACTTCTTTTGTTTGCAAAAAAAGATTTTCTCATCTTTGATTAGTTTAAATTAGTATTTAAGCTTGAGGGAATCAGGACTTGTCGCCAAACAATATGCTCTGGTTCCCTCTTTAATTTCGTCTAGTTTATTGTTTTTACTTAGGAGAAGAAATCAATCTCTTCCAGTGCTAATCTTAATCTGAATGATTCTTCTTTTGTAAATGGTTTTATTGGAATTCGACATGGTCCACAAGGAATACCAATAAGATTTAAAATCTCTTTACCTGCACGAACACCTCCGCCAAATTGAATCAAAACTTCAACTACTTTTACAGAATATGCCTGAAGCGATTGTGCCAAGGAAATGTTACCTTCACTGTAAGCATTCCTGATATCTTGATAAACCGATGCCAGATAATTATAAGTACTTCCAACTGCTGCTTTAGCTCCTAAACTTAATCCACAAAGTAAAATCTCATCATACCCGTGCATAATTTCAAACTTACCATCGCATACAGCCTGACATTGCTGCATTTCCATCAAATCAAAATGAGTAAACTTGATACCTGCAAGATTTGGGATCACAGGATCTGCCTTCAATAGGAACTCTTTCATTGATACACGAACATTGGAAGTTGCAGGCATGTGATAGTAATAAAATGGAATGTTTTCACATGCAGCAGCGATATGCTTACAATAGTCAACCAAAGAGTCAACATCACTGGGAGGCAAGAATACTGGTCCCATGGAGCCAACTGCATCAGCTCCTCGCTCTTGTGCATGAGCAGCAAGCTCAGCAGCAGAAACGTAAGATGTCGATCCTACATGAACAATCACCTTAAAATCATCACTTCTATATTTTAACCATTCCTCAGCAACGAGCTTACGCTCTGCATCTGTCATCAACATTCCTTCACCTGTTGTTCCACAGATAAAAACACCAGCCAATCCATCAGCTTTTAATTTGGCGGCGTATTTTTCTACTACACTCAAATTAAGACTTCCGTCTTCGTTCATTGGAGTGAAAGGGGCTGCAATTAGCCCGTCCACGTTTAATTTACACATACAAAATATTCTAAGTATTTTTACTTTTTATCTGAAACTATTACACTGCTCAAGGCACCAATGATCACACAGAAGATAACGCCGGTTGCAGTGTATAGCAATAAATTCAACGATGTATAAGTCGTTATCAGGATCTGCAGGACCAAACTACCAAAGAAGCCTATTGTTGCGCCTTTGGAATTAGCGTTCTTGAACACCACTCCTAATACGAAAAGACCTCCCATTGATCCAATGATCAAACCCAGAACTTTATTAAAGACATCCCATAATGACTTGATTCCCCAACTGGCCATCAGTAAAGCAAAGATGGTTCCTAACAATCCTATTATTACAGTTGAAACGCGAGCGATCTTCATCTCATTACCTTTTCCTGCTAATCTGAAGTGAAAATCAGAAGAATAAGCAGTTGCTGCAGAATTTATACTACTACTCACACTCGACATGGCAGCTGCAAATATTCCACTAATCAGTACACCTACAACACCATCAGGTAATTCATTAACAATAAACCAAGGGAATATTGCATCTCCATTTGCAAGATTAAAATTCATCGATGCTGGATTCTGCTTGTAAAATGCATACAAGGCTGTTCCCACAAAAAAGAACAACAAAGTTGCCGGAACAGTAAGGACAATATTTGTCCACAAACTGTTTTTAGCCTCTTTTAGGTCAGGCGTTGTTAAGTAACGTTGTACCATTGTTTGATCGGTACCATAGGTGGCAAACTGACTAAATACTCCGCCTAGAACAACAACCCAGAAAGTAGGTTGACGAAAATCAAATGCCATGTTCAGCGCTGCAAATTTATTATCCTCCACAGCTGTTGTTACAATTCCTGCGAATCCGCCATCAATATTCACAATAATCAATACCAGAGATAGGATTGCTCCTCCTAGAAGCACAATCACCTGCATTGCATCAGTCCATATTACCGCTTCAATTCCCCCCATAAAGGTGTAAAGAAGACTAAGCAGCCCCATCAACAAAATACAAACGTAAATATCAATACCAGTTACAACATTTAATGCAATAGCAGGTAAAAACAACACAACTCCCATCCGGCCTACCTGAAAGAGGATAAATGAAGCACTTCCAGCCAAACGCAATAGCAAATTAAAACGCTTCTCCAGGTATTCATAAGCTGTTGTAATATTCATTTTCCGATACAAGGGAATGAAATAGTAAACCACTAATGGAGCTGATATTAATACAGCAAAGTTCAACCATACATACGACCAATCTGTGGCATAGGCTTTTGCTGGAATAGCCATAAAAGTAATCGCACTTAACGCTGTTCCAAAGATACTCAGACCTGCAGCCCACCATGGCACACGCCCACCGCCTTTGAAATAATCATCGGTATTCTGTTGACGACGAGAAAAGTAATATCCTATAAACAATAGAATTCCGAAGTAGATGATTAAAACCAACGTATTCAACCAGCCAAAACGATTTGCACCATCAACATATTTCCCTCTTAGAATATTCGGAGTCCTAACACCTGGCCTGATTTCACCACTTACAATATACACCTCATCTTCGTGCTTCACCAATGGGGCTGTTGCAACTCCTTGTTCTGGTAAATAACCTGAAGAAACCAATGTTCGTGTTATTGTATTATAAACCAAACCTTCTTGGGGAAATCCAGGATGCTCTTCAAGACATGTGACTAGTTTACTTTTCGCATCTAGCTTTTCCTTTTCATTAGAGCTTTCTTTGACCGCAAGCTCCAATGCTTCTATCTTTTTAAATAAATCACCTCTTGCTCCATAGGGAAATACAATAAATTCATTACCCGAAGCAAAGGCTCCTCCTGCCATTACAGGAAATTCACCTTGAAGTTGAGTCCACTTTTTTATTACAGGATTATATTTATACCCATCTTTAAGAATACTTGTCTCTTTTCCAGGTCCGTAATTACGTCCACTAAACATGAACAAACAATCCACTGCTCCATCATTCTGTGCAGTCATAACATTAAATGCTCTTGCCTCTCCAGGCCATGGTTCCAACTTCTCCCATTGAAAAGCAACTGTTCCTTCCTTGGAAAGATCTAGTCTGTAAAATGACTTTGTTGGGACTCCTTCTTTTAAAGAACTTTGTCCTCCCGCTATATACAAATGATTGCCTAATAAAGCACCAGACATATAAGATAATGGAACGGGTAATGCAGGAAACAAATCCCTCATTACCCGCCCACTATCTGCCACAAACCTTAACCTAAAAACATTGCTGAAACATTGGTCCTGATTATTACCACCAACACACACAACACCTTTCGGAGTAGAAACTGATACTCCGTAAGCCAGCTTGTTAGGTAGTTTCTCAGCTGCTTCAGTCCAATGGTATTCTTGGTTATCTAACCTATGAAGTACGTAAATATTATCATACCAATTTTTCTGGCCTCCATTCCATGGACGCTCCTTCGGGAAATTTGCTCCTCCTGCGATTATCATTACACCCTCGTGATATCCTGCAAAACATCCTGCCAGTCCAGGATGCGTTACATTACTCTTTCCCGGAATCTCTGTTATCTTCTCCCACTCTATTGGTTGCGACCTTACATTAAAGTTCATCAACAGAATTCCAATGATTAGCGTTAAACCAATATTTTTTATCAAGAATTTCATAGCTTAATGTTTTTCTGACCGATTGTCTGACATTTAGTTTTATTAAATCTTACACTTTCCAAATTTATTCCTAAAAGCTCTATTAGTTCTGATTGTCTGACAAACTATATTACTATAAATTTATAGCCATACAGTTTGACACTCATGTTTATTATTTTTTGGGTTTAATTAATTGAAAGTAAATATCGAGGTGCTTTTTCATGGCTTTCCGATAAGCCTCTTTTTTGCCTAATTTTAAATATTCTAGTAACTGATTATGAGAAACGAGTTCCTCTCCAGAATGCTTTTCGCGATATTTCTCAAAAAAAACTTGAAAATTATCTTTCGCAAACTCAAACATTGGATATAGGATATGTTGAAATTGCTTCACAGATTCATTGTTAGCAATAGAAAGTAATCGAACATGAAAGTCATAATCACTTTGTGGTGAAAAGCGATTATTTTCATAAACTACCTGATTCTCGACAATCTGTTCTAACTCCTCGATATCTTGTTCTGTTACGTTATCAAAGATAAAATCTACCGCTCCAAGTTCAATGATTAAACGAAAACCTAAAAGATCCAATAACTTTCCTTCACTCAATAAATGAGGATTCATTGCTCGTTCCAAACCATTAAATAAAGCTGGCTCGCGAAGTATCATTCCTCTCCCTGGTTTAGATTCTAAAAGGCCAACCATTCGAAAGCGACTAAGAGCTTCGCGTAATACACTACGTCCCACACCCAATGCCTCTTTCAATGCCAACTCTCCTGGAAGCGTATCTCCCGGTTTTAAGCTCTTTTCACGAAAGTATGTTAATAGTTTTTCTTCTACTTGATCAACTAGTGAAGGCTTTTGATTGATCTTTAAATCTGAGTTCAGCATATGAGATAATTATTCAGTTTGTCTGACAAACATACATTAATCTTTTATAATTTCAAAAAATCCATCTTTTTTTTATTTATTCCAGATAAAAAAAGGTGTACACATTACGCATACACCTTTAACTATTAGCTTCCCAAATTTACTCTATAAGAGCACATATTTTAATTTAGCATCAAACTAACTTTGAGATACACACTTCACCAATCCTTTAGATGGAGAAGCCATGTATAGGTTATCCTTGCTATCTACAATCATTGGAATATAAGAACATCCTTTTACCATTTCTTCGATTCCTGCAATCTCTTTTGCTCCTTCATTACTATAAATCTTTACTCGCGTAGGATCTTTTTCAACAGTTACAATAGCCCCATTAGATAGGAATGCAACACTTACTGGATTACAGCAACCATGGAAATCATTGATTGATTTACCTCTTTTTCCAAATGCAATTAGATTCTTTCCAGTAAGATCATAACTCTGAACACGGAAGGCACCTAAATTCGCTACAAGAACTTCGTTTTTACTATTAATACTGAAGTCAAGAATACCACAACAAGGACGCATATCGTTTATTGCTGATTCTTTTGCTCCTGTTTTTGCATTGAAGATGCCAATTTTTCTACCACGCCAATCAGAAACCATCAACTTATTGTCTGCCACACGTGCTCCTGTTGCCGTTTGTAGTCCTTCAAGTGTCAAGGTATTTAGCTTTTCACCTTTACGATTTAATACAACACATTCAAAACCATAAACCTCTTTTGACTTTACAGTTTTTCCTCTAAACTTTCGTGTTGTTTCACGTTCCAATGGATACATCACATAGATATTATCACTCTTATCTACAGCTAAAGTAGTAGGAACAGATTTTAACTCAGGTTTGAAACTTTTTACTTCTTTTCCTTTTGTATCGATAATCTGAACAGTTCCATCTTTTGACAAAGCACAGATATGATCATCGCTCAACATTCCTAAATAAACAATACTCTTGTGTGCCTCTCCGTTGAATGATTTTGCAACTTCGTAGGATACATTATTAGCCTTAATAATTTCTGATGGTTTAACATCTGTTTCAGACATTTGCCTCGCCTTTTCTTTCAACGCACGAACATTTGAAGTATTCAACTTTGGATCTAGCATTGCAATAATCTTGTTGATTCCTTCTGCATCCTGACCATGAGCTAAGCGCTGTGCCAAAAGACCTGCATAGAATGTATTCGAATGCTCTTTGATCCACTGATTCATAAAATCGTTATATGCTGCCTGCATTTTCTCTGCAGCTGCATTTCTCTCTTCTGCTGGAATCTTTGAGAAATCAAATTGCTCACGAATCTTGCTGCTCTCATCACGGAACTGCTTCTCATGTTCGTTCACAATTGATCCAGTTGTTTTGATCATATTAACATACTTGTACCCCTTGTATTGAGCATGTTCAATCAATTCTCCTTCGAAAGTATTGTCTCCATTTTCAACATAGAAGCCAAATCTTCTGTCTCCGTCTTCAATAGCAAGCTGTAGATTTGTAGGCTCATTAACAGGTCCTCCTGAAAAACTGAATTTACCATCTACAATCTCATACTTTGTAGGATTTGGATCGTTCATTGATTTGCGATGCAGAATAAATCCTTTGTCTACACCTTTAATTGTTCCAGTAACCGTGTATCCGGATTCTTTCTTTTGATTACAGGCAGTAAAGGCAACTACTAATACCAATATTGCACAAAAAAATTTTACTTGTTGTCTCATTTGTCGTTAATTTTATTTTTCCGATCTAAAGGGGGAAAAGTGAATACTTAATATGTATGTTTAATTAGATTTGTATAACTAAATGATCGCATCTTTCTTACATGTCTCATTACACTTATTACACTGAATGCAATCATAGTTTGACACATAAGAGTATTTAGTTTTGCGATCTATCGTAATCGCCTGTGTTGGGCATACTTTCTGGCATAATCCACAATGAACACAGTTGTCTCCATGAATCGATCGTCGCTTTATTGCAAAAATGGAAATTACACCTAACAACACTCCATAAGGACAAATAAATCGACAAAATGGTCTTGGAATCCAGTAACCAATAGCCAAAATTATCATCAAGTAAATCCAGGTTCCAACACCTGCCCCCAATAGAATCTTCGACTCCATTGGTTGTCCAATGATAAATGCCAATCCTTGTTCAAACCATGCCTGGCCTGTATGAAAAATAGCCTTATATGGATCCAGCTCACATACTAAATAACAAGCTCCGGTAGCGCCGGCATAAATTGTTAAACCTAATACGACTATAGGAAGCACTTTTAGGATGTTATTTAGTTTCGTTGGAATCTTTATATACTTACGATCGTTCTTTTTCTTTCCAATATGTTGAACTGCGCCTAACGGACACCCCGCCGAACAAAAGACTCTTCCACTGACTAGTGCTGCAACAAGTGGCACAAGAAATACAATTAATGTAGCCAAACCAACCATCGCAGGATTTATAATCCCCATTACCGTATTCGTAATGACTCCGGCAGGACAGATACATCCTCCTCTAATAAAGGCCAGGTAAACAAATGTAACGATCATCAGGATATTCATTGGTCGTCCTGATTTTCGTTTCATCACAAAGTAAAGCCCCAATACAACCAATAATATCAAAATACCTAAATCAACAAATACCATAAATTCAGGCATTGGATAATATTCTTTGGGAATATAATTATCCTTAAACTCACGAATATTTCCACGCGAAGGATCATCAATTGAATGACTATCATGAACAGGATTACCATCCTGAGCCATTGCCATAACATTCGAACCAATACCAGCAACAAGTGTTAGGCAGAACACAACGGTTGCTAAAATGTACTTAATATTAAATTTCATAGCTACTCCTCTAACCGTTATATCCATTATTCATTCCACCAAAATCATTTCCCGACATTCCTTCTAACTCATAGATACCTCTAAAGTCATCTTCTGGTCCAAAATATAAACGATCAACAGCTCCCTCAGGACATTTTGCCGCAATATTACATGAGTTGCAATTCAAGCATAAATCAGGGCGAATAATCAAGAACATTGATTTAGTTCCTTTATCATTGCATGCTTTTGCACATTTTCCACAACCAGTGCATTTATCGTCATCTATGTCGTAGATAAAGTAACCATCCTTACCTCCTGAATAGTTTTTGCGAGTAACTGCATCAGATTCACAAACCCGGATACCATCACTCATAATTTTTTCTGAAGGAATTTCTTTGTTTGATATGTGGCCGTAGCATACCACACAGCTCGAACATTTTTTCTGATCATTAACAGCTTTCACCGCTGAAGGGGTTCTTACACAGGCAGTCTCACAATCTCCACAGAAAGTACATTTATCAGGATCAATCTGCCAAACAAATCTAGATTTAGGACCTTCGGTCTCCTCATCCATATGCCCACTTATCACACGATAAGCAATTCCTCCTAAAGCCAACCCACAAGCAGCTTGACCTGCCTTACGCAGAAAATTCCTGCGATCTACCTTACTTGTTGCCTTCTTCTCATTCATAATCTTAGATTTTTAGGTAGTTAGTTACTTTGTAAATAACACTGGTTCCCAGCTTGCAGGCTTTACAAAACCATCAGCTAACATCGATTGAGGAGCCTTATCTCCCGATAATGCTAATAAAGCATTTTGTAAACGTAGCGCATCTTCTGCACTCACTCTGTCCATATCTAATATAACTGACGTTAATGGAGTATCTTCCGTCTCCCCAATAATTCTGAAATCCTCAGGACTAGCAATATCAACTGCACAACTAGCTGTCATTACATAATCAGAAACAATCGCAACCTCTGCTTTACTGTCTATCAATTCATTAATACTTTCCAAACAACTTGCTTTATGATAGATTCTTCCTGGGGTAATACCCTTATTCTCCAATAATCTCAACGGAGAATGATACTTCTCATAAGCATCCTTCTGACCTGCAACCACAACTTTGCCTGCAATATCATCCATTGTTTTAATCGACGAAGACTTATTTACCATAAATACTCCTTTCAACCACTGATTATTGTATGCATCTAATACATCAGCTATACGCTTATAATTAATTTGGTATTCCTCACTCAACATATAAGCACTCCATGGCTTGCAAATTACGCCATCAAAAGTCTTAGCCTTCATCTCCTCTTCCATTTCATAAGGCTCCATAAAATAGGTCAGACGTAAATCAATATTATACTCTTTCTTCAATAAGTCCTGGAACTCCTTATACTCTCGAGCTGCAACTCCATGAATACAAGCACACGCCGTTTGTTTACAATATGTATCATTTACTGCCAAATTAATAACCAACGGTTTTTCATTTGATGATGCTGTTACACCACTTGCATTAAAAGTAGTATCGTTCTTTCCTGAATTACATGCAGTAATACATACCGCTGCAAAAAATGAAATAATGGTAAGTTTAATAAATGCTCTCATGTCCTACAATTTTGGGAATCAACAAATCTGTAATATTTTTCTGACTACTAAGAACATAAACTTTTTTGACTTTGTTAGTTAATCCGAGGCCAATCAATGTTAATTAAGGTTAATGCACTACATTTCAATTTAACACAAAAGGCATCCCATTATAAATGAAATGCCTTTTTTTTACTCCAAACAACTTTCAGTATTGTTTGTAATTTATCATGAATACTATTGAACATTTACTCCGACAAGTAATCCTCTCCTTTCGCAATCAATTTTTTTCCAGACAATGCCTCAACAGCACCTTTAGCTCCCTTGGTTTCGATATAATAGACAACCTTATCGACAGCTTTCTTATGATTTTGACTCAAACCTGAAATATCAGCTGATGACACTGCACTCTTAAGAATCACAAAGTTCTTCATCTCTCCAATCATTCTCTTTTTCCCATACGAATCAGCAAATAGAGTCATATTCAATACACTATTTAATGACAAGTCAGAAGGAATGTTACTCAATGATTCAGTTCCTACGATCTGACCATTTACATAAACAGTTATTTCTTTCTCTCTATCTACAGTAACAACAACGTGTGCCCATTGATTGAATTTTACCTCTGTATCATCTGATGAAACCATAATGGACTGATCAACACCCTTTTCAAATGTTTTCTCCAGCGATCTGTTTTGATAAAATGCAGCGTTAAAATTTATTTTACCTTCTTTAGTAATCTCCAGATACCAACCTTTTGCGTCTCGGTAGAATGTTCTTCTGTTAGCTGCAATTACTCCTGCTGTAGCAGGTTTAACCCAGACACTAATTGTAAAGTTTTGCTTTGCTCCAAAAATATCAATGTCTCCCGCATCGAGGAAGCCATCATTCAAAAACAAAGTTTCCTCGTTATCATTCAGCTTCCCACGCCTTGCCTTTTGACTTACATTCAAGGAGGTAGTAGTTACCACATCTGATGAATAACGAGGAGAAATACTTACCTCAACAACATCTCCAGCCTTTATACGATCAACATTTAAGGAATTCATATTGTTGGTTACACTCTCACCATTAACGGTCCAGTTATAATTGTAATAAGCAGGTGTTTGTAGTTCTGAATCCACACTAAAAATATTTCCGTGCTGCTTAATTTTAATACCCTTTGAATAAAAGCGTTCAACCGATTGTTCCAGATCAGCCTGCCATAAACCACGACCATAGCTTGATGCCACAAGCTTTTGCGCTGGATAATCAATTCTTATCTCTGTAAAATCAGCCAAATTAAAACCTTTCATCCACAACTTCCAGTCATTATCATTGGTACCCTTATAGAAAACTCCATACCCCTTAACCAACGCATAAAGATCTCCAGCTGTTCCCTCATGATACAACAACTCTAATATGTGTCCTTTGGGTAGTGATCCAGTAATATTATTCCAGTTCTTTCCACCATCCTCGGTAGTAATAATCTGACCTTGATCTCCACCAATCCACATACGCTTTGGATTCACAGGATCAACACAGCCACTCACTTTTCGGTTACGCTGAGTACCCTTAAAACCTTCAGGATATTTAAGCGTTTCCCAACTTTCTCCCTGAGTAATTGTCTGCATGACATCAGTTTCAGTAAAAGCGGTTAATACCTGAGGCTGAGTTCGTGATACATTTACCGAGTATACAGGTTTATCATTCATGTTAGGTACACGCTGAAATGATATTCCACGATTATTACTTACATACAAAAACTTTGGTAACTGGGGATCCTTTTCAATTGGACGTCTTCCATAAGCGATATATAACTGATCAAGGTTATAATAATTGACAGCCACCTTAGGATGATTCCATGAATGCATTTTCCAAAATCCAGGTTCAAGAAAATTCAATCCTTCCCCCTCTTCAGTTTTAGCTACCGGATAATAGGTAGTATTTGTTGATGGATTCATGAAGATTGCATCTCCTTCGTACCCTCTATCATTCTCCCACTTATTATATCGATAAGTCTGGATATTCACATCCTGAGTATTCCCTGCCACATAACGATCTCCAAATTCATTAACAACTACTGAATACCATAAAAATGCAGGCATATCACCATTGATATTTACCCAGTTGGTATCAGCCTTCTCTTTCATCATAATACCTGCATCACAACCTTTCACCATGAAATTAGCTTTCTTTGGGTGAAACTTTAATACGTGGTTATCGGCATTATGACTACCATGCGGCGCCAACACTCTACTTCCATCTTTCTGTTGAGCTAATGCTCTGGTATACCAAGCCTGATATTCCCAATTTTTACCACCATCGAATGACTCACAAGTACCTACAGTCGAAGCAATCAAATGGTCTTTATTAAATGGATCTACTGCAAAGAAGCTAATCCAGCCTCCACTTCCGCCATTTCCAAAGATTCCTTTATCATACCCAATCTTCTTTTCCGAGTCCTGTCGCAATTCCCATGTTTTCCCACCATCAATAGAGAAATGTACCTGAGTCTGATTTCCTTTCGAAACAACAACATATAAACCTTCGGAATCTTGTGCACTCAATGGCGCTATAAACATTGGTTGATTTCCATAGTCAAAATCATACAATAACTCGAATGACTCACCTGCATTAATCGATTTGTACAGTTTAGAAGTGCTTCCCAGGTATATCAAATCATTATTGGTTGAATGAAAAGCTAACTCTTGAAATTTCTCACCTTCAACATCGACTTGTTCCCAATGCTTACCTTGATCAACAGAACGATATACTCCTGGCGCCCATCCATGGTTAAGTCCATGTTTCTTTGTAACCGTACCAATTAAGATCAATTCACCTCCGTTATTACGAAAAGCTTCTACCCATTTAAACTGAGGAGCTAAATTGTTATCATGATTTTCATTTTTAACAAAAGACCATTGTTCTCCACCATCTTCAGTCTCATACATACGTCCATAACGAGAAATAGAAAAGACATGGTTAAAGTTAGCAGGATCAACAATGATATTTTCATACGAATTACGGTGTAGACGATCAGGAATATTATCAGTAATCGATTTCCATGTTAATCCTCCATCTGTGGTATTAAAGATACCGTCTCCATCCGGATTAGCATACATCTCTTTAGGATCTTCAGGATTAAGTTCCAGATCATAAATTCTACCAGAGGTCGAATACATAGCTACGTGTTTCCACAAACCTCGATCACGCATTACTTCACTATCAGGATTAAGTCTTGCGGCCCTAACGATATCTGAAGCTTCCGTTGAAGTAGGAAACACTTGCTCAAAATTGTCATACGACAATCGATACTGCTCAACCCATTGATGCACTTGCGAGATGTCTCTCAACATATTCACATTAGGCACGGGTAATGGAGTGCCGGCAGCATCCTTTTTGGAACCTATCCCAGAACTCTCATGGATATAAGTTTGTAACAAGCGATCAATCTCTTTTCGATGCCACCCCTCATCTTGTAATTGCTTAATAAGCTTTGGATAACTTACACTTTTCTGAGCCTGAAGCGTAAGCGTACAGCATAAAGCATAACATAGTGCTCCAATAAATAAAGTCCTCATTTTAAATCTAGTTAATTTTTTGAAACGATAATTTCGTTGAACGTCATATGCGTATCACTATAATACATTACATTACAACAATCACAACGATTTATTCCATAGTTGATTACAAAAATAAACTAAATCACCCACTGACATTATGACTTAACGCAGGAATTGCCTCTTTTCATAAAAATCAAAATCCATCGCTCATCATAATGATATTCCCACAATCTAATCTCCATCAAATCCATCAATTAAGTAAAAATAAAAAAGGCTTTAATCAGCGACTAACCGATTAAAGCCTTCAGATGCTACTCTGTTATGATTCAAATCCTGCAATCACTGCAGAATTAACTATGTACTTATTGCTGTCCTGCTGAAACAACCGGAGTTTGATTTGTCCCCATATCATTTGCTTTAGCCAGTGATACCAATCCCCCCATGGCTCCAAGATTCATATTATCTAAAGCCGAGCTTGGAACAATTACCATTGATCCTTTTTCCTTTAATCCTTCATACAACATATTCATTCCCCTTAATTGTAGTGCAACAGGATTCTCACTATATTGCTCACTTGCTCGGGCAAACTTTTCCGCAATTTCAGTCTCAGCTGTTCCCAAAATTACACGAGCTCTTCGTTCACGCTCCGCCTGAGCTTCTTTACTCATTGCATCGGCCAAATCCTGAGGAATTACAATATCTTTTATACCAACAGTTTGACAGGTTATTCCCCAAGGACTGGTATTGTGATCAAGTATTTGTTGTAAATCTTCAGCAATCTTATCTCTCTCTTGTAACAAATCAGCCAACTCATGTTTTCCAATAATATCTCGCAAACCAGTTTGTGCAATATACTCTATTGCCTTTTCATATTCCTGCACCTCCAGAGCTGCCTTTTCAACATCCCAGACAGTCCAATATACTACAGCGTCAACATTAACCGGAACAGTATCCTTAGTAAGGGTTTGCTCTGCCTTGAAGTCTGTAACACGTACACGCTGATCAATGTAATTATCAATTCGGTCAATAATAGGAATTATAAAGAAAACACCTGGACCTTTTAGGCCCCTATACTTTCCCATTCTAAGTACTACAGCTTTTTCCCACTGATCAGCAACATGTATTGAGCATGCAATAAATATCGACACTAAATTTAAAGCAATCAATGCCTCTATAGGGATAATATTTGCATAGTGAAGAGCAGTTACACTGCCAATTAAAATAATCAGTACAGAAAAAGAAATAGGATTCAGAATTCCTTTTGTGATCTTATTTGTCTTCATGGGTATAAATTTTTAAGATTGGTATTGCCGGGAAACAAGACTTACAACCAATGTCCGGCTATGGTTTTATAGGTCATGTTTCGGGGTAATCGTTTTAATTACACATAAAATGTCTATGTTATTTTTGTTTTTTCAAGTGCTTGATTATATCATCAATTGAGAAACCATAACTAAAAGCTATAGTAGAAAATTCATTACATATTTCTTCCAACTTCGCCTCTTTCTCCTTATCTGAAATCTGAAGTTCTATTTCATTAATAAAAGTTCCGGTTCCCTGCTGTGTCTGCAATATATTCTGGATTTCCAACTCCTTATAAGCTTTAGCTACAGTATTTAGATTAACCTTCAAGTCAACAGCTAATGCTCTTACTGTTGGCAATTGCTCTCCTATTTTTAATTTACCTGTGGCTATGCCAAACTTAATCTGATCAATGATTTGTCGGTAAAATGGAGTTCCTGCTTTTGGATCTAGTTTAAAAGTTATCATATGTTCTACTTGTCTACTTGTAATAGTCTTATAGTACAAACATACATTACTTTTTTAAAAACGCAAAATATTTTTTCTCTTAGCCATTCCTGAATCCTTTTTCTTTATTTTGTATGACTATAGAAAATATGAAAGAATAATAGATGACAAAATCAGT
This sequence comes from Puteibacter caeruleilacunae, assembly GCA_005217565.1. GTDB lineage: Bacteria > Bacteroidota > Bacteroidia > Bacteroidales > Prolixibacteraceae > Puteibacter > Puteibacter caeruleilacunae. Next base: position 261,536 of record SJCO01000002.1, read on the forward strand.
TCTAAAAGTAAGTTGTGCCATAATTTTAAAGGGAACTAAGTTTCTTGCAGCTCAACGAAATGCCAATCAAGATCATCCTCTTCATTGGGAATTTCCGGGTGGTAAGTTAAAAAATGGAGAAAGTGCTCCCGACTCTATAGTTCGGGAAATTAAGGAAGAATTAGAGATTATAGTATCACCAACACAACAGCTTGAAGCGATATACCATGACTATGGAAATAAACAAATTGAATTAATTCCTTTTATTTGTCCTGCGTACCAAGGAGACATCGTTGTACATGAACATGCCAAAATAAAATGGGTAACACTGGATCAGGCCTCAACACTGCAATGGGCTGAAGCAGATTTAAAAATCATTGAGCAATTAAGACAAAAAGGACTTGTACCTTAACCAAATAGCGATACCGCACTTGATATTAATGTTCCCCATAATACAATAGAGATAGACATATACAATACCAAATGTTGACGCTTGCGATAATACTTATTGGCAAGAAATGCTCCCAAAGGAATTGATAATAACACTGGTGTAGCGATAATAAGTCCCCAGAAACCGTACTTCTTTTTCACCTTCACGATGAATCGCTTTTTACCTGCACCTTTTTTCCTAATCTTTTTAGTGCTTCGGCCACTACACACATTTCCTGTGAATTGTCGTATTGACATAGGCATAATGCTACACACTGCAGGTTTTAATCTCTTCACCCGTCTAATAATCCAACCACTCAAATAAAAAAAGAATACAAAACCGAACAATCCTCCAGCAATTACCACGATCGTTGCCTCACGATATTCAAGGCCAATGAACAAGGCGTAGGGAAGTGTCGCTAAATACTTGATTGATGCCAATAAGGCTACTGAAATAATTTTAATCCACATCTCCTTCTAATTTTCCTTCATCTCTTTATTCAACGATAAAAGTATATCGAAAGTTCCTAAAAACGCAAATATTTAACTTTTTTAACAACACTTAACACATTGATTTAATGCACAGTTAAATACACTACTTCTTTTTCATCAGTCAACGGTTAGGAATTTCAAACATACGATACAGTTTATTAGGCCAAACATCTCCCCAACATATAGCGAGACTTCCAATATTTGATATGTTACACATCACATGGCGCTCTCTTCCAATCTCCATTATTTCATTCAAATCTCCATCTCCCTTCACATCATTCTAACGTGAATCTAATTTTCCAGGTCTTCTGCGCTCAAGTGGGCTCCATCGCACTGCATCTCCGGCTTCCATTTCCCATAATATTTTATTATCTTACTATCCTTAACACTTAAAAACAACAATTATGAATACACATGACGAATTAATAAAAATATATTCTGGAGCAGAGGTTCAAGCTCATTTAATAAAATCAGAGTTGGAAAAAATAGGAATAACATGTATCATTAGAGACGAATTCCAGGAATCAATTCACGTTGGATGGGCAAGCGGCATACCCAATTGCGTTGATTTATATATCATGGAGCAAGACAAGGAGAAAGCAGAAGAGGTAATAAAGGATATTGAAGTATAATAGTCAATGAATCTTAAGGAAATAGTACTGGGATCGCTACACAAAGAGGAAGGGGCATTAATTGCTCATACAATAAAGGATAATCCCAAACAGATCAGAGAGCTAATTGATATTGCTCGTTTAAATCATAAAAAAGCATGGCGAGCAGCTTGGCTTCTTGATAATGTTAATGACCTATCCCCCCAATTTGTGCGACCATTGGTTCCCGCAATAATAGAGTTGTTAACACCAACTTTACCTGATGGTCACAAGCGACATTTTCTTAAGATTATTGCCTTGCATCCATTGCCCAAAGATATTCCAGGTGATTTAATCAACTACTGTTTTGATTGGTTAAACGATTTGACAGTTCCAATAGCAGTAAGAGTAAATGCTATGCAGTTTATTTTTCATGCGACATCACGTTATCCAGAACTAAAGCAAGAACTTCAACTAACCATTGAAACTCATCTTGAACATGGTTCTGCGGGATTTAAATCGCGTGGAGGTAAAATTCTGAAAGCTCTCATCTAGCCTTTGATGTAATATTGCTATAATCTAAAGCATAAAGAAGTATTTTGAAATCAATAACCATTGATGTATTTTGCAACCCAAACTACAATGCTAAACACAACTGACATATAATGCAACTTAGCAACCAAGAGCTGATATATCGATTAAAGGAAGGAGATCGAGGGGTATTTGAATTAATATTTAACTCCTATTTCGCCCGGTTATATCATTTCGCTTATGGATATATTACAGATAAAGAATCTGCCGAAAACATTGTGCAGGATACCTTTGTGGATTTCTGGATTCAACGCACAAAGCTAAAAAACGATACAAATCTCAATGCTTGGCTCTATTCTGTTACGAAAAATAAATGTGTAAAATTTATTGAGCGGATAAAAGTGGAGGAGAAATTTAAATCCTTCACCAAGTCGCAGATTAAGGAAATGAGTTTCAATCAATATGCTCTTCAGCAACTCGATACATCAACAATGTCCTTCCAGGAAATAGAGCGAATCATAACCTCAACGCTTGAAGAATTGCCACCACAATGCAGGAAAATTTTTGAAATGAGTCGCTTTGAGAACAAAAAATACAAAGAAATTGCTGAGGAACTCGAAATATCAACAAAAACCGTTGAAACACAAATAACTAAAGCATTAAAAATATTCAGAAAAAACCTCAAAGATTACCTTCATTTGGTCTCTTATTTATTTATTTCTTAAAAAAAATCAATTTTTCTATCAGGGTATTTGCTTCTCTTCCGGATATATAGTCAAACACTAACTTAGAGCGTTATTCGGAATAGTAAAAATGGATATTTTAGAAATAATAAAATTAATCAGCGGAAGAACGAGTCAGCAAGAGAAGGAAGAATTACTTGACCAGCTTTCTGACAATGAAGAAGCTTTAGCTCAATATGCAAGACTAAAAAATGCATGGGAACTTAGCTCCAGAGATTCTTCATTGCCCAAACTAGTTGTTCAGGATAATCTCAAAAGCGTCAATAAAAAGATCAAACGAAAAGAAGGACCAACTATCATTTCAATTGGTCGTACTTTCTGGCGATATGCTGCTGTATTAATCGTAGCCTTAATAATGGGGATATTTATTGAGAAACAATTGAATGTGTTTGTTCATAAAAATCACTTAAGTGTTGTAGAGGTTCCAATGGGGCAAACAGCAAAAATTACACTTCCAGACAGTACGCTTGTATGGTTAAACTCTGGATCCTCGATCTCTTATCCATCAACATTTACCATGGACGAGAGAACTGTTAAGATTCTGGGAGAGGCCTTTCTGGAAGTAAAGAAGAACCAAGATTCTCCATTCAAAATTGAAAATCCAAAGCTTAATATCAAAGTAACAGGAACACAATTCAATTTTAAAGCATATCCTGATGAAGATATAGCTACAGCAGCATTAGTTGAAGGAAGCATAGAAGCAAGTATACCAACCTTAAAGCACACTTCAAAACTTGAGCCAGGACAGCTCATTACATTCAACTCCAAAAACAAAAAGATTTCACTCAGCAAAGTGGATACGAAATTATACACAAGCTGGAGAGACGGTTATATAGTTTTAAAGGACAAGCCATTTGGCGAATTTTTAAAACAGATAGAGCGATGGTACAATGTCGATATCATACTTGAAAATCAAGATATTGCCAATCAACTATATGGTGGAACAATACTAAGAAATAAGCCTTTAGATCAGGTATTTGAAATCCTCCAGGTGATGGCAGGTATAGAATATGAAATAAAAAATTATCCGGATAAGAAAAGTACAGTAATTATAAAATAGTAGCCTATGAACTAATTCTTTAACCTAAAAAAACCGGAAGATGTGCGAGATCCTCCGGTTCCTGACGGGAAATCACAAATCTATTTCCCTTGCATTTAATTATTATTCATAATCTAAAGCGTATCAAAACTATGAAAAAAATTCCAAAAGGTACCGCTAATGGAGGTGGTATGTTTAAAATTTTAGTAATAATGAAACTAACTCTATTACTTAGTATAATTTTGACATTTAACACATTTGCTAAGACTTTCGGTCAAAACAAAGTGTTTTCCATTGAAATGCAAAGTGCAACATTAATGGATGTCCTTGAAAAAATTGAAGATCAGTCTGATTTTTACTTCTTCTACAAAACTGAAGAAGTAAAAAATGTGAAGTTGAAGAACATCCGCTTCAAAGATGCTACCATCTATGAAGTATTGGAGAAATTACTTCAAGATGAAAAATTTAACTATAAGGTAGTAGATAACTATGTGGCGATTACAAAGTCTGATCTCAAACAGACAAATGGAGACGCTAACCAAAAGCAAAAAACACTAAAAGGTAAAGTTACCGACTCGGCAGGGGAACCAATTCCTGGAGTATCGGTGGTGGTAAAAGGAACTGCCATTGGAATTACGACCGATTTGGAAGGAAACTATACACTGCAAATTCCTGAGAGCAGCGAAACAATCGTCTTCTCGTTTGTAGGAATGAAAACACAGGAGATTGCCTTTACGGGAAAAACTACAATCAACATTAAGCTACAGGAAGAAGATATAGCAGTTGACGAGGTTGTTGTTACAGCTCTAGGTTTATCACGCGAAAAGAAAGCACTAGGTTATGCTGTACAAAAAGTTGCCGGTGATAAAGTTGTGGAATCAAAAGAGCTAGATGTAGTCAATTCTCTTGCAGGAAAAGTTTCAGGTGTTCATATTACCCAAGGTGGTGGCGGTCTTGCCGGTGGAGGTTCACGTATTGTAATCCGTGGAGAAACATCATTGGCTGGAAAGAACGAACCAATGTATGTTGTAGATGGTATTCCGGCAAGTAGTATCAATGATATTGCAAGCGAGGATATTGAGTCTATTTCAGTACTGAAAGGACCTGCTGCGGCTGCATTATACGGATCTAGAGCAGGTGCAGGTGTTATTCTGTTAACCACGAAAGAAGGACCAAAAAATGGTAGATTAAACGTTGAGATTAATTCTAGTTTCAGTCTTTCTAATCCGATGATACTTCCTGATGCACAAGATCAGTACGGACAAGGATCTGGAGGGGAATACTTCAGTAACAAAGGACAAAGCTGGGGACCAAAATTTGAAGGGCAACCAATCACTCAACTTTGGGGCTCTGAAAAATGGGAGGCGCATCCTGATAACGCAAAAGATTTCTACGACACAGGATCAATATTCACCAACAACATCTCTTTGGCCGGCGATAACAAAACAGGTCGCTACAGGATATCATTCACCGATGTTCGTCAGGATGGAATGATTCCGAATACATCTTATCGCGAAAATCGTGTAGATATCACTACAGGATGGAGCTTCATGGATGGCCTACTTGATATCAAATCAAATGTTAAGTATGCCCGTACATTCAGTGACAATGACAAAGGAATGGATCCAAGAATGTGGCCTGCGAATATCGATTTAAATGAACTGAAGAATTACTGGGAAGAAAAAGGTGTTAAACAACGTCAGTGGCTAGAGCAATCCGACAACCCATATTTCTCATTATACGAGAATACCAACTTCTGGATCAATGAGAAATACATTGGGAACTTATCTCTTAACTTTAAGTTCTCTGATGAATGGAGTTTATTGTTACGCTCAGGAGTGAATGGACGAGTAAGAGAAACTCGTTACAAGGAACAAGTAACAACCGAAGGTCCAAACCGCGAGCATGGAAAGTTCTCTACTGGTATGTCGAAAGGTTACGAGATGAACTCTGATTTCCTTTTAACCTATAACAAACAAATCAATAGTGACCTTTCATTAGTAGCTTCATTTGGAGGTAACATGATGTCGACTGATGGTAGCTGGATTAGTGGAGAATCATCGCAACTACTAATTCCTGATGTATACAACCTAAGCAACTACCGCACTTATCCTACGGTATCAAATGCCTACGACCAACATAGCAAAACCAATGCGTTGTACGGATTTGTTAATTTGGGATATAAAAGCATGATCTATTTAGACATCACTGCCAGGAACGATTGGAACTCAACATTGATGTATAAAGAAAATGATTCTTATTTCTATCCGTCAGCAAGTTTAAGTGTGTTGTTAAACAAGATGCTCAACCTAAATGAGAAGATTGATCTATTGAAAATAAAGGCTAACTACGCAGGGGTTGGTAATGCAACCACACCGTTCCAATTAGATCCTTTCTACAATTTCACAAAAGGTAGTGGTGGTGTAGCTAGTATTTCCGAGGATCGTGTAAAGAGTAATCCTGACTTGAAACCAGAATACTCCAACTCTTTGGAATTTGGAGCCCAGGCAACACTTTTCAAAAACCGATTGAACGTTGATGTTACCTACTACAATGTAAAGACAAAGAACCAAATTTGGAGCATGGCTGTTAGTCCGATATCCGGATATGATCAGATCATTAGAAATATTGGTAAAGTATCGAGTGAAGGACTTGAGTTAACCATTGGAGCAACACCTGTAAAGACTAAGAAATTCCAATGGAACACAGCACTAAACTGGTCGATGGATCGCACTAAAGTAACTGAACTTGATGATGAAAATCCTGAATATGCAATTACACACAACATTGATTACCGCCTGTTTACATACGACTTTGTAGGTGAACGTCGTGGAGCAATTTATTCGCGCGTGGCCCGTAAATTCAAGTATGATGAAAACGAGCACGAAGCATCTCTAAAACAATACGACGGACAATTATTCTTTGATGGAAGTAAAGATTTACCTCGAAGCGATAAAGAAATTATTGGATACTACAATCCTGATTGGATTGGTTCGTGGAGCAATGAGTTTAGCTACAATAATTTCAACCTATCATTCTTGTTCTTTGCCAACTATGGAAACGCTGTGTTCAATGGTTTTGAAAAGACATTTGTAAATCAAGGATTAGATAAAAGAACTGTTGCTGGTCGTGAGACAGGTGTATTACCTGAAGGAGTATGGGAATCACCAGAAGGCATCCGCCCATTTGTTGAAGGCGATGAAGTAAATGCAGAAAGCTACTGGGGCGATTTCATGACCGATGGTGAAATCAATGATATTTGGATAACCGATGGTTCTTTCCTTAAATTGAAAGAAATGACTTTAGGATATAATGTTCCTAAAAAACTCCTTGGAAAAGGATTATTGAAAGATCTTAGAATTTCTCTAACAGGAAGAAACCTTGCACTATGGACAAAGGTTAAGCATGTTGATCCTGAAACATTTAAAAGTGCAGGCAATGCAGGAAGTGTACCAGGAATTGCGAATGCTGGTGGTGTTCCTTCAGCAAGAACCTTTACGCTAAACGTAAGAATGCGATTCTAATGAGAGGTATTAATGAATTTTCACTAAACTAAAACAAGAGAAAAATGAAAAACTCAATAATAAAACTGTGGTGCTTGGTATTTCTAGTTACCTCCTTTTCGTGTAGAACCTGGGATGAGGAATTTAATACTGACATCAACAAACCACAGATCACTAGCGGAAGTACCATTCACCCTAAGTATTTTGTAGGACCTATGATTGAAGGATCTGACCGTTTTGCAGAAACAATTATCAATGTAATGGGAGCCGTATCAGAGTATACTGGAAAACAGCGAAGCTTAAGTCAGGGTAACCGCCATCGCTCATGGCACGATTTAGATGGCAACATATGGGGACCTGCATATTCAAGTATCCGTAACGTTAAAAACTTAAGAAGAGCTGCTCAAGCACTAGAGGATAAACGCTATGAGGCAGTAGCGGATATTTGGGAATGTTACCTGATGTACACGATCTGTACTATTGATGGACCAATTCCTTATTTCGATGTAATCAATGATTCTGATGAAGTAAAGTACCTGATCTCATACGATCCTCAGAAGGAAATCTACCCTGCTATTCTTGAGAAGCTAAAACAGGCAGGATTAATGATCAACTCTTCGGATGATAATATTGATGATAAAAGTGACTATGTATATGCTGGTGATATTCTTAAGTGGAAGAAATTAGCCAATACGCTAAGATTCAGAATGGCACTGTACATGTATAATGCAGATCCACAATCGGCTCAAAGCATCATGCAGGAGATTGTATCTGACAGTAATACTTATCCTGTATTCTCTTCTAATGAAGATAACTTTGCAATTAACTACGATGGTGTAGACAGAATATCATATTGGTTTAGAATTGGCGACTGGCAGCTACGAGAAAACACAATGAGTAACATCTTAATTGAGCGACTTATTTCGTTGAAAGATCCTCGTGTCTATGTTTATGCCAAACCAGTACAAAAGGTACATGATAATGCTGACACAAACGTATTACCTAGTAATCCAGGGGTAGATAAGTACATCGGCCACCTGTATGGAATTACAACAGGAAATGGAGATGCCAGCTCCTGGAATGGCGGAATGGAATACTGCAGTCGAATAGGTGATTGGTTTATTACTGTTGACAGCGAAATGCGCGCAACATCTGATTGTGCAGATCACCCGATAGTATTAGGAACATATGCAGAGTTAAACTTCAATCTTGCTGAGGCTGCTAAAAAAGGCATCATTACAGGAGGAGATGAAGTTGCACGTCAATACTATGAAAAAGGTATTGAGGCATCAATGGATATGTTTAGCTGTGGTTTTACTGGAACAGACAAATACGACAGAGCATATGCAGATCAAGGCTTATCAAATTTAGATGAATACAAGCAACAAAGCCATGTTGACTGGAATGCGGGAAGAGATCATTTGTTACTTATCGCAGAACAAAAATGGTTAGCATCGGTATTCCTTGGTTTTGAATCTTATTTTGATCATCGCCGTACTATGTTGCCTCAACTAAGAGCATCACACCGATCGGCAAACTATGAATCATCGGGTTCAGGTACACAATTTCCATCCAGAACTGCATACCCAGCCAGTGAAGAAGCTGAAAATACAGTAGCGTACAATCAAGCAAGAGCAACTGGTTTTGATATCCCTATAACAGGAGATAACAACAGAAATGAAGCAAGAATGTGGTTATTGAACAATGCTGGTAGTCCTTCATTGGAGATGCCAACATTCCAGGAACCATTAAAATCGAACGAAGAGTATCCAGGACAAGCAAACTTTAGGACCTGGTATGATAACAACTGGAACAGTATGTTCTGGTGGAATGATTAGCCTAATACCATAGAGCAATTATATTTAAGCAGCCATTTCCATCTTTATTTGGAAGTGGTTGCTTTCATTGTTTTTAAATAAGCTACTATCCTAAACCAGTTTAGTAGAAAGCGTTAGCATCAATAAATCATGTAATTATAAAAAATAGTGTATATTTAAATCCGCATTAACAAGAAATTGTATTAACCAAGTAAGAAAGATGAGAAAGTTTATTCGTAAAGTATGGAGCTTCCTACTACTGGGAGCACTGTGCATGTCTGTTCATGCTCAGGAGAATTCATTCAAACCAGGAAAAATCTGGAAAGACAACAATGGAGTGCACATCAATGCGCACGGAGGGGGAATACTTAAGTATGGTGATACTTACTATTGGTATGGCGAACACAAGATTGAAGGAGACGCTGGTAACAAAGCACATGTTGGTGTTCATTGCTACTCCTCCAATGATCTGTACAATTGGAAAGATCAGGGGATTGCATTAGCTGTTGTTGAAAATAATCCAAAACACGACATTGCTAAAGGGTGTATTCTTGAAAGACCTAAGGTAATCTATAACGAAAAGACCGGTAAGTTCGTTATGTGGTTCCACCTTGAGTTGAAAGATCAAGGATATGATGCTGCTCGCAGTGGGATAGCTGTTGCAGACTCACCTACAGGTCCTTTTAAATTTATCAGGAGCATTCGTCCAAACAAAGGACACTGGCCTGTAAATGTTCATGCTTTTCATAAAGCACCTGTTGGAAAAGATATAAAGGATGCATACTGTGGTGGTTACGGTTGTTTACCTGCACATGTTGACTCAGTTAATATCTTAGGACGAGATTTTTCAAAAGGTCAGATGGCCAGAGATATGAATTTATTTGTAGATGAAGATGGTAAAGCCTATCACATTTACTCTTCTGAAGAAAACAGTACACTTCACATCTCCCAATTAAGTGACGACTATCTATCGTATTCAGGAAAGTTTGCAAGAGCATTTCCTAACAGATATATGGAAGCACCAGCAATGTTTAAGTGTAACGGGAAATATTACATTATTGCATCTGATTGTACTGGTTGGAGACCTAATGCCGCACGTACAGCAGTTGCTGATCATATCTTCGGACCATGGAGAGAGTTAGGCAATCCTTGTCGCGGAAAAGAAGCCAACCTTACCTTCAAGTCGCAAAGTACTTATGTACTTCCTATCAATGCAGCCAAAGGTGAATTCATTTATATGGGAGATCGTTGGACTCCTGAAAATGCTATTGATGGTCGCTACATCTGGTTGCCTATGGTCTATGAAAACGATGAACCTGTAATGCGTTGGCAAGATGAGTGGAGCATCAGTGAGCTTGCACAAGAAAATAAAGGAGCTATCACTCACACTGAAAAGGTAAATAAACCCGCAGGTAGTAATTGGTGGATGGGAATCATCGGACAAGGCCACAAAATGCCTTTTGATGAAGATTTAGAATTTGACACTTGGGGTGCTGGATTTGGAAATCAGGTACAACCTTTAATTATCTCTGACAATGGAGATGTTTTATGGAGTGAAGAACCATTACGTATTGAAAATAACTCTGATGAACTAATCGTATCTAGTCGTGATAAGATCATCCGTACTGAAACACAAGGCTCATTAAAGGATGCATTCATGTATGCCAGTAAAAACTACTTCCCTCCTTCTGGGAAGATGCCAGACGAGCTACTATTTACAAGTCCACAGTACAACACTTGGATTGAATTGATGTATGATCAAAACCAAAAAGACATTCTTAAATATGCTCATGCAATAAAGGATAACGGCTATCCAGCAGGAGTATTAATGATCGACGATAACTGGCAGGAAGACTACGGGAAATGGAATTTCCATGAAGGTCGATTTAGTGATCCTAAAGCCATGATGGATGAACTTCATGAGATGGGATATAAGGTAATGTTATGGGTTTGTCCATTTGTAAGTCCCGACTGCGACATCTATCGTGCTTTAGATGCAAAAGGTTACTTCCTGAAAAACAATTCAGGAGAAACAGCCATGATACGCTGGTGGAATGGAGTTAGTGCTTTACTTGATCTATCTAATCCTGATGCTCAACAGTGGTTCAAGGATGAGTTACAACGCTTGGTCGACAAATACGGAGTAGACGGCTTCAAGTTAGATGCTGGAGATGCAAGATTCTATACACAAGATCTAGACCTTAATGGTCTTTCTCCAAATGATCACTCTCGTCTATATGGAGAAATTGGTCTGGCATTCCCACTTAACGAATACCGTGCTATGTGGAAAATGGGAGGTCAGCCATTGGCAGAGCGTCTACACGATAAAGATCATAGCTGGGGCCACCTTAGCATGCTTATCCCACAGATGCTTGTTGAAGGTATTATGGGATACCCATTCTCTTGTCCTGATATGATCGGAGGAGGACAGTATAAATCATTCCTTGATGGAGCCATTATCGACCAGGAATTAATTGTGAGATCAGCACAATGTCATGCTTTAATGCCGATGATGCAGTTTTCAGTTGCTCCTTGGAGAATATTAGATGAAACACACCTTAAGGCTGTGAAAAAATCAATCGACATTCGTCAGCAGTACAAAGACTATATCCTCCAATTGGCCAAAGAGGCTGCAAAAACAGGAGAACCCATCATGCGCCCTATGGAATACAATTATCCAAAACAAGGATATGCAAAAATCACCGACCAGTTTATGCTTGGAAATAAGATTCTAGTTGCACCAGTCCTTGAAAAAGGAGCTCGCACACGCAGCGTAAAACTACCTGCTGGAAAGTGGATGCTTCCATCAGGAAAAAAAGTCAAAGGAGGTAAAACTCTAGAATTTGATGTCGCATTAGATGAACTACTTTATTTTGTAAAGCAATAAATTGAGATAACATATAAATGGAGTGTCTGTAGACTATCGATAGTTCATATCGGATAGGTACAGACACTTTTTTTGTGTCTTTAATTCGCATATGGAACTAAACCGTTACATCAACTTGCAATTTTCTTGGGTATTATTAAATAGTTCTATATTTAGGTCTTAAATCTTTTATCCAATTGTCAGTGAACATCTTAAAACTGACAAATTAACCCAAAGAATAAACGACATGAAAAAAGCGCTAATCGTAATCTTATGTGCCATTACTCTAATTAGTTGTAGTGGGAATAAGAAGAAACAACAAGTAAAACAACCAGAAACACCAAAGCAAACATTCGAACTTGTTGCTGAGGTTCCAAATCTGGCTCATTGCGAATCGATTACTTACGATGCAAAAAGAGAAGTTTTATATGTTTCAATTCAGGCAGATAAAAAAACACCTCTTGACGGATCTATCGCAAAAATTTCTTTGGATGGCAAGGTATTGAACGCGGACTTTATAACAGGACTTAACGATCCTAAAGGGATTACAGTTGTAGGAGATAAGCTTTATGCAGCTGACATCACTGAATTGGTAGAGATTGACCTTACCACAGAAAAAGTGATTAAAAAACACACTGCTGATGCTGTATTCTTGAATGATGTAACTGCTGATAAGGATGGAAATGTTTATGTTTCTGATATGTTTACATCTTCAGTGTACAAACTTGATACTGCTGGAAAATTCAGCAACTGGTTTCAATCAGCAGAGATGGAGAATCCTAACGGATTGTTGGTCGTAGGCAACGATATGTACATTGGTGCTTGGGGTAACTTTGATAATGAGGATCCTCTTTCTGCACCACATGGTCGCTTCTTAAAGATGGATATTGCTACCAAACAAATTGAAAAAGTAACCAATGATCCTATCGGACACCTGGATGGAGTTCAGGTATTCAATAATAACGAATTCTTACTTTCAGATTGGTTAGCTGGTGTTGTGTTTAAAACATCTAAAGACGGTAAAAATGAAATAGTATTGAAGTCAGAGAAAAGTATTGGTGACATTCTGTATATCGCAGATAAAAAGCTATTGGCCCTGCCAATTAACCTGACCAACAAAGCAATGATTTACAAAGTGAATATCTAATTTACAAATATTAAAGGGTGACCACAAACAGTCACCCTTTTCTGATTAAATCAACTTACCAACCTATGCATCAGATACCATCCCAATAGCAATTAGAAAAGATGCATAGTCTAATATCCTGTATTTTGTTTTAATGCTGAATTCATATCCAGATATGTTTGCGGAAATGGATACAGTTTGTTTTTATCTGCAAACTTATTCTCTGTAATACGCACTGGATCTTCCATCGTTGCCCGTAACTCTTCTATCGGATTTTCTGGATTATCCAACGTTCCTACACACGCCTTAATATCACCATTCAATACATCCTTTGCAATATCCCAGCGAATAATATCCCAGCGACGCAATCCTTCGCCTGCAAACTCAACCCTACGCTCTCTACGGATCAATTCTCTAAGACTTGCTTGTGATGAATACTTAGTACGATCAACCATAGGCATTCCAGCTCTGGTACGAACTTTATCAATAGCCTCGTACATTTCATCTGTAATCTGATTTTGCTCTATCAGCGCTTCTGCCTTACTCAATAAAACTTCAGCAAAGCGGAAGGCATAAATGTCAAATCCGGTATTCCAAGCATCCGAAACTTTTGTTAAGTCAGGATTCCATTTAATGAAGTTGTACCCTGTTTTGGTTGCATTGTTTGCATTTGTACGATAATCTGGATTTGCAGACCCATCTGCAAGATTCTTATCAACAGCATTATAGACACGTTCCAAGCCGGCCATATTCTTCCACGTTCTTCCCGTATAGAGAATAGTTGCTTTCAGACGAGGATCTCTATCTTTCCAAGGATGTACCTCATCATACTCTGGATCTTCATCAATTGTTAATCCATTCGTTGTTTCATATGCATCAACTAATCCTTGTAATGGAGCTATTGAGGACCAACCTCCATCTCCATTAGGCATTAAATTCACAATCCAACCAGAGTAATTTGATTCTAACTGCTGATAGGCAAGTATTGTCTCAATATTCCCTTCAAACTCCTTTGTAAATAAGTTAGAATAAGCATTATCACCATCTGTAAACAGATCGTACTTATTTAACTTCTCAATATCTCTGGCAGCATCAGCTGCAACATCATAATTCCCTTTAAACAGATTCAAGCGCATTTTAAGAGCCAATGCAGCACCTTTGGAGATACGACCTTTCTCTGTATTGACTGGCAATACTGGAATAATAGCATCCAATTCATCATTAACAAATTTCACCACTTCTGAAGCAGGAGATTTAGCTATAATCGCATCTTCAACACTTGCAAATGTCTCTTGAAACAAAGGAACATCACCCCACCCCATTGTTAAAACAAAGTAACGCCAAGCTCTGATAAAGCGAACTTCGCCTTCTAATGCTGCTTTTGTATCAGAATCAGCAAACTCGATATCTGCTGATACTTTCATGAAATTATTACAACGATTAATAATCTCATATGACGACTTATAAAGTCCTCCTGCATTACCTGTGTTCGAAGCCGACATAGAACCATCTTGAATAGCAGACCAACCTTCCCATGGGAAACCATCGTAGAAATTATCAGAGGCTGCATCTCCTTCAAGAATCCAGTTAGTATTCACCCAACCATCATAGCAACCTATTGCCAGCATTTTCACATCCTTTTCTGATGCAGGATATGTCGAAGTAGAAAAAGCATCTTTGGGAGCTCTATCAAGAAAATCAGAACAAGAAGATAGAACAAGTCCTGCAAGTAGTAAATACAATAATTTTTTCATCATAGTATCTCCTTTATTTAAAATGAAACATTTAAACCAAATGAATTGACTCTTAACTGTGGATATGAAGCCCCTCTTCCCGACGGCAATTCTGGATCCATTCCTTTAGGCATATCAGATATTGTCCATAAATTCTGACCACTATAATAAACTCGAACTGATCCCAATCGTAAAGTATTACACCACGACTTTGGGAAGTTATATCCAAGTTGAACATTCTTTAATCTTAAATAGCTTCCATCTCTTTCCCAGAAATCAGAAACCAAGGTTGATGGTAAACTAATCTCTCCAGACAGAGATGCACGAGGCACTTTATTTGTAAGATTATCAGGAGTCCAACGATCACGCCAGAATGTTGTTGGTGTTCCATCATCTCCAGCACAATAACCATATGCTTCGTTACTCATATACCTCGAACAACCAGCTACACCTTGGAAGAATGCAGTAAAATCATATTGTCTCCACGTAGTTCCAACATTGAATCCAAATGTATACTTTGGTTGTTGAGATTCCAATATAACACGATCCTTTCCTGTTATCTCATTATCTCCATCTGTATCAACAAATCTAATGTCTCCTGGTAAACGTTTTTTACCACTCATCACATAAGGATAATAGGCATCAACCTCAGACTGTGTCTGAAATAAACCATCCGTTCTATAGCCATAATAAGAGTCAATAGGATGTCCCACAATCCATCTGGTTTGTCCGCTTCCCATCATTTCAACACCTTGTCCCAGTGATTTTACTTCATTGTCGTTCAATGCAAAGTTACCTCCAACATTGATCTCGAATTCTCCAACTTTTTTGCGGTATTGTGCAGTAACTTCAATACCCTTATTAAGCATCTTACCAATATTATCCTTGTAGCCTTTCATTCCAAATTCGATAGGAGCATCAGCATCCATAATAATATCAGATGTTTCTCGGTTATAGTAATCTAATGTTACATGTAAAGTTTCCCAAAGATCTGCATCTACACCGATTCCCCAGGTAGTTGTTTTCTCCCAGGAGATATCTTGTTTCTTAGCTGAGGTAATGGCTGTTCCTGTCTGCAATGAGTCATCTATAGGGTAATTTTTACCAATAGCATAGGTTGCCAAAGAAGGATAGAAATCGCCAATATTCTGATTCCCTAATTCCCCCCATGATCCGCGAATTTTAAGGTTAGAAATCACATCCCTCGTTCCTTCCATGAAATCTTCTTCACTAACACGCCAAGCCCCTGAAAAAGATGGAAATACTCCCCATCGATTGTCTTCATCAAAACGAGAAGAAGCATCTGCACGTAGATTAGCTTCGAACAAGTATTTTTCCTTATAGTTATACGTAGCTCTACCGAACCATGAAATCATCGACAATTCACGACTATATCCTTTTGCTTCCATTCCCTCCTTACTACCTGCATTTATATCTCCAAGATCGTTCGATGGAAAGTTTTTACGGAAAGCCTCTGTATATTTATACTTATATAATTCGGCATGATATCCACCCATTGCACTCAATTTATGGATATCATTGAATGTTTTATTGTAGTTAATCAATACATCCCCATTCTTTTGAGTCATTACCTTATGACGTTGCCACATTTTATTTGGCCCATGATATTTAGTTGCATTATACTGAATATCTTTTACCATTTCATGGTCATCAGTGTTACTCGATTTAAAAGATGCAATAGCCTTTACAGATAATTCATTGGTGATTTGATAATTTACATCAGCCAATCCAGTAAAGTAATCTTTATTGATATCATTTTTTGCTCTGATATCCATCCATGCAATTGGGTTTCCATCACCAATAGTTCCATATGTACCATCTTCATGCTTATAAGGAACCCAAGGAGAGATTCTGTTAACCTGACGAAAGATCTGCTCTTGATCTGCAGTATAAGGATTTGTTGGTTGATCCTGTAAAGAACGGGTATAAGCCATTTTCACGTTCGAACTCACTTTATCACTAAGCTTTGCATGTACATTACTTCGCAATGTATAACGCTCAAACGAAGACACTTCAATGATACCAGTCTGATCTTGATAACCAACCGAATTCATGAAAGTTACATTATCATTACCACCACTAACGCTTACATTGTGTTTTTGCTGAAGACCTGAAGCAGTATAAAATAAATCCTGCCAATCGGTATTAGGATGCGTATACGGACTGGAACCATCCTTAAACTTCTGAATATCAGAGTCCGACCATCTAGGATTTTGACCAGCATAAGCTAAGGCTTCATTATACATAACGGCATACTCTGCCGATTCCATTTTATCCACTAAATCAGTAGGATCCTGCCATCCAAAGTTGGCATTGTATTGCACCTTTGTTTTTCCAGCTTTTCCTTTCTTAGTGGTAATAATAATTACTCCATTCGCCGCTTTTGAACCATAAATTGCAGCCGATGCGGCATCTTTCAATATTGATATAGATTCAATATCACTAGGATCAACCTGATTAATTGATGCTTCAATACCATCAACAAGTGTCATTGGTTCGGATCTCGAACCTGAGAAAGAACCAATACCACGAATCCTTATTGTTCCGGTATCTGATCCTGGCTGTCCAGAGTTTTGAACAACAGTTAATCCAGGAACCAATCCTGATAAACCTTGTGATACATTAGTCAGAGGTCTGTTTTGAATCTCCTTTTCTGTAACCTGACCAATAGCTCCGGTCAAATTAATTTTCTTTTGCACTCCATAACCTACTGCCACAACTTCTTCAATCCCGATCGCATCTTCTTCAAGCGTAACATTAATAGTTGTTTGTCCATTTATTGAGACTTCCTGCGATTTCATTCCTACAAATGAGAAAACCAATACTTGTGCAGATTCTGGAATATCAAGAAGATAATTGCCATCCAAATCAGTAGTTATTCCTATGGTTGTCCCTTTTACTACAACCGAAACTCCCGGTAATGCTTCTCCATTGGTATCAATAACTGTTCCTGAGACTTTATCCGGTTGGGCAACACCATTTAATTGAGACTGAGTTATAGCGATATACTTATCTACTACTTTATAGTTTAGTCCTGTATCCTTCAGAATATCGTTCAAGATGATATCAATAGAAGCATTTTTAAAATTCACATTTAAACGCTTATCCAATACCTTATCATCCTGTTTTAAGAAGAAATAATAGTCAGATTCATTCTCCAGATGCTTTAAGATATCTTCAATTGCAGCATCCTTCATAGAAAAACTAAACTTGGTAGATTGTGCATATGAACTGGCGAAGGTGTTCACACACAATATCACGATCAACAACGCTGTTATTTTCATAATACGTAGCAACTTTTTAATGTCTTCCCAATAGAAGACATATTCATGATTTTTTTTCATAAATTTGAACTGTGTTTGTGAATAAATAGCCCTCCTAAAGGCTGTTAATTTTACATTCTTACAGGAGTGTTGCCTCACTCCTAATTGTTAGGATCAGGAATATTACCAGTATACCTGATCCTATTTTTTTAAGATGTGTTATTCCTCTTCATTTCTTAGATTTTATTGATCTTTAGATTATGGTCTCATGTTATTTATATTTAGTGAAAATTTGCTCAGTATTAATCCCAATATATTAAATCAGGTTTATCCGCTCTCGATACAATTTCATAATCAATCATTGCTGTCATCTTCAGCACTTCCAGAATCTGCGTAATTGGTTTATGTCGAAGAATTGTCCCCATATACTTTTCCTGATAAAGCTTAGTATTCCGAATAACAATCTCCACATTATACCATCGTTCAATTTTCCGTGCCAGATCAGCAAGGGGCTCATTTTTAAATGTAACCACTCCCTGCTTCCACGATGCGTAGTTATCTGTATCTACTTTTGAAATATTCAGACTCCTCCTTTGTCGATCGAAGAGTGCCATCTCACTAGGATGAAGCAAAGCCAATCCTTTTCCTTTTTTATCGGTAATACTAACACTTCCAGTCACAAGAGTTGTTTTAACAAAATCATCCTCATCATAGGCCTCAACATTAAACCTTGTACCATGAACATTAACATTTACACTATTGGTTTTCACTATAAATTGATTCTCGTCATCATGTGTTACATCAAAAAAAGCTTCACCTTCAATATGAACAATTCGCTCGCCTTGAGCAAATGAAGGACTGTAACTTAATGTACTTCCAGAGTTTAGTATAACTGTACTTCCATCAGGAAGTTTTAAGTTAGACATTTGTCCACGAGGGACCTCTATTCTTGTTTCATCAGGATAAGTCACATTATTGATTCTCCCCATAATAAGATATTGCAATAATGCCCCCAACGAAAGCAACACCATAACAGAAGCAGCATAGTTAATTACCTGCTTCAGTGGAATTATCTTTCTGCTCTTTTTAATTGCCTTACTTATATCCTTCCAGACACTCTCCTTATCAGCAACTGGCTGATTCTCTGTAATAGCCCAAATCTTCTTATATTGAATAAATTCATCCTTATTCTTCTGGGATTCATTGATCCAATGAAAAATAATAGCAACCTCCTCTTCAGTAGCTTCGTTTCTAAGATATTTATTTATCAGATTGTAATCCATCAATTATTTTTTAGCCTTACATCTTTAGGTACACCGAACTGCTAATTTCCCCTACACAAAAAATTATTTTTTTTACACCACCCTCTTAAACACGCGATATAGCACTTCTTTTTGGTTTTCTATTTGAAACAAAAAACACTCATGTTTCAAAATCTTTCAACAGAAACATAGATCGCCTTTGATTTTTTAGAAACAAATCGCATTTTTGTCAAACTAAACGACATCCATTATTGTGAATACATCATCGGAAATCATCAATGAAACACTCTTAACGCAACTAAAGGAAGGCAATGAAGAGGTGTTTAAAGTAATTTTCAATTGCTATTATGATGCTATTGTTGGATTTTGTACGCAATTTATCAACGAACGAGAGAAAGCCAGGGGAATCACTCAGGAGGCATTTCTTAAATTATGGATGAACAGATCGAAAATACAACAGTATTCTGGCATCAAATCCTTTTTATATACTGCAGCCAAAACAGGATGCTTAAACACTATTCGCAATTCGCATGTAGCAAGCAGATATCAGAATGCAGCTTTACAGCAACAGGAAAAACAACTAAACACTGAAATACTGAACTCCTACTCTTTCGATCCAGTAGAATTTTCAGAACTGGAAGATAAAATCAATGAGATCATTCAAAATCTCCCTGAGAAATGTCGTATAGTTTTTCAAAAAAGTCGCTACAATTCAATGAAGAATCATGAAATTGCGAAAGAATTAAATATCTCAGAGAAAGCAGTAGAAGGACATATCTCAAGAGCGTTAAAAATACTACGAAAACAACTTACTCCCTATCTTCCGGCATTTCTAATTGAAATGTTTTTGAGTAATTTGTAGAAAACTATTATGGAGTAGCAATAGAGTTCTCTTCTTCCAGGGTAAACATCTCCACTGAAGGATCCAACACATCTCCTTCGCGATACTGTTGAATTTTAAGTTTGCCATTGAACTGATTGTTCAAAACAGTTACATCCGTTTCGGTATGTAAACCGCCGACTACTGTTGAACGAAACTGATGAGGTATACCCGAGTCCTTAATGATATTTACAGAGTGGAGTACCTGATCAAAAGCCACCTCAGACAATCTTGCACCAACAACCTTACGGTAGCTATCCAAATTCAAATGATGCTTAATATCCATAGCAACAAAGTCGATCAGCTTTTCATCAATCAACCGCTTTAGCATTCCTGAATTGGTCCCATTGGTATCAAGCTTCACCAACAAACCTAAAACACGAACCTTCTTGATAAAATCAATTAGACCGGCATGCATGGTTGGTTCTCCACCTGTGATACAAACAGCATCAAGCAAGTGTTTATAGCGCTCAAAATAATTCAGTAAAGTTTCTTCACTGCATGTATCACCAAAACGTGATGGTAACACTAATTCAGGATTGTGACAATAACAACACCTAAAGTTACATCCTTGCGTAAAGATCACTGAGCTGATATTGCCCGGATAATCGATTAAACTTTGTTTCTGAAAACCAGCTATTTTCATTTGAGAATTAATGTTTGAATATGAATTGTTAGCGGGCTAAAGCACGCTAACAATTCATTAATCATACTTATTCCACCTCAACACACTCTTCTACAGTGCATTGAGCTTCAATTTCTTTATCAAACAACTTACGATCGGTAAACTCTGCAGCTTTACCATTATTCCATTGATCAACAGGTCGCAAGTATCCAACAATTCGAGAGTAAACCTCACAATTTGATACTTTTCCAACTTCTGCACATTTAGGACATTCGTGATGCTCTCCATAAATATATCCATGCTCAGGACATACACTAAATGTTGGAGACAATGTAAAATATGGTAGCTTAAAGTTATTACAAACCATCTTAACCAATTTCTTCACAGACTCAGCTGGCAACTGATTTTCACCTACAAATGTATGGAATACAGTTCCTCCAGTATATTTAGTTTGCAAGTTATCCTGTAACTCTAATGCTTCGAAAATATCATCGGTATGACCTACTGGCAACTGACTAGAGTTAGTATAATAAGGAGCAGCTTGTTGCGATCTCACCTGCTTCTCATTGGCAACGATAATGTCAGGGTATTGAGACTTATCAATCTGAGCCAGACGGAAAGTAGTTCCCTCAGCAGGAGTAGCTTCAAGGTTATAAATATGCCCTGTCTCTTCCTGGAATTTCTGCAACGTATCACGCATGAAATCCATGATTCTAACTGCAAATGCATTTCCTTCAGCAGATGTAATATCTGTACCCATGAAATTAAGTAAACACTCATTCATTCCAACTAAACCGATGGTAGAAAAGTGGTTATCCCAATAAGCACCATTCATCTTACGGATATTTCTAAGGTAGAACTTAGAATAAGGATAAAGCCCATTCTCTGTCAATTGCTCAATAGTCTTACGCTTAATCTCTAAACTCTCTTTTGCCAATTGCATCAACTTCTCAATACGCTGGAACAACTCCTCTTCACTCTTCGATTCATAAGCCACTCGAGGAAGGTTAACTGTAACCACACCAACAGAACCAGTCAATGGATTCGCACCAAAAAGACCACCACCACGAGACTTAAGCTCAGTAGTATCCAAGCGAAGGCGACAACACATTGAGCGCACATCATCTGGCGACATATCAGAATTCACAAAGTTTGAGAAATAAGGAATTCCATATTTTGCTGTCATATCCCAGATTGGCTGTCTTGATTCATTCTGCCAGTCAAAGTCTTTTGTGATATTATAAGTAGGGATAGGGAATGAGAAGATACGACCATTGGCATCACCATCAGTCATTACTTCAGCAAAAGCACGGTTAAAGATATCCATTTCATGCTGATAGTCGCCATACGTAGTCTCCTGCATCTGACCACCAATAATTACCGCCTGATCCTTCATATTCTGAGGTACCACTAAATCTAATGTGATATTGGTAAATGGAGTCTGGAATCCAACACGAGTAGGAATATTCATATTAAACATGAATTCCTGCAACGCTTGCTTTACCTCTGCATAATTCAAGTTATCGTGACGGATAAACGGAGCCACATAGGTATCGAAGTTAGAAAATGCCTGAGCACCTGCAGCCTCACCCTGCATGGTATAAAAGAAGTTAACGATCTGTCCTAACAAGGTACGGAAGTGATTCGCAGGCTTACTTTCAACTTTTCCTGCCACACCTCTGAAACCAACAGAGATCAATTCCTGTAAATCCCATCCTACACAGTATACACTCACAAATCCAAGATCATGAATATGTATTTTACCTTCTTTATGAGCATTACCAATTTCCGATGGGTAAATCTGATTTAACCAATACTGTGAACTGATAATTGTAGAAACATGCTGGTTCATGCCCTGTAATGAATAGGTTGAATTTGCACTTTCTTTAATTCGCCAGTCATTGTTATTGATGTAATCATCAATTAAACCAACATTCGAAAATAGCTCCTTCACATTACGGATTCCCTCATGCTGTTTACGGTATATAATGTAAGCTTTAGCTGCTTTGAAGAGTTTCTTCTCCATCAACTCTTGCTCTACTGCATCCTGAATCTCTTCTACTGATGGTTGTTCACTACTCAGTTTAGCTGTTACAACATTAGTAATTTCCTCAGCCAAACCTCTATTTGGTTCACCTGTAGCTCTTAAGGCTTTGAAAATTGCAAACGTAATTTTTTCTTCTTCAAATGGCACAACTCGTCCATCGCGCTTTTGCACGGTTCTGACATTACCATTAATTTTCATAACTATAGAATTTAGATTAAACAATTAATGGTAGCAAGGGATAAAATACAAGAAAGGTGTTCAGTCTTTCTTAGCTTTTCACCCGAAAGCTACGAATAAAGTATTCCAATTGATAGGTCTTCCGGCTTGTTGCAGCTTGATTTACCTTCCCATTTCCTTCTGGAAACAGTGGTTTTGAAGTATCAAGACTGTTAAGCAACTTACGGCTGCGGGGACAGCTACTGAATCTCACAGTATTCCCTTACATCAATCACTTTGTAAAACTATAGCTAATAATTAAAACCGCCATTAAAATCAGAAAATAGTTGCAAGGAAGTTATCAACAATTGTCAATTTCTGTAAACTTTCCACATCTCCTCCAAGCCTCACAAACACCACTTCCACTTACTAATCAATAACTTACAATGAAACCCCTCAACATTTCCTGTAAACTTCTCAATAACAGCATTTTATTTTTATGCAAAAACACTTCACGAAATCATCACCTCATCCGACATCTCACAACTACCGGATTATCACTCTCTTTTACTATTGGAAAGTCTCCATTGATTGATGATAAAAGTTCGCAATATTGAAAGGCATCCAAAACCATTATACAATATTTCTCAGATAAGAAATCGGGCCAAATTTTAAGATCACCAAACAATGGATATCGGAAACCACTCTTTCCCTCACCTTCATAATCTAAAAGGAAAGTTTTTCCCGATTCCTTAAAAACACCACCTCGTTTTAGCTTCCTATCATGTTGCACTGTAAACAGAAAAAGATCATCGTTCTCAAAAAAATCACTCCATTCAATATAACGATCTCTCTTTTCATGGTACCCCTCCAACGACTGCTTATGGTCTACCAACAACTCTTTCCCATCCATATCTAAAACCATAGATGGAGTTAAACCTTCTGTACTAACGCTAAATATCGTATCACAATCTGGTATTTTTACCGACAAACCGTCATTATCTGAATTAAAATTACACGGATAAATCATTCTCGACTTACTGGCGATCAGAGGAAAATCAATCTCATTAATTATTTTCTTCTCTTTCAAATCAAGAAAGCCAACCTTTGGTATTCCAGTAGTATTCAATTGAGAAGGACTATATAATGCTAATTTACCATGATCAAATAGTGCAATCGACAGGACACCAAATGGAAGTTTCGTCTCTCTTACAAACTGCATATTGCAATTGTAAACAATAATCTTTCGACCTCCCATATCTGATACAATTATTGAATTACCATCTTCTGATAATACAAAATCAGTTATCTCAATATATTCTCCTGGTCCCCGTCCTCTCCTATTCAATTGTCTAATAAAATGTCCATCATTCAGATCGAATACTTTTATAGATGTTCCTGAGTCTAGAATATAACACCTCTCTCCATTTACAATAACCTTGAAAGCCGTCCCAACCAAACATGTGTCATTGGTTTCCATAGGAATAAACGTTACCTCCTTCGCAATATCAAGAATATTTACATTAGTCACTTCTCCAGTAACAATCTCTTCAATATCGATACGATCTATTACTCCAGCATGCTTTATACAGCCCACTGTAGCAACGATCAGAATAATAGAAATTAGGATTTTCATCATATTAATTGTTTTATCTCGAATAATCTAGTTGTTTTATGATATTAAATCCCCGCTACAGAATAACACTCCTCCAATCTCTCTTTCAACGCCTTATAACGACGATACGCCACAACTAATTTCACCTTTCCATCCACAATAATATCACGGTTGCGATGAAGTAGAATTACTCTTTTCAGATTAATTACCTGAGATCGATTAATTTGAAAGAAATCATTATTCAACTTGGGCATTATTTTAATCAATGGTTTGGTACAAACGAAAGTCTCCTCGTCAGCGCAATAAAAGGTAGTAAGATGATCATCGGTACTGATATATACAATCGACTCGAATTTTATTGGTTTGTAGTCAAGTCTATTTCGAATTAAGATATAATCTATTGGCATTGTTTTATTTTATTGGTTATTGATAATTTAAATACCTCCTTATTATTAAGGCACTTGAAAAATCAAAAACGGGTGACAAAAGTGAAAAAAATGTTCCCCCCTACTGTATGAACAGCTAGTTAATATCCCCTCATTCAACCACACAGAAAAACGAACTTAATAGTTAATTTTATCCTTACCAAACAATTTAAGGATGACTTCGTAAACGTTACATTTAAACTTGTGAACGTATCAAAACGTCCACTCCTCCCATTTCTGATTGACTGATTCTTGGAAAAAAAGAGGAAAGAAAAAGAAAAGTATTAAATTTAGGCTTCAGAAATCATTCTAAACCAATCTAATCATGAGGATATTTTTTCACATGCTAGCCTTTATGGCACTCATTTTTCTTGCAAGTTGTCAGAATCAACTTACCATCTCCAATAATGGATCTTCTAACTATCAAATAGTTATCCCTTCAAACGCAACAACATCTGATCAGGCGGCAGCTGCAGCACTTCAGAACTATTTGCAGAAAATAGGGAACGCACAGCTGACAATCGTTAAGGACAAAGTCCCCGAAAAGGAATATGAAATATGCATTGGAAACACCAACAGAACCAATTTGACTCATCCCGATCTCGAACAGGATGGTTTTACAATACAAACCAATCAAAAGAAGATTCTCATTAAAGGAGGTACAGAAAAAGGGAGTCTATATGGAGTGTACACCTTCCTTGAGGATTTCCTAAATTGTAGAAAGTACAGCTCTACAGTTGAAGTAATTCCACAATTAGAATCGATTAAAATACCAGCTCAGATCAATATGACTCAAGTTCCTGTCATTAAATTCCGAGAGACCTATTATCGTGATAGTGGAGATCCTGGATTTTTAAATTGGCATAAACTAGATGTTCATGGTGGAGAACATGGAGAATGGGGATATTGGTGTCACTCTTTTCATCAACTGGTTCCACCTGAAGAATATGCAAAAACTCACCCTGAATATTACGCCCTTCGCAATGGAAACCGTCAGCCAGGATCACAGCTTTGTCTGTCAAATCCTGATGTACTTGAAATCGCCATACGCAACCTTAAAAAAGCAATAGATGAGCACCCCGAGGCAAAATACTGGTCGGTTAGTCAAAACGACAATCAAAACTATTGTCAATGTGAACACTGTGCAAAAATAGATAGCGCTGAAGGTACTCCCATGGGATCTGTACTTCACTTTGTGAACAAAGTAGCAGAACATTTTCCTGACAAAGTTATTTCAACATTGGCTTACCAGTACACCCGATCCCTCCCTAAGCACGTACGACCAGCTAAGAATGTGAATATCATGCTTTGTAATATTGAATGTCCTCGACATTTACCTATGAATGAAGAACCTTCGTCTCAATCATTCTGCAAAGATCTTGAAGACTGGGGATCGATAACCAACAATATCTTACTTTGGGATTATGTCATTCAATTTAAAAACCTTGTTAGTCCGTTCCCTAACCTACACACCATAGCACCTAACATTCGCTACCTGGTTGACAATGGTGTAACTGCTATCTTTGAACAAGGGAACAGAGAAATTGGAGGCGAATTTGCAGAATTACGAGCATACCTTATCTCAAAACTATTATGGAATCCTAACCTTGATCCTGAGGCCATTATCAATGATTTTCTTGAAGGATACTATGGAAAAGCAGCTCCTTTCATCAAAGAATACATTAATCTATCACATAAAAGTCTGTCGGAATCAGGCATGCAACTCAACATCTTTGGTAATCCTTTAGTGGCAAAACACACTTATTTGAAAGCCGACTTAATGCTACAATACAAGTCACTATTTGATCAAGCTGAAGCTGCTGTAGCAGCACATCCTGAATTGCTCAATCGCGTTCAAAACGCTCGACTGCCAATCATGTACGCCGAACTTGAGATTGCCAGAAGTAATGGCTTCGAAGAAGGTGGCCTGTATATCAAGCGTCACAACGATGTTTATGAGCCTCGAACAGAGATCAAAAACCTACTTGACACCTTTATTGAGCGATGCAATAGAAATAAAGTCACCAAGTTAAAAGAGTGGAGTACAACACCGGATGAATACCTTGTTGCCTACATGAGGTTATTTTCCAAAGATGCATCTCGCAGTAAGGCATTCCGTAAAAAGGTAGATTATATAATAAAACCAAACGCCAAATACACACCTAATGGAGTAAAAACACTTACAGATGGAGTATTTGGGTCATATGATTTTGCCGCGAACTGGCTTGGATATGAAGGTAAACACATGGAGTTTATTGTAGACCTTGATAAACCAACCGATGTGCATAAGTTATCAATCGACTTCCTCCAAGGGATAAACGACTGGATTTTCTTACCTGAATCAGTATCATTCTATGCCTCAAACGATGGCAAGAAATATAAACTCATTGATGAGATAAAAAACACGCAACCAGAGAATAAGAAAGGGATTTTCATCCATACTTTCAAGACTGAACCAAATCAGACTCTCAGCTGCAAGTACATAAAGGTGAAGGCACAGAGCATTTTGAATTGCCCATCATGGCATATGGGTGCCGGCGGTCCAGTGTGGATTATGGCCGACGAATTAATCGTTGAATAAAATAAAAGAAAAAGGGTGTCAAGAATTCATGACACCCTTTTTCTTTTATTTCTTAAACAGCAGACAAACCGGATTTGGTGCTGCAATCTCATGTTTAAATTCTAACAAACCTGTCTCTGCATCTCGTTTATACAATATAATGTTACTTGTATGTTGATTTGCTGCCAACAAGTAATCTTCATCAGGAGACAAGGTAAAGTTACGAGGAAAATCTCCTCTTGTCGATTCACAACCAATTAAGGTTGGTATACCCATCTCATCCAACTTAAATATTGCAATACTATTATGTCCTCTATTTGATCCATATAAGAATTTACCATCTGATGTTACATGGATATCAGCAGTATAACTTTCGTCCGAGAAATCTTCAGGTAAAGTATTTACTGATTTCACAACATTAAAAGACCCGTCAGCTAGCTTCTCCACCACTGAAACCGTATTTCCCAACTCATTGATCACATACATCAGTTTTCCATTAGGATGAAAGCACATATGTCGCGGACCAGCTCCTGGAGCTAATACAATCTCATCGGTTGATGCTTTTTCTAGTTTATTATTGCTCTCATTTAATGTATATACCTTCACCTTATCAATTCCTAAATCAACAGAAAAGATGCGGCTCCCATTAGGCTCGAAATAGGTACTGTGGGCATGTGGAGATTCCTGTCGCTTTACATTCGGGCCACTACCTTCATGTTGTTGTAGATCAAGCATACCGTTCATCATACCTTCGGTATCCATCTTCATCAAAGCAACATTGCCGCCAGTATAATTGGCAGCTAATACATACCCCTGCTTATTAACAGCAACGTGACATGGATGAGCTCCACCACAATTAACCTTCGATAAAGACTTTAACTTACCATCGGATAATATAGCAAACGATTCAATATAGCCCGTGCGACCAGTCTCTTTATCTCCGATCTCATGTACTGCAACCATAAAATGCTCATCATCTGATAAGGCCATAAATGACGGATTATTAGATGGAGTTGCTAATCCATGGTTTTCCAGTTGCTCTGTTTCTGGATTTAGTGCATAGCGGTATATACCCTCACTATCCCCAGAAGTATAAGTCCCCACATAAAAATACTGCACATCCTTTTTCTTTGTTTCCTTATGAGCGCATGACATCATTAACACATTTAGTAGTAGCAATGCTGTAAAAAGTCTTCTCATCGTTATTTGATTTATTAAGCCAAGTAGGCCTTTTGGATTTTATTTAATTTGTCTAAAGATACACCCAATTCATAAACTTAAAAAGCATACCCGATATTAAAGGAATAATATCACTCCTACGAAGCCCCCTCAGCACTCTCTATCGCTTCTTCAATAAAACTCTAATTATACTTTAACCAAATTCTATCCAGGATAAAAGGAAGATAAAGTTTAAGTAAAGTTTACCTAGAGAATACATAAAGAGTGCTGTCGCATTGAATCCCATCATTTTACCGTGAGAGATAGTTGTATATTACCGAATTCAGGTGAAACTTTTACAGCAATTGAATTTACGAGACCAATCCACATACATTCATACATGTTACCATTGAGATTTCAACTGTAGAATCTCTGGTAATTATAATAGAACATTAAACTATTATAATCCTATTGGCATCAGTGTGAATTAAATCGTGAATAAATTGCAGCAATAACACAGGAGTGAATTAGCGAAGTGTTACTTTCATAATATATATTTACCAAAAGACCTAAAATACAAAAAGGTTGTCCTGCGGAAGACAACCTTTTTAATAAATCTGGTTAATACCAGCGGTATATATTTCTAGATCTGGTCAAATATTCTTGAGAGTCATCATTTGGGACTCTGTTTTTTTCATGTCTGCAAGTAACGGGAAATTAGCGGCTTCCGATAAAAGATTCTGACCTAATTCTTGTAAAAATTGACCAAAACGCCTTTTTCGGCTATTTTTTTGCCTTAAATGCCATTTTTTCTTTCCCTTCAATCTCTGAGAATTCTTTTTACCTGAAAATAATGTCTTATCTTGCGGTACCAGAACAGATCTATCATTCATAATAAAAAACCGATTAACATGAAGTATTTATTTAAAGCCGCACAATTTTTTCTTTTAGTTGTAATCATGATGAGTTGTTCCACTTCTGCTTCGAAATATAAAAAGGGGAAATGGGTACAACTATTCAATGGTAAAAACCTTGAGGGCTGGACTCCCAAAATTACCGGATATGATTGTGGTGAGAATTATGGAAACACATTTAGAGTAGAGGACGGACTGTTGAAGGTCAGCTATGATCAGTACGATAAATTCGATGCTCGTTTTGGTCATCTATTCTACAAGGATAAATTTTCACATTACCTTCTTGCAGTTGAATACCGCTTCAAAGGTGATCAGGTTGCAGGTGGAGCTGGCTGGGCTTATCGTAACAGTGGCATAATGATTCACGGACAATCTCCTGAATCTATGACTAAGAAACAATATTTCCCTGTATCAATTGAGGTCCAGCTTTTGGGAGGAGATGGCGTTAATGAGCGAACTAATGCAAATGTTTGTACTCCAGGAACTCACATTGAGATGAATGGCGAATTAATTGAAAGACACTGCAATAATTCAACATCAAAAACTTGTCACAACGATGAGTGGGTAAGAGTAGAAGTAGAGGTTCGAGGAAATAAGGTGATTAAACATTTTGTTGATGGCGTAATGGTTATGGAATATAACAAGCCTCAACTTGATGATAAAGATCCATCGTTTGCTAAACTAGCCAAGGATGGTGAAAAAATGTTGAGTGAAGGAACAATTTCACTACAAAGTGAGAGTGCTCCATTAGAATTCAGAAAAGTAGAGATTATGGTATTAGAGTAATCATAAAACCCGATGCAAGGATTACGCATCGGGTCTCTTTTTTATATTGTAGTTTCTCCATTTTGGAAAATATCTTTTTCCATCCAGGCATATTTCCCAGCCAGAAGATTATTACTTACTTGTACTTTTGCTTTTCGTTTTTCTTTTTTAATCGCTTTAAAGTAAGACTCTATCTGCTCACGACTGTTAATGCAATATACATCTGCCAGATGTTGTTCGTCTTTCAACTTATCTTCAGCCACAGTTGCTCGATCAGCACGGGCAAGACAAGCACTCATGGCAAACAGTAAAACTCCTATATCCACATAATGTCCAAGTATGATCTGCTCATTTTGCATCTCTTGCTGATATCGCGCCATACTATGAAATAGCCTCCTGGCAAGCTTACGCGATGTCTTCCTTATATAGTTCAAATGTTTCCGATTAACACTATTCAACTGAACAGTCTTCAACCGTTTAAATGATGGCAACCAAACACTTGGATACCAAAGGGTATAATACTTCAATATCTTCCCAAATGCCTTTAAACGATCGCTTATTGTTCTTGCCTTTAGCATCGGCATTGCCAATTTGAAGTGACGATCAACTGCCTCTCTGGCAATAAATAGTCGCATAATCTCACTACTGCCCTCTATAATACGATTAATGCGTAGATCACGCATCATACGTTCAACTGGTGCTCCCAGCTCTCCCCGTGCTCTCAATGATTCGGCGGTCTCATAACCACGACCACCTCTTACCTGTAATGTTTGATCAACCACCCTCCACACTGCTTCCGATCCGAAATACTTAGCCATTGCTGCCTCCAGGCGAATATCAACACGTTGTTGTGTTGCTAAAGCAATCGATAATTTGCTTACATTCTGCATGGCATAAGTTTCCACGGCAATATCCGATAACATTGAAGCGACTGCTTGATGTTGACCAATTGCACTACCCCATTGAACACGTTCACTGGCCCAATCTCTACAAATACGAAGACAAGCTTTCCCGGCAGCAGCAGAAACAGCAGGAATAATCAAGCGACCATCATTCAAAGTAGCAAAAGCAATCTTCAGTCCTTCTCCTTCTTCTCCAATAAGATTTTCCACAGGGACCTTTACATCCTTAAAAGAAAGCTGACCATTAGATATTCCTCTAATGCCCATAAAAGAACAATTGTGATCAGTAGCAATTCCCGGAGTATCCATTTCTAAAATAAAAGCCGAGATTTGCTTCTTCTCTTTACCTCTAACAATCTTTGGTTTGGTTAAAGCCATTATAATAATCACATCTGCATCCGGTCCGTTAGTACACCAAAGTTTTTGTCCGTTTAATATATAGTGCTGACCGTCTTCAGAAAGCTCAGCCTTGGTATCCATTCGGGCAGGATCAGATCCCACTCCTGGTTCAGTCAAGGCAAATGCAGAAATAGCCCCATCTGAAATCATCTTAAGATACTTCTCTTTTTGTGCTGGTGTTCCAAATAGTTTTAATGGTTGTGGAACACCAATACTTTGATGCGCCGATAACCACACCGCTGTGCTACCACAGTATGTAGATATAAATGAGATTACTCGTGCATAATTGAATAACGATAAACCTAAGCCACCATACTCTTTAGGGATTTTCATCCTAAAGCACCCTATTTCTTTCAAGGCAGCAATGGCCTCGTCTGACAGTTTTTCGCTTCGATCCACTTCATCAGGATCAATATATTCGGTCAAACATGCCTTAACCTTCAATAAAAATTCATCGCCTATCTTCTTGTCTGATGCATCTTGTTCAGGAAAAGGAGTAATCAATTCCCATCGGAAGCGCCCATTAAATAGTTCTGACACAAAACTGGGATGATGCCAATCCTTCTGTCTTGAATCCTCTGCAAGATCCATTGCATGTTGAGCTTGATTCTTATCTGTCATAACTTTAAAGTTTTACGCTGGTTAAACTTTCGTTTCCTAAGATTGACCACTTCAGGTTTCCCTGAGTGATTATATATTCACCGATGCATTACTTTTCGACAATTCACAGAGCAGCTCACAAGGTTTAAACCGTACTCCTAATGAACTAACGTATTCCTCCAAGCGTTCGCATACCCTATCAAAACCTAACTCCTCGGCATAATTAATAGGTCCTCCTCTGAATGGAGGGAATCCAGTACCATTAATAATCGCAAAGTCTAGAATATCACCATTCTCCACAACACCTTCCTGCAAGCAACGCACCGACTCGTTGATCATTGCCATAATACAGCGATCGATAATTTCTTGTGATGAAATCTTCCTTGGTGTCACACTATGGGCCAAACGATACTGATTAAGCATCTCCTGAATCTTGCCATTAATTTCCTTTTTATCCTTCTTGTATATATAGATACCCTTCTTCGATTTCTTTCCCAGGAGATCCGGTTCTCGTCGGAAGGTATGAAGAATAGCAGCAGTCTTCATGCGTTCTCCATAATGATTTTCAAAAACAGTAGAAACTTTTACCGCTGTATCATGTCCCACTTCATCGAGTAATGCCAATGGCCCCATAGGCATACCAAATGCTTCTAAAGCATCATCAATTTGCTTTATTGAAGCGCCTTCTACTAGTAAATGTGCCGCTTCATTCATATATGGCAATAGGATCCTGTTAACAAGAAAACCAGGACAATCTTTTACAACCACTGGTGTTTTCCCTAATTTCAACACCAATGCATACACCTGATCAACAACCTCTTTTGCAGTATCATTTCCTGCAACAACTTCAACCAATGGCATTCTGTTTACTGGATTAAAGAAATGCATTCCCACAAATCGCTCAGGATTCTTCAAGGCCACTGCCATATCAGAAACAGATAACGATGAAGTATTGGTCGCAATAATCGTATCTTCAGCTACATGATCTTCTAAATCGGCCAACACCTTTTTCTTTAGATCCAAATTCTCAGGAACAGCCTCAATCACAAGATCACACTGCTTAAAACCTATATAATCAACCTGACCTGTCATTTTCAACATCTTCAATTCGACTTCCCTTCGGGACATTTTTCTTTTCTTAAGAAAATAGTTGTAAGCTTTTCGGCACGACTGAAATCCTTTTGACAACGCATCCCATGATATATCTTTAAGCAATACCGATATTTCTTTATAGTTGAATAACCAACCAATTAGTCCGCCCATGATACCTGCACCAAGAATACCGACTTGCTTAACAGGCCTTACAAGATGCTTACCCAAACTCTTCACCTTTTGAGAGGTAAAAAACAGTTTGATTAAATTCTTACTCACCTGACTAGGAGCAATGTCCGCAAAAGCTTTACTTTCTTCCAGTAATGCACGATCCAATGAACGCGTATAGTTCTTCTTCACCACATCGAGGGCCAACAATGGAGCCGGATAATGATTTTTTGTCTTTTCTATAACATTTTTTGCTGCTGTCTTAAAGATAAGCGATCGTCCCATTGGATTCTTCTCCAGCATCAGATTCTTTGTTCCCTGTAATTGACGCTTACTAGTTACACTTTTAGGGTTACTCAATATCTTATCAACAAATCCCATTAATCCAGTATCTAAGTACTCCCGGTGAAATAGTGCATCAGCTAAATGCATGCGTAATGCTTTCTTTCCATTGACTGATCTTCCTGTAAGGATAAGATCTAACGCTTTTTGTATGCCCACCAAGCGAGGTAATCTTTGTGTTCCACCCAATCCTGGAATAATCCCTAAATTCACTTCTGGTAATGCGAGTTTTGTTGAAGGATCATCGGTTACCACCCGATACGTACACGCTAATGCGAGTTCTAATCCTCCCCCCATACATGTACCATCAATTACTGCCACAGTAGGAAAAGGCAAACGCTCAATTTTCCTAAGAATTTGTTTTCCTCCCTCTGCCAGCTCAAATGCTTTGCTAGAATCTCGTATATCCTTAATCTCATTAATATCAGCTCCGGCAATAAAATTATTCTTTTTGCCACTGCGAATTAAAAGCACTCCAATGTCATCTTTTAAGATAGCCTGATCAAGCACCTGCTCCAACTCAACAAATACCATTGAACTTAATTTGTTGACCTTCTCGTCAGGAAGATCAAACACCAGACTGTATACTTGTCCTTTTGTATGATTTAATGTTACTGCACGTGTCATGTTGTTCTCTTTTTGATGTTTAAACTACCTCCAACTCCACTGCAAATCCCTGACCTCCACCAACACATAAGGTTGCTAATCCCAGCTTTTGATCTCTTCGTTTCAACTCCTTCAATACATGTAGAATCAACCTTGTTCCACTCATACCTACAGGGTGACCAAGTGCAATAGCACCTCCATTCACATTCAATTTCTCTCGGTCTATTTTTCCCAATGGCTCCTCTCTACTCAGGTATTCCTTGGCAAAAGCCACCGATTCAAAAGCTCGCTCATTAGCAATCACCTGAGCCGCAAAAGCTTCATTAATCTCCACTAGATCATAATCGGCCATTACCCTATTACTATTTGCCAGCATCTTATTGGTTGCAAAAACAGGACCTAGTCCCATAATATCAGGGGGCAATGCTGCATATGCATGAGCATTTACATATCCAAGAATTGGTAGTCCAAGTTCGTTGGCCTTTCGCTCACTCATCATTAATACCACCGCAGCACCATCAGTTATGGAGCACGAATTTCCAATGGTTACAGTACCATCCACCCGATCAAAATAGGGTCTAAGTTTTCTCAAATCCTCCATATTTTGATCTACTCGAATTCCTTCATCCTCACACAAAAATTGCTCATAGTCTGGTTTTACAGGAACAGACACTATCTCCTCATTAAAATGTCCATGTTCCTGGGCAAATGCTGCCTTTTGATGACTTCTTAGGGCGAACTCATCCTGCTCTTCTCTAGAAATACCGAATTTACGTGCCAACAGTTCAGCTGTCTCCCCCATAATCAATCCTGTAACCGGATCAGTGAGTCCCTTTAATAATCCAATAATAGGCTTCAGCTCTTTTACTCGTATCCCCATAATTTCCTTGGCCTTACCTTTAAACGTCTTCTGTCGGGATAACGATGCCAGTCGCTCCGTTAACTGTCGCCCTACAATAAGTGGTATATTACTCATCGACTCTACACCACCAGCTATGATTACCGCATTATCATCCAGCATAATTTTGCCTGCACCTGAAATGACAGACTCCATACCTGAAGCACAATTACGCTGCACAGTATATGCTGGTAATTCTATTGGCAAATCTGCCTTCAAGGCAATCACTCTGGCAATATTGGCTGCTTCAATGGGCATACTTACGTTCCCCATAATCAGTTCACTAATCACCGTTGGATCGATACCTGTTTTTTTCACCAGATGTCTTACCGCATACACTGCCAATTCATCAGCTGTAGTATCTTTCAATGTCATTCCAGCCTTACTCATTGGTGTACGCACGCCATCTATAATACATATCCTATTTGTCATACACTCAATATTTTAATGTTGATCCTCCATTTCCAGTTTCGCTCTGCGTACTGGTTTTTCATATAATTGTTCAATCTCTTTATGATATTCTTCCTCTACAAAGCTTCTTCGCATATTCAATTTGGGGGTTAATTCTCCATGATCGATGGTCAGCTCTTTAAATATCATCTTATACTTAACTACACGCTCCCAATTATTTAAATGCTCATTCATCTGATCAATATGCTCTGCAATCTCTTCCTGAATTGCAGATTGAGCAAAGAAGTCTTCAACATTCATACTCTCCATATTTCGCTTTTGCATTTGCGCAGCAATGGTTTCATAATCCGGAAATAAAAGACAGGTGGTAAAGTTTCTCCCCTCTGCAATTACCAGGGCCTGTCCAACCAATTCATGCTCTCTAAGCTTCTGCTCAAGAGCAACCGGACTAACATATTCACCTGTTGATGTTTTATACATCTCTTTCTTACGACCAGTAATTTTAAGATAACCATCACGATCAATGCTTCCCAGGTCTCCCGTATATAAGAAACCATCAGCATCTATTACTTTACTTGTCTCTTCCGGCATATTATGATACCCCCTCATCACCGAGGCACTACGGGTTAGAATTTCACCTTCATCTGATAATTTCACCTCAACACTTGGAAGGAGCTTTCCAACAGTACCATTACGATTAGCTTCAGGACTATTGGCAGCAATAACGGGAGCTGACTCGGTAAGTCCGTATCCCTGATACACCTTTATTCCCACATTCCAGAAGAATGTCAACATTCTCTCCGACAATGCTGATCCTCCACTAATGATCATCCGAAATGCTCCTCCCATCTTCTCCCGAATCTTGGTATACACCAACTTATCGTAGATAAGATCACCCAATGTTCTCACTGAACCAGGTCTCTTCTTACTCGCCCTTCTAAAGGCCAGCTTTGCTATGATATTTTTAGGGAATGGCGCCAATAATGCTTTGGCCAATGTTTTACTATGAACCTTTTCCAGCACCCTTGGAACCACTGTCATCATAGTTGGTTTCACGTCTCCGATAATCTCACCTACCAAGGCAACATTAGGAGTGAAATAAATTGAAACACCGCGACTTAAATAGAAGTACACAACAGTACGTTCAAAAATGTGAGCAGTTGGTAAAAAGCTTACTGCCCGATCGGTATGCGTATCCAGCGGAAACAATTTTGCAATATTAACCACTTGATTGATCAGGTTACGATGAGTTAATTCAACTCCCTTAGGCACACCTGTTGAGCCACTGGTATAAACAATCGTAGCTAAGTCGTCAGGCTCAGCTATATCCAGTAAACGATTAAACATTTTGGCAGGAACCTTTTCACTCAATATTTTGAGCTGTTCAATCGTCATCACATTATCACTTTTTCCTATATCAATACCTGATATAATTATCTTTTTAAAATCCTGCTGATGTTCTTCAAAATAAGAAGCCTTTAAAGCGGAAGCTAAATACACATAATCAACTGAAGCATCCTTCAATTCATATTCTAAGTTTTGCTGTGACAAGTTTGGGAACATTGGGACAGAAAAGGCTCCGTTGCACATAATAGCAAGATCCATTATCATCCAATTTGTATTAGTATCCGAAATTATCGCAATACTATCTCCCTTTTTTACTCCCAATTGATGCAATCCCAGACAACAACTAACAACCTCCTGAAAAAAGGCATGCGTGCTGTAACTAATCCAGTTATTGTCAATCTTGTCATTGAAACTTTTAGGATTACTATATTTATTTTTTACCTCATTTAATAATTTTGGTAATGTGCTGACTAACTCCATCGTATCTCCATTTCATTGTTCAGGTTAACACACAACATTCAATGTGTCATTAAATACACACTGGCATACTTGGTTTTAGTCAGATTTGGAGAGTTAAAAACGATTAATACAGGCTTTCTTCTATGCCTTATGAACTAATCATAAACAACTCAATTTAGGTGACAGTAATATTATTTAAACTCCACAGAACCAATTGAGTTCAATCAAAAACACATTTTTTCTCAGAGTCTTCCCCTTACTAAATGAGTGTACGTAATAATTCAGAAATGTTTCCAATTGAAATAACCTTTTGATCAGGAGATTCTTTTAAGTAGCTGTAGTCATTAAAAAATCTGCGGACATGATGCCGCAGATTCATTTGTTGTCTTTATCATTTTAATCCTCAGGAATGGTATTCAATTCTGTTTGTACCCTGAATCATCAGTAGCACATCATAACTATTCTATTCTTCAGATTTCTTTTCTCTTTCGTACGATAGCTCTTTAGAGTACCAGAATTCCTTCCGTACAACTTTTCGAACATTTTTATAGAACGCCTCACTAAACTGCTTGAAGTCATCTCCAGCTTTCTCTTTAAATCGTTTTGTCTGAGCCCAGAAATCTTCAGCATCTACACCATAAGAAAATCCCACAACAACCGGTCCTTCATAACCAATTCCTCCCATGGCAACATACCAAGGATCATCCATTTCCTTTTCTTTTAGAAATGCATTTGCGTCGGTGATTATTTTCTTAACATCATCCACTGTTCCTGGTTTTAAGTAAAACTCACTCCAACGACAGTATTTTACGTCATCCCAATTGAACCGGATATTTTCAGGAACAAACGCTAGACTGTTAATACCAACAGCAGTATATGTCTTTCTACATTTTAAGGTTTTGCGGAATGCAGCAACTTTATCTTCTCCCATCTTATCAATGACTACCTTCCAGGCATCTTTCATTTTATCCAGATCGGCATATGAATCGATTGGAAACCAAATTGCATAAGAAAGCTCACCTGTAGCCCATGCATAAAATGAAAATGGGAAATCCGATTCTTTACAGATTGTAATAATCTCTTTGGAAAGATCTTTGTATTCCTTCCAATGATCAGTTAAAACAACCTCCTCCATGCAAAACCACAACTGGTTTTTCTTTTCTTCCTGCGCATTAGCAGTATTTGTCTGCAGTAATATACTACAGATCAATATCAAACAAACTCCGAAAAATCTTCTCATGATTAATAATTTTAGATTAGCAATTCGAATAAACGCTAAAGGATTTTAATGATGGAGCACCTTCAGCACATTCGTAAGGACTAATAGGGTTATACGAGAAGAACTAATAATTTGTTTGACAGCAACATATGGGCAGTTTCCACACTTTCGATAATACAACAAGCCACTCTTCAAAAAGAAAAGTGGCTTGTTATTGTGTTTTTTGAGGAGTTTCAAATTATATTCTAACTCAGTGCACTAAAGCAACTGAATGTACTCCCTTTATCATGAGGAATTATTTTTTACAGTTTACTTTGATTCCTGATGTTTAAATGGTATCCCCTTCTTTAACTTGGCAGGGATACTCTTATTTCCGTAAACAAGTACAACATCCTGATCAACATCTGATGTGACTACAACATTTTTCAATTGATTATTATCCCATGCAATATCAATGGTGATTCCGCTTCGTGCTCTAAGACCTTTTACTGATCCTGATTTCCACGTCGAAGGCAAGGCAGGTAAGATCCGAATCATGTTTTCTTCGTGCGACTGAACCAACATCTCTGCTACACCTGCCGTATATCCAAAGTTCCCATCAATCTGGAAAGGAGGATGTGCATCAAAAAGGTTGCTATACATCGACTTTGTAAATAACAATTGAATATGCTCGTGAGCCATTTCTCCATCAAGTAAACGAGCACTACAGTTAATCAACCATGCTCTACTCCAACCTGTACCTGCACCGCCATGATCAAGACGATAATCAAGTGTCTTTCTTACTGCTTCAAACACCTCTGGATTCCTTGTTTTTGATACAGCTACACCTGGATGAAAAGCATATAAATGTGACATATGTCGATGCCCAGGCTCCAGCTCTTCATACTCGCGATCCCATTCTAGCATACGCCCATCGCTTCCTGTAACAAGTCCAGAACGGAGTTGTACGCGCTGTTGCTTCACTTTATCCAGGAAATCACTCTTTACATTTAATACCTCACAGGCCTTAATGTAATTATTGAATACTTCAGCAATAATCTGCTGATCCATTGCTGTACCAAGACAAGTTGCCACTGGTTTTCCTGTTTTAGGATGAATAAATCTATTTTCAGGAGACGTAGAAGGTGCTGAAATCAACCGTCCATCCCTTGGATCTTCAATCAACCAGTCGGAATAAAACTTCGCGACCTCCTCAATTGCAGGATAAGCTCTTTCTCTTAGAAAATTAACATCTCCGGTAAATTTATAATGTTGCCAGTAATGCTGCATCATCCAACCTCCAGCTCCTACTGAACAGCCCCAGTATGCAGTTGGTGCTCGTAAAAATGTAGGCACCCATAAATCGGTAGCATGAGGAATAAAACTACCTGAACAGCCAAAGTTCTTGCTAGCTGTTACTTTTCCACTCTCCACTAATTTATCGACATAATCAAACAACGGATAATTTAGCTCTCCCAAATTGGTTACATCAGCCAACCAGTAGTTCATCTGCAAATTGATATTCAGATGATAATCGGCATTCCAGGGTGCTTCAATATGCTGGTTCCATAATCCTTGTAGGTTCGCAGGATTTGTTCCCACACGAGAAGAGCTGATCAGTAAATAACGACCGTAATGGAAAAGTAATTCTTCCATTCCCAAATCAGTTTTACCTTTTCGCATTGCATTCAGACGTTGATCTGTCGGAATTGTATCGTTGTTATCTTTCCCAAGATTAAGCTCAACACGTGAATATAGCGATTTGAAATCACGCTTATGCTCCGGCTCAATGTCTTTCATTTCCAATTCTTCAACAGCCGCCATATCAACTTCATTCTGCTTAGCGTAATTGGCATTGTAGAATGACGAATTAGAAACCAGGTAGAATGTAGCCTTTTTTACATTCTTTAATTCAAGATAATCTGCTCCTTTGATGACCTCTCCTCCTTCATTTTTGATCTTAAGACAGCTTTCGAATTTCACACCATGAAGAATAGGAGTCGGTTTTGATTCAAATTTTCCCGTACGTTGAGTAACCTCTCCCTGCATTATCAAACAGTTATCAGCATTGGTAAATGTTTTTGCAGTAGAATGATTGTCATCCATCGGTCTCGACATACGTACCTTGGCATTTAATCCCTCTGCAGCCTCTGAAACATACTCTATAACGATAGCGCGATGAGGATGTGATACCAACACCTTTCCGTTTACAGCTTTGCCATCCACTTTATAAGACACAGTTGAAACAGCATCATTCAAACTAAGTTCTCTTCTGTAATCGGTAACATTCTTGTGATTAAAATCAATATATAAATCACCTAATGTTTGGTGAGAACGTACGATAGATTTCCGTGAGAACTTCTCCACAAACATAGCATCTGCCTCTGCATTTTTACCTTCGAACAATAATTGACGAATACGCTTTAGATCATCAGCGTTACCATCAGGTGCTTCCCATCCTAAATCACCTGGCCACATAGAATCATCGTTAAGCTGAATTCTCTCATGTTCTGGATTTCCAAACACCATAACACCAAGGCGTCCATTTCCCAAAGGTAATGCATCCTCCCACTTTTGTGCCGGTTGCTCATACCATAGAATATCATTTTTTGACTCACCCGTCTTATTTGTACTACATCCTGTAAATACAAATGCTAACAAGGCAATCTGAAATAAAAAGGTTAATCTCATGTTGATCGGTAATTATTGGTTAATAGAAAAAATGACAATGGAAGTTTCTTTTCATTTAGAGAATTTCAATGCCATAATCACAAAGTTAAATGAAATTATGCAAAGCATAAAAAAAGCACCTACAAAATGCAGGTGCTTTTAATACGTTGTGAAAAAGTACGCTATTACTATTTGAATTCCACAGGTTTGCGATTAATCCAGGTTCCTCTTGTAAAGTCTGGAAAGTACTGAGGAGCACTTCCTTGTGCGATTGAAGCCTCAGACAATGGAGTTACCGAACTCCAAGCGGCTGCATCATATACATCCATTACTGGCTCGCGCTGCTCTTTAACTGCATTGATAAACTCACGAGTTACGAAATAGTCAATTCCTCCGTGTCCTGATCCGTTGGCAATTTCACCATACTTCTTCCATAGAGGGTGATCGTATTTGTCTTGCCAAGCTTTAAAATCATCCCATCCGTGTCCTTTAGTTTGACCTTCAACATGAATACGACGATGTCCGTAATCGAAATCAGTTACACCATCAGTACCAGCAACGTGGAAGTTCAATGAATATGGACGAGGAAGGTTACAGTCATGAGTAACAATGATAGTCTCACCATTGGTAGTCTTGATTGTTGATGTGATAATATCACCTTGCTTCCATGGTAACTTAGCATTAGGATGATCTTTTCCTCCTTTTTCCTCAATATAATCTTTCAATCCAACTGCTTTTGAAGCAACTGAAGTTAAGTATAAGAAACGGTTACCACGGTTGATATCTAACATCGCAGCAATAGGACCTAATCCGTGAGTAGGATATACATCTGCATTACGAGTTAAAGAGTGCTGTGTACGCCAGCGAGCCTCACCGTGAGATCCCTCACCAAACTTAAGATCTTTATTGAATTTCACATTTAACAAACTGTGACGGTAACCACAACGAGCATGTACAACCTCTCCAAAGATTCCTTGCTTAACCATGTTCATTACAGCCATTACATCACGACGGTAGTTCACATTTTCTAGAATCATACATGGCATACCTGTCTCTTCGTAGGCATTTACCAAGTCCCAACATTCTTCAATTGTATTTGCTGCTGATACTTCAACGGCTGCATATTTTCCAGACTTCATTGTCGCTACTGCCATACGAGTATGCCACAACCAAGGAGTTGAAATAATAACACCATCAATATCATCACGCTTCAACATCTCTTTATAAGCATGTTCTCCATCAGAATAAACTGTCGCCTCAGGCTTACCACGCTCTTTCAATAATTTTTGAGTAGCCTCTACTGCTGCTGGATCGATATCACAGAAACAAGGAATATTAACACCTTCTGTTTGTGCAGCACGTGCAACGTGACCTCTACCACGTCCACCTACTCCAATAAATGCAATATTTACCTCTCCAGACTTTTTCTTAGTCTTTGCACCTGCTTTTGCAATATGAGGGGCAACAAAAATTCCTGCTCCTGCAGCTGTCGCTGTCTTCAAAAATGAGCGTCTGCTTGATTTAGTCATATCTTATAGTTTTTTTGTATTCGCTCTACAATTTTACAATAAATCAGTGGATTAACTGGGGGAATAAATGGGGGAACAAGCAAAAAAAATTGAAAAAAAGAGGAAAATGGAGAACTGAGAACAGCTTTTAGCCGCTCTAGTTTACCTGCCAACGTGCAGAACTGGTGAAAGCGTATTGTTGATTAAAGGCTCCATGCCTCCTGGTTTACCTGTCAGTCTCTGACCATGCCATCGGTATAGTGTTCGAAGGTCTAACGCCCCTGATAAGAGAACCAGACCTATCAGTCTCCAGGCAAAGCCCTTCTCTTGTCTCCCGTCGCCAGGCAAATCAGTTTTCCCTTTTCCGGTTTCCAAGCGAAGCCGTTTTCCGTTCTCTGTATCTTTTACAAGCTATTATAGCTTACAGGGAAAGGTTCATCATATAGATTTTCGTAGCGCTTTGCAAACTCATCATAGGCCTGACGAGCCTGTCCATGATTTCCCATTTCCATTAAATTATGAACCAATATAGCCAGGGCCTCTTCATTTAGATTATCAAAAAGTAACATTGCTTTAGCACATTCAACACGATAAATTGCCGGACATTTCTCTAATGCACACACTCTCGGTAATAACTCAGTGACTTCGTGTGACATTTTACTTTTAAAGGCATCTAACCATTCCGATTCAATATTCTTCAGAATATTACCTTTTCCGATAATATTCAAGAAATGACTAAGCGACCCTAAATCCAGGTGACCTGACTTCACTTCTGCTTTCAACTTATCACAAAACTCCACAAAAGCGATTAAATCAACCTGGGTTTCCTCTGTTGATTCAAAGAACCAACGTTTATCGCGATATATAATCTGAACACCTGGTAATTGTTCTATTAAATTTCTCAATCGCCTAATATTGGTTCCCCGGTTTTCTTTCGCTTGTATTTTTGTAAAACCTGGCCAGAATACTTC
Organism: Puteibacter caeruleilacunae; assembly: GCA_005217565.1. Lineage (GTDB taxonomy): Bacteria > Bacteroidota > Bacteroidia > Bacteroidales > Prolixibacteraceae > Puteibacter > Puteibacter caeruleilacunae. Next base: position 305,646 of record SJCO01000002.1, read on the forward strand.
ACTCAACTCTTTACTGGTTATTCCGTTTTCACTGAATACTGTACGCAACATAAAAAAGGCTAACAGTTCTCTAAGCAAAGGAGAATAGGATTTAGTGACATTACCTTCCTCTGCATTAACAACATTAAATGAACCAAATATATCTATGCGATATGGTACCACAGGTTCTTTATCAACAGCAATAAGTTCGGTGATTTCAGGTTTTGCCTCTTCGACAGGATGTTCACTCCTTTTTTCTAATGTCTTTCTTAATCTGTCGCGTAACAATAAAAAGACTAGTCCCAGTATACCCAATACGCTCAATAACCACCACTGTAGATTACTCCTTTTAGGAGATACCTGCTCCTCGTAAAGCTCGGCAAATTCTTTTTCTGAGATTCCACGATCCCAGATCATCAGCTCATCAATGCATCCAAAGAACTGTTCTCCCCAAATGTTATTTCCAATGATAACCGACTGTTTTGAAGGCTCTAATCGAGAAACCTTCATTCCTCCAATCATCTGGCCATTTAAGAAAAAGTCGATGGTAGCATTGGGATTAACCACAAAGCCAATGTGTGTCCATTCACCTGCTTTCAGGTCTGGTTCAACGATATGGTCCTTAATTTTTGCAGTCGTGAAATCAAGTCTTCCCTCCATTAGTTTGAATGAGAAGGCTGCTCCAATCCCAATTATTCCCATAAACCGTTCAACTTTTTCCGGTTTTACCCAAGCGGAAAAACTAATAGGAGTATTAAAATTAAGCACATTCTCTTTTCCATAGTCCAGGTAAGAATTGGCATCCTTAAAGCGCACTACCATACCGCGCTTATCATCACTACACCATTCCACCCCTCCAGATACAAGGATATTTGTCTCTGGCTCTTTTTCATTTACTGCTCTATTATCAAAAAGCATGTGATACATCAATCTGTCTTCAATCTGTGTATCATAAGCTTCAAACGGCCTTACAATATCATCCATGCCAGTATGGTGAATGATTTCACCAGGAGTTATCTTAAAACCATTCTTATAAGGTGATAATATTCGGGAATAGTCTAATATCGGAAACGAAAAACTTCCAGTAGTTACCGTTCCTGGTAACTGTTTCCAGAAAATTTCATTAAGCACCTTGCCTTTATAACGCAACTCTCCTCTAAACCGACGCAGTTTATTCAGCCATGAAGCTACTTCCTGCCCTTTTGTATATTGATCAGAGGGAACAACAATGAAGTTAGGTACCCTTCCTGTTTCTTCCCATTTATTCACACAAGCCATACTCAGTGTATCCAACTCCTCTGAGTTTGGTTCAAAAATGAGCATTCTGTTAATTGGATCATTGAGAAAGCGCCCATGATAAGGAAGAACTGCATTAGCAGTATCCTTCGATAATCGGGTTATCCGATCGTTTAGCAAACAAACAATCTTTTTTCCTTTGTTACTCAGTGAATCTGTCTGTTGAAAAGTCAATGTATCAGCGAAGAGCACCTGATTTGCAAAGACCTTATTCAATAAAGTCTTCAGTTTCGCTTTCTCATACTCCCCCTCTAAAATCAAGAATAATTCAGATAAGCGTCTTTGCTCTAGCTTGTTATTTAATTGCTCTAAACAACTTTTCAATCCGCGTTGTCCTGATGTTGTAGCTAAATGGAAATCATCATCCTTTTGCTGGATATTGAACAAAAAGCTACCACACTCTAAACCCCTCCCCTCCAATCGGTTACACGAAGCATCAAGAGTTACAAAAACCTTTTCATCAAATCGCAACGGTACCTGTTTGACTCCATACACCGGAACCAAATGAATAACTACTATTACAAGACTTATGATTAATCGATAGAACAATGCCATCATCTAAACTTACATATTCTAAACCGTAAAGATAAAATAAAAGATTTTGATAAATGGTAGTAGCATGTTGCTTTTCAAGCAAAAAAAGCAACCCATACGGATTGCTTTCATTATCGTTTATTTTACAATTACATTCTAATGAATAAGATAGAACTACTTAGCCTTATCTGACAATGGAACTAATTTTGCTTTTAGATCCGGATCTTTCATGTCCTTATCAAAAGGGAACATCGGACGAATAATACGCTTATGACCTAGTCGCTCAAGATCCTGATCTACTCCACCAGGAGTAAGTGCCATAAGCCAATCTGCTCTCATATTATACAGTTCTGGCACTAGATAACCAATCTTAACAACTACGATATCACTCTTACGAGGATTCAATCCCAATACTGTGAAATCTTTTTCTTTATGATAGGCTTTACGTTTTTCCGTAACAATTACCTTAACGCTACCAACCTTAACAACAACAATAGTACCAGCATCCGAATCTCCATCTTTAATGGCCTCAACAGTACCTTTCAATCTGACCGGAGGACAATAGCGACTGTCAACATTGGCGCCTGCTCGAGCATCAACTTTTCCGCCAACTCCTGCCTCAACAGCAGCTTTCACAAATTTAGGTCCAGGTATCGACGCATAGATCAATGATGGTCCATTTTCCGATTTAAACTCAGGTCTTTTTAGAATCTCATTCAAAGTCCAGGTTACATCTCCAGCGCCACCAGCAGTAGGATTATCTCCCATATCACTAATGATGAATGGGTGTTTCTTACTTGCGATTGCCTTATTCAAGCACTCTTCCAATGGCGCAACAGGAGCAACAAATTCAAATTGCTCTCTAACATCCCAGAAGCTTTTGGCTAGTATTTCAGCAGCATTTGTTACTTCTTTTTTATCATCTCCGTAGGCCATCACATATCCCCTGTTACGAGGTTCATCGGCCCATGCATAACCAATCCAGATTGCGGCATCAATCACTCCTTTACTTTTTGTTAAAGGATCAACTTTTGCATACAGGCTTTTACCTGGCTCAATACGAGTACTGGTCTTTTCTCCAGGTAATAAGATTGGTACAGGAATCCATGCTTTGTACTTTGGTTTTCCTTTACCTGTCTCCAAGCGCTCCAACAAATTGTCTACCGCTCTTTTCTTCGACTCCATAGCATCCTCATGAGGAGCCAATCGATAACAAGTAATCAAATCGGTGTTTTCAGCTAATCGCCATGATACATTTCCATGCAAATCCATGCAAGTAGAGATGATCGGTTTTTTCCCAACAACCTCACGGATACGAATAATAAAGTCTCCTTCAGGATCATCCATCCCTTGCACACTCATTGCTCCATGAATATCAAAGTAGATCCCATCATATGGTCCATTCTTGCGCAATAACTCAAGAGTCTCGTTCACGAGTGTTTCATAGGCTTCTCTACGAACAATTCCTCCAGGAATAGCATGTCCTCTCAATAGAGGCACCCAGTCTGCTCGTTTACGATTTACTGAATCCTTATTAAAAAACGGATAATAACTAAATACTTCTTCTCCTCTACGCGTACGAAATGCTTCAATTTCAGATACTGCAGGAGAGAAAGTACTTGATTCAATAGCCAATCCCGCTATGGCTATTCGTGGTAGTTTTTTCTTCGACTTCTGTCCTTCTGAAAATTCAGCACCACGACTATTACATACTCCAGCGAACATTAAAAACTGGAATAAAATTAAATAAGGTAATAATGTTCTCATAGGTGATTTTTTTGTGTGTTTAATATTTGTAATGGTTTTTTACAGGTGCTAAGGTAAGGAATTACTTGTAATTTTTAAATCAGTATACCTCTGTAGCCAGTAAAACTAATGTACATGCTTCTTCCGCTGAAATTCCATGTAGTTCCAAATGTTTCGCGAACTCAGGATTTTCTGTTCCTGGATTAAATATCACTCTACGGGGTTTTAATCCGGTAATATAATCATAGTACCCTTTCTGATTTTTCGCAGAAACATACATGGTAACTGTATCTACATCTGGAAAAGCCATTTGTTCGTTGATAATCTCATGATTGAATAAAACACCTGGTCGATTGCCAATCATATAGATCTCATGATGATGCTGTAATAGTTTCTCTGCTGCTTTGTACGAATAACGCTCACTGTTGGAGCTTGCTCCAATAATTAAAGTTTTATTTCCCATGTTATTGGTTATCTAATTGTTTCATTTTTTGAATAACACGGAAATATAAGAAATATTGAGTATTATTTGTTCAACAAATGCATGAAAAAAGGGTGTCTCCCTAAAGAAACACCCTTTACATGAAACCGAAATTAATCGGGTCAATGCGCTGTAATTATTTCAAGCCATCAGGCTTAGACTGGTCTTTTATTTCTCTGATCCTTCAAACTCTTCCTGCTGTTTCTCAACCTCTTTAAGCTTGTATTTATTCAGCTCCTTACGCAACTTTAACAATTCATCCTGTAACTCACCAGCATTCATATTCTGATTGACAGTTCCTGCTACACCACCTTTAAATGAACCAGCTGTTTCTGTATAAATCATCGGATGCGCTGCATCAATACTCCTGAATTTTAATGTTGTTGAAACCGGCATTAGCGCTCCTTCAAATTCCACGCGAGCTTTTACAATAATTTGTCCGGCTTTATTGGTTGCACGGATCATTGCAGGTGCTGTTCCCCACTCTACCTTGCGCGGATTAGCACCAATTCGTCCATCGTCTACTAAAACTCCTTCTCCTTCTACATCAAAATGTACTGAATAGTTATTTAGGCGTTTCACGTTTCCATCATCATCTGTTATAGAAGCAATAATTGTCACAACATCCGAACCATCGGCAAGCAAATCAACATTCTCATTATCAAGTGTCAACTTCACCTTGGTGGCTTTCTTTGCAGGCATTTTCTTATATGTCGCAACAACCTTTCCATCTATCAAGCCTTCTGCCACAAAACTAGCAGTATGTGCTTTTTTTGAGCGATGTAAACTTTTCACTTTTAAGAAGTTGAATACATCTTTAAACACCACTGGAGGATGAGGCATTCCCATCTGATCATGATTCACTTTCTGTACCAATGTATCTTTCTCATATACAATCAACCGCACCTCGTCACAGTTAGTAAACACTGTCACATCAGGCTCTGAGAATGGAGTCATTTCATGAGCGATATAAATCATTGGTCCACTATCTGCAACTGGAAGTTTGATCTTAGGATCACGCTGACTGGCAAACAAGTAATAGGAGTATTTAGGCTGACGGAACATATCCATTACCCCTCCATAAAATGGATCTGGGTGGTAACCTCTCTGATGATCAAACGAGTGCCATAATGCACCTCCAATATGTTGTTTTGGGGTACGATACAAACTTTCCCATGAAGTATACACATAGTCTGGATTTCCATAATGTTTTGCCTGTACCAACTGAGCATGTTCTCCCCAGTTACGGGCAACGCGACTAGGTGAATTATGCGACGACCAATCATCTACACAGTCTCCCCATTCACGCGTAAACACACTACGGTCTTCCTTTGCATATACAATCTTCAATTTCTCTGCATTCTCAGGTGTATTCTTAAAATATCCACGATAGAAATCGCTTCGAAACGGATGAGAATATACTACATCAAAGTGTTCTGCTCCTCGTGCATGATTATCACATACAGTGTATGCTCCAGGAAATGGATATTCTTCATGAACAATTGAATGTACCTTACCGGCAAAATCATCAGGGTACCATGTTTCATTTAAGATAGGTTCCCACATCAATACACAAGCATGATTACGATCGCGTCGAACCATATTGCGAATATCACTGTAAACTCGTTGCTTAAATATTGGCTCCTTATTCCAGAATTGCCATCCCGGAGTTGCTACAATATAAAACAATCCTAGTTCATCACAGGCATCCATTAAGGCTGGATCCACAGGATAGTGTGCTGCCCGAATAATACGCATTCCAGCATCACGTAGCTTCTTCACATCTCTCCACTGTCCTACATTAGGAAGAGCGTTTCCGACATAAGCACAATCCTGATGACGATTAGCTCCAATTAATTTATCATGATATGATTTCCCATTTAAGAAAAAGCCCTCTCTTCCACGGAATTCAATTGTGCGAATCCCTACTCGCTGACGAACACCATCAACAACATTTCCTTTTTTATCTTTTACTCTTGCCTCCAGGTTATATAGATATGGATCATCTGGGTCCCACAGGTGAGCATTCTTTACATTGAACGTTTTTGATACCTGTTGTGATTTTCCTGCTGCTAATGATAACTTTGAAAGTTGCTTTAACACAACATTTCCGTCTGTATCTTTTAGAAATAGTTCTAATACCACACTTTTCTTTTTTGCTCCGCCATTAATTACATCAGCCTGAACAACTACAGAAGCATCATCACCAGTCAATGACTCAGTATGAATAAACAGTCCACCTCCTGCTACTTTATTTGCATAATTAGCATTTGAGATATGCACGTCATTGGTAGCAATCAGCCATGAGTCACGATAAATACCTCCAAAATAAGAGAAGTCAAGTACATTTTGTGGTTTTCCTGGAGGGTAAATTGGATCATCACTATTATCAGCCCAAACAGCCACCACATTCTCTTCTCCAAACTTCAATTTATTGGTCACATCAATTGCTACTGGAAGATATCCTCCGAAGTGTTCTTTCACAAGTTCACCATTCAGCCAAATCTTACTCTTCCCCATGATACCTTCAAAATGAAGCATCAACTGTTTTCCTTCCAATTTATTATCGGCAGTAAAATGTTTACGGTACCATGCCGGCCCCTGGTAATTAATACAACCACTGGCCTCCGACGGCAATAATTCAAGTCCATGAGGTAAATTAACCACCTCCCATGATGAATCATCGAAGTTTGCTACATGAGCCCCTTCAACATTTGTCTTCACAAAACGCCATCCAACATTGAAGTTAAAAACTTCGCGGCCACTATTAGGAAGGTCAAAATATCCTGCCACCGAAAATTCAGGATTCTGTTTGTCGCCATTATCTGCCAAACCCGTTAGAGTTCCAAGACACACAAACACAAAAAATAATGCGATAATCTTAGTCATAGATTGTACTTTAAAAATTAATCTGGTAATGGCAGCAAATTTCATCAATAACGATGAAATAGAGGTTCAAATTTCTCTCAAATTAGAGGATAATCCTATACTCCCCAGAACGTCCAATCCAGATAACAATCTATCTACCTGTTCACTACGATTATTTCTTTAAATATTCCGAAGGAGTCATACCAAAACTCTTTTTAAACACCCTCGAGAAATGCGATGGAGAACTAAATCCTGTTAAGTCGGCAATTTCCCCCATCCTACTGGTTCCTTTTTTCAATAATACCAAAGCCTCCTCCAAGCGTATTTTTGAAATGAATTCAGTGGCCGACATCTCGCATAATCCTTTTAATTTTAGATGTAAATTCACCCGACTCATTGATAACTCATCGGCCATGAGCTGTACTGTAAAATCAGGATTAGTCAGATGCTTTAATATCACATCTCGAGACTGCTGCAAAAATTCCTGATCTAAAGCGTTGGGAATTTCCTGTGAAACCAATTCGATTGGTTCCTTTTCAAATCGATCTCTAAACCGGTCTCTGTTTTCAAGGATATTTTCAATTTGAGCGATCAAATGATCCAGATCAAATGGTTTGGTCAAATAAGCATCTGCACCAACGGAAAGTCCTTCGATCTTATCTTTTGTATCACCAAGAGCAGTTAACAAGACAATAGGAATATGACTGGTCTCCACCTGTGTTTTTATGGTATCACATAATTGCCATCCATCCATTTCTGGCATCATCACATCGCTAATTATCAAATGAGGATGAAAGGATGCTAACTTATCAAGTGCATCTTTTCCATTTTCTGCAGTAATAACATGATAATGTTTTGCCAACTTTTCTGCCAGATAACGATTCAGTTCAGGTTGATCTTCAACAACCATAATATGCTTGTCGCCTCTGCGTTGTGCGTGTTCTATCTCAATCTCTTTAGCTTTTGCTAAAGGAACATCTTCTTCTTCATGTAAAGGAATAAGAAAAGAAAAGCAACTCCCCTTACCTGCCTTACTTGTAACATGTATAGAGCCACCATGAAGTTCAACCAACTCTTTGCAAAGCGCCAGACCAACACCACTACTATTCGCATTGCCATTCACCTGGAAAAACATATCAAATAATTTTTCCTGATCCTCTTCATCAATTCCGATACCTGTATCATCAATAGCAATCTTACAGAAGTCATCCTCTTTTACAACGCTCACTTTAACACTTCCCTGGTAGTGGGTGTACTTCATTGCATTCGACAGCAGGTTATACATCACCTTCTCAATCAATTCACGATCGAACGAAAAGTTTAACGACTCAATGTCACTCGCAAATTCGAGTGTTATCGCCCTTTGCCTTGCCCAATGCTGGAAAGCCTCGGTAGTACTCCGAATAAACGAAACAATGTCATGAGTCTGACGATGCAACTGTATGGCTCCTGCCTCAACTTTTCGAATTTCAAGTACCTGGTTAACCAATACTTGTAGTTTTTCAGCATTGGCATTTATAATCGATAGTTCCTTATGGAAATCTCCATCTGTAGAGCGTTTCAACAACTCCTTTACTGGCGCAATGATTAACGACAGAGGTGTGCGTAACTCATGAGACACATGTGTGAAGAACCTTAATTTTAATTGGTTAAGTTCTTCTATTCTTTTACGTTCCCGCGATTCAAACACCAATCTGTTGTGCAGTAGTTTCCGGTTAAGCTGATACCTATAGATGCCAAAGACCAATAATCCCCCCGCCAATGCATACGCAAGAAATGCCCACGGAGTTTGCCAAAATGAAGGATAAACAATGACGCGTACACTGGCTACATCTTCGTTCCATACCTTATCGCTATTGCTGGCTTTTACTTTAAACTCATAAGCCCCAGGAGGGACACCTATATAATTGATAATCTGACGATGAGAGACATTTTTCCAATCATCATCAAAACCATCAAGTTTGTAAGCATAGGTAATTTTGTTAGGATTGGTATATTCTATTCCAGTGAATCCAAAACTAAAATACGACTCATTATGTTTGAACTCGAGTGTATCCATATTATTGATTATTCGTGAAATAATACCCTCTCTCTCCTCAAACACAACAGGCTTATCGTCATAAAAAAATCCATTAATTACCACATTGGGCAGTACCGACAATGGTACAATTTTTTGGGGATAAAAATAATCGATACCAACTTCTCCCCCACACAATATTCGACCGTTTGAATCATTGAAAATCGATTCATCGATATACTGATTATTTACCAGGCCATCAGTAAAGTCGAACACATTGAAAGAACTCGTTTCGCTATCCATCCGCACAAGTCCTTTGTTCGTTGTAAACCAAATATTACCATCATCACCTTCACAAATTCCTCGGATCACATCACTGGGCAGACCATCCTTCTTTCCATATGCCAAACACTGCGATTTCCCTTCAACTATACAGTTTAAACCACTGCCATCGGTACCCACCCAAATATTTCCTTTTCGATCCTCAAATAAACTATTGACACGATTTCCTGAAAGCGTAAAATGCTCTTCATTTTCACGTTTATAACGAGACACTTTCTGGGTTTTCCGATCGATCTTATTCACCCCCGAAGAGGTGCCCAGCCAGATATTCCCTGCTCGGTCAACAATAATACAATTAACAGGAGACTCAACAGCCCAATCACATTGTTCCATGCTACCATTATGGTAACGATACAATGTTCCTGAACCAATCCACACTGCACCTTCCTGATCGCACGCCAAACCACCCATATAACTGGTCGACAGATCATACGATGGATGCTTAAAGGGCGACAACTTCCCTGTACGAATATCATAGGTCAACAATCCATGCTGAAAGGTTCCTATCCACACAATATCATTTTTATCAATCGCAATGGCATTAATCACCGTGCCTGGTGCCACAACCTTCTCCACCGCAAGTGTTTGCTTGTTCAGGCGACAGAGTCCGTCGAAAGTAGCACACCAAAGATTATTGTTTGAATCATAAGCGAAGTTCGAAACATTACCAGTACTGAAGTTCAACTGCTCATCCTCAAATTCCGGACTATAAAATTGTTTTCGATTTCTTCGGATAAGATTAACACCTTTATGTACTGTCCCAATCCAGATATTCTCATCTCGATCAATGAACACTTTACGAATTGCATTTGCCGATAATCCAGTATGAAGCTTACTCTCTTTAAACTGCTGAGTGGTATTATTCTTTAAATCTACCTGCAACAGTCCGTTTCCATCACTAGCAATCCACAATTCTTTTTGTCCTACTGTAGAGATATCAGTGATTAATACATCATTCAACCAAAAGAAATCATCTCCTATAGAGATATTCATCTCTCTGAATGCTTGTTCTGGTGTTATTCTTTTTGTTGTTTCAACATCTACAACAATTAACCCCTGGCGTGTGCCCAACCACAAAAATCGGTTAAACCGAACAAGAGAATTTATAGATTCCCGAATTGCAATCACCTTTTCAAAGGTCTTGCTCTCAACATCAAATCGCAATATCCCTTGATCAGAATTACACCATATCACATTATCTGACTCCACAAACAGATTATTTATCCAAGCATATTCTTTAGAGTAGAACACACTTTTGCAAGCGTAAGAATCTAATCCGATAAAACCATACGAACCAGACAACCAGGAAATACCACCTGTATGAGCAATATCCCAGACATGATCAACTGTTAAATTAGGCTTTTCAATTTTCAATTCCAGTCGCTCAAATGAATTCGTTACAGGATCGTAAACATCTACTCCTCTAGTAGTATTAATCCACACCTGCTGTTTTACTCCTAGAAACAAGTCATTGATTACACTCGATCGCAATCCATGCATGCTGCCAGATTCAGCATAATAAGACACACATGAATTACCATCATAACGATTGACACCTTCACGTGTTCCTATCCAGATAAAACCCAATGAATCCTGTAAAATGCAATTAACAGTATTTTCCGACAATCCCTGTTCATAACCTATACGACTCACAGTAACAGGTATACCCGAATCTGCATTGGAGGAAATTCCCCCAAATAAAATGAATAATATGACGACAAATAATCTAATCATTATGCTTCGACTGATGTAGCTTAAGTTGATCAAAGATAAGGTTCCGTAAGCAATTGGTCAAAAAAAAAGTGGTATCACCTTTCGATGACACCACTACCCTATGAATACTAATAATTCAGATTATCTAACTTCCAGCTCATCCTTAGATGGTAACGCCGGGAAAGATCTGTGAGGTTCGCTTTGGTACCAGAAAGCAACCGATGAAATATCACTCATCTGTGGTAAATATCGACCTCCGCTTCTCCAGCCAAGATCCTGAATAGTTACCTTAAGATCCTTCTCAAAACGGATAGGATCAGTTATATGCCAACGATACATTCCAAAGCGTTGATTCGCTTTATATGTGCCATCAGGACGAATCACCTGATGAAGCCCTGCATATGGAGTTGAAAACTCAACATACTGACCATTACGATCAAAATTGTAAGAACCACAGAAATAATCCTCTGTTCCTGTGCCACAAATGGTAGGATACTTTTTATCTCCATCCATAAAGAATTTGATTTCTCCTTCTCCCCACCAGCCATTGTTATTCACTTGCCAGGCCATGTAAGTCCCTACATATTGTCCTTGTCCTTTTACACCTTCAAGGATCGTGTACACTTCTTTGTACTTGTTAGGATTGGTGCGACGAAATTGTGCATGAAAGTATGCTGCATCTTCTGGAACCTCTGTCAGACAGTAGTCGATTTGATAGTATAAGCGCATCGCTTTCTCGTCGATATTTTCCATCGTAATTTTACACTTTTTCCTAAATGGCATCTGCCAATAGCAATTAAATGCACTTCCAGGATTAACACATACTGGAAGAGAATTCAAGTGAGCATATTCACCCCAGCCCATTCCAAAGAAATCACCTACTGGACATTCAACTGAAGGCTCTTCTTCACCATCCCAATAGATACGCAGAATAGAGTAGCGCCAATTTCCTGTTGGAGTCATCCAGATGTGCTGAATGCATCCTGATTCATCAATCTCCGCTAAGGTGAATGTTTCACCCGCCTTGATATTCACAAAAGGATTAACTTTCCAGCCTTCTCCAAGATCACGTGCAGCATGCGAAGCTGTACCTTCACCAATTTTCGCCATACCTCCTTTACCCTTCTCTCCGGTAAAGTTTTCCGGACTAATAGAGCGAGTTTTGGCATTAGATAATCTGTAGAGATTACTAAGATTATTATTCAGCCCATTGAAACTTCCCTGTCCCATTACCGCTACAGAAGAGCATACGCTCATCAGAACAATAGCTATAGCACACAGCAATCGTCCCGTCAATCTTTTCTTCTTACTCTTTGAAGTCATACTTGCTTTCAGAAATTCTGGTTTCATTGTATAAACAATTTTAGATTAAACGATTAACGAATAAAACGTCATGTGTTTCATCCGCATTATGCATTAATGATTGGTTTTAGTTTATCGATTTAGCAAAGATAGAAAATTATTCATATTCACATATCATAAACTCCATTTCTTGAAAACTATAGATGATTTCCAGATATACTAGAGTCTCCCAAAATTTTCATTTTTATCTTGCAATAAAATTGTTGAAGCTAATTTCAACAATAGCATAGTACAGAAGAGCAGAAGAATTGAAGAAGAGTTTGAGCAAAATTCATTAATAGATAACTGTTATTTTTAGAATAACTAAGATATACAAGCGTAGTAGTACAAGCTTAGTCGGGGCTTAACCAAAGTTATACCTGACTTTACTTTTCTTCGATTATCTTCGATATTTTCAGGGAGTTTGTAGGAAATATCTTTCATTTAATGGGGCTTTTCTTGAGTTGTGTACCCTTTTTAGGGACATCTTAGTTGAAGTACCATGGTTCATTACCATGATGGTAAAGGTACTAAAATTGACGCTAGAGCCCAAAGGAAATATAGGTTCATTTAACTCTATTTTGCTGAGTTTATCTGAAATCAGAACACTCAGATAAAATTTTTTTTATATTTAGGAGATTTTTCAACATAAAATAAAACACCATTCACATTGTTTTTTACGCACATTGGTGGAATTGTTTTGTTTTTACGTAAAATAATTGCTTATGCATGAGAACATAGCTAACCAAGACCTACAACTTCAACTGAAGGAACTCGAAGAAAAATACGAGAAGAAGATCAGAGAGCTGGAGATTAGTGAAAAGAAGTACCGCGACTTAACGGATATGCTCCCCGAGATGATCTGCGAACTAGATATCAATGGAAAAATCAGCTATGTTAATCAATATGCACTTGACCAATTGGGCTATACCTGGTCGGATATCGAAACCGAGCAACCTGACATATTCACAATATTCGCACCTGAAGATCTTGCCAGGGCAAAAACAAACTTTAAGAAAACATTGGAGACGCATGAAGGTCACACCAATGAATATACGCTTAAAAGAAAGAACGGAAATACATTTCCTGCAATCATACATACCTACCCTGTTATTGAACAAGGAACACTTTTAGGAATAAGAGCAACAGTTACAGATATCACAGATCGGAAAAATTGGGAGTTGGAGATACAGTACAACCTTCAACAACAAGAAATACTTTCTCAGATTTCAATGACTTTTAACTCTATTGGTAATTTCGATGAAAAAGTACAAAAGTCGATTATTAAAATAGGGCATCACACCAAAGTGAGTAGAGTATATATTTTCGAGGAAGATCCTACTGGAGAAGTCGTATCTAACACCTTTGAATGGTGTAATGAGAATATTTCGCCTCAGATTGATAACCTACAAGACGTCCCTTATGAGGCAATTCCATCGTGGAAAAGAATGCTTTATGATGATGGTATTATCTTTTCTCAGGTTGTGGAGCTTTTACCTGATGACATAAAAGAGGTACTTGAACCTCAGGAGGTAAAATCAATCATATGCCTACCATTAATGATGAATGGCAAAACTTTTGGTTTCATTGGATTTGATGAATGTAATTCACATCGCATTTGGCATAAAAGTGAAATAGAGATATTAAAAACCGTTGCGAATATTATTTCCAATGCATATTTCCGACGAGATATTGAGCAATCGTTACGTCGCCAGGAAAGAGAAAACCGGACAATAATCAACACAATTCCTGACATCATATATCATTTCGACAAGTCAGGAAAACTATTAAACTTTAAGAACTCATCATCAGGTGGCATCGAGATACCAGAAGATTCTGAAGGCAAACATGTTGATCAGTTGTTCCAATCAGATCTAGCATATACTCTTACAAGTGCCATTCATGAGTGCTTGGTTAACGGGAAATTCCAATTTGAACAGAGTTATACCATTAATGGAATTGAATATGCCTATGAAGGACGTTTTATGAAACTCAACAGTGACGAGGTTATTGCGATTATTCGTGACGTTACTGCAAGAATAAAAAGGGAGCAAGAGATTAAGATCGCCAAAGAAAAGGCAGAGCAAGCATCGGTTGCAAAGAGTGAGTTCCTTGCCAATGTTTCTCACGAGATCAGGACTCCAATGAATGCCATTTTAGGTTTTAGCGAGGTGCTAATAGACAAAATAGATAAACCTCTCTATAAAAGCCATCTAAAAACAATCCTATCTAGTGGACGTACGCTGCTTTCGTTGATAAATGATATATTGGATCTTTCTAAAATTGAAGCAGGTAAAATGAAAATCGAATTTGAACCTGTTCAGTTTGATACCATTATTCATGAAATTAGGCAAACATTCAACCAAAAGGTTAATGATAAAAATCTCTCGTTTAATATAACAACCGACGATTCTACGCCTAAATTCATCATGATGGATGAAGTGCGTTTACACCAGATCCTTTTTAATCTTGTTGGAAATGCAGTAAAATTCACTGATACTGGAGGTATACATATCCACACCTATTCCACTCCAGGACAAGATGAACAACATGTCAACCTTGTAATTGAAGTGCAGGACACTGGAATTGGAATAAAAGAAGATCAGCTAAAAAGAATATTTGAAGCTTTTACACAACAAAGTGGACAAAGTAACAGAAAATATGGCGGCACCGGATTAGGTCTGGCAATTACAAAGCAGCTAATAAAGAAGCTCAACGGTAAGGTTAGTGTCAATAGTGAACTAGGAAAAGGATCAACATTTATTGTAGAATTTGATAATATCAAGACCATTGAAATTATCGACGATGAATACTTTGGTACAGAAAATACCGACACGAAACTTGTTTTTGAACCTGCAACGGTAATGATTGTAGATGACATTGACTACAACATTTTGGTTGTGAAAAATATGGTTGAATGTCCTAATATCCATTTCATACAGGCACATAGTGGAGAGGAGGCTCTGGAAGTTTTAAAACTGGAAAAACCGGACCTTATATTTATGGATTTACGTATGGGGGGAATTACAGGGTATGAAACTACAGAAAGGATTAAACAAGATGTAACACTTAATGGAATACCTGTTGTTGCCTTTACTGCTTCAGCCATGCAACATACCATATCGAAAATTAAAAAGCGATTCGATGGATTCTTGCGCAAGCCTGTAAGTAGAAAGCAAGTTCTGGGAATGATGAAAAAATTCCTGGCCCATTCATACGAAAAAGATCTTGACTCCAAGTCAAAAGAGCAAAAGAACAGTATAGAAGTATCGGAAAGTTGCAGAAAGATATTACCTCAGCTCATAGAGACATTAGAGAATGACTTCTATCCGAAGTGGATTGAAATTAAAGATGATTTGATAATTTTTGATATTGAAATTTTTGCAAAGAATCTGAAAACTCTCGTATTCAAATATCCTTGTCCGATATTCCAGCAATATGCCAGTGATCTTTCACTTAGTGTGGAAAGCTTTGATATAGATGCGATAGAAGGTTCTATGAAATCTTTCCCTGGTGTATTAAAACAAATAAAGGAATTAGTGTAGTCGGAAAAAATGGAAAATAAAGCAAACTCAAATATGGCAACAATATTAATTGTAGATGACAACAAACAAAACCTTCAGGTTTTAGGAAATGTACTTCATGAAAATGAATATAAAGTAGTTATGGCAAAAGATGGCCCTGGAGCCATTCGCCTGGCAACTAAGACTATGCCTGATCTGATATTTCTGGATATTATGATGCCAGAAATGGATGGCTATGAAGTATGTGAGCAACTTAAAGCGGATCCACAAACGAAAGATATTCCGAT
This sequence comes from Puteibacter caeruleilacunae, assembly GCA_005217565.1. Taxonomy (GTDB): domain Bacteria; phylum Bacteroidota; class Bacteroidia; order Bacteroidales; family Prolixibacteraceae; genus Puteibacter; species Puteibacter caeruleilacunae. The sequence goes on from SJCO01000002.1 coordinate 321,774, forward strand.
AATTTTTCTTACTGCAAAGACCGATACCGATGATGTTGTAAAGGGCTTTTCTGTAGGTGGTGTTGACTATATCACTAAGCCATTCAAGAAAGAGGAATTACTAATAAGACTTAAGAATCATCTGGAATTAATAAGGTCAAAAAGAAAGATAGAACAACAGGCCAAAGAACTTGAAGCATCGAACGCAATGAAAGATAAGATTTTCTCGGTCATTGCTCACGATCTGAGAGATGCCCTGGGAAGCTTTAGGGAGTTTTCCAATTTAATAACAGATCCCCGCATCGACTTAAGTCAGGAAGACATGGGGGAGTTTTTCCAATATATTAAAGAAAAATCTCATGCTACCTTTGATGTTCTCGAGAACCTTCTTTGGTGGTCGCGATGTCAGCGCAAAGTATTATATCCAAAGGTGAAACGCTTTGATTTATTTACATTGACTAACGAAGTTCTTCAACAATTAAATGGAACAGCCAAGGATAAAGGAGTTGATATAGTCAACAGTGTGCCAATGGCAACTCAAGTTATTGCTGATACCGATCACATTCAGGCTGTTATCAAGAATCTTGTTTATAACGGTCTTAAATATACCAATCAAGGCGGAAAAGTTGAGATTGAAGTTGCTGGAGAGAATGGTAATACCGAGGTAACTGTAACCGATGATGGTATTGGTATTCCTTTATTACATATCGATGATATTTTCGATGAACATACTCATTATTCAACATTTGGAACCAATAATGAAAAAGGGAGTGGCTTAGGATTGATCCTATGCAAAGAGCTCGTATCATTAAATAACGGAGAAATATCGGTTGAAAGTTTTGAAGGCGTAGGAAGTAAATTTAAATTTACAATCCCTAATTCGCTGTAATTTTGTAAATATTGCTAATCACGAAATAAAATGGACAGACTAAAGATCCTTGTTCTAGACGATGACATCCTTTATGGGAAACTGGCAAAAAATATCTTGAAAGAAGATTTCACAGTCTACACGGCAACACGCCCGTCACAGGCATTTGAAATTATTAAAACCATAAAGATAGATATCCTAATTTGTGACTTTCGCTTACCTGAGATGGATGGTCTTCAGGTAGTAAAGAATGTTAAAGAAAATTTCCCCGACACAGAAATCATTATGATTAGTTCTGAGGCTTCGATGGAAACTGTAATCGAAGCATTGCGTCTGGGTGCTGTTGACTTTTTCCAAAAGCCATTTGATTTTGAATCGGTAAAGATTTCAATTGAGAAGACAAAGAAATATGTGGTCCTCAACCAGAAGTTGAAGCAGATTGAATTAAGTAACTCTATTCTGTCTAATGAGATCAAAGAGAAAGAAGGCTTTGAGATCGTTAGTAGAAGTCCGGTTATGGATCAGATCAAACAGATCATGTATAAAGTATCTCAGAGTGATGACACTTCTGTGATTATTACTGGAGAAAGTGGAGTTGGTAAAGACTTGGTTGCCCGAGGTATTCACTACATGTCGAATCGCAGTAGCAAACATTATGGTGCAGTTAACATGTCGGCAATTCCTGAATCTCTTTTTGAAAGTGAATTCTTCGGACATAAAAAAGGTGCGTTTACTGGGGCCATCAACGATCGTGCTGGATGGTTCGAGATTACTAACGGTGGTACACTATTTCTGGATGAAATTGGTGATATGCCAATTAACCTACAAATTAAACTTCTTCGAGTTCTTGAGGATCGTAAATACATAAAACTGGGAACACAGAAGGAGCAAGAATTTGATGTACGATTGATTGCTGCTACTAATAAAGATGTAAACGATCTTAAGACTGGAAAAGATTTCCGACTTGATCTATTTCACCGATTAGGAACCTTTGAAATATATGTTCCTCCTTTGAGAGATCGTAAAGAGGATATTATACCGTTACTGAACCATTTTGTGAAACGATTTGGATCAAAAATGCGCAAGAAAGCAATGACGCTTGATCCTTCTGCAGAAAACGTCATCATGAACTATCCATTCCCTGGAAACGTTCGTGAGCTGCGCAACTTAGTTGAGCGTGCTGTAATTCTTTGCGATAGTGATGTGTTAACCATGGACCATTTCCCATATATCAGCAACAGCAATGGAAACGGAAATGCAGATAATGGAATCTTCGATTTAGAAGTTATTGAAAAAAACACAATTATTAGGGCTTTGGAAAAAGTAAACTACAACAAAACACAAGCTGCAAAGCTGCTAAATATCAATTGGAATGCCTTACACAGAAGGCTCCAGAAGCATGAGATCATCCTTCCTGAAGTTTAATAATTCACTATATTCTCCCTGGAGTTAACCAATTATCTCCAGGGAATTTTTTTCCTTCTCAATCTCTCATCCTATTTATTCTTATCCTCACCTCTTCAATGTTGATACTATCACTAAGGTATTAATACAGTAAAACAGGGATTATTATTCTTAGTATCATCAGGTTGAAATTAGGTGCTATGGATACAATACATCCTTTTTCTGATTAAAACACCCATCAATTTCACCTTGACGAATGATGGATAATCCTTGACGAATAATCAATATATTTTGACGAATAGCCATTTTTATTTGATTAACGCATCAAAAAAGCTTTTTTTTGCGTAACTTGTGGTATCAAAAAGAAATTATGATTAGACTATATATATACATATTAGTTTCATTCATTTCCATTTCAGCAATGGGACAGGTTGAAGACGCAAAGACAATTACTTTGACGGCCAACCTGAATTCTACTTTGATATTATCTGTCGATAAGCACCCTATCACTTTTAACTTCGATTCTGAAGATCAATATGAAAAAGGTATCGGAGGAAAAAAGAATGAATTGACTTCTAGCGGTAGTGTTTTAGCAACAACAAATTGGAAACTATCATGCAAAGCAACAAGTCAGTTGATTCATGAAGATGGGATCACCACACTTCCGCTGAACAATCTAGGTGTACGAGCAGAAATGACAGGCGACACACCTATAAGAAATTTATCTCAAAATTCAGCCATCGCATTAGCACTTCAAGAAACAACTATTCTTGATTATGACGGTATACACTCTAATGCTAATGATGATCAATCAAATGCTTTTAAACTTTACTGGGAAATGGGTACCAAATCTGGTAACATGAATAAGCAATCAATCATGGAGCAGGATCTTAAAAAAGGCAGTTATTCTACACAAATTGAAATTATTGCAACAGAAGTAATGCAATAATCAATACAAATTATTTTGATCTAATATTATTATCGTTAATCCTTTTTTATATTTTAGAGGCTTGAGGAAGCATGCATAGATGAATAGAAGCCACAACTACATATTACATGTAATTAGTCTTGTTTTAGGTTTACTCCTATCAACAGGTTTATATGCTCAAGACCAATCGATCTATAAATTTGTAAAACCTCATGTAGAGGTAGAGGCAGACAAAATGTATTTTAATGTGGTTCATCTCGAAAACAAACAAGATACAGCAGTAACAGTTAAGCTCAAGTTAATGCCTCCCAAGGGATGGAGATCATTGGCATTTCTTCCAAAATCAATAATACTTCAACCGAAACAGAAGAAACTAATCCCAATCAGATTAAGTATACCCAAGACAATTGAAGCTGGAAAAATCGATACTATTGCAGCAATGATTTCGGGAGTCACAAATGGAAATCCTCTTAAACTACATTCTACGGTTACACTTCAAGCGAAACATGATTTAACAATACGGATAGACCAGAAAATTGTTCATTTCAAATCGGAAGAAACAACAGCATCACCATCAATAGTGTTGATCAATAAAGGAAATACAACAGAAACAATTAATTTTCATTACGATACTTCCAGAGAAATCAGAATATTGGAACCAAATACAAAAGATGGCACCTTTCAAATCGCCTCTGGACAAGATACGACACTCACTCTTCGTATCCAGATCAAAAAAGAATATGAGCATCTATCTTTCAACAATGCCAAGCTATTCCTTAAATATGAAGCCAATGGAGTAAAAAAGGAAACTTATATTCGCCTGATCAAACTACAAAGTTCGTTCGACAATCTTACCAGTGCGAACATTCTTCCAGAACATGAAGTAGGTTATATCATGCGTTTTTCTCCTGAGTCAAATGCTCAAAGGGCTGCATTTGCCAGAGGTGAGAAAATACTAAATGATTCAACATCCATTAAATATGATTTCTCAACTTACAACCTCTCATCTGATCAGGATTTCTGGAGAGATAATGATCTAAATTTATCACTTAATTCAAAATATTACTCTTTCGGTTTTGGCTCATCAGGCACACGCTTGGGAGAGAACTTATACAAGAGAAACAGTCTGTTTGGTGATTATACTTTAAAGCTCGACAGTACAAGTAAAATTCACGGATTTGTAAATACATCTATCCACGAGCAAAACACAGGAGGGGCGATGGGTTACGAATTGAATTTAAAGAAGTTTAGCACACTTCTCTCTGCTGGTTATAACAACTATAATGAAAAAGGAATCAACACCAAAAGTCTTCGATCTGATACGCGAATAAACCTTGACAAGATATTTGCCAGTTATCAGGGAACCTATTTTGACACAAGAGATAGAGAAACCGGGTTACATACAAAGCAGTACGAACATCTGCTGCAAAGTACCTATAATCCTTCGGAACGAATGGAGCTAACATTGAACAGTGATATCAAATTATCAAACAATCAACAAGAAGATAATTTATCGAGTTTCTTTCAGCTCTATGGCACCTATAATCTTTCAGAAAAATATCATTTGATCGGGACTTTTAGTAATAATATTACTAAACAAACCACAGCACTGGGAGATGAAATGAATAGCTTCCAGAACCTATATCGACTACAGCTTAGTGCGCCAGGATTATGGGGAGACAGGATTGCATTTGGTCCACAAATAACCCAATATGAAAATACAAGCTCGACCAGCTCACTAAAAAGCGACGCATACAACTTGTATATTGATAATTCATTTCGCAAAGGGAACTTATCATATAGAATGAATTTACTATATGGCTATTTGAAAGCCTCTGCTCCAGATATAGTAAACTCTACAGGTCAGCAATTAAGGCTACAAGCCCGTATTAGTCATAAACTTTCATTAAACCAAGACTACAATCTGACTGTAAATTACTCGAACGAACAAAACCCAACCACCGGCATAGGAGGTCGGGACAAGGAAAAGAAACTTACAGCATCGCTAAATTACAATCAAAGCTTTTTCCGAAACAGGTTACATTTCACCTCAACAGCAAATTATACTGCTTCATCAAATAATCAAGAGCAAATAAGTATGAATGGTGCTCTTCAGAGTAACCTGGGACATAATCTGACATTAAAAGTGCGCTCTGAATTCAGACCTCAGGCACAACGTAAAGGATTAAAGCTTTCAACGCTTGAAGTGGGTGTAACGAAAGGATTTGATTCAAGAAAGAATCAATCGATGTACCACGATATGGAAATTTTATACTTCAAGGATACCAATGCTAACGGTCGATTTGATAAAGGCGAAGAACCAGTTGATAATGTTCAGACTCGCGTCACATCAAGTGTGACAAGATCAGGAAACTCTGTACGCTCATCCGGATCTAAGTTCTTATCCACCGCTTTAATGAGTAACGCAGAAGGAAGGGTAAAATGTAAAAACCTTAACGAAGGAAGTTATAGTATTAATTTTCAAGCATTATCGGACCTTAATGGATATTTCAATTTTGAAGGAGCTCAGAGGGAAGTTCTCCTGGACAAGAACAAAAAGGTACTTATTAACTTCGTACAAGCAGCCAAAATACATGGAACGTTGATATTAAAGCGCTCATCTTTTAGTGCACTTGATGGTATTGACATCGGAAATATCAGGGTGACGGCAACAGATTCACTGGGAAGATCTTTCTCTTCATTGACCGATCATCTAGGGAATTACACCCTCTATGTTCCACGAGGAAACAGCTATACTGTTAAAATCAATAATATTTTCGGTAGTAAACTTCAACTCCTGAGGAACAATATAAAAGCGAATCTTCAAGAAATTCATACTTTTAAAGTTAACTTTATCATTCAGGAGAAGAAACGACGGATCAATTTTTCAAAACGAAAATAACACATAAGCTTTTTTCAATAAAATTGTAACTATATTTAACACAAAATAACATCTAAAATTAATGGCAATGAATTTGAAGCAAATAAGAAATTTTCTAATCCTATTCTCACTAGTCATTGTACCAATGACGGACCTTTTTGCACAAAAATTCGAAGTATCACCTACTCGCCTCGAATACAATCTGGAGCCAGGACAGAACGGACAAATGATGCTTAACATTAAAAATCACAGTGATAAGAAAAAGAGTTATACGGCGACCCTAAAAGATTGGACTGTTAATGCCCAAGGGGAGTTAACCTATCTACCTGTTGGAACAACTGATAAATCGTGCTCTAACTGGGTAACAATTAATCCAGCGTTTTTTGAGCTACAGCCAAATGAGAGTAAAAAAATAGGTGTTATCATGAAAGTTCCTGGCGATCAGAATGCGATGAGCACAAAATGGTCGATGCTTTTCATACAGGAAGTTACAGAAAAGAATGAAACAATTGGAGGAGACAAGAGTACAAAAGCAGGTATTACAGTCAATCCAAGTATCGGTGTCTACGTACTACAATCTCCAGAATCGTACAACAACACCAGTGCAACAATAAATAACATCAAAGAACTGGAAAAGGGGAAAAGCGTTACTGTAGATGTTAGTAACACCGGGGATAAAATCATCATTGGTAAGGTATATTTGATTGTTTCAGATCTTCAAACAGCGGAAGAGCAAACCCTGGAACCAATTGAAATTACTTTAATTCCTGGAGTGACAAAAACTACAACTCTTGCTTTGCCTGAGAATATGAAGCCTGGAAGCTACTCACTAACAGGTGTACTTGACTACTCTCCTGATAAAGATCTGGAAGGAGTAGTTATGGATTATACTTTGGAATAGAGAATACACAATTTAAATATTGAACCTTTCAGCATCACCTTAAAGGTTCAATATTTAATAACTGTCCATTGGCCTTATCAATAACCGAATAATTAAAAGAAATGAAATATCTAGCTACCATACTCCTACTATGTTGCACCCTTCCAATATTTGCACAAACAATAAGAGATACAACCCTTTACGAGTCGACTAATACTCCTAAATTTATCTTTAACGCAATCATACAGCAGGGACAGACTATCAGACACGGCGAATTCATCTACTTCTATAAAAACGGCAATCTTCGCCAAAAAGGACAGTACTTCTATGGTCAACCCAATGGACAATGGACATTATATAACCGCCACGGTATTATATCAGAGGTAGCTACATTCAAAAACGGAAGTAGAGAAGGATCATTCGGTGTTTACTATCCTGATGGAAAAATCAAGCAAGAAGGGATTAAAAAGAATGGACAGATTGAAGGAACACTAACCGACTACTATCCTAATGGCCAAATCATGGAGAAAAAGTCGTTCTCTGGAGGACTTTTAGATGGAATGGCTTTCGGTTATTATGAGAATGGAAAAAAACACTTCGAAATGGAGTATAGTCAGGGTGAGATTATGGGTAAGTACGAAAAGTACTATGAAGATGGAAAACCCGAAATTATCACAAAAATGATTAAAGAGAAGTACTCAGGAAGTTATAAGAGCTATCACAAAAATGGGAATATAGCTAAAGATTTCTTTTATCGAGACGGAAAAATAGATGGCAACTATAAAACTTTTCATGAGAATGGAACGCCCGCAACTGTCTGTGCTTATTTGAATGGGGAATTGACAGGGAAATACGAGGAATTTCACGACAACAGACAGTTGAAGGAGATTAGTTACTATGATAATGGCCAGAAAATCAAGCGTACTAAAATGTACTATCCTAATGGCGAACTTTATATTTCAGGTAAGCTTAAAAATAATGCCTACGCAGGAAAATGGAAGATTTACCATCCTAACGGACAACTAAAACAAGTAGGGAAATACGTAGATGGAAAAGCTGAAGGGAAATGGAAATTCTATCATTTTGAGGGTGAGTACTACAAAGTTGGTAATTACGTAAATGACAATGAAGAAGGTATTTGGAATTATTATTTTTCAAACGGAAAGCCCAAAATAAAGGTAGAATACCATGAAGGATTAGTAAACCAAATACTAGAAGCTTTCAATGAAGAAGGAAAACCAGTTGATCCTGCATCTATTAAAATAGAATAGAACAATCTGAGAAGGAAGAAATATGTACATGGGACTGGAATTTGTTTAATTACTTCCGTAATTTTGGGTATATCTGATCTGGCTTTATAGTCAAACATTGATCAGAAAAAATTAAACTCAGTTCCATGACCGAATTACGTCCATTCCTTTTGATCCTATTATGGATCTGCTATTCCTGTGGGAAATCAGCTCCTGAAACACAATCATGTGATGTACTAATCATTGGAGGAGGAGCAAGTGGTACTGCTGCTGCCATTCATAGTGCGCGATTAGGAGCTAAAACAATTTTAATTGAAGAAACACCATGGCTCGGAGGTATGCTTACATCTGCTGGTGTAAGCGCAATAGATGGCAACTACAAATTAGAATCGGGTTTCTGGCATGAGTTCCGAAATGAGATTTTCAACCATTATGGAGGTGCTGATTCGGTAAAAACAGGATGGGTTAGCAATGTACTATTCGAGCCATCTGTAGCAGAAGCAATTCTTACAAAACTAACCGATTCAGAAGACAATCTGCGTGTATATCGGAATACCGTATTAAAACTAATCAGACAAAAGGAGAATCGGTGGCATACAACACTAAAAGGTGAACTTGAAAAAATCGATGCAACCATCATTATTGATGCCACAGAATTAGGGGATGTTGCAAAGAAAGCTGGCATCAAATACGATGTAGGTATGGATGCGAGGAAAAAATCACTTGAATTGATCGCTCCCAAGAAAGCAAATAACATTATCCAAGACTTAACCTATGTTGCAATATTGAAAGATTATGGTAACGGAGCAGATATGACAATCAAACCTCCAAAGAACTATAATCCATCAACCTTCTACTGTAGTTGTGATAATAACACCTGCGAACAAGATTCAATTAATCGCACTCTTTGGGCTTGTGACAAGATGCTTGAATATGGAAAGTTGCCGAACGATAAGTACATAATAAACTGGCCTATTTTCGGAAATGATTTCTACACAAATACAATAGATCTTCCTCGGGCAAAACGAGAAGAAGCTTATGAAAAAGCAAAAGATTTCACACGAGGATTTATTTACTACATCCAAACCGAGTTAGGATACAAAAACCTGGGATTAGCTGATGATGAATTTCCGACGGATGACCTTTTCCCATTTATTCCATACCATAGAGAATCACGAAGGATTCATGGCAAAGTACGATTTACATTGAATCACCTGGCAAAACCTTACGATTACAATTACTTCCGTACAGGTATAGCGGTAGGAGATTATGCTGTTGATCATCATCATGCAGCCTATCCAGATCAAACAAAAGTTCCAGACTTACATTTTTATCCTGTTCCATCATATACCATCCCAATGGGATGTCTATTACCAGAAAAGCACTCAAACTTTATCGTTGCCGAGAAATCAATCTCTGTATCCAATATTGTTAATGGTACAACCAGACTCCAACCGGTGTGCTTACTAATTGGACAGGCCGCGGGCACAATGGCTGCTTTAGCGATTAAAAATAACTGTGCAACAGAAGAGGTATCTGTGCGCGAAGTACAACAAAGTCTTTTAGATGCTAAAACCTACCTTATTCCTTATTTAGATATCACACCAGACCATAAACAGTTTCGTACTATTCAAAAAATTGGAGTAACAGGAATAATCAAAGCAGAACTAAGAAATGCAGGATGGGAAAATCAGACATGGTTTCGCCCTGATTCTTTAATTACCTCTGAGGAACTGAAAAAAGGAATAGCACCTTACCTATCATTAACTCTAGACCATGATCCACAAGACCTTCTTACAGTTCAGGATGTGGTGAAAGTAATCCATTACTGGAGGCGAAAACTAGATCTACCAGAAGTAAACACCTCTGACATCCTGGAAATACTGGATAAACTACATGGTAAAATCATTACCAAAGATTCACAAATAACCAGATTACAGCTGGCAATATTATTCGATCAATATATCAATCCTTTTGAAAGATATCCAATTGATATCTATGGAGAGATCAAAAAATAATAAAAAAGCCTGTCTTTTAACGGACAGGCTTTTCTAATTATATCGATAATTACTATTCTCCAAGCGGACTGATCACATACTGATAAGAATAATTCTTCGGATAAATTCTATATTCTTCATAAGGCTTGGCACCCCAACTATTAATTCCAGCTACACCTCTTTGTTTTAAGTCAATATTTAACCAAACAAAATCACGCTTTATAATATCTGAAATATGGCGACGAGTTGTGTTCCTATCATAATCAAAATCGTCGATTGAATTATGTAGTGCACTTATGCTAAGCGGTGTCATTCCTGTAAACTTAAGTCCCAAGCCATCCTTATTGGTTAAACTAACCCAACGCACATCTGTCTTGTTCCCATTCTCCTGTGGGCGGACATAAGGATGATACTGATCCGCTACTTTTCCTTCATATTTTCCAATAAAAGAACCACTATTTCTATCACTATTATTTTCATGTGGTCCACGCCCATAATAGGCAATTTGATCAAATTCTACCGGCATCATCAAATGCATTCCAAAGCGTGGCAATTCAGGTAGATTATCCTTCCCAATAGCAATTGAGTCGGTAACAATAACGTTTCCATTCGGATAGATTTTATAAGTAACATATCCCTTTGAAGACACATCAGGTAATTCTATCTCAAATTCAACAACCACCTCTTTTCTAGTCTGATGAATCTCATAACCATTAACTCGCTGTTTTTTGCTAGCTAACTTCCACGGTTTACAAAGCTCTGGCATTTTATTTCCATAGTCGTTATCTACAGGTGCACGCCAAAAATTCATCTGTGGTCCTTTCTTCAACAACTCTGTCCCCTTTTGCTTGTATGAACTTAAAGTTCCATCCAGCAGATCAACAATAATCTCCTGAGCAACTGTATTCACAATTACCCGCTCATCGGAAGTTTTCACTTTCAGCTTTCCTCTACATTGTTCAACAATAGGGGCTACGAATGAAGACAATGCAAACTGCTCCTCTGCAATAACGTGTCCTTCAGCAACCAATGCTCCTGCCTTCTTCAGCTTTACCTTCAAGTTGATAAAATACTCTCCCCCATCATTCAAGTTCAAGTCGCCAATTTTATTGATGAAAATCGACTTTGTCTTTCCCGGCTCTATAACAATATTCTCAATTGAACCATTGGCGATTATTTCACCATCCTTCATAATATCCCAATCAAGAAGAGCACTTGACAAGTCATCAAAAAGGTACTCATTCTTCAATTGATACTTTCCTTTTTCTGAAGTATCCTCAAATCTTATGTACTGATAAACTTTTTTAACCTCATACATCGTTGGATGGGGCACGCGATCAGGCCCTACAACACCATTAATATGTGAATTCCCATCATTATGAACTCCCTCAGGTTCATAGTCTCCACCATAAGCCCAATAAGGAGTACCATCTTTCTCTTTCTTTAAAAGTCCTTGATCAACCCAATCCCAGATGAATCCTCCTTGCAGTTGACGATGACTAAACACAAAGTCCCACAACTCCTTCATATTTCCGCCACTATTTCCCATTGTATGTAAATATTCACACCAAATGAATGGGCGATCAGGGAATTTTCCCAGATAATAGTTTTCAATCTTTTCAGGTGATTTATACATCCAGGCAATGATATCAGTATATCTCTCTTTAATGAAGTTGTTCGCCTTACTCTCAGGCCCAAGTTCTAACTGCACAGGACGTGAATGATCACGCTTCTTTCCATATTCATACACCGCAACCATATTATCACCTATTCCGATCTCATTACCTGTCGACCAGATAATCACCGATGGATGATTCTTATCCCGTTCCTGCATTCGTCTAAATCGATCAATGATCGCTTCCTTATATCGCGGATGATGACCTAGCGAAGTTTCTTTTGTAAAACCATGACCATGAGCCTCAACATTCGATTCATCAACAACATACAATCCATACTTATCACATAGATAGTACCAATTAGGATCATTCGGATAGTGACATGTACGAACAGCATTAATATTGAATTGCTTCATTAACTGAATGTCTTTCAACATTGATTCTTTTGAAATCACATGCCCGCTAACGGGATCATGTTCATGCCTATTCACTCCTTTAAGATAGGCGTATCTCCCATTAATATACAATACACCATCCTTAATCTCTACTGATCTAAAGCCAAGAGGATGACTCACAACCTGCTCAATCTCTCCTGCTTTTTTCAATAGAATATTCAATCTATAAAGATTAGGAAATTCAGAAGACCATTGCTTTACATTGTCAATTTCTGTCTTGAAACTAACCTCATTATCTACAATATCTTTACTCTTTGAATAAATCAAACGACCAGCGTCTTCATACAATTTTACATCTATCTCATAGTCACTCATCAACTCTTCCTGTCCTGCTAACTTCACATTTAGATCTAACACTCCATTGGTGTAGGATCCATCAAGCAATGAATAGGCAAAAAAGTCACGAATATGCACATTGGGTGTTGCCACCAAGTACACATCTCTTTCGATACCACTCATTCTCCAGAAATCCTGATCCTCCAGATAGTTACCATCACACCATCGATATACCTCTGCAGCCAAAGTATTCTTCCCTGGTTTCAGATATTTAGTAATATTGAACTCTGCAGGAGTCTTACTTCCCTGACTATACCCAACTTTTTCACCATTAATCCATAGAAAGAAAGCTGATTTTACAGCTCCAAAATGAATAACAACCTCTTTGTCATCCCATCCTTCTGGCAACACAAAATCTTGAAGATATGATCCCACTGGATTAAAATCCTTACTTACATATGGCTCATTTTTTGGAAAAGGATATTTCACATTTGTATAAATCGGATAGCCATATCCATGCATTTGCCAATTTCCTGGCACCGGAATTTTATCCCAGGTCGAGACATCAAATTTCTCCTTATAAAAATCTACAGGCCTTTCATCTGGATTTTTAGACCATTTAAAATTCCAATTACCATTTAAATTCAACACATTCTTCGAGTCGAGATAGTTTTCGTAATCAACCTCTTCCTCTGAATTGAAAGGAATAAACCATGTATGAGGATCTTCCTTATTTATTCCGATAACATCTGGATTCTCTAGTTGTGGGTGTTGTGCCTGAACACTTATACATGTCAAACATGCGATAAGGGTAAAATAAAATGAATTCTTCATTGAACTTACTGATTTTTCTTAATATCTGGTTAATCTTTTAATCTTACTTCAAAAATAATACACTTCGATTAGATTACATCATTTTCAACCACGATTGAATATTATTCTACAAAATTGAACTATCTATTCTTTATTGACAAATAACTTAGCTCCTCTAACTGAAGAATTAGATTTCAACAATTAAGTTTACTATGGATACACTCAAAGCAATAGCTCATGCTACAACACCCGATAAAAGTCGCAGGAATTTTCTGGCGCACCTAAGTATTGGCTGTATAGGCTTACCACTACTCAGCTCTGCTTCATGGTTACCTACACAGAATAGTTCGGACCTTCACAACATCTCCAATAAGCTATTACAGGACTGGTGTGATGCACTAATTAAATATCAAATCGATGATACTACGAAGCCCCACTTACACGGTGGCATTATTTGTCCAGCATGTGCTAGAATACATGGCCGTTGCGGTGACGCAATTTATCCTATGCTCCACATGGCTAAGCATACAGGTGATAAAAAGTATTTAAACGCAGCTCTTAATTTATTTACATGGACTGAGAATAACGTTATTCTACCTAATGGAGCATTTATTAATGACGTAAATGTTTCTTCATGGACTGGTATTACCGTATTCTCTGTTATATCATTGTGCGAAGCGCTAGCCAACCATGGTGACCTATTATCTCAATCGATCAGAGACATATGGTTGCGTAGACTTCGGAAAGCGACAGACTATGTACACCGTACATTTCATATTGAATTTTCAAACATCAACTATCCACTTACGGCCATATATGCACTATGGATTGTTGGCGAACTTTTCGATGATTCAGCATACAAACAACACGCCCAAAAGATGGCAGCACAAGCACATCGTTTCTTTACATCGAAAGACAAACTTCTGTTTGGAGAAGGAGGAGGAGATCGATACACTATTAGTCCCAAAGGATGTCTTCCTGTTGACCTTGGATATAACGTAGAAGAATCCCTTCCGGCATTAGCAATGTATGCATTAAAAGCAAACGACAATGCATTGTTGGAGGTTGTAACACAATCTCTGAAAACCTCTATGGAGTTTATGTTACCTGACGGAGCCTGGGACAATAGCTGGGGAACACGCAGTTTCAAATGGTCTTACTGGGGAAGCAGAACAAGTGATGGCTGTCAGCCCGCTTACGCATTACTCGCAGATAAGCATCCATCATTCTATAATGTTGCCTTAAGTAATACAAAACTTTTAGCCGCATGTACTCACAATGGATTACTTAATGGAGGCCCCCATTACGATACACACGGTATTGCACCTTGCATACATCATACCTTTGCTCATGCAAAAGCTTTAGCAACTATTTTAGATAACAATATTAAGTATAACAGTAATATTGAAATTAAACCTCTTCCAAGAGAAATTACATATGGTATTCGCGAGTTTGCAGACATAAACACATGGTTAATCTCTACAAATAATTGGTTAGGTACAATAACTGGATACGATCGAGAATATAAATTTAAAAATGGGCATCCATCAGGTGGAGCTTTAAGCATGTTGTATCATCGTCAGCTTGGTCCAATACTAAGTTCCAGCATGAACTCATATCAACTCATTGAGTCAACAAATATGCAGGCCCACCATGATCCGCATTCCTTCTCCTTAACAAGTCGATTGCAGACAAAGGATGGTAAGTATATGAATATCTCTGATCTGAAAGCTTCGATAACACATTCACAACAACACCATAATATTGTTGTCGAAACACATTCTCAATTAGTCAATGGTGAACAAAAATTACCTTCTCAAGGAACAATCTGCTGTGATATCACTTATACCTTCACACCAAAGAAGACTGTTCATATTGATGTCTCTCATGATACAAATGATGAATTAGTGGAGTTTATTCTTCCAATCATCTCCAAATCGAATGAGATATATGAAGTTATTAATGCAAACAGTATAGCCATAAAGAAAGCAAAGGGCACTTTAATCATTAAATCAAATAAGCCTATTCAAATATTACCAACATTGGATAAAAAGAAAAGAATATTCAACCATGTTCCTGGAATGGAAGCCTTACCTCTACAAATAACCGGGAATAATATATCAATTGAGTTATATACTATATAAAAAAAAAAGGAAGATCGTTATGATCTTCCTTTTGTCTGTCGGGGTACCAGGATTCGAACCTGGGACCCCCTGCTCCCAAAGCAGGTGCGCTAACCGGACTGCGCTACACCCCGATAATAATTTTTCGTATATTCAAGATAATTTAAAAAGTCGGGGTACCAGGATTCGAACCTGGGACCCCCTGCTCCCAAAGCAGGTGCGCTAACCGGACTGCGCTACACCCCGATAATTATCTTAAATATGTCTAAGACTGCGGAGAGAGGGGGATTCGAACCCCCGGTACAGAGTTACCCGTACGCCGGTTTAGCAAACCGGTGGATTAAGCCACTCTCCCACCTCTCCAATATCTTTCTGAACGTCGCTCTCAGTAGGTGTTCCCTCTCTAAGAATGCGGTGCAAATATAGGGCAATGATTTACACTGACAAAATTTTTTTACAACTTTTTTTCATGAAAAATCACCTCACCTACCGTTACTCCCTCATTATAAATAATTTCGATTTTATTATTTTTTTTCACTTTCATAAAATCGGCTAAAAACCCCGTATAACGGGACATTCATCGTTTTTCACCACCAAAAGCACTGAAACTCACCTCTCTAAAAGGTTACATGTTATTAAACCTGATAAAACCCTTGGAAAATTGGGTGATTCAATATACTTTTGAAGTGTAAACAATGACGTTCTAAGACAACAAAAGATATAAAAAGCATTCGCATTAGTTCTTGAAATTGGTAAACTCATCAGTTACAATAAAACGAGTAATGCTCAACAGCTGTAAAGACAGGCCTCAACCTTCGGGTAGCCTTCGGGCTCGGTGGAAGTCTGATCAGCTAGGCACTCAAATCCTGTCAATAGGGGTTTTATTCAATCAGGGCTAATGCGTTTTTTTATGCTTTTTTACCAACATTATGTTTACCTTTATTGTTCATCTTTCAGATACTTGTTTCCTAAACAGTATTTTACTCCACTATTTAACAACAATATTTTTTCCAAAGCAATCTATTTTAAATACATTTGCGTTAACCGAATATCAAACAATAAACATATTCTGACTGTTTTAGAAAAAGGAGACACACAAAAGCATGTGGTTATACTCTTTATGTTCTAGTTATAAATAGAATTGGATTATGTTTATTTATTAAATCAAAAGACGAATGAAATTTAACTATACGGCTCAAGCAACCAAATATAGTATTCAATTATTTACAATAATAGCGTTCCTGTTGATTGCTTCATCAAACGGCTTTTCGCAGACAACCAGCACTACTGTCGCAAAAAAAGGAGAAGGTATCTATACATTATTAAAAAGAAATGGTCTATCTCCTTCAAAGTATATGAATGCATTCATTGATTTAAATAAAACCCGACTAGGCAAGAATAATGGATTAATCGTTGGGCGAAAGTATACACTTCCTAAGAGTACAGGAAGTAGTAATACAACCACTACATCAACTGCCTCTAAAGGAACGAGCATTGGTAGTTTCCCTATTTTTGGCCCAAAACACGCAAACATTAAACGAATCGATAAAAAGTTATCTGGAGCGGTTTACTATCTGGTTAGTGGTCATGGAGGTCCAGATCCTGGTGCTGTAAGTAAACACGGCAAATATCAATTGGCCGAGGATGAATACGCTTATGATGTAATGCTACGATTGGCAAAAAGTTTAATGGAGCACGGTGCTACGGTTTACATGATAACGCGTGATAACAATGACGGTATTCGCGACAATAGCTTTCTGAAACTTGATAAAGACGAGCGATGCTATCCTAATCTGAGAATTCCATATAATCAGTTATCTCGTCTTCGACAACGTACAAATGCCGTAAACAATCTATATCTGAAAAATAAAGGGAAAAAATATCAACGTGTAATCATAACACATGTCGACTCTCGAACTAAACGTAAAAACATTGACGTATTCTTTTACTACGATAAACGAAGCAAAACAGGAAAAAAACTGGCTTCAAACCTTCTAAATACCTTTAATAGGAAATATAGAGAACATCAACCAGGTAGAGGATATGAAGGCTATATATCATCGAGAAACCTTTATGTACTAAAGCATACCTATCCACCTGCAACATACATTGAATTAGGAAACATTAATCATAGCAGGGATCTACAGCGAATTATTAAAGCCGACAATCGACAAGCTCTTGCCAAATGGCTTGCAGAAGGATTAATGCTCGATTTTCAGAATAACAAATAATGGTACCTTCGTATACATATCCCATTTTAGTAATAGATGGAGAATGTATGCTATGCAATAAACTTGTTAATGTAATTATTGAATATGAAAAAGAACAGGATCTAACATTCACATCCCTTTCTTCTTCATTTTACCAACAATTAAAAAGCAATAGAAATATACCAGAAAATATTGATTCGATTGTCTATATCTCCAAAGATCAGTACTACTTTGAGTCTGATGCAGCCATTCAGGTTAGCAAGCATCTAACATACCCATTAAGAGCGCTCTATTACTCAAAATACGTCCCTAAAAATATACGTGATTACTTTTATCGAATCATTGCTAGAAATAGGAAGAAATGGTTTGGTACGACATACAATTGTACTCGTATCAAACCTGAAAACAGAAGAAGATTTATCCTATAAAGAATTTACATTTCAAACTTACCATTCTCGAAATCGAGATATAACTTTGACAATCCCGACAAGAATTTACTAAAAGTAGTAATGGCATTCATAGTAGCAGCCGAAACCTCACGACCTTGTAATTTGAGCATTAACACACCATATAGTGCATTCATACATACTGCCACATCATTTAGTGATTTATCGCCCGATTTAGCCTTGAACTCTTCAATCATACCTGTGGCCGATTGATACATGGTATTGTAGGCAGGCTGTGTATTACTTTTCATCAAACGAAGGTGAAACTCATACACATCATTTAATAGGTTTTCAATAACCTGTAAATGTCCGACCTTCTGCTTTCGCTCCTTTTCCATCATCACAACCAGATTCTTATACCAGGTAAAGATCTCCTCTTTAACCTCTGCAGGTTGATCATAGCGATCGACCAATACACGTCTGATTTTATCAAGATCCAATTCATTGGCACGAATTAAATCTTCAATTTGCCACATGTACAGGATATATTCCGCAATATTTTCTTTACGTTTCTTTTGTGCAATAAGCATAATCTTCGATTTACAAATCCATTAAAGAATCAAGATCTCTTCTTTCTTTTTTGGTAGGGCGACCAGTTCCTCGATCTCTTTTAAACCAGCTCATATTCTTCTGTAATTCCACTAAGTCAAGCTCCTTCTGCTCGGTTACTTCAACCATATACTCAGGAACCAACTTAGCACCCATACGTCTTTCTGCTAGCTGTTTAACCTTATACTTGCGAATAATAGGAGGTCGTTTAACTTCGATAATTTCACCTTCTTTAACTTCACGTGCTGACTTAACATTCATCCCGTTAATCATCACCTGACCTTTTTTACACGCCTCTGATGCAATACTTCGGGTTTTAAAAAGTCTAACAGCCCAAAGCCATTTATCAATACGTACACCTCCCATACATTTACTTGTTTTTATTATAAGAATTCATCGTCCGCTGAATACCTATTGTTGTAAATCCATGAATCGCTTCAATACAGTGGTCAATTAAAAATGGAAGTTCTTTCTCCTCATCTTTCCCCCACTCTCCAAGTACATAATTCACTTGCTGTCCTTTATGGAAATCATCACCAATACCAAATCTTAGTCTGGCATAATCCTGCCTTCCCAACACCTGATTAATGTTCTTCAATCCATTATGTCCAGCATCACTTCCTTTGGCTCTAATTCTTATTTTCCCAAATGGGATAGCGATATCATCAACAAGAACAAATACTTTGTCGATAGGGATGTTTTCTTTTTGCATCCAATAGTTTACGGCCCTTCCACTTAAATTCATATAAGTAGTAGGTTTTAGCAGGATTAAGTTACGTCCTTTGAACTTATATTCACCTACCATCCCGTAACGCTTATCGCTAAAAACAACATTGGACGCTTCTGCTAAAGCGTCCAATATTTTAAAGCCTATATTATGTCTGGTGTTTTTATACTCAACACCTATGTTTCCTAATCCTACAATCAGGTATTTCACAATACAAACCAGATTTTAGTTACTAATTCTCTGCAGCTGCAGCATTCATCGCAGCACGAGCAGCACGAGTAATAATCACAGATACAACTGGAGTAGATTTAGCGTTCAAGAACTCAAGGTTCTCAACTTCCATAGCCTCTACTTTAATACTCTCACCTAAACCTAGTTCTTCAACATTAAGAGTAATTGTATCAGGAAGATCTTTTGCAAGTGCTTTAACTTTCAATCTTCTCAAGTTAATCTTCAATTTACCACCGGCTTTGATACCTTTAGCGAAACCTTCAACTTCTACTGGAATTTCAATAGTCACTGGATTCTCTTCAAAAATTTGAAGGAAGTCAATGTGAAGAATCTCGTCAGTTACAGGGTGGAACTGAATGTCTTGCATAATAGCTTTACAAGCTTCTCCATTAATATTAAGGTCAATTAAGTATACGCTAGGAGTGTATACTACTTTACGGAACTCGTTCGCATCAGCGTAAAAGTGAACAGGAGCTTCTCCACCATACATTACACATGGTACGTTTCCTGCATTTCTTAAATTTTTCGCGTCTTTCTTACCTACAGCCGTACGCAATTGGCCTTTAATTTCAATACTTTTCATTTTTTTAATCTAATAAGTTAATAATCAGTGGTACTCAGTCCTCCCTCCACGAGGGAAGGGCAAACAGCATACACCATCATCAACATGGGATGCTAAAAGCGGTGCAAAGATATAAAATAAAACCGAAATACTTACTTAAAAGTATTCCGGTTTTTATATTTTGAAAAAATCAGTTTATCCGATTAAATATAAATCGAACTAWTTGATTTGTAATGATATACTTTTTCGATTACATCAGCAAAAAGTTCACCTACAGGCAATACTTTAATTTTGTCTGATTTCTCAACATCAATAGGCACTGAATTAGTAAAGTACACTTCTGTAAGACCTGATTCGTTAATACGATCATATGCAGGACCAGAAAGGATACCGTGAGTTGCAAAAGCACGTACACTTCTTGCACCCTTCGCCAACATCAAATCTGCAGCTTTTGTAATAGTACCTGCAGTATCGATCATATCATCCAATACAATCACATCTTTCCCCTCTACATCACCAATTACAGTCATGCTACCAACAACATTAGCTTTGCTACGAGACTTGTGGCAAATTACAAGATCAGTACCTCCTAGCATTTTTGCGTAATTATTGGCACGCTTAGTTCCACCAACATCAGGAGATGCTACCACTAAATCTTTCAAGATACCATCTTCAACCATCTTTTTAATGTAAGGAACGAAGATTGCAGATCCATATAAGTGATCAACAGGCACATCGAAAAATCCTTGAATTTGATCAGCATGTAGATCCATCGTAATGATTCTATCAACTCCTGCAGCAGTCAACATATCTGCAATTAATTTCGCACCAATCGATACTCTTGGCTTATCCTTTCTGTCTTGACGAGCAAATCCGAAATACGGAAGAACAGCCACAATTTTATAAGCCGAAGCTCTTTTGGCTGCGTCAATCATTAGGAGTAACTCCATTAAATTATCACTAGGTGGAAATGTTGATTGAACGATGAATACGTGGGAGCCTCTTACTGTCTCCTCATAACATGGTTCGAACTCACCATCACTAAATACTGTGCATGATGAATGTCCCTGCTCTACGCCTAAACTCTTACAAATGTCTTTTGTAAGGTACTTCGAGGCTTCGCAGGAAAAAATCTTAAGCGGTGCTTTTTTAGGCATTGCTTGCTTTAAATTTATTAAACAATTAGCTGTTTTATTCAATGCTGCAAAGGTATAAAATTCTTTAAGATTTTATATAAGTTATTCAGAAACAACTATATAATTTTTCACCGCCTCACAAAACATGTTTTATAACATATTATCTCTCAGGCAATTCCATTCTTAAAGAACTCTAGCCTCAGAAAAACTATGAATTTTTATTTATAGAATCTATGTATGATAGAAGTTCAGGTTTACCAAGCTCAGTCTCCGAACTTGTTGTAAACTGCACTGGTAGCTCCTCCCAGGTCTCTAGCAACTTCTTTCTATAAGCCTTAATATTTCTCGACAATTGATTCTGACGCAATTTATCAGCCTTGGTGAATACAATTGAGAAAGGAATACCATTTTTCCCTAACCACTCCATAAATTCCAAATCGATCTTCTGTGGATCAATCCTTGAGTCGATCAGCACAAACACATTATATAAGTTCTCCCTATTCTTCAAATATGTACGAATAAACTTCTCCCATTTTGCGCGCTGTACTTTAGAGACTTTTGCGTATCCATAACCAGGAAGATCGACCAAGTACCATTCATCATTAATATCAAAATGGTTAATCAGTTGTGTTTTTCCGGGATTTGATGAAGTTTTTGCTAAAGCTTTCTGATTACAAAGCATATTAATCAACGACGACTTCCCTACATTTGAACGACCAATAAATGCATACTCCGGCTTAGTTGGAGCAGGACATTTCTTATAATCAGTATTACTTACAATAAACTTTGCAGTTTTAACTTCCATACCAGTATTTATAAACGATGATCCGGCCATAAAGACCGGATCAATATGCTTTATTTGATATAAACTTCTAATAGTTTTGCCTGACCTTTTTTAGGCACGATAGTATAATTTTCAATTGACGCAGGTACCAAAATAGTTTCACCTTTGGCAACCGTAATCGCTTGATCTTTTCCGTATGATAATACATACTCTCCATCCAGACAAAGATAGATTACAAAAGAATCTAAGTCATTATAGTCTTTCTCTACTGATGTAGAAAGGTTTAATAGATTGGTAGTGAAATACTCACATTCAGCTAACAATGAAGATTTATTATCTTCCGCTTCATATTCAGTTTTGTATTTCTCTTCAAGCGTATAATCAATCGCATCCAACGCCCAGTCGGTATGTAATTCACGAGTATTACCCTGGTCATCCTTACGATTATAGTCGTAAATTCGATAAGTAACATCCGAAGTCTGCTGAATTTCAGCAATAACTAAACCACTACCAATAGCATGTACACGTCCCGCAGGCATAAAGAAAACATCTCCCTCTTTCACCTCTTCTACATTCAAGATATCAGTCAGGGTGTTATCCTCTAAATGCTTCAAGTATTTTTTCTGATCAACCTCTTGATTAAAACCAGAAACCAACTTAGCTCCTTTATCGGCTTGCAACACATACCACATTTCTGTTTTACCGTATGCATTGTGACGTTCCTTCGACATCTTATCATCAGGATGCACCTGAATTGATAAATCATCGTTGGCATCAATAAATTTAATCAGCAATGGAAATTCAACACCGAATTTCTCATATACTTTTTCTCCAACAAGCTCACCCATGTAGATTTCGGCCAACTCCTGCAGGTTATTTCCCGCAAGATAACCATTGGTAACCTCCGAGACATTGCCTTCAACACCCGACAATTCCCAGCTTTCACCGCAATTTGGTAGCTCGCTGTATTCCTTGTTAAATAAATCTTTCAGTTTATCACCACCCCAGATCTTATCTTTGCAGATGGCTTTAAACTTTAGTGGATATAATCCATCCATGAAACTTATATTTTATGGTTAGTATTTGTAATCAACACATGCGCGTTGCACAGCAATTGTCTTTACATAGTCAACCACTTTCAAGTGCTCTGGGTGGTTGGCATATACTTTAAGATCATCCATTGATTCAAAGTGGGTAGTTAAACACAAATCGTAATTTGCTGAATTTAACTCGTGGTTCAATCCTACTTCAATAAATTTAAGTTCGTCAATTATTGGCTCCAAGGCAAGCAACTGATCTTTCATTTTATCAAGTGCTTCTTGCTTTTCTACATCGCTTTCGAACTCTTTAACCTTAAATAAAACAATATGCTTAATCATTTTCTTTACTTTTTTATTTTTAGTAATTTGGAACTTAATTACGGCACGAAATTACGATTTTATGATGGTCTTACCATAAGTTCGTGTTTAAGATTAACAGAAATAAAATCTTATCGGTTACATTTGCTTACAATTTAAGGTAACTAATTACCTTAAAACCGATCTCAAAAAAAAGAATTGATCATGCTAGATAACCTAAATATTGAAGACATTCTATTCATTGATATTGAAACTGTCCCTCAACATCCGTCATTTGACAACCTTGATGAGAGAATGAGCAAACTATGGGAAAAGAAATCCACTCCTTTCAGAGACGATGACCAATCTCCTGCTGATGTTTATCAACGTGCAGGTATCTATGCTGAATTTGGAAAAATAGTATGCATCTCAGCAGGGGCAGTCGTCCAAAAAATGGGAGAACCTTATTTTCGCGTTAAGTCATATTATAGTGATGATGAAAAATCGCTTCTACAAGAGTTCGGAAATATGTTGGACCGATTTACTGTAACACGACAAAAAAGATTATGCGGTCATAACGGAATAGAATTTGACTTCCCTTATATTGCCAGACGCATGCTGATTAATGGATTAAAACTGCCTAAGTATTTAAATATTGCAGGAGCCAAACCTTGGGAAGTAAAAGATATGCTAATCGATACCATGCAATTGTGGAAATTCGGAGATTTTAAACATTACTCTTCGCTCGATTTGCTATGCGCAATCTTCAATATTCCTACACCTAAAGATGATATTGATGGCAGTCAGGTTGCACACGTATATTATGAAGAGAACGATCTTGAACGAATTGCTCGCTATTGTGAAAAAGATGTATTAGCAACAGCTCAACTGATGCTACGATACAAAAACATGGAGCTTATTCCGGAAGAAAACTTTGAAGTGGCCCCATAAAACACTTCGTTTAAGAACAATAATAAATAAAAAAGGGCTCGAAATTTATCAACGATTTCGAGCCTATATCTTTGTATATTTCTGTCTAACCAGCTAGATCCTTCATCTTTTGGATCTCTTCAGGCCACAACTCTGTTTTAGGAGTTTCCAGAATAAGCGGAATACGATCAAAACGCTCATCTTTCATTATACGCTCAAAGACTTCAATCCCTAAGGTGCCAACACCAAGATTATCATGACGATCGACTCTTGATCCTAACTCTTTCTTGGAATCATTTATGTGCATTCCTTTTAAATAGTTTAATCCGATAACTTCATCGAACTCCTTCCATGTCTTTTCAAATCCTTCAGCCGATTTTAAATCATAACCTGCCGAGAAAGCATGACAAGTATCAATACAAACACCTACCCTGCTCTTATCTTCAACGCGATTAATAATATGAGCGATCTGATAAAAAGAAAAACCAAGATTTGTTCCTTGTCCTGCAGTATTTTCTATAACAGCCATCACTCCATTGCTTTTATCCAAAGCCAGATTGATCGACTCTGCAATTGTATCCAAACACAACTCTTCGGTAGTCTTTTTCAAGTGGCTACCTGGATGAAAGTTCAAACGATCTAATCCTAACTGCTCGCAACGTTGCATTTCATCAATAAAAGCATTACGCGATTTCTCAAGCGGAGCCTGTTCGGGATGCCCCAAGTTGATCAAGTAACTATCGTGAGGCAAAATCTGCTCCGGCAAATAACCATATTTTTCACAGTTCTCTTTAAAACCTTCAATATTCTTTTCCGTAAATGGCTTAGCCACCCACTGTCGTTGATTCTTTGTAAATAAGGCAAAAGCCGTTGCTCCTATTTGATGCGCATTCACAGGTGCATTTTCAACTCCTCCTGCTGTGCTTACATGTGCTCCTATATATTTCATTCTTTCTTTGGATTTTTAGATTAACGGATCCTTAGATCGCTACGAAAATAATTATTCTACAATCACCTGCCAACAATTGTTCATCTCATCCAAATTAATGCTCTTACAAATCATTCAATGCAAAGTGATTTTTATAGGATCATTGACCATTTTAAAGAATAATATTACCTTTGAAATACTCACTCAAAGGAGACTGTTTAAAGTCATTTCAATCAAAAATCATACTTAAAATTAAAGTCGTAGATACCTTCTGCCAACGACAGAATCGTATCAAAGTTGCGACAAACCTGCGACAGATACGCCTATATGTCGGCTTTGACGCGCCTTTGATGCGACTCTGTCGCGGCTTTGAGTTCGAAAGGGTATAGCAAACAGCTTTCTTCTTTATCTCATTCGTCTACGTTTATCATGTTTTAATTATTAGGATCATCTGTCATTTCACTTCTTTTTGCTATTTCGACCCTGCTACTCGAAACCTGAAGCCTAAAACCAGAAACCATTTTTGAATGGCCCTTACACCCTCCTTACCCTTGCCTCGTCCCAACCTTAGAATCCCCTAGGAAAGGTTAGGGATTTTGTAGGAACTCCCTAGAACTTTGTAGAGAAGTTGACCATAAGGTGAATGCAAGTTACCTCAAATACAGTATAAAAACAGGACGGGTTCACTACGACAAACACACCTATATGTCGGACTTAGTAATACAAGGGTATACAAAAGTTAGATTCCATGAATAAAAATGCACTCCTTTCGACCAACAATTATTATATCTTTGCAAAAAAATTTAAAGAGATAAGTTGTGGGACGTAGTAGAAAAAAGAAACCGTTTTACGAAAATGTAACGATTACAGATGTTGGCGCTGAAGGCAAAGCTATTGCTAAAGTGAATGATGTTGTTGTTTTCACAACATACGTTGTGCCTGGCGATGTTGTAGATTTACAGGTTACAAAAAAGCGGAAAAGATATCAGGAGGCAAGAGTTACCAAAATTCATGAGTACTCGCAAGATCGTACTGAGCCATTCTGTGATCACTATGGAGTGTGTGGTGGATGCAAATGGCAAAACCTTCCATACGACAAACAACTTTTCTATAAGCAGAAACAGGTTACTGATCAGTTAAGCAGAATTGGAAGTGTTGAGCTACCTGAAATCACTCCTATTCTGGGATCAGAGAAGACCACTTTCTATAGAAATAAGCTGGAGTTTACATTCTCAAACAAGCGATGGTTATCATTTGAAGAGATTGAAGCCGGTACTGAATTCGATCACCTTAATGCTGTTGGTTTTCATATTCCAGGCATGTTCGACAAAGTGGTTGATGTAAATAAATGTTGGTTGCAAGACACGCCTTCAAATGAAATCAGAAATGAGATTCGCAAATATGCATTGGAGCACAACCTTGAATTCTTTGACTTAAAAGAGCAAAAGGGATTCTTACGTACATTGATTGTTCGTACTACATCCACAGGTGAAACCATGATTATCCTGTCGCTCTTTAAAGAAGATGAAGAACAAAGAGAAGCATTATTGAATCATTTGAATGAGAAGTTTCCTAACATCACAGCGCTACTTTATGTGATCAATCAGAAGGCAAACGATACCATTACCGATCAGGAAATTAAGGTATTTAAAGGTCGTGATCATATCTTCGAAGAGATGGAAGGGCTGAAATTTAAAATCGGGCCAAAATCATTCTATCAAACCAATTCAGAGCAAGCATATGAATTGTATAAAATCACACGAGAATTTGCTGGTCTGACTGGTGATGAGGTTGTGTATGATTTATATACCGGAACAGGTACCATTGCTAATTTCGTTGCTAAGTCAGCTAAAAAAGTAGTGGGTATTGAATATGTTCCTGAAGCAATCGAAGATGCCAAGATTAACTCAGGAATCAACAATATTGACAATACCATTTTCTATGCTGGTGACATGAAGGACATTCTAACAGAGGAGTTCATCGGAGAACATGGGAAACCAGATGTAATTATCACTGATCCTCCTCGAGCTGGCATGCATGACGATGTTGTTAAAACAATCTTAAAAGCGCAACCAGAGAAGATCGTTTATGTAAGTTGTAATCCGGCGACACAGGCTCGCGATTTAAATCTTCTTGATGAATGCTATCAGGTTCTAAAAGTACAACCTGTTGACATGTTCCCGCACACACATCATGTTGAGAATGTTGTGCTTCTTCAGAAACGATCATAATTCGTATCAAGATATTTTTAATGTCATCCTTTCGAAACAATTTGAAAGGGTGACATTCTTTTGATTGCCAACATCTTTTTAAGGTTATCAACGATATTGGTGTATATCTTTTTGCTTTTTTCGTGTGAAAACTTAAGCATTCCATTAAATTTGTAGTTAACCAAATTAAAAAGTCCTCATTTATATTATTGCCAATGATAGTTTGCATTGCTGAGAAACCTAGTGTTGCCAAAGAAATAGCAACCATACTTGGAGCCAACTCTCGACGAGATGGTTATTTTGAAGGAAACGGATATCAAATTACCTGGACCTTTGGTCATTTATGTACACTAAAGGAGCCAAATGATTATACCGATCGGTGGAAGTATTGGAATTTAAGTACTCTGCCAATGATTCCTCCTAAATTTTCTATCAAGCTAATCGACGATTCAGGAATCAAGAAGCAATTCAGCATCATTGAGAAACTAATGGAGAAAGCCACTGGAGTAATTAACTGCGGCGATGCCGGCCAGGAAGGAGAATTGATTCAACGATGGGTGATGGCCAAGGCCCGTTGTACTGCTGAGGTAAAGCGACTTTGGATTTCATCACTAACGGAGGAGGCAATTAAGGAAGGTTTTGAGAAGTTACTTCCGGCATCGGAATTTGACAATTTATATGCGGCAGGAAGTGCTCGTGCCATTGGCGATTGGCTTCTGGGAATGAATGCTACACGATTATACACTTTGAAATATGGAAGCAACAGACAGGTGCTTTCAATTGGTAGAGTACAGACTCCTACTTTGGCATTGATTGTAAACAGACAAAAGGAGATTGAAAACTTCGTTCCTCAACCATACTGGGAATTGAAAACAAAATACAGGGAAGCTACTTTTTCAAGTGTGAAAGGTCGTTTCTCAAAAAAAGAAGATGCCCAGATTGTATTACAGGAAATTCTGAATACGGAACTTCAAGTAACTAACGTCCAGACAAAAAATACGACAGAGCATCCACCACGACTATTTGACCTTACATCGTTACAGGTGGAATGTAACCGTAAATTCAACATGTCGGCCGAGGATACGCTTAAAATTATTCAGGCCCTGTACGAAAAGAAATTAACCACTTATCCAAGGGTTGACACCACTTTCTTATCGAATGATATTTATAAAAAAGTTCCAGGAACCCTTAAGCGACTTAAAGGCTACGAGGAACTTACACAACCTATATTTGCAGGAGGAAAGATCAGAAAATCAAAGAAGGTTTTTGATGACAAAAAGATTACAGATCACCATGCAATTATTCCTACAGGGGTAATTCGTATGGATCTCTCTCCTTCAGAGAAGAATGTATACGATATTGTTACCAAACGATTTATTGCTGTTTTTTACCCTGACTGTAAAGCAGCAAACACAACTGTTTTAGCCAAAGTTGAGAAACATGAATTCAAAGCTACCGGAAAACAGATACTTGATCCGGGATGGCGCGTTGTGTTTAAGGGAGAAAAAAGTACCACTCAAAATGATGAAAATATTCTACCTGCATTTACAGTTGGAGAAAAAGGGCCGCATGAACCTGATCTTGCTGAAAAGCAAACTCAACCACCTAAGTTTTATACTGAGGCTTCGTTATTAAGGGCCATGGAAACTGCTGGAAAGAATGTTGATGATGAAGAGCTGAGAGATTTAATGAAAGAAAATGGTATTGGCCGACCATCAACACGAGCTAATATCATTGAGACACTACTCCGTAGAAGATATATAAGGAAAGAACGCAAAAGATTAGTCGCTACAAGTACTGGAGTAGAACTAATTGACACCATTCAAAATGAGCTCTTAAAATCAGCTGAGCTTACCGGACAATGGGAGAAGAAACTAAAGCAGATTGAAAGTGGCGAGTATCAGGTTTCACAGTTCATGGAAGAACTGAAGCAAATGGTAACTG
Organism: Puteibacter caeruleilacunae; assembly: GCA_005217565.1. Taxonomy (GTDB): domain Bacteria; phylum Bacteroidota; class Bacteroidia; order Bacteroidales; family Prolixibacteraceae; genus Puteibacter; species Puteibacter caeruleilacunae. The sequence goes on from SJCO01000002.1 coordinate 351,238, forward strand.
ATATCGTTATTCAGGTAAAACGATCGCAAAAGAAATATATCACAATTGAAGAGGAACCAGAGAAGAAGAAAAAAACATCAACTGAAAAGTCGAAAGCACCCGTTAAGTTAACTTGTCCAAAGTGTAAAGAAGGAGAACTATTAAAGGGAAAATCGGCCTGGGGATGCTCGAAATGGAAAGAAGGCTGCCAGTTTAGATTACCAATAGAATTTATGGGTAAAAAGCTTTCGGAAAATCAGATAAAACAATTGATATCCAAAGGAAAAACAGGATTAATCAAAGGATTTTCCACTGATGACGGGAAAGTTAATGGAATCCTTCATTTCAACGACAATCATGAGTTAACGTTTGAAAAAGAAGAAGAGAAACCATTGATCTGCCCTAACTGTGGACAAGGGACTATAGTACAAGGTAAATCTGCTTGGGGTTGTAATAATTTCAAGAATGGGTGCCGCACTATTATTCCTTTCAATTATCAAGAAAAGAAGATCACTGAGTCGGTACTAAAACAGCTTATAGAGAAGAAGAAAACCCGCATGATAAAAGGTTTTCAGGTTAATGGAGAAAAAGTTGATGGTAAACTTTATTTCAATGACCAAGGGCAATTAGCTCTGGAAGTAGTTACAGGTTAAACAATTTCAAGAATCAATTGTAATAACAGTTGTAATTAATAAAAAACAGACAACAGTTATGATAACGATAATTTCACCAGCCAAGGCGCTTGACTTCAATACAAAATCGGTAAGTGACATTACCTCACAACCAATATTTCAAACAGAAGCACAAGAGTTGGTTGAAGAATTAAAGAAGCTCTCCCCAACTAAACTGGGAGAGTTAATGCATGTTAGTACTAAATTAGCAGAGTTAAACTTTCAGCGTTACCAGACATGGCAATTACCTTTTACCAGTGAAAATGCAAAGCAGGCCGTTCTTGCATTCAATGGAGAGGTATTCAATGGTCTTGACGCTACATCTCTAAACGATGATCATTTCACCTTTGCACAAAAGTCATTACGAATTTTGTCGGGACTATATGGAGCACTTCGTCCGATGGATCTTATTCAACCATATAGACTAGAGATGGGAACCAAGTTCTCTATTGATCTTCACAAAAATCTTTATGAATTCTGGGGAGACAAAATCACAGAACAGATCAATCAAGCTATTGATGAAAGTGACAGTCCTTACTTAATCAATCTGGCGTCGAACGAATATTTTAAATCAATAAAGGCCAAGCAGATTAAAGCACCAATTATCACTCCTATTTTTAAACAAGAGAAGGATGGAGCCTATAAAACCATTGCTATATTTGCCAAAAAAGCCAGAGGATTGATGACCAGATTCATTATAGAAAATGGAATCACAAATCCTGAAGACCTGAAAGCTTTTGATCTGGACAACTACTATTTCAACAATGAATTGTCAAAAGGAAATAATTGGGTATTCACCCGCGAATATGCTTAAAATACAATTAATAGCCATATCCTTCACGACGAAGAATATCATAAGATAAAAAGTAAATCCCTGCCTGGAACGTATTCTGAGCAGGGATTCTAGTTTATTATAAAATTTAGATTATAACGGATTCAAAACCTACAAGTAAAATTCAGGATCCTTACGCTCTGAACACTTTTCAGTGAGCATTTTACGAAATCCCTGAACCACCTCATGATCCATTATCCTGGCTTCAGAAGGACATTCCTTCACACAGGCACAGCACATAATACACTTTTCAGCATCGGTAACTACCTCTTCAGTTATGGTTACTGCTCCGCTTGGACATACCTCAGCACAAATCCCACAATTGTTACACAAATCACTTTTTGTAGAAGGGACGATATCTCGCTTCGGACTTCTTTCTTTGTAAGGATAATTGCCAGGAACATTTACCTCTCTAATTGTATTTGCTCCAGTTAATATCTCATTCTTTATTGATGCTCCAAATGCCTTAGCTACATTCAAATCCTCTACATCAGGTCGCGATAAAGCAATTGGATACTCTGTTGTTGCATATGAATGTTCTCCAACAAATACTCCTCCTGCAATAGGCATAAAGCCGTTATTTTTTGCAATGTCCCGCAATTCCAACAGTGCATCTTCATAGTGACGATTACCATATACCACTACCACAATAGCCTTGGCACCATTACCCTCTAAAGCATTTAATCGCTCAACCGCATCATTAGGAACACGACCACCATATACGGGAACACCAATGACAGCAAGCTCATCTGCTTCAATATTCATCTCCTGCGTGCACTCATCTGGCAAAGTCAGGTTGCAATCTTGCAATTTATCAGGAATTAATCCCTCTCCTATTGCCTTTACTATCTTTTGGGTTGTATGTGTTGGTGAAAAATAAATTAATCGAACCTTAGTTGTCTCCATTCTTTATACTCTTAATTTTATTTCAATTGTTACTAATCTTTAATTCAACTCTAAAGGTAATAATCTATTTGATGAAGATGAGATATATCTCAATAAAAAGAGGCTACCTGTTTAGGTAACCTCCATAAGTAATCTATTATCTTGACGAGCTAAAGGTCTACTCTATAGTCACTTTCAATGGCTTTTCAATGTTACGTTTGAAAGCCTTAAGATACTTTGTCCAATCTGAAAAATTCTTAAACTGCTTTGATTTTGTCCAACCAGCACCCATATAGAATACCTGATTAGTACCTTTAGATACTCCAACAAGGTGTCCATCAGTAAGATCAACTTCAACTTCATTGTTTGCAAAAACAACGCCTACACCTAGATATTTATGATCCTTAGGGGCAGTCTCCCAATATGCAATCATCGCATTCACTTCATCAGCATAAAACTGTCCGCCATTACTACGACGTACAATACCTGCTGCAACAGGAAGTTCCTTGCCATTAAATGACCATGCGAAGTCACACTTGGTAAGGTTTGAACCAGCATCAATACTAAAAGTCTTCACCACATCAACAGTAGTTCCCTCAACAGTCCAAGGTTCATAATCGATAACAAAAGTCGTTCTGATAGGACCATTGTCGATAACCTTATAAGCAGAATAGTTTTTAGAAGGATATAGTTTTCCATTCACAACAGGAGCAACACCTCCAGCACCAAGACTAGGACCTACTTTATAAAAGTCACACCCTTCTCCATGGTCTGTATGGTAATCTTCTCCCTTATACCACTTATCAATAATCAACGACTTAGTACGCTTAGACCATACATCAACACCTGCACTAATCTCACCTGTGGCTTGCAAAGCAGGGCCATAGATACGGTGAGCAATGCGATCGTTCTCCCATGTAAAATCGTCCTTACGTTCAGGAACAAATCGTCCAAAAGTTTTAGAAACATATTTAGATGGTGTTCCATTTTTCACACCAAATAACACCGTTGACTCTTTCTTCAACTTAGTCTGAAAGATCAAAGCTACAGGCTTACCATTAACATCGTGCACTACCTGAGATGGAACTTCTTTGCTTGTAGATTGCTCCCAAACAACTACTTTTCCTTCAACTGCACCAATCTTCTCTTGAAGAGTTTTCCAGTCTAACTCAATAGTCTCTACTCCGCGTTTAAAACTTTCTGCGTTCTCTACGCTTACGGTAAGCGTTTTTGCTTCTCCCTTTTGCTTCTTATCCTTTGCTGATGCTGTAAATCCTACAGTCATCACCAAAACAGCTAATAATATCTGGTTCAACATTCTCATAATTGGACCTTTTTTAAGATTATTTCAACTCACTTGCTGCAACAACATCCATATCTGCATAGTCAAGATTCTCTCCTGCCATACCCCAGATAAAGATATAATTACTTGTTCCGGCAGCTGAGTGAATAGACCATGGTGGTGAAAGAACTGCTTGTTCATTCTTCATCCAAATATGACGGGTTTCCTGCGGTTGTCCCATGAAGTGACAAATTCCTTGATCAGCAGGAACCTCGAAATACATGTAAGCTTCCATACGGCGACTGTGTGTGTGTGCAGGCATAGTATTCCATACACTACCTGGCTTCAACTCAGTCATACCCATCTGTAATTGACAAGTCTCTACAATCTGATTTACAATTAACTGATTAATTTGACGCTCATTAGAAGTCTCCAATGAACCTAAATTTAATACGTTTGCATCAGCCAAAGTGATATGTTTTGTTGGGAAGCTCTGGTGAGCAGGAGCTGAGTTCAAGTAAAATTTAGCTGGAGCAGCTGCATCTGCACTTGAAAACTTAACCTCTTTAGCACCTTTTCCTACATACAATGCTTCCTTGTAGTTCAACTCATAAGAAGTACCATCAACAACGATAGTTCCTGTTCCTCCAACGTTGATTAATCCTAATTCACGACGATCACAAAAAGCCTCTGCTTTTAACTGATCAATAGGCAACAATTCGATTTCGTTATTGGTAGGACAAACACCACCAACAATTAAACGATCGTAGTGAGAATAAGTAAGAGTTACCTCTCCTTGTACAAATAAATTCTCGATCAAAAACTCTTTTCTTAATCGCTCTGTATCATAAGACTTAGCATCCTCATGGTGGATAGCAAAGCGCTCTTCAACTTTTACTGACATATCATTAAATTTTAAAGTATTTTTTTTCGATTAAAATCAGAAACAAAAGTAAGTGATTGCTTGGAGAAATGCAATCGATTGCATATATTTCATAAAAAAAAAGTCAATCTCAATAATTATTCACATCTTTGCAATGCAAAACGACAATAGTTTTATGAAAAACAAAGGAGAAGTTACAATACACGATATAGCTAAGGAATTAAAAATCTCGGCATCAACTGTTTCGCGAGCGTTAAATAATAATCCTCGCATTAGTACCAAGACAAAAAATAAGATCAAGGAGACAGCTCTGAAAATGGGTTATCGACCTAACATTGTGGCTTCAAATTTACGTACTCAAAAAACGAATACAATAGGAGTTGTCGTTCCTCGAATTTATCGTAATTTCTTCTCCAACGCCATTAGTGGTATGGAAGAGATAGCTTATCGTAGAGGATATAATGTTATTATCACCCAATCAGGTGATGATCCTGAGCGCGAACAGTTCAATGTTAACTCTCTATTCTCAAGTAGAGTTGATGGTATCATTGTTTCAATGGCCATGCATACAACTAACTTTGATCATTTTAAGCTATTTTACGACAAAAACATTCCAATTGTATTTTTCGACCGTTTATGTGCTGCAATACCAACCACTCAAATTGTTGTTGATGATGAGAATGCAGGATATCAGATTACAAAACATTTGGCGGAGCAAGGATGTAAAAGAATTGCTCATCTTGCAGGACCGCAAAACCTGAAAATATACTCTGATCGTCGAAAAGGATATGAAAGAGCATTGGCCGAAATGGGATTAACCATTGATGAAGATCAAATCATCTATTGTAATCTAACTCGCGAGGATGGAACGAAAGCTGCACAAACATTATTGTCGGGAACAAACAAACCTGATGGTATTTACTGCGGTAACGATACATCTGCATTGAGCGTTATTATTTATGCAAAAGAGAATAACATTAAGATTCCAGAAGACTTATGTATTGTTGGATTAAGTAACGAGCCTTTTGCAGAAGTAATTACTCCGTCACTTTCAACCATCAAGCAACCAGCGGTTGAAATCGGTAAGCAAGCAGTACTGAGTTTGATCGATCAGATTGAAAATAAGAAACGACCTGAGAAGCTAGAAACGATTGTACTACCTACCGAGCTTATTATCCGTGAATCATCAAAAAGAAAATAGACTTTACACATAAAAAAAACAGAGAGTACAATTTGCACTCTCTGTTAATAAGCAATCAGTTAAAATAAACTATTTCCGTTTTATACATTTTTTGCTGCTTCAACTTCGTCTTTAGTAATACCAAAGTTTGCGATAATACCTCCGTCAACATACAATACGTGACCATTAACAAAGTTACTAGCATCAGATGCCAAGAATACAGCAGCGCCTTTAAGCTCTTCTGGTTCTCCCCAACGTCCTGCTGGAGTACGACTCATAATTAGATCGTTGAATACATGTCCGTCAACACGGATAGGTGCAGTTTGCGAAGTAGCGAAGTAACCAGGACCAATTCCATTAGTCTGGATATTATATTTACCCCACTCAGCAGCCATGTTGCGAGTCAACATTTTCAAACCACCTTTAGCTGAAGCATACGCTGAAACAGAAGGACGCCCCATTTCACTCATCATTGAGCAAATATTGATAATTTTACCTTCACGACGGCTAATCATTTTGCGACCAACATATTTCGACATGATAAATGGTCCTACTAAGTCGATATCAATTACCTTACGATAAAGAGATACATCTAAATCTTCCATAGGAACACGAGTAATAATACCTGCGTTGTTCACCAAGATTCCGATTGGACCAACTTCTTCTTCAATCAATTCAACATTCTTTTCTACTGCAACTTCATCAGTAACATCAAAAACGTAACCTTTTGCATCAATACCTTTTTCCTTGTACTCTACAATTGCAGCTTCAAGTTTTTCTTTATCAATGTCATTCACTACGATTTTAGCTCCTGCTTCTGCAAGACCACTTGCCATTGCCATTCCTAAACCGTGAGTACCACCAGTTACAAGGGCAACTTTACCATCTAATTTAAATTGATCTAAAATATTCATTGTATAATATTTTTGTTGATTCCATAAATAACACCACAAAGAAATGAATATTTTATCATTTGCGCAATCGATTGTACAATTATTTTTTCATCGGTCACGAGAGTTGCACCTTCTACACAATTAATAAAAGTTTCATATTCGAACCTCATGATGCAAGATGCATCGTAGATAGCTTAGTAAACGGCTAACAATCAAAAACAAAAAATGACCTTTTTTTTTATTTTGACGAAATATAAATAATAAAACAATGCAATTTTGCCACCTCCAGATAGCAAAAATGTGCATTTTTTGTATATTTTTGTTGGCAAATACTAGAAATCTTGGAAAAGTTTTTTCATTCACATATCAATCAACTGGAAAATACAAATCCAGTCTTAACCAGAGAGTTATTCAATGAAATCGATTGGTCACACCGACTAATCGGAATAAAAGGATTTAGGGGTGTTGGTAAGACCACATTCCTTATTGATTCTATCAAGCGAATGTTTGGTTCCAAAAATGATTGCCTTTACCTAAATCTTAATAACTTCTATTTCACACGCAGAAAAATATTCTCATTCGCTGATGAATTCAGCAAGAGAGGGGGAAAATTATTGGTATTAGATCAGATTCATAAATATCCTGATTGGAGTACTGAACTTAGACAATGTTACGATAATATTCCTGATTTGCACATTGTATTCAGTACATCTCCTGTATTAAGGGTAACTGAAGGAAATGATGAATTAAAAGATATTGCAAAATTGTATCACCTGGAAGGTTTATCGTTCAGAGAATTTTTGAACTATATGACAGGTGAAGAATTTCCTAGGATATCTTTAAATGATATTATCGAAAACCATGTTGAGATATCAAAAGAGATCATCAATAAGGTGAAACCATTGGCCTTTTTCCCAGAATACCTGAGAAGAGGTTATTATCCATACTTTCTTGACGATAAGTTATTCTATAACGACAACTTATTAAAGCATATCAACTTAGCGCTGGAAATTGATGTTACCTATCTTAATCAGATTGAGTTGCAATATTTGCCAAAGCTACGTAAGTTACTATTTACGATAGCTCAGGAAGTTCCATTTAAACCCAATGTTAGTAAATTGAGTAATGAAATTGAGACTTCACGTGCAACCATCATGAATTATCTTCGTTACTTAAAGCATGCTCGCATGATCAATATGGTTTATGCCAATGGAGATGAAGATGAGATGAAGAAACCAGATAAGGTATATCTCCACAATACTAACATTTTATATGCTGTTGATCCGGATAATGTAGACAATCGAAATCTTCGTCAGACATTCTTCCTAAATCAGGTCGGTTATCAGAATACAGTTCGTGCAGTTAAAAAGGCTGATTTTGAAATTAATGATCAATACAAATTTCATGTAGGAGGTAAATACACCAAACCAAAGGATGGATTTGCAGCTGCCGATAGAATTGAAGTTGGCAAAGACCGAATCATCCCACTATGGTTGTTTGGTTTCCTATATTAATTAACAAACAGAATAATAACATTATATAGATACAGATATAAAACTTAAACAATAGTACAAAAATGGCTAAGGAAAAAAAGTTTATCACATGTGACGGTAACTACGCAGCAGCGTACATGAGTTACATGTTCAGCGAGGTAGCTTGTATCTACCCAATTACGCCTTCGTCAACTATGGCAGAATATGTTGATGAGTGGGCTGCTAACGGACAGAAAAACCTATTTGGTCGTCCAGTTCGTTTGGCTGAAATGCAAAGTGAAGGTGGTGCTGCAGGTGCAGTACACGGAGCACTTCAATCAGGTGCTTTGACTTCTACTTACACAGCTTCTCAGGGATTATTGTTGATGATTCCTAACATGTACAAAATTGCTGGTGAGTTATTACCATGTGTATTCCACGTAAGTGCTCGTGCATTAGCAGGACATGCACTTTCTATCTTTGGTGATCACAGTGATGTATACTCTGCTCGTCAGACTGGTTTCGCAATGTTGGCTGCTGGTTCTGTACAAGAAGAAATGGATCTTGCTGGTGTTGCACACTTGGCTACTCTTAAGTCTCGTGTACCTTTCTTAGCATTCTTTGATGGATTCCGTACTTCTCACGAGATTCAAAAGATTGAGGCTCTTCAACCAGAAGACATTAAGCCATTGGTTGACATGGAAGCTCTTCAGGAATTCAGAAATCGCGCATTAAATCCTGAAAATCCTGTAACTCGTGGTACTGCTCAAAACCCTGACATTTTCTTCCAGGCGAAAGAAGCAAGTAACCCATTCTACGATGCAGTTCCTGATATCGTTGAAGATTACATGAAAGAAATCAGCAAGCTTACTGGTAGAGAATACCACCCATTTACATATTATGGTGCTGCTGATGCAGAAAACGTTGTAATTGCAATGGGATCTGTAACAGAGACTATTAAAGAAACTATCGACTACTTAACTGCTCAAGGTAAGAAAATCGGTTTGCTTTCAGTACACCTATACCGTCCATTCTCAGCTAAATACTTCTTTAATGTATTGCCTGAGTCGGTTAAGCGTGTTACAGTACTAGACAGAACTAAAGAGCCAGGAGCAAACGGAGATCCATTGTATCTTGACGTTGTTGAGTTGTTCTACGGAAAAGCTGATGCTCCTGTGATCGTTGGTGGTCGTTACGGACTTGGTTCAAAAGACGTAACTCCTTCTCAGATCATTGCAATGTTCCAGAATATGGAAATGAATGAGCCTAAGAGCGGATTTACTTTAGGTATTGTAGATGACGTGACTTTCAAGTCTCTTCCGTTGATTCCTGAAATTAAAGTATCTCCAGAAAGTATCTACGAAGCTAAATTCTATGGTTTAGGTTCTGACGGTACTGTAGGTGCGAACAAAAACTCAATTAAGATTATCGGTGATGCAACTGACAAGTCATGTCAGGGATACTTCGAATACGACTCTAAGAAGTCGGGAGGTTTCACTTGTTCTCACCTTCGTTTTGGTGATGATCCAATTCGTTCAACTTATTTGGTAACTACTCCTGACTTCGTTGCATGTCACGTACCTGCGTACACTCACATGTATGACGTATTGAAAGGATTGAAAAAAGGTGGTTCATTCCTATTGAACTCTATTCATGATGCAGAAGAAACTAAGAAGCGTCTTCCAGACAACATGAAGAAGTATCTTGCTGAGAATGAAATCAACTTCTATATCATCAACGGTACTAAGTTAGGTGTTGAGATTGGTTTGGGTAACCGTACCAATACTATCATGCAGTCGGCATTCTTTAAAATCACTGAAGTAATTCCTTACGAATTAGCAGTTGAGAACATGAAGAAAGCGATTGTTAAGTCTTACGGTAAGAAAGGTGAGAAGATCGTTAACATGAACTACGCTGCTGTTGACGCAGGTGGTCAAAATGTTGTAAAAGTAGAAGTACCTGCTGAATGGAAAGATATCACTGTTGCTGACGCAGCTGGTGATGAAAGCCGTCCTGAGTACATCTCTAAAGTTGTTGATGTTATCAACGCACAAAAAGGTAACGACCTTCCTGTTTCTACATTCGTTGGATCTGAGGATGGAACATTCCCTGCAGGTACAACTGAATTCGAGAAGCGTGGTATTGCTGTAAACGTACCAGAATGGCAAGAAGACAACTGTATCCAGTGTAACCAGTGTGCTTATGTTTGTCCTCACGCTGCTATTCGTCCATTCTTGTTAACTGAAGAAGAAGTTGCTAATGCTCCAGAAGGAACAGCTGTTAAGACTGCGACTCCAGCTAAGCAATTCAACGGACTTCAGTTCCGCATGCAGGTTAGTCCACTTGACTGTACTGGTTGTGGAAACTGTGCTGACGTTTGTCCTTCAAAAGAGAAGTCGCTTATCATGAAGCCTCTTGGATCTCAAGAAGCTGAAATTGAGCGTTACCAATACATGCACAAAGAAGTTAGCTACAAAGAGAAAGTAGTTGACAAGAACAAGTCTGTTAAGAACTCTCAGTTCGCTCAGCCATTATTCGAGTTCTCTGGAGCTTGTGCTGGTTGTGGTGAAACTCCATATGTAAAATTAATCACTCAGCTTTACGGAGAGCGCATGATGGTTGCTAACGCAACTGGATGTTCTTCTATCTATGGTGGATCTGCACCAGCTACTCCTTACTGTAAGCACAACGAAAGTGGTAAAGGTGTTGCTTGGGCTAACTCACTATTCGAAGACAACGCTGAGTACGGATTCGGTATGGCAGAAGGTGTTGAAGCACAACGTGACCGTATCGCTGATGTAATGACTGAAGCTATTGCTAACGGTGTAAGCGATGCTGAAAAAGCTGCATTCGAAGCTTGGGTAGCGGGAAAAGCTACTGCTGTTGGTTCTGAAGAAGCTGCTGAGGCTGTATTGGCTGCTATCGAAGGTAACGATGCTGAATATGCTAAAGTAATCACTTCATTGAAGCAATACCTTATCAAGAAGTCTGTATGGGTATTCGGTGGTGACGGATGGGCATATGACATCGGTTACGGTGGTTTAGATCACGTACTTGCTTCTGGTCAGGATATCAACGTATTGGTTATGGATACTGAGGTATATTCTAACACTGGAGGTCAGGCATCTAAATCTACACCAGTAGGAGCTGTTGCTAAATTTGCTGCTTCAGGTAAGAAGATTCGTAAGAAAGATCTTGGAGTAATGGCAATGTCTTATGGTTATGTATATGTTGCTCAGGTAGCTCTTGGAGCAAACCAAGCTCAATACATGAAAGCATTGAAAGAGGCTGAAGCTTATCCAGGACCTTCATTGATCATCGCTTACTCTCCATGTATCAACCACGGTCTACGTGCAAGCATGGGACAATCACAAGGTGAGATCAAGAAAGCTGTTGAAGCTGGATACTGGTCAATGTTCCGTTACAATCCTCAGTTGGAAGAAGAAGGAAAGAATCCATTCACATTAGACTCTAAAGAGCCAGATTGGAGTAAATTCCAAGACTTCTTGAAAGGTGAGGTTCGTTATACTTCATTGATGAAGTCATTCCCAGAAGAAGCTGCGGAATTATTTAAAGCTGCAGAGGAGAATGCTAAGTGGCGTTATGCTTCATACAAGCGTATGGCTGCGATGGACTTCTCAAAAGCAGAAGAAGTAGAAGGATAATTTATTAGATTTCTATATATTGAGACCCTCGGAATTTTTCCGGGGGTTTCTTTTTTTATGACATAAGTCTTGTTATTCTTATCATTTTTTTCCTTTATTTATATCCAATTATAAACCTCTCATAACTAAACTAATGGATAACTCACTTATGAGGATAATCTCTGTCATTATCCTATCAATAATGGTGTGCAGTGTTCATGCACAAAAACAGTACACTCCTTACGATGACCTACCTGGAATGAACAAGAATTATAAACCAGGCTACAGTAACGAATATCCATCCTGGGCTAAAATGCTCTATGAATATCCGGTAAACTTCAACGATATTAATAGCGCGTACGAACAGTACAAATCAGCCAGGGGAAAAGAAAAGAATCCAATCATCCGTTACTTTAAGATCTGGCGAAGGATAGTTGGTCCGTATGCAATTTCAGATGGTACTATTATTCTTCCGTCAACTGATGATTTCGATCGTAACTTAAAAGCTGCCCAATTAGATGCTGGATTACAACTAAAATCAGCAAGTAGTAATAGTGCTAACTGGACTTTTCTAGGTCCAAAAGAAACTTTCTGGCTAAATAGTGAAGGATCTTCGTCTGCACCTGGATCCTGTCCTTGGCAAGTTAACGTATATTCATTTGATGTATCCACATCTAATCCTGATATTCTTTTTTGTGGTACAGAAACCGGCTTCGTGAGTAAAACGGTTGATGCTGGACTTAACTGGACATTACTTGCTCCAGATTATCCATTTGGAGGAGGAATCACAGCCACCTTAATCCATCCTTCTAATCCAGATATAGTATATGTTTCGGGAGGTAACCAGATTCACAAAACAATTGATGGTGGCGCAACTTGGATTCCATTATTACCAAGCAATAATCGATTTAATGCTGATCGTCTTAAGTTTGATCCTACAAATCCAGATAAAATTATAGCAGCTTCTCATCATGGAGTATTTATCAGTACTGATGCAGGATTAAATTGGTCAAAAAAATGGTCGCGTCCTACATTTGATATAGATATCAAACCTGACGATGCTAATGTGATTTATGCAATAACCAATAAATATATCAGCAAAGAAATAAATCACTTTGTCATGGCTATTTCTACTGATGGAGGTGATACGTTCACAGCTGATACATCTTTCCCTTCAACAATAGTAGACAAAGCAGGAGGACTACTTGCCGTAACACCTGATAATGCAAGCAAAGTACTAACAGTAATGTTGAGTAGCGACGGAACACCTCAACTATATCAAGGTAATTGGAATTCCGGAACGTTAACCTGGACAAAGAAAGCCACAGGAAAAACCAATGCATTAGAAATGAATAATGGTCAAGGATATTTTGACCTTGTACTTGAGATTGCTCCAGATGATGAAAATCAAATACTGGTAGGAACTACCACGTTATTTAAATCAACCAATGGAGGAACGTCCTTTTCCGTTATCGGAGGATATTATGGAGATTATGCCATACATCCCGATTGTCAGGATCTAAAGATGCTTGCTGATGGAAAAACATGGTTAGCTACCGATGGAGGAATGACTATTACTACTGACCATTTTTCAAGTACTTCAAATTATTCTGCCCGCATTAATGGTTTGATTGGATCCGACATGTGGGGATTTGATCAAGGATGGAATGAAGATATCGTTGTTGGAGGAAGATACCACAACGGCAACACAGCCATTACAGACTTTTATCAGTCGAAAGCATTACGTATGGGAGGGGCTGAATCTCCCACAGGATGGATACTTAAGGGAAAAAGCCGACATGTTGCTTTTAATGATTTAGGTGCAGGATGGATTCTTCCAAAAACAGCAGAAGGACAACCAGAAGGAAGATTTATCTTCAGTAAGTTCCCGAATATGGATGAATATGGATCAAGAAGAGGGAACCTGGTGCATCATCCAAATTACTACAATATCTTATATGTAGGAGAAGGAAATAGTATCTGGAGAAGTAAAGACGCAGGACAGTCCTATGACTTACTTCATGAATTCTCAAAAAAGGTCAGGTACATTCATATCAGCTACAACAATCCTAAGGTTCTGTATGCCGATGTTGTAGATCAAGGTCTCTACAGAAGTCAAGATGGTGGAGCAACCTGGCAATCGCGACCAGCCCTGACCAATGGATCTGCTGGTAACTCATATTGGAAAGGCCGAACATTTTTTGCCATCTCTCCATACAATGAAAATGAGATCTATGCTTGTCTTTCCAATGGTGCATGGTCGAGTGATATAGGTAAAATTTTCAGATCAACTGATGGAGGATACACCTGGACCAATTGGACAGGTACAGTAAATGAGTACACCAAGTGTTTGGCGATACAACCTACCAAGGAAGATAAGCCAATGGTATACCTTTTTACCAACAGTAAGAATGGTAAACCTGCAACAGTTTATTTCAGAACTCCCGATATGTCAAACTGGGAAAAGTGTGATACCAATTATCCAGCCGGCATGCATGTAAACCTTGCACTTCCATTCTTCAGAGACGGCAAGATTCGAGCAGCTGGTACTGCTGGTATTTGGGAATCTCCTCTTGTACAGCAAGACCACACACCTATCATTTGTCCTTGGGTAGGTAAAGATCATTATAACTGTATGGCTGACACCCTATATTTTGATGACCATTCAATGATTAATCATGATGGAGCAACCTGGGAATGGACAATCGATCCTGCTCCTGAGTATATCAGCGATGCGAACATTAGAAATCCTAAAGTAGTATTAGGCACTCCTGGCAGTTATGATGTAACAGTTCAGGTGACAAAAGATGGTAACACATACACCAAAACTATCGAAGATATGGTAACTACAACTACCTGTCCTTCGGTTGATGACTGCAGCAATCCAGCTGAATTACCAAAAGAAGATTGGTCGCTTGTTTTTGCTGATAGTGAGGAAGTAAATTATCCCGGGAAAGCGGTAATGGCATTTGATGATGATCCCTCAACAATTTGGCACACGCGATGGTCAACAGGAACAGATCAATATCCTCATGAAATCCAGGTAGATCTTGGAGAAAGATTTAACGTTCACAAATTCACCTATTTACCTCGTCAAAATGGACAAAATGGACGAATAAAGAACTACGAACTATACATTAGTGATAATAAGAACAGTTGGGGAACTGCAGTTAAAAAAGGTACTTTTGAAAACAACACAGCACCACAACACATCAAATTCTCTGAACCAGTTACAGGCCGCTATTTCAGATTAAAAGCACTCTCAGAAGTAAACAAAGGAGCATGGACCTCAATTGCGGAGATATCAATCACTGCGTGTCGTGAGCAGGTGACCACTTCAGCAGATATTCATGAAACCATGGATATTAAAGCTTATCCGATTCCAACGAATGGGAAGGTTACATTAGACTTACCTACAGGTAAAAGTTTCGACATTCGTCTGTATTCAATAAACGGAAGATTATTACAATCAGAAATGATCGAGTATAGTGGAACGAATCACTCACTTGATTTATCCAACTATAATTCTGGTATCTATTTCATCCACTTAATTAATCAATTAGGTACCACCTATAGAATAAAGGTGGTTAAACATTAATTAAAAAGCCTCGCATGGATAACATGCGAGGCTTTTTCCTATATGAATTAATATTATTCTACTTAGATTTTTATTCCCAACTGCACTCCATAAACCATCAGATGTTTAAACTTTTCTTGTTTATTGTACGACTGCACCATAAAGTATGTGCAAGGAACAAATCGACCTTTACTTCCAGCTAATCCCAGGTAAGTCCGCAATGCTGATATTTTATGATCACTTACAAAAGCCTCTTCCATCCAATAAGGCGAAATTTTAAATGAAGAAAAATTCCAGCTAGGCTTTAGCCTTATATCTGTACGATAACGAAAACGAGAAGACATATGCTCACGCAATCTCAATTCCACCCTATGACGGTTACGAATCTTCCATTGTCCCCATTTAGTATCTAATCCCATTCGCACTGCCGGACGATTCTCGGAGATCCATCCATTTGATCCTTTCGTGTACTCGTAGCGATAGATACCCTCCAAATACAACTCTTTTGTAAGTTTATATTTCAATGCATTCTGAATAAATACATCACGTGTCCCTACTTTGGTACTATACATGTTATTGTACAACAATAAAGTAGACCATTTTGAATTGAATGAATGCGACACATAATACGTCTGCCAAACATCTTTATGCTCATAAAAATCATCCTCTCCTTTCACATTGGGGATTAATATCAGCATTAATACAAGTAAACTAAATACTTTAGAACAATAACCTTTAGCAAGGTCTTTTTTCAACAACATTTTTATTCCTTTTAAAACATAACAATTCCAGATCGAGTTATAATACTAGATCCATAAGCAACAGATAAATTTAGCCTGCAACTATACTTATCCTCTTTGATTTTTGCGGTACAAAAGTATACCTACAACCACAATAATCACTATCAATATTAATATGAAATACTTCCAGTCAATAGATTCTTCACTTTCACGTAACACTGGCTTAATCTCGTCTTCGGAAGATTTAAAAGCTTCGTTTAAATCGATAACATCTGGTCCAAAACTCACCTCTCCTGCAACATCAGGATTAGTCTCCTTATCAATTATTCGACTCATCTCTGCAAGAATCATAGGATTATCGACATCAAATCCTACAATATCAACCAATTGTTTCTGATCTTTCTTATTCCACAATAACGGTACTTGATCTCCCAGCATCCACTTTCGATCTAATCCACATTCGCAATCAGCACCAATCATTGACAAAAGCTTAAAAAGATAACCTTCTCTTGCGTTCTTTAAAGCAACAGCACCTCCCATCATTCTACCGCGACCATAAAGAATAAAAGCTTGCGGACGATCAGGAATGTCCATTAATCCTAAAGACCACATCAATATTTTTTCCTTTTGAAAGATTTCCTCTGAGATTTCCTGAATAAAAGGTCCATTCTTAACTTCCTTGGGCATGTGAGGCATTACGTTGACAATACGAGCTCTGGCATCTTTCACGATCTTCCGCATTTCATTATTGTCATTATACTTTTTTCCATGTACCCACAGAATTACCGCAAAACCATCAGGAACAGCAGTCCTTAGTTTTGTTCGAACCGGCGATTCAAGAACAGTTTCAACTACTTCATTCAATGATGATCTACTCAATTTCAACATATGATCATCAGGAGCAATCAAAACATATGATGGAAGTCTTACATATTTCCTTTTAATTAGTTTGGTGAATGGGTGTGTTGCATCATCCTCTGGATGCAACAACACCATTCTTATATTTGAATCAACTAAACGTCTCTCACACTTCTTCCAATTTTCGATGTCTTCATATGATTGGTCGGTCATCACCACAAGAGAATACATATCCCGGGAAAGAGTAGAAAAACCTATTTCCCGAACAGTAAACCTACATGCACTGGCAGTTAAGCCTATGCACATCATCACTGCTAATATCCACCCTCTTAGTCTCATCATCATCAAAGATTATTAGATTAAAAATTCCCCAATAACAATATACTGCTATCAGTTAATTCCTTTATTCCGAAGCTTTCAACAACTTTATATAGTTTGATGTTCTCTCCATCTTTCTCACTTTACCCTTCTTCTCAATAAAAAGAGCAGCCTTTACATTAGTACTCTCTTCGATCGTAATAGGCTCTTTATACTCCTTAGAATTCATTGTAGGAGAAGAACCATCAACAGTATAGCGAACTACACCTTCAACACCTGGTTTCACCTGAATAGACACTGTCATTGAATTGGTAAACTCATTGGCAAAACGAGGTTGGTTGTACTTACCATAGGTCTCTTCTGTAAAATCAGGTTTGTCCTCACTCATATTATTGAAGAGTATTGGTGCCCTTGATACTGGTGCCATCACCATTGATGTTTCCAACCAGTTTCCACAGCTACATCCACCTCCAGCTTCTGGTGATAACACCATACCTTGTGCCGGAATAGTACTGATCCAACAATCGGGACGTAGTCGCTCCCAGCGGGAAAACTCTCTTGTATCGAAGTTAAACTGAGTAACACTACCCCCCCTATAAAATATCGCCTGTTCGGTAAGCGCATAGCTGGCGCAACCATGTCCTGATTTTGGAACGTTAAAATCTAATTCTTTTCCGGTACTTACATTATACATTTCCGGCTTAACAATCAATCGATTATTGACAATGGCAGGCCTGGATAAATGACCTCCATGGTCACCATGGAACCATTTTTGCTCTTTCTCCCACACCAACTTGCCACTATTTGATTCATACCCATAAATTCCATACTCCCCTTTATGAGATGATACTATAACCAATCGATCGTTACCTGCAGCCATCGAGTACATCGAAATACCGGGTTTGTTTTTAATACGTTTCTTATAGATTTTTTCTCCAGACTTAATATCCAGCGCCACCAATGAAATACGTTTGAAGATGTCATCACCTCCCCGGTTCATCTCACTTAAACGACTTCCATCAGCCTCAACAAAGAAGATCTTATCTTGATAGATAGTAATGGTAGCATTTATAATATGTCCCTTAGGAGAATATCTCCAATTTTCACTTTTTCCATCTAGGGTACGTGCACAAATATCGGTACTCATTACCTTTTGTGTATTTCCTCCGGTTTGTGCATCATACCAACCAGAACTTCCTCCTCCGTAATAGTTCTTATAAGCTGCACCCTGTGGTATTATACTCCCAATTATCTGATTCTTCGTGGTTGCAATATATCCCCAATCTGCATTTTCGACCGGAACAATACTATTAATTTTACCAGTAAGCTGATCAATAATAACCAGGTTATTATCAACGACCAAAAACAATGATTCTTCATTTGCAGCCCAGTTAGAACAGTCGCGATGTATATTCATTCGCTTAAAACCAACAACATCCTTCGACCATAAAATCTCTCCGTTATAAACATCAACCGCTACAATACGTTCGTTTCCCTGAACAAACATACGACCATGCACTGCCAAAGGAGAAGGTTTACGACCACTTCTATCAGTCTGAAATCTAGGACCAGGTCTTCCCATCCACTGAATCTCGTAATCTTCAGTCTTAGACGCTCCCCAGAAACTCTCACCCCCATAAGCACTATTATCAGCACTTGCATATTGATGAGTCCAGTTACCTGCAATCTCTAATGGAAGTTTTTGAATACATTTCACATTATTATTATCTGTCAATTCCTTCACCTGCCAATTAAGATTTGAGTTTTTAAGGTCTAGCAGCTTCCCTCCATCACTGATTAGGATTCCTCTTGGAGCTAGCAAACGAATTGCTTCATCAGCTTTAACTTTTTCATTTACGACTACCACTGTTGCCAATTCAGATGTAATAGGTAACTTATTGATATCCTCTACCCACTGAACACTTAACTTGCGTCCATAAACTTCAGCCTCCTGCCATTTTTCGCGACAATCTTCAACACGACTCTTTGAACTATCTAATACAATAACATCATAGGCCGTATTGCTTGCAATGATTTCAGGTAATTCCTCGTCACTTAATCCTACAACTAAAACCAAACCTTTAGTTCCTTCTGCATTTTTAAATAAATCAAGAAGATGCCTCTGATCTTCTGCATTAGAAGATATCCCATCAAAATTAAATTTCTTTACCTGATAGTTAAAGAAATTATCGTATTCAAAATCAGCCTGCGCTCCTTTTGAATTCTTTATAGAGTAATTATATTGAAAATCTTTACGAACAGGCAATACCAAATCATGCTTGATTCCAGTTGACTTAACTTCTTTATTATTGGTATAACTCCCCGCATTCCAATTTACCGCAACAACTTCTGATTGAGACGTTTCAAAACTTAACCTAACAGAATCAACCCACAAAGCCTCAACAAAAGGTCCTGCTGCCAACATCAACTTGTCCTCAATTTCAACATCTTTTTCTTTAGCTGGTTTTTCTTCAATAATCCCAGGCTTATTAACATTTTTCACCCACAATTCATGCTTACCATTTCCCGGTTTAAAACAACGAATCTCTCCTTCAACTGTAGAAGTAAATAATGCTCCTTGAGCTGTTATTAAAGCCTTAACAGTTCCGTGTACTGGAGCTTTCCATAAAGGCAAACCATTCTTGGGACTTACAGCATAAACAGTATCTGTTGCCCCAACAAATAACGAATTCCCACTTGCAATTAAACGATGAGCTTGATACCCTCTTCTTAACCAAAGTAATTTCTTGGTTGAACGATTATAAGCTGAAAGAGAATTATCAGTAATGATAAAGCTAGTATCTCCTTTGATAACCATTTCCTTACCACCTTTAAATGACATGTACTCTGGTTCTTCTTTGTCGACATACTCCTTTATACTCTTGTATCTTGATGTTTGAGGGTGAATAATATGCTTATCAGGTGTTACCAATACAAAACATCCTCCAGTACCAGGCAAGCTTCCCTTTTTATTTCCACTTTGTTTATCGAAAAACACTGGAGCAATTCTTCCTTGAGGTTGAATGAGCATCTTTCCTGTTGAAGCCATAGCACCTTCCAAAGTCATATTATCTAACACCTTAACAAAGCTCCCTGCGCCTTCAGGAAGACCAGTCTCGATATTGACTGCACAAAAATAACTCTTTTCCCATGGTAATAGTGAGGCTCCAAAATAAGCCTTACCATCTTCAATTAACACTCCGGTTCTAACCGGCCAAAAAGAAATCATTCGTCCATTGTTCAACAAACGCTTCTCTTCTGATGCGGTTGGAGAATACTTCCATTTTAATTTCCCATTGCTCGCGCTAATGCAATATACATAGCCATCATCTGAACCAAAATACAAGTTACCATTATGAAATACAGGTGCAATGCGTACTGGTCCGTTAGTCGTAAATCTCCATTTTTTAGTTCCATCACTTGATCTTAAACAGTGAACTGCATCATCAGCTGTTGACGAATAGTACAAATTCTTACCAACAACAATGGGATAATAAGCCAAGTCATAATCCCTCATTGAAGGAAGAGGTCCACTTACAGCATAAGCATCTTCTTTAGCTGGTCCATACCATGCTGGTGCTGGTACTTGCGATGCCTTATAAATCCAAGATAGCCCCAAACTTTCAACATTAAGATCAATGGCTGAGTTTCCACTTCTATAGTTGTCATTCTTATACTGAGGCCAATCCTCAGGAGTCGTCTGCTTCTGTGCACAGCCCGTGACAAGCAGAATTAATACTAAAATTAAAGAGTGATTAGAAAATTTCATGCGCTTAGTTTATATATTATCCCGTATCTATTCAGCCAGAACCTGGCCTTGTTTCATTTTTATCTGTCGTGTTGCATACTTATCGGCATCATTACCATGAGTAACCATGACAACTGTTCCTCCATCTTCTTTGAATTTATTTAAATAACGAAGGACCTCTGCTGCATTTTCTGGATCCAAATTACCAGTAGGTTCATCGGCAAATATGATCTGAGGCTTACGAATCATAGCACGAGCCAAGCTAACTCGCTGCTTTTCTCCTACAGATAATTCAGAGGGCTTATGTTTCAATCGATGACCAATCCCAAGCTGCTTAGCAATGTCATGCACCTCTTCATTAGTTATTGATACTCCTTTTAACTCATTCCCCACACGAATATTCTCTTCCACCGATAGGTAAGGAATCAAATAATAAGACTGAAATACAAAACCCGAGACTCTTGAGCGAAAGTTAAGACGCTCCTTTTCGCTGATAAGGTATAGCTCTTGCAGACTTACTCTTACTGCTCCAGCTGAAGGTTTCAGCATGCCTCCCATAGTAAAAAGCAAGGTTGATTTTCCACAACCACTGTGCCCCTTGATCAATACAAACTCACCCTTTTCTATATGAAGGTCTATATCGTTTAAAGCAGTAACCTGTGCTTCGCCAGACTTGAATACTTTAACAACACCTTTTAATTCAATCATTCTTAGTCCTCCTTTAATATTTGTGCTGGTTGTTTGCCAATTGCATACATGATAGGAATGAAAGAAGCTAGAATCGCAAATAATGGTGCAACAATAACAGCTTGCCATAACATACCATACAATGGTTTTATTGCACGAGCAGTCACTTTGAATACCTCAGGTCCGTACTCAAGAGAAAGCCATGTTCCTAATCCAAAACCAATAAATGCACCCACGAAGCCGGAAAATGCCATTCGTTTAAAAAATAACATTGATATTTTGTATGTACTAAAACCAATAGCTCTTAATATTCCAATTTCTTGCTGACGTTGCATGGTGTTTTGCATAGCCATTGCACCAATCCAAAGCACACAAATAATTAGCAAAACAGGTAATATAACCTGAAAATAGTTGTCAACCATCTTACGCTGACGTTCGCGAGCGACAGCAATAGTTCTGTTCATAATAACTTTTGTATCCGGCATAATACCTTCTAAGACTCTCCTTATCTCCCCCAACGGATCGTCGCCTTTTGTTGAACACATACAATTCAAGGCCATAATCTCATTGATCCGTCCTTCCATGTTCACCAACTTTTGTAATGTCTTCAAATCAAAATAGATTCGAATATCATCATCACTTCCTGTTTCAGATAGAGTTTTTGCCACTACAAAAGAATCCCCCAATACCTCTATCTTATCGCCTGTTTCTATTTTCAATGCCTTTGCCAGTTCATATCCCAGATAAACTTTTTCGGGTGGGATTGCGAATATCATTTTAGATTTCTTTACTGCTTTAGGCTCCAACTCTTCGGGAGATATTCCAGTTAAAATTACCTCGGTATCTTGCCACTCAATCTTTTTATGAAGAGTAGCAGTAATGTGTGCATATTCAACAGCCTTAGCTTCAACGAGCTTGTTTACATACTCAAGAGGCATTGTTCTATTAGAATAACCCGACACCCAAAACTGGTTCATATCAGTCTCCTTAGGAACAATTCTCAGATTAAATCCCATATCCCTGGTTAATCGCCTGGTCTCATTCTGCGAAGCTTTGGTCATCGTTATAAAAACAACTACCAAGGTAACCGCAGCAACTACCCCCATCAAGGCCAATAGAAAATTCAGTTTTCTATAGCAGATTTCTTTCCAAAACATATCTTTAAATTCAGTTTTATCGTTTTCCCGTCTTCAAATTTTGGTAATACTGTTGTGGAGTAACACCTGTAAACTTCTTGAACACCCTAAAAAATGTAGATGGAGAATTGAATCCACATTTATAAGCGATATCAGAGATTTTCACATTTTCATCAAAATCTTCCTCCAGATACTTTTTCACCTCATCAACCCTGTAGCTGTTAATGAAATCGGTAAAATTCATATTAAAAGCATCCCCTACAACTTTAGAAAGCTGGTACGGAGCAATATCTGTTAACTCCGCTAACATCTTCACATTTAACCGAACCTCCTTCCAAGGTTGGTCTTGTTTCATTACCTCTTCTATTCTTTGGGTATACTCTTTAATCTGTTCTTCTGATATACTATCACCATTATCGGTCTCAACAGGTCTACCTTTCAACTGCTTTATATAATCCTTTTTTACAATTGACAGGTTCTTAACTGCCAATATTGCTGCAGTAACAATAGAGATTAGAACAACAATTACAAACCATACATCCTGCCACCATCGTTCCTTAATTTCAATGGTAAACTTTTCATTTAAAATAGATGAATCTTCTTCGTTACCCCATTTAAGATTCAACTCATAAGTTCCCGGACTAATATTATAAAAAACCAGATTGGAGACTTTATTTAAATCATACTCATAGTCTTGATCTGGTCCTTTCACTGTTATATATGCCCTTGAAGAAGATCCAGACAATAAGGAATTGATATTTGCCTCTAGTATAAGAGAATTAGTCTCGCCAGGGAATGTAAAATGATGACTGGTGATCATATTACGATCAAGAATCTTAAAATGATTATTTACTTTATTTCCTTTCGTAAACAAATCGATTGAAAGGGCCGAAGTAAATCCATTTATTTCCAAAGTCTCAGAGTAAGCTGAATATCCATGATCTTGAGAGTAAGAACGCACCCTAAAGTAATACTTCCTACCACCAGGAATATTATCGAATAGTATTTCATTCTTTTTTACCTTACGGTTCTCATAACGAGTTATTATTGAGGTAAACTTTGGATCTCTTGATAAATCGATAGTGTAAAAATCATTTCCTGCATCAAACTTGAAAGGATGCCAGCTTATCGAGAAAGAAGACGGAGATAATGCTTCAAGCTTATTAACGTGTGGACGAATCTGTGCAAAAGAGTTAATTCGATTCTCTACAGTATAGTTAACTATTTTCCCATCAAACTTATTCTTCGAGTGATCCTTAACAACATCTCCATTCTCGGTCATTGGATAATAAGCAATCAATCCATCCTCGCTTCCCGTTAGACTCCTCTCAATATTGGCATAGATTTCAGAAGCTGATAAAGCCCTATTCCACAAACGAACCTCATCTAGTTCTCCATCAAAATAATGCATCTCATTGCTATCAACAAAAGCCCCAAGAATCAGATTCCGAGGAGTATGCTCCCAATTAATAGATCCACTAATATACTTCTCTTGTGCCAAAGCTCCATTGAGATACATTTTTATTGACTGTCCATTGTATACTCCGGCAATATGACACCACTGATTCAAGGGCATCTCTACACCAGGATTAAAATTCCAGTCCTGTCCCGCCATCTGCTCTGTTCTAATCATGAAGCGCAACTTGCCATCATAAAATGAAAAAGAATAGCCAGACTCATTATATGAATTATCCACGACATAACTCAATGCTGCTCCCCACTCTGAATAACTCCTAACTTTTATCCAGCATTCAACCGTTATCTGAGCATTTGGACGAAGCATTCTGGATGAAGGAAATATGGCATAATTACTTGAGAAATTAAGTCCCCGGTTTTGTTGACCATATCCACTAAGTGTCATCATCAAGATGAACAATGTAATTGCGAGAGATCTAATCATGTTTATTCCTTTTGGTCTGACCTATACTTTCTGATTCAGTCAATACAATGAATTACATCAAGTTCAACTTAAAACCGGTTCTAAATTGAATTCCTGCATTTGGGAAACCTGCCACAGTTTGATATTTTTTATCCAACAAATTAAAAGACTCAATAAATATCTTTCCATGTTGTTGTCTCCCTAAATCGAAATTGTAAGCAACCTTCAGTTGAACATCAGTAAAATCACCTAGTGGAGCTTTACCGTTCTCTGCGATCCATTGTTTTGATACGAATCGATCATTTTCATACTTACCAGTAAAATTAAGCAAAAAGTTCATCTCAAACTTCTGAATTTCAGAGTTTATACCAACATTACCAAGCACATTTGGTGTTTCCTCATCATCGATCCACTCAGACTCTACTTTTTCCTGAGGATTCATATAAGTAACATTAGCAAACAGTTGTGCATATTTCTTAATCAAATTACCTTTAAACTCACACTCAACACCTAAATTCCGTTTTTCACTATTCTTATACAACTCCATAATCAGACCGTCAGCCTGCTCGATAGTCTTTCCGCTATAACCGATGGCATCATATCGTCGGTTAGAGAAAAGAGATAACTTAAATGCAGTACCAGTCCAAGGATGATAACTATACCCAAGGTCAATATTTAATCGCTTCTCACTGTCAGGTTTCTCTCCATCATTATTCAGAGCTCCTGAGCGAGGTGCAATAGAACCTCCGGATAAGTTTAATGCCACTTGAGAATCTTCATTTAAACTATAAATTACACCTGTAGTAGTTTGTACGGTTGCTGGTTGCCATTGATCTTCTATTCCTGCCACACTTTTAAATTTACCACCACTACCTTCAATACTAAATCCTCCCCAGTCTTCATAATATTCACGTGTCACTCGGATTCCTGCATCCCACATAAAATCATTCCAATGCTTTTCACCAGTTAATATTCCAGACACGGTATGTACACTTGCTTTATTTCCATAGTAGAAACGCTTACCTTCAGGAGCATACCAGTAATTATATAAAGCACCAAGTCGCCAGATCCCCATATCCTCTAAATCGATGGTCTCAATGAAATTAAACGTAACCTCCGAATCTTTTTCACGATATTCCGTGGTCTTGTCTTTTTTAATATCATACGATTGATATTTGGGGTTACGGGCAGCATATCCTATTTGCAATTCTGATGCATAACGTTCTGAATGACGTAAATTCAGTTTCACCCCCATCAACAATGAACTTAGAGGATCATATTTTTCCCTACGATTGCTAAATTTTGCATCTGCAGGCTCTACTGGGATCTCCAACTGTCGCTCCCCATTAATGTAATTGAGGTATCCTTTCACTCTCAACTTCTCTGAAGTCCAGTTTAGTTCTGTAGAAATATTACCTAAACGTTCTTTTCCATTTCGATCATCCTGTCCATTAGTTCCCCATAAAGTTCCATTAACACGGTAATCAAATTGGTTAATCTTGTTACCATAACTCAATGAAGATTGATAGCTATCTAAACTTCCATATCGCCCTGTAAGCTCTAATGTTTCTTTTTCAACACCTTTTGTCTTAACATCAATAACACCTGTCAATCCATTCAAACTTTTTAACAATGCGGCACTTGAACGAATAACTTCTATTGATTCAATATTAGAAGAGCTAAAGAAATAAGGACTTTCATGAAATTCTTTCTGCCAAATACCATTTATAGAATATGACGGATAAGGATATTTCATCCCTCGAAATGACACAAACTGCTTTACCTTTCTACCGCGTGTCTCTACCCAACCTCCAGGAATTGTTTTAAGTGCATCAACCAAAGTCAATGCTCCTAAATTTTCGATGTCATCACTCGTAACAATACTCTTCTGTGTAAGTAAAGACAGAGGTTCCTGTTCTGGTTCTTGAAACAGACTTCGATCTTTTTTAACAGCCGAGATCTCCACCTCGCCAAGTTCCCTATTACCTTTTGTTAAACGAACATCAATCGATAGTGTACTACGTTGGTCCAACTCAATTGCCATTGTTTTGGATTCAAATCCTACAATAGTAATTTTTACTGTCACTCTCTTCTGTGGGATTTGTTCAAATGAAAAATATCCATTCTTATCTGTCGAGGTTCCCATATTACAATTGCTTAGCACCACCGATGCATCAACAACTGGAGAGTTATCCTCCTTATTCAATACCTTTCCCTTCAATCGGTAATTATTTTGCGCGCTCACACTAAAAATCAACAATGTAAGCAGTAACGAGAGTAAAAATTTCATACTAATTTTATTTTTATCGCGATCATTTTATGATCCTTTAGTTTTCCTATTTTTTACAATTCAAAAATATTCTGAATCGCTTTCATTTAAAGGTCCAATGTCCTGGTTGTTATTGTAGGAACAATCGGACTATTCTCTTTTGGTACTGGTACACCTAGATCTGTAGGTGTTGGACCAACAAATTCTGTTTTTGCTCCTAATATTTTGATAAAACCATTCGGAGTCACTTCAACACTTGCGAACAATGGCTTCTTATATGGAACCGTATATTTTATCCATGGATATTCTTTATCGACTTCTGCACTGTAACGAATAGTCTTATAATCTCCACCGAGCCAGCTATACGACATCGAATTAATTTGAATATAATATATATCATTTATTCGTGCTGCATAATCAGTATGATGATGACCACTTAAACTAGCTAACACCTTTTTCTCACCAGAATCAAAAACAGCATTCTCAAGTACACCTCTAACTTCTCTTGAATTTTCTATACCTTCTTCATTTTCCAGGCTTTGATGAGAGAATACGATCACATGCTTATCTGTTAATTCCAGATCTCTTTTTAACCAGTTAAGTTGACCTTCTGCAATATATCGTTTATAACCTGAGGCTCGATCTTCCGAGGGATTTAAATCATTACCATCTAATACAATAAAATGAATTCCTTTTATATCAAAAGAATAGTAACGAGCATGACTTCCCCAAAACTTTACAACCTCCTCTCGCGAAAAGCCACCATCCATATCGTGATTTCCCAGAACATGATGTTTTGGACCAGGAAAGCTATTCCAGATATTCAAGAATTTAGTATTGTATTCATATGGTCGACAAAAATCACCTAATTGTACTGTAAATTCAGCCTCTTGATCCTTCATCGACCTTACAAACTCTTTCAACCTATCATCTGCATCATGCATTATATCTTTATGTACATCAGCACAAACGCCAAACTTCACACGTTTCCCTACTGATCCGCAGGCACTAAATGTAATTGGCAAGACCAACGCCGCACTTCCGCAAGCTATTTTTTGAATAAATTCACGTCGCTGCATAATTCATTTTTTAATGTCGACACTAATGTACTCCACAAAACTAATATCAAACTCTCAAATAACCATCTGCTAGTAACATCAATACTCCATTTTTTATCTCATATTTTTTAAGACACTTAAGTCTCTGTTTTTATGACACTTTACACTAGCACTATCATTCACCACAAACCTGTGTCATTTTTTATATTTGCAAATTTAACACTTACAAAAACAAAAAAAGGCTGTCCTTATGGACAACCTTTCCTATGATATATTTATATAATCAGAATTAATTATTCTGCAATCTCAACAAGCTTCTCATCACTGTGCCACAAACCATGTTTTGTACAGAATGCTGCTGCTGTAAGTTTCATTTTACGATTAGGAACAATATAGAAGTCAACCTCGACCTGTCCTGGAGCACTACCTAATGCACCAGCCATGAATGAAGTTTGAGCTAGCATCTTCTCTCCATCCCAAAGTTGAATCCAACTAATGTAATGATCAAAATCATCTGGATGAAGATACTCATCTCCAACTTGTACTTTAACAGTAAATTTTTCACCTTTTTTAGCAACATCCTCACAATGCACAAATGCAGAGTGACGGTCAATGTAATCACGTTTTGCTTCTCTTTCAATTTGAGAAATATCTTCGTACTTGTTAATTTTCATCTTTTTGGTAATTTGTACTATTAAACTTAGGGTTTTCTATTCGATCTTCAATTTCACAATATTATTCTTAATATGCAAATACTGAAGATCAAATTAAAAAGAATTAATTATTTGTTAGGTATTCTGCCACACCTTCTGCACTTGCAGTCATTGCTTCTTTACCTTCCGACCAGTTAGCAGGACAAACTTCTCCGTTCTCTTCGAAGTGATGTAGTGCATCCACCATTCTTAATGCCTCATCTACATTTCGTCCTAACGGCAAGTCATTTACCACACTATGGCGAACAACACCTTCTTTATCAATTAGGAATAATCCTCTGTATGCTACAGGAGCTCCATTAAATACTGATTTTCCTTCATCATCAAAATCATACTCTCCTGCAAGTACACCATATGCTTCAGCAATCGTTTTTGAAAGATCGGCTACAATAGGATATGTAACACCTTGAATACCGCCTTTTTTCTTTTCTGTATTCAACCATGCCCAATGTGAGAATTCCGAATCTACCGAACAAGCAACAACCTGAACGTTTCTTTTCTCAAATTCAGCTAACTTTTCTTGGAAAGCAAGCAACTCGGTAGGACAAACAAATGTAAAGTCTAGAGGATAGAAAAAGAATACAACATCTTTCTTACCAACAAATTGACTTAGTGAATAACCTTCAACAATCTGATTTCCGTTGATCACTGCTTTCTCTTCGAAAACTGGGGCTTTTTTTCCTACTAATGTACTCATAATTCTTATTTTTTTATTTTGTTATTTCTTTTCTGTAAATCTTACGATTACAAAATTATCTATTCAAAAGTCACAAGCATCATAATTTTAATTGATAGTTTTTATAGGGTAATAGAGAGCGTTTATAAGTGTCTGAAGAGAAATCTCTAATTAGACTGATTATAAACAAATAACATCATTTCCTAATACCCTTCTCCTCATCCAATTTTTATCAATGAACACAAATTATGAAACAAAAGAAATAACTAATTGTTGTTGAAACACCCCAAAGAATTGTTATGTAATTCGTTTTTTCGATAAGTCAAGTTTAATGAGCTTCGCTACATTATGTTTTATTTCCCACTACTATTCCTTACAAATCCTTACTAAAGCCCTATCAAAGCCTCACATACCCGCATGTTGAGTAGGAGTTGACAAGAGTTTGACAAGGCTTTGAGAAGACTTTGAGAAGGCTAAGACAAGGCTTTAACCCTAAAGAAAAGTCACTAGTACATATAATGCACTTTAGCACCTAATACTTTTTTATACCACACCTATCGCCTCAATACGATAGAACTTTCAAATGGAAACAACAATAGCAACTTGGTTATGACGCATTTTCAGAAGTAGCATCATTACCTTCTTCTGATTGGTCATCTTCTGGCAGTCCGGCTTCTAATAATTGAGTAAGTTCAACCATACTAATATTCTCCTTAATATCTCCCCCACTAACATACGACACATGCCCCCTTTCTTCTGAGACGACGACAACCTGGGCATCAGTCTGCTCTGTCAATCCAATAGCAGCTCTATGTCGTAATCCTAAGTCTACACTAACATCATCACTATCAGTAACGGGAAGAATACACCTGGCAGCAATCACTTTATTGCCCACGATAATAACAGCTCCGTCGTGCAGCGGGGAATTCTTAAAGAATATAGTTTCTAACAAAGGAGACGAAATCTTGGCATTTAATCGTTCTCCTGTTCTTGAGTAATCTTTCAATTCGGTATTACGAGCAATTGCAATCAAAGCTCCAGTTTTGGTTCTGGACATACTTTCACATGCACTCACAATTAGTCGTATATGATCATTTGTTGTCTTCTTTAAATGCTTCGAGAATAAACCTTCCAGCGAAAAAGATTGATTCAGCTTATATTTCGTTCCAATCAACAGAAATAACCGCCGTATTTCCTGCTGAAACACAATAATGAGTGCTAACACTCCAACACCAATAAACTGTCCGAGAATAGATCCCAACAATTGCATGTTCAATGCTTTCACCAATAACCATGCTAGATAAAAAAGAAAAATTCCAATAAAAATGCTAAATGCAGCAGTTCCCTGAATCAACCTGTATATTTCATAAAGCAGGAATGCAACTAACAAGATGTCCACGACATCCATTATACTTATTGTAATGAATAAGCTGATCATATGACTGATGACTTTAATTTTTCTACTATTTTAACAGCTTCAACTGCTTCACGAACATCGTGCACTCTTAATATATCGGCACCTCCTAGTAATGCCATCGTATTTAGCACTGTCGTTCCATTCAAGCTTTCTGATGGCTCTGAACCTAGTAATCGGTAAATCATTGACTTTCTGGAAACACCTGCAAGTATTGGTAATCGAAACACGTCAAAAGCATCCAGATTATTCATCAACTCATAGTTATGATCCAAAGTTTTCGCAAAACCAAATCCAGGGTCAAGAATAACATCTGATACCCCTAACCGATGCAATTGATTCACACGCTCGGAAAAATACACACACATCTCCCGAACAATATTCTCGTAACTAGGTTCTTGTTGCATATTCTGCGGAGTTCCTTTCATGTGCATCATGATATAAGGGACACGCAAATCGGCCACTGTCTCAAACATATGATCATCAAGAGCCCCTCCTGAAATATCATTAATAATACATTCTCCACATTCCTCGACAATCTTTCGAGCCACAGATGAGCGAAACGTATCGATTGAAATCATCACATCTGGAAATTGATTTCTTAGTAGTTTTATGGCAGGAATCATCCTTTCGAGCTCTAATTCAGCCTCTATATCATCAGCACCTGGTCGACTAGAATAGGCTCCTACATCAATAATGTCGGCTCCCTCCGTTACCATTTTCGCGATCTGTTTTTCCATCTCCTCTTCACTTCGGTATCGGCCTCCATCATAAAAGGAATCAGGGGTAACATTTAATATTCCCATAACTAACGGCGTATCCAATGAAACCAATGTTCCACGGTAATTAATTGTCTTTTTCCGTTTTTCCCGATTTAATCCTTCCTTCCTAACAAGCATACTAATAATCTCTGTTTGAATGCAATCTGTCTGTAATTGGGGTTAAAAAATCACCCCATCACTCACAAATGTACAATAATTCAGACATATTTATTTTAAAAATTAATACTTTTATGGTTCAAAATCTACATGCAATTTATGGACAGGACAACACAACAATTCGATCATGTTATTTCAATCTGCAGCTCTATTTATGAGAAAAAAATGCAAGATTATGGAACAGCTTGGCGTATTTTAAGACCAAGCTCAATGACCGATCAAATATACATTAAAGCTCAACGAATCAGAAGTATAGAAGAAAAAGGAGTTTCTAAAGTTGGAGAAGGAGTACGTGACGAGTATATTGGGATTATCAATTATTGTGCAATGGCATTAATTCAGTTGGAAAGAGGACCAGCGGATGAGGAATTAGAACCAGAAGAAGCACTTAATTTATACTTGACACACCTTAATACTGCCAAGACTTTAATGTTGGCCAAGAATCATGACTATGATGAAGCATGGCGTAATATGCGCATTAGCTCCTATACAGATCTAATTTTAATGAAGCTAAAGCGTACCAAACAAATCGAAGATAATAAAGGTGAGACACTTATTT
The DNA here is from genome assembly GCA_005217565.1 of Puteibacter caeruleilacunae. Lineage (GTDB taxonomy): Bacteria > Bacteroidota > Bacteroidia > Bacteroidales > Prolixibacteraceae > Puteibacter > Puteibacter caeruleilacunae. Next base: position 383,529 of record SJCO01000002.1, read on the forward strand.
CAGAAGGGATTGATGCCAATTATCTCGACATGATTAATTATGCCATTTTCGCCATGATTAAGATTGAATTCGGAGAAGAATAAAATAACACACAGGAGACTCTGCATTAGTAGTCTCCTTGTTTCTTTTTATTGAAACAGCAAAATCAGATACGCATAAGATAAACAACTTTAACCATGAATTTTCTACGAACTTTAGGTCGATTGATCGTCGGTGCAACATTTATGTTTTCAGGATTTGTTAAAGGAATTGATCCTCTTGGTTCTGCCTATAAGTTCATCGATTATTTTGAGTCATTTCACCTTGACTTGTTAGCTCCAGTGGCACTACCATTGGCATTTGTTTTATCTGCACTTGAATTCTTTATTGGTGTTTCATTGTTTTTTAATCTATTCGTTAAACGGTTCGCATGGATGGCGATGCTTTTCATGAGTTTCTTTACAGCACTCACACTGTATATTGCTATTGATAATCCAGTTAGTGACTGTGGATGTTTTGGTGATGCCTTTGTTATTACAAACTGGCAAACATTCTATAAGAACCTGATTCTTATACTCTTTACACTTATCATCTATTCCAATCGCAGGAAGTTCAGGTCTTTCTTAACATCAGGAGCCCAAAGCGTACTATTTTTAATTATTGCAATCGCATTCTCGGCAACAATATATCACTCATACAGTCACCTTCCGATCATTGATTTTCGACCATACAAGGTAGGAGTAAATATTAATGAAGGGATGTCGATTCCTGAGGGGGCTTCAGATCCTGTTTATGAAAATATCTTCAACTACAAGAACAAAAAAACTGGAGAAATAAAAGCTTTTAAAGAGGATGAATCACCTTGGCAGGATTCCTTAACCTGGGAATACGTTTCTCTAAAAGAAGAGAAACTTATAGATCCTGGATACATACCTCCGATACAAGATTTCAACATTGAAACAGAGGAAGGTGAAGATGTTAAAGATTTCTTCCTGGAAGATGAGAACTACACATTTTTTCTTGTTGCATATGATTTAAATAAATCCAGTAAGAAAAAACAGGAAGAAATCAACCAATTAGCCAATGCAGCAATGGAACAAGGCATGAACTTTATTTGTCTGACAGCCACCATTGAAGACGACTTACAAATCTTCAAAGATGAAACAGGTGCTCCATACGACTTTTTATTCTCTGATGAGATTACTTTAAAGACAATCATACGCTCAAATCCAGGATTGCTTTTAACACGACATGGAGACATTCTAAACAAATGGCACTATAACGACATCCCTCAAATGGGAGATATTGAACAGCTAAAATAAAAGGAGTAAACTAAAACCAATCTCTCAGTTGGTAAATAAAAAGTTAAAAAGAAAAGGCTGGAAAGAATGTATCTCATTTTTTCCGGTTAAAATTTTATCTTTGCCCTCCTATTATCCGTTTTGTTAAATTGAAAATCATACTATAATGAGAAAGAAAATTGTAGCCGGAAACTGGAAATGTAACACCACCCTTCAAGCAGGTGTTGAATTGGCTAAAGAAGTAAGCAATGTAGTTGTTGAAAAAGGAGATAAGGATGTTGTTGTTGTTCTTGGAACTCCATTCACTCACATCACTAAAGTTGTTGATACTGTAGACAATGCTCGTATTGGTGTTGCATCACAGAACTGTGCTGCTGAAGCTAAAGGTGCTTTCACTGGAGAAGTTTCTGCTGAAATGGTTAAGTCAACTGGTGCTGAGTACGTAATTCTTGGTCACTCTGAGCGTAGAGAATACTACGGTGAGACTAGCGAGATCTTAAACAAAAAATTAGCACTTACTTTAGAGAATGGATTAACTCCTATTTTCTGTTGTGGTGAAGCTCTTGAAACAAGAGAAGCTGAAAAGCAAAACGAGTGGGTAAAAGCTCAGTTAGATGAGACTGTTTTCCAACTTTCAGCTGACGAATTCAAAAAAGTTGTTATTGCATATGAGCCAATCTGGGCAATCGGAACTGGTGTAACTGCATCTTCAGCTCAAGCTCAGGAAATGTTAGCTTACATTCGTAGCATCATTGCTGAGAAATTCGGTCAGGAAATTGCTGATGCAACTTCTATCCTTTACGGTGGTAGCTGTAACGCAAAGAACGCTAACGAATTATTCGGACAGCCTGATATCGATGGTGGATTAATTGGTGGTGCTTCATTGAAAGCAGAAGACTTCATCCAAATCATCAACGCATACTAATTAGTACATTATAATATTTGAGTCATTCCAATTTATTTTGGAATGACTTTTTTATGCTTCAAATCATGGATTATACAAAACTTACATTAGATATTACCCCAAACACAGAAGAGAACAGAGAAATCATCATGGCACAGTTAGGCATGGTTGGATTTGAAAGTTTTGTAGAAACAGATACCGGATTAGAAGCATTCATCCAGTCTGAATGTTTTAATCAGGAGGACTTTTCAATCAAATCAATCATGATTGATCCAACTGTTACACTAGATTCATCATTTGATGTTATAGCTGATCAAAACTGGAATGAAGAATGGGAGAAAAATTACTTTCAACCTATAGTTATTGGAGGTAAATGTGTAGTACGTGCTCCATTTCATACTGAATATCCAAAGGGCGACTATGAAATAGTTATAGAACCCAACATGGCATTTGGTACAGGAAACCATGAAACAACTTCTACGATCATGGAACTTATCCTGGATCTTGATCTAACAGGAAAGCAAGTATTAGACATGGGATGCGGAACAGGGATATTAAGTATTTTGGCATCAATGATGGGTGCAGAACACATCACTGCCATCGATATAGACAAGTGGTCGTTTGAAGGTACAACAGAGAATGCTGCGCTCAATAATATTCAAAACATCACCCCCAAACATGGAGATGCATCACTTCTAACTGAAGGCAATTATGACGTCATATTTGCCAATATTCACAAGAATATCCTAATTGCAGATGTTGCCAAATATGCTTCAGTCTTAAAGTCAGGCGGACAATTAACCATGAGTGGTTTTTACACGGAAGACATTGACGATATTGTAGAAGCAGCAAAAGCTGTAGGCTTGGAGGCTTCATCATATGTAAGCAAAAATAACTGGGTAGCCCACCTATTCACCAAGCCTTAATTGAGACTTACTCTTTTCGTGGGATTTCAAGAATTTCAAGGTCCTTTATTTCGGCTCCCTCAATTACAAAACGGAGAGCTGTTTTTACCTGATGAAAACCAGAATTACCAGCTGCTCCGGGATTCATATGAAGCAAATTAAGCTTCTTATCGAAAATAACCTTTAAGATATGTGAATGCCCTGAAATAAATAACTTGGGAGAATTATTAAATATTTCGGGCTTAACAAACTGATGATATCTACCTGGATATCCCCCAATATGAGTCATCCAAACATCCACCTCTTCACACATAAAGCGTTGAAATTTAGGATGAACAACTCGAACCTCCTGTCCATCTATATTACCATGTACTGCCACTAAAGGCTTATAATCATTCAAAGCATCAGCAGTTTCGATATTTCCGATATCTCCAGCATGCCATACTTCATCACATTTTTTAAAAAAATCAAGCACCTTTTGGTCTAAGGTTCCGTGTGTATCTGAAAGTAATCCTATTCGTTTCATGAAGAAATTTTCGGTCAAAATTAAACTATTTATCACTTTCTCCGTAACTCAGAATACTAGAAATCTTAAAGACTGTGTTCAAGAGGCACTCTTTTATGCAGTTTGCATCTGACAATAAATTACGAATAGGCTCATTTTACGCATTAAATTACGTCTCATGAAAAGGATAATAATGGTACGCCATGCAAAGGCAGAAGAACACGGTTGGCACAAGTCAGACTATGAGCGCAAATTGCGCCCTAGGGGACGTAAAGATGCCAAAAGAATAGCTGAAGCACTGATAAAAAATCATGGAATTATTCCTGATCACATGATCACTAGTCCGGCCACACGAGCACTTGAAACGGCTGAGATTTTTGCTGATGTGATGAATTTTCCAAGGGTAAGTATTCAAAAAGAGATCGATTTATACGATGGAATGTCAACACGCGAATTCTACCAGCTAATAGAAGCCAATGATGAAAGCATTCGCACTGTTTTAGTATTTGGACACAATCCAAGTATATATCTCTTTACACACAGTCTGCTTCAAGGATTTTATGGAGATATGCCAACATGTTCGGTTGTTTCTATAACCTATGAAATGGACGACTGGAATGATTTGCCATTGGTAGCCGGAGAAATGGAATTCCATGAGTATCCAAAGCTGTTTAAACTGGCTTAATACATCATATTCCAACCTCCTTAATAAACCAGAGAGAATGGAAAAGTGCAAAATAGTGCTTAATTTTACCTCAATATGTTAATTTTGAGGTATGCATTTATTTTACACACCTGATATAGCAGGTAATCAATATACACTATCTGAAAGTGAATCAAAACATTGCACACGAGTGCTTCGTTTGAAGGAAGGCGACCATATTCAATTGATTGATGGCAAGGGAGGATTTTATACCGCTCAAATCACTCAGGCTCATCACAAAAAATGTATTGTAGAGGTTACAGAGGAGCAACAATCATATGGGAAAAGAGATTTTTACCTACATATTGCAATTGCCCCTACAAAGAATATTGACCGATTAGAATGGTTCCTGGAAAAAGCGACCGAGATAGGAGTCGATGAAATTACTCCAATTCTTTGTGATCATTCAGAACGAAAGATCATTAAACCTGAGCGATTAGAAAAGATAATTGTTTCGGCCATGAAGCAATCCTACAAAGCATATAAACCAATACTCAATCCAATAACTTCCATTAAAGAACTCTTTTCTTCAGATTTCGATGGAGATAGATACATTGCACATTGCGAGGATACCAATCGGAAATTATTCCGGGATGAAATTGCAAAAAAAGAGAAAGTTCTTGTGTTAATTGGTCCGGAAGGAGATTTCTCCCCTTCAGAAATAGACTCAGCGAGAGAAAACCAATTCACAGAAATATCACTTGGAAGCAGTAGGCTTAGAACTGAAACTGCAGGAGTTGTTGCATGTCACACAGTAAATCTTTTAAATGACTAGTTATGAATAGACTCATCCACCTCTCAGTATTTATAGCCCTATTTTTCACTGGTATTTACGCATCTACAGCACAAGAAAGTACCGTAAAGATTGGATTACTAAAGTACAATGGAGGTGGCGACTGGTATGCCAATCCAACATCGTTGCCCAACCTGATTAAATACTGCAATCAGAACTTACATACAACGATTAGTCAGGAACCAGTTACCATTGAGTTGTCAGACAACACTCTATTTCAATACCCCTTTATCCATATGACCGGACATGGTAATGTTCACTTCTCTGAATTAGAAGCACAAAATCTAAGACAATATCTCGAAGCTGGAGGATTTCTTCATATTGATGATAACTATGGGATGGATAATTACATTCGACGAGAAATTGCGAAAGTATTTCCTGGAGCTGACTGGATAGAACTTCCTTTTTCTCATGCTATATATCATCAGAAGTATGATTTTCCCAATGGTCTTCCTAAGATCCATGAGCACGATAATAAACCTCCTCAAGGATTTGGAATGTTCCACAACGGGAGACTCGTTATTTACTACACTTACGAATGCGATTTAGGTGATGGTTGGGAAGATGAATCAGTTCACAGTGATCCAAAAGATATCCGCACCAAAGCATTAAAGATGGGTGCGAATATCATTCAGTATGTTTTTACAAATTAATTAAAATCGAACGTTAGCTTTATACGCAACTTATAGCCGTGAATCTTTTTGGCCTCCATTACATAAGGAGAAGCCATTGGACCGGTATGTTCCGCATCACAGAATTTCGTTCCAATTGGTGTTATTCCATGTAAGAAAGAGAAGTCTCCTGTTGGGAAATCAGCTTTTGCTCCTTTTGAATTACCAGGAAACTTAGGAGTAAGCATGCGCAAGAAGATATCATTTGAATGCACATACACCTTAAAATCAGGCATACCCTTACCTTGAACTTTTACCCAGTTAACCTCCGAGTGATACCCCTTAAATTCAGGATAGATATACTGTGAAAAACCAGTCTGCGTATCGTTATAGGCTTTTTCCCATACTCCAAAATGGGTACCTTTCATGCGATTCTTCCAAACTCTAAAAGGACCATTACCCATCCATCTCATCCCTGCAACATTCTCCTCTGGGAGATCAAAGGTAATTCCAGCAAAAGCAGAACCATTCTTCCATCCTTCTTTAGGACAATAGGCTACATCCAGCTTAAGCAAACCACTACCATCTACTTCCCACGTAAATACATCATCAGCTCTTGATCCCTTTTGCCTGGTCTGGATCATCACCTTATTTTCCTCTTTAATTACCTTCACACCAAGTAGTTCTTTCTCCTTACTCACAAACACTGGTCCATTAGCAAGAGGAATCAACTTACCATCTTTTTCCACACTAAGTAGCAAACCGTTTTCCTTACTAAAAGTATATTTTAAGGAACCAACGCTCACATATACCTCATTACTTCTCTCAACTACAGAAAGCTGATCAGTTTTAGAAGAATCAATATATTTTTCAACCATTAATTCAGGGACTTTCACAGGCCATGTCCAGGTAGTAATTACGCGGCCATGACGATCTGTTGCCTCTAATTCCAATACATCAGCTTTCTGCCAACCATTAAAAAGATCAACCTTTAACACGCCATTCTGTCCGGGTGCTAAATCAACTTGTACATTCTGTTTTGAAACCACGTGACTAGTCACCCTGTTATCAGGTCCATCATATGCAAGCCACTTACATTTAAATTGAACCTCATTCAAATTGGTAAAGAAATATCTATTCTGAATACGAAACTCACCGTTAAAGTCATTGGTTATATAACGTTTTTCAAAGAACACCGGACTCCAAAGATTCCTAATCGTATAATAGCTTCCTTCTTTCTCCATATAAGGCCCCAATATTCCGTCAGGAGCATGACCTCCATCTGTATCTAATTCATTGTTGCGATCTCTACGCTCAATTGCTTCGTCGGCAAATACCCACAAGAAACCACCAGCGGTTAATGGATCGTTCCACATACGAGTCCAGTAATCTTCCAATCCAGCCCCATGTCCTCCGTCATACAAACCATGCAAGAACTCAGTTGGGAAAAATATCTTACGCTTGCTAAAGCCATCCATTGAAAGGTAATTGTAGCGAATATAGTGACAAGTATTGGTCTTTCTAAAATCCTGCCAAGGATGCAAGACTTCCCTTTTCTGGATATCAAACTTTGCAAAATCGTCGTTCAGATTATTATTCTCTCCACCTTCATTTCCATTGTCCCAAGCGATAATCGATGGATGATTCACATCATGGTCGATCATCTCTTTCAGCAACTTTCTTCCTACAACATCATCATATGATGGTCGTTGCCAAGCAGTCAGTTCATCCAACACATACATTCCAAGCGAATCACAAACATCAAGAAAATGCTTATCTGGAGGATAATGCGACATCCTCACTGCATTCATGTTCATGTCCTTCATCAAATTAACAGCATTTATACTCAATGCTTTTGATGAAGTTCTTGCATAAGAAGGATGGAAAGTATGACGATTTACACCTTTCAACTTCACACGTACACCATTCACATAGATACCATCAGATTCTCTAAACTCAATTGTTCTAAATCCAAATTTCTCAACATATTGATGGACGACTTTATCGTCTTTTTTCAATCTAAATATCGCAGAATAGAGATTAGGATCCTCAGCATTCCACAGTTTAGGATTATCAGTATTACCTGAAATTCTAACAACTTGATCCAATACCTCTCCTTCAAAACTACTCACAACACTACCAGAGGCATTAACAATATCGACAATAACCTCATAGTCGCCCTTCTTTAAAGATGAAAGATAAACATCAGCGTTAAACAAACCATTTGCTTTAGCATCAATCGCAACACGATCAATATTAGCCTTTGGTTTACACTCTAAGTATACAGGACGAAATATTCCTCCAAAAATCCAGAAGTCAGACTTTCTTTCTGCCAAACTCACCGATTTATTATCTGAGTGCTTCTTCACTAACACTTCCAACATGTTATCTTTCCCATAGTTTAGTAGCGAAGTAATATCATAGCGAAACTGGTAAAATGCCCCCTGATGAACAGCACCAGCCTGTTTGCCATTGATCTTTACCAAAGCATCAGTCATCACTCCATCAAAGACAATTTCTACCTGCTTGCCTTTCCATGATTTCGCAACAGCAAACTGATATCGGTACAATCCTGTCTCGTTTAATCGTTTTTCAAATTTATCGTGCCCATAGTTATAAGCCCCAAATCCCTCTTGTTCCCAACATGAAGGAACCTTTATTTTAGTCCACTTTTTACTGTTGCTTCCTGCAGAACAATAAAATTCCCATTCTTTGGTATCTGTTGCACCCGTCCCCGATAAGTAAACAGTGCTCGTTTCCTGTGCCTTGACCAATCCTGCAAAACACAGCATTACAAAAACAAGTAATTGCTTCATGAAATTATTTTTTGTGATTTATTCGAATGCAAAGTAGACTTTCAAGGGAGCACATTCGAATAATTTTCAACAAATTACGTTCTTTTAACCGTTAAAAATCGCCACTCCCACCTTTAAAGAAAGCCTGACAATCAAGCTGTTCAATCAAATATTCTGTTAACTTTGCTTCAAACAGGTAGAATAGACTATAAATGATAAAGCACGAAGAAATACTTCAACATCTCGAAGAAATAACATCAAGTAAGACCTTTTCAAGGTCTAATATCAATGTTAGTTTATTGCGTTTTTTGGTGCAAGCTTCTCTTGACAACAAAGAATTGAAGGAAGTTACCATTGGACAGGAAGTATTTGGCAAATCATATGACCCCATAAAAAACGACACCAAAGTTAGGGTATATGTACACAACCTGAGAAAGAAGTTGTTGCAATATTATGAAACAGAGAATCCTACCTCATCCATTAAATTTAATATTCAAAAAGGACAATACAAAGTATCTTATGACCGCCCAACACCCCCTCAAAGAAAATCATTCCTAGGTAGAAATATAATAGCAACGGTTGCTGTATCATTTATATTAGTCGTAGTTATTTCAACCATGCTAATCAGAACCGGCAAACAAGATGCCATTCCTAACTTCTGGAAGGAACATTTTACCAACGGACTTCCTAACAAACTAATCGTTGGTGATCATTTTACGGTAATGGGAGATCTTCCCACAAAAGGAAGAGGTGTATTCCGTGATTTCAATATCAATTCGCATCAAGATTTCAATGAATTCATCAAAAATAATCCAGAAGAAGCAACAACATTGAGTCCTTGTGATTTCCCATATATTACAAAAATGGGAGTTCACGCACCATTTCAACTATCCAAATGGTTCATAAAATACAATACAGACCTGTCTGTTTCATTAAAATCCGACTGGTCGAGAAATAACATCAACAAGGAAAATATAATTTTCATAGGGCAACCCAAGACTATGGGATTCCTCCAACAAATCTTTTTAGAAACACATCCTCAGTATATAAACATCGCAAATCCTGTAACCAGAAAAGATCCTAAAACAAATAAAACCACAACTTACCCTTCAAGTGCAAGTAATAATCTAATAGACTACACTGTTGTATCGAAACAAAAAGGTCCAGGGAAAAATCTGTTTATCTATATTTTATCAGACAACGACATAGGCGTTATGCAATTGGTAGATTTCTTTACTCAACCTGATTCAATCAAGCACTTTTACCAGAACCATAATTTGAAAGACAAAGATTTTACTGCATTGTTCAAGGTTAGCGGATGGGAAAGAACAAGTTTCAATAAAGAACTTATTGCTTTAGATATAGATAAAGATTAACTGTATCTCTTGCCTCCTAATCTTTCAATATCATTGATAAATAAAAAAGCCCCACCAAATTGGCAGGGCTTAATCAATATAGTATTGGAAATATTATTTTGCTTGTTCCAATTCCAAAGTTCTTGTAGTTTGATCACATACAGCTGAAGGACCAAAATACTGGATAGGACCTGGATATACATAGTCAGTTTCCGAAGCCCACTCCTCACGGTTAGCAACCAAATGCTTATAAGGTGCACCTTCCAACTCTACAAGAGCTTTCTGGATTACTGGCTTCATGTGACCGTGACGACGCTCCATGTTCATCATCATTGTTACAGGAACACCACCTGCGATCCACTCTTCAGCAGGAGCAGTAGTATTACGTACTGATGACATGTAACCTGTTTTACCTTGAGCGATCAATACTGAAGCAGTATAACCTAATGAGTAACAATAGTCAGCATCGAAGTTTGAAGGAGCTGCACAACGTCCTTCGTAACCGAAGAAGTGGTTCTGAGAACCGAATTTACCAGCATACTTACCTTCAGCTTTCATAATAGAAAGACGCTTCTCAACCATCTCGATCAATAACTTCTCAGTTTCAATCTTAGATACCTGTACGTTACCGTGTGGGTCACGATCAAGAGTAAGCTGACGAGCAATACCTTCAGGAAGAGAAGTAAATACTTTAGCAGAAGCATCAGTAAGCTTCTCTGCAACGTATCCTAATCTCTCGCTCTTACGCAATGCTTTGAATGCTTTCTCAGTCTCAGTACCTTCAGCAAGAAGATCATTCAACTCAGAAATAAGCACTTTCATTTCAGGAATAAACTCGATCAATCCTTCTGGAATCAATACAGTACCGAAGTTATTTCCTTGCTCTGCACGCTTAGCTACGATACCTGCAATATAATCAACGATCTCACCAAGAGTCATTTTCTTAGCTTCAACCTCCTCTGATACCAAAGTAACATTTGGTTGAGTCTGCAATGCACACTCTAAAGCGATATGAGAAGCAGAACGTCCCATCAACTTAATAAAGTGCCAGTATTTTTTAGCAGAGTTAGCATCACGTTGGATGTTACCAATCAACTCAGAGTATACTTTACAAGCAGTATCGAAACCGAAAGAAGTTTCAATCATTTCGTTTTTCAAGTCACCGTCAATTGTCTTAGGACAACCGATTACCTGAATACCAGTTTCTTTTTGCAAGTAGTACTCAGCCAATACACAAGCATTAGTATTTGAATCATCACCACCGATAATAACGACAGCATTGATACCATACTGCTTACATACTTCAACACCTTTGTCAAACTGCCACTCTTCTTCAAGTTTAGTTCTACCAGAACCAATGATATCGAAACCACCAGTGTTTCTGTACTTATCAATAATTTCAGAAGTAAGTTCTGCAACATCTCCATCAACTAATCCACCAGGACCACCTAGGAAACCGTACAATTTATTCTCAGGATTCAACGCTTTCAATCCGTCGAAAATACCAGAAATTACATTGTGTCCACCTGGAGCCTGACCACCAGACAAGATCACACCAACGTTCATAGCTGGAAGCTCTACTTTCTCACCTGCTTCGAAGGTAAGCAATGGCATTCCGTATGTATTTGGGAACAAATTCTTAATATCTTCTTGGTCAGCAACTGATTCAGTAGCTTTACCTTCAACGATATTTACAGCACCTTTTAATGCACCTGGTAACTTTGGTGCATATTTAGCTCTTTCTTTCTGCAATGCGCTAATAATCATGTTATAACTATTATTTATGATTAACTTTTTAAGAAACTTCACAAAAGTAATTCAAAAACATCTTTTCACCTATCTTTCAATTCAATTTTCAAGCAGAAATAATCTGTTAACGAATAAATAAATGAAATCATAGGTTTAAAGTATCAAATAAGTAGCCAGCAAGCTTCACTTATTCAAATTGTTAGAAGCAAAAATAGTTAAAGAGTAGTTTTCTCAATTTAAAAACTTGCTTATTGCACAGAGCTTTAACACGAAGTTAACGTTAGCAAAGAACCTCCAAAAACTGACTCAAACAAAATAACATTAAGACTCGCACAAAACAGACCTAATAAGATTCAAAATTAAACAAATAGAAAAAAGGGTTACTGCCTACACAGCAACCCTTTTTTCCCCAGAATTCTTTAAAAAAATCAATTTAATATCACTTCAATTCCACCAACATTCTCTGAATGCATTACATCCAAAGATTTGGCATAGCTTAAGATGTTTTTCACAACGTCCTCTGATGGTACAAATTCCACGTCTTTCAATCCATCCAAAGCAGCTTCAACTTCTAAATCCATATCTCCTCCTTTTCTGCATTTCGTACCACAAATTATCTTGTTGCTATTAAAAAACAAAGTAAAGATGTTTGTCATAGGCACTTTTAATTATTGTTTCTACCCTAGTAACGCCCATCTTTCTGGATTATTGCAATTTGCACGTTCTTTTTTCTATTTTTTTATATCCCAGTCAATGATAGATTCTTTTCTTCTATTAGTTTTCTCATGTTAATTAGGGCATATCGCATTCTTCCCAATGATGTATTGATACTCACTCCCGTCTGGTCTGAAATTTCCTTAAAGCTTAACCCTACATAATGTCTCAGTATTACCACCTGTTTCTGTTCAAACGGAAGCTCTCGAATCAGCATTTTAACCTCTTTGCTAATTTGATCAGACACCATTAGCTGTTCGATTGTCTTATCTGAGAATTTTGCAGAATTAAATAAATCTATTTCCGTATCATCGTTCGATAATAGATTCATATTCCTTTCCTTACGGTAATGATCAATGATCAGATTGTGTGCGATACGCAGCACCCACGAAATAAATCGTCCATTCTCTACGTAGTTTCCTAAGCGTAGTGATCGAATTACCTTTACGAATGTGTCTTGAAAAATATCTTCTGCGAGGTGTTGATTTCTTACAATCAACAGAATATAAGTATATATTCTGTTTTTGTGTCTTGCAATAAGACGTTCCAATGCAGAATGATCCCCGTGCATAAAGAGCTCAACAAGTGTATTATCACTTGTTCTATCCACTTTTTCCATACCTTCTATTTAGAGTTGATAAAAAGTAAAGATGTTTCGATAGGCGCTCTCCTTATATTTAATTAGTTGTACAATTTATTACCTTTGTAAACCTAAATTAACATCTTTTTTCTGATTTTAACAAATAAAAATTTCAGAATAGCATAATTTCTTGATAATGATCAGGCAACAGGACGACAAAAAATACATACATATAAAGGGTGCAAGGGTTCATAATTTGAAAAACATCGAATTAAAAATCCCTCGCAATCAACTGGTTGTAATCACAGGTTTATCTGGTTCAGGGAAATCGTCATTGGCTTTCGATACGCTATATGCTGAAGGACAAAGAAGATATGTGGAGAGTCTTTCTTCATATGCCCGCCAATTTTTAGGTCGCATTAACAAACCAGAGGTAGATTTTATTAAAGGAATTCCACCTGCAATTGCAATTGAGCAAAAGGTTAACACTCGAAATCCAAGATCCACTGTTGGAACATCAACTGAGATTTATGATTATCTGAAACTCTTGTTTGCTCGAATTGGAAGAACAATATCTCCTGTGTCTGGAAAGGAAGTGCAACGCCATCATGTACAAGATGTCGTAAATTTTGCTTATCAATTTGAAGAGGGCACCAAGCTTATGCTTGTCGCACCTCTAACGCCAGGCAATGGTCGCAGCATATATGAGGAAGCTCAATTGCTACATCAGCAAGGATTTTCACGCTTAGAAGTCGACGGAGAAACTGTACGCATTAAAGATCTTGAAGAAAGTCAGGTCACCAAAGACTCGAAGGTTAATATCATTATCGACCGATTAGCAGTAAGAAATGATGAAGATACACCTGGAAGGCTTGCAGATTCTGCTCAGACCGCTTTCTATGAAGGTCATGGAGAACTCATTCTTAAGATGTACACAAAACCATTAATTGAAGAACAATTCTCCAATCGTTTTGAAGCTGATGGAATTGAATTTGAAGAACCAACGTTACATACATTTAGCTTTAACAATCCAATTGGTGCTTGTCCGAAGTGTGAAGGCTATGGAAGAGTAATTGGTATTGATGAAGATCTGGTTATCCCAAACAAATCATTATCCATTTACCAAGATGCTATCGCCTGTTGGAAAGGAGAAAAAATGCAGGAATGGAAGAACAAGTTAATCTATAATGCTGAAAAATTTGACTTCCCAATCCACACTCCATTTTATGATCTAACAGATGAGCAAAAAAGGCTTCTTTGGAATGGGAACAAATACTTCTTTGGATTAAATAAATTCTTCGAGCACTTAGAAGAAAAAAGCTATAAAATTCAGTATCGAGTTATGTTATCGCGCTACCGTGGTAAAACGGTATGCCCGGAGTGTAATGGATCTCGTTTAAAGAAAGAAGCTGGATATGTAAAAATTGCAGGCAAATCAATACAAGAATTGGTGTTAGTTCCAGTAGATATTCTTCAAGAATTCTTCCATTCACTACAACTTACAGAAAGAGAACAAGAGATTGCCAGTAGACTTCTAAAGGAAATCAACTCAAGGTTAGAGTTTTTATGTGATGTAGGTTTAGGATATCTTACTCTAAACCGTCTATCGAACACGCTTTCTGGAGGGGAATCACAACGGATTAATCTGGCAACATCCTTGGGTAGTAGTCTTGTTGGTTCACTATATATTCTTGATGAGCCAAGTATTGGACTACATACAAGAGATACACAACGCTTAATAAAAGTATTGCGTAAGCTTCAGCAACTAGGTAATACAGTTGTTGTTGTAGAGCACGACGAAGACATCATCAAGGCTGCTGATCAGATTATCGATATAGGTCCGAAAGCAGGAAGACACGGAGGTGAGATTGTATTTCAGGGAGATCACGCTAAACTTGAGGCAGATACTGTTAGCATGACTGCGAAGTATATGAATGGAATTGAAAAAATAGAAATTCCAGCCATACGCAGACCATGGAACAACTACATCACCTTAAAGGGTGCACGTGAGAATAATCTGAAAAATATAGATGTAAAAATACCACTAAACACACTAAGTGTTATCACAGGAGTTAGTGGTTCGGGAAAATCCTCATTGGTTAAGAAAATTCTATTCCCTGCCATGATTAAGTATTATGGAGGCTATGGAGAGAAAACAGGATCGCACGATCGAATTGATGGAGATCTTCAATTAATCAAATCAGTAGAGTTTGTTGATCAGAATCCAATCGGAAAATCCAGTCGTTCAAATCCGGTAACCTACCTGAAAGCCTACGATGAAATCCGTAAGCTTTTCGCAGAGCAAAAAGCAGCACAATATCAAGGTTTCAAGCCAGCCCACTTCTCTTTTAACGTTGACGGAGGTCGCTGTGAAGAGTGTCAGGGAGAAGGAGAAATCACGGTTGAGATGCAGTTTATGGCTGATGTTCACCTTGTATGTGAAAGTTGTAAAGGAAAGCGCTTCAAACAAGACATTCTAGAGATCTTATACCGTAATAAAAACATTTTTGACATCCTGGAGATGACAGTAAATGAAGCAGTTGACTTCTTTGGTGAAAAGAATAATTCTCTTGAAAAGAAGATTGTTAAAAAGCTAAAACCTCTGCAAGATGTGGGATTAGGCTATGTAAAACTAGGACAATCTTCGAGTACCCTTTCAGGGGGAGAGAGTCAGCGTGTAAAACTTGCATCATTCCTTGCCAAAGAAAAGGATAGTGCAACCATGTTCATCTTCGATGAGCCAACAACTGGACTTCATTTTCACGATATCAAAAAATTACTTGATTCATTTAATGCACTTATCGAAAGAGGACACAGCATCCTAATTATCGAACACAATATGGACATCATTAAAACGGCAGATTGGATCATTGATTTGGGACCAGAAGGTGGAGATGAAGGTGGTCATATTGTTGCCGAAGGAACACCTGAAGAAGTCGTAAAAAACACTTCATCATTCACAGGACAAGCACTTATCGAAAAACTTGATCAATAATATCTATTTTGACATATATCCTCGTGATCCTGCGCGTAACGAACTACGTGTAGGATCATAAGGATTACCATCAACTCCCCGATTAATCTTTACAGGCTTTGGCATAAACTTTATGGTTTTACGTATAGTAGCCATATTCTTCTTAAAATTTTCTTCATTCCTATCAAACTGTTGAATAATAACAGGATCTATCTCAAAAGGAGCAATATCGATAATGTAGATAAAGTCCTCCCCTTTTTTTGCCTGGATAACCATTCGCTTATAGGTAATATGAGAAATCATCAATGAATCTCCCCCTTGCACATACATTCTAAAACGTCCAAGACTATCAGTGACGTAGTGATTTAAATTTCGATAATTAATAACATAAGCATCAGCGACAGGAATAGAATCGTGATCAAAGACTACTCCTGAACTCCAGAATGTCTTTATAGGCTCTTGTCCCATTACACATGACCAAGCAACACAGATTAAAGCTGTTAAGGTTGTTTTCATAATTGAAACTGTATCCTTACGAAGGTAACAACTCCAATTGTTAAGTTCTCTTAAAGTCTATTAATAAACATAAAAATATGCACACTACACCTCAGAGTAAACCTTTTCCATAGACTCGACCTTACCATTCAACTTCTTCCATTCTTTAATCAGGAAGATTGAAGTAATAATAGCTGAGCCAACATCTGCTATAGGAGCTGACAGCCATATTCCTTTTAATCCGATGACTCCAGGCAATAATAGCAATACTGGGATTAACACAACAACTTGTCTTAATAAGGTTAATATAGCTGCAATTTTCGCCTTACCTATCGACTGAAAATAATTTGAAGCAATAATCTGAAAACCAATAACAGGCAATGCCAGCATAAACATCTGCAATCCAGGCACACCAATATCTAGCAATGTCTGGTCATTACTAAACATTCGAATAATTGTCTCTGGGAAAAGTTCGATAATTAACCATCCAGCAACAGCCATCAAAGATGCAAATAAAACTCCCTTCTTTAAAGTTTCCAGAACCCTATCGAAAGCTTTTGCTCCATAGTTGTAACCAATTATCGGTTGTGAGGCCATATTAAGCGCAACAATACTCATAAATACAAGCATCGCGAAGGACATAATCACCCCCATAGCACCAACAGCAACATCTCCACCAAATTTGATCAATTTCACATTAAAGATTGCCTGAACAAAACTTGAAGCAATCTGCATCAGAAATGGGGCCATACCTGCAGCAACAATCAACTTGGTATATTTCATCTCCACCTTCAAATTCTTCTTATAGAGCTTAATAACAGATTTTCGACTACGATAATGGCGAATCCCCCATACCGTCATAACAAACATTGAAATTACTGTAGCCCATGCAGCTCCTTGAACACCCCAGTCAAAAACGAAAATAAACAAAGCATCCAATACGACATTGGTTCCCGCACTAATAAGCATTGAATACATGGCAACTTTTGCGTTCCCTTCTGAGCGAATCATACCATTCAAACTAAAGCCCAATTCCTGAAATACAATACCTATCAATATGATATTAAGATATTGTCGAGCATACTGAAATGTTTCTTCTGTAGCGCCAAAAATACTCAATATGGGATCTTTGAATACTAATCCTATGATGGACAGTGCTACAGAACTAATTATAATCAAAGACACAGCACTACCCAGTATCTCCTCGGCCGTTTTATGTTCTTTTTTCCCAAGATGAATAGAAATCAGGACACTACTACCTATCCCAAGCATCATACCAAAACCAATGATGATAATCATTATTGGGAAGATGACACTTACTCCTGATAGTGCTGATGCTCCAACACCCTGACCAATAAATATCCTATCAACGATATTATAGAGCGAATTAGCAATAACTCCCACAAAAGCAGGAACAAAATACTTCCACATCAATCGGCCTATTGACTCACTCGCTAACTCTCTTGTATTCGTGTTCATAAAGTTGTTTTATTCTGGAAAAGCCAACAAAGATACTAAAATGATTGTGCAGAAGATCAGACTTTGGAAATATTACTCACGAATTATTTCCTTGAACTTTCATTCATCTATACTTAGTAATAGGTTCGAAATGTATACGTTACCACTAATCCTAGTTTTGAATCGATTTAAATATTTCGATTTAGCTAAAAAAAAACATATCCGTTGCAGTTCCCATAAAACAAGGGATTATCGGACTTAACAAAACTTAAAAACCATTACAGATACCCTACAAAGTAGCCCAACAATGTTAGCGTTTTCCTGAAATAAAAAATAATTTAATACTTTTGTCGCCCCCTGGTGTTACAATTTACAATGAGCATTTCTGATCAACATATAAAAAAAGCCTTTCGCTGGAATACCAATGAAGGATTCAGGCTTCTCAATGAGAAGTACTATGTGGTCATGTGCGTCCGTGGTTGTGCTATTCTTCCTGATTTAGAGACTGTAAAAGACTTGGTTCAAGATGTTTTTATGAATCTCTATGAGAAAGGCACCTACAGTAAAATTGACAACTACGAAAATTACCTTTATCGAGCAGTCAAATTCAAATGTATCAATACGATACAGCGTACACAAGAGACTCATTCATTAGATCAGATAGACTTGATAGAAGAATTCGAATCACTAAACGACAATCGAATTATTCCTTTACAGGATAAAATCAAAGAATTACCTAATTCTTGCCGTGAGATTCTATTGGACAAAGTTTATAGTGAAATGTCGTACATCGAAATTGCAAAAGAAAAAGGTGTATCGGTCAACACCGTAAAAACCCAATTAAGAAGGGCTTACAGTGCTTTAAAAGAATCTTCAGCATTATTCTTTTCAACTTTATTTTAAAAAACTTTATTTTTTTGTCACCCTTTTTGTCATCCTCTGTGACTTATTAGTGGAGAGAGGATACGAATGATGGATAAAAAGCGCATTTATATAATATTCACTAAAAAGCAACTAGGTGAATCTCTATCGGAGCAGGAGCATGAAGAGCTAATTAAAGCTCGGATTGCCGACCCTGCTTACTACAAAGAGTTAACCGAAGTGTTTTCTGATAAGGAGACCATTAGTGAATTTAAGAAATTGGATGAACAGTGGTATAAGGATAAGATTAAGCAGGGACGTTCGAAAGCGTTTTACTGGCGAGCTGCTGCTGGAATATTATTAATACTAGCGCTATCCGCCACTCTATTTCTTAGTCAACGTACACTGAATCAACAACCAGATCAACTAGAATTAGCATTTGTTGATGATGAAGCAATGATTCGTAAAGAGGCTACGATCATTACTCAAAAGCAATCATACCAATTAAAAGAAAAAATTGACACAACTTATAACATTGAAGGTCATCAGGTAAAAACTAATACAGAAAACAAATTAGTATACAAGGATGCCCCTAAACAAACCAAGACATATCATACCATAAAGACACCTATCGGAGGACAGTATCGATTGGAACTAGCTGATAATAGTGTCGTTTATTTGAATAGCAATTCAAGTGTGACATATCCAACAGTCTTTAATGATACTATCAGAAAAGTAGTAATGACAGGAGAAGTCTTCTTTGATATTTCAAAAAGCAAGACTCCATTTATTGTAGAAATGTCAAGTGGAAAAACCATTCGTGTTTTAGGAACATCATTCAATGTTAGAGAATACGAAGATGAGACCTTTAAAGAAATCACACTGGAAGAAGGAAAGATACAATTCAATTCCGGTAGTCAAAATGTTGATTTAGTTCCCAATCAACAGCTTATAATGAAAGATAAAAACATAACACTTAAAAATGTGGAAGCCTCCTATTATTCCTCGTGGCGTTCAGACATGATTCAGTTTAATAAGGTTACACTTCAACGTGTTTTGCAGTCGATGAAACAACTTTACGGTGCGCCCTATAAACTATCCCATGAAATAGACGAACAGATGTTACTCATCTGCTCAATCAACAAAAACTGCACGCTCAAGGAAAATCTCCAGTTCCTTGAGATGCTTACCGATTTACGATTTAACATTCACGAGAATTACATCAAAATAGATAAACCTGACATTACAAAATAATAGTATAAAATGATAAAACAGAAGTTGTTATTTTACTTTCAACTTTGTGTTTGTATGGGAATGCTATGCGCTATTCCTATGCAATCGAAAGCAGGAAGTCAAGAGAAAATTACCATTTCGCTGAAGAATTCAACCCTTTTGGAAGCCTTCAAACAGGTTGAGCAAAAAACTGATTATAAGATTGCTTACGTCTACGATCAGGTAAAAGACAATGGTAATGTAGAGGTGGAGGTGCAGAATGCTGACATCAATGCAGTGATGAAAAAGATTCTGCAAAAAACGAAGTACGGTTATCAGATTTTTGGAAAACGAATCATCATTAAAGTTGATCCGAAAAAGCAAAAACCACAACCTAAAGTAGCTGCCCCTGAAAAGGTGGAGATTAAAGGAACGGTGTATGATGAAACCGGACAGCCGATGCCTTTTTGTAATGTTTATGTGGAAAATACAACCATCGGCGTCGTAACTGACATCGATGGTAACTTTTCCCTAAAATACGACAAGAAACCATTTAATCTTGTCTTTAGTAGCATCGGATACAAAACACAAACCAAATCAATCAATGCCTCATCAACAATCAAAGTCAAAATGGAAGTTGATGGAGTAGACGTAGAAGAGGTTGTGGTTACCGGCTACCAAAAAATCGATCGTAAAATGTTTACCGGTAGTGCCGCACGTGTTACTGCTGAGGATACAAAGGTTGATGGTGTTGCTGACGTATCTCGAATGCTAGAAGGAAAAGTAGCAGGTGTTTCGGTACAGAATGTATCAGGCTCCTTTGGTGCAGCGCCTAAAATTCGTGTTCGCGGAGCCTCATCTATTTATGGCGACACTAAGCCGCTCTGGGTTGTTGATGGTGTTGTACTTGAAGATGTGGTTGATGTCTCGCCTGACGAACTATCATCGGGTGATGCTGAGACATTGATCAGTAGTTCGGTTGCCGGATTAAATGCAGAAGATATTGCCGAGTATCAGATTTTGAAAGATGCATCTGCAACAGCTCTTTATGGTGCACGTGCCATGAATGGAGTTATTGTTATCCGCACCAAACGTGGTAAGTCTGGAAAAGTATCGGTTTCTTTTTCAAGTGAAACGACCATCCGACAGAAACCTTCATACGACGATTATGATATCCTGAATTCTAAAGATCAGATGTCGATATTCCAGGAGCTCGATCGTAAAGGATGGCTAACCTATGCCGACATGAAGACTGTTGCTCATGGTGGAGTATACTATAAGATGTACGATGAAATTTCAACGTATAATACAGAAACGGGACAGTTCAATCTGGCCAATACACCAGAAGCAAAACTGGATTATTTGAGATACTATGAAATGGCAAATACCGATTGGTTTGATTTGCTATTTACCAATAATATCATGCAAAATAACAGCTTTAGTGTATCTGGGGGTAGTGAAACTTCTCGTTTTTACGTTTCGGCTTCTTACATTACAGACGGTGGTTGGACTATCGCTGACAATGTAGATAGATATACGCTTAAGATGAATGGCGATTTCGATTTAAGTGAGAAACTTTCATTGGGTATTCAAAGTAATATATCCATTAGAAATCAAAAAGCTCCGGGAACATTTAGTCGTCAAAATAATGTCACAAATGGTGAGGTTAGTCGTGATTTCGACATCAACCCATTTAGTTTTGCGTTGAACACATCTCGAACCATTACTCCATATGACCGTAATGGCAACTTAGACTATTTCAAGTTAAATCATGCTGATATCAATATCCTTGAAGAATATAAGAACAACTATTTGAATATTCAATTGATGGATTTGAGTACGCAATTCAACCTGAAGTATCAATTCAATAAACATTTGGATTACCGTGTTGATGGAGCCATTCGCTATGTCCACAACGAGAACGTTCACAAAATCAAGGAAAACAGTAATGTTGCGGGTGCATATAGAGCTGCCGATGATGCTACCATCAAAATGTTGAATAAGTTCTTATATAATGATCCTGATCACCCTAATCAAGAGAAACAAGTTGTATTACCTTATGGTGGATTTTACCTGCAAGACAATAACAAGCTTCGCAACTACTACTTTAAGCACCTGCTAAGTTACAACAAAACCTTCGATGGCATTCATAGTGTGAATGTATTATTGGGACAGGAGTATAAATCAACAGTAAGAGAGAATACCTACTTTAATGGTTATGGCTACCAGTATGACAAGGGAGGATCGGTTTTTACAGACTATCGTATAATGAAGCAGTTGACCGAAGCAAATTTCCCTTATTTTGGTAACTATAAGTCTTATAATCGCCATTTTGCTGTATTTTCCAATGCAGGATATAGCTATCAGGGAAAATACATCATCAATGGTACCCTTCGTATTGATGGTAGTAACCAATTGGGCAAATCACGTTCAGCACGCTACTTGCCTAC
This sequence comes from Puteibacter caeruleilacunae, assembly GCA_005217565.1. Classification (GTDB taxonomy): domain Bacteria; phylum Bacteroidota; class Bacteroidia; order Bacteroidales; family Prolixibacteraceae; genus Puteibacter; species Puteibacter caeruleilacunae. The sequence continues at coordinate 405,873 of SJCO01000002.1, forward strand.
CTGGAACGTATCAGGTAAATACAATATGACTGAGTCGGACTTCATGAAAGATATTCCATGGCTATCATATGCATCTGTACGTGGAACCTATGGACTAACGGCAATCATGGGACCAGCACCTAACTCTACAGTGATTCTCTATAACGACATTGCTATTCGTCAGTTTGGCCATGATAAAGAACCAGAATTGAAAATGTCGGCTGTAGCCAATGATGATCTTACCTGGGAAAAACAATACGAAACCAATGTTGGTTTAGATGTTGGCTTTCTAAAAAACAGAGTCAGTCTTTCTACAGATGTTTACTTTAGAAAAGCCTTTGATCTGATTGCTCCAATCAAGACTTCCGCAGTGGGAGGAATGTACTGGAAGCTGGCCAACTATGCCGATATGAAGAGTCATGGTGTTGAGTTTAGCTTGAATACAGTAAACATCCAAAAAGAAAATTTTAGCTGGAACACAAATGTAACGTTCGCTTACACGCACAACGAGGTAACCACCTTAAACAATAGTCCGCTATTATTTGACATGGTAAGACATGATGGAGGACCAAAACAAGGCTACCCTGTACGTAGTTTGTTCTCAATACCTTTTGCAGGATTAAACGAACAGGGATTACCTACTTTCTACAATAAAGACGGAGATGTGGTAGTTGGTGATATCAACTTCCAAAGTGGAAATGTTGACTACCTGAAATACGAGGGACAAATTGATCCTAAGATAACTGGTGGATTAAGCAATGTATTCAAATACAAGGGGCTTACCTTAAAGGTATTTACCAGTTACAGCTTTGGTAATGTTGTGAGATTAAATCCAACCTACCGTGCTGTTCATGATGATTGGCGATCAGTATCGAAGGATATGAAAAACCGTTGGGTACTTCCGGGAGATGAAGAGAAGACCAATATTCCAACAATTCCAAGTAGCAGACTATATGCCAGCACACCTAGATTGGGAATTGCCTACAGTGCTTATAACTACTCTGATCAATGTGTTGCGAAGGGTGACTTTGTTCGTTTAAAAGAGGTGAGCTTATCTTATAGCATTCCTAAAAAGATAACAGAAAAGATGGGGCTTTCAAAACTTTCAGTAAAAGGACAGGCTACCAACCCTCTATTGCTGTATAGCGATAAGAAGTTGAACGGACAAGATCCGGAATTCTTTGGTACAGGTGGTGTTGCATTACCAGTCTCACGCCAATACACATTTACCATTAGAATGACCATTTAAAAGGCTTAAAAATGAAGAAATTTACAATATATATCAAATACTTAAGTTTATCGTGCCTGCTGGCATTCAATAGCTGTGATGATGCACTGGATAAGCTTCCAGATAACCGGGTTGAACTTTCATCTGTAAGTGATATTGAAGGATTAATGGCCAATGCTTTACCTGATGCCTGCTTTTATTCTTTCACCCACAGTATGAGTGATAATGCAGGAGACGGGGGTATATCTGGGATAAATATCCTAACAAACGAAGAAGCTTATAAATTCATGGACTCAACCACAGAGGGACAAGATACACCTCTATTTTACTGGATCTCATGTTACGAGGCAATCGCATTAAATAACCTGGCCATTGAATTTATTGAGAAAATTAAAGATGATGAACAGGAATATAAAAAGTACAAGCACCTGTATGGAGAAGCGCTGGTAGCCCGAGCATACAACCACTTTATGTTGGTAAACCTGTATTGCAACCATTATGATCCGGAATCATCAAAAACAGATCTAGGAATTCCATATGTTACAGAACCCGAAACAAAAGTGTTGGTAGACTATAAACGTGGTACTGTTGCAGAGGTATATGATAAAATAAAAAAGGATCTGGAAAAAGGAATGCCATTGCTCAATGATGAGTTGCAGGACAATCCACAATTTCACTTCACCACAAAATCCGCTCATGCTTTTGCTTCTCGTTTTTACCTGTATCTGGGAGAATGGCAAAAAGTTGTAGAACACTGTAAGCCAGTACTGGGAAGTAATGTTACCACAAAATTACGCGACTGGAATGGAGAGTACAAGCAATTCACCAGAAGTGAACTTTTGGCACACTATACCAGTAGCAATGAACCTGCCAACCTATTAATTCGTGTGGGCATGTCAACGTACCCTTATTACTACGCAAAATTGAGACACGGACTAACTGAAACTATTAGGGATTACATTTATAGTAGTGATTTACCTTCAAAGGGGCGATATTCCTATTCTACAGTTGGTTGGGATGAGCCAGATCGCATATTCATTAACAAATATAATTCCCTATTTAAACGTACAAGTATTAATGCAGAAATCGGTCATGTATATATCAATAATCCCTTGTTTTCTATTGAAGAAGTATTGTTCAATTTTTTGGAGGCAAAAGTGATGCAGGAGAAGTACTTCACTGTTGTTAGAGAATTGAATAAATTCTACAGTAAGCGTGTGGATAACTTCATGGTGGGATATGACCCTAACTATAATATAGTAACCGAAGAGAACATACTGGGAATATATACAAACAGAGGAGAAAACTTAGAAAGCTGGTATCCAATCAACCAGAAACAAAAAGTGTATCTGCGCTGCCTGCTTCATGCTCGTCGTGCTGAGTTTATGTTTGAAGGACTTCGCTGGTTCGACATTAAGCGATTTAGACTACCAGTGATTCACTATGATGCTGATCGCAATAAGTATCAACTAACAGCACAGGATTCACGAAAAGCGATTCAAATTCCTGAAAGTGCAATTGCACTAGGCATGAAACCAAACCCAAGAAACAAGTAACAATGAAACAAATAATAATATTTCTAACATTAGCAGTAAGTCTGCTAGGTTGTTCAGATGACGAAAACCTTGGAGAAAGCGGATTACTTCCTCCAAACGTTGAAAAAAACGAAATTGATGACTACATCAAAGCTACATTTACAGATCCATACAACATGGTGATTGACTATAAATGGCCAAGTAATGAAGTAGACAACAGTAAAATCATATTACCTATAAAATACGAGTTGGTAAAGCCATTCTGTGAATTGCTTAAAAATCTATGGATCAATCCTTATGTTAAACACATAAACGATGAATTTGTTAAGAAGTATATTCCAAAGCAGGTCATCCTTGTGGGTACTCCAAACTATAATGCCGACGGTACTGTAACTGAAGGTATCGCTGAGGGCGGTCGTAAAATCACTATTTTCTCGATTAATAGTTTGAACTTTAAGGATAAGAATATGGTACGTAAACAATTTGGAACCATGCACCATGAATTTGCCCACATCCTCCACCAAACAATTAATTATGATGAGACCTATCAGCAAATAACACCTCGCAATTATACCTTGTCATGGTATGACTTCAATCATCAGCAAGCCTGGGAACGTGGATATGTAACTCCATATTCTATGGAGAGTCCGGATGAAGATTTTGTGGAGATGTATGCCCATATGCTCATCCTCACAGATGAGGAATGGAATGATATGCTAAGCTATCCTAAAACAGATGTGGAGGCGATCAAGCGAAAAGAGGCCATTGTAGCCGACTACATGCTTGAAAACTGGAACATTGATGTTTATGAACTAAAAAAACTAATTCAAAAACAACTTGATGAATTATAGAAGAATGATGAGACAACTATATACATTGATTATCGCATCCCTACTATTGGGAGCCTGCAATAGCGATTCATTCGAGGATGCATTCGACAAGACTCCCAATGAGCGTATTCAGGAGAATATCGACCATTACTCCAAAGTATTAACGGAAGCACAGCATGGCTGGAAAATGGCCTATTATATCAATGATGAGGCCATGGGAGCTTTTCATTTCATGATGCAATTCAATAAGGATAATAAGGTAATCAGTCAATTTGAGCTCTCCGATAACAACACAACATCAACATATAGCTTAAGAGCAGAAGATGAAATTGCTTTGTCATTTGATACCTATACCTTCTTTTCTGTTCTTGCTGATCCTGGAGTGGAGGGAGGACAAGGTTTTGGTGGTGAGTTTGAATTCTATATTCACTCTGCATGTGCCGACAGTATAGTAATGATAGGAAAGATCAATAGAAGAAAAGCAGTGATGTATCCAGCAACTGATTTCGACTGGAATGATCGTTTCGCAAGCATTCACAAAAACCAAGAGTTCCTGAAAATTCAAGAACAACCTTCAATGGAAGCTGGTGATTATGCAATACGGAAACTACTTTTTAATTCGGGACTTAAAGATTCTGAGACAGTTGACTTTACCTATAACGCAAACAATCGCCGTGTTAAAGTTGCACACAAAGATAATAGTGGAAAGATCCATGTTTTCGATCGTTCTGTAGAATTTAACAACTCTGGTTTTAAATTGCATAAGTCGATTGAGATAAACGATATGTCCATTTCTGAATTTACTTACAACGATGATCAAAAGCATTTTGTGGCAAATAATGAGCTTTGTGTGATTGACTATGAAATAAATGGAGAGGCACTAATTAGTACTACGGCTCCATTGTGGGAACACACTTGGAAGATGACAGAGAACTGGGAATGTAGTGAAAGTCTGAAACCTTACATTGAAGAATCCATTAAGGTATTGGGTGAGGACAATGCGGGATTGTTTCTGTTTTTACACAATAATGCACTAATCACCTGGAGTTTTCGATATCGTGGCATCAGCGGGTCAGGAGATAGCTGGAGCGATTTCTTCCTTCGCCAGTTGTATGTCGACGAACTCAACAATATGTGTTTTCTAATGCCTGACAACGAGGATCAGCGTTATGATCAAAACAGGGAAAAAAGTCGCGAGCTATATACCAACCCAAAGGTACGAGAGTTCATAGAAATTCTTCATGATCCTAAAGGATGGCTTTTTATTGAATTAGAATATCAGAATAAATATCGCTTGGTATCAAAGAGTAATAGTAATCATTGGATGATCCTTGAAAATTGGGATCCAAGCAAAAATTAAAACAAGTACAAATGAAAACAATTAAACTATTAATGGCTATCATGGTATTTGCTGCATTTTCGTGCAGTGATGATAGTCCGAAGTTGGCGTCATTGTCGTTCGACAATGCATCAGAGGAGATGTTACTAGAGCAAACTAAAACCTTTGCTTACAAGTGGGGACCTGATGATGTAGAAAAACCAGTGGTTAACTGGACTTCTTCTGATTCGGACGTAGCTACTGTAAACGCTCAAGGAGAAGTAAAAGCCTTAACTGTTGGAACAACAACCATCAAAGTAGATGCTGTTAACAATCCGGCAATCACTGCAAGCTTCACCCTTACTGTTAAGCCTATTGCGGTTTCTGGAATTACTTTTGCTACAGCAAAATCAGAAGTTATCATTGGTGAGGATATTACCTTAACTCCAACTGTTAAGCCTGACAATGCAACAGACAAAACATTAGCATGGACTAGCTCTGATGAAGCTATTGCTGTTGTTGATGATGGTGTAGTTACAGGAGTAACCGTTGGTACAGTAACAATCACCGCTTCAAAAGATGGTGTATCAGCTACTCATGAAGTAGAGGTAAAGCCTATCGAAGTAACAGCTGTTAATATCGATCCAGAGCCTCAAGCGATTATGATTGGACAGACTAAACAGCTTGTCTTCTCTGTTCTTCCTGATAATGCGACAGATAAGACTCTTACCTGGGCTAGCAACAATGAAGCCCTTGTTTCTGTTGACGAAAACGGGGTAATTACGATTAAAGGAATTGGTGCCGCTGAAATTACAGCAACAGCTGTAAATGGTGTTTCTGCAACTATTTCAGTTTCAGGTATGCCTGTACCTCCACCGCCACCACCACCACCTGCATTTAACTAAATCAGAATAATCCAATGAAATTATAAAAGAGATTGCCTGTAGCGGGTAGTCTCTTTTTTTATCCACTATTCTAAGTGAATCATCCAAACAACATTCTGTGACATTCATTTAAAAACTTTAAATTTGCACTTTCATCTGGAGCGTAGGTAATTTATTGAATGTATCATTTCTTGATGAGTAAATTACTAACTCCCATAGAAAGTTAGGATATGACTAAAAAAACAAATAAAGATTTAATAGCTCAATTGCAGGCAAGCGACACTTCGATTGTACTGGCAACTATTAAAAAGATAAGTGAGTCGGGTAATAGTGCTTACTTAACAGCTCTACTTGATCTTTTGAGCAAAACAAGTTCGGAAGAAGTTAGGAAGCGTTTAATTCTTCTATTGGCTGAACTAAAACATACAGATGCGATACCTGTTATTATTGATGCAATTCAGGATGAGAAATATAAAAGCATTCTAAAAGAGTTAGTTTCTTCTTGTTGGGAAAATGGACTTGATTTCAGTAATCACATTTCTGTATTTGTTGATCTTGTAATCAATGAAGAATTTGAAGTTGCTTTTGAAGCGCTAACTGTAATCGAAAATTTAGAAGGGAAAGTTTCACCTACATCCAAGGAATGTGAGCTTGCAAAAATTAAGCTAGCTATACCTACTGCAGATGAGGTTAACGCAAGCTTTCTAAATTCATTATTGGAGATTATTCCTCAATTACCACAATAAAAAAAGCCCCTTTTCGGGGCTTTTCTTTTATTTTCTGTTTGAAAAGTATTTCATAAACTGTGCACGCTCATAAAGCATAGGATCTTTCAATCGTTTATAACTAAGCTTCCCTCTAAAATCATCGATAGAAGAATAATCCCACTTATCCATAAATGCGTCAAGATCACCAATAATTTCAGGTACTTTAGCTACACCATTAATGTAGATAGTAGAACAAAGCTGAACAGTTTGAGCTCCTGCTAGTAGTTGCTTCAACACTCCATTTCCATCGTGGATACCTGTGGTTGAAGAAATCTCAATATTTGGAACCTCAGACGTAATCATACCAGTCCAGCGCAACGAACGACGGATGTCTGTTGCTGAACTAAACACTTCAGAAGAAGTCATCTTCAAATTCTCAACATCAATGTCTGGTTCATAGAAACGATTAAACATTACAACAGCATTAGCACCATTAGCATATAACTTATTCACCAATGCAACCAGGTTTGTAAAATAGAATCCAATCTTAACAGCGATAGGTATAGAAACCTGCTTTTTTACTTCCTTAATAAGATCAACATAAACCATCTCCAACTCCTCTGCAGATGTATGCACATCGGTAGGAACCATGAATACGTTTAGCTCCAAAGCGTCCGCACCAGCTGCTTCAATTTCTTTTGCGAAAGAGATCCATTCACTAGCATCAATACAGTTAATACTAGCAATAATTGGAATATTTACAGCCTCTTTAGCTTCTTTAATTAAATTCAGATAATTCTGAAGAGAGTTATCACGGGTATACGCAGAAATATAATCTTCTGCTTCTGGATAACTGGTATTGTGCTGATTATATAGAATATGATTGATCTCGTTATTGATTTGTTCCTCAAATAGCGACTTCAATACAACTGCACCCACACCTGCCGCTTCAAGCTCTTTAATTTTACTTACTGATTGTGTTAAGCCCGAACTTGCAGCAATAAGAGGATTTTTCAAAGGAATCCCCATGTATGTAGTTTGTAAATTTGCCATAACTTAAGTTTTTTCGTTTTCATCAAAAATATCGGTTTTATTCCGAAATCCCAATGATAAGGTTCTTTTTGTGATATCGATTGCCCGACTTCAAATGATTTCACACAATAATCCCCTTTAATCTCATTTTTTTAAGCATTTACCGTTTAATAATTTACCTATACCGTTCAATAAATAACTATTTTCAATGTCCTGAAATCTCCTCACCTTTGAGGAAACATCAATCCAAAACAAATGAAACGACAACTCATATTAACAATAATGCTTGCATTCACATGCATAATCTTGCATGCTGAGGAAAGTCAAATTCCCCTAAAATTAAAAGTAGGCCAGGAAATCGTGTTTAGTGTAACGGACAAAGCATTCAACGATACTACTCATAATAGGTTCAACAATGAATTTGAAAAATTCTACCATAAACAGCCAACAGATGCTGATTATAATAAACATGTTCAAAAAACAAGATACCAATCGGATCAATCTGAATATAAAGAAATCAGTGTATCTGTCCTTGAAAAAAAAGGTGATGATAGATTTATTCTAGAAGCCAAAATTAAAAGACATATTATCCGTAAAAATCGTTCTTTTAGTTATGATTACTTCTACGACAACTTATTTCCCCCTACATACTATGATTACAGTCAATTTCGAGGCAAAGGACTTCGACTAATGGTATTTGATCAGTTAAAAGTTAAGTTAGGACTTAATCTTTCGACAAAAGAACTTATTATTCTTAGAGTAGAAGAATTAAGAGAACAAATTGATAGTTTGATCAAAGAAAAACAAGGCAAAGACCAAAAAAAGAGCATTAGTGTCGAAGCTATCCAATATGAAGAAGTTAAAGAGCTCAAAGAACAGATTGAAGCGTATCTATTAGACATGCAAATACCAAACATTCAGAAAAACAAAGTAAGCCTAATTGAAAAATGCAATATAATAGAGACCAAAGACACAAATACAAATGTGATTAATCTGCATCTATCAAAAATACAACCTTTAGGTGAAGTAATGAATACCTCTACAATTCGAGAAATAGCGATCAATAAACATTCTGGTTTAATAGAGGATGAATTTACTGAGTATAAAACAGAAGCCAGTGACACAACTAAATTTGATTTCTCTATCAACCGTCGAACAAAAAGAATTCATCTCATAACTCAAGACAATTCTAATACCGTCAAACATGTATCAATCAATGGGAAGTTTCGAAATAAACCTGTTAATGGTAAAATTTATATCGGATTCTTAAATCACCCTTTTGGAACAGAGCTTACACGACTAACGATTAGACCAGATAGTGACAATCGCTTTTATACCACCATACCAATGTCCCACAGAGGAATTATTCTATTATACACAATTGCTAATGACAATAGTATAAGTAATTATCACTTTATATATGCTAAACCTGGAGATAATATTGAATTCAACGAAATAGAGACTAATAATAATTTCCCAGAACTTCAATTCAATGGTAGTTCTGATATTGCCAACAATGTTCTGAACAAGATCCAGAGAAAATATCCAAATTTACAAGGTATACATCCTAAGGGTACTCACAAAATAGAAGTTAATGGTCTAGCATATTTTAGACCATCCTATGGTGATATAAAAACAATTCTTTTACTACTAAACAATATAGAATCGGAATTTAATCAAATTATCTCATTGACGAACCATTACGATCTTTCCTTTATTCACAGCGAATTAAAAATGCTCCAGTATAATAACTTAATAAAGCTTGCAAATAGTATTAACACTCCCTTAAAATCAGAGCAGCAGCATGAATTCACATCGCGCTTAAAAAAACAAAATGATCTAATAAACTCAATCGATCCAATGAAAAGCTACAACGAATACGGCTATTTTTCTCGCTTGGCTCTACATAACTATCTCCTCTGGAAATATGATGCAACATGTATTTATTCAGAAGAAAGTTGGATTACATTTAACCGCGCATATGATTTCCCTGATAAAACATTCAACTTCGCTAGACTAATATTAGCTGGATCTGCTCTCAACAGAGAACAAGCCCTTATCATAGAAGAACAACTTCGATTTCCCATTTTTAGACATTTCAGAACTGAATATACCAATTTATCAACCATCAAACCTTTAGTAGAAAAACTAAATCAAACGAGTAAGGATACATTATTGACCAACAAATTAAACGAACTCTTTGAGCGAAAGAAAAAGATAAATGATGGAGAACTTTTTGATGGGCCTGTATTTCTCAACAAAGAAGGAGATACAATTTCAATAGCAAATTTTTTAAATGGTAAACCACTGGTAATACATGCCACTCAAAATTGGTCTGCCCAAAGATACAAGTTCGAATCAATTGCTGCCAAACATACAGATGCAACATTTTTAAATATCTCTGAAGGGACAAATTATACTGAATGGTTAAACTATATAAAAAGAGCAGATTCAAAAGTCAATGAAATTTTCTTATCATCTGACACCGCAACTATAAATGATCTATTCCTTTCATCGCATCAAGGTATCTTTATTGTCCTTGATAAAAACGGAAAAATCGTAAAATATGGCGCCAATATTGATAAACTTAAATACAATATCGACGAAGCCAAACAAAATAAAGCCCTAAAAACAAATCTCGACAAATCAACCTTGAATATTATTATCATCGTATTGAGTAGCATGTTGCTCCTTATAGGGGGCAGCTTTCAATTCTGGCGGATCCGTGCCCGGCGTAAATTACGGCGGGAATCCATGGACCGCCGGATGCGGGAGCTGGAACTAACAGCTATTCGGTCTCAGATGAATCCCCATTTTTTATATAACAGTTTAAATTCCGTACAGAACTTAGTTCAACAGCAAAGGGCCGATGAGGCCCATTTGTATTTATCACACTTTGCTAGTTTAATACGGAAAACCCTCCGAAATTCAGAGAAGGAAGAAATAACCCTCACTGAAGAATTAGAATCATTGCAGGAATACATCAACCTTGAGCAACTCAGAACAACATTCTCGTATAGAGTCAGTATCGACAATCAGGTTGATGCCTTCAACACCATGGTTCCCCCAATGTTACTGCAACCGTTCGTAGAAAATGCAATATTCCATGGATTATCACCCAAAGCTGACAATAGACAACTGCTACTTGAAATAAAAAAAATAGACGATTATATTCACTTTATCATACAAGACAATGGTGTAGGCAGAAGTAAAAAAGCAAACAATACAACAGGGAATGGCAAAGGAATAAATCTCAACAAAGAACGCTTAGCTTATCTTCAGGATAAATATGGCGATACTTATCAGCTTTCAATCTCTGACTTATACGAAGGAGATACTCCTGCAGGAACTAAAGTAGAAATCATCATTCCTGACGAAGAATAACAACCAATCCCATTATCTTTGTATAAATACAGCTAAACAAACAACTACCATGAGTATACGGGCAATAATTGTTGATGATGAAAAAAACGCAAGAGAAAATCTCGCATTTGCGCTAAAGAAACATTGTAGTGATGTAGAAATCGTTGGTGAAGCTGCATCTGTAGAACAAGCCATTGAAGTTATCAATAATACTGATCCCAACCTTGTATTCTTAGATATTCAAATGCCCGGAGGTAATGGTTTCCAATTATTGGAATATTTTGAAACCTATAATTTCAATGTAATTTTTGTCACGGCATTTGATCAGTACGCAATAAAAGCCATACGTTTCTCTGCTATCGATTATCTACTAAAACCCATCAATGTAGTAGAATTAAAAGAAGCTGTTCAACGATTTTCCAGAAGAACGAAGTTTGCAGATCATGGATTACATTTAAAACAACTAAACAGCAACTTAAATAGTCCAGAGCAAGCCAAGATTGCACTTCCCACTCAAGATCGTATCGAATTTATACCTGTAAAAGAGATTATCCACTGCAAAGGAGAAAGTAATTATACAAAAATACATTTTCAAAACCGTCCTCCTCTGCTAGTAGCAAAGACACTTGTAGAATTCGAGGAGCTGCTTTCTGAGTATCAGTTCATACGGGTACATAAAACTCACCTTGTAAACCTCAACCAGGTAAAAGCATACATCAAAAATGATGGAGGTTATTTACTTATGGAAAACGAGGATAATATTGCCATATCGAGAAGACGTAAAGAAAGTGTTCTTCACGCCTTAAGTCTTTTAAAAATGATCAGTTCTTAATACTAGTTAAGCAGCTCTCGAGCATTTGTTAGAGCAGCCTCTGTAACCTTCTCTCCACTTAACATCTTTGCCAATTCATTAATCCGCTCTTCCCTTTCTAGATGACGAATGCTACTTTGAGTACTATCTTCATTATCTTTTTTATATACAAAATAATGATAGTCCCCTTTTGCGGCAACCTGTGGTAGATGGGTTATATTAATCACCTGCATTCCCTTCGACATCTTCTTCAGAATACCCCCCATTTTATCAGCAACATCTCCTGAAATACCAGTATCAATCTCATCAAAAATAATCGTTGGTAATGTCTTTGAAGAAGTCAGCTGTGCCTTAACAGCAAGCATCAAACGAGATATCTCACCTCCCGATGCAACTTTCGAGATTTCATGAAGTGTAGCATTTTTATTAGCCGAAAATAAAAAGTTCGCTCTATCAATCCCCTGAGGTCCTAACTGCTCTAAACGTTCAAGATCTACTTTAAAGTGTGCATTAGGCATTCCAAGATGACCTAACATCTCTTCAACATTCTGCTGAATATTCTCAACACACTTCATCCTATTTTCTGAAAGCTTTTCTGCTTTTACAAAAATAACTTCTCTTTGCGCTTCAAGTTCTTTCTCCAGACTAGCAATTTCATCATCATAACCAGTCACGCACTCAACTTTTTCTCTCAAGTCATTTTCAATGACTAGCAATTCCTCAACCGTAGCCACGCGATGCTTTTGTTGAAGATCATATATTAAATCGAGACGTTCTCTTACAATAGCTAACCTTTGTGGATCATATTCCAGACTCTCACCTAAGCTACCTATTTCTGAAACAACATCCTGCAACTCATAGTAATTACTTTCCAATCGCTCTGATAGTTGCTGAATGTCTTTATTATAATCTGCTAGTTTTCGTAATGAATTCCCCGCATCTTTAAGCATATTCAAAACGTTCAATTCACTTTCACCAAGCATATTGTAAGCTTCAACAAGACCAGCTTTAATATCCTCCGCATGATTCAACGTTTCCATTTCCTGCTCCAAATCCTCTTGCACAGTACCTTCCAACTGCGCCTCTTCCAATTGCTTTAACTGAAACTGATGATAATCTAAATCACTCTTCGCTTGAGCAGCCTGATCTTTTACCTTCTGCAGTTTTATTTTCAGATCAATCCAATGCTTATATCCTTTACAGTAATCGTCAAGTAAAGTCTTATGAGAAGCAACAACATCTAGAACTTTCAACTGAAAAAAGTGATCACTCAATTCAAGATTCTGATGCTGCGAATGAATATCTATCAACTGAACGCCAAGGCTTCTTAGCACACTAAGATTTACAGGAGTATCGTTAATAAATGCTCTTGATTTTCCAGCAGGACTAATCTCTCTACGTAAAATCACCTGCTCATCATAGTCAAGATCATTCTGTTCGAAAAACGATTTTAAACCATATCTTGTAACGTCGAAAACACCTTCAACAAAGCACTTTTTATCATTATCCTTCAATGCTGCAGAATCAGCACGATTACCTAGAATCAAGGATAAAGCGCCTAATAAAATTGACTTACCGGCACCCGTTTCTCCGGTTATGATACTAAAACCTTCGTGAAAATTTATTTTCAGAGCTTTGATTAAAGCATAATTACGAATTTCAAGACTGGATAACATCTGCTATTGGTTTAACTAAAATCCGTTCGACTCTTTAATCTTCTCGTATTTTGTAGAATTCGACGGATCTATTTCATTCAACACTGCCAATACCCTGTTTACTTCATCAGGAAATGAGCGAGAAAAAATTTGTACCAGCTCATCGGTTTTGGCGTCAAAAAACATGCGTGTAATATACAAATTAGATCTTGTTCTAAAAACTCTTTGCATTAAACGTAATGATTCTGCAATATTAGCTCTACCCTCCTCTGTTTTTTCGGCCATTAAATCCAATCCAGTACGGTGGTATTTATATATACATTCACGATATGATCGGTATGATTTATTCAAGATATTTTCCACCAACCAATATCTATTACGTTCATTTTCGAAAGATTTCCATCCCTGCTCAATAGAACTCTGTGAACGATTCACAATAGCCTGAGCTTTCTGAAAGTATTCGGTTCCGCCTTCTGGAGAGTATGTATCATAGTCAAATCCTAAAATCACATATGCATAATAGGCAATGATATTAACCAAACTCCCCTTACTAGAATTCTCATCAAAATTTAATGGCTGAAACTCCACATACTTTACATGAAAATCTTTGTCTTTGATATTTAAAACGGTTGATTTGTAAGAAGAATTAAAAATAGGCCTTTTCAATTGAACCTGTACACTCCCTTTGAATTCATCAACACCCAATTGCTCAGTAATACGAATATAGATATTGCACTCAATTCTCTCGTCATAAGTATAGGTATGATTCGTCCATTTTCGGTTATTTACAAATTCGTAAATATCCTTTTGCATGGTGCGAAAAACATTCTGATTCACCCCTTTCAGCCCTTGCCCTGAGACACTAACACTACATCGTAGTTCCTGAGCAACAGCAACATTACCTATCACAAAAAATAAAATGAGTACAATTATCTTATTCATAAACCGTCAGTTTAATAAGCACATTAAAGATACAACGAAATCCGATTGCAAGACTATTTTACGGTATCAATAATTTTATTGACAATATCAATTGCAACTTCTTTCTTAGTCTTTAACTCAAATTCTTGCTTATTATTGTTTCTGTCGATAATCGTTATCTTATTCGTGTCAACTTGGAAACCTGCACCTTTATCATTCATTGAATTTAAAACGATAAAATCAAGGTTCTTTTTCGCCAACTTCTTGGTCGCGTTATACTCTTCATCATTAGTTTCAAGAGCAAATCCTACCAATACCTGATTATCCTTTTTTATTGCTCCAAGACTAGCAGCAATATCCTGAGTTGGTGTCAACTCAATATGGTAATTCTCTTTTTCACGCTTCACCTTCTTATCGGCTACTACAACAGGAGTAAAATCAGCTACAGCAGCCGACATCACTGCACCATCGCAATCTTTAAACGCATTATGTGCTGCCTCATACATTTCGTTTGCTGAGGTAACATCAATGCGTTTAATGTTTTCGTGAGAAATTTTCAGGGCAGTAGGTCCTGATACAAGTATCACCTTCGCCCCTTGTTCTGCTAATCTTTCGGCAATAGCATAGCCCATTTTACCGGAAGAGTAGTTTCCAATAAAACGAACAGGATCTATTTTTTCATGAGTTGGACCAGCAGTTACAAGAAAAGTCTTAGACTCTAGTTTTTTTTTTCACTAAAGTAATCCTTCAATACTTCAACAATTTGTTCAGGCTCTTCCATTCGACCTTTTCCATGAAGACCGCTGGCAAGAACACCACTACCTGGTTCAATGATATGATTTCCGTAAGATTTTAAAGTCTCCAAATTACGCTGTGTTGATGGATGCGCAAACATATCCAAGTCCATAGCTGGAGCAATAAATACAGGACACTTAACTGACATATAAGTTGTCACCAACATATTATCTGCTATACCTGTAACCATCTTACCTAATGTTGCGGCAGTAATTGGAGCAATCAACATGATATCTGCCCATAAGCCAAGATCAACATGACTATGCCATGTTCCATCGTTAGCGGCAAAAAATTCACTAACTACCGGTTTCCCCGATAATGCTGATAGTGTAACAGGAGTAATAAACTCTTTCCCTGCTGGTGTAATCACCACTTGCACTTCAGCGCCTTCTTTTACCAACAACCGTAAAAGATAAGCTGCCTTGTAGGCAGCTATACTTCCGGTTATTCCTAGTATAATCTTTTTTCCTTTCAGCATGTGAAAAAACAGTTATTGTCTTTTCTACTTCTTCTCCTTAGCAGGATTTCTGAAGTAAATATTATCCTCTTCATACTCCTGAGTCGCAATCAAAGTTGGCTTAGGCAATCTCTCATAGTAGCGAGAAATTTCAATTTGCTCTCTATTTTCGAAAACCTCTTCTAGGTTATCGGTATAAGAAGCAAACTCCTGCAACTTCTGATTTAGTTCTTCTTTCATTTCAGAACCAATCTGATTAGCTCTTTTCGCTAATACCATTACTGATTCGTAAATGTTATCAGTTCCACTATTCAACATTCCCAAATCTCGTGGAATAGTACTTCCTGGAGCCTTTGTCTTTTTGTAATCCATATTTAATAATTAATTTGAATCTTCTTTAATTCCTAAATATTTAGCAACATCATTATGGAAATCTGTTACTTCCTTTTTGTATTCACTATCTGGATATTCATCTACAAATGCAAAATATTCATCAAGAGCATCATTCATTCGTTGCTTTTTCAAGCTAGGAATACTTCGTATAGCTAGCCAATATTTTGATTCAAGCAATAAATATTTCAACTCTAGTCTATACTTTGTATCCGGATAGTCCTCTAAACTATTACCTAAAGCAACAACCGAAGCTTTAAAGTGCCCGAGATCAAAATACAGTTTTGCACTAAGATAAGACTTATATACCAGTTTATCCTGCAATTCATCAATTAATCGATTCGCCTCTTCAACACGCTCACTCATTGGATACAAGTTAATAAATAGCTGCAACGACTCAATTGATTGAGCTGATACAGTCTGATCCAATCTTGGCTTAGGAGAATCAAGATAGTAACAGTACCCTACCATGTACTGAGCCTCCTCGGCATACTCACTTCTAGGGTACTCCTTTGTCAAGGTGTTGAAATAGTGACCTGCCAACACATAATCATGCTGACCCATAAAACTCTTTGCGTAGTAGTAATATATATCATCGGCCTTACTGGTACCTCGATAAATTCTTACTAGATCACCATACAATGCAATTGCCTTGTTGTAATCCTTACTTTCGTAATACTCTAACGCTTTCTTGTACTTAAACTCTGAATCAGAGCTTTGCATGATCTTATTAAAGTTTCCACACGAGCTCAACACAGCAACTAAGGCTGCTAAAATGAATATTTTTCCAACTTTCATCTCAAACATTTTGCAAAGATAAACTTTTTTGAATTCTTAGAAACCCGAAAATAACAGTTTTATGCTCTACTTTGCAACCACTTTAATATAAATTAACAAATTTGTTGGAAAAGTAAAAAAGATTACTTTTGCATTGGTTAAAATTTAAAACTTAAAATCGTGGATGTTTTTAATAAAATAAAGACCGATAAAGGAAATATCGGACAATATGCAAAACAAGCACATGGATATTTTGCATTCCCTAAATTAGAAGGAGAAATTGCCGCACGAATGATGTTCCGAGGTAAAGAAGTTCTAACGTGGAGTTTGAATAACTATCTTGGGCTTGCAAATCATCCAGAAGTAAGAAAGGCTGATGCCGATGCTGCTGCTGAATGGGGTCTTGCTTACCCTATGGGAGCAAGAATGATGTCGGGACAAACTAACAAACATGAGGAATTAGAAAAAGCGCTTGCTGATTTCGTTGGAAAACCAGATGCATTCTTATTGAACTTCGGATACCAGGGAATGGTTTCTATCATCGATGCATTAGTTAATCGTAACGACGTAATCGTTTATGATTCTGAATCACATGCATGTATCCTTGACGGCGTTAGATTGCATATGGGTAAACGCTATGTGTACCCACACAACAATATTGAAAACCTAAAAATCCAGTTAAAGAGAGCAACTAAACTTGCTGAGCAAACTGGAGGAGGTATCCTTGTTATTACTGAAGGTGTATTCGGTATGTCTGGTGACCTTGGTAAGTTGGACGAGATCGTTAAATTAAAAGAAGAATTTAACTTCCGTTTGTTAGTTGACGATGCTCACGGATTCGGTACAATGGGTAAAACTGGTGCTGGTACTCCTGAGGAATTAGGCGTAACTGAAGGTGTTGACGTATTATTCGGAACATTTGCTAAAGCGATGGCTGGAATTGGAGCTTTCGTTGCAGCAGAAGAGGAGGTATGTGATTACTTACGTTACAACATGCGTTCACAAACATTTGCGAAGTCACTTCCAATGCCTATGGTAGTTGGTGCATTGAAGCGATTAGAAATGTTGCGTAACGAACCAGAGCACAAAGAAAAACTTTGGACTATTGTTAATGCACTTCAAAAAGGATTAAAAGAGCAAGGATTTAACTTAGGTGTTACTGAATCACCTGTTACTCCTGTTTATCTTTCAGGTAGTGTAAACGAAGGAACAAACGTTGTTATGGACCTAAGAGAAAACTACAACATTTTCTGTTCTATCGTTGTATATCCTGTAATACCTAAAGGAGAATTGCTTCTTCGTTTGATTCCAACTGCAATGCACAGCTTGGAAGATGTTGAATACACTATTAAGGCATTTGCTGATGTACGTCAGAAGCTTGAGGATGGTAAATATTCAACAACTCAATTTGCAAATGTATTTGGAGAATAATTCCAAACATTACCATATAAAAAAACCACCTGCAAATGTAGGTGGTTTTTTTATATCTAAACTTTAAGTCTTAGCTTCTTTCCGACAACCATCTTTCAGCATCGATAGCAGCCATACAACCAGATCCAGCAGCAGTCACAGCTTGACGGTAATGAGAATCTTGCACATCACCACAAGCAAATACACCTTCTACATTAGTTTTTGCCGATCCTGGCACAGTTTGAATATACCCTACTTCATCAGTATCGATATAATCAGCGAAGATATCTGAATTAGGTTTGTGTCCAATTGCAAGGAAGAATCCATCAATTTTGATATTTACCTCTTCTTGCTCCTCAGTACCTTTATTTTTATAAAGAACAGCACCTTCAACAACACCATCTCCAGTCAATCCTTTAGTCTGATGTTTCCAAAGAACTTCGATATTAGGAGTATTTTTCACACGCTCAGCCATCACTTTTGATGCACGTAAAACATCACGACGAACGATCATGTAAACTTTGTTACAAAGTCCAGCTAAATACAACGCTTCCTCAGCAGCAGTATCACCACCACCAACAACAGCAACATCTTTTCCTCTATAGAAGAAACCGTCGCAAGTTGCACAAGCTGAGACTCCAGATCCTGCATATTTTTGCTCATCTTCCAATCCCAAATACTTAGCAGTAGCACCAGTAGCAATGATTACAGTCTCCGCCTCAATCACTTTGTTACCATCTACAGTAACCTTATGAGGATAACCAGAGAAATCAGCTGCAGTAGCATATCCGAAACGAATATCAGTTCCAAAACGAGCTGCTTGACCTTTCAAATCTTCCATCATAACAGGTCCAGTTACACCTTCAGGATAACCTGGAAAGTTTTCAACCTCGGTAGTTGTAGTCAACTGACCACCAGGCTGTAATCCTTCGTACATTACTGGGCTTAGGTTAGCTCTTGCTGCATAAATTGCTGCAGTATATCCAGCAGGTCCAGATCCAATGATTAAACATTTTACTTTCTCAACCTCAGCATTATCAGCTGCTTTTTTTTGTGGCTCCTCACCTAAATCCATTGATTTAAATAGTTCCATAATTGTGTTAAGTTATATACGTTTTTATTTATTCAAATTTTCTCGATTCAAAATTAAGAAATCCACAGGGAATACAAGCTGATATAAATTACTTTTAACAACCGATAATTTTTTTCTATCAACTTGTAGTCTGTATTGCAGAAGTATAGCCGATTTCGGCGTACAATAAGACATTTTATATTTGCATAATATTGGATTCTTACATACTTTTGCAGCCATATCAATCGGGGTGTAGCTCAGCCAGGTTAGAGTACACGTCTGGGGGGCGTGGGGTCGGAAGTTCGAATCTTCTCACCCCGACATTGATTAACAGAGGGTTAGCAAGAAGTTGCTAACCCTTTTTTTTGTGCGGTTTAAACATTTACTACATTAAAACCACGTTTTTTACACCAATTAGCACAGCACAACACACGCATGTTGGGAGGGTGAAAATGCAGTTCCATCTTCTGAAGAGAAAAAAACATATACATTTTGTTTTAAGCAAGAAGCTTAAATCTTATAGCCGGGAAAGGATAATAGGAGATATCAGACCAATGTAAAGACATTTGTTATGTCTTGTATTCAATCAAAACAAATTAATTCAGAAAGCAAACAGAAGGAAACAATCAGGGAAAAAACACTTTAATAATCCTATTTACAAGTAGGATGCGCAAATATCTTCATGGCGCGCCTAATTCATTCAATTAAAATAAGTGGAAATCCGCTTTTTTTTGAAAAAGAAGCAAGAAACAACCAGAAACAAGGCTGTTTCTTGCTAATCTTATAATACAGAATGGAATAAAAGTAAGATCATTAATCCCAACCTTTATTTTGTTTTAAATTCTCATTTATAAACAATTCCTCTTCAGGGAAAGGATATAAGTACATCTTATCATTCCAATAACGCTCCTGAAGACGAAGTTTTTCATATGAGAATCCTTCACCTTTAGTGATTTTCACCCCATAAATATTCTTTACATCTTCACTATCCGCAATTTTCCATCTACGAATATCCCAAAAACGGTGCCCCTCAAAAGCCAATTCAACACGTCTCTCATTACGAACTTTTTGAGTAAAGTCATCTCCTGTTTCTTCTACAGCTGGCATAGTTGCACTTGATCGAATAATATTTAATGCCTCACGTGCACTCATCGGACACCCCTCTCCTGCGGCATCAGGACCAACCCATTCATTCATTGCTTCCGCATAATTCAACAGAATTTCTGCATAACGAAAAATCACATAATGGTGCTCAATTTTGTTTGGTTTAGTCGGACTCAAAGAAACATTAGGATTTACATTTTTTCTCAGGTAATATCCAGTTGTCGTTGAGCCTTCCAGAATTTTATGTTTACCACCTTCTTCTATCTTAATTCTCTTCCCCCATTTCGAGCGATTCACAATAACATTGATATAAAGTCTAGGATCTCTCGTTTCCTTCTTGCTACTGTTAAAATAAATATTCTGAACATGCTCAGGATTATTCCAATCAAAGGCTTCACCATTCTTCATTTCATATGCATCCACCAAATTTTGAGTAGGAGTATTCCCTCCTTTAGCTCCTTCTACACCCATCGGTTGATTTTGTGCTTCAAATGAATTTGTTTTTGATTCATCAAGCTTTGCAAATATTAATTGAGATGAATTAAGAATTGTATTTCCTCCCAATTGATCAAACAATGGATCTGAAGTGACAAGAGGTAAATTATACCAACCTTTTTCAATGATAGCATAAGCAGCTTTAGCTGCCTCTGCCCACTTACCTTTATCATTAGCTGCATTATGCAGCGGACTTGCACCATAAAGTAAAGCTCGCGATTTTAGCGCCATTACAGTTCCTCGTGTTGCTCTTCCAACATCACCCCAAAAATCCTCCTGATTTACAGGAAGCGATGAAGCAATCTCGTCACATTCTTTTACAACAAAAGCTAATACATCATCGAATGGTGTCATGGAAACTCTATTGATTTCTTCAGAATCATAGGTTCTTGTTAATAGAGGTATATCTCCATACCTTTTAGCCAGCTCAAACACATAAAACGCCCGTAAAAATCTTACTTCATAAACAAATTTAGATGCCTTTCCTGAGATCTCATCAAAATTGTCGTTATACTCAAAGCGATCTAATGCTGTTGGATCGTAGTTTTCCAGAAAAGAGTTCGCTGCTCGTATTGCATCGAAATATTTCCATCCATCATCAATTCTATTAGAGGGACTCCATAATCCATTACAGATATGATAGATATTATTATCCTCCCATGTAAACACTGAATTATCAGTTGCAGATTCTAACAAAGCTCCATTTACGTTTCCAAAATCGGAAGGCAAAAATGTATACATATAAGACACAAGTCCGTTTAGATTATCAAAATATGAGTAAGCTTCCTCCTGATTTTTTCCTGCCGTTTTGTCATAATCTAAATAGTCACATCCACTTAGAAACACAACCATTCCTATTATAAAAATATATTTTGCCATTTTCATTGATTTCTTATTTTAGTTTGATATTTAGTCCGACATAGCATGAAAACATGTCAGGATACCCCATAGTGACATCTTCACAATTGAAGTATTTAATTTTATCAATAGAGAATACATTTTGCGCTCTGGCATAAATCTGTAAATTCTTGACTTTTAGCTTTTGTGCTAAATTTTCAGGAAAATTATAATAGACATTTAGGTTTCTTAGCTTTATGAAAGAACCATCTTTAATCCATTGTGTACTTCCTTGATAATTATTGGCATTTTCTAACGTCGAAAGACGAGGAGCATTTGCGATATCTTTTGTCTCTTCTGTCCAGCGAACTTTATCTTCCAGGTACCAGGTAGATATATTTGATTTTCCCTTTTTTAACGGCTGATGTATACTACTCACATTTAAAACCTTAGTAATTCCACTTACACCTTGAAAAACCGCATCTACACCGAAACCTTTATATTCAACTCCAAAATTCAATGCAAATAACATCTCAGGAACTGTCGTTGATTTGCCAATAGCGATTCTATCTTTCGAGTCAATCTTCCCATCGTTGTTCTGATCCTTATACTTTACATCTCCCGGTCGAACTACAGAAAAGGTCTGCTCTGGACTATTTTCAATATCGGCTTGATCATTAAAATATCCAATGGCCTCCAGACCGAAATATTGCCCTACTTTGTGACCTTTCCTATACAAATAGTCATAAGGCATGAATGCTTCCCCATTTTCGTCAATCTTACTATCATTTAAAGCCAGGTTCGCATTAATTTTATAACGGAAATCTTTCTTCTGTTGGTACCAGCCTAAGTTCATCTCAACACCACTTCGGCTAACTTCACCAATATCACTTTTTGACAGATTAACACCTAGCATATCTGAAGTCTTATGATTGGTCACCAAAATATCGGTACGTCGATCATGATAGGCATCAATACTAAATGTCAAGTTCTTAAACATATCTAGGTCAATACCAACATTTACCATTTGTGACGTTTCAGGATCCAGTCCATTCAAAGGAAGTCTACTTTCTTTGATACCCCTAACAACTGTTAAACTTTCGCCAAATGGATAACCTGAAGCTCCTGACCAATAATATTTTCCCAATCCATAAACTAAATTGTTATCAAGTGCTGATTTTCCCCATGACATCCTTAGCTTAAGTAAGTCAATTGCATTAGCATCCTCCATAAAGGATTCTTTGGCAATATTCCATGCAGCAGAAACAGCGGGATAAAATCGGAAACGATCTCCGTCTAAAAGTTTGCTAACACCAAAATAGTTAGCAACTACATCAAGCATATATTTTCCTTTGTAATTATACCCTGCACTGGATAATATACTTTGACGATAGTTGGCCATATTTCGCCCAAATTCCTCATCCATCCATTGTCGATATCCCACCTTTCCAGTAATATGATGATCATTGAAAATTCGATCATATCCTAGTTGTGCCTGGAAATTTGCTCGGATTTGCTGTGCATATAATCCACTATCGGTTATCTGAAGTGTACTGTTGGTCCCAAATTGTTCACTTTCTTTATTACCTTCACCTGAAAGATAATTTATCTCATAAACGTAAGATTTACTCCCAACTTCTCTAAAAATCGCAAAATTATCATAGGCAACAGCAACCTCTGCATTTAATCCATTGATGAAGGATGAAAGGTCTTGTGTTAACTTAAGATCAGCTGTTAAAAATCGACTATTATCTTTAACAAATCCAACATCTGCGATTTCAGCAATTGGATTCATTTTAAATAGATTGTTACTTCCCCATTCCCCTGATGCTGTCTTAATAGGAAATGCTATAGCTGGAACTTTGTAGAGATTCTTGAATATTTTTTCAATTTCAGTATTAGGTCTATTATCCTCTTCAATACGACCAAAAACGCCAAATTTTAACTGTGTCCCAGGATGAATATCTACATCTAAATTCATTCTCAAGTTCAACTTATAATTATGCAACTGAGAATCATATCTATCAGAATATTCTGTATACGTTTCGTTCAAAATTCCAAAACTGTTTTGATATTCAACCATTGAATAATAACGAGTCTTTTTTCCACCACCTCTTAAACTCAGATTAAACTGATTGCTATGGCTGATATTACGTGTAGCTTCTTTTACCCATTCTACATTTGGATAAAGGTCTTGATCACCAGTTGCTGCAACATTTTTCCATTCTTCAATATCATATTGCGAAGGTAAACCATCATAATATAATGCCTCTTCCTGAGCCTCAATATAAGTTAAGCCATCCGCCATCTCTGGCTCATTTATTGCAAAATTAATTCCATGTCGATAGTTAACATCAATATTAAAAGAGGTGTAATCCCCCCGTTTAGTATTGATTAGTATTACACCGTTAGCACCATTAGCTCCCCAAAGAGCTGTTCCTGCAGCATCTTTCAGGATCTGCACTGACTCAACCTCTTCTAACGATACGGTAGATAATTCTCGAGGAAAACCATCAACAATAACCAATGGTTCCCCAGTACCTAGACCTCCGTTTCCTCGTATATTAAGACTCGCTGTTTCTTGCCATCCGACATTCTGTTTTGCATACAAACCCGCCACAAGTCCATATAAAGCATTATCCAACTGCATGGTTGCGCTCTTAGCAATTAAATCTTTATCAATTGTAGATACTGCTTGAGTCATATCACCTCGTGATTTTCCCAATAATCCCATATCAATAAATGCATCATCTTGCTTATCTAAAACAACCTCCATTGTTGTATTTAGGGCTTTAACCTGTTTTCTAATTCCTCCAGCCGTTTGTATTTGAATATAGGCTCCTGGCTCAACATCCAATACAAAGATTCCATCTTCATTTGAGATACAGTTATTGCTGCTCTTGCCGACTTCCAAAACTTTTATACCTGCTAATGGCTTGCCTTGTGAATTTTTTATTACACCATTCAATGCCTCCTGCCCTATTGCATTAAGAGCAAGCATTAAAAAAGCTGTAATTGCATATAATATTTTGTTCATAACTAAGTTTTAAAATCTGTTAATCGTTACCATCCTGGATTCTGAACAAGTCCATACTTTTTATTTACTTCACTCATTGGGAAAGGAAGTAAGTACCAATTGTCTTTCCACAGATACTTTATGTCATCACGTACACTAACATTGTAGTTGAATTTCAATGGAGACTGTCCTGCTATGGTTGTTTCTAACATCTCCATCGGACGGCTTACCCAATCCCCTCGTTTATTTCTGACAATATCAAAATAACGGACTTCCTCCTGACCAAACTCTCTAGCACGTTCATCCATTAGAAATTGCCACAAATCTTCACCAGGACTAACATCATTTGAGGTTACATCTGGAAGACCTGCACGATTTCGAACAATGTTCAAATAGTCGTAAGCATCTCTACCCTGTTGATCCTTTACAGTAGCTTTTCCAAGCTGATTCATTACTTCAGCCATCCCTAAATAGATTTCAGGAATTCGAATAAGTGGACAGGAATATGGTTTATTATGCACTTCATTAGACTTATCACGAACAAACTTTCGGAATCCATATCCATATTGAGTTTTCTTACCCACTTTTGATCCAGAGCCATAGCCTTCACGGCCACCATTGTATACCTCGGACTTTCTTCCTTGCCACTTATCTCGATTCACCAGTAATGTTTCATACAATCGTGCATCACGAGTTGGATTACCGTTATCATCAAAAAACGGATTTGCAGCATGAACAGGATTATTCCAATCAAAATCAGTTCCATCTTTCCATTGAAACATATCAGCATAATTTCCTCGAGGAGCTCCGTATCCACCTTCATACATACGAAATGGCTTATACCATCTTAAATAAATCGCCCATCTAAATGATACCATTATTGCTTCATGTGAACCTTTCACAAAATAACCTTTCACATAATCCTCTTGAGGATCTCCAGAATTCTCAATCTGATAGTAGTTCCCATTCTGATTGTTTAGCTCCAGGAATTCAATACCTGCCTTCATTGCAGTTTCCCATCGCTCCTGCTGGAAGTCTCCATACCAGGTCAATTTTAAATCAGCAGCTTCACCTGCCATATAAGGCTGAGTGCTATTAAACAGAGGACTTGCAGCAAAATGTAGCAATCTAAATTTTAAAGCCTTAGCAACAGCTGCTGTCATATGACCAAATTCCTCGTTAGTGGTTGTCCAAGGTAAATCTTTTGCAGCCTCGTCTAGCAATAATACTGTTGAATCAACAGTTTCCTCAACCGTCATTCGTGGCAGATTAAAATCTTCCTCTGCTGTATATGCATGATCAATCAAAGGAACACCACCAAAGAATCTTAGCATCTGAATGTAATGCATGGCTATTATCACTTTGACTTCTGCTTTTCTGATTTTCTTCTCCTCTGCACTCATATCCGGAACTTTATCAACATTTTCCAAATAGATATGAGCCTTACGTATCCCAAAAGTTGGATCCCCCAGAATCTCTTTATGCGATATTTGATAAGGGAAACAATGTCTTCCACTACTCGCAGTTACAGCTCCAGTTACCCATGATAACCTTTCTGTATAACCAATATCAGAGAAAACATCCAAAATAAATCCTTCAGGATTATAGCCCCCCAGTGTAGGCATAAAATCTGGTAATGATTTATAAACTTGGTTTAATGCCTGATCTGCATATGCTTTCTGTGCAAAAACAGAATCAACAGATAATTCATCACTTACCGGTTTTTCAAGAAAATCTTCTCCAAACTTTAAATCTTCACAGGCAATACTGCCAAACAAGATTATAAGTAACGCTATTATATTATAATATCTTTTCATTCTTTCTTAGTTTAAAAGGTGACCTGTACGCCCATACTATAGATTTTCATAACAGGATATGTATTGGTATCCCTTGTCAGTTCTCCTTCTGGATCAAATATTTTCAGATTGTCGATAGTCAGCAGGTTGTACCCCGTTAGTTTTACAGATAATTTTTTGGCACCAATTGCTTTAAGAATCCTCTTGTTGGATATATTATAGCCTAAAACCACATTTTTCAGTTTAATATATGATGCATCCTTTAACCAAACTCTTGATAAGGCCGTATTAGGACTACCCGTTGCATTCGTGATACGTGGAAACTCAGCAGTTGCAGCAGTTGCTTCTGTCCATCTATTATCAGCTTGATATTGATACAAAGACTGTCCCTGGTAAAATGGACGCATAAATGCATGCCCCATACGAATATCACACTCAGAAGCACCAGTCCAGCTCATTGATCCAAAAAATCCTTTATAATCGGCTCCTAAATTAAGACCAAAAGTATATGCTGGTCTTTTGGGATTACCGATCTTCGTCACATCGTCACTATCAATAAGACCATCATCATTTAAGTCTCGATATTTAATATCTCCAGGATAAACCTGCCCCAATGTTGTCGGTAAGGTTTCCACTAAGTTACCTTCCGCATCAAAATCTTCGTTTGAATAAAATCCATCAGCAACATAACCAAAACGATCACCCACCGAATGTCCGGTCCTTCTCATATATGGCTCATTAGGAGTAACCTCATCCATAAAGACTATCTCATTCTTTGTATATGAGATATTACCATCAACATAGTATTTTACCTTATTAATTTGATCATTCCATTTCAAACTAATTTCATATCCTCGGTTATTCACTTTTCCCATGTTAACTGCAGGAAGTAGATTTGTTCCCAAAGCAAGCAAGGATGGAATAGTTGATCTTCGAATCAAAATATCCTTACGTTTTTCAATGAAATAGTCGGCGATTAATTTCAAACGATTATCGAAGAAAGTAGCATCAAGACCGTAATTCTGCTTCAATGCCTTCTCCCACGTTACATTAGGATTACCCAGTCTAAGTTCATAGGCAGCTTTCTCATACTTTGTATTGGTCAGTCCAAACACATATCCATTATAATCGGCATAAGAAGAAGACAACGCATTTTTAGAATTGATTGCGTATGAATCAGGTAAGTATAAGAAACGATTCCCAGACATATTGTCATTTCCAACCAAACCGACAGAAGCTCGCAATTTTAAATATGAGAGAACATCAGTTTTTGGAAAGAAAGATTCATCGGAGATGATGTATCCTACAGAACCTGCAGGAAAGGTACCAAAGCGTTTACCTGGAGCAAAGTTTTCAGATCCATTATATCCAATATTAAATTCTGCCATATAACGTGTTTTGTAGTTATATGTCGCTCGTCCAACAAGTCCAATATACCCAGTTGGCACATCACTATAATGAGAAGGGTAATATTTCTTAGTTTGGTTATATAAAACAAGTCCGCCAATATTATGATCCCCGAAATCACGATTATAGCGTAAACTTCCCTCAACATACCAGTTACGTCCTCGACCTTTTCCTGCCTCTCCATAGGTACGTTCAAGGTTTTGTCCGCTAACGCGGTATACTACAGTCTTATCATACCCCTCATCTCCAACTTCCAATCCGGGATCTTTTAATTCTGAATAATAAAACGGAGTATAAGTCTCAACATGACCATTAACTTGTTGAGTATAATTATAGGTTGTATTGTAAGCACCCTTTACATTTGCCGACAATCCTTTAGTTAAGGCATCCAACTTCTGAACCAAGTTCAAATCAAAATTCATCTTATTAGATAGGTTTCTGCGAGTTCCAGATCCATAATATCGATCTAGCACTGTATTGGCCATCTCAATACCAGGGAATCGAGTAGGAAACGTTAAGATCTTTTTACCATCAATAATTCCAGGAGAAGCAAAAGGAGGAGACCAGGTAAACTGTTTCCAAATCTGCGATACTGGTTCCTTTCTGATCCCCACAATTCCACCAATATTCATCTTTAACTCAGTCGTAGGAGTCAAATTTACATCGAGATTCATCCGGTAGTTATAACGCTTATAAGAATGGTTATTATCATAATCAAGTCCATCCAATTCTTTGAATAAACCATCCTGAAAAAGATATCCTACAGAAGTAAAATAGCGTACATTCTTTGTCCCTCCCGAGATATTGACATTGTGCTGTGTTTGAACAGCTGCCTTTTTAAGCAAATAATCCATCCAATCAATACTTGGGTAAATAATCGGATCATCACCTAATCTAAATCTTTCTATATCATAAGGAGTAAATGTGAGCATATCTTCCGGGATCCCATCATTTCTTTGCATCTCATTATAAACAGTCGCATATGTATAACTATCAGCGTACTTCAGCAAGCGTGTAGGCGCCTGTAAACCAACAGAAGAAGAGACTGAAATCTGAGCTTTCCCTTCAGTTCCACGCTTGGTAGTTACCAAAATAACTCCGTTTGCTCCACGAACTCCAAAAACAGCAGTTGCAGAAGCATCCTTTAACACATTAATAGATTCTATTTCGTTAGGATCCATTTGAGTGAAACTTCGTTCTACTCCATCGACCAAGATTAGTGGAGCCGCTCCTCCTTCTGATAAAGAACCTACACCTCGTACAAAAATCTGAGCGTCATCAGCACCTGGCTGACCACTACGCTGAATACTAGAGATTCCCGGGATCTGACCAGCTAACGCATTAGCGACACTTCCACTTGGAGACTTCAATAAAGTTTTGTTTTCAATTCTGGAAATAGCACCGGTAAGTGTAGCCTTCTTTTGAACACCATAAGCAACTACGGTAACATCGTCAAGCTCTTCTGCTATTACCTTAAGTACAATATTTATTGTTCCCTGACTATTAACAGCAATTTCTTTAGTCTCATAACCAATAAAGGAGACAACTATAATGTCATCTGATTTTACATTAATCGTAAACTCTCCATTACCATTGGTTGCTGTCCCCATGGAAGTTCCTTTGATAAATATTGTAGCTCCAGGAATAGGATTTCCGTCTTCATCATTTACCGTACCAGTCAATTTCTTTTGATCGGTAACAAAGGAAACTACTTGTTTAACATCTTCCTTTGCTAGATATTGATCTTGCTTATCCGGAAGCATTACTTTCTCATTCGCAGCCGAAGCTTGAATACTCATGTGCCCAATAAAAAGAGCAAAAACAATGAGCTTCATTACAGAAGTAACCTTTCTGTCGCTACTTAGAAAGCACCGTAAGTAAAATATTGATTTCTTCATAAATTATTTAGTTTGTTTATCGAAAACTTCATTCATTTCATTGTAAAAACTACTGTCAAATCTAAGCCGATACGTCAAAAAATGACATAGGTATTTGATCCAAACAACCAATACATTTGGTTCAAAATCAACTTTATTTAACTGATTATAAGCATCAATCAAGAAAACTCATCTCGAATTAACTCCCTTGTATCACCAAGGGAGTATTCCTAGTTTTTTAAAAGTAGAAGCGCTACAATACGAATATTGAATATCGGGTAATCATTAATCTTTCTCCATTATCTCGTGAGTATATTTCACAACACAATCAATTCATCAAGCTATACTGAATTCCAGCATGCTATTCTGTATCCTTTGATCAATATTTACAGGATATTCATCCGCACAACACCTTTTTTAGCATTAAGTAGAATCTTATATGTTTTATCATTGATGATTAAAGTGAAACTTAATTCTCCATTGTTTTTCGTAACAGATGCTTCAATGTTATCCGGTTTCTGGTTCTTCTTGTAAGGAACTAGTGCCGTTAGAAAAGTTAATTCAGGATCTGACGATTTCTTTTCGGAACAATAACTCCAGGCTGGACGCTGTTCCTTTCGCAAAATATCATATGATATCCAACCTTCTTCTTTTTCCAATTTAATGTTATTCTCAGTCGAAAAATTCCTGATAATCAAGTTAGCCCCTTTATCAAACTCGGTTGCAACTGTTAAAGTCTTCTCATCCATTCTATGCTTGCAAGGGACTAAGTGAAAATGACTACGAACTTGACCTTCGGCATTACCAATTGCCTGATCATAGATTAAGAAATACTTTTTATCAATAAACAGAGTAGTTCGGCGATGTACCAGATTGTCATAGCTCTGATTTTCATTTACAAGACAGGTAAGATTTGTAGTATCTTTCCATAAAATGTGCTTTGAAGCGATTTTTATATTCTCATTATTTAACGTAATTGTCTGATGTGCAACTGTACTTTTGAACCATTCTCTCCATTTGGCTTCCTTAGGATCATCACTTTCATAAATATAAGAGCCTGAATCAATCATAAAATTTCTACCATAAGCATATAACTCAAAACTCTGATTATCAATCTGTGAATGCCATGAATAATTAGGATTATTCTTCATCGATAGAAATACAGCATCCGGAGTCCATGCAGACCTAAAGAAATAGAAACCACTCAATGGATAATCAACAGATGTTTTAGCTGGTGGATTTCCGTATTTCCCTTGAGATGCAATAAAGTCAAAATAAGGCAATTCAGGTGCATACTTCGATACCTGTTTTCTAAATATTTCTGCTGCATTTCTGTGTTTCCATGAATCTCCAAACTGACTTATGGTATTATCAGGGAACATCTGATACACATACACTTCGGCCATCTTCACCAATCGCTCATAAAAATCCGTTGGAAGATACTTTTCGTATCCATATTCTTTAAATTTGACATACGCATCTGCAAAAATACTTAAGTACATGCTGTGGTAACTAAAGATCAGCTCGTTGTTCATTCCATCCGGATAAATTTCAATAAACATCCTTTTGGGGATCACCGTTAAAGCATCATTAGTCCATTCTTTCGACTTTTTAAATTCAGGAAAGTTAATTCCATTTTCAAAAACAGTAACTAATTCGCCCAACAGATGATTTCCCTTCTCGGAATAAACAGTTCTGACGTGCTCTGCGTTCAAATAAAAACTACTTAGGAAATAAACCAATGTTTTCGCATCAAACAACTCTTCCTTAATAAAATAAGGAAGTACATTGGTTAATCGTTGACATCTGAAATAGGTTTCCATCCCACGAACCAAATACCATGGATCATCATCTTCTACAGGTAAGATATCTTCAGCCAAATCAACCAATTCATATTGCCATTCATAAAAATACTTGTCATCTCCTGATAGATGGTAGGCCTTAGCAAGTGCTTCCCACCAAAGCAAACGCTGAAACTGAAATGCCCATTCCCGATCCTTTATTTCTTTCCCATCATGAAATGCAGGTCCTATCCAATCAATGTTACCTCCCCTAAAAACAAGAGGATGTGCATCCTTATTCCCCCTAAAGTAATGGTTTAACGCACTTTCTGATGCTTCCTTTTCTTTCTCTGATAGCTTTGTTACTGTTGGAACCTGATATTTTTTTACATGCTTAAAGTAATAAAGAAGTTCTTGTTCTACGGTATCCCAATCTTCTGCTTCGACTGCAATCTTAACCTTTTCGAATCCAGTATATTCAAGATTCAACCATTTTGATAGTTGTTTTATATCAAAATTCGAGTCTGCAGGTAATTTATGTTGCCAATCTTTTTTAAAGCGCTTTAATTCCTTCTGAACAGATTTAATTTGCTTATCTGTTGCTGTTTGAGCAAATCCCAAATCTACATTCAGAAAAAAGCATATAACCAGCAAAACTAACGATACATTTATACCAGTTATTTTACATATCTGATTGCTGGATCCTCTTCTATTATCATTTATAAAATTCATTGCTGTAATAAATTTAGAAATTAACAGGTTAGCATTCTTTAGTCTTCTCTTTAAAAATGCGGAAAGTACCCCTAAAATTTTCTTAGCTCACCATATCTCCTCATTGCCTCTAAATAATAATAATCAGCATAAACCAGAGGGACATCTACTTCTGAATTGTGTGGATAGCTTCCTGTACTATGCTTCAGTATAAAGTAATTGTTACTCCCCTCTTCTGCAAGGTATTTCGGTGAGGATAGACTAATTAATATCTTTTCAGCAATATTCATATAGTTCTCTGAATTATCAACATAATTCTGAAGTTCCAATAATGCAGAAGCAATAATTGCTGCTGCTGAAGCATCTCGAGGAACATCTGGAATACCTGGTGCATCAAAATCCCAATAAGGGATACAATCATCACATCTCGATATTTGGGGCAATACAAAACCTGCCACCTCTTTTGCCCTCTTTAGAAAAGCTTTATTCCCTGTCTCTCTGTAACACATCGTATATCCATATAAAGCCCAAGCCTGTCCACGTGCCCAAGAAGAACTATTGGAGAATCCCTGATAAGTTCCTTTCGAAACAGGGGCACCGCTAATCGTATCGTAACTTACAACATGGTATGTACTAAAATTATCACGAAAGTGATTTTTTAAGGTAGTATTAGCATGTCTAACTGCAATATTGCTGTATAAAGAATTTCCAGTTTCTTTTGAAGCCCAAAAAAGCATCTCAAGATTCATCATATTATCAATAATTACAGGAAACTCCCACTCTCCAAAATCCCATGATCGAATTGCACCCACCTTAGGATTATATCGTGAGATTAAAGATTGCGCACCTTTAAGCAATAATTCCCTATAGTCTTTGCCTGAAGTTTCATCAAGTCCATTTCCAAAGCTGCAATAAAGCATGAATCCAAGGTCATGGGTACCTGTGTTATATTCCTGTCCTTTCAATAAAGAATTATAGCTACTCGCCAATTGCTTGAGTTCTTCATCGCCAGTCATTTTATACATTAACCATAGATTCCCAGGATAAAAACCACTCGTCCAATTGGCTGGCTTACCCAAATGAACTTTACCTGTTGGAGTTGTACTTCGTGGAAGTAATCCAGATTGCTCGTATTCTTTGGCACCTTCTAGCAATTGAACATGTGCTGTTCGCAAACCATTTTCGTACCACTCTGGCACACCATTCTGACAAGCTGTTAAAACTGCTATTCCCACCAATAAAACCAATAGTTTTATTCTATTCATTTTTGCATCATTTTTACGAACCATTTTCTTCTTCATTACAACATCATAGCAATAATTCAAGCTATGAGTTAATGAAACATTTCTATTCTGGCCCTAATTACTACTTGGTGCTGAAAGGCACCGAATACTATAATAAAAGCTTTCTCACATTACCTTAAAAGCCTAATACAAAAGTATTTTTAATAGTAATTCTAGAGAGTGGACATTTGGTTCATACATGAATGACAATTGGTTCAAACCCGCATTATTAAAAGGTTTTATGCCATAACAACGATTCTATTTTTCGAACACTCTAAATCTCTTTAATTCTTAAATACAAATCATAAAAGGTAGCTAATTCTCATTGTCAAACTATTGTTTGGGATTTAGGTATTCCGAAGGCAACATTCCTATTTCCTCTTTAAAACATTTTCTAAAATAAGCTACATCCTGAAAACCTACTTTATCTGCGACTTCTGATATCGATAGTTTCTTTTCTTCAAGATATTTTGCAGCGGTTTTAACTTTCATATAGCGTAAAAATTCTACTGGAGTTTTGCTAGTAGTTTCTTTTATCTTCCGATACATTTTCGATTTACTAAGACCAACCTGTGTATAGATCTCTTCTACTGTCAAATTGGGATTGCTAATATTCTCTTCAATATAGGTAACAATCTTTCGAAGTAATTTTTCATCAGCTGGCAACATTCCTCTATCCTGAGCAGGAAGTTTTATTTCTTCACTATACTTATCTCTTAGGAGTCTGGAATGACGAATTAGGTTATCAATTTTTATTTTAAGAATTTCAAGACTAAAAGGCTTTGTCATGTAGTCTTCTGCCCCTGTTGATAGACCTTTTTTAATATCTTCCTCCGCTATCTTTGCCGTTAGAAGAATGATGGGAATATCCTTAAACTCGTCACTACTTTTTACGTTATTACAGAAACTTATTCCATCCATTACCGGCATCATTACATCGGAGATTATAAGGTCTGGACGATGCTTCGAAATTAATTCCAGGGCTTGCTTTCCATGATATGCACTAGTCACATTAAAATGCGGTGATAGATAATTTTTAATAAACATGGAAAGCTCTTTATTATCCTCCACTAAAAGAATATGCCCATTTTTCTGTCCTTTTTCATTAGCCGGAGTAACTTTCTTTGCCTCCTCTTTTTCATCCTCATGAGAGATCTGCTGTCTATTTTTTGTCGACTCAATTATCTTAACATCACTCCGACCCTGAAAATGTTCATTCCCTTTTTTCAGCCACGTTTTAAAGACTGTGCCCTGATCTATCTGACTTTCCACTCCAATACGTCCATTATGCTGTTCCAAAATTGCTTTAGAAAAAGAAAGACCTATCCCCATACCTCCAGAAGTCCATTGTACCTTTGAATCTGTCTGGTAATAACGATCAAATATTCTACCTGTCTGTTCAGCTGTCATTCCTGTACCCGAATCCTTAACAGAAATACATATCTGTTCGGGAGATTCAGAAATTTCAAGTGTTATTTCACCGTCTTCTGGCGTATACTTAAATGCATTGGAAAGTAGATTATAATAAACATGTTCTAATTGGGTTGGATCAGCCCAAATAGCGATATCTTCATTCTTATACACAAATGATAAATTGATTCCATGCCGTTTTGCTAACTGTTTAAACGACTTATGGATTGGGGTGAGATATTGAACCATATTAATAGGCTGCACCAATAACTGCAAATAACCATTTTCCATTTTTTGAAAGGTCAAAAGCTGTTTTACTAACCGAACAAGGCGTTGCGTATTTTGCCTCACATATTCCAGATTGGTCGACAAAAAGAGATCTGTCTGAGTCTTTTCAATCATACTTTCCAAAGGAGCAGTGATCAATGACAATGGAGTGAAAAATTCGTGAGATACATTTGCATATAACTTATTTCTCATCTCACTGAATTCCTTTGCTTTTTCAACTTCTATCGTTTTAATTTTGAGTTTATTTCTCATACTCTGTCGATAGAGAAAGTATGCAAAAATTAAACTGATTATCATCAGACCGAACAATACATATAACAATATAGCCCACCAAGTAAGCCACCAAGGAGGAAGAATCCTCACTCTAACATGTTTATCCTGATGATTCCATATTCCATCATTATTCAAAGCCTTAACTCGAAATACGTACTCACCTGCTGGGAGTGATGAATATGAAGCATATCGTTTGTTTTGAACGTCATGCCACTCTTCGTCAAATCCCTCTAAAATGTACGTATACTTATTGTGTTCCGGATCAATATAGTTTAATGCAACAAATTCAAATGTAAAACGTGACTGATCATGATTTAACACTATTTCCTCTGTTTCATCAAGAGGTTTTGAAAGAATATTCGTTCCATCATTGGGTAAGACTCTATCATTATGAACCTTTAATCCCTGAAATATTACTGATGGAACAAAAGTGTTAATTCTAATATTAGCAGGGTAAAATGAGATGAATCCATCAATACCACCAACACAAATCTCGTTATTATGGCGGAGAATTAAACTATTGAGTGTAAATTCACGAATAGGAATACCTGAAAAATAGTCGTAATTGTTTATTTCATAGGTCTCCTTATTAAAAGAACACACACCTTGAGGATGTGAAATCCATAAATTTCCAATCTTATCCTTGACAATCTTATTAAATGTATTGGAAGGAAAACCGTCATTAGTGAGGTATTGTTTCAACTTTTGCATTTCGGGATTATACTGAATAAGTCCACCGCCTTTACTTGCTAACCAAAGATCTCCGTTTTTATCTTCATATATTCCATTAATAGCCATCGGCTTGACAAAATCTTCGCTCAAATTTGTAAGATGATGTTTAAAACTATTTGTATTGGGACAAAATTCATCAAGAATTCCACTACGAGTCCCTATCCACATACGATCTTTTCTATCCTTAAATAGTGTTATTATCATATTCTCTGACAGACTGCTTGAGTCATCAGCATTACTCTTATATGAAACAAAGGTTTCTTCTTTTGGATTATAGACTATAATTCCATCATTGTTTGTTCCAATCCACAACTGCTTATCCTTATCAAAGCATAAATATTCTAAGTTATTAACAGGTAATTCTT
Organism: Puteibacter caeruleilacunae; assembly: GCA_005217565.1. Lineage (GTDB taxonomy): Bacteria > Bacteroidota > Bacteroidia > Bacteroidales > Prolixibacteraceae > Puteibacter > Puteibacter caeruleilacunae. The sequence goes on from SJCO01000002.1 coordinate 442,412, forward strand.
TTCCTAGCTTAGAGCTACTCTGAACAATCGTCAATTTTTTTGTTTTAGGATCGAACACCCTCACTCCATTAAACGAAGTTGCGACCCAAAGCCTTTCTTCATCATCAAAAATCATTGATTTTATGGGAGGAATCATGCCATCGGTCTCATTTCCAATTTTAAAATGACAAAAGACATTAGTTTTCCTCTCCAGCATATTCAAATCACCGTCTTCACTTCCAATCCATAAATTTCCATTCTTATCTTCAGCAAAGGCACTTATCAGGTTACTTGCTAATCCTGATAAGTTTTTTGAGTAATGTTTAAAGCCTTTATGATTTTCATATAGTTGAAGTACACCATCAAAATAGGTTCCAATCCATACATTATTATTTTCATCGATACATAAAGACCGAATAGATTTATTATCTGGTGTAACTCCTGTTGTTTGGGCAATATTTACTTGAGAAAATCTCTTCGTCTTTGTTGAAAGTAAGTAGAGTCCATTATACGTGCCCAACCAAATATTCCTATTATCATCGTACCATCCACAACGCACCTTTTTGATTTGTTCTGTATATATTTTTCTAATTTGGACATTCTCTTCGGAAAGTTTATAAAAACCTTCCAGGCAAAACATCCCATACCCATCTGTTCCAAGCCACAAATTATCGTTTTCATCTTCAACTATAAGAGTCACTGAGTTTAATGGCGTAGAAATGTTTGGTAATGAAAAATTCTCCAAACATGTTTTTGACTCATTAAATAACTTAAGTCCATTATTTTGTGTGCCTACCCAAATTGTACCTTTATGATCCTCATAGATCGAAGTAATAAAGTAATTTTCGTCCTCTGTTGTTTTACAATTACTTACAGGAATAAATCCACCAGATTTTTCATCATATAAATTCAGACCTTGAACTGTTCCCACCCATATTCTATTTCTACTATCGCAAAAAAGCTTAACTACTGAATTATGGGAAATAGTATTCTTTTCATTCTGATCTCTTCCAAACCTGATGAATGAGTTCGTCAGCTCGTTATATAGACAAAGTCCACCTTCAGTTCCTACCCATATGCGATTATTTCGATCTTCAATGATTGAATAGATAAAATTGTTAGATAATGAGGTTGTATCATTAGGTTTATTGACGAATTTCTCAAAGTTATGTCCATCGAATCGATTTAATCCATTTCTTGTTCCAAACCACATATATCCTTTGTGGTCTTTCAAAGATGTCAATACAGAAACCTGACTTAATCCTTCTTTAATCGAGAACTGTTTTATTAGGAAATCGTTGGCTAGTACCATTTTGGATACAACCACAATCGTTAAAATAAAAATTACACACACAAGCCTTCTCATGGTAACAAATATAGAAATCTTTGTTATCAATCTGCATTAATAGTTTCTATATGTATAAACAAAAGCAATCCTGACAAGGTATATCTCCTGTCAGGATTGTCACATTGCAGCTATCTCATATAGCTTAATAAAAACTTACGACTTATCAGCTGCACTTTTTAAAACAACACAATCTAGTCCAAATAAATTTCCAACAGCATCTTCGCTCTTACCTACAACTTCTACCTTTATCTTAAAAACATTTCCATCAGGTGTATGAACACCAAGATCGATAGCAGATGCAGGCTTTAAAGATTTGCCATAACCATCCCAAGCCTTTTTCACTAGTTTTCCATTTACAAAAATATTGAGTTTTCCATAGTTTGGTGATACAGCCGGATAAAGGAAGATCCTTCTATCCTCATATTGTTCGTTAAAAGTAAAGACAGCAGAATCTCCTATCTTTGCCGAATTAACGCCAAAAACATGAGCATTACTGAATTTACTATCTTCCTTTAAATTTCGCGTCTTTAACGACTTCCACTTAAGCGTAGGTGACACCGAAACTCCATTTAAGCTTTCCAATTCAATAGCATCTTTAATGTAAAAAACATTTCCCTTTTGTTCCAACTGAGTCTTAGCAAAAGCCTCTACATCCTCAGGTTGCGGAACAGGAGCTGCGGCTTGCTCTGACATTGGTACCCTGTTATGTTTTACTCCCGGTTCACCATACCAAAATGTAACCAATGCATACTGAAGAAAAGCATCAGGAGATGAAACCATATTATATGCCTCCATGTCAAACTTAAAACGACTACGGAAAGGAGTAGCGTCTAGTGAGCGCGTTCGTGTACATATATTATACCCTCTGGTAAACGGTCCTGAGCGACCTGCATGATCTCGTTCCTTTGGATGATGCTGTCCTCCAACCCTAATATTTCCTAAAAAAGGAGCAGAGAACTCATCTTCACGCTTAGGAACCTGTCCTCCAGCCCATCCATAATAATCTTCCGATCCCGTTCCAAAATGAGAAGGAAATCTTCGATCAATATCTTCATCAACATAAATCTTCTCATCACCTTCTCCCCACCATGACCAATGAGGATTTAGCACGATAAGGTTATCTCCAACATGAATCCCACGACCTTTAATATCTATGAAATTCATATCAAAAACAGGTCTGGGAGCATACGGCAAATCAGTCCACCAATTTGCATGAAAATGAAGTGACGTATCATCCCATTTCCAGCTTGATGTATTCACTTTTGCCTTAACCACAACAGGATGCTTGGCCAAATTAATAATACGAAGCTCCCCCTTCTCTTTGTAAGGCATAATCCAACGACATACCATTGTTCCATCCGACTTCACTTCACGTTCCCACATTTTATAGGGATCTATGGCATTCACGTTCGCGAAAAAATCTCCCAGCGGACACCAAACAGTTTGCTCTCCGTCAAATGACATTTCCAAGACTGTTGAACGTAAAGCCTGAGGAATATTAGCTGCATCTAAATGAAATTCAAGATGTCGCACTGCATTATTACCGTCAGGTAATCTTAGAGAAGCACTCTTACCACTCTGAATAGCTTCGCTTATAGTAAAAGCCTCGCCATCATCAAAGTTTTCTGGCTCTAATATACTATTACCAACCTTTGCTAAATCATCCTTATATTTCGATAGCAACTCAGGCTTAAATGTTTCCACTGTAGTCCCCTCGTCATAAGCTCTATAGTTGATAATATAGAAAAATGAGGCATCACTCATCGTTATTTTACAACTCTTAGCGTAGGAAATAGGCAAATACAAATCTCCTGCTCTATTTGTATATTGAGCAAAAGGCTCTTTTACCTCACCCTTACCTGTTACCAATTCAATTAGATTCGTTTTAATGGTTGGTACTGTATCTCCATCCAGATAGAACATTATATCCTTTCCAACCCGATTTTTAAGGGAGCGAAAGAAATATGGCGACCAGATTCTCGTAATCACACCTGGTCCGTTATGGTCTAAAAGAACAACTTCCTTTCTTCCATTTTTCTCCTCAACACCAAGACCATAGCCACAGTCGCCATTTGCAAACCAACCTTTTCGATCATCCGGAGTTTTTGCAGCTCTGTTATAGCTACTTGTCTGCAATGATTTATACTCATTCTTCGGCCAATGAGTTATAACTGAGCGATCAGCCATTTCATACAAAAGAGATTTAAATGTTACATCTGGTTTTGTTCCAACAGAGCACTGCGAGGCAATAAGTATTATCAAAATACTCACACCTACATACCCTAAAATCGATTTTCTCATAACAATGTTTTAGTTTATTCTACTCTACAGTAAATGTTATACTTGCGGTTATATTTCTGAAATCAGCTTAATCTCACATTCTATATCTACCAGCCATAAAGCCATAGATCGTTACTTTTAATACCCATCACATGTAACTTTATTATAAGGAGTGTAGATCTGTGATTTTTCCCTATAACGAATTAAGATTTTTTCGAAAAAATGAATTAAGCAAGGCATCTGCAGATTGGTTCCTTATTGTGTATACAACTAAGGTTACAATTAATCGTGCCATGACTTTTGTATCAAAATTTGGTAGAGATCAAGTCAGCCATCATTATAAATGACTGATTTAAAAACATTGTAGAACTAAATAGAAGTATCGATTATCTTACTTAGGTTTTAGTTTCAATTTACAGTTTTAATAATGACCTTATCTTTTTTCATCCAAAACTTCAGTATTACAATCCATAGAGCCACAGAAATCCCCAAAATCAAAAGCTTTGACGAACCAGTTAATCCCAATGTCATCGCTTTATTGAACATCGCAATATTGATAATCATATGGAAACATGTTGCTGCCACTATTGATTTTGTTGAATCAATAACCTTACCAATTCCCCAACTTCCTAAAATCATCCATCCCAAAAACTGAACATTGTCAATTAAGTCTTGATTTGAAATGAATGACAAGTGCCAAAAGTACCATAAGAATCCTATTAACAATACCCTTTGCCATTCTTTAACTGACTTCAACTCATCTTGCAAATACCCCCGCCATCCTATTTCCTCACAAAAGCAATAGATAAGAGTCCCAACACCACCTATTACTCCATAATATCCGCTGCTTACACTATTCTCATTCTCCACACCAAACACACCTAATAGAATTACAGGAATACTCATCATTAATAAACTCCATTTTCGAGAAGTACCAAACAAACTATATTGCAAGCTTCGTTCTTTCTTCAGGAGATAACATGAAATAAGCGCACCAACAAACAAGCCTATTGCACCAAGAGGAGAAGTTATAAGTAACTGCCACGGAGTCGCTCCCTCTGACAGAACTCTTAAATCAAGTAAGTCAAATCGAAAAACATTAGATAATGTTATACCGATTATATAGAAGACTAATATTCTGTATATCGTTTTATTTTTTGCTCTCCTCACTATTTTGGCACAACTATACCGACTCATTATTTATTACCCTTCTTTACTGAAATCAAACACCAGCTCACTTCTATCAAAATAAGGCTTTGGTGCTTTCCCCTGGATTTTAATTCGATAACTTTTAAGTACTTCCCTTTTCAATCTTTCGTCATCCTTCTTCTGCTCATCCGTTAGCTCAGGGCTAGGTCCTCCTATACGAATATTATCATCATGGTGATTGGGTACCATTTTAATATTTCCAAAATCAATATCTTTTCCTCCTTCTGGAATATTAATAAGCTTTATTCGATAACAGCCTGCATAACGAATGTATAGGTTTTTAATCTCCTTCTTACCCTCAAACTTAATGTTTCCATCCAAATCAGAAATAGCAACATCTTTATTACCATTCATATCTACAATCCTCGCCCCCACGAGTAACTCATTAGTATCGAAATCTACCACCTTGCCTTTAAACTTGATGCTTTGACTAAAAGTTTGATTACTTAAAAAGATCAGAATTGCGAATAAAAAAATCTTTGTATTCATATTTATTGGTTTTGGTTATCGTTCTATACTAGCTATGAAAACTTATCGTATATTCCCTTGGAAAAACAAGTACTTTAAAATTAATAATAATATATTAAACATAAGCCAACTATACAAGAAAACAATTCTCACATATCGCCTATCTTCCCCTCAACCGCCTCACAATAATCCTCAATCCTTCCATTGACAACCGTAAAATTCTCAGGATCTGGATAGTTAACACTACTTAACAACTCCCATTTCTTTTGTCTCGTAATTTTCTTTTTCGGTTGTATCTTCTTCCCTTTCACATATTTCTTCAGCAGTAACAGCTCTCCTTTTTCATCATGAATCAACACGATTTCGAAATCATTACTTGGAAATTTCCTTGTAGGATAAAAATCTTGTCCTCCAAAAGAAAGGACCTTGTTGTCATCAAGCTGAAATAAATAATAAACACCTTCATCTTCGACCTCCGACAGCTGCATGTATTCTTCAGAAACCACCTTTATCACTTTAGCTTTATTCGATACTAATGCAAAATCAATATCTTTCCTTTGTTTCTTAGCTTGCACATAATTCTCCAAGTAAACCCAAATCCCAATTAGAATATACACTAAAACAGTTCCGTAAAGCAAATACACCTCCATTCTTGAGTCTAGTCGATGGTAGACAATGGTCCCAACAATCAATGCTACCAATGTATAACCTACCAGAAACCGCTTTTGATAGGCATCTCTTTGGTCAAGGTTTCTCAAATCTTTCTTCAGATCCTTTATTTCCTTATCATTTAATTGTCTCTCTTTTTCCACAATATCAATGTGATTTATTATTTTATGATCAAATGATTAACATTCAAATAGTATCAACTTATTATTTTCACTAGTCACTGCTTTATTGTAAAGGAGTACCCCTTCCTAATTAACTTCACTAATGATATCAAATCCGTAAGATCCAACCTTTTCATATAGTTAATTTCGAATGGTAAATCCGGTTCAAATCCTCCTTTGGGAGTATTATAATTCCAATGTATCGCAGATACAGAAAACTGCAACTTACTATTAGGAAGCTTAAAAACAATAGGAGAACAGATATCACTCCTTTGTGCTCCGGTTTCCTGTCCGACTACTATACCTAGATTATTACGAATAAAGGTATCAACAAAATCACCCGCCGCAGAGAAGCTTTTTGGACCAGTTATCAAGTAGACATTATATGCGTAATACTTATCCTTACATCCTGGACTAACAATCCACTCATAATCAATAGAATCTATTCGTCCTATATTTTCTTCATTGTAGCGATGCGCATAATTTGATTTACTAAGCTCTTTGCTATTTTTTAAGAAACCCATAGATTTTACAGTAAGAGTATCAGCAAGAAGATGCTTAAATATGAGATTATTTACTCCGGAACGTCCTCCCATATTATTAGAAATATCGATAAACAAGTGACGAACATTTGACTGGGCAAGACTATGAAAAAAAGTATCTGCAAATTGGGTAAACTCTTTTAATAAACCTCCATAAAAATCGCACGAATTATATTCCAACAATGCAATGGAATCTTTTTCTAAAATAGAGCCATAAAAATAATGACGATGATAATTATTAGCATACCTCGCAGCCCCCCAGTTCCCTCCATCAATTTGTAACGTAGTTCTTTCATTATTGGATTTGGAGATGGACACATTAAACGGACTATGTACGCCTAGATAATATAAAAGATCCTGAAAATTACATTTCACCTCAAGATCCGTAAGTGCAGCACTTTCATAATGAAAGTATTTCCTCCCTGATAAAATAATATGTTGGGCACTCATACCATTTATCGCATGGATCTCCCCAGCAATACTTCCATCTTTTTTCAGCAACCAAAGTTTATCATTGGTTATCTTTATCCCTTTATTAAAAAACAGCCCTCCACTTTTTACATACTTTCGATCTTTCGTTATAATCCACCCAAAATTTGTATGTGAATCGAAACAAGGTCTAAAATTATGCAGAATATCAAGAAACTCATCTTTTGTTTTCGGAGTACTGATCTCTTTGTAAATGGAGTTTTTTATTATCTCGAAACTATCTTTAGAAATATAATAATACATGTCGGGGTGAACATTTTCAACCGTTTCGATAAAGAAATTAACATCTTCTTCCACCTTCTTGGGAGAAATTCTTGATTGCGCTGAAAGCGCAACTGTGATTACAAGCAACGTTACACTAAAAAATATCTTTCGTTTTCCCATTCTCGAAGTTTATTGGCTGTTTTTATTTATTAAGCGATAAAGCCTAATTTGAAATTAATTTATCCTTCCCAATTTACCTTGATGAACTACTCCGTAGCTATCGTGAAAGTTCATAACAGTGGTGGAAACACGACCTTTAACTCCTGTCGTTAGAACCGTCATATCCGCCCCTGTATCAAACAGAAGATTTAAAGAATCATCATGAACCACCATTTGAGTTACGATATGCCCTTGAGAAGTATACTTAAACGGAATACACACAACGTCTTTATCATCCGGAAATACAACTTCAAATTGTTTTTTACATCCAACTGCAATAAGCAAAAACAGCACTACGCTCAACCTCTTGAATAACGAAGAATTCATACAATCCATATTATATTCTTTGGCAATAAACTTGCAATTACCTTATTAAATTGATCTATTGCATAGCGGCTGCAATCACGCTTCATATTAGCATTCTGTAAATTCATATTTACTCGTCATGAGATAAATCTTCTTCTCCTTATCCTAAAACAAGTATTCTTATCTATTATCGAAATCAAATACCATACATTTCCTTTTAAAAGAAGGCTTTAATTCTTTCCCTAGAATTTTAAATCGATAGTTCTTTAAATAATCTTTTCTCAACTGCTTATCTTGCTCTTTTTGCTCATCTGTTATATCCTGCCAAGTTCCCCCAACAACCATATTATCTAAAAGGTGATTTGCTGCAAGCCTTATTGCTCCTAAATCAACACCGCGGTCTTCTTCGGGAATATTGAGCAGTTTAATCTGATAATATCCCACAAAACCAATCTCAATATTTCTTTTTCCCCGTTTTATTTCTATTTCAAAGTATCCATCAAAATCAGAAATAGTCCCATTCAAAGAGTTATCTGCATCAACAATAGTTGCTCCAGCTATTGCATTTTTACTTTCATAGTCGATAACTTTACCAGTAAAATTAGAACTTTGGCTAAAAGTTTGGTTGCATAAAAAAATCAGAAGTACAAATAATAAATACTTTAAATTCCAGCTCTCAAATCCCATCATTTCGCAACATTAATCATTTAACCTCGCCATATAACCACTTAATATTTACGGGAAAGATATTACGATACCTTACACCCTCATTTTTTATTTTGGCAGGAATCCAAGGTGGCATTTTTTCAACAATAAAGGTCTTAACTGACTCATCTAGTGTTTTATCAATACCTCTATTGACAATAACTTCGGAAAGACTACCATCTCGCTCAACAATACACTTTATATAGATCCTTCCGCTATATCCATTGCCTTTCAATTCTTTAGGCATTTGATAATTCTGTCTGAAAAAATCCTCAAGAGCATCAGCGGTCATTTTTTTATCATCATACTCAAACTCAGGAAAGCTCTCCACCGTTTTGAAAATTAAACTTTCTGATTCATTCTTCGCTATTAGCAATGCCTTATCTGAAAATTCTTTCTTTATATACATCAACATTATAGAGCTCTTACCTGCTTCTTTACTATTCGAAATTTCAACCCGCTCAATCCAGCCAGGATCTAGCTTTGCCAGCATAGTTGGATCCACAGGGTATTTGGTTGTATCAATAACAAGCATCGATTTTGGTGCATTATTCTGTGCTTGTACTCCCTGATTAGAAATAAGAATCGACAAACTAAAAATTACAATAGAGAAAAATAACTTCATGTTCCTTTTTATTAGTTGTTATGTTTTGAATATGGGGTATTCCTAATTTTATTTACCTGCATTAGTTTTTTGGCTTAACGGACCATGTACTGAGCTTCCTGATTTGATCATATCTGGGGTAACAAAAGTAAAACCAACCGGACATTTTAAATCTTCGTACTCATAACCATTTAGGTAAAGAGTTACAGTCTTCCCTCCTTCATAGCTAAGTTGATAAGCATCAAGAAATCCTTTACCAAATGCTGCGGACTTGCATCTAAACGGACAACAACTTCCCTGTCTCACATATTTTACCTTTTCACCGTTAGGTCCCCGCAGCGCATTTAAGAAATGATATTCCTTTTCGATACTACCTGTCTTTATTGGCTTCTTTTTGGAGTAACCGTACTTCTTATTGGTTGAAATTTCAGACAACTTAATAATATCCTTTTGCAAATATTCTTGTGAGAATCCAATGAGGTATAATCCAAATACTAATCCTAAAGTCGTAATCAGTTTTTTCATTTTATTGAGTTTTAATTAATAGATATCCTATTCTTTATTGTTGTAAACAGCAAATTTCCATCACAATAAAGCATTTGACTAAACGTACTACGCAAGTCAATAAATTCGATCTATCTCGACCTTTATTCCTCTATTTTTGTAATCATATAATACTTCCATTAGAGCTATTTGGTCTTTATCGATTAAACACTCCAGTCGAAATTTTCGTCTTGGAAACTTCTGTTTTATGGTAATCCAATGTTCTTCATTATCGAATCCTTCAGACTCAACGGGAACATCAGTAAAAACATAGCTCAGATATACTATATGATCGATTCTAATCGTAGTTACTTTGTCCTTCCACATCTCAACAATCTCATCCTCTTTAAAAATCAATTTTCCATAGATATTCTCTCTGTTTAAATACTTCAAGATAAGGCCAAACACAAAGAAAAACAAAACAGTTAAAACTCCCCACTTCCATTCTACAATAAAGTCATATCCCCAGTGTTCCAAACTAAATCTCGATGGAATCAGTAGCAAGATAATTATAACGATAATAATCGACGAAACACCCAATAATGTTAATGCACATCCTCCAACACTTTTATTTTTTTCGCCTCTGTGTACTATGGTTATTGGTAAGTCAGTCATTTATTGCTCTATTATTAAGTTACCTCTTCATCAATATCATTATTCCAACACCGTTAGATACATGCTTGGACTTAGTTTATTATTCTTTTTCCACTTCGCCTCTGTTCCCCAGCGATATAAGCCACAAAAATTCTTGCTGTTTTTAAACAAGATATAGGCATCGGTCATTTGCTTATTAATCTTGATTGCACGATCAGGATTATTTCCAGCAACCTCTAACCATTCCAATGTAATACCTACCTTTCCGTTAAGGACAATATCATATGGAGTCAAGTCCATTGTAGCCCAACCAGATTCTTCAGTAATAGTTAAGATAATGTTCTCTGTTAATAATTCGTCAGCGACCTTGGTCCCTTCTATTGACCTTATGTGCAACCGGAACAAACTCTTATCAAAGGACTGCCCTTTAAGCAGTACATTTAGATCTTTAACTTTTACAGGCTTATCTTCCAGGTCTAGTATCAAACCAATTTCATAACCTCGTCTTGTTTTTTGTCCACCCCAACCACTCCAGCCAGAAGACTTACTTGGCTTTATTGCTCCTACCTTTATCTCAGAGGAAGGAGTTATTGTTACTTCAGGGAGTTCAACAACTGATGCATTAAGCTTAATATCTCCTTCAATATCGAGCAATTCCTGTGTCGTGAATTTCTGAGGATCATAACCTATCATTGAAATCCGTACTACAGATGTAGCTTCACTTTTCGCTTTAAACCGAAAATTCCCATCACTATCAGTGATTGTACCATAATTGGAATCGATAATCCCAATGCTTACGTATTTCAAAGGTTCATTTGTTTTTGAATCAACTACCCTACCTTCCAAAACCTGCCCCATAAGGGTAGTTTGAACTAATAGAAGTAACATGATTATTGAAGTTGTTTTCATTTTAATCACATTTTATTGGTCTTCCGAATTTAACTATATATTACCAAACATCAAAACATCTGTTAAACAAATGCTTTAAAGTTAGTCAAGCAAAACCTCCTCCGTACCCCCTTAAAATCAATCAATTTTGCTACCTTTACACATGAGGTAATCAACCATCGTTCTTACTGTAGTGTTTTCCATGTCGGTGCGTTTCTGGGGAGTAATGTTTCTAAAAACACGACATTTCCGAAGTAAAATGTTTCTAAAAATGCTACATTTTAGTCAACCTACCGAATCGGGACCGAATGAGAAGCAAATCACTACTGAATAACAGTAAAATGAGAGGTTCATTTAATCTCCATTGATTCCCCCACCTTTCCTTGAACACTTAATTCCCAAATAACATTAATCAAACATCAGGTTTTAATCAAATTTTACTCCTATTCTTACATCCTTTTACACTATGCTATTGTTGAAATCAATCAGGTCTTAAAGGACTGATACGTCCATAAAAAAACAGTCCGGCTAAATAATTACTTAGTCGGACTGCAATGGTTTAAGCACAAATTACAACCGTAACATCAATGCCGTAACCAATATAAATTCTGAATATTTTATTTAAGTAGTTCCGCTGGAATCTCCTTTATCGCTTTAATCTTTACGCTTTTAATAAAAAGCTCTCCACCTTCAGATTGGAATTGGATTTTTCCTTTAGATAATGGTTCTGTTGTACCATCCTCTAAGTATTTCGCCGAATTGTAGTTTACCATGTTCACCTTTCCATTTACTACATGAACAGAGGTTCTTCCAAAACAATAAAGTTCAACAGTATTCCATTCTCCCGATGCTTTTTCATAGTCTCCATCTTTCGAAACAATACGAGTATCGGTACCTGGTACAGAAGGAGTTTTCTCTCCATCTTTTGAATATACAAATTTACCCTCGGCGTTTTTCTCCATAGGTATTTCACAGTATGACTTCCCCATGCGATATGAATCTCCGATGTGACCAGTCCATAGCTGAAGTTCATGGGAGCTCATCCAAACACCAAGTCCAACGCCAAAATCACCATAACTATGATACAGCAGACCTGAATTGTATTTAGTAAACACCTCATCACCCCACTTAAACTCCATCACCAAATGGTAATTCTCAAACTCTTCTTGCGTAGCCAGTGATGCATTGATTTCTCCAGAAATACGAATTACTTTCTCGCCATCCAGATCAACAACGGAAAAAAGATTCATCGGATCTTTATTTAATCCAATTGGTTCTCCACCTTTTTCTTTTGGTCCTACCCAAGTATCCCAACCATTCAGGTTCTCTCCATTAAAAAGTGGTCTCCAAGGTTCTTCACAAGAATTGAATAATGTTGCAGCTATTGCAAACAATAACAAAAAAGTATAACTCTTCATAATATTAAATGGTTAATATGTGGTATAGATAAAATTTCTAAATAAAACGGCTCCATAAATATAGGATAGTTTCATTAATATTCTCAATAATATTTTCTTTTATTCCACCTCCATTTTTGCTACCTTTACAATCACGATAACCGATCAACGTTCTTCTCACAGATGTCCCCAAAATGGGTACATTTTAGAGTAAAAAGGCTTTATTCAAGAAGAATTCTCCTACAGACTCCCGGAAAATATCGAAGACAATCGAAGAAAAGTAAAATTTGGTATTAATTTGGTAGGACCCCGAGTTGACTCAGGTTACTATCCAAGTACCCCACATCCATATCCAATGTCACATAGATCTATAAACAGACTTTAGTCAAAGTTTACTCTCATTCGTATATCCTTTTACCCATAGCCAATGTTGTGGTTAATTTGATACTACAATTAGAATAAATCATTTAAATATACCCCAAAAACGCATTACCCACTTCAGTGTAACACCGTCCTTCTCATTTGTAAGATAATATGCGAAAAGCCATCTGACAAAAAAAGGTACCGGAAGCCTCAACTGTTTAAAGGCTTCTTTTAATAAACGATCATTGGTCCCAACGCTCACTTTCTTAAAATCACTCACATGAAGGTCAGCAGATGTATTCAACTCTATATAACATGCCACTTTATTCTCACAATCAAAATCACTCATGCGAATCTTCTTCACCTCCATACTCTCACAGGTTCTAAAGCATACCTCTCTTCTCCCGAGATCATATCCAATTTGCCATTTCGTTCCACGAGTCTTCACTTTATCTAAGACATTAAATCCAGACATCAATGTTTGCGACTTATCTACTCTCGAAAAAACGTTTAGGGATTTACAAATGCTATTAAAACGACCACAACCTGCAGCATCGGTCTCAAATCCTCTCTTTGAATATCCATAGGTGGAGTTCGTAATTGCAGCGTATGGCAGTCCCTTTCCGCGATGCACAATCCGTTTTCCATCGATATATTCAACAACTGCACTATTGCCCATCCTGTCTGTAATGAAGTAATGAACCTTTGCATAAAGTGGAGCAATTACAATATTTGATGTTTGTTGAATAAGTTCATCAACACTTTTAAAGTTATCCAATCCATACTGGATCCATTGTAACTCAATCAGCGCTTTCTGCCCTTTTAATTTTGGATAAACCGAGCAATTCAACCATAATATTTCAATTGCCAATCCAGCTTCATTCATTCCTCCATTGGGCAGTGATTGTCCGTATTGATTAAAGGTAAGACTGGCATATTTTGATCGCCATCTCAGTTTCTGATAGGCTCCTGGTGCGGGAAAAGAAATCTTGGCAACTGCCTTTGGATTATACATTAAAACTCCGTTTCCAAAATGCCAGTCATAGCTTTTGTACATAAAAACATCAGTTCTTCCCTTAATTGTAAATGCACTACACCCTAGAGCCACCCCATAGAATCCGAATAATACCAAGATAATTACAACAACTTTCAATTTCATAGTCTTAAACTTTAATGTTCTAAAGTCTCAAAACTATGCCTCCACTTAATAACCTGAAAATAAAAGGGAATACCAACAACATTCAGGGATATCTATCAGTGCTCAGGGGTAGTTAGTAGTCATTTAGGGATAAATAACAAAGGATAGCGCAGACCAAGATATACTCAGGATTCATTCTCTTCTGCTGAAATCTGTTCAAGATAAGCTTTCATTATTGGGACATATTTTCTTGATACGGGAACTATGCCTGCCGACAAGTGCAATTTATATCCCGATGCGTTGCCCTCAACTTTTGCCACCTTCTGCATATTCACAATGTAACTGTTATGACATCGGAATATACCTGTTGTATTTTCATTGATCTGTTTGTCGGCACTACTGAGCGTTGTTCTAATCAGGACATCACTTTTGTCTGTATTGGTGACCACTTTGATATAGTTATCTTGTGATTGGATATAATCAATTTCCGCAAACTGAAAGCTGTACTTTTTGTTGTGCTCCTGAGAGTAGATCTCAACAAGTTCATCAAGATGATTAGAAGACTTCGTTATACCTGCATTCATTTTCCCAGCTTCACGTAATCGTTTCATCAATATATAATTAGAATGCAAAACCAATATCATAAGCAAAGGCATAAATCCAACAGAAATGGCCATGACCTGAAACTGCATGAGTATTCTCCAGGAAAATGAGTTGTAGTCAAAATAGTCGGCCCAAATAAAATAGCTGGTAGCAGCACCTATTACTATCAACACCAACATCAATATCATCGTGCTAAGAATTGTGTATGGTTTCTTAACTACGAGTGATAATAAATTAACCAGCCCATACCACAGTATTATAGGATATCCAGCATACTTAAAGATGATAATATAGCGCTCCAGGCGCGGAAAGGAATGCAATCCAAAAGGCGTTAAGATAGCCAGCAAACTAGCTGTAGAAACAAACAATATAGCAACAAAAAATAAGAGTTGTTTTCTGTTTCTCAATAATTCATATTCCCTCTGTAATAGTGTTATTACACGCTCAATCGACGTTGTTACATTTCCCTTTGGTTGTTTCCTATTCATTGCACTAAGATAAACCAATTGAACCTAGAGCGCAACCTTCTGGGCCAAGAAGCTCGTCAATACCCTCTTGATAAGCCCCTGTTCGTCTAGCATTATGCTCAAATTGCATACAATGTTCTACGAAAGTCAGCCAAATCCCCAGGGAACTCTATAGGTTTTCATATGTTGGTGTAAGGAAGAGGTTAACCGGGTATAAGGCCAACCTCTTGCCATCACACCACTATCCGATTGTGGTATAATTTCTGATTTTCATGGCAATTGTTTTTTCAAAAATGATAGTCCGAAATACTTAACGCAAAGGATGATGTAACCTCCTTATTCTTTAGCAATCATCCCAATAGAGATCATTCATATGTATTATGATTGTACGAACTTCAGAAGCATTAGTTTTCCAAGGTCAGACTACTAATCATTAAAAAATATTTCTATTTTTAATGTCCAATTAACCAGACTAACAGGAGGCTATCTCCAAAACTAATTTAACCATGAGAAAAACATTACTACCAGGTATTGCACTTGTAGTATTTGCTGCAATATTCTATTCTATCCCTCTGAAGGAAAATATTGAAATTACCAATACACTAACAATCACTTATCCCATTAATAATGTGGTTTTTCCGGCTGACATAACTGCACCTACATTGGTATGGCAGGAGAACAATAAAGAGATCAACAAATGGCAGGTATCCTGTTATATTGCTGATTCATTGGCGGTAAAAAACGTGGAAACCTCCAAACCGAACTGGCGACCAACTAGCGATCTGTGGGAAATGTTGATTCAAAAAGCAGCAGGAAAAACAATTACTGTTAAGATCGATGGTGTTAGCAAGAATGCTACCTCACAAGCTGAAGTCTCTCTGAAGATATCGGAAGACAAAGTAGAAGCTCCTATTTTCTACCGAGCTGTACCCCTTCCATTTAAATTTGCCAGAGAGAATTTGAAGAAGGTGCGTTGGCATCTGGGTGATGTTAGTAATGAAACAAAACCACACACAGTGCTTGATCATGTACCTGTTTGCATCAACTGCCACTCCTTTACTCCAGATGGAAAAACAGCCGCAATGGATGTTGATGCTCACGATGATAAAGGAGCTTATGCTATTGCTGAACTAGAGAGAAAGACCATGTTTGCCGAGGATAGTATCATTCATTGGAGTGAGTTTCAAGATGGTAAATTTACCTACGGATTACTGTCGCGCATTTCTCCAGATGGTAGATATGTGGTAAGTACATTAGAAGACTGTGAGATTTTTACCGATCGTAAGGAATTGGAATATTCACAGCTTTTCTTCCCTTTCAAGGGTATCCTGGTAGTATATGACCGATTGAAGAAACAGTATTTTGAATTGGAAGGAGCCAACAATAAGGACCTGGTACAAAGTAATCCTTGCTGGTCGCCTGATGGAAAGTCTATCTATTTCACCCGTACTAAAGCCAAACATTATGCTGAGAGTGGAATCAAGAATGGTTCCGTACCCCGACCAGAAGATGCAGATACTTACCGGAAATTTGAAAATAGCTACATGCAGCGTGACTCGCTAATGAAGTTTGATATATATAAAATCCCATTTAACGAAGGCAAAGGAGGAGTAGCAAAGCCTGTTCCAGGCGCTTCGAACAATGGATATAGCAACTACTTTCCTAAGATCTCACCCGATGGGAAATGGTTAGTATTTTGTCGCGCTGAAAGCTTCATGCTACTTCAGAAAGACAGCAAACTGTTTATTACTCCTGCTGAAGGAGGAGAAGCTCGACAATTGACTTGTAATACCAATAACATGAATTCGTGGCATTCATGGTCACCCAACAGTAAATGGCTGGTTTTTGCCACTAAGGCATTTGGTCCTTATACCCAGTTATTCCTGACGCACATCAATGATGATGGTACAGATTCGCCTCCTGTGTATCTGGAAAAATTTTCATTTGATAAGCATGCCAACAATATCCCAGAGTTCGTGAATATCAAATACAATAAGGATATTAAAATCGTACCTGAATTTTTATCCGACGATGAATTTATTGTCCGCAATGGTGAAATAAAGCAGAAAGAGGGTGACCTAAAAGGGGCTTTTATGGCTTTCGATAAAGCAGTAAAAAAGTTTCCCGAAAAATCAGAACCATACTACAAGAGAGGTCGGATTTACTTAAAGCAACAGCAATACGCGTTGGCTCTAAAAGATTTTAATCAGGCTATAAAAATCGATCGAGAATGCAACTATTTCATCTCTCGAGGTATTACCAGAATGAGGCTGAATGAAACCAATGAAGCGTTACGAGACCTGACCAAAGCATCAATAATTGATCCATCGAATTATAAATCTTACACCTACATGGGGGTGATTTACCAAAATAAAGAGCAATACAGCAAAGCATTGCTGAACCTGGAGAAGGCAGTCAAGTTGTTTGAAGGCGATTCATACTCGCAGTATTACCTCGGCCTAGCCAGTTATTCGTCGAACCAATGGAACAAGGCCAATGAAGCATTCTCAAAAGCATTACAGCTCAACCCGAAGAAGTCGCTAATGCCACTGTTATACGAAATGAGAGGTACCACAAGACTTAAGCTAGGTAATTTCTCGGCTGCTATTGATGACTTCAATAATACCATCAAGCTATCGCCTAATGATCCGGCTCCTCATTATTTGAAGGGGAAAGCACAATTGGAATTAGGCGATCGGGAATCAGCCTTCCAGAGTCTGAAACAAGCCAGCAGCATGGGATCTCAAAAAGCAAGAGCATTGCTAAGACAACACTCGAGCTAGTCTGGTCCTCTGGTAATATATTACACGAGGTCTAACGACGCTGACAGGTGTTCAGTGCTGCAAAAAATCACCTTTCAGCGTACACTGTACCTGGAAACATATTTCTGGGCGGCATGCTGTCAGGTGTATCTGTAGGTTGGGATGGCTTATTGAGCGCTTAGCTCAAATGTATGCCTCCCGCTACCTACATTACTAACAACTAAAAAATTTCGTACTCTTTTGGCGTCAATGAGCTCTCCATTCAAGGAAAGTTCATAGGCCTTCATTCCAGATATGGGCACCCAAACCTCTCCTACGGTATTGGCAGGAAGATTCAAAATCATGACAAATTGTTTCCCCACTTTGTTTCGGAAACTCATCTTCACATCACCCTTTATGGTAGGGCTAATGATTCTTGCCCATTCAAGATTCGCGGGTTGCGGCTTTACCCTTATCTTTTTAAATCCAGGTTCCAATGGTTCTATCCCCATCAAACGCATAGGAATGATATTAGCAGGAGCTGCACCCCATGCATGATTCCAATCCTGATTAGGCTTGTATTTATTATCCCAAGCCTCAAGCGTAATTGTTGTTCCGATATCATAAATAGCATGTGCCCATCCTCGATCCTCTCTTGAAGTAAGCAGTTGCAGTCCATAATCGGCATACTCCCCCTCATAAACGGCATCGAGCAAATGTTGTGAACCATAAACACTGCAAGCCATGCCACGCGACTTTACAAAGTCGGTTACCTTATCTATATGTTGCTCAGGAACCAATCCAAAGGTTAGTGCAAACATATTAGAGTGCAACGCATGGTGATCAGTATGAACACCATCCCTGTAGTATCCTTTATTCTTGTCGAACAGTAACTTATTAAAAGCCTTTTTGTGGGCTATTGCCCGATCGGCATAATACACACTATCCTCAATCTCTCCAATGATACCCGCCATTACGCTCATCACCTGCAACGCTTTATTGTGATAGGCATTAACAACAGCATTGTAATCGGTAAACACAAAGCCATCTGTCTCACCCGAATCGTCATTACTCAATCCCAGAATCCCTTTATGAGGCCAATCCACAATATCCCTTAGACTCTTTCCCTTAAAATGGACTGTTTCTTGCACATCTACGGAAAGTCGACCAGTACGTGTACTAATCAAGCCATTATCATCGGTGAGTTCGGTTAACGACTTATATTTCAAATCGCTGTAATACTGACGAATAAAATCTTCATTACCGGTATACTGGTAATCTTTCCAAGCCATTAATACTGATGACAATATCCACTCAGTAGGCCACGTAGGATGAAATAGCATGTACTCCTGACTTCTTCTTGCCAGCGTAAATTCATCATCAACACCGTAATGACATAACTGATTGATATATGCATCCGCTTCATAAGGAATTCTTTCCCTATCGCCATCAACATAAATACCAGTAAAACTAGTCGCCTTAATCGAATATTTACAAAATTCCCAAATATCGTTTAATACCTGATCAGAGCATTCAAAAACAGCGCCGTAATCATTAAACGGATAAGTTACAGTCTCACGCGACACATTGCGTACATCAGCCTTCCCTTCAACTTCGCAATATCGGAATGGATAAACATCTCCGATATAGTCAGGCATTTTGATTGCTGCAGCACCTGTATTACGTTTATCTTTAGTGATGCTAACCGTATAGGTATGATATCCCTGAAGTAGCGGCACCTCAACTTGTCGGTAACGCCTGGAACCTCCTGGATTCCGATTGATCCTCCCTTGAGATGTGATAACTTCTCCAAATCGCACGATAAGGGTATCATCTCTTTCCTGAGAGTCAATTGTCATCTTCATGCGCCCGAAAGCCGCTTTACCAAAGTCGACAAACTGCAAGCCCGGCGTAATGTCTTTTACCTGTGTTGGATATTCGTCAACCTGTTGAAGAGGATAAGCAGCACTACTGTATGCTTTTAATACTTTAGCTGTTCTGAAACCTTTAACGGCAGACCAGTCACTTTCTTCACCTTTATTGTTCCATATTTTTACACGCCAGTAATAATTGGTCTCTGGATTTAATGGAGCTCCTGAATATTTCACCATCGACTGATCTGTATTATTCTCTTTTGTATCCCACAGGAGCTTTTGTTGATCTTCCCATTCATTACGAGAAGTACTCAACTGAACACGAAAAGCTGTCTGCATAATGCTGTGTCTACTATCATCAATGCTCCATGAGAGAACAGGCTGCCGACTTCCAATTAAAACCAGCTGTGGTTTCTCTACAACCTTACTAATCTCGTCGAATGGTATTTGTGAAATCTCTCCATTGATAAACACTCGCTCGGTATGTTCAATCAGATCGCTCCTCAATCTTACAGGAGAAGCCGTCTGTTGGGCATACCCATGATATCCCCCAAGAAGGACTACTAACATCGTGAAGATCATCAGGCGACGTAAAATGATGTGCATAATAGTAGGTTCGTTACGTTTCATCTATGCTTGCTTTTAAGTGCTTATTTTATCTTGACATTCAGACAATAAGCGTCATAAAGTTAACGCAGCTTGAGTTCCTATGCAATACACAATCTGACAAATGTGTTGCATTTTCTGCAGATTAGATATTACACACTGACAGGTCTAACGACGCTGACAGGTGATTTTGCACTACGCTACCTTCCTGTATCTGTTTACAGCAAATGAGATAGCACAAACAGCATAAACCAGCAAGACTCCAATATATTGCTTAATATCATGGAAACCTGATCCCTTCATCATGATCATTCTGATTACCTTGATAAAGTACGCCACAGGATTGATAATATTCAACTTTTGGCCCCACTCCGGCATACTCTCAACAGGCGTAAACAGTCCGCTCATCATAATGAAAATCACCATGATAAACCATGCAATAAACATGGCCTGTTGCTGCGTTTCTGTCTGTGTTGAAATAAATAATCCCAATCCCAGGATAGTCAATAAATAAACTGACGCCACCAAGTAGATTAACCACGCCGAGCCAAGAAAAGGAATCTTGAAGATAAATCCAGCGACCAGCAGTCCCACTCCCAACTCAAAGAAACCAATTACAATAAATGGGATCAGTTTACCGATAAGGAACTGGTATTTCTTAATCGGAGTAACGTTGATCTGTTCAATGGTACCAATTTCGCGCTCCCTTACCACATTCATCGCCGATAAAAACAATCCTATTACCGTCACCAGAATCACCAGTATTCCCGGCAACATATAGGAGATATAATCCATTTCAGGATTATAAAAGTGATTATAGCTTGTGGTTATTCGCTGAGACAGGGCACTTTTCCCAACTGGGGAATTGGTGGTAATTACTTTTGTATTGTACTCTTGGAGCACCTCAACGATATACATTCCAAACAGACTGGCTGCCCGGGCATCGATTGAGTTGACCAGCAATTGAACGGGAGCATCCTCTCTTTTATCCAGATTATTCCCAAATCCTTTATTAAAAACAAGAATAGCATCAGTCCTGTCTTTTAAAAACTCATCTTCAGCAATAGCTTCAGAAAAACCAATACCTGTAATGGTAAAAAATGAAGAATTCTCGAACTTCCCAATGATCTCCTGAGTGTGTTTCGAGACATCCTTATCTACGATATAAATATTGGTATTCTTCATATCATAAGTTGCCGCAAATGTCAACACACAAAGCTGAATAACAGGCAAAATAAAAATGATAGGAAGCATCCCTTTGTTCCTAAAAATCTGAAGAAATTCCTTCTGTAATATATATCTGATTGTACGCATATGATCTACTTTTTAATGTGCTCAACGTTAGTCTATAATACAACTAATACTTACTCTAAGCGTATCTTAAACTTCCGAACACTTAATCCGATAAACGCCAGTGTCATCCCTATTAATATTAAGGTTTCCTTCCATACATAGGCAACTCCTACTCCTTTCAACATGATGTTTTTGAGTATAACAATATACCATTTAGGGGGCATAATATTTGAGAGTACCTGAAGTGGCAAAGGCATATTTCGAATAGGAAAAATGAATCCTGACAACAAGATGGTTGGTAACATCAGGGCAAACATCGATATCATCATGGCCACCTGCTGACTATCAGCAACAGTAGAGATGAGTATCCCTAATGATAACGCCAACAGGATAAATAGAATACTTTCAACCATCAAGAACACCAGACTTCCGAGTACCGGAACATGGAAAACAAAGTAGCCCATGGATATAATTACAATCGCATTGATTACTGATAACACCAGATAGGGAGTAACCTTTCCAAGGATAATCTGCACTGGTCGTAATGGAGATACCAGCAATATTTCCATGGTTCCTAATTCTTTTTCTCTTGCAATCGAGATGGAGGTCATCATTGCTGATACCAACATCAGTATGGTTGCCATAATACCCGGTACATACATGTAAACACTCTCAAGTGCCGGATTGAAAACCATACGCATCTCGGGCTTTATTCCCACTGTATTAAGTGTTGTGCGATTCAATGTAATTTGATAATTCTGCACAATCCCCTCAAGGTATTTCACAACAAGATTGGCAACATTGGGATCTGATGCATCGGTAATCAACTGAATCTTACCGGGAAAACCATTGACAACGTCTCTTTCAAGACTTCGATCAAATACAATCACCGCATTGGCCTTGCCTGCTCTGAAAATTTCCTCAATCTCTTTCTCTGATTGTAGATTCTCTGTCAGATTAAAATATCCTGATGAGGTGATCTTGTTGGTGATCTCAAGACTATAATTATCTTTTGCATGATCTAAAATGGCGATATTGACATTCCTCAATTCGGTAGTGATCATGAAACCAAACAGCAACAACTGCACAATAGGCATCCCAAACAATATCAGCATTGAACGTTTGTCACGCAGAATGTGAAAAAATTCCTTCTTAATAAATCCTATAAATCGATTCATATTGATCTTGACTAAACTTTTAATACAAATGCATTCTCGGCATATTACTCCTGTTAGCGCGCCAAACGCAGAAATACATCATTCATTGTTTCTGCATTAAACTGTTCTTTTAAATGATCTGGCGTATCTAAGGCTTCGATCTTTCCATCTACCATAATTGATATTCGATCGCAATATTCCGCTTCATCCATATAATGTGTGGTAACAAAAATGGTTACTCCCGATTTGGCTGCTTCATAGATTAAATCCCAAAACTGTCGCCTTGTTATTGGGTCAACACCTCCGGTTGGTTCATCCAGAAAGATGATTTCAGGCTCATGAATCAACGCCACAGAGAAAGCCAATTTCTGCTTCCAGCCCAAAGGCAATTCACCAATTCTAGTATCTCTTACAGCCTCCAGATTCAACCGTTGAAGCAGATCGGTTGCTTTACGCTTGATCTCTTTAAGTGGCAGTCCATATATACCCCCATAAAAACGGATGTTCTCATAAACAGTAAGATCTTCATAAAGCGAGAACTTTTGACTCATATACCCAATTTTACGCTTCAACAACTCTCGCTGTTTGTATACATTGAATCCCGCCACCTCAATCTCTCCAGAGGTAGGATATGAAAGTCCGCATAGTATTCTAATAGCAGTAGTCTTTCCAGCACCATTAGCTCCAAGAAAACCAAATATTTCACCTTTGAAGACATCAAATGACAAGTCGTCATTGGCGATAAAGTCTCCAAACTTTTTGTACATATTGCGTACTTTAATCACTTTTGTTTCCTGGTCCATTTACTTATTCTTTTGAATGCTTAATGCCATAAAACAATCTTCGATATTCGGATTTATTGATCTCACAAGCACATCTTGCTGCAACGCCTCCTTGAGGTAATGCTGCAATTGATTAGTATCAAACTCATCACGTTTATCAGTATAGTGTAACTCCTGTCCGAAAGCAAATACCGATTCGGTAAATTCATACTTCCTCAACAAAAGCATCATGTCGTAGATATTAGCACCAGTAATGGCATACAGTGCTTTCCTATATGTTGACACAACACCTTGAGGCGTATCAACCTGCAGGATCGCTCCTTTATCCAACAATGCTACCCTATCGCACAATGTCGCTTCATCCATATAAGGAGTAGCAACCACGATAGTAATTCCATATTGCTGAATCTTTTTCAGAATCTGCCAGAACTCGCTTCTCGAAACAGCATCAACACCTGTTGTAGGTTCGTCTAACAGCAAAACCTTTGGTTTATGAATCAAAGCACAGCACAAAGCCAGCTTTTGCTTCATACCTCCTGATAGTTTTCCTGCTTTACGATCTTTAAATGGTTCTATTTGCTTCCATATATCTTCTATCAGATCAATATTCTCTTCAATCTTAGTATTGAATACCGTTGCGAAAAAGTTCAGATTCTCCATCACACTCAAGTCCTGATACAGCGAAAATCTTCCAGGCATATAACCTAGTAGATTACGAATCTTCTTATAAGAATTCACCACATCGTAACCTTCCATATCAATGCTTCCTGCATCAGGTAAAAGCAGCGTAGCCAGTAACCGAAACAAAGTGGTTTTACCTGCACCGTCAGCACCAATAAGTCCGAATAATTCGCCTTGATTAATATCCAGACTAATATCGTTAAGCGCCTTCACGCTATCGTAACTCTTGAATATCCCTTTTATGTTGATCGAAGTGCTCATGGACTATTTGAATCTGATCTCTCCTGGCATTCCAATCTTTAGTCTGCCATCATTCTTAACCCTTACTTTTACTGCATAAACCAGTTTTACCCGTTCCTTTTTAGTCTGAATAATCTTAGGAGTGAATTCCGACTGCGATGATACCCATGTTACTTCACCTTCAAGACTTTGGTTCTCTTCAACATTCTTGTCAATCAATACCTCTACTGTTTGACCTATCTTTACCTCAGCAAGCTGATCACCACTCACATATACCCTTAAATCGAGATACTCCATATTTGCCAACTTAAATAAAGGCATACCTGCGGTTACCATCTCGTATGGTTCTTTATATTTTTCCAAAACCATAGCAGACTGCGGAACAACAATCTTACTCTTTATCAGCTGATCAGTCAATGCCTGAATTTGAAACTCCATAGCATCAAGCTCTCCTAACACCTTAGCATTTTCTGTCTTCACCGATTGAATTTGCCTCTTTAAGATTGCTATCTGACCATCTATATCATCTACTGATTTTTCAGAAACAGCACCATCCTCATACATCTTTTTAATTCGATTCTGATCTTTTTCTGCGACCTGCTTTTGTTCTTCCAATACCTTTATTCTCGACAGGATATTCTTCACGCCAGCTGCGATTGCAGTCTTTTGAGCCTTTAGCTGTTCTCGCTTTAGGTAAAGCTGAACGGTATCAATCACACCAACAATAGTGTGACCACCAAATACAGTACCTTCCTCTAAATCAAGTTGCAAAATCTTACCGGAGGCTTCTGCTGAGATGATATAATCAACAGCTTCAAAGTTTCCATATGCATCAGATGTTTCCACTGTTGGATTGCAGCTACACATAATCACAGTAGCGCATAATATCATAGCTCCTATTATTGACTTAGTCTTTTTCATTTTTTTAATTTCTTAGTAATCGCCTAATATTCTTTTGTATTCCTGAATCGCCTGATTGAGTTGAATACGATGATACTCCCTGTTCAATCTAGACTGAACTTCTTTATTTAGTTCTTCCAGATAATCACTTGAGGTGATGATGCCATTTTCAAGTCTTGAGGAAGCACTCTTCGTAATCTCAATCTTTAAACGAACGATTTCATCATCTTTAAGTAAGAGGTCCTTGTACTTTTGAATATTTGATCCTTCCGAACCTAATTCAACTTTTTGATTCCGAATAAAGCTGTCTTCCTGAGTGGTAACCAGATCTTTTTGAAGATCCAGAATACGTTGTTTCCTTTTCGTTGCCTTCCAATCGAATATCTTCCACGAAAACTTACCACCGAGCATATAGTAACTGTCATGTTGATCTTTTAATTGATTATAACCTGGTTTACCAACTCCAACTTGAGCAAATCCTGAGAATGTAGGTAATCGATCTTTCTTTACAAGATTAATTTGCTCATCAAGCATCTCCTTTTGTGACGCATATAAATCATATTCAGGACGCAGTTTTCTCAATTCATTGGTAAATGCAATCCCATTTACATTGATACTCTCCTCAGCAATATCAAAGTCGATATTACGCCCCATCAACTCTGCCAGTACAACAAATGCTCTCCGTTCTGATGACTTCAGTTCCGTACTTTGTTGCTCAAGAAGCAAGATCTCTGCTTCCAGCACCATTGCGTCAGCCTTAGGCATCATACCTGATTCTACAGCCTTATTCACATCCTTTAATCGAGCAGTAATTGTTTGCCTTTTTTCAGCAATAATCTTTTCACTCTTACGAAGTAAAAGGATACTATAAAATGCACTATTCACTCTTGTTCTTAAAGCATAAAGCTGTACATCAAGATTCTTTTGTTCTATATCAACCGATAAATCTTCCAGTTTCATTCGGGTATTTTTTCGTCCTCCCTGGTAGATAATCTGTTCAACATCCATATTCATATGGTATTGATCTTTGGGGGCAGTAGGTGTTTGAACGTTTGGCAATGATATGCCAGTAACATCCGACTGGTAACTAATCTTACCATTGGCAAAGACTCGCGGTAAGTAATCGGCCTCTACATTTTCTTTATTCAATCCCCCCTGAGTCTGGATAATCTCTTTTCCTTTTGCTAATGGGAAATTATGCATCACAATCTCCTGACATTCCCTTAAGGTCAGCTCCTCCTGAGCATCCACTGTTATTGACATGAGTATCGCAATCAGGAAAATCCAATAGCTTTTACGAAATACGCTTTCCATTTATATAGATTTTTTGATTAATAGATATTTAGACTCACTGAGCCTTTAATATCACTTTTACACCTTAATCGCAGCGATAATAAAATCGGCAACATGATCCGCTCGTGATTTTAATGCCGCTTCCATTTCTTCTTCTGATTGATATAGCATCCTTCCTGCAATAGGCCGACTGATAATAGGAAAGACACATAAGCTTATGATATTCCAGATAAGATCTCTTGGATCAACTGGCCTTATTTTACCATCCTCGATGTATTGTTCAATCTGTTTTACTGTCTTGTTTTTTCCATCGATAATCCCATCTAACTTTATTAACTTAAATACTCGCTCTCTATCCATGCTGGCTTCATTGGTCACAAAGTTTGGGATAAACGGATACTTCATTAGCACGCTATAGTACAAATGACAGAGGTTTCGGATTTTATCAAACAAGTCTGAATCTTCCATTAGAAAAACAGCCAAAGGTTTAAATAGCTTGCGTACTGCTTCCTCGAGAACTTGCTCAAAAAGCAGATTCTTATTACGATAGTAATAGTGTAATAATGCCTTATTGATACCAGCCTCATCAGCAATCTCCTGCATCCGGGCTCCTGCTAATCCTTTTTGTGAAAATATACGTCTTGCAGCATCTAATATCTGTTGCTGTGTTTCAACTGATTTATTATCTTTTGCCATATTTTTAACCATTTGGTTAATACTCTTTCAAAATTTAACCAGACAGATTAACCATCTGGTTAATGCAAAGAAATGACTCTTAAATTTAATATGCAAGGTTTAGGGAATATTTTTTAACCAGATGGTTAAAATGGAAGGTTTTGCCCGACTTCAAAACCTCTGGTTAGTACACGCTGTGCGTTAGGTGCTGCCCGCTAGGGCTGCTAATGTCTGTAGCAACGAAGAACACCCCAAGACTAACCTTCTACCCTGCAATATTAATAACACGCTGTCAGGTGTATTTCTATAGATGTGCAGAGTAGTGGTCGGCGTTTACCAGTTCGCGATATTTGATTACAACTTTCTTATAATCATCCCATGTCGGTCGTTTAAGGTCGGGATTATATAATAAGGCCGAAGGGTGATAAACAGGCATTACCAAGCGACCATTCCACTCTATCCATTTCCCTCTCACACGGGTAATTCTTAACTGGTCGTTCTGTAGTAATTTCCTTAATGCTGTAGCCCCCATCGCAATGATAATTTTGGGATCTACTAATTCAATTTGCTCATAAAGAAAAGGGATACATGCTTTCACTTCGTCTTCAGTTGGAGGGCGATTTCCAGGAGGGCGACACCGTACAATATTAGAGATAAATACATGTTCTTCGCGGTTAAAGCCACATGCTCCTAATATTTTATCAAGTAGTTGTCCTGATTTTCCGATGAATGGTCTTCCGATACGGTTTTCATCTGCTCCAGGTGCTTCACCTATTAGCATGATTTCGGCATGTCTGTTACCCTCACCAAAAATAACATGGTTACGAGTTTTACTTAAATCGCAGGAATTGCAACTTAAGATGCGTTCTTTGAGTAATTCCATTTAATTGCTTCTTAAAAAATTAAGCAATCATAAAATTAATGATTATTCTTTTTTCTGGAGGTTAAAACATAAAATTAATATACGCGGTCAGGAGCTTCACACGCTGAAAAGTAAACTTAACTAATAATACACAGGTCCCATTATAAACTTCCAGCCCCATCCAATCAATAGGGCAATGAAGAACAGCCAGGTTAGCGTTTTATTAATGCCAAAGTCACGCTTTAACACCAAAGCTTTAAACGATTGTAGAAATAAGTAAAAGTAGAAGATATAAAGCGGAATAGTAATCAAACTATACTTAATACTTTCCTGAAAGTCACCGAAAACAAATAATTTGAAACTCCTCGACATACCACAAGTCGGACAGGGATAACCAGTCAGCGACTTGAACATGCACGAGATTTCCAGCTCATCCCCCTTTGAGATGAGCAGTGGATAAAAGATCATCAACAGGAAACTTACGATGATTCCTGCATAAACGATCTTCTCAAATTTAAAATTGCGAAAATTCAATGTGGTCTTAGTTCAGTTTCAATCCACAATTCTGACAGCGAGCAATTTCTTCTTTCATTCCATCAACAACGAAAGGAATCCAGCATAATGGGAAACATACAAATACCAATACAGCAAACAAAACCCAAGCACCTGTGGTTAGTCGCTTTTCTACGTATGGCATTCCTTCGTGATTACAATATGGGCATTTTACAGATACAAGTCTCATGGCAATAAAGATTTAATGTTTTAATCTATACGTATTTAATGATCAATAATAATTACACTACGCTTAAAAATTTCTTCTTAAATCCTTCTTCAACTGTCTTATCGCCTCATGAATAGGTGTTGATTCCAAGTCATGATAGCTCTCAATAACATTACGAGCTAAATCAATTCCTTTGGCAGCCTTGCCCAGTTCTTCTGCCTCACTATTAATCAATTTCACCATACTTTCCTTTGCCATTCTCACGGCTTCCCAGTTCTTCTCACTAACATATAACTGTTGGGCAAGATTATGTTCATACTCTGTTCGAATACTCTCAATCAATTGCATTTGATATTCCCGCAGACTTTTATTGTCGGGTTGCAAACGGATAATTAGTGACTCAGGACTTATGCGTTCAAGAAATAAAACCAACCGCTCATAAGCCTGCAACTGTAACGATACAATTTCTTTGCGATTCTGTTTGCGCAACTCCAATGTCGCCAGATCGTCTTCTCTCTTGGCCATTCGCTTCATCATTAACCAAAATGCGATGAATAAAATGATCAATGGTAATGTTACCTTTAACAAATCGTATAACAATGCTATATCACTCATTTGACTCTTAGATTTTTTTTGCAACTTCGTCCTTGAATTCGTCTTTCGACTACTTCAGCGAATATAAGAAGAATTCATTAAGTGCATAGATGACAATAAAAGATATTAAAATAAAAAGATCATATCATGGAAAAAGTTGCTGATCGCATCGCCCGTTTATCGGTATCGCAGACCCTTGCAATGGCTCAGAAAAGTAGAGAGTTGAAAGCAGAAGGATACCCTATTATAAGTTTGAGTATTGGAGAACCAGATTTTGATACTCCTGATTTTATTAAAGAGGCTGCAAAAAAAGCGATTGATGATAACTTTTCCCATTATCCACCACTTGCTGGATATCCTGTATTAAGAGAAGCTATTGTTAATAAGCTCAAGAGAGATAACAACCTGGACTACTCTCCTGATCAGATTTGTGTTTCTAACGGGGCAAAGCACTCATTAGCTAACGTAATTCAGTCGGTTGTAAATCCTGGCGACGAGGTAATTATTCCTGCTCCTTATTGGGTGACTTATATTGAATTGGTTAAATTATCAGAAGGAGAGAGTGTTATTATTGAAACATCTGTTGATACTGATTTCAAGATTACTCCAGAGCAATTGGAAGCTGCTATTACACCCAAAACAAGAGCATTCTTATTTAACAGTCCGAACAACCCAACAGGTAATGTTTATACCAAAGAAGAGTTAAAAGCAATTGCTGATGTACTAGCTAAATACCCTAACATCATCATTATTGCTGATGAGATTTACGAATATATCGTATATAAGCATGCTCATGAGTCTATTGCTCAGTTCGAAGCAATTAAAGACAGGGTAGTGATCATCAATGGTGTTTCTAAGGCCTTTGCAATGACAGGTTATCGTGTAGGTTATATTGCTGCACCACTATGGATCACCAAGGCAGTAAATAAGCTACAAGGACAGTTTACATCAGGTGTTAATGCAGTTGCTCAGATGGCTGCTGCTACTGCAATCCAATCAGATAATTGCGAAGTAAAGAAGATGGTAGAGCAGTTTGCCAAACGTAGAAATATGGTCCTTGAATTGTTAAAGGATATTCCGGGTTTCAAGACAAGTATTCCTGATGGGGCATTCTATGTATTCCCTGATGTTTCATGGTACTATGGTAAGAGTGATGGTAAAGTAACGATTAATTCAGCAGCGGATCTTTCGATGTATCTTCTTAACGACTGCTATGTTGCTTGTGTATCAGGAGAAGGCTTTGGTGCTCCTGATTGTATTCGTTTCTCTTATGCTGCTTCAGAAGCAGAACTTCAGGAAGCGTTTGCAAGAGTTAAAGAATCGTTAGCAAAATTGAAGTAAAATATTTCATGGTTGCGGGTCTTTCGACCCGCAATTACTAGAATTTCAGTTGAAATGACACCATCACATACTGCCCTAGTGCATCAGACTTGATGCGTTCGTTATAGGTTTCATGCAAGTTGTAATCAAGTCCTTTATTCTGATCCAAAACATCATACATACTTAAGCTCACCTTCGCTTTATTATCTTTTAAGAATGATCTCCCAATAGATAAATTCAACAGATTATTCTCCTGATTCTGATTTTCTCCCAAGTAGTCATAAAGAGTATACTTATATTCGGCCGAGAGATTGTACCTCTTCAGAAATACAAGGTTGAGATCAGCCTCCAATTTCTGTTTGATATACTCTGAGTAGTTATCATTCTCACTATTTCGCGTGCGATTATACGAGGTGTTACTGATAATATTAAAGTCAACCTTCTCTGAAATGTTACTTGCTAATCCTACTCTTACACCATACATACTGTTGTAACCTGTCAGGTTAATCCCTTGATAGATTGTTGGCATCTCGCTATAAGAATAACGACCTCCCAGATTCAAGTTACACCTCATTGGACGAATAGGCAGGGAATAGTCAATACCACCTAACACCTGCAACATACCATCCAGGTTAACAGGTTTTGACACCTGAACTCCTTTCATCAATTCATAACCATATAATGTTTCCGGCGAATTAGTCATATATGTCTCCCAACCCACAAAATCATTTGAATATCTGAAAAATCCATAAGCTGAAAGGAACTTTGAAGTTTCGCTTCGAGCATAAGTATATCGGCCCATAAGAATGTGTTGAAGTCCAGGTTTTAGCTCACTATTCCCTGCCACAACTTTCAATGGATTACTTAGATCAACTGTTTCCTGAAGTTGTTGCACTGTAGGAACCAAAGCCTTTGAGGAACCTGCAAACACAAGGTTCTGCTCACTTGAAATAAACAGCTTTCCAAACAACAGTGGCACCAGATTATAATAACTTCTGCTGGCCTCCTCTTCTTCATTGCTGTTATTGTTTAAGATGATTTGCTCATAGCCGATCCCTAAATTTACAACAGCCTTCAGTCCGATCTTACTTACTCCCAAGCTCAAACTATTGGTCCAGTAGTCTGATGAAAGATCATTTGAGAGGTCTGGCCGACCGACAAAGTCATGTGATAACGATTCAAAACTTAGACTCTGCTTATCACTTTCTCTCCAGTTATAAGTACTTTTAGCAATGATATTCAAACTCGATAACATACCCACCGGCTCTTTCCAGGCAACACGTAGCATCGCTGAATTATTTTGATTCTCTATATCATATTGATATTCCTGAACCGACATCAACGAATCTAGTTCATTATTGGGTAAGACTTGATATTTTCCCACGATTGATGCCAGGTCCTGTTCTTGTGTATTATCATTAAGAGTGAGCTTCCCAATAGTCGCAAGCGATCGGCCTTGCTTATTGAAGTTATGTAACCATATAGCTGTGGTACTTGATTGAAATCGATCTTTTGTCAGTATATTGTTTGTATTCGAAAAATTTACCGGGATATCTCTTGTATGCCCAAGCGTCGAATTATTGTAGCTATCCTCTCCGTTCATTAATATATTTTGCTGATTAAAGATCCATTTATTCTTATCACTTGGTTCATATGACAAGCGTAACCTAATCTTATTCAAATTCGATTCCTGTCGTGTTGAATCAATCATGCTATAGTACCATGTATCCTGATAATTCTGGACTATATCTTGATTGAGTTTATTATCGATAGTCCCGTAGACATAATTTAACGACAATTCTGTGCGATCAGATAGATCAACATTATAGTTTAACCCAACGCTCTTATATTCGCGTTCACCAAAACTCTCTGGCTCCTTTTGTGTCCCACCTGTGATTTTAGCTGCAACCATCTGCTCAAACGACTTGAAGTCGTTTAGCTCCGAATTACTCTTGTTGATATTATTGCCATCCAACACAACCGTTAGCGTATGTTTATCGGTATTATGAGTTGTGGAACCTTCTGCTGCAAATCGACCATTAGTTCCATAACCTACAGAGGTCATACTGGTGATGCTATTGGCAAATTCAGGAGTTGTTACAATATTAATGGCCTTTACACTATTGCCACTTGAATAACCTGTAAACTTGGCAATTTCACCATAATCATCAAACACTTCAATATTTTTAATCACATCTGCTGGTAATGCATTGAAAGCATTTTGAGGATCATCTTCAAAGAATGGTTTTCCATTCAGGTAGACCTTTTTTACCTGTTCTCCCTGTGTTTCTATTTTTCCTTTTTCAACTGTAAATCCTGGCAGTTTCTTTAGCAACCTTATCCCTTTTGAATCCTTACTTACCTTTACTGAACTCGCATTGAACGATACGGTATCTCCCTTTAGCTTAGCCGTAGGGACTTGTCCTTTAACCACTACTTCTGAAATATTCTGGACTTCCTCACTAAGGGCAATATCTCCCAGACTATAAAGTCTCAGCGAAGTGGAAAATGACTTCGCTACTGGTTCATATCCGATATAGCTTATTTGTAATTTGAATTGATCATCGGACGTCGGAACCTGTAGTTTAAATCTACCATCGGCATTGGTAATTGTTCCAACGTTAGTATCCAGATCTAATATCGTTGCACCTGGTAATGAATTTCCATCCTTACTATCAATTACTGTTCCTTCAATTATTACCTGGCGTGACTGGGCCCGCATCATTAAAGGGGTAATCATCAATATGATCTGTACAACTATCGCTAATCTTAAAGCTCTCATCTTTCCTTTGTTTGAGTTAATGTCTGGAACAAAGATGCAGAGCATTGGTGTGGATGAGGAGGGATTTCAACCAACGACAGAAATAGCTATACCATCTGCAACAAAACTAAAAGAGGTCACCACAACGATGACCTCTTTAAAACTTCAAAGTGTATAACTTAATTACCTTCACCGAAGTTAGGTGAATTCTTATCATACCACAATCTTTCCTGGTTCAATACATCCGGATCATTAGATCCCAGTGTAAAGCCCTGCTCCTCGATTGAATTGTAGTAGTTTTCTTTATTCGTTTCATCAGTAGTATCATTCCATGGGAAACGACGAGGCATCATCATCTCAGCACCTACATTCAGCACTGGCTCCCATGCAAGTATTTCACTATTCTTTTTAGGATACCCTGTTCGACGTGTCAAAGTATAACACTCAGTAGGCAACCTGAAGAAGTTGATATACTGCTGTACATAGATCTTCTCCAATGTATTTCCAGAAAATTCATACGCTGGCTGTTCCAACAACTGATCAATCTCTCCATCTGCTAGTTTTAACTCATCGTAGTCCTTAATAATAGCACGATCAGCCTGCCAGTCATATGTCTCAATTGATAGTCTTACTCCCTTGTAATACCAATCTTCAGCGCTTCCCATTGAAGTTATATATCCCTTTTCTATCATCTCTGCAATATACAAGCACCCCTCTGCAGCAGAAAACAACACATCATCATAAACACCATCAGTCCATGAATCGTACTTATTAGCCATGAATCGACGGTTGATATATGATAGCTGTCGATAGATCGAAGTAGTATTATACTTAAAATCGCTAAAGTAATCGGTATCTCCATTTTCATCAGGAGACACTGGAGCTCCCTGATAACGATCCCAAGGTTCACGAACCACCTCATTCACAAACGAAGGAATATTCTTATCATTCACCAGGAATGAATCAACAGTTGCCTGATCGAATTCATTTCTCTCAAAGAAGAAGCGAGTACGAGGATCTCGATTATCACGTAAAAAGTCCATATAATTCTTCGCGGCACAAGGTGATGTATTAAAGTCACCCGCTGAGCTACCGTAAGTTAAAGAAGGTTCCCAAATCATCTGATCATCCTCTTCGGTAATAAAACCAGCAGAACTATTAACTGCTTTGGAAATAATCTCCTGTGCCCAGGCTGGATCTGCATTTTCAACACGCACTGCAATACGCAAACGCAGACTGTTAGCTAGCTTTGCCCACTTACTCCAGTCGCCACGGAAGATGAAATCCTGATCGCCAAATTCTACCTGATTCTGTTTTCCTGAGGTCAGTGTTTCAATTGCAAGATCAAGCTCCCCAAGCCACTGCTCAAATAAGAATTTTTGATTATCGTATACCGGAGAGAAGTTCGAATCATAACGACCTTCCATAGCCTCACTATATGGTCTGCTACCATAAATATCCGTCACCCTAATTCCTTGCATTACCTGCGGAATATAAGAGGTAGCATACATAAACTCATAAGCCTCTCTCTCCTCTTCAGTTTTGTCATCAATTTGGTAGCGAATCTCAAATAGATTAGGCATGATATCGGTATACCATGATCCTGATCGTCCTCCAGTGGCACCAATAATGGTGAAATCAGAAGAGTTTCCCGATATACCTACAGTCTGCTGTGTGAAGCGATAAATGTATTGGTAATTATCGTAGAACCACTCGGTATATTTATAGTCCCCCATTTTATTGATCGAATGGGTAAACAGATATCTTAGATCAGGATCTGATATGGTATTAGGATCTGTATTAATCTCTGAAAAATCTTTCTCACATGAAACGATTCCCAGCATCAGAACCACAATACTAATGAAATATATACATTGTTTTTTCATAATCGAAGTTTTTGATTATCCGTTAATTAAATACCGATTTTCACAGTCATACCTAAGGTCATCACATATGGTGATAATCCCCATTCGTGTGCAGCACCAGATCGGTTACTACGAATACTGAAAGGATTTAGATTATTAGGCAACGAGTTGTATAAAAATCCTAAATCTCGTCCGAAGAATGACAAATCAAGACTAGTCAATCTAAGCTTATTACAGAATGTTTTAGGTACATTATAACCAAATACAACCTCACGGATTCCGATATAAGAATTCTCAAGAAGAACATCATCATTGATAACACCTAATCCCCAGTTATTATTCTTCCAGTGCCAGTAAGAACCATGCATTGGTTCTACTAATCCCATCTCATAAGCTTCCTGGTAGCTTAATCCACCAACATCATTTCCATCAACAACAGTACCTTGCTCAAACACTCCCTCAGGGATATAACCATCATCGTAACTATTTCCAGTATAATCACTGGTCCACTCAAATCCACCATGCTCTGCATCGCGATATGCCAGTGAGTTCTCGAACAGTCCGTACGCCATACCATAACGGTTTGAATAAGATGAAATCTGACCTCCAAATTTGAAGTCTAATAACACACGTAATCTGAAGTTTTTGTAGTGGAAAGTATTGGTAATACTTCCTAACCAATCAGCTTCGCTACTTCCAACCTGTTCAACAGTGTTGTTTCTAACAAGATGAGCACCTCGCTGTCCGGAATTCCATCTTAAAATAGGCATACCATTCTTTTCTCCGGCACCATCATATAGTAGAGGAGATGAGTCAGAAACCAAAGCACCATACTCACCACCAACATACGCTACAGAAGCAATACGTGTATTTCCATAACCGGCACTACCTTCAAGTGTATACATATCCTGTCCAGCAATTAGCTCAACAACTTTTGTTTTGTTCTTGGTATATGAAAAATCCATGTCCCACGAGAAGTTCTTCTTCACAATTGGCTTTGTTTTCAACAACACCTCAATCCCTTTATTTTCAATCTCTCCAGCATTCACCAACTGTGAAGTTACACCCGAAGCAGAAGGAACTCCTAATGATAGAATTTGATCTGTGGTACTAGACTTATACCAGGCAAAATCAAGACCTATTCTGTTTTTCAAGAAACTTAAGTCAGTACCAATTTCAATGGTTTGCTTGCGCTCTGGCTTAATATTATTATTTGGAACAGTCTTACTTGTATAAGAGAATGCAGGAAGATCACCATATTGATTTTCTATAGTTGAAGTCTTCTTGTACCCTGAATTAATTGAATATGGTTTGTAATCGTTACCAACCTCGGCATAAGATGCACGCAACTTACCAAAGCTTATCCATTCAGGAACAGCGAATGTTTCAGAGAAAATCCATGATGTACTCACTGAAGGATAGAAGTAGCTGTTATTTCCTGAGCCATCCATATAAGTAAGCGTTGATGACCAGTCGTTACGACCTGTAATGTTCACAAATAACTGATTACGATACGAGAATTCAGCAAAGAAATACAAAGAGTTTAATGCTCTCTCATTACTATATTTTGCACTTGATCCAGCTGTATTCTTACTATTTGATATAGAATACTGACCAGGAACAATCAAGCCTCCGTTAGTCCATGCACTTGATGAAGTAGTTTCCGAACTCCAACGCTCCCCACCTAATGAAAGAGAAGCATTTAGATCGTCGGTTAATTCCTTATTGAAATTAGCCAAGAACTTAATACTCTTTTGCTGCTTACGTGTATGTCCCAGCTCATATTTACCACCTTCATTAGCATAACCTTGTCCAAGTTCTTTCGTTTCATTGTTGGTATAGTAGTTATTGATGTAACCCTCTACCATCATATTAAACCAAGGGGTAATATCGGCTGTAACTTTTCCGGTCAATCGTAAACTCTCCTCTAAACGAGCATATTCATTTTCATAGTAACTAAACCAAAGACTATGGCCTGGTACCATCCACAATGGATCATTATAGTCGGAATTGTGAACACCTCCATGAGGAGCTTTATATTGCTTCTTCCACTTGTTTGTATCATAGTTTCGAGGGAAACTACCAGTTACAAATGCCTGCTGAATTGATCCAGTAGGAGGATTCAATAAGTCCGAAGCAGAATAGCTAATACCTACATCAGCACGAATAAAATCAGTTAACTCGTGTGTTACTCTTGTCGAAAGCGCATTCCTTGTAAAATTGTTGTTGTAATAGATACCATTTTCATCGGTGAATGAATAAGACAAACGGAATGTGGTTGTCTCATTTCCGCCACTCAATGACACGTTAGTATTTGAATGTAACCCTGTTTCAAATACATTCTTATAGTTATCCTCCTGAGGGACATAGTTAATCCATTCTCCATCCCAATCACGTACCTGTGATCCGTCCATTTTATGTCCGAATGATAACGGAATCCATCCACTATTTCCAGGCAGATAAGGCTCGCCATCTTCATTGGTTAAGAACTCTCCCTGTGGGTAGAACATATCATCCAATTCAGAGTCGTATCCCGGAGGCGCTCCTTCACCATATACATTCTGGAAAGCAGGAGAATCATACACATGCTTCACATTGAATGTCTGTGAAATATCGATACCAATACCTCTGCGTTGAGTTCCTTTCTTAGTTGTTACAACAACAGCACCATGAAGTGCACGAGAACCATATAACGCTGTTGCAGCTGCACCTTTCAATACCGTTACCGACTCAAAGTCATCAGGGTTAAGGTTCTTAAGGTTATTACCCCAGTCGCTTCCTCCCCATTCGTCACCACCGGAAACATCATTGTCCATAACAACACCATCAACAACATAAATAGGCTGGTTATTATCACCAAGCGTGGCGTTACCACGAATGGTAATTCTTGTTCCACCAAATGTACCTCCATCAGTACGAGCGATATCCACACCAGCAACCTTACCTTGCAATGCTTCAACAGGCGAAACAGTATTTGACTCAGCAATCTCCTGACCTTTGATTTCAGTAATAGCGTAACCGATCGTCTTGCGTTCCTTTTTAATTCCAAGCGCAGTTACAACCACCTCTTCTACTTCTGTATCCTCAACCTGTAGTGTCACACTAATTTTACTATTTCCAGCCACTGCAACTTCCTGAGGTTTCATTCCAACAAAAGAG
This sequence comes from Puteibacter caeruleilacunae, assembly GCA_005217565.1. Classification (GTDB taxonomy): domain Bacteria; phylum Bacteroidota; class Bacteroidia; order Bacteroidales; family Prolixibacteraceae; genus Puteibacter; species Puteibacter caeruleilacunae. The sequence continues at coordinate 481,112 of SJCO01000002.1, forward strand.
AATAATAATATATCCTGCTCACTATTTACTTTAATAGAATAAGCACCATTACCATCGGTTATGGTACCAACAGTTGTACCTTTAATCAACACGGTAACACCAGGCATTGATACACCTTCGGCATCGGTAACCACACCTGTGACTACCTTTTGCTGATTTTGAGCACTACCTGCCTTCAATACTATTTGTCGATCTTTTAATTGGTAATTAATTCCTGTACCCTCAAAAACCTGATCTAAGATTTCAGTAACCTTGCTTCCCGAAACATGCACATTAACCTTCTGACTCAAATCGATGGTCTGATGGTTATAAAAGAACTTGAATTCGCTAGTCGATTCGATCTCTTTAAGCACCCTCTCAATGCTAGCGTTTTTCAATTTTAGATTAAACTTTTTTTCCTGCGAATAATTGTCGTTTGCACTTACTGTCGTTGTAGAAATAATCAACAGTACCAATAATAAATAATGGCAATAAAATCTCATTTTCGACCATTTCCGGTCAAATCCGATCATTTTTTTCATAAATTTGAATTTTATTATTAACTACTTCTTCCTCATTGAGGAGATTTACTTGGAGGGAAATGTTGCACCATTTTCCTCTTTTCATTTCAACGAATTATTTACATAGGCTATCCTTTTTAAATAATGATATTGTGTTTTTATTTAGTTTCTCACATCTTATTGGAGTGGTTATGGTTAACATCTCCAGAACGTCTCCCAGAGATTCTAATTCTATTACTCCTGAGTAGGTATATTTCTTCAATTCTTCATCTTTCAACTCAATCGTTGCATTATACCAACGCTCAAGTTTTCGTACAACATTTTCAAGTGGTTCATTAGTAAATATCAATCGACCATCCTTCCATGAGGTATATCGATATAGTTCTACTTTTTCAGGTTGCATATTGCCTACTCCATTTTCAATTTTGATTAAATGGCCTGGCTTTAACAAACATGTTCTTCCATCTTTATTGTTGATTGCTTTTATTGATCCCTTTTCCAGAACAGCAGTCGTAAAGTCATCGTCGTCATAAGCTGACACATTAAATCGGGTACCCAGTACCTCAATATTTATATCAGCTGTCTGCACAATGAACGGATGTACTTCGTCGTGTTGAACATCAAAGAAAGCTTCACCAATCAACTGTACTTCCCTTTGATCTCCATTGAAGGTCTCAGGATAAATCAACTTACTACCTCCATTTAGCCAAACTGTTGTACCATCATTCAATTGAAAATTAGTTATTGTACCGGCGGGTGTAGTTATTGTGTGATTAGCTACAGCTTGTTGTTCATTATTGATAGCTTGTTTCCAAACAGTATAGATGATCACTGGGATGAGCAATACCGCTGCAATTCTTGCAAAGCGATCTACCATTGAGATTCGTTTCTTGTTTTTCTGTTCCTTCTGATTGTTCAAAATTCGACGATAGGTCTCCACCAAAACCTTATCTTCATCAAAATCAACAGTTGTATTTTTTGTTTCTATCCAATATTTCTCCAGCAACTTATCGACTCGTTTAAGTTGTCTATCCTCCTGACTATTGGTATGATTCATCTTCTTCACAGATACTTTTTTTCTTAGGTCTTCATTTATATATACAGGTCAAAAAATGAATACCCCCATTCGAAAGAAAAAAACTTTTAATGTTTTTTAGGGTGAGAGTTCTCAACTGTGTTGCCTATACTATAGTTCTTTAATAAAAGAAGTCTTGTTTTTTCATAAAAAGAAACCAATTGGTTACCTTTACAATATGAATTATGAGAAATCTTGAGCCATATAAAGAGTATTTTTGGACAGAAAACACCACGAAAAGAATTAGAAAAGGCAAAAAAATTAAGGAGGGATTATTATGCAGACAAAGAATCCGAAAACGATTAATGAGCTTTTTGACCAAAAATATGGTAAAGAAGGGACAGAATCAAGAGAGGAATTTGCGAGAAAGGCCGAAGCATATATGATTGCTGAACTTGTTAAAGAATCGCGTAAGAAAGCAAATTTAACACAAGAAGAATTGGCAAAGAAATTAAATGTAAAACGAACATTCATATCGAAGATTGAAAGAGCATCAAGTGATGTAAGACTTTCAACCTTGAGACGTATAATCGAAGTTGGTCTTGGAGGAAAATTACATATTAGCGTGGAATTGTAATCCCATCTAAAAGAAAATATTTATTCGCGTTAATCCTTCGCGTAGAAATTTGTAGGCCGAGGAGATTTGATTTTCAACTGTTTTTACCGATAGTCCTAAGGATGAAGCTATCTCATTGTAAGTGTACCCATCACGTTTACTCATGATGAAAATCTTTCTTCTTCGCTCTGGCATCGCATCAATTAACTTGTTCAGACGTTGAATCTCTTCAACCGGAGTATCAGCGTTATTAACTTCTTCTAGCTCATTGAGATTATCTTTCAACTCTATTAACTCACGCATTCGATTCAACTCATGCATCTTATTAATGACGAGATTTTTGCAGATGGTAAAAATATAGGTATCAAAAGAAGTGTCGGACTTTATTTTTCCGCGCATATTCCAGACCTTAACAAAGGTATCCTGAACCAACAACTCTGCCTGGTCTGAATTCTGAATGATTCTCATAGCAAGAGCAAATACACGCTTTGCATAAAGACGATAAATTGCTTCAAAAGCCTGAATATCCCCCGTATTCAATTTAGCAATCAAACCTCTGATGTCAACGTTTAAATAAGTCAATGTCAGTTTTTTCGATTGGTTTATAGTTGTTCAAAGCTACACCCATACTAAACGATGGCTTGTATCACTGGAAATATTGATAAAAACCATTTCCACCTACATAGACTTATACAGATGAAAATGGTTTAACCCTACTTTTATTTTTGGGTCTTGCCTAATAACATATCCTCCTCTACTTGAAAGGAGTAAACAATAAAGATTAAGTTTTATTGTTGCTTACGTTCTTTCATTGCTTGCTGAGCCTTCTTCTTCATCTCCTCTTTACTCTTTTGATAAAGCTTATACTGATCTTTGGTTAGGATTGCCTTTAATCCTTCATCTTTGGCCTGCATTGTAGAACGAAACTCTTTGAACATTGACATACGGTTTGTCATTTTTTTCACCTCGTCGATACGTTTCGCAGCATCCAAATTAATTGTCATCACTTTGGGAATTTGTTCCTCAGTTAGCGATAACTTCTCTTTCATAATCTCGGTCTGCATTTCTGCACGCTCTTTTGCAGGAGGTAAATCCTTTTGATTTTGAGCACTAACCTTCACGACACTTATTACAACAATTGCTAATAAAATGATTAACTTTTTCATATTTCTTTAGATTTTTAGATCCCTGGATTTTCAGATTAGAAGATAGTTTGATCGTCGAATTCTCTACAAATCCTTCATCCAGCGATCATTGATTTATTTCTTTCTCTAATTACACGACAGATACTGTCGATTTACACACTGTAATACAGGTGAAAATAATTCTCCCCTACTTTTATTTTTAATTCAGTCTTACCACATTTTTATAGTCGCTATAAACAACCTCCCCACTACTGGTATATTCAGCCCCATAAGAACTCACACCTTGATAAGTGAATTTGACAGTTCCCTGCTTTATAAATCCTGTGATACGGTTTACTTCAACATTATTAAAGGTAAATGTTACCGTTGATTCAAAACTATCATCATATGCCTTTGAATACTGACTTCCAGTTCTGGTACTTTCACCACTTAACCGATAATAATCACTATTCTCCACGATCTCTATCAGCTCCCAATTATTTATGATTTCATCATCAGATTTCATCAAATAAGTTTCATATGCTCCTGAAGCACTGGAAGTAAAATCAATACCCTCACCATTAACTATTGCTGTCATTTCGTAGTCGTAGTTATTCCATCCATTTACCCAGCTATTGTTAATATGCTCGCTTTCACTATAACTTGGTTGTGGATTTTCAATACTCTCATTCACAATTATACTCGCCTGCATTGTTAAAAAATCCAATCCAATAGTTTCATATGCAATTGCATGCGTAACAGTATTTTGTACAATAATAGGATAATATGCGATGATCACTTCGTCCTCATCTTCGCAAGAATAAAATCCCAAACAAGCTCCAAGTATCATTAATATTCCAAGTATCTTTTTCATGATTAATTATTTTTTGATTTCTATTTTCATTACAAATATTGTCTCTTCAGTTCGCCTTTATTAGCTCTCTTCAACCAACGACCTTTTTTATAGTACCAACTACTTTATTGTTCTTATTTGAAAGTATTTACCTGAACACAATGTTCCATTACCTTCGACCGAAATAGCGGGTAAAACAAAACATAACAGATACATTCCGAGCATCTCCTAAAAAAGTATTGGCATAATCAGATTTGGCTACATCTGTCAATCCATAATTCACACGTATATCAAAAGCCCTATTGCGCCCGCCAATAGCTAATCCTGCAACCAGTGCATTGTCCCAGGAATTCATCTCTCGTTCATCCAGTTCGACAAATCCATACACATACGGATCTACATACTCAACATTGGCATCAATCAATAGACTCCCCTGATAGCCTCCCACTAAAGAAATTGCACGACCTAGCTTTATTCGTAGTAACAATGGGAAATCCAAATAATACAATCGATACCTAACATCTCCTGTATAAAATGCATTCTTTAAATAGGTAATGCTTCCTCCCTTCTTCGAAAACACCATCTCGTTCTGCAAACTAATGATGCGATTTACTGGTATTTTCAGGGCTCCTCCGAAAGAAAATCCAAATTGATAACCTGTTTCTTCATACCCATTATCCAGCTTACTCAATGAAGCTCCTGTTCTTAATCCCAGTTTTGGTTTCATTGATTGTTCCAACAGAAAAACACGGGTATCCTGACCTTTTGATATGACACTTATAAAAAGTAATATCACACATATCATTACTACTCTCATCCTCATCTCCTTAAACTTTAGTCCTATAGTGTTTTCCCAACCTGGTAATACGAAATAGTACCATTATCTGAAGTATATTTTTCATAGTACAATCCATTCACTCGATAGTATGTTTTACCATTAACCATAACTGTTTGAGTTCCGTTTGGAATAACATTTAAGACACATACCGGAGGAGCCGCAACCACCTTATAAACTCCACTAACTCTCACATAATACACCCCACGATAATAGTAATGTACACGTCCTGCAACAATCAAAGTGCGATACCCAGCCGGCAATACTGATAATCGGAATCCCACAGGAGGACGCACAACAACATAACCTCCAGCTGCTGGTCGATAACATATTCCAGCATGTACATGGTAGGCGAGACTATTGTAGTGTATTACTCTGGCTCCTGCTGGAACACGTGTAACAACTCTAACAGCTGGTCGCTTTACAACGACTGCTCTTCCCGGTGTTACAACTGTTGTTGTTCTTGGTCTGACTACAACTCTTTGCGCTTGCACTTGCACTCCTATCATTATTAATACTCCTAAAAAGGAGATGTAAACCAATCGTTTCATAACATTCAATTTTGTGTTGTTTTACTTCGTTTGTTTTTAATCTCATCACAAAAATGTTATGATTGATGATATAGATGCGCCACATTTCAACCAACGACATATTTCCTTACACCATCGACAGATTAAGGTAGTCTCCGTTCACCTGTTTTCCGGTTTCCTGACGAAGCCGTTATTCGTTTTCCCCTAAATCTTTGTTCTATGCGCTAACACGCTTAAAGGTCCTGTCAGACGCTTAAAAGTATCCACAGCTCAAACCTTACACCATGTCCGCGGCCTTGTCGTTTGTTGAGATTTTCATGTCGTTTATTGAGATTCTTTTAAGAGGATTCCTTCAAATTCATTAATTTGCTTAAAATTCAAGGAGACAATGAAACGATATTACACACATATATTGGTCTGGTTGGGATTATTTATCCTACGCTTAATGACGTTGTTAGATTCCAATACATTTATAGGAGCCCTCTTGCTCTCTCTGCCACTTTACCTCATTTACGCTATAGTATTCTATTCCACAGCACATGCGCACCACCGATATTTCGAAGTAAAAAAATACTTTAGGTATACATTCTCGATATTCGCCATATGGTTTGGAGGGATTCTACTTTGCAGGATACTCTATCACCTTGCAGGTTATCTTGCCGGAAAAGATATCATTCTGGGAACGGATGATATCTGGGTGTTCAGAATCATGTTTTTCATCATCTTTGGCGTGTTATACCAGGTAATGACATCAAAGAAAAGTACAGAAGAAAAAAATCAGGAATTACAATTAGAGAAGAAAGAGACAGAGCTCCGTTTTTTGAAAAGCCAAATGAATCCTCATTTCTTCTTTAATACACTCAATAATATTTATGGACTGGCATATCGACAAGATAAAAGCACAACAACCGCGATTCTGAAGTTATCTGATACCATGCGTTACATTATTTATGAAACACAAGAAGAAATGGTCCCTCTACAAAAGGAACTTCAGTTTATTGAAAACTACGTTGAACTGGAGCGTCTAAGATTAGTTCATAAGGAAAACCTAAACTTCCAAAATGAAGTAGGTTGGCAATCAGGAAATATTGCACCATTGATCCTATTACCTTTTGTTGAGAATTGTTTTAAGCACAGCAATATCGATGATGATAAAAATGCAGAAATTAGTATATCCATATGGATTGAAAATACATTGTTACATTTAACCTGTGGAAATACAATCTCGAAGAACGCCAATTACAAAGAAGGAGGCATTGGAACAGAGAATGTACTAAAGCGATTGGAAATGCTATATGGCAATAAGTATCATTTGGAAACAGATTCTAATAATGAAGAATACTATGTACATTTATCCATTCCTGTCATAAAAAAAGAAGAAGTATAAGAAATCAACGAATCCAATAAGCGATGAAAAACTTAAAATGCATAATTGTCGACGATGAGCCTATAGCAATTGAGTACCTCAAAGACTATGTAGAACAAATGCCAGGATTGGAACTGGTAGCATCGGTAAACAGGGCAACAAAGGCTTACGAAATATTAGCGAATGAGAAGGTTGATTTGATTTTTCTGGATATTCAAATGCCCGGTTTAACAGGACTTGATTTTATTCGTACACTTCCTCAAAAACCAGCAATTATTCTTACTACCGCCTACTCTGAATATGCTTTGGAAGGTTTCAATCTGGATGTAAACGACTATCTTCTTAAACCATTTAGTTTTGAACGATTTGCTCAAGCTGTACTGAAAGTAAGCAAACAGTTCAATCAACAACACACTCCTATAGAGCAAGAAAACAAACGTGATTTCATCTTTCTAAAATCAGGATACAAATCGATTAAAGTAAATATTACTGAAATCACACATGTAGAAGGCATGAAAGAATATGTTGTATTCTACACCCTAGATGGTAAAAAGTATATCAAAAATGATCGCATGAAAAATGTTGAAGAGCTGCTCTCTTCGCATAATTTCATCCGCGTGCACAAGTCATACTTGGTATCGATTGATCACATCTCATCATTCTATGGTAACACAATTGAAATTACCAACACACAAATACCAGTTGGACGAGTGTACAAGGAAGAACTAAAAAAGTTGTTTGAGGGGTAAAAAGAAAGTCGCATGAAACTTATCATACGACTTTCACAATCAATGTTTCTGTAATATTCTAGTATTCACCCCACATGGTGATTTCACTAAAATTCAACATATAAGTATCTCCCCATAGATCATCAACCTTTACACGTACATAACGCATGTATTCAAGATCCTCAGGAAACGCAACTTCTAATTCTCCATTGGATGGGGCATCACCCTCTCCAACATGAACTAAGATCTTTTTCCATCCTTTTTCTATAGCCTCTGCTTCCCAACCGTCATCAGTACAAGGTAGATCAGTCTCTGCTCCTTCAATATCATTGGTTGCCCAGATTTCAAAATCTTTAGGTAGCCTTGGAATCTGACCTGGACGAGCATGGAATTTCAAGCGAGTAAATTTACAAGTTTCTCCGGCATCAAAAGTAAAAGTCAATGGAGGCCCATCACTACTACCACCTGATCCAGTATGATAGAAATTACCACTTGAAACATTGCCATCAAACAACTTATCTACACTACCACCCCAAGAACGACCACGATTATCATTCTTCAACGGGTACTCTTTCATTTGAGATTTATCCAATTGGAACTCACCTTCAGGAAGAACGATAGCAACTTCCTGCCAATCTGTAGAAAAAGTATCTAATGCATTTTCTTCTGGGAGGTAATACATTCGATGATTTAAAATTGATCCGATTTGGATATCTTCAAATTCCATCACCGTTTCAGTAACAGGATGCTTATTTACATGTTCGTTACCTTCTTCATCAATATATTTAACTTCAAAACCAATGGCCTTTTCTGCACTATGAGTCCAGGTTAATTCAACTATTGATGGTGTAACTTTCTTTTTCTTTATAGAGCGATGCTTCAAGACTGATCGATATATTTCACCATAGGTCACTCCAAAAACGTTAACCCCGATGGACTGATTCCCATTTCCATCCTTCGTGCGGATCAGTAATTGATGAGAACCTTCTTCAAGATCATTCATATCAATTTGGATAGTATCAATCCCTGATGTTGGACTTAATGTTTCAACGAGTGAATCCTGTTCATTGTTCCAATAAATAGCAACCTGCTTGACCTGAACTGCATTATCAAGGGTAAATTTCAACTTTGCTCGATTGTTTCCTGGAAAGAATTTTACCGAATCTGCTTTAGGCAAATAAAGTGTTTCTCCTTCTCCCATAAATTCTTCGTGGACTTCATCCATCTTCTCACAAGAGAAAAATACACTAAAACCACAAAGTAACAGAAGAGTTATATATGTTGTAAATTGTTTCATTATTCAAAAAATTTTAGATTTCTATTCTAACTCTGTTATGGCTCCATACAAATTAAACTCAGCGAGATAGGTAAAATTTGAATTCGTCCAAGTTTCCAAAATAACAAACCTTAAATATCTAATTTCAGGGGCATTTTCAGGGACCTCAAACTCATGGCCTTTCTTTAATAATTGTAGATCCTCATCTGTATTTTCTTCAACTGGCAATCCTGAAGGCTTTTCAATAGTACAATCCATTAGTTTTGTCCAATTATCCAAAGAGCCATCTTCATCTGGAGTATCTGCAGTTCCATAAACGGCCCAACGACGTACGTTACCATGTGCATAAGCCTGTCCTTTAGGAGAATCCTGACGTTGCCACATATGATAACGACTTAGTTTAACCTTAGCTCCCAAATCTACAGAAAAGATATGAGGCCATCCTGTTCCTCCCTTTGTATGGGCAATAGACTTTATATTACCATCATAGGCATTTTCATAATGTCCTCCCCATTGATCCCAACTCTGGTCTCCCTTTAAGATTAACTTTTTAAATTTAGATTTATCCACCTTTTGCTCCAAACGAGGCATAATCATTTGTCCTCCCTCTGGCCAGATAGTGTCTGAATAATTCATCCATCGATCACGAATTACAGCGGCAAAGCGTCTAGGTTCTGGATCAAAACCGCGAATGTACCCTTTTCCCTCTACATCGTCTGAGTAGATTGTATTAAATGGCACCATACTTCCCAATGAATCTTCTGCCAAGAGATTAATAGTTAAAGCTCCTTCATTTTCATTTACCCAGGAAAATTTTGCACCTCCCCATGATGAAACAATTGAGACAGTTTCAGCCGTCGACATTACTGCTGACTTTAATGGTTTTATTTCTACAGCAACAGGCTCAGACTCATTCTCGCTCTTATCTACAGAAATCAGTTGCACTTTATGAACCAAAGTATCTCCAAAACCTTCAATTCGAACTTCATTATTATAGAAGGAGGCTCTACTTTCACTTTCTTTACCTTGTAAGTCAAAGACAGCTTTCACATACAATAAATCCTCATCATTAGGAATATCATATTTAATAATTGCTCCTCCACTTATATTCTCAATACTTTTTACAGAAACAGCTCCAGGAACTGATGAATCATTTAGATAGGGCTCCAGAACATTCTCCTTACAGCCCCACACACACATCAATAATAATGCTACAAGTAATAGTATATTTTTCTTCATCTTTAGTCGTTTTAAATTACCATCCAACGTTTTGAACAAGGTTCGGATTTAAAATAATCTGCTCCTCCTTGATTGGCCAGAAATAATCTCTTACCGTAAAACTTTGTACATAGAAAGTATTCAGCGTATAGTAGGCCGATGCTTCTTTCTCCTCAACACTCCAGCCTTGCAGCGGCTGATTTAGATACTCATAGCACAACTTCCATCTTCTCAAGTCCCAGAATCGTGCTCCTTCAAAACTCAACTCAATCATGCGTTCTCTATGAATTATTTCTCGCATTCCGTCTTTTGTTGAAGGCTTTTCTGGGTATATTGAAAAATTCTTCCAAGAATCAACAACTCCATCAAGACCAGCTCTGGATCTTACACGATCAATATAATGATATACCTCATCTGTAGGTATATCATTAATTTCATTCAATGCTTCAGCATAATACAAATAAAGATCGGCCAAACGAACCAGTGGAAATGGGTAATTTTCTGTACGATATTGTGTTCCATCGGCATTAAACTCAGTTTCTATATTTACATATTTCTTAGGTAAATAACCCGAGTCGGTTCGGTCATTAGCATCATAAACAGCACCAGGTTCACCTGTTCTAGCTTTAATCCACCATGCATTTTCTTCATCATCATATACTCCATTACCAAACCAAATACAGCGGTCGAATGAGATATCAGTGTAAAATCGGAACTCCCGATCGAAGTTTACAATAGCGGTCTCTTCACCTTCTTTGATAAAATAGCGATCATCATGACCTGAAACTCTGGTTTTGAATCGATTACTATAATCATAGGTACTATCTTCATTAATTGGCACACCATTCTTTGAATAATACTGCTCCACAATCTTCATCGGAACGGCAAGGTTCGATTGTACTGGATTAGCCTCCAATGAAAATAATCTCGGCTGTGAAGCCCCTTGAAGACCACCTCGTCCGCCTCCCACAATACTTGTGGAAGCAGCCCAAATTACTTCTTTATTCCATCGCTCAGTAAAACGAGAACGAAGTGCCATCTTCATTTGAGTAGTATCAGATAATTCAAAAGGAGTTAAGTAATCCTCTTTCTGGTACAGCCTAAAACTTGCTTCTTCAGCTAAATCAATGGCTACCTTACATGCATCTGCTGCCTGCTGCCACTTGGCTGGATCATATGTTGCAGGGAATAGCTTTGTTCCCTCACTATCGACTAAGTTTTCAAAATCAGAATTACCATTAAATAACGGACTGGCCGATGTCATTAACACTCGTGCTTTTATTGCAGCAGCAATTGGTTTAGTTATTCTTCCAAGCTCAGTTTTTTGCTTATCAATGATCAAAGGTAGTTCCTCAATAGCTTCATCCAACAAGCTGATTACATAATTGAAACAATCATTCAGAGGGTCGCGGAATAATTTTATCGCCTCAGTTGATGATGAAACATCCAAACTCTTATCTGTAATATGAATTGGTCCATACATACGAATCAAATAAAAGTGATAGTAAGCCTTTAGAAATTTTGCCTCGGCCTTCCATCTGATTCTCTCTTCTTCAGTCAAATCAGGAACTCCATCTAAATTTTCTAATAGGATATTACACACACGAATACCTGTATACAGGTTTTTCCCTCCAGTATTTCCTGTCCAATAGTCAAATTTAGGACTCGTTACATTTTGATTGTGTCTGGCCAAAGTTGGTCCATTTTGCGTTCTTACACGATCAGGCAGCCACAATTCATCACCACCCGCTACTGTTGGATTATTACCATAACCAGCAAAACTTGGTAAAAAAGAGTAACATGTCGCCAAATATTTTTCAGCATTGTAACGATCTGTAAATGCATTCTCAATGGTCGCCACATTATCTGGTACTACATCCAGATAGTCGCATGAAAACAGCCCAGCAACCATTATGATTAAATATAGTATCTTAAAATTCTTCATCTCGATTCATTAAAAATTTACTTGAATACCTAAATTCACTACTTTCTGAACAGGGTAACCTAATCCGTTACCTCCCATTTCAGGATCCCAAAGTTTGAACTTACTAAACGTTAACAGGTTGGTACCACTAACATAGAACCTACATCTTTGTAGTTTAAAACGCTGAATAATAGACTTTGGAAGAGAATAACCTAATTCCACAGACTTTAATCGAAGGAAAGTTCCATCCTGCATAAACCAAGTACTACGCTGAGAATTATTACTTATAGACTTGTCTGATAATCGTGGCCACAGTGCATAGATATTACGATTATCTTCCGACCAGTGATCATCAGCGTACGCCTTTAACAATTGATTACGAGACTGAACGTTCCCACTTCCATCATTATCAATGAAAGGAGCAGTTTTATTGGTATCAATCCAAAATGATTCTCTTGCCAGTCCCTGGAAGAAACACGACATGTCAATATTTTTATATCCCATAGAGAAACCAAATCCATATACAATTTCAGGCGATGTAGGGTGACCTATTGGTACACGGTCTAAACCACTAATCTTATCATCTCCATTGATATCTTTGTATTTGATGTCTCCAGGACCATACTCACTAAATGTCTGTTCCGGAGAATTGGCCACATCCTTCTCATCAATGAATAGTCGCTCAGCAATATATCCCCATTGTTGATTGATTGATTTATCTTTAGCCGATAACCAGGGTGTTTGAGAATAATCAGGTTCTTCTACTTTTTTCTTTTTTCCTGTTGCATAAGTAAAGTTCGCTCGTCCGGTTATCCACATTCCATTATTGAATGATTTCTGATAATCAATAGATCCATCAATACCTTGACTATAGGCAGAACCAACATTTGCTCTTACTTTTGATTCCAGTCCCATACTGGCCAACTGTACACGGTCCATCAAGATATCATCACGATCCTCTCTAAAATAATCGGCCTGAATTTCAAAAGAATCAAATAGGCCTAATTCGAAACCAACATTCAGTTTTCTAGCAGTTTCCCAGGTAATTTGATCGTTTGCATAGCGACTAATGGAAACTCCATTAACATTGTAGTCCAACTTTTCTCCCCATTTTGCACTACGACCTCCATCATTTAGATTAACCTGTGAAATATAGAAAAATCTGTCGTTAGAACTACCGATTGCGTCGTTACCTACCAAACCGTAGGTCGCTTTTAACTTTAATTTATTTACAGTTTGCGCTAACGGTTGAAAGAAATCTTCTTTGGATACAATCCATCCCAAACCAGCAGATGGGAAAAAACCATAACGTTCCTTTTGTGCAAAGCGCTCAGATCCATTATATCCAAAGTTGAATTCGGTGAAATACTTGCTTTTGTAAGCATAAGTAAAACGACCAGATAATCCCATGTTACGGTAAGGTAGTGACTTCTGAAGATTACCTGCATTGGTCACTTTTTCTTCTCTCATAGTGAAAACCAATAGCCCACTGGCACTGTGCTTTTCATTAAACTCACGGTTGTATTGTAGGGCAGTTTCAACATACATGTTTGAGGAAATATCTTTCTTTCCCTCTTTATAATCTAAGTACTCTGTAGCTGAGCTTTCATTCAAAGGATCAAGTTCTACCTGCTCAGTTGCATAATTATACATTGCTGAGTAATAATATGGCTTATAAAAACGCTCAACACTTGAATGTGCATACCTATTTGCACTACCTAGCGCTCTGGCAGACAACCCATCTGTAATAAAGTCTAAATTCTGTTTGATCTCAAACTGAGCTGTAATACGGGTATTATCATATTCTTTATACCCCTTTACCATATCAGCATAAGGATTGATATAATCTCCCTTCTCATAGTTACCAAACAGAATATGGTTGATGTGAGCAGTATTTGCGTCCTTCTTATAATAAGGCTGAAACAGTACCGGACTAGAACGCATTACTTTATTATACAATGCAGAACCTCCATCAATTGGTCCCTTGTAATCATCAAATGAACCAGTGAAACGAATAGCAACTTCAGTCGTTTTTGATAAATTGATATTAATGTTCGAACGCAACTGGTAACGTTTCAAGTTAATATTACTATTAAAGTCATTACGTTTATCAACATTCAGGTTACCATTATCCTGATTAATAGTAGCTGCCAGGTAATAACGAGAAACTTTACCTCCACCTGAAACATTGAAGTTCAATCGCTGGTTCATAGTCGACGATTTAAACAACTGATCGTACCAATCAACCATAGGATATAACATTGGATTCTTTCCTTCAATAGTTTTGTCAATCTTCTCTTGAGAATATGGTAGTACTCCCAACGGATCTCTGGTTAATACAGCTTCATTATGAAGTTTCATGTAGGTAATAGGATCAGCCAACTTTACTTCTTTCGTTGGTGACGAGATAGAGTTTTCAAAACGAATAGATATTTTCGCTTTTCCTTCAACTCCTTCTTTTGTGGTTACCAAAATCACACCATTTGCACCACGAGCACCATACAATGCTGTAGCTGTAGCATCCTTCATAATAGAGAAGCTAGCAATATCATCAGGCTGTAATCGAGCAAGATCGGCGGAACTATTTTCAACACCATCAATCAAAATAAGAGGACTCTTTGAGTATCCAAATGATGTTACACCACGCACAAAGAACTCTGCATTATCCTGCCCTGGTTCTCCACTTCGTTGGTAAGAGATAATACCCGATATCTTACCAGCCATAGCTGTTGTCAAGTTACTCGATGGGACCTTCAGCTCACCTGGACTTACAGTAGTTACAGAAGCCAATACACTCTCTTTCTTTTGTTTGGCGAATGCAACAACTGTTACATCATCTAACTCTTCAGTCTTGTCCTTTAAAGTAACATTCAGGATTTTCTTTCCACCTACTGCAACCGTTTGTGTGATCATACCAATAAATGAGAACTGGAGTTGATCGTTGGCATCAATATCAATTGAGTATTGTCCATCTGGATCAGTAATTACACCTTTCGATGAACCAACAACTACTACAGTTACACCAGGCAATGGCTGACCACTGGAATCAGTAACAATTCCCGAAACTTTACGTTCCTGAGGTGTCGATACAATAGGCTTATCTGATTTCTTAAGCGCAATTAATTTTCCGAGCATTTCATACTCAATATTTCCATCAGCAAATAGTTCATCCAAAACCTTTGCTACGGTAGTGTTTTCAACCTTAATACTAACATTCCTATCAAGGTTAACCACATTGGTATTGTAAGCAAATGTATATTCGGTTTTTTTCTCAATCTCTTTTAAAACTTTCTTAATTGTTGAGTTATTCATTCGTAGACTAACCTTCGAATTTTGAGAAAAAGAATTAACCGCATTCACCTGAAATACAATTACTAACAGCGCGAATAGCGTTAATCTCATGGCAAAAAAAAGCTTAGACTTCCACAAATTCAACAATGTGGAAATCATTAACACATAAATTTTTTTCATAATTTTGTAATGATTTGAATTGTACGATTCGAATTAGTTTGCCTTTCCGGTCGGCCAAAACTTGAAAGGCAAAAACATTAAGAGGGAGATGTTGGAAGCATCTCCTTTTTTCTTTTTACTTCTATCCTATGTCATATGATTATTGGTTTGATAATTATTAGATCTTTAGTTTATTGAATTGGCAGATACAATTGGTTAGTTCGTAATAGTTTACTGTTTCATTAGTTTTATTTTAGTTATTCGCTCTCCCTGAGCATTTATATAGTTCTTGTTTAGTGTATAGGTAATATTTGATGTTACTGCGAGAATTTTTAGTGCCTGTTCTATATCCTTTCCTTTCAGGTTTGCAGTAAATTCACTTTGCTTGATTCGTTCATCCTCAAATTCAATCTCCACCTGGTACCATCTAGCCAATCGATCAACAACATCTCCCAACAAGTCATCCTCAAAAACCAGATAGCCTTTTGTCCACGACAAATATCTTTCAGCAGGTACATTATTAACAGTCAAATTCTCATCTTTCTTAGAAAATGTAGCCAGATGCTGAGGAACAACTCTTGTCAATACCGTTGAAGGCTGATTGTTTTCTTGTTTCAACAAATCAATTAAACCTGTATTCAGATATACTTCTACATCCTCATTTTCTGAGTAGTTATTGATATTAAAGCTGGTTCCCACAACACGTACAGCAAGTTTACCTAAATCCACAATAAACGGCTGCTCCTTATTTTTAGTCACATCAAAATAAGCTTCACCATGTAATGTTACCTTTCGTAAATCAGCTCCTTCAAATGAAGATGGATAAACAAGATTAGATCCTGCATTTAATTTTACAGCGGTACCATCAGGTAAAACTATATCTTGTTGTGTACCTAATGGACATACAATAGAGGTATATGAGATTTCTGGTTGATTAAATACTCCTGAAAACTGATAAGTAACATATAAAGATGCGATTAAGAGAGGCACAATCAAGATCGCTGCGATCCGCTTTAGAGACCATAAAGTTCGAACCTTAGGTTGCTGATATTGCTTAATCTTAAGATCAATATTCTTCCTGGCTTGGTTCAAATCATAGCGTCTACCCTGATGCTTTTTCAACCAGTTGTTCTTAAATATTGCAAATTCAATCTGATTAGCATTGTCCTCCTTTAACCACTTATCAAATTCGGCAACCTCATCCTGAGTTGGAATACCTGATACGATTTTTTCTAATAAATCCTTGTTCGTGTTCACTTTGTCATTTCGTTTTTAATGCCCCTCTATTTATATAACACTTAACTCGAGGGTGTCTATGACAAGGATTTTAAAAATTCTTCAAAAAAAATGCAATTATAATGATTAGATAGTCTTTCAAGTCTGTTTTCAACACTTTTAATGCTCTATAAATCTGTGTATTTACTGTAGATTCTGATATTTGAAGTTTTTTGGCAATTTCCTTGTAAGAAAATCCTTCGTATCTACTCATTCGAAAGATTTTTTGGCATTGTTCCGGTAATTTCTCAATAGATTCATCAATCCTGGTAGGCAAATCAAAATCGGTTAACACTTCAACAAAATTTTTTGCATCGTATGTTAGATCATCCTCAAACTTAGCCTTTACCTGTCCATGACGTTGTTTATTCAGAAAACCATTTTTTATTGCTCTATAGAAGTAGCCAAGATTAGTATCCTCTAATGAGTATTGATCTTTATTGATCCATACCTTAGCAAAAATTTCCTGAACCAGATCTTCAGCCTCATCGTAATCTCCAAGTACCATGTAGGCATAATTGCACAGAATCTCATAGTTCTCTTCGAATAACTTGTCAAAGAGTTTAGACTCGTCAACACACTGATCTTGTATAGAATAAACTTTTGTCATTATAATGAAACAATGTGGTTTTCTGTTGAGACAAAAATAATGATATTCCCCAATTAATAATGAACTCTTCTGATTTTATGAGAGCTAATCATGTTTCTAACCTTAGCCCTAAGGCCATTGCTGGAGGTAATAAAGTAAGAGTTAAAATATGTACTCAAAATGGTTCTGTATTGTATCGAAACATCCCAATGGAACGTTTTACAGTTCCGATCATACCGTTTAGTTGGTGCAGTATATATCCCGGTAAGTAAACCTTCTTCTACTGTTTTCCTTCTTGAATAGACTCTGTTTCGACTGCTTTAGGATCACTATTCTTTTTCGCAGGAGTTCGCTGGGTAAGCATCACAAAAATCACAATAGCTACAACACCAATTATTACTCTTAGAATTCCTGATTTACGTTTTAAATAATCGAGCAATAAAGCAATACTTCCCATGGTTCCGTTAATAAAACTTAGCCATGATAATACCACTAGCTTAAAATCAGCTTGCACTGTCGAATCTAATTTTCCAAAGTAGATGATGTATAGACTGAACAGAGCAATAAGAACATAAGTAACCATAGCTAACCGGGTAATGATTATCTTCTTTTCCGACCAGCCAAAAATCTGTAATGAAAGTCCAATAAACATCCCATATTGTAATACACTTAACACCAATAACTGTGTTCCTGATGATACCATAACGCTACAATTATATAAATCTTAAAATCTCTGTTTGCAATTCTCTCAACTCCGAAGGCTTAAAATTAATCATTATTTTTACCTGCAAAAGAAAAATACGGTTATGACTAAAACACAAATAGAAATTCCGTCAACAATAAAAGGTTTGATTTTCGATCTTGACGGAACAATTGCAGACACAATGCCTGCACATTTTATAGCATGGAGAAATGCTGTTGAACCTTACGGAATAGATTTCACTGTTGAGTTATTTAATAAATTAGCAGGTATACCTCTATACAAAACGATTGAAAAACTCAACGAAATGTTCAACACCAACATGAATCCTCAAGAGGTTGGCGATAGAAAAGAAACAGAGTTTGTAAAAACACTAGAACAGACAAAGCCGATTGAACCTGTTGTTGAAGTTATTAAGGCTTATCATGGCAAACTACCAATGTCAGTAGGAACTGGTGGTATTGATCGTATTGCGTGGCGTACATTACAGATTGTAGGCTTAGATAAGTACTTTGATATTTTAGTGGCATCAGACCATATCTCCAATTCAAAACCACATCCTGAAACATTTTTAAAATGTGCTGAACAGATGGGAGTAGCACCAGAAGATTGTCTTGTTTTTGAAGATGGAGTTCTTGGAATTCAAGCTGCTGAAGCTGGAGGGATGTCATATGTTGACGTTACCAAGTATTACGAAGTAACCATGGGAAAATAATCTTTTCCACCATTATTTTGTTAGTAAGGAAAGTTATATAATCCACAGCAGGGAGGATCGATGAAGAAATTCGAAATTGTTTCAGACTATGAGCCTACAGGTGATCAACCTCAGGCTATTAAGCAACTCGTAAAAGGAATAGAAGAAGGGCACCCGGCACAGACACTGCTTGGTGTTACCGGCTCGGGAAAAACCTTTACGATGGCCAATGTAATTAAAGAGGTCCAGCGACCAGCATTGGTGCTGAGTCACAATAAGACTTTGGCAGCACAGCTTTATAGTGAGATGAAACAATTTTTCCCCAATAATGCTGTGGAATATTTTGTATCCTATTACGATTATTATCAGCCTGAAGCTTATTTGCCTGTTACCGACACCTACATCGAAAAGGATCTTTCCATTAATGATGAGATTGAAAAGCTAAGGTTAAGTGCAACCTCTTCTCTTCTATCAGGACGTAGAGATGTAATTGTTGTTTCTTCGGTTTCGTGCCTCTATGGTATCGGTAATCCTGAAGATTTTGACTCTAATGTGGTCAAGATTAAGCAAGGACAAATTATTGCGCGCAACGCATTTTTGCGTAAACTGGTTGATTCTTTGTATTCAAGAAATGAGGTAGATTTTAACCGTGGTAATTTCAGGGTAAAGGGAGATACTGTAGATGTTTACCCTGCCTATGCCGACTATGCATTCCGATTTATTTTCTGGGATGATGAGATCGAAGAGATTCATACATTCGATCCTCTTACCGGAAGTATGATTGAGGAGTTTGATGAGGCAACAATTTATCCTGCGAATATTTTTGTGACCACCAAAGAGCGAATGCAAAAATCAATCTTTGAAATTCAGGATGATTTGGTAAAACAAATTGAGTTTTTCAAAAGCATTGGAAAGCATCTTGAAGCCAAAAGGATTGAAGAACGTGTAACATACGACCTTGAAATGATGCGTGAACTAGGGCATTGTCCAGGAATTGAGAATTATTCCCGTTACTTTGATGGCCGAAAGCCTGGCACTCGTCCTTTCTGTCTCATTGATTATTTCCCTGATGATTTTGTTACGGTTATTGATGAGAGTCACGTTACCGTTTCACAGATTAAAGCCATGTATGGCGGAGATAACTCAAGAAAAGTTAACCTGGTAGACTATGGGTTCAGATTACCAGCTGCAGTGGATAACCGACCGTTGAGATTTGAAGAATTTGAAGATGTCGTCCATCAAACAGTTTTCGTGAGTGCAACTCCTGCTGATTATGAGATAGAGAAAAGCGAAGGCGTTATTGTAGAACAGATTATCCGTCCAACAGGACTGTTAGATCCTGAGATTGTAGTTAAGCCAAGCTTAAATCAAATTGATGATCTAATCAATGAGATTTCAGATCGTACTGAGAAGGATGAACGAGTACTTGTAACTACACTGACCAAGCGAATGGCCGAGGAGCTTACCAAATACTTCACAAGAATGAATATTCGAACTCGCTATATTCACTCCGATATAGATACTCTGGAAAGGGTGGAGATTATGGAAGCCCTAAGAAATGGGGAATTTGATGTTCTTGTAGGTATCAACCTCTTAAGAGAGGGACTTGACCTTCCCGAAGTTTCTCTGGTAGCAATATTGGATGCCGACAAAGAGGGGTTTCTTCGTTCCGAACGTTCATTAACACAGACAGCAGGTCGTGCTGCAAGAAACTTGAATGGTAAAGTAATCATGTATGCCGATAAAATTACTGAGTCGATGCAGAAAACCATTGATTCAACCAACTACCGAAGAGCAAAGCAGATGCAATACAATGAGGAAAATGGCATAACTCCTAAAGCAATTGTTAAGGCATCTCGAGAAATTATTGGTGTTGAAAGTAAACGCAAGAACAAAGAATCGAAAGCTTATTCAGGAGTTGAGAACATTGACATTGCTGCCGATCCTGTTGTTCAATACATGGATAAGCATGCATTACAGGAGACTATTGCCAATGTAAAAGCAAAAATGAAAAAAGCAGCAGCAGACTTGGATTTCATTGAAGCAGCAGCTCTTAGAGACGAAATGTTCAGACTTGAAGCGTTGCTTAATACCAAACAATAGATATTACGCAAAACGTTACTATTGGAGCATTAACAAACTCCTCTCTCAAAAAAAGGCAAAAAAAAGAGACCACGGGCAGTGGCCTCAGAGATAGGCTATGTGAACAAGCCTGATTTCTCAAGCAGCATAATAATTCTTCGTTGAACTGACACATTTGTTTTTACCATAGATTGACAAACCCGTAATTGGTAGGAGGATTCATCCGAGGAGATATTTTTAAATTGATTGATTGATTCCTAACTCCCCTCCATAAATACTCTGCTGCCTGGTAAACTCTATTTTGTCTAACTAACTAATCTCAAATGTAAGTGACTGCCAGGAAAGAAAAAACCTATGATGGTTAAACGTCACCTCCCAGCATACAAGTGTTGGGAGTTTATTGGTAAGCGTATTTTTAATGCTAAAGAAAATCCTCTTTTTATGTAAATAATTTTAAAAAACGTGCGTATATGCACATAGTAGCATCTGAAATTGTTGATCATGAAATCAAGAATTGTCTTTAATATCTTATGTGCAATATGCTTAATCTTATTAGGAAGTAAAGGACTTTCTCTTCAAGCACAAAATGGGCAACAAGTTCCTTTTAAAGGGATGAAACCCAACGATCCTACACGAATGGTTATCAACCGTGTTTTGAACGGAAAATACTCCATGCAACATATGTTTAGTCAGAAAGAATGGTCTTCCGGACATTATAAAGGAGCCTGGGAACGCGCAAGACAATATTTCCCCAATAATTTCTACTACAATACATCAACAAAATATTTCATGACGCATGGTTTCGATAGTAAAGGCAAATTGTATATGGAGGTCTACCAATCGAAAGAATTGACCTGGGCCAAAGAGAATCTTGTAAACTTTGCTCCGAAGAATGTAGTCGACTATTATCAAAAAATCCATCGCGATAATAACGAAAGTGCCATTAAGGATTTTAAAAAGAAACTGGGCCTGTTGGAATCCTATTTTGCAAATGATAAATCGCACAGTCAGCTTAAAAAGATGCTCGGTAGTAAGCTATACAATCAAATGATGAAAACACTTCAGAATGAAGGGTATCATATGTTTGCTGGTGCATTAATGCACGAAGGAATGCATTCAAAAATGGATAATGATCAGAAGGTAGCCAAAATCCAACAGGATTTTAAGACCTGTAAGACTCCTGTTCAATGGGATGAGTTAAGAGGATACATGGCTGAAGTTAATTATCACTCGAAATACTATAGGTGGGCAGTAAGAAATATCAATGCTCATTGGTCAAACATTTTTAAACTACTCAAAGATCTGGAACGTTATCGCAATAAGCAAAAACCATTAAAACAACATGAAAAGGATGCCATAGAGAAAATTAAAGCAAGGATAAAAGCTCATATCGCAATGATCAGGGTACACCTGAGAGAAATCCAACAATCAATTGACAGGATGAGCGGACTAATGGATTATTTCAAAAAGAATTATGTGAAAGCTAATGCCGATAAGAAATATCAGGATATGATCAATAAAATGCAAGCAGACGTTAGCAATTTTAAACGAGATGCAGGCAAGATGATTAATGATATGGAAGGTTGGTTGAAAGATCTCGAGAGTTATCTGAAACTATTCAACGAATGGGCATCATGCAAACAACCAACACCTCCGCCTAAGAAAGATCAGGAGAAAATAAAGAAAAAGGTGAAAGATGCCGATTGGCCAACTCCTCCTGGAAAAGACGCAGAGAATATCAAGCGTAAAGCTGAGACTGAAATCGGGAAAGCTTATATCGCAGGACCGAATATCCCAAGTTCTCCAACTGCTCCACGTAGTAAGAATAAATCGTTTGTAATTTCTGCAGGAGGTAATATCTCAACCACATCAAATTCTGAGCTAAACGATTATATCGATTATCTTAACACAACATGGAATGGAGATATTGGTTCTATGAAATCAGCAATTGGATTCTGGATCGAAGGAACAGTACCTGTTACAGATAACTTTGGCATATCTGTCGAGTATGAATCATTTAATCAAAGTGAGAATAGTACATTACTAGTAACCAATAACGATTATGAAGTTGAAACATCATTAAAAGGGATCGTTTTCAATACAATCTTCAAGACCAACCCATTTTCCTCAACGGTATCACTTTATGGCAAATTCGGAGCAGGCTATTACATGTCGGACTATACCGAAACAGAAGGAGATTTTGTTATTGATGCTGACGACTCTGGAATTGGAGTAAAATTAGGAGTAGGTACTGAAATAGGATTCGGTAATGGAAATACAGGTTTACAACTTGAAAGTGGTTATCGTTTTGTTTCATCCGACAACTATGATGAAGAATTCTTTGCTCCTAACGATCCTCCTGTAGAAATTAACAACAGTGGGATTTTTGTAAAGATCGGTATGTTCTTCAAATTCTAAACAAATGTAAAATCTACCTGTTTTAAACAATAACATGCTTAAAAGAATACAAATAATGCAACGAACAGTTTTAATCCTTTTTCTATTTATCTCTTTCCATTGCTTAGCAATAAAGGAGAAAACGCAGGAGGCAGAGGGTGACTCATTATCCTACAGAACATTTAAGTTTGAAAAGGTAACCACACTTCCAGGAGAACCGACAGAAATATACGATGCAATATCAGGAGATATCAGTGAATGGTGGGATCATAGTTTCTCAAAAGATCCATACAAATTGTTTATTGAAGCCAAACCCGGTGGAGGTTTTTATGAATACTTTAATGAACAGGGTGATGGAGTATTACATGCTACCGTAATCGCTGCGCAAAGAGGAAAGCTGCTACGATTTGATGGACCACTAGGTCTATCGGGCTTGGCAGTACAAATTGTGACCACCTATTATTTTGCTCCTGCAGGAAACGATTCGACAGAACTCAAAGTAGAAGTACATGGGGCTGGAGAGCTCACCAACAAGCTTCCAGCTATTGTTGAAAAGGTATGGGAACACTTCATATTTGAACGTTTTGTTCCTTATGTTGAAAATAGAAATAAAGTAAGAAATGAATAATCGCAAACAATTATTTACATCTTTTTATCTGATTATTAACATTATGCCATTTTATTTCTCATTTAGATACCGTAAATTTACTAAGGGAAGGTTTATACACTCCCTTGCTTTTAGTTAACATTAATATTTTCAAGATGAACATTTTCGTTGCAAAGTTAAATCCCCGCATCACGGGTGAAGATTTAAACAATCTATTTAGTCAATTTGGAGAAGTCGCTTCGGCCAAAGTTGTTATCGATCGAGAAACCAACCGTTCCAAATGTTTTGGTTTTGTTGAAATGCCTAACGATGATGAAGGCAATACAGCCATTAAAGAACTTAATGATGCTGTTTACGATGGTAATCCCATTGTTGTGAAATTAGCAAAACCAAGAGAAGAAAATCGTCCTAGACGGCCTCGAGTATATAACCGACGTTAGTTCTCCAACATTTCAGTGAGATTTAGAATTAATTTCCAGTTATAGCTCCAAAGGTGACAGTTCTGTCACCTTTTTTTGATGCATACAATTACCTACCTTTGTCTTCAATTCAATAGTCGTGTACCAGATATTACCACGATTACTGAATCCGCAAATCCATAAATCATATAATACTGAATTAATATGAAAATAGTATTAGCACTAATTGTTAGCATGACCGTTCTTTCGGGAATGGCTCAAAAAACCATTAATCTAATGAGTTACAACATCAGGTATAATAATCCAGGAGATGGTGTAAATGCCTGGGATAATCGCAAAGACCTGGTAACTTCATTGGTTAAATTTCATCAAACTGATATTCTATGTGCTCAGGAAGTACTGGATGGTCAGTTAAATGATATTCTTGATCGTTTTCCAGGATGGAAATTCGTAGGTGTTGGAAGAGATGATGGTAAAAAGGCTGGAGAATATGCTCCTATCTTCTTTAATCCTGCAAAATTTAAGCTTCTTGATAATGGTCATTTTTGGTTAGGAGAAGACCCAACTAAGCCACAAAAGGGGTGGGATGCAGTATGTATTCGCATTACAACTTGGGCAAAGCTAAAGTCTAAGAAAACCAAACAGGAATTCTATGTATTCAACACCCACTTTGATCATGTAGGTAAAGTTGCACAACGAAACTCGGCCACCTTAATCATGGACAAGATGAAAGAGTTAGCACATGGAAAACTGCCAATAATCTTGACTGGAGATTTTAACCTGAATCCAACATCAGAAGCGATACTGTTATTAAGTAAACACCTAAATGACAGTAAATTTTCATCAGAACTTCCTCCATACGGACCTGAAGGAACTTTCAATTCATTCAAATTTGATCATCCTCTAAAATCAAGGATAGACTACATATTTACGAATGATAAAGTAAAAGTACACCGCTATGGAGTGCTTAGTGATAGCAAAGATCAACGTTATTACTCGGACCACCTTCCGGTGTTAACCGAAATAAGCTTTTAATTTTTATACTCAGTTTCCTGAAAGTTGAACAGCTTTCAGGAAACTGAATTCCTTACAACAATCCGTCAAAGGTAACTTCTACTGTTTTACCTTCTTCTACGAAGGGTAACTCCCAAAGACGTGCATTAGGGTACCATTTATCAAGATATTGCTTGAAGATTTTGATAGAATCTTTAAAAATCGCCTCACTTTTTCGAGGGAAATGATTATAAATAATCCCCTTTACCTGGATGCCTCGGTTAAACATCACTTCTAAACTTAAAAGTGTATGATTAATGCTTCCCAACTTTGATGAAGTAACCAGGATAACAGGAAGCTTTTGCTCTTCCACATAATCAATTGCATTAACACTTGTATTTAATGGTACGTGTAAACCTCCGGCTCCTTCCAATAAAACCGTCTCATATTTATCGGCTAGTAGCTTTGTATTCTCCGTGATCTTGTCAATATCAATAGACTTACCTTCAAGTTCAGCTGCCAGATGAGGAGAGGCTGGATAATCAAACACCTGGCTACAGGTAATGAAATTTTTATCTTCCTCCATTAGCTCAACACCCATTATCTCTCGATGAGTAATCAAGTCTTCCGCAACTCCCTCACAACCTGTCTGTACCATTTTCTGAGTGATAACGCTTCCGCCCTGCTGCTGAATATATTTGGCTAAATAACCAGTTGCGATGCTCTTGCCGGCATCGGTATCTATAGCTGAAATAAAATATACTGACATATTACTATTTTTTTTGTGCAACAACATAAATCGGATGATAAGTCAAAGTAACTTTTCCTGATGCTGTCTTATAACGTGATTCATATTCGTGGATAAACTCCTGCATCTCTGTTCGAGTCCAACACTTTGTAGCTGTTGCATTCACCCCTGTCTTTTTCAGATGCTCTAATACATCTCTAACTGAATCAAACTCTAATGAAATTTCATCTTCTTCAATTTGAATAACATCGAATGATGCTTCTACCATTCGTCCCAACTCCTTTAATGGGAAATACTCAAGTCCCCCTCCTCTTATTGATCTTAACTCATGAAAATTCCTTGGTCCGAAAGATGAAAACACAAACCACCCATTTTTACTTAAAGAAGAATGAACTTTTGTAATGAATTGATCAAGATGATGAAACCACTGCACAGTAGAGGCAGAGATAATCAGGTTCAAATTACCAGGAAAATCAATTTGCTCAGCATCGCCGGGTAAGAATCTTCTGAAACAACCTTTACTATTAATCTCTTCACCCACTCCTTCCCTTACATCATCAACAAGATCATTAATCCACCAGGAAGTGTCTCTATTGTTCTGGATTAGTTTCTTTGTCAAATATCCAGTTCCACAACCAATTTCTAATGCCTCCCCTGGTGAGTAATCCTCGGGCATCAATGACAGCAAATGATCTACAATTAATTGTTGAGCAGCAGCTTCCTGATCATATGTATCAAGGCTTTTAGAAAAATGTCGCTTTACCTGTTCTTTATCTACTTTCATGATTTGATCACATTCATTCTACTCTGCCACAATTCTATCCCACGTATCCAATACGCAAAAAGGGAAATGAGGCATTTCCAATACTTCAGTTTTGCTTGCTAGGTTCCAATATTGTGACAAGTTGTCTGCAGGGAATATTAGGTCATTTGAACCAACAAATGCCTTATCCCAGCTTTTATTACCATGGTGATCCTTCGCTTGGTCCCAGAAATACTGTAACTCCTCCGTTTGCTCTTTCAACTCTCGTTTAGGTAACACATCTGTAGCAGCAGCAAATTCTTTTACTCCACCAAACATTCTCATTTGAAACTTATTTCGGTTTCGCTCATTGAGTGTATCCAAGGTTCCTTTAAAAATACGCTCCGGTATTCCCAACTGATTATCAATAGGCTTAGGCGTACCATTAATGGCTATATACTTTTTTACAGATAATTCTTCTAACTCCGTAGAACAATCAGCCACCCAAACTCCCATTGACCAGGCCACAACATAGATCTCGTTATACTTCTTTATTTGTTCAATAGGTAACTCCCCTTTTACGTGATATGCAGAAAGTGTAAGAACATCGTAATCGCCCAATACATTTTTGATTACTTGTTCATCCATCCCCCATCCATTAAAAAAGAGAATCAACCGATCTGAATTATTATTGATTAATGTTCGTTTCATATCAATGATTACAAGATTATTGTTTCAATGACAATCCCTCAACCAACTCCGCGATTTCCGTTTCTTTCATATTTGCCATCAATGAGAAACGCAGTCTTGCTGTCCCCTTCGGAACTGTTGGATGTTTAATGGGTAACACAAAAAATCCTCGTTTGCAAAGGAACTCAGACAAATTCATGCATGCAACATTTTCTCCAACAATGTATGGTATAATGTGACTATCCCCACAAGTTTCTGCACCCAATCCCTGAATTCCATCACGCAACTGATTCGATATTTTTTTCAAGTGATCACGTTCGTCTTTCAACTCCTTACAACGCACCCACGCCAAACGCGTCCACGCCAGATTTACCGGAGGAAGTGCAGTCGTGAAGATTAAGGTTCTCATTTTATTTATAAGATACTTTCTCATCACCTCTGAACAAACGACATATGCTCCAACAGAAGCCAATGCCTTTCCAAAGGTTCCTACCAGGAAATCAATATCAGCAACATGACCACTTTGCTCAGCTAATCCAAGTCCGTTCTCTCCTAACACACCAATTCCATGAGCGTCATCAACATACAACAAAGCTCCATACTTCTCCTTTAAGGCAACCAGTATTGACAAATCAGCCACATCACCATCCATACTGAATACCGACTCCGTAACAATAACCACTCTCCGTTTCCCGTCGCAATACTTTTTAAGGAGTCGTTCCAGATGATTATAGTCTAAGTGACGATAACGTACAAAATCTGCATTACACAACCTTAAACCATCGTTAATGCTTGCATGTACCAATTTATCAGCAAGAATAACATCACCTTTACTAGTCACTGCGGGCAAAATTCCGAGGTTAGCATGATAGCCACTATTAAATACCAAAGCTGCTTCAGCAGAATAGTCGCTCCGAATCTGTTCCTCAAGTTCATCATAAGCAGCATGATTACCAGTCAACAATCTTGATGATGATGATGCCATTGAGAGCGCATTGGATGCGATATAATTTTTGAACCTATCCTGTAAAACCTGATCGCTGGCAAGTCCCAAATAATCATTTGAACAAAGATTAAGCAAATCCTTGCCCTCGTAACATATTCTATTATTGTGTGTTTCTATTTTACGAAGAAATCGAAGATTACCTTCTCGTTGTAGGTCTTCCAATTCCAACATAAAATTATCAGTGAATTCCTTTTGCATTATCCATAAAACTCTTCAACCACCTTTAATAGTGCGGTAGTCAATGTTGATAATTCATCTTTAGTAATCACAAATGGAGGCATAATATATACCAGTTTCCCAAATGGACGTACCCAAACACCTTCATCTACAAAACGTTGTTGTATACGTGCCATATCAACAGGTGTTTTAACTTCAATTACTCCAATAGCACCTAGCACTCTCACCTCCTCTACTCCTGGATATTCTGAAGCTGGTTGCAATTCTTTGATTAATTGTTGCTCTATTGCTGCGACACGCTTTTCCCAGTCTGACTGAATCAACAATTCAATACTTGCATTGGCAACCGCACAGGCCAATGGATTACCCATAAAAGTAGGCCCATGCATAAATACTCCTGGTTCTCCTTCGGAAATTGTCAAGGCGACTTCTGTTGTTGCCAAAGTAGCGGCAAAACTCATATAACCTCCTGTTATCGCTTTGCCCAAACACATTATATCTGGTTCAATAGCTGCATGTTCACATGCAAACAACCGTCCACTGCGTCCAAATCCAGTGGCTATTTCATCAAGAATCAGAAGAACATCATATTCATCGCATAACTCCCTAACACGTTTTAAGTATTCTGGAGAATAAAATCTCATCCCTCCTGCTCCCTGCACAATTGGTTCGAGAATAACTGCAGCAATCTCATCCTTATGAAGCTCTAACTGCTCCTTCATTGAGTCCATATACTCTTCCTTGAAGTCCTGATAGAAGGAACAACCAGGTGCTTCTGCAAATAAGCGCACAGGAACACTGCCATGAAAAATCTGATGCATTCCTGTAACAGGATCACACACCGACATAGCATTCCAGGTATCTCCGTGATATCCATTTCGAATAGTAAGAAACTCTTTCTTCTCTCCCCGTCCTTTTGCATGCCAATATTGCAATGCCATTTTCATGGATACCTCAACGGCAACAGATCCAGAATCACAGAAAAACACCTTTTGCAATGATGCAGGAGTCATAGCAACAAGCTTCTTAGCAAGGTTAACTGCTGGTTCATGCGTTATTCCTCCGAACATCACATGCGACATCTTCTTTAGTTGTTTCTCAAGGGCTGCGTTAAGAACAGGATGATTATATCCATGAACAACAGCCCACCAAGATGACATCCCATCGATGATTCGCCTTCCATCGGCCAATTCAAGAAATACCCCCTCAGCTTTATTTACCTGAAACACAGGTAAAGGATTAATCATTGAGGTGTATGGATGCCAAATATGCTCTTTATCAAAAGCTTTCAGCTCTTCATTATTCGATTGATTCATGGCTAATGGGCTTATTGTTTTTCACTTAATGCTGAAGTATCCAATACAAATCCCGCAGCCTGAAAATCCTTTTTATCTTCTTCAATATTTGAACCAATGGTTGTCAACAAGTCTCCAACAAGAGCTGCATTGATTCCGGCTTTTAATGCTTGTTCCTGAATGTGTTTAATCTGTAGACGTCCACCCGCAAAACGGATACTTGCGTCAGGATTGATAAATCGGAATATAGCAAATGATGTTAGAATTTCATCATCTGTTAAAGCGGCAGTACCTTCCATAGCTGTTCCTTCAATAGGATTCAGGATATTAAGCGGAATTGACTTTACTCCAATCTCGTTCAATTCAAATGCCATCTCTATTCGTTGCTCCATTGTCTCTCCTAATCCAAGAATACCACCAGAGCAAACCTTCATGCCAATTTCCTGTGCCCACTTAATTGTCAATACTTTTTGATCGAAGCTATGCGTTGAACACATATTCGGGAAATGCGATCTTGAAGTCTCCAAATTACAGTGGTAATGCTCAACACCAGCATCTTTTAATTTCTGCAAACGAGCTTTATCTAACAACCCCATTGATGCACATAATCCGATAGATGCCTTCTCTCTAATCTTTCCGTAAATATTTACCAAGCGATCAAGGTTACTATTCGAGATAGCCCTTCCACTGGTCACCAAAGAATAGCGATGTACTCCTTGCTTAGCATTTGAAACAGCAGCTTCCACTGCCTCCTTCTCATCAACCATCTCATATTCTTCAATCTTCGTTTTGAAGAATGCCGATTGAGAACACCACTTACAGTCCTCTGAACATTTACCAGACTTTGCATTCGTGATTGAACACAAATCCATTTTGTTACCCGCCATTTTCTCACGGATTTCATTAGCAGCATTATATAAGGTCTGCTTATCCTTAGTTTGTGTTAATGCAATAGCTTCTTCCTGCGAGATTGCACCTCCAGCAAGAACTTTCTCCTTAAGCATCTCTATATTCACCATAACTTCTTGTTATTACATGATACACGTTTAGCCCATATGAATATTCATACCGGCCATTAACTGACAAGACATCACTTGTCACACTATATTTTATTTTGGAAATATAATTCTGAATTATCCAGAAGGATGAACTTTCGTCGTTAATCGTTGTAAGCAACGTTAAGAAAGGAGCTAAAATCACACCTATCAAATCATCAAGAAGATCCGACTCTGCCATCTCTTCTTCAACTGAATATCCTGAAGCATGATTAACCTCAACAATAGTTGTCTCTGTCTTTAGAACAGATTGATTACAAACAGGAACTCTAAGATGCCCTATGGTTATAAGCTTACCCAAACTAGCAAATACAGCCCACCCTTTACGAGACCATTTCGCAAAGTGCACTTTCTTAGACGATATTTGAGCTACCTGTTTCATTTTGAAGCCACAAAGATAAAAGGAAAAACGGAAAAAGGAAAGATTTCGTGGAAACCGGAAAACGGGATAATGAAACACAGAGAAAGGGCAAAGGGCATGGGGCAAAGAGCATAGGGCATGGAGTATGGGGCATGGGGCATGGGGCATGGAGTATGGGGCACGGAGCATGGAGCATGGAGTATGGGGCAGCTCGTTAAAGATTCTAATGTCTGTAGCTGAGGAATATTCAAGGTTTTTGTTTAACTTGAGCGTGAATTCAAAAAATCCTTCCGAACATTTCCAAGTTAACTTTTATTACCACATGATATTCCCAATCAGCCCCCAACTTTTACTACTCTACACTACAAATACACCACAAAAACGGGGCTTTTGCCAATATAAGTAGTAGGTGTCTAGTAAGAGTCCAGTAAGTGTCCAGTAAGAGGGGTGATCACGGGGAGACAAGAGGAAGACAAAAAGTTTAGAAAGATCAGTAACTCCCAGTAACATCAATCTGACTGAAATTAATTGATTATATTAAGTGAAAGTCCTATTTTTACACATCCTATGAAAAACAGAAGTATTCAATTATCAATCATATGCATTGTTCTCATTCTTTTGGGCTTAAAGAGTTCAGCGAGCAATGTAAATCTAAGGTTTAAAAATTATAACCTTCAAGAAGGACTTTCATTTTATGAAATCAATACAATTGCTCAAGATTCAATTGGTTACCTTTGGATTGGAACATCCTCAGGTTTAAACCGATTTGATGGATATGAGTTCAAAACCTATTCTGAACCTGATTTCTTCCATAAGAATAAAAACATTCAGTGCTTGTCGACCGATAAGAACTTTTTATGGATTGGCACAAAAGATGGTCTCTTCTGCATGGCACTGGAAACAGGTAAAATATTCGAACTCAACACATTTAACGGACTCTTTAAATCTCCATCAATTAAAACAATCAGAGTAATTGATAATGAGACCATATTTGTTGCAGGGAAGAAAACATTGGTAAAACTTCATTATTCATTTAAAGATTCCAGACCAGTCATTGTTGAGATGGAAGATTTTTTCCAGAAGGTCCCACTCCTTGCAGATAAAACCATCGATCATATCGAATTAGACAATGATCGTTTATGGATTGGTGGAGATCAATTCTTTGGTTATGTCCATCTTATGAAAAAAGAATTTCAGGATCTGACAGCAAAAATAGGAAAACAAGTACGCATTACATCACTGTTCAAAGATTCACAGAACAAGCTATGGGTGGCCAACAGTGAAATAGCTTTTAAAATAAACCTCAACTTATCTCATCTTCCTGTAAGGTCTTTCCACATTAATCCAGGAAAGAATCCATTTGAATCGTACATTACCACCATAACAGAAGATCGAAACAAAAATATATGGATTGGAACTTTTCAACGGGGCGTTTTCATTATCCCAATTAACGATAAAAGGTCCTCGAGACAGTTAAAATACGAAAGTGACAATGTTAATTCTCTTGCGGATAATGATATTCGCTCAATTTTTGTTGACCAGTCAGGTACTGCATGGGTAGGAACCTATGGTAATGGTTTGGATAAAGTAGATGTGGTTCCCAACTATTTCAACTTTTATCTAACACAAGAAAACGTTACCAATTGGATTGGTCCTCATGGAGTCTCATCAATTTGTAACCAGGATAAGAATTATTTTTGGGCAAGTTCTGGATCTTCTGGAGGTGGAGTATTCCGTTTTAACAAGCACACTAAAGAAGTAAAATATATCTATCCCCCCGATCAGAAACCAGAACTATTTACCACTCAATACCTATCCATCACAGATTCAACACTATGGATAGCTCCTTACAATGATTATATCCTCTCGTTTGATTTGGAGAAACAAAAATTCGAACGACATTCATTACTTGAAAGTGCTCTAAACAAACCGGTTAGATTCATCATAAAAGATAAGAAATCGTATTGGATAGCATTCATAAATGATGGGTTGTATCAGTTATTCGATAAGGTTGATGATGGAAAACCATACCTGCTAAAACACCTCAACTACAAACCTGTAAACAAGGTGTTCCTTAGAGATTCTAAAGGAAAATTCTGGCTTCCTTCCACAGGAGGAGGAATCATCAAGTACAATCCCAGAAAACAGACACAGGAAAAATACAAATACAATCCGAATGATCCCAACAGCCTAACAAGCAACTATGTGACCTCAATTGCTGAGGATAACAAAGAAAATATTTGGGTTGCCACTAATAATGGTTTAAATCAATTAAATCCACATACTGGGAAAATAAAGCATTATCGAGAAAAAGAGGGATTGTCTCATACTATCTATTCTGTACTTACCGACAATAATGGATTTGTATGGGTAGCAACAAAAAACATGATTAACCGATTAGATCCTGCTACTGGAGCAATCAAACGTTTTGGGAAAGAATATGGAATTGAAAACTGTAAGTTCAATTTCCATTCATGTATGAAATCACAGGATGGCAACTTTTATTTCGGGACAGAGAATAAAGGAATTGTTCAATTTAATCCGACCCAAATTCCAATAACCAGAAAGGCAAACGACGTAATCATAAGCAATATTTCGATCCTTAATCAATCAGTAAAAGTGAGTACTGATACTGATAGTCATTTATCGAAAGATATTGCCTATACCAAAGCACTTAATTTAAAACATTTCGAAAACTCTTTTTCGCTGGAATTCATCTCTTTGTTTTACCATTTACAAGATCGAATAACCTATCAATATCAGTTAGAGGGATTTGATAATAACTGGAGAAAAGCAAGTAAAAATAACCGACGAGTAAACTATTCAAACTTAAGTCCAGGGCAATATACATTCAAGGTAAGAGCACTAAATCAAGATGGAATTGTTTCTGAAAAAATAACAACTCTCGCAATTCACATACACTCTCCATGGTGGGCAACATTATGGGCTTACGCTGGATATCTAATTGTCTTTATTGGAATTCTATCTTTAATTTGGTTCTATTCTATCAGGCAGGTTCGATTAAAAGCGCAATTAAGACTTGAACGATCAAAAAGAGAACAAGAAACAGAGCTCAACAACATGAAGCTTCGTTTCTTCACCAATATTTCTCACGAATTCAGAACTCCCCTAACTTTACTATTAGGACAATTAGATCTTCTCCAGGCAAATGGTGTTTTAAATGAAGAAGACCGTCAACGAAAATATCAGGTAATGCATCGCAATGGACATCGACTCCTTCGATTAATCAACCAATTACTTGATTTCAGGAAGGTTGAAAACCGAACCTTACAAGTAAAAGCACAGGAATGTCACCTAATTAGATTATTGGCTGAGATTATCATTCCTTTTGAGGAAATGGCAGGACAAAAGGAGATTGATTTTAAATTCCAATCATCTATCGACTCATTGCAAGGTTATACAGATGTTGATAAACTTGAAAAAATCATACAGAACTTATTAGGTAACGCATTAAAATTTACAGATGCAGGAGGAAGTATCAAAGTAATAGTCGATGGAAACACTACTCATCTAAACATTACTATTTGCGATACAGGAATAGGGATCGCTCCTGAGCATCAGGATAAGATTTTTGAACGCTTCTACCAAGTTGAAAAAGGATTAAATTACGAAGGTAGTGGAATTGGATTAGCCTATACCAAAGATCTGATTAATCTACTTCACGGAAGTATTTCGTTGGATAGTGAAGAAAACAAAGGAAGTTGCTTTACCATTCAATTACCGATACTTAAAGAAAGCTTCAGTGATGATGAATTAGTTGTTGTTCAAAAAGAGGTTACAAAATCATCGCATGTAACACTTTCTCCATCGACATTGTCGATTGATAACGAAGACGGAGATAAACCGCTCATTCTTATCATTGATGATGAGAAAGATGTAAGAGAACTTATCGCTGAAAGTATTGGAAATAACTTCAACTATATTTTTGCAGGAGAAGGAGAGAGTGCACTTCAGGTCCTCAAAGAACATGCTCCAGAGCTAATTGTTTGTGACGTGATGATGCCTGTAATGGACGGTCATCAGTTTACTAAAGCTCTAAAAGAAGATATTAATATTAGCCATATTCCGGTAATTCTGCTTACAGCTCAAACATCAGATCAGCAGCGATTGGATGGTATCGCCACCGGAGCAGATAGTTTCATTACCAAACCATTCAGTCCGGCTTACCTGAAGACAAGAGTTGTTAAACTCATTGAAAACAGACAAACAATTAGAAAGAAGTTTGCTCAAAGCATTGATTCAATTGTTCCGGAAACTGAAGATTTACCAAACCCAGAGAAAGATTTTATAGATAAGGTGATTGCCATTATTGAAGAAAACATGTCGAATCCTGACTTTAGAATTGAA
Organism: Puteibacter caeruleilacunae; assembly: GCA_005217565.1. Taxonomy (GTDB): domain Bacteria; phylum Bacteroidota; class Bacteroidia; order Bacteroidales; family Prolixibacteraceae; genus Puteibacter; species Puteibacter caeruleilacunae. The sequence goes on from SJCO01000002.1 coordinate 516,745, forward strand.
CACATCTACACTGAAGTTGGCATGAGCAGAACACACTTCTTCAATAAAATAAAAGCATTAACCGATCATACAGCCAATGAGTTCATCCGAACAATAAAGATGAAGAAGGCAGCTAAACTGATCAAGGAAGGTCACATGAGAATTAACGAGATAGCCTGGGCGGTAGGATTCGCTGATCCGAAATACTTCTCCAAGGTATTCAAATCGTATCATGGCGTTTCACCATCAGACTTTAAATAACAAAAAATAAAGGGGACGCATCACCATGGTGAATTGTCCCCTTAACACTTGATCTGATAATTATAAATAATTCAAGCTACGTCATACTGGTTATCTATTTTCTAACCAATATAGCCCCCAACAATACATATAGAATACAGCAAGAAAGCACAATCAATCCTCCACTAATCCCGAAGGATGATGTACACACTCCGATCAATAAAGGGATAAATGCACCACCTGAAACAGCCATAATCATTAATCCTGAAATTTCATTAATCCGATCAGGCATTCGATCTACAGTTATTGAAAAGATCAAAGGAAAAAGATTTCCCGAACCTAATCCTACAAGAAAGATGGCAACACTAGCCAACCATTTTACAGGAGCAACAAACATCAAAATAAGTCCGATTATGGCAACCAAAGCTGTACCAATTAAAAACGGACGGGCCTTAATCCAATTTAGTAGAATAGCTCCAAGGAAACGACTAATCATTAAAGATGAGAAATAGATACTAATCCCTAATGATGCAGCCTCCAAACTGATATCAAATCGTGTGGACAAATAATTCTGAATATTAGAATTCATTCCAACATCAGCTCCAACAGTCAAAAATATAGCCAATACCATAATACCTACTACTGGATTTTTCAAAAGTGAAAAACAAGACTTGAAGTCTGCAGGTTTCTTATCGCTCCGTTTTTCTGTTATTGGTGTTAATCCCAACCAAAGAACAGCAATCAATGAAGTTATTGCATACACTGCAAATACCAGCTTCCAATTTCCAAACTGCGTTGCCACAAAAGTTGTAATAATTGGACCTAACAAAGAGACCACAGCCTTTATGAACTGAGTCAAACTCATGAAGCTTGAAAACTTACTGGAAGGAGTTACATCATACAGTAATGGATTGGCAGAGACCTGTACTATTGTATTACCAATACCAACAAAAGCAAATGCCGCCAACATCACTGGAAAGCTATTTTGGATAAAAGGAATCAACATTCCTAATCCTGTTAATGCCATTCCAATATTAAGTACACGTCGTTTTCCATATTTATCCTGCAATATTCCAGCAGGTACAGACAACAGAAAAAACCATACAAAAGCCATAGCAGGAACCAATTGTGCAATACTATCCGACAATTGATACTCTTGCTTAATATATCCAGTTGAAACTCCTACTATGTCTACAAATCCCATTACAATAAAAGACATAAACACGGGGAGTATCTTTCTCAAATTAATCTTTTCGGTCATCATTACTTTACAGCCTTTAAGTGTAATGCAAATCCATTGTTTGGTTTTACATCAAGCGTTAGCTTATCACCACTCTTAATCTCTTTTTTCTCGATTCTCACATGCGTTCTAGTCTTCACCGACTGATCATCGGAATAAAGTTTAGTTGCATATTTTGTCCCTTCAAGGAATGAAAAATCAATTGTCAAATTACGCTGATCTTCTCCATTGATTCCTCCAATGAACCAATCGTCGCCTTTTCTACGCGCAATTACACCACATTGACCAATTTCAGCATGAAGCACCTTCGTCTCATCCCAGGTAGTCGGGATTGCATCCCAAAATTCCAATTCAGGTTCATCTCCAATGACATTAGTCTTCCCCCACAAACCATCTTTCTTTTCTGGAGAAGTTGCAGGTTTATCATACCAATACATAAACTGAAGCGGACTAAACATACACACTGCCTTGGCCAACTGGGAAGCATGAGATCCCATTTTCTCAACACGACTACTATAATAACAGATCGTGTTATCTCCTGCTCCTGCAAGCATACGTGTAAACATGGTGATCAAAGTATGACTGTTAACAGGGCTCTCCTCATCTCCTCTGATTCCTTCTTGTGTTAATAGGTTTGGGTATGTTCTTGAAAAACCTACCGGACGATACTCATCGTGAATATCAACCACCATTTTATATTCTGCAGTCTTCTTAACGGCCTCATGCATCCAGTTAGTTGCATCCTGACTACCAACTCTAACAAAGCCATACTTTAGTCCTGCAATCCCCCACTTTTGGTACAATGGTAAAATTTCATCCAACTGCTTTTCTAAAGCACGACGGTTAACATACAAAAGGACACCAATATCGTTAGCCTTCGCATAACTCATAATCTCCTCAATATCAAAAGGTCCTTTTGAACGCTTAGGATCTAATGTTGTGGTTGTCGCATCGGAATTATTATTCCCTTCAGGACCATACCAACCTGCATCAAATTCAACATATTGCATGTTGTGTGCCTTTACAAAATCGATGCAGGCTTTTGCACCTTGGGTAGTCAGTGTTCCTTCTCTAAGAACTTTACCAGGCTTTATCCACGATTGATCCTTAATCGCTGATGGTGGATTTAGATTTTGAATCAAGTAATTCTGCTCCAATAGTTGTCCGATGTTCTTTCCAATCATAACCACACGCCATGGGGAACAAAAAGGAAGTTTGCGTACCACTTCTCCATCAAGACCAGATACCAGGGAATTCGACTTTGAAGTGTTGGTATTGAATTTCATTCTGGCATAATTAATCATCTCTGCTTCGGCCAATGCAACAGTCAAGTCATCTCCACACTCAACTACTAATGGGCGCTCCACTCCCTTACCTGCTTTAGAAATAGGAACTTTCTGGTATTCTTTCTGCGCCTTTGGAGCAGCCCATACCGGATAGTCATCGCTGAAATTAAACTCAATTGCTTCCTGCTTCAAAGTTACCTCTGAAATATTTCCCTGAGCAGGGATCTCATAAGCCAAAGCTACTCCTTCGTTATATGCTCTTAGAATAATATTTAATCTAACATCACCTCTCTGAAGTTCAATCTTCGTCTCGTTATATCTCTCTGGAATTTCACTTCGCTCTCCAAGCTGAGTTGACCATGTAGTATTAACCGTATTGGTCTTAGTGGATATAATCTTAAATACTCCAGATAAATCCAACTCCTTGCAGTTTAATCCAATTGTGGAAGGTAAAATTACTTGCTTCCCAGCTACTGTAACAGTAAAACTATGCTCGTTTGCAAGATATGCAATGGCTTGATTACTATTGGGCGATATTGTTTCAATGCGGTCATTAGTTTTATTACAGCCTATCAATGACAACAGACTTATTCCCAATAAACAGGATATTATTATTTGTTTCATCAGTATTCCTTAAAAATTCGTATTAATCAATTTTACTCCTTCAGCATTTTTAATCTGCTTAGGCGTACCTCCTATTTTATCAACAGAACAATTCTCTACACGTACATTTTTGATCGGTTCCTCGGAGGCTCCCAATAATTTCACTGCCGAAGACTTAGTCTCTGTTAAATGAATATCCTTGATATTAATATTACTGATTTTCGTATATCGCTTTTCGTAAGTAGGAACCAAGTCACGCCACTGATACATTACGTTAGTCTCAATTCCCAGGATTCCACGCTGTGTTTTATAGGCCTCAATGCGCTCTACCCAGATATTTCTGACAAATCCACCTCTGCGTTCATTGGTTTTAATAAAGACTAAATGTTTTAGTGCCGACCGATCTTTCTTTGGAAACTTACAGTCATGGATATAAATATTCTCAACTCCTCCAGATATTTCACTACCTATTGCAGCCAATTGATGACCTTCTTTAATGGTACAATTACGAATAACAATATTGCGACAAGGTGTGTCTAAACGCCAGGCATCCTGGTTACGTCCTGCCTTTATTGCTATGGCATCATCTCCTTGATCAAAAATACAATCCTCGATCAAAAGATTCTGTGTCATCTCTGGATCCACACCATCGTTATTATGACCATGCGCATGTACATCAACGCCTCGTACAACAGCATGCTTACTCATATACAAATGAATGGTCCAGAAAGGACTATTTCTAATCTTTATTCCTTCTATTAACACCTGTTCACAGCGATTAAACTGAATAAACTGAGGACGAAAATGATTCTCTCCTACAGCCATCTGACGCTCCTCCACAGGAACATTTTTAGCTGCCATATTATAAAGCTCCTTTAGCGCATTCATATGAGCGGGAGGACGCTTAAACCAAACCTTCCAAGTATCCAGTTTTGCACGAATAGTCCCTTGTCCAGTAATGGCTACATTCTTACACTCATAAGCATAAATCAATGGAGAATAATTGTAACACTCCATTCCTTCCCAAGTTGATTTTACCGCTGGTAAATATTCATTTGGATCATCGGAGAAAAGTAACGTTGCTCCTTTCATAAGATGAAGATTCACATTACTCTTCATATGAATAGAACCGGTAAGCCACTCTCCTGCCGGAACAATCACTTTACCTCCACCTGCGGCATGACACTTATGAATAGCAGCAGCAATAGCCTCTTTGTTCTTTCTTAAATGCTGCTGTTCCGCTCCAAAATCAACAATGTTAAATTCCACTTCAGGAAACAGTGGTTGTATAATGGCGGGCATCACAAAAGGAGCATCTACCTTAATTTTTGTTGTGCCAACTTTGCTGTTGTTCTTGGCTTGAACACCAAGATGCAGTATGGTCAGTACTACACACGCTACAATGGTTTTTAGATTTGTAAGATTCATTATTACTAATATTAATGGTTGGACAGTTTAGATAAGCGCATTAAAGCTTCCAGGTAATAGTAATCGCCATATACGATAGGTACATCAACTTCCGACTCTTTTGGTTTATGCCCTGTAGAATGTTGGATAAATGATACGTCCTTATCATTCGACAGGTAATGATCTGTAGATAACAACATCAGTATCTTTTTTGCCTGCTCAAAATATTTGCTCGACAAATCATTATTTTTCACCAATTGAGAAAGCTCAAGCATTCCTGAAGCAGCGACAGCTGCAGCTGACGCATCCTTCGGGGCATTAGGAATATCAGGTGCATTAAAATCCCAGTAAGGGATACCATCTTCAGGAAGATTCTCAATAAATACATCTGCTAATTTCTTCGCAGTTTCCAGAAATTCATTTCTTTTTGTTTCCCTATAACACATGGTAAAACCGTAAATTCCCCATGCCTGGCCTCTTGCCCACATTGAATCATCAGCATACCCTTGATGCGTTACTCCTTTCATAAAATCTCCTGTAATCGTATCATAAACGGATACATGGTAGGTTGTAAAATCAGGTCTTATTAGATACTTCGCCGATGTCTGAGCATGTTTAACTGCCATATCTCTTAACGCCGGATTGCCTCCATTATCGGCTGCCCAGAACAACATTTCCAAATTCAACATGTTGTCGATAATAGTGTTGTGAGGCCATCCTTTATCTTTGATGTAAGGCCATGAGCAAATGGTTCCAACTTTAGGATTAAAAAGCGTTGCCAGGGAGTCTGCTGCAACTAGTATTTGTTGACGATAGTAATCATCTCCCGTTAAATCATACGCAGGTTTATGGGAATTAAAGATCATAAAGCCTAAATCATGATTACGTACAGGTCGCTGCAATACCACCTTTTGTGCTTTAGTATAACCTTCAGCCATTTCCTTCACTGCTGAATTATTGGTTAGTTGATATACATTCCAAAGGATCCCTGGATAAAATCCGCTGGTCCAGTCGTGAGCACTCTTGGTCTTCCACAACTTTTGTCCGTGTTCAATATTACGAGGGAATTTCTTAAAGTCACGTTGCTCTCCTGATTGAGCAATAATTTTTTTAGTACAATATGCTAACTGGTGATCTGCTTTAAAGGTCTTTTTCTGACATCCTGCAAGAACAATAACCGTCAACATTAAAAGTAAAAATAAGTGCTTCATTGTAAAGTTTGTTAGATTGAATATTAATGGTTTTCGATGTTGTTATCTATTCATCAAAGTTCCCCAGGATACATGAGCGTTATTGTTCACTCTTTCATTCCAATCCTGGATAATCACACGCTTAACGTAAGGCATTTCGATCTTCTTTCGACCATGATAATGATTGTAAAGCTGTTCGTAAATCGGACTAAATCGGCCCCGTCCTTTTTCTGAGATTTTCATATTACGGTATTTCCCTTCGTAACTGATATAAGGAACATATTTCACCTCTTCGCCTAGGTTAAATTTTGCAGTATACTCATAGCCTTTATACAATCGATTGCTCAAAGCCCCATAAAGATCGATTCCCTGTTGCCATGCAATCTCACAGGCATTAGCCAAATATCCTAGCCCCATTTGCGTATGAGCCTGATCTCTGCCACTCTCCTGACACTCACCAAAATCATTGAAATAATTACCTATGGCACCATTACCAACACCCGACAAATAATAATTTTTTGCGCGATCAAAAATCTGCTGATCTTCAACAAAAATCCCCATACATAACATGGTCTGGATCATCGAAGCATCCCAATTTCCATTAGCTTTGGGAAAGAAATCTTGGATCACGGGGTACCACACCTCCAGAACCATCTTCTCAAATGCCTTCTGATCCTTCTTTTTCCAATGATTTGAGGTATGTTTTATAATTTCTGCAGCATTTAAGAACTTGATACCTGTCATGCCAACCAACAATTTTGCATCATGTCCCTTGATTTGCTTTAAAGTATATGACCAATCATTAATAATCTCAATGGCTTTGAGGGCATATCTTTTATCTTTTGTCATATACCACCGAAGACTCATAGTGTATGCAGCCCGACCATCTTTCATGAAATCACCAGCACCAATATTAGGATTGTTATAAGCACCTCGCTCAACAACCTCACATGCCTTCGACGTCCAGCTTAATTGAGCACATTTACTCTTTTGAAGAATATTCCATTCTTTTGCATGAATAGAATTTTCATTTTGAATATTTTCTTTTACCTGATTGAGTTCATCCTTTGAATGCAACATCCCGGGATGTACAAACTGCGCTATTGATTGAGGTGCCATGCACTGCATCAAAACAACACAACATAGTATAGTTATCAGGTTATTTTTTTTATATTTCATTAGTTATACATTTTAGACCGCTAATTGATTGAGGGTATTCTAGTCCAAAGTGTTTTCGTTAGCTTTTTAGAATAAAGATCCAGAACCATACTACAGGCTCCGGATCTAAAGCATTAACAAATAATATTAACCAAACTGATTACAGAGTAATCTGAAATTCATATGTATTGTTCTTCTTATATGCTATTTGAATAAACATACGTTCTACGTTATATTTATATCTTACTCGCTTTCCGTTTACTGTCACCTTTTTAGGTTTTACCTTACTGAAAACATTGATAGTTCCATTATGCTTCATTTCTGGAATTTCAAGGATAATTTCGTTGTCAGTTTTACTCCCTTTCAACACTTTATCCTGTTTGTCCTCAATTAAATGAAACTCTTCATTACGCTGTGGATAAAAGTAAACATCAAGCTGCTCGTTATCTTCACGCCACAACTTTTGATTACCAATAGTAGTATTTCCCTGTACATAAATGCTTCCCATACGAATAAACACAGGAATCTCATTCATTTCTGCTGTTACAGAAATATGCTGTTTCCCTTTATATGTTTTACCATCCAGCATGCTGATCCACTCTCCTTCTGGCAGGTATACATTACGTGAGTTCTTCACTGTCAAAATAGGAGCAACCAGGAAAGCGTCACCGAAAAGATATTCACTCCATATCGAATAAGTCTGCTCGTCTTTTGGATACACCATAGCTAATGGTTTCATCAAAGCTCCATTCTTATGGGCATTGTTCAGGTAGGAATAAATATAAGGCATCATTTGCATACGCACCTCACAGATACGCTTAAACTCTTTTTGTAGTTCTTCAGAACAATTCCATGGTGCACGATCAGGAGCTGCACCTCCGGCTCCATCAATCTTTATCTCATAAAAACCGGTATATGCTCCAAATTGCAACCAACGCATGAATAAGTTTTCAGGAATCATTCCTTTACCAAAGTATCCACCAACATCAGTCCCCCAGTTAGGGAATCCCATAAAACTACACCTCATCGCATTAGCCAAATTAGAAGCCATACCTTCCCAAGAAGTACGTACATCACCTCCCCACACAGCACTCAAATGAGGCTGAGCGCGATGAAAAGCAGCTCGGGCAAAATTGAAGTTATCATCCCCCCAATGTTTATTCAACATCTGATCGGTAATCTTTGAATACAAATAACCATATTTATTGTATCGTGCAGCCATTGAGGTCTTGTCATGCCATCCTTCCGCAACAGGGAAGTACTCATCAGCACGATCCATCTTATGACCTTTTACTCCGTAAACATATTGATTCTGCGTCATACGCTTGGTCCACTCCTCAACAGCCTTTGGATTAGTAAGGTCAAAGTAGCCAAAACCACCGGCAAGTCTTCCAGGAAAATCCTTATCACCCCATGTAGCAGGCGCTATCCAGGTCATGAATTCAAGATCGTACTTGTCATTCAGCTCTTTAATCCACTGCTCAGGATTAGCAAACTTAGCATTAAAGTCCATCTTCGACCATGCATTGGCACCATTTGAATAGGGTCTATCAACAAACATCCCTGTTAAAGGAATCTCAAGTTCCGAAAACTTCTCGGCATCTTCAATAATCTGTTTAGCCCCCTGCTTATGGTCATCTCGCCATGCAATAGGTCCACATGCCCATTCAGGAACATACTTTGGTTTTCCTATAATCTCGTAATATGATTTATAAATCTCCTTGGCGGAACCTGTGAAGATATACCAATCCAGTTTTTTTGTAGTATGATAAATCTTTGAACGACCATTGATAGCCAACTCATAGCGTCCGTATGAATAAGTATCTACAAATGATGCATACCCAAGACTATTAAAGTAAAATGCAGAAAAAACTGATGCACAGTTTTCATAATAGCGACTGTGTTCAGCTTTCAACTCCACATCATAGGTGTTTCCTCTCAAATCGGGCGACTTTAGATTATCTGGGAACAATGTTTCTCTAAGTCCGAAATAGTGTCCTCCTAAATCTTTCAAGTAAATACAAAAACTATTGGTCCACTTAGGCTCAGCCATGAAATGAACAGTACTCCCTTTGGTCTCGATAATCAACTCCACCTCTTTATCCTCTGTGGTTGGCGTACTTCGCCCCATCACATCATCAAATTCCAATAGAAGTTTGACTGCATCCTGATCCTTTGAAATTACCTTCATGCGATCAGGTTTTATAAAATTGAAACAGATTGAATCAATCTGCACAATCTCTTTTCCTTCAGCAACAACAGTAATTGTTCCTGAAGCTATTTTTATCTGAGGCTTATTATCAGCTTTCGCTTGAACCATGAATGCCAACAGCAATATGGTCAGTAATCCTCTTGTTAATTTTTTCATCTAATTTGTTTTTATTCGTGCCTTCGCTGTAATAACCTTTGCTTTACTTCGAGTCCTCTGCTCTTAGCATATTGTCACCGACCATCGCACACTAACGATGTCCGGCCTCCACTTTCCAGGCTGGCGAAGCCGTTTTCCTGTCTCCGTTCTCCCTTTCTACTTTTCCTCTGTCTTAAAACCAGTAAAGCTCAGTCCTGTTGAATTCTCAATCACCACTGGAGCTTTCTCTGTTGCATGAACAGTAACATTCGTCATTGAGCACTTAGACGCATTTGCCATATAGATCCCGAATCTTCCGGATAACTCCATATTCTCAAAATGAATATCTTCAATCAACTGATCTTCGATCCCCTTCATATGCACCCCATATTTAGATCCTTTTGAATGGATATTCTTAAAATGGAAATTACGGAATACCGGTTTCTTATCACTCTTTGGAGTAATAGAGCTTGCACCATAATGCATGTTCAATTTAATGGCCTCATTCTTGATATTATTCATGGTAATATTCTCGAACCATATATTTTCAATAACACCTCCTCTTCCGATTCTTGACTTAATACGTAAGCCTCTATCAGTATTCGAAAAATTACAGTCGTGAGCATACACATGATTAACACCACCAGACATCTCACTGCCTATTACTACGCCACCATGACCATGTTCGGTTTCACAATTCTTAATTACAATTCTTGTAGAAGGCTTTCCTACTCTCCAACCATCTTCATTCAATCCTGACTTGATCACGATACAATCATCCCCTGTAGAGAAATAACAGTCATCAATCAACATCTTTTCACACGAATCAGGAATAATACCATCATTATTCGATCCTGTTGTAATCACCCGTATTTTTTGAGCAATTACATTGTGTCCATATACCATATGAACAGTCCACATAGGCCCTGATGTCACTTCAAAATCCCTTAATAACACATTCTTACAACCAATAAACTGAATCAAAGCAGGTCGCAACATTGAACCATCAGGCATATCCAAACAGTTACGATCTTCGGGAGCAACATCATTCAATAACTGATCATACAGTATAGGTAAAGTCAAGTGTTGTTTCTTTTTCATGAACCACCATGTTGATCCATTACCATCAATTTTACCCTTACCTGTAATTGCCACATTCGTACAATTACGGGCATAAATAAGTGGATGATAATTCATGCATTCAAATCCTTCCCAACGCGTAAATGTTGGCACTGCATATAGTTTTATGTCATTCAGAAAAGTAAGATTAGCCTCATCCTCCAAAAAAAGATTGACATTACTCTTCATCTCCAAATAACTAGTCATCCATTTTCCATTAGGGATTACCACGGTACCACCACCAGCTTTATGACAAGCATCAATAGCCTTTTGAATGGCCTTCTGATTATTTGATTTTTGCTGTTTTGCCCCATAACGGACTATCGAAAATGTCTTCGAAGAAAATTGAGGGATGGCAAACTCTTCCACCCCCCAAGGTGTTTTCTCTTTAACTATTTCCGTTTTCTCTGCCTTTGTCCATACTGAGAAGGAACAACACAGAATCATCAAAAGAAAATAACACTTCATGATCTAAACTAAACTTGATTTATAGCGCTTTCTTAAGCTCAATATTATTATCAATTTTCACATCACTACTGCGATGAGTTAAAGCAACAGGGACAGAATTCTTAGAGGTAGTTATCTGTGTAATTCGTCCTTGATTTACATCATCTAGCAACAAAACAGGACGAGGATCTTTTTCCTGGCTAACGAAAGAGATACCGTTCACTTGTACATTGTTGGTATGGCGAATAAATAATCCACTACATGGCAGGTTCTTCCACATAGTAGGCTGAGGATAGCTACCAGCATTATTCTTCACTTCAGCCAATGAAGCTTTGTATTCTCCAGCTTTCAAACCACCTTTATTCACCAACATGATATTATTCAACATCACATTTTCAATGTTTCCACCGTCAATACCTGAGATAGAAGAAGCATAGTTACCTGTGTTATAAGCAACGATATTTGAGATGGTAATATTTCTCATTTGTCCTTGTGGAGGAGTTGGAGCCTCTTTAATGTGCTTACGTGCACGATTTCCTAAGCGCAAATAAATTGCACAATCAGTACCTTCAATAGTCAGATTACTAACACTAACACCTTCCATGATACCTCCATCAACAATCTCTAACGAAAGGCCTGTAATACCAATCCATGAACCAGCATGTTTATGCTCCGAACGAGATGGTTTAATGGTACAGTTAGAGATACTTAAGTTACGAAAACCTCCTGTTGACTCAGTTCCACACTTAATCGCATTACAGAAACTACTCACCACACAATTGGTGATACTGATATCCTCACATGGTGCCATTCCTGTACTTTTCAAAGTAATAGCATCGTCACTTGAATCAAAATGACTATCGCTAATTACCACACGGCGACAACCATCAACGTCAACAGCATCGTTATTTCTATTAGAGTGGTTCCAAACAGTCTGATTGGTTAACAAAACATCTTCACAATCCAGGTAATGCTGATTCCAGATACCTGAATTTCTCAAGGTAACATCAGCTACTTTCACCTTCTTACATGAAATAAAAAGAATGTTTCTTGGGCGACCATCTTTATCTCCACCTGCACACTCAGGACGAGATTTATGATATTTCCCTTGTCCGTCGATAGTCCCAGAACCAGTAATGGCAATATTCTTTGCTCCTTCTGCATAGATCAACGAATACCAACCACCTATATCTTTCTGAGAACGATAAGCTGGACGTTTTTGACGTGGAAAATCATTAGGATCAACACTGGCAAAAATAGTAGCACCATGTTCCAGGTGAAGCTCTACATTATCCAACAATGTTATTGTTCCTGTTTTATAATTACCGGCGGGTACAATTACGCGTCCTCCTCCATTGGCGTTACACGCAATAACTGCTTTATTAAAAGCTTCAGTACTTAATTTAGTGGTGTCATTCTTTGCACCATACTTTACAATGTTATATTCTGCGGCATTCATTGTCACCGCCAATAACATGAATAGTGAAAATAATACTTGACTAATTTTCATTTCTCTCAATTATTTATTTGTGGTTTTAATTTCTTAATCTAGGTTCTTGAGCGAGGTTTCTCACCCGATTCATCAGAATAATCACCGTTAAACTTCTCTCCTTCAATTTGAACATTCTTGAAGTTGATCTGCGTCGCATTGATCACCTTCACTGGATTAGCTCGCTTTTTAGGATTTAATTCTTTGATGGTAACATTCTCTAAATGCACACCTTTGATAGGCAACTTCGACCATCCTAAAATTTCAACACCTCCATTTTCGGCATAGTCAACCTCCATATCCTTCACGTATATATTTCTGAAAAGAGGATAATGCGTACTTACCGTGTCCTGTTTCGCATAACAAGGATTTAATACAACAGCCATACTCGCTTTGTGAAGCTTCATATTACGGACATATATATTTTCAACCATTCCCCCTCTCTTTGGAGAACTCTTGATAAACAAACCATACTTCACATCCTGCACTCCAACATTATCCACGGCATATACGTTACGTACACTTCCTGCCACTTCGCTACCAATACATATCGCATGATGACCTTTCATAATACAGTTACGGACAACAACATTTTCAGTTGCTCCAAACATTTTGTTACCATGTATAAAAGGCGAATTTATCTTCTCGATTTCTGTTCCGCTGATATCAATACCTTCACGACCTTCCTTATTGCGGCCAGACTTTATTGCTACATTATCATCGTGATTATTAAACACACAACGTTCAATCAACACATTATGGGTACTTTCAGGATCAACACCATCACTATTTTCAGCTTGTACATTGAAGATTACATTACGTACTGTAACATTTTCAGAAAACACCGGATGAACAGTCCAGAAAGGCGTGTTAAACAATTGCACACCATCGATCAAAATATTCTTACACAAATAAAACTCCAACAGATATGGGCGGTAGAAATCTTTATTCACATCCACAAACTCCCTGTCTGTCAGTTTTACATCCTCATCACTTAGTCGGTGTAACACATATTTATGATCCAATTGAGGATCTTGTGTAGTAGACCAATGTTGCCATTTCTCACCATCACCATCAATAATAGGCATGGCACCTTTTCCTTCTCCTACAATAGCTACATTTTCAGCATTAAAAGCCCTTATTAATGGAGAGAAACTCTTAATAGAAACACCTTCCCAACGCGTGATTACTCCCTTTCCATTATCCAGGTAGTTAACAGGATTAAAGGTAAACTGTATTTTAGTTCCATGAGCCAGCATCAATCGGATATTACTAGCCAGATTAATTGGGCCATCCATACGATAAACATCTGTACCCTTTACCCATTTCCTACTCCCCCAGGTATGTGGAAAATAGATGGTTCCTCCACCTTTAGCAGCCAACTCCTTAATGGCCTTATTCAAGACAGGCTGAAAATCTTTAGTTCCCTCGCTGTCTGGCTCAAATCCTGCATACTCAATCAAGTTAATTGTTCTATCCGGGAACGTGATTTCCGGGAGAGCATTAACAATTCGATCAATCTCTCCATCAATCTTTTGATCGACGAAGCTAATATCATTTTTATTTGTTCTTTGACATGCTATCGCCATCAACAACAAAAACACCATTCCAATAAAATTTTTAATCATCTCGCTCCTCCTAGTTATTAAATAGCATCAATTAAGTCAAAAAGTTTCTGCCCTTCTCTCAAGGGCAGAAACACCAAACCATATTAATTACCTAACCCCCAACTTTTGTTGGGCTCAGTTCCTAATTCCAATTCCAGGGTACCTCCATTGGCGAAAGACTCATGAGAAAACTGGAAATTATTCCATGTCTTTCCATTCAACGTTGCCGATTGGATATAAATATTTTCAGTTGTATTGTTTTTTGATCGAATAATGAATTCTTTTCCAGGATAATACTTGTTATTCAGCTTGATTTTCACCTCGTCAAATAAAGGAGTGGTAATATCATATTGAGAGTCAACCGAAGCACCCCCATCCATTTGAAACAGGCCAATACTCATCAGTACCCCTAATGCTCCCATCTGTCCTTGATCTTCATCTCCATTATAACCTCCATAAGGACTGGTTTCACTAAACGTAACCTCTTTCACCTCACGTACCCACTTTTGCGATAACCATGGAGCTCCAGTATGATTGAACAAATGAGCCATCTGACAAGAAGGTTGATTTTCATAGTCTACCCAATTCTGCGCATGTTTACCATGGTCTGTAATAAACTTAGTAGGAGCAGCTTTGATGAAGCAATCATTAAGATAAGCTGTATACTTTTCTTTTCCGCCAAATAGATTAGCTAAACCATCAATATCATGAGGTACGTAATTGGTATAAATAGCCGAATTACTTTCACAGAAACCCAGGGTATTGAAACCATCACCAATAGGTTCAAAATTCTCAATCCAGCTTCCATCCTTCATCCTTGGATGAATGTATCTCGTTTCAGGATTCCAAAGCTTCTTATAATTCTGCGCACGTTCATTAAAAAACTGATAGTCTTTTCCTTTATTTAATGCCATTGCCAACTGAGCAAGACACCAATCCTGATAAGCATATTCCATGGTCATCGAAGCACCATCCTTATGTCCACCAGGTCCTTTGATATATTCAGGCACATAACCTTGTTCCACATAGTAATTCATACCACCACCCTGTGGATTATCTCGATGCTCGTAACCTGCACGGTCACGTATTCCGCCTACGAAAGCATTCTTATGTAATCCTTCATAGGCCTTAGCGACATCATAATTTCTGATTCCCTTGTTGTAGGCTGTCGCAAAAAATGATACTGCAGGATCACCAATCATCACATAGGTATAATTACCTCCAGAAGGCCCCCTAGGGATTAATCCTCCATCATTATACATACCTACCATGCTGTTGCAAAACTCATCCATCATCTCAGGATAAACCATCGACCAAAGTACATTCAAGGTCCAGTGACTTCCCCACCAAGCATCGAAGTTATACTGATTATATTTTGGTTTTCCTGCTTCATCAAGTGCAACCTGACGAACAATAGGAGCATCACCAGTCATATCGCAATACTTACCATCAACATCACTAACAATTCTACGTCCTAGCAATGAATGCCACAAATCAGTGTAAAACTTGGTTTGCTGCTTCTCTGTACCGCCTTTAACCTCAATTTTACTTAACCACTCGTTCCATTCATCATCAGAATCCTCAACCACCTGATCAAAGTCCCAGTGAGCCAATTCAGTCTCCAAATTCAATCTTGCTTGATCGATGTTAGTATATGATATTGCTACTTTCATCAATAGTGGTTCGTCACCCAAATCTTTAAACTGGACATAAGCCCCAGCATCTTTCCCTGCCACTTCTTTTGCTGAAGCCAATAACTTACCATCTTTCCAGGTACCAAACTTCTCAATAGGCTGACTAAAGCGAGCAACAAAATATACGTAGGTAGGTTTTGGTCGGCGACCCGTTCTACCCATCAGACTAAAACCTGCGATCTCATTCTCACTTACATGAGTAATCATAGAAGAATCCATCTTTGAATGTGCAAGGTAGGCACCAGTATCAAAGATTACATATCCCTTTTTACCTTTAGGATATTTATAGCGATGAAATCCCACACGAGTTGTAGAAGTTAACTCTGCTTCAATATTATAATCATCCAGAACTACCCTATGGTATCCTGGCTTTGCAATTTCTGTTTCATGAGTGAATGCCGATTGATAAGCATCCATACCAAGGTGTCCTTTAAATTCGCCTACTGTAGGCAAAACAGGAATACCCGACATTTGCCAGGCGTGTACGTGAGAAAAACACCTCACCTTTAATGTGTCGTATAGGTAGCCAGATTTCCAGCTTCCTTTAGTTCTTGTATCGGGGCTAAGATTCACCATTCCAAATGGTCGACTAGCAGAGGAAAAAAAGAACCATCGGCATCTATGCGTGTCGGTAAATACGTTAACATGATCAGTCGGTCGAAATGTTGATTGGCAGCTAACTGCCAGCATAAATAGAATGCCTAATGCCCAAAAATTAAGTTTCATACAATATATGGTTTGTGGTCTAAATATTATTCTGGTCTTACTTCATGGTTTAGTAGATTATAGTCCCTGGATAACACACGAATCCAGGGACTTTCTGATCTTCAGCTATCAGGTTACATTAGAGCCTTTTAGCTCTTGGTTGTAAATGGGTCAAAGTTCCAATTTGAATTGGTTTACCTGTCTCGATACTATTTCGAGCAGCCACACCAATCAAAATCGACATAGCACCATCTCGGGTACCTGCCATATGTTTAAATTCATCCTTCTTCTCAGGATGTTTAAAGATCTGGTCATGCAAACGAACATCACCACCACCGTGTCCTCCACGGCTATATGGTACACTCACAGTTTTTTGTTTATCCCACAATTTGTGAATAATGATTGGCTTAGTTTTCTCTTTAGCCTTACCACTCTGATCCATTTCAGCAGCATGTAGTTCTTCCTGAGTAAGATTCTCAGAGTTCAAGTAAGGAACATCAAGGAATGCCTCCAAACGACCTTTAGTACCGTTGAATGCAACTCTCCAACCTTCCCATGGAGAATAAGTTGTCAACATATAATTTACATACACATTGTTGGCATACTTAATATTCACATTCATTTTATCATAGATGTTGATCTCAGGACGGAATAAACAGCTATCACGGATGTAACCATCATGCTCCTCATTTTTCACATAGCGCTCATAGTCTCCTTTGTTACGAGTAATGTCCCAGTAGAACTTACAAGTTTTCTTTTCATCACAACTTCTACAGTTTACTCCCGATTTCTTTGGATTGCGACCATAGAACTCCAGATCTCCATAAGCGAAAACCTCTTTAGGCTCTGAATCTAACCACCAGTTTAACAAATCGAAGTGGTGAGTAGACTTATGCACCAATAAAGTACCACTATGCTCACGCTGACCATGCCAACGACGGAAGTAAGAAGCACCATGACTGGTATTCAACATCCAGGTAAAATCAACCGACACAACATCACCGATATCACCACGATCCAACATCTCCTTTATCTTTGTATTATAAGGACTCCAGCGATAATTGAAACCAACAATCACCTTACGCTTATATTTACGCTCAGCATCCAGGATAGCCTGACACTTATCTTCATCTGTAGTCATTGGCTTTTCTGTCAATACATCAACACCGCTTTCCAATGCTTTAATGATATAAGTGTGGTGCGTAGCATCAGTTGTGGTTACCATGATCAAATCTGGTGTCTGCTCTTTAATCATATCCTCGAAAGTAGTGTATAAACCACACTTCTTACCTACACCTATATAATTGGCAGCATACTCTAATCGACCAGGATTATGATCTACAAGACCTACAAATTCCAGAATATCGCTATAGCTATCAACCAGGCGCTTACCCCAAAATCCATTTCCACGAACACCTGTACCAACAAGTACCACCTTCAATTTGTTACCGCTCGCCTTAATGGCAGCCTTCACCGGACCTGCAACTGCCGCTCCTGCTGCAACTGCACCCACTGTTGTTAAAAATTTTCTTCTACTTAGCATTTCATTCAGTTTTATACAGTACTCTTTTATTCCTAATTCATCCAATCTGGCTTAGGGAAATACCTCATTTTACTATAACGAGGATAACTATCAAACAATTCTTTATCGGGCCCCACCACACGTGGATCTTTTGTTTTTTTCAATTGAGACATCAGTGCTTGCTTCATGCGCTTTAACACAACACTATATTCTGTTACATCAATCAGGTTATTCAAACAATAAGGATCGCGCTTGATATCATACAATTCAAACTCCCCTCTCTTCCCATATGACTTTTCAAATAACTCTGGATATTTCCCTTTCTGTTCCACTAAGAACGATTTTGAAGGCGCTGCATCAACATCTGTAAACGCCCATTCACTGGTATGTTTCCCTTTTTCATCTACTCCATATAAAGGATGACACTCCTCTCCACCTTTCTTGGTCAATCGCATAGGAGCTCCAGCAGGCCATCGTTCCGGACGCTGATTCCAAATCAATAAATATTGTTCACTACGTATTGCACGTTGGGGATACCCCAGATTTTTATACCTCGAACAAGAATGTCGCTCGCGACCACTAAACACGTAATCTCGCTTTTTATCTATGCGCCCCTCTTTTTTAGACGCAAGTATATGAGCTATACTCTCTCCCGACATGGGAAGCATTTTCTGAGGCTTTATATTGCAGGCTTCAAATATTGTAGGAGCGATATCTGCAAAGCTTACTACATCATCAACCTTCCGGTTACCGGGGTACTCTTTAGGGTAACGAATCGCTAACGGCACATGGACACCATATTCAAAACAGTTTGCCTTAGCCCTTGGAAACGCCATTCCGTTATCAGCAGTTATAATAACAATTGTATTGTCGAGCTCTCCTTCCGCTTCCATCAACTCAAGCATCTTTTGCAGATGAGTATCAAACCACTCAATCTCCACAGCATAATCCAATAAATCCCCTTTGATAATATTCGTATTAGGAAGAAAATCAGGTACAACAACATCTTTTAACTTCTTTCCCATCCGTTTCCATGATCCCTCTTCAAATACACGATGGGGTTCATGGCCACCAAACCAGAAAAAGAAAGGCTTCTGCTGATCCCTATTATTAATGAAGCTTTTAAAATTCTCGTAGTAATTCTTATTACTAATTCCAGAAGCAGTTCTTTCATCTTTTGAATTCTTCCCATATAGAATAACATCGTTACTCTTTCCTGCAGCATCAAATTCACGATAAGGAGCTCCATACTTAAACGGTCCAACACCTTTTCCAGTTCTTCCGGTATCATAACCATTGGCAGCAAACTCATCTACAATAGAGGCATATTTAGCAGGCCAATGCGAAGCATGCTGTCCCGCTTGTTCATTTTGCCAATGAAAACGACCAGTCACCAAGGTACTTCTTGATGGCGCACATCCAGGAGAACCTGCAATACAATTGGTAAAGCATATCCCTTCTTGCGCAACCTTATCAAAAGCAGGCGTATTAATAAAGGTACAACCATTAAAACTAGTATGAGCAAATGACTGATCATCACTTATCGCAATGAACACATTGGGTTGCTTCTTCACAGGCTCGTTAGCAACCACCGAGACACTACTTAATAGTAGTAAGCATGTAAGAGGTTTAATCTTCATCTATTTTAGTATTTCAATTAGATTATAATTCACTTCTTATACTTTCCTTATCATACTGTTTCAAACACGAACCTTTTTCGTGTACGTTCCCGTTTTGATATTTTGAAAGTATCGCGTAATTTGTATTTTTGAAAGAAATTCCTTTGAAGTTACGTAAAAAAGGGGTTAAATTTACATTTTACAACACTGAATATCTGAACTTTAATGCCAAAACAACAAACTATACAATTTTATCTCAAGAAACTCATAAAGAGTCCGATCTTTGCAAAGTCAGTAGTTAACAAAGAATTACTGAAATATTTAATTGATCAAACACTCAAGGAAGAGATTCCAAAAGAGTTTCAAATAGAGCACGATGTCTTTGGTAAAGATGCCAATTCTACCAAAGAAAAAAATGTAAGGATATATATCAGTAACTTACGCAAGAAATTAACGGAGTATTATAAGGAAGAAGGACTTCAGGATGAGATACGATTTGAAATCCCAAAGGGAAGTTACGAGGTAATCTTTCATGTTGATCGTGTAGCCTTAGTAAAAACACAAATAAAGAAACAAAGTCTGGCAATCCTGGCAATTAGTGTTCTTCTATTTGCTACATCAATTATACTTTTCTCCAGTAAAGACAGACCTAAAGCATCACGTCATTTCATATGGAAAGAGATTTATCATTCCGATTTTCCAACAATGATTGTACTGGGAGATCATTATTTCTTTCGTTTAAGGAGCGTGATAGGTGGAATGGCAACTGTGCGATACAGTGGTATTAATTCAGATGATGATTTACTCGAATTCATTGAACAGCATCCTGAAAATGAAAAGGATATTGCTCCAATGTCGCAGACCTATATCAATAAGCAAGCACCATTTGGACTATACAAAATTATGACACTTCTGGGAGGTGGACAGGCAGAAATAGATCTACGATATTCCAGTGAATTTAAATGGGAGGATGTAGAAAATCACAACCTCATCTTTATTGGCTCCTACAAAACGCAAAATCAATTAAGACAAGTACATGAGAAACTGGGAATTGATTATGAAATCAATCCAACGATCCTTCATTATCATGTAAATGATTCTATTATTAATTTCGATGCCCGTTCAGATGATGGTATGTCAATTGAATATGCCAGTTTCACTAGGTTTGTTACCTCTGATGGTCGCAATGTTATTTCATTTATGTGCAACAGTGACGTTGGTAATATGGCCGTTTTGAAATACATGAGCAAGGAAGAAAACCTTAAAAGACTTGAAGACATGGCCGATGCGTTAAATACTGATAATGTGAAGGGTGTTTTTGAAGTACGCGCACAACGTTATACTGAATTTGAAATCAACATTATACGTTTCGATACCATCACTGAAGACACTGACAAGATCTGGCCCTACTAAGGGCTAAGAACATGGAGCAAAGGGTTAAACCTCTTACTTCTATCTCCTTGTTGAATAAACAATCAAAAAAGAATACAAAAAATGCCATTGCGGAAATTCGCAATGGCATTTTACATTAGATTATTATCAGATAAAGGTGATCTACAAGATCACTCCAATTTCTCCTATTGTTGTATAGAAGTTACCATTAACCTCTTTCAGGGCAGTTAGCTTAAAATAACGTGCCTTTACAGGCTTCTTAAAGCTAACACGCTCCAACTGATTATTTCCTTTGAATGTACCATTCTCAATAACCTTAGTCCATGTTTTTCCATCAAGACTAACTTCAAGGTTATATTTCTTAATACGTCCATTAGCTTGGTCCTGACGAGGAGAATGTACAATACCTTTAATAGTCAATTCCTCACCCATGTTCACCTCAATAAAGTGAGGTAATCCCTGCTTAGAATCAGACCAGTTAGTATGCCAGAAATTCTCTCTGTTACCATCAATAGCCTTTTCTGGACCAAATCCAGAATGTTTGCTATCCGACTTGGCAGTCCATTTAGCCTTATTTACATCGAAAGACTCAGAGATCAATGCACTGCGCATTTTACCTTTTTCAACAGCATAAGCTTTAATAAAACCACCTTTTTTCAAATTGAAAGACTTCTTGTAACGCTTCATTTTCGCATCATTCAACGAATAGTATACAGTCGCTCCATCAGCATCAATGCTAACCATATCATCTGCATCACGCTTAATTACTGGCGCCTTAGCTACCAACAATTTCTCTGCAGTATACTTTTCCTGCGCATAATCATATACTGGTCGCTTCTGTAATTCTATAGGACGGAATGCAACAGAGAACTTATAAAGATCAGCCTTAGCAACATATTGAGGTAATACTCCAGGACCACAAGTCGCTGTTCCCAATCCTGCTACTAATGCATCAGTATTCACTGTTACAAAATCAGCCTCATCCAATTCATTCAAGTGACGAGCATTTGTCATATCCATATCATCATATGGGTAAGCACTAAAGTTTATTGCTTCAGCACCCTGTAATAAGAAACCAATTCCTTCGCGATTAACTACAGAAGCCCATCGTACATCCATTTGGTTACAGTTGTCTTGAGGTATAGCCAATGCTGCATCGTACATCTTCTCTGCAGTAGTATCATAAAAACCAAGCTGTCCACCGCTCTTACGGTCAGGATAAGTAGACATACCTCCTAATCCGTACCAGCTTACTTCGTTAAATGAACGAACCATTTTTGTCTGCAATCCAACCTTAGCAACAGCCACAACAGCCTTAGGAATAATCACTTCAGAAGTCACATTAAATGTTCCATCTCCGAAGATTTGATATTGCATTACTGCTGGTATATTTTGGGCATCACTACTCATTGATACAGGAACAACAATAATCAAACTACCATCTTCCTGAGGTTTAACTTCCATGTTATCAGCCTTAGCAACCAATCGATCCAATCCTGCTGCAGTCCACTTTCTATTACCATTACGATCGCGGATATCATTCTCTGTTGGCGGACGGAAGAAGTTCAGTTTAGGACCTTGCGTCATAAATTCACGTCCTTGCACCTGGTAAGAGTTAATAATACCAGACTTCTTGTCGATCACTAATTTGAAGTTATCACCCATCACTACACGTGAAGACTCATCTTCTGAAGTAGTCACATTACCTTTATTTGTCAATACTGTTACAGCCTCACTCTTCACTGGTAAGATGAATTCTTCCCAAGCCTGCTCGTGATTAGCCTTCACTAGACCTTTACGTACCTTTGTCTTGAAGCTGAAACGAATAACGTAGCTCTGACCAGCTTTCAATACAGGTAACTTAGGCATATTAACAGCAATATTCTTCGACTTCAACGGAGCAACATCCAAATCAGCAACAACACCATGAGCAACAACACCTTCTGCATTGCTAATTGCCCAATTTAGGTTAAACTCATTCAAATTAGTAAAGTAATATTTATTGCGAACAACAAATTTACCAGCAGCAAGATCATCAGCCTTTACTTCAATGTTTTGGTAAACCTTTTTAGTCTCATATAGCTGAGGATTCGGCACACGATCAGGATTCACCAAACCATTCATACAGAAACTATTATCACTAGGCATATCTGTTCCATAGTCGCCACCATAAGTATAGTACATGCGACCATTCTCATCAATCTCACGTAATCCTTGGTCCACCCAGTCCCAGATACAACCACCCTGCAATGCAGGATATGCTTCAATTGCATCCCAATAATCCTGAAGACCACCACAACTGTTACCCATTGCGTGGGCATACTCACACTGAATCAACGGACGCTCAGGATTCTTCTTAGCGTAATTAATCATTCCGTTAATACCCATATACATTGGACAGAAGATGTCTGTATTGAAATTCAAACCAGCACGCTCATACTGAACAGGACGAGACAAGTCGCGGGACTTAATCCACTTATAAGTATTTTCAAAATTAATACCATTACCAGCCTCATTACCTAATGACCAGGTAACGATACATGCATGATTTTTATCGCGCTCTACCATACGTTCGGTACGATCAAGATGCATTGGCCCCCACTCTTCATGTTTTGCCAAACTTTCAGGACCATATCCCATACCATGGGACTCAATATTAGCCTCATCAATAACATACAAACCATATAGATCACATAGCTCGTAGAACTTAGGATCGTCTGGATAGTGACAAGTACGCACAGTATTCAGGTTAAACTCTTTCATCAACTGTACATCCAATAACATTGACTCTTCACTAATCACGTGACCTTTATCAGGATCGTGCTCATGACGGTTAGCACCTTTAACATACACAGGCTGACCATTCACAAGAAACTGACCATTCTTAATCTCCGCTGTACGGAAACCAATATTTTGTGCAATTACCTCTTTGATCTCACCCTTTTCATCTTTAAGGGTAATCACCAATTTGTATAGATTAGGCTGTTCTGCAGACCATTTCTTTGGATTATCAACCTTTGCCTCAAGTTTGAACTCAGTTGATTTTACATTTTCAACAGCATTAGCTAAAGAAAGATCAATTATCTTTTCAGACTTATCCATAGAAGTAACAACAGCATCAACAGTAAACTGTCCTGCTGCAGCTTTGGTCAAATTCTCAACCTCAACATTCAATTTGAATTCTCCATTCTGATAGTTCTTATCCAAACCTGCATTCACAAAGAAATCGCGAATATGCACCTTTGGAGTAGCCAATAGATATACATCTCTTTCAATACCACTTAAACGCCAGAAATCCTGACATTCCAAGTAACTACCTGTACTCCAGCGATACACTTCCAATGCAATTGTATTGGAACCTGTCTTCACATAGTCTGTAAGATCAAACTCTGCAGGAGTTTTCGCTCCCTCGCTATAACCAACTTTCTTTCCGTTTACCCAGATGTAGAAAGCCGATTTCACAGCACCGAAATGGACAACAATTCTTCGTCCTTCCCAGTCTGCAGGGATTTCAAATGTTCTTTTATAACTTCCCACAGGATTATAACCTTCAGGAATCACAGGAGGATTAGGCTTCTTTTTAGCGATCAGCCAGAAAGGATAGCGCGTATTCACGTAAATAGCTGTATCATGACCTTCGCGTTCCCAGTTTGAAGGAACTGCAA
This sequence comes from Puteibacter caeruleilacunae, assembly GCA_005217565.1. Taxonomy (GTDB): domain Bacteria; phylum Bacteroidota; class Bacteroidia; order Bacteroidales; family Prolixibacteraceae; genus Puteibacter; species Puteibacter caeruleilacunae. The sequence goes on from SJCO01000002.1 coordinate 541,454, forward strand.
TATCAGACCAGTTTTTCACATCATAGCTCTCCTTGTAAAAATCAACAGGACGCTCCTCTGGGACACGTGCAACATTGAATTTCCACACTCCATTTAATGACTGATAATAACTAGAAGAAGAAGGATTGTTCTCTAATGCCAATCTTTCCGAGGCATAAGGAACAAAGTAGGCATGAGGTTGTAGTCGATTAATTCCGAATACAGCAGGATCTTGCCATTCTTTCAGATCATTAGCGTTAGTAACTAGGGTACAAACAGCCATGATCATCCACAGAAATAGTCGTTTCATTTCTTAGAACTTACGGTTAATACTATAATTATATGTCGATATCTGGTTATGGTTTGTGATTACCAGACCTTCCTGCAAGAAGATCCTGAAACACAAATGAATTACAAAAGAACAATATTTTTTGTGGTTGTGCAAGATAGTTATGAGGGAATCACCCGATCATTAAAGTCATAATAACACTAGTCTCTGGTTTCAATTCGAACTTTAAATGATCTCCAAATACACAAAGAGCCCAGGTTCAAACCTGAGCTCTTCGTATTTCACTCTTCGCTTTCGCTAAAAGATGATAATAATTACAAACTATTCACACCAGGCTCTGTCCAGAATACTTCTGGATTATTTGTCCTGTAAGTGATATATCTACTCCCTTTTCGCCCCCTTTTACTCTCTGATTTCTCTGGTAATTCCTCATGGTGATTAACCGGTAATAAACTTACCATTTCAATCACCTTTCCCTTGGCTATAGTCTCATTATCAAACCGGCTAATCACCGGACACTCCAAACAATACAGGTTCTTTGCCATATAGTCATAAAGATATTTCTCAACCACTGTCTTTTTTTTATGATTCCAGTTGGCATAATCATTAATTTTTAAAGGTAAATCATTAATCAATCGCTGACGAACTTCTTCAATTCCAAGCAAATTATCATGCTCATCCATCACATAAGCATCGAAAGAAGGATCTACCCATATCCATTTATTGAGAGAATCAATGAAAACCATATTGATAACATGACAATCCTGATCAATCTTTAACGGATCTTTAGGTAAACAGGTAACATACCTCGATTTAAAACCTAATGAGAGATAGCATTCATTCAATGCCATTGCCAAACCTCTGCAATTCAATCCCCGGGTACCTCCTTCACAGGCGTTAATCATATCAATTGCATTTCTTTTGGGAGGATTACCATGTTGTCCATCGTGCTTCACCTTATCGTGCAACCAATGCATCACGTTAAGCACTTTCTTTACATCATCTCCTGAACCCGCAATAGAATCAAGTTTAAATGTATTCTTCAACCTGATCAAATTCTCATTTGACGATTCCTGGTATGAAAAACCAGGGGCATTAGTAGAGACTTTTTTATTATACTGATCTGCCTGTTTGAGGATATTTAAATACGATCCATAAACAATACTTGCAATATTATTTCTACTATCTACCAGTCTCCAATTTTGTGTTTTAACATCTTTATTGCTGCGCAAGACCAATCTCTCACCCTTTTTTATTTCCTCAATATCAAGACATAACTCCGAAGCCTTATTAATGATCTTTACTACATCATTTTCTTTCTTCAATGTCCAATATTGATAAGAACTCTGATCATAACTCTGCTGAATCACTGTTGAATCGGTCATATTTGCAGCCAACACTTGCTTACTATATGCTGATCGAATTACATATCCTTTCTTGTATCTTTCAAAATTCCAATGCTGATTGGGCTTGTTATTAATATTCCAGATTGAAATTTTTGCATTATTAATGGTTGTCCAGTCGGGCAAGTCAACCACCTTAGTTCCTCGAGTGGAAAAGATTATCGCATTAGCAGGAATGTCAATTTCTTTCTTCTTTGAATCTGCACGTACCGAATATGAGAAACATCCCACCAGAATAAATAAAACTAAATTGATGATACTTGTTCTAATATTACAACTCATTGTATAACAGGTTTAGAATCAATAAAAGTTAAGGAGGTAAAGTATCCTCTTTCACCTCCTTAATTCATAACTTAATAAATATTTATTACTTCGCTTTCGCTAAAATACCATCTAAAAGGTGATCGAAGCTATGCATTGAAAAATCATCATCCAAAACCTTTCCTTCTTTGTCTATCACAACATATCGTGGAATACCATTAAAATGGAAAAGTTGACGAAGGTAGTTATATTCATCCTTGGTTAATCGATAAGAATTCTTTAATCCCTGCTCCTCAACAAACTTATTATATGCTCCCTTAGGAGATCCCCCTTCGTCTGTAATAAAAACAAAATCGAAATTTTCATTTCCTGCATATTTCTCTCTATTTGCCTTCATCCTTTTTATTCCACCAACACAAGGACCGCAGGTAGTAGCCCAAAAATCGACAAATAATACCTTTCCTTTATATGGATCAATTATCTTTTTGAAGACATCTGCTGCATGCCCTTTGGGTAATTCATATGCCAAGGAAGCTTCTTCTGAGAAGACATTTTCATAAAGCTGACTACCAGTTTCTATTAAATAAGGATTGGTGATATTTCGCTGCAAATTAGACCACAATTCTTCAGACTGATCTTTGCCGTAAAACTTGAAACTAAAATTCAACGATCTGATCTTTGCAACCTGATAAACCAAATTCAGCTTATCTCCTGTTAATTGCTGCATCACTGAGTCCTTTTTATTCCACTCTTCAACTGCTGTACACTTCTTGGTTGCCCCCCCTGATGATTTTATATATTTATCCCTGTATTTTGTAACATGTTCATTGTTCTGTTTTATCCATTCTTTCCAGGCATCTCTTTTCTCTGATATAAATTTATCCTCAGCATCAGTTTTTTCAGGTTTACTGAACAGTGGTAAAAGCTTTTTAAAATCGTCACTCAAAGGCACCTTCTCCTCCATCAAATACTCAAAGAACGATTTTTCAGGCTTCACAAATGTGTTTCTTCGAAGTCTACTCAACGGATTACAATACTCAAACCGATTCACAAAAGAACTGAAATTAGATGAAACAAGTAGACTAGCCTCATTCATCGGAATATCCTTCAAGAAATCATAGTAATCAGGACCAATTTTCCCTACAAGCTTTTTGGGATCTTTGCTTCTAAGAGCTCTGCTTCTGGCATTCACAAAATCGAACATTCTTGTTCCACAAGTCAAAATGATATTATTACGAAGAATCGTAGAAGCCTTCTCTGAAACTTCATGCTCTTGATTATATTCTGCCAATCGGCCTAATTGCTCTGCCTTGTAATTCGCAAATTCTGCTGTAAACTCCTCTGGACTCAACGTTTCTGCCTGCTTCTTATACTTTTTATAATCATAGTCTTGCACTTTAAACGCAAGCAACTCTTTGTTCGTTTGGCCCAAAGCTCCCTGATACTCAATATCCTTAAATCTATACCTGATATTACGTCTTCGATCAGCAATCAAGAACTCATCCCAATCCAGAATCATACTTAAAGTCTGGCCCGGTTCAAGATAGAAAGGAATCCAGTTTCTTTTAATAAAAAAGTGGGAGTAAATAGGATGAATCAACGGCAAATCTGCTTCAAACCTACCATCCTCATGAATCGTTACTACAGTTGGATAATCATCACGTGTTAAATCATTTCCAAGATACACGATCCCTGTTGAGAATCCTAAACGCTTGTCATACCCTTTGATATACCCAACCAATCGGGCAGTATCATTCGAAAAGAAATCAGATGATTTCAAATCAATAGGTTGTTTCTTCCCTCCTTGCTCCAACTCATCCTTCAACCAGCTTGCAACCTCATCTGGCACAACATTCTTTTCACTTTGTTGGGTACCATCTAGCGCAACTCCAAGGATTAAATCAACATAGTCGATCTTCTCCACATGTTTATCAAGTGCAGGAAATTTCAACACAACAGTAGTATCGCCCGATGCAGGCATGTGCAGTTTCTTTTTAAACTCAGCCCCCTCAATTCCGGTTATTGTAAATTTATCTCCCGATTCCACATCACGGATGAACTCATCTCCATCGAAATTCACCCACCATCCCTTAATAAAAGAGACATGCAAATGAATACGCGTTTCATCTTTGCCTAATTCAATTTTATCAATTTCGTAAAGTCCACTCTTTCTTACCTCGTAAGCAGGATTTGTTACTTCTTTTTTTCTGGCGTGTACACTTCCCAGAATTAATGTCATCACAAAAAGGGTTGTAATTAGTTTCTTCATTGTTAATTTATTATTGGATTATTATAGTGCCACTACTCTGGTGATCAACTTTCATACTTCAGATGTAAAATAGAATAGGGTTGTTCAATATCGTAGTAGCATTGATTTTTAATCAGCTAGAGCAATTTACAAATATTTCCAATAACTCATCAGGAGATTAATTATTTTTAACAAAAATCTTTATTCTCATTCCATTAACCTTAATTAACCAAACTATAACAGTTTTTCTATCACTCTTTTTTAACTTTGTGGTGTCAAAGAACGTAAACAAGAGGGATTACACCTTTTTATGATACAAAAGATTTGTGAACAGAAGACATGAATAAGCTATTTAGACATATAACTGCTTTTATCTTACTGGTATTCTACCTGGTAGGATTTTGTGGTTTTAATCTAATAAAGCATCAATGTAACTCTTGTGATACCACTGAATTTCATGTGGTATACGACATACCAACGCAGGTTGAAACGATAGCTTGCTGTAGCACTAGTACACACCACATTCATCAAGAATCAGAATCAACAGCATCACAAAACCGTTGTTGTGATTTAGATTATTTCTATGCTAAAATTAATCCTCTAACGACATTTACTAAAGCAACAAAATTGGCACCACCAATGCCACTAACTCTTGACGTTGCCTGGCTTAGTCTTGTGAAGACTATTCCAACGAATGTAGTTCAGAACATCACGCAGTGGCAAACACCACCGCCCTTAATATCAACTCAATATAACACAATAGATAAACTGTGTTGTTTTATCTGTTGATTTCCAGATATTCTTTCAACCTGGACAATATCGACTGTACAGTAATCAATTGATTCATTGGATAATTAATTGCTAATAATCTGTTAATCCATGGATAAACCTATTTTATCATGATTACTTCAATCGTCGATTCGTGTCCTCTCTTTTATTTAATTACACGATTATTAACACTCATTTTCGAAATGAGTCAGTACTTAAATGACATGATCAAGAATATATTTTTATGTATCCTTGCTTTCCTGCCATTACTATCTGCGGGAAAGAATATTGAAGGGAAGATTATAGAACGAAACAACAATAATGAGCTTATTCCGGTACCGGGAGCTGCGGTATTTTGGGACAACACCTCAGTAGGAACAATCTCTGATGAGGAGGGGAATTTCAAACTTCCTACGTCCGATGAAAGTTCTATATTAACTGTTCGCTTTGTAGGATATGAAACAAAACAAATTGAAATCAATCAAAACAACACTGAAGATTTGGTTATAGAAATTTCGCCCAATATCGACTTGGACGAAATCATTGTGGCCGAGCGACAGAAAGGTACAATTATGGATAGGGTAAGCCCTGTACAATCGCAGAGTATCACAGGCGCTGAACTATGTAAAGCTGCCTGCTGCAATCTTTCAGAAAGCTTTGAAACCAATGCCTCCGTTGATGTATCCTATGCCGATGCCGCAACAGGAGCAAAATCAATTAAATTATTGGGATTAACCGGAAAATACATTGAAATGATGACTGAGAAGAATCCTAATTTCAAAGGATTAGCTTCAGTTTATGGGATGGTTTATGTACCCGGTCCCTGGATGGAATCAATACAGGTATCAAAAGGAGTAGGATCTGTTGTCAACGGTTACGAATCGATAACCGGACAAATCAACATTGAGTACCAAAAGCCCCAACGATCGCCCAAGTTCTACTTGAATACTTATATGAACAGTATGGGAATGGCTGAAGCAAACATGATATCATCCGTAAAGTTCAGTCCTACGTTGTCAACATCAGTATTACTGCATGGTCAGGATAATAACAGAGAAATTGATCACAACAAAGATAATTTTCTTGATGATCCTATGGTACAACAGTATAATCTGGTCAACCGTTGGTACTGGAAACCTAATAAAGACTGGATTACTCAGTTTGGGATTAAGATTATTGACGAAGAGCGTATTGGTGGGCAAAAAGGGTACGACAAATCAAAGATCAATGATATCAACAATGCTTACCGCATTAACATTGATACCAAACGATTTGAAGGATTTGCCAAAATCGGTTATATCTTACCAAACGATGACAATAAAAGCTTTGGATTGATTACCAATTTTGCCAATCACGAACAGCAGTCGTTTTATGGATTAAGAAACTATGATGCAGATCAAACGTCATTCTATGCCAATCTACTCTTTCAATCTTATATTGGTTCACTGCAACATAAATACACAGCAGGAGTATCGTTTGTGTATGACGATTTCAAAGATCAGTTATCAGGGATAAATCCAATAGGAACAAACAGAACGGAAAAGGTAACCGGAGCTTACATGGAATACTCATGGCTGCCTTCATCAAACATTACCTTGCAAACAGGTCTAAGATATGATTACCATTCAATTTATGGATCATTTCTAACGCCTAGATTACATTTCCGTTATGAGATCAAGCCTGGATCAACCATACGACTGGCAGCAGGACAAGGACGAAGAACATCAAATCCAATTGCTGAAAATAGTTTCTTACTGGCATCAAACAGAAGCTTCAACTTAGCCGACAATCTTAAACAGGAGAAAGCCTGGAATTATGGTATTAGTTTCACACAGTATTTCACTCTATTTGGCAAAGACTTTACAGCGTCATCCGATTATTACCGTACAGAATTTACTGATCAGGTGATGGTTGATATTGATAGTGATCTACATGCCGTAAGTTTCTATAATTTAGCTGGCAGCTCATATGCTAACAACTATCAGGTAGAACTGAAATTCGAGCCTATCAAGCGATTTGATGTTACGACGGCAATTCGTTTCTCTGATGTAAAAGCGCAAATCGGAGATCAATTCCGTAAGTTACCATACGTAAATAAATACAAGGGATTAATTAACCTATCGTATGCAACCAACTTTAACAAGTGGCAATTTGATTTTACGACCCAGTTTAACGGGCCAATGCGCATTCCATCAACAGCGTCTAATCCAGAATTATATCAACGCAGAGATAAATCTCCTTCATATTCTGTGATGAATACCCAGATAACCAAACGATTCAGAATCTGGGAGATTTACGCAGGAGTAGAAAACCTTGGTAACTATATGCAGAAGAATCCGATTATTGCAGCAAAAGATCCTTTCGGAGATTACTTTGACGCTTCCATGATCTGGGGACCAATACAAGAACGAAAGTTCTATGTAGGCCTAAGATTCACATTAGACAGGGAGTAAAACAATTTCATAAATCTTATTAATCCATAAATTAAAATCTAAAAAATATGAAAACCTTAATTCAAACAATGATTAAAATGACACTTATGGTGTCAATCCTTATTTTTGCGTCAAACACATTTGCTCAAGACACAAAAACAAAAAAAGAAAATACAGTTGTTTTCAAAGTTGAAATGGACTGCCAGGGATGTGCTAAAAAGCTTGAGAAAAATTTACCTTTCGAGAAAGGAGTAAAAAACTTAAAAGTAGATTTTCAGGATCAGAAGGTAACGATTGTCTACAAGACAAAATCTACCAATAAAGAGAATTTATTAAAAGCAATAAAAAAGATGCAATTTAAAGCAGAGGAAGTCAAGAAAAAGGCATAATAAATCATAACTGCGGGCTCCAATCCCGCAGTTATTTATCCTTTTATTCAGCTATTTGTCGTACATATTTTTTGGCCACATCCAGGTCTTTCTTCCAATCATACTGTCCAACAGGATATTCAACGGAGTAAGTTTCATACTGCCCACTGATCTTCTCCAAATCAACCAATGCTTTGTTCAGAATACCTCTCACCACATCGTGCTCTTCAGCCTTATCCATATTGGAAAGAATCCGATTGGAATAGTAAATCTCTGCAGCACACTTAAACAATTTTGCGCTCAACATAGTGCGATAAAATGTCTGATACAAATCTTCATATCTATCTATATTCTCAATATATGGTTTTGCTTGTTCAATCTCTTTTAAAGCAAGAACACTTTGCTTAACAGCATACTTCTTCTCCTTAATGATATAGTTTAGATATTTTACATTCATCAAGTCCTTATTGTCAAGCCAACCATGCTCAAAAACCTCTTTTAATTCCTGCTTGTTAGCTCCTGACAATTGCTTATGCTCAATCGGAGCCAAATGATTCACAATATCGGTCCAGTAATGCAAATCACGGTTTACATCATGCCCCACATACACATTAGGTCTATCCATCCATCGACCTGATACATGACGTGTATACACCGATCGATAATGGAAATCCAACCTTGAATGATATGTGGAATTGATTCCCAGAGTATAATATACCGACTGAATAATATCCGATGCACGTTGAAATGGCTTTTTTAGAAACGGTACAGCTTCTACTCCATACTGTTCACTTATAAAGCGCTTAACCACCTGATCAGTACTAACACTCTTTTCCATTACCAACTGGTGCAAAGCAAACAGGTTTACCCCCGAAGGACGATCTAAAATTAAGGTATTACCGTAACGCGAAGTTCTAATACAAAAACCTTTTACATTAGGTAGCTCCCTGTACTTCTTCCAGCGTTTCATGTGCACTTCAGGAACAATTGTGGCCACCACTGACTGGCCACTAAATTCATGGGTACAGTCAAATTCGATAATCACATCTTGTTTAATATCCTTAATCCACCACGAAGTTGGGTGTGTGATAAAAAAGTCATGCGGTACCTCCTTACACATTACACTCACCTTCTCATTCTTAATCCTCTTCAAGCTACCCAAAACTGTTTTCAATTCCTCTCGTTCATAGATAAAAGTACGAACAATCAATTTCTTCTTGTATTCATTAATTACCACATCAGCAACAATATCAACCAAGGCTGCCAACTTTTCCTCTTTCGTTTTCCATTTCTTTGAATACTGTTCTTCAATGCGTGCCCCTGTCTCAATGAATGTAAGTACAATACCGTCGATATCAGGCACACGATCAATCATTGATCGATAATCAGCCTTAAACCACTCCCAAAACGCAGGATTATCCAGATCAATCTTCCCATCCTTTTTTCGTCTAAACTTTGATGGATAATAGTTGAGTTTATACAAAGCATGATCCCACACATACACCTCATCAATTCCCTTTTCATGGGCACGTAGTGTGATATCATTAACCATTTTTTGTTCTTTCTCTTTCTTTACCTGTCTAAGGTCGTGTACAATCTGATGTGATATTTGCAAGTGATTCACTCCATACTCAGGAGCTTTTTCAAGCAAACGCTCCATATCGGCTTTGTCCTCACTAAGAATATTCCACCCCTGAACTGCAACTTTCTCATCAACCCGTGAACACGCCACCTCTACTGCGGCAAATAATATTAGTAATAAATAAGACTTGTAGTTTTGAAACATAGATATTTGGTGTTATAAACATTACTAGAGTGAAGTTATCTCTAACGGCTTTAACAACACCATAAAATCCAAACATTCGGGTAAAAAAGAGGTAAAACATTAGTTTTACATTTCTGTTATAGTGGAGGTTAAAGGACAAAAGTAAGAGAGGACGCTCGCAATGCAAACGCCCTCTCTCGATTGTTCTAACCATTAATAAAAAACTAACAATATCTTCTATCAGCACTTGCTCCAAATGGAGCTTTGGCTTCATTTATTTCCAACACCTAATTTCTGATGGGAAGAAATCGGAAAACAAACGATTTGTCCTCTGGCTTTACTTCATGTTCAGGGAGGCGCGCTGGACGTGGATGCGATGCAACTCCTGCATGCTCACTATCAATCGTTAACACTACCCTATCAGATAATGGTAAATCTTTTTCATGTGTCGTTGTCTCCAATTCATATTCGGTATATGGAATAGCCGTAAATTCAATGAATGAAGAAGGCTGTTCTCCCACCTTCTTCGATTGCGGCAAGAATGCTGCTTCATTGTTCACAACTCGTCCCACCATTACACCAGTTGTATGGTCTTCAATACGCATCCAGCGTACATCGCAACGGTTTCCATTGGCCTGAGCTGGAATATAACTTGTGTATAATTCTGAAACCTCAGCCTGGTATTCCCCCACTTGTGCACTGGATGCTCTATCTCGGTAATTCTCATGTGGTCCATTTCCATACCAGCTTACCTGATGAAACTGCTCCTTTAAGTGCGTAGTAAGACCAATACGTGGTAAGCCTTTTATTTTCTTCATCTCCTCTGAAGGATAAAAGTTTACGCCAATACACATACTTCCATCAGGGAAGAAAGAATATCGGTATGCAGCAACAGCAATTGACTTTCGGGCAACACAGTAATCAAGCGTCACGTCGAAGACTACCTTATGCTTTTCTTCAGTGATCAGTTTCACACTTTTTACCTTCTGCTCCAAAAACTCTGGATCATCCAATCCTAGACGTTTCCACTGGTAATGGTATTTCGACTGTAAATCTCCCCAGTTGGAATTGTCAGCATCAGTGGTTGCTCTCCAAAGATTTAAAACGGGCCCTTGGGTGCGATCGATCATCTCGACCTCATGATTACGCCAAGAGATCAAGCGCCCAATCTGTGTGTTGTATTTATAGACATTTCCCCCGGCAATAACCTCATACGACTTATCACCTTTATGCAAAACCACTTCTCCGTCAACAGGCAAAGCAGGCATTCCCTGATTACCTTGCTGCAATTCGATTTGATCCCAGGCATATACCACCTCTTCATCATATTGAGCTTTCTGATCGACAAACTCAAAAAGAAGTTGTACATCATCATTAGGATAATAATGCTTATTAATCATGTTAGGAGAAATATTATAGGTCGTCTCTTCGCCAGCCTTTACTTCCATTGTCGGAAGGTTATCAGTGGCAATAGTATGTCCATTTATCATCAAACTCCAACGACCATCGAATTCATTCAACGATCGGAAAGAATGACGGTTCATTATAGTAAATCTTCCTTTCTTTAAGTCTTTGACTTTTACTTTGATATCCTGGAATGCCTTAGATACCTCTAACAACTTGGCATTTTCTTCCATATCAGTGTTGATAATTCCATCAAAGCCATCATTACCTGTTGGCGCAATACCTGCATCTTCTCCCCAGTCGTAATATTTCGTTCCTTTTTTATCATACATCGTCCAACCTTGGTCTTTCCAATCCCATATAAATCCACCTGTCAAGTTTTTATACTGCGGATCACGAATAGTTTCCCAAAGTGCTACAAACTGGCCCATTTCATTACCTGCTGCATGCATATATTCCTTCATGATGATTGGCTTGTGATGTCTTTTACTACCTGATTTTACTCCTTCAGGACCACTATATGCACCAGGCTGAATCTTCAAATGATCACCCTTAGGATCTCCATCACAGTAGATCAATCTGGATGGATCTCTTTTTTCGGCCCACTCATACATGGCATCGGTATGAGGTCCCATATAGAATTCATTTCCAAGTGACCATAGTATCACTGACGGATAGTTTTTATCGCGCTCAACCATACGAACCATACGCGATAAATGAGCATTGGCAAAACCTTCTTCTTTCTCGGCATGTGTTACCCAATGTGTTTCCATTGCTGCCTCATCCATCACATAAATACCAATTTCATCGGCCAACTCATACAGGTAGTCATCATTAGGGTAGTGACATGTACGAATAGAGTTGATGTGATAACGCTTCATCATCTCTAAATCTTCGCGCATTACCTCCTTGGTAATGGCACGTCCCATATCCGGATGCCATTCATGACGATTCACACCTTTCATATAGATCTTACGACCATTCAGGCACAACTGCTCGTCAATTACCTCAATAGTGCGGAAACCGGTGTTGATTGTAGTTGCTTCAAGCTGCTGATTTCCTGCCTTCAGTTCTATAACCGAAAGATAAAGATTGGGAGTCTCGGCCGACCATGGCATTATATCTTTAATGTGATGTGAGAAACTCACCTTTTGTTCCTTATGCGCTGTAACTACAGGAACTTTTACATCTTCCTCAACCACAACCTCATGAGTAATTTTATCAAGCAGTTGCACGTTAAGCATTAAATTGTTTTGACGTTTTTTACCGCTATTGTGAATGGTTATCTCTCCACTCCAATCTCCATCTTTATAGTCATTGATGGTTGGCGCATTGATTTGAATATCGCGAATATAGGTATCTGGGCGATGCTGTATAGTCACCTCACGAAAAATTCCCGACAGTCGCCATGTATCAAAGTTCTCTATTTTCTGAATATCAGCCACTCGATATACTGCAACGGCCAACAAGTTCTCCCCTTCCTGCAGGTAGTCTGTTAAATCGAACTCTGACGGTAAATAAGCTCCTTCGGCATAGCCTACTTCTTTTCCATTTACATATACATGATAGGCTGTCTTTACTCCAGCAAAACGAATAAATACTCGTCCGTTTTTCTTCCAATTTTCAGCAATGGTAAACGACTTTCGATAGAGACCAACCTCATCTGGTTCAACATCCAATGTAGCATTTGAGTAAGCAGGGAAACCATGTCCATAACGCTGCCAGTTAGAAGGAACTGGTAATTGACTCCATTGTGACGCGTTATATTCAGCGGAATAAAAATCAGCAGGGATATTCTCTTTTCCAAGAATCATCTTGAAAGTCCAGTCTCCATTGAGAGAGATTTCGCGTTGTGAGCATCCACCCTGAATTGCAGATTCAATATTCTGATAAGGTCTAAATGCTGCCCTAGATGCCTCGGTATTGACATCAGTTACGGCAGGATCATCATACGGTGCTTTTTGTCCGCACGTTGTTCCCGCCAACAGGAACAGACAAAACATTGTGATAAATAACTTTTGCATCGGTATTATTTCATGATTAATAAATTCGGACAGCTAAACTAGTTCCAATCATGAAATTGTTTATGCAATCATGTTGCAGATACTATAACAATGGATGCATCTGCTATACATGTGCCATTTGATGCGACATTAGTAGTAGTTCCCCTCAGCAACAGAAACTGAGGGAAACTGTATTTTTAATTTCCACAGACTAATTTCCCGGAAAAGATTTCTCCTTTTTCAGTATATATTTTGTAATAATAAACACCTTTACTCCATTGTTGAGTATGCAAGTCAATCTTGTTTTTAATCCCTTCAAAGGCCGAAACTTCCTGATTCCAAATGCGTCGACCATAGGCATCAAAAATGTTCAGATAAGCTTTTGCTGATTCCTGAACCTTAAACTCAATTGTTGTGGAATGTACAAATGGATTAGGATAAACCGAGCTTACACCGGTTATTCCTGATTGAGCAATTGGATCATCAATTCCCGTAACAGGTCCACTGTTATCAATCGAGAAGAGAGCATTGTTTAGCGCACTAAAAACATTACCATCAATTGCCCGGGCAGTAATCATTACATCATTTTCAATATTGATTGCTTCACTAAAAAGACTGGCAGTAGAGGCAATCTGTATCTCTGCAGAAGTGGAATAGTCGGCCTCTAAATCTACATTCACAAGGAAATCGCTGCTTTTCAAACTCACATTAATTCCATGTATAGCCAGCACATTTTCACCATTCTTCAGTTCTGTAATATAAGGTGTCAGATCGTACCCTACCTTTTCCCCTGCTTCCCTCGATGCTACAGCTAAAGAGTTGTAATTGGCATCACCTTCAATATTCACACGCTTCACTTCATTGCCATTCAAGTAGGCAATAAATGCATCATCAAACGACAGGTACATTATCAATCTTTTGATATCCTTGACTGCATCATTATCCATTGTAAATTTCGAGCGAATTAAACAGCTACTACTTGTATCGTACATTGAGCTCACATCTATGTCAATCAATTCCTCATAGCCAGTACCTTTTTCATAGCCAACACTACCAGTCCCCTTTTGCCAACCTGAATCACTAAAACCAACGGTCGCCCAACCATCGGGAAGTGAACTTGTTGGAAGCGATACAGATTTTATAGTCTGATCGTCGACAAGCATTACTTTATTCTTTACCGGAGGAATAATAACAAGCGGATCGGTACCATCCGTCGTGTAATAAATATCACCATCAGAGGCAGATATTGAGAGTTGATCGTCTTTCTGCACCGGTCCTCCATGTTGATGCATATCATTTATATAGAAATCGGGAGCATCAACATCAGGATAAAAGCCTGCCGACTTAAATTGCTCAATTACAGTTGCTGTTCGATATGGGATCACATTCCTAATATAATCGTTTTTGGCTGCGTTCCACGAATCTGGCGTCTGATATCCCCATCTGGCACACTCTGCAATTATTGAATATTTTACCTCATCACACCTTCTCTCAAGGCGACTCTTTAATTGATCGGGGGTCATAGCACCATCATAGAAAAAATGTTTCTGGATCTGATCTGCAAGTATTTTTCTATAACGAGGATCTCCCTCTTCCAACAACATACTAAAGATACTCCCCGGACCATCAGCATTTCGCTTACCAGGTTGATCCATTCCTGTGCGATTTCCCGCATTACGCAAATAACCATCAGCATCATTCAACAGAAACTTAAAACCACTCCCCTTTGCTGTCGGTCCTACGCAGCGATATTCATCTTCAGAGTTACCAAACATGAACATCAGCATAAAATCCACATAGTGTTTTACATCAAGATAGTCCTTAATTGCACTGTAATTATTCCTCAACGATTTAACATGCTCCCATGCCGATCCATCACCATCATATGGACTCCCGGGATCAGCCCATCCGCCTATGTTTTTATTACCACTAATAGCTTCGTAATCCTCTTTTTCTCCCCCCAAATATTGTGCTAACATATCGGCATTCCAACGTTCTCTTAAATGATATTGCCCCCAATAAACACCATTAAAATATAAATGCACAAAACGTCCATGAGCATTTAAATTTCCCATATCAAGCATTGTATCATCAGTAAATCGATTCGACATGTAAAATCCACGCTGATTCATGTCGTGTGATCCAGCCCGTAGTTCTAACTGATCAAATTTACTAACAGCTGAAATACCATGATCATGCCCTTCAAACAAAGGATACTCTAACCGCGACGCACCATACCTACTTCTAAAATATAATCGAAAATTCTGTTTCGCAAATGGACCTGCCCATTCGCCTCCATAGTAACGAATTCCCGCATTTTCCTGAAATCCGGCCTCTTCTCCTGAGACAATATATTCAATTGATGCAGGCATATCATCAGTCTTATTAATCGTATTAGGTTGAATGACAATAGAGACTGTTGGGATATCTGTTAGCGATTGCTTCATCAATGGAGCGTACCTCGAGTCTTCAGTAATGTTTTTATTCATCACGTCTGAATCTATCACATCCTCAAGGAAGAGGTAAGTCTGCGTATCAACATTGGTCGCCTTATGATCATCTTTGAAAGCAGCAGCCCTCACAACTGTTGTTCTATTGATTAATAATGATACGTGCGGCGTTTCATCTGCACTAGCCGCTTCAGCTCGGAATCCATTCTCTAGTGTTGGCTCACTACTATCTAAGGTATAAATTAGTGTTGCTCCTTTTGTGTCACTACTAATAACCAGATCAAAAGGATTTTCGAAAAATCCTCTATCAACGTTAAACTTAGTGTCCTTAACAACCCCATCAACTCCTTCTTGATTAGGCATCTCTGGTGTCGGAAACTCGAAGTAAGCCTTGGTTGCCAGAGTCGTAACTTTTACTGCATCCAATACAGGGATCAATAAAAATGAAGGATCATTGCTATCAATGTTTAATCCTTGAATAGCCAACGTATTGGTGCCTTCATTCAGCAAAGAGACAGGAATTGTAAATTGCTCCCATTCCTCTGCTGTATGAGTCTCGATTGCCGTAGAATTGAAAGTCAAAGTCTCAATCGCTGCATTACTCGTTGCTATTTGCTGTCCGTTTATCCAGACTACAAAACCATCATCACTTTTGACACTTAAACGTAACATATTAAAATCTGCATTCTTAGCAACTTCAAAAGGATATCTGACATATACCGATGAATTTATTCCCTTCATCTCATCCTGAATATTGGTGTTGATAAGCGCATTATAGCTTTTATAACCAAAAACCTCAACCTCCGCAAAAGTCAGGTATTCTGCAGCCCCACTCACTAATGTTTTGCTGATCCTAATTTTCGAACCATCAACTGTCTGTGATAACGAAATTAAATCGAGTGTTAATGTCTTGCCTGGCGACACAGGTGTCTGACCTTCATTGAATTGGTTTAATACTTCTGAAGTATAGACTACCTCATCGGCCTTATTCTTTATCTCAATAGTAATGTTGTACAATCGCTCCTGGCAACATCCCGCACGATTGTGCATTACAATTTTCTCAATTCTATAACTCTCTTCTAAATCGACCTCCCACCACGGAGTATTATCTCCATCAGCTGTATGTGTGAAATTATTGGAGATGCCATCAGTTGCAAAAGATGCAGGGAAAGCGCCCCATTCAGACGACTGTGTTGCTTGCTTCTGAAGAGCAACATTTTCTAGCTCTATACCTCCTTGCCGCTGATCAAAACCTATTGCACTCGTAACCTGACTCCATGCAGAGTCATCAAAAGCCGCCCCTCCTGTCCAGTCATAGTTTATCTGTTCTGCTATTTCTGCTGTAGGAACAATCATTTTACCGACACTTTCACTAGCTACAAGTGATGTGACCTGTGTTTGTTGTTCTATCCCATAACTTAAGTCGGTATATTGTTGTTTGTAATTGGGACGATACTCATCAACTATCGTAGTGCCATCATTATTTACCAAAGCCAAATATTCACCTGAACTACTCAACTTAAAATTTGTATGCAACTCCTCTCCAGCGATTCGTCGATCTTTTCCTGAGGCAAAGAGCAATAGGTAATCACCTGGATTAATACTAACCTTTGGAAATCTCCACTTCGCCAACATTGTTGAATCGTCGGTTAAACACCAGTTTTCAAGATCAACAAGATCTGCTGTCGGATTATACAATTCAATCCAATCGGAAGAGTTTCCATCAACGTCAACTATAATTTTACTGTTAGCAGCTGAAAACTCACTAATTATTACATTTGACAAATCCTGAGCACATATATTCACTGAGCTGACTCCCACAAAAGTGACAACACAAATAATGCGAAACAAACTACTACTAACTATGTTCATCTGTTTAAATTTTTATGATTTCGGTTAAGACAACGATATATTTCGCATTGCTTACAATGAATATTTAAATACAATTGTTAATATCTGCGAATCCAAGTCGGGTTTTACTAGTTCATTCTCATACATGTATGACATCGACAAGCGAATCTTCTTTGTCATATTATAATGCGTACCTAGTGCTAGTCGATATTGACTAAATACAGCTCCTTTATCATAGTTCAAATGAGAAAAGATCTCTCCTCCAACAAAAGGACTAAGTGGAAATCCGAATAACTGATGTTCAACCTCTAATGAATTCCTGTTGATCAACTTATTCTTATTCCCCAGAAAAGAATTATTCAATTGCCAGTACCCATACTGTAGTCCTGACTTTACAGCAACACTATAGCGCTTAGCCAATGTACCTTTATACCTAGCTGAAAGGTTTACTCGGTGGCCAAATTCTCTCTGATGCTTCGGATCATCTTTTACGATAAAGCGATACCCCACACCAAATCGAATATGTTTCCATGGTTTATATTGAAGACTAGGTTCTACCAATATCCGATCAAATTGAGCAAAGTTATGACTCAACCGATACTGAAACTCCAGGATTCCTTCCAATCGTTTCGCTAAATCGCTCTCAACCTTAATACCCGTACGCAACTTTGTATCAATGCCTTCACTCCGGCCAACTGATGAAATAAAAAGCAATACACCAATACAAACAATGATTTTAAGATACTTAATCATCATACTCATCTTGATTACCATAAGCGATATCGGCTTGATTTACAATTCCATTATTTTGATAGTAGTAGATATTGATCCTGGCAGAATCTCTCAGGAAATCGATCTTACCGATCTCCACACGATTGATTTTAATTCCTGTGCGTTCTTCAAGGTCTTTTATCAACTCCTCATGACGCTGCGGTTTTATTAATTCAATTTTTTCATATTCAATTACCTTTCGTGATTCATGCTTTAACAAAAGGAGTCGTTCCAATGCAAAAGTTACAGCTATCAACGCCAGATTAGTAAACAGTAACTCAGCATAGCTGACTTTTCTGTTTGCCAGCGCATTGATTACGGAAACACCAATAACCAGAAAAAGATAGGTCATCTCTTTAATAGGTATTTGCCTTGTACGGTATCGTATGATCCCAAAAATGGCAAATAAGCCCAGAGCAAATCCCAATTCCAACTTTACATTTTCCAATAAGAAACACAGCAAGAAAATAACTGTGGATATCAATATATAAGTAAAGAAATAGTCTTTTCGATGTGATGATTTATAATAGAGATATTTTACAATCGTCACAATCACCAATAGGTTAAAACCAAAGCGGAACAACAGTTCCCAAAAGTCTTCAAAGTCGATGAGTTCTATTTCGAAAAAAGCCATAGTGTATTGATTAGTTTAGTTTATTCATAATATTCAAAAATCGGGGCTTAAATCGGTTGCTTTTTACGGGGCTTTCAAGGAGGATCAATCCCATACAGTACTTGCTAAATCCCATAGGATGTATTTGCAATGCTCTTAAAGCATCAACAAAATCGTAACTTTTGGTGCGCAAGTCTCTTTTCAGTTCAACAATACAAACCTGATTGAATTCACGTGTCGATTCACGCTGCACATCTGTTACAGATATATTGTAATCAATCGTAACACGCTCTGGTATCTTCTTATGCACCAATGTAATTCTGATAAAATTATTCTTCAATGTAGGATGCAAATCATCGGCAATACCAGGAATTTTACGCTCTAGTAGCGTTCTACAAGGTGCTGTAAGTGAATATTCTTCTTTGGTATATCGCACACGCTCTTTGATTGTCTCGTCTTTATTTGTTTTTTGCTTAATTTCAAAAAACGTAAGGTTATTGTTGAGATAACGTCTAAAGCGTACTTTATATCGATCTCTTATTCCACGCTGATGCTGCTGAAAGAACTCATAATTCTGCGTATCGAAATAACAAGATTCATAATCGTGAATTAATCGATTATTGATATCAACCACGTTATAATTAGGAGCAATTACATCCAGCAACTGAGGAAGTAAGCTGATATTAAACACAAACTTAGTGTCCACCCGTCGCATTAAACGCGCTTCGGAAATTTCACTTAAGGGTATAACATCTAGTCGACAAACAGCTTTCTGAATACTATTTAGCAAACTGAAATTCATACCGCTTCAATTTGTATTTCCGGTTCTTATTGTCGTAATAGCTTTTCTCTACTAGCAAACCATTGCTATACTTGTATTCGATCCTTTTAACAACATCTCCCCGATAGTTCAACTCTTGCTCTTCAACCAGTTTTCCAGCTTCGTTGAAAGCAAACTTTTTCCAACCTTTCACCCGTCCCTTTTCATCGAACTTTTTTTCCTCTATCAGTTCACCATTTTCATCGAAGTATTCTTCCTTCTCAAGTAATAGCTCCTTTTCGCCCTGAACAATATCCTGCTCATACGATTTTACCAACTTTATTTTGTGTTCCTTGATTACTCGTTTACTCTGACAATATGCATTACCACAACCAAGAATAACCAGCACAATTACAACTACTAAATTTCTCATAGCTTTTCAATATTAATTTCATCCAGTTCTACATCTTGATTTTCTTCTGTAACTGTGATCTGCTTCTCAACGACTACATCCTGCGTTCCTCCTTTTACATCCTCGGAATACACATAGATCTTATAATCTCCTTTTATAAGATTTGTGAAGGCAAATGTTCCATCATGGTTTGTGCGGATTCTTTCATCATACTGTTTGTGGTTAGCATACACAAGATATACTTCCTGCTCCTGCGCTGGAGTAACATCTTTCACAATCAAGTTAGGCCATGCTGATGAATTTCGATAATTGGTAACCATAACTCTACCGTGAATACTTGCAGCACCATCGTCATAATCGAGAAGTTTAATAACCTCGAGTTCTCCAAGATCAACTGTCTCATGACCGCTAAGCTTAATCTCCATCGTTTTTTCATGGGTCACTTTTGCACCTTTTTCTATACCTTCAGAATAATAGTATAGAGTGTAAGTACCTGGCCAGAGGTGATTAAACTCAAAGTCACCATAAAAACTGCTACTTGTCTTTTCTCCAACTGACGTTTCGTCTCCGAACAAGAGAAACACATCTTCGTCTTTTGCAATCGTTTCTCTTTGCAAAACACTCATGTCATCGTTATAGGCTTTCTCAATGAGACGTCCTTTTATACTGCATCTTCCTCCTACACCTTCATCGGGTGTACAACTTGAGCAAATAATAAGACACAATGCTATTAATTCAATTCTGAATTTGTGATATGAATACACCAATTCCATAGGTTATAATATTAAGTTAGTTTATCAGGGAGAATGAAGGCACACACCTCTCTGCGTTAGTCTGTTCAGCTTACTATACACAAATATAACAAGCTATATGAGAATAAGAAACATCCCACATAATAATCTGATAATCAACATAAGTGATTCCAAATACGAAACAAACAAGAAGAAATATGCAAACGATGTTCAAATAGCCATTTCATTAAGAATCAAGCTATTTTTTCAGTAGACCATAAATCATGGAGTAATCGGTCAATGCAATAATTATTTCACAACCGACACTCCAGATTATGGTTGATTGAAGTATACAAAATTATTAATCCAGGAAAGAAACATTAAAGAATCAATCCTGGATTCTAACAGACAAATAATATAAGAATATCCTCAGAAGCTATTCTTCTACTACTTCAGGAAAACTATGAGACTCTGGTTTTGACTCAAATGAATCAAGCGCGTCCTCTGTTGGTTTACTAACCGTTACAATAGAAATAGCACCTCCTGACTTAAAATCAGTAATTGTTGTTTCAGTTTCCTCAGCCAAAACTTCTATCGCTTGCAACTGATCAGCACTATCCTCATAAGTAACAATTGTTTTAACGACACCTTCTTCTGCTGCAGCCCAAACAATTACAGCATCTCCTTCAACGAGTGAAATACTAGTAATTCTTCTGTTATACAAGGCTCCGGCATATTTATCTCCATAAATATGACCAGTATGTTCATACGTCATCGATGAATGACCGTGATTATCCATCAAGGTAATCTCAAATGCATAACTACCTTCGTCAATATTTAATTCATAAGTCAAAGTATCAATCCCCTCCTTAGTTCTGCTAACATCAAACTCATACTTCTCAACTCCAGCTCCCCAGATAATCTCTCCTTTTGAGATTTTCGGATCGGCTGAGATTACTACATTAAATTTGATTCTATTGTTTCCAGGATTGGTAAAAACTTCAATTGGTTTTCCAACATAAATATCTTCACCATTCGTTATAAATTCTTCATGTGTTTCATCCAGATCAGAACAAGCACACCATGCTACTGCTCCAATCAATAAAACAAAGACCTTATTGTATATTATTCTTGAAATCTTCATTGTTAAAGGTTTTATTCTTTAATAACTATTTGAAGTAAAATGAAGTCCATTTGCTCAATGGACCTCAAATCCAATATTACTCTTCCATTACTTGTCCCCAGAAATCAACTTCCATCATATGCATGAATGTTGTTCCTGACCAACTTTCAAGGTTTACAAAACGGATATAGCGAACAGGCTCTGCTTGTAATGGGAATGAGAATTCTTCTCCATTAGAAGCTGTCTCTTTATCTGTATTTGAAACTTGTCCTGTAGGAAGTCCTGAAGGTTTAACAACTTCTCCATTCTTTATCAATTTAGTCCAACCATCAAAGGTTCCTGAAGAATTTAATTCGCTTGCTCCCCACACTTCAAAATATCGAGGATTACCATGATAATAAATCCATGAATCTTGACGTTGCCAAAACTTGAAACGACTCAATTTAGCCGTCACCCCTAGATCAATGGTTAAAATATGAGGATACAAATCATCATATTCAGGAAGAGGATCATCATCCTTCCACCCCTGAGGAGTATGATATCCGGTTCCTCCGATATTATTATCAAATAAGTGAGCAGGGGTCCATCCCCAAGCATCTGGTGCATCATGAGGCAAGCGCAATGCTGACATTTTAGTCTTGTCAAGATTCTCCTCAAACAAAGGTTCCAATGTAACCTTAACAGTATCCGAGAAATTATCCCAACGATCCCTTAATAACACAACAAACTCACGTGGATCGGTAGTGTAACCTCTAAGAGCAAGATCGTCTTCCAATAGATTGGTATACCTTACATCAGCCTGTGATAGATTTCCTAATGTGTCTTCGGTCATAGCAATAACTGCCACTTCTGCTTCCGTATCATTTTCCCAATAAAAGTGAGCGCCTCCAAAATCAGGAATAATACGCATTGTCTGAGAAATAGTTCTCACAGGTGGTTCTAATGGATTTATGGTAACTTTTACTGGCTCTGACATATTTTCACCACGATCTACCGCATAAAGAGAAATATCATAAGGATTTGTATCACCAAAACCTTCGATAGAAAGCTTATTCTTATATAGAGTGGATTTTGTACTAGCTTGTTTCCCATTACTCAGGGTATACTCTGCCAATACATATAACAGGTCATTATCCGAAGGTAATGTGTAAGTTAAATTTGCCCCTCCAGGAATATTTTCTACCTGCACATTGGAAACGGCTCCCGGATTTGTCGTATCTGTCAATAGCGGATTTCTGCCATCTTCCTCACATCCAGCAAAGAATAATGACAATAATATAATCGGTATTAATTTTAGTCTTTTCATGTCATAAAATTTAAGGTTACCACAACTACCATCCTGGGTTCTGATCAAGAGCAGGATTCACAATCAGATCTCTTTCACTAATTGGCCACAAATAATCGCGTTGCTTGAATTCTAGCTCATCGATCTTCTTGATTCGATAATACGCTTCTGCATCTTTCTGTTCTGTATCCCAACCTCGGATATCATTGTTCATATAATCCGATGCCTCTAACCAACGACGAAGATCCCAGAAACGTTGCCCCTCGAATGCCAACTCAATTAATCGCTCTTGATGAATGATCTTTCTCATACCATCTTTAGTGGTTGCTTCAGCTGGATTCTTTGCATAATTTGTCCAGGATGTCTTAACCCCCTCTAATCCTGCTCTATCACGAACCTTATCAATCCACTCATAACTAGCTTCAGGACCATCAACTTCATTTAAAGTCTCGGCATACAATAGATAAAGATCAGACAAACGGAACACTGGCCATGGATACACTTCTCTTGTATAATTCGATCCGAGTACATCATCCTCATGTACAAGTTTTTTAGGCCAATATCCTGTAACACTATACTGGTAGGTATTTATACGAGCTGCAGTCTGTCCCTTTTTGGCTTTTACTACCCAAGGATCTTTATTCCCTTTTTTATCATTAAAACGACCATGACCATACATGATGTTTCCATCAAAGGCCAAAGAAGCATAAAAACGAGCTTCACGGTTAAAGTGTAGATTTACCGTAGTATATCCCGGCTTCACATAAAAGGCATGATCTTCAGGTGCCTGTCCTAACTCATATCTACTTGAATAATCATACGTTTTATCCGACTCGATAGGAACACCATTGTTAGAGTAAAATAGCTCTGCCATTCTCAACGTTGGGGACCAATATGAATTTACACGTTCTACGACCTCAGCTTTAACTGAAGGATCTAGTCGAGGTAAAGAAGCATTTTGCAACCAACCAGAACGACTCAAGGATGATCCCCATATTACCTCTTCATTCCATTTTTCTGACACCGCACCTCTAATACTCATCTTCAAAATTGTGGTATCAGACAAGTTGTAAAGAGCAGAACCTGGATATTGGAAAAGACTATGTCCTCCAGCGTGTGCCAAATCAATTGCAACCTTACAAGCCTCTTTAGCCTTCACCCATTTCTCTGCATCGAAAGTTGAGTTGATATATTCTGCGCCATCATCTGTTACAAAACCAGGATAATTTGAATTTCCATTGAACAAAGGACTTGCCGCAGTTACCAGTACTCGTGCTTTTACTGCCGCCGCAATTGGTTGAGTAATACGACCTAATTCATCAGCCTTATTCTGAATTACCGGAGGTAGGTTTGGCATCGCTTCATCCAACAAAGCAACAATATGATTCACCACCTCATCAACAGTTTCACGAGGTAAACGCACCGCATCCACAGTACTACTAACATCAACATTCTCATCAACAATAGGTACAGGACCATACATTCTTAATAACCAAAAATGGTAATAGGCCTGAAGAAATTTCACCTCTGAAATCCAACGATCTCTTTCGTAAGGTTCCAAGTCCTTTGGCGAATCAATATTTTCCAGGAAAATATTACAATCACGCAAAGCAATAAACATCTTATAACTAGCCCAATAGTTCAGCAAAGGATTAACGATTCCCTGATTTCCTTTGGCAATTTTTAATCCTGCCCAGTTCTTTCCTGCCACATCATTTGCCCAACATTCATCTCCTGCACAAATACCAGGATTACTCAATGAGGCATGTTGGGGCATATAGCTATATAATGTAAATAGATACTTCTCTGCATTTGCCCTACTGTTAAAAGCAATATCGATAGTTGCAATATCATCTGGAACAACATCCAGATATTCGTTACACGACTGACTCCCAAAGAGAACCACGATAACAGTTAAAATATGTAGTATTCTTTTTCTCATGATCCTTTAATTAAAATGATACTTGTACTCCTAAATTAATTACGCGCTGCAACGGGTAATTCATACCTTTTCCCTTCAACTCTGGATCCCACAGTTTGAATTTACTAAAATGGAATAAGTTGGTTCCACTCAAGTAAAAACGTAGTTGTTCCATTCCCAAACGGTTGTTTGAAGTATTATTTTTCAACACATCATATCCCAATTCTAACTGCTTTAATCTCAAGAAGGCACCATTGCGTAACCACCAGGTACTTTGTTGTACATTATTTTGAACAACATCAGTCGACAAGCGTGGCCATAATGCATAACTGTCTCTATTATCTTCTGACCAATGACTATCAGCAAACTCCTGTAGTATGGCATTTTCCCCAATTAACTTTGGTCCTGTAAAAGGAGACATCTTGTCTGCTTCAATAAAGAAGGATACTCTACCCAATCCCTGAAAGAATGCAGATAAATCAAATCGCTTATACCCTACGGAGAAACCAAAACCATAGTTAATCTCAGGAACTTTTGGTTTTCCAATAGGCACGATATCCAATTCAGAGATAATTCCATCTCCGTTAACATCTTTGTACTTAATATCTCCCCCCATCACTTGCTCATCAGCAAATTCCTGACTTGGCGAATTATCAACATCATCCTGGTCAATGAATAATCGCTCTGCAATGTATCCATAATTCTGAGGAATTGGATTACCAACCTTGGTCTTCCATGGTGCACCGAACGATGCATAATCAGGTTCCTCATAGACCTCAAAATTACTGGTTGCATAAGTAAAGTTAGCGCGTGCTGACAACCAGAAATCATTGCTAAAATATTTGTTTGCATCGATTGAGATATCAATACCTTTTGATGATGCCTCGCCAAGGTTAGATCTGACACTTGCTTGTAATCCCATTTGTACAGGTATCGATGACCTTGTCTGCAAAATATTTGTTCTCTTTTCTGTAAACAAATCAGCTAATACATGTACTGCGCTGTTAAACATGTTTAACTCGACTCCGAAGTTAAATTTGGTTGCTTCTTCCCAGGTAATATCAAAGTTTTCATAACGAGAAATAGAAACACCTGACTTACCGTACCCATAGTTGGTACCAAATTGAGCCCCTCGATTAGGATCTTTCAAATTAACTTCTGACAGATAAAAGAATCTATCCTTTCGACTATCTCCAATATTATCACTACCAACCACTCCGTAAGATGCTCTAAACTTCAAGTGATTGATAACTTTTGACTTCCAAAACTTTTCATTCGATACCAACCATCCTGCTCCGATCGATGGAAAAAATCCAAAGCGACTATTCTTAGCAAAACGTTCAGAACCGTTATAACCAAAGTTAAATTCCGCAAAATAACGATCATCGTAACTATAAGTAAAACGACCAGATAAACCAACATTTCTACTAGGCAATGATAACTGAAGTGAATTTGCATTTCCATCAAGGTATTGACGTCCAATACCTACCAACAGACCACTAACACCATGCTTCTCATTGAATGTGCGATCGTAATTCAAAGCCACTTCTCCATATCGTACTGTGTTAATTTTCTTTTTATCCATGTCTGGATGAAACTGAAGAAACTCCGTTCCCGTCTGTTCGTTCAATAATTCCAATCCATATACATCAGTCGCCTTATTATAGTACCCAATGCGATAATAGAATGGATTGTATGAACGACTCAATTGAAAATATGAGGTCCTATTATTGTTTCCTAAGAATCTAAATTTCAAGCCCTCTGTTATAAATCCCAGGTCTTGTTTTACTTCAACCTGAATCAAATTCAATGAATTACTTGAATCTTTATATCCCCTTACCAACTCAGCATAAGGATTAATAAATCGTCCTCCTTCATCGTTACCAAAAAGAATATGGTTAGTATGCATATTTGCAGCATCTGGTTGATAATATGCAGGGAAACGAACTGGATTCGCTTTCATGATCATATTGTACACATCAGTACCTCCATGCAATGGTCCAGTGTAATCATCAAGGGTAGAGTGTAATCGAAGAATTACATCTGTCGTTTTGGTTAGACTCACATCAATATTGGATCTCAACAAGAAACGTTGAAGGTTAATATTGTTGTTAAAGTTATTACGTTTATCTACTTTCAATACACCATTGTCTTTAGTATATGATGCAGCTACGTAGTAACGAGCAACTTTACCTCCACCTCGAATATTAAAGTTAAAACGCTGGTTAGAAGTATGGTCTTTTAGTAATAGTTTTTGCCAATCAGTTACAGGATAAACATTTGGATTTCCTCCTGCTAACGTATTGTCAATTTTAGTTTGGGAATAAGGAAGAATTCCTAGCGGGTCTCTTGTTCGCACTGCCTCATTATGAAGCTTAAGATAGGTAATAGGATCTGCAATATTCAAGTTTTCAGTCGCACCACTGAATGAGTTTTCAAAACGCGCCGATACCTTAACGCGTCCTTCCTGACCAGATTTAGTAGTTACATAGATAACACCGTTTGCACCACGTGCACCATAAATTGCAGTTGATGTTGCATCCTTTAGAATTGAGAAACTTTCAATATCATCAGGATTCAATCGAGCCAAATCATCGGTACTTAACTCAACACCATCAATCAAGATAAGTGGACTGGCTTTTAGGTTAAATGAGGTTACTCCTCGAATAAAGAACTGAGCGTTATCCTGACCAGGCTCTCCACTTGTTTGGTAAGAGATAACTCCTGCTACACGACCCGATAACGCAGTTGTGAGGTTGCTTGAAGGGACCTTTAATTCTCCTGGTTTTACTGTACTCATGGATCCCACAATTGTTTTCTTTTTCTGTGTTCCAAAGCCAACAACCATGATCTCATCTACCTCTTCGGACTTACTGGAAAGTACAACATCTATTTTTTTGTTGTTACCAACATCAACAATTTTACTTTCCATACCAATGAAGGTAACCACTAATTTGTCTCCAGGAGATGCCTCAATAGCGTACTTACCATCAACATCTGTTACAACTCCTTTGGTTGTACCAACAATGGTAATCGTTGCTCCAGGTAACGGTTCTCCACTGTCATCGGTAACCTTACCTTTCACAAACTTATCCTGATTGCCTGCATTCTCATTTGCACGCACCTTTGGTGATTCACGTATTACCACCGTTTGGTTCACCACATTGTAATCGTACCCTTGTGGTACAACATACTTATCAAGAAAGTCTTCGATTCTGATCTTTTTCTTTCTAACGCTCAATTTCTCGGCCTTCTCAAAAAGGTCGGAGCGATAGATGAAGGAGAAGTCTGCCTGATCTTCGAACAACTGTAAAATCTCCTCTACACTCGCATTTTTTACATCTACAGATAACCTTGTATTTTGTGAATAAATACTCGCATTTACCTGAAAGACAGCGATCAACATAAATAGCGCCAGAAATTTCATACGCAATAAAAAGTCACTGCTTCGCCCAAAAGGCAAAACACTTGGTTTTTTTTTCATAATTTTGTACTTAGTTGTTAATAGTTCGTATTAATAGCAATTACTTTAGGCGTTGAATGGTGCGAACATTCTTCGCCTATTTTTTTCTCATCGAATAGTTACGTTTTTTCCATTTATTTCAAATTTTACTTCGTTAGTAGTTTCTATGATTGTTAGGATATCTTCAAACTTATCTTTACGACGAAGGTTGCCTTTAAATTTCACTTTTCTCGACCTACTATTCGCAAATGTTACATGAACATCGTACCAACGCGCCAGCGTATACATCATATCTTCCAGAGATTTATTCCTGAAAATATATTTACCATCTTTCCAGGAGATATATTCAGCAACATTAACAGTTTTTACGTCAGTTTTATCATTTTGCTTGTCATAAACACATTGCATCCCTGGTTCTAATCGATGATGTAATAAATCGATTGCCGAAACAACATCGACTTTCCCTTCAACCAGTGTTGTGTAGTTTACATTCTCGTCGGGATAGGCATTGATATTAAAACTGGTTCCCAATACCTGTATCGTTTGCTTATCAGTCTTTACGTGAAAAGGTTTACTTGCATTATGTGCCACTTCAAAATAAGCTTCCCCTATAAGTTCAACGGTCCGATGATCTTTATCAAAGATGACAGGATAACGCAATACCGATTCGGAATTCAGCCATACTTTTGTGCTATCTGAAAGTACAAGGAAGAATTCACCTCCACGAGGCACTTTAAGCGTGTTGATCTTTGTTTGCTTTTTCTTTCTCAATTTAAATTTCGGGGATTGAGATTTATAAGCCAACTCCTTCCCGGTTTTTACGATTACTGCATCTTTCTCTTTAAATACATTCTTATGAGATGCATCCAGGTCATATTTTGAACCATCAGATAAAATAAGCGTTGCTTTAGTTCTTCCTGGTTCAATAAGCGTAACCTGTTGAACAGGAGCCAATGAATCGTAATATAATTTTGCACCGCCAACCAATACAATTACTCCAATAAATATGGCAGCAACATTAATAATTTTTCTAATCCTAGGGTATATAAATATCTTCTTGGCAACTTTCTTCCTGCTTCCTTCAATATCAATCAACTGCTCAACTTTTGATCCCTCACGCTTATACTGTTGAGCACGCTCAAAGTAGTCCTTGCGCCTGGCATCTTCATCCAACCAATCATTAAGCTTACCTTCCTCTTCAACTCCTAATCGCTGATTAAGTTTTCGCCAAATAATGCTAAAGTCTATATTCTTTTTCATCTAAGTTTTCGATTCTTACGCACACACGACACATGAGAATTGAAAAGGTTGACAAAATTTTGATTTTTTTTTAAAGAAAAGTTAAAAGAAAGTTACAACTCGTAGATTTAAGTAGCGCATCCCGGAGCTGCTTACGAGCCCTAAACAACTGAGTCTTAACAGTTCCATCAGAAACTTCCAGTTCTTGTGAAATTTCTTTCATTAATTTTCCCTCAAGGTATCTTTTTCTGAAAATTTCTTGCATTTGCTCGGGTAATTCCTCTATAGCATCATGAATTTGAGCAATTATCTTTGGATCATTAGCTACTGTTTCTTCTTCAGAAATATGAAACATCGACTCCAAATACAGAACCAAATGTTTATCCTGAATCTTTAAATCTCGAAGATGGTTCAGACATAAATTTTGTACACATTTAAAGAAATAAGATTTTAAAGATGTATCAATTCTTAATGATTCAACATTAGACCAGAAGTTCACAAAAAACGATTGTACAATATCTTCACTAGTGGGAACATCGAAAATATACCCTTCTGCGAAAGTTACCAATACAGGGTAATATTGTCGAAACATCATATCAAAGACTTCACGGTTTTTCCGCTTAATCTCATTCAATAATATTCTTTCTTCGATATTCATGTAATTAATAATCAATAAAGTATACACTTCATTGAGCAAAGAAGTTTAGTTTAGCCTTCACAAAACTAACAAGGTAAGTGGAAATAAAAAATCTCCTACAACATGATTTGGTTAGAGGTGCAATTTATTCCAAATCCGAAACAAGAGAAGGAAATAGCAGGAAAGATAGATTTACGGTCTTCAAGAAATGTTTTCGGCCTTTAACAAAGAAATGACAAGTAGAATAAAACTTCTTTATCAGGATAACCTCGGGAAAAATCCCGAGGCTATGATATACAAAAATATTATTTTGAACTCAACTTAATCTTAGCTGTCTTTAGTCCTTTACCTTTTACTTCTAGCTGAATTTCTCCGGCTTTTTCGTTTGATTGAACTAACACAACCAGCTTACCACTGAAAGCCTTCATTGTAGGCATATGAAACATCTCTAATGAAGTAGCATCACCATTACACGCTGCTCGATATGTACCTTGTCCTATTACTTTAAAGCTCAACTGATGGCTAGCTTCTGGGCACAAGTTACCATCCTTATCAACCACTGAAACCGTAACAAATGACAGATCCTTACCATTGGCATCTAATTCACTTCTATCAGTTGTTAATTCAAGATGATGTGGCTTACCTGCCGTATGAATAGATTTTTCTGCAACAGGCTTCCCCTCCTTATCGTATGCTACAACCTTTACTGTACCGGGCTCATATTTAACATCCATCCACATCAAACGATAACGATGCTGTTTTGATTGATAACTTTTCTTTTGAATACCTTGACTTTTTCCATTTATGAATAACTCGGCACTATCGTAGTTGGTATACGCAAACACCGGAGTAACCTCTCCTTCCCGGCCTTTCCAGTTCCAATGAGGGAGAATATGCAGTGTTTCATCGGTGGAATTCCAGCGACTGCGATACAGATAATATCTATCTTTTGGTAAACCAGCCAGATCACAAATACCAAAATAAGAACTTCGTGATGGCCAGTAACGATCATATGGAGTAGGTTCTCCTAAATAATCAAAACCTGTCCACACGAACTCTCCAATTACCCAAGGCTTGTCATCCTGCAATACAAAGTCCTCATCTGGTACATTCGACCAACTGCAAGCCTCCAGGTCGTATGAAGAGCACTGATAATCATCGTAGGTCTTCATTTTAGCCTCTTTTACAGGGAATTTATATATTCCCCTCGAACTGACTGTGGATGCGGTCTCAGAGCCTAAAATAAAGCCCTGCGGGAATTTCTCTTGTGCTTCCTCATATAAATGAACACGATAATTCAATCCAGGGATATCCAATATGGCACCAAAACCACTTGCCATCGTTGCCTTAACCTGATCCATACCCACAGTTACAGGTCGTGTTGGATCCTCACGGTGGAACAAATCCTGTAACCATCTGGCGCGTTTAACACCAATGCTGCCCCATTGATCTGGCACCTCGTTACCTGCACTCCACATAACGATACATGGATGATTTCGTGTAGCACGTACCAAATTAACAACATCTTTTTCTGCCCACTCATTAAAGAATCGGTTATAGCCATTCTTCACTTTTGCTTTTGCCCACTCATCGAAACTTTCAGCTAAGAATAGGATTCCCATCTCATCGCACAATTCAAGTTGTTCATGCGAAGGCATATTATGAGCCGAACGCACGGCATTGCACCCCATATCCTTTAAAATGGTTAACTGACGTCGTAATGCAGCCGTATTTACTGCTGCTCCAATAGGTCCCAAATCATGATGAAGACATACTCCTTTGAACTTGGTTACTTCTCCATTTAGCAGGAATCCTTTTCCTGCAATATATTCAACTTTGCGGATACCAAATGTTACGTTTTTTGTATCCTTCAACTGATTACCTTGATACAATTTACACTCAGCGGTATATAGGTACGGATGCTCTGGACTCCACAGTTTCGGTTTTGTAACGGCAATATTTTGCTCCATCTCATCGCCATAACGCACCTCGCTACTTTGTGTTGAACACACTTCCCCTTCTGCGTCTTTGATCACTGTTTCTAAACGCAAGTCGTCCCCGTCAACTGATGTTTTGATATTTACTTTAGCTTGCACTGCATCAATGTAAGGTGTAGTGATAAATGTTCCCCACTGCTTAAATGACACCTCATCTTTAACAACCAATCGCACTTTTCGATATAGACCAGCGCCAGGATACCATCGAGATGATAAGCCATGGTTCTCAAGTCGCACAGCCAATGTGTTAGTTCCTTTGTTTAAATACTTTGAGATATCGAAATAAAAGTAGCTGTAACCATACTTCCATTCTCCCACCTTCTGTCCGTTCACATAAACCTGAGCTTCACTCATGGCTCCATCGAAAATCAATAAGGCCTTCTTTCCTTTCTTAAACTCTGGCGCCTCAAAGGTTTTTCGATACCAGCCAACACCAATATATGGTAATGCCCCAGTACGACCTGTTTTTTCAGTCGCTACTTTCTCGCCATTCTGCACAATGGCAACAGTCTGTTTATCGACCTCTTTATCAAAAGGACCATAAATTGCCCAATCGTGAGGAACGGTTACAGTTTCCCAGTTTTGATCATTAAAATCGACCTTCATTGCTCCTGATTGATCTCCTTTAATAAATCGCCAATCTTTTTCAAGTAATACTTCGGCTCGCTGTCCTGACGCAATCAAGGTCCACAGCATAGCCATCCCAATTAAGATGGTAAGTTTCATTGTAATTTGTTTGAAATGGTTAATCTAAATAATGCACCGTGAAGATAAGGAAAAAAGCTTCGCCGGAAAAAGGATGAACGGAAAGGATTGGAGAAATTCGAAAGGCAGAAGACATAAAAGAACAGGATATAAAGGCATAGGGCAAAGGGCATAGAGCATAGGGCATAGAGCATAGGGCAAAGAGCATGGGGCATGGGGCAAGACAATGCAAGGTGCGGTCCGTAGGGATGTTAATACAGATGGCACATGGAGCAAACCAAACAATCTTCCTTTTTGTTGCTATCATAATAGATACACGCTGTCAGGTCTGACGACACTAACAGGTGTAATGTTAATCTAATAATCGTCAAGAGGATGAAAGTATATACAAAAACTGGAGATGATGGGACAACAGGACTCATTGGAGGTACCAGGGTAAAAAAATATCACGACAGGCTAGAGGCATATGGTACTGTCGATGAACTAAACTCCTGGATAGGATTAATTCGATCACAGGAGATTGGTAACGATCATATCGATACATTAATTAAAATCCAGGAGCTTCTTTTTGTCATCGGAGGCAATCTTGCCACTGATTATGAAAAATCGAATATGAAAGAATATCTACCATGTACAAATGAGGATATTCAATACCTTGAAAAGGAGATGGACAGGATGAATGAATCATTGCCTGAAATGCGTGCTTTTGTGCTACCTGGCGGGAATAATGTCGTCTCGTTTTGTCATATTGCCCGAACCATTTGTAGGAGGACAGAGAGGCTTACGATAAAGTTAAGCGAAGAGCTTCTGGTTGACCTAAATGTGATAAAATATCTAAATAGACTATCAGATTATCTATTTGTATTATCAAGAAGGCTCACTCACGATCAAAATGTAAAAGAAATCCCTTGGATTTTGAAAAAATAATTTTTTAATTCGCGGAAAGAAGTTGAATATATTTTTACTATATTCATCGCGCTCTAGAAATCAAGTTTAACGTATGAACTTTTGAGTTATGTATTGGACATTAGAATTAGCCTCAAAATTAGAAGACGCTCCATGGCCAGCATCGAAAGATGAATTAATCGATTTTGCCATCAGATCAGGAGCACCGCTTGAAGTTATTGAGAACTTACAAGAAATTGAAGATGAAGGAGAAATCTATGAAAGTATCGAAGATATTTGGCCGGATTATCCAAGTAAAGATGACTTCTTTTTTAACGAAGACGAATACTAAAGCGAAATTAAATAAAGAAAAAGCAGGATGTTAATCATCCTGCTTTTTTTGTATCTCCTCGTTCCTTAATGGAAAAATATCATTTTTATCTTTGGGTCGTAATGGATCATACCATACAAATCCACTTAAACGAGATTCCTCCTCACCCAAATGTTCAACCGGTACCATCCTTGCATCAGGTTTCTCCAGGAATGCAATCTCTGAGATCTTATTCTCCTTTAAGCGAATAATAATATTACTGCACTCCACAGTATTTAGTCCTACATAATCAGTACTTTCCTCATCTTCTTTAATAAAGTAAGCAGCCTGACCATTTCCTTTTACATCAACCTTGCTTAGTTTCTTATTGTAGATGTAACCAGTCATGTTTCGACCTTTGATCTGATTATACTTTACCGAATCTTCCATCGCGATGATGAAAGCTTCATTTGTAATATAAACTTCACTGGTAGTTGCATTCTTTCTTCTCATCTCAATTTGTTCTCCAGTCATCTGATTTCCTTCACCCCACAAAATTGGTTCATGAAACATTTGTACTGTAGAATCATTGGTAAGATATGCTAATGAATCACACTTACCTTGTAGATCAGTTCTAAAAAAACGCACATTATGGTAGGCTCTGATAATCCTTTCATCTGGAATAGTATCAGGTAACGCTCTTAAAGTATCTGCATGTAAAAATAATGTATCGGCCTCTGACACCTGTCTGAATATTGCAGAATCGGTAACCAAGGCTGTCTGTGCGATATCATTATATATCGCCTTATTTCCCGTAATAATCATGTGATTATCGAAGTCTTCCAGGAAAACATTACCAAAAGCTCTTCCTTCTCCTGTTTCCTTAGTATAAATAATGGTATCTCCACGCAACACGTGCTTTTCCTGCTTTAGCTCTGCAGCCTTCTTTAACTTTGCAATGTTGGTTTCGGTATCATACCATCCATCCTCAGCATAAAGTGTACCATCCTCGGTTACAATAGTGGTAGGTCCAAGAATAAATACTCTTCCGGTTACTGTATTGTACTTTAATGTATCAGAATAAAGCGTAAAATCTTCATTTACCAACTTTACATCATGACTAAATACGAAGAGATTTTCATTGGCATAGTACTGACCAATATCACTGGTTAATGTATTAGCTGAATCAACCAAGGTACCTCCATAGTTGTAATAGCCAATACTTTTTTCCATATCGAAATCAAGAGAATCGGTGGTTAAAGTAACTTTCTTATCAACCAACTTTACATTTCGTCTCGCTTTAGCAAGTTGATTCTGTCCTAAATATTTCACAAGTGTACAATACATATGTAGTGTATCACCCTGATTAAAATGTACTTTATTAAATCCATGGAATCGATCATTTTCCGATTGAAAGTGTGCACTATCACAATACATATTAACACCTTCATGCAAAAAATGAACGTCACCAAGCAGTCGATCTGTCTTTTTATCTTTTGATGGTTTATAGTGATTCGCATTCTCAATGTGAATCTCCTTTTTCTCCTGACAGTAACCAGTCTGTGAGGCCATCAGAATAACTAAACCAATAAAAACTACCGACTTAAAAAATCGAGTGTATAAATTAAAAACTCGCATATATTACTTAATTATAGAAGCTTTTCAATGATCTCTTCAACAGTTATACCTTCAGCTTCAGCTTTATAATTCTTTATAATTCGATGTCTTAAAATAATCTCTGAAACAGCTTTCACATCCTCAATATCTGGTGTATATTTTCCATTTAACACCGCATGAGTCTTAGCAGCCAATACAAGGTTTTGCGATGCCCTTGGACCTGCTCCCCATTTCAAATATTTATTCGCAATCTCAGAGGCTTCCTTAGTTCCCGGTCTTGTGCTGGTAACCAGTTTAACTGCATACTTTAATACATTATCGTTAACTGGTATTCTTCGTATAAGCTTCTGATAATACAGGATTTCATCACCATCAATTACATTACGGATTCGATGTTCTTCGTCACCTGTAGTCTTCTTTACAATATACAATTCATCCTCTGGAGATGGATAATCCAACCATATTGAAAACATGAAGCGGTCGAGTTGAGCCTCTGGCAACGGATACGTTCCTTCTTGCTCAATCGGGTTCTGGGTTGCTAACACAAAGAATGGTTTATCAAGATCATAACGTACCCCAGCCGATGTAACCGAACGTTCTTGCATTGCCTCAAGCAAAGCGGCTTGAGTTTTAGGAGGTGTACGGTTAATCTCATCTGCCAAAATAACATTCGCAAACAATGGCCCTTTAATAAACTGAAACTGTCGCTCCTTATTCAGGATTTCCATACCTATAATATCTGACGGCATCAAATCAGGAGTAAACTGTATTCGCTTATACTTTAAGCCAAGTACCTCGGCAATGGTATTTACTAAAAGTGTTTTTGCCAAACCTGGAACACCAACCAATAAACAGTGCCCCTGACTAAACAACGAGATCAGGACCTGGTTTACAACCTGATCCTGACCGTATATAACTTTCTTGATTTCTTCTGTTAACAATTGATGTTTCTGTTTCAATCCATCAATTGCTTCCGCATCATTTTTATAATTCATAGATTAGATTTGCTGATCTATTCGACCAAATTATTTGATCCAGTTGTCGAATTTAAACGTAC
This sequence comes from Puteibacter caeruleilacunae, assembly GCA_005217565.1. Taxonomy (GTDB): domain Bacteria; phylum Bacteroidota; class Bacteroidia; order Bacteroidales; family Prolixibacteraceae; genus Puteibacter; species Puteibacter caeruleilacunae. The sequence goes on from SJCO01000002.1 coordinate 578,201, forward strand.
AGTTCTGGAACGATTCGTCTATACTAATATAGGTCTTTGACTGTTCTTCAGCAATCCACTTATTCATGGCTTCTTCCCTCTTCTTGTTCAGGAACATATCGCTTACCCGCTTATAATCTTCTTTCAAGTTTGCTTTATGCGCTTCAATTCGCTTCACCAATTTTACAATCTTCACTACCTTACGACCTTTATCATCGATCGACTCGAAAGGTTGTGACATCTCTCCTACCTTCATTTTTGAAAGCACCTTACTCTCTGTTCCCTCTAAAGCATCTAATTGGAATTTCGATTCAAGACTGTTTGGATTGATCACCAATCCACCATTGTTTCTTGAGTTCTTGTCATGAGAATATCTTCGTGCTGCGTCTTCAAATGAAATTTTATCCTCATTAATAGCAACGCCTAATGAATCTAAAGCAGTATGAGCTTTTGTTAACTCCTCTGGATCAACTTTTGGTTTCATTAAGATATGGCGTGTACGAATTTTTTCTCCTTTACGGTCCAGTGTTTGAATGATATGATATCCAAATTCACTCTTCACAACATTTGAAATACGATCACCTTTCAAGTTAAATGCAGCTGCAGCATAAGCAGGATCTAACTCTGCTCGTCCTGAATAGTTAGGCAATTCACCTCCGTTACGTGCTGATGGTCCTTCGGAATATAATACCGCCATCGACGCAAAGCTATCACCATCCTCAATTCTTTTCTTTAACTCACGAAGACGAGTTTTCACCCTAAGGTCCTCTTCATCTGTAACACGTGGAATCAAAGATACCTGAGCAAACTCAATTTGAGTTCTAACTGTTGGTTTCTCGTCTTCTTTTAAATTTCTATAGAAGTATCTCACTTCTGAAGGAGTAACAGCAACATCGGTAACAATCTTCTGTTGCATCTGTTGAGTCAAAATCTGATTAGTGATCATAGTCTCCATGTCAGCCTTGATGTTCACGATAGATTTGTTGAAATATTTTTCCAACTCTGCAACACTGTTAAAATTGCTCATGAATCGTTGCATCTGGTCATCTAATGACCTGTTCACCTGACTAGGAGTAGCCTCAATGGTTGTATCATTTTGTGCCTGAGCCAACAATAACTTTTCAACAAGCAAATCTTCAAGAATCTCACACTTGGCATCACCGGAGGTAGTATACCCCTGAGCCTGACGCTGTTGATATACTGTCTCTATATCCGATTTAAGAATGACATTATTTCCAACTATTGCTACAATTTGATCAATTACATTCCCCTGTGCTACCGCTACTGCCTGCACACTAATGCTTAAAATGAAAATCAGTAAAATACTTCGCAATTGTTTTGGCATCTTCTTCATTCTATTTATGATTAAATATTTTGATAACTCGATTTTTAAGACCATCCTGATATACTTCTTCTTCAAGATTCTTTAAAAAAGTCAATTTTCGTTTGTTCAAAATTAAGTTTTTGATCTTATCTACCATAAATTCCTGTGGAGAAATATCACCTTTCATTCGATAATCAACCACAAAAAGCAGGTAATAATACTCATTATCAGAACTTTCAATAAACTTATTCTTTTTCAAAAACTGTCTCTCATTTTCAATTTCCATTGGAATTCTTTTCATTACCTCCTCAAAATACACCCATTGATGATTAAAATAATCAAACCTTTTGGCATATTGATGAGCATATCCTTCCAATGCTGATAATCCATCTTCACCGTCTGAACACCATTTTTTGAGTTGCTCCTGATTGGCAACCTCAACCGGAACTTTCACATAAACAGCCTTAACAATGTTACCATTGAGGACGAAATTCTGTTGATAATCTTTGTAGTAATTCTCAATCTCTTCCACGGAAACCACTGTATCCATTTTTTCCTGTAACAATGCATTTTTATAACGATACAAAGTCAATGAAATACGATAATCTTCAATCTCCTGGGAAAAATCACGCTGTTCGCTTGATAGGTTATCCTCTGCTTTTCTCATGAGCATGCGACTAACAATCCACTTCTTGACATAGTCTTCGGCATAAAGGGTACTATCATTTGTAGATAAATGCGCTGGAATATTCTTCGCCAGATCCTCCTGATACAGAACCTCATCGCCCACTCTAACAATAGCTGCTCCTCGCGAATCATCATCCCTCTGGCAAGCTACAAAGCATACGATACTAATTATGATATATAATAATTGGTGCTTCACTCCTTCCTCTCTTTTATGAAAGCATACTTACATTATGCGTCAAAGATAATAATCAACACATTAATTCAAGCTACTTCATACAACTCAACCAACACTTTTAACATATCTTCACGCTTTTATCCCAAGTCGTTAAAAGATATTTATAGGGCAAAAGCAAAAACTAGCGACTATAATTAGGAGCCTCTCTCGTAATCGTCACATCATGTGGATGACTCTCAGTGATCCCAGAAGCAGAAATTCGAACAAACTTCGACTGTTGTAATCGTTCTATCGTTTCTGCGCCACAATATCCCATCCCTGCTCTTAATCCACCTGTTAATTGATACAATACCTCTTCCAAAGTACCTTTGTAAGGAACTCTTGCTGTAATCCCTTCGGGAACTAACTTCTTCATATCATCTTCCATCTCCTGAAAATATCGATCCTTCGATCCTGCTTGCATGGCCTCAACCGATCCCATACCACGATACGATTTAAACTTACGCCCCTGGTAAATGATTGTTTCTCCTGGCGACTCTTCAACACCTGCAAATAGTGATCCCGCCATTACTGCATGAGCACCAGCAGCTATTGCTTTGACAATGTCTCCTGAATAGCGCAATCCACCATCAGCAATAACCGGCACATCAGATCCCCGTATAGCTTTCACAACATTATAAATAGCTGACAATTGAGGAACGCCAACACCTGCAATCACTCTTGTTGTACAGATAGATCCAGGACCTATACCAACCTTCACTGCATCTGCTCCTGCTAACACCATATCTGTTGCTGCCTCTTTTGTTGCAATATTTCCTGCAACAACATCTGTACTAGGATACTTACTCTTCGTTCGTCTTAATAGCTCCAACACTCCCTTAGTATGCCCATGTGCTGTATCAATAACAATAGCATCAACCTGCGCACTCACCAATTCATCAATACGATCCATTGTGTCGCTAGCCACACCAACTGCCGCCGCAACCCGTAACCTACCCTTTTCGTCTTTACAAGCTCTAGGTTTATCCTTCGCTTTTGAGATATCCTTATAAGTAACCAAGCCTATAAGTTGACCATCTTTATCCACCACTGGTAACTTCTCTATTTTATGCTGCTGAAGAATCTCTGAGGCTTTTTCAAGATCTGTTGTATCAGATGTTGTTATAATATTCTCTGAAGTCATCACATCTGTAATCGGCTTCATCATATCTTCTTCGAAACGTAAATCCCTGTTCGTAACAATTCCTACCAGGTAATTTCCACCATTAACAACTGGAATTCCTCCAATTCGATATTGCTTCATCAAGGCAAGAGCATCTCCTACTTTCTTTTCACGTCCTATGGTTATAGGATCGTAAATCATACCATTTTCAGCCCGTTTCACACAATAAACCTGCTTGGCCTGTTCTTCAACACTCATATTCTTGTGAATCACTCCAATCCCACCTTCCCTTGCTATCGCGATGGCTAGTTTTGATTCAGTAACCGTGTCCATAGCAGCCGATACTATTGGCGTATTCAATTTGATTGACCGACTGAATGACGAGGCTAAGTTGACATTGCGGGGAAGGATTTCGGAATAGGAAGGAACCAACAATACATCATCGAATGTTAATCCTTCTGCTACTATTTTATCTGAGAGAAAAGACATAACAATGGTTTTAATGATTTACAGATCAATAAATTTACGAAAAATGTTGTGATTAAAAACAATCTTTTTCGGCACTCTCCCGATCAATTATTCAACTTCCCGATAACATGCAGTACAAACTAAAACCAAGAAATAATTCATACCTTTACAGCGTTACTTTACATGCAAGCTGCGGAACAATCAGGTCGCTTTTTATTTTTATAGATGGGTAAATTTGAAGAAATACTAACCAAACATTGGGGATATCCTGAATTCAGGGACCTTCAAAAAGAGATAATTGAATCAGTAGCGGAAGGAAAAGATACACTAGGATTAATGCCTACTGGCGGAGGTAAATCAATTACTTTTCAGGTGTATTCATTATCCACCGAAGGAATCTGTCTGGTTGTTACTCCGCTAATTGCCCTAATGAAAGACCAGGTTGAAAATCTTAATAGCAGGGGAATCAGGGCTCTTGCAATTCACTCAGGCATGACAGCCCACGAGATAAAAATTACCCTTGACAATGCAGTATGGGGGAATTACAAATTCCTGTATATTTCGCCAGAGAGGATTGGTACGAAACGATTTCTTGAACGGGTAGAGCAAATGAATGTAAATCTAATCACTGTTGATGAATCGCATTGCATCTCTCAATGGGGTTATGATTTCAGACCATCCTATCTAAGGATTGCACAATTGCGTGAAATTCTACCCAAAGTACCAGTGCTTGCACTTACTGCCACCGCCACACCAAAAGTGGTTGATGATATCCAAAAGCGACTGAATTTTTCAGAAAACAATGTACTTCAGAAAAGCTTCGTGCGTGACAACCTGAACTATCTTGTGCGCTATGAAGAAGACAAGCATGGATATATGCTTAGAACAATTGCCAAAACCAAGGGAACCGGAATTGTGTATGTTCGAAGCAGAAAACGCACCAAAGAGATTGCCCAGCTATTGAAAGAAAACAATATATCAGCGGATTTCTACCACGCAGGATTAAGTAACTTTAACAGAAGTCGCAAACAGAATAACTGGAAAAGTGGAAAAACCCGGGTAATTGTCGCAACTAATGCGTTTGGCATGGGTATCGATAAGGCAGATGTGCGTTTTGTAATTCACGTTGATCTACCTGATTCTCTAGAAGCTTATTTCCAGGAAGCAGGGCGTGCTGGACGCGATGAAAAAAAAGCTGCAGCAGTGCTTCTATACAATAAGGCGGACCGAACAAAGCTCACAAAAAATATTCGCGATAAATTCCCAGGACAAGATATCATTAAACGCGTATACAACGCTTTAGGTAATTATCTGCAGATTGCCATAGGATTTGGAAAGAACCAAACATTCGACTTTAATCTGGCTGATTTCTGCAGCAGCTATAACTTTGCCATCACAACAGCTTATAACAGTCTTAAAATACTTGAGCGGGCAGGTTTTCTTGAGCTGACTGATGAACTGGATAATCCTGGTCGTATACATTTTATTGTTCGTCGCGATGAGCTATATAAATTTCAGGTAGCCAACGAATCGTTCGACACATTCATCAAACTGTTATTGCGATCATATACTGGTGTTTTTACTCAATATGTTCCCATAGACTGGGATTTACTGGCCTCGCGAGCCAACACCAACATAGATACTATTAAAGAGTATTTGAAGCAGTTAGCTTCTCATAAAATCATACATTACATCCCTAAAAAGAAAACGCCATTTATTATTCTTACAAAAGAACGCTTAGAGGAAAAACAGGTTCGGATTCCCAATGAGCACTACGAGGCAAGAAAGCAAGCCTATGAAAAGCAGGTAGAGGCAGTGCTTCGTTATGCTGAATCAACAGATCGTTGTAGAAGTGAAATGTTGATTGAATATTTTGGAGAAACAGAAACCACTCCATGTGGAACTTGTGACGTCTGTCTTAACAAAAAGAAGGTCCCCTTAAACACTGACGACTTTAAACGTTATAGTGAAAAAATAGAAAGCATTGTAAAAAATGAGCCATGCTCTCTTGAGGATCTTGTGGTACAATTAGAAGGAGATACTGATCAAATTCTGGATATCGTGAGATGGCATATCGATAACGATAAATTGCAATATAGGGTAGATAACCTGTTGGAATGGAAAAAATAACCAGACACTCGACTTGCAAAGTGTCTGGTCCCCAATTAAATTGCTGTTTTGCTCAAATGCCTTATAATGTCTAAATGTTGAATAAGCAAGTCTGTTGTTTTCCCAAATACAAGTTATGACATTCTTTTTAAATAGCATGGATAAAAAGCTCTATAGATATGCCTTTTGGGTATTTTTACTCTTCGATCAAGAGCCTACTCTTTTTTAAATGGGTAATATCCGCCCCCTATAAAATGAAACCTTTACAAAACAACTATTCGGATAGTATTATCGCTTCAAAAATATATAAATCTAATTCATTCCACGACTCCCAATCCAGACCAGCTTTGTTCCTTGCACAATAACCAAGCATCTCCTCAACACTCCAATTATTATTTGTAGCTACCTGAGGTAAAAACACTCCTGATCGACCAAGTCCTGTCATATAAATACCATGACGACCTATCTCAATCTCGGAAATATCATCTATGGCTTGCAGAGGGGTAAGTATAGAAAGTTCAATGCGGGTTTTGGGGATGTCTTTGGGCTTTAGATTCTCAAAACGGCTATCATGTAAAGCTGCGGAACGGGTCATCCTGACCACCAGCTCATATAGCGATAAATCTTCTCGCAAGGTACCAATACACCCTTTTAATTTCTTCCCTTTATAGATAGAGACGAAAATCCCGAAGTATAGATTCCGCAAACGTTCCTCTTCATCTAGAGATAATACTCCTTCATAATCACCCAAAGAAAAAGCATCCTCCAAGACTTTTCTTGCAAGTCTTAGAACGGATGCTTTATCCTCAAGTGTTAATATGCTAAATTCTTTTTTCAATAACTTATGAATTCATTACTGCTTCCACTTCTTCTGGAGTGATAGGTACACGCTCAGCAATAATCTCACCGCCATCAGCTGTTACCAGAATATCATCTTCTAATCGGATTCCTCCAAAGTCGCGATATTCATTCACCTTATCAAAGTTAATAAATTCGTGATTAATTTTCTCGCTTTGCCACTTATCAATCAATGCTGGGATGAAATAAACTCCAGGTTCATTGGTTATAACAAATCCTTCCTGCAAACGACGACCTAATCGAAGGTAAGCAGTTCCAAACTGGTCAACCGGACGTACCTCATCATCATATCCAACGTATATCTGTCCAAGGTCTTCCATGTCATGTACGTCCAATCCCATCATATGACCTAATCCATGAGGGAAGAACATCGCATGTGCCCCATTCTTAACAGCCTCATCAACATCTCCTTTCATTAATCCAAGATCCTTAAGACCTGATGCGATCACTTTTGCAGCTTCAAGATGTACACTCAGGTAAGTTACACCAGGCTTCACCAATGAAGTTGCTTTATTATTGGCAGCCAATACAATTTCATAAATCTCACGCTGCTTTTGGGTAAATTTTCCACCCACAGGAACAGTTCTAGTAAAATCAGATGCATAACGCATCGTAGTTTCTGCTCCCGCATCTGTTAACATTAACTTACCTTCTTCCAAAACATTAGAATGATCATGATTGTGCAAAGTCTCACCATTCTGAGATAGAATTATAGGAAACGATGCCATTCCTCCTCCTGCAAGAGAAATACCTTCAATTGTTCCGGCAATCTTCTGTTCCCAAACACCAGGTTGAGCCATTTTCATTGCTGTAACGTGCATTTGATATCCTGTGCGACAAGCCTTTTCAATTTCCACAAGCTCACAAGGCTCTTTAATAGAACGCAATGCAATTACTGCATGTACCAATTCCATCGATACATAGTCGCGTTGTTTAGAAGGATGAATACCTGTTAACTGCTCCAATAACAATTTGTTCTCAGCGCGATAAGGAGGGAGGAAATGTACCTTGCGACCTTGCTTTATTGCTGCATCAACCATATCAAAAAGTTTGGCAAAGGCGTCGGTTTTTTCAACACCTACTTTTGCTGCACGCTCAGCTAAACCAACCTGTGGTCCCATCCAGATGATATCCTCAATATCAACATCATCACCCAACAGATAATCTTCGCCAGCATCAACATCGATTACTCCAGCCAACCTTTGCTGATCTAATCCAAAGAAATATAAGAATGAGCTATCCTGACGAAAATGATAAGTATTATCAGCATAATTCATTGGAGCATCAACATTACCTAAAATAAGAATAAGTCCACTATTTACTTTTGAACGTAGACGTTCGCGGCGATTCACATAAATCTGTTTATCAAACATATCGTAATATTTTAATTATATTCTGAAGTACGCCGAAATATATAAATTTTATCCGTCTAATTTCCTGATATTTTGCATAAATGCATCAATAAAGGTTGAAACACTCTTTCAAGTTCGGGCGTAGACTAAAATAGAAATCTTTAGTCAACATACTATTAATGTAATGAAAAGCACACTGCAAGCATATCTGAACAAGCGAATGGGAATTGCTGAGAAAAGAGCGATTAAATCGCCTAGCATTCCAGGACCTGTACTCACAATTTCAAGAGAACCAGGATGTCCTGGTATGAAAATAGCCAATGCCTTACAGGAAATCCTTATCGAAAAAGAACACAAAGATTGGAAAGTGATCAGTAAAGAAATCCTCACAGAATCTTCAAAAGAACTTGATATTCACACCGATAAGGTAAATAAAATTTTCAACATTCAAGAACGAACCGTCTTTGATGAGATTCTTGCAGCTTTCTCAACTAAGAAGTTTAAAAACGAGCGGGTTATCAAAAAAACTGTCACAGAAGTGATTCGTACTTTTTCGGAAAACGGTCATTGCATTATTGTCGGACGAGCTGGACACATCATCGCTTCCGACATCAAAAAATCTCTTCATGTTAGGCTTTATGCTCCACTAGAATGGCGTGTTAGCAGAATCATGAAATCGCGCAACCTTTCTAGCGATGATGCAAGAAAGTACATCATCGAAACAGAGAAACAGCGCATGAACTTTAGAACTGTAATCAAAGGATCAAGAACAAGCAAAGGTGACTTTGACCTAATCATAAATTGCGCAAAGCTTAAACCTAAGGATATAGCTAAATTAATTGCTGCCTGTATGGAAGCAACAGATTTACTGGTCGAACATATTTAACATTCCCTTCTCCTGCTTCACCCCATAATCGAAGGACCGACCATATCCGGTCCAGTCGACCTGTGCTTTTAAGTCGCCAAATGGATTAACTTTTCCATAAAGAAAATCAAGTTCACGATCAGGGCGATCATAGCACATCATTGGATGGAATGTTCGATAGGCATTATTTAAGGTAAGCCCTTCCGTTACCTTCCATGCATTATTCCCCCATAGAATCCAATTCAAGTCCGGTCTTCTTTGGTTAATATATTCTAAGAGGAACCTGGTAAATTCAGTCCAATAGTTTGTATGACTGTTAGGCTGACCAATCTCACAGGTAAAGGCGGTATTTAACAACAGTACTCCTTCTTTTTCCCAATGCTTAAACAATTGCTGTGGCGGCAAGATCGGAAAATCAGATATCATTCGACCTTTTATATCATTATACTTTTGTATTTCATCCTTGTAAGTACGAAACAACAAACGAACAATATTCTTTAATGAGATATTTTTAAACTTATCATTCCACGAATTAAGTGTTCCTACCTCAAATGCACGCCCTGTAGCCACACCTTCCTGCGGATAAGGATCCTGTCCCAGGATAATAGCTTTTGCATCATCTAAAGATTGAGTCATAAAGCGCAATACATTTGCTGCCTGAGGGGTATAATTACTTTCTGTAGTGCTTCCCTCAACCTTTTCAATTAATTCCAGAATCTCTGGTGATAAAAAATCTTCCCAACTCTTATGAATGGGCTCTGATAAATTGCTTAAGAATATACTCTCCTGAATCATACCCGCGAAAATATCATTTTTTACAATGAATTGTATAAATCAGTGCGTTTTTTAGCCCAAGAAGAAACTTTTAGTTTTAGCAACAACTATCTAATCATACAGTCTCCTTTACACAACATGGAAGGGTAAAGAAAAACTCAGTTCCCTTATCTATTTCAGATTCCAACCAGATCTTTCCTCCCAGGAGTTCTATTATGCCCTGACTTATGGAAAGACCTAAGCCTGCTCCGTCCGATTCTCTGGTCATAGTATCTTCTCCTCTATTGAAGCGTTCGAAGATTAAATCCATTTTCTTTGGAGGAATACCTATACCTGAATCTTTTACAAAGAATAGGAATTCAGTTTCAGAATAATATTTAAATCCTACTTCAATGAAACCCGTAGGAGTAAACTTAAATGCATTATTCACAAGGTTAATTAATACCTGTTTCAATCTTACCGGATCGGTATACGACACAATACCTTTAACATCAGGATTTACAACTAGCGAGAATCGCACCTTTTTCTCTACAACACTCGGATGCCCTGAGAATGTATTGAATACATCACTCAACACATCATACACCACACAGTCCTCAGACTTGATCTTCATTTGTCCGGATTCTATTTGTGAAATATCTAAAATATCGCCAATAATCTTGAGCAAATGATCACTATTTTCAGTAATCACCCTTGCATAATTCCTTCTAAGATCATCATTAATACCTTCTTCACTAATGAGCTCTGAAAATCCGAGAATTCCATTTAATGGTGTTCTAATTTCATGCGACATGTTAGCGAGAAAAAGTGTTTTGAGATGATCAGCACGCTCTGCCCTCAACTTGGCATTCATAAGCTCCTCTTCCCGGTCAACATGAACCGAAATATCCTGAATTATACCCAGTGCCCGAGGTTCTAAATCATTCTCTTCTTTCAAAAAGGTTCCTTTCAGGGTTATTGGAACATATTCACCATGAGCATCCAACACCCTACATTCCACCACATATTCTTCACCAGACTTGGTGGCAGTATCAACACTAGACTTATATTTTGGGAGATCTTCAGAATGAATTAATTGCTCCCACTGTGGCTCATTAATTCTGTTCATCTCTGCACTTGAGAATCCCAATACATTTTGATAATCGCCCGACCACATGATATTCCCGGTTATTATATCCTTCTCAAAAACAATAAATCCATTTTTCTCAACGACCACGCGAAGCTTTCGTTCATTTTCTTCTAATGATTTCTCTGCAATTATTCGATCTTGTAATTCCCTATTTAGATGGTTCGTCTTTATGTCAATCCTACGTTGAAGAGTACGACTCCAAATCATCGACAGTAATCCTCCCAACGATAAGAGTAGCAGAAATCCTAATATCACCATCCAAAACTCTTTTCGTTGCCATAGTTTATATGGCCTTAAATGCACCCACTTCTGTTTAATTCGTCTTAATTCGGCTGGAGATATCTGAGCTAACGATTTATCAAGTATAGACTGTAAAATAGGGAGATCTTTCCGGCACCCAAATGCAAGTCGATATTCATAATCAAGCTGTCCTGCTACATACAAATTAGAGATCCCTGTTGCTTCCAGATGATAAGATATCGTAGCTAAATCTCCCACCATCACATCGGCCTGATTAAAGGCAAGTTTTTGCATTCCAATATAGTCTTCTACCACAAGATCAAGCTTAATCTCTGGATAGTAATTCCGAAAATAATCATGTATGGCGTAGTTCTCAGCCATCGTAACAGTGCGCTCTGCAAGGTCGTCAATGGTCAACCGCCCCGATTCCTGTCCGTTCAACAAAATGACAGTTGGAGACCTAAAATACGGACGAGTAAAATTCAGGTAACGCGACCGTTGGGGTGTTTTTGTAATGGAGCAAACCATATCAACCTCCCCCTTACGTCCCATATTTAAGCTTTCGGTCAAATCTGTGGTGGGCACATTAACGAATTTTACATTCAGCTTGTGTTCTATTATTTTCAGAATATCTGTAGTTACACCTTTATAAACACCATCTTTATCCACGAAATTAACAGGAGGATATAAAGGATCCTGCGCAATACGAATAGTATTCCGATGCCCCTGCACCCACTCTTGTTCTTCCTTTGTTAGATAATCAAGTTTTTCAGCCTTTACTGAAGCGACCATGATAAAACAAGACAAAAACATCAAACATCTGACTAAAAACATTTTGACATACATTTTATAATCCCCTTTGCTGATTTCTCGTTTGAATTGCATAATTTTCGCTCGCTACCGATCTCCTGAATTCAATGATTCCTCACACTGAAATCCTCAATGCAATAATTTCCTTCAATTTATTAAAAAATCAATATAATCTCAACACCAAACTTGAGATATTCTGATTTTAACGTGGTTGACAATTATATTTGCTAAAAATATTGACCATGATTGACATTTTAGCAGCCACTACTGAAGACATACAGATCATTACAGATATCTACAATCAGGCCATTAGAGATACTGTAGCCACTTTTGATACGGATGAAAAATCCATAACCGATCGAACTGATTGGTTTAATCAGCACGATGATACATTTAAGATATTGGTTGCAAAAAAAGATAATCAGGTTATTGGTTGGGCTTCCCTTTCAAAATGGTCAGCCAGAAGTGCTTATGATAAAACTGCTGAAATTTCGGTTTATATTGACGAACATCAACAAGGATTAGGTGCAGGCAAACTTTTAATGAAGAAAATAGTAGAACACGCCTACACCACTGATCTTCACACAATTATTTCTCGTATCGCTGGCGACAATGACATTAGTGTTCATCTGCATAAGAAATATGGTTTTACAATTATCGGCACGATGAAGGAAGTAGGATATAAGTTTAACCAATTTATCGATGTTCATATCATGCAATTAATGCTAAAAGAGTAATATACGATAGGAACTCATTTTGAAAGTTTAATCCTATTCTGATTAAAGATGCAGGACAACTCGCCACACATCGACTAAGCATATTTTTTTAGAAAAAGAAAAGAGGGCCAGAAGTAGTGGGCCCTCCGTAAACCTGAATCGCGGTTTAACTACGAAATCTTAAAAGCAACATTTTACTGATCTGCAACAAAGGGAGTGTGTTACCTCGTTATAATGATTTTTGCATTTTTTGTTACGCATTGTTGATAAATCACTAGTTATCAACAGCAACTTTCTAAAATCACACTCAAAAAACAGTTATTAACAATCGGAATTAACCACTTTCACCAGCTTGATTCTATCATAGTCGGTTATTTACCTTCATATTCTCAGATAATATTTTTAGACTAAACCAATACTAAGAACCACCAAGCCCCCACCTTGCCACCTTCCCACCTCAGCACTTTTTATTATTTCTTTGGTATTTCTCTAAGCAAACTTTAACTAAATTTTATCCAGGATAAAAGGAAGATAGAATTTACCTAAAGTTTAAGTAAAGAATACATAAAGAATAAGGAGGGTGTTTCCCTCATGCTTTCATACTGAAAAGTGATTAAAACCGCACACCAGGCTGGTGTGCTTTTCATTTTCGACTTGAGTTAACACCAAAACCAAGTAAATTAAGACCTGTCATTAAATTCCTATTTAAAAGCATGACATTAGTCTTTTAATATTTAGAGATTATTTCATAGATTTGTCACAAACGAAAAACAATTTGTTATGCACGATTTTTACTACATATCAGCGCGCGTTGACAAATTATTCCTGAACATCAAAAACAGGGATCATTATCATTTTTCTGCAATCTTGTAGATGACATTGAATCAGTCATCTTAATAAATCTATTACAAAACAGAGTGTTATCACGGCACTGTATGTACATCAAGCATGTACCAACTATGCTGTAATATTACGTATTCGACATCTCATACCCTGGTGGTATACCTCCAGGATTATCGATGTGTTGTACAATCTAATAATCAATAAATCATTTAAGATGCATTTACCATTTGCAGAAAACTATAGAATTAAGATGGTTGAACCCATCAGGAAAAGTACGCGTGAAGAAAGAAAGAGATGGATTAGAGAAGCTCGTTATAACCTTTTTAACTTAAGAAGTGATCAGGTGTTTGTTGACCTGTTGACCGACAGTGGAACTGGAGCAATGAGCGATCAACAATGGGCTGCAGTTATGACTGGAGATGAAAGCTATGCTGGATCTTCATCGTATTTCAATCTGCAAGATTCAATAAAAAGAATCTTAGGATTTGATCATTTCCTGCCAACACACCAAGGAAGAGCAGCCGAGAATGTACTATTCTCAGCTTTGGTAAAAGATGGTGATATCGTACCTGGAAACTCTCATTTCGATACAACAAAGGGACACATTGAATTCAGACATGCGAAAGCCATTGACTGTACAATTGATGAAGCTTTTGATACAACTTTGGATCACCCTTTTAAAGGAAATATCGATTTGGTAAAATTGGAAATGGTTCTTTCTACTTATCCAAAAGAGCAGATCCCAATGATTATTGTTACAGTAACATGTAACACATCTGGAGGACAGCCTGTATCAATGAAGAACCTCCGTGAAGTATATGCTTTAGCTCAGAAGTATGGTATTAAAGTAATTTTTGATTCTGCCAGATTTGCTGAGAATGCCTATTTCATAAAAACCCGGGAAGAGGGATACAAAGAAAAATCAATCAAGGAGATTGTACGCGAAATGTACAGTTACTCCGATGGCATGACCATGAGCTCCAAAAAGGATGGTATTGTAAATATTGGCGGCTTCATTGCGTTCAGAGATGAAGAGACTTACAAGAAGTGCACCATGTTTAATATCCTTTTTGAAGGATTTATTACCTATGGAGGTATGGCAGGAAGAGATATGAACGCTTTGGCTGTTGGTCTGGACGAAGCAACCGAAATGGATTATCTGGAAGCTCGAATCGGCCAGGTGAGACATTTGGGTGAAAAACTCTTATCATATGGAATTCCAATTCAATATCCTATTGGAGGACATGCGATCTTCGTTGATGCAAAAAAGTTTCTACCACACGTACCAAGAGAGGAATATATCGCACAAACGTTAGCCATAGAACTATATATTGAGGCTGGTGTTAGAGGAGTTGAGATAGGTACAATTTTAGCAGATCGAGACCCGGATACTCGTGTGAATCGTTATCCTGACCTTGAATTAGTAAGACTAGCAATACCACGCAGAACATATACCAACAACCACATGGATTATGTTGCAGCTGGATTAAAAAATGTTTTTGACAGAAGAGATCAAATAAAGAATGGCTTTAAAATTGTGCGAGAAGCACCAATCTTACGCCACTTTACCGTAGAATTAGATAAGTTGTAGTATCTATTGATATTATTTGACCCAGTTCAACTTTATTGATCTGGGTCTTTTATATTCTGTGAATTATTCGCATTCACAAAGAGCATGTCCCCCATAGCTTCAAATCCTAGAAAGACCTGATTACCGCTGTGTTTTATCTGCTCCTCTCTAAATCCAATTATCGTAAGTCCGGCCTTTGATGACTTTTCAACAATCAATTTTTTTACTGGTTTTCCTTCTGTTGTCGCAATGATTTCGATATTCGATAAAGTTATAGGAAGTCTGCCTTCCTGAACCAAGTCCTGCAAAACCTTTCGAGTGTTTACAACTTCGTTTTCATCACAAATACTAAAAATCTTAACAAATCCCTTTTTCCAGTCGGGATGAGAAAGGATTATAAATCCCAATAAAATCATAAGGTTCGCATTCAAAATATCGATATGCCTAATCCAAATATGAATTCCATTCTTAAATGAAGTATGCTTATTGGCATCAGAGAACACACAGATATCATAATTCCCAGCTTGTGTCAAACTAATGTTATCCAGCAAGCTATCCAAAGCATCTCCTTCATCTCTTCTGTATTCAAAAATTATCATGTTGTTTTGCATACCACTAATACTTGGACTTTGAATAGCCTGAGCAATAGCAGAGGTATAAGATGGAGAGATCATACAATCTACATATAAACTACTTTCCTGATCATGATGCTCATCAATCATATCATTAACAATCTTTACAGCCTTCATTCGATTTGCTCTTGAGTAGTACCCCTTAAGAAAATGAAAATACGTGCCAAAACCGTGCTTATAGGATATCCACTTCATCAAACTAAATATCTTCTCATGCTTAAATGAATTAGAAGAGATACATATTGCAGAAGGTCTCCATTCTTCATCATCTGGGTGATGAATTCTATTCTTTTGAAGATAAAGCTGAATTCTTCGACTTAACTGATATAAAGCACCTACAAAAATCTTCTGCAATCCACCTCGTTCTTTATGGACAGCGTTAATATAAAGGTAGGTGAGTGTAATAATAACACAAGCCAATATTGAATAAAATGCATTGATTTTGAACATCGCCCAGACAGACAACAATAGCCCTGTTAAAGAAATCATCCAATGCGATTTAAACTGTGGTCGGTAAGATGGTGATGCGCCAAAATGGTTAAGAAATGATATTAAACAAAGTGATCCATACGTAATCATGAAGAACATAGAGATAATCTGAGCAACAAAATTCACTTCACCTATCATTACAAATATAAGGGCAATGGCCAAAGTCACAAAAGTTGCATTAAAAGGCTCATTCATATCTCCTTTTCCTTTAGCCAACCATCTATTTAGCCTAACAATAGGCAGACTGTTATCAATAGCCAAAGCCTGTAAGGTACGTGGAGCTACCAATACAGATCCAATCGCAGAAGAAATAGTCGAAGCTCCCAATCCCAAAGGAATAATAACTGCACCTAGTATAGCCACATTAGCCATAGCCAATTGATTGGAAGTCATATCTTCAGGTGTAGACGAGATAGAGAACTTATAAATAATAAAGATATACATTAGCATACCTATAATGGTTCCCCATATGGTTCCTCGTGGAATTGATTTTTTCGGATCCTTAAGATCTCCACTTAATCCCACACCTGCGGTCATTCCAGTAAATGCAGGAAAACATATGGCAAACCAGATGAAAAATTGATTTTTATTCGAAAAGACAAAGTTCGGATTTGCCTCTCCTGCAGGTAAATTACTATCTCCGAAAAAGAACAGTGCCAATGATAAGAATAATATGGCAACAACAAAGTACAATGTTTTAATACCTAAGTCAGAACCTTTTTTCAGGATAGTTACTCCCAGCGCAATTAAGGCAGGCACGCTTATCACCTGACGTGGCAATACAAAATTAAATTTAGCAAGAAACCAGTAAAAAAAAGGTTCGAAGGCTTCGGTAAAGGCAATCACATAAAATGCGACACTGATAGCTTGCGAAAAATACAATGCAATACCAATGGTTGCTCCAATATTTAATCCAAAAGATCTTGAGATAATAAAATACTCTCCACCTCCCTCAACGCGAGTATTTGTAGCAATTTCAGATATCGCCAAGGCAGTAGGTATTGTTATTAAATGCCCTAGAATAATGATTCCTAAGGCCCCATAAAAACCCAAATTACCAACTGCCATACCAAAACGAAGGAAAAGGATTGCTCCTAATATCGTTGAAATGGCGGTAAAAAATACCGGAGCAGTATTGAATCCTAGATTAGATTTTTGGTTTTTCATAAATCCTTACTTTATCGTATTACATTTCTGATGCCTCACCATGAATCAACCTCTTCTAAAAATAGGCATTTTTCCTTTTGTTAAATAATAATTTGAAATAATTCGATGACTACAACTGTAACATGCCGATCAATAACGAAACCAAAGTGGAAACATAGAAGGCAAAATATCTGAAAATGTGTATCAGTTATATTGCACACTATTACTGGTCCTATCAGTCACAGAACCATCCTCCATTTTCAGTTATCTATTTGATATATCAATTATTAATGTATTTTTGCGAAGGACTAAAATGTGAGAAAGATGCGCTATTCATTTCCTTATCGAATATCCGCAGTGTATGTGGTGGCAGGTTTTTTATGGATCTTATTTTCTGATAAAGCGATTCACTTAATCGCTTCAGATCAGGAAGTATTAACTCAATTGCAAACCTACAAAGGATGGTTCTTTATTCTTATAACCGGTATTATCCTATTCTTTTACACTTTACGTGAATTCAGGCAACGAGACAGACTTACCAATGAACTCATTGATGCAAAAAACAGAGCAGTAGAGGCAGATCAGTTAAAAACTGCATTTCTTGCCAATATGAGTCATGAAATAAGAACTCCAATGAATAGTATTTTGGGATTTGCTGACCTTATTACTCAAGAAGGATATAGTGAGGAGGAAAAAGATAGATTTAAAGATATCATCAATGAAAAGGGAAATGAACTACTTCATTTGATCAACGATATTATTGATATTGCACAAATACAGGAGGGACAGGTAAAAATTAATCCAGTAGCAATTAATATCACTGACCTAATCAATGAGGTGTATAATAGTTTTAAGAAACATCCATTAGTAAAAGGGAAACCACATATTCTATTTTCCAAACACATTCCCCACTACAAAGAAAGCCTTTTTGTCACTGCTGATGCTTATCGTTTAAAACAGGTTTTCCATAATCTCTTATCAAATGCATTTAAGTATAGCGATGAAGGAGAAGTGAAATTTGGCTTTAAGCAAGATCACAACCAGATATGCTTTTTTGTCAAAGATACAGGAATAGGTATCCCAATAAATATTCAACATTTAATTTTTGAGCGCTTCAATCAGAAAAAATATTTACATGGTAAACCTGAAGGAGGTACCGGATTAGGGTTGCCGATCAGTAAAAGTATTGTCGAATTGATGGGAGGAGAATTAAAATTTACCACTGAAGAAGGCCATGGGAGCGAGTTTTTCTTTTGCATGCCACTTCATCAATAAAGAAATTTAAATTTTTATTTCATCACTTTCAGGCAGTTATAAAATACTCAAAAAAAATCACGCAAAAATAGTTGCACAGTAAATTCAGATGCCCTACATTTGCCACCGCTAAAGAGATAAACAAACGCTCTTAACGTACTGGAGAGATGGCAGAGTGGTCGAATGCGGTGGTCTTGAAAACCATTGTACCGCGAGGTACCGGGGGTTCGAATCCCTCTCTCTCCGCAGACCAAAAGGTGGTTCAAACGAACCACCTTTTTTTAACGGTATACGGGTGTAGCTCAGTTGGTAGAGCACTGGTCTCCAAAACCAGGTGTCGGGCGTTCGAGTCGCTCCTCCCGTGCAAAAGCTGCTCAATCGAGCAGCTTTTCTTTTTTGTGGCTAATTTGAATCAAAAATCATTAGCTTTGTACCTCATTTAAATCTTTCAAAAATGACAATTGACCTTTTTATCCCATGTTTCATTGACCAGATGTATCCCCAGACAGGTTTTAACGTCGTTAAACTACTTGAACGATGTGGATGTACCGTAAACTATAATCCTGAACAGACATGCTGCGGACAGCCTTCATTTAATAGTGGATACTGGAAAGAGACAAAGACGTTGGCAACCAAATTCATGAAAGATTTTCCAAACGATCGTTACATCGTTTCTCCGTCAGCATCATGTACTGGTTTTATCAAAAACTATTACCCTAAGTTATTTAACGAAGGAGACGCAGCTTTTGATGAATACCAACGCCTCAATCGTAATTTGTTTGAACTAACAGATTTCCTGGTAAACGTGTTAAAGGTAACCGACTTTGGGGCAACCTTTGAAGGCAAAGTAACCTATCATGATGCATGTTCTGCACTTCGAGAGTATGGAATCAAAAGAGAGCCAAGGGAACTACTTAGTAATGTAAAAGGTCTTGAGTTGATTGAAATGAGAGACACAGACACTTGCTGTGGATTTGGAGGAACCTTCTCTGCAAAACACACTGCAGTCTCTTCTTCAATGACAGAACAAAAAATACAGAATGCCCTGGATACAGGTGCAGAATATATCATCTCTACCGAATCATCGTGTTTGATGAATTTAGAGAGCTATATAATCAAAAATAAGATTCCACTTAAGCCAATTCATATTGCTGATATTTTAGCCTCTGGCTGGGAATAAAAGATACAAAAAAGGAGAAGCCTATTATTAGACTTCTCCTTTTTTTATGCTTATAAGATTTATCAACTATTAGAATACCTGCATTTGATGCAGCTTACTATATACTCCATCCTTCTCTAACAATTGAGTATGTGTTCCATTCTCAACAATCTCTCCCTCATTGAATACATAAATCATATCTGCATTTCTGATCGTCGATAGGCGGTGAGCAATCACGATAGAAGTTCTGTCTTTCATTAGATTCTCCAAAGCCTCTTGTACCAACTTTTCTGATTCTGTATCCAAAGCTGATGTTGCTTCATCCAGAATCAAGATAGGAGGATTCTTCAAAATAGCTCGAGCAATAGAAATACGTTGACGCTGTCCACCTGACAACTTACTTCCTCTATCTCCTATGTTGGTTTGATATCCTTCTTCTGTAGCAGATATAAAGTCGTGTGCATTGGCGATTTTAGCAGCTTCCTGTACTTGTTCAAGCGTTGCATTCTCTACACCAAAGGCAATATTATTAAAGAATGTATCATTAAACAGAATCGACTCCTGGTTTACGTTCCCCATCAAGCCTCGAAGATCCATCATTCTACAATCTTTGATATCCTTTCCATCGATTTTGATACTACCTTTATTCACATCGTAGAAACGAGGTAACAGATCAACAAAGGTAGTCTTACCAGATCCCGACTGTCCGACCAATGCAACCATCTTACCCTTTGGAATCTCTACGTTGATATTTCGTAACACCTCATCCTTATCGTAAGCAAAAGATACATTGTCGTACACAATGCCTTGGGAAAAATCACCCATTTCCTTAGGATTCTCTTTATCCTGTATTGTAGACTCAGCCAATAAGATTGCATCGATACGATGCATTGCAGCCATCCCCTTTTGAATACTGTAGAACGCATTCGTAAACTGCTTGGCTGGATTGATAATACCATAGAATACAACAAGGAAAGTAATAAAGTCGGATGCACCTAAAGTACTTTCATTACTCAAGATTAAACGTCCACCATACCATAATACAACAACGATTACGATGGTACCCAGCAACTCACTCATTGGATGAGCAAGAACACGACGTCGCATCAGGCTGTTCATTATTCGGCGGTACTCATTATTCTCTCCATCATAGCGATAATTCATCTTTTCTTCGGCATTAAAAGCCTTTATCACACGAAGTCCTGATAATGTTTCTTCGATGGTAGACAACAACTCCCCCATCTTATCCTGTCCTTTTCTCGATGTCTTTTTTAGCGTTTTACCAACACTTCCGATGATATAACCAGCAACAGGAAGCATGATAAAAACAAATAACGTCATGTGTGGACTTAGAATTAGCATACCCGTTAGTGAAGCAATGATAAGCACAGGATTCTTAAGAAACATATCCAAAGAAGTCATCACAGAATTCTCCACCTCCTGTACGTCTCCAGTAGTACGGGCTATAATATCCCCTTTACGTTCTTCTGTAAAGAAACCGATAGGTAGCTGTACTATTTTATTATAAAGCAGCTTACGAATATCGCGTACAACACCATTTCTGATGCCAACACTATGATAAGATGCCAAATAGGTAAAACCAACCTTTAACAATACAGTCAAAATCAAGATACCGCACACAAACAAAAGCGCCATGTCGGCTCCCGTTGATGCCTTCACTTTTGACACATAGAAAAAGATATTATTGAAGATTGCGTCTTTTGAAAGGGCAAATGGTACTCTCTCGATTACCGCTGGTTCTAATCCGAATAAAACATCAAGAATCGGCTTCATCATTAAAAATGAGAAAACACCGAATATGGCTCCTAATGTATTGAAAAGAAAATTGAGAATTAAATCCTTCCTATATGGAGGGATAAATCTCTTCATGAGTTTTAAAAATTCCTTCATGCTATTATTTCGATCATAAAAATTAGGCTGTAAAAGTAAAACCCTTACAGCCTAATTGCAAAATTTTAAACTATTTTAACCAGAAGTTAAAATTTATAGCGTTTATAATTCTAGATTCCAGTATAGTTATGAGGAGTGATACGCTTCATTTCAGCTTTGATTTCATCGCTTACTTCCAGTGTATCAACAAACTCATGAATTAACTCCTGATCCATCTTGCGATTTGTACGAGTCAATTCTTTCAATGCCTCATAAGGATTAGGATAAGCCTCTCTTCTCAGGATAGTCTGAATAGCCTCTGCCACTACAGCCCAGTTATCTTCAAGATCTCTGTTAAATGCATCTTGATTCAATAACAATTTACCAAGACCTTTCAATGTTGATTTCAATGAAATCATCGAGTGACCGATAGGTACACCAATACTACGCAATACAGTAGAATCAGTAAGGTCACGCTGTAAACGCGAGATAGGCAATTTATTAGTCAGGTGCTCAAAGATCGCATTAGCAATACCTAAGTTACCTTCTGAGTTTTCGAAATCGATAGGATTTACTTTATGAGGCATTGCTGAAGAACCAACTTCACCTTTCTTAATCTTCTGCTTGAAGTAATCCATTGAAATGTAAGTCCACATATCGCGGTTCAAGTCAATGAAAATAGTATTGATTCTTTTCAATCCATCGAAAATTGCTCCATAGTTGTCGTAGTGCGCAATCTGAGTAGTAATCTGAGAACGCTCTAATTTAAGATTTTCATTACAGAACTTATTTCCGAATGCTACCCAATCAACTTCTGGGTAAGCAACATGATGCGCATTAAAGTTTCCTGTTGCTCCACCGAATTTAGCATAGCATGGAATTCCTTTTAACAAGTCCATTTGAACCTGGATACGCTCAATAAATACTCTTAACTCTTTTCCTAAACGAGTAGGAGAAGCAGGCTGTCCGTGTGTACGTGCCAACATTGATACATCTTCCCAAGCCAATGCCAACTCATCCAATTTAGCAACCACTTCCTCTAATAAAGGATAGTATACATCATGGATAGCATCACGCAATGAACATGGAACTGCAGTATTATTGATATCTTGAGAAGTCAATCCGAAGTGAATAAACTCTTTATGAGCTTCCAATCCAAGAGCATCAAACTTCTCTTTGATGAAATACTCAACTGCTTTTACATCGTGATTGGTTACACTCTCGATATCTTTTACTCGTTGTGCATCCTCAACAGAAAAATCACGATAAATATCTCTTAGATCTTCAACTTTATCAAGATCAAAACCTTTTAACTGCTCCAATGGTAGTTCACAAAGAGCAATGAAATATTCGATCTCAACAAATACACGATATTTAATTAAAGCATATTCTGAGAAATAATCACCCAAAATATCAACCTTATTACGATAACGCCCATCTACAGGCGAAATAGCAGTTAAAATATTTAAATCCATTTTATTAATTTGATGTAATTTGATTGTGTAAATTTTCCCACAAAGGTAGAAAATTAATGGTGACACACTGAAAGACCCATACATTTTTAGGGGGTGTATTGTTGAGAAGTTAACAAACAAGAAGAGCGTTAGCCCCCATGACTAAAACTTCAGCCTCATATTGCAAAAAAGATGCTTTATCATAAAGCAAATCACGCATAATTTTTTTACATTTAGGATTATCATATAAAACAACGAAATCATGAAGATAAAGTCGGCGTTTTCAATCATATTAGCACTTTTCACAATACTAACACTGCACATTAAATCATTTGCTGCAGAGGATGATACAACGTTGGTCTATAAGTTCAACATAAAACAGGAAATTGCCCCTGCAATTTGGCGACAAACACAGCAGGTGTTAGAACTGGCAGAGCAAGATAGTGCAGAGCTAATTATTATCCATATGAACACCTATGGAGGAACAGTAGTTGATGCCGATTCTATTCGCACAGCTCTATTAAACTGTAAAATACCGGTGTATGTATTTATCGATAACAATGCAGCATCGGCGGGCGCACTTATTTCGGTTGCCTGCGATAGTATTTTCATGAGTCGTGGTGCCAGTATCGGTGCTGCAACAGTTGTAAATCAGACAGGGCAGGCAATGCCCGACAAATATCAATCATACATGAGATCAACCATGCGATCAACAGCCGAAGCGCATGGGAAAGACACAATAATCACAGCAACAGACACCATCTACAAGTGGAAACGTGATCCTCAGATTGCTGAAGCAATGGTTGATCAATCGATCTATGTAGCAGGAATCTCGGATACAGGTAAAGTACTTACTTTCACTCCTTCTGAAGCCATTAAACATGGCTTTTGTGAAGGGCAGGTAAAAGATATCGATGAAATCATTGAAAGATCACAAATAAAGAAATACCGTATTGAAGAATACAAACCATCCGGTTTAGAAAAACTTATTGGATTCTTAGTACACCCAATGGTTTCAGGTATTCTTATCATGGCCATCTTTGGAGGGATTTACTTTGAGATGCAAACACCAGGAATAGGTTTTCCTCTTGCCATTGCAGTTCTGGCTGCAATCACTTATTTTGCACCACTTTACCTTGAAGGATTGGCCGCCAACTGGGAAATCGCTTTATTCATTGTAGGTTTAATTCTCATTGCTGTAGAAATATTTGTTATACCAGGCTTTGGTATTGCCGGAATCTCCGGTATTTCACTGGTACTAGGAGGCTTGATATTAAGCCTATTGAAGAATGTTCGCTTCAACTTCGACGGAGTTGATCCAATTAGTATTGCAGTAGCATTTGCAACAGTAATCATATCAGTTACAACATCCTTTCTGTTATCACTATACCTAAGCCAGAAGATTTTCACGGCAAAATCAGGCCCATTGCGTAACCTTGCGTTGAATGCAACACAACTCACAAATGAAGGTTATATTGGAATTGATACCGTACAGAAAAGCATGAAAGGGAAAACGGGATATGCTCACACTGTTCTCAGACCATCAGGAAAGGTAATTATTGAAGGTGAAATTATGGATGCCAAATCGGAGATGGGCTTTATAGAGAAGGGAGAGCCAATCATCGTTATTCGTGATGAAGCCAGTCAGCTGTACGTAGAACCATTCGACGACAGACGCTCTTAGGTATTTCAATTCAGCTTAAATTCTTATTATCTTTGCATTTGTTTAAAATATTAGACAATGTCGTTGATAATAGAGGAAAAAGATTTACAAAAATTCATTCTAGTAGGAGATAGAGTATTAATCAGGCCCAAAAATCCACTTGGAAAGACAAAAAGCGGTTTGTACCTACCTCCTTCAATTCAGGAAAAAGAAAACTTACAAGCTGGTTATATATTAAAAGTTGGTCCAGGATACCCTATTCCAGCAATGACCAACGAAGATGAACCATGGAAAGAGCAGACCGATGAGGTAAAATATGTACCTCTTCAAGCCAAAGAAGGAGACTTGGCTGTCTACCTCAACAAAAGTGGTTTCGAAATAGAGTTTAATAACGAGAAATACGTCATTCTTCCTCACTCTGCAATTATGATGTTGATCAGAGATGAAGACCTTTTTAAATAGTAAGTTTTGGATCAGCAACACAACATTAATCAAACAACGATCAATTATCGTTTGACAGGAGAAGGAATGCCAATAGTTTGGCTTCATGGGATGATGATGAACATGACGACAGATGACCAAATGAAAGTTATCGATTTCAACGCCCTTGAGCAATCCCTTAAATTATTGCGGTTTGAGGCTCCGGCACATGGACAATCAACAGGGACATTAAATCCAACCAATTACCAATGGGATAAAGTCGGTGACATCTATCATCAAATGGCTATTGAACTTCTTGACCAACCATACATTGCAGCAGGTTTTTCTATGGGATCGGCAGCAGCTTTGGGTACAGCAATTAAGCATCCTGATCAAGTAAAAGCGTTGATTCTAGCAATGCCTCCTGTTATTTGGGATGACCGCCCTGAGCAAGCAAAATCATATCGTAAAATGGCACTTTGGGCCAACCAGGGAAAATTAGATCGTTTTTTACCGATGTTATTGACCTCAACACCATCACCTGTTGATTTTGTTGAAGAAAAACAATCAGGATGCCAAAAAGCAGTACGCACAGGTATGTGTGGATTACAATCGGATTACTACGAACCACTACTTCTTGGTGCTTCACAATCGGATTACCCATCGATAGAAGAAATCAGCAAGTTAAAAATCCCTACATTAATATTGGGTTGGAAAGGGGATCCCACACACCCCATTAAAAGCTGTGAAGAATTACAGAAAGCGCTCCCCCATGCACAGGTTCACATTGCGAATTCATACGAAGACTATCATGCAAATACCTCCATTGTAGCGCAATTTCTTAGCTGCTTATAAAACTAAAAAGTAACCATATAAATTAACAGAATTGAGTAATACTTCAAATTCAGAAGCATTACTCAATTCTAAATTATTTCTTTTGCGGCTGATCCCATAATCGATAAGGATCATTCACTTTTTCCATTTCCTCAAGTAATAATGCTTCCATTTCCTTACGCTTAGCTGCGTATTTTGGATCATCAGCTAGATTCACTTGATTTTTCCCTGGAGTATTGCCAGTTAATTCAATTACCTTAGGATCATGATGCTCCTTAAGTAATTCATTTGGATTTTCCTTAAGATTAAACAACTGAGTCTCACGAACCTCTCCATCCATCATATCATACTTAATCAATTTCCAGTCGCCTTTTTTCACACAACGCATACCTGGCTTTGTTCCGCCACAATAAACACCATACATCACATCTCTAATCTGTTCTTGCTCTCCATTCAACACACCTTTAAAGCTTTGTCCGTTTACTGTTTCCGGAACATTTATTCCAGCCAATTCGCATAAAGTAGGCAACACATCCATGAGGTAGATATTTCCCTTAACTTTTTTTCCAGCTTTTAGTCCAGGACCTTTAGCTATAAAAGGCACCTGCCAACTATGCTCATACAAGTTTTGCTTTCCCATAAAAGCATGTCGCCCCACAGCGATACCATGATCCGATGTAAAAAAGATATAGGTATTCTCCAATTCCCCAGTTTCTTTTAGCTTCTTTAACACTCTTCCAATTTGGGTGTCTAGATTTTCGATACAAGCAAACTCTTTACCTTTTTCATTCCTCACTGTTGCTTCATCACGTCGGTCCATTACTCCAGGTACACGGTATTCATCCCTCAACTTTGGATGTCCATGAAAAAATGGCTGTTTAGGTAAATAGTTTGCTGGAAGTTTCGGAGCCTTCGGATTAACCTCTGATGGTGGTCCTGGATCCACAGCTCCGTATTTCTTTAATAGCTCTGATTTACCATGACGGGCATCATGAGGATGAGAAAATCCCAGGTAAATTAAGAATGGCTTTTTATCGGATTGACCTATTCGATCTTGTAAGTAATCAATCACATGATCAGCATGCCACTTACTACCGTTCTCATCATCGGCAAAACGACATGTTTTATCGAAACGCCTTTGGAACAATTGATTAGCACCATCATAACTATTCCCCCATTTACATGTACGGAATGTTTCATATCCAGCTCGCTTAAAAACTGCAGGCATACTATTAAACGCAGGATCATCAGGAGTTAAACTGGCATAACTTTTCTCTGGTTCATGCTTATAATCGTTTCTTTTCATACGGGTTGGTAAACCTTGTGTTCGCCACACATTTCTCCCTGTCATGATCATTGTGCGTGAAGGAGTACATACCGCTCCACTCCATGCCCCCATATGATGAGCAGTAGTAAAGGTTATACCTTCATTGGCCAATCGATCAATTACTGGAGTATCACATTCTTTATCTCCATAAACACCGAGTGTTCGGGCATCCTGATCATCGGCAATGATAAACAGAATATTAGGCTGCGAATTTGTATTCTCTGTAGTAGCAGAAGTAGTACAGCCGCCCACAGATACGGTAGTCAGAATCGATATACCGTACATTAATTGCATTCTATTGTTCAAAATTCGTTTCATTTGTTTAAAAGATATTTAGATTAAAGATTTTATGATTTTGTCTCCAATTTTCCTTTTGCTCTTCATCCAGACACGCTTAAAGATCTTACCAGACGCTTAAAGGCGTAGCCCTCCCCTTTCCGGTTCAGGTTTCCGTTCTCAGGTTTCCATTTCACGGATTAGGGAAGCAAACTACAGCTTTTTGTAAAATGAGAGCTTATTTGTTACATATGAACTAGTATCACTAATGGTAGCGGGAAAAGTGATTGAAAACATTTTTTACTTTTGAACAATACTTACCCTTTTTGAATACATTTTTAACACATCAAAAATCACAGGTATTTCTATTTTGCAATAGTTAAAAAAGAATATAAATGTGATGTTGATGGCATGGAGTAGTTGATCCCATTACGCTGTTATTTCTACGAAGATATTTGGAGTAGAGCGAAGGATTTCATACTTTAGTTTCAGATACAGCACTTTGTTTCACGTTTGAAACACGACTCTATTATAAACAATGAATTATTACAAATATGGTTCAATCTGAGTATTTCACTTCTATTGAATCATATGACATTCAGGTTTATAAGAAATAAAAATATCAATAATTCAATCTATATAATCGACAAATTATGAAAGCAAAACAATTCATTTTCTTGCTGATTACAATGACTGCTTTAACGATAAATGCAATTGCATCTGTCCAGTCGTCATTTTACAGTAAGAAATCAACTTTCGAAGCGACCTTGCTTTCCTCTTTTGAGAAAATTCAAAAATACGAGGAGAAACATGGTCCTGTGTTTACAGTAAGTGATGAGCTTACTCCGGATAATGGTCAGACATTATCAATCAATGTTACGAACTGTACTTCTGTGTATGTGCGAAGCAATTACGAGTCGGGGTACAAAAAAATGTGGGATCCTACAGTGATGATTCCAGCTATGTTTGTGAATGTTGTAAATCCAGCCTGGGAATTGACCTCAGGAGGAACAGTAAAGGCCGAAAACAAAGTAGAGTCTTTCAATGATCTTACACAACGTTTCGGAACATTTAATGGAAAAAGAAACCGCACATTCAAACTGAATGATGGTAAAGTTAAAGCTGAGAATGGTTTCGAATTTCGTTATCACTGGGTAAGTCAAGCTGAACTTTTAGCTCCAAAGAATGCTAAAACGTTCAAAACAGCTTTTATTCCTAAACAAGGAACTATTTATTCATTCATCTACACTGATGAGTTCAATGCATTCCTTGAGGCCCTAAAGCATGATTTTCCAATGGAAACAGAAATGTTTCTTGGTAAGAACTATCAGCACCTGAAAAGAATTGCTGGTTTTAAGAAAGATGCAGGCAACTTATCATGGGGCAAGCAAATAGATGCATTGGTAAATGCAGATAGTAGAATAAGTTCGGCTAATGGTAATGATGCAAAGGCATTCCTAAATTTGGTTGAGCGTCAATCATATCTTGAGCGACTAGATGCGATCGATTTTGAAGCGCTTGAACTAGCCATTAAAGACATAAAAAATACTTATCCTCAAAAGTATAGTAAAGCAGATAAATACCTGAGCCAACTAGATGCTTATAAATCATCGAAAAAGGAACTCATTAATAAGATTAGCAAGGGTGATGAAAATGCATTCAAACAAGTAGTAGGTATTGAAGCATTCCAACAGGAAGCATTGCTAGCCAATCCTGCTATTGATTTTGAGAACATCCTGTTGATCAAACGTCAAAAGCTTATAAGCAATAATAAATCGTCTATTGGACAAGGTCCTGATCCATTCGGACTAGCAAGTAACTTTCAGAGTTTATCGATGATTAATCGTGATATCTGGGATAACGAGATTGCATCATATTCCTTAAAAGAAGGTAATATGAAGACAGTACTTAAACCAGACGATAACCGTTTTATTGGTTTGTTCGACTTGCATTTTGATGCTGAAAAGATGCTCTTTTCGCTACCGACTGATAAAAACCAATGGCAGGTTTTCGAATCTAATGCAGATGGTAGCAACATTCGTCAGGTTTCTCCTACAGAAGAATCAGTAGACAACTATGATGCATGTTATCTGCCAAATGAAGAAATCATTTTCTCCTCTACTCGTAATATGCACGGAGTACCTTGTGTTAGTGGATCAAGTGATGTTGCCAACTTATGTCGCATGGACAAAGACGGCGGGAATATCCGAATGTTATGTTTCGACCAGGACGACAACTGGCATCCAACAATGCTGAACAATGGTAAAGTAATGTATACACGTTGGGAGTACACCGATGAGCCTCACTACTTTACAAGAGTATTGATGAATATGAATCCTGATGGAACTAATCAGAAGGAATACTACGGAAGTTCATCATATTGGCCTAATTCAATTTTCTATACAAAAGCAATTCCTAATCACCCAACAAAAGTTGTAGGTATTGTTACCGGACACCATGGAACACGTCGTGCTGGTGAGTTAGTTATTTTTGATCCTGTAAAAGGACGTTTCGAAACTGACGGAGTTATTCAAAAGATCCCAGGACGTGGACAGAAAGTTGAAGCTACAATTGCCGACCGTCTTGTTGATGATGTATGGCCTAAGTTCTTAACTCCATACCCTATCAATGAAAAGTATTTCCTTGTGGCGATGCAAAAATCGCCATACGACAAATTTGGAATCTATCTGGTAGATGTATTCGATAACCTTGTTCCTTTGATTACTGATACTGACTATGCGTTCTTCGAACCAGTCCCATTGAAAAAGACTCAACGTCCTCCGGTTATTCCTGATCGTGTTAATCTTGACAGTAAAGAAGCGACCATTTATATTTCAGATATCTATGAAGGTAGAGCAATGAAGCATGTACCTAGAGGTACAGTTAAATCTTTGCGTTTGTTTGAGCCAAACTATGCTGTTAGAAAAACAGGTGGTCATATTAATATAGGTATCGACGGACCATGGGACGCGAAAAAAATTATGGGAACTGTTCCTGTATATCCTGATGGATCAGCACACTTCACTGTTCCTGCCAATACTCCTATCGCAGTTCAACCATTAGACGAGAAAGGACAAGCAGTACAGGTTATGCGTTCGTGGTTTACAGCTATGCCTGGCGAGCGTTTATCATGTGTTGGATGTCACGAAGATCAAAACATGATCCCTCCAGCGAGGTTTACTGAAGCTTCAAGAAAAAAGCCTTCAATAATCAAAGAATGGTACGGACCAGCCAGAGGATTTAGCTTTAAGAATGAAGTACAACCAGTACTTGATCGATATTGTGCGGGATGTCATACTGAAGGAAAAGGGATTCCTGATTTCTCAAGAAAACAAGCTGACACACACAACATTGGAAATAAAAAAGGAAAATATGATTTCACACCATCGTATGTAAACCTTCATCCATATGTACGTCGTGCTGGTAATGAGGGAGACTATAGGGTACAGAATCCTTACGAGTATCATGCCAACACTAGTGAGTTGGTTCAAAAGCTTCGTAAAGGGCACCATAATGTACAGATGGATGCAGAATCCTGGGATAGACTAATTACCTGGATTGATCTGAATGTTCCTGACAAAGGAACATGGACAGAAAGAGCTCCTGAAGTTGAAGACTATATCAAGCTTCGTGAGAAGTACAGGAAAGAGAATGCAAACCTTACTTGTACTCCTGAAGAGCCGGTTATTGATGCAAAACCTGTTGCTTTCATTCCACCTAAGCCAGAACCTAAGAGCAACGCAGTAGCACCAACAGTAAAAGGATGGCCTTTTAACACTGCTGAAGCTAAAGCAAAACAAAACAAGTTATCGGATGTAAAAACAGCATTGAATTTAGGTAATGGTGTTACTATTGACCTTGTTCAGATTCCTGCGGGAGAGTTTGTGATGGGTAACAATGATGGAGATCAAGATGAGCGACCTGCATCAAAAGTTGCGATCGATAAACCATTCTACATGTCGACAACAGAAATAACCGCTAAAATGTATAAGCAATATAAAGCAGAGCATGATCAAGGGGTTGTAAATTATACAAGTAAAGATGTTAGGTTCAGAGGGCACTTAATGAATATTGAACAATATCCTGCAGTAAGAATCTCATGGGATGAAGCGATGAAATTCTGTAAGTGGCTATCTGAAAAGACCGGAAAGAAGGTAACTCTTCCAACAGAAGCACAATGGGAATGGGCATGTCGCGCAGGAAGTCAGACTCCTTTCAGTTATGGCGACAACAAAGCTGATTTCAGTCAGTATGCCAACCTTGCTGATCAGGCACTAAAATCACTTGCCAGTCGTTCTTCACCAACATGGCACCCTCGTGATGATCGCTTCAATGATAATGCAATGATCACAACAAATGTAGGAAGTTACCAACCAAATGCTTGGGGATTATATGATATGCATGGTAATGCTGCAGAGTGGACACGTTCATCATTTGCTGCTTACCCATACAAATCATCTGTTGATGCAACTAATGGTACTAAGAAAACTGTACGTGGAGGGTCATGGTATGATCGTCCATATCGTTCAACCTCTTCATACCGTCTAGGATACAATTCTTATCAGCGTATCCACAACGTTGGATTCCGTATTGTAATTGAAGATTAGAACGTTAGTTCATTCTACTTTTTATACATAGGAAATGAGGTCTCCTCTTATATTGAGGAGACCTTTTTTATGGTCTTATTTCTTCAAATAATCATTCGGTGATTGTCCAAACTCCTTCTTAAAACAAGTTCCAAAATAGGACAAGGAATTAAAGCCTGATTTGTAAGCAATTTCAGTAACAGAAAGTTCCCCTTCATCTAACATTCTTTTGGCATGACGTAAACGTTCTGCTCTAATAAATTCATTACCACTTTTACCTGTTATGGCTACCAATTTACGATACAACGTACTTGTACTGACTCCAAGCTCCTCGGACAACTGAGTTGTACTAAACTTTGCATTATCTAAGTTCTGCTCAATTAAAGCTTTAGCATCAGCAAACAATTTCTGATCGAGTGATGAAATATTAAGCTTACTGGCCTCCAGACAAACACCACTGTCAATATCGTTATGTTGCTGAGTTCTTAGCTTCAAGAGATTTTCAATCTGTGCTCGAAATAACCTCACATTAAATGGCTTTGGAATATATATATCTGCTCCACTTTCAAAACCTTGAATCTGATCTTCAATAGTTTCTTTTGCCGTTAATAGAATAAACAGAATATGCGAGGTTTCAATATTTCCTTTCACTCGACGACAGAATTCAATACCATTCATCACTGGCATCATCACGTCAGAAATAATAATATCGGGATCGAACTGTTGAATTAATCCGATAGCATCTTTCCCATTTTCAGCCGTTCTTACACGATATTCATCACACAGTAAATCTGTAACGAAAGCCAATAAATCATGGTTGTCGTCAACCAATAAAATCCGCTTAGCATCAGTAGGTCCGAATTCCTTACTCAGATCCCAGTCTGCCGCTGTCATCTGTGGCATCCCTTGAACATCGACAGAATTAGAGATTTCAACTTCTGATTCACTTATCGGTGGAAGATTAATTGTAAAGCTAGTTCCTTTTTGTTCTTGACTTTCAACCTTGATAGTACCTCCGTGCAACTGAATTATCTCCTTGGCTAATGCCAATCCAATACCTGATCCTACAAGTTGCTTTTCTTCTGCTTCTGCAACACGATAAAAACGATCGAATATCTTGGCAATATCTTCTGCTGGTATTCCCTTTCCCGTATCCTCAACCTGTATCGTTAATGCTTCATCCAAAGTACATTTTACAATAACACTATCTCCAAAATCGGAATACTTAATTGCATTACTTAGAAGATTATACAACACTGAACCAATTTTACTTATATCATAAATCCACTCCCCTACATTGGTTCCAATCTCAACCGATAGCTTTATTCCCTTTCGATTCGCCAACTCATTGAAAGCATTAACCTGCTGCTGAAGAAAAGCACTCATGTTAGATTTTCCTAATCGAAGGTTCAATACATTTTGCTCTGCTTTTCGGAAGTCAAGAATATCATTTACCAGGTTAAGCATCCTATTGGTATTTCTTTTAGCAATTCCTAACAGATGAATCTTTTGAGGATCCTCCTCTAAAGCATCAAGTTTCTCTAGTGGTCCTGATATTAACGTTAATGGAGTTCTAAACTCATGAGATATATTGGTAAAGAATCGCAGACGCATTTGAGTAACCTCTTTCTCTTTCTCCTTTTCAATACGTCCTATTCGAATGTCATTCTTCGCTTTTATGCGGTCGGACATAATTTTAAAAGCAATCAATGCAATAATCAGTAATACAAGAAAATATAGACTAATTGCTTCACTGGTAATCCACCAGATTGGCAATACCTCTATTTTTAAAAGCTTTGCCTCGGGATTCCAGTGTCCATCCGGACTGGCCACTTTTAATTCGAAGGTATATTCTCCTGGCTCAACGTTATGGAAATAAACCGTTCTATCTGATGTTTCGATCCATTCATCATGATGGTTAATTAAACGATACCCGTATTTTATACTAGCATTCTTTCCGTAGAAAAATGTAGTAAAATCGATAGAGAAAGAATTTTGCTTTTCTTTTAAGACAATGTTATTCCATTCATGACCATTGTAATACCTGACTCCGTTAAGCGGTTTAAACTTTATGCTCTTATTTAACACGCGTACATCTGATATTGCAGGCTTCAATTCAATCGTATCAGGATGAATATCTGTCGGATTAAAATAAGTAAGTCCATTAATGGAACCAAAATACAACTGATGGTTGGCATCTATGAATGAGGAAGAGTAAGTAAACTGATTACTAGGTAATCCATCATCAACAGAGAACTGCTCAACATCGGTAAAATTCTTTCGGAATCTCATTAATCCCTTATTGGTAGAAATCCAAATAAAACCAATCTCATCCTCAATGATACCACATATTGAATTATTTACCAATCCCTCATTTGTCGTAAAGTTCTCTACAATCTTTTTACGCGTTGATAGTTTAAACAATCCCGCTTTCTTGGTACCAATCCACAAATTGCGTTCACTATCTTCAAATAAACAACATAATCGTGTTCCTTTTAACTTGTTCTTATAGTCAATACCTTTAAACCTATCGACCTCCTTATCGGTTTTCGGATCATATTCCACAAGCTGTTGATAGTTCCCCATAAATAACTTTCCATCCTTAGCCTCCAGGCAACAAAATAATCTCCAAAAAGCACCGCCAGTGCGCACAATTTTTGCCTCTTGATATTTATTTTTCACAAATGGCACCTGTATAAGTCCATAAGAGGATGCAAGCCACAGGTCACCATTCTTTCCCATAGTAATTTCACTATACTCCGGCATACGGGTATCCGGCACAACCTCTTTTATTTTCTTTGTCTTAGGATTATATACAAATAGACCTCTGCGATAAGTACCAATCCATAGGTGTCCTAATCGATCAAAGCAAAGCGCATGAATATTCATTTTCCGAATAGCTCTATGCAGTAAAGGCTCAGCGGTACCCGTGACTGGATCAAAAAGAACAATTCCTGCACTCTGCGTTCCTACCCAGATCTTACCATCAGGTGCTTGTGCTATACCTCGTATCGCATTGTTATTTATTCTGCCATTTAATTGTCGTGGCCAAATACTTCGAAAAACGTTAATTCTGTCGCGATATATATTGACTCCACCAAAGTAAGTTCCGACCCACATATTGTTATCCCGATCACGATAAATATCCATAATTGATCGGTAAGACAATCCCATTGGATTAAAATTATCTGGAGTAATATGATTAACACCACCATCAAGTCCGATTAGATAGAGACCTTTGTAGGTTCCAACCCATATATTACCACTGGCATCTTCATTTACACTCCGCACCTCAACATTTCGAAACAGCTCAGGATATTTTTGAATCATGTGAAAACTATCTCCCTTCTTTACGATCACAAATAGTCCTTGTGTCCCATTACATCCCCATATTCTACCTTGCGAATCTTTAAAAAAACGACTTACACCCTTCCATCGTAATCCATCCCAAGCCGGCTTTTGTCCTTCCACTGGAGTAATATTCTTAGTATCCAAATCCATCAGGTAAACTCCTTTACTTGAGCTTAAAACCATCCGGTTTTGTCCTATTTCAATAAGTGATTTAAGCGCTCCAATATTTGTTGTCTTCCCTTTAAGTGAAACAACTTCAAACTTATCGTACTCCTTGTCATAATAACAAAGATTATTCCCAACCAAAATCCATAAACTCCCTTGTGAATCTGTAACCATTCCGGCACAACCTTTTCCGACAAATTCAGGATAAACTTTAAATCCATTAATATCGGGGATATAACGACAAACGCCATCTTCTGAACCAAACCATAAATTGCCCTGAATATCTTCAGTTATGCATTTAATTATAGTACCTGAAACTGAATTGGGATCTTCTGGATTATAGTAGTAATTTTCAACCTCATACCCATTGTAGCAATTCAAACCATCTTCAGTACCTATCCATATTTTACCTTCACGATCCTGAAAAATCTTGTATATCGTATTCTGAGTTAAGCCGTCTTCAACCGTTAAATGCATAAAATTCAGGTTCTCACTAATGATCTGTTGAGTACAAATTCCAGGCAAGGACAGAAATAGTAATAAAGTAACAAGTAAGCTACTTAAAAAATAGTTTTTCAGTTTCAAGTAAATCATAGTTTTAGGTTTCGTCAGCAATATCAACGCTTCAATAAAAGCGTTAACTTTTTCATAGGAATCCAAAGTTATCAATTGCAAGCTAAAAAAGGAATTTCAGGACAAAAAAAAGAGGAGCTTCAATCGCTTTCACACGACCAAAGACTCCTCTCCTATGTAAATTATCCTATTCAATATTCCGAATCCTATATCCCACCATAACGATTCGTACTCATTAAACCGGTTCTGAATTATTCTCCAGTATTTCCTGCCTCATCTACCTTAACAGTAAAATACTTCTTAGCATCCTGATGATAAGGCAAGAACCAATTTGCAGGTTCAGCTAAACTTGCCCCAATTGATACTGCATCCTCTGCAGAGTTAGCAGCCAATACATTATCAACAAGTACCTCTGGACGTCCTCTTCTAGCTACACGAACCAAATCAAACCAACGCTTACCTTCAAAAGCTAGTTCTAATGCACGTTCTTCAAGAATCCAATCTTCAAGCGTCAACATATCAGGTAACGGATCACTCTCAGGATTAAGATGACGCTCCAATAAAACACGTTTACGAATTCCCATTGGAGGATCTTCAACTCCTGGTACATTAAAGTCACTCCATGCACCAAGACCTACACTTTGATCCCCATCCAAAATTAATAGTGCTTCTTTTATGCGTCCTGCTCTGTTCAATGCCTCTGCATACATCAGGTACAAATCTCCAATTCGATATACAATCCAGTTTGCCGCGCTCTGATACTCTTCTCGGCGACTACCATTTGACGTCATCACTTGGTATTTAAATATCTCAGTATTCTTTTTATCCAAAACACGATGTGTTTTTTTATTATAAATACCTTTATATGATACATCATGTCCCCGGAAGTAGTCTCCCCACCACGTTTCTCCACCACGACCACGATATACTTGCTCTTCAAACGCCTCAATACACTTAACTGATGGCTTAATTACATATTTCCCTCCAGGAATACTTCTTTTAGCAGTATACTCTTGCAAAATATTCAAATCAGGTGTTGAGTACTGAAACTGTAATTCAAAGATTGACTCTGGTTTTAAGTTTGCATTTGCTGCAAAAATCTTATACCACGAGAATTTTGGTCCACGTTTGTTTCCATAACAAACATTTGCATCCTGATATGTCCCAATAGAGTAACGCTCTTGATTCCAGTTAATTGCCTTTTCACAAGCCTCCACTGCCAATTCATACTCATTTCTCCAAAGATGTACATCGGCCTGCAAACAAAGGTTTGTTATTGCTTTCATTCTTGATGTATAAACACTAGAGTTGTCATTTCCATCAACTACTTCCTGAGGATATGTCCTCTCAATCCCTTCGATGGCTTTTAAGTCATACATGATTGTATCAAGAACTGTTTCCTGTGCTACAGGATTAAACACCCTGGTGTCAGTAATTGATTCATACGGTTCTAGAATCAAAGGAACATCACCAAAAGTTCTGACCAAGTAAAAATAACACAGTGCTCTCACATTTTTCGCTTCTGCCTCGTACTGAGCTTTTTCATCTTCAGAAAACTGAAAATCCTTGTCCTCAACCTGTTTCGCGTATTTAATGATCAGATTTGCACGATTGATCACATCATACATTCCTCCCCAATCACAAAATTTGTTGGTTGATGTAGGTTGAAAACTAAACAGATCGAGCAAATCAGGCTGCGCTCCAGTACCTGGACGAACCAAGTCCCCACGTACTTCTCCCCATACCAATAAATGCTCAACGGCATTCTGCAATCCGTCATACATTCCTCTGGCAGCGTTATCTATATCTGTTTTCTTATCAAAATAATCTTCTGTCTTTTCCAGATAATCTGGATCAACTTCAACCAACTTTTCGCAGCTTGCATAAAGCATTCCGGTCAGTAGAATTATTGAGATATATAGTAAATTCTTCATATCAATTATTTTTATCTGTTTAAAGTGTGTGTCTCTTAAATTCAAATTAGAATCCAAATTTCACTCCCACCAGGTAACTTCTCAATTGAGGAACTCCCCCCATATCAATTCCAAATAATAATGGATCGACACCTGATCTAAACTCAGGATCCATTCCCAGGTAATCAGTGCTTGTCCATAAGTTCTGACCTGTAAGATTAATCTTCACTGACTTAAAGAAGGTTTTCTTTATCAAATCAGCAGGTAAAGAATAACTCAACTGTACACTCTTTAAGCGCACATACGATCCATCCTCAACCCATCGAGTTGAAAAGCGATCATTCCCTGACGGATCTCCTGCTGCAACACGTGGCATGTTTGTTACATCTCCACTTGTTTTCCATGCATTCAATACAGATACATACTGATTATTTGGTCCACTCATTGATTCCATAACAGAACGCACTCCATTCACTACATCATTACCTTGTACAAACGTCATCAAAGCCGATAATTCAAATCCATTCCATCCAACTTTAGTATTTACAGAACCAAAGTAATCAGGATTAGCACTACCGATGATTGTTTGATCATTCTCATCAATAATCTTATCACCATTCAAATCTTTGAATCGCATATCGCCAGCCTGTAATTCGCCATACCCCATTCCATTCTGCATTTCACCAATCTGCTCTGAAGTAGAATAAACACCGTCGGCAACCCATCCATAGAATGATCCCAACTGCTCTCCTTCACGAGCAATGCCGGTAAATCCATTGCGACTAGAAAAAATATCACCATTCGGTAAATTGGTAATTTCATTCTCGTTAAACGAGATATTTCCACCAACATCCCAGGTAAGTTTACGATCAATCACTCTTGCCTGCAATCCAAATTCGAAACCTGTATTTTCAACATCTGCTGCATTATCCCAATATCCAGTATAACCCGTTACATTAGGTAAGCTCTTCCACACAATTAAATCTTTGGTATCTTTCTTATACCAGTCGGCAGTTATGTTTAAACGATGGTCAAATGCGGCCAATTTCAATCCAACATTAACGCCTTCGGTTAACTCCCACTTAAGATCCTCATTACCGATGTTATTGGGATATGTAGCTCCTCGTTCGTTATAAGAAGCACCGGCATAAGTATTATATGCAACCAGATCACCAATATTATCATTACCACTAATTCCATATCCTCCACTGATCAGCAGATTATTGATAACTTTTGAATCAACAAGAAAATCCAATGAAGACAATCGAATACCTCCATTAATACCATAGAAGATTCCGTAAGAGTTTTTCTCTCCAAATCGAGATGAAGCATCTCCACGCACACTTGCCGATAATAAGAAACGATCATTATAAGTATAGTCAACATTGTAAAACGAAGATGCTAATCTATACTCCTCCGAATTTCCTCCAATACTCTTCAGATACAACCCAGTTTTCAAACTTGTAAAATCATCACTTGAAGAGTTCATATTATGACCTGAGCTAAAATACTGATCAGAATACAGCATTGATATACCACCTGTCATCTTAAGATCGTGCACATAGTTAAATACATTCTGATACGATAATGTATTTTCGCTCTGAATCATAAACCTTGTACCATTTTGAGCTTTTGAGTAACGCAATTGATCTTCAATTATTGGAGTACCATAACTAGGATAGAAACGGAAATCCTTTAAACGATAGTAGTCAATCCCAAGACTAAATTTAGCCTGCCATTTTCCATTGATAGCCCAGTCAAGGTAAAGGTTACCAATCAACCGATTGATATCTACCTCATTCTTCATATTATCAACCAATGCCTTAGGATTACTTCTATTTTGGAAGTCTACATCTTCTAACTCAGGCAGATCATAGTTGTTTTTATTCTTGATATATGGAGCTAACATTGGCATTTTAACAAGAGCTGCCATCAAAGGATTACTCACAATGGTTAGATCTTCATCAGCAAGATTTTTCTCGCTATGAGAGAACATCACAGAGTTTCCAAAATTCAACTTATCACTTAATTTATAAACTAAGTCGAATGTTGTTGAAATTCTCAAGTAATCGGTACCTGACAATACTCCATCAACACCAGTATAACCAACATTAAATGCATACTTCGCAACCTCATCTCCACCATTTAGGTTAAAGTGATAATCTTGCATCACACCTTTATCCGTCACCTCATCCAACCAGTCAGTATCGTTATTATAACGCTGATAATCCTCATCTGCTGGATTATCAAAGAAATATTTCCCATAGTATCTACCGAAGTTATAAGGAGACATTCCATTGTCATACATCTGCTTCATGTAGTAGCTCTTATACTGGTCTCTATCAAGTAAGTCAACAGTGTTGTGGATGTCGGTTATACCATAGTAAGATTCAAAACTAAGTGATGTTTTTCCTTCTGTACCTTTCTGAGTCGTAATAATGATAACACCATTTGCTCCACGAGTTCCATAAATAGCAGTTGATGCGGCATCTTTTAGCACCT
Source organism: Puteibacter caeruleilacunae (assembly GCA_005217565.1). GTDB lineage: Bacteria > Bacteroidota > Bacteroidia > Bacteroidales > Prolixibacteraceae > Puteibacter > Puteibacter caeruleilacunae. The sequence goes on from SJCO01000002.1 coordinate 618,896, forward strand.
GAACCGAAATGATATCATTAGGATTAATATCAGCTAATGGATTGTTGTAAGATCCAAGCGACAACGGATTCGTTAACTGATACTGCAACAATGGAATTCCATTGACAACATATAAGGGCTCGTTTCCTCCACGGATAGAACCATTACCACGAATAGACACTGAAGCACCAGCCCCAGGAGCACCTGAGCGATTCACCACCTGAACACCGGATCCTGCCCCCTGAAGTTTCTCTTCAATAGATACAGATAAAATATCATTCAAAATATTCTCATCAACATACTCTACTGCACCAACAACATTTCGGTTAAGCACCTTTTTATTAACCAATTCAATCTCTTCAACTCCAGTATTAATCTTCTCTTTGACCATTCTGATCATCAAAGAAGTTCGCCCATTTAGAGCTACAATTTGCTTATCATATCCAGGATACGAAAATCCTATTAGTACATTACCCTGTGGTACTTCCAATGAAAATTCTCCCTGTTCATTGGTAAATACCTGCGGAATAGTACTGTTCATCACCTGAACAGCAATTTCCTTTAATGCCTCTCCATTTTTTGCTGAAACAACCTTTCCTTTTACTTGAAGTGATTCAGCAAAAACATTTACAGCCGTACAGCAAATCATAATAGCCAATACTATTACTTTACTGATGCTGTTATATCTTGATCTCATCATTTTATTCATTTTTTGTTAGGAATGGATTATTTCTCTACAGCCATCAACTTGATGTAATCAACCGACAAGCTATTTTTATAGGTACTGTATTTCTTGATGGTAATGGTAATTGGCAGATCACCATCCACAGGATGATAAAACTTACCAGCAGTACGCTCAGCCCACACTCCCGGTTGATCTTTGTCGAAATTGATCTTGTTACCAACATCTTCACCATTTGCAGATAGCTGCACCTCGGTCAACTTACATTTATCTTTAGCAGAACAGATTAACGTGTACCATCCAGCAGGAACATTCGGAATCACCAGCGTCACCCAATCGCCAGGTTTTGTACGATCAAGCCACACAAATCTTTCTGATCCTTCGTTTCCACCCTTAATTAAAAGTTTCTTCTTATTTTTATTGTAATAAGTTGCTGACTCTGGATATCCATCAAAACCTAATCCCCATTCAGCCTCATACATGATTGAATCGATAAAGTCGACATTTAATGGTTCATAGAAAATCTGATCTGTCAGGTTAATCACACCATTACTACAAATTATCTGATCTTCCTTATATTCATCAGCATCAATATCCTGAATTTCAATAGAGTCTCCTCGAGAGTTAACAATAAACTCGAAATCATCCAATTCTTCACGCTTCAACAATTGATTAAACAATTGAGCTTTAATCAAACGTTGAATATAGTTTTCAGTGGTCTTCTCTTCATATCCCATTGACGATGCCTTAGCAAAGATCTCTGCTTTTTGATTATTGATCGCCTCATCAGTTGGCAGGAATAGGGTCTTCCATTTCGACTCGTTAGCAGGATCAAATATCTCAACATGCTTGTGTTGGAGGGTATCAATCAGTGGATTACCTTGAATATCGTAAACCATTACCAAATCAACTTTAGTTGTATCAATTGAGTCTAATCTTGCATACTCTGTAGAAAACTGAGCGTAAGCATTCTGATCAAGTTCATCAATAATATCCTTCATATTAGGCACAGCCTCAATTACCTCGTCCAGTGCATGGATAACTCCATTCTTACATCCTAAGTTAGAACCATTAGCACTTGGGAAATAGTCATTCACATTATTGTGCAAACGAGCTTCTGTTCCTCCATTTGTATAAACCCGGATGGATTTATCATTTAATGCATGAATCTTCGAACTATCAACCAGTGCATCTAAATAGAATGTATTTTCAAACACATGGTTACCAATCAAACTCTTCATATCCACACCTTCCAGATTATAACTAGCAAAAGCCTCGTTTGTAGGTGCAAAAATTGTAAATGGAGTATTCTTATCTACTACCTTATCCAAACCTGTTTCTTTCAGGTAAGTGGTAAACTGACTAAACTGAGGTAACCCTTCCAATCGGGTTACCAGACTTTGATCATTCTCTTCGCCATAGTCGTAGTGATCATCCCATGTATCGGACTCACATCCGGTAAAACCAGAGATGCACACACCTAGACTTAAAACCAAAAGGATGATATATGATACTTTATTATTATTCATTTCAATTTCTTTTTGATTTTTACACATGGATTAATCCAATACTGGTTCTAAACTGAATGCGAAAATCCACCATTGTGATTTCTTTCCTAAGGTAGTAGCTGTTGATTTCAGATGAATAGTACCTGATTCTTCAACTACAAATTCGCCAAGATTCGTTGAGCTACAATACATAGGATAATAAGAGCACAGATTATTTTCTCCTTTAGTATCGACACGCCAAATTCCTGCCTCCTTATATCCTTTTCTCCAGTCGAAACCACCATTCTCATCAAAATAACCTGGTGAAACTGTTGATCCAGGGGTATTAGGACCTAATAACTGACCTTCAACTTCCATGGTTGCAAAACCACCATTTCCATCACTCTTGTAGGCAACCACTAATTGATATTTTCCAGCAATTACATCAGGTATATAGCACTCAACCGACTGTCCTGCTTCTTTAGCTACGAAGTTCTGTCCTCCGCCATCTCCATCGTCATCAATGTAGAAACGCTCCCATCCGTAATACTTACGATCTTTCACTACACCATCATTGGTTGAGAACCAGTGATCGTTTGATGGGAAAGCAGCAAAGACTCTTTTCTTTGGAGGACGAGGTAAAATTCCAAAGTTTTCAGAAACACGGTGAATAATACCATTCTTACAAATGACATTACTATTTACCTTATCCAATTCCGCTCCCTCTTTATTGATCAACACATCCTCGCCATCAACTTTTACTTTCAATTTCTGTACCTGATCATCATAAGGTACCCAAGCAATTGTTGGCTTCAAAGTGGTACGCATATCTGCAACATATTCCAACCCTGTTGAAAAGTGCATTGCTACCCATCGTTTCAATTTTTCTGGATAATTATAAATCGCATAGTCAGGATCTATTTCTAAGTTCTTCTCATAGTTTAGATCATACTGACGCATCTCCTCGATTACATCGGCATACTCTTCAAGTACACTGTTATCTAACGCAAACACAGTAAATTCTTTATTTACGAACTTTTCAGCCTGCTTTATACGTTTGGTAGAAATAGTATCCATGATTCCAACCTCTTCACAAAGATCAGCAAACATGCTAAAATCATTGTTAGCTCTCAACCACTCTCCAACGTTGTTAACTGGTGGTTCAATTACGCCATCAACAACATGTACTACACCGTTCCATACTTCAATATTGTATTCATCGAATGTAGATTGAAAATTGATTGTAATATTATTAACTCCCTTTGATAAATCAACCTGAAGTCTATCACCATTAATTGTAGTATCCTGAGCTGGAAGTGGACCGCTCTCCAAGCTCTCAGCTAGCTTTTTCTTTGGGATAATATGATATTCGACGATACTCTTACATAAATCTTCTGGTATATCATCGATACTTCCATAACTGTGCTTCTGTAAATATGCATCCCATGCATCATTATTTGGTGCAAAAAACGTATAAGGTCCGTATGAATTAAGTGTTCCATAATAACCGGCTCTTTTAATGACTTCTATTGTTTTTTGCATATCATCCCGATCTTCAAAATAATCGAGCATCAATTGCAAGCGATCGTCATCCCACGACTGCTCACTAAAATTATCTTGCTTACATGAATTGAAAAACATTGATGCTACAATCCATGTAAAAAGTGTTGACAAGACAATAACTCTACGATATGATATAGATCTTTTCATCTCTTACAGTTTTGTGGTTTAAAGATTCTCGTAATATGGGTTCTGAACCAGGTTTGGATTTCGTAATAATTCCCCTTCATTGATTGGTAAAAACCAACTTAATGGATTCAATATATTACCTTTAACATACTCTCTCTTAGATTCAGGCTGAGCATCTATAACACTTCTAACAAGAATGTTATCCTCGATAAGAACGCCTTCTTCTACCTGACGACGACCAACTCTTACTAAATCGTACCAGCGATACCCTTCATAGGCCATCTCCTTTACTTTTTCTTCAAGGATTTTTTCTTCCACTGCACCAACATCATTAGATGTTGCCGGAGTATAAATACCACCCGATCGCTCGCTAATCTCTGTTAAAATCTGATTCACTTGTAACAACAATTGATCATCATTCTCTCCTGTTCGCATTCTGTTTAAAGCTTCAGCTTTTATGTACATTAATGTCGGTAGGCGATAAAATACCCAGTTTGGATGTTGATTGCTGGTTATGTAGTTACCAGAGTTTAATTCCAATCCAATGTACTTCCAGGGTGCATCTCCTCTAACTCCTCCAATTGTATAAGGACGACGAGGATCAATAGCAGGAAGTAAAACATCCATGATTTGGTAGTTTGACAAAACACGATAACCATATGGACTGAACCAATTTCTATGGAAACTATATTCACGATTCTCTAGTGAGTATTGAAGTTCCATAATAGACTCATCAGTATTTCCACCATCCCAACGGAAAATCGTCCACCATTCTTCCCATGGCAGTAGCTCATATTTTCCTGTAGTGATTACTCGATCAACAGCAGTTACGGCTTCCTGATATTTGTTATGCCATAAATACACATCTGCTAACAGCGAATTAGATGCATCTCTGGTAAAACGACCCTTGGTTTCTTCAACTGTCCCCCATTCTTTTTTACCATTTGTTCCAGCATATTCAAGATCCTGTTCTATCTGACTAAGAATAGCATCCTCACTACTCTTCTCATAATAGAACTCTACATTATCAGATTCTGAAGGCTCAAGAATCAAAGGTACTTCACCAAAGGCTTTAACCAACTGAAAGTAAGCCATTGCTCTTAATGTATAAGCTTCGGACAATGATTCCTGAAGATCTTTTTCTGTATAATCAGCATCAATATCAACAACCTGCGGAGCAAACTTAATCACGAAGTTTGCATCGTTAATCATTTTATAAAAATCGCTCCACTTAGTAATCTCAAATTGAGGCAGTATAATTCCTGTCTCGATTTCATTGCTATTTTTAATATTCTTATTTGGATTCACGATATCAGCCCGTGACATACTCCAGGTCATAATCTCTTCCATGCAAGACTTTAAATCTACATAGCAAGTTATCAGCGATGCATTTACATCTGCTTCTGTTTGCCAGAATTCAGCCTCAGTCAATTCATCAATTGGTTCCTTATCCAGTAGCGAATCACATGATGAAAACAAAGCAAGAACGGCTAACAAAATTCCTATACTTAGATCTATTCTTTTCATTTCTAATGTTTTTTTCGGTTTAGTAATCATTAAAAATTAAGGTTTAATCCCAAAGTAAATTGCTTTGGTACAGGAGTCCTTGAATCATCAACACCTTTCAAACCAACCTCTTCTTTTTTAAGATTTTTAAACACCTCTGGATCCTGTCCAATGTAATTTGTCCAGGTATACAGGTTAGTTGTAGTCATAAAGATTCTACCCGACTTGAAGTTTAACTTCTTTGCCAACGTTTTAGGTATTTCGTAAGTAAGGTTAACTGATTTTAAGCGCAAGTAAGATCCATCTTCAATAAAGCGATCAGATCCTAAGTAGTTGTATCCATTCTTATATTGATGGGCAGCCTTAGGCATATCTGTTAAATCTCCCTGCTTTCTCCAACGACGAAGTGTTGCGGTAGACTGATTGCTTAAGTCTGACATTTTCTCTGTCTGCAGACGAATTGCATTGACCACGTCATTACCAACCTGATATTGGAATACCATCGATAAAGTAAAATTCTTATAGGTTACTCTGTTAATAAAACCACCATAAAAATCAGGATTCGCATCACCAATTTGTGTAATATCTAACTCATCAATAATTCCGTCATTATTCAAATCCTCATAGATCGCATCACCACCTTCTAACTTATAACCTCCATATTTCATGAGTTTTCCGTTATTATAATCTTTTGCATCATCATAGCCTCCAAGATTATAAACGGTGTTGCCCTGACTATCTTTAACAACTGCATCCTCATCGCGTGAGTATACTCCTTTAAAACGATATCCGTAAATCGCTCCAATAGGATCACCTTTAACAATTCTCCAACGGTATCCAGAAGCAAGCCCATTTCCTTTTCCTTCAATCTGACCTCCTTCAGGAAGCTTCAACATCTTGTTACGAATCAAGGAAACATTACAGCTCATCTTCCACTGAAGATCTCTTTTATTAATGATACTTCCGTCGATGTTTAAATCAATACCTTTATTCTCTACATCACCCGAGTTGATGTACAAGGCAGAGAAACCTGAACTCGTAGGAAGTGTATTATTATTCCAAAGCATATCTCTGGTAGTCTTGAGGAAAGCATCGGCTGTTAATGAAACACGATTTTCAAAGAATGTAGCATCAACACCAATATTAATCTGCTCAGTAGTCTCCCACTTCAAATTATCAAGACGAATATTAGAAGCTTTTACACCGGAAGTTCCTAAATAGTGATTACTTCCTCCAGATGCATAACGACTAACAAACTTATACGAGCCAATATTTCCGTTTCCTGAATATCCCCAACTGAAGCGCCACTTTAAATCATCTACAAAGCTAACTCCTGACATAAAATCCTCAGCCGACATTCTCCACCAACCTGCAAGAGCAGGAAGAATTGCATATCTCGAATTACCTCCAAACTTAGAAGATCCATCACGACGAACTGTTGCTGTTAGCGAATAATTGTCTTTGTATTTATAGTGCATACGCCCTAGTAGTGATGACAAAGCCGACTCACTCTCACTTGAACCTACAGATCTTTCACCATAAGTTAAGAAGGTACTTATATCGTTTACATTCTGAAAATCTTCACCTGCAGAGTTTGTTCCTGCGACAGTCATTGACTTATTAGAGGTCTGTTGAACCGACTGCAACAAGATAAAATTGAAATGGTGATTCTCCCCCAAGGTCTTGGCATAATTCACGGTATTTTCCAATGATAATCTCATCGTTTCTTTATCATACAACTTCACCTTGTTATATCGCTCTAATTTATCGCCAGGTTCTGTACCTGTAGCTTCAGGTGGAATAAAGAACTCATCCTGCAATACACTAATATCTGTTGAGAATTGAGTCTTAACTGTTAATCCCTTTGCAATATTCAATGTACCAAAAACACTACCTGTAAAACGGTTATTCTTGTTATCACTTCTAATACTTTCCAAAAATGCCACAGGATTGGACATGGTCTGAGTATTCTCATCTTCCCACTTTCTGATGGCATAGTTGTCTTTTGAATTTCCAAAACTGTCTTGATCATAAACAGGCCAGGTTGGATCAGCTAGCTGAGCAGAAGCAGTAACACCTGGAATTCCTTTAGTTGAAAGATCCTTTTTATTGGTAAAGGAGTTTGTATAAGCAATACTACTACCAAACTTAAAGTTCTTACTCACCTTGTTATCAAGGTTAAAACGAGTATTAAATCGACGGTAACCAGTATTTAAGATAGTACCTGTCTGATTTGTATAACCTGTTGAAAATGCGTAGGCAGTTGATTGACCACCACCACGAATAGAAAAACTATATTGCTGAGAGAATCCAAGTTGAGAAATCTCATCCATCCAATCTGTATCATTGTTATGCAATTCAAAGTCTGGATCATTTGGATCATCACGCAAGTGCATTTGTACTTCTTGATGATATTTATCACCACCTCTAAATTGGTCAGCTTCAAGCATCAACATCTTGTAACTTTCTCCATTAAGCATAGGAATCTGGCGAGGAGTCTTCTGAAGAGTCATCTTCGCAGAAGCAGCAATAGTTGTTCGTCCTTGTTTTCCTCTTTTGGTCTTAATTATTACAACACCATTGGCACCACGAGAACCATAAATTGCTGTTGCTGAAGCATCCTTAAGAATCGTCATTGATTCGATATCTTCAGGATCAATATCACTCAATGGATTAAACTCATAATCGGATAATCCACTCTGGTTTCTTTCTGCAATAATAGGAATACCATCAACAACATAAAGTGGATCGTTTCCTGACATTAATGAAGTAGTACCACGAATACGGATTGTAAAACCAGCACCTGGATCACCAGATATTGCAGTAGCTTGTACACCTGCAGCACGTCCTTGTAACATCTCCTCAACAGTAGTTACCGGAGTCTCTTTTACTGCTTCCATATTTACAGAGGTAATGGAACCTCCAATATCTCTTTTTGCAATGGTACTAATTCCCAGATCCATTTTAGAATCTGTTTTTCGTCCCATAATCGCGATTTCATCAATTTCAGCTGACTCAACATCCATTGCAACATTCACAATGGTTTTTCCTCCAGCATTTACATTCTGCGATTTATAACCAATGAATGAGAAAACCAATAATGCCTCTTTCTTTGATACTTTCAATGTATAGTTTCCATTAAAGTCGGTTACCGTACCACTCAAAAAACGGTCATTCTCATTCTTCTCGATAATATTCACCCCAATCAATGGCTCTCCGCTGGATTTCTCCGTTACTGTTCCTCTGACAATAAATCCATTCTGGGCAGACACTCCCATAAAGGAAAGACAGATGAGCAAGGTGAAAATAGATGATATGATTGATTTATGTTTATACATGATCATGAATTTTCTTGTTTACAGTTATTGATTATTGTGGTAGCAACACCTTATCCATAGGTTGAACAACACCATTAACACCTTGATCATTCTTTTGACCAATTGCCATAGCATCTTCAGTTATAGGATTCTGATCATCAACCATCAGTTCTCCACCAACCATTTTAATAATCAACTCTTTTCCAGACGTTGTCCAGATGCGTTGATCTTCAGAGAAAGCTCCCTGGAAAATACGCTTACGAATCAAGTGATTCTTCAAGAAGACCACCTTCTCTTCATCAGTCATATCAGAGAATTTGGTATACCCTTCAGTACTTTCAGCCCAAGTATTATAAGCTGCCAATGCCGCATCTGAAGGACAGAAGAAAGTAAACGTGTTTGAATTATCTGTAAACTCAGTAACCAGACTACTATAGGTTTCCGGATTGTTTTCCAATTCAGCATAAATTAATCCACAATCAGGATTCGCGCCCAATACATTCAACAAATTCATTGATGCGTCAGGACCTAAAAGCAATTTATCGATAAAATGAACAGTTCCATTCTCATAGTGCTTTTCATTAGTTGTAATGGCGATAGGATTTTCTCTGTCTCCTCCATACAATAAACCTTCACGTTTCTCGAAATAAGTACCATTCATCGATTCATAATAACCATCTCTAAATTGATATGGCTCAATTCCTTTCCCATACTCCTCATAACTTGTATCAAATGCATATACCGAATCTTTAACGACAAGAAATTCAACGATACTTCTGAGATACTTTTTACCATTCTCATCAGGTAGGTTATAAACATCAATTCCTGCCTCATCCCACGCACTATTAGGAACAGCAAATACCGTATAACCAACCGGAATACGCTCACGAACACCATCAACAATATCTGTCCCTGGCCTTGTGGCTTTTGATAGGGTATTTAACACACCTGTATAAGTTAAAGCGAACTTCATATCGCTATACTCAGGATTTAACATGATATCACCAGTAACTGAAGCAAGCTCCTTAGGAGCCAACATTTTATCGGTCACGTAGACTAAACCATTACTAACCGGCTTAGCAGGAGAAGTTAGCCAATCTTTGATTCCATAAATCGTATTGCTAATGGTCCTCAATGACAAAGGCATATCCAATTTAAACTTCTTTCCCATAGCCAAAGCATTCTTCACCACCAATAGCATGATGTCATCAGGATAATTATCCAATGAATTATCATAATACTGATTGTATGGTTCAAAGAATTGATTCAAGGCAGTGTTAGAAGGAACAATCGCTGTAACCAATTCACTCTCATCTGCCGGATTCAGAGGTATACCATACTTTTGTCTCGTATACTGCTTTTTAAATGCTTCAACCAATACACCCTCTTCATTGGTATAGGTATTTTCTGGATCTACAACCAATGTATCGAAACGCTCAAGGATCTCTCCAAATAGATTAACCTGATCATTCTCTAGCAAGAAGTTATCCATTCTCAATGGTGGTTCCAACACCTCATCTATACCCTGAATGGTACCATTCTCACAATCGATATCCATTTTACTTGATAAAACAGGAATACCATCTACATTAAAAGTCTCAGCGAATGATGTTCCGTATACCTCTTGATAGTCTTGAGAGTAATCTTTTAGTGAAGACTGACGCCCAAAAAATCTTGAAGGATAGATACTAACTTGTTTTGCCTGATGATTTGCTTCATCCATCCAACGCGTATCATACGATACTAATCCATCATTTTTATAGTCCTTATCAAAAGAATATTGATAATGAAGTCCATAAACAATATGATAGCTTAACAAGTCTCTCAACTGATCTACATCCATTGATGACACTTGCAAACCTGTCTTTTGCTCATACTTTTGGAAAGCAGCGTTAGTAGGTGCAAATATTGTATAAACAGATCCCTTGGTAAGAAACTTATCAAGTTCTGTTTTCTTTAATGCATCCAGAAAAACACTGAAATCCTGATCTGCCTGAAGCTGATCAATAATAGGAGCACCCAAGTCATTTGAAGAAGTATCATAGTACTTATCAAACTTATCGTCGCACTGGCACAACACCATTGTTAATCCAATACATACGAAACAGAGTTTGAATAGAATGGGAATACCTTCCTTCCATCTCACTTTTTTCATGTTAGTTCAAGTTTTAGTTGTTATTCTATATTATATCTTTTCGATTCAATTCTTAACAACTTAAATAATGCGATGCGAGAGCTAAAAACATTTGCTGAGCACTATAATAAATCCAGCAGTACATGATTCCAACAAAAGCAATCGATTGCATTATTTTCATTTAGTTAGCCGCACGCCCGAGTGTTTTCTGTAAAATATACAATGTGAGGATGCGGTTAATGTTAGTTTATTGTTTTCCTGATGTAAAAATAAGAAGGCTAATTAGCATCGACTTCAAAGATTTCATCAAATCATATCACAAATATTTCAATTGTGATTTAGTTGCAATACACAGATCGGCATTACCGTATATCCCAATAAATTCGCATCATACAGCAATCACAACAACTACTCTTTTTTTGAAAAAACAACTAGAAAACATAGCCCACTATCACAAATCATTCAGATTTTGACGTATTTGTGCTAATCATTCATTTTTTAGATTCCCTAAAAATCAACATTTTAGATTATAAGAGATCATTCCGGGTATTATAGTCACAATTTAATGTCATCTAAAGTAGACCATGAAACTGAAGGTGGATAAGGGAGGAATTTGAGGCAATAAAAATCCCGAACACCATCACAACGACAGTACCCGGGATTCATAAATATACTATGTAGGAATATTATTTAATCAACTCAACGCTTCGTTTTACGAATGCATTTAAATCTTCTCCTTTTAACATTCCATTAGCAAGAAGTGCTAAATCAACCATCTGCTTAGCTAAAGTACTTTCTTTACCAAACGCAGTTAATTTTTCACGTTTCTCTGTATTCATTGTCTCTAGCTTAGTTTCAGTTTCCTGAAGTTGATCTTTTTCTTCTTGAGGAACCTCTTCTTCTTTTTTATCCTTTTTCAATGCTTCAAGCTTTTCCTTGTCTGCATTCAAGGAAGAAATCTCAGTATTCAACTGTGACAATGCATCTGCTAAAGCCTCATCCTTTTGTTCAAATACTTTCTTCACCAATGGATGGCTAGTATTTATAACAAGATTGAAGGTATCAGGCATTTCTCCATAGAAATTCATTCCTGCTTGCATATGACTCATATCCTTCATACGACGCATGAACTCATTTCTGGTAATCACCATTGGACTTGAAGTTTCTCCCAGATTTTGGAAATCTACGATAAAGTTACCTTCACCTTCAGGACAAACAGCCTGGAAAATAGGACTTAGATCGTTTTTCTCTTCAGTTGTAAATTCTTCGGTTGTTGTATCATCTTTTACGATCAACTTCTCAACAATATCAGAATCTACACGCACCCAACGCTTATTAGTGTGTTTTTCTTCAAATTTATTTACCAATGGCGTAGCTAGAGCATCATCTAACATCAATACATCATAACCTTTTTCTTTAGCTGCCTCAATGAAACTAAATTGCTCATCACGGTTGCTAGCATAAAGATAGATCAGGTTATTGTCCTTATCTGTTTGATTATCCTTGATGATATTTTCATACTCTTCGAATGTGAAATACTTGCCATCAGTATTCTTGAACATGAAGAATTTCATCGCACGATCGTAGAATTTCTCCTCGGTAAGCATACCATACTCGATGAACATCTTCAAATCATCCCACTTTTCTTCAAAGTCAGTACGACTCTCTTTAAAGATTTCATTCAAGCGATCGGCAACCTTCTTATTAATGTGTCCTGCAATTTTCTTTACATTTCCATCACTTTGAAGATAACTTCTTGATACATTCAATGGAATATCAGGAGAATCGATTACTCCGTGCAATAAAGTCAGGAATTCAGGAACAATTCCCTCTACAGAATCAGTTACGAATACTTGATTACAGTACAACTGAATTTTATTCTTTTGAATCTCTAGATTATTCTTCAATTTAGGGAAGTATAATACTCCAGTTAGATTGAAAGGATAGTCAACATTCAGGTGAATATTAAATAAAGGATCATCACCCATAGGATAAAGCTGACGATAGAAATTATTGTAGTCTTCATCTTTCAAGTCTACTGGTTTCTTCGTCCAGGCTGGATTAGTATCGTTGATTTGATTGTCATCAGCAGTATCAACATACTCTCCATCTTTCCATTCTTTCTTCTTTCCGAAGATAACAGGAATAGGTAAGAATTTACAGTATTTATTTAATAGTTCTGAAACACGACTTTCTTCAAGGAATTCAATTGACTCTTCGTTGATATGCATAACGATGTCAGTACCTACTGTTGTACGTTCTGCGTCTTCCAAGTTATACTCAGGACTACCGTCACAACTCCAGCGAACAGCTTGCGAACCTTCTTTGTGTGAAAGCGTAACGATTTCCACTTTATCTGACACCATAAAAGAAGAGTAGAATCCTAATCCGAAGTGACCGATAATAGCATTAGCATCGTTCTTATATTTTTCAAGGAATTCATTCGCGCCTGAAAATGCAATCTGGTTGATATACTTTTCAATCTCCTCGGCTGTCATTCCGATTCCACAGTCCGACACTGTTAATGTCTTTGCATCTTTATCTAAAGTAACTGTAACTTTTACATCAGAAACATCTCCTTTATACTTATCTACAGAAGCAAGGGTTTTTAGTTTCTGAGTTGCATCTACTGCGTTAGATACAATTTCTCTTAAGAAAATATCATGATCTGAATAGAGAAACTTTTTGATTATGGGAAACAGATTCTCACTGGTAACACCAATTTTTCCTGTTTGCATTTTTATAAGGTTTTAATTCGACAAATTTTCAATTTTACACAGCACCTACAATCAAAGCCTGTGCCATTACCTGTTACCTGTCGATTTGGCAGAAAAAAACCGCCTGTGACATGACAGGCGGTGTTGAGATAGATTGAATAGATGTTATAACACTTATATTATTCTTACTACTTCTCGTCAAAAGATATAATTTTCATTTCTGTTCTTCTATTCTGGCGATGCAGCCAATCAGGACACTTCACATCATTCTCACAGTGATTTACCAACTGTGATTCTCCATATCCTTTGGCTTTTATGCGATTCGCATCAATTCCATGTTTGATTAAATAACCAACAGCCGATTTAGAACGTTTTTCTGATAATACCATGTTATAGGCATCACTACCACGAGCATCGGTATGAGAACCTAATTCCACAGCTAATCCTGGATTTTCATTCATGATATTGATCAATTTATTCAGTTCTACTTCCGATTCAGGTAGAATATCCCACTTATCGAAATCATAGAATATATTCTTAAGAACAAAGACTTTATCCACTTCAGCCTTGAACAGGAATAACGTATCTCTGATAATACCTGGAGCTAAATTTTTCGTAGTAATATCAATCGTTTGCTTCAAATATCCCTTTTTATTTAATGCGATATGATAATCTGTATTAACAGCCAGATCTTTTTTAATTAATCCGTTTGCCGGGCTTAGAATATCTAATCCATTTATCAGAACAGGAATATCTGCCATTGGCATGTAATCCTCTTTATTCAACACAGCCAATTCAAGTTTATATATGCCAATAAGTTGTAGCTCAGCGTAAGAATCATTAAGTATCTTTTTATTCGCATCTTTATAAAACTCCTTACTTCCAAGCAATGTATATTCTTTATCACTAGCAACTTTGAATGAAAAGTGTCCATTCTCATCCGATACAGTCTTTTGAATAACTTCGCCACTACTGTCGTACAGTTCAACATTTGTTTCGGCCAGAATATCTCCGTTATGATCGATAGTTTTTCCTTTAAATAAAGAGCTAAGGATATTCAATTTATAAATATCATCATCACCTTCTCCTCCACTGCGATTAGATGCAAAATATCCTACTTTATGATTGGGATAAATAACCAATCCGAAATCATCGGAAGGAGAGTTGACTGATTCACCAAGGTTCTCAACCTTGTAGTCTCCGTTAAAGGGTGCAGCATAACAGATATCAAGAGCACCGACACCTGCGTGTCCGTCAGATGCAAAAATGAGTACTCCATCATCATTAAGGAAGGGAAACATCTCTTGTCCAGAGGTGTTTATAGTTGATCCCAAATTGACGGGTTCAGTCCACTCTCCATTTTTCCGTTCACTTTTATACAGATCTGTCCCTCCCTGTCCTCCAGGGCGGTCACTTGCAAAATAGATCACATCACCGGCTTTGTTAACAGCAGGGTGTCCAGTTGAAAATGTAGGATCATTAAAAGGAAACTCCTCTATGATCTTCCATTCACCTTCAACCTTTTTTGCAACAACAATCTCCAAATGATAGTTACTTCGATGCTTAAGAAAGCCTTTCTCCACATTGGGATCCTCATAATTCGATCGTGTCATAAACAGTTCTCCTGTCTTTTCACAATACGAAACAGGACCTTCGTGATATTCCCTATTTACATTATCAAAGTTCAATCTACTTTCATCTAAGCTTCCTTCCTTGTCAAGTCCAACTTTGTATAGGTCATAGAACACTTTATTGTGATCGCGCCTGAGAGACTTTTTTTGAATCTCTGTTGGAAAAGATGTAAAAATTAGCTCTCCTTCTACAATGGCAGGACCAAAGTCGCTGGCTATTGAATTAATTGTAGTTAATTCAACCTCAAACGTTACATCGTCAAATACGTGTCTTTCGTTTTTTTGTCCGTAGCTGTAGAGACTAACGAACAGCATTAATAAGATTACTCGTAATTTCATGATTCAACTTGTTAGGTTAAAAATATCTGGGAGAACTAAACAGTAACTTTTTAAAGTCTAACTCATACGAAACCATAATTTCGTGAACTCCATTATGATTATTTCTCAGCTCAGTCTTGGTAAAATCAATTGCATACCCTATGCGCATATTCTTATTTTTATTGAATATCCATTGTGCAATAAAACCAAATGAATCACCTGTTCGATACATCCCTCCTAACCAAAACGTTTCCTTGATTAAAAAGTTTGCCGTAAAATCGAACTGAACAGGAGCATTCCATGCTAATTTGGAATACACTGTTGGCTTAAATTTCACATCTTCTGATAGATCTAGAACAACTCCTCCAATAAAGAATAGATGCCGTTTCTCAGCCTTAATTGACTCAGATATTTCAGAATTATCAAAACTGTTTTCCATTAGTTTGGGAATGGATAATCCTAGATAGAACCTATCGGAATGCATAAATGCTCCTACTCCAAAATTCGGCATAAAGTCTTCAACAACACCCTGAAACTGTGGATCACTTGGTCCCCCTGTATACAACGTATAGTTATTCAAGTTATTATGATACTGCATAAATCCTCCCTTCAATCCTAACCGCAGAAACAGTCCTTCTTTTAGTGTTAGTTTATAAGAGTAATCACCATATATGCCGATACGTCTTTCATAACCTATCTCATCGTGCATTACCGATAAGCCAAGACCAACATTTTCATTCTTCAAAGGAGTTTGAACTGTAAATGTATTGGTCGCGGGATGACCATCGAAACCAACCCATTGATGCCGAGTTAAGAACATAAATCCCATTGTTTTCCATGTTCCAGCATACGCAGGATTGACTACCTGCGTATTGAACATGTATTGTGTGTACATCGGATCTTGCTGACCTTGACTCTGCTTTGGAATGAAGCTGATCAGAAAGATCATCATTCCGGCTAATATTGATATCCTGACTTTCATTTTTCCTGATTTTCTGTTCATAACTTCAATTCCTAACGATTTATAAATACAAACCCTTTATGAGGCTTTAATCCTGGTTCCAGGAATAGTATGTAGAAATAAGTTCCTGCAGGCAGTTTTCCATTACCTATAGTCATCTTATGATCTGAGCGTCCATCCCAGTATGCATCTGGCATACCCCATCTGTCTGTATTGGCATAACCTACTTTTTCATACACCTTAACTCCCCAACGGTTATATACCTCTACTCGAGCTTCAGGATATTTAGTCAATCCTCTGATGATCCATATTTCGTTGATTCCATCATCATTTGGAGAGAAACCATTTGGAATGATCAATTCACAATCATCATCATCATCCAGATAATTTGGAATTCCGTCTTCATCACAATCATCATTGGTTGGATCTCCATCTTCATCACCATCCTCTAGTGTACCTGTAGGTTTTCCATCACCATCATCATCAACATCTCTCCAGTCTGGTTCTCCGTCGTTATCAGTATCCTGAAGTGGAGCATTTGAACCTTCTGGATTTGCTGGATCAAGAATATCACTAACTGTATCATAAGCATCATCAAGTCCATCTCCATCTGAATCATTCCCCGTAGGTGTAGTATCAGGTGTAGCAGAATGATCTGCATCATGACCTTCGGTTGAGTCTGGCACATTGTCATCATCAGTATCCAGATCTAGATAATCTGGTGTTGAATCAGAATCTGTATCTACAGGTGTCAAGCCTGAAGAGTCTTCCGGATCATAAGCATCATCAAGTCCATCTCCATCTGAATCATTTCCTGTTGGTGGAATATAACCATCAGTTGTTTGTGCCTCAATAATATCTACTATACCATCTCCATCCGCGTCAATATCTCGATAATCTGGATAACCATCTCCGTCGGAATCTCTTCCAACCTCTCCTTCACTTACAAAGCCTTCATTCACATCGATTATTCCATCATTATCATCATCAATATCGTCACAGTTAATAATTCCGTCACCATCGATATCTACTGCACACGGTCTGTTATCATCTGCATCAAGGTAATTTGGGTGTCCATCCTCATCTATATCATCATTGGTTGGATCTCCATCTCCATTGATATCTTCATCGGTTGCAGTTAACAACTCGTCTTCATCATCATCGATATCTCTCCAATCACGATCAGGATCACCATCGGTATTCTGAAGCGGAGCATTACTTCCTAACTCATTACCTGGCTGATCAGATCCATCAACTGTATCGTATGCATCATCCAATCCATCCTTGTCGCTATCTGTTCCTAACGGAATTACATCAGCCATACCATTCATATCTGCATCACTTCCTTCGATATAATCAGGAACAAGATCATCATCAGTATCATCATCGATGGCATCAATATATTCATCGCCATCGGTGTCGGTCGGGATGAAAGCAGTACCTCCCACATCCGGATCATAAGCATCATCCCATCCATCTCCATCAGTATCACTTCCTGTTGGTGGTATATAATCTGCCTCTGTTTGTCCTTCGATATTATCCACAATTCCGTCATTATCAGAATCGATATCTCTGTAATCTGGTACCATGTCACTATCAGAATTCTGAACTGCAGAATTACTTCCTTCAGGATTATCTGGAGACTGATGATTCAGTACAGTATCAAATTCATCATCTACTCCGTCTTGATCAACATCTACTCCTGATAACTGGATATCAGAAATACCATCATGATCTGTATCATTTGCTTCGGTCAAGTCGGTTATTCCGTCATCATCTGAATCAATATCTCTATAATCAGGAACACCGTCTCCATCTGAATCGACAGGAATGATTTCTTTTCCACCTTGATCAGGATCAAAGACATCAGCCAATCCATCACCATCAGTATCTGGTTCTTCCACAGCAACATAATCATCTGTTTCCTGAGCTTCAACGACATCCATTATTCCGTCATTATCAGAGTCATTATCCAGACTATCAGGAACACCATCACCGTCAGTATCGATAGCTCTGTCCCCTTCTAGAACATCAACAATTCCGTCATCATCATCATCAATATCATCACGATCTGGAATTAAATCACCATCGGTATCTTCTAACATGTTAATCACAACAACAGCTGTATCACACATCACAGGATTACCATTATCACAGATATAATATTCCAACTCGTCGATTCCCAGGAATCCTTCACCAGGAGTATAAACCAGTGTTCCATCTGGAGCAATTGTTGCGGTTCCATGTGAAGGTTCCTCAAGCAATGTTGCAACAATAGGATCTCCATCTGGATCATAGTCATTATCCATAACATTTCCAGTAAGGACTCCATCAATCAGATTCTCGTAGTAATCATCTACCGCAACTGGAGGTTCATTCAAATCAACATCTAATACTACTGTCGCAGTATCACATAATCCATCAGTATCACAGATGATGTACTCAAATTGATCAGGTCCCATATAACCTTGTTCACCAATATAAGTCACGTTGCCTTCGCTATCGACAGTTATTGTTCCATGAGTTGGTCCATTAAATGTTACCAAACTTGTTGGATCAATGTTATCATCACAATCCAGATCATTCTCCAAAGGCATAATTATAGCCACAGGCTCATCAATAAACTGATAATCGTCTACAGCGACAGGATATGCCTGTACATCAACTTCTTGTTCACAAGTAGCTATATTGCCTGATAGATCAGTTACAGTCCATGTTACCACTGTAACGCCTAGAGGGAATATTTCTGGAGCATCATTTTCTACACCATCAACACCGCAATTATCATCGGTTTCTGGTGCTCCTAATTCAACTCCTTCTGCGGTACAAGTCTCTTGATCTGCATAGACTACAATATTCTCAGGACAAGTGATTGTTGGATCGATATTATCTTGTACGGTTACTATTGCGTCACAAGATGTACTATTTCCACTACCATCAATTACGGTTAATACCACTGTATTCTGGCCAACATCATCGCAATTGAAATCAGTTTTAGATGCAATAAACTCAAGATCCTCTAAAGGAGAACAATTATCGTTAAGATCTCCAACTAATTCAATAGCTGTAATAGAAGTCACTCCCTGTTCATCCAGTTCTATAGTAATGTCCTTACAGCTGATGAATGGATCAGTGTTATCCTGCACTGTAACTGTAGCTGTACAAGTTGAACTGTTACCATTAGCATCTGTTACGGTCAAGATCACTGTGTTTGGACCTACATCTGTACAATCAAATGTGGTTATATCTGTATCAAACGTCAATCCGCCACAAGCATCTGTTGAACCATCATTTACTGCGTCTTCTGAAATATTTACATTACCTAATGCATCCAACTGTACGGTGATGTCTTTACAGTTAGCAACTGGATCTTCATTATCGACTACCACCACTGTAAAAGTACACTCATCAGTCAAGCCAACATCATCAGTTGCTAAAACTTTCACATCTGTTGATCCGAGTGGAAAAGTATATGGGAAGGTTATTGGACTTCCATCAACTGAATAATTTAGTGTAACTTCATTATCGCAATTATCTATTCCTGTAGCTACAAAAGTTCCCGTATAACTACACACTCCCGCATCAGTACTATAGTTAGCTGCGATTTCAGGACATGTAATTTCTGGTGCTTCTGCATCGCCGTTTACTGTTACGGTAAATGAACAGGTCTGTACATTACCCGCAGCATCAGTTGCCGTCCAGCTTATGACTGTTGTACCCTCTGGGAACAGATCGCCACTGTTCAAGCCTGTCACATCACTTCTTACTGGTGTGATGGCTCCGTCACAGTTATCATTTGCTGTTGGATCGGTCCATGTGATCGTTGCACCACACTTGCCGGCATCCATTACAACATTCAACTGGTCATTTGGACAGCCACTAAAGACAGGCTTCTC
>SJCO01000011.1 GCA_005217565.1 Puteibacter caeruleilacunae
TCTTGAATCCGTTGGTATCGTGGTCACCTGCATTCATCTTCTTGCCATCGTGTCCTAAAATCACCTGCTCTGACTTGCTCAATGCAATTGTTTCGTTATCTGCATAATTCTTAATGCTGTTAGATCCATCAAATTTTGCTGTCAAACCGACGTTGTCCAAAGGCATCTTATCCTTGTCGTTTGAGTGTTTGAAATCTTTTGTTGCATTGAAATAAAGATTCCAGTTGTTAGTAGATGATACTGATCCTGTTGATACATATGCACCTTCGTATGATCCTAGACCTTGTTTGTAGTCGGCAAGGGTATTGAAATCAAATACGATGTCTCCACTCAAGTTAAGAGCGATTGTGGTGTTCAAATTTGCTGTAAGATTTATCGTCTTTGCATCTTGCTGTGCTACCTGTGCCGATGCTGACATTCCTACTACTGCTACTAATACTACTGCGATTAATGTTCTTAAAGTTTTCATGATATTTATTTTTTTAATTTTTTTCCTTCATTTACGCTTAAAGTAAATCAATCGGCGTGCCAAAAATTATATTTGTTTGATTTTATGAGATTTTGCATTTTCCACAAGCATAAACTTCATTATTCATTTTCGAAGAATAATAAACTAAGAAGACAATAAACATCATCTCCTACAATGCTTTGTCACTGATTATATGACAGTTACACTCCACCATTCATTATCGAATAGTAATATTCTAAAAATGAAGAGAGCAAAAAAAGTTGATTTATGAGATATTTTATTACAATTCAGGCGCAATAGAAGAGGCTGAGTATTACTTATTCCCTTCCCAAGCTGTAGTACTACAGACGATTAAACAATCTTAATATTAACGATGACTCTACTCGGTTAGTCGGTTGATAATATCAACGTTATCATTTTCAATCTTATCAAATACCTCTCGTTCAAAAGCAGAAAAACCTTGTTTGTCGTTACTATTTTTAATCGCTCCTCCCTCTAGATAGTGTATGTAATCACACAAATTGGTCAGTGTTTCAATAATATGTGAAGTTATCAGAATTGTTTTTCCTTTTTGTTTTAGTCTCAATAGAATCATTCGGATAATTCTGCACGTTTCAATATCAAGTCCATTGAATGGTTCGTCAAGTATCAGCAAGGGCTTATCCTGTTTTAAAATACCCATAAGGGCAAGCTTCTTCTTCATCCCTGTTGAGTATCCATCAATAACCTGGTTCAGAGGAAGTGAAAACAGCTGATTCCACTGCTCAACATCAAAGTTGGGATTCTTAAAGAGACTTAAATACTCATTTCCGGTAATATTAGAGTAGAAAAAGTTCTCGGTAACCAGATAAGCAATTTTCTTTTTACTAAGCTTATGACCATCCATCAGAATAGATCCTTCTTGTGGCTTTACCAATCCAAACAAAGCATTTAATAAGGTAGTCTTCCCTGCCCCATTAAGTCCTACAATACCATGTATTAATCCATCATCTAAAGACAAATTAAGGTTGTTAATGACTTTCTTATCATCGATATATGATATGGTTAGATTATGAATTGAAATCATCTAGATAAAAGTTTAGATTGTCGATTGATTTGAAATAGAACCACAGTATCAATAGTAATACCACTGGGAGTAAAATTGGGATCATACCTCCCATTACTCCAATGGAAACAAAAATACTCACTGCAGGTGATTTTATATTAGGCTCATAAAAAGCATACTTCACCAACACAACATAGATCTGTAATGTAAGGAGAATTAGATATTCAACAACAGGAATATACCAGTACTCTGGATGAAAGAATGGGAACAGTAAAACCATTGGTATTACAATCGCTGAGAACAGCTTTATTTGTCGCCCTATTTTAAGTTGTAATAGCTTTCTGGGACCTCGTTCATAGGACATCAATATTTGATATGACTCATTCTTGTCGAAAAAGCTTAACGATACAATCCCTAGTATGAATATTGCAATTGGTACACTGGAGATGTAAAATGAGGTTACTATACCAACAATCCAGACAATAGCCATAAGGTAATACTGTGATCTTACTCCAGCCTTCCATTCAATGCAATCGTCAGGTATCCACTTATGAAGAAACGAACGAGCAGTTTTATGCTTCGTCGATTTATCAATATGAATCAATAATGGAATACCAGCCAGAATTATTGCAATTGATAGTAGCTGAAAATGATAAAACATACAGAATAGTACCGGAGCTGATATGATCAAGTATTCAGCTATTAGGAAGAATTTATAGTTGCTAAAATGCGTCTTAAGGAATAGTTTATCCCGACGCGATATTTGTATCATTATTAGTACACCTAAAAGCGCAAGACCAATATATGGAGAGAAGGTTTGATCTGCAGATTTCATAAATAATGCACTTCCTAAAAAACCAGCAAGACACAGCAAAAATAGACTACGTATAATCCCAATATCTGTTGCTCCTCGATACAGTTGTTTGAGCCTAATCTGTAATAATGTTTTTACCATCCACCGTAATTTGAATCTTTCAATTCTGATTTAATGTAATATCGGTATGGGAATCTATAAATTAATTACACCTACATTAGTATATGTCAAAAAAATAGCCTGAGATGTATTTGATCAATCCCAGGCTATTCTTTTCACTCGAGTCATCGAGTATAGATTATGGCATTAGTTATATTATTTTCAGCGCAATTGTTCCAATATTTCTAACACTACCATCAGGCGCTTTAACTTTTATATTTTCAAAATAGCACTTCTGACCTTTTCTAAGTTGATTAATTAAACGCCTAACATCAGCTGAAAAGCGTGGACCTCGTACGTTTCGTTCTATAGTCTGCCCTTTTAATGAGGTTGAAAATACGTATTCCTTTACGGAATACTTAACATCAAACGGGAAGTTTTCTAATCGTGCAATGACACCTTGACATGCTCTCAAGCTCGATATCTGTATTCGCCCCGTTTTCACTCCTCCAACATAAGCCACTGGATCAGGAAGAGACTCAACTCTAAATTCTTTCTTAGTCAAATTTTTCGTCGTACCATTTAATTTTGCAGAAATAGAAACTGTACTTCGCTTCCCTTTGCCAGGCTCCACAAGATATCCTGAGCTACACTTTTCAAATGTCGCATTACTCATGCTTATCTGCAAATTTTCTGCCGCTATTCCTGGAACTGCAATATCGATGGGATTTCTTATTCCTCGATACAATACATTCATCTTTGTTGCAGTGACACTTGGCTCTCCCAAATAGATAGTATCATGTACCGTTTTAATCTCTGTAATTACTTCGTTCTCTTTGATATCCCCATCATTAGCATTGGTAAGTATATCTTTTCCTTCGATATTATCCGACGGGCCATTTTGATCACTCCCGTTCTCTTTATTCGTACCACACGATATCGTGAAAAACAACAAGACTATTAGACTTAAATTCAGCAGTTTCATTGATCGTTATATTTTAATATTTATGATTGCTAGATTAGAAAGCCATAAAAGTAATGAATTTGAAGTATTCTGAAATAAAAAAGAGGCTGCATGTTATATGCAACCTCTCATAATATTTTTTTGATCTCTTTTATTCTTTTACAATCACAATATTGGATATTAAAGTATCTCAATAGCCAGGAATTCAATATCTGTAGAATATGATCCTTTTTTCAGATCTTGGTCGAAAATCGACTTTTTATTCATTAATCTTCCCTTAGTTCCCATCTCATAGTAAATGGTAAATTTGTTATCTTCGTAATCGCCAGCATTCATATCTCTTCCGTTATAGTATAATAATGGACGATAGTAACTCTTAACTGGAGAAATCGTTCCGTATTTAGTAATGTTTGAAATTTTATTCTTTCCTTCGAACGTGGCCGTAAGACCTAAATTGTTAAGATTCATTTTTGTAACTCCATCAGTATGAACAAAATCTTTCGTTGCCCTAAAAATCAAAGCCCAGTTTGTTGTTGATGAAACGGCTCCTTTTGATGAGTAATCTCCACCTTTACGTCCCAAACCTTTTTTATAGTCCTCTAATGTTACAAAGTCAAAAACAATATCTTCTTCGTCCAATTGAAGAGAAATTGTCGTATTTAAATTAGCAGTCAGGTTAATAGTCTTCGCATCTTGCTTTGCTACTTGCGCTGACGCCATCCCTGCTACTGCTACTAATACTACCGCTATTAATATTTTTAAAGTTCTCATGATGATTATTTTTGTTTCGTTTTTTTTATCGTTTACGAAAAACATAAAACAACACACATGCCAAACCACACATACTCTTAATTATGTGACACTTACACAAACCAACAAAATCTCAACCAATTCATTCTCTCTTCAAAATTGAAGAGCACAGCTATTTTTCTCAGGAATAACAACACTTTCAGAAGATTTTTTGATTGGAAATAAGACGATTACAAAAGACTATTCGTTTTCGAATAGGGTTATTGCAAAAATGAATAGTAACAAATCAACTGATTGTACTTGCCTAAAATCAATTCTCCCTGCAATATCTTAGGCTGACACAACTTGCAATTGTTATAATTAGGAAATGATTAAAACAATGATCTGAGAAACTTCAGGATATCCAATACAAGATTGAGGAAAGAATAAAGATAATTTCGAATTAAAGGATTAAAGCTCGCCTTATCTTGAGGCGAGCTCATATATTCATTATTTCAATGCATTGGCTATAATTTTATCAAAGCGACTATCCATACACACACTTATATCTGTTGTGACGAACTGACCATTGTAAAACAGACTAAATATCGTTGCTGGTGTTGGTGCTTCTTGCGCATCATTTAAGCTTTCTAACTTATGGATCTCTAGTTTGAGGTTCCTTTTCTTTGCAGTCTCTACCAGTGAATTGACTACATGATATTCTGCAAAAGGACAGCGATTGGAGAAATATACGGTTAAACCATCTTTATTCTCACATGTTCCGGATGTTACACTAGGAAGAAACCTAGGAGAATCAGCTTTGGGATTCAACTTTTTTACCAAAAGACTAAATCCATATGACAGTTTTTCAACTTCTTCAAATCCTTGTCTTATGAGCCACTTTGTATCACTCATAAAATGAAACTTCTTGGTTCCTACTACCGTCACCAATCCATCCTTCCCTTTTTCATTAGCTTCGTCAATAGCTTTTTGTAGTAATGCTTTACCATAGCCATTTCCTTTATATTTTCCAGATACCCAAAAACAATTAATTAAAAGATAGTTCGGAGCTTCAATGGGTGCCCAGCCTTTTTCAGAATCGCCGAACTCAATAAAGACTTTAGCTCGGGCGTCTAGTCTATAGAAAGAATATCCATTATTAAATTCATTGGTTAGCCATTGTTTTTTTAGCTCATAGCTTTCTTTGCATTTTTTGTCGGAAATAGCACAACAGATGTGTTCTTTTGCAATATTATCCTTGTTCAGTTTGATGATTTGTTCCATAAAATTACTTTATTGGAGTTAATAGTTTGATAATGATTTTTAGCGAAATATAGCCTTTTGTTTTGACAAAGCAGCACTAAATAAATATAGATTAGTGTACACATAAAACTTATCGAAAGAATAATGATTTGATTATTTTCTCCTTCTTCTATTTTGCAGTATAAATAGTATTTGTAATTTTGTACGACCTTTGATGGTAAAATAAAGATGAACGAAGTGGTAGTCCCTATAGACCAACTTGTTTTATTGATCCATCCGGACACGCACTGGCGGAGATCCAAAGTTCATATTTTAGATCCCTGAGTTGAGCGCTTCTGTTATTAAATTACAATACTCTAGTGCTAGTGTAGTTCCTTTACTTTACTCATAGGCCTTTAATTTAATTTTTAGAATCAAGTCGATTTGCATGAATTCCGGCATTACTCTTTCTGATAATACCATTTGAATGGTTACTCAAAAGGGATAATTGCTTGATGAATTATTGTGAAGAGACCTATTAAATCTTAAAAAATTGGCAAACGAAAATTTTACATCGTCAACTCCATTCTTGGATAACTTGTATGTCAGAGAAAAAACTGCTGAACATGCGATATATTATAACACCGCTTATAACAATATAAATGATCTTTTAGAAGAATTGTACAAGATAGATAACGTTCCTTATTCTTCTGAGAATGACTCTAATACTAATTCCACGATCGATTTCTTCTTAAAGAATCAGGATAATCCTTTATCGGACTATGGTTTTCTTTTACTTAGGAACTATCTCTGGAAAGGATTCATCTTCAAAATGTATGATTCTAAATCGTTCTATGTAACATTAAAAGAGCGTCGATTAATTTATATGAGCATTCAAAAGCTGGTCGATCTTAAAAACTATCATTCCAATTATTGGTATGATCATCATGCATTGGAATTCAATAGTGATCTAAGAACTAAGATTACCTATTTATATGACTTTGCGTCTTCACAGTCTACGAATAATGATCCAGAGAAAAAAGAGTTATTCAAATCCCATCAAAAACAGGTGGAAGAAACAAATTATCTATTCTCTAGAAACAATTATATCACGCGACAAGGAGAAAAGTTCTTTTTGAGTCTCTTTCTAAAACGGAAAGAGATGAAACGTTTTCTGCTACTAACCGACTATAACGAGTTTGAAGATAAGAATATGTCAGCTATTGAGAATGATATCTGCCTTTTCGCTACACATACAGAAAGAGCATGCATTAAACACTATTATTCAAAACCTCTAGCTTTCAGCAACCTTGATGATGAATCTATTAAGGAGATTAACGAAATAACAAAACTCTATAAAAAAGTGAGTTATCTTAATAATGTTCCTTTACAATTCCACGATATTGAGCTTTTCCCTCTTTACTACAAAAAGGAAAAAGTCAATTCAACGACTTCATTAACGACATTCATAAAGGAACAGTATTTACTTCCTAGCTTTGAACTAAAGCTCTCTCAAAATGGGAACAAGCATTCAAGCGATATCATCTTATCCTCCACAAGTTGCGATTATCAGTTACAGGTTACCTACAAAGATCTACATAAAATTATTCTGGAAATTATAAGGAATCCTCAACATGAAGGTCTACTCTTAAATCAGTTGCAAAAATTCGGAGAACGACGAGATTTTTTTGCTGAACAGCTACAAGCATATGTATTGGGAGAAATTAGTCATGCTACGTTTGTTGAACAAATGAAAGATAATTTGAAGCCTAATGCTTTCCTACATAATAAGGTTTGGGATATTATCAATGACTGCACCTTTAATCAGGAAATAAAGAGCAGCTCTCTAAATGAGGTATTTCATTTTATCAAACAAACTCCCATAGAGTTTACTTACAATAACTTGTTTTCAAATCAGGATATACAACCACGTAAGTGGAATCAGTTTTTGCTAGGAGCTGTTCAATATTTAATTGCTCAAAATATCACCCCTAATTGGGAATGGGAGTTTCAAAGCTATAATGCCAATCAAATTGATAAAACTTCCCGTCATAAACGTAAAGCCGATTCTCAGGATGAATTTAAGTACTCAAGCACTTTCCAGTCCCAGGATCCAACTAATCATCAACTAGTGATTATCGAAAATAGTGTTTATGTCCGATATAAGGATCATCCCGAATATAAGTTTGAGATTAATGAAGAGGTAATGAGATACATCATATTAATGCATTTCTCAGGAAAGAACATCGACAATTTACTCAAATTTATATTGAAGGATATCAACCATATCAAGTCGAACGTTTTCCATGGAGAGGCTATATTATACAATGATTTAAGAGCTCTAACAGATCTTTCAATGCCTCAACATCTCAAATCGATTATGCTTAACAAGCAGGCTATGGAGCTAGAAATCCTTAGAACACTTAATCTCAAAGCTCTAGGAGTAATTTCAAAAAGATTGAAAAAGGTGGAAGATATCTATTCAAGAAAAAAGATGCTTTCAACATCCGAGATTAATAAGCAGATTTTACAGGGTTTAAAATACTTCAAACAATACTATATTAGTGGCAATTACACTCCACTTAATGAATACCGCGACTTGTCGCTTTATCTGGGTTTCATTGGCAGGTATGAATCGATCGCTAAAGGAAAGAATCCAGCGTTTAAAAATGATGCAAACAAAGATCTGGAAGGTCTAAAAAAGAAAAGAATTAGCTATGTAAAAGAAATAATGCGATATATACCTACTGGACTAAAACCTATTTTTAGACAGCAAAGTACCCTTACAGGCCTGTATGATGCAGTATCGAAAGAAACAATTAAAATACTGAATCAATGGCAAAATGACTGGGAGGAAATTAATGTTCAGGAAAGGATTGAAAGACTAGAAAAGCTTGACATTGATAGTTCTAAAATTAGAAACCTTAAATATGCATTTGTTGATGTATTTAAACAATCGGAAGTTGTATTGTTTCAAATCCATAGAGACAATGTTCTAAAGGCTTATCGCTACAGCTACAAGGCATACAAGTACACTGATTTCTCAAAAAATCCAGCAAATACGAAAGGACTCTCTCCTGATAAGTATAGTTTTGAGAACTATCAAATACTACAACGCAAACATAATCCATCATGGAAGGAACAAAAGAAGCAGATAACAGAAGCTATTGACAGTCTTTTCAATATGGATGCATTGTCGTGGAAAATGACACTTACAGCGATAACCAACTCGGAAAACGAATGCACCAAATCAATCGCGAGGTTACTGTTCAACGATGAAAGTGATTCGTTCACTCTTGCACCTATAGCTGACGTTGAAATATCGATTTATGAAGGCTTAACGAGCTCACGAAAACCATACAGTCTTACTGCTCGATTGAGTCAAATTAGCAAGTTTAAAAGGATACCTGAAGAGACGTTATCATTATTAGTTGATCAATTATATAATCGCTTTTCTACCCATGAGGAAAGAGAAGAAGCAGGTATGATCTATAGCGACAATATGTATGAGTTTCCTTTAGACCTGGTACTGCAAGAACAAAAAAGGATTCGTCACGAAGCATTATTGGTAGCGAAACTTTTACTTTCTAAAGAAAAGAAAATTGTTAGTAAAATTGATCCACAATATAAACGAGAATTGGTACTACAGGCTGAGAAGGATGGTGTTGTTCCTTTGATTGACTTAGATTCAATGTGTAGATATGCTCATTTAAAGAGCCAGCAAATAGATCTCTTAAAAATGCTTAGAGAGCATGCTATTCAAGGTAAGATTCCTAAATATTTTACCTACAGTCAGATGATTCATGATGAGTTAGTTCAACAGTTATTAGATATTACTCCGGACATATTGGAGTTGTTTGAAAGAAGGGAGAGCTATTTTGTAGGGATGAATGACGCCTTATGCGTTTAAATGGGAAGATGTCCTAATCCGTTTTTGGTAAGTTAACGGGTATAGGAATAGGGTGCTGATTGCTAAAGATCAGCACCCTTGTTTTTAGAAACCTTTCCTGGCTCTTGATATTTGTGGTTCATGGTTTCGCCTTACCTTCTTGTTCTTACCCTTATTGAACTGAAAACTTACCTTAAACCATATTGGAACAAGCATTGTATTTACATATCCTTTATATGTGCGATCGAAGGAGTCTCCGCTAATATCGTTCGAATCATATAGAAAGTATTTATCGAATGGTAATGCACTTATAATACCAAATTTCCACTTTTTATAACTTTTATCGAGTGATAAAAAGTACAGTGGCTCATCGTAATAGTTATCTTGTATCTCCGTTTGGGGAGAACTATATTCTAAGTTAAATGAAGCAACCAGATCATCCTTAATTTGAGCTGTCAAAGAGAAACTTGTGGCAAAGACAAACCAATTTTTACGATCTACACCATAATTGCGACTTGATTGATTAGGACTCGTCGTAATTTCATACATCTTTACAAATGAATTTAAAGACAGCATCTTTGTCAACTTTAAAGAGTTCAATAGCTGTACTCCATACTGATATTTCGTTCCTGCATTTTCAATGGTCTTTTGTAAAACTGAAGATTCATCCACAAAATATAGATTACTAATTACATCGGTCGACTGCCGATAAAACAGTCTGGCAGCAAAATAATTTACCTTTTGCCTGGCATATTCAACCATTGCATCATTTGTAAAATAAGGAGCAAGATTGGGATTCCCTGACTCTTGAAAGTATGGGGAGTTTATTCTTATAGCTGGATTCTTCTGATGAATCCCTGGTCGCCAAAGCCACCTTCGATAGTTTAGTTTTAATTTTGACGACTTACCTATACTTTTCTGGATATCAAAGGATGGCAACCACGATAAATTAGTATGATTCATTAGTGATGAAAATTCACTGTCAGCATGCTCTACTCTTACTCCTGCTCTTGCCTGAAAATGTTCACTGCTATAGTTAAATGAAATATATGAAGCATTAACCTGATTTTTATAGTCAAAGTCCTCTATTCTCCCATCCCACATGTGCTGATAACTACTTTTTACACCAACACCTAAATTCCACCTCTCTCCTACCTTTTGGGTATAATTTAATTGCACAGACATAAGTCGCTCTCTTGGATATGAAAAGCTATTCGTACTTGTCTTATTATCATCTTCAATAGAGTTTAGATGTGTAATAGAACGACCATCAAGGGTATTTAGATTGATATCACAATCAATTGAGCTATTAGTTCGGGAATATTTGTAGTACAAAGAATGATACGCCAATAAGTTATTATCATCGTCGTCCTTCATTGCACGCCATTGCTCCTTTCGTTGAGATAACTCTGCTTCATAATTCACTGAACCATCATGTTCATAGGAATACGGATTAATCATACCGTATAAACTGAATTGATGATGATCATTAGCGATGAAGTCGGCTCCATAATGAAATACATGTGACCATTTCTTCTGTCGTATATAATTGGTAGAATGAATAGTTTCATTGCCATGGTCAGACTTCAATTGTTGCTCAGTAATCTCTTTAATATCGAAATAGCTCAATTCACCATTGTAAGAGGTATAAATATTCCACTTGTTTCGAGTGATATTCAGACTATAATTGGGAAAGATAAATATCAATTTTGAAGTTGTTGGTATTTCTAGATGCACCTGACCACTTATGCCATTTTCATGATTCTTCTTTAATACGATATTAATCACTCCAGTTATGTCTGCATCATACCTCGATCCGGGCATACTAACAATATCAACATGATCAATCATATTAGGATTAAGCTGACTAACAAACTCTTTATTGCGCTCTACTCCATTTACCAGAAGTTTTATATTCCGACTTCCTTCTAGTGAAATGTTTCGCTGTAGATCTAATTGCACACCTGGAATATTCTTTAAAACATCGATACCATCACTTGATGACGAGACGATTGATTTAGATATAAAATAGGATGTTTTGTCAACTGATGATTTTGCTTTTTGTCTGTCTGCAATGACTGTTGCCTCCTGTAAATTAATGACTGATGATTTCAACTTGATCTTACTTAACTTTAATGGAGAGTGTTCAATGGGACTAATTGATTGGAAATGGGTTTTATACCCTAGGTAACTTATCCGTAAGAGATATTCATGATTAGGATTGGCATTCATAGAGAAGGCTCCATCCATATTACTAATCGTTCCTTCAACGAGTACTGAATCGGGATAACTAAGCAATGCAACATTGGCAAACGCTATTGCCTGTTCATTATTATCATCCACAATATCTCCTGATACTTTTACAGGTTCTTGTGCCTGTAAAAGAGTGGTCATTACCATGTAGGCCATAATAAAAAGGGGAAAATACATCTTGTTCATCTTGCGTTTTGATTTAGGTTTCTAATGCAAAATGAAGCTGTTTATGGTTGACTATCAAGTAAACGGGATAGACAGCAAGAAAAAGTGATGAGCGACAAGAGTGCTGTGACCGGTTGTAATAAATGGGATGAAATGCAAATCTTAGTCCTGCGCAACTTCTATCATTTGTTCATCGAATACTGGCACATTCTGACGTGATACAGGCACTTCATTTGACGAATGAAATACCTTGAGCTGATACCCCAGCGAGTTTCCTTTTTTATTCTCTACCATTCTTAGATTAACGATGAAAGCACGATGAACCTGTAAAAAGAAAGTATATTGGTTCAATTGTTCATTGATCTTCTTCAGTGCACATCTTAACGTCTTTTTCTTAAGTATACCTTCATTGTTCCAATAGATATCGATGTAATTCCCATTCGACTCAATATAGACGATATCATCGGGATTAACATCGAACTGATCCTTCTTTTGATTACCCTCGATTGTTATTTTATCGACCTTGATGCTTGGTCTCTCTGAAATATGAAACTCTTGTGATTCCTCTTTCTCAGGATAAAAAACAAATTTCAGGTTCATGACGGTGGTTAATACGATAGGAACACCAGCGACCAAACTACTCTTCAATAAAGAATCAAGATATACAGTCATATTTAAACGGTTCGCTGGAGTCTCCATGATAAATCCTATCAAATAGATTCCTGTAGCAAAACCAAATAAAACCATTGCAATAGCAATCAACTCTTTCTTCAAAATCCATGTCTTCTTCCCTGAAAAAAAGTTAAAGAAATGCAGTAAGCTTATGGCTAAGAACGCTGAAATTCCTCCTCCAAAGCAATAAATAGCCATGGTAGCCTCATAGCTAAACGACAATGAAGGATGGGTATTAAGGGGCTCATATGTAATCAGAAATAAAAAAGAGACGAAAGTTATGACTAACGCTCCCAAATATGGATTTCGAAATAAAATATTCTTCGGGATTACCCGGTTTAGAGCTGTTGAGATTGCTGACATCATAGCTGACTGGTTTACAACACAAATGTATCACTTTAATAAGAAATTCACATGTATTTACCTGAGCAGTTTATGTTCAATCATTGAATACCTTAAGATTTTCTTCGTTTGATAAGTAATCTATAATGTCAGTAACAGCTGAATTCTTAAGACTCTTCTTTGCGTATGAAAGACCTATTTCCCGATAATTACGAGGTCCATTATGTTGTTTAATCTGAAATCCATCCCACCCTTTTGCTAGATATTCAGGCAAAAAAGAAATTCCTAAACCTGCAATTAATAAAGTAAGTACTTCTGTCTTCGTAGCACAGTTGGCCACGGTATTCCATTTTTCTCCTGAACTATTTAATATAGCAAGACTCTGTTGGTGCGCTTCGCACGGAGGACATTGAATGAATGGTTCTCCTACTAAATCTTTAATTTCAATTACTTCCTTATCAACCAGAGGGTGATTATCAGGCACACATAGCACATAATCTTCTTTCCATAAAGGCAAGAACAAATGATCTTCGTACTTCCACTCGCGCACTAATAGGTTTAATTCACACTCTCGTGCCATTGGTCTAACATCCCATTCAATATTAGGGATATTTGAAGAAAGCGTCTTAAAAAACTGGCCCTTAAATTGCATCGGCAATCCATCGGCTACTCCTATCACAATCTTTTCTCGAAAATAATCCTCTTTAAAGATTCCAGGAATTGAGTTTAGCTCTCCTAAGATTCTTTTAGCTATTGGATACAGATAATGAGCCTCTTCCTTTAGCTCCACTCCTCTTTTATGACGAGTAAACAATGGCTTATCAATCAGCTCTTCTAACTGTTTAATCCCATTCGATATGTTGGGTTGCGATACAAAACATTTCTCAGCAGCCCGAGAAAGATTCTTCTCCTCGTACACAGCAACAAAAAATCGTAAAAGTCTCTCATCCATAACTTTATTGTATATTCAGAATTACAATTCCTTATTCTATTACAACAAATTTAGTACAACATTTCGTAAATAAAACATTTTCATCAGCTTACACTCATACGAAATATAGATATCAGCCATAATTCATATTTATAACACATTCAAATATCTCATTTTCAACTACTGGAGCTTTCGTCCCTACGAGCAAAACCTATTATCGAATAATTCGTTACACAAATAAAGACTAAAAGGTATGAAAACAATAATCTCAATATTAGGCACCATGCTGACAGCCATTATTTTTATTTTAATTGGAACAGTCAGCTTTGCACAGACCACTACCATAACGGGGACTGTGTATGAGAAAGAACAATCAAAAACTACTCTTGACACAAAGCATGGCAAGATAACAGTATATCTTCCCGACGATGTTGCATCAGGCGATCAAATTACGGGAGTGGTCATTGCAAAACCTAAAGGCTCAGATGAAAGAAAACGCAAAAAAAACCTTAAAGAGCTGAAAAAATATTCATTGCTAATACCTGGGGGAGTGCTGCTAAGCTCATTAGACTTTTCTTCTGAATCCCCCTTCGACAAAAAGTCTCCGCACGAGACTATTTCATTCAAGGTTCCTAAAGATAAAGACTTTAGTTTGACAATCGAAGATGAGAAGGGAAAACCTATCTCATCATCAACGATACCAACTTTACCAGAAGTGCCTATAGAGTATTCTTCTAATCCAAGCAATACCGAATTCACTGTTGCCAAAAGAATAATTGGAAATGCTGAACCATTAACACTTCTTGGGTCAACACAAGTTTCCGACATACCTAATGTAATGTTGACCAGTTACAAGAATGAACAATACGCAGCCCCCATTGAGCTTGAGTCAACCATTTATTCTCCTAGAAAAATAATCTACAACTTGCCTTCTGGAATTTCCGGGCACTACGCCGTTTGTCTTCTCTTGGATGACGGCACTCTTAAAACTATCGATTTGATTAATATTGTTCGTATTGACGCCTCCATTGGAAAAGGGAGTCTAAGCAAAGGGGAAAAAACCTCTCTTCAATTAAAGGTTAGTGGACTTGAAGATTGTTACTATGCTCCTGTTGAACTAGAGTTAATCAATAAAACTCCTTCTATTATCAGGATGGCCGAAGGAAATATGCAACGCTTTACAATTGATCAGAAAGATGAGCCTATCGATCGAATCAACAAAACTCCTTTTGAGATGAGCCAAGATGTAATAGGACAAAAAACTGGTAGTTTTGTAATAAACACTACACTACGTATACCACCATCGGCCTATTCAAATTCGGTACAGTCATATTTCGACAATGTTAATTCTCCTGAACAGTTCAATGATTCAGGCAAAGCATTTAAAGATGATGTTACTAGTTTCCTAAAAGAGCATGACGTATCAGAAAATTTACATGGTTACTTGGATAAGATAAAAGAGAGCATACCTGTTATCAATAACGACCAGGATATAGCTTTTGCAAAATCAAAGGTGGTCAATATGGTCAATCCAATTCTTAATACCACAGAGGGAGATCACTTCCTGGCACACTTGAATAATCTGGACAATCAACATCCAGAAATCAAGGCAAAAAATGAGTTACCCAATCAAGTGCATCCTATTCATAACCTAGCTGGAAAATTCAATTCTACAACCAATATTCTAACAGTTAATGCGAATGACAGAATTGCTCTTATAGATTATCTTCAAGCTAATCAACTGCCTAATGGAAATTATACTTTTGCTTTAAGTAATGGAGAAGAGATGGTAACTTATAACGATGTTGTTATTGATATAAAAGAAACATTAATAGACTATTGTAGTTATTCGCCTGAAGAATCTGTTGGAGTCGCAGGAGTTGAAGAAGCCGGGAAAGCGTATGGAAAAACTCCTGGGAGATCTATGGATACTTTAAAGAATAAAATATCAAAGGCTGCAGCCGAAGCACAAGGGAGAAAGCCATCGCTAACCAAAGAAATAGAGGAACGTAAAAAAGGAGAAAAAACTAAGGGAACAGTAAAAGGAGCTGCAACTGGTGCTGTTTTAGGGGCTGCAACAGAAAGAAAAGGAACGTTAAAAGGAGCTGCTGAAGGATTAGCGAAAGGTATTTCCAAAGCAACGAAGGATGTCGCAGAAGGAACCTCATCTGAAGAAAAGGCAGAAGAAACATCATCGGACAGGAAGAGTGATAGCTCTTCAAAATTAGCAACGCAAACTGCCAGATTTGAAGACGAAAAAGGCAATATATATCGCTTCTATAAAGATGCCACGTGTAAACTTCTGTTTCCAACTAAAAATAACGATAACTGTTACCAGTATAGAGAGCCTTTAAAAAACGACGAGACAGGTAAAACTGAATATGTATTTCAGGGAAAATACGTAAAATATATTTTTCAGGATTATAAGAAATGCGTTGTTGGAACAGGTTTCTGCACAGAGATGTTACAAATTTACTCTACTCAATTGATATATGAGGATAAGGAATGTAAACGCTTAAAAGAAATTAAAACTGTAAAAGATTTTTACTGTCAGTAATTCGCTATTTAATGTATTTCAACATCAAAGCTATACATCTGGAGGAATAGTTATAATCTTCAGATGATTGTCACAAACGCTATCATAAGTTCACCTTATAGTAAACATCAAAAATTAGTATTTTGACGACTTACAATACCTCTGTAGTTTTGCTAAAGAAAGGAATAACAAAAGAAACAAGTTTAAAGAAACAATTATACTTATTATCATGGAAACTTATAACAAGAAATTGATCGTTATTACAGGTGCAAGTTCAGGCTTTGGATTAGAAATGGCAAAGGAGTTCGCAAAAGATGGTTATCCCTTGCTATTGTTGGCAAGACGTGTTGAGCGAATGGAGGAATTAAATCTACCAAATACAATCTGCCGAAAAGTAGATGTCACTAATAAGGATGAGTTT
Organism: Puteibacter caeruleilacunae; assembly: GCA_005217565.1. Classification (GTDB taxonomy): domain Bacteria; phylum Bacteroidota; class Bacteroidia; order Bacteroidales; family Prolixibacteraceae; genus Puteibacter; species Puteibacter caeruleilacunae. The sequence goes on from SJCO01000011.1 coordinate 16,572, forward strand.
GAAGGAGCAGTTAGAGAAGCTGAGGCTAAATATGGCAAAACTGACCTTATTGTGAACAACGCAGGTGTTATGCTTTTGGGAGATATGGCTTCACAGGATCCTCAGGAATGGAAAACCATGATCGATGTGAATATTATGGGTGTTATGAATGGTATGCAGATTGTAATGAACGACATGAAAGAACGCAAGTCTGGCACAATCATTAACCTGGCTTCGATTGCTGGTGTACAACCATTCCCTAATCATGGTGCTTATTGTGCAAGTAAGTATGGTGTTGTTGGCCTTACAAAAGTTGCCAGAAGTGAAATGTCTCCATTCAATGTGCGTGTTATCAGCATTTGTCCTGGAGCTGTTTCTACTGAACTGCTTGGGCACACAACCGATCAGAATATTATTGATGGTTATAACCAATGGAAAGAATCGGTTGGAGCAGTAAATATCACTGCGAATGATATAGCACAGACTGTAAAATATGCTTATCAGCTTCCTCAGTCAGTACTTCTTCGCGAAGTAGTTATTACTGATACAATGCAGGATGCGTAAATAAAATGTCCTCTAGCCGGACAGGCTTCTCATTTTTGGCTTGCCCAAAAAACTAGACAAAAAGGTCAAGGCTGCCTGAAAAAAGTAGGACTAACATTTGGAGTAGGTATATACCAGAAGTTACTTACATCGAAAGTCTACGATGCAGATTTGAGGTAATAGCAGAATTAGGGATCAAATTTTAAGATAAACCTTTTATATACTCAGAAGGACTCACTTCGGTGAGTTCTTTAAATGCTTTGCGAAACTGCGAAGGACTCTGATAACCTACCAATACCCCTACTTCCCCTACAGAGCGATGACCTGCTTCAATAAGTTTCTTTGCCCTGTCAATACGGTATTTTTTAATGAAATCACTTGCCAACTGACCGGTAAGACTCTTAAATTTTCGGAAGAAGGTAGCACGACTCATTCCAACCTCTTTTCCTAAGAATTCGATAGAGAAATCTGCATCAGCATAGTTTTGCTCAATTACATTCCATACTTTCTCTAAAAACTGCTTATCGGGTGTCTGAACCAATTGCTCATCAGATACAATTAACGATCCTTTCTGTAACTCCTCTTTCAAACGCTGACGATTAGCAAGCAATGCACTAATGCGGACTTTAATCAACTCCACATTGAAGGGTTTCTCAATATAATCATCAATCCCTAACTGGAATCCTTCGATACGGGTTTCCAAATCACTTTTGGCAGTAAGCAAGATAAATGGAATATGAGAATAACGAATATCTTTCTTCACCTGCTGACAGAACGTTATACCATCCATTTTTGGCATCATGATATCCGAGATGATCAAATCCGCTTGAAATTCCTCCAATTGCTCCAAGGCCTCAACTCCATTTTCAGCAGTTTCAATCGAGTAATCATCCTGTAATAAATTACACATAAAAGAGAGTAATTCCAGATTATCTTCGACAATCAATACCGATGGTAAACCTTCTTTTTGCAGCGAATGCTTTTCCGGACGATGCACAGCAGTAAGCATCGCGTCGTATTTATCCGAGTTTTTACCATCTCTCTCAATACTGATAAGCGGCTCTTTCTTAGACAAATCAGCATGTGATATTTTTTCCTGATAGTTCTCTTTTGGTAGATGCTCTTTACCTTTCCAAAAATTCACAATAAAACAGCTTCCTTTACCTAGTTCACTGTGAACATTAATGGTTCCACCATGTAACTCAACAAATGATTTTACCAGTGCAAGACCAATACCATGTCCTACCTCCTCGCGACTGGCATCAGTACGGTAAAAACGATCAAATATCTTCTCTTCATCGCCAGGTGCAATACCTATTCCTGTATCTTTTACCTTTAGTTGGACTTGCTCATCATACTCCTCTATACTTACCTCTACGCTACCACTTTGTGGGGTATATTTAATCGCATTAGAGAGCAAATTACTAAGTACTTTATCAAACTTTACTTTATCAATCCAAAGCATCAATCCTTCGGGAGTTGATATCTTATCATCAATAAAACTCAATGTAACACCCCGATTCTTTGCATGCCCTTTAAAATCATCAACCATGCTTTTCGTAAGTGCTACAAAATTATATTGTGCTACAACTAGATTTAACTCTCCTTGAGCAGCCTTCCTAAAATCTACAATATCATTAACCAGACCAAGTAATTTCAGCGCATTGCGTCGTACTACATTAAACGACTTCTCTTCGCGGGCATTTTTCTGCCTTTTCAATACATCCAGATGTCCCAGGATTAAAGTCAAGGGAGTCTTCAATTCGTGAGAAACATTGGTAAAGAAACGTAACTTTGCCTGATCGGCTTCATGTACCTGATCTGACATTCGCTCTATCTCCTCTTTTTGTTTAGTGATCTCACTATTTTGCTGACGTAATGCAGCAGTTTTGCTTTCAACCTCTTTTTGCAGGTAAAGATTTCTACGCTTAATATTTTGCTCTCTCATCTTAATCACCGCATAGATTAATAGTCCAAATACGATGAGTAAAATAGCATTAAACCAAATTGTCTGCCAAAACGGAGGGGTAATAACAATTGACAGTCGACGCTCATTACCTCCCCAAACTCCATCTTCATTGGCCGAACGAACTCGTAATACATAATTACCTGGAGGAACCTGTGTAAATATGGCTTTATTATCTTTTAGCGTTGTAATTACCCAATCATCCTGATAACCATCAAGAATATACCTGTATGAAGTCAATCCAGACAATACAATTGGTGTAGTGATAAACTCAAACGAGAAATTATTCTGCTCATAATTAAGTCGCAATTCATTAGTATGTTCAAGCGATTGTTTCAGAACGGCATCATTTTCGTCGCTTACCTGTACCTTCTTACCCATTAAGGTCATACTTTCAAGGATAGGTGCATCTCCGTTCATTACCGGATGAATATTGTCGGGATCAAAGACTACAAATCCATTATATCCACCAAAAAGAATCTGCTTATCGGCACTTTTCGATACTGCGTCGTCCAAGAATAATCGATCGTGTAAATACTGACTGAATCTCTTTTTCTTTATATCAAAACGAGAGATCCCTTTTGCTGTACTAATCCATAAATTCTTTTTCTCATCAGTTCTGATTCCATAAATCAGGTTATTTGAAAGACCATCATCCTGGAAGTAATTGATCACTTTACCAGTCTTTTTATCAATTCGTGATAATCCAGCAACTGTACCTGCCCATACAGCATCCGTTTGTACACACACTGTATAAACCTTATTATCACTCAATCCGACACTGGCCGTATAGTATTTCATTTCACCAGTTTTCTGATTGTATTTGATTACTCCCCTACTATCAGAAGCAATCCATACAATATCTCCATCAAAACTGAATTCACGTACTGACAACACCTTTTGGTCAGCAATATAATGCAGCGAACAGTCATCCGTATCAATATACCCCAAGCGTGAGCCCCCAATCCAGATACGACCATGCCTATCCTCATTAATGCAATACACATTATGAGGCCAGTGGATTCCAAACTTATCTTGTAGCTTTACCAATCGATTATTCTGCTCATCTAAACAGAAAATTCCCTTACCAGTACCCACAAAAACCTGATCGTTACTATCCTGAAATATCACCCTACTCGATCCAATATTCACTCCCTGGAGATCGAATGAATGAAACTCACTACTATTGTGTTTATAATAACCTACTCCAGAGTTCTCAAAACCAATCCAAATATCTCCTTTACGAGTTTTACATAGCGCACGTACTGGATTTAAGTTTTGAATCCCTTCTTCCAAATCGTAAGGATAATAATGCTTAAATTGATTCTTCCGCTTATTGTAGATGTTTACACCGTTTTTCGAAGTAGTAATCCAAGTGTTTCGTCCACTATCAACGAATATATTGCGACAATAGGTGCCATGAAAAGCGGTCTGATTAAATGGTTTATTCTCGACACGTTGTATACGGTACTTATAATTCTCCTTATATATTCTGTATAACTTACTATTACTTCGAATCCAATAATTATCCCCGTCACATTCAAGGTTATCGACCGATGGTAATGATTTCAAATTCTTAAAATCGATCAATAAACCAAGTTCAGCGTCATCTTCGCTCAGATGATAAATTCCCTCAGGAGTTAAGATATGAATCTCATAAAATGGATCTCGTGTAACCGATCGTACATCCTTAAGTTTTGACAATGCGCTGGGAGTATCTTGTAATTCATTATTCCTAACATTAAAGATCTTTATCTTCCCATTAACAATAAGCCAATTAATATTTTTAGAATATGCATACTGCCAATCAACTGATACACCATCCAAAAGCTTAGTCACCTGTCGACTTTTCGCCGAAAATGAGAAATAGCTGCGTCCTACAATAAACCGAATAGTACCATCTTCATCTTCTACAATTTGACGGATACTTCGCTGATCAAAAGGAAAGATCGAATCGGGGAAATGATAAAATTGTTGTGCATATGCATCATAATGATTTAGTCCGCCATTACGTGTAACCACCCACACATTACCATTTCTACCTTTCGACACTGAATTAACTGAATTTCCTTTCAAAGCACCTGGTTGTGTTGCTGAAGGAAGATATGCTTCCATTCCATAACCGTTATATCGATTAAGTCCATTTAATGATCCTAACCAGATATAACCAAAATCATCTTGAACCACATTGGATACATGATTATCGGTTAGTCCTGATTCAACAGAGAAGTGATCAAAATAGAGCTCCTGTGCTTGTGACACGTGAACTCCCAATAGAAAAATAAAGCTAAAAAACAGTGCTCGCATATAGACCGGTCAATTATTCTATCTCAAACATAGTTATTATTGTTTCAAAGTTAAGGCTGTTTTGTTTCAAAACAACATTTCAGGCGATTTTTGAAACAAAACGAACGATAGATACCGCTACATCCCCCTATTTTTGAGGAAGTAACAGTAAGCGCAACATTTCGTTGCAACAAATCAATCGCTGTAAAACATCATCAATCATAGCGATTATTTACGGTTACAAATACATTATTTGAATGAAGAAACAGATTAAAATATTATTGGTTGTTACTGCAGCATTATTCATGAATACATGCACGATGTTCGACGATACACCATGGGTTAGTCTATTTGATGGAAAAACACTTCATGGATGGTATCGCGTAAACGGTCATGCTGAATATGAGGTAAGCAATGGAGAAATTGTAGCAAAAGCCTTACGCAACAGTATTAACACATTTTTGTGTACCGATAGTGTTTACTCTGATTTCATTCTTGAGTTGGAATTTAAAGCTGATGCAAAAATAAACTCAGGAATTCAGTTTAGAAGTCAAAGTTACCCGGAATATAAGAATGGTAGAGTTCATGGTTATCAATGTGAGCTAGATCCTAGTGATAGAAAATGGACTGCGGGGATTTATGACGAAGCACGAAGAGGCTGGCTTCATCCTGTCGATAATAACACATCAGCTCAGAATGCATACAAACATCTTCAGTGGAACAAAATCCGCATTGAAGCAATTGCCGACACCATTAAAACATTCGTAAATGGAATTCCTGTATCTCATCTCATAGATGATATGGATCGTGAAGGTTTCATCGCTTTGCAAACACACGGAATTGGACAAAACAGGGAACTTCAGGGAAAGAGTCTTCGCTGGAAAAACATTCGAATCATTACTAAAAATCCACAGTTATATTCTACTCCTACTCCAATACCTGCGAAAGAATTAAGAAATAAACTTTCACTGGGAGAGAAACAAGACAAATGGAAACTTCTTTTTGATGGTAAAACCAATAAAGGATGGAGAGGAGCTAAATTAAATAAGTTTCCTAAAAAAGGATGGACCATCGAGAATGGGATGCTAACCATCCATGAATCAGGTGGTGGAGAATCAGAAAAAGCTGGTGACATTGTGACTGTAGATAAATACAAGAATTTCATTTTAGCAGTCGATTTTAAAATAACACCCGGTGCAAATTCAGGGATTAAATATTTTGTCGATACTGAATTAAACCAAGGCAAAGGATCGTCTATCGGATTAGAATATCAGATTTTAGATGATCAGCGTCACCCTGATGCTTTAAAAGGGAATCATATAGGAAGCAGAACTCTAGGATCGTTATATGATCTAATAGAAGCTCAAAATAAATATCCAAATCCTATTGGTCAATGGAATCATGCAATGATCATCTCAAAAGATAATCATGTTGAACATTGGTTAAATGGCCGTAAGCTTTTAACATTCGAGCGAAAAAGCGATAATTATCGCCAACTGGTTGCTGAAAGCAAATATAAGGTTTGGAAAGACTTTGGAGAAGCTGATACAGGCCATATTCTTTTGCAAGATCATGGCAATACAGTATCGTTTCGCAACATTAAAATAAAAGAATTATAACTGGTATATATCATCCATTCCTAACGAGAATGGATACAAAACCAATAAACTGTTCAATTATGACGAATTCGAAAATGAATAACAACCGTCGTGACTTTCTTAAGAAGACTGCACTAGGACTTGGTGCAATCACTATTATTCCTAGTCACGTTATTTTCGCTAAGCCAGGATCTGTTGCTCCAAGCGACAAGGTAAATATGGCTTTCTGTGGTATTGGTAACCGTGGAGGACAAATTTTCCGTACATTCATGGGAACTGGTATGGTAAACAATGTTGCCATGTGTGATACTGATATGGGAGCTAAGCATACCTTAAGATCAATTGAAGCTTACCCTAACGTACCTCGCTACCAGGATTTCAGAAAGATGTTTGATGAAATGGGAGATCAAATCGATGCAGTTTGCGTTGGTACTCCAGATTTCTCTCACTTCCCTATTACTATTCTGGCAATGTCATTAGGAAAACATGTTTATGTAGAGAAGCCTCTTACAAGAACATTCCAGGAATCAGAATTATTGATGGAAGCTGCTAAAAAATACAAAGTAGCGACTCAAATGGGTAACCAGGGACACTCTGATGCTAACTATTTCCAGTTTAAGACTTGGGTAAAAGAAGGTATCATTAAAGATGTAACCAAGATTACTGCTCATATGAACAGTGCTCGTCGTTGGCATGGTTGGGATGTTAATATGAAAGACTTCCCTAAAGGACAGCCAATTCCAGAGACATTAGATTGGGACACTTGGTTGGGTACTGCTCAGCACCACAACTATCATAAAGATTTCATCAACGGACAATGGCGTTGTTGGTATGACTTCGGTATGGGTGCATTAGGTGACTGGGGTGCTCACATCATGGATACAGCACACGAATTCCTTGATTTAGGATTACCATACGAGATTGATCCAGTTTATATTGAAGGACATAATCCATTATTCTTCCCTCAATCTTCAACTCTTGATTTCAAATTCCCTAAACGTAAAGGAATGCCTAAGTGTACAATCACTTGGTATGATGGAGTAAACAATCAACCTAAGCTGCCTAAAGGATATGGAGAGTCAAAACTTGATTCTAACATTCCAGCTGCATCAACAGGTAAGATTGAGAAGCGTAAGTTGAATCCAGGTAAAATTATCTACGGTAAAGATCTTACTTTCAAAGGAGGATCACATGGTAGTACATTAGAGATTATTCCAAGAGAAGCAGCTAAGGAAATGAATTTACCTGAAGTTCCTAAGAGCCCTTCTAACCACTTCGTAAACTTTGTACGTGCTTGTCGTGGTGAGGAAAAAACTCGTTCACCTTTCGAAGTAGCAGCACCATTAAGTCAGGTGTTTGTACTTGGAACATTAGCTCAACGCTTGAACACGAAGTTGAAGTTTGACCGTGAGACTAAGCAAATCACCAACAACAAGTTTGCTAATCAGCTATTAGTTGGTACTCCTCCTCGTAAAGGATGGGAAGAGTTTTATAAATTATAATTTAGAAGAAAGGATCATTAATTTGATCAATAAACAATAAATCAAATTTTTTAATACTTTCTGGTAATGCATCTTGTAGCCCAATCATGAGAATGATGGGCTACTTTTTTATATGCTATTTTTTCACTTCGTATCTGATCAAGTAAGCCTCTGGTCCGTTATGAATCATTCCAATTCCCCATTTTAATCCTTCTCCAACAATTACAGGATTTGTTAAATCGGGACGATAAGCTCCAGGGGCATGTGGACGATTAGAAACCTTTGCCGATAATTTATTTGTAAGAAAATCGATACCATCGGGGGCATATTCAATCGTACTGGTTATTGAGGCTAAAGCTGCTACCCCAACACCTTGAGGCCATATCATCACCTCGTGACTGCCCGCTAACAATGGTCGGTCTAATTTTTCAAAAGGACCTTCAGGACTTTTTGAAAATGCTACACCCATACGTGTATGCGCAGGGCCACCCTTCCCATGAATACGACTACGTCCTTTGTAGTATAACCAATACAATCCATTACGATACAACATTGCAGCATCATCAATACGATAGCTATCAAATTTCTCAGGCTCTGAACTAATCTTCAATACAGGTTCTTCGCTTACCCTGGAAAATGGGCCATCAGGCGAATCACTTATAGCCAATCCTATTGCAGTAATATCTGTTGTTGAATTATTCTCAAACTCTCCCTTTTCATTACCTGGAGTAGGCTTCACTCCGGTGTAATACATGTAATATTTACCATTAGCAAAAATGATATTTGGAGTAAACGTAGCTTGAGAATCAAAAGTTCCTTTATTTCCTAGTCCTAGTATCTCCCCCTGCTCTTTCCATGTGAAACCTTCATCTTTTGATGTAGCATACCATAAGGTTCCCCAATAGCCTGGAGCACGACCATAAATCTTGGTGTAATATACATAGTAGGTATCCCCTACTTTTATTACATCACTAGGATCGCGACGGGTACAGCCTTTTTCATGCCCAATACCTTTTACCTTATCGTACTTAAATTCAATGTTACTTAGTTCTTTTTTTGCCTCCTCAGGTTGTGCTATTAGCGACAAACTGAGACATAGCATCATTACTGGTAGTAGTAGCCGTTTCATTTGTAGATTTTTATTATTAAAAGAAATACTGGAAGGTCTAATTCTCTTCCAGTATTTCCAAGTTACTATATCTTTCTAAAGATCAATACTTGTTCCTTCGGCAACAACAGTTTTGCCTTTCACTTTTGCTGTATTTACCACCTCATTATCAACATTCAAGAAATCAAGAGTCTTCAATTCAAGATTACCTGCATCAACTGATAATTTCGCAGAATACTTACTTCCATTTTTCTGAACTTTTATTGTTCCATATGCATAACCATTCGACCAATAATAAGTTCCTTCCTCTGCACGAATTGTCATGTGCTTTACATCAGCTTGATAGTGATAGCGAGTATAGGCAATAAGCGGACTCCAAGATGACATTGCTCTTGCATAACGGTGCCCGAACTCTCCTTCATTAAACGGATTACGGTTAGAGCCATTGTATCGGTCACGAACAGCAGTCACAACCTTTTCTCCATCTGTTTCCATATTCTCAAAAATCATTCCTGCTGCAGTATGATACTCTAAACCAGTCCAAGGTTCTGAGAAATAAGGGAACGGACGAGCTTCACGCTTTCCTTCTGGGTAATAAGCATTCATCAAGCCTACTTCATCTCTGGTAATGTAACAACGGAATGTACTAAGGTGTTGATCCCAGTTAGTTCGGTAATTATATTTCATTACTGATTCTAAAGCTTTCTTTACGTTTTCAGGCTTAAGTAGATAACCTAATCCACAGATATGAGCCATTTGCTGTCCCACCATCTGATGAACCAATACAGCCTCTCCTACCTGGAAATTTCTAGGTTCTGGTAGCAATTGAATATAGTACTCTCCATTAAACATGTTTTCGTCCATCCAGGCACTACCCGTTTCAAATAACTTACGACACTGCTTAGCAAAGTCTTTATCTTTCATCACCTTTGCCATCTCTTCTCCTGCACGTAAAGCACACAGATACCATGTCCCCATTTCTGGATTAGGTCCAATATAGTTTACGTCCATAGTGTTATGGTGTACACCTTCAATAACACCATTGGCATCAGCATCCCATTTACTATCCTGCCATACAAACTCCAATGATCTTTTTACGTATGGATATAGCTTCGACAACTTCTCGGTATCACCTGATAATTGCCATTCTCGATACATTCTAATAATACAACCAAGCTGACCGTCAGCAGCTGCACCAATCGTTTGTTTCTCCGAATCTAGTGGTAAGAAAAAGCGGTGAGCCATTTTACCTGTCTTAAGATCGGTACCAATTCCAAATTCTACTTCACGCATGGACATTGCTACATCTCCAAAAGTAAACGGAATAGTCGACTCATAATTCCATACGTGCGTACAAGTACCAGGTCCCCAGCCTCCACGAATTCCTTTTGGATTCAAAGCCGTACCATAAACACTACCTTGGCCTTCCCAACCAAGAGCATAGCCACCATCAACACGGAACATCGTCTGACACCTCATATTTGCCAGGTTCGACATTGCAGCTTCCTTAATTTTCTGTGGTACATCCTGCGACACAAAGCTATTTACAAAAGCAACAGTCTGATCTTTCAACGAATTATATCGTTTTGCAGTCTTTTCAGCAACATCCCATGCATCAGAATAGTTACGTGCATAGAAGTTATTCATAGGCTTTTGAGGCCACCCTGGCTGTCCTTCCCAGCTAATACGCTTAGGGAAATACCAAGTCAGCATGAACGGAATTACTTTAGTCTCCCCTGGCTTAATTGTCACTTTCACAGCCACAGAAGCAGGGACCGATTTATTCTTCTCTTCTCCAGTAAATTCATTCAGCATATTATAGTCATCTGAATCTTTTACGTTTTTACCTTTATGCTGCTTTATAACTCCATCATCTTTCAAGTCATCCCAGAAATCGATTACAGAACCATTCCAAACTAAATCGGGATGCCAACTAGTGCGACAGCTAACTTCTCCCTTAGCACTTGTTACCAATGCCATCGATCCCCAGCGACTATCCAAAGAATCATTTGAATTAGTGGTCATGAATACACCTTTTAATCCATCACGATTTCGGTACATATTCTGATTTTGCTTAAGATGATTCTTAATACCATCAAACCCCACATAATTAGGAACAGTACCACAGATGGTCACCTCTACAGGTCCATTAGTAGTATTTTTCACCTCATATTCAAACATTGCAGTAGGAATACTACTATCATCAGTCTTTCCAGGAATAAGAGGGTTAAATGCTTTAATAGACACATCTACCGGCATTGTTTTGTCGATCAAGTGTACCTTAGCCATTGGGTAGGCAGTCTTCATCTCGCTATCATTAAAGCGAGGAAAAGTACTATTCAATTCATCACATCCCCAATCACCTTCAAGGCGTGTCTTAGGAATTGCACCTTCCAACATTCTTGCATCAATCGTTCCATCGGCAGTTTTAGTACGAATAGCAAAAAATGGAGCTACTCTCGTTGCGGCCCAATGCTCATTAAAAAAAGGAGTAAAACCAATTGCCCCCTGATTCATTATCTCCCAATCAACCAACTTACCACGGGCATCAATTGAAACCGTACCAGTACCAATACCCCCGATAGGCATCGCTACATGATCGATATAATGACCAGAGTAACTTTGAAGGTATTTTACCTCATCAACGCTCCCATCTCCTTTTTGCTTTTCAACAGCATTAATACACGTTGCTGTTCCGATTAGTGCCACACCACATAATGATAGCGTTCGCAGCCAGTTTCCTTTCTTCATTTGTTTTTTCATATAACATTTTAATTTATTGAGGGTTTACAAAATCAGTCATTTCAAAATTACTTGAGAATACTATGTTCTTGGGGGTATAAATCAATATGAAAAGTGCACATTTCGATTATTCAGGAATTAGATCACTAAACAATGCCCCTGAAATATGGTGCAAGCTGCTGGATAAATGTTGCAAATATTGTGGTAATGTGTAGCAAAAAAAAAGAGGACACGAAATTCATGTCCTCCTACTTAAACAATTACATCCACTATTGCGTGGTGGTTAACAATATGGAATTAAATTGCTATTTCTTGTTTTATCGTTGCTTTTCAACATTACTGAAATCTTCATTTCTAATGATTGCAACACTTCTACGTTTCTGATTTACTCGTACCGTTACATCAAACCACTCCTCAAGTTCCAAGACACTACAATATAGAGGCTCTGGATCTAGATCAGCATCCCACTTAACACTAAGTACTATTGATTTCCCCTTTACTTCAAATAGGATATTCTGAAATTGCTTCAGATCAAAATCCTCATAGACATTAGACGGATTAATCGCCTCAGCAATACCTAGCAAATAGGTATAAGGAAAGTGTTTAAAGTCTATTTTTTTGTGAAACGGACAATCTACCTTTTCTTCATTAGCATAGCTGGTCATATTATTGTTGCGTATTACATGGAGGTAAGTAGCTACACCCTGCAGCTGTTTTCTATAGGATGAAATATCGGGCAGCTTTATTTTACTAGATTCGCCCTTTTCTAACATCTTGAAATGTTTTATATCCATCGCTAATTTGATCGGAATTTCCATATCTTCGACCTCCACATCATCCACTATGGCCAGCATAAATCCAAAATAAACATCATACACCCTCTTCATATTATTCCAGTATATAATCTCATTACTGGTCTGCTTCGACAAATTATTAAGTCTTGAAAACATAGTACTTAATTCCTCCTCTTTTTCGGTGAAATTAAACATCTTTCCAAATCTTAACTGATCCAATCTTATACAATTAAGTGCCTCCTCATAAACCACACAAGTTAATCCCCAGCAAAAAGTAGGGATATCAATTCCGTCATCTGTCTTCCCTGAAATTCCGTCAATCTCAGGAAGCCATTCCTTGCGTAAAATATTACCTATTATAAAGCAAGGAAAACAGTTCATGCCGTGATAATCAATGTATTCTTCATCTTGCCCCAATGTTTTATTCCTCTTATAGGCAATATTTTCATTTGTAGAGATACTCACATCTCGTGCTGCAATTTTCAAGATTTTCCGAAGACTTTCATCCCTTTTATCACTATAGTAACTAAATTCTTCAAACGTTTCTTCGACCAATCGATTCATTAAATTATTTTCCATATACAATCAAAATTAAAATGAATTATACATTTCGATTTAACCATCTCTGCAATGGAAATAAATATGACATTAGCATAGAGCAATGCTCCAAGTCATGCAAACAGGTGTTAGGTAATAATCGTGGTCTCTTCCTTGGAATCAGGTTCAGGCTCGCGGTCATTAGACAACAGATGTTACTTCCTTATTTTAGAAACGCTATTGCGAATCGTCAAACAGGTTGTCTAATCAATATGGCAATCTGTAACGAGTTGGTTAAATACCAGCTGCAAAATTATGAATAAGAGATAAACAATAAAATTATTTTGGGAGGTTTTGCATTAAAAAACGGTTCTCTCATTGAATTACAGCGATATGAATTCCAGAAGATGCAGGGAACTAATAGCTCCCCACATTCATTTTGATCCAGTTTTCATACAATAATTTCAACTCTTCTACTTTTTGAGGCATCTTATTAGCAAGATTTATTCGCTCACCTGCATCATCAGATAAATTAAATAATTTCAGACTGTTATCACTTGATATAGGTCTTATGTACATATTTGAAGGTCTTCCTTTTCCCCAACTCTCATTAGTATTGGTCAATTTCCATGGACCTTTACGAACCGCCCAGTTCTTCCCCCAACGCCATACCAATAATCTGGAATCATCAGGTTTAAGGAGACTTTTCCCATCTAAATGCTGATCATTTAATGTTATACCAGCCGCTTCAGCAATGGTAGGTAAAATATCTGTCGACGATACATAGCTCTCATTAATCTCCCCTTCTTTACAATGCCCTTTCCAGCACAATGCCATTGGGACACGGATTCCTCCTTCCCAAAGAGAATACTTACCTCCTGATAAAGGAGTGTTACAAGCACCAGTAATCGGTGAACCGCCATTATCTGAAATAAATACAATCATTGTATTATTGCCTAATCCTTCTGCCTCAATTGCATCTAATACACGTCCGATATTATCATCCAGACAATTCAAATTAGCCAGATAATACTTTCGCATATCTTCATCTTGTATAGCCCCTAAACGCGTGTATTTCTCATAATAAGCAGCATAGCTACCCGGTTTCATCTTTCCAAAAGTCTCAAGACTGTCAGGTTCATAATTGTGTATTGGCTTTACCCCATACTTATCAAGGTATTTTTGTGGAACTTCGTGAATTACATGATGAACAGCATTATAACTCAAGGTTAGAAAAAACGGCTCCTCTCGGTCTGTCTTCATATACTTAATAGCCTCATCGGTAAAGATATTCGTAAGGTATTCATCATCAGGATAACTTTTATAACCTCCATTAATCATTAATGGCCCCAAATGTGCACTTGTCCCATTAGGATCAGGAGTCCGCAATGCAATGCTATCTGAAGTTAGCCAGTAATCATGTGCATGAGCACTAAAACCCAGGAAGTAATCGTAACCATGATTTGTAGGATATTCACGTACATCAAAATTGTGATAATTCTTTCCATAATCTGATTTTCCAATTCGAGCAGTTGTATAACCTACTTCTTTCAAGTACTCAGCAATCGTTTTGGTATCAACGGGCAAACCGGGTGACCAGCTTGCACTTTTATCCCAACGGAATTGATATTTCCCAGTATTTAAGGCTGATCGGGAAGGACTACATACGGGGGCTGATGTATACGCTTGAGTATAAACCACTCCATTTTGCGCTAGTCGCTCCATATTAGGAGTTGAAATATCAGGTGCATGATTCTTATATGGAGAAAAATCGGCATACCCCAGATCGTCAACAACAATTAATAAAACATTAGGCTTTGATTGATTCCTTTGCGAGCATCCCCAAAGAATCATTGAAATAAACAACAAAGAGAGAATTCGTAATTGCAACATAATCTATTGATTTAGAATACAGAACTGACACAACCGATTTGGCTTCTTCAATTCATTGAACAATATTGCAATTACCCTATAATTCTCTCCAATAACAATGTAGTTTCCCCTTAAAAAGATGGATTATCTTATTACACTTTTCAAAAGCAAACCACCAAATATCTACTCTTCAATCAGGTATAATTTATTATCCTCTACTTTGTACATTAAAGGAACAATCACAATCTGTGGATACAATTCGCGCAAACGGTTTGTCTCGCGTAACACAAAATCAACTTCATTACCAATATCCGATAATGGTGCACATTGTTCGAAATGTTCGATAGCTTTTTCGCGCTCCCAACCAGCATTATTAACAAGTCCTTCAACGAACTTTTCTTTGCGATCTGAAACATTCACCATTCCGCAATCGGTATGTGCAATTAGTGCAATATATTTAATACCACCTACGCCTACAGCATAAGAAACTTTAAAATCTTTATTTATCAGGGTACCTCCACCATCGCGAATAATATAGGCAAATCGTTCAGGGATATTAAGTTTTTTTCGGTGGTCCATACACATACCGACAAGGATTTCGGCACGTTCGTAGTCGTTGTGAGGGCTGTTTAAGTTGTGATAAGCCAAAAGTTTCTCGATTGGCGTATTACGATAAGGTGGGGAAACATCAGTTACGTTTGAAACTTCAATTAATCTCTTCATGATTTTTGATAAATTTTATTAATCAACTAATCCTAAAAAACAGATGAAACGAACATGAATTTTCTTCATTCTAAAATACACATACAAGAATGATTAAAATTTATGTGAGTTCCTGAATGTATTTAGATTTTTTGAACATTCTTAAATTAAAAAATCTAAAACAGATGAAAGATATACTTAAAAATTAAAGTCTACAAAAATTTGAGGAACTATGCTATCGAATTAAAATATTCGTAAACATGGATAAAAAACACCGAAACTGCTCTATAACATACACCTAAATTGAAACATTTTTAAAAAGTCATCTTGTATTTCATTGATATTATACTAAATTTGAGATGTTTAACAACTCAATAAAGAATAAAATGCTACATCTATTTCCCTTTATCACACCTCTACAACTTTGGCACGAATGTTGCTTAACAAAACGCGATAACGAACGAATAACTAATAAGCTATAATCCCTGGAGATGAAAAGAAGAGACGTATTGATGATTTTGGTTGTGCTTTTTGCATCAACTGCTCTATTTATCAAACCCAATAACCCTACACAGAATCAGTTTAACAAAAATCAGTTGGTTATGGAACCACAGATTAATGATTCTGTAACAAAGCTAGATCACAGTCCAATTTACAAGACTCAGCTAACAACATTGCTAACTGTTGAACATGCCTCTATTCCATTAGGAATATAATTGAATTGGTTATACATTAGAACAAATCAACAAGCTACAACTTAATCACGAGGCCACTCATGGTGCTTGTTTATGCATATTATTTCACAGAAGAAATAAGCAATAAACTATTTCTTGGACACAAAAAAGCCCTTCATCCATTCTCATCGAATAAAATGAAGGGCCATATTAATGATTTTTCAAAACTTTACTTCACAATCCACATACACTGATCGGTAGTAGCAGTTTTACCTTTTCCAGCTTTAATCTCAATGTTGTTTTCTCCTTCTTGAAGCATTACCTCAGGCCAATGGAAAATACCATAACCTTCGCTCTTCTTAGTTCCCAATGAAACTCCATTTACAAATAATTCCACCTCATCGAAGTTAGAATATACGCGTACCTTAGTCTTAGGTTCAGTGCGCTCTACATAACGACGATTAGCAATATACAATACAGGTTCTTCCTTGTTCCAGTTTGCTTTATAGAACCAGAAAGCATCCTTCTTCACTTTACGATCGAATGATACGATACCTTTGTCATTCTTTCCAGCACGATCACCCTCAGTACGATGCACAGCACCAAAATCGAACAAATTCCAAATATATGTACCCCACACGAATGGACGCTCAGCAAAAGCTTTCCAATTTTCTTCGTGATAGTATGCTTGCCATGCCTCTGGATGCCAGTAGGCACCAGGATTTGTCTTCTCTAACTTTTCCTGATGATGGAAGATACTTGCACCTGCACCATATTCACTCACACCAATCTTGCGATTAGGATGCGATTTATGCATTTCATCAGCCCAGGTACCAATATATTTGGCATCACCACCATACCATCCGTAATATTTATTCCAGCAAATCAAATCACTGATATCGTTGATCTCACCGTCACGGAAACTGGCAGCTGTAGTAATACGTGTTGGATCCTCCTTATGAGCTAAAGCATTCAATTCTTTTACATACTCTACAGGATTGTCACCATCATATTTCAGCTCATTAAATAGTCCCCAGAAACAGATTGAAGGGTGATTATAATTCTGACGAATCATTTCCTTCATATGTAGTTTTCCATTCTCTTTAAATGCAGGAAGATTTACAAATCCTTTATCGCGATAACCTCCAGGTCCTACAAATGGAATCTCCGACCAGGCAACAACACCATTCTGGTCTAATAGCTCATAAAAATAAGGAGCATGAGGATAGTGCGACAAACGGATAGCATTTGCTCCCATCTCCATCAAAATAGCTACATCCTCTTCGTGATGCTCACGATGCAACGCATTACCAAAACCAGAACGATCCTGGTGGCGACAAACTCCCTGAAGTTTTACATGCTCTCCATTAAGGAAGAATCCTTTATCAGCATCAACATGATAAAAACGAAGACCTAATGGCTGCTCAACCACATCAATAACCTTTCCTTCGCGCTTCAATGAAACAACAGTCTTGTAGATAAATGGATCTTTACGACCATTCCACAAGTGAGGATTTTTCATATCGAAAGGAATAGTCACCTCACCTTGAGTTTTTGAAGCAACTTTTACCTTTGCTGATTTAGAGATAACCTCTTTAGATCCATCAAGTACTTTTACCTCTACTTCAAAATCTTTCGCTTTTACTCCCCCATTCGATACCAATACACGTGCATCAACATGAGCGCTTTTATGAGAAACCTCCGACTGAGCCAAATAAACTCCAGGAGATGCATAATCAAGAGGAGAAATACAAGCCTCATCAGTAATAATCAGGTGTACATCCCTGTAAATACCACCATAGAAGTTAAAATCGCCCACCAAAGGCATCACATCAAGATGAAGTGCATTGGTTACACGAACCATAATGTTATTCTTCTCTCCATAATTCACCTTATCGGTCAACTCATAAATAAACGAAGTATATCCTCCACGATGCTCTCCAACGTGTACTCCATTGATAAAGGTATTTGAAACAGTATTAACACCATCGAACTTCAAGAAAATACGCTTCCCTTTCCATTCCGACTTGATTTCAATATCCTTCTCGTAGTTTCCTAAACCTCTATAGTAATCAAGATTGCCACTATTGGCATCAGCCTGATTCCATGTGTGAGGAATATTCACCCGATCGAATACTTTGTTTTTAACCACATACCCATAAGTAAAACGCCAATCTTTGTTGATCAACATCGAAGTGCGTTCACTTGCATAACTGCTCATCATCACAACCACCATGATGACCGCAAACCATAATCTCTTCATAACTTTAATCGTTTAATACAATATACCGTTTCCGATAACGGCAACCGATTGCAAATGTATTAAATCAGCGCTTCTCTTTCAAATTTGAAATGAAAATCGCGCACTTTTTTCCAACCTTTTAATTAATTCTTTATGTCAAATTTTAGTTACTTTAGCCAAACTGATCAAATTAACGAACAAATTAACCCATAATACTGATGATTACCGGATACAAAGCAGAAACTACCAGACACCAATCGTTGCACCAACGATCCATTACTTTTAGCGAGATTCGTATCGAATCATAAAAACGAAAACAAAATGAAAACAATCATCTATTCCCTGGTCTTGCTACTAGTGACCTTAAGTGCTTCTGCGGTTAATGCAGATTCTTCCAATCAACAATTGAAAGTTGGCGACTGGTTTGAGTGTGAAATGGAATTCGAAAATGGTGTACCCGTATTCCGCAATCATTACTTCAATAAGGATCATAAATCACAAAGGAAAGATTACATTTCCGTGAGATTTACATTGCAAGCGAAAACAGATACAGCTAACCAATGGAACTATCAGGTATTGAGGTTTAAGTCATTAACGGTCGATCCTCATGCCAAAGGCTCTAATCATGAAAATGTTTATTGCAACGACACCTGGTATCCCGATTATCTTGCAGAGGATTACCATAAGATACGAGATGCGTTAAAAGGATCAATTTCTTTTAACAAAGAAGAAATAGTAGAACATCGTCACGATTATTCCACCGCAAAATATTTTGGGCTTGCAGGAATTTTCTCTATACGGGCAGATAAACCACACCGAGGTTTTTATACTAGCACATTTAGTTCAAGTAAAAATGTTGTTCAAAAAGCTGTAGAAGAAATTGCGTCCATAATATTCTCTATTAAAGACTTAAAAGAAGATAAGCCAACCCGACTTAAATGGATGTGGATAGATCAGGTATCTAAACCATCAAATAAAGACTACAAATTTACTATTCATCAAAATGGTAGTAATCCAGATCATGTTACCAATGAATGCTCTGCCAAACTATTAGATAATGGTTTACCCTATGCCTTTACTGATCATCACAATCATAGGGTTCTAGCCATAACCAAAGCTAGTTTTGATATTCCCAATAAAGCATTTATTAGATTCATCGATAAAAGGGATAAACAGTCACTAAAAATGGCGCAATTTATAAGTTTAGCCCAAATTATCCCTCAAAATCCAGCCCACATAACTAATCCCATTCCTGAATTTATTGACATTTCAAAAAACTACACTATCTCTTTAAAGAGTGGTGAACTCTTCAAACTATATGAATGCACGGGGAAGTCTGCTACCATATTCATTCAACCAGGAGACACAATAGACATCACCTTTCATAATAATACAAAACAAGGTATTTCAATTAATGACAACAAAAACAACCAGTGGTATATTGAGCACCAAAAATCATTAACACCTACAATAATCGATAATGCACCAATAACTGAAGAATTTAAGTCTCGCCTTTTTTTAGAATTGGAACTTGATAAACGTTTTCATCAATTAGAAAAAACAGAAAATCTAGAGACTGATAAACGATTGCTTCTTGATTTCTTTTTTCTGAAATCATATCATTATAAAAAACTCTCAAAAACCGGTTATTATAGCGTATTATCACAATATTACATCCAAAAAGAAAATCAATTACGATCATCTGGCACTCATGTTCACGTAGGTTTTAACTATTCTTTTCACGAAGCTTTAACATTATACTCCAGCTACCTACAGCATTTTAAGATCTATGATGTACTCAAAGGACAATACTCTTATACACAAACTCGCAAGAATAAAACTATCTACGAAACATATCTAAAACAGTGTGGAGATACATTGCTACGAAATAAAGTTAGAATGCTATTGGATGCGAAAGTTGCCGTTAAACCTGGCAAGCAGAACCCGCTCCTTAAACTTCTATCGGTCAATGAAAATATGTTCGATTTAATCCCTAGTGATGGTAAATATGCACTGGTACTCCTTAAGGCTAAAGGGATAGAAAGAATTACAACAGAGCAGCTCAAAGATTCATTACCTGACAACATTCAGCATGCTGATGTAACATTGTATAATTCACTGTATAAAAGGCCTTCGCAAGATTCTAATAAAAGATCCTTTGCTGATACATCTTTTCTTAAAGTAAATGTACACCCTGTTCAATCATTAGAATTGGAGCCCCTTCTACTATCTCCATTAAACCAGATTCTCATCCTTTACGATGATCAAGGCAAAATAATATACTCTAACATTTATGAAAGAAGAGGCTATGATAACGATTACATCACCCGATATCGTGATGAGATTAATGCTGCTATTGAAAGAAACGAAGCAAACACAGGAACAGTTTACTATTCCTTAATCGCAGTCATTTTAGGTAGCATCATCATTAGTATACTGCTCACTATGCTCATTTACCGCTATCGCATGCGAAAAATGAAAGCAAAAAACGAACAACAACAGCTCATTCAAAAGCTAAAACTGCAATCGGTGCAATCACAGCTAAATCCACATTTCCTATTCAACGCCTTGAATTCAATCCAACATCTGATCAACACAGAGAATGTGAAAGATGCCAACAAATATCTGGTAGGATTCTCTGGATTACTTAGAGGAGTATTACGCAACTCTAATCATCAACTCACTCCCCTGTCTGATGAATTGGAACTGATTGACCGTTACTGTCAGTTGGAAAAGCTTCGTATGAATTTCACCTATAACCTGTCCCTAGAAACAGCTACCCCAACCGACCTAATTGAAATCCCTAATATGCTTTTGCAACCTCTTATTGAGAATGGCATCAAGCATGGAATTAGTAAGATCAATAAACCAGGACTCATTGATCTTAAAATAAAAGAAGAAGACTCCAACCTCTATATAACAATCTCCGATAACGGACCAGGATTCTCTTCACTATCATTTGATGACCTTTCCCAACACGGGAAAGGTCTCAAACTGACAAACGAAAAATTGACTAGCATCTATGGAGATGATGCTAGTTTCTCGCTTGAGAACATTTCCGAAGGAGGCGCTATCAACATGAATATTAAAATAGGATAAAACATGATAACGGCATTAATCATCGACGACGAACAAAATGGACGGGATAACCTCGCGAATCTAGTTAAACAACACTGTAATGATATACATGTTATCGGCACAGCTGAGGATATCCCCTCAGCATTAAAGTTAATTGAAGGCTTAAAGCCACAACTGCTCTTTCTCGATATTCAACTGAAAGATGGAACAGGCTTTGATATTCTGAACCAGTGCCCTACAACCTCTTTTGAGGTAATCTTTGTTACAGCATACGATCAATACGGATTACATGCCATTCGCTTTAGTGCCATTGACTACATCCTCAAACCCATTGATCACGAGCTACTGTCTGATGCAGTAGATAAAGCAATCAAGCAAATTGAGCTAAAGATTGAGAATAAACGTCTGCGCAACTTATTGCATAACAATTCTCAGCAAAATGGAAGTAAGCGTATCGCCCTTCCATTTGTCGACAGCATTGAATTTGTTGAAGTTAAAGATATAATCCGACTGGAAGCCGAAGGAAGCTACACCCGTTTTTTTACTATTAATGGCAAAGAGATGCTCATATCCGGAAGTCTAAAGGAATACGTTGAAATGCTTACTCCATATGGTTTTATAAGAACTCATCAAGCACACTTTGTTAATCCCGATTTTATCAAGTCGTTCGTTAAAGCTGATGGAGGTTATCTGAAATTACAGAATGGTGATACCGTACCTATATCACGACTTAGAAAGAATGAAATTTTACAAACATTAAGAGATTAACTATTCAAATTCGCCGTCATCAATTAATGCTAAATACAAAACAAAAAAATCCCTTCAACGAACTACCGATGAAGGGACTTTAATTTTATGCAATTCTATATTACAATTTCTTCAACACTTCAACAAGAAGGTCCCAGAATTTTGTAACAGTATCAATATCTACTTTCTCATCAGGAGAGTGAGCTCCACGCATGGTAGGTCCGAAAGAAATCATATCCAATGATGGATACTTCTCAAGGAATAAACCACACTCTAATCCTGCATGAATAGAGCGAACAATAGGCTCTTCGTCAAACAACTTTTGGTATGCTGCTTTGGTTACTTCCATCACCTCTGAATGAGGATTAGGAGCCCATCCTGGGTAACCGTCAGAATGCTTCACCTGGGCACCTGCAAGCAAGAATACCGACTCAACCATACGCGAGATATCATGTTTTCCACTTTCCAAATCAGAACGCTGGCTGGTTGTAACAACAATCTCATTTTCACCGGTAAACTTCACAGAAGCAAGGTTTGTTGATGTTTCAACCATACCTGGCATACGGAAACTGTCAGCGATAACACCATGTGGACAAGCATAAACGGCATTAATTAAACGATCGGAAGAAGCTTTGTCAAGAACAAACTCTGGAGTATCAGTCGATCCTAGATGCAACGACAACTTAGGTTCTGTGATACCCAACTCCTCCTCTAACTGTGTACGGAAGATGTTAAATTCAACAGTTACCGACTCTTTCTGTGGACTCTTCACCATAAATACAGCGTGACCTTCACGTGCAATGGCATTACGTAGATTACCAGCATCAAATTTCGCTAAGCGTAAACCAAACTTATTGTTGATGTGCCATAAGAAACGATTAACAATCTTATTGGCATTTCCACGGCCTTTATTGATATCGTCACCAGAGTGACCACCCAATAAACCTTTCACATCCATTCTGAAGGCAAAATATCCAGCTGGAACCTCTTCTTTTTGGTAAGTAAAAGTTGCCAAAGTATCAATACCACCAGCACATCCAATAAACAATTCACCTTCATCTTCCGAGTCAAGGTTCAATAAAGTAGTACCAGTCATGAAGCCCTCTTGCAATGCAAAAGCACCCGACAGACCAGTCTCCTCATCAACAGTAAACAAACACTCTACAGGTCCATGCTCAAGATTAGTAGCAGTAAGTACTGCCATCTGAGCAGCCATACCAATACCACAATCAGCACCTAGTGTTGTTCCTTCAGCTTTTACCCAACCTGAGTCGATATATGGTTTAATCGGATCATTATCAAAATCGTGTTCTGTATCGTTATTTTTCTCACATACCATATCGATATGCGATTGCATCACTACAGTCTTAGCGCCCTCTTTTCCTGGTGTTGCAGGCTTTGAAATTAGTACATTACCAATCTCATCGCGTTTAGCTTCCAGGTTATGCTTCTCTGCAAAATCAAGTAAGAATTTTATGATTTTCTCCTCTTTCTTCGAAGGGCGAGGAACTTGACAGATATCCTCGAAATAGTCCCACAGGGGTTGTGGGGTCAACTTATCTAGTCGTCTCATTTCAGTAATTTTAAAATTGCAGCCTAAAAGTAGGCCAAAATAACAGGAATAACAATGATGTTAATCAAAAAAGCCACTTCAAAATTGAAGTGGCTCATTAATTCAGGTTATATAAATGTAGATTACTTTTTCTTCGCAGGTTGCTTCAAGACTTCTACAAGATCAAGATCAAATATCAGTACCTCATTAGGACCAATATCATTTCCTTTTCCACGTTGTCCGTAAGCTAACTCCGAAGGGATATATAATCGCCATTTCGATCCTTGCGGCATTAATTGTAATGCTTCGGTCCAACCTTTAATCACGCCTGTTACTCGGAAGGTAGCAGTATCTCCACGTTCAACTGAACTATCAAATACTTTACCATCCATCAATGTTCCATGATATTGACACTTCACACGATCAACCTTCTCGGCAATTGGTCCGTTGCCTTCTTTTAATACCTCATATTGCAAGCCACTCTCGGTTGTTTTAACCTCAGCTCGCTTTTTATTTTCTTCTAAATATTTTCTTCCTTTTTCAAGATTTGCTTCTGATTTCACATTGAAAAGTGAATCTTTAATAGCTTTATTCTCCATGTAAACTTTACGTAGAAATGCATCAGCTGTAAGTTCAGAGAAGTAAGATTTTCCGTAAGCTAACTCATTCAAGAATCCTTTATAGAAAGCATCCTCATTAATCGAATCAAACTGATTCTTTCTAAATTCCATGTAACGCTTACCAATCTTTGCCTTTGCATAAGCCTTTGCCAGTTCAATCTTACATAGTGAATCCAGCTCAAACGTAGCAGATTGCTCCAATTGTTTTTTTACATTGTTCGCCTCGATATACCCCAACGCATAACTCACACTATCAATACGCGAAGTAAACTTCATCTTTCCTGATTTTGGCACTCTATTACACGACACAAAGCCGATTGACAGAGCCAACATGAAAATAGCTGTAATTCTCATAACAATTTTTCAGTCGTTTTTGGTTAAAATAATTGTGGGCTTCAAAACCCTTTGTTTTTCGGCCGACTAATTTAAAAAAATCAAATTAGGATTTCAATAAAAATTGGATGAAAAAACTCAGGAAAACCTTATCTGATGCTGTTTTTTGATCATTTTAGATAAAAAAGAAAGAGAAAGGGAGAGGGATCCCTTTCTCAAATTTACGAAAACAGCAATTCGGAAATTTCGAATGTTGTTCCTTTTGGAAAGGAACATGATATAATATAGGTATACAAATGCCAATTCCATAATCTCACAAACAGCAAAATCAATTACCGATTTCACTATAACATGAAATTCAAATTCACTTAATACATTTTTTTAGAAATATCCCCCGAACCATTTATTGGTCTTCATAAATATACGTTGTTATTTTAAGAAACGCAATACTTACACTGCTTTTTCTTATCTAATAATCAACCTAATGGAAATTATTTAACCGGAATAGCTATAAAGAAGCTTGATCCAACACCAACTTCCGATTCCACCCATAGCTTCCCTCCTAATGCTTCAACAAATGCTTTCGAAACCGTAAGTCCTACTCCCAAGCCTTCATAATTACGGGTTGTTCCTGTATTCGTCTGTTCAAAGGCATTAAAAATCTTCTCCATCTTCTCCTCAGGGATACCAATTCCGGTATCTTTAACACAGAATTCTATCATGTCATCATGTTTAACACAACTTACTTCTATTTCACCTTCTTCAGTAAACTTTATTGCATTCTTCAGCACATAATCGAATACTCTTTTCAACTTAGTAATATCAGTAATAATAGCTCGATATTCATCAGAAAGATTTATTCGTTTCGTAATATTAATAGGCTTTTTGCCACAAATTTTGATGTAATTTGGAATCATATTATTAATCATTCTAATAACATCAACTTTTGACTCGGCAACATCTATCTGCTGAGATTCTATCAAAGCCAAATCAATAACGCTATCAAACGTCCCCATTAACTGGTGGGCACTTTGAAGGATATATTCAGCATATTGGTTTGCCATACTATCATCATCTGAATCATTTTGAAGCAATTCAGTAAAACCAATAATACCATTCATCGGTGTTCGTACTTCATGACTCACATTAGCAAGGAATGCTGATTTTAGTCGGTCACTATCCTCCGCCTTTTCCTTCGCTGTTTTCAACTCTTTTATCATCTTTTTACGGCGAGTTATGTCCTCCTTTATAGCAAGAAAGTGAGTTATCTCCCCTTCTGTATTTTTTATTGGAGAAATAATAGCCTCTTCCCAATATAGTTCACCATTTTTTCTCTTATTCTTAAATTCTCCCTGCCAACTTGATCCAGATAAAATTGTATCCCATAGCTCATCATAATAGTCTTTAGTATGATAACCAGACTTTAACAGTGTTAGACGTTTACCTAAGACTTCTGCAAGTTTATATCCTGTGGTTTTCTCAAATACAGGATTTGCATATTGAATTAGCCCCTCAGTATTAGTAATTACAATGGTTACAGGCGACTGATCAACTGCTGTCTGTAGTAATTTTATCTGCTCTTCAGCCTTCTTCTTTTCGGAAACATCATATACAATCGCATGGACATAATATCGGCCATCAATCTTTACTTTGGTAAGGAATAACTCTACAGGTTTTAGCCTTCCCTTTTTGTCGATTTGTGTTGATTCATAATGATTTCTACCTCGAAGTATACATTCCTGAATACGTTTAACTATTTTGTGTTTATCAGAGTAAGTCAACTCCTCTAGTCGCATCATATTCAGTTCTCTCTCACTATATCCATAATAAGAAACCGCTGTTTTATTGCAATTTACAATAAAACCACTCATTGGCTCAATAACCAACATCGCAGCAGAGTGTGCATGGAATACGTCTCTCGTACGCTCAAGCTCTTCCATTTCTTTGGTAACATCGCGTAAAGCAACTGTATATCCGGCAATATCATCGTACATATTTTTGATGTAACTCATTTCTCGTTTACACCAGATTTCTTTCCCTTGCTTACTCAATAGCTTTATCTCTTTCTCTTTCTGTTCCTCTATTAAGGAGAGACTGAGATCTTGTTCCAAATCAAGCCAATCATCATGTGATGCATAGAGAAATGAAGTTTTTTTTCCACGAATTTCATCAATCGAGTAACCAAAATCATTCAAAAAAGCTTGGTTACAAGAAATTATTCTCCTATCGAGCGATGTGAAAACAATAGGATAAGGATAGTTTTCAATAATTTCCTTATAATTCAGCTCTGTTTTAAAACGTTGTGGTAGAATAACAGGATAATCTGTAATATCACGAATAATTCCAGAAACCTGATTTTGCTCTTTATTGTATTCTGCAATAGACTGAATAGTTTTTCTCTGTTGAGTAAGTGCTGTTACTATTTCAAAAGTTACATCATAAGGTGTTCCATACTGAATTAGATTAACAAATGCCTCATCCAAAGCTTCCCGATATTCAGCTACAACTGGTTCTTGAATGTGTGTCATTGAATGTTCTACACTACTATCTAATTCATAAATTTTAAATGCTTCGGCTGATGCAGTTACTTTTAATGTATCTAGCGAAACCATCCAGGTTCCCATCTTTCCGAAATCCTGGGCTTGAAAGAATTTACGCTCTAATGCTGCAATCCTATTCTTTTGTTCTATCTGTCGGGTAATGTCTTTCAATAAGATTAAATACCCTGATTCATTTTCATCGGTATACCTTGTATTGGTAAAATTTATATCTATGATGAAGGAATAACCCGAAATTGCATTACACCTAACCTCATGAAGTTTGATTTTCTCGGCATTTTCCTTTTTCAACAGATTGACAAGATCAACCAGTTTCAAAGATTCATTTTTATAACTAAAACTAAATATCGAATCAAAATCTTTACCGGAAACTTCAGCATCCTCAAAAACAAACAACTCTAAACAACTGAGGTTCACAAAAGTAATCCGACCTTCCTCATTAATCTCAATTGCAGCATTATCTATAATATCCAGTAATGATTTCATATTCCTATCAGGGTGTTTACGCTTATTTAATATCTCAATCGATTCACCTCCCTTAACATTGATTGTTTCACTCATCAGCTATTCGAATTTAATCCCATTACTCCGTTCTCTAAAGCTCTGTTAATATACATTAATATGTTGACAATCACTACTGGTAAAGGATAAAAGATTAGTTTTTCTAGAACATACTTGTTTTGTCATCTCCACATAGCAATTCCCTTACTCTTCCTTACTAGGCCCCTACTTTTCCTTGTCAAAGCCTCGTATTTTCTAATGTTGAGAAGGGTTAAGTAAGGGTTTGACAAGAGTTTGACAAAAGTTTGACAAAGCTTGAAGAGGAAATCATCCTTAGGAAATAATAATTTCTCACTTTACCCATAAAACAGAACAATACGCGTGTGAAACAAGCTCACTATAACGCTATTTTTTTGAGCTAAAGTGGCGATTCTTAAATTGCGAAAAAATAATGATTTTAAACTTTCAATTCTCACATTACCCATTAAAAAGCAATCATCAACCTTTTTGAAAAACTCATTTCACAGCATATCGTTATTTTTGCAATCGAAGATTCGTAGGCCTTACCCCCTCCTTACTCCTGCCTCGCCCCAACCTCAGAAATCCCTAAGGAATAGTAGGTTTTTTGTAGGGATTCTCTAGAACTTTGTAGAGAATCGGTATAAAACCGTATATAAAGAGGGATAAATCTGCGATGTACTTTTTCCGAAAATAGACGGATAGCTGTATCGTTATTTTAATAGTAGTTTCCTGAAGGTTAGCAATTACATTAATTAAATGATGTATTTTAAGATTATTCTCAGTACTAAATTTACCCCATAACTTCCAGAAAATCGATTAAATAAAGGCCTTTTATTACATAGCTATGATAATTTTTTGTTAAAATAACTTCATTGGTCTGATAAAAGCCATTACTTTTGCGGGACAAAATTAAAGCAATAAATGTCATTTTTATCCGTAGAACAATTCATTAAAGAAGCCCCCAAGGGCACAATACTCGATATAAGAAGTCCAAAGGAGTATGAGCAAGGGCACATTCCCGGAGCTCAATCATTCCCTTTATTCACTAACGATGAACGGGCCGAGGTAGGTACTCTCTACAAGAAAAAAGGAAAAGATCAAGCAGTAATCAGAGGGCTGCAATTTGTGGGACCTAAGATGGCGGACTTTGTAATTGCAGCCAAGAAAATTGGCGGACCGCTATACTTACATTGCTGGCGTGGAGGTATGCGCTCTTCAAGCATGGCGTGGCTTTTGCAAAGTGCAGGTTTAGAGGTATATGTTCTTAAAGGAGGATATAAAGCATGGCGAAACCATCATCGTGAACTTATCAAGGAGAATCTAAAGTTATTGATTCTTGGAGGTCCAACAGGATCGGGCAAGACTGATATCTTGGATGAATTGGAAAAGCAAGGTGAACAGGTAATTGACCTTGAAGGATTAGCTCATCATAAGGGTTCCAGTTTTGGAGCATTGGGACAAACACCTCAGCCAACAACAGAGCAATTTGAAAATGACATTTTCGATAAGGTTGCAAAAACCAATTTCTCGCGACCAGTTTGGGTTGAAGGAGAAAGTCGCAGTATTGGTCACGTATTCATTCCAACCGAATTTGACGATCTAATGCGCGTTAGTCCGCTTATTGTATTCACCATCCCTCAAGAGCTTCGTATTGAACGACTGGTAAGGGATTATGCATGTTTCCCGACTGAGAAACTGCATGATGCTGTTGATAGAATTAAAAAACGATTGGGCGGTTTGCAAACACAACAGGCATTTGAAGCGTTAGATAACAAAGATTTCCATCAAGTAGCCAAAATTACGCTATCATACTATGATAAAGCATATTACCACGCTTTCACAAAGCGCAATTCAGAGGTTACTGAAGTCAATGTTGATGAAGATGATCCAGTAAAAACAGCAACTAAGCTAATTCAGCAGTTTTCATCAATATCAGTGTAGAATTAAAATACCAATTGAGATGATAAATATAGATACAACCGGAATGATTTGTCCTCAGCCTCTTATCGAGACACGCAGGGCACTAAAACGGGCACAGGAAGGCGAAGAAATTGTGGTTATTGGCGATAATGAAACTGCCATGAATAATATTCTGACTTATTTAAAAGATCAGCATATCCAGGCAGATGTAACCACTTCAGGTAATGAATTTACACTTAGAATAAATGCAACTGAAGGATTTAATCCTGAGGTCAAGGCTGAGGCTTATTGCTGCCCTACTCCTTCGGCCAATGATGGTTCTTACGTTGTAGTTATCAAGAGTATCCTTATGGGTGATGGTGATCCTGATTTAGGAGCCATATTGATGAAAGGATTTCTGAATGCATTACTTGAAGTAGAGCCACTACCTACACATATTGTATTCTATAACTCAGGTGTTAACCTAGTAGTTAATGGATCGGGAGTTGATTCAACATTAAAAGAACTAGAACAAAAAGGCATTAAGATTATTGTCTGCGGTACTTGCGTTGATTATTACAATATCAAACGAGAAATAGCCGTAGGTACAATTTCCAATATGCTACAAATAACCGAAATATTAAAAGACGCAGGACATATTGTGCAACCATAAACTAAACCAATGAACCTCTATTTTGATAACAGTAGCACGAGCTTCCCAAAACCTAAAGCGGTAGCCGATGCTATGTCTGATTTTATGCAGCATGTGGGTGGAACGTACGGAAGAGCTGCATATCAACGCATTTGGCAAACAAGCTCCATTGTTGAGGATTGCAGGGAATTGCTTGCTGAAACGTTAGAGACCAAAGCAAGCGATAACATCTTCTTTACACTTAATGCTACGCATGCTTTAAATACCCTTATCAAAGGTTTATGTAAGCCTGGTTGCCATATCATCACTTCTCCATTGGAGCACAACGCGGTTGCACGTCCGTTGTATTTGCTACAAGAACAAGGCATTATTGAATGGGATATTGCAGAAGCCGATGCTGATGGAAAAATTAAGGTTGATAAGCTAAAAAGCCAGCTTCAAAAAAATACCTCATTGGTAATTATTAATCATACCAGTAATGTAACTGGTGTGACACAACCAATTAAAGATATAAAAAAGACGATTGGCGGTATAAAACTATTGGTCGACGCAACTCAATCGATAGGATGCAGACCTATTGGTGTTGATGCAAACGATATCGACATGGTAGCTTTTACAGGTCATAAAATGTTATTCGGACCTACCGGTACTGGTGGATTTTTCATCAAAAATCCAAACATGATCGACTCCTTCATTCAAGGAGGAACTGGTAGTAACTCGCTAAGTTATGAGATGCCTCACTTCACACCTGATAAGTTTGAAGCAGGAACCCAGAACATGGTAGGAATAGCAGGCTTAAATGCAGCCTTGAGTAATACACCTGAACCATTGCATACACGCAACGACTTTCTTGAGCTCATTGAAAAGCTAGAAGAAATTCCGCATATTAATGTGATGAAAGCAAATAATCCAGAAGATCAAGGTAGACTGTTTTCGATTACTCACACATCACGTACGCCTTCTGAAGTTGCGCATACGTTGTACAATGAGTATGAAATTGAGACCCGGGCCGGACTTCACTGTTCGCCTATGGCACATCAATTTTATGGAACTGCACCAGTTGGTACGTGTAGAATATCGGTTTCACCATTTCATTCAACTGATGACTTCGATGAGCTGATTAGTGCGCTAAAAGCAATCAAATAGATGACTGAAACAATTATCATATTACAAAACATACGTCAGGTAATTAAGACTGAGAAATGGTGCGTAAACAACCTTGTAGACCATAAGATTGTACCAGTACCTAAGGAGTATTCTTCGGAATGCGGGATGTGTATCCTCATTCAATCTGAGATTCCAGAGTCGTTGATTTCATATCTAGAGGAATCGAATTTTACCTTTCAAATTAAAGATTATAAAACAGCATAATTCATGGCATTCGATTTATTATCAACTGTAGAACAAGGAGGATGTTCAGCTAAATTATCTCCTAAACAACTAGGAGAGATTCTTAATAAACTTCCTAAATCCGACAATCCAAATATCATGGTAGATATTGATACCCATGACGATGCCGGAGTTTATAAGATTAACGATGAGACTGCGTTGATCTATACCACAGATTTTTTCCCTCCTGTATGTAGCGATCCTCTTGAGTTTGGGGAGGTTGCTGCGGCCAATGCATTAAGTGATGTATATGCTATGGGGGGAACTCCAATTATGGCGCTTAACTTGATGATGTTTTCGGCTAATAAGTTGCCAATGGATGCTTATGTTGCGATTATGCAGGGTGGACATAATAAGGTTACTGAAGCTGGTGCAGTGATTTTAGGGGGGCATACCATTGATGATCATCCACCAAAATATGGATTGGCTGTTGTTGGAACTGTACATCCCGACAAGCTTGTTACGAATGCGAATGTTGAACCGGGAGACAATCTTGTGTTGACAAAACCTCTTGGTATTGGTGTTGCCTTGGCTGCTCATAAACTAAAAATGGCATCGGATGATTTGCTTAAGCAGGCAGTTGATCAAATGAAGTTACTGAATAAGACAGGTGCTGAGATTATGCAACGTTATCATGTAAAAGCTGCAACTGATATTACAGGCTTTGGTTTACTGGGCCATAGTATGAAGATGGCTGAGGCAAGTAATGTTAGTATCAATATTAATGCGAATGCTTTACCTTTCTTTGAAGGTATTGATGAGTTATTAGAAGACGGTTGCATTCCTGGTGCTGCATTCCGTAACCTTGACTTTATTCAGGATGAAGTGGAATTTGACGAGCAGACTGATTATAACATGAAGATGCTAGCCTGTGATGCTCAAACATCTGGAGGATTGCTTATTGCAGTTAAACCTGAATACACTGAAGACCTGTTGATGGATTTATTGGACTCTGGTTTACATCCACAAGCACGAATCATTGGACAGGCTGTTGAAAGAAAGGCTAAGTCGATTTATTTTAAGTAGTTCGCAAATTTTTCTATTTTTGTAGTGATGAGAGGAGCTCTAAGACATATCGCTTTGTGTTTTTTGTTTGCAGCAACGTGTTCAATGCTGCTGCATTCATTAATTCCTCATCACCATCATCATGAGACAGATACTCATGAGCATAAAACTCATCCAGAACACTGTCAGTTGTGTGAATTAAATCATGAACACTCACACGATTGCACACATGATCATCATCATGGACACCAACATACAGCAGACTTTAATTCTAGCGATTCAGAAGATCATCAGCATCAACATGAATATCAAAAGATAAAGCATGATAGAATTACCTGCTGTGAAATCCATCATAAAGATGAACACGGTCATACCATACATTGTCATTTCCCTACTTTTTGGAAGCCTGAAAAACGTTCGGTGGTGCAGGCTGCAATTATTCTTACAACCCTACTAGATTTTAGCATTGAAGAAGATCCCGTTGAGCAAAACGGTTTCTATATTGAAAAACAGATCACCCCACCCTATAAAGGTCCCCGTAATATGCGTGCACCTCCTGCATGCTAATATTCCACATTTCCATAATTCATTGTTACGTATCTGAGGATTTATCTTCAGGATTATAGTGTCATATGAACTCATCTGGGATGAACGCATAATCGTAAGTTCATTCAATAATGAGTTTATCTGTTAATAAGATATCAGTTCAATAGGATCTGCTTCTATGACATAGGCACTATCCCCTTGAAAACAGGGTCGCGGCACTTCTGGATTGTCATGTCTTCAGTTTTAACCTGAGGATTATAAAATGATATATTTCCTAATCGCCACCAACATTGCATTATGGAACTACACCTATTTTAATTCTTTTTCAAAAGATAACTTAAACAATATCATAATGAAAACACGCATTATACTCTTATTTGTATATATCTTGTTCATTGCGGGCTGTCATGCTCCGTCGAAGAGCAAAGATGCACACAATCACAATACTGAAGAACACGATCACCCACATCCTCACGAAGGTGAAGAGCATGATCACGACGACGATCACGGACATGAAGGACATGACCATGAAGGGGAACATAAACACGAGCATGATGACCATGATCACCCTCATCCTCACGAAGGTGAAGGGCATGATCACGACGATCATGGACATGAAGGACATGACCATGAAGGGGAACATGAACACGAACATGATGACCACGATCACCCACATCCTCACGAAGGTGAAGGGCATGATCACGACGATCACGGACATGAAGGACATGACCATCCGCATACTGAAGATGCTCATCAACATGGTACAGATGCACATGATCACGCTGCTGAGGCTGCTAAAATCAACTTTCCTACCGGTTTAATCACCATGAAAAAAGTAGATTTCGCCAATATCATCAAGACCAGTGGAGAAATTCTTCCAGCACAAGGAGATGAGAGAATTATCACAGCTGTGCATTCAGGCGTTATTAAATTTCAGGGGAAGCAACTTTTCGAAGGAAAAGAAGTATTATCCGGACAATCTCTATTTGCAATATCAGGAGACGAGATCAAGGACAACAGTCTAGTTGTAAAGTACACTACAGCAAAGGTATCGTTCGATAATGCCACAAAGAATCTTGATCGCGCTAAAGAATTACGTAAGGATACAATCATCTCTGAAAAGGAATATCAGCAAGCTGTATTGGAATATGAAACAAGCAAATCGGAATTCGACGTAATGGCTAAGAATTTCAATAATGGCAAACAAATCATCAAGTCGCCATTGCAGGGCTTCATCAAGCAAATCAATATAACCGACGGACAATTTGTTCAAGCAGGACAACCATTGTTGATTCTTGCAAAGAACAAAAAATTGATCCTGAAAGCAGAGGTTGATCAGCAATATGTTGCATCAATTCCTGCCATCAAGAACGCAAACTTTGTTACTCCATACAACAAACAGCATTACCGTACAGATAACTTGAACGGTAAAATCATCTCGTATGGAAAAACAACTGCTGAGAACTCCTACTATACTCCTGTTTTCTTTGAAATAGATAATGCAAATGGATTGGTCCCTGGAACATTCGTTGAGATTTATCTAAAATTACATAGCGAGAAATCATCACTTGTACTTCCTAAATCAGCATTAATGGAGGAGCAAGGCTTGTTGTATGTATTTACAAAAGATCAACATGGTTATGAGAAACAATACATCACTGTAGGACATTCCGATGGGAAAGTCGTTCAGGTACTAAGCGGATTAAAACCAGGAATGAAAGTGGCAACCAAAAATGTTTATCGCATTAAACTGTCGCAAACTACCAATGCGATTCCACATGGACACTCTCATTAATCTTCCGAAATTAAGCACCGCATGAGTAGTAACTCATAGAGCTGAATTTTCGGAATACTATTAATCCAAAAATCATTAAGAAAACATGTTAAATAAGATAATTCATTACGCATTACATAACCGTTTCATTATACTGGTAACATCACTGTTACTGGTGATTTACGGTTCATTTGTAACGTCGAAGATGGAAATCGATGTATTTCCTGATTTGAATGCGCCAACAGTTGTGATCCTTACTGAGGCTCACGGATTGGCGCCAGAGGAGGTAGAAAAACTGGTTAGTTTTCCAATAGAAACAGCCATAAACGGGTCGACAGGACTGCGTAGAGTTCGTTCTTCATCAGCTGAGGGGTTCTCAATAGTATGGGCCGAATTCGATTGGGGAATGAATACCTACAATGCTCGTCAGATTGTTAGTGAGAAGTTGATGACGCTTACAGGGCTTCCTAGAGGAGTAGAACAGCCTGTTTTAGCGCCTCAATCATCATTGATGGGCGAAATTATGATCTTCGGTATTACAGCCGATAAAACACCTCCAGAAGAGCTTAGAACAATTGCCGACTGGAATATTCGTACACGACTGCTTTCTGTGAGTGGTGTTGCCCAGGTAACTGTTCAGGGAGGTGAATTTAAGCAATACCAGATTCTTGCTGATCCTCACCAAATGAAATACTACAAGGTGAGCATGAAAGAGTTGATTGCAACATGTGAGGGCATTAATGAAAATGCTCCCGGTGGATTCATCAACGAATATGGTAATCGATACATCGTAAGAGGTATGGTAAGAACCAATAAGGTTGAAGAAATTGCTTCTGCTGTAATTAAGTCGGTTGATGGTTACCCTGTTAAACTATCGGATGTTGCTGAAGTAAAAACCGGACCAGCACCGTTGATTGGAATGGGTTCATATGAAGGGAAGAATGCAGTGATCATGACCATCACCAAGCAACCTAACATCAACACCCTTGAACTAACAGAAGAACTAAAAGCAGCGCTTAATGATATTCAGTCGACCCTACCGAAGGACGTTAAAATTAATACCGATGTTTTTGACCAATCGGAATTCATCAATACTTCGGTTAATAACGTACAGCGTGCATTAATCGAAGGGGGTATTCTTGTAATTGTTATCCTGTTCTTGTTCTTGATGAACTACAGGACTACATTGATTTCATTACTCGCCATTCCATTGTCACTGTTAATCTCTATCATTTCATTAAAATGGATGGGTATTACCATCAACACGATGACTTTGGGAGGTATGGCCATTGCTATTGGATCGCTGGTGGATGATGCCATCATTGATGTAGAGAATGTGTACAAACGACTGCGACAAAATGTAACTCTGGCAAAAGAGGAACGTCAACCTATTTTGAAGGTTATTTATGATGCATCAGTTGAGATTAGGGCCTCCATTTTAAATGCTACCTTGATCATCATTGTCGCATTTATCCCTCTCTTCTTCTTGAGTGGAATGGAGGGACGAATGCTAAAGCCATTAGGAATAGCTTA
The DNA here is from genome assembly GCA_005217565.1 of Puteibacter caeruleilacunae. GTDB lineage: Bacteria > Bacteroidota > Bacteroidia > Bacteroidales > Prolixibacteraceae > Puteibacter > Puteibacter caeruleilacunae. Next base: position 53,304 of record SJCO01000011.1, read on the forward strand.
CATTGTATCTCTGTTTGCGTCGCTTTTCATTGCTGTTACTTTAACACCTGTATTGTGTAGTCTGCTACTTACCAATGAGCAGCGATTAAAGAAACATGAGAAAGGTAGTTGGGTTGAGCAAAATCTGAAAGCTTTGTACCAGAAAGGACTTGAACGCATTCTGCGTAATCGGGTTATTACGCTGAGTGTTACATCTGTGCTTCTTCTCTTTGCAATAGGATTATATTTCAATTTCGGACGTAGTTTCCTTCCTCCTTTTAACGAAGGAACGCTAACCATTAACGTGGCAACTGTACCGGGCATTTCTTTGGAGGAATCAGATAATCTGGGGCGTAAAGCTGAGTTGGCAATTTTATCGGTTCCTGAGGTTACCAGTGTTGAACGCCGTACAGGAAGAGCAGAGTTAGCCGAGCATACCTTTGGAGCCAACGTTTCAGAAATTGATGCTCCATTTACCTTGAAAGATCGTCCTAGAGATGAATTCCTTCGTGAGGTTCGCTCTAAGCTTAATGCAATTCCAGGAATCAACATTGAGGTTGGACAGCCAATCAGTCACCGAATGAACCATATGCTTTCAGGGACTCGGTCAAGTATTGCGATCAAGCTATTCGGTACTGATTTGGGGAAAATCTTTGAGATTGCAAATAAGATTAAAGATAACATCTCAGGAATTGAAGGTGTAGCCGACTTAAATGTGGAGCAACAGGTACAAATTCCACAAATTCAGATAAAGCCAAATCACACGATGCTTGCCAAGTATGGTATTTCATTAAATGATTTTGCTGAATTTATCGACATAGCCTTTGCAGGTGAGAAAATGTCGGATGTGTTTGTTGGCGAACGTAAATACGATATCATTCTACGTTATAAAGACGAATATCGCGATAGCATGGATGCCATTAAAAGCGCCATGATTGACACTGGTGATGGCAAAAAGATTCCATTGCACTACGTTGCTAATATTGAATCAAGAACAGGGCCCAATACCGTGAGTCGCGAAAATGTGAAGCGTAAGATTGTTATCTCTGCTAACGTTCAAGATCGCGACCTTCGAAGTGTTGTGGAAGATATTCAGAAGACAGTAGATACTACAATTGATCTTCCTGAAGGATATCATGTAGAGTATGGTGGACAGTTTGAAAGTGAAGCCGCCGCATCGAAAATGTTAATGATCACATCGTTATTGGCTTTACTTGTGATTTACATGTTGTTATATCAGGAATTCAAGAACTTCAAGCTAACTAGTATCATCATGCTTAACCTTCCATTGGCACTTATTGGAGGTATGATTGCTATTCTACTATCATCGCAAGTAATTAGTATTCCGGCAATTATTGGATTCATTACGCTATTTGGTATTGCCACGCGTAACGGAATTCTGCTGGTATCACGTTACGAACACCTCAAAGAAGATGGCATGGCGCTACATGAGCGTGTTGTACATGGTTCAGTTGATCGATTGAATCCTATTTTGATGACAGCGCTTACGGCTGCCTTAGCACTTATTCCGTTGGCTTTAAGTGGTGAGAAACCAGGAAATGAGATTCAAAGTCCGATGGCAATAGTTATTCTAGGTGGTTTATTAAGCTCCACTCTATTGAATGTATTCATCATTCCTATGGTTTATGAAATCATAAACAGGAAGGAAAAACTAAGTAAAGATTAAGGTTATGAAGAACTATATAATCATTATACTATTGATGATCAGCGGAGGTGGTTTTGCGCAAAGCATCAACGATGTATTGGAGTCAGTGGCCACCAATAATACCATATTGAAAGCTGAGCAACAGGAGATGGATGCAACAATTCTGGATAACAAAACAGGCTTAACACCATCTAATCCACAAGTTAATTATGGTAGAATGCCTGCTGGAGGATCTAAAAGCGGGCATAAAACAGTATGGGGTGTATCGCAAAGCTTTAGCTTCCCTACTACCTATTTCCGTAAGGTTCAGGTAGCTGAATTGCTGAATCAAAAAGCTGAGGTGCAAAATAGTGCTGCTCGTCAGGAGATTTTGCTTGAAGCAAAGAAAAGCTGTATTGAATTGATCTATCTAAACAAAATGAAAGATCAACTGGAAATCCGCACAGCTGCCATTGAAAAGTTAGCTGAATCTCTGAAAAAACGTATGCAGACTGGCGATGCATCTGTGATTGAAATGAATAAGGCCAAGATTGAGCTGATCAAGTTTCAGAATCAAAAGAATCATCTGGAAACAAGTATTCAAAATGTAGAAGAAAGATTGGCATTCTTCAATGGAGGTCAGCCTCTAAACCTAAAGCATTTGAACTATCCGGTAGCTATTATTGAGTCGAAAGATCAGCTTTTACAGGAAGCCGTAGCTAAGGATCCTGTATTCGCAGCAGCAATGCTTAATAAAGACATCGCATCTGCGCAAGTTAAGCTCGATAAGAGTCAGTGGTTACCTGATTTTACAGTGGGCTATGAAAGCGAGGAAACTCCTGGAGACAAGTTTGCTGGAGCAAGGGTAGGATTATCAATCCCCTTGTGGGAAAAGAAGAACACCGTGAAACGATCAAGAGCAAGACTTCAGGCGGTAAGCACTCGATTAGAAGCTTACAAACAGGAGCTCACATCCAATACGGTTCAGAACTTCAACAAGTTCTCCACTCAGAAGCATAACCTCGACAATTATCAACAGACGATGAATCAGGTTCGTAATGCTGAATTATTGGCCAAAGCACTAAGATTAGGGCACATTTCAACGATCGAATATATTCATGAAATGAGCTGGTATTACGATGCAGAAGATAATGCAATGCTTCTTGAAAAAGAGTATTACTTATCGCAAGCAGAGCTACTAAAATTCAGATTATAATATTAGTCTCTAAAATTAGAAAGGCTGTTCGTTAAATTGAACAGCCTTTCTTTTTTAAGGAAATGACCGCTTCCCAATCACAGAGAGCGGTCTTATGTCTTTACAACTTATGTTTATTTTACAATCACATGATCGATGACATTACCACCAGCTTCCCGATTCAAAGCATCCTTGATTTGATCACGCATCATGAATAATTCATTGCGAATAATCGATGATTTTAGAAATACAAATAATATTCGATTGCGGATATATATCTTTGTGGTAGAACTAGCCACTGTTTTTCCCAGTACCTTTTCCCACGAAGCAACAACATCAGCCTCTTTCAAATGACTATCCATTTTATTCTTTTTGACGTATTCTTTCAATACATCTGATAATTTCTGTGTCTCGTTTCTTCTCATGATACTATGGAATTACAGTTCCGTTTTCAATGGTAAAAATCTGATAATCTACACCAGTTTCTTCAACTATGTGATTTAAGTTCTCTCTGTTGGTATCCGATAGAAATATCTGTCCGAAATGATCTTCAGCAACCAACTTAATAATCTGCTCTACCCTTCCTGCATCAAGCTTATCAAAGATATCATCCATCAACAGGATTGGTTTATTACCACTAAGTTCTTTAATAAATTCGAATTGTGCCAATTTAAGTGCTACTAAATACGTTTTCTTTTGTCCTTGCGATCCCAGCTTACGGATTGGATATTCCCCCAACTGTAATAACAAATCATCCTTATGAATACCTACAGAAGTGTGTTGTACTAACCTATCCTTAGGTAAAGCTTCCTTAAGCAAATCTTCAAGATTATGCTCATTCAATTTTGATTCATAAATCAATTTCACCTGTTCCTTACCCTGAGAAATCATCTCGTAGTAATGCTGGAATACCGGCATCAAACGCTCAAGAAATTCTTTACGCTTATGATGAATCTCCGTTCCTAGCCGCACTAACTGGTCATCCCATATCTCAAGGGTTGTCGCATCAAATCGTAATCCTGCAGCAAACTGCTTCAACAAATTATTCCGTTGGAGCAATACGCGATTATACTTAAGTAAGATATCAAGATATTGTCGATCATACTGACTGATCACACCATCCATAAATTTACGGCGCTCATCACTACCTCCAATAATCAAATTGATATCAGATGGAGAAATCATTACCAATGGTAATAAACCTATATGTTCAGCCAGCTTCTTGTATTCCTTTTTGTTCTTCTTAAATTGCTTCTTCTTGCCCTTCTTCACGCCACAATAAATCACCTCATCGGCATCATTGCGAAAATAATTCCCCTGCAATACGAAGAATTCCTGCCCGTGGCGGATATTGTGAAATTCCACAGCATTAAAGAAACTTTTACAAAAGGATAAATAATATATAGAGTCGAGTAAATTGGTCTTTCCTACTCCATTATTTCCCAGGAAACAATTGAGTTTTGGAGAGAAGGTTAACTCAGCCTGCTCAATATTTTTATAATTAACTATAGATAGCTCTCTGATATACATATAATCATTTTTTCAGATGCGAATCTTTGCCCTGTATCTTGCATGCATTCACTAATAAATCGTTGTGCAAATCTAATAAAACAATGACAGATTTAATCACCTCACAATAGGAAACATAAAATTACATGAAAGGTTGCATATTGCTTTTCATTCAATATCAATACAATACCCTTTATTGAATTACTTTCACATAGAGACCATAATCCTTATCTATAACATTGAACTTTCATATCTTTCATCTCAATGGAATCACAGCAATTCTAAGATATCAGTTTATAAATAAATTTTCACAACGAACACGACTTTCTGATTTTATGAAACTTACATGTCATTTTACTAGTATCACATAACACTCCGATGTGTATCATACATTTATTTTATCACACAAATACATGTCCCTTTATTAAACCTGTTCCATTCGCTCGAAATATGAACACAATAAGGAGCAAAATCATACCAAACGCCCAACTTTACTGGGGAAGCCTGATTTACTGCATCATACAAAAATGTTGTAGAGATTTATGAATTTTATGTACAAAACTTACTGTTGTTTCACCAAAAACGTTATTTTTGCGTCTAAATTCGATCTAATTATTCAGAAACATGACAAAAGATAAGAAACACTCGACTCACGCTGATGGAATGCTTGAAGTAGAAAATGCTTTGACAAAATCAGAACAGTTTATTGAAGAAAATCAAAAGATTCTGTCTATCGTTGTGGGATCAATTGTAGCTATTGTTGCAATATATCTTGGATACAACAAGTTTTATGTGCAACCTCTTGAGGAGGAAGCAAAGTCGGAAATGTACATTGCAGAGCAATATTTTGAGAAAGACTCTTTCAATCTTGCTGTGAATGGAGACGGAAACTACGGTGGATTCCTTGATATCATCGACAACTATGGCTCAACTCCTAGTGGAGAACTTGCAAAATACTATGCAGGTATATCTTATCTTCACATGGGACAGTATGACGATGCTTTGGATTATTTGAAAAGCTTTTCTACTGATGATTTGAACCTAAGCGCAGTTGCTACTGGAGCACAAGGTGATGCTTATTTAGAAAAAGGCGACAAAGACAAGGCAGTAGCTCAGTACAAAAAAGCAGCAGCAATCGAAAATGATTTTACTGCTCCTATCTACCTATTAAAATTAGGTCAGTTGTACGAAGCAATGGGTGACAAAGCTAAAGCTTTAGACACTTACAAGTCGATTAAAGCCGATTATCCTAAATCAAGCGAAGGAAACAACGTAGACAAGTTCATCGCTCGTATTAGCATGGAAAAATAGACTTAGAGCTATCTAGAATATAAGTCCCCTCTTTTTGAGGGGATTTTTTTTATCTTTAAACTTCAAAAACAAAATAAGATATGGCAACGAAAGATTTATCAGCATACGATTTGAATTCAGTACCTTCTGCTGAGAAAATGAAATTTGGAATTGTTGTTTCAGAATGGAACTACGAAGTTACCGGCGCAATGGCTCGCGGAGCTGTTGACACCTTGAAGAAGCATGGTGCTCTTGATGAGAATATCCAGGTGAAGCATGTACCAGGAAGCTTTGAATTAACTCTTGGTGGACAGTATTTTGCAGAGTATACTGATGTAGACGCTGTAATTTGTCTTGGTTGTGTAATTCAAGGTGATACTAAGCACTTCGACTTTGTGTGTCATGGTGTAACTAAAGGAATCACTGATTTGAATATGACTTACAACTTACCATTCATTTTTGGTGTTTTAACCACCAATAACCAGCAGCAAGCAGAAGATCGTGCTGGAGGTAAACTTGGAAACAAAGGTGATGAGGCAGCAGTAACTGCAATTAAAATGGTTGCGCTTCAAAACGAGATGGATAAGTAAACACATTAAGGCTTCTTTGAATTCTTGCCTTTCTTAAAGCGAGTTATTCATTGAATTCTTTTTCAGAAAATATTCAACTAAGGTTCGGCTAATATAGTCGGACCTTTTTTATGCTATCATCAGCATTAAAAGCATAAATACAAAGCCTTAATAGCGCCAGGATACTTCCCCCAATTTAGAGCCCTTTACTCCATACTACCATACCTTTTAATACATAGAGAACTCAACGATTTCATGAGATATGTATGCTGTATGTATTGGCTACAGTTTTTCAACATTCCTCAATTCTCAGATCCCCAGTAAAAACAAGGCTTTGGGCGTTTTCGTGCACGATAGTATCGCCCAATTGGGCGGAAGTGAGCAGGGCGAAAATACCCTCGCAAAATGCTTCAAAAAAAACTCACATTTCAAAACCACTGCATTACAGCACATTAAGGACAACTGATAAATAAATTGTTCCTAATTTTTGTCAATGGTACGGTATTGGTAATGTATCGGGCAGTTAACCATTTGAGCAAATGTCAATATACTTGAAAAATAGAAGCAAGGACCAAAAATCTAAAATGATTTTAAAAATACTGATTGTCATTCTAGTCAGTGCGGTCCTGCTTTTATTAGAATATTCAGTAAGACATAAGATCGTTGGAGGAATAGAAGAGAAATCGAACAAATCTAGTAGAGTTACTAGTAGCCAGGATAACATCAACATGTATGATGCTTGGTCGATGTCACAAAGCGAAGTAAAGGAATGGTTAGATAACAAAGAAGAGGCATCAGTAAATATACTATAAGAACACCTGTAGCGAGGGTTTAAATCGCAGATTGATTTACGATTTGTTGCGTTAATCGTAATGATTTCTTTCCAAGTACCGATTAAGTTTTAAGATTCCGAAAAGGAATTGCGTTCAAGCTTTTGAACTGAGGGGAAAGGCCGCTTGCATTTATGCAGCGGCTTTTATCTTTTAAACACTATCTTACTGAACCATAATACCTACGGCTTACTGATGAGATATTTCTCATATTTTTCTTTCAACTGATCAATAATTTTTGATATATTTGCTTTGCTTTCAACGATAGGTGTCAAGAAACACAAGCAAGGTAGAAAGCCATTATGTTCTATAATTAATGCCCAGATGGCGAAATTGGTAGACGCGCTGGTTTCAGGGACCAGTGTCAGCAATGACGTGCAAGTTCGAGTCTTGTTCTGGGCACAAAAAAAGCTTCATAAACGTTGATTTATGAAGCTTTTTTATGATTCATATATTGAAATTATTCCTTCAACCGAGCAATCATAACTATTGGATTATCATTATCACAAATCTTCTTTTTCTTCCCATTATGGGTATAACTAAAATTAGGTGTTTCATAGGCATACAGCAGTCCCATAATTTCATTGTTATCTATACAAAACGGGTGTAAATTAGGACCATCATCAAGATCATTTATGATTCTACTTTCATTAGCTCTATCTATGAGATTAAACAATCGATCTTCTTCCTTATTATACACTGCCCAATACCAAACATTATTCCCCATACATTGACACGCATAATGCAACAAGAGATAGTTATTTAAATCAATTAAACTGTTAATTCGAAGATTATGTGGGGCTTGTACAACCTCCTTATATGGCATATTCAGTTTAATTCCATGAATTCCATAATTGATCATTCCAAACTTTCTCTTTTCCCAGGTAGCTGGATTCAAATGAAATAATGTATCATTAAAAGTCTCGTTATAGGCAATATTATATTTTCGCGAGAAACCAATTTGCACATAGTTATTTGCCACTTTTTCTTTTGAATAGTCCCTCAGCTTTGTAGTCTTAACTATTTTTAGTGAATCACCAGATGTATTTGTTACCAGAAAGCTGTACTGATCTTCGGCATTCCGGAATTGTGAATCGGGAATATACAATAGAATTCTATCATCCTGTAATTTCACTATACGAGAAGCCAGTTTGGGCAATGATACAACATTCACTAGCTCTCCTGATAGTTTATACTGAAGAATTCGTCCATAATCAAGGAGATAAACATACTCCTCATCCACATCGAAATGGATAATTTTGCGATACTCTTTCGGTCCTCTACCCCTGTTCCCAATCTTGCTAAGAAACGTTCCATCCCTGTTAAAGACAAAGAGTTCACGATCCACCGTTCTTACAAATATACATGCACTATTCGCAGCCAGATTAACCACCTTTGAAATCAAACATTTATCGGAAGTTTCCAAAGGAATTACTGTTACGGAATCAGCAATTGCACTTAACGCTAAGGTATCTTGATTTGCAATATCCCTCTCTATATCAACGATAAAAAAGGGATTCCTTGAAATCTCTCTCTCCTTTGGACTTCGATTGCATGAAATCAGATTGCACACAATCAATAGCAGTAATAGCAACGAGGATCGTTGCAAGAAGTTAATTGATAAATTTTTCATCATCATGTTTCAGCTGGATAATAGGTCAATTTTTAGATAATATCAACCGTCCTTTATCCATAACTATGCCATAATTTACTAAAACATTCGAATCCCGTTCTAATCCTTTGAAACAGGTAGGTTATCAACTATACATTTAACTCCAGGTATATAGCATAGGCCATTTATTTCCGCCCAGTAAAGCGGTAATACAACTTCTACATACCATATTTATTGATGATCGATTTCAATTCAGTAGAATTATATTTCAATCCTTTACAGATAAATAATCGAATCCCTGAGTTTTGATAATCCTTGGAATACATATCCCTGTAAGATTTTAATTCTTTCACTGATTCAAAAAACTGGAGCCAGAATTTTTCACTGAGATTGTATTCTCCAACAGCAATAATGACTTTATCATTTCCAAATTCAGGCAACCAATCATAGTAGCAACTAGTCATAGAAATTCTCTCAAACACATGAAAAGCAATTTAAGGATTAATATTATAGGTGAGTTAAAGGCAAAAAGAAAGGCTGCCCGGGAAGGACAGCCTTTTTATTTCGTATTCAACGTACTTGCATTATGCAGTTGGGATTCCACCCATACCAAATACCATTGCAAGAAGAGCAACAGTCTCGATGATACCCATAGCTGCGATATACATACCTGAACCTTGCTTGTCATCAACTGCCAAGTTAGCACAAGCTGCCGCACCAACTCTACCCTGCATGATAGCTGAAGCAGCAATTGCGATACCTACAAAGAAAGCCCAAATCATCTGATTTGTATAGCTATCTGGATTAAGGTTAGCTCCAGCCATTGCGTTCATGAAGATCATACCATAGATTACCTGACTCAAAGGCATACCAACCATTGCTAATGCCAATGCTGGAAGTTTCTTTCCTTCTTTAATCGATTGTTTCCATAATCCTAACGCACCCATTCCTGCAATTCCTGTTCCGATTGCAGATCCTACACCTGCGATTCCTAATGCGATAGCGTGTCCTCCAAAACCTGTTACTACAGTTGCTAAAATTGTTGATAAAGTCATTGTATTAAATTTTATAAGATTTTTTTATTTTTTGTCTTTCTTTATTTCTTTTTCTGGCTCAGTTTCTGAGTCTCCTTCTTTTCCTTTAAGCTTAAATGGCTCGTATTCACTACCCGAAAATTCAACTCCGGCATGTCCGGCATATTCAAGCATATTCAAACGAACACCATGTACAAGTACTGCCATTGCAGCAAGTCCCATGTTTAGTGCGTGTCCCAATAGCAATACAATCGCCGCTACAATACCCGATGCGAGTGTTGAAACTCCATCACCAATAGCCATCTCATTAAAACTAGCTGCCATCAGTACGGTAGATAAACCAACCGCATATAATCGGATATATGAGATGATGTCTGAAAAGCCATTAATAATGCTCAATGGTAAACTTCCAATTGACGATAAAACGCCTTTAAAGAAGCTTGCCCCAGGTTTCGAGAAGAAAGCAATTAAAGCTGATCCCCCAATGAATAGCCATACCATGAAACCTGGTGCCTCAATACCCAATACCATTTGATTAACGATAAGGTATAAGCCCCACACAATAGCAACCCATCCTAACTGAGCTATAGCTTTTACACTATTACTATATCGCCAAGCTCTCTGTAGGTGTCCAAGTGTTAAATGCACGGCTCCAATTAGGAACATTATCTGCTGTACGAAGATATTGTCTCCTCCGAAACTCGCAAGCTGCTCAACCTTCAATTCTCTTAAGACTGGAAGATTAGCTAACGATTCTGCACCGAAATAAGTTCCGGTAAGAATACCCCAGAACATGATAGAAGCAGATAGCGTATACATAAGTTGAAAATCAACTCTCTTCACAAACTTCTTCTTGCGGTGTACCAGGAAGGTAATAAGCATAAATAGCAAACCATAACCTGCATCACCTACAAGTATACCTGTAAAGAAAGTAAAGAAGATCATAAACGTTTTAGAAACGTCCAACTCTTTGTATCCAGGAACGAGTCCCATAAAGTTCATCACAGGGCGAATTCTTTCTACCCAACCTGAAGAACGAACAAGTGTTGGTACCTCATCTACCTCTTCCGGAGAAGGATCTTCAATTACATATCCCCAGCTCTTTTCATCAGCTACCTCGATAACCTTAGCTACCGTGTCTTCCGGAATAAAACCTTTCCAGCATCGAACCTGACTCTCAATTGCATATCCACCATAAAGCACATTACGCACATCATAGCGTCGATTACGCTCCACAAGGGCCTCTTCCAATAAACTCTTTTGACCATGCAACTGCACCAGAAGCTGGTTATTTTCATCAAGACTTTGCTGAGTTTGAATCAATAGATCAGCCAATTCATCAGATGCGAATCTAGGTAAATTTACTTCCTCAAATGCTAACATTTCATCAGCATCCTCTGACAGTAAAAGCACCTGATTTGCGTCATCAAGTTTACCCATCAGCTGGATATCTTTACGATCACTGATATTCTTAAGATCACGATCTGCAATAAGATATAAGCGTACAAACACACCTTTTTCGCGAAGAACCTCAATGTCGGTCGAAGAAACACTGCCCCAGCCTTTATACCACTGATCAGCGCTTTTCGCCTCCTCTAGCTTTTGCTCCAGTTTAATGCGTGTATTCTCAGCATCCAGTACCTTCTCCATCATCTCGATTTCTCCACGCTCAATTGTAGCGTAATCAACCTCTAATGATGAATCAGCACCTGTTTGCTGATCATAACGCTCAAGAATAGCAATAGCCTTCTCTAGCTGTTTAATACGAGCATCAACTCGCTCAATTGAGGCATCCTTTGCAGGCTGAAACGGCTTTACATGCATCACTCCCAGTTGACCTAACAACGTTAGATCAGCATCGATATCCGCCGCAGAGTCGGACATAAAGAGCAATAGCTTTTTCATTTTCGTTATCATACCCTAGCCTCCTTTTGTGTTTGTTTCACAACCTTAGCTGTAGCAATAGTAAGACGTTCGTCATCCTGAAGTTTCTGTCCGATCTTACGGATTGCCATTTTAGCGTTAGGAATACGGCGCTTTTCGAATAATTTCACACGTGCACGCACATCCAGAAGTTCTTCTTCAAGTAGTTCTATCTGTTCTTCCAAACACGTTATCTCAGCCAGAAGTTGTAGTTGTTCCTGCATCAGCTCCAAAGCGTCGTCAACCCAAAGAGGAGTATCCTCACCGATAGGCATAACATTAAAATCAACGCTTTCATACTGTTTCACACGAACACCAGCAACATCAATAGATTTTGTGATTATCTGGTTCACCGAAATAAACTCATTGATATCCACCGTTGAATCGCTCATTACAGCCACCCATGGTTCTGCTTTTTTTCGGTTTTCCTCAATCGTCTCCCGAAGCTGTTCAATTCTTTCAGCAATAGTATTAATGGTAGCCATTAATGATTTCTCCATCGCTTCAAACAGAGGCAACATCCTTTCCGATACTTTCAATATCTTCTTTTGACGCGCCCGCTCGGTCTTCGTGTATTTAATTTTCACTCCTGCCATCGTCTTTCTCTTTTTTAGATGGATTTACTACAGAAGCTAAAATCTGTGCACCTTTCTTTTCATCAAATGAATGTAGTCGGTTTAAGATTTGCAGTTTCAGCTTGTACACCATCACTTCGGTTAAAGTGAATGTTTTACCTGATTCTATAGAATCCAATTCCTCCCATTGCCACTGAAGGATGAGTTTTTCGCGTTCTAAAGGATTAAGAGCAGACAATGACTTAGGAAGTTTCGCCATTTGAGGTTGACGATTTTGCGCCTTAGCACTTCGGATTTCCGAAATATCTTGTTGCACATCAGCCAACATCTCTGCAATACTTTTAAGTCCTGCCTTCTTTTCACTATTTATTTTGCCAAGCTCCACCAATTCAAGTAAGCGAAAATGCCTAGATGAAAGTTGGCTTTTGGCATCGCTATTAAACTCATCAAGCGATATAGGAGGTACCTTATCAAAAGTCAACGATGGCAAACTGCACATTAGATATACCACGTTAGACATAACTAGGCCTCCTCTGTTTTCGTGATTCTTTCAACCAAATCTTTATTCAATAGTGCGAACAGTCCATCTTTCACATCCTCTGAACTAAGAACAAACTGTACACCTTTATTTTCAGCAGAATTAACCTCAATTTTTGCACTGTTATCTGCAAGAGGTTTCAACTCGATTTGCTCTGATAACCCTTGCTTTAAAAGGTAAGCATTCATTGCTGATTCCAATTCAGCAGGCACTTTTACCGTTTTATTTCCAGAAATTGTTTCCACAACAACCTTCAACAACTCTTGTAAATATTGCTCTTGTCTGAATAAGTTATCACACTGAACACCAAATACTGATTTCATGTAATTCAATACTGAAACCTTAGTTGCCTCAACCATATCACGAGAAGCCTGTGCAATAGCCATTTCAGCATTCTTTTCAGTCTGCTCAGCCTTCGTCTTAGCCTCTTCAATGATTTGATTTTTTTGAGCCTCTGCATCAGCAAGAAGTTCTTTTGCTTGTTGCTTGGCTGACTCGATAATGCGTTGCTTCTCTTCTTCGCCAGCCTGTATTCCTTGTTGTTTCAACTTGGAAACAATTCCTTCCAAATTTTCTTTATTCATGTTTCTTTTCTTGATTACGTTAGCAATTAATTCTTATGCCAGTACTGCTCAATCAACTTCTTACTAAGACCAGTCTCAGTAGGTTCGAAGTGTCTTCTCAATATGTCCCAACACTTATCAAGAGCTGCCTCAAGTTCGATAGGCTCTCCGAAAGGTTCTTCCATATTTTCAATAAAATCAGTTCTATAACGAAGAAGTTTTTGCGAGTATGGGTCATTTGCAGCACCAACCTCAGCTGCCTCGTAAGCTTTTTCAGCATCTGCAAGCAATGAAGCCATCGCGGTCATAATTGGTCTATGATCATCTCTGGTGTCATCATTTACCTGCTGCTTTAAACGTGAAAGAGAACGAGCAAGTTTCAATTTACCATTATCAAGGAAGAACTGTCCCTCTGTAATATAACCAGTGTTATCAGGGACAGGATCTTCAAGTGATTCAAGTGTGGTTGCACCAATAATAGTAATAGAACCAGCACCCTCTATATCGGCAGCAACCTCATAACGCTTAGCCAATTCAGAGTACAATGATCCAGGATAACCCTGCAATGAAGGAATCATATCCTGATAGTTAGCTACGTTACGCAAGATATTCGACCAGTTAGTCATATCTGTTAGAAGCACCAACACGTCTTTACCCTCATCACCAAATTCACGAGCAACACTTAATGCCACGTCAGGCAACATTAAACCTTTAATCTGTGAATCACCAGCAAGGTGAGTAAACATGATAGTTTTATCGATATTACCCGACTGAGAAAGCTGCTCTTTGAAGTACTGATACTCATCAAATTTCAAACCGATACCAGCAAAGATGATAACATCCGCCTGAGCTCCCTGAGCAATCTGAGATAACAAACGGTTATATGGTTCTGTTGGTCCCGCAAAGATTGGAATCTTCTGTGATTTTACCAACGTATTAAATACATCAATCATAGGAATACCAGTCCACAATGGCTGCTTAGGAACCAAACGAACAGTAGGATTAAGTGTATCCAAACGAGTAGATACCTGTTTTTCCATAATTACATCAGGACCTCCATCTGCAACATTTCCTACACCATCGAAACTACGTCCTAGCATATTATGCGAGAATCCAGCAGTCAATGGTACTTCATGCATTCTGATTTTTGTCTTTGTGCTTAATCCTTGAGTTCCATTAAACACCTGGAAACGGGTAGAATCTTCTGTAATATTAATGGCCTTAGCAAACGACAGACTTTGGTTATTATCTGCGTTCAACAATTCCACAACGTGGTTCAGAGCAACTCCCGGATTTCCTTCTACCGAAATTAGAGCTTTTCCAACTTCACTAATTCTATTTATTTCTTTCCGTATCATAATGCAGAATCTTCTTGTAAAATAAATTGTTCAATTTTTCCTGGTAGTACTGCAATTTCTTCTTCCGATTGTGCAACACCATTCCAGTCTCTCCACCACTGACGTAATTCATCAAATTTAGACTTGATCATCTCTTTCACTTCCTCATCTTCCATTCCGTTATGAGCGAATTGAATAGATCCATCAATAAGTTTCTGAACCGCCTCATTAATAACATGTAGTCGGTCAGGACGAGTACACGCATCTACTTTGTGGAAAGCATTTTGTTGAAGAACACAGAAGTCGATCGTCAATCCTTTTTGGAATAAGATATACTTTTCAACTGGTACTTTCTTCAAACCAATAGTACTAATCGTTTGATCGATACCATTAGCTTCGTGCAACGTTTGCAACATTGTCTGACGGTCTTTCCATGAAATGAAACTGTCATATACTGAAGAAGTATAAGCCAATGGATCAATTGCTGGATACTTTTTCGCATCGGCACGATCCTGAGATAATCCCCAGAAGCCTCCGGTAGCATCCATGGTAGCCTGAGTAACTGGCTCCTGGAAGTTACCACCTGCAGGTGATACTGTACCGATAAATGTTAATGAACCACCTGTTCCAGCGTCAGCACCTGCGCGCTGATACATACCTTTAATCTGATCAGGGATATCCATTGGGAAGGCCTCTGGTCCTGGGATATCACCCTGGCGACCACTACGCTCACGAAGTGCCTGTGCCCAACGAGAAGTTGAGTCGGCCAACATCACAACGTTAAATCCTTGATACCTATAATATTCACCTACAGTAAGTGCAATAAATACTGATGCCTCACGAGCAGCAACCGGCATAGAACTAGTATTACCGAAAATACACATCCTATTCATCAACGATTCACCAGTTGAAGGATCGTCAAGTTCTGCAAAGTCTTTAAATACCTCTACAGCCTCACCTGCACGCTCACCACAAGCAGCCATGATAATAATATCAGCAACGGCATACTTACACAAAGCATGCTGCAATACAGTTTTTCCTGCACCGAAAGGCCCTGGGTTTCCAACAGTACCTCCATATCCAACAGGAGCCAAAAGATCGATTACACGTACACCTGTTGAGATTGTCTCACTAGGAATTGCTCTTTCTTTGAAAGGAATTGGCGATTTCACAGCCTGACGGAAAGCCATCTTTAATTCATGACGCTGCTCCAATTCATCAATAACAACAGCAACAACCTCGGTGATATTTATCGAACTCTTCTCGATTATGCTATCTACACGGCACTTACCATAGTCGAATGGTACCAATACTTTATGCTCAAAACGACCTTCAGGCACCCAACCGATAGTATCTCCACCAGAAACAACATCTCCTACTTTAGCAGTTGGAGTAAAGTCCCAAAGTTTCTCAATATCCAATGCCGGAGCAGTCATTCCAGGTTGCAAATAAGGATCTGTCTCTCCCAACTTATACAATGGATTCTGCAATCCATCCCAGATACTTGTCAACAAACCAGGTCCCAACAATACTGACAATGGAGTACCTTTAAATACTACTTCATCACCAATTTGAGCACCAGTCAAATCTTCAAATACCTGCATCTCTACCAAACCTGCATCTGCATTTTTTGGATCCGGTTCAATCTGTAACACCTCTGCTTGAAGCAGTTTGCCATCAACCGAAATTTCAGCGGTTTCACCCATTATTACGTCATCATAGAAACGTGCTTTTACCAACGAGTCCTGAATAGCAATAAGAGTTCCTGTCCTCCTTTTTTTATTATTCATGATACTTGTTTAATTATATTCGTTTAGGAAACCCATTTTAATTCTTTTACAAATAAAATGTGTTAACGTGTATATATTATTTTTAGTTTTCTGATTTATAGCGGGTAACATATTTATCGGTCTTTCCATTTCTCTTACTTATCAAATTACTTCATTATTCCATTAAACACTGTACCCAATACCTCATCCATCTCCTTCTTGAATTCTGTTTTATCGCAGCAATTACACAAATAATGATCAACCAAGGCATTAATAATTTTAAGAACTGTAGAAGGTTCAACATCATGCTTTAGATATCCTTCCTCCTTACCTTTCTGGAAGAAACGAATAAAAACATCGCGATGCTTCTCCATCTCTTCATCATCCATTTCTTTAATTCGTGGATATTCAGTTCTAAGTTCCTGTATACTATTAATAGTATAGTCATCGAAACTTCGAATAATCATTTCGCTTAAATTATTAAGTAAAACCGGAAATGGTTTATCACTTTGAAGATATTTATTGATTCGGCTAATCTCCGATTGGAAGCTTTCATAGTTTAATTTGTATAAAAGCTTTTCCTTGTTCCCAATGATCTTGTACAAGGTTCGTTTCGACATTTTGCATTCGCGGGCCAGGTCATTCATCGTCCATCCCTTAACACCATCCCTAAGCAACAACTCCTTTGTCTTTTCGAACACTTGTTCCTCAACTGTAATGTCTCCTACTTTCATTCAAAACAATCTTTAAGTAAACCGATTTCATTACGCCAGTTTACCTCTACAAAACTAATTTGTTTTTTAATATTTCCAACTGAAAATTCAATTTATTCATGTTATTTTCAAAATATTAACATTTCAAATAAACCATCCTTTTCAGTCTACAACGGCGTGCCAGCCTGCGATAACCGTACCAAGATACAATAAAACACTTGTTTAAACAATAATTCCTACTAACAAACTGTTTCAAAGCTTCTTTTAATTTACCTTTTCCTGATTTACATCCTTCAGCAACTGTTTTCTACCTATGCACTTTCGCTCAAGTGGGCGAAAACAACTACGCATTTCCGCCAATTTTGTTCAAAAAAAGTCAAAAAGATCCTCATTAGTACATCAAAATCAACCACTTTTTACTGATTTACTCTTCTTGGTTTACATATCGATCTACAGTATTTTGGAAAAGTTTGCGAATACGCTTGCGCATTGATGAAGGACTTAATACTTCCATTGACGAACCAAATCCTAAGATCAACCGTTCCAATTCATAATTTCTAATCACCTTAATATTAATAATAATTCCATCGTCACGCTCCTCAATTACTTTCTGGGAAGGATGTAGAGGTTTAGTCATTACGTAGGGAGCATTATACCGATCAACCCATAAACGAATATCCCTCGGTTTCAATCCCTCATTCACTGTCACACCAACCACATCCTTATAATACGCCTCAGGATGGAAATCCACATCGTTATAAAAGCTAATTTCTTCATTAACCTCAAATCGCAACATTCTATCGAGTGCCAGGTTTAGTAGTTTTTTTCCTTTATTATGCCTTCCAACCAAAAACCATCGATTATTAAATTCTTTCAATAGGTATGGATGAAACTCGAAGGTGGCACTCTTACGTGCTGAAAAAGATTTATACTCTATTGAAATGCACTGTTTATTCAAAATCGCCCGATAAAGACCATTTAAATGTTCCAGTCCTTTTAGCTCTTCATTTTTATCAATATGAATAACTGGGCGCTCCTTACTCTGTTCTATATAAATCTTGTTTTCCAGCTTTTGAATCAATCCACTCATCTCCTGAAAATGTGAAAAGCCTTGAAACTGCTTCAATATCTCAACAGCATCATTTAATTTTTCCAGATCCTGCTGCGACAAGGGCAGTTGTGTAATAGAATAATCAGGATCCTCATAGCTGTAATACTTTCTATCGATTACCACGATAGGTGCATTATACCCCAATTTCTCACTTCGCATGGTCTGAATATCCAGTTGAATTGTACGGCGACTCACACCTTTATCTATTCCTTCATATTCATAAAGAGCATCAGAACAAGCTTCAATTAGATCTTCTAATGTCCATTTTCGGTATCTATTTCTAAGACATTTATCAATTGTAGTATACCTAATGAGTGCATTTCTATTAACTGGCATGAACTTTTTTTTGAAAAAATAAAGAAAAATATTTTACTGCGCAAATACATTGCGCATTACCTCCTCATCTTTGTAATGTCAATAATGATAAACGTTCTTTGAATATAAAAATATAGTGCTTTCAGCACAAAAAATCTTCCAATAGGAAGCAAGGAAAAGACAGTTTTGAAATGTCCTGATGAAAGTTTCGGTATAGCTTCATAGCATTATTACCTGTGGTAACTAATGTGCTACTTTCTTTACTGTTGTTTTCCCACCACGTTGATGTCGAGGGTTCGATTCCCTCTCCGAAACCAATATTAGGATAGCTCAGTGGGTAGAGCACAACAAATTGTGTAGGTTCGAATCCTACTCCCTGAAGAAGGGGATGGCGAAATGGCAGACGCTCTGGATCATTACTCCAGCAATGAAGAAAACCACTTCATAAAAAAGGTTACCAAATGAAAGCCTGTATTAAATGATGTTGGTTCATTCAATTGAACAATCTTAATTGGAACCTGCAAGCAGAAGGATATCGATTAGATGACTGATTCTCCAGGAATAAATAAAACAAGTATCAATCCCAACAATATGTTTTATTCCCCACCTCGAGATTCACAAACCTAAACTCAATTCTGTTTCCTTTCGATGACGATGACACATTTAAAACAGGCCTTCTTAAAGCAAAAACACCTAAAACAAAATAGTCATGAAAAGAATTAGAGTAAAAAATGGACTTGTTGGCTTATTATTTAGAAGTGGCAATTACAAACAAGTAGTTACAGAAGGTACCTACTGGTTAATGCCTAACGAAAAAGTAGTTCTTTATAACAAGGCGCTTCCTTTTACACCAGGCATAGAATTGAATCTTCTTTTAAAAGATTCACAGCTACAAGAGATGTTACATATTGTAGAGGTAAAAGACAATGAAATTGTACTCCAATACATTAACAATAATTTTGCATCGGTGTTATCACCCGGAAGATATGCTTTCTGGAAAGACCTAGTGAATTATACCTTTAAATCGGTCGACTTGAATCAATTGGAGATCGATAAAGAGATAGATATCACAATATTAAAATCGCATCATTTATTGAAATACATCCGCGTTTATAATATTGACTCCTATGAGACAGGCTTGTTGTTTGTCGACGGAAAATTTGAAAAACAGCTTGAACCAGGAATTTATCATTTATGGAACAATACAACACCGGTATGTGTCTACAAAGCAGACCTAAGACAGCAACAAATTGAGGTATCCGGACAAGAGATACTTACCAGCGATAAAGCTACATTAAGGATTAACTTTTTCGCTCAGTATCGAATAGTAGATCCTACAACTGCAATAACGCAAAACAAGGAATACCAAAAACAGTTGTACATCCTTTTACAATTAGCAATACGTGAATACATAGGAGCCTTAACCATGGATGCTTTATTGGAAAAGAAAGATACGATATCTGAATTTGTAATGGATAAGATCAAGGATCAGGTGTCAAAACTAGGAATCGAGCTAATGAACTGTGGAGTAAAGGATATAATTCTGCCTGGTGATGTCAAAGAGATCATGAACAAGGTATTGGTTGCCCAAAAGCAAGCACAAGCCAACATAGTCACGCGTCGTGAAGAAACTGCATCAACACGAAGTTTGCTAAACACGGCCAAGTTAATGGAAGATAACGAAATGTTATTCAAATTAAAGGAGATGGAGTATGTTGAAAAGATAGCTGATAAGATAAATAGTATTAGCTTATCTGGAGGTAACCAGGTTGTAGATCAGTTAAAAGCAATATTTACACCAAACCGATAACAGTAAAAAACAATTGGGAGCAGCCATACATGTAGTATAACTGCTCCCTTTGTTGCTAAAATCATTATTTCTAGTCTAGCCTTATAGACCACTTCCATACATTAGTTTAATCAATCTTCATTGCCGAAGGAGGAATTGCCTCAGCGCTACTTCCCCATTTCTTATTTGCAACAGGCCCCATCTCTAATTCCAGAATACCCCCATTATGAATCTCATCATGTTTAAACCAAGGCTGATCGATTGTTTCTCCATTCAATTTAGCCGATTGGATGTATTTATTCTCGTGAGATACATTATTCGCTACAATTGTAAAAGTATTCCCATTACCTAAATCAATTTCTGATCGCTCAAATATAGGACTACCAATATTATATGATCCAGATCCTGGTGTTACTGGATAAAATCCCAACTGAGAAAAAAGCACAAAAGCCGACATGCCACCACCATCTTCATCTCCAGGCACTCCCATTAGATCGTTTCTAAACCACTGTTCCAATAGCTTACGAATACGTTTTTGAGTACGCCATGGTTGTCCTGCATAATTATACAAATAAGGAATATGCAACGAAGGCTCATTAGCCATAGAAAACTGACCAACATTACCAGTATGATCAGGGATTTGTGCATAGAAACTATATTTACTTCTCCCCAAAGGTTCATTAAATGTTCTTTCTAGATTATTCACGAACTGTGTTCTACCTCCCATCAGATCAATCAAATCCTTCACATTATGAGGTACATCCCAGCGATAAACCCAACCATTATTTTCACCATAATACTTTCTCAATCCCATTCCTCCCGAGAAACGATAATCAAATGGCATGATAAACTCATTATTTTTATCCTTAGGATGGAAGAAATCTGTTTCATGATTAAATATTTTCCGATAGTTGTACGAACGCTTCAAGAAATACTCAGCATCCTCTTTCTTTCCCAGGATTCGGGCAATTTCTGAAAGACACCACTCATCATAAACAGTTCCAAGTGTCACTGCTACTGCTTGTCGGTTCTCAAAACTATGCACTACCTCCGAAGTCTCTTCCTCCCCCTCTTGCAAGGCAGGAAGATACCCATGCTCTTTAAAAAACTGATCGATATCTCCAGCAGGCTTACCCGACCACGGCGCCAATGTTTTCTCGGTAATCGCATTTTTACAAGCCTGATAAGCTTGTTCCAAGTTAAAATCCACTAGGCCTTTCGTATAAGCATCCAAAACAGTAGCTACACCATGATTCGAGTTCATTCTTCTACTATCGCCGTTAATTTCAGGAAATGTAGGCATCCAAAAATTATCCATTTGCTCAGCCATACGAATAAACGAGCGAATAATATCACGCTCCATCTCCTTTTCTGTCAGTACACGTAATGGATGAGTAGCCCGATAGGTATCCCATATCCAGTCGTCAGTGTAAAACGGAGTCCCATTATCATCGTGAATCTCTTGATCAAAACCACTATAATATTTTCCTTCCTCAGAGATACACACTGGTCGTTCGTAAGTGCGATACAATGAAGTATAGAACACAGTTTTATCATCATTACTACCACCTGTCACTTTAATCTTCCCTAGAACGTCGTTCCAGGCAGTACGACCTTTAGCGATTACTTCTTCCTGATTAAAACCATCTATCTCACGATAAAGATTGTGCTTAGCTTGCTCTGCACTAATAAACGACACACCATAACGAACACCTATTTCCTTATCTGCTTCTGCAAACTGTAAAACTGCACAACTATTTTTACCATTGGCCAACTGCTCTTCACCAATCTGACCTTCTTCAAGGATACCTGTCCTCAAAGCCTTCTTATCGGTCTCAAGATAGATATACACCTTCGATTCAAAATCACGGATCTCATTCCCAATAAACTGATACCCTGAAACTGCTCCATCAGATATGGAAATCTCCCCATTCTTATTATTAATCAGAAGATTTTTGGTCTCAGTTCCGGTGAATTTAATCTTATATATTCCGGCCTGATGAGAAACTCCGAACTTAACATCAATCTCTTCTTCATCAAGGTAAACCTCATATGAATATGGCTTCACTTTTTCCCGATCGTAGCTATAGGTATACACTGGAAGCATTTCCTCATCGTTCCCCGCTAACGGACTCACAGTAAAAGCAGAGCTCCCCCTGTGACTAGTAGTAACAATCGACAAGCCTTTTAACCGGTCTCCTGTAAAATCATGACGTGCAGGTATTACACGAAGCATACTATTCGGCAAATGAATCGTTGGAAAAGTCGGGACTAAAAGATGACTAATATTCCCGATATACGGATTGACATAGTCAACAGGTTCACAAACTAACTTTTCATCCTTATTTGAAGTACAAGCTGATAAAAAACAAAAGATAATCAGCATTACTTTCATCCGTAAGAATGTTCTGGTTTTTAATTGAAATTTCATGATTGTATTGGTTTGATATATTTGAGTCTCCAATTTACAAACTTTCAAACCAATACAACAAAAAATAACAACACTTATCTCAACTACGCCTCATTATAATTCACTTCCATCCGGCCAGGTACCAAATGGTTGCTTCTTTAGCTGCATATTACCGTCTTCCCCTTTATAAATATTGATCCAAGCTTGCCAATTTTCGTTATCCATATCGGGATAATCTAAGCGATAATGACTACAACGACTCTCTGTTCGCATAAGCGATGCTTTAAGTTTCATTTCTGCACTTATAATCATATTACGTGTCTCATGTGCCAATCGTAGTTCATGCATATCAGAAGCACGCAACATAGGCATATGATGATCTCGTAACTCCTCCACATACGTCAAAGCCGCACGCATCAGATTCTCCTTCTTGATGTATATAATAAAGTTAGGGATCATGATTCCTTGCAAAGTTTGTGTCACCCACGCCGGACTATAACCTGCATCTCTTTTTAGTGGTGCTAGAATTTCTTTTTGAATAATCTTACGTTGAGATTCCGAGATCTCCACTTTTTCAACTCGTGAAGAATATCCTGCGGCTGCTTCCCCTGCAATAGCTCCCTGTACTGCTGACCCTGCCAGCGAAGAGCCTACCTGCGTATAAATAGCACCAGCCATATATGATCCAAGCGCATCACCGGCGGCATATAAACCTGGTATATTTGATTCACATTGATCATTTATCGGCACCAATCCTTCCGATTTATGAATGGCCATACCTGCTGAAGATCCACCCACAGATGTTCCCATCATTGGCGGTGGACCTCCATCCTTAGGTATATCTCCACCTCTAGGTGGACGACGATCACCTCTTCCTCCTGATGGTGCTCTTTTTGCCAATCCTGGTCCAGGCTCCCTTTCCGGCGGTCCATTTCGTTGAAATTCTGCTGGTCGATATGGGCCTCCCACAACATTGGCTGTCGCCATACCTGGTCCTCTTGTATTAACAGGATTTCCTGTCTTGTAAGCCACATAATTCATATCAACACCCAAATCATGATGAATCTCCACCCCAGTTAAGCCCGGTTTCCGCTCAAACATTGTACCCCAACCATCAAAGCAGGCAGCAGCATTCTCAGCTTTCCCAGCATGTCCATCGTTCCACTCTTTTCCTGTAACCATCGCCCCAATGTCATAGGCCATAATTGTTCCATCATGTGTCAAATCGCAAATAGGAAAACCGTTCGGTTTGAATCCACCAGCACCTGTGCACAAGATTACACTCTTGGCCTTGAAAAAATACAACTTCTGGTAATCAACGCTAAAACCTGCTGCCCCCGCTATCTTGCCCTTTTCTTTTATCAAATGAGTTATTGTTACCCTTTCAATCAATGGAATATTGCGCTGACCTATAGGTTTACTAAAGGCATTATTATACAGTGGAGAATCAAAGAATCCCCACTCACGAAGCTCAGCTACACGAGCTAATGAATGTTCTGCCATCTGTCGCGTATACACCGCATTATTTGTCCCAATTGCTGATGCAGAAACGCTATTTACAAACTCATCAAGACTCACCTTTTCTTTTTGAGGATCATAAATAAATATCCCCTTCGCAAACGGCGTCTGACCTGATGCCCCCAAACGACCTTTCGACACGATCATCACTTTAGCTCCAGCATCGTTAGCCTTAACCGCCGCAAATAAACCAGCCATTCCTCCTCCTATCACCAATACATCAGCTTCCAGATCTTCATATGCAACATCCGCTTCATTCAGTTTCTTCATATTTTCGCTCCATCCATTCAAGACAGTTGGTCCAACCATTAAAGCTCCAGCAACACCGGCAGCTGCACCAATAAACTGACGACGTGAAAGTGTTTTTTTATCTCGTTTCATATCAAGCATTTTTAGGTGTTGGTAAAAAATAGTTACGTAACAACAAGAATATTCCAATTGTCGCGGCAGTAAGCATAAATAGTGTCATAGCCATATCAATGTGGCGTCCCAACATTATCACGTGCCAACTTGCACATACAATAAAAGCAATCGACAAGATTCCATGAAATATCCGCCACGTTTTATATGTTATTGGTAATTGCTTTCGCAACATTGAGGTTAAGCCAAGAATAAGCATCAAACACCAGGCAATTAAGCCTAGCACAATCCCTGGATTATCAAAGGTTGTAATCATCCTTACAAATGCCTCTTCTCGCTCAATTCCCGCTTCAAAATAGCGAGGTACTACAATAAGCAATGGATGAAACAATAACACAGTCACAAATACATATCCTATTGCCTTGTGCCACTTCATCACACTTCCCATTCTATGAACTTTCAACAATTTGTTATTGCTGCGTGCCAAATAAAACTGCATCAGCATACAAGAGAAAGCAATTAATGTCAACAAAGAAATTGCATCTTTCAAGAAAGTCCGACTAGGCACATCACTCAATGTCCACAAGAATATCGGCAATCCGATAAAAGCAACCACTGCCGCAATTCTGTTATATGTTTTTAGTTTGTTTTCCATGATCATTAATTTTATCCCCATGAAACAATTACTGGTATCGACTTCTCAGGTGAGATTGTTATTGCATCTACCGGACAATACATTCGGCACAAATGACAAATCTGACAATCGGCAGGATACTTTATCTCAGCCTTTTTAGTCTGCTTATTCAGGCGAATAACGTCAGTAGGACAAGTAGCTACACACGTTCCGCATCCTATGCATCCATTAATATTTTCTATTGACATATCTTATACTTTTGATGCCAAACAAGCTGTCTGACTTGGTTTGCTATTCCTATCAATTCAAAAAGCTATTTACAGCGCTATTTCTCGACTCAACATGCCCCTTCAAGGTTTCCACTGCTGAGTCAAATTCTGAATTACTTCGAATAAATGTATACCCCGCTTCCTCTGCATAAGCGTAATCCTTGATTAACTCATAATAACGGGAATATGCACTGACCATATCTCCTGGAATAAATACCTCATCAATAAATTGTTGCAAATAACCACGATAGATACTTTCATATTCAGGCTGATCAATAATGTAAGAGATTAAAGGCCAATTACTACCGACTTCGCTCAATGAAAGACTCAAGGCTCCACCCTGTTTCCCATACTGGAAAGCTTCGTTATTGTCCCATGGAATCCAAGTTAGTAGTTTATCCTCGGGGTTATTGTATAGGTAATAATTATGCGTCATAACACCGTAGGTATCCCAGTTTTGAATAACAGTATTTGCTGCAAGCCATTTCAAGAAAACATCAACATTAAATACACTTTCCAGATTATCTTTCCAGGCTTCTACATCTGATGTTCGTAATGAGCTATTGATAGCATCATACAAAGCCTTCACGTCAGTATAGTCAGCCGAATCTTCATTCGTTTTAAGATACATCTCACTAGTATTGTAAGTTCCATTAGCAAACGATGCAGCATTACCATCAGGCTTATAAAGATTACCTGTTTCGCCTGTAAACTGTGTTTCAATGACGGTATCATCCACCTCTTCAACTAAAGCATAAACACCATAATACTGCGGACCGCTACCATTATCTACATACACAACACAGAAAGCTGTTTGTGCTGAAGCCAAACCAAACTGACGAAATAAATCGGCCCCAACCTTCTCTCGCATCAATGAAGCATCATCAAAGTTGTTATTCAGGTTAAGCTGTTTAAATCCATAGAATCGTTGATTTTTGATTGCTGGATAATCATCTTCAAACTCATCGAAATCAAGTTTAAAAGAGAGCTTTCTGTTACCCGACTGATAAGCTGATTGAAGACTCGAATTTCCCTTATAACGAATCCCTACATGATACCATTTTGTTCCATTAAACTTAAATGAACAAGGCACCCATACCGGATCATAATCACTGGATGTATTCCCTACAGGACCTGGTCTTCCCCCTGTAGAACCCAAGTTTGCAGCCAAATCAGATTGCATTGTAGACCAGTTAGAACTACTAATTTCAATATCAAAACGTAATACTTCATCCTGATTAAACACTACCGAATAATCAAGGTCAGCATCATTACTATGAGTAGTAGCATCCCAATCGGCATAATCGGTCATATCAACAACCTCTTCGTCCTTCTCCTCATTACTTTCTACAACCAAATCATCTTCACGACAAGCATTCAATACCGTCAAAAGAAAAGCAAATAATATAATGTAGTATCTTTTCATAATCGTATAGTTTTAGAATTTAATTTTATATCCCACACTGATAATATGTCGGTTCAAGTATTCTTTCATGTAGTAATCGAACTTATAGCTGATTCCGATATAATTCTTTTTGAACAGTTTATAATTTGCACCAATTGCGTATCTTGTTTTGAACAATTCACCTTCACTTATATCCTGAAAAAGCTGCACCGCTACAAATGGTGTGATTTTGCAATCTTTGATATCGTATTTTAATCCAGCCTTGTAACGCAAAAAGTTTTTATCATCTATATCATCGTCGGCGTAATTACTATACATAACTCGCAATGATGGTTCTAACCGCCCAACCTCTTTCTCTAAGGCACAGAAAATTGCATACCTTCCAGAATATTCTGTGTCCTTATTGTCGCGAAGATTGCTTACTAAACCATAAGACGTTCCAATCGACAGCAAATCGGTTGTTTTGTATTCAATCTCTCCTTCCAAAAGATATTTATCAAGCGAGAAATCCTCTTCAAAACGAAACTCTGGTGTAATGGTAAGCTTAACTTTTTTGAAAGGCTTAAAACTTAAATCAACCTTAGTCCTTGTTTGAAATTCATTTTCAGTCTCCTGTGCCCTCAAGTTCACCCCTGGTAGAAGCATCAACATCACCAGTATTCCTCTTAATATTGTTTTTATATTCTGTCTCATCATTTAAAAGATTATTAGATTTTAAAATTTCCTAATTGAATAAAACCTCAAATCACTCACTCTTCAGACTTTGGGCTATATTTCCCGTTCACATTGAAATACAGAATGATCTCAGCCACATCTTTTAGGAAATCAATCTTCTGAATCTCATAGCGCTTAATTTTTATTCCTGTGCGTTTGCGCAGATCGTCAAGTAGTGCGTCATCATTATCTGCATGTATATTTTCAATCTTATCGTAGATCAGTTTTATAGACCCCTCCTGCTTAAGCATCAGTCGTTTCTCAAGTAACCATAAGCCACAAACAATAGCAGCATTGGTAAAAATCAATTCAACGTAACTTACCTTTTTATTGGCGAGTGCATTGATTACTGAAATGCCAATAACAATGAACAAGTAGGTCATTTCTTTAATCGGAATAGCATCAGTACGGTAGCGTATAATTCCAAAAATAGCAAACAGCCCTAATGCAAATCCCAGTTCCAGTTTTACACTATTTAGCAGGAAACTCAATAGGAACACCACCGTACCAACCGACAGAAAGCTGAAGTAAAAGTCTTTACGCCTACTGTTTTTCGCATACATGTAATGCACCACCAGGAAGCTCACAAAGAGGTTCAGTGTTAATCGGACTAACAGCTCGGAGAAATCTCCAACATTAATAATTTTAATTCCTAAGAAGCGTAAATTTTCTTCCCAATTGGCTAATTCGGCCAAGTTTGTATTAGGTATGCTTAATGTTCGTAATGTATCGATAGTTGTTTCTTTATCAGTCATGGTCTAAATTTTAAATGTTGTACAAACTCCTATGGGTATGTATCGTTTTTTCAATCATTCTTATCTTGTGCTTAAAAGCATTCCTCTTTAAGGAAGGATCGGTTACAGCGCGACCAATGCAGTATTTACTAAATCCTGATGTTTTAATGCGATGATCACGTAAAGCCCGCGCCAAGGGAGATGTCGATGATGAACCTTCTGTTTTAATCTCAACAATCACTAAATCATCGAGTACTATATTCTGGCTATCAATTTTAAACTGTAGGTTCAGGTCGATGGTACATCGTTCTCTAAAATTCTTATTTACAAGTGTTATGCGAGAGAAGCTATTGGTTAAAGAAGGCTTCAATTCTGATACTGAAAATGGAGTAAGTTCATCTAAAAACAAATTCTCTTTCTCCGTGAAATTATTCTCATCAAACACACTAGGAATACGTTCCTTTATAGTTCGCCCTTTATTATTCTTAAATTTCACCTCCAAAAAACTCACACCATTAAGCACATAACTTCGTCGCCTGATTTTATACCGATTTAATTTACCACTATGATGAGCAGCAAACATCTTGTTTTCTTCTGTATCGTAATAAATTGTAGAATAAGGCAAGGCAACCTCTCCATTCATATTTAACATGTAATAGTAATGATGAACATCATTCAGCAAAGCCTCCAAATGCTTTATGTGAAACCAATACTTGGTATCGGTGCGATTCATCAACCTTACCTTATCCATCTCCTCCAAATGAATGGGATCAAATATATTTGTCTTCGCTATCATCATTATTTTATTTATTAGCTCCTGAATTATTAATCTCATCATGAAATTATTACTGATAAGAGTGGATAGAAAACGAAATCGACGAATTGGAAGATTTTCCAAACGAATTGGAAGTTTATTTCTAGGAGTAATTTATAGAGGGAAAGCAATTTCCAGTAATACAAAGATCAATAGACAAAGAGTTCGCAAATTCTTGAATAATTCTGCATGCCTTTTACTGTAGACTATTATTGAGAAGAGCTTACCCCAACTTCGGGTCAAACTTTCTACAAGCTCCTCCAAATTCTCTACAAAACTCTACAAAGTATAGCCAAATACCTAGGTACTCCTATAGCATTTCGCATGTTGGTATAAGGAGGGGGCAAGGAGGGGCTAAGGACAAACCCTCCTCAAGGCGTCATCAAAATGAAACAATTAATGTGAAAATGGAACCTAGCAGATAGCCCAGAAAAACATAAGACAGTTACTTAAGAAAACGATTATCAAGGAAATCCTGGAAAGCATCTTTATATTGTTCACTAATGGGAATATAATCCTTATCGAAGACAATGCGATTACGCTCTATAGTAGTGATTTTATTAAGATTAACGATATATGAACGATGTACCCTCATAAAATCCTTATTCGGAAGAAAGTCTTCCATCTTTTTCAATCCCATCAGCGCCATCACTGGCTTTTGACTATCCATATGAATACGCACATAGTCACGCATACTCTCAATGAAAGTAATGTTATTAAAATCGATACGAACAATCTTATATTCCGATTTAATGAATAAGTATTGGTCGTTATTTTCAACTGTTTCTGAGGCTTCGCTTTTAACAAAGAAACGTTCCCTTGTTTTTGTTACAGATTTAAGGAAATCGGCATAACCAATAGGCTTAACCAGATAATCAGCTGCATCTACCTGGAATCCCTGATAAGCATACTCGTGATAAGCCGTAATAAAGATCACCTTTACTGATGAAGAAAGAGATTTTACAAAATCCATCCCTGAAAGATCAGGCATATTGATATCCACAAACATTAGATCGACCTCATTAGTCTGCAGAAATTCCATAGCCCTTATGGCACTATTAAAAGACCTCTCCAATTGTAAAAAAGGAGTTTTCCCTATATAGCTTTCTATTTGCTTTAACGCTAAGGGTTCATCATCTATGGCAATACAACGAATCATAATGGGATGTTTAAGTTTACCGTGAATACTTTATCTTCAATCTGATTTATATTCAAATCGTAATCATCTTCATAAATCAATGCCAACCTTTTTTGGATATTCTGTAATCCGATACCAGAATTAGCATTTCCAGCTTGTCTTGTATTTACAGTATTCTCTATCTTGAAAAACATTCGCTTCGCTGTAAAAGCATAATTTATGTGAATATATGATGATTTCTCATAGCTAATACCGTGCTTAAATGCGTTCTCTAGAAACGAGATTGTCAGCAATGGAGGAACAGCAATATCAGGAAGTATTTCTGGAATATTTAGCTTAATTTCAACCTCTTCTGAAAATCGCAGTCTCATTAACTCAACATAGCTTTTCACAAATTCTATTTCTCGATGAATTGATATTGTGCTGGCTTGTGATTCATAAAGCATGTAAGCCATCATCTTCGAAAGTCGAATTATAGCATCTTTTGCCTCTTCTGTATTAATATCAACCAGCGCATGGATATTATTCAAGGTATTCATGAAGAAATGCGGGCTAATCTGATTTTGTAGAAACGCCATCTTATTCTCTACATTTTCTTTTTCCAGGATAATCTTATTCTGCTCAGCCTGTAACCATTTTCCAGCAAAAGTAAGTCCTACATCAAATCCTATCAACAGAATGCTTATAACAAGCAAATTAGCAAAAGGAGGAACAACACCAGCTGGTCCACCACCAGGAGGCCGCATTGGCACATTTCGGCCTCCCAATGGAGGCTTCATATCCATTGGAGGCCTTATCTCTACTGTTCCAAACTGATAAATGGTCACAACAAGCAGAATTAAAACTCCAATAACACTTACAAAGTACAACACCCGCTTTCCTTTCAAGAATAAATGTGGAAACAATAGCAAATGGTTGATCAAAAATACGATAAACACCAATCCATACTCAATCCACATTTTAAAAACATGTCTCCATTGGATATCCTCCTGATATCCACTAAACAATAAAGGAAATGCGAAGATTAGAATCCATACAAATGAGATTATTTGAAGTTGAATTCTGTCAAAATTTGTATTTGTTCTTATGTGCGTCACCATCTTCATGTAAATGTATGCTTTTTAAGTTAAATTTTCCAGTGTTACTGGTTCAACTTTGCCATTCCTAAGTATTCTATAAAATTAAAGAAAGCAGTTACTATAGGCACGAAAAAGCAAAATCGACGAAATTGAAGATTTCATCGGCAGAAAATAAAATTGGTCTGACCAGCCTTTTGAAGATGAATTAGGCATAAAAAAATCGGGACGCATGATGATTTTCATAACGTCCCGACTGTGCAATTATGGGTGATTATTATTTTTTTAGCTTCTTCTTTTTAAGATAGCGATCTAAGTTCTGCTCATCCAACTCATCACTGTCGCCATACTTCTTTCTGATGTCAATAAGCTTTTTATGCATCTCTTTTTGTACGTCAGCATACTTTGGATTGTCGTAAAGATTATTCATTTCTGAAGGATCATTCTTCAGATCATACAATTCCCATGTATCCGAATCATAATAAAAATGAATCAACTTATAGCGATCGGTACGGATACCATGATGACGTTGCACGTTGTGCTCTCCTGGATACTCATAATAGGTATAGTAGATAGCATCTCTCCAATCATCGCTCTTACCGGAAACAACTTCACGGAACGATTCTCCCTGAATATCGGCAGGAATAGGCGTATTCGCGTAATCAAGGAATGTTGGAGCAAAATCAAGGTTCTGAATCAACTCATCAACAACAGTACCAGGCTTAATCTCTTTAGGATAACGCATCAACATAGGCGTACGGAACGACTCCTCATACATAAAACGTTTGTCGAACCAACCATGCTCTCCCAAGTAGAAACCTTGATCAGAAGTATACACAACAATCGTGTTTTCAGCTAATCCAGCTTCATCAAGATAATTCAACACCTCACCTACACCATCGTCAACCGACTGGATAGTAGCCAGATAATCTCGCATATAGCGATTAAATTTCCACAATGCTAACTCTTTTCCTTCTAGTTTAGCCTCTTTAAATTCCTTTATCAAAGGCTTATAATGCGCATCCCATGCAGCTCTCTGCTCATCATCCATACGGTTATACATATTCTGAGCAAACCTACGGTACTTAGTCTGTATATCCCCTTCTTCATCAAGCATTTTCAAGTCATAAACCAAATCCATATGCTCGAAAATACCCATCTCATGCTCTGCAGCTACAGGTCGGTTTTCGTAATTATCGAAGAAGTTAGCAGGAGGAGTAAATGTTGTATCATCAAACAAGTCAAGATACTTCTTCTCAGGCATCCATGTACGGTGAGGAGCTTTTTGATGATAAAGCATCATAAATGGCTTATTTTGATCGCGCTTATTCTTCAGCCAATCCATAGCGATATCAGTTGTAATATGTGTACAATAGCCATGATAACGCTTTTTAACACCATTCTCAATAAAATCAGGATTATAATATTGTCCCTGCCCTGGCAACACATTCGAATAATCGAAACCTTGAGGTAAACCATCGATATGAATCTTACCAATCATAGCAGTCTGATAACCTGCTTTTTGAAGTTGTTTAGCAAAGTTATCCTGATTCCAGTCGAACGCCTGCACATTGTCGACCTTACCATTTTTAAAACTGTGCTTACCTGTAAGCATTACAGCACGACTAGGAGCACAAATAGAGTTGGTAACATAACCACGAGTAAAGATTGCCCCTTCTTTTGCAATACGATCGATATTTGGGGTATTGTTCAATTGATGTCCATAAGCACTGATTGCTTGATAAGCATGATCGTCGCTCATGATGAAGAGAATGTTAGGCTGCTTCACTTCTTGTTCCGCTTTCTGCTGACAGGAACATAATGAAGCAACACATGCAAGTCCGATAATAGATCTCATAGTATAAATATGATATTAGTTAAAATTCCATAAGGTTATTAAATACCTGTTTTCTTTAGTTCAAAGTTGCGATTTTAGTAGATTACACAACCTTAAAATCATACAATCCATATTAAAAATTGTACAACACCCTAAAACATTGAAAATAAAGCAAATTCAGCAAACCCCAAAATCAAACTTCTAATATCTATTGGTCTATTTCACACCTAATTCCCAATTAGTGCCCCAAAAATTTACTTCTCTCTATACTGCGAAGGAGTCATGGAAAAGTATTTCTTGAAGACAGTACTAAAATAACTCTGATCAGAAAATCCACATCCAATGGCAATCTCTGTCACACTCTTATTGGTCTCCATTAATAACTGCGAAGCACGACGCATTCTAACATGAAGAATAAACTCGTTAATGGTCTTGCCAGTTATTGCTTTCGTTTTATTATAAACCAGCGTACGACTCATACCAATTCCCTCAACAAAATCAGCAACACCAAAATTTGAATTCTCCATATTCATCTCTACAATACTTATGGCCTTATGTAAGAATTTTTCATCTTCATGACTTGGACTTATCTCTTCCGGCTTTAAATCCAACTCATGACCAAAACGCTCTTTCAGCAACCTTCTGTTGCGTAATATTGCCTCAAGCTGCGACAGCAAGATATTATTGTCGAAAGGTTTTTCCACATAGGCATCGGCCCCTATTTTATAACCTTTTAGTTTATGCTCGGTCTGCGATTTAGCGGTGAGCAAAACAACTGGAGTATGACTTATACGTAAATCTCCTTTCACTCTCTCGCAAAGCTCATAACCATCCATTACAGGCATCATCACATCCGATAAAATAACGTCAGGAACTCTTTCCAAGGCAAGTTCAAGCGCCTGTTTTCCATTACCAGCCTCTACAACCTGAAAATGATCTTTCAGAAATTGCATTAAATATTGACGCAACTCCCACTCATCTTCAACAACCAATATTATAGGTTTACTCTCGCTACTTCCCTCATCTGGAGAAGCATCCACAATATCATGATGCACAATTTCATGCACAGTCTCTTCGGTTTCCTGTTTAACCACTTTCTTCGACACCTCATTCAACGGTAGATACACGGTAAATGTAGTATGTTCACCTAATATACTATCAACTTCGATTGTTCCTCCATGCAGCTCCACCAATTTTTTGGTATAAGCCATTCCAATGCCCGTACCTGTCTCGGTATAATCAGCCATGTAAAAGCGGTCAAATATACTTGCCAATTTATCTTTAGCAATACCCATACCTGTATCTTTTACCGAGATAACAACACCTTCCTTTTCTCCTTTGCGAACATCCAAAACTATCTCATCATCTTTACTAGTATGTTTCAACGCGTTACTCAATAAATTAAAGAGAATCTTGTACAACTTATCACGGTCGTAGACAAATTGATAAGAAGAAGAAAACGACATTAAAGACATGTCAATACCCTCTATTTCTGTTTGATGTTTGAAATGATTAATCACTTCCGAACAATCCTCAATAAGATCAGTCTGCTCAAAGTAAAGCTCCAATGCCGACATCTCTGCTTTTCGAAACTCAAGCAACTGTGTGATCAACAAACTCATGCGTTTGGCATTGCGATAAAGAAAAGGAAATAGTCGCGTGATTTCATCCATCTTACGATCACCCCTTACAAAATGCTCCAACGGTCCAAGAATCAGCGTTAAAGGAGTCTTCAGCTCATGCGAAATATTTGTAAAGAAACGTAGTTTCATTTGATTAATTTCCTTCAACTTATCCTGCTCTAGTTTCTCAAGGGCCAGCTGATTCTTAAGCTTTACACGATTCAGACTCTCCATCCAAACCACAACAACAATTAAGATGATAATCAATACACAAGTAATCTTAAACCACAAGGTTTGATACCACGCAGGCAAAATAGTCAAGAAAACATCGGTAGTCCGTTCTCCCATTATACCATTCTGATTAGTAGCCTTCACCTTAAAGATGTAATTCCCTGGCCTAAGGTTAGTATAGTTAGCCTGTTGGAAATTACCATGATACCAGATATCATCAAAGTTCTCTAATTTATAGGCATACTCTGTATGCTCTTCATCAAGAAAACTAAATGTACTAAACTGAAAATTATAAGTAGTAGGTGAATACTTAAGCTCCACACTCACCGAATCAGTTACATTAAGGGCAAGCAGCTTGCTCTCTTTTGCATTATCGATAATAGCATTGCTTGTAACCGATGAAATTGTAACGGTAGACTCAACATCGTCGAACTCAATCTTCTCAGGATTAAATACTGTTAGACCATTATTGTTCCCCATATACAGCAATCCATTTGAAGCAAGTTTCACTGAACCATGCCGGAATTCACTTCCTCCAACTTCTCCAAGCTTATTTACTTCCCTCACGTTAATCGAAGACTCTAACCGATCAATCCTAGCTAATCCCTTGGTTGTTCCGGCCCAAATCTCCCCCTTCGAGTTACAAAAAAGCGAGTGAAATACCCGATGGATTCTATCTTTATCTCCAAAGAGATCACTAATCCCTTTATCCTGCTCGTTGTATTGGTACAAACTATTTCCTGCCGCAAAGATCAAATTACCATTGTGATCTTCATCAACACCATAAATCTTATCCCGAATTTCTTCCGAATTCCTTAGGTTAACCTCATCTATGAATCTATTCTGCGTCAACGAAAAACCTATCAATCCCTTTTCTGCACAAAACCATATCTCATCATCGTTCACCTGCGTCGCACTTGTATAAGGCTGTGGGAACTTAAAACGCTTTAATGCATTAGCATTTTTCAACGGATGAGAAATCGATCCTGTTAAAGGATTTATTCGTGCCAGATCCTTCCAGGATGCAATCCACACATGCTTTGAAGCATCCTCAAACACTCTTATCAATCCTTCATCAGATATATGCTTCAGCACAGGATGCTTACCGGCAGGTATAAATTGCCTGGTACGCTTGTTGAATAGAAATGCCCCTTTGAGATAGGTGGCCACCAGCAAGTAATCGTTAGTATAGTTTACAATGGTGGTGATTTTCATTATATCAGGATGAAAATAGCTTGAAAACGATTCTTCTTTAACATTATATCGCTTCAATCCACCACCATCAGTGCCTAACCATATAATCCCATCCTCATCTTCTGTTATTGAGTTTACTGAATACGTAATAGAGCCAGACTCAGGCCCCATTAGATTTCGAAACTCCCTAAATTGAGACTCTTTCATAATCACGATCCCTGCCCTGACAGTTCCAAGGATCGTGGTATTATTATCATGAAAATACAAGTTACGAATAGCGTTATCAGGAAGAATACCATTCACTCCTACGCCCGACTGGATATGTTGTACCAAATTCAGTTCTTCATCAAAAACAAATATCCCTTCGCCATCAGTATTTAACCAAAGATTCTTTTTAAAGTGATTACAAGAAATGCCTAGTACAATTGGTCGATTTAGCTGCTCTAACACTCCAGGAATCTGTTTTATCACCTTCCCTTTTGCTGAGATATTAAAGATATTGTCTGCAGTAGCTACATACAATCCATTCTCGCCCTTACAAAGTCCGACAATAGGTTCATCTTGCGAATGCCACATTCGTCTTATCTTCAGACTGGTTTTATTCAGCATGTATACTTCACGCTTTCTGGAAACTAACGCAAACCTATTATCATCGTACTCAACGATATCATCAACGTGCTTCAGTGTTTCATTTAAGTTTGACGATATTGTCTCAACAATCCTCTCTCTCTTATCAACCTTAACAATATCATTGTCAGCATCAAATATCCATATATACTTAGTATCCTCAAGTACTTTAACCGATCCCTGATGATTAATATCAATTGGAAGTGCATAAAACTGATCAGTAGCATAATCATATGAGCAAATACCATTAGCTGTCACTATCCATAACTCACCAGATTCACTCTTAAAGATATCGTCTATTTCATTAGCCAGAATAGAACAAGAGTCACCCGGTATATGATAGTAATTATGTATCTCTCTTCCATCGTATCTATTCAGACCGTGCGAAGTTCCAATCCACATATTACCAATTTGATCAACACAAATGGCTTGAACCGTATTCTTTGAAAGACCTTCCAAACAAGATATTTGTTTAATATCAAACGCATTAGACCAGCTTTCAAAGCCAAACAAAACAACAAGGATAATTACGTAAAAAAATCTCATACTGATTACAGTTAGAACAGCAGACTATATTAACAATAAATCTGCAACCTAACGAATAATATGCCTTTTTTTTTACTCTTGTCCTGCCGGACGGTCTCTCATTTTTGGCTTGCCCCAAAAACGAGACAAAAAGGGCAAAGCTGCCCTTTTCCTTTTATCTGAAGTCAAACCAGTAATCGCCTTGTAATGGCTTTTGTTCCCCATGAAGATTCAGGTTATGGGGCAAACCTGATACACCCAACACATTAGGCTCATTAATTTTTGTCCCTATAGCAGGAATAGCACTCATCAGAGAAATACCTCCCACAGGAAAACAAGGTAATTTACAGTTTCGAGCCTCATCCATCTCTGGAGTAAACAATCGCAGATATGTGAAATCAGTCTCATTATAAATCTTAAAGCTATTGCTTGAATTTCGTATTTCTGCCCAGTATATATCAGCATGATACCCTTTAAATTCAGGATAATTCCAACTGCAACCACTCTTGGTATTATTATAAGTCTTCTCCCAAACTCCAAGTTCCAAGCCACGTTTACGGTTATTCCATACCCTATATGGCCCTCGACCAAGGTACTTCACCTCAACATCAGGAGTCTCAGGAAAATCCCAGCTTACACCAATCATCTCTCGCTTACCACGTGCATTATATATTCGGTACGAGAATTTAATAAGTCCATTAGGTGCAACCTTCCAGGTAAACCAACTTCTTTTTTCTGTAAGCTGTGCCCTGATTTGCAATGTATCACCAATCATTTCATGTTTAACCTCTTTCACCTCTACATCTTCAGTAAACACAGGACCATTATTTAATGGCACCTCGCCATTCTTATTTGAAACATACTCCAACAAGCCATTTGTAAGATTAAACTGTACATTTAGAGCTCCTACTTTGGCCCTCAAAACATCACCATTTACTTCAGTCTGCACCTGCTGCTTTTGTGAAATACTTGCAATAGTACGTTTAGTTATTTCCTGAGGAAAAGCCACTGGCCAATTCCATGTATTCACTTTATTTCCATTCTTATCGAAGGCATCAAACACTAGCACATCGGCTTTATTTAATCCCTTTATGTCAAGCTGAATATATCCAGCAAGTCCTGCAGACACATTCCCAAAATCCCCTTTACCTGTCTCGATGATCCGTTTGGTCCCACCTATAGTCGGCAACGTTTCCAGGCGCCATTGATATCTACACCCATTTAAAGAATTAAATAAATATTGATTCTCAACCTTTAAGCGACCATCAAATGATCGTGGAATATAATTCATCTGAATCTGTATGGGAGACCATACATCACGAATAGTAGGGACACTACCTTCCGGTTCACGATAAGGTCCAACAATTCCATCAGGAGCAAGGTTGCCTGCACAATCAATACTATCATTCAGATCACATCGAACCACACCTTCATCCAAAAAAGCCCAGATAAAGCCACCACCTGAATTTTGTGTCGTACGCATCTCCTCCCAGAAATCCGCTAAACCAGCACCACCTCCACCATCGTACAAAGCATGCAAAAATTCGGTCTGTACAAATATATCCCTTGAGTGATGGAAAGTATTCACCCCATAACTATGAGGCTTATAGTGCTGGGCATCGAAACCATTGTGATAATGCGTTGGATGATAAATAAACCTCCCCTGTGGATCATATTCCCTGAAGATTTCCTCCAGCTTCACATCATAACCACCCTCATTACCATTGGCAAAAATCACAATAGAAGGATGATTAACATTCTCTACTAACATCTCCTTCAGCAATTGTTTACCAATTTCATAATCATAGCGATGCTGATAAGCCCCCAGCTCATCAAATACAAACATTCCTAATGAATCACACACATCATACAAATGCTGATCATGAGGATAATGTCCCATTCTCACTGCATTCATATTCATCTTTTTCATCATAAGAATATCAGAGATACTCAATGCCTTAGACGTTGCTCTCCCCCATTCTGGATGGAAGCTATGGTAATTCACACCTTTAAACACCACACGAGTACCATTCACATAAATACCATCATGAGGACGTGTTTCAATGGTCCTAAATCCAAAGCGTTGTGAAATTTCGTGAACCGTCTTTCCTTTAATGCAGAGCTCAGCCTTTAGGACATATAAATTAGGATCCTCACAAGTCCACAGTTTTGGATTCTCATAATGTGCGACACTACGAGTTGTTCCTTCTGATATATCAAATACCTTTGGAGTTCCTAGTGTTTCCCCAGTATTTAGATCAACAACCGACTGCTTAATTTGATATGATTTATCTGAATTCAAAAAATAATCGACTTCCAACTTACCATTAGCCTGCGCATTTACAGCAACTCTATCGATGTGAACTTTAGGTAATACCTCAAGATATACAGGTCGGTAAATCCCTCCAAAAGTCCAAAAATCAGCCTCACGCTCAGCTTGAACAACCGACCTATTTTTAGGCAATTTGTCTACGACAACCTTTAATGAATTACTTTTCCCATAAATAACCAGATCTGAGATATCATATTTAAAATGATAGTATCCGCCAACATGTGTTTCTCCTGCCAACTTACCATTTATATAAACTGTGGCTTCGGTCATTACTCCTTCAAACACCAGATTGACCTGCTTAC
Organism: Puteibacter caeruleilacunae; assembly: GCA_005217565.1. GTDB lineage: Bacteria > Bacteroidota > Bacteroidia > Bacteroidales > Prolixibacteraceae > Puteibacter > Puteibacter caeruleilacunae. The sequence goes on from SJCO01000011.1 coordinate 93,342, forward strand.
CTTTAAACGCTTTATCTACTTTGAAACTGGTTTTATAAATCCCTTGCTCATCAGGTTTCTTTTTCTCACGACCATAAGCAAAGATCCCAAAGCCTTTAGGTTCCCAATTTGAAGGGACTGGTATTTTCGACCATTTGCCACTATTCATTCCTTTCGAGACAAAAAAGTCCCATTCAACGGTATTATCTATTCCAGTACCGGATAGATATACCTTTTGTGTTTTTTGTGAAAATGCCTGTAGATAGGCAAAACATAGTAAAAGGATAATTATTCTCTTATTCATAAACTAATGATTAACACTGAAACGAAGTAAACAGTCCGTTTCGTTTTACATGCGATAATTTGATCCGCAAGTTCGATGAATAAGCCAAAACAAATTATCACCATTGCAGCAAATCCTTGTTATTATGTTGCAATTTGCAGGATTCATTGAAACATGTTGCCCTTTGGGGCAACTAATGTCTGTAGAAAATGGTATGTAACCACACAAATACATTTCCCTATTTTTGCGTGAGGCTATGCGCTTTAACCCCGGAATCGCTACCGCTCATCCGACACTCCAGACATTAACTGCCCTAGCGGGCAGCATTTGGAACTGTGAAGCAATTTTTTATTTTTGTAGAAATTACAAACCGTAACCAAATGAGAATAACCACTATTTTTTCGACAATCTTACTGTGCGGAACATTACTGTCGTGCCAGCAAGAGAAATTAACCCCTCTAACTCCCATTCAAGTTATACCGCAACCTGTATCAGTAGTTGAACAGCAGGAACACGCTCCGTTTGTACTCAAACAGCAGTCAAAAATCATCGTTAGCGACTCGTTAATGCTTCCTGCTGCGCACATGCTGCAAAATATTGTAGGATTTAAATTACCTATTGAATGGAATAAAAAAGCAAAGAAGTCTGATATTGTCTTCACACTCAACCACGACCTAGATTCTTTGTCTCACGAAGGCTATATACTAGCTATAAACAAGCAGACAGTTAACATTCAGTCGGCTGGTCCACAAGGACTATTCTATGCTGTTGAAACCATGCGTCAGCTATTCCCAGCAGGCACAACACTGACCAATCAGAAGAAAATTGCTTTGCCAGCTGTGAAAATTGCTGACATTCCTCGTTTTTCATGGAGAGGAATGCATCTAGATGTATCGCGACATTTCATGCCTGTAGCGTTTATTAAAAAATACATCGACTACCTGGCCATGCACAAACTAAATGTATTTCATTGGCATCTTGTCGATGGTGTAGGATGGCGGATCGAGATTAAATCACATCCTGAGCTTACTGATAAAGGAGCATGGCGACAAGTAAAAGAAGGCAAAAAGCCTTGGCAAGACTTTGAAATCTGGAAAGAAGGTTGTGGTAATCCGAAATATGGAGGATTCTACACTCAAGAAGAAATCAAGGAAGTGGTACAATATGCCAAAGAACGCTTCATCACTGTCCTTCCTGAAATTGAACTTCCAGGACATTCAGAGGTCGTAATGCAGTGCTATCCTGAATTGATTTGTAAAGATTCAAAAGGCAAGAGTCTTAGAAATGCAGGCGTATACTGTGCAAGCAATCCAAAGAGTTACCAACTATTGGAAGATGTAATCAATGAAGTTATTGAACTATTTCCTTCAGAATATATTCATATTGGTGGTGACGAAGTAGGTAAAAGTAACTGGAAGAAATGCGCCAGCTGTCAGAAGCTAATGAAGAAGAATGGCTACACGCCTCACGAGCTTCAAAGTCACTTTGTCAACCATTTCGACAAATTTTTAAAATCAAAAGGACGAAAACTTATAGGATGGCATGAGATTCTTGAAGGGGAATTATCACCATCAGCAACCATCATGTACTGGGGAGGAGAAAACGGAGTAACTAAAAATCTAAAAGCAGGACATCCAACGGTGTTAACCACTGGAAGTCACTTTTACTTCGACCACTATCAGAGTTTGAGTCCTCAAGAGCCTAAGGCCTTTGGGGGATTTGCTCCTTTAAAGAAAGTATACGACTATGAGCCTATTCCTGAAGATGCCTCTTCTGATCAGGCAGATCTAATCATGGGAGTACAAGGGAACGTCTGGACAGAGTACATGCCTGTTGAAGCACATGTTGAATACATGATCATTCCACGTATCGCCGCCTTGGCTGAAGTAGCTTGGCAAGATGAGAAGACCAAAGACTGGGAACGATTCAGAACCAAGATGAATCGCATGTTTAGTCGCTATGTTACCATGGGCATTAACGCAGCACCAAGTGCTTATCGCCCACAGATTTCTTACGAACTAACGGCCGATAAGAGTAAGTTAAAGGTAACCATCGATACAGAGTTGGAAGCTACAATCTATTACACAACCAATGGTAATGCTCCAGACACCGCTACAGCTCGCAGATACACAACACCATTCCTCATCGACAAGTCTGCACCTATAAAAGTGCTTACTGTTGAAAAAGACAAGAATATTGAGCTTACTGAAACTGAGCAAGCCATATTGCATAAAGCATGCAAAGCAAAAGTTAAAAAGTTCACCAAGGGATGGGCCAATTATAAGGCACTAGGAGCTACGACCTTGATTGATGCCAACTTTGGAGGCAACAAATGGGGCAATGGAAAATGGTTGGGAGTTTTAGGCCGCGACTTTGAAGCGGAACTGCAATTCCCTACTCCAACCGAGATCAGTAAGGTAGGCTTTAGCTGTATTGAAGAAACTGGTGCCGGCATTTATTATCCTGCATCAATTGAGGTCCTAGGATCAAAAGATGGCAAACAATATAAAACTTTAAAAACCTGGAGTAGCAACCGTAAAACGCCTATTCCACGAACTCCTGAATGTACCAATAAAATCATCACACTTAATTTTACTCCTGCCACTTACCAATATGTAAAGGTAAAGGCAAAATATCAACATGTAAAAAATCAAGGCGTATTCATTTTTGTTGATGAGTTAATAGTAGAATAACCAATTATCGCAGCAATAAAAGCAAAGGCTGTCCCCAACAAGGACAGCCTTTTTTGACAAATTCATGAAATCCATTTTTTGTAAACAGTAACTGGATTTCTATCTCCGCTTTATTTTTAAGCGATCAACGGTTGTGCAATCTACCTTTTCCTTTCTCCATAAACCGTATAACCTCTTTCAATTTTCCGTTCTAGTATCCAGGATTGTTATTGATACTATTCCCTAGGTTTGCATCAATAAAAGTCTGAGGAACAGGATACAACCTATCTCTCTCAGAAACAACAGGACCAGCCAAAACATTATGAGCCTGAGTTCTTTCAAGCCACTTGTTATTTCTTAACAACGAGTAGCGACGATGCCCTTCTGAGTATAACTCGCGAGCACGCTCATCAAGGATAAAATCAATATCAACATCGGAAGCTGTAATTAAAGCAGCATGTGCTCTCTCGCGTAATGCGTTGATATACTCTGCAGCCTTATCATTATCTCCAGCTTTGTGATATGCTTCAGCTACCAACAAATAAGTATTCGCTAAACGAAGGTAAAGATGATCGTTATAGTTTAATGCTTCCTTCACATTATCCTCACGTGTCCAATCCCACTTTCGTGTGTGTACTCTAAAATACTCATGCTGCTGAAAGTCGGAAGTAGTATCCATCCAAAGCGTATCTCCCACTTCAGCATCAACCTTCAAGCTCGACATATCATCTTCAGTAACCACGAAATACTTCCTCCATGCATATTCTGATCCACGATCATCTAATACCTTTCCATTGGCATCTTTATCATATACATCATTCAACATGTAGTTGGTTGCACACAAGCGATCCTGACCACGACCACCACGTTCAACTGTATACTTCAATCCAACACCTTTATTGTAATCCGAGATAAACTCACGACGCATAATACAGCGACCTTTACCTCCCTCTACATCATATTGATTTTGGAATACCCAAAGAGCCTCGGTGTTACCTTCGCTAAAGTTAGTATTACCATCTTTAAACATATCCATATAAGGCACACCCGGCTCATCGGTATACTTTCCGTAACGCTCAGTAATTAATGCATGGTTACCTCCTTTGATTAAGCCTTCACCTGTAGCTACCGCATCATCAAAGCGTCCCATGCGAATATATAATTCAGTAAGATAGTGCTGTGCAGCTCCCTTTACAATGCGACCATCATTAATTGGTGTAGCACTTAGCACATCAACAGCGACCTTAAGATCACTCTCCATCAAAGCATAAACCTCAGCAACAGGCTTACGTTCCCAATCAACAATGATGTTAGCACCATTCGACTCTTCAAGATTGATAGGCACATCACCATACAGGTAGGTAAGATGACGGTACGCCCATGCTCTAAAGAATTTAGCCTCAGCCACGATATAATCAGCTTCATCAGCAGTTAATGAATGCTCTCCATTCTCAGCTCTATTGATGATTGTATTTGCACTATTGATCATCTTATAAAGCCACTCCCAGATAATTCTAAGGTAAGTATTTGATGGATTCAAATGATCACCCCAATACACTATAAATTTCGATTCATCACGCGGATAACTAGAAGTCACCAGATCGGTTCCCCCCATCATACATCCAACAACCAAAGCATTGTAAGCTCCAGTTTTACCTTTCTTTTTATCAACTCCACTTCGCTCTGTACGCGCTAAAGCATACAGTCCGTACAAACCAGATTCAAAACCTGCTTTATCCTGATACAGGTTATCTGCTGCAATCAAATGAGGAGTTTCCTGATCAAGCACTGCCTCTTCGCAAGCGACCATTCCCCAGGCAGTCAAAACTACTACAACTGCTATTATTAATTTATTCATCTTATTAAATTTATTATTTCCAATTGCATAAGATGGAACTCTCGATGAATTTTAATCATTCTCGTGTGTGTATTTTAGAATGCTAAAATTCATGTTCGTTTCATCTGTTCTAAAGATTATTAGATATTTGGAGTGCTGGATTAAAAACTAAACTGCACACCGAAAACATACTCACGTTGTAGAGGAATACTCAACTGAGAATCAATCTCAGGATCCATTCCATCCCAATCAGTAACAGTCAGCAAGTTGCGACCAGTAACAAACATCTTCATGTTATCGATCTTCCACTTCTTCACCAACTTACTGTCTAAGTTATATGACAACGTAACATCCTTTACACGCATAAAATCAGCAACCTCATAAATACTAGCACCAAACACGTTAGCATTTCTATGATTGCGAGGATACGTATTAATTGGATTCTCTGGAGTCCAGTAATTCTTGATGTTCGTATTGACACGTCCGTCGAAACTATCTGACTCATTCAACTTTGAGTTATTATTCTTCGTAACTCCCTGAACACCATGCAAGAATACATACAGCGACCAGTTCTTGTATGAGAAAGTATTCTCCATTCCCCAAGTCCACTTTGGATCTCTTTGTCCTTGAATTTGACGATCCTCAGAACCAATCGATTTACCATCTTCATCGTTAGTGATATCCTTAATCTTCACATCACCAGCTACAGCAAGAGGCTGTGCAGAGTTATCGATATCATCATTCTCCTGCCATATTCCATCAAACACATAACCATAGTTAACACGGATAGGCTGACCAATAAATAGTTTCGCAGCAACATCATCCTCCTTAGCACCGTAAAGCGATACAATCTCATTACGGTTAGTTGAAAAATTCACTCCTGCATTCCATTTGAAATCTTTCTGATCAATCACATGACCTTTCAAGCTCAGCTCGATACCCTCATTCTTAGTCTCACCAATATTCTGAATAATAGAAGTAATACCATGAACCGAAGGAATCTTTCTTTTAAATAGCAAGTCTTTTGTACGTGACTGGTAAATGTCAAATGTTCCTTGGAAACGACCAGTAAGCATTGAGAAATCAAAACCAAAGTTCGCAGTTGTTGTAGTCTCCCAACTTAGGTTCGCATTTGCAAGATTTGCAGGAACAAAACCAGGCATTGTTTTAGAACCAACAATGTAATTATCAACTCCTAAACGAGCCAAGTTATCGTAAGGACCAACAGCCTGATTACCATTCTTACCATAAGAGAAACGAGCTTTAAGACTACTAAACAATTCACTGTTAAAGAACTCTTCGTTATGCACATTCCATCCCAATGCCATTGATGGGAAAACACCATATTTCTTATTGTCACCAAATCCGGTATAACCATCTCTACGAACAGTTAATGTAACCATATAGCGATTATCGTATCCATAGTTTAAGCGGCCCATTTGCGACAATAATGCTTTTCCATTATAATCAACAGTTGCCAATGACGACGCAGCCAAATTAGGCTGGTAATAAGTCAATACATCATTCGGGAAGTTTGATGACTCCACCATAAACTTCTTGTAACGCTCATACTGGTAACTATAAAGACCTGTAAAATTGATATCATGCTTGCCGAATGAACGCACATACGAAATAATATTTTCAACCAAGTAATTGCGCTCCGATTTGTTTTCAGTTTCCGATACTCCATTCTTCTCCTTACCAGTAAGCGTATTACGACCCCAGTAAGTTCCGATTTCACGGTATCCAAACTCAACACCTGTATTCAATTTATAACTTAATCCAGGAATAAAAGGCAGCTGAATATTGAATGAGTTATTGGTAATAACACGATATGAAGTATCATCATTATCAGCCAATGTAGGTTCAAAAGGATTCGAGAAATAGATATCCTCAGGCCAAGGATAAATTGTATAATTACCCTTTTCATCATATTTTGAAGTCAATGGATTCAATGAATATCCACGACCAACGTTAACGGGCAAACCACTACGATCGATATAAGTCATCTGATTGCTTGTTGCGTACGACATCCAATCGAAGATTTTCATATCCATATTGAAGCGAAGGTTATAGCGAGAAAACTCATCATTAATCGCAATACCTTTCGAGTCGAAGAAAGTACCAGAAACAAAATACTTCACCTTTTCTCCACCACCTCTAATAGAAAGGTTGTGCTCTTGTTTAACTCCAGCTTGAGTGATCTCCTCTTGCCAGTCCATCCACTCTCCTGCATCCAATATCGCTTGCTCTGAATTATCTAATTTATCAATACCGTAACGCTCCATCTTCCATGCTGCATAACCAGGGCCATCATACATATCAAGCATCTTAGCGATTTCGCTAACACCATAATACCCATTGTAAGAAATGGTTGGTTTTCCTAGCTCACCCTTCTTTGTTTCAATAAGGATAACACCATTCGCACCACGAGATCCATAAATTGCCGTAGACGAAGCATCTTTTAGTACATTAATACTCTTAATATCAACAGTATTAATATCAGATATTCCACCACTAAAAGGCACTCCATCAAGAATAATCAAAGGATCGTTCGATGCATTAATTGAGTTACGTCCGCGCAGCAACAACGAAGTACTTCCACCTTCTGCACTCGATGAACTAGTATTCACGTACACACCTGTTAGCGCTCCTTGAAGTGCCTGTGCGAAGTTAACGTTAGGCTTACTATCCATACGGTCGGTATTAATAGTAGTTACCGCACCAGTAACATCCGATTTCTTCTGTACACCATACCCTACAGCAACAATTTCATCAAGGCCAATAGCATCAACTTTCATCACTACATCGATTTTACTTTTACCAGTTACATCGATTTCCTGAGAACTCATCCCTACAAAAGAGAACACTAAAGTAGCACTATCATCAACCTTTTCAATGTTATATTTACCATCAAAATCGGTCACAGTACCACGGGTAGTCCCTTTAAAAACAATAGAAACACCGGGTATTGGCTCATTTGCTTCATCCACCACTGTCCCTGAGATAATATTATCCTGAGCAAAGGAACTCACCACTCCTGCCCAGAAAAACATTACCATCATCAACACACTTAATTTACATTTCTTCATAAAAATTTGATTTTGGTAAAATAAATTTAGTCTCATCATATTTTGAGCAATCTGTCAATACTGAGTGCTGAATAATTCCCCAAGCAGCACTCAGTTCTACAGTTAAATCACTAACAAATATGATGTTGCGATGAGAAAGAAACTGATAAAAATGTTGCACAAAAGCCTATACATGTTGCACAATACAGCCCATGTTGCATGAGCACAACATGTTTTATAAAAAGAAAATCTACAAGTTAATTTTTGAAGGTCAGAGACACTAATTTATGAAGAGAAAATGCACCTCGTTGAGCTGTTTGTTATAGTAATTAGAAATACACACTTGAAAACCTTTCAGGTCGCCAAGTGCAATAGTTGATCACTTTCCTAAGTACATTAGTTTTGACAAGAAGGAATATAGCTTACAATCAATTTGTTAAATCATTGAGTTATACACTTTATCCCCCAATTATTTAATTCCGCATACAACCATTCAACTTCTTCCAATGAATATGTTTTACTAATTCTTTGAAGTAAAAAATTCACGTTGTCGGTCCGTTCTTTTTTAGCATTTATTACTATACTAAAAAGCTCATTGCCGATAGTAGGCCCATTATTTTCAATCATTGCCTTATTTATTTTATTAGCTTGAGTTAAATCTCCAACTAATAAATAACCATAAATCAAATCTAACCTAGTCTCGGTATCAGGACATATTTCATATGCTTTAATAAACGCTTCCAATGCCTCCTCTGAATTACCAAGTTTAGCCTCTGTGACACCAATGCGACAAAATACTTCTGAATAACGTCTGTTTTCATCAATTGCTTTTTGGTAATAGTTTTTTGCACTTAAATATCGTTCATAATAAAATTCCACGTCTCCAAGCCCCATATATGCCAGACAGTTATCTTCAATCTCAAGAGATCTCTCGAAAGCTTCTTTAGCTAAGTCAATATTACCAGAGTCAATATGTAACTGACCTTTTCGAAAATAAACATCTGCCATTTCCTTTACTTCCAGAATACTATCAAGTATTTCCATGGCAGCAGTGTATTCTTTTTGATTTACTAGATGATTACACAACTCAACCTGAGCATCAACAAACTTATCATCCAAATCTAAAGCTTCATTTAGATATTTAAACGCTGAAGAATAATCTATATCCTTAAACAAGAGAAACAGCTCCAAGCGAACCCATTTGTTTGAGTCATTTGAGTCATTTCTCAAACTGCTTATTAGATATTTTTCTCCAACTTCTACATCTTCATTGTCTATAGCAATTGCTCCTAAACACCAATTAATATAGGTAGACTCATGCAAATCTGGATATTGTTTAATTTTACTCTTTAGTAAAGCGATAGCTTTTTCATCTTCATTCCGTTGAAGATAAGTAATCCCAAGCAAACTGATTAGAAAGTCATTGCATTCGTATTGCTTCAATAAAGTCTCCAGTTCTGATAATTCAAGTTCGCCATAAGTAAACTTACGATCCCAATCTTTTATCAGTTGCTGGTCCATTAGATCGACTATTTTATCTTCACGACTATTTGATCCCAATAATTTTCCGAACAACCTCATAACACACTAATTATCAAGTTTTATATCTCCCCATTCCAATCGAAACATTATATTTTCAGCCAATATATTTGTTTCTTTAATATACTCCGACACGATATGTTTCACCTTATCTCCATCACTAAAAGATGAGTGACAACCTCCTCTAATATGCTTATAATCAATCTCAGGAAAGCTTTCAATTTTCTCGCGAATACCCCTGTCCTTGCAATTATCTCGTAAGGTATTCTTAATTGAATCTACATACTTGGCATAATTGGGTAGATCTCCAATATAGTTTTCACTAGCCAGTAGACTATTACCATAATCAATTAGACGCGACAGTGATTTTATCAATAATTCCTCATTTTTCATATTAGTATTGTTTACTCGAGTCTTCTACATTGCCCAGGCTGGGATCACAGTTTTGCAAAACCATTCATTCTTTTTCTTTTCATAGATCAGGAATGCTCCTCCTGCAGCACCTCGTCCGGAATCAAAAGCATAATAAAGAAAAGCCTGATCCCTCTTTACATTAAAGCCAATATTGGACAATTCAATAAGTAATCCATTCCAATTGGGAAAAGCTTCTGCGATATTTTTACGGTTTTTACCTTGTTCTTTACTAACCAATATCGCCTCAAATTCGGGAAACTCAACATCATCGGCATTTAAACAATCGCTACTCTTGCGAGTAAAATCTATGAATGTCTCCTTCTTGAGCTTTCCATATTGCTTTTTGAATTTTAAATAATCATCAACCGACAGCTCTCCCATCGTTAGTGTATTTTCAACAATAATCAACTCTGAAGTCATCGGCACTGTCGAATGCAAATTCTTCAACACATAATCCTGTATAATTTTATTATAGATCTCATTCTCACTTTGGCAATGCCCGCTAATGCTTAAAACCAGAGCAAAAACCATCAACAGTATTCCTTTCATCTGTTTAATTTTTTTTGATTTCTGAATGTATTCATATTTTGTGAACATTCAGGAACTCACATAAATTTTAATCTTCCGCATGTGTGTATTTTCGGATGATGAAAATTCATGTTCGTTTCATCATATTAAAAGATCTTTGGATTATTAGATTTTAAGATTCTCTATTTTAGTCTCCAGTATTCAAAGAATCAATCCTTATTCCTTGCTTACAATTTGAAGATACAATTGTCATATCATAAAGATATAAATCTATTTTACAATAACCATTATATCAGTACGAAAAGCATCCGCTAAAATCTTGAGATTAACCGATATTCCCAGAAGGAATCAGTCCCCATTATTACATCATGACATAAATCTGGTATTATCACCATAAATAAAGGTCTACAGACAAAAGATTATCTTATTTTTGAGCGGAATTTTAATCAATAGATTTCAATAATAACCAATCACTCTCAAAAATTAACAATTAAAATGAAACTATTATCCTTCATTAGTGCATTAATTATGCAGGCCGTTTTAAATGGCTGCTGTATTAAATTTACAAGCGAAGACGCAAAGCAATTTGTCAACTCCAGGGTATTACCCAAGGTAAAATCAGTTGAAACCAATGGCGAATGCGGTTTTAAACTTAGTAAAATAAAGTCTGTAAGCTGCGACAGTTCTCTAATTGCCCAAGCAGAGATAGCTATAGACAAACTTTCTGCTATCACAGGAAACGATATTGAAATAGCTAAAAATGGGAAGCTTGAGTTATCCATTAACAAGCAGTTAGCAACAGAGCAGTATAAGTTAACCATCGACAATAAAAAAGTGAATATTCAGGGAGGAAGCCCTGCCGGAGTTTTTTATGGTATTCAAACGCTACTTCAGCTATTGCCAACTGATGTATACGGAGAAGGAACAGTAGCATCCGATTACGCTCTACCTCCTGTTATTGTTGATGACAGTCCTAGATTTGATTACCGAGGTATGATGATTGATGTTAGTAGACATTTCATTCAATTTGATGATTTGCTGCAATATGTTGAGCTATTGGGGCAGCATAAAGTAAACACGCTACATCTACACCTATGTGATGATCAAGGTTGGAGATTAGAAATAAAAGCCTACCCTGAATTAACAAAGATTGGTTCTATCAGAGGAACAAATGAGGTAATCAAACCATTCAGACATAGTAAAGCTCCTGAATGGCAAAAGCATGATCCAGATCCATACGGACCATTCTTCTATACTCAGGAGCAGATAAAACAACTAATCAAATTTGCCTCTGTACGAGGAATAACTATTGTACCTGAAATTGACGTACCTGGTCACTCTCTTGCAATTAATAGAGTCTTGCACACTGGTTGCAGAGTAAAAGGGTCAAAAGGGGTGCATGGATATCGAGGCAATGTATTATGTGCAGGAAATGAAGAAGTATTTAACATCTTAGAAACCATCTTTGCTGAAGTTGCAGCTTTATTCCCTTCTGATTATATCCATATTGGAGGTGATGAGGTAAATCATAAACAATGGCTCTCTTGTAGCGAATGTAAGAAGCTAATGAAGAGAGAAAAACTCAAAGGCGGTCATGAAATCCAAAACTACGTAGTAAAACGGGTTTGTGAAATTGTAGCAAAGCATGGAAAACGTCCTGTAGGTTGGAATGAAATTCTAAGTGGTGGGAAATTACCAGAAGGAACAACAATCATGTCATGGATTGGTCCTAAACCAGGTATTGAGGCTGCCAAAAAAGGTATTGAGGTAATTATGGCTCCAGGGCAATATTGTTACTTTGACATGAAGGAAGCTAGACATCATCTTGAACCTGGACACTGGTGGGCAGGTATAGTTAACCTAGAGAAAGTATATAGCTTTGATCCTCTTGAATCTATCCCTGATGAAAACAAATCTTTCATCAAAGGAATTAGTGGAGCTTTGTGGACTGAATATGTTACTCCTGAAAAAGAACAATTGCATTACAAATCATTCCCACGCCTATGTGCATTGGCCGAAGTAGCGTGGAGTCAACCAGAACATCGCGAATACAGCGACTTCATGTCACGAATGGGAAAGTATCATCTGTTAAGACTGGAAGAACAAGACGTTAACTATAGAATTCCAAGGGCAACTTATAAATTTGAAAACGACTCTATAGTATTTACGAAACCATATCCTGAGGCTAAAATCTATTACTCAATTGATGGAAGTAAACCATCCAAAAGTTCTCAGTTATATGAACAACCGATTCCGATGAAATATCGCGACGATTTGAAGTTTATAACACTTTCTCCATCAGGCAAAGCTTGCAAATATGAAGGTGTAATTAAGAAAGACAAAAAGAAAAAATAGACTATAAAAAATGGAGATGCCCCTTGATTATCCTATAATCAGTTGCATCTCCATTACTTATTCTAATCCCGCAGATAATACTACTTTATTGTTCTTCTAAAAGAAGAAACAGGTAATGATGTAGGACCAAACAGACTCGCTTTAGCCCAGTTCTTATACCCATACTGCAATACAGATGGTTGTTTCACATCATCACATGATAGAACAATTTGATTTCCTTGTGCAGACTCTATTCTGGCACTTTTAAATTCATTATTATCACCAGCTAGCTCTAGCAGTTCACCATCCTTAACGGTAATATTCTGATCAAAAGTAACGTAAACCTTCCCGTTCTTCGCTTTACACGACTTCACTACTGGAGAAGCACCTACGATATCCTTATGTCCATAAGTATTCGCCAAAGCCTGCAATGCCAGTCGCTTTCCTACAGGACGTTTATGTCGCGGGTGAATACTCTTCTCTTCTCCAACATCCATTGTAATAGCAACACCAGTATCCTTTAATTTACTTGCTGTTTCCAATTGCACCTCCCTGATCAGGTAACTATCTCCCTCCTTGTATTCATAAGGGGCCAATTGTGCAAAGTAAAAAGGAAGATTAGCCTCCCACTGCTTCCTCCATAGCTTTATTAATGCTGGAAATGTTTTGGCATACCTCGATGGATCATGACGATTGGCTTCTCCCTGATAGTAAATAAAACCTTTTACTGTAAATCCTTTCAAAGGATTGATCATCGCATTATACAGTAAGCAAGGAACTTTATTGGAAGGAGTTTTATCTGTAATATCGGGTATAGGCTCGAACTGATCGTAAGTCTCTTTATCAAGCCAGGCCTCCACCTTTGATCCTCCAACAGCAGATACTACAATGCCAACCGGAACATTCAACTCATTCGATAATTTCTCAGCAAAACTATAAGCTACAGCACTACATTGTTTTGTGGTTTCCTTATCTGCACGCACCCACGCTCCACCCACTTCATCAGCAGGTTCCTTGCTTCCTTTTCTGTCAGTTGTAAAAAAGCGGATCTTATGCTTTACCGACTGTTCAATCATATCGTCGGCCTCAATACATGGTACTTCTCGTACATCCTTAATAGGCTGAACTACTTTCCAAGCCATATTTGATTGTCCTCCACATAACCATACTTCCCCAAACCAAATATCCGACAGGACAATTTCACTCTCAAAATCCTTGATAACCAATGAATGTGACGCCTGGTTATTATCTGTTTTCAAAAAGGTACTCCATTTTCCCTCTTTATCTACTTTTACCTTAACAGTTTTATTCCACGATGGAACAAGCTCCACAGTAGTTCCAGGATTACCCTTTCCCCAAATCTTCACACTTTCATTTCGCTGCATCACCATATCTGAAGAAAAGATAGGAGGAACCGACACCGATGCCTGCAACAACATCGGGAAAAGCGCAATGATTATAAAATACAAGTATCTATTCATATCCTGCTTTAGCTTTTTGTAATATTTTATTCAATTCATCAACCTTACTCTGATTCTTCTTTGCAAGATCATTATACTCTTTGATATCCTCAGTCAAGTTATAAAGATAACCATCCATTGTATCATCAGTATAACCAAGCTTTTTATAGTACTCAGCAAATCCTCTGCGTGTAGTACTATTCGAGTTTCCATCACCTTTCTCAATAAACACCCATTCATCTTTACGAATAGCAAAATCTCCTCGGGCACTATGATGGATTGTATAAGGACGAGTTTTCTTGTCTTTTCCTTTTAATAGCGACAAGAAAGAGTAACTATCTTCACCTTCATCCTTAGAACAGCTATAGTTAACAATCTCGGCAGCAGTACTAAATACATCAGCCAGACAAATTGTTTGATTTGTAGTAATACCACTTTCAATTCCTTCAGGCCACTGTGCAAAGAAAGGCACTCTATGTCCACCTTCCCATAAATCACGTTTAACACCCTTTAAATAACCTGAGCTATTATGGTCTTTACTAAGATATCGATTATAACAGATCGTTTCAGGACCATTATCACTCGTTAAAATCACCAATGTATTCTCTTCAATTCCATTGCTTTTTAACGCCTTAATCACACGACCAATCACATCATCCACCTCAGTCACGAAATCACCATATTCACCAATCTGATTCTTCCCTTTAAACTTACTACTAGGCGCTACAGGTGTATGAGGTGCATTCAATGGGAAATAGATAAAGAATGGCTTGTCATCTTCACTATACTCATCAATCTTATCTTCAACTTTATCTGTAAATGCAGGCAAAAACCATTCAGGACCTCTACCTTTCATCGCATATCCTGGTCGGCCATAAGGATTTCCTCGTCCAACAATCGTGTCAGGTTGTTCCAAAAATCTGGTATTCTCAACGATCATATATGGCGACATATCCATTGATCCTGGAATACCAAAAAAGTAATCAAAACCAAACGTTGTCGGTCCGTTAGCAATCTTCTTAGTAAAATCGAGATTCTTTCCAGTTTTAGGAGTTATAACTTTTCCGTCAGTAGTCCCGAAATCCATCCCCAAATGCCACTTCCCAACACATGCTGTATTATAACCTTTCGACTTAAGAATAGATGCAATGGTTCTTCGTCCTGGCAACATAAGTGCCTTATCCGATCCTCCAAGCACCCCTCTTTTCAATCTGGTTTTCCATGCATATCTACCTGTCATCAGACTATATCGCGATGGTGTACATACCGATGAACTTGAATGGGCATCAGCAAAAGTAACACCATTAGAAGCCATCTTATCGATATTAGGTGTTTGGATTTTTGATTTTGCATTTAAGCAACTTACATCACCATATCCCAAATCATCGGCAAGGATCAATATAATGTTTGGATTTTTCTTTGACTTTGCCATCAGGCTAGCTGGAGAAGTTCCCATCAACATACTTACAGCACCAACTGCCAGCATAAATTTTTTATTCATCTTCATTCTGTTTATAAGATTATTAGATTTTAAGATTTTCTGATTTGGCCTCCTATATGCAAAGACTCAATTTTCACTCCTTGTTTGCATGCTTGATAAGCAGTTTTAATGAATCAGAAAAGCTTAGTTTTTTTATATTCCTTAATTTGTTCTTATCATTCAATTCTCAGCTATGTTATATTGAGATTCTTTTTTTCTCACTTTACAAAACTTTCACAACACCACTTTTTAAAGATTAAGACTACAACAAGAGTTCTCAACCTATTAGCAGGCAAACAAATCTGACACTACACCAGATCAGCTCACCTGCTCACACATCAAACACAAAAATCTTTAAAATCTGAATGTTTTATATTGATTTAGGTCTATTTACAAGGTCAAAACTACAACAAGAATTACCAACTTTATGTATACAAGCGTCCAGCAAATGTCGAATAATGTTCAGAAATTAGATTAAACCGAACCCAAAAGTCAACATGTTTGATTTTGGAAACATATCGTTTAACCATTGACATACATTCCATTTAGAATCCAAACAAAAGACTTGGCATTTAAGCCGGCAATTATTATGTTTGTTATAACTATAAAACAACCTAAAAATGAAACTAAAAAAAGCAACCCTAAAAAAACTGAAAACATTCGGGCCATTCGTACTTTTAGCAATTTTAGCATTTACAAGTATCCGATATTACTCTTATTATAAACATGCACAAAGTGCAGTGACATTGATAAGTGAACAAGAAAATGAAGCAATCAGAATGATTCACAAAGCTAGCCGAAATTTCAATTTACAAACAGAAACTGAGTTGCGTAAAATTCCTAATAACATTGATATGTTCGATGCTAAAGGGAACAAATATAATTTAGACGACTTCTTATCCGAAAAGCCTATATTGATTTTCAGATATTCAAATTCTAGTTATTATCAAAAATGCATCAACCAACAAATCAAACACTTAAACAAGCTAAACACAAAAAAGGACAAAACTAACATAATCATACTGGCTTCAACTAGAGATCGTAACACAGAGTCATTCTCTAAATTCGCTAACAGTCTTAAAGTTCCAATATTCAGGATAGCGACAAATGCCTTAAACATCTCTGCAGAAAACCAAAAGCTCCCGTTCTTATTCATACTGAATAATGATCACATGGTTAAACACTTCTATATTCCAGATTATCCAGTACAGACTGTAACAGACAATTACTATAACAGCATTGAATACAGATATTTTAGAGAACAGTAATAGTTCCAATTCTTAGTGAATTATTTCATAATTGGGGGTAAAAGTCACATTCAAAGCATACTCAATTTTTGAAACTTTCATCTGAATAATTTTATCTTTACAATATGTATTAAGATCCTCAGATCACTAATTGATAAGGTCAAACATGGAAAATCAACCATACCGAATTAGCATGAGATTGATAATTATCGCAATTTGCTTTTTTTGTTTGCACACTGCTTGCAATATTGAAGGAAGGAAACCTGTAGAGGCAACCAATAGAAGTATGGCCTTAACTGACTCAGCATCGAATCTTTTGGTTAATTACCACCTCGAAAAACAGAATACTGCAAAACTTGATGTTATTCTGGAGTTATTAAATAAGGCCATTGACTGTGATTCTACCAATTTCCTGGCTTATAACAATAAACTAATGGTTTTAAGCCTTAAAAATGAATATCTGAAAGCGATTAATCTACTCGACAAGATGCTATCATTCAATAAAAACCATGCACAACTCTTATTTTTTAAAGGACTTATATATGAAAAACTAGAAGATCCTACATCAACTCAAATCTTTTATAATAAAGCTGACATAATGTATGAAAAGCAATTAAAACTATATCCTGACAGCATGCAGCTTATTGCAGATAGACTCTTTTTTACAGCATTCACAAAAGGGAAAGAAGAAGCACATAAAGAATTGAACCTATTTATTCTCAGACACCCCGACAAGAAAATTCAAATTCATAGAGGATGATATTGTTTTTACACAAGGGGCTTCGAAACTATATTCACATCAAGATTGTGGTGTTGGTGGAATTATGTTTGAATATCACTTCAGATTTAAAGAGGATTTCTATCTATATTTCTACGGGATGGATCTTTTTACCAAACTATTTTCTTGGAAAAGAATTCAATCAGGGGATAGTAAATTCGACAAAAAGTTTGGCATTGAATGCTCACATAAATCTATTGCCCTCAATATATTTCAGGAAGAAAAGATTCAAAAGCTTTTCATGTCTTATCCTACCCTAACCTTCAATATAAGAACAGAAAACAACATTACATCCATCGTATTAAAAAATGTTTGCGAGGGCTTCTACACTTGTAAAGAACTAAAAGCAATGCTCACGGTCTTTCAATTCATTGTTGCCAAAATAAAACAGTAAAATATTTCGGAAATATTCTCATCAAATTTAGTACCTTTACAACTGTTGAAACCAACGATTGTTCTTTTTTAAGATGTCCCTAAAAAAGGGACATTTATTGTAAAAAGCCCCTCTTAAGCGAAGAAATTTCCTACAAAGCCCCTGGAAAATATCGAAGGATATCGAAGAAATGTAAAATTTGGTATTAACCTGTCTTAACTGCAAGTAAACTGCGTCCCCTTAACTTCCACTCCGTCAATATTCCAAAAGTAACAAAGACATAATAAGCAATTAAACCCAAACTTAGCCCTTATTCTTACACCCTTTTACCCCCTGCTATACTTGTGATTTAATTCGGATTATCATGCTCTTAAATATTGTGAGAAAGAATATGTCTGAGTCGGAACATTTTCATTTAGTTACTCCCGGGTTCTAAAGCTTGTGTTAATTCTAGGATATAACACCTAGCCCTGAGGATAAGTGATAAGAAACAACAACAATACAACATACTGCATTAGTACATAGGCAAGAGAACTCAATCACGACATAAAATGATTATACTTATTCTTTTAACAGGTACATTACCTTTTCAGGGTATCTTTTCCATACAAACGAAACAATAAGAGCTAAGCCCGTAAAGAACAACATTAAAAATTCCCAATCCTTCTCTGACTTTACTTCATCGTATGATAGCACCGTTTTACCATCAGTATCAATTTGAAATATCTTTGGATGTTTATCCTCCTTTTCACTTTCTTTAATCCAGACAATTATTTCATCAGCATTTTTCAAATGACGTCTAATCTTATTGTACTTCTCATGGATATATTTTTGTCCAATGTTTTCCATTAAGATGAATCGCTTATTTAATACGCTTAATGAAAATACTAATGTGGCCCTTCTACTTTTCGTCTCACCTCCATAACGATTGCGACTTGTCACATTGTCAATATGAATATCTACATTGGATAATTTGCCTTTCAGTTGCACCAAAGAACTTTTAAAGGTAAAGGCTGTTGGGGCTATAAAGACGATCGACATAATAATACATAGAATTCCAACTGCCAATAATTTATTCTCATGATCCCTAGCCCTCCTTTCACGAGATGACATAGAGTTCGTCGATTTTAATGATTTTTTTTTCATAAACTTATTCCTCTCTTAAATTTAGTTACTTACTCTAGCATTAGTGTTTTCAGGAATAACCTAATTTATTTTCTTTAATCTTTAGTATCCTCCTCAACCTCAATCTTAATTCTCACCTTGGCCTTAAGTGCTTTCATAATCTTCACAGCTATCGAAGTTGATATATCTTGTTCGCCAGTTTCTATTCGTGAAATATGAGTTCTTGACATGCCAATTAGTTCGCCAAGTTTTGTCTGGCTATAATGTCGTCGCTTGCGAAGCTCTTGAATTTGTTCTCCCAAAAGTTTCATGTCTAATTCATCTCCAGCATCAACAATATGCTCTACAATATAGCGCATTAAAAATTCTTCATAGCTATCCTTTGGTGGAGTAACCTTGCGCTTCTCATCCTTTTTCTTTTGAGCCAACACCTGTTTTTTCTGATGTTTCCTCGCCTGATCAATAGACTCTCTTCTGGCATATACACTGTCGCAACATTTGGTCTCATCTTCAGTGCAAAATCCAATCCAGCATTCAACTACTGGATTATCCGGATTACTTGCCGGAACAAATAATCGCCCTTCTTTTCGTCTGATATCAAAAATCCCGCCCTCTGGACGACAGTAGGTATGTCGGCAAGCTACTGCAATTAATTTATCTTCCAGCCGCTTTTTATCTTCAACCTCCGTATCCCATTCTATTAAATAACCATCCTCTTGCGTAGTCATAATTACCCATTTAGGAGCCTCCAGATCACCTCTACTTATCAATAGATTTTGGTAATCAATTGTAACATCGGGATATTCTCCTTTCAAGGCATCTCGCTGAATATGCGAGGTCAGCGCATTAATAGCATTATATTTTCCTTTCTTTCTACTCGCATAAGAAACACTTACTACTTCACGAATATCTGCAGCAAAAAGCCTTGCCACTGCAAAACCCTGCGTATGTGTCTTTTGCGAAATTGATCGTTCACCTTTTTCTTTATTAAGTGAGCTCAAAGTAATACCTTCAATTGATAATTTACACTCCATTGATTTTATTAAAATAAATTGTCTACAAATTATGGAGGATTGGATGTTACGGGAATAAATATTCGAGCAGGCTTCAAGAGTCTTTACATAGAATCCTTACCGAAACTACACAAAGAGATGAAAATATCAAAGATTATTTGACACTGTTTTGTCAATTATTTTATAAAAATATGCTCAAATTCGGCTAGTAGTAGAAGAATACAAGAATTTAGGGTGAGTTTGAGTAAAGTTTGTTTTCTGATTTTTTATACTTGAAAATTCGATGGAAAGGGACGTGAGCCTTATCAAAGCCCTACCAAAGCCTACTTTTTTCTTACAATCCTCTTCAGTTTCTCTTCCTTTTCTCTACAATGGCAGTTAATTTGCAACATGAGATGTTGCGTTTTGACCTCTTTCGCAACATCTCATGTTGCATTCTATAATTGAGCAATGGTGGAGAACCATTGAGTGTAAATATAGCAAAAAAAGATGGAATAATTGACTGCATTTTCTTCGTGTTTCATGACTACCATTTTTATAATTTGAAATTAAATTTGCTATCCTAATTCTAGCTAGGATAGTATATTTTTCACTACCATCCGACTAAAATTTAATTTAGCCGGATTGTTCTATTAATCAACTGATAATCAGTAGTTATTTTTATTGTCAAAAAAACGACCTCCCCTAGAATGGTAAAGCTAACTGCTTATCTGGGGGGTGTTGTTTTCCCATAAATTCTCGATTAGTACTCTTCAGTAATTGGCACATATCCAACATACTAATCAGGTGGATCCTTACTAATGAGGCTACTACCGAAAAAGCCTTCTTTGTATCGGCAATCTTCTGGATGACTGTTAGTAGTAATTTCGCAATTAGCGTACACCACTCTTGCGTACGAATTACATTTTCGTTCTCACCATAGAAATAGTGTAGTTGAAAGTTTTGCTTCATCTTTTTGAACAAGAGCTCTATTCCCCAACGCTTTTTATAGAGAAACGCAATTTCTTCTGCGCTACTATCCAGAGAATTGGAAATAAATTCAAATTTGCGATGTTTTTCATCCTGATAAGTAACTTTTTCAATTTTAAAGTGTTCTTTTTGTTTGATAGCTTTTTCCCGTTTGCATCTTCTTCGGTATATTCAATTTCGATAATCTCTTCTCTCAGTACCATTGCTTTTCCTCGATGTTTGATGTGTTCTCGTAAAACCTCAATGGTATTATAATTGGCATTTGTTTTTAATCATGTTACAAAATAAATCTGCTTGTTTGTCCATTGTGCAAACTGATAGTAATAGTTGTATGCTTTATCAAATACAACCATGCTGTGAGGCTTTAGTTCCAGGTCTTTTAGGAAGTTATTATCATGAACTTTTGCTTCACTAATTTTAATGAATCGTCCAACTGATTGCACCGCATCAATTAGCATATGAACTTTCAAGCCTCCTTTCTTCTTTCCGTCATTCTTTGGATTACGACCGACTCCTTTTAATACATCACTAAAGCGTCTAATGGTAGTAGAATCAATCAATAACACTTCCTTATGGGTTAAGCCAAAAGTTCGGCAGTCCGACAAATCTCCCTGGTACTTTTTGACCAATTTGAAGTATAAATCTTCAAAGAAACGATTATCTCTATTGCGTAAGCCATCTGAAGCGGTGCTTCTGGCTGGAGCTTTGTTTAGACCTAAATGATTCAATTTTCCTCCCAATGCTCTTAATCCTTCACAAATCTCATTCATAGAATCACAACGACTTAAAATGCCGAATAGCATTGTTATTAAATGAATTCTGGACTTAAATGCTTTATAGTAATGATCTGATTTATGCTTAGCTACCAAGTCTTTTAGATTAAAAACGTCAATTAATTTGATAATCTGTTTGGAAATTGGCTGTCTGACAAAATTTATTTCCCTATTTTTACTCGTGTTGTTTATTGTTTGTGGTAAAACAAATTTACAACATCTAGGGGGAAACCTTCGGGGAGTACCCTCCTTTATCCAAAATTTAGTCGTCCACTAGTGTATATTTTTAATAAATTCGTACGATAATAAAACCCACAATGATTATGCGTCCTACATAATAAAAATCAATTGAAATTTGTTTCTCAGTAGATACTTTTATATATGAACGACTTGTAATCCAATATTACAAAGTGGAGTCTTAACAAACTAACAATGAACAAAGAACAATTCATTACAATAGAAGGTAACCTACAACTATTTGTCGAAACATATGGTGAATCAGGAAATGAAGCTTGCTTATTTATCTCTGGTGCAGGTGCGAATAGTTCATTTTGGAGTAAGAACCTCTGCGAAACGCTCGTGAAAAAAGGATTCTTTCTGATAAAATATGACCATCGTGATTTTGGTTATTCATCAAAGATTAATTGGGATGATAATCCATATGATTTCATACAATTAGCAAACGATGCTTTAGCAATTTTAGATTTTCTAAACCTTAAAAAAGCACATGTAATTGGCCATTCGATGGGTGGATTCATTGTTCAATTAATGGCCATACATAATCCAGAACGCATTATAACGATGACTTCAATATCTTCATCGACAAACTCCCCTACTGTTCCTTTGCCTCCTGAAAAAACATGGAAAATCTATTTGGCTAACAAGCCTGAAAACAACTTTCAAACCGACTTGTCAGGATTCTTGAAAGTATGGAAGTATTTAAATGGAACTGCTTCTTTTGATCGGGACATGGCTATTGAATACACAAAGAAACTATATGAGCGCCAGGATATTGATGGTGCCCTTGGCGCAAGTCATGTCAAGGCTCAGGCTACCCTAACCGACAGAACTGAAGCATTGAAAAACATTCAGATTCCTACATTGGTCATGCATGGTGAAAAAGATTATGCAGTTGATAAATATGGCGGAATACAAACTGCAGAATCTATTGAAAAGGCCAAATTAGTACTGATCCCCCAAATGGGACACATTCCTTTCAATGAGGAGATTCTACAGAGATTTGAAAATGAGATAATAGACTTCGTAATCAAGAATAAAACAGTATTAAATGATACGTAAAACTCTACCCCTACTCTCCCTCTTTAATGATTGAAAACGACGTGTTAATAGGAGTTATACATTCACATCATCTACCATTATTATATTACAAGACATATGACCTGATTTGTGGCCACAAATTCACCCCTATTGCCAATATCACACAAGAACGTATCGACGAGACCACTAAGGGTAAATTAAAATGTACAATTCAATGGATTAATGATATCAGAACCTTCCCATTCTTCAAATGAAACGCAACACCAGTAATTTAAAGACCATGTCTGTTGCTTTGTTTGCTATAATCTTTAGGGATATAAGGAAAATCGAACTGTTTAATTTGTACCAACTTATTTTTAAGATCAAAATAATGGATGGCTCAATTAGTGGTAGTTATAAAATTATTACTGAGAGTATTCCCATAATATTCTTCATAAAATTAAATATTATTCCTAGCTTTGGGTATGCCAATTAAAAGATAGCTTCAGGCATTACAGATAGATCTTATTACAAAGTTTTTCCTTTTCTTTTGATTTGCTCTATACTATACTCTTACAATCTATTATTTATATCAATTAATCACATTTTTTCGTACATAGAAGAGAAACTTGGTCTATTTATTAATGAAAGTAAATTGGTTTTCGTAGCTTTATGGGACCATTAAAATGAATAGTGATTATGAGAAAGGTAATTTTAAGAAATAACAGAATAACACGTTGTGACTTACATTCCACTCCATGAACTCTATTCTTTAATTAAGTTTAGTAAGACCATGAAATCCTACTGCATAATAACAATATTAAAATAACTCAAAATGAACGTGCAAATAGAAAAATGTTTTAAGACATTTCATGATAGAATTAAAATCTCTGATTTAGATCGTAAAGAACAAAGCAACATGGTTTTACGAGAAAAAAGAGACTTACTATTAGAAGACCTAAAATTATACTTTAGAAAAAAAAATGTAACCAGAAAATCAGATGAACATTTAAACTTTGACTACTTTAATCAAGGTAGTTATGGTATGTATACGGGAATCAAACCTATTGATGGTGATTTTGATATAGACGTGGCAATTGTATTAAACATTGATAAGACCGATTATCCCAATCCAACAACAGTAAAGAAATGGATATTCGAAGCATTAAATGCTAAGAATAACAGAACCGTACTATGGAAAAAACCATGTATAACAGTCCAATACACTAAAGCAGGAGAAGAGAAATATCATGTAGACTTTGCAATATACGCAGGAGCAAATCAAGATGGGCACTGTTATTTAGCTCGAGGAAAAGAAACTTCAATACCAAAAGAGAAACGCTGGGAAGAGTCATACCCGAAAGCTTTGAAGGAGAAAATAAATGAAAAATTTATTAACGACGAGGAACGTCATCAATTCAAGCGAATCATCAAATACCTAAAAAGATGGAAGGATGAAAAATTTAAACAGGAAAATAGTGGCACAGGAAAACCCACAGGTATAGCTCTTACTGCACTAGCTTTCAACCACTTTTCACCTCATGTTCGAGATTTTTTTACAAATGAAACAAAAATCAACGATCTTACTGCTCTCACCAAAACTGTAGAAAGCATAAATATATCAAGTATCTGGTCAGAAATTAATATTCAATTACCTGTTCCTCCGTATAATAACTTATTCAAGGATATGACTTCAATCCAGATGGAAAAATTCAAAGAAAAACTATCAAAACTAAAGTTGAATCTCGAAGAGGCACAGAAAAACGTAGATCCACATGAAGCTTCGAAATTAATTCAACAGGTTTTAGGAAATGATTTTCCCATAATCGATAAGGAGGACGTCTCAAAAAAATCTCCTAAACCTTCAATTACTCATTCTGGAGAATCTGCATAAATGAATGTCAAAGAACTCATAGGTATTATAAGGTCAATTAGTTTTATTTCTGATGTTAAGGAGGTTAGTATCCTTGATAGAGTAAATAAAAGTATTACTGTCTTGATATCATTTAAAATGATGTTTAATAACAAGAATAACACTTTCCTTATTGGTTTTAAAAATAATTTTCCTTTGTCAAAACCTTATATATATCTATATAATTGGAATGATTATGGTTTTATTCCACATGTTGATTATAATGGAGAAGTTTGCTTTGCACATGATGAGGGATTATTTCTTGATTATACAAATCCTAAGGGAATTATAGAGTCTTGTGTTAAATTAGCGAAGAATACTCTTGTTAAAGGCATTAATGCAGAAAATACAACAGACTTTCTCAATGAATTTGAGAATTATTTTTCGCAAAATAAACACATTATAGGCACTCTTACATCATGTGTTGAAATAACCAAAGATGTAAAAGTAGTTGACATTTTCAGTTTTAATAATAATTCCTTCATTGCTGACAGTAAATCATCTTTAAGGGCTTATGGTTTCAACAACATAACTGCAGATTTTTCGAGTTTAAAACAATCTAAAAAATGCATTTATGTCCACATTAACAAGCCTATAATGCCTCCAGGATATGACGAAAACTGGACTCGGAATAGTATAATAACATCTATCAAAGATAGAATTTCTGAAAACAGTCTTAGGAAATTAAATCGCCTATTATTTCAAAATAATACAACGACTCTTTTGATTCATTTTGTAGCACCTAACAATACTGATTGTTTGTTTGCTATAAATTTAGATTCCAAAGGATTTAACCAAAAAGAAAAAGATAATGACATCAAGTTAATAGCAGTTAGAAGAAGGGATTTACAGTATTGCACGCAACGAGGAGGAGTTATGAATCAAATATCTAATAAAAAGGTCTTATTAATCGGATGTGGATCTGTTGGAGGATTTATTGCACACAATCTGGTAAAATCGGGAGTAAAAAAACTCACTTTAGTTGATAATGATATTTTTAACCATGAAAATATTTACAGACATATTCTAGGTGTAAATGCTGTGAATGAAAACAAAGTTGATGCACTTAAAGAACTTCTTGAGTCTTCAACATTAAAAAGTAACATTGAGGTTTTTAAGGACACCATTGAGAATATCATAAACAAGAGGCGAATTAAACTCCAGTCATTTGATCTAATCATTTCGGCAACAGGTAATCCAACCGTTAATTTGTGGTTGAATAATCTTCTCATTACACAATTCGAAGTCCCAATTATATTTACATGGGTTGATCCTTATGGAATTGGAGGGCACTCTATATTGGCAAATAATAAAAAAGAAGGCTGCTATCAGTGTTTGATGGATGAAAATACAAATCATAATAAAGCAGCTTTTTATGCCATCGACCAAGTTTTCCACAAAACTTTAACTAGTTGCTCAAGTGTTTTTACACCATATGGCTTTCTGGATGCAGAACTTTCTGCTCTTGAATGTTCAAAACTAGCTTTATCTTCTCTGTTAGGACTTGAAAATGACAATCCTACAATATCATGGAAAGGCGATAGTAGTGAGTTTATTAAGAATGGTTATAAGCTATCAGAACGATTTAAACTAACAATTGATCAATTAAATGAAGCGAAGTATTTTTACAAAAACGATAAATGTGAAACATGTGCAAAACGTTAAGATACATATTACCCAACGATAAAATTTTACAAATAAATAGTAATGTAATAAGAGATCTTTCAAAGTTCAAACAATCAACAACAACGAGTAATGAGTCCGGTGGAATTTTACTAGGCCGGATTTTAAAAAATACCAATCACTTAGTAATAGACGAAATCACAACCCCGACTCAATATGACATTCAAAGGAGAAATTACTTCAAAAGAAGTAAAAGGCCACATCAAAAGATAATTAATAAAAGGTGGAAGGAATCAAATCAAACCCAAAACTATTTTGGAGAGTGGCATACTCATGCAGAAGAGAATCCTTCTCCCTCAAATACAGACCTTAATGATTGGAAAAAAAGAGTTATTAGAGATAAGTTAAATCTAGACTTTTTAATTTCTATGATAGTAGGAATAAAACAAACTAACGTTTGGATTACAGATAGAGATTGTAAAACATTTAAATTAATTCTAACGAATGATATTGGTTAAATATAAATCGATTGAGATAAAATGGTTAAGTATTGGAACTTACATCTACATCTGTAGAGCCCTATTTTCCACTGGGTTAATTTTTATCACTGATTATTTCACTCTTAACTGGTGGGAACTATTGCACTTAAAGATACAAGCAAAGAACTATTACATGAACTTCAACCAAGAATCAGATATTTCTTCTTTTGAACTTAAAGTGGGTATAATTTTTATTGTTGTCGCCATAACATTATTCTTGTCCAAAAAGAAGTATGAAAGATGGTACAAAAACAAGTATCCTAAAAATCTGATAGCCATAAAACACCAAGGATTGCAACCAATTAATTTCCCTGATTTCAATAAAAAAATAGCACAACACGATTTTAGAGACTTAACAATACATCCTTTCGAGATAAATGATATAGAATTTGACGCAAACTCTGACTATCAAAAAGCACTTACAAATCAAAAGAAGATTGTGCAAGAAATAAATCGAATCAAAAACTCAAATATGAATCATGAACTCGCATATTTTGGAATCTCTAGAATTCCTCTATCCTTTGGACTTGGTCTTATGCTGAGTGACACACAAGCAATTCATGTTTTTGATTATAACAGAAGTGGACAAAAGTGGAATCAATTATCACATTCTTGGTTAAAAAATCGGATCTCTCGTAACACTAAATTTTCAATAAAAGAATCAGGAGTAATTAATGCTGCTTCAAATGATATGTTGATAACAGTTAGTGTCTCATTCAATGTCAACATTAAAGACTGTACCGATGTATTACCTCATTATTATAAATCATATGAGTTAGCTTTGCCGAATATCAATTATGGAGAGAGGGATCGTTTAAAAACGATTAATCAACTTAATAGGCTAGCAGAACAATTTAGATCGCTACTTGATATGATTACCACGAAAAGAAATATTAATAGAATTCACTTATTCTATGCAGGTCCAAATTCTCTATCATTCAAGTTAGGTACAATTTATTCAGAAGCAATTCACCCTAAAATTATTGTATACAATTATAATAGAAATCATACTCCGTGTTATTCATGGGCGTTAGATGTTGAGAATTTTAAAATCATAGATTTTAGAAAATAGCAAAGGCAAATCACACCCATTCTTAAATATATTTTGAAATCCTCTGGCCTCAAACAGAACTATTAATTCTTGTTTGAGGTCAAATTGGATTAAAAACTACCTGATAAACCCATTCTTATTTTTTGGGTGGTGGCGGTGGTGGATTTCTATGTCCAGGGAAACTTCTAGTTCCAGGTTCTGGTTTCGGGGTTGGAACTGGCCTTGTAGGAGGTGTTGGTCTTGGTGTTGATCTTTCTTTATTCATTGTTATATAATTTTTGAATGTTAAAATTACACAATTCTTCAGCTTTGTCTTGCAATCTAGTATAGTCGAAAAATATTATATCCTCTGAAACTTTATCAAAAATTAAACTCTTCTTGCGTAAATCGAAATATTCTTTGGCTGCTACCGATTCTTCTATTATTGAATTTTCCAACTTATGCCACAATTCCTCTATTTCCAGAGAAATATTTTGCCACTGCAAATTACGCTCATAAAATACCTTTACATATTTTGGGAAGAGCAAATAAGGTTTTGCTAATGTTACTATTTGACTAATTGCAATTATTCCTGCCCAAAGCAATGGCATTTCTTTCCAAATTGCCCAAGTTGCAATACTAGAAGAAGTTGTAAATACAAGAAAAATATTAGTATACAAATCCATCTTTTGATATTTTCGTACAATCAAAAAACATAAATATTCATTAGTTCGTGCGTCATATAAAAAGTTCCACACTTGTGTTCTTATCTTCATATCTTGTAAACACCGATTTTAACGATTCTACCACTTGCACCTTGCCAATGGACGATTTCATTACTCATAATTCAATATTACTGTTATTAATACTATATCTCTCTAAGTTTTATAATCTCTTCTTCTGAAAAATTCGACCATGCCCCCATTGTCTTTGACCACATATAACTTTCGAGGACACGATCATACCTTATCCTTAATGATTGAACGATGTCGTCATATTCATTAGCTTCAGAAAATGAATCATCAATAATAACAAGATTCTCATAATCTCTATATATTTCATGGTCTTCGAATGAGGAAATACTTAAAACGTACTCCCTTATATTATCACAGAACAGTACACTTATGAAACAATCTGAATTACGAATATCGTTGAAAAATTCCTCAATAGTATGAGGAGATTCTAACGGTTCTATTATTGTTCTTGACCCAATTATAAAAGGGACAGTCAAACCATTTTGAAAATATCTTCGATCTTCGAAATGACGCAACAATCGAAACCAATACTTTGCTCTATTCACAATTTGTTTTATAAAATTTAGTCATTAATGGTATGTTATAACAATTCAACATTGGGTTATTTACCGATAATCCTCCCTTTAATTCTCAACATTTAAAATGCTGATTCTCTGCAAACAACGGTTTCAATCACAGTCATATTTTAGTGATTAATATACTTGATACTAAAATAAACAACTTATGTTTAAAATGCAAGTTAATGAATCCAACATAACGACATTAGATTCAATGAGTCCGATCTTTGATATATATCCTACAAAATTTCTTACCTTACCCTCCACAAAAATGTGCAACTAAATAACTGCCCTTAGCTATGGGAAAATTTACTTTATTTGATTTTCTGTCGTTTGTATTGCCAAGTGGAAGTTTCATTACATTGGTAATGTTTCTTCTTAATATTACCCCTCCACCATCTGCTATGCCTGAGCTTTATATAATTCCGTTCCTTGTTGTATACTATATCCTGGGACATCTGTTAAGTGTTATTGGTCTATGCGTGGGAAAGCTGCTTTTTAGTAAAACATCACCATGGATGAAGTATCTTAAGGAGTTTCCAGATATTGCTAAACGAATTGATCGGCATTGTATCACCACCTTCTATTCGCCTGGATTTATAGATAAAGAAGCTGATTTAATACTTGAGGAGTCACGCACTTCCAAATGAGTATATCTATACTTATCTGGAAGTGCAAGGGAAAGACTCTAAAATTAAACTTTAATGGCCCTGGATTACTTATTAAGAAATACCACTGGTGTCTAGATTGTGTTGCTGCTTATCAAGATTAGAATTGTTGGAGTCTATTATTTCAATTGTTTTTCCAATGTTATTACACAGCTTCATTGAAGTTTACCAATGGACTTGATCCTTGTATTGGTAATATCGTTTGCCTTGATGCGTCAACGAAAAATTATCTCCATGACATATACTTATAAAACGCCAGAATTATGCCTAAGACCTATTAAAACAACACACTGCCAAAGGTTATAACTCTGACAGTGTGAAGGTTCTGTAATTAGGGCTGTTTACCTTTTCTCTATATGATATTTTCCTGAAGGGATTTGTATCTCGTAGCCCTTGAAACGAGGGGAGGATATATATTTCATTTGGGAAGAATCCTTAAGATGGCCGTCCAAATAGATTTTATCTTCTTTGTTTGCCGTAATGCGCACCAGACCTTGGGTGTTTACAGGGACTTCAACATCAAGAGAGAACAGGTTATCATGCTGCTTCCATGAGGAACTGATAAGCCCTTTTATTGATTGGTATGACGATTTTGCCCATGTTAGTCCGCCACCTACATGAGGTTCGATAATTACCTTCGAAAATCCGGCATTCTCCTCATTGATTCTGATTCCACCAACAACCTGATACAACCAATTGGCGATCGCTCCGTAAGCATAATGATTAAATGAATTCATACCATGATACTGGAAACTACCATTTGGCTTAATGCCATCCCATCGCTCCCAAATAGTGGTCGCACCTTTGGTTACCGGATACAACCATCCTGGATATTTCTTACGCATTAACAGCATGAAAGCTTCATCGTAGTAACCGTAATCCGACAAGATAAAGCTAATCATTGGAGTCCCCAGGAAACCCGTTGTAAGGTGTTTATGTAAGCGAACATCTTCAGCCAATAGCTGAGCTGCTCTTTCCTTTAAAGAATCAGGCGTTAGCTCAAATTCAATCCCCATACAGTACGAAGTCTGCGTATTCGATAAGAGTCGCCCATTTGGCGTCATATACTCATTCTGAAAGGCCTTTCTAACATCATCGGCTAATGTTCTGTAATATTCTGCATCCTCTTCTTTTTCCAGGATATCAGCAATTTTAGCCACCAATAACGATGAATAAGAAAAATAAGCTGTAGCGATGAAATACTTATCGGTATAAGCCCCCAGGTAATGATCATTGTTCTCACTCTTAAACGAAAGCCAGTCGCCATACTGCTTCCCTTTTTGCACCAACAGATTATCGCCTGCACGATCTTTCATAAACTGAATGTGACGCGTCATGCTTGCGTACTGATCGGCGAGAATACTTGTATCGCCATAAAACTGGTACAGATACCAGGGAACAATAACGGCAGCATCTGACCACCCTGCTTGTCCGCCACCATGTGAAATTGCTGGAATATAACGAGGAACACTTCCATCTTTATTCTGATCGATAGTCAAATCCTTTAGCCATTTCTGATAGAAAGTAAAAGAGCCCATATTGAAGCATCCGGCAGGAGTAAACACCTGAGTATCGGCAGTCCAACCTAGTCGTTCGTCGCGCTGTGGACAATCGGTAGGAACATCAACAAAATTCCCTTTTTGTCCCCAGATAACATTATGAAACAGTTGGTTTATCAAAGGCTCAGAGCACTCAAAATTTCCTGTACGTTCAAGATCAGAATGAATCACCAACGCTTCGATATCATCAGCAGTTAGCGCTCCTGGATAACCTACCACTTCGGCATATCGAAAACCATGAAACGTAAAACGTGGAGCGTAAGTTTCCAATTCATTACCAGCAATGATATACTCATCTTTCTGAGCAGCTCCACGCAATGCTTTACGGTACAACTTCCCCTGCTGATCCAATACTTCGGCATGAAACAAGCGAACGGTATCACCCTCATGGCCTTTACCATTTAATCGCATATTCAACACCCCCACTAAGTTTTGACCAAAATCAATGATATACGCATTGTTACCAGTCGGCGTAACACTAACAGGCTTAAGACGATTCATCACCTTCATGGTTTCATTCTCAGTGGTGACAAGTCGCGTTTTAGTATTATAAGCAATGGCAGGTTTCCATTCAGAAGCGTTATCTCCTATCCTATTCCAGTTTTTCAACGTTTTCCGCGCATCGTAGAGCTCCCCATTATAGATGGAAGTATAATGAATAGCACCAGCGGTCGATTGCCATGATTCATCAGTTACAATTGTTTCAATTGATCCATCAGCATAGGTAATATTAAGTTGCATAATAAAAGCCAGAGGCTTATCATTATTTTGCCCCCTAAACTCGCGATACCAGCCATTACCCAACACTGCAGCCACTACATTGTCGCCATTTTGAAGAGAGGTCGCCACATCGTAAGTCTGATACTGTACCCTATTGTTATAGCTAGTCCACCCAGGCGTTAATCGATCCTCACCTACCTTCTCCCCATTTAGATACAGCTCATATAGTCCGAGTGCACTAACATAAGCACGTGCTTTTAGCACCTTCTTTTTCAAGGAGAAAGAACGTTGAAAATACGGAGAACGGTTGTGCGAGCGTAATGCACCATCAGGATCATTGGCCTGAATCCAATGTGCCTTCCAGTCAGACTTATTCACCAATCCCATTTCAAAAAAGGCAGGTTCGCTCCATTTGCTTACTTTACCATTCTGATCCCACACTC
The DNA here is from genome assembly GCA_005217565.1 of Puteibacter caeruleilacunae. GTDB lineage: Bacteria > Bacteroidota > Bacteroidia > Bacteroidales > Prolixibacteraceae > Puteibacter > Puteibacter caeruleilacunae. The sequence continues at coordinate 126,280 of SJCO01000011.1, forward strand.
GCACCTGCCAGTAAATTCGATCTCCTGATTTTAAGACTTTTCCCTGATACTTTACAAGATGAGTTTGAGTAGAAGATACTTTGCCAGTCGACCAGTACAATTTTCCCTTATGCCTTAAATGAGCAATACTTTCAGCACATCTAATCTCATACGCTGTCTGGGCTGCTCCATTTTTATCAGACGTAAGCATCCAGCTTAAAGAAGGACGAGCAGTTTCAACGCCCATAGGATTGTTCAAGTAGTTTGTCTGTAGTGATTTAATTTCGATGGAGAATGCATGGAATACAGCTCCGAAAAGAATCAATAGAAGTGATAATTTTTTAATCATTGATTTGTGGTTTTGATTATGTGTTCTTTTGTTTTGAGTGGTGCTATTCTTCAAGGTAGTTTGTCAAAACAAAAGTAAACATAAGCCACAAGCACTGCCATGCACATTTTGATTTTAGTGATGCATATTTTGGAGGGTATTAAAAAAAAGAACACGCTATTAGGTCCTTCAGATCCTAACAGGTGTTCTTTACATATATGCTGAATTGCTGGGGAATTATCTCATCACTACTTTTCTTGTTATTGGTTGGTTCTCCATAGGAATACTCACTACGTAAATTCCTTTGCCAGAAGTGACTGCAATAGAGACTTCATGACGATGATTAAAGGTGGATGATGCAATTTCGCGACCAAGTACATCGTAAACTTTCACCATCGTATCACGTGGTAAACTCTTCGTGCTGCGAACGGTAATACGTCCCAATGATCCAGTAATTTCAAAAGGATCTTCCTGCTCATCAATCTCCATTCCTGTAACAGCTCCCGTATGATCTAATGTTATCTCCTGTGGAATACCATCAATTAGTAAAAACTTTATTCTTGTTTCACCATTATCAGAAGATAAGATCGATACCTTATCATTTTGTCCAGCCAACGCCCATGTGCCTTTAATGGTAAGTACAACGGTTGACTCCTGACTTGCATTTGCAACATCAGTATCTACCAAGTGTAGATCAGGATCACAAACACTCATGGTTATCTGGTTTGACTCTCCGGGCTTGATCATAACCAAGGCAGATGCGTCAATCTCTTTAATGTAGATATCAGTCATACTGCTTACTGCATCGAAAAATACGTAACCTGTAATATCCGTTGATCTATCCCATACGATATGAGCATCAGCATCTTGTTTCAACACCTTGTAAGGTGCAGTATCTTCACTCTTCATCTGGTTGTTGAATTGCTGCACTTTGGTCTTCCCAGAGTTAGGCAGTACAACATATTCGTAGGTCTGTCCTGATGGTTTCGATCCATGATGTATCCAGGCACTGGCAAAATCGCCTTGTGTAGCTGCCTTTGTCTTGTTATGACGTGAATCTTGTGTTTTACGCGCTACTTTAACTGTACGTCCTCCTTTTATCCAATAGCCATTTCCTGCAGGATCAACCAAATAATGGTTCTTATCGGATGCAAGATCTTGCTGCAAAGGAAAAACTGCTGTTGGAGTACCATTGTCGACATACATCACATCGGTTCTACTTTTCAAATTAACCTGAAATAAGGCTGTCTCCGTAGGATAATTTGCATTGGAATTAGAGATATCTGAACCAAGACAGATAATACGATCTTCGAAACAAAATACCGATTTATTGGCTTGATGATCGGCAGTAAAGTTAGGACGATCTTTCTCGCGAAGTTTCATCCCGAAAATACCATGCTCTTCGCCAATATTGGATGCTCCTGTAAAACCTTCATCTGAAGTTTCCATTAGGGTGTTGGTCTTCGGACTTTCTAATAGATCAAGTGGAAGATGCACATAGGTTCCTCCGGGATAGCGATTCCAATCCCAGCCATCCTGAACAAAGCCACTCTCCGATGAGCTTACTGGATTCCCTTTACCAATAACCTGCACAGTACCATAACTTTGGTAACGACCGTAGCGATTGTCTTTCGTGTAAATTTCTGATCCCCAAACATGTTTGTTATATCCTTTAACACTCACCATCCAGTCGCCACGACGATGAATTCCCAAGGCACCATAGTTGTAAGTATAACTACCATCAGGACTGCCCTCGGCATTGATTCCCATACCTGTGAATTCCTGTTTGAACGATGTATTACCAGCCTCAAGACGCATGTATGCAGCTGCCATATCTTCCCAGATTGCATTATCAGAATAAGGATCTCCCGACTTAGCCAGGTAAGCAAATGCACTCTTAACACCATTACTGATATTGCCTCCTAGTGGATGTCGTCCACAAATACCAAATCCCCAGCTTAGGTGATTACAATAATTACGCATGGTAATTAGGCCTTTACCGAAGTTTATTCGTGCTTCATCAGACAGTTGAAAGCATGTACCATTCAAGTATCTTAGTAATGATCCAATGCCGGCATACCCTCCAGTACAATACGCAGGATACAATCCACTGTGATGGAATCCTGAGCCATCAGGCTTGATTCCTCCCATGGTTCCAGGTACAATCTTCAATGAGATATCCATCCATCGCTTAATAGCCTTCATTTCACGCACTTTCTCTGGTGTATCATCCATTGCCATCACTGCTACCAAACGAGGAATAACAGTAGTGTTCCAACTATCCATTAGTCCTTGTAAAGTTCCCACAACAGGCGTTATGCGATACTCTTGGATACCCGTCCAATAGTTCAACATAGCAGCGGCAGCATCTAGTCGCCCCGCATCTTTCAATGCATCCTTCATCAGGAATATTGCAGGTGGAAATTCTCGGAAGTTATAGCCATAGTGGTGATTGGTACCCATACCACTTCCCACATTCAGTCCTTGATCCATTACCCAATCAAGAACATTAAAGAACATGTCTCGTGCTTCGGCATCTTGTTTATGAAACCACACTCGTGCTAAGTCGAGCAATATAGGCCCCACCTGATCCATTCTCATATCATCATGAGCAGTATCGTATTCATCATCACTCACATAAGGGCGACCAACAATTTCGTCACCATTGCGCACAATCTTTAAAGCATTATAATTTGCCTTTATTGTAGTCACTTTACTGTCGCTTGGGGCACTACTCTTATAGCTTTGTGTCATCAACGCGCCCATAGCATCAAATGCAGCTTGTTCTTCCGCTGTTACAGTCGTTCCCAAAGCGATATCGTGAGAATATGTATCGAACCAATGCCATAATGCAGCCCAGTGATTATCATTCATTGAGGGATTAATATAAGGCAACTGTTTATCAGGAGTTACACGATCATGGATACGTGTTGACGGGAACATCATCCTATCGAAATAGAGCGTTCCTTCAGCAACATCGTCAGGTGCAATAATGCGCATTTCATTTATATCGTTAGACGACTTAGGCCCCTTCATGTCTTGATCGAAGCGGATCCAACAGGCACGCCATCCTTTAAAGTTAATGCCATAATCGAAATAGAATTCAACACTATTTCCCTTTCCATACTGGAAGATAATCTTCTTATCAACAGGCTGACTATTATATACCCATAGCATCATTCCACCTTTATAAGCACTTAAAGCATTGGCTATATTAGGAGGATTCTGAATGGTTAAAGTTGCTCCTTGTTTCCAATCCCACTTAACCGATTGGGATCCAAGTTTAAAATGATCTCCACTGATGCTCAGCGAAGCACCGTTGTCGGTGGTCCATGTGGCAGGAACTTGGTTTTCTAAACCAATATATTGAGCTTGTGCATGGATGACTGCACCAATCAATACAGTAATAAAGAGTAATCGTTTTATCATTTCTTAAAGGTTTAATTAGTAAAACTAACGATGTAAAATTAGTTAATGATTTTGGTGAGCGAATGGACTACCATACAGAATGAGGAGATTATCGTTCGGGGTGTTAAATTGCTGAATATTAGAGATTATTCTGCATTATTCGTGACAGTGAATGATTTGTGATAATGGATTGATTTTTGACAAAGAAATTTCAACTACTTTTCATTCACGATCGCACTATTTATTAAGGAATTAAGCACACCCAACAATCAATACAATCCCACTAAAAAGAGTCACAAAAATCAATCAGAGGAAGAATCTCCTTTTAAAGATTTCGCAAACTGAGCCGGCGTCATACCACGTTCACGATTAAAGGCACGGTAAAATGTCGATTTAGAAGTAAAGCCACACTGCTCTGCTAATCCCATAAGCGTTAGATTAGCCCCCTCGCCACCTTCTAAACGTTGAATAAACTCATTTACACGAAAATGATTAATGTACTCATAGAACTTAGTCTCTAATGAATCATTCAGTAACTGAGATAATTTCACACTACTAATCTCTAACAATGCAGCCAACTCCCCAGCTGTAAGATTAGGATTCAAGTATGGCTTATGCTCCTCCATCACCTCCTGCAATTTTGCAATCAACAGTTCGGTCTTGTCATCAGAAAGTCCAGATAAAGCATATTTCACACTTTGCTTACGACGTTGATATCGGCGATAAACCAGGATCAATAATACAAGTAGAATTGCCAAGGCAACAATCACCTTCATTGCCTGAACAAGTATTGATTCAACAACCAGATCAATTGTAATAGCAGAACCTAAATCACCTTGTGGAGAGGCAGCACATATTTTCAGCTTATAATTGCCAGGAACAACATTCTCAAGAGAGAACGATCTGGTATTAATATAATTCCAATCCTCATCACACCCTTCCAACTTCCAGGCAAACACTTGTCGTTTGGGTGACAGCAGACTGGCAGAGGAGAAGGATACATCAATCTTTTTAATAGTACCTACACTATTTATTTCCATCTGATCATCCACAATGAGTCGTTCTCCATCAACACTAAACTCGGTCACCCGTACCTTTTTTAATTCATGCTTAATAGAATCGGTATGAGTAGTTATATAATTCACACCATTGATTCCTCCAAAATAGAATGTGTTATTGTATTTATCCTTAAAATAAGCTATTCGGTTAAATTTCTCGCTAATCACTCCATCAGCATAGGCATAATGAGTAAATCTACATAAAGGGATGTGGTGTGGATCATATTTGGTAATTCCCTTCCATGAACTCAGCCACATGGTCCCATTCTCGTCAGCCATTAAACCGGTAACATAATTACTGGTCAGACCATCTTCCTCAAAATAACCTCTAAACTTTACCTTTTCAGGAGCATACTGAAATATACTATCATTGCTGGTTAAGTATACCCCATTCATGGTTCCTAACCAGATATTTCCTTTTGTATCCTCGGCAATAGCCTGAACTGTATTTGATCTAAAGCTCGATTGATTCTCCTTATTAAAAACGATGAACGAATAAGTACTGCGAGGATCTATTAAATAAGCCCCACTATAGCTTGCCGCCCATATACGTTGATGATGGTCGATAAAGAATCTGATTATATACCCTGTACGAGTAACCACTTTCTTTTCCACCACAAACGTAGCTCTTGAGGTACGCTTAAGTTTAAATATACGATTATCAATTCCCATCCAGTAACTACCATCGGGATGCTGAACGATTGCTGATATTGTATTCGACTTTAATGGTTTTTTTTCAGCATTCAAGATTGTTGCCTGCATAAATGAAACACCATCAAAGAAATACAAGTGTTCATTGGTTGAAACCCATACATTATCCTCATTATCGGTATAAAGATGACGGATAAAGTCTTTGTTCAATTTGGAGTTGTTGGCATTGTAGATTGTAAACTGACTGGTGTGTGTATTATATCTCGCTATTCCCGAGGTAAAACTACCAAACCACATATTCCCTTTGCGATCACCGGTCATGGGATAGATATTATTCACATGTAATGAATTGGCAACCATAGGATCATTACGAAGACAATGAAACCACTCTTTTCCCGGATCTAGTTTACTTAATCCACCATGCGTAGCTACCCACATAATCCCCTCATTATCGAGCAGAATATCATTAACCTGATTACTTACCAGCGAGAATTGGTCATTGGGATGGTTATAGTGGTATTTAACTTGTTGAGGATTGTCATTTTCGTCTAAAATGATCTGTATTAATCCTCGTCGAGAGCCTACCCATATGCTTCCATTGGCATATTCTATACTTTGAGTGTGCTCAGTAATAAAACGCGATTTCCCTCTTTCTAATGGCACCAATGTAAATGACGCATTTTGCTCATCCTGGTCGGCAGCATTAAGGAAAAAAACACCTTCTCCGGCAGCTGCAAATAAAGAACCTTGAGGAGTAAAACAGATATCATTAACAGTTGCATTAACTCTAAACAATGGGCTTCCTCCTTCTCTGAAGACTTTGCCTTCGGATCCGGTATACCATTTGTTTCCTGCTGGATCTATCGCGCAAGCTTTTATGGAGATCTCCTCATCACCTGCCATTAATGTGGCAGCATTAATATTGTAACGAAAATTCTTCTTTCCTGAGCAGGAAATGTATATCGAGCTATCGTTCTCGACCTCAAGGTAAGTCACGCGTTTAATGCGCTCATCGTTAAGCATAGTAAGGGAGTCTTCCTTACTATTCCAAAAGAAGACTCCCTGTTCATTGCCTAACCATATTGTTCCATTATTATCTTCGGTGATTTCAGCAAACTGCCAACCACTGACAAAACGTTCTAAATCATTATCCGGAGCTACGTAGTTTACGATATTTAAGCCGTCGTATCTTGCAACACCATTCACTCCGATGATCCATAAATTACCAGCTTTATCACGGTATAGCTTATGGAGTGTATCGCCAAACAAGCCATCCTTCTCAGATAGATTCTCTACCCTAAGATGATCATTAGCACAAACTAGCTGAGCAAAGCTCAACATTACTGCAAAAAAGATTAAACGACAAGAAATTTTAGCTGTACCAAATTCACTTAGATAAAAATTAATCAACTTTGTCTTAGTGGTTTGAATCATGTGCCTATTAATCTTTTAATCCAGTATTGTTATGATCTAATAATCTTTGATTCCTCTAGTTAGCGAGATCTGATTGTATCCCAAAGATAAAACTTATAGAACATAAAACAACACAACTATCTCTTCAAAACACTATATAACTGGGTGAATCCACATACAGTGACCTCCACCTGGAGCCATAACAGCTTTAATTACATCACCTTTCTTTACTTTTCCTTTTCTTACATTATAAGCCTCAGGATTTTTCAAACAATGGGTATCAGGTGTATCCTCATAATAAGTTACATCGTATTCTACTCCTTCTTCCAAGAAATCAAGATTGATATCAAGTGATCCTCCCTTCTGACAGTACACACTTCCAATGTACCATTCCTTGTCGTGGCGACGGGCAGTTGTGATATACTCTCCCATTTTTGAATGTAAGATCTTACTCTCATCCCACTTACCAACAGGCATCTTCTGAATAAACTCAAACAAGTCCTTTTTAGCAGCATATGCTTCTGGAGCATCAGGGATACATACCAACCCACTGAAGATTACCAATGTTCGGGCAACCTCTGAAGTCACAGTTGTAGGATATGAATTTAGTTTACGTGGTCCTTTTTGACGTTTTCCTGAGTTAATACCAGTAATATCGAAATTACCATTATTCATGTCAAGCGTACCTGTGATAGCATTGATCAGCGCCATTTTAATGAACGATTCCGGCGTAAAGGCTCTTCTACTATCTTGCTGAGCGTGACAGTACTCCCGAGTTACTGCATTAGGTAATGTTCTTCTAATCCCAGTAAAAGGGACAGGACCATCGTGGAAATCGATAAGCAGATGGTTAACAGCACTTTGCTCAATAGCATTCTTGGTGAATGGAACGTTTGTATTCATAAAGCCATACTTCATTCCTTTCATTTCCAATTCATTGGCATAATACTTGAACAGTCCCTCATCACCATACTCACCATGTCGACGATCATAGTATAACATCAAGTCTACATCTTTAGCTTTTGCATAATCAATCACCTCTTTTAGGTTTAGCTTATCTGAAAGCTCGAAGTGTCCTTTCGATGCATGAGTATACCATGAATCATCAATCAGGAAATACTCAATATCATATTCTGCAGCGAAATCGATGAACCGCTTGTAACTTTCAGTATTGATACCATATACAAAACCATCCTCTGCAGTGTATCCATGTACTCTCCAATCCCATAGTGTTTTTCCTGGCTTGATCCAGTCAGTATCCTCCAACTTACATGGAGCAGCTAGGTTTACCGGAGTGGTACTCACCACCATATCGCCTGGCTGATCACCAAATAAAATCACACGCCAAGGTGTAATCATTTCGGCATTGGTAAGTTTCGATTTGTTTGATGAATACAGCGTTTTAGTTGACGGATTAACCGACAGATTCATAATTTGAAAATCCGTAGCTGTATACAAATCAGACTCTATCAATGAGAAAAATGAATGCTTCGCTGTTTCTGCAACAATAGGTACTTTCAATTGAGCAGGTTTGTTCTTTTTACCTTTTAAATTCAGCAGACTCTCTACTTTTATTGGCCCCAATGGCTCTTGCTCTCCCTTTGGCATAAATATATCAAAGTCTTCGGCAAAATTATACTCACAGTATAGGTTTACCTCACCCGACTTATCTCCTTCGGGCAATACAAAACGATAAGCAACGCCATCGTCATAAGCACGAATCAATAATTTTCCTGTGAAATTGTTCGATTTGAAATCAACGGTTGCCTCTTTGTAATTATCACGGATATTGCTGAACTGTCCCCATACAGGCTCCCATGAGCTATCGTTTTCCTTTACCTGGTAATCTAAAACCGTTACTGCAACATTGTCGAATATACTCAGCTTTGAATCAGCGATTAATGCTTCGCCTGATCGGGTAACTTTGTATAGAAACTGACTGTTAACTACCGACAAGTCTACTTGAACGGCTCCATTTGGAGAGGATAAGGAGATCTTATCCAGATTTTTAGTACAGGCACTTAATCCTGCCAGTACCAATAAAATTAATAATAAACGCATCTTTAGATTATTTGATTGTTAGATTCCTAGATTCTCTGACTTGGCCTCCTGCTATGCGAAGGATCAATCTACATTAACTGCTTCAGAAGCAAATTTCTAGTTTTGCTTTACAATGTTGCGTGGATTCTGCTTAATGACATCATACTCAGGATTCACACATTTGTTCTTATACACTTCATAGATGCAACGTAATCCTATTTCCGACTCAGGATACTGTCCTTTATCATCTGTTGCATTGATCCATTGTTCCAAAATCTGCTGATGCTTCTTAAGAATATTGCTATACTTAGGATCATTAGCCAGGTTGTGCAATTCATCAGGATCATTGGCCAAATCGTAAAGCTCTTCCGCTGGTTTCTCTTCTCCAAAGAATACCAACTGATCCTGGTTCATCTCTTTGTTACGCATCATCTCACGGAATTTCTTTGATACAGGCCATCCGTCTTTATAACTTGGCTGCATAAATGGACGATCAGTTAGGTAGTTTCTCAGGTATTTGAAATCCTTGGTCACCACTGTACGAATCTTTTCAATAGTAAAGTCACATCGGTCGCGTGCTGCAATCACATAGTCGTGCCCTTTCCATTTCTTCGATAGGAAATTCTCACCCTCCATTCCTTTTGGGATATCTATTCCGGCAACAGCAAGACTGGTTGCAGAGATATCAATACCGCTAATTAGCTGATCATCAACAACACCTTGCTTAACGCCTGGACCTTGCATAATGAATGGCATGCGAATACCACCTTCATAGAGGAATTGCTTATGACGATGCAAACGCATTCCGTGATCACTGAACAAGAAGATCATGGTGTTTTCAAGTTCTCCCATCTCCTTTAGTTTATCGATGATCTGTCCAACTTGCTTATCGGTCTCCTCAATACAATCGTAGTGATAAGCAATTTCCTCACGCACCTCTTTTACATCGGGATAATATGGGAAGACAGGTACACTGTTACGGTCGACTGACGCCGGAACGTTACGTAGTTTTCCTCCTCCTAACTGTAGCTGTCCGAACCATGGCTTTCCTTTGGTATTTCCTTTTAAACAATCGCCTGCTAAGAATGATTTTGGAGCCCAACCACCTTTGCCTCGCACATAATCATAGAATTCATCAGGCGACCACATAAAGTTATAGTCATCTTTACCACCTTCATTGAAAGTATAGTAACCAGCTTCACGAAACATAATTGGCAATGGGATTACATCTTTGGGTAGATCAATACGATCAAATTCTGAGAAGACTTTACGCTTGGCTGTTGGTCGACTGCTTCGGTGATTGTGTGCCCCGATTGTTGTCTGCATCATTCCTGTTACCACTGCTGATCGAGATGCGGAACATACCCCAGCAGTAGCATAATAACGATCAAAGCGGATTCCCTCATTGGCCATCTTATCCATGTTTGGAATCTTAACGGTATTATCGCCATAGCAGCTAAACCATCCACTCACATCCTCAAGATAAATCCATAGAACGTTGGGGCGTTTATCCTGCTTTTGCTTGTCTGCCGCTGTACTCTGAAATGAGGTCATACCCATCATTAGGATAATCCCTAAAATGACTGTTTTCTTCATCTGGTTAAAAGATATTTAGGTTATTAGATCTTAAGATTTTTTGATCCGGCCGCGTCTATTCGAAGAGTCGATCTTTTTATCTGCTTTTGTATTTCGAAAGCAAATAATGTGGTAAAAAAGCTTAATCTCTTTAATTTAATAGTTATCACTATTTCTTTAGGTGCTCTTTCATGAGCATCACCTTTCACAAAACTATCAGATACACTATTATAAGGGCAATTTTGCACATGAATAAAGGTTTCACTAAGCCCAACGAAACATTATCACTAAAAACCAACACACCTTAACAATTGATTTACTTGCAATTAACCATACTCACCATGTTTTATTGAAGGATATTGATGATTGTACAATTTTCAACATTTGTAATCAATTTTACACCTACTTCTACCTTCTAAAAATCACCAGTCGCCTTGCACGATCTACTTTTAAGTATCACATCATGCCTGTCTACCATACCCAACCATTCTCATTTTTTATTTCCTCCATCACAAAAGAACTTTGCATGTTGGAGATACCTTGTATTACTGACAGCTTCTCAACAACAAAATTCTGGTACTCGTTCATGTTGCTAACGGCCACCTTCAGCAGGAAATCATAGTTACCTGATACATGGTGACAGCTTATGATTTCAGGCAGGCTGCCGACTTCTTTCTTGAAATTCTCAATGAGTTCTTTTGAATGCTTGAATAATGAGATCTGACAAAATACGGTAATCGATCGTCCTAACATGCCACCATCAACTAACGCTACATATCCTTTGATATATTGTTGTTGCTCTAATTTCTTTATGCGTTCGAACGTAGGTGATAATGTTAAGCCTACTTTTTCGGCTATTTCCTTGGTATTTAGCTTCGCATTTTCCTGCAAAAGCGATAATATTTTCCGATCTATTGCATCCATAACAGAAATTTTTTCGTTTTTTAATCTTTTAGAAGGTTCAATATAGTTAATATTTTCTCCCAAAACTTCCACCAACCATTATATTTTCTGTTTTACTCATCTTTTACCATTTTTATTTCTGCTTATTCTAATTTTACAGCAATAATAATCATCGATAAATCTCATAGTTATGGTACATGAAAGATCAATATCAGCAGCCGACAAAGAACGATTAACCAAGCTTAAAGAAACAGTTAGTAAAGCACGCGATACATTCCTGGGATATCCTGTTTCAAAGGATTTTGATTACTCTGAATTGTATGACTTTCTTGAATATCCAATTAACAACCTGGGTGATCCTTATGAGGATGGTACCTGGAAGGTGCAAACCCATGAGATGGAGCGAGAGGTAGTTGCTTTCTTTGCAAAATTGTTTCGTGCCAATCCATCGGATTACTGGGGATACGTTACCAATGGAGGCTCAGAGAGTAACTTGTATGGTTTATACCTGGCACGTGAGATGTATCCCAATGCGATGGTTTATTTTTCTGAATCAACACACTATAGTGTCCGCAAGAATATTCACCTGCTAAACATACCTAGTATTGTTATTCGCTCTCAGGAGAATGGCGAGATTGACTATGATGATTTCAAGAATACGATCCAGTACAATCGACATAAACCGGCTATTGTGTTGGCTAATTTTGGAACAACCATGAAAGAGGCCAAGGATGATGTTTCAAGACTAAAATCGATTATGAGAGAGTTGGCCATACATGATCATTATATTCATTGCGATGCAGCATTAGCAGGAACATATGGAGCCTTTATAGAACCGCGACTGCCATTTGATTTTAAGGATGGTGTGGATAGTATTTCTATTAGTGGACATAAGTTTATTGGATCTCCGATTCCTACTGGAGTAATTATTACAAAACGCTCGTACAGAGATCGTATTTCTAAAGGAGTATCATATATCGGTTCATTGGATACAACTATCACTGGTTCTCGAAATGGACATAGTGCTCTTTTCTTATGGTATACCCTAAAGAAGTTGGGAGAAGAAGGATTGAAAGCTCGCTATCAGCATAGTGTTGATATGGCAGCTTACTGTAAAGAAAAATTGAAGGAAATAGGCATTGAATCGTGGACCAATCCTGGAGCAATTACAGTGGTAATGCCACACACCTCAAAAGAGGTTAAAACGAAATGGCAATTGGCTACAGAGGAAAATATCTCACACATCATCTGCATGCCTAACGTTACCAAAGAGCAGATTGATAGTTTCATTGATGATGCTGCAACCTACCCTGTGATTGAAGAAGAGACAATAGATTGTGATTTTTAACTCGCTCATAAACAATACGATTTAGGGTATTGACTAATCTGTCCATGTTTTTGAGGATTCTGTCCATACCCTAAATTACACTTCCCTATATATTCGTCTTCTAATTTGTTTTTAAACTCAACAAAACAATGAAGAGGACAGTAAGTATATTCGTTATTTTTCTATTACTGCTATGGTGCGGTGATACATTTGCTACATCAACTAATGGCAAAACATATGTGGCTACAGCATATGGAGTATTCGGTGATGGACTTTCACTCAATACCCAGGCAATACAAGTATTAATCGATCAGGCAGCAGAAGAAGGTGGTGGAACGATTGTTTTCCCTAAAGGGGATTATCTATCCGGAAGTCTGCGTATGCAGTCAAATGTGAATATTGACCTAAAGGCAGGGGCAACCTTGCTGGGAAGTACTAATCCTACTCATTACAAGCAGGTTGAAATGCCAGAACGACCAGATTCTCCGAAAAAAGACGATAACTCACAGATGGCATTTATTATTGCCTTTAATGTACATAACTTCAGCATCTTTGGTGAGGGAAAAATCGACGGACAAGGTAGAGCCTTGGCTTTAAACATTGACAGCCTGCATCATGCAGGTGTCACAGTCGATCCTAAATATAACTACCGGAGAATGCGTCCAAACGAGACTGCAAGACCTAAGTTATTCCGTTTCTCGCAGTGTAATAATGTCACCATTAAGGATTTACATCTTTGGAATAGCGCATGCTGGGGCTTATCCTTTGAGCTTTGTCGCAACCTTACGCTTGATAACCTTAAGGTATTGAACCGAGCTTACTGGAACAACGACGGAATGGATATCACTGATTGTAACAATGTGCGCATTACCAATTGTGATGTCAACTCAGCTGATGATGGCATCTGTCTAAAATCCTACTATCCCGGTTATTGCAACGACACCATCTATATTGCCAATTGTACGGTACGCAGTAGCGCCAGCGCCATTAAATTTGGTACAGCTTCATATGGAGGCTTCAAAAATGTGACCATCGAGAACATTAAAGTCTATGACACTTTCCGTTCAGCCATTGCCATTGAATCGGTTGATGGAGGGATCATTGAAAATATCCACGTATCGAATATTGAGGCTAAAAACACTGGCAATGCAATTTTTGTTCGTCTCGGGCATCGCGATGGCGAGCAACCTGGCGTCATTAAGAACGTTTCGCTGAAAAATATAAAAGTAGAGCTACCTTTTGGTCGCCCCGATGAAGCATACGATATGCGCGGTCCTGCAGTTAACTTTTTCCACAATCCTATTCCATCATCAATATCAGGATTAAAGAATGCCAAGGTTGAAGGGATAACCTTGGAGAATATTGAGATTACCTGTCCGGGGAGAGCCTCAAAAGGGATGGCTTATGTGCCGCTAAACAGACTAAATCAGGTACCAGAGAAGGAAAAGGACTATCCTGAATTTACCATGTTTGGAGAACTGCCTTCGTGGGGAATATATCTTCGCCATGCCAAGGGAATAACCATGAAGAATGTTAAGCTGATGCTTGAAAATGAAGATTATCGTCCGGCAATCATCTTTGATCAGGTTAAAGAGATTAATCTTTCTGATATAAAGCTACCTGATCAACATCACAAGCAAATCATCATGAAAGAAACAGAAAATGTTGACACTTCGGACATTCAAGAAGCCAACATTAAAACACTGTAATCCATAAAGCTAAATCATATGATACGAAAGTGCATTACCTTAATATATTGCATCACATTCATACTACCGAATATCTATGGTAGTATGAATGATTTTCCGTTGTTGATGAAGAATAAATCGACAAACATTTATATTGCTCCTGGAGAAGCTCAAGTGGTTAAAACAGCAGCAACAATATTAAGTCATGATATCTACAAGATCACAGGTAAACAACTTGAATCGAATTCTTTAGGATCTGTTTCTATTATTGCCGGAACCATTGGAAAAAACAAATACATTAAGAGGATGGTTTCTGCAGGAAAAATTAATGTGAGTAGCATTGAAAATCAGTGGGAAGCCTTTTCGATACAAGTAGTTAAACAACCTATAAAAGGTGTAGACCAAGCATTGGTGATTGTTGGTGCCGATAGAAGGGGTACTGCCTATGGTTTGCTTGAAATATCACGCATGATTGGGGTATCACCCTGGGAATGGTGGGCGGATGTAACACCTACTAAACGTGAAGAATTGATTATCAAAGTGACAGACACCATTTATCAAACACCTTCAGTAAAGTACAGAGGGATATTTCTGAATGATGAGGATTGGGGATTGCAGCGTTGGGCAGCCTTAAATTATGAGCCAGAGACAGGTGATATTGGACCAAAGACTTATGCTAAAGTGTTTGAGTTATTACTGCGTTTAAGGGCAAATACCATTTGGCCTGCGATGCATTCATGCACCAAACCTTTTTACTTCTATCCAGAGAATAAAAAGGTAGCTGATGATTATGGAATCATCATTGGAACCTCGCATTGCGAACCAATGTTATGTAATATCAATGCTGAATGGGATAGTGAAAGTATGGGAGAATGGCGGTATGACAGCAATTCAACTACCATTCAAGGGCTTTTCAATGAACGTACTTCCGAGACCAAAAGCTATGAGAATATTTATACAATTGGGATGCGTGGAGAGCATGATTCTCCGATGATTGTTGGTGAGGATAATACTGATGCTCAGGTGGAATTACTGGAACAGGTGGTTCACGATCAACGAGATATTCTTGAAAAACAGCGCCGGGAGTCGCCTCAGGAAATACCACAAATATTCATCCCTTACAAGGAAGTTCTGAAGTATTATCAGGCAGGTATGGAGCTTCCTGATGATGTAACCTTGGTGTGGACTGACGATAACTATGGGTATATCCGTCAGCTTAGCGATCCTATTGAGCAGAAACGAAAAGGAGGTGCTGGCATTTACTACCATACCTCTTATTGGGGAAGACCGCATGATTACCTTTGGCTTAACTCTTCCAATCCGGTGTTGATGTGGGAAGAGATGGCAAAGGCTTATGCATTCAACTCTCGTAATGTTTGGATACTAAACTGTGGCGATATCAAACCTCATGAATACAATATTGAGCTTTTCCTTGATATGGCCTACAATATGGAGCAGTTTGAGGAGAGCGAAACTGTACGACAGCATATGAACAATTGGTCTTCCAGAGAATTTGGCGGGCAAAATGCTAACGCAATCACCGATGTGTTGTATGAGTATTACCGACTGGCTTTTCAGCGTCGTCCTGAGTTTATGGCCTGGAGTCAGGTAGAACCTGTTACAAAGACCGGACAGACTGAGCTTTCGAGTATTCATTATGGCGATGAGATTACCCAACGCATTGAAGACTATCAACTACTACTCGATCAGGTTGAGACACTCAACAATAAGATTGATAACAACCGCAAAGATGCTTTCTACGAACTTGTCTATTATCCTGTAGTCGGTGCTGCCAGTCTTAATCACAAATGGTTATACACTTATAAGAACGCTTTTGCAGCGTCACAGAAAAGAGGTAGTACTTCGTATTATGGAGAGCAGGTTAAACTTGCTTATCAACGCATATTAAAGGAGACCAACTACTTCAATAAGGAATTGAAAGATGGTAAGTGGAATCACATCATGAATATTGCACCACGTAACCTTCCAGTATTTGCAATGCCAGCGACATATGCCACAGACAATCAGCAACCAAGCAAGTTAGGCATTGCATTGGAAAGCTATGACATGCAGGTTAACAACAAGATTATCAACTCATATGCTAATGTATTACCTGTGTTTAATAGCTATACTGATAGTCGCTATTTTATTGACTTGTTCAAGCAAGGATCACAGGACATTTCATGGAAGATAGTACCCAAAGATGACTGGATTACTGTTTCACATCTAAAGGGATCATTGGATGAAAGGCATCCTGAACAACGCATTATCGTTGGTATTAATGCCGCAAAGGCGCCTGTAGGTGAGAACCGCAAAGAAGCTCCTCTAGGACATGATTATCAGCTAATACCTCCCAGCTATAAGGTAAATTCATCTATCGATATCATCACCAAGGATACTACCATTAGCATTGGGATTTCTCTGTTTAATCCAGCTTTAAAAGAGTTGGAAGACTTCGATGGTTTCATTGAGGATAAGGGATTTATATCAATTCATGCAGAAAACGCTGCCCGCATAAAATCTAGAGGTGAAACTTCGTGGAAGATTATCGACGGACTGGGATATACAGGTAAGGTGATCGCTCCTCTACCCTACAATGCTACGGTGCATACAGTAATTGACGATATCGTTGCTAAAAATCCTGTCATTGAATACGATTTCTACAGCTTTAATTTTGGTAAGGCTAAGGTACATCTTCAGGCTGTTCCTACTCATCCTTTTAACCACACAGGAGGTGTTCGCTGTGCTGTAGCTATCGATGACAATGATCCTGTGATTGTGAATTTTAAGACTTATGGTCGCAGCGAAGAGTGGAAACAGAACGTTCTACGAAATGCTGCGCGAAAATCGGTTGATCAAGTCATCAATAAAGCAGGAAAACATACGCTGAAAATATGGATGATAGATCCAGGAGTCATGCTAGATCAAGTATTAATTGATCTGGGTGGATGGAAAGATTCATATGCATTTCCTAAAGAATCCAAAAAATAGAAAGTATATTGCATTCCATAATTTACAATGCTAACAAACATGAAAATTAAACTATACATTTCCATCGCTTTGACTATTATTGTTCTTAATGGATGCAAAACTGAGGCCCCTACGACCGATCAGAAACATCAGGTGGCGTTTATTGCTGATGCTCACATCCTCGACATTTACGGAGGACTATCTGACAATGCCTATAAAGGAGTATTAAACCCTACGAATAACAAGCATGTAATCGCCCGCACCATGGGATCGCAGCTGAATTCTACAAGGTTATTTAATGAGAATTACTTTGCCTTTTTAGCGGCGCTTGATGATATCGTAAAACGTGGAGTGAAGCATGTTGTCTTACCAGGAGATTTCACTGATGACGGTCAACCACTAAATGTGCGTGGAGTGAACAGGATTCTACAACAGTATGGGAAAAAATATAACCTTCGTTTTTATGCTACTGTAGGCAATCACGATCCAGTGCGACCATTTGCAATGCCTGGAGGAAAGAAAGATTTTCTTGGAGCTGACGGACAGGCAATGACAATTGCCAGCAACAAGGAGTTGATTAGAAAATATAATGCTGATACAATAACAGCTGTTGTGAGTAAAGATTTGCAGTTCCTGGGGTATGAGGGTATTGCTGAAGAATTAAAAATTGCTGGATTCTATCCGCAAGAGAGTGATGTTTATTGGGAGACTCCTTTCTCGGCTTATGATTATCTCGACTACAACTATAAGCAAGCTTTGCCATTTGCTGATATCGAGAAAAGACAATATGCAGTAGGAAACAAGAAGATAATGCTACCAGATGTTAGCTACTTAGTAGAACCTGTAGAAGGCTTATGGATTTTATCAATTGATGCGAATGCTTATGTTCCTAAAGAAGAAGCTACACAGGATCCTGATAATCCGGCTAACTATGGTGGAGCAGGTATTGGATACAATGAAGTAATCCATCATAAACGACATCTCGTTTCATGGATTAAATCGGTTACTCAACGTGCAAAGGAAATGAACAAACAGCTTGTTGTTTTCAGTCATTACCCAATGATCGACTTCAACGATGATTCTACTGATGAGATCACAACATTGATGGGTGAGGGAAAAATGCAAACCTATCGTATTCCTCATGCAATTGTATCACAAACATTTGCCGAAGCAGGTATAAAAGTTCATTTCGCAGGTCATATGCACATCAATGATACTGCTGAGCGTCAATATTCTAAGAAAAACAGGTTAATCAATATTCAGGTACCTTCATTGGCAGCCTATATTCCAGCTTACAAGCTAATAACACTTGACGGTAGCAACATGGAGGTAGAAACGATTGTTGTTGACTCTATTCCTCGATTTAAGGAGCTTTTCCCATTGTATCAGCGTGAGCATGATTACCTGACGGCGAAACATACTGAAGGTATCTGGAATGAAAAGATATTGTCTTCTGAGAGCTATCTTGATTTCACCAGATGGCACTTAACGGAGCTGGTGAGACGTAGATTCTTAAAGAAAGACTGGCCTGCTGAGTTAAGAGAGTTTCTAATGAATGCATCGGGAAAAGAATTGATGGAAAAGTGTAAGGTTCAATTATCAGAAGCCGATCTTAAAGCTTGCGAAGAATGGACCGGAAAAGATATGATTGTAGATTTCTACCGTTTGCGTAATGCTGATAAACTGGCGATTGATGACATTGGTGTTGAACGTGTTCAACAATATCAGTCGATTGTTGAAGCAATACTTAATGGACAACTAATTAACGATTCGAATAATAAGGCTGTAGAGAAGCAATTGGTTTCATTTGCAAAAATATTAAAGTCGGCCTTGAACGGAGCTCCAGCTAATCATTTTACAATCAATTTAAAAGATAATACAATTACATCGCTTCAAAACTAAAGCAAATTATATCCTTCATAAGATAAAGAGATAAGCCAGAGGTTACCGCCTCTGGTTTTTATTTGAAGCCCTCTCTGAATTCGCCAAAGATCTTCCTACTCACTTATTGGTTCAACATGCACCAATTCAATCCCTAGTTCACTACGATCCATTCCTGTAGCTTTAACAATGGCCGCAAAGTACTTGGTATTTGGAGGAAGCATTGCTTGTACTTCCGTCAACGAATCAGGATTTGTAAAATAATCAACAGCACCAATAATGCCTACATCATGATCGGAAACGAAGATAAATGCCTTCTTCCCTCCTGGTTTCTTAAAACAGGCAACCATAGCATAATCGGTATCAATATCATTTTGGGTATATCCGCCATATTTTTTCAACGGAGCATCTTTTGATTCCTTATAGGTGATCTTATCCTCCTTAAGCTGTATTCTTGAGTCGTTAATCTCATTCAACAAGGGAGCAAGCAATCCCAACGTCTTAGGCATTCCAACAAAAATAGTGTGATTGGTCTTGATCATGTCGATCCCCATATTCGATCCCATCATGATATCCAGATCGTGTTCATGCTCATAAAAAAGTTTTGATAACGAGTGGGTAGCATATGGAGTCATCTGCGAAAGATAAGAATACTCAGTTATCGTAAATTTACCATCCAATTCTGGATGCTCTTTCATATATTCCAGAAAATCACGTTCATCGTTAATATCAAAATCCCTAACAACCATGTGATCGTCGTTGATTGCTGGCCCGTAGAAGGTAAACACATCGCCAATCGCTAAAACAGTCGACTGGTCTCCCTGGAAGAATTCATCCCAGAATGCAACTTCATTATCTTGTAGCAACCAAAGTGCAGCAGCAATTGCCAATACAGCAGCTGCACAAACTGCAATGAAGCGAGGTTTCATAAATCTTTTATTTCCCTCTTCCCTATTGTTTCCTTGTCCTTCGATAAAACTTACACTATACTGTCCTTTCTCAATCTCAAAGCGAATGGAGTCATCCTTTCCTTCACTGGCATAATACTTATCGAGATATTGTCGTAGCTGGTAGACTTTAACCCTGACCTTTGATCCACTTTTTTCTAAATCGAAATCTTCTCCAAAGAGATGAACACCGATGGTGTATTCCTTGATAATCTCATCACTAAGTGTAGCATCGACAAGAAACTGTAACAACCGACAGCTAAGGGCTGATCGACGTAAAGTATCACTGCTTAGAATTTTATCGAGATATTGTTTGATGGTTTGTGTGTTCATGGGTTCTCTTCAATTTGTCGCAAGCACTACAAAGCTAAAAAATTATCATAAATATTCATCATTACAATCGCTCTATCGCAACTATAGTCTATAATTCATCAATTATTACACAAGAACAACCAACACTGAAACACAACAAGATAGAAGCGTTACGTAACCGTTACATGAACCGTTGATCCAATAAATTTCTGTATCTTATATTTCTCAAATGATAACTTCAACATGAAATTGTTAACCACAAGTTTATGAAGTCGATAAATACTAAAATCAAAAAATCAACTAAGTACATGAAGACATTAATCTCACAATTACACTCCCTCATTATTGTATTAATCATGATCTCACCAGCTGTAGCGCAAGAAAAGGGCGACACTGGTTACTTAACCAAAGATGGTACCTGGTGTTGGTTCTCCGATCCACGCGCTATTTATTCGGATGGAACAATTGTTACAGGCTGGGTAAAAAAGAATGGTAGCATTGAGGCTGGTTCTTTCAATCCTAAGACCAAGGAGAAAGCGACCTTCGAACTCTTCCAACATCTTGAGCGTGATGATCACGATAATCCATCGTTTGTGGTAGCAGGCGACGGAAACATTGTCGCTACATACACTAAGCACTCTAAGAAGAAGGAGTTTTATTATAACAAGACAGCTAGCGGAACTAACATATCGAGTTTCCAGGATGCCAAATTATGGAATCCTGGCGATGCCGAGCAGATCAAAAAATTCCCAATGGTACATGTTACCTATGCCAATCCATTCTGTCTGGAAAAGGAAGACAATCGTATCTACTGCTTTGGAAGATGGACTGGTTACAAACCTAATATGATGTGGTCGGATGACGACGGAGAAACATGGTCGAAGAGTAAGGTTTTTATCACCAACTACCCTTTCGATAGAAGCAACCGTCCGTATGTGAAGTACTTCTCAGATGGAAAGTCAAAAATCCACATTGTATTTACCGATGGACATCCTCGTAATGAGCCTACCAACTCGGTTTATTATGCCTGCTATGAGAATGGCGCCTTCTACAGAGCCGACGGAACAAAGATTACAGATATGAAAGGGATTCCTTTTGAGCCAAAAGATGCTTCTGTTATTTACCAATCGAACGAAAAAGAAGGTCGTGCATGGATCGCCGACATTGCACAGGATCGCAAAGGAAATCCAGTAATTCTATATACCAAAAGCCCTGAAGAGACTGACCACCGTTATTTCTACGCACACTTTGACGGCAAGAAATGGATCAACCATGAGATTTGCAAGTCTGGTAAATGGTTCCCACAGACTCCTGAAGGAAAAACTGAGCCAGAGCCTCATTACTTTGGAGGATTAACATTTCATCCATCAAATACTAATATTGTTTACTTGTCGCGCGAAATCAACGGAGTATTTGAGATTGAACGCAGGGAAACAACCAATGGAGGCAAGAACTGGGACATCACTCCAATCACACAAAATTCGAAGTATGACAATGTGCGCCCTTATATACCAAGAGGCTTACCGGCAAAAGCAGATGAGGTGGTACTATGGATGGAGAACTATAAATACATCCACTATACCAATTATCATACTGCTGTAAAGTATCACATCCATTCAGTGAAATAGAAACGTATTATCTAAAAGCATAATAATCAAAAAAACTATTAATCATCAAGCAAATGAACATTAAAAGAACAATTTTTCTGAGTCTGTTATTAACGAATACACTAATTGTGTCGGCAAACAAAGGCTCTTCTTCTAAGGAAAAGATCTCCTTTAAATTTGATAAAGTAATTTCCTTTGCTGAGCAGCAGTATACAAAGGCTTGTAGTACGTTGGATATCACCAAAGGAATGCCTCGTAATGCCCATGCCGATGGAACTTGGCGCCAAACAGGTATTAGAGATTGGGTAAGTGGTTTCTTCCCTGGTAGTCTATGGTATATTTATGAATTAACAGGCAATCAGAAATGGGAAAAAGAGGCTAGAAAATGGACAGAAGCGTTGGAAGATGTTCAGTCATATGATGGTAACCATGACTCTGGATTTATGGTGTATTGTAGCTATGGAAATGGATACCGTCTTACGAAAGATGAGAGTTATAAACAGATTATTTTGAATACATCGCAAACACTGTCGACAAGATATCGTCCTGAGGTTGGGACCATCTTATCGTGGGGTAATATTCATCAGAAAAATCCTACCAAGCACATTACAATCATCGATAACATGATGAACCTTGAGATGTTGATGTGGGCGTCTAAAAATGGAGGATCTAAGAAGTTTGCTGACATTTCAATTACACATTCAAACACTACCCTTAAGCATCATTTCAGAAAAGATGGAAGTAGCTATCATGGAGTAATCTATAATCCTAAAAATGGAGAGGTGATCAACAAGAGAACCTACCAGGGATACAATGATGAGACCATGTGGGCCAGAGGTCAATCGTGGGGTATCTATGGTTATGTAATGATGTATCGCGAGACAGGAATGAAGAAATACCTTAAAATGGCAATGAAATGTGCTGACAGATGTATTGAAAGATTACCAGAAGATGTGATTCCTTATTGGGATTATGATGCACCAGGGATTCCTAAGCGTGAGAAAGACGCTTCGGCAGCATCAATTATGGCATCAGCCTTTCTTGAGATATATGAGCACACTGGTAAAATAGAATATTACAATTGGGCTGTTAAAATGCTAAATACCTTGTCAACAAAGGCATATTGGCCAACAAAAGATAACTATCAATGTATAATTCTGCATAGTGTTGGACATTATCCTGGGAATTCTGAGGTTAATGTAAACATCAATTATGCCGATTACTACTATTTGGAAGCAATTGTTCGATTAAAACGCTTAACCGAAACCGGAAGCATTTTCTAATCACCTCATTTACACTCACAAGCCCACGTTGGAGCATTTTCCAACGTGGGTATTTTTATGCCATTAATTATTTCTGATGATGACTGTACTTACTTCTGAATACCTTAGGAGTAACCATCGTATATCGTTTGAATATTCTATTAAAATGAGATAAATTATTGAATCCGGATTCATAACACACGCGCTCAATGGGAAGCATTGTATGTGTAAGCATTCGTTGAGCATGCCCTATCCTTAAATCTAATATATACTCCTGTATCGTTTTATTTGTCTTTTGCTTGAATATTCGCGAAAATGCCGATGCATTCATGAATACTTTCTCTGCAATCTCAGCAAGACTAATAGCAGAAAGATAATGCTCTGAGATGAATTGCAGAGCCACCTCTATACGATTGTCGGAATGCCTCAACTGTGATAAGTAATTCTTATTCGATAATATCTCCAAGTCGTTCGAATTACTTAGTACATCCAGAATACGAATAAGTAATTGTACCTTCCCTGCCCCTGCCTCATCTTTTATCTGTTCCAGCAAATCAGCCAATATTAATCGCGTTTCCTTAGTCACCCTACATGCCCCATTAACCGACTTAAGAAAATGATCAATCCTTTGCATCTCAGGTATTAGAAAGAAATTCTCGCCTAAACAGACAGAAGAAAAATTGACAACTATTCCTTCAATACTAAGTTGGCTGTCTGACTGATAATATTTCGAACTACTAATCCAATGCTGCGGCACATTTCGTCCTACAAATACCATTTCTCCTTCCTCGAATGTTCCAATACTGTCGCCAATATAACGAATACCACTCCCTTTTTTCATGTATACCAATTCATATTCAGGATGATAATGCCAGGGCGTTGATAGGTGAGCTGCAATGGTGTGCACCACGCTGAATGATGTTCCAGGCTTCGTAATAAGCTTCTTTATAGGTGTAGGCATATATCGTTTTGCAAATAAAGTATTAGTTTATGCAATATTACAAAAATATTACCAGTTTGTTTTACCCTACTTTTGTAAAGACATTCCGTTGTACTTAAAACTAATCAATTATGAATCATCAAAAATTTCTATTTCTGGGAATATTAATCTTATCCTTTACAACCAAAACTACGATGGCTCAGCATGCAAAAATATATGAAGAAGAGATGTCATTTAAAACGTATCCTTTTTCTGATCCTAATCCGGTTCCTGAAATGAATAGGATATACCCCTATTATTACTTTAACGGATATACCTCACAGAGTGTAGAGCAAAAGTGGAAGATGGTAATATTAGAAAACGATTACATCAGGGTATTTGTCTGCCCTGATATTGGTGGTAAAATATGGGGAGCCATTGAAAAATCGACAGGAAAGGAGTTTCTATACTTTAATCATGTGGTTAAGTTTAGAGATGTTGCTATGCGAGGTGCATGGACCTCTGGGGGATTAGAGTATAACTTTGGAGATATAGGTCACATACCTACATGTGCTACTCCTGTTGATTATTATACGCGAAAAAATGATGATGGCAGTGTATCTTGCATTGTTGGAGCAACAGATTTACCTTCGCAGACTAAATGGAGTGTAGAAATTAAAGTTTCACCTAAAAAAGCGTTTTTCGAAACTACGGCCAAATGGTTTAACATTACTCCTCTGCCCTGCTCCTATTACCATTGGATGAATGCAGCTGCAAAATCTTCAGGCAACCTAGAATTTCTCTATCCAGGGAATAAACACATTGGTCATGGTGGTGAAGTTGGTGATTGGCCTAACTCAAATGGTAAGGCCATAAATTTCTATGAGAATAACGATTTCGGCTTTTACAAATCGTATCATGTAGTCAATTCCTATTCTAATTTCTTTGGTGGATATTGGCACAATGACGACTTCGGCTTCGGCCATTGGAGTAATTACGACGATAAGCCTGGAAAGAAACTATGGATATGGGGCTTATCACAGCAGGGAATGATCTGGAAAGATCTACTTACCGACAACGATGGACAATATATTGAGTTTCAGGCCGGAAAACTTTTCAACCAAGCTGCTCATAGTAGTTCGTTTACACCTTTTAAACACAAAGAATTCCCTCCATATGATAGTGATATCATGCGAGAAATTTGGTTCCCTCTAAAAGCAACAGGAGGAATGGTCGCCGCATCGGAACATGGAGTACTTAACGTATCTACTAAAGGAGATTATCTTGAAATAGCACTACAAGCTTTACAACCAATCAGAGAGACACTCTACATTGAGCAAGCAAATAACATCATAAAACAAATACATATAAGTCTCAACACCTTAGAAACAACCTCTTTGAGCATTTTAAAACCTTTGGGGAACTACCAAATAATATTAGGGGACCAAAAATTATGCTACTCCTCCTCGAAGGAAGATTTATTGGTAGATCGTCCTCTGACATTATCAGAATCCTTCAGTTGGGAATCTAGCTATGGCTTGTTCACTAAAGGTTTAGAATTGGAAAAACAAAGACGATTTAAAGAATCGCACGAGTATTATCAAGAGGCACTGAAAAAGGATCCAGGCTATTTACCAGCGATGACACGTTTGGCATTATATTACTATAGGATCATGGATTACAATCAAGCTCTTTCGTATGCCCATAAGGCCCTTAGCATAGACACTTATGATGGACAGGCGAACTATGTATTCGGCCTTGTAAATTGCATGCTTGGTAATACTACTGATGCTAAAAGCGGCTTTTCTATCGCCTCTGCATCTAATCAAAATCGAGTAGCAAGTTATATTGAGCTATCAAAACTATTCCTTAAAGAACGAAACTATTCACAATCGGTGCTTTATGCCCGTAAAGCCCTGAATTACGATAGTTTTAATCCTACTGCATATCTTATTCTTGCAATCAATTATCGGAAAGAAAACAAGCTAACAAAAGCTTTAAACTTTAATAATAGATTAGAGGAGCTTGATCCAACAATGCATTTTAGTCGTTTTGAAAGGTATCTACTTTCCCAATCAGAAGAATCTAAGCGTACATTTCAGCTACACATATACAATGAAATGCCTATTCAATCTTATTTGGATTTGGCAATTTTTTACCATCAAATCAATCTGAACGATGAGGCACTATCCTTGTTGGATATGGCACCTGAGAATCCAATTGTCAATCTTTGGAAAGCATATATCGACATAAAGAATCAATCACTTCATTTGTCCAAAGCTCTTGACCTTTCTCCCTATCTTGTATTCCCTCATCGCAATGCCACAGCCAAGATACTTCAACAAATAATGAAAAATCATAAACACTGGAAATTAAACTATTACCTTGGATTGATCTATTGGAACAAAGGATTGATTACAAACGCCAAACAACTATTTGATGAATGTGATAACAATTCAGAAAAGGTTTCTGAAGATATACCCGACTTTGCTCCTTTTTATATCGCACAGTCGAAATTGACGAACAACACTGAGCTGCAGCTGAAATACCTAAATAAAGCGCAACGATTGGATCCCCAAGATTGGAGATCAGCTTTAGCAACAACTAAGCTGTACTTAAAGACTAATCAATTAGGAAAAGCAGTAAAACTGAGCAAAGAATTTCAAAATAAATACCCTGAGCAGGCCTTACTTGGAATAAATTATGCACAAGCATTAATGGCATGTAATGATTATACAAAAGCCCTTAATTTTCTTAAAACATATGAACTACTCCCCTTTGAAGGAGCAACAATCGGTAGGGATATCTATCATGAGGCTTGTTTGCGATTATCGTTTAATGCATTGGAAGGTGGCAAATATCAAAAGGCTATTAAGTGGGCAGAAGCAGCTAAGTTGTGGCCTCTTAATCTTGGTGTAGGAAAACCTTACGAGGTTGACGAGCGACTTGAAGACTATATCACTGCATACTGTTATGCTCAACTAGGTAATAATTCAAAGGCAAAGAGTCTATTTACAAAGGTCGCCTCGTATGAACATCCCGAAGGAATTGAGGAAAATGCCAAACTTTATCTGCAATTACTATCGCTCAAAGAGATGAATGATGAGGATGTTATAGAAAGTCTTGGAGATAAGTTACAACATCTGTTTCCCAATAATCAATATATCAAATGGGCAATTGCTCAAATCGAAGGAACCTCTAAGGCTAAAAACCTACGCTTGGAAATTCAAAATTCGAATCAAGAAATTCAGCCGTACGACACGAAGTTCGTTGACAAAGAATTTGAACTATTGATTGATTTTGTAGACGTTCTAAATAACAACCTCAAAACACAACGTAACTAATAGAATAATACAACGTTGCAAATAGCTGTTGTGTTATCATTCAGCTTACATAACAGCTATTTTTTATCAAACGTTATGCTTAGAACAAGCATCCGCCACATATCAATAATTAAATGTGGTGGTATAAAACATTAATTATTTGACAGAGAGTGTATATAATTTTAACAATAACAAATTCCACAGGTTAGGCAAAACACTTATTATCTGACCATTAGAAACATGGCATAATTTTAGAAGTACAAGCGAAAAACCGACATTTACATTAACCATGTTTAAAAATTATCTTCTTGTTGCAATACGCTACATATTTAGAAACAAGACAATTAGTTCAATTAATATCCTGGGGTTAGCAATTAGCTTAGCCTCTGGTATATTAATTTTAAGCTTTGTAAAATCAGAGATTACTTATGACAAATTCTGGAAGGACAGTAAAAATATCTACCGGATTACCTTAGATCAATATCAAAATGGTTCATTACAGTTTAAAAGCGCCCGAAATTTCAGAGGTATCGCAGAATCTGCAAAACAAGAAATCCCCGAAGTCATTGAATCGACTACATTAGGGAAAGATATCATTACGATTTACACTCCGCAAGAACAAATCCAGGATGTCAATATGTTCTGGACCGACAGTTGTTTCTTCAATGTATTTAATCATTCTCTTGTGCATGGAGATATCAATGATCCCTTTCCCGATGTTCATGCTGCAATGATTTCAGAAAAGCTGGCTTTTGCATTATTTGGCACCACCAATGCTGTTGATAAACGTTTTAAGCTAAACGAAGGATGGGAGTTTTATGTATCTGGTGTATTTAACAATCCTCCAGTCAGTAGTCATTTTCATCCCGATGTACTTATCCCCTTCTCTTCCTTAATATATTACATGAGGAATTTTGATTACACCACAAGCGAATTAACCAGGCAACATCCGAAGGCAAATGTCCTTCCTGCACTATCAGATAGACTATTCTGGAACTTGAATCACAATTATAATCCATATGTCTACATTAAAACAGTACCACAAAGCAATACTTCAACCTTAGAAACAAAAATCGCTGCTACAGTAGAAAAATATACAACTCACTTTAACGATCAACAAATCAGTTGTAAGTATCACCTACAACCTATCGCAGATATACACCTCAATTCAAATCTCAAACAAGAGATTGAGGTTAGTGGAAATAAACTAATGGTGATTGCATTGGCTATAACAGCCATCATTATTCTACTTCTTGCGTGGATAAATTTCATCAATCTAACACTTGCTCAAGCAATTGATAGATTAAAAGAAACCAGTATACGTAAAGTTCTGGGCGCTCAAAGAAAGGAGATAATACATCAATTCCTTATTGAATCAATACTCGTTAATTCCATTAGTGCTGTTTTAGCATTTGTTTTTGTAGTTGCTATTGGACTTATTATAACTCACTTTGCAGAAAGTCGTTTTAATATAAGCCTCAATGCTGAATTCTTCTCACTTTATCTTACTGTAGTATTGCTAGGTGTTATTGTTTCAAGCATTGCTCCTGCATTGTTTATGGCTATGCTAAAGCCTGTTCATTTATTCAAGAAACAAGTTAAAGTTTTTTCTCAGAGAATAAATATGAAACAATCGTTGGTAATATTTCAGTTTGCAGCAACTATAGTATTGATCATTTCCACCATTACAATATATAATCAGATCCGTTTTATGCAGAATCAGGATCTAGGCGTAGAAATATCACAAACCCTCGTGTCATATTCCCCGATGAGCATGCTTCATAAACCAAACCAGGCAAGTAAGTTAGAAAGCTTTCGTTCAGCCCTATCAGATATACCTGGAGTACATTGCTTTACAACTTCATCATCGATTCCGGGAAAAGAAATTCCATTAAAAAGTGAACAAGTAAAAAGAAAAGATTACGACACTAAAAGTCATCATTCATTCTCTCTAATTAATGCTGACAGTCGTTTTTATCATACTTATAATCTTAATTTATCAGCTGGAAGATACTTTACCGACAACATTAATTCTGAAAAGAACACAGTCATCATCAATCAAAAAGCATGTAAGTTTCTTGGTTATTTAAATCCTAACGAAGCGATTGATCAATACGTTTCAATAGATCAAACATATTATCAAATCGTTGGTGTAGTGAAGAATCATCATCAGGAATCATTACGTAAAGATTTTGAGCCAATCTTATTCCGGTACAATTATCAATGGTATTTAAGTGTTGGATATTATTCCATTAAGATTTTATCTCCACAACCACGTCATACCATTGCGAGGATAGAAAAAGCTTGGAAGAAAATATATCCCAATGATAAATTTCAATATCAGATACTGGAAGATTCGTACAATAAACAATATAGCTCTGATATAATCCTTGGGAAAATCTTCGCTATATTCTCACTTTTGGCAATTATCATAGCCTCATTAGGTTTACTGGGACTTAGTATCTTCTCAGTAAAAAACAGAATTAAAGAAATTGGTATTCGCAAAGTAAATGGAGCCAAAATTATCGAAGTAATGACATTGCTGAATAGGAGCTTTATTATATGGATAGGAATAGCCTTTTTATTTGCGTGTCCAATAGCATATTATGCCATGGATAACTGGTTATCTAAATTTGCCTTTCGCATAGACCTAACATGGTGGTATTTTGCCCTGTCGGGAGTCTTGGCATTAGTCCTGGCACTGTTAACCGCAAGTTGGTATAGCTGGCAGGCAGCGATAAAAAATCCAGTTGATGCGCTTAGGTATGAATAATAAAATTCGTAAAACATCAGGAATATATATTAAACCCACGTTGGAACAATTACCAACGTGGGTATTTTTATTGGGGTGGGTTGTCAAATAGACGTTACAATTATAGTGTAATACTCACACTTCCCTGTGGATTGGTATCTCCCGATATATTATCCATCATGTATACCGTATGATCTGCAGCATTAGCGGGGACATCGCCAAGTAACGGTTTCAGTAAGAATGGTGCTTCGCTATTATCAGGCATTGGCTCAATAGATATCACCACCTTAGCCCCCGACAAATCAAGCGGGAAATTAAGACCTACAGGAGCATCCATTAGGAAGTCCTCTCCAGGAAATGAAGGTCCTGGTTGATCTCCACTAAATGGATCTGCATCATCAGCAGTATCAACCATCGTAAATTTACCTGTAGTCACTGGTTGTCCATCAACAACTACCCATCCTTCATATTGCCATCCATCAGGTAAGGTTGGCAAATCAAGTCCTGCAGCTGGTGATCCCGATGAGATATCAAGGAACCAAACACCACTATTCTCATCTGTTCCAGCACCATTAGTTGGTGTTGCCAAAATATATTTACCCATCGCATCAGCGAAGTCCGATCCTAGTGCCGCACCGTGACTTACCGATAAGCTGCCACTATTCCCTGAAATATCACCACCAAGAATATGCACTGAACTAGGTCCTGGATCATTATCAGGATATGGTTCTATGGTCAATACAAATGCTGAAGTACTTTCCAGTAGTTCTTGCTGGATAATAAATGAGGTATGTGATAGTTCTCCATTATCATTTACAACAAACTTCCCTGACGACAGAGCTGCTCCATTCACAATAATCCAGCCTTCATAGACATAGTCAGGCCCAAGATTTTCTAGTCCGCTAATATTTAAATTCAGATTACCTACCATAGGTAAATCATTATCGCTATCGTCGCAACTCCAAAGTGCAACGGATGTTATCAGAAGTACTGATAGAATTTTAGTAATTTTCATATTCGTAGATTTTTTTGATGAGTAATTATTTAAGCTGCATCCCTGTTAATTTGAGGAGCAGCGGGGAAATCGATAGGAACATCTGTAGCCCGATGAAGAAAGTTTGTAAAACTAACTGCATTTACCACAGCAATAAGATCAACCAATGCCTTGGTGTCAAATCCAAGTGCATAAAACTGCTCATAGGTTATGTCAGAAAGCTTTCCTCTTTCTCTCGCTATTTCCTGAGCTGTTTTTACAATCACATAATACCTGGAGTCCTGAATCTGCCCTAATCTTATACCTATCGTCTCCTCTTCAGAAAAACCATTCATCTTAGCTAACACTGTATGTGCTGCCACACAATAATTACAGCCATTCACCTCTGATACTGCCAACTTAATCAATTCGATCTCCTTCTTATTGAATGAGGAAGATCCTAATGATGAAGAATATTGCAAATAACCAGCAAGTACATCAGACGAATACCCCATGGTTGCATAAAGATTGGGAATCATTCCCAGCATCTTCTCAAGGTTATCAAATATCGCCTTAGCTTTATCGTCGACTTGCTCTTTTATTGGTACATTAATCTTTGTCATTGTATTTAATTTTTGATTTATAATCTTGTTACAATGCAAAGATCACACACTAAAAGCACATATGGAATGATGGTTTTTCCCTACGAATTACCAATTTTTCCTGAAAGTAATTTATACGATTTCCTGCACTTGAAATTCCGAAGGACTCATACCTGTCTGCTTCTTGAATAAACGACTAAAATGAGCTGGTTCGGAGAAGCCCAACTCGAAGGTTATTTCTTTGATAGTTTTATCGGTATAATACATCAATCGTTTGGCCTCTAATACTATCCTATCTTGAATGATTTGAAGTGGCGATAAGCCATTAAGCTTTTTAAATGTATTGGAGAGTGTTTTTGGTGATTTATACATGAGATCGGCATATTCTGCCACTTTATGCTTTTCTCTAAAATGCTTCTCAACCAATGCCTGAAATTTACGGATATCATCGGTTTCCTCAATCGCAGGAGAATCTGTACTAAATAGTTGCTCTCGTCCCAGGCGAACACATATAATGATCAGCCTTTTCAGCAATAGTCGCAACATATCGCCCTGATTATTATCTGGTTGATCAAATTCTTTTTCAAGGACCTTTACCAATTCCCTGTTTTCTGTAGTTTGTACTTCTGAAGAAGATAAAATAGGACGATCAGGGAATGCTCCAAAAAGCAGACCATTACAAGAGAGCTCTTTATCATGCAATTCGAGACAATAAAAAGCAGAATTAAAATCAATAAAGCATTGATTTGCATCGCTATAATCTAGCGATTGGATATAACTCCCAGGATTAATAAAACAGATTTGATTTTTTGTCAATTCAAACGATTCAAAGTCGATTTGAATACTCATATCATTTCCAAAATTCATTAGGATACAATATGTTTCTAATCTTGTTAAACCATTGCGTTGAGCCCAGTGATGAGCATCTGATAATGAGAAAAAACTATCTAATTTATCCTGATAAACTAAATCCATAATGCAAGCTTTACTATTCAAACTACAATATATTTAACTACGTTTTAATGATATAGTTCAAATAAGTAAGCTGGTATAAAAAAAACGTTGTGCTACTGAAACTTCAAGTTCCCAGTAACACAACGATTAACAGCATTATTTACTTCACATGTAGAATGCCTCGTAATTTTAAATCTTTCGATGAGGCACCAATCATGATTCTGAAATCACCAGGTTCTACCACCCAGTCCATTTCTTTATTTAGCATTTGAAGCTGTTCTGTACCAACCTCAAACGTCACATCTTTCTCTTCTCCTGGTTCTAAACTGATTCTCTGGAATCCCTTCAATTCTGTAATTGGACGAGCTACTGAAGCCAACTCATCACGAATATAAAGCTGTATAACTTCATCACCAGCAACAGTTCCTGTATTCTTAACTCGACAAGTCACTGTACTATGATCATCAGAATGGATCTCATTCTTGCTAAATGACATATCACTATATTGGAATTGAGTATAACTCAATCCATAACCAAATGGAAATAGTGGCTGACCAGTTAGGTTATAGTAATCGTCGCCACGACCAGTTGGCTTGTGATTATAGTAAAGCGGACATTGAGCCTCATGAACTGGGAATGTAATCGGCAGTCGTCCTGCAGGATTTACATCACCAAATAACACATCAGCCACTGCATTTCCACCATTCTCACCTGGATACCATGCCATAACAATACCATCCACTTCATTGATCCAGTTGTTCATAGTAATAGCACTACCACCGACCAATACAACGACAGTTGGTTTCCCGGTAGCCGCAACAGCTTTGATTAGCTCTTCCTGATGACCAGGCAATGCCAACAAGGCACGATCCTGGAATTCTCCTTCATGAATTCCTGCAGCAACCACTGCAACATCGCTCTTTTTAGCTGCTTCAACAGCATCAGCAATTTGCTGTTCCCACTCATCATTTACTGTTGCATTCCAAATCATCTTAAATTTCACATTACCAGCAGACTCGAAGAATTCAACACGAATATCATAAGACTGATTAGCGACAAACGCATAATCAACGGTCTTGGTTTGATATGATTTCTTTTGCCAGTTATCGATCATAAGCTTACCATTGATCCACATACGATAGCCATCATTCCCTTCGATACCAATCTTATATGTCCCGCTTTTGGGAGCCTTCAATTTACCAGTCCAACGTACCGAATACCAATCATACGCCAAGTCTTTATGTGGCGAAAATAAAGTCCACCCAAACTGAACCTGCTTATCGTTACGAGTTACTACCGGTTTACCATCAAGGGTAATATTATTGAAATATTCTCCTTTTAAACCAGATTCCTTCTTTCCATTTATGGTTGAGCTTAGATATTGACTGGCTACAGTCTCGTATTCTGGTGCATGAAGAGCAACTCCAGGAGCATATACCACTTGTTCCTTTCCTATTCTGCCAACGACACCATCAAGCATGCTTACAATGTTATTTCCAGGACCACTATATCCACCTAGTCGGCCCGCTTTAACATCATAACCAATCATTGCTACCTTCTGACTTTGTTTTAACGGTAGCACGTTAGCATTATTCTGAAGCAACACCATTGATTTAGCAGCAACATTGCGTGTTAATGTACGATGTGCTTTGGAATTGTTCCATTGGGCAGCTCCCTTAGGATCAACATAAGGATTCTCAAACAGTCCCAATTCAAATTTTGCTCTTAATACACGTCGAACAGCATCGTCAATGGATTTCTCATCAACCATTCCTTTCTCGTATGCCTCATAAAATAAAGGGGCATGCTCGTAAGCTGTCTGAAAAATGACATCTAATCCACCCTCTACAGCATCTTCCGTAGATTCAGCATAATCTTTCGCTGTAAAATGCAGTACATTAGCTCCACCTGTTGCACCAGCATCAGAAATTACAAAGCCATTAAAGCCCCACTCCTGTTTTAATTTCTTACGTAGTAACCAATCATTAGAAGTACAAGGAGTACCATCCAACGAGTTGTATGCTGTCATCACTGAACGGGCACCTGTTTCAGTAAACACAGCCTTAAAGGCAGGCAAAAATACCTCTTCCAATTCACGCTCATTATAGTGAATAGGGTAACTATCACGGCCACCTGCACCTACATTGGCAACAAAGTGCTTAGGAGTTGTTATGACACCATTACGTTCAAACTGACCGATAAAAGCTTTTGCCATTTGAGTCGTCAAATAAGGATCCTCACCATAAGTCTCCTCGGTACGTCCCCAGCGCACATCACGAGCAATATTTAATACTGGAGATAAAATCTGACGAATACCTCTTGATTTTGTCTCCATGGTAATTGCTTTCCCCACCTCTCCTACCAAGGTTGTATCCCAAGTAGCAGCTAATGCAATAGCTTGAGGAAACGCTGTGGCTCCATCACGTACCAATCCGTGTAAAGCTTCATCAAAAGGAATAATAGGAATGCCTAGTCGGCTCTCCTCAATGAAATACTTCTGAATCTCATTGATTTTTTCAGTTACCTCTCGAGCTGTTCCTGAGGGACCATACTCTAACAACTGACCAGCAGCTTCGGCCTGTTTCCCTTTAGCTGCCACCTGAAAGCCAAACACTCCTTGATGATAGCGATCCTTTCCATCACTAAGATCACCAGGAATCATAAACATTTGCCAAAACTTCTCTTCGAGGGTCATCCTGTTCAACAGATCCTCTACTCGCTCTTCAACAGGTAGTTTTGGATTCTGGTAAGGATGTTTATACTTTTTAGCAAAGCACGTAGTTGCCGACAACATCAGCAGCAACATAATCATTCTAAGATTGTGGTTAAATTTTTTCACTACTAAACTGATTTATGGTTAAACTATTCTGTTCTGGTACGCCAGCAAAGTTAATGATTTACTTACACCAGAATACTACTTTTCCCAAAATCTCCTGCCAAGCTCTGTGGTTTATCGGTAAAGCAGACTTTTATCAGCAAAAAAATCCAGAATACGCAACAATGTGCGTACCCTGGATTAAGATTAACCTTAACAAACGATACCTATTTATTCCATCCGGCATCAATTATCTTCTGAATGTGTGGATACTTATCATCCTCTTCATTCAATTCTTTTCGTTTTGCTTGTAACTGCTTCTTTAGATCTTTAATAATCTCTGCATAACGTGGATCTTTATAGCGATTATCCATCTCCTTAGGATCCTTCTTTAAGTCGTAAAACTCCCAGGCATAAGGCGTTTGAAAGTATTCAACTCTAAGTGGAGTAATGTCATTACTTGGTCGCTGTTTATAGTTCAAACCATAGAAGAAAATCAGCTTATAATCCTTTGTGCGAATACCAAAATGGGCAGGATTATTATGTCGATGTGCCATATGCATCCAATATCGATAATAGGTCGATTGCTGCCAACCTTCTGGCTCTTCACCAGTCTCAAGTATCGACTTAAAACTATGACCTTGCATATATTCTGGTGCTTTACCTCCAGCCAACTCAATAATGGTTGGTGCAAAATCGGTATTATTAATGATCGCATCTGTTTTACTACCAGCTTTGATCATTTTTGGATAACGCACAAGGAAAGGCATACGCATCGACTCCTCATACATCCAACGTTTATCAATGTAATCGTGCTCACCCAACATAAATCCCTGATCACCTGTATAAATAATAATGGTATTATCCATCAGTCCTTCCTTTTCAAGGTAATCAAAAATACGCTTCACATTATCATCAACCCCTTTTACACAACGCAAATAACGCTTCAGGT
Organism: Puteibacter caeruleilacunae; assembly: GCA_005217565.1. Lineage (GTDB taxonomy): Bacteria > Bacteroidota > Bacteroidia > Bacteroidales > Prolixibacteraceae > Puteibacter > Puteibacter caeruleilacunae. Next base: position 162,919 of record SJCO01000011.1, read on the forward strand.
ATTCCTGATAAGCCTGATGCTTATATTCTGGATCAGGAAGCGATTGATCAATGTCCATATGCTTACCCATATCACGTTTATAATTGCGATGCCCAACTGATGATCCAATAATATCTTTCAAACAACCATTCTCACCATAGGTCCCTACCGAACCATTATTGGCATTGTAATACAAACTAGCAGGTTCTGGAATCTCCACATCCTCTAAATAATCCTTGTACTTTGGATTAAACTCAAATAAATCATGCGGAGCTTTAAAGTGATGCATTAAGAAGAATGGTTTATCCTTGTCTCTCTTATTCTTCAACCATTCCAAGGTAAGATCAGTTAGTACATCAGATGAATGTCCTTCATATTGCTTACCAACCAGTTTTCTTTTCTTACCATGAGAATAGGCTTCTATCTGCTCTGTCATACCCTTCTCAACAAGTACTGGGTTGAAATAAGCCCCTTGACCATATAACACATTGTAGTAATCAAAAGATTCAGGACGATCTTTCAAGTGCCATTTCCCAACGACAGCAGTTTGATACCCCAAACTCTTCATCTCAAGAGCCAGGTATTGTTTTTCAGGAGCCAAATGCCCTCCCAAATCCAATGCACCATTAGTCTGACTGTATTGTCCACTCATGATACACGCACGTGATGGTGTACAGATTGAGTTGGTACAGAAAGCATTCTCAAACATCACTCCTTCATGCGCCAATCGATCAATAGTTGGCGTTGGATTCAGCTTTGCCAATCGACTACCATAAGCACCAATCCCTTGCGTGGTATGGTCGTCCGACATGATAAAAAGGACATTCGGTTGCTTCTTTGCCGATGCTGTAAAAGCACACGATGCAGTCAAGCAACCTACTGCAATAATCTTACCTAAATTTTTCATATTAATTCATTAAATAATGTAACCAAACCTTGACAAATCGACCATTATCTAATAAAAAATGAGGGGGAATAAGACTCAAAACACGGGACATGAGTGATACCAGAATAATTAACCCCCTCACAATAAACACAAGTATTTAATCTTTCTCTGGAACAGCAGGTTCAGAATAGTCTACTCCTGGCAATCGACAATACCCAAAGAGTAGTTTCCCATCTTTGGTTTTACCCAATAGCTTTCCAGCAAAATTCTTATCATTTAATCCATTACCTTCTCCTTTAAAGAAGATAATCATATCGTCACCTGATTTTTTAGTCTTCAACACTTTACTTCCTTTTCCGAAATTCACTTCTTCTGAAGCTCCAAAACGCAAACTCTTCAGGTCCATATCTTTCTGTGCATCGAATCCGTCCTCCGACTCGATCTTCACTTTTATTGTCTTCGTCTGTGCGTTAATCTTATCTTTATTCAGCACACTCATCAATCGACCTTTAGTCAGTGGAATACAAATATTCTTTGAACTATGGCGGTCGTTAGGCAAATCGTTCCATTTAATGGTATCAATCACTGCAAAATTAGCCTGATAAGCTCTGCCATACTTATCTTGCAGCACTTTTAATCGCTCATACTTAAACCAATTCTCGTTGGTACCATCCTCATATTTTGTTATACCTGGCATGTAAGCTTCTCCTGGCTCTACTTTCCAGTTTAAACCATCTTTCGAACGCAAATAATATGCAATACGCCCCAACCAATCATTCACTATTAAATGATACTGTACATTTGTTTTCCACACTACAGGATCTTCAAAATGCCCTTCAACTGGAGGATAGACACTTCCATCTGAGATTTGATAAAATGGAGTAAGTCCGGTTTTACTTAACCATACACCACCACCACGACAGATCAATAGAAATGAACCATCATCACGACGTGCAAAAGTAAGATTAGACGTGCCCTCGATAATCTTCTTTCCACAAGGATCCAGAGTAAACTTTCCAGCTTTCCACGGACCATTAAGACTATCACTGACATACTGCCCGTTAATTACATAAATCACATACCGTCCATCCTTCATTCTAAAGATCTCAGGATTGTGACCTTTACCAACAGTATCAACGACCTTAAACGGACCGTTATGTTGATCAGATACTGCATGATACACAATTGATTTAGGCCAAAACATGTGTCCTTTCGGAGAATTCTCAGGCCATCCACACACAAATAAATGGAACTTTCCATCATCTCCTTTAACGATATTTCCTCCCCAGTAGGAAAACTCTTTATTCTCAATACCATTTTGCACGTATCGAGGCAATACATCTTTTGCTCCCCACACGTTGCTTGTTGCCTCTCCCTTTACAGGAATTGGCATAAAACGATCCATAAATCGTCCGCCTTCAATTAGGTTGTCCCACTCTTTGGGACGCTCTCTTTCTGTAATCTGCCCGTACGCTGATATACTAAACATACATGCAACGACCATCATACAAGCTAAAATTCTACGTTTCATTGTTCTGTTTCTTTTGATCTGGTTATTATTTTGAATTTCAACAATGTAAGGTATTATCCATCGGTTAATTAGTTCTCTTCAAATATCTTCTTGAAAAATGCCAAAGCACGCTCAGCAATTTCCTCTGTCATATAAAACACATGACCTTTCCCTTTGATATATTCAAGTTCGGAATAAACGCCACATGCTATCATGCGATCGTGCATATCCTGCGCATCATCAGGTATCACCAAGCCATCCTTATCACCATGTAAAAACAACATGGGAGCATCACCTTCGGTAATATGCTTATATGGTGATATGGTAGCGAACCATTCAGGTTGCTCGCCTTTTCTCCAAGGCCATGAAAAACGGTTACCGGTTAAAGCTGGAGTTGCAAAACCAACGGCTGCCTGAATCTCACTCGAAATCCCAGCATTACCGCCTACTCCTTCTAAATCAGCATCACCATATGAGGTAGCTAGCATCGCACTTAGATGTGCACCTGCCGATCCTCCACTTGCTCCTATTCTGTTTGGATCGATTCCATATTTCTTAGCGTTTGCCCTAATCCATCGCACAGCAGCTTTAGCATCCTTAACACATTCTATAGGATCTACCGCATTAAGCATTCTGTAATCAATGGTAGCAGCCGCATATCCTTTACTGGCGACATATTGGGCATGTCCTTCCATCCAGGCACGTTTATGTACAGCCCATCCTCCTCCATGAATAAAAATCACGCAAGGAACAGGCTTTTTACTTACTTGTTTTGGGAGAAATAGGTCAAGATGCTGACTGTAACCATCAACAGTAGAGTAAGCGATATTTCTCAACGCATTGTAGTTATCAGGTGCTACAGTAAACTTGGGGTAATCAGTTATCAATTCATACCCCAATATATTGGATGATTTAGTAAACTCTTCATTCTTTGGTTCAAGATATCCACCATCCACACATGCTTTAACAAGCTGATTTAATGCCTTACGAGGTGAAGATACTTTTGGATTATCGTAGCAGACATCTTTGATAAAACTCCATCGGATTTGATCATATCGGTTATCTCTATTTTTTATGAATTTCTTCTCGTTTTCAAGAAAATGGGAGTAACATTCTATCTCATCAACCTTCTTCATTGCTGCCTTATAGAGCTTTTTTTCAGCCTTAGGCAACTCTATTCCATGCACTACACTTACTAATAATGAGAAATAAAGAATCGATAGTGTTCTAAAAAATAGCTTCATTTGTTTAGTCGGTTTACTGATAGTTTGTCTGCATTTCAAATATCTGCAAACAAAAATATACTTTCTTTCGCAACTTTAGTAACCTATTGCAAAAAAATATGGAAAAAATTCAAAAATTAACGTTTCGGATCTGTTTTATCCTAATAGTGGGCAGGCTTCTCATTTTTGCCTCTTAAGAAATAACGCTGTTTCATTCTGATATCGCATTTTAGCAAATGCCATGATTTAACACAAAAACGGGACAAAAAATCAAGGCCTTCTGAAAAAAGCAATCGATTTATTACTACTGCTAAATCAATCACATTTTTTCAGAAGGCCAATTCGTGTGCGTAGGCTTGGAGCTTTAAACCTTTAAAGTCCTCCAGTCCCTTTCTCTAACATCCATTGCACACTAACGATCACCTTTCTACCTTAAAGCCCTCTTTATTCCTTCATTTTCACGGTAAGATTATCCAGAGAATTTTGTTTCACTTGTTTTTTCTTCATGGAAGAAAGTACTAGACTAGCACCACTAAAGCCGTCTACTCTATTTTCTTTAATCTCAACATCATTACAATGCTCTAATTCAAATAAAGCTTTCATACCATCAACAGCTTTTAAGATTGGTTTATAAGTAATCGTATTATTGATAAACCTGATTCCATCAGTAGCACGGGCAAACAATACAGCGCCATAGCCACATGTAATCTCGTTGTTTTCAATAGTAATGTTTGAATGTATATACCTACGTGGAATAAAGTTATGAGTCTCAGGTTGAATACTGATAACATAACCTTTATGTCCTTGGTTATAACCACACTGTATAAACTTATTCCCTCGAATAGTAATATCAGTCACCGGTCCTGACTCATACCAGAAATTACAATCGTTAGCAATTAAAATACCGTGCATACCAGTACGATAAAACGTATTGTTTTCAATCAACACTTTACGACGGGTAGTTACCAACAATCCTCGCGTATTGGTTCGCTGGAAATGACAGTTTTTTACAATCACTTCAGGCGTCCAGCTTACATTCTCCACACAATCACCTTCCTTTAGAGAGACTGGAAGATCTTCCTCAAAGTCAAGTAACATCTCTCTTTTTGAGGTCATCTTTGCACTCTTAATCTTTCCGAAGCTATGGATCAACAGATTCTCAGGACTTACAAAAGCCACCGAATCACCTTTAAAGAAAGCCTCAAATCCATATGTTTGATGATGCATAAATCGCACCACAGCCTGTCGTGGACCATTTAATTTAGTTATCTTCAAGTGTGTTCCATGCACATTCATTGGATCGTCGTGCGAACCAGAAGTGCGACAACTATCAACAGTGATTACACCTCTACATCCCGAAAAATGGAAACAATCGGCAAATGCAGCTATCACCCTACCCGACTCTTCTCTAGGTCCAACTTCAACACTTTTAAGTGTTATATTCTCTGTAAACTGCGACAACACTCCCAGTCCATGCATATAATGCATCTTCACATTCTCTAATACAACATCCTTACTAAGACTGATAAATGCCCCACAATTATCACGATATGGATCACGAACTGTTAGCACGTCACCTTTACGAAGATCACTCTTTGCAAAGTCACCCTCAAAAGTGATATGATCTGCAGAATAATCAATAATTTTAGCATTTTCAAAAGGTTTCCATGAGGAATAATGCATCATATTCTGCTCTGGACGCATCAATATAGAATGAAGATGATTACTACGCCATCCCTCTCCATAAAATACAGACTGACCCTCTTTGACTACAAATTTACTATCAGAATGTACACCCAACTTCACTCGACTCTTAGATGACTCAACAACTTTCAGTTCCGACATACTTGGACGATCATAATCAACCTCAACATCCTTGATTGTCACGTTCGTACTATTGATTATAGCAAACGACACCATTTTTCCATGTAATACTAACAACGTATTATTCCCTTCAATGGTGATATTCTTCATTCCCTCCAATAGCAAAGCAACATGCTTAATCTTCGGTTTGTAGTCATTTTCTGTAGTATTGGAAATATACAGCTCACGTGTTGGAGCCCCTTCTGGCCATAGATCAACTCGTCCACCTGGTAATTTCAGCACAACATTGTCCTCTCCTTTGGCATCATTCAACGCATTAAAAACAGCTGCAGAGGCATTCTCAAACGACCATGGTTTTACACCATAGTTGCTCAATTTAATCTCCCGGGCACTCACTGACCAACAACAAAGGCACAGCCCGAGAAACAAATAAATCTTCTTTCTCATTATGTAATTATTAGATCTGGTTAATTCCTTAAAAAGGATTATGGTTGCTCAAATGTAGTGTTTTTATTGAATTTAACATTCCACATTACCGATGACGTTTCAGTCGGCATATACGAAAGCTTAACAATATTACCAGTCTGTTGAACCTTAGCTTTCATCCCATTAATTTGAGCCATATCCAAGGCATATCCATCTGGAACATATAATGTTATTATATATTCATCATCGATAACAACTCGACTACGACCTTGCAAAGTTGAATTGATCCACACCAGCTTTTCTATTTCAACAGCTCCTTGAGAAAGATGACGATTAGTAGAAAGAAGTTGAGGGCGATTTAACTTTTCACGAATAGCAATAGACTCTATTCCCAAAGCCTCTAACTTCCCAAGTTTGAGTGTATGCTTCACCACGCCATAAAATTTCTCCTGCCAAAATTCATAACACAGATACTCCTTTTTAGGATCCAATCCTAAATCCTTCAAATCAATAACCTCAGCCTCTAAAGAAGTCTTCTTTTTATCGGACCAATTTAATCGGTGTAACACATTCCAGTTTTCAAACGACAAGTTAAACTCGTTCAACCAATATGGACACACATAGCCAAACTGATCACCATCTATAGGTGTAGGATGTTTACCTGATATAATCTCAGTACGTTCATGTGTTTTAAGCCAATCGGTTTTCGCCGGGTCGAAATCATAAAGCTGACCAGGCACAGAAAATACCACAGGAGATGAACGGCGTAATCCATAAAGGTTAGCATCGTTCTGATAGGTTTCAGGCTTATCACTAAGCATCAACATTGCTCCTGCCACAGAAGCCAAGGCAGGACGAATGATCGACTCCTTTGAGCTTGCTTTTCTTGCGGCAGTTTCTTTTACATTACCAACATCTTTTGCCTGTTTATTTGGCATCACATCACAATGGTCAGGATCATTTCTCCAAACAATACCATTCCATGAATTATACTGCTGCATAGTTACCGGTCCATACCCATCACCGCCAATACGACAAGCATCAGCTAAGCCAATTGATTCAGGCAATACTCCCCAGCAAGACAAGATAAAAGTATCATCGCCCAACTCTTCACGAGCAACACGCAAATAAGCCCTCAAAACCTCACCAGGCTGAATACCTTTCTCGCGACACCAGTTCAGGTTATTGTGCAAGTTATCGTAAAGATAGTGACGCAACTGGTCGATTTTCACATACTCAACACCTGCATTTTTAAGACCTTTAAATGTAGGGCGGATTAGTGCCTCAACAACTTCATCTTTAGTCGCATTCATTACATAGCTCACCCAAGGAGCTCCCGCTGCTTTTCCATCCTTATCCTGCACAAACCAGTCGGGATGCAATTCCGCTGTCTCCTTATCCGAGAAAAATGATCCCATCCAAATAGCTGGACTAAAACCAGCTTCCTTTACCGACTTCACATATCCAGTCAATCCACTGGGGAAACGATCCTTTTTCCAATCTAACCAAGTTGTTGGTCTTCCTCCTAAATACCCACTCGCAACCTCACAGTTCTCTCGTCCTCTATCGTGCTCGCCTTGGTATACATCATCAATCTGGATAAAACGATAGCCATAATCTTCGAAATGCTTATCCTTCCACATTTTTAACAAATCGTGATGATTCTTTTCATTGAAATTCCTAAAATAGGCCCACCAGGAGCACCATCCTGTGATTGATTCCTTGTACACTTGATAAGTCCACGGTTGGTAGTAAGGCAGGTTTTTGTGTTTGTTATAGTAGCGAGGGCGAAAAACTAACTCAACTTCATCTTGTGGGAACGTCAGTTCAAACTTTGTCATACCATTGCTGCAATAGTCCGACTTAATAATTGTTCCCTCAGGAGCCTCAATCATCCAATCCAATGTTCTATCATAAACAGCATTATTACGCAAGTTATTACTCAATCCATGAGAGGTTCGTACCAATGCAAATTTCTCTTGCACCTTCCCTCTCGTCTCTGCTGCTAACGCCTCTGAACTTCCATAAACGATAACAGTTCGTTGCTTATTTTTATTCAACGAAAGACTGATATGCTGTTCTATTTTTTCGTCACCATTAACTGTTGATTGAACATCAACTTTACTATTAAATGATCCTTCCAAAATATTACATCCGTTGTACCTTAAGATTAATCCCTTGGCCTTATCTTCAAGCACAACTTCTGCAGGTTTATTTTCAGGACCTCCAGGCTGCTCTTTGGGCGATTTATTCTCAACACTTCTTTTGTCTTTACAACTAGCTTTTTCAGGGCATACCAACAGCAGCACACCCAATGTTAATGCGATAATTAATTGATTAAATACTCTCATTTTTGTTTCGTATTATTAGATCTGGTTAATACTTAAAAAATATATCTGGTTCGGTTACAATCTAAAAGAACAGCCAAATTAGGGAAAAAATCACACATAATAATGATGAAAATCATCAATATAAATCATTCTACATACTGTTTATATTGCAATTATTTTATTTTGCCTCCATGAGTAACATTAACAAATGAGCAGATGACCAACTAAAATGAATTGCTCTCAACCCCTTCCCTGATAACGGATCATAATTTTCTCTAATAGGAATTCCTGGAGATCCAATTCCTTCTAGATGGTTAAAAACTTTTTCTTGTAATTTATCAGCTTCATATTGATACCCGTAGTTTCTTAAACCTCTTATTCCAAAATACACTTGATCTAACCAAACAGGTCCCCTCCAATATCCATCTTCTTCATACATTGAAGAGTTTATCGCCAAGGTTCCTAACGGGACGTAAGAATTAAACATGTCTGGATCTATCAAAGTAGAAACAACTTTTTTTGCTTGTTTGTCAGTAGCTAAGCCGACAAACAAAGGGGACCAACCTTCGGAACCTGCTATTTTAATCCTTCTATTTTCTCTTAATGACCAATCATAGAAATAGCCATCTGTATCATCCCAAAAACGCTTTATAATTTGTCCACGAAGCTTTTTTGCCTCTAACTTGAAAGCTTTAGCTATATTCTTATCTCCCAATACTAATGCGATCTTTTCTAATATTACTTTTTCCTTCCATAAGAAACAATTGAGATCGACAGATTCTTGGTCATACGTTCCTCCATATGATTGTTGTACAACTTTAGTATTATCAAATCGAACTGCATTGTCCATGCCGCTCTCCCATGCGGCTGCTTGATGCGAACCATCAGTTGAACCATATTCACAAAGACCATTTTTATTCGCGTCTCGCTCTTTATACCACCATCTGTGATATTTTATCAATTTCGGATACAATTCTTTAAGGAATTCTATATCACCTGTAGCATTATAAACGAACCATACAGCCCAACCGGCCAGTGGCGGTTTAGAATCACGCCAATTATCGTTTTGCCCATAATATCGTGTAACATCCCCAATCATCCCATTTTCATTCTGAAACAAAAACATTGATTGAATTTGCTTCTTTGCTAATTCAGGCATAATTTTAGCAATCGCAGCCGCATGTTTCCATGAATCCCAAGCCCAATAACCATTAAAATGGCCAACACTTGGATATATTCCATCACCTTGTAAATCCTTAGCAGAACTCCGCCAATTGGTCACTAGTGTCTGTAATGCTTTTGTTGCAACCATTTGACTATGTTTAGTTTTAACCCAACTAGTTTGAGCACCTACAATTCTATCAAAGTAATTTTCCCAACGATGTTTATTGTCTTCGAACACATGCCTAACATCAACATTAGAGAAATCAACTAATTTTTTAAATCGCAGGGAATCTTTTTCCTCATCTGGAACATATGTCTCGACAAATGATACGGTCCTTTTTTCACCCGGTTTTAGTATTACCTTATCTATTCGAACCTCACACTCATTATTACTAATACCACATAAATATTGTTTTCCATCTACGAATCCTAAGCCATATGCCCCATGTTTAGCTGTATTCATTACTAATACCTGCTGCTCTTGGTGCATAGTTAATTTCTCATTTGAGTAGGTAGCAACGGTCCACTTAAGTTCCAAAGATTGAGGCGCAGATCCTTTATTTTCCACTACCGTTTCAATCAACGATTGCTTGGAAGATACATAAACCAATCTTTGCGAAAGATGCAACTTTCCACTCTTAAAATGTTGCTTCAATAATCCAGGGGTATGTTCGGCGCTTATACGCTCAAAACTCATTAACCTATCATTTTGACAAACAGATAACCTTACAAGTCCTGTCGTATCATTAGGACCATAAAACAAACCTCCATCGACAAGAAACACAGGCCCCCGAAACGAAAGACTGCTACTTGTTTCATTATTCTTACAAATTCCATAGCCATGCCATGCACCTAAATCAGTAAAAATAAAGCTATTTTCTTTCCCTGCTTCAACATTAATCATTCCCGTTTGATTGATCATATCCTTGACCACGGTATTTTGGCAATATCCTACTGTCATAATCTTAAATATCAAGATTAATACCAGATACCCTAATTTATTGTATTTTATCATATTCATTTTTCACAATCTGTTATCTCTGCATTATACAACTTAATTCATTCTTGCTCTATCACATAACTCTTCTTTTCTGGCCCAACTCCTTTAATAGTTAAAGATTTCCAATCCCTAGGTAAAGCAGGGGATTTTTGAATAATACCGTCATCTGTCAAATGAAGTCCGGCAAAGCCGAAAAGAACAGTTTGTAACATACCTCCTGCACCTGTTGCAAAATATGTCTTTCTACTTCCAATGTTTTCTGCTAAAGCACCAAAAGGTCCACATTTATAAGGTTCATAACAATCTTTAAATAAGCGATAGGCATTATCAACATCACCTAATCTTGAATACAATACTGATAATATAGCCTTCCCCATTGCTGGTCCTCCATGCTCCAATTTTGGTTCATAGTATATCAGATCCCTCAGTATTGTACTTGTATCGCTAACAATATTTAAAGGATAGGCTAATAAATTTACATCAGCTTGCTTAATGATTGCTCCATTGTATGTGCTATGCTCTTTGGTTGTTCCATCATTAAAATGATGTATTTTAATACGGTTAGCCACAGCATCCCACTTTGGATCAACAACACAATTCACCTCCTTCGCCGCCTTGATTGCATACTTTAGTGCAGTTATGGCAGCACCATTTGTAAAGGCATTATCATCAACATTTACCGCATTCTCATTTGCTCCAATCACATTAATTATTGAATAACTACCATCACAATTCTTTTTTGCTCTACTCACCCAAAAATCAGCAATATCCTTAATTACAGGAAAGCCTTTTTCTTTAAGCCACTCCAAATCTTTAGTCACTCGATAATAATTCCAAAATGCTATAGCAACATCAGAAGTAATATGATGCTCCAACGTTCCTGTTAAGGCCCAGGTTGGAGTAGCTTCCTCTCCTGAATCATCACTTTCCCATGGGAACATAGCTCCTTTAAATCCGAAATTATCAGCTTTTTTCTGCGCTGGTTCTAATCGCTGAAATCGATAATTTACAAGTGATTCTGCAATATCCTGATTAAGCATTAATAACGGTGGATATATCCACAATTCAGCATCCCAAAATATATGACCATTATAATTTTGAGAAGATAATCCCATAGGAGCAATACTCAAGTCAGATCCTGCTCTTCCAAAAGAATATAAGTGATATAAAGCTAAACGAACATCACGCTGAGATTGCATATCCCCCTCAATAACAATGTCGCCTTCCCATAATTCTTCCCATAGTTGCTTGTGTCCATTTAGTAAGGTAGCTTTAGGGGTAACCAGATTATTGATAACAAACCGCTCTGATTCTGATGCAGGATCATTGAAATCTTGCGAAGAACACTCTGATGCTGTCCAGGCAAATGTAAGATTCCCTCCCTTTTTCACCTCCTTGTCAAACCATATCTGATTAAGATTTTTTGAGACCTTTTCATATTTCAATTGTGGCCTTAGGTGCTCTCGAGTTGAATTTATATCGTGCCAAACAAAAGAAGCAGAAGTAGCAATCGTATGTGCTCCCTTATCTGTTGTAGCCACAGTCTGCATTACAGGAATTGTAGTCTCTTTATCCCATAATGTACGAAATGTACTAATAGGATTTTTAAAGGATGACGATCCTTCTATTTTTCCAATAACTCTAACTGTCAATGCTCTATTTGCCTGTATATTAAAATCGATATAAGCTGAATACGGGACATTTCGTAAAGCGTAGATAGTATAACTAATTTTTGCCTTATGTCTAAACATAAAAGATGTAGTAAGCGAGGCCTCTTTCATATTTAAAGTTTGTTGCCAGCTCGAAATATTCTCTTTAGTAATCTTCTCGTCATCGATATACATTTCAAGATTACCAAAATTCATGCCCTTTAAAATACGACTAACTTTAGAAGCCGAACCAGGAGCACTTGAAGTTAATCCCTGTTCAAATACATTGTTGAGAATTACATGATTAATCTCAAATAACCTTTCCGAAGAAAGAATACCCAAGCGACCATTTGCAAGAACAACACCTGAATACCGTTCATCCTTTTGAATACTAATATTCCATCCATCACCTTTTTGTCCGAAAGACTCTATTGCTAACAACAGTATCAAATATTTTAGTAACGTTTTCATTTCTACCTGTCTTAATTAAAATCGATTGACTTGGAATTTCTATTTTGGACTATTCTTTTTGTTTAATAATCAACATTTGCCCCGGCTTTAGTGTTAATGTCAATTGATGACCTTTTGCACGATTAGATCCAATCCTCTTTAATCCTTCAATTCCAACTTCCCACAATTCCACTTTTACATTACCAGGCCATGATTTTGGCAATATCCATTTCCTCAATTCATAACCATTTTCACTATATGCAACAAGTTGTGGTTCATCAATCCATAATGCAGGCATTAGCAAATCACCATTCTCTAACAACAATCGCTTCCCCTTAGTAATAGTTAACGATTTATCCTTGAACTGAGACATAACATCACCTTCATAAGATACCGTTTTTCCTTCGTCATTATCCACGACAAAGATTCGCTCCAATCTATTCAAATAATACCATGGAAGAGTCTTTAAACAGAAATCTCCAGCAAATCCGTTCAATCCGACTGGGTCATTTTTTACGATTGATTCACCATGCATACTTGTTCCAAACAACTTCCCCCAAACACTATTATCCTGTCCACCACAATAATAGCTGGCAGGCCATTTTATATAGCTTTCCAAACCATCACTAAACCACCAAGCCATAGGCTGAAATCCTTCAAATGATGTTTCACGAAGAAATCCAACTCCCTCACTGGTCACATCAATTCCTTTCTGGGCCCAATATCGAAAAATCTTTTCCTGGGCTTCAGTCTCATCCGCAACTGTAAAATCGAGATAGGGACTTATTTTACTCCTCTTTATATCTATCCTGAATTCTCCTTTTTCATCTTTGACTGGAACAGGAGGCCATGTATGAAAAGCATCAATATGTACTGTCCCTGCCTCTTTTAAAGGAAGTAAATTACACAAACTATCAATTCGTTGTTGTGCTAAACCTGTTTCCCATTCCTGGGCATAACTAATAGGATATCCCCATTCGCCCGCGAGCAGTGAACCATCTTCATTACGCGCAATGATATCATTGGCAACATAAGTATTCCACAGCGGACTATCTTCGTACGCATCAAACATATTTATGTGCAAACTTATGGTAGTATTATACTTTTGAGATTCATTCATTAACCAACGAATACTCTCTAATGTATTTTTATCCTGAGGTCTTTTTAATCGCTCATTACCTTCAAACCATGCAGGATACATTGAATCATGACCATTATACTGCCAACCTACCAAATAAATGATTTTAGGAATTCCTAAAGTAACTCGATCAATCTTTTTTATCACTTCAAACGCATCGTTAATCGTTAAGAAAACCATGTTTTCATCATTATCACTTCGCTTATATTCTCCATCAAACTCGCAAGTGGCCAACATCAACTTAATAGTTAAAGTTTGATGATACTTGTGCTTCCATTTAATCTTTGATTCACACTTATCATGCTTTATCCAAATTGTATCTTTCTGACAAATACCTGTTGTTATCCCTAATAAACATAACAACATGAATAGTAAACTATATCTCATTTAGTACCTTTGTTTTATCTATTGTATTTCCAAAAGAGAGGGTGTTCATTTTGAACACCCTCTGCACAGATCTTATCTTAATCAATGATCAGTGTTTCAGATATAATACGATAGCCGCCGCCACCCATATACCTATAGTTAAGAGTAAACGTTCTCGTAGAAGGATTATAACTGTTCTCCTCTCCGGGTACTGCTTCTCCAATTTCTACACCATCACCATTAAACTGAGTAACAGTAACACTATTATCTTGATTTACGGTTAAGTTGATACTATAACCATAACTCCCTAAATCTGAATGATCAGTTGTTACAGTATTTTCGTTTACCGAAGATAAATACTTATTCATCGAGAAATCTCTTAATCCGCCTGCAGGATGATCAAACTGACCTGTTGATGCATATTCAGCTTCATACTGATTAATAACAGGAAGAGGTTTAATCACAATAACCCAGTCGCGATAGCTTTTACCATCGGCAGCAGTCACTCTATATTTTCTAGGCTGCGTAAAGTTACCTGGTTTACCTAACTCTGGAGCATCATCCAACGGCACTATCGATGCTGCGGTAGAAATATTTACGTAAACAACTATATTTTCTAATGTTACCTTTTGGCGTTCTTCAATTGTGAAAGCTCCACTTGGTTTAGGTACAGAAGGTACTATTACAATTGAGTCCAATTGAGCTCCCGACTCTTCGGCAGATACAATTCTCTTAGTCATTCCTAATCGCTGAAATTCCACAATATTAGAACCATCAGTCCAAGTTTTTTCAGGGTTTTCATAGCGATGTTCAACAAAAATATTCGAAATCTCAGCATCCTCAAATGCAGGCAAATCATCCAATCCATTTTCCAGACATGAGGTCATCCCCACAACCGCAAAAGTAAATAGCATAAACTTAAACAGATTAATATACTTTTTCATTATTTTTTCTTTAATAGGTTCAACAATTACCAACCCGGATTCTGATCTAGGTTCTCATTACGATCCCTTACCCCTTTAGGTATTGGAAAGAAATATCTTCTTTCTGCTGTAAACTCACGTTTCTCTATGTTATTGTAGTTTTCACCATTATCTGCAAAAGTTCGAACATAAAACGACTTTCGATCTTGAGCAATAACAATTAAACCAGGCATCTCATCCTTCAACTCATATATTACACCACCAGCAGCTCTTCCATGGTTAGCTTCTCCACCATATTTCCCCCAGCGCAACAATGTCCAATAGTAATCACGTTCTTTTGCAAGTTCGACTCTTCGCTCCCGCTTATAATCAGTCCAGGCATCAGCTAATGACGTTGCAGTTGATGGAGCCAATCCACCATGTCCAACGCGGGTTACATTTAGTGTAGCAACAGCCTCTGCAACCTTATTTTGACGAAGCAAAGCCTCTGCTTTATTCATGTATACACGTCCCAGACGAGTAATCACCCAGTGATAGTCAGTAGGAATACCAACATATACTCTAGGAGTAACAGTGTAAGTGCCTTTTCTCCAGTAGTAATTGGTAACCGACATAACCCAATTACGGGCACCACCATCAATTTTTCGATTCAAGTTCCCCTTAATACGGGTTGCTATATCTTCACCAAACCAAGATGATCTATCATGCACGATTGAAGCATTCAATCGATTATCCGCATTTTCATAAATGATATCATTGATATCAAGATCAATCCCTGCTTTTACTCGCCACTCTCTATCACCAATAAGCTCAAGGTTTTCAGCAAATTGGGAAGTCTGATCCCAACGAAGTGCCTCACCTGTTTGCTCATCAGTAACTAAGTAATTATCTACTAACGTTTGGGTAGGCACATGTTGATTCCACGCCTCAAATACTTGAATATCTGACTTAAACAGTGGACTTCCACCATTTCTATTCAACACATCATTACTCACATTAGGCACACACCACTGCAAATCTTCAACATTATTGCAATTATTATTCTCTTTGTCTCGGTACAATCCTAATATAATCTCATTAGAGAAACGATTACGTTCATCAAACATTGTTCCATAATCGTTTTCCAGAGAGAAACCTCCTTCATTAATTACAAGGTTAGCAGCATCAATCGCTTCCTGATAATAAGAATCATTTCCAGTGTAAGCTGCAGCCTGTAAACAAACCTCACTCTTAATCGCAGCGGCGGCATATTTACTTGCCTTACCCGCCAATGCAGTTTCTGGTAATCCTGCAATAGCATCATCCAAGTCACTAATAATATGATTATATGTCTCTCCAACATTGGCTGTTAATGGAAGTTTATAAGTTTCCTCGTCCTCTGTCAGCACACGATCAACCCAAACCACTCGTCCGAAACGTCGAGCCTGATGAAAATAAATCATTCCACGTAAAAATTTTCCCTCGGCAACCAATTCTGTCTTATCACCATCAGCAAGTGTTTCTGATGCAGCAGCTTTTTCAATAATTAAGTTACATCTTCTAATCAAACCAAACTTGTTGAAGCCAAAATCACTTTCTCTGGTATAATCCTCACGAGGTACTCCTTCATGTCCTTGATTATGGACTCCGTTAGTCGTCCAATTTTCTATCCCAGCATAACCTGAATATTGATTTAGGATATCGTTATAAGTCTTATGAACAAAAGCATCAGCATTAGCTCGATTTGACCACACCAGTGCTTCCTCATACTTCGATCCGTACGGACTTGTATCTAATAAATTCTCTTTACAGGCCAATGCTGTAAAAAGTAACATTGCATATATGAATATATTTTTTCTAATCATTGTTTAGTAATTTAAAATCCTACATTAATACCAACAGAAAATACTTTTTGAAGAGGATAACCATAGTTATTGGCACTTCCGGTTTCTGGATCCATCTTATACTTACTGAATAGCTTAGAAATGGTAAACAGATTTGTACCACTTACAAAGAGGTCACAGTTACTAAATGGCAAGTTTCTAAAAAGATCTTGTTTGAAGTCATAACTTAGCTGTAAAGACTTCATTCTGAAATAGCGTGCATTCACAAGCCAGAAATCAGATGACACACCATTGTTATTACCATTAAAGTTTTCGTTCGAGATCAATCGAGGATAGCGGGCATCAGTATTTTCAGGAGTCCAGAAATCAGTCTGGAAACCATATCGAATACTACTTGCATTCCTATTTCTCATTATATCATCAAGATAAACATGGCGATCACCAGTCCCTTGGAAGTGCATTCCCATAGTCCATGCCTTATATTTTAAATCAACCGTAAAACCATACATCACACGTGGGAAAGAAGGCTTTCCAGAGCGTACAAAATCTTCTCCATCTATCTGGCCGTCTCCATTGACATCAGAATATTTTAGGTCACCAGGAACTAAACTGTGAGAGTTATTTCGCTTAGGACTATTCATTACATCCTCTGCACTATAATAGAATCCATCAGTAATATATGATCTTCTACCGATACCTGTCTGATGAGTTTCACGAGTTTTAGGATTCTTCAATTGATCTTCTGATTCGTCATGCTTCACCACCCAAAGCTGATCAAATTTGGTTAGGTTCACACCCACATCATAATGGAGATCCCCAATATGGTTTTTGTATTTCATTTCAAACTCCCATCCAGCCCTACGATGCTTTCCATCGGTATTCACTTTAGGTAAAGAAGTTCCTAGTGGATCAGTGTAAACACCACCAGAAGGAGATCCCAGGTAATTTACTGTTTCATAGAAGAAATAATCAGCAGATCCAGTAAATCGGTTGTTAAGAAATGCAAAGTCGATACCAGTATTTACTGATTTACGT
The DNA here is from genome assembly GCA_005217565.1 of Puteibacter caeruleilacunae. Taxonomy (GTDB): domain Bacteria; phylum Bacteroidota; class Bacteroidia; order Bacteroidales; family Prolixibacteraceae; genus Puteibacter; species Puteibacter caeruleilacunae. The sequence continues at coordinate 180,645 of SJCO01000011.1, forward strand.
TCATACCAGGTAATATCTTTACTTACTAAACCTCCTTCACTAAAACCAGGTACAATTTTACCATCAACCACATAAGCCCTTTCATTCAACGAGTAACCAGGCAAATATTCATAACGACCTACTCCATTATCAAGACCAGTTTCTCCATATGAGAATCGTAATTTAAAGAAATCGATATTTAGCTTTTCTCTCAATGAGCGAGCAAACTCTTCCTCTGTAACAATCCACCCCACAGATCCCGAGTAAAAAGTACCCCATCGATTATTTTTAGGGAATTTATCGTTTCCATCATAACGGACACTTCCCTCAATCATATACTTTTTATCATACACATATTTCAATCGACCAACATAACCAGCATTTGCATATTCACTCTCTCCTCCATTGTTCTTGGATGAATCAGTAGGACCAGCAAAAATTTGATCAACCCCCAATACATAATTCTCTCGAGAAGCAGATACACCCTGCGAATGAGAATAAGTTTCATCATACCCAAACAAAGCCTCTACTTTATGACGATCAAAAGTTCTATCATACGTTACCAACGACTGTATACGATACCTCCAACCTGATCCAGAATAAAGATTCAAACTCGGAGGATTTTTCCCTGATGGCACATCACTTCCTAGAGAGTACTGGTCGGCATTAACTTTCCATTGCTTTCGGAAATAACTATCGTTACGATAGTATCCCATGAACTTCAAATTCAATCCTTTAATTTTAGGGACACTCCACGTAACATCTAATTGTCCGTTTACATTACGATCCTCGTTCTTATCATATCCTGACCCAGGATCAATTTCAACGATTGGATGATCATTTCCATTAGAATACAAGCCTAATTCATTATATGCCAAATCCATAGGCGATCGATTCTGTATATGCCCCCAGGTTTGCCAGTAACCAGTAGAATAATGAGAATAAGGAGCACGAGTTTTCTCAACATCTCCAAAGAAAGATAAAGTTGTTTGAAGACCAACCTTCTTGAAGTTATTAGAAATACTCATACGATAAGTATAGCGCTTCAACCAGTTGGTATTAAACTTATAAAGCGATCCCTGATCAAAATACGATAGAGAAGCATAATACTGCGTTTTCTCATCACCACCCGACAATGATAGATCATGTTTATACTCCGAAGCATAATCCTTCAATGTCTCCTTCTGCCAATCCACATTAGGATAATTAAATGGATCCGACTGATCTTTATATTTTTGTACAACCTCATCTGTATACGGACGCTCCTGCTTATCATTATCAGCTGCCATATTCCGATAAGTTACAATATCATACGAACTCATCTTACTTGGTAAAACAGTTGGTTTACTGAAATTTCGACTGTAACCATAGTTGATTCGGATCTTTCCTTTTTCACCTTTCTTAGTTGTGATAACAATCGCACCATTACCTCCTTTTGAACCATAGATAGCCACAGCCTCTGCATCCTTCAGAATTGTGAAACTTTCAATATCCTTAGGATTCATCCTATGCATTTGATCGATATTTGAAGTCATCACACCATCAATGATCAAAATGGGAGTACCACCTCCGCGAACTGTGATTGTAGGTCGTTTTCCTAATCCACCACCGCTGTTAGTTACGATAAGACCTGCTGTACGACCTGCTAGTGTTTCTCCAATACTAGTTACAGGTAAATTAGTAAGATTATCTGTCTTAACCTTCGAAATAGCCGCCGTTGTTACCCTCTTTGTTGTAGTACCATATCCAATGGCAATTACCTCATCCAAACCAATAGCATTCTCTGCAAGTACCACATTGATGGTAGTCTGCCCGTTCAATAAAATTTCTTGAGATTTCATACCCACAAATGAGAAGACCAATACTTCGCCAGTTGGAGGAACTTCGAGACTATAGTTTCCATCAAAATCACTAGTAATACCAATAGTCGTGCCTTTTACAACCACTGACACTCCAGGTAAAGGCTCCCCGTTCTCGTCGGTAACCTTACCTTTCACTTTCTTTGAACTAGTTTGCGTTTTTCGAGTACCTTTAGCAATAACACCATCTTTTGGGCTTATTACGACATATTGATCGACAATCTTATAGGTTAAATTAGTATCACCTAAAACTTTTGACAGAATCTCCTCAATAGAGGCATTATTCACATCAATATCCACCTCTTTTAATGTGCCCAACTCATCGTTTTTGTAAAAAAAGAAATAGTCACTTTCCGCTTCTATCTTCTTCACAAACTCAACAAAGCTCGCATCTTTCATTCGTAAGTTAATTTTTGTCGATTGTGAATAACCATTGGCAGCAATGGCCATTCCCCCAAACAAAAGCAACATCATTGTTAGTTTCATAATCCTGAAAATTTTACTACGCCACAAGCGGACATAGTCTTCTCGTTTTTTTTTCATAATTTTGTTGTGTAACAGTTAATAATAATCCTCGCACGGATTGTTAATTAATTTAATAAGTGAAGTTGGCGCTTCACTTTGTTTACTGAACCGGTATTTTTGGCGAAATATCGGTTCATTTGTTTTTTAACATTTACATAGGCTACTTTTTTTGTTTTGTAAGAATTACTTTATTTTTTGATTCTGCTGATTGTTTTACTTGATAATCTATTGGAGCCGAAAGTTTTATAATCTCCAATACTTGAGTCAATGGTTTATGTTTCAAAATTGTACCAGAAAACTTATATTTTTTGATTTCATCGTCAGTATAAAATATGTCAACATTATACCAACGCTCAAGTCGTGCCATTATAATCTCTAACTCTTCATTATAGAAACTCATTTTTCCTTCCTTCCAAGAAGAGTAGAAACGTGTATCCACGGTTGAAATATTGGCCAATTTTCTATTAGGATCATATGTTGCTTGTTCTCCTGGCTTCAAAGAGACAATCTTTTTACCTGTCTGACTCAATAATTCGACTTTACCTTCAACCAAGGTCGTCTCTACGAAATCGTTCCCATTATAGGCATTTACATTAAAAGAAGTTCCTGTAACCTTCACCTGCATGTTATCAGTCTTCACAACAAACGGATGATCAATATCTGACTTCACATCAAAAAATGCTTCCCCTTGTAATTCTAATTCTCTGATCTTTCCACTAAATGAAGAAGGATAACGAACAGAAGATTCAGCATTTAGCCAGACATGAGTTCCATCTGACAGTTTAACTTCCGCAATCTGACCGGCTGGGCAAATGACTTCATTCATGGCTACCGTTCGGGTAGATCTCCCGAAATAAAACATCAAATAAGAAATACCAATTACTGCAATCAACATCGCGGCATATCGATAGACTGTTTTAAGTGATCGATATATTGGCTTTTTAATTCTCCTAGACAATTGCATGTATTCTTCATCCAAGCCTTTACCTACATCTCCCCCTTTGGTAATTGCATAAGTATTCTTGATCGAGATATAAAACTCCCGAGCCTCTTTATCTTCGATTATTGCCTGCGAAATAGCTGAACGTTCATCAACGTCTTGAATATTTCCTAAAGCGTATTGAATTATTTTTTCCTTGTCCATATTTTCCTGAATCTAATACTAAAACAACCAAATGTTGAGTTACCCTAGGTCGATTCAGAAAAAAAAATTAAATAATTGAAACGAACATGAATTTTCTTCATTCAAAACTACATCTAGAAGAATGATGAAAATTTATGTGAGTTCCTGGATGTATTCAATTTTTTTGAAGATTCAGAAATCAAAAAATTTTAAACAAATGAAATAAGGATTGAAATTAAGCCTGATGGGAACTGTTTTTTAAGCTCACTACGGAGTTCTTTTAATGCCTTTGAAATGTGTCCTTCAACCGCTTTTACTGAGATACCAAGCTCCTCAGCAATTTCTCTATTCTTTAATGATTGATAACGACTCATTTCAAATACTTGCTTACATTTAGGAGGAAGGCTATTGATCGTCTCACTAATTACGTTGGCTAACTCTTCAAAAGATAGAGAATCAAAATCAAGACGGTTTAGGGCTTCGTAATTTAGGAGGGCTTCATTATAACTATGCTTTAGACGATCTTCATATTTCTTTCTAACTTTCTCTCCTTTCAAATAATTCAAGGAACTATTTCTTAAAATATGATATAAAAATGCTTTAATGTTGGAATCTTCAGATAATGTTTCTCTTTTTTCCCAAAGCTTGACAAATGCCTCCTGAACAAGATTTTTAGCAACCTCTTCATCCTGAACATACTCTTTGGCAAAAGCTAACAGTCCCGGAAAGTAAGCATCAAAAGTCATCCTAAAGGTCTTGTCATCACCCTTCTGGATCAATTTTATCACTTCCTTATCAAGTTCTTTTTCGTTATGCATTGTTTATTTTATCAGTCTAGCTATTTAAGAAATCTAGAGCAAGTAGCATCGTATTCCTGCATCAATATAAGGCGAAGATACTTGTTCTTTACAGAAAAAAAAAGATTTAGCCTCCACAGCCCACCAATCCAAGTTCCACAAAAAAAACAGCAGCCTTTTCTATATAACAATAAAAGAGGAGCATAAGCTCCCCTTAAACATAAGATCTGGTCAATAGTATTCCTTATCTAAATACAAGACCAATTAACACACTATCCAATAACTATTTTTTCACGAGTTTCAATACGAGTCCTGGGGCTGAAATATCTCCTTCATCGCCAGCAGATGTTCCAACACTATCAATCAATTTGCCTGGAATAGTTAAGGTATTTCCATTTATAGTAACCTTTGATGTAATGTCAGTCGCCGAGTTAGCCAATAAATCCTGTGCTAGAATTTTACTTCCCTCAACAGTCTCTTTAAACTGGATATTCAATTCGTTATAATGTCCAAACACGCCAATTGGTTGTGAAGCCTCATCCACCTCAATAGTCACGTTTGCTCGCGGATGGTACCACTGGTCCTCTGGACTCACGCGACCTTCAGTAGCTACACAAACAGGGCCATTAGGATATGTTGTCGCCATTACATAAGGAGCATCTCCGTCAATCTCAACCTTTGGCAGAGGCATATTTCGTGACATACGGGCCGGAGCACTCTGCGATACCAACTTCCCGTAGGTAGCCTTATTCCATGTATCAAATTTGGAGAAGGTGTACTTATCCACTAGTTCTTCATCAGAAGAAGAATAAGCACCAACACCCGCAGGAAATGCTGGTGCTATTCGCTGCCAACGACCAAAGCGTTCTGGTTCGTTCATACGTCCCTGCATATGACGTTTCCCTGAAAGTTGATGATGAAGATCCTTTCCTTCAAGAGTACGCTCCATATAATTAGGATGACGCTTACTTGCCACCAAACATCCCAAGCCAGCAGCAGCATTACAATCATCCTGAATATTCAATACCGATCTGTATTTTTGTTGATTTTGCGTCTGTTTAAGGATATCATGCGTACGACGAATTGTAGTTACCGACATCAGTAATGGTGAAGCATCATATGTTCTAAAAACATCTGAATTCTGCAAAATCCTCAACATACTTTTCTGATGCGAACCACCAATATCATAGCGCGAAGGATATTCTTTTTTACCAGCCACATCCCAGTCAGGAGTTAAGTTACCAGCAGGAGCTACATACTCTAACATCAGCTCAGGATAGATCTCTTCTTTAATCTTGAAGCTGTAAAAGTCATTCGTACCTCCTCCATCAATCTTCCAATACTTAACACCAGCATATTTCGACCACTCCACAAAAGTACGAGCCGTTAAAGAATCAATCGTACCACGTGTCCAGATTCCCAAACCACGCCATCCCTGACTAATAATCTCTTCATTAAACAGTCTCAATGATTCCTCTGGTTCTGCATCACCATATTCAGGGAAATCACGCGGATCAATTTGTAAAGAAAAGAAAGGCTTTGCGCCTTTAACTGTTCTCTCATCGGCTTCTTTAGTCTGCCAGCCATGGTCGATCAAAAAATACCAGTCACTTCTTCCACGTGGAAGAAAATTAGTTGCCCAACCTTCTTTCTGGTCAAATAGGTGCTTATAGGTCAGCTCTTCACGGGCAGCAGGATTTGTAACTTTATTTACATCATCGAGCTCTCCTCCTCGCTGAACCCAATAATTCTGAGCATACCATGTACACCAATAGTTTGGAGCGGTTGCTGGTTTCTGTGGCACTAAACTTGGGAGGTTTTCTTCACCAGATTGACATGCAGAAACCATCACCAATAAAAATAACTTGATTAGCTGCTTAACATTCATTACTTCTGCGGATTTTAGATTTATTATTAATATTCAACACGTTACTTTTCTGAAAACAATGGAAACTCCTTCGATTCGGTTCTTACGTCCTTAAAAAGCCGCTCCATTTGTTTAATCACTTTAGGATGACTCATAGCGACATCATTTTCCTCTGTAGGATCTTTTTCCAGGTCAAACAATTGAATTTTAGCATTACGATTTTTCTGGAGATCATAGCGAACAGCCTTCCATTTCCCCATCCTTATAGCCTGTCGCCCACCAACATTATGAAACTCCCAATACAGATATTCGTGATCCTTCTGCTTCTTACCACGAAATGTAGGCACTAAAGAAAAGCCATCGGCATCCAATCCATCATCATTCACACCTGCAACATCACACATGGTAGGAGCAATATCCCAGAAAGCAGAGATAAAATCACTCTCCGCACCTGCCTTTACAACACCCGGCCATCGCACAATAAAAGGTACACGGATACCACCTTCATACAAATCACGCTTCACACCACGTAAACCACCCGAGCTATTAAAATACGATGCATTTCGTCCACCTTCTACATGCGGACCGTTATCACTTGAGAACATCACAATGGTATTCTCTGCAATACCCAGTTCCTGAAGCTTCTTTAGAATTTCTCCAACCTCCCAATCTAATCGGCTAATCATTCCTGCCGTGGTAGCATTAGGATCTTCACACGCACCATAATACCCCTTGTAAGGTTTCTCCTTAAACTTACCCTTAAAAGGCTCTTTCCACTTATCCTGTATCCACAGTTGCGCATGAGGAAGAGGTGATGCATAATGTAAGAAGAACGGTTTATCCTGATGTCGATCGATATACGTTAATGCCGAATCAAGAATCATCTCCAAACTATAGGTCTTCCCTCGCCAGGTTTTATTTCCACCATTCTCAGGAAAATCGATCTGCTTACCATTAAAAGTCAAAAATTCGGGGAAGTAAGAATGAGCCTGTCGGTGACCTAAGTAACCAAAGAAATAATCAAATCCTTTCTCGTTTGGGGTATCTGGAGTATTTTTACAGCCAGTACCTGCTTTCCCTATCATAGCAGTAGAATAACCACCCTGCTTTAAAACAGCAGCAACGGTCAAATCCTGGGGATCTTTTCTCATCATGCCATTACCATTCCCTCTCACATAAGCATGCCCCATATGTTTCCCAGTAAGCAGACTATAACGCGAAGGAGCACACACAGTACTACCAGAGTAGTGTTGTGTAAATTTCATTCCCTGCTCAGCTAGCCTATCAATGTTAGGAGTTTCAAAACTTGTCTGACCATAGCAACTTAAGTCCCCATAGCCTAAATCATCAGCCAAAATGTAAATAATATTAGGCTGTTTCTCTTGTTTATTATTCGCCACACCTGCAAAAGCAAGTGACAATAACACAGAACATAGGTGTAGTTTTACGATATAATTCATCTAATTAAATTTATTATTCCCAGCATAATCTGGATTCAACTCGTTAGGAACCGGAGCCTTAACATCCTCTCTCCACGCATTTAGTTTTCTCAGTAATTTCTTTACTTTCCTCGGATATGAATTCCTCAGGTTACTCTTTTCCCCTATATCATCCTTAAGATTATAAAGTTCGATATCGTTATTCTCAAAATACTGAATTAATTTCCAGTCGCCCTCACGAATTGCTGATCCTGGTCTACATCTATAAAGTGGATCCTGACACTCTGCGTTACCTGCTTCGAGATATACAGGAAAATGCCAAAACAACGCTCTTTTCTTTTGATCAGACGACAGTAATCGAAAAATCGATTCTCCATCTAATAGCTTATTTGCAGGCCTATCAATCTCTGCAGCCTCTAAAATTGTAGGATAGAAATCAAGATTACTAACTGGGCAATCTGATCGTTTTCCACGTTTAATTTTATCAGGCCATACCATGAACATAGGCTCTCGAATCCCCCCTTCATAATACGATCCTTTTCCAGCACGAAGCGGACGTTGTTTAGTCACTTTGTACACCCCACCATTGTCGGAAATAAAAAGTATCAACGTATTCTCCATTTTACCGCTATCTTTAAGTAGATCAACTAATCGCCCAATTTGAGTATCTAAATTCTCGATCATAGTCGCATAAGCAGCATTATTCTGACCATTCCACGATGCTTTGTTCTGATACTTTGACAATAATCTCTTAACAGGATGTATTGGTGTATGAACCGCATACGGAGAATAATAAAGAAAGAAAGGATCGTTGCCCGATGACTTTACAAAATCCAAGGCCTTATCCATTATAAGATCAGTAAGATAGTAATCCTTATTTGGAGCTTGTAACGCTACATTTCTATATGGAGGATAATAACTTTTAGGATGACCTGCATGACTTCCTCCTATATTTTTATCAAATCCCTTCAGACAAGGATCATCAGATAGATGCCATTTACCAGCGTGACAAGTAACATAACCTGCTTGTTTTAACACTTGTGATAGAAGTAGATTATCTGAGGGAATCGTTTCTGTATTACGAACAGGAATCAGTATTCTATCCTTACTTTTACCTCTTTCCGAGGTTCCAACGGTATAAATACCATGTCGTGGAGTCCACTGTCCACTCATCAAACAAGCGCGGCTCGGAGCACAATTAGCTGCAGCAGCATAAGCATTGGTAAAGATAGTTCCCTCACTGGCTAGCGCATCAATATTAGGAGTTTCATAAAACTGACTTCCCATAAAGCCAACATCACGCCACCCCATATCATCAATGTTAATTAAGATAATATTAGGACGGGCATCAGCAGCTACTGCCGACATGGTTATTCCGAGAGCAATAAAACCTAATCGTTTTATATACATTTTCAAAATTTTTGGTTATTAAAAGTCAAGAGGATCAGCTGAATACTCCCAGCTGATCCAATTATATTAATATCCTGGATTCTGTACTAAAGCAGGATTCAAAACAATTTCAGAGGGAGGAATAGGTAACCTTACATGATGAGGTTTAATATTCTCAGCACCCCAAGGATTAGTTGTAGCCATAGACTCTACAGCCTCTTCTAATTTTCCCCAACGAATTAAATCCCAGCGACGATGGAATTCGCAAGCCAACTCCCATTTACGCTCATCCATAATAGCCTGACGAAAACTCTCTTTCGTAAGCCCCGACAACAATTTATCTGGATTATCGAAAGCCCTTGATCTCACAGCATTAATCTTTGCATAAGCATCAGTAGTTGGTCCATTCAACTCATTCTCAGCCTCGGCATACATCAAATAAGCATCAGCCAATCGATAAACAATAGTATTTGATCCTGTATTATTCTTCGGATCAACTAAATTCATCATCTTCGTTATATAGTGATACTTATACTCGCTTTCATCTAAGCCCATTGAATGGTAAAAATCATACGAATCATAACGCTTATCCTCAGGATCAAACGACAATAAAAACTCCTTCGATGCAGTAATCAATCCCCATCCTTTATTGGTTGGATACCCATCAAGCTGAGGTTCATTCTCAACCGACCTGATATTATACCGTGTTGGCAAACTGCTTGCATGAATATCAACCACATAATCAATCTCCCAGATAATCTCATCATTATATTCATTATCAAGGCCAAACACATCCTCATATTGATCAAGTAATCGATGATCACCAGCATCAATAATACTTCCCGCAGTAGCTTTTGCATTTGACCAGTCGCCCTGCCACAAATACACCTTAGTAAGTAGCATAGATGCAGCCCATTTAGTAATTCGCCCTATATCAGTACCTGAATAACTAGTTGGTAGGTCAGGAATTGCCTCAGTTAAGTCAGTAACCATTTGTGCTCTAATCCCATCAATCGGAGTTTTTGCTATTTCACCTCCAGCCTCTGCAAGATCAAGCTCACCTAACCACATTGGAACATCGCCCCAATAATTAGAAAGAATGTAATAAAACAAAGCTCTTAATGTCTTAGCTTCAGCTACTACTCTATTCTTCGTTCCCTCTGATACAAATTCAGATGAGGATACTCTTGAAATGGAAAGGTTAGCATCACCGATAGCTCTATAAAGTTCGCGCCAAGTACCTCTCATTCTACCATCAATTACATCAGGACTGATATTGTAAACGTGATAATAATGACTTCCATTGTTCTCGCGACCACCAGCCATTCTGGCCAAGTCAGTTCCCAAGTGAGACTGATAACTATAGCCGCTTGTTCCTCCTCCGTTATTGTAGTAATAATCTAAACGCCTATATACTCCATTAACAGAAGCAATGGCCTCATCATCCGATCTAAAGAAAGCATCTGGATTCATTATATCCTTAGGCTTTTCTTTAAGAAAATCGTCACACGAAGTAAAAACAATAACACTTATTAATAGGTATAATACTTTCTTCATGATTCTAAAATTCTAAGTTAACACCAACAACAAAACTCTTATTCTGAGGATACCCATAATTATCAATACCCCGCTGTACAGGATGACTTCCAGCAGTATTTACTTCTGGATCATAGCCATACTTATAATTGGTTAACAACCACAAATTGTTACCACTGAAATAAATCGAAGCCTTATTCAGCCAATCGATATTTCGAGTATTCAAATTATAGGTAAGCTTCAATGTTTGAAGTCGCAAAAACGAACCATCATGCACACATACCGAATACTCTGGAGTATTGACATCAGTAGCAGGATAAGATCCAGCCCTTGGAATATTTGAATCAGTATTGCTCTCGGTCCAGCGATTAAGCGCATCAGCTGAGATATTTGTTGCAAAACCACCAAAAAACAAACGCGTTGAGAATGGATTTAAGATATCATTACCGTAACTACCATTAAAAAACATGCTAAGATTGAACTGCTTATAGCTTATATCTGTTTTAAAACCTCCAAAAAACTTAGGCTCTGCTGAACCTATGATCTGATAATCACCAAAACCATCAAGTGTTCCATTATCATTGTTGTCTTTATATTTTGGGTAACCAGGTTTATAGTAGCCATTTCTGCTAACATAGCCATTAGGATTAGCATCAATCTCGGCCTGATCTTTCCAAACACCTTCATATTTCAAGCCATAAAAAACTGGAGCAGCTTCACCTTCGAACAAGAACACTCCACCAGCCAATTTTCGATAACCTGTATCTGTAGCCAGATCGACCGCCTCATTTCTGTTTAAGGCAAGATTTATAGAACTATTCCACTTAAAATCACCTTTATCTAAGATGATACCATTGACAAGGAACTCAAATCCACGGTTTTTTACCTCTCCTACATTATCCTTCTTTGTTCCATATCCAGTAGTTCCAGGAATTTCAACGTTCAACAACAAGTCATATGTCTTTTTGTAATAATAATCAGCCTCCAGCGATAATCTACCATCAAAGACCGACAGGTCAAGACCAACATTAAACTGATCAGTAGTCTCCCATTTCAAATTAGGATTAGGAATGTTTCCTTGACGATAACCTAACACCTCTGTTCCATCAGCAAACCAATTCTTTGTAACATCAAGACTGGCCAATGTAGAATATGCAGCAATAGCCTGGTTACCAGTCTTACCATAACTAAGTCGCAGTTTTAAGTTATGCAAAAAGTCTACATCTTGAAGAAAACTCTCTTCACTGGCACGCCATGCCAAGGCAACTGAAGGGAACGTTGCCCATTTATTATTCTCAGCCAATCGAGAAGAACCATCTCGTCGTACTGACGCAGTCACAAGATATTTACCGTCATAACTGTAATTTGCACGAGCCAGGAACGACAGCATTTTCCAATCACTATATCCCGAATCACTATCTCTTAAATCTGGATTACCAGCACTTAGCTTATTAAACTCAAAAACATCATTAGTAAAGCCCTCAGCTTTTGACCAGAAAGACTCTTTTCTGGAAGTCTGAATTGTAGCTCCGGCAAGAACACCAAAACTATGACTACCAATACTTTTCAAGTAATTAATGGTATTCTCATTTAGGATACCCACACCAGAACCATGACTAATTTTAGCCCAACCACCTTTTTGTTTAAAGCTCCTCAATGGTAATGCGGCTGGCAAATACTGATTTTGCTTAGAACTTGTAAGATCAACGCCAAAAGTAGATTTAAATGTAAAACCATTATTTGTTGTTGCAGTAGCCGACCAGTTTCCCAAGAACCGAGTGAGGTAAGAATTGTTCTTATTCATATTAATCACTGCAACGGGATTTTCTACCAGTTCGCCATTTAAAGGCTCTTGAATATTATATGATCCATCCTCATTATAAACTGGCATTAATGTCTTAGACTGCTTTAACACATCATACCACGATACTGCACTAATATTTTTATCTGATCGGGTTAGATTCATATTCGCACCAAAAGCAAGCCATTTAAAAGGCTTCATATCAAGGTTTAATCGTGTTTGAAAACGTTCATATCCTGAGTTCTTAACAACACCTTCCTGATTAAAGTAGTTAGCTGAAAAGTAGAACTTATTCTTTTCTGAACCCCCATTAATTGAAAGATTCAAATTCGCAACAGGAGCATTTTGTGAAACCTCCTCCTGCCAATCGGTATTCGTCACTTGTGACAAATCAGGAAACTGAATTGGTTGCCCCAGAAATTCATTCTGCTCATTTGCATATTCAGCTCTTTGTTTCCCATCTAGCATCGCAATTTTACGCGGTAGCTTCTGCACACCAAACGATGAACTTATATTTACACGAGTTACTCCGGCACTACCTCGTTTGGTAGTAATTAAAATAACCCCATTAGCTCCTCGTGCACCATAAATAGCTGTAGCCGATGCATCTTTCAATATCTCCACTGATTCAATATCTGCAGGATTTATGGTATTCAAATCGCCAGCACCAATAAATCCATCAACCACAAACAAAGGTTCATTAGATGCCGATATTGAATTACCACCACGTATACGAATTGTAGTACCTGCACCTGGAGAGCCATTGGTTGAAGTTACCTGCACACCAGCCGACTTACCTTGTAATGCCTGATCAACTCTCGACACTGCAGCAATAGCAAGATCTTCTGATTTAACACGTCCTACTGCCCCAGTAACGTCACTCTTCTTAACCACACCATAACCAATAGCAACAACTTCATCTAAACCAATGGCATCCTCTTTCAACACTACATCAACAGTTGTCTGTCCATTTACAGCAACCTCTTGTGTCTTCATCCCCACGAATGAGAAAACTAATACATCAGCACCAGCTGGAAGTTCTAGACTATATTTTCCGTCAAAATCGGTAGTAATACCAACGGTAGTACCTTTCACAACCACTGATACACCTGGTAGAGGATCTCCATTTTCATCAGTTACATTACCTTTAACTGATCCAACCTGCTGTCCCGCTTCATTAATACTTATATTTTCCTTTTCCTTGCGAACAGGATTCACAATGATTAGGTTATTATCGGTAATTAAGTAGTTAATATTACGCTCTTTGAACAATGCACGAAGAATATCCTCAACAGACTCATCCTGAACTTTAATATCGATTTTCTCATCGAGATTAAGGCGTTCATTCTGAAAGATAAATCGAAAGTCAGTCTTCGATTCAATCTCATTCAATACCTCCTTTAGTGAGCTTGACTTCAAACTCAGCGATAATTTGGTATTTTGAGAATACACCGATGCAGTCACCTGAATCGTAAAAATTAATATTCCTATCACAGTTAGCTTCATAATAAGCACTATTTTTTTGAGAAGTGGTATCACACCACTCCCGGTTTCATAGTTTTTTTTCATATTTTTGTAATGTTTTAAGTTAATTTTCTAATGTTCGCAGCATTAGATTAATTTTCTACAGGCGGGAGATGTTGGAGCATTTCCCGTTTTTTCTCATAAGATTTGATTCATTAGTTCTTCCTCATACACAATCCTTTAATCGGTTAGTATTATATTTTTGCCCTTAATGGTATAATTCAATCCACTCGAATAATGCAATGCCTCCATCACATTGCCAATAGTTTCCTCTTGTAAGACTCCTGTAAAGTGGTAATCGCCAGGATTCTTAAGATTTACTGTAATAACAACATCAAACCGTCGTTCTAATCGCTGGGCCAGTTCAGCCACTTTCATTCCATCCAAAAAGATTTTATCATCCATCCATCCTGTCATCCTGCCAACATCCGATTTCACATATTTAAGTCCCTTATTAGTTTTATCATATTCAGCAACCTGTCCCGGTTTCAAATAGAGTTCCTTCTTCTCTGGACTGGAAATATGAACTTTTCCTTCAACCAGTGCAGCAGTGATTTGCATATCATTCTTATATGCTGTCAGATTAAAACGAGTACCTAGCACCTTTAACTCATATCCATCAGCAGTTTGAATTACAAATGGATCCTTAGCTTTCTCCACATCGAAGAATCCCTCTCCACTAAAAATCACTTCTCTTATCCCATCACTCCTTTTATACTCAAGCGAAGAGCCTGCGTTAAGTGAAACCACAGTTCCGTCGGGCAATTCAACCTCACTACGACTACCATATGCAGTTGCTACTTTCACCACCTGATCGGTTTGAGGTACGATATTGGTAAATAGATACAATCCCAAGATGATCAATATTGATGCAGCCATACCCGAAACCGCATAAGCAGCAGCAGTAAACCGTCGGCGAATAATCTTCTTCGACTGTAAACGACCGTCAACTTTCGTCCAGGCTTTAATCGCATTAAATGATTTATTTTCAGATAAGGTTCTTGATTCTTCCCAGATACGTTTGTATCGGGAAAGTGTATTTCGATTCTCCTCGGCTTCTTCCAGCCACAAGTCCAATTCAGGAGATTCTTTCTTCTCGTTATTTAAATGATCAATGATATGATCGCCTAGCTTTTTCTCTTCCATTTTGCAGGTGCTTTTACCCCTACGACACACAAAAAAGAAAAAGGTCCTATCGTAAAAATGATTTTTTTTGAAAAAAGTTGAAAGTTTTAGTTCGGCAAGTACCTTACAGTTTCAAATTCCAAATAGAAGGGCCAAATTTCAGCGTCAAAACAACCTATAAACTTGCAGATTAAGCATCCTCCTGCACTTCTAAACAAGAGCGCAGATATTTCATTGCCTTCCAGATCTGATTCTTTATGGTTTTAATAGAGATATTAAGCTTCTCGGAGATTTCCTTCTGTTTCAGTCCTTCTATACGATGCATCTTAAACACCAGCTGACATCGCTCAGGCAATGCGTTCATACATTGCTCCAACATCACCCTGAATTCCTCCTTCTCTATACGATCAGGTTCAATACTTACCTCCTCCTGAGGAATATCAAGTTGCACAAGTCTCCTGCTCTTCTCTCCCCTAATATGATTCAATGCAGCATTTCGGGCAGCTCTAAATAAAAATCCACTAACGCTTTCCTGGATATCAATATTACTTCTTCGTTCCCAGATGCGAATAAATAATTCCTGAACAATATCCTCGGCACTTGATTTATCATTGGTAATATCATAGACAAAGGCACACAATCGACTATAATAGCGCATGAACAGCTCATTAAACAAGCTATACTCACCCAATCTTATTCCATTTATTAATGTGGCATCAGAAACCTTCATCTACACTGATAATCTTTCAATTAGTTACGGAACTTTAGCCCCTACCGTTCCTTTTATAACCTAAAAACAATTATTATTCTTGCTTCAAATATAAATCTTTTCTGGAAAATATGTTACGAAGAGTTAGGTGGATACTACCTCAAACAGTCAGCAGCTCCATCCAAAACTTTCTCCTAAGTATGAACAATCACCATTCCCGATAAGATCAACACCTGAAAATAAAATACATCCAATTAAGGAATTACCTCCTGAAAAGCTAAGGTTCCCAAAATAAAAACTACTATTAACGCAACAATTAAATGTAACTTATTGAAAATCTCTTTTTTCTTCACCCCCACCACAATTACAAATAAAACTTGTAAAAATATATCAAATAAAGCAAGTGGCATTTCATATTTAGAACTTGAAGCACTTGCTCCAATGCCAAATCCAAATGCGATTAAAACACTCGCAATCCTAATTACATAAAAGACGAAGACATTAATTAATACAATCAAAAGATATTTCATGGTATTCAAATTTGCACTTTTACTCCAACTGTCATCATAAATCGGCAAAAAACCACCCATTCTTAAAGAAAAAGCGCTTGATATCCTTAGTATGTAGTTTTGCATCTTCAGCGCTCCTTTTTGAAACTTTTATATCATTAAAACCATCGCTGTTAAAATCAGAGAAATCAGTCAAATAATAATTTTCATTGAAAGCTAAATGTATATTTTCTTTAGACACACTAATAACACTTAATAATTCCGGTTGACTAGCATACGGATAACCAAAAGCAAATATCAAATATGTGTTTGGAGAAGCCTTTTGTACATTGATTAATTTAGAATTTTTAACCTCCGAACTTGCAAAGTCAACAGAGTAAACTTGGTTATATTTTACTTTTTCTACCCAACCATCTACATTAAAGAATAAGTATTCATTTTCATTACTAACAATCTTGATTCTATGAAAGTCGCCAGGATCATTCCAGTTCTTAATTTTCTCGATATATATTGAATCTTTAACCCCTCCTTCCTCATTATAAACGACAATGGCTTCGATCACCTCGAACTCAAATAGGAAGTTTAGCTCTTTTTCCAAATCGTCAATATCATCCAAACTTTTTCCGATCAAATGCCCTTGAAGAGTATCTTTTTCTGGAATGATCCGTTCATTACCTTGTGCTCTCGTTATATTTGGATTGCAACTAAAAAGAATCAAAAATATTAATAGCTGAACTACATTTCTCATTATGTGTTTTGCTTTATTATAGTTATTCCTTAGCCTACTTATCATTCAGTGGGACAAAACTAGATAATATTAGTATAAGCATAGACTTCTGAAATTTTAATTCTCCAACATCACACCATTATTCGTTTTTGGAACATAATCATTCGAACAGGTCACTTATTGCGACGTACAATTAAACTTAGGGGAATTATAATAACCCAGAGCCTTATTCGTAACGACTCTCTCATATTTCTTTATCCTCTGTCTACATACATAGTAATGGACACTTTTTAATCTATGGTCGATTCTCATTCACCAAACTAATAATAAATACAATTCTTTTCATGCTATCGCCAAGCAAAATAAAACTATGATCCTTCAAGTAACTGTTCGTCTCCGCTTTCATCCATTGTTGAATACCGATAGATCATTGTTCCCGAAATTAGAATGGCCAATATGAAAAGTGATAATCCGACAAGAAGGAATTCCTTAGCCTCAGAGTTGAAAGAAGTAAACTCGTTAAATTCCGACATTAAAGCCAACAACATATAGAGGCTTGCCAGTATTAGAAAGCCAGGAATAACAATTCCAACAACTCGGTTCTTGAAAATGATTTGAAAGATTAAAACCAGCATCAAAGCAATAGCTATGGGATTAATAAACACTCCTTCTGCTCCCCAATATGATACAACTGCAATTATTAAAAGGTATTCAGGAAGTTGCAATAAGACTTTCTTTAGATTTTTCATTATCTCAATATTTCACGATTAATCAGACTCTCCCTTTTCAAACGCAATAAACCATTCATTATTATTCAACTATATATTGGCATTTAGTCAAGCAAGCATCTCTCGTAATGAATCTAGCTGTTACTTTTTATCTGATCTTTCTTCGCTGCTTTTCTTGTAAAATAAGTTATTAGAAAGATAAGTCCTGTGATAATGAAATATTTCAAGATTTCAATCATAATGCTTTTAGGTTTGGTTAGTTACAATTCATGATAACATATGGTACATAACTGTACCGTATTGCACGGTATTTATTTTTCCTCACAAAGTATAACATCCTCATTTGCTCTCATATTCTTTTTCTTCAAATCGCAATAATATACACCTTTTATAACGATAGCAAACGAAGAAGCAATAGTAGCGATAACACCCAAAGTTATTGTAAACATTGGTCCTTCAGGCAACAGCAAAAATGGGATCAACACTATGGATTCAATAATTAAAGCAGTAAAATAAATCAAGAACGACATCCCGAACACCTCAAACCATCTACCTTCTACAAGTGCCTTACTTTCTTCTAATGGATCATCTTCTCCATCACAGACCTGATTCGATACAAAACTAAATTGTACTGCCTTATAAATTCCTGGAATTATTAACATTATGGAATATGCCAGAACTATTAATCCAGCAAGAAATGTATGTCCAAAGTTTTCAGGCCATTTCTTCAGTCCAAATTTAACAAGTTCATATCCTCCTCGCTCATCTTCATCATTTCTAAAAATGTTGGATACCTGGCTATAGATCCCTAGAGTTGCGATTATACCAATAAGCCCTCGTATAAAATTATAAATCCTGGTCTCATTAACTAATCGGTGCCATTCAGAATAACTACTTAAATAATTAGGTCCTCTCAAATATTCAAAAGCTATAGATGCCAATTCAATTAGAATTTGCACAGGTATGTACACAATCGTAATAGCTAATGCTATCGACGTAAAATTTTCCTTCCATACCTTATACGATATATCCAAAATTTCAGAAACAGAGACCTTGTCATTTTTTACTTCTTCACTCATAGTGTTATTGGTTTTATTAAGTTTTTATTTCACTCTAGAGACATGGAATCATGCCATAGCAATCGAGGTTGTTTTTATTTAATGTTTTTGCTGCTGTATCTTTCAAAACTATTTCTCTTGTTCATATATCTCAGCTACTTCAAACTTATTTAGCGGACGATCATAAAAGCGCACATTATCAACTGCTCCTGTTAAAAATGGATACCAGTTACTATCTGTTTGACTTTTAGCGCATATGTACAACTCTCCATCATAGTAATTATATAAACCTATATCTTCACCGTCAAAACCAGGATATTTCCGATCATAATCCTCACTATAACCTTTAAAACTTTCTCGATACGCAGCAAGTTCCCCATTTATATACATCTTCTGAGATCCGTTATCAATTGTAATCAAAAGATGATACCATTCTTTGAGACGCATATTACAATCAGACTCTAATATTCCACCATTATATGAGCTAAATTTTTGGGACGAAGCTCGAAAATATAATGGCACATCCCAAGAATCACGACCCGACATATTAGTACCTAGAAAAAAGGGCCCGGTAATTTTATCCTTTTCATCAATCCTAACCCATATAGAGTACGACCAATTTAGTTGTGTTGGATTAATAACATTCGGCATGGAAATATAGCTACCTTTTCCTGAGAACTTAGCTGCTTGATTGCCATTTTCAAAAGTTTTTCCCTCAGAAAATCCGATATTGTAACCTTTGGCATCAGCCACATTTCCGGTCTGATCTGCAAAATCACCATCGAAGGTATAATAGGCCTTTAGTCCACTTTCAAGATTAGTACTTATCGAATTAAACTCCGACACAAAATCTTCCTCCATGTATTTCCCATCATACGATCTGATTTCAGTACTCACTTTTATTTGATAGGTCGTATTGGGAGTCAATTGCTGATTCAGTGCGAACTTCGCAGCATGAAGCTGACTATCATACCTTAAATATCCCGATAGAGGATTACCCTCTGAATCAATAATCTGAACACTTTCAGCATTAATTGTATTTGAATCTATTGCCTTATTGAATTCAATTACAATTTCACTTAAATTATCCGCTACTTCCTTTTCTCCATGGGCAGGATTAGTTCTTTTCACCCCTAAGGGAACCAATCTTTTGGCAAATTTTTCAAATTGCGGAATCGTTGGCCAGTATTTCAACTTCCGATATCGCTTACTTAAATTTACCCTGATCGAAAGCAAATTAAGTTCATTTGCATTATCCCTTAAATCTTCCTTTATAGCCTCATCATTTAATTCTCCGTCCTCTTTCAAATCTGCAACCATACTAGAAATTAAATCATCAACCTCAGAAGCAGACCTATTACCCTGAACCACAATTGAAATAGCCAATAAAATAGCATTACTATCCCCTTCTTTTGAAAGATCGAGAATATTGAAATTAATAAAATCATCCAGAGGTATATCAAAAGCAGCTAGCACCTCATTCTGAGCTGTTCTTTTAGCTGTCACATAATCCATTCCTTCATTAGTAATCAAATAAGCAATCCTTTCATGAGTTAACGTTGTCAACACATTTACATTGGTTTTCGTAGGATCATTTGATTTTGTTAATGCACAAAGCGAAAGATTCTCCGAGGAGAGGTCACCTTTCACCTCGTCATAATAAAAACCTCTTGCAGCAACCTCAACATATGGAGCTTTTATATCACCCTCCACTTCAAACCCTCCAATATCATTATTAGTAACTGAAATCAGAGATCGTCCAGTTGCATTAAAATCATTATCCAGTTCTTTCACAGTAACAGTTGTTCCATTTATAAAAGGCCCTTTTTGTACTACCCCTTGTACTCCCTGGATACTGATTATCACTTCAGGTTCTAATTCATCAGAATCATCACAATTGCTAAAAATGAAAGTTAACATCAAAGCAATGAGTAATTGTATCATTATATTCTTCATTATCCTAATTCTCCATTATTATATAAGCATGCAATGAGCTTGTTTTGCCGAATCATTGCTTCCCGGCACAAAAGTTACTGGTTGTACTTATTTCTCCTGATTATATACCTCAGCAACCTCAAGCACATTTAATGCCCGATCATAAAAACGTACATTATCAATTGCACCAGTTAAAAATGGTCTCCAAGAACTCCTTACCTGACGTTCAGCACATATATATAACTCCCCGTCATAATAGTTGTATAATCCTACATCTTGTCCATTAAAACCAGGGTAATACCGATCATCAGCCTCATTATCGGATCTGTAATACTTCCCATCTACAGCTAATTCTCCATTTATATACATCTTCTGACGACCGTTCTCAATAGTGATGAGAAGATGATACCATTCAGTCGGCGTCATTTCATTCTCTGCCACCAAAAAGTTTCCATTATACGAGATAAATCGTTTTTCAGAAGGTTTAAAATACAATGGCACATCCGCAGTATAACCACCAGATCTGTTACTTCCCAGAAGAAAAGGGCCTGTAATATCATCCACCTCATCCATTCGAACCCATATAGAATACGACCAATTTAGTTGTGTTGGATTTATAATATTCGGCATAGTCATATAGCTGCCTTCTCCAGAGAATTTAGCAGCCTGATTCCCATTCTCAGCAGTTTTCCCTGAAGAAAATCCGATATTAAATCCTTTGGCATCAGCTACCTTTCCAGTCTGATCAGTAAAATTACCATCAAAAGTATAGTATGCTTTTAAACCATGCTCAAGATCAACTTTCAGCACATTAAAAGTTGTAAAAAAGCCGCCAGTCATACCTTTACCATCTAACGCTTTGGTTTGCCCACCAACAATGATCTGATAACTCATTTTATGAGCCATTTCCTGCTCTAGCTTAAACTTAACCGTAAAGTTCTGATCATCATACTCCCACTGTCCCTTCAGCGGGATACCTCCATTGTTAATGATCTGAATATTTTCAGAATTTATTGAATTCGGATCTAATGCCTTATTGAATTTTAATATGATCTCACTTAAATTATGAGGAACAAAACTATCGTTATAATTGGGATAAGATCGTAGTACCCGCAAAGGGACCAATCTTTTAGCATATTTTTCGAATTCAGGAATAGCTGCCTGATAACTCAACTCCTTATATCGCTTCTCTAAATTAGCTCTAATTGAATTCAAGTCAAGTCCGCTTGCATTTTCTCTTAATTTATCTTTTATCGACTGATCATTCAATTTCCCATCCTCTTTTAAATCTAAAGCTATTTGGGAAATCAATTCAGAAACCTCAGCAACACTCATATTCCCCTGAACCACAAGAGAAGCGGCCAACAAAACAGCATTATCATCCCCCTCTTTTGTGATATCTAGCTCATTAAAATTTATAAGATCATTAAATTGAATATCAAAAGCTTCTAGCACTTCTTTCTGAGCTATTTTTTTTGCAGTTTCAAAACTCGTTCTTTCAATAATCAGCAGATAGTCAATCCTTTGTCGTGCCAATGTTGTTAAAACGTTTACATTAGTTCTAGTAGGATCACCTGTTTCAGCTATTGCTCGAAGAGAAAGATCGGTCGATGATAGATTATCTTTCACTTCATCATAGTAAGAACCATTTGCAAATATCTCAATATATTGTGCTTTTAAATCACCTTCCACCATAAATTCACCATAATCATTATTAGTTGTGGCAGCAAGAGATCGTCCGGTAGCAACATAAAAACTATCTAGTTCCTGGACTGTAACGATTGCTCCACTAACAAAAGGGCCTTTTTGTATTACTCCTTGGACTCCCTTGTTGCTAATGATCTTTTCTGGAGCCATATCATCAGAATCATCGCAATTATTAAATAAGAGAGCTAACGACAAAACAATGAAAAGTTGTATGATTGTAGTCTTCATTATAATATTTATCAGATTTTATTTATACACGCAGAATTTAGACCTAACCTGCATACACAAATAGCTAGTTACGTTTATATTTTTTATATCAATGAATTTCATGAGAGCTCACTCTCAATTTGATGTATATCTGGGTTGTTCAGGATGTATTCATGAGGATTTGACAATCAATTTACTGTGGATTTAACATTTTGCGTATCTGCAATGATAGGCCAACATACTTTGACTCCTCGTGACAGGAAAGTGTTTTTCAATATATCCAATATCCATATGCAGTAATCAAAAAGATTTCGATTACGATGTAAGTTCGGGGATAATAACATTATTGGTCTCATTAAAACAGAAATATGCTCGCGAATTTAACAAGATCTTATTTAATAACAAAATACATTTCCTACATACTCTTTTACAATATCACCAGCTCCCATCCATCTAACTTCTCGAATTAGTCATGAATTCTTTTGTCAATTTCCACCAACTTTACTATTGCTCAAATGCAATGGTTTCGATTCTGAGTGCTATATCATTAGAAATCCTACTCATGAGAAAATACAATCCTCCTTCTATTTCGCTGGGATTTAACTCTTTTGCCTTAATTTCCATAGATTCACACTCTTCAATGATATAGCTATATTCTTTAAAAGTACTTGATATCCCACTCTCAATTTTCACATTTTTAGAACTACCACTCATAATCTTGTAAGAGAAAGACTCTTTAGATGACCATATAAGACCGAAAACATAACCTGTCTCATAATCCAACGTATTTAACACATAAATCGTGTCATGACATAGCACATCGGTATCATTTCTCATTAACCAATGTTCGACTTGGTCTGCAATATCCTCGAACACCATATTAATTTCGTTATATGGTTCTGCCTGTTCAGCATCAACGTGACTCAAATATTTAGCCTGATTTTCGCTAACCTTAGACAATATCCCAGAAGAGCTACACCTCACCATCACCCATAAAACAACAGATAACAGTATGTATTTCATAGTTATCCGGATCATTCTGCTTTTACTTCCTTATTCAGACTTTCAGTGAGTATTGATAAAAAGTCCTCTGTTTTATCTCCAATATTAGTGTCTTGAAAATCAAACAAGTTTATGATACTATTTTCCCATCTAGTAAATATGAGATATCCTTTCTTTGTTTTCTTGTATTCAATATCAGTGCTATTGAGAGATAAATCAAATGCTTCCTTTTTCCAGATTTTCCGCTTTCTGATCTTTATTGAATTCTGATTAAATTGGATTCTGATTTTCGCCTTTTTATCTCTTTGATAATTCATTGATCCAACTATTAAGAAAGAAACACCTCCGACTAACCAACCTTTCATAACATGCACCCCAGAGCCAGCATCCGGTCTATAACTCCCTTCAAAGCCCATGAATATAACCGTGAGTAATACAGTAAAACAAATGAAACTTAGGGCTATTAAAATTAAGCCTATCAATAATCCATTGTTACCTTGTTTTATCTCAATAATACCCATCCGTTTTGAAGTGTATACAATCAATCCATATTCATCTAACTTCTCGAATAGTTGGTAACAATCGAGTTCAAAAAGTTGTGGTTTATCATCTACTATTTGATAAGTCACATTTCTTTCTTCAAGGATCTTTTGAGCAGTCTCTCTTGCAGTTAAATGATACAAATCCGAGTTCAATATCTCTTTTAATTGATTATTTGATTTCTTTTTATAGTTTTCGTAATACATCCGGCTCAAGATTATTTAAATAGTTCCTCTTCGACTAACATCCATACAATTAATCCTTGCATTCCTTTTATTTATCTTTTCTAATTATGTATTAGTAGCCAAACTCATTGAAGTATAGGTCCCAGATCTTTTTTTCATACTTCACGGCGTACTCTTCTGCATAATTCTCTCCACGTGCGGAATCATTTTTATTCTTAGTATTGATTCTATCGTGGTGATGGCCAATTTCATGCAATAGTATATGAAGAAGTTGGTAAGCAATAATCTGAGATTCTGTAAAATGACAAATTACGCCATCTTTTTTAATTTCATAATTCAATTCAAGACGTTGAAATATATCCTGATGATCATTGAAGTACTCCCTATCCATGGAGCAAGTCTTGTTCTTAGCCCAAGCACAAATTCCAATCACTCCGTTGATATACCAACCATCTGCTCCTCCTCCACCTTGAGCAAGCAAGATTGCATCTAATTCTATATCAATTTCCTTCCAATTCGGTAGGATCTCAAGAAATCTAATGATATCTCTTTTCTTTAAAAAATGCTTGTATCCCTTTCCCGGACTCTCGATATCGATTTGCAATGAATCCTGTCGAAAATCCCAATAATTTGGAGTAATCTCATGTCGGTTCTTTTTCTGAACCTTCCCATTTTTAACTTTTGGTGTTGTCTTTCTATTCATGAGGTATTAAAATCAATCACTGAATGTCTCAAATCGGGCTAGTTTGCATTAATATGCACCAGCTCAGATTTTCACATCAAGAATACAATTGCTATCATAATCCAAATGTAGTAATATATTTTGAGTCTACACAACCACATAAAATGACTAATTAAGCAGAAAGAATGATGAATAACAAGATTCCCTCCAACACCAAAAGCTAATCCTCCAACTACCTCCCCGTAACTTGCAAATAATTCACTTTAGCGATTCGATATTGCGTTAATGCCTCAGTATATTTGTCATATGATTCCTGCAGTTGAGCCTGTGCCTCGAGCATGTCAGAAACATCAACCATACCTGCTTTATAATGATTTTGATTGATCATTAGATTCTCCTCCGACTGACGAATCGATTTCTGAGCTAACTGAATCTGGGTATAGGCCTCATTTAGCGTGTTCAGTCCTTGCTGCATCTGCAATAATAATTGTTCATTGGTATCGTTAACCATGTTTTTATTTTGCTCCTCGCGAATACGCCGCTCCTTCATTTTATGTTTTGATTCCCACCACTTCGAGATAGGGATATTGATTGTGCCAAATACCATTCCATAGCCATCACCACTATCATCCATTATGTCGAGATAAGCAGCCCCTACACCAATTGCAGCCTGAGGCAAATAATCCCCACGTTGCAATTTAGTTTTATACTTTTCTGCCTGAGTACTCTTTTGCAACATGGTATATTCCTCCCTGTTCACAAGAGCATCTAAATGATCTATATAATATTGCTCAGGAGTTTCGTCAATCGCAGTCTTATCCTCAAACTTAATTCCATTAGTATAATCAATACCGATGTATTGGCAGAATGCCATTTTAGCCAGTTCAATACCATTGTTTAATTTACTATAGTCCATCTGAAGCTCATTTTGCTTAAGCTCAACCTTCAGTAAATCGTTACGTGTAACCATTCCAGCCTTTACACCAATAAGAACATTCCGATGAAGCGTATCCAACAAACATCTGTAATGCTCAAGTGTTTTCTTCTTTTCATATAGCGATATAACCTGCCAGTATTGCTTCTCAGTTTCCAGCAATATTTCCTTCTCTATCAACTTCAATTGCAGTTCACTCACCTCAACACCAATGGAGGCCAATTTATTCCCACTTTTTATTCGACCACCAGCATAAAGGGGCTGCGTTGCTGTTACAAATCCCAGATTTCCCTTCTCAAGCAACGAAAGACTCATATCAGGGAAATATGCAAAATTGGTAGCAGAGGCAAGGTTCGCCATGTTACCATCATAGACAGGTAAATTACCTCCCTTCATATCCATCTTAAGTAACGGATCGCTAAAATGATATCCCAAAGCAGTAGCTTTAACCTCCGCAAAATATTTGGTAAAAGCAGCCCTTTTAATCTCTTTCGAAGCCTCAACATCAAGCCCTTTATTCTTCACCTTAATATTGTTCTTTATCGCCAAATCTTTACACTGATTAAGCGTGTAATTTTGTGCACCTGTAAACAAGGCAGATAACACAAACAAGGCGGATATAATAGTTCTCATCTTCATTTCTTTAATATTTACTTATTCCGTTTAAATAATTTGAGCTTGCCCTTAATACCAACATCTGCAATCTTCACCCGGTCGAATATTTTCCAATACATCACAGGTAATGTCAATACCAGAATAATCATAGAGAAAATTGTTCCCCAAAAGATGATAATACCCATTGGCGACCATAAGGAAGAGTTAGAAAGAATCATTGGAATAATACCAATGGCAGTTGTCGCCGAGGTTAAGAATATTGGAACCATACGTCTTTTTCCAGCATCATAAGCCGCTTCTCGTGCCCCTTTCTTTTCATTAACTCGAAGATTTTCAGCATGCTCAAATATTAAAATCGTATTACGAATGGTAATTCCAAACAGGCTAATGATTCCAAGGATACCAGTCATACTTAACTCAGTACCTGTAATCCACATTCCCAGTGATGTACCAGGTACAATAAACGAGAGCGAAAGAAGAGCCGCCAGTGCCACCCCTATCTTCTTAAACTTGAGCAATAAAAATAAAAAGATAATAAACACAGCAACTATAACCACACTCGTAATAGACGGAATAACCTCCATGTCGCCTTCATACATCCCTCCATATTCATAGTCGATATCCCTAGGCAAAATCGGAGCAATTTTATTATCCATTATCTTTCTAACCTTTTTAAAGGACCTATCTTCATTATATCCACGCTTAACATCGGCCATAATACTTATGGTTCGAACTCCATTTCTGCGAACGATCTGCCCTTCATGCCAAACAGGTTTCACGTCGGCAATTTGTCGTAATGGAACTGAAATACCTGGAATAAGCGTTGATATGTACTTATCTTCCACCTCGGTAGGAATATCGTTTGCCTTATCTTTATCAGATTTCAAAACAACCGATAACGAATAATCGTTCTCCCATACCGTACCAATAGGAATACCAGTATAATACCCGGTAAGTTCAAGCTCTGCCATACTCTTCACAATACCTAATCTCGATGCTTCAGCTGTATTCAAATCAACTTGCATAGTTGGCGCTGCTTCTTCGTAATTAGTATGCAGCCATACCAAAGTATTAATACCAGCAAGCTCTCCAATTATTGTATCAGCATACTGTTTCAAACTACCAATATCATCCCCCGACAGGCGTATTTCAATTGGATTTTGCGATAAGTGATAATCCAACTGTTTAAACCGAACAAAAGCATCAGGAAAGTAATTTTGATAGCTAGAGGTGTATTTATCAAGCAGTTCAACAGTACTTTCTTCCGATATGGTATTTACAATAAACTGGGCATAATTTTCACCACCAATATTGGGAGCATAAGTTGCCTGAAAACGTGGAGACGACATTCCAATAAACGAAGTAATTGATGTAATTCGATTATCTTTCTTCAACAGTGTATAAAGACTATCGGTAACTACCTGTGTTTTTTCAACAGGAGTTCCTTGGGGTAAATATATTTCTACAGCAAACTGATCTCTGTCGGCATGAGGAAACATTCGTTGATCGAAATTAAAAAAAGCGATTACTGAAACAATAACCACAATAACAGTTGTTGCGATAGTCAACACAGGAAGACGAAAAGCCCAATCTAGTCCGGCGACATAGATTTTCTGAATAACCTTATTAAGATCGAATTTTTTCTTTTCCTTTTTTGATTTTCGCTTTATCAGCGCATACTCAAGAATAGGGATATAAAACATTGCCAGAATAAACGATACCATCAATGCAATTCCAAATGTCCAAGGAAAATGTCTTACAAAATCATACCAAATACCGGTTAAAATAGCCAAGACAGGTAAAAATATGGTACACAATGAAATCGTAGCCAGAAATATGGCACCGCTATAATTTTTAGCACTCAGCACTGCCGCATGCCATCTCGACATACCATTTTCAAGATACTCAAGGTATCCATCAATAACAACCACAGAGTTATCTACAATCATTCCAAGTATTACAATCAATGCCGCCAATGTTACCGTATTAAGCGGGATTTTAAGGAAATACATCAATCCAAGAGTTATAAATACAGTAATAGGAATGTTAGTTGATGCAATAATGGCCGATCTTAACGGAAAGAGAATCACCATCACCAGGATGATAATTACAATAGCGATGACCAAATCACGGAGGAAATTTCTTACTGATGTGCCAACAACCTTAGGCTGATCGGCAATTCGCTGCACAACGACATCTTCAGGAATTATTTCATAGAAATCTTCCAGGATTTCATCTACATCTTTCCCATAGGCCACAATATTATTCCCTTCACGCATTTCCATCGATAAGATAATTGCTTTTCTGCCATTATTTTCCGTTAAGCGATCAGGAGAGTCGTACTCTTTAATGATGGTAGCAACATCTTTTAATTTTACAATAGTTCCATCCGGATTAGAGTAGATAATTTGCTCAGCCACCTCCTCTTCTGAGTCATAAACTGATGAAAAGTGAATCGGCATATTTACATCTCCTGTTTCCAGTAATGCAGAAACAGTTGTAAGTCCTTCAGTCAACAAATTAGTCGCCAAAATCCTATAGTTTATGCCATATACAGCCAGTTTGTCTCGATCGAGGTATACACTAATCTGCTCCTTTTGTGATCCATAACGACGAAAATTGGAAGCAGACTTTAATCTTCGAAGCTTATTTTCAAGTATCTCAGCATAATCCTCCAATTCACGATACGAACGAGTATCCGACTCCAGAGCAATCAACAATGCGGAAGTATCTCCAAAATCATCATTAGCAATAACCGCCAGAACACCGCTAGGCAATTGCATCTTAAATAGCGCCAATCCATGTTTAATTTTCGACCATACTTCGTCTTTATTGTTTACATTATCTTCAAGCTCAACCATTACATATACCACTCCATCGCGCGACATAGAATAGGTCTTCTTCCTGTTAATCTCTTTATAAGTAAATAAGAAATTCTCAAGTGGTTTGGTTAACTGCTCCTCCACCTGAGCCGAAGTCGCCCCGGGATAAACACCAATTACTACACCTTGTCTAATTGTAAAAATCGGGAACTCCTGTTTGGGCATTTTAAGCAAAGCATACCCACCAAATACAACCAACACCCCAACGAAAAAGAACATTAACCTATGCTGGCGCATCACAGCTTCAATCATACCTGTATTTCTTCTCATAACTCGATTACTTTTAGTCCGGCTGAAACTTTCTGATATCCATCTACAATAATTTCATCTCCACTATTAAGACCTTTTAAAACCTCAACTCCTTTGTTCTTTTGTAATCCGATTTCTATAACCTGCTTTTTTGCAATCCCTTCAGATACTTTCCATACATATATATCATTGTTTCCGTCCTTTAAGATGCATTGATTAGGAACTATAATAGCGTCATCCTTACAACTATTTTTGATGAGCGCCCTACTTACCATCCCCGGTAATAAGAGATTATTAGGATTAGTCACCAGTATCTTTACCTCATATGTATGTGATATTGGATCGGCAACTACACCTTTACTGGTTATTTCACCTGAAAACAATTCATCACTAACTGCAGCAATACGAACATTAGCAGTTTCACCAATCTTAATATCGTTGATTTCATTTTCAGGAACCGCAACTTTAATGTTAACCTCATTAATTCTTAGAAGCGTAAGCACCGTTTGATTGGGTAAAACATTCTCTCCAACTTCAGATCTTAGCTGACCAACAATCCCATTAAACGGGGCAGTCATCTCACTATCTTTAAGGTTCTTTTTGGCAATAGCTTCAGCTGCACGAGCTTTTTCCAAATTGGTTTGCATTTCGATATACTGTACCTCAGGCAGACTTTTATTGTCGTATAGCATTTGAATTCTTTTCATTGCATCTTCAGCCTGCTTTAGCGTTGCTAGAGCCATAGTATGTGTATTCTTAATACTATAGTCGTTCAATGTAGCCAATAGCTGTCCCTGTTTAACAATCTGCCCTTCGGCAACTACAATCTTATCGATGTTTCCAGATAATGGGAAACTAATTACTGCAGACATTTTTTCCTCTACCACCCCTAAGTAAGTATTCGTAGATTCATCCTTTTGCACACCTACCTTACAGGTTTTCACATAAATCTTGACGTCGTTATGTTCAGCACTATCACCTTGTGATGAACATGCACTTATTATAAACGTAAGAACAACTAACTCAAACAGAACTCTAATCTTCATGCTGATACGGTTTTATTGCTTTATAACTCACTAAAACTTGATAATAACAAAGTTATAAGGCAAAGTTGTCACACACTAGTTCTAAACTATTGATAAATTGTCCTTTAGGTCGAATATTAGCTTTTTGATATACCTGGTTTCTATTTTTTTAGATATTTTAGTATAAAAAAAGAATGAAAGATCAATTCCTTTTTAGCATTACTATTGAGCAATTGCTTCACCAAAGAATAGGAAAAGGATTGGGAAGCAATATTGTTTTATCCACCCAGATAAAAGAGTACATCGACCTGTTTAGCTTTCCACTAAGGGTTGATGCTGTTGTATTGCTAGTTTGCACTAAAGGAAGTTTAAACCTAACCATTAATCTTACCGAACAAGTGGTTACTACCAACAACTATGGTATTAGTCTGCCTGAGAATGTTATTGGCTTTAATTCTGTAAGTGATGATTTTGAAGGATATATCCTTCTTCTATCAATGGACTATCTCCGGAAGCTAAGTATCGACTTCAATGATTTACTACCCTATTACGTATATGTCAGAAACAATCCAACCTTTAGTGTGGCACCATCGAATATTGAAACAATAATTCGCTATTTTGAATTACTATCCTCATTAATAGAAGCAGAAGACACTAAACGAAAAAACAGCATTATTGATGGATTTATCATTTCGTTGATAAACAAACTTGCCGAAGATTTTGATTATTTCGCTTTAAAAACCATTCAGGTTAAGACCAAAAGTAAGGAATATTACTATATGCGATTTGTAGAATTATTACAGCAGAATTTCAAACAACATCACAAAGTGGGGTTCTATGCTGAGAGACTAAGTCTTACTCCCAAATATTTGTCCACTTTAATGAAAGAAGTTAGCGGCCTTTCTGCACCACAATGGATAAATGATTATATCGTGGTGGAGGCCAAAACATTATTGAAGTTCTCAGACATGAATATTATGGAGATTTCTGATTACCTGAACTTTCCCAATCAATCGTTCTTTAGTAAGTATTTCAAACAACACACCGGACTAACACCAAAGCAATATCGTTCAAACTAGAAATCTGATAACGGAGTGACATAGAGATTTGATGACGTCGTTATGAAATAACAAATGGGAATATCTGATCAACCTTTGGTTCGGTATAAAGTGAGGAAAATAGGTTTATTTCTTCATCGCTCCAAAAAGACTAGTCTTCATTTTGAAATACCCTGTTCTCATAGCCCTACCACTATTCCAAAAACTAACACTCAAAGTCTTATTGGTATTTCTTACTGTATACATGTTCCCTGCATTTGAAGAAGGATAGGGACCTTTAAGATTTAGCTCAGTAATTCTTTGAATAAAATCTGAAATTATCTTTTCATCGTTAATATTTAGAGTTTTTAAAGTATCTAGTACAATCACTCTCTTTTTGTCATTCAGTAATCCACACCCATCTACAGAGATGACATCAAAAGGAACAGTATCTTTTAAAAACCTAGCAACTATGTTACTATCTTCATTTCTTAGAAGAAAGAATGTTTCTCTATATCCTCCCCACTCTCCATGCTCTGTTCCTTCAAACTCAATAATTAAAGTATCTTTCTTCCAAATACCTTCAAGCGGACTAATTTTTTCGATTTCATGTTCCAAATCGAATACCTCTATCGATTCTTCATTATTTTTCACGACTCTCTTTTCCTTCTGTAAAGAGCAATTCATTAAGATTAATGTTGCTAAAAAAATATAAATAGTTCTCATTTAAATACAATTTTAGTTAGATATATATTGGTAATTAAATAATACCAGCATATTAGAGTTTCTCAATTAACTTATTATTAATGAATAACTCGGTATTTCGGAACATTTTACTTATACGCTCAATTTCCTTCCTATTAATCTTTCCAGACAAACAAAGTCTTTCGATTTTTATACTCTTCAGTTTTTCAGGAATTAAGATACGGTCTATAAACTCAATATTAAGACTCTGTATCTCTTCAAGTTCAAAGATAGCATCAGGTATTTCTTTTACACGAATTGATGTTCCAAACTCAAGATACTCTTTAAATTGTTTTTTAGGGTCAGAATAATCAACATCCTTTTTTCTAATCATCCAACCAATCTTTGGAGTCAAACTGAAATCATCCTTGTTTTGTTCCAAGCCAATAAATCCGGCCCAAAGTTCCAATGGAATCGTCTTTGTTGATCCATTAAAATCTTCGATGTATTTTAAATCAACCTTAACAATCTCCTTAGGCAAGTTATCCCCTTTGACCAACCGACTCAGATTATTACGTTTTCCACTCTTACTATAAGGGAAAAACTTCACGATCCAACCATCAATAATCTTAGGAGAACCATACACCTTTTCAGTATGGATTTTAAACATATTACGCCAAAATTTTTTGTCAATATGACCTTTCGATGTTCTGATAAATTCTTTTAAAATGGGTTCCAACTCTTTAGTCCACCACTTTAAATCATACTTCCCCAGTTTTCGAGCCTTGTTATAAACCTTTAGCCAATCCTCAGTTGTTCCTTTTAGTGTAATCTCAGGAATACCACATGCCACCCTGAATACCACAAACTCAAAAAAGGGCTTCATCGCTTCCATTATCGTTATCTCCGACACAGCTTTTTCAATAGATGTAGTAGTAGAGAAGTCTGACGATAACGTATTGATTAGGTCCGTTCCTAAATGCTCCGACATCTGCGTTGTAAACTGAGCAAACACAGCCTCCCAATCTTTCGAAACTGTTGCCCCATTGAGCATATCACTTTTTGCTTTAACCATTAAAGTCAGCTTTCCATCGAAATTAACAAACTTATCGCGAAGCGACGCTGAATTAGCATTGACATGTTGAGCAAAACCTTGACTAATTAGTAGCCAGATCATATCTGGAGATATCACAAATGGCCTGTGACTTGCATAAGCTTTATACATTCCATCAAAGAAAGAGTGGTACCCATAGCCAATAAGTCTGTCGGGAGTTTCACTTTTAGCAATAATGTTAAATGGGAAAGTATCTTTGACTTCCTCAAATCTGGAAGGCCTAATTTTCGCATCTGAAAGTATCAGCTCCTTATACAGGTCATTATAATCCTTAGTTACTATTAATCCCTGGGGCTTAGATAACTTCTCTACTTCAAATTTAACCTCGTGCTGTGCGAAAACATTTACAGTAGTTCCAAGTAGTACAGTTATTAATAAAAGCAATCTCATTTTATTGTTATTTAGTTGGTTATTTTTCAGTTTACTGCCTTGCTCTAAACATCGAAAAGGCAGTACCCTTGACAATTGAACTTAGTTATTTCAAATCCATTAATAATGAAAGTAGATAGGTATAATAAACTCGCAATTAGTCCGAATGAACATGCAATCCCTAACCCTCTTTTAAATGTTGAGGTGTTTTTAAAATGTATCATTGTATTCCATCTATTTCTCTGCCTTTTCGCGTCGATTAATGAGCAAATAGGTTTGTCTGGTGTTATTATTAATAAATTATTACATGCAGTTTTAGTTTTAATAACAACACACTCCCGAATTTAACAAAATCTAATTTAACAACAAAGCAAATTAAAATGAGAGTTACAAAATTCTGCAGGCGCCAAAGCCAGATCTCTAATTGATTAGAATTGAAGAGATATGATATCAAAGGGATATCCCCTATGTTACCTCCTAATGACAGAGATTTATAGTTATTCTCTACATTTTCTCTATTCAAACTTTAACTAAATTTTATCTAGAATAGAGTTTAGGTAAAATTTAGATAAAGATTACCTAGAGTTTACCTAAAGAATGCTGGGACAGAAAAGTGGTGCTTTTCCCGTTTGAAGAATAGCCAATATTGGTTGAAAAAATCTCAATCTCGCATGGATTCAAATTCGATCGGACTGAAATATTAATCTCCACCACATTACTGATAGAGTATTCTTTTTCGACAAGATAGTAACCTCCCATAACGATTCTATTTTTGCAATCTCCAGATAGCAATTCTCTTACTCTTCCTTACTAAGCCCCTACTTTTCCTTATCAAAGCCTCGTATTTTCTAATGTTGAGAAGGGAAAAGTAAGGCTTTGACAAGAGTTAGACAAAACTTTGACAAAGCTGAAAGTACCATTAAGCTTATCTGAAGATTTCTTCACTGGTAAGGATATAATCCAATTCATTGTCCTAATATACGATACTACCAGAATTGGAAATGCTACACTCTGTGAAAAGTTTGAGAAGGCTCGAAGTATAAAGTTGGTATTATAACGATTTCGAAATGTTGGACTTGCAACAAAAACTGGGACAAAAAGATAAGTTGGGCATATTCAGTTTTATGGATTCGAATCATACGTTACTACCTACCTCAAAGTAATTGTTTGTGATTATGAAACAATCAAGTTGCTAGAGTTATATTGTAGAGTGACCTTTTTCATAATGCTCTGATATAAGGGAATACTTGATATCTCTATTCCAAAACTCACTTATCATCCACCACCAACTAGTATTTTATCCTCAGCTCCTTTGACCTAATGAAATCTTGGTCCTTCATATTATTCTTATTCTCTGAATCATAAGGATCAAGGGATAGATAAAATTCTAATCTATCATCATCGTGTAAAAGTTTATAATCCTCAATTGTTGAAAATATGTATTTGTCTGAATAATAAAAGGAGTATTCCAGTACCTGATTAAAAATGAGTTCACAGACTACATCATCTTTTGATAAACGTATACTGATATTCAGAAGCTCTCTTTCTTCGTAAATACGAATCTCACTTATCTTTAAAGAGAGAATACCCAAATTGTTATTGGCAAACTCAATGGCTCCCAAGCCTTTTATTGTCCTAAGCTTTTCATACATCTTTTTATCGCTCATTTTCCCTTTGCTTTTACAAGATTTTTCAATTGGTTTTGTTTATGTGAAATTCATGATGATGAATGATAAAACACCTATCTCCAATTTCGGTATTAATCTTCTTGATTTCACTGGTTGATATTAAATTATCTATTAAAACTAATAATCTTAAATGAGGCAAATTGTAGATAGATTTAGGGATCTCTTCAATTTTATTATGCATCAACCACAACTCCTCCAGTTTTTCAAGCTTATCAATCTCAACTGGTATATTGTTTAAACCACAGCGATTCAACTTGAGAATCTTAAGGTTTTCTAAATCCAAAACAATCTCTGGGAAGGATGAAAATGTATTGTTACTTAAATCCAGTTCTATCAACTGCTTTAACTCTATAATACTTTCTGGAACAGTAGCTAATTCTTTCCCAGCCAACTGAAGAGCATAAGCTTTATCTGAGTTCCTTTGTGCCTTCTTCAGATTACGATAGACCTTATAATCTGTGTGGTTTTGTTCCACAGCACTAAAAAAGCATAACGCGAATAATATTGGGAACACTTTTGCAATCATAACTCTCAATTTTTCATAGGGCTAAAATTTTGTATTCAATTGCTTAGATTACAATCTTATTTTCTGTAAAATTATGAAATCTTTCAGCAACTTTTCATTGATATACTTCTTTTCTTCTGACATAACAACTTGATGAACTTTTTGTATGATTTCCTCACCACAATGACCTTGTTCAATTGATAATGCTCTTATCAATTTATCTCCAGGATTATACGTAAAGTGTAGCGGAATTTCAACTTCCTCAAATGATCCTGTAACATATAGCTTTAATTCTCTAGATGCAAAATAAAATAGCGATGTCATTCCATCAGACAAAGAGTATTCCTCAAAAACAATGTGTTGCGTTCCATCTAACACTGCGATATGTCCTAAAAATTTAAAATACTCTAAACTGTTATATGTCTTATATAAAATCGTGTACTTTCCAGATTGTTCTTTTAGGAAAATGGATATTTCAAAAAACCATCATTCTCACTTTCTACACTTTCCTGATTATATGCGAATATTAACTCATTCGATTGACAATAAGCGTTAACACTACATACAAACAAAAAAACAGGTATAAAAGCAAAATATAATCTCCTCATTTTAACAAAATTAAATTAACAAATTTGGATTAATCTCCCCCATTCATTCTCCAAAAACGAACTCATGATAATTTTAAAGATACTTATTTTTAGAGATATTTTTTCGATAGATGTAGCCCAACTTAATATCGACTATTCATTGGAAAGATTTCTTCATCTTTAAATATTTGCTGAATGACAAAATCAAAACAAAGTCTTTCTTTTAGGGAGCCATTTCTGAAAACTTCAACATTATCAAGGATCAAGTAGTTATATCCATGATATTTTTTCATTACAACTCCAAGTTCCTCACAATAGAATACATCTGGAGCTTGATCTAAATTTCCATTCTCTGAAATGATAAACCTAAAAATATCAAGCTTCCTTTTCTGATACCATACGGATGAAGTTCCGTGATAATAACCATATAGGCCTTGACACTCAAAGAACTTTTCAGCGTTTTTAAGGTTCTTCAATTTGTGGATTAAAGAATCTGGCACCATCAAACCATCGACAAAAAA
Organism: Puteibacter caeruleilacunae; assembly: GCA_005217565.1. Taxonomy (GTDB): domain Bacteria; phylum Bacteroidota; class Bacteroidia; order Bacteroidales; family Prolixibacteraceae; genus Puteibacter; species Puteibacter caeruleilacunae. Next base: position 217,808 of record SJCO01000011.1, read on the forward strand.
ATGGTTCTCTGCGAGTGGAACGGTATCAACTATAAGCCTTGAAAAACACACTGACAAGAGTATAAAAAAATGCGATCACAAGGGAGTAAATAGAGAACTCTGTCCAATAAGTTATCTATTCATAATCTTCTGGATTAATTGAGTTAATAATATTGAAAAAACAAGCTTGCATTGCAGGTTTTGCATTATGCAATTTACACTCTCTTTTCACGAATTGCTTTAATTTGTCTTTTTCATCATTCCATGAGTCTTTGGGTAGAATCGAAATGTTCATACCTAGCTCATTAGTCAAAAAAGATATCATTTGTGACGGTTCATTTTCAAAAGTATATTTTGCAAAATGAGAAAAGTTGTTCCGGAAAATCAATTCCAACTTCACTCCAAGATGTTCAGATAAACTCCCATCAGAATTCTGACTAATCAGATCAATTAGACCTACGTATTCAACCTTCGAAGATTTAATGAAATGACTAGACAAACAATCTACTAATTCGATAAGGCATTCTTCATTTTCATCAGTTATTTCTGGAATCAATAATTGAGCATTTTGCTTTAAAAATGCTGTATTATCAATATTCTGCCTCATCAGTTCACATATTTTAGTTTTGCTTTCTTGCTGAAACAACAAAGTGCTCCAACTTAACATCATTATTAGAATCAGTTTCATTCATTAATTTTTACCTTCTCAATATAATTGAGATTCAAACTTGTTATATTCCACTCTGTGCTATCAAAATATTCAAACACATACTCAACATTTTCATAAATTGAAGTATAGTCCTGAAAATCTAGCTTCTCTGACCGAATAGTCCCTCCAAGAATCAGTATACTATCTAACGAATCTAAACAATCAATAATAGCCTCAAGCTCCTCTAATCTTACTTTTTTCCCATAATCTCCAAGCTGTGTTTCTTTATTCAACTGAATCATAGTTGTATTCAGCACACTTAGGTCAGCGACACCCTCAATACTTTCAATATACCAATCAATCATTGTACAATCTGGAACCATCAGAATCAGTTCTTTCAATAATGACAGATCAATTCCTTCTTTTGTCGTAATCTTTTTATAATTCACACTTCCTTTATTGATTTTCTTCATTCACTTACTAGTCAAATAGCGGAGGTTCAATAGGTTTGACTCCTCCATATTTAAAGAATATTGAATCATTTTTAACCTTCTCTATTATATTCTTCACGTCATGTGACTTTCCATTAAAATGTATCAATTCCGTAACACCAGATGAATATCTCTCCAAAAAAATTCCATATCTCTCTGTGTAGAATATCCAGACCCCTTCACCTAGTTTACCCTCTTCACATGGATAGAAGCACTTAACTCTAAGGCTAGTGTCCTGAATGTCATAACATTTCTCTCCCAAAATAGAAAAGAGATTTTCGTCCCCATCAGAATCAACTTTAATTGTATCACAATCAACCTCAACAAAGTATTGAATACTATCGTTCTGTGATAAGTAGTAAAATCGTTTCCCTTTTTCGATCCTTAATTCGTATTCTTTTGTTAGTTCATTTCCTGTGGCCAACGATTTCATCTTGTAATGACACTCAATACTTTTTTGTGAACACCCTATGACAATTATCATGATGGGAATAATATAGCTTAATACCATTCTATTGTTCATCTTTATCTCTTCTAACATTCGCATCATTCATATATTACGATCTCGCTCTTCGAGATCTTGAAAATTTCTGAGTTTTTCGTCTGTTTTGGAGCTCCTTATTGATATGAATTTTCAACTTATCAAAGTTACCCACCATCAGACTTACCTGAAGCTCTATTTTCAAAATATTTATTCAACAGCCTGATAAATATATCTCTCACCCTCCTGTAAAAGAGCAAATTAATAAATATCCACCAAAATACTATTGATGTAACAACAGATATATACAGACTGTGCTCGAATGAAGGGAGGATATATACAAGTACCTTAATAGCAAAAGTCACGAACAGTAAGATCTTATTTATTAAAACAAATCTGTCAAATATGGCGTCCTCTAACTCTTCTTTCAACTGCAAAATAACATCATCCTTGTCATATAAAAGGAATCTATGAATTGCAGCATATTCATGGATTATCTTATTTGTCCTGTGGTAGATTTCTATTTTGAAATCGTAAAATGTAATCATGTCATCAATAATATCCTCATCTTCTATCCTTGATTGCTGATTTTCCCTCTGCAAAAAATATAAGTAACTATTCACATAAGATAACGCTCTAGAATATTGACCTTGATTAATTAAGCTCGCAGATATAACCTCTGCAATCAATGCTGATTCTTCATTTTGACAGTAATCTAATTCTTCGGCGTGAAGATCCCAGAATTCTATGATTTCCTTGAATTTATTTTTTAAATAAAGTTTCTCTAGTGTTGCTTGTTTTTGTTTCAAATCCATACAATGCTTTTTATACTGTTATTCACTTCAGTCGTGATAACTCTTTGTGTTTCATTTCAATCAAAATATAAATCGAACTTTTTACTCAATTCATTCCTCGATATATAAAATCATCAGATACAAGCTTACTTCGATTTTTGACCTGAGTTATTATCATTTAAACTCTTTGAAAACTCCTCATTAATAAGCTCATTATCATAAACTAGCTCTAATAGTTCTTTATCAAATAAAAATCCTGGAGCTGTTGGAAAAACTTTGTTCATCTTGTTATAAGAATACAAATAGAATATGACATATTCTTCCTTCTCTATTTTCGTTCGACATATTTCCTTATTACTTATATCAATATTTTTCAATCTGTCTTCCCCATCATAATAAACCAATTCACATTTAGATATCTTTTCATGATCATCAAGAAAGTACACCCTACAACATGGACATTCACATTTTAAATAGGATAAAAGATAACCATCCTTGTCGTAATAATATTCTAGAATCCGATCCTCATAGTACACGTATCTAATAATAGGAGTTCCATACATTGGCCAAATATCAAAGATCTCTTGATTATGGTTAAAACTAATTTCAACCACCCTATTTAAGGAATCTGTCTTCTCCTTAATGTAAAAGTCTACTCTATTATTATAATCAATGTTCCAGCGAACAACCGTAGGACAGGATGTGGTAGAACGAAATAGGTGGTAAAATTCTTCTCCCGCACTCATGAAGTCACAGACAAATACCATTATTATCATCATGATAAATTTTAAACTTATCTTTTTCATATCTTGAGATGTAGCTAAATGTGTTAATTTGACTCTTGCCTTGCTCCAATTTCGTTATCTAGCTCTTCTTCCTGTTGATATGCCGATACACGATTTAGGCAAATCCACTTACATCTGAAGAAAAACGTTCCTTCAAGAGAGAATGTCAAGTAATTCTGATCTTTTGATACTAAGATACTCCCCTTGTTATCGTAGTTCCACTTTTCAATATTAATGGTCTCAATTTCAATTAAGGTTAATTCAATCTGTACTGTATTACATTGCCGAGCTATCCATTTTTCAGGAGGATCTTTTGGATATTCACTCAAATCGATTAATAAATTAGCACTGGCACCATCCACCAATGTGACTTGATTTATATACACATCTTCTAATGATGGCAGCTCAGATTTATATATCGCGTAAATCGTCTCTGGATTCATAATAAGGTTTAACCACATAGTAGCAATTTTGGTCCAGCCAATTAAGTCTTTTTGTATTTTCCAATATCATAAAGATAATATTAAGTTTAGTTATTCAAGCAAGTGGATTAACGTTTCGTATGAAACAGGTCGATGGATTTACCGCGGAAGGAAAGGTTTAAGAGCAATTGGTTATGGGGGTATACGTCGGTGGTTTTCACTTGTGTGCATTATATGCCCCGGCTTACAAGCGCTTGGTCGTGGGCAAAAAAAATAGCATACCGTGTCGGCATGCGGAGCCTCGACAGCAGACGAGTCTAAAATCAAATCTTTAGGCCATGGTATACGCAATGGTCTCCTGCAAAAAGCAACTGTAATAAATTCATTGCTTTTTGCAGAAGGTCTAGATCTTTTTGTCTCGCTTTTGTACGAAAAAAAATTAGAGAAGCCCGTTCAGCTTGCAAAGCCACTACTTCTGCAGCATTAATCCCGTTAATTTTAATAACTCAGTTTCCTTCAATTTAACCATAAACGAGGCATTAATTATACGCAGTTTGGCATTCAACAAATCAAGTTCTGATTGTCGTAAATCAGTACTACTAATTAAGCCATTATTGAAATCTATTTTACTCCTTTGGTAGCTTTGTTCGAATGTACCCAGATTAGATTCATCAATATGTAAATCTTCTTGAGCCTGAGTATATTCATCATATGTGTTGCAGAAATCGGCTAACACCTTTTGCCTTACTTCCAGCTTGTATATTTCGTTTTGATACACTTTTATTTGCGCGTTTTGAATATTCCTGTCAATGCGTTTACCATCGAAAATGTTGAATCGGAGTCCCACGCCAAGGTTCCAACCCGATTGAGTATTTTGTTTAAATAATCCTGCATCGTTTTTCTGATCGTAATACTTATAGCCTCCATTTATAATAACTTTCGGCATCCGCTGAGCTTTGAAACCTTTTATATCATATTGAGCAATGACGATTCCTTTATCAGCCAGTTGAATTAAGGTGTTGTTGGTTTCTAATGTATGTTTTAAATCAGACTTCGACAAGAATTGATAAAAACATAAATCTTCTTCCACCCTATAATTGGTTGATAAATCGCATCCCATATAAGCTTTAAGGTTGGTTTTTGCTGTTTTGTACTTCATTAACGATCTTCGTAAGGCCACGCTGTCATTCTTAAGATGCACCTGCGCCCTTAATACATCGGTGCGATTTTTAACGCCAAACTTAAAATCACTTTTACTACGCTTAAGCTGTTCTCTACTTATCTGTAATTGCTCTTCGTACACGTCAATACTCGTTTGTTCAATAGCCACTTGCAGATATAGATTGATGGTATGCTGAACCGAATTTTCAATTACATTCTGAGTTTCCAATTGACTCATCCCATTAATGGCTAGTAACTTTGCCAGCCTATGATAACCTCCAAAGCCATCAAATAAAGTATATTCAGCTTTTATGGCGGCAGTAAGTGTTTTGCTTGCCGCTCCATCTTCATCTTTGTTAATTGCCTCGCCTTCTGATGTAAACGGAAAAATATCAATATCCGAATTGTTATTGGCATAATCATATCCCCCCTCTGTGTAAATATGAGGAAGTAAACCGGCATTACCTTTGGTGGCATTGTTCAACGACACCTTATTGTTTAGAGAAGCTATCTGAATCTGGTAGTTATTTGTTAGTGTAGAGTCAATAGCTTGCGATAAGGTTAGGTGTTCTTGTGCAACAAGGGTTACACAAAAACACAAGTTAAATAATATAAAGTTTATCAATCTCATTTTATTCCATCTTTTTGTTGATTGCCAGACGAACCGCTGGTTCTAAATCGAGTGAGTTTTTTTCTGATCTTCTATTGAATAGCTTATGCCACCCATATCTTAGTTTGTGCAATACCACCAAAAATGTAGGCATTAGCAACAATACGTTGAACAAACCAAATAGAAGCCCGTAAGCTACTGAAATAGCTGGTCCCTTTAGGAAGTAGGCACTTAGCGCAGGACTTGAAATAATAGGTGCCAGTCCTGCAATAGTAGTTACCGATGTTAAAACGATTGGTCGGAATCGGGAATATGCCGATTCTTTCACTGCCTCGAAAAATCCCATTCCGTCTTCCAGCCGCTCGTTCAGCGTACTAATAAACACTAGTGTATTGTTTACAAATACACCTATCAGCGCTATGGTTCCAATCAAACTAAAGATATTTAATGGCATTCCGTGTACTAAGTGTCCAATTATAACACCAATAAGTGCAAATGGGAACAGGGTAAATACCATAAATGCCTGCGAAAACGAATTGCAGTTAAACACAATTAAGGCGATAATGAAAAACAGTACTAGTGGACCTACAATCATCATCACGGTCATTAACTTTGATGACTGCCTTGCTTGTCCCTCTACACTATAACTAACACTAGGGTATTTTTCAATAATAGCGGGCAATACATTCTGTTCAATATCCATAATTGCCTTTGGAGCTGACACATTTTTATTTGCTACGTTAGCCTCAACGCGGATTTCTCTTTTCTCATCGATGTGGTCGATTGAAAGCGTTCCTTTATCTTCTTCAATTGTTGCGATTTCTTTTAACGAAATCCGTTCACCTATCGGTGTAACAACACGTGTATCTAAAAGCTGACTTTTGTCTTCTCTACCTTGCTCGGGGTAACGTACCCAAACTTCCACTTCTTCATCTCCTCGTTGCAAACTCTGAGCTTTAATACCAAAATACCCTCCCCGTATTTGCTTCATTACATCATTTAAGGTTAGGCCTAAGGCTTCAGCATTGGGTCTTAGCTTAATCTTGTATTCCTGTATTCCCGACAAGTCGGTATCCGAAACATCGCTTATGTCACTGTTTTTGTGCATTCCTGCCACCAATTCATCCTTCGCTAAACGTAGTTCCCTCAGATTGTCGCTTTTTAAAGCAATAGAAACAGGCATTCCAAACAATGACGTAGTGGCTCCCAGTCCGAAAACCAAGCGTCGTGCTTCAGGTATTTCAGGACTCGTTTGGGCAATACTTCTCGATAGTTCAAATGAACTTACTTTTCGATCTTCACCCGATAGGAAAGTTACCTTCAGTTTCCCCTCGTTATCCAACGGACCTGTTATCACCTCCACAAACTTGATTACTTCTAAATCATCGTTTCGTTTTTGACTGTATTCTTCATTTACTTTCCAGCAAGCATCTTCAATATCATACAACTTACTTCTTGTCATTTCTGCCGAAGTGCCAGGAGGCATTTCAAGTTCGATAAAAACAGCATTATCATCAATGTTCGGGAAAAAAGTAACACTTAAAGTCCCGGTTCCCACTAGCAACAAACACCCAAACAGTCCGACAATAAATACAAGTACAGTTAATAACCTCCCCCAGTTGCTTTTCAGTACAGCTAACGAAAACACGGGCATAAATGATTTATCGCGCAACCAATTCATTGCCCCTGTAAAAAACTTTTCCACTTTCGTTAACTTCACTTCCACTCTCATTCCTTTGGTGTGAGCCACATGCCCGGGTAAAATGATAAATGTTTTTATCATCGCTACAACAAGTACTGCAATTACAACAAAAGCCATCTCTCCAAAAAACTCCCCAATCTGTTGTGGTAAGAAAAAGAATAGTGCGAATGCTGTTACTGTGGTGAGCAGTGAAATAATTACAGGAGTTACCATTTCTAACGTTCCGTCAAGCGCAGCCTTAATAGGAGTTTTACCCAATTCTTTTCGATGTCGGTATATATTTTCACCTACAACAACGGCATCGTCGACCAGAATACCAAGTACAAGAATGAATCCGAATAATGAAATGGCATTAATGGTCATATCCTGAATAGGTACCAATAGGAACATACCCAATAAGGCGATTGGTATACCTACCGAAATGTACAAAGCCAGATAGCGATCGAGAAAAAGGGCTAAAACAACCAAAACAAGAATAACGCCCGCAATACCATTATCAAGCATGGTATCAATTCTCTCTTTAAGAATAACAGTACCATCTTCAAGAATTTTTAAATGTACGCCTGTATGTGTTGCATTATACTCTTCAATATAAGCTTTCACAAATTCTGCATTTTTTAATACATCCTGGTCATTTAAAGTATTAACGGTCATTGTTACCACAGGCTTTTTCTTTAAAAATCTTCCAATGGCAGCATCTTTAAACTGGTCTTTTATCTCAGCAATGTCTTTTAAATAAACATTTTGTCCATCTCGGGTTGATGTTACTTTTATATTCTGTAACTCTTTCCCAAAATATCCCTTATTATCAGCTTTTATATTGATGGTACTAAACTCATCTTCAATTGTTCCACCAAATGTTTCTATGTTACTGTTTCTAATGGCCTGACTTACTTGTGTCAATGTAATGTTGTACGTGCGTAAATCATTCTCGCGTACACATACCTCAATCTCTTCATCGGGTAAACCATCGATTCTTACGTTCGATATTCCATCATGGGAAATAAAGTCATCTTCAATTTTTTTGGCAATATCTTTAATCTCCAATAATGACAAATGCTCAGACATTATGGCAAAACTCATGGTCAGATTTAAAGGATCGCGCTTCTCAATTGACGGTTGCTCCACATTCACAGGAAAATTGGTAATCTTATCCACCGCATTTTTTACTTCAACAAGCATATTGTTTGCATCGGCATTTTCCAATAATTCTACCTGCAACGAAGCTTTATTATCCATCGATTGACTAGTTACCCTATCGATGCCATAAATACCTTTTAGGTTATCTTCTATTTTAATCGTAACAGCCTCCTCAACTTCGGCAGGACTTGCTCCCGGGTAAGCCACATTAATATCGATAAAACGAATCTTTTGCTTCGGGAAGTTGGTTTTTTGCGTATTAATCAATTGCATCACCCCAACACCCATTAGAATGAGCATTAGTAAGTTCACCAACGTGGGCTGAAGAATAAAAAATCTAATTAACTTTTTCATGCTATGACTGTTTTGACTCCGCTTTATGACCTATTTGTTGGGGACGTACCTGCTCGGCAATAAGAATATCTCCATCATCCAACCCGTTTATCACAACTGTATCTTCTTCGTAGGAAAGTACTGTTACTCTTTTTGTCGATACTACATTATTTGTAATGACATAAGCCTTGTTATCTCTTGTTACCAGATTTTTAGGTATGCGAACAGCCTTGTCCCATGACGCTACAGTTAATTTTCCCTCTAAATACATTCCTGCACGCAGAGAATCATCCTTTATACCCAGATAAACATTTATTGACTGAGTTTTAGAGTTTAGGTTTTCGCTAATCCTTTTCACTGTTGCAGTGAAGTATTTGTCAATGCTTGAGGCATATAGGCTAATAGTGCCTCCAATATTTACCACTCCAATATCTTTAGGACTTACCCCAATTTGCACTTCATATTCATTCGTACCTATAAATTCTCCCAATTGTGCTCCCGGCTTTACTAAGTCTCCCTGATCGATATGTGCTTTGATTACACTTCCATCAAAGGGAGCATATAAACGAAATTTACTTAGACGCTCCTCCTTACTCTTTATGTTATAATAAGCTTTGTACACATTTCTGCTTGAAAGAAAAAACCTTAGCTGTGAGTCTTTCGTTTCTGGAAGTTCTGGCAAATTCTGATCAATAGCTATATTCGAAAGAAAACTCTCCCAGCGTGGATATTCATCAGGATAGTCGAGATCAATATCCGACATCGTTTTAGCAAGTACATTAATAAAGTCGTTTTTCTGTGCCTTCAATTGATATCTAAATTCTGTATCGTTAATGGCAATCAGTAATTCTCCTTTACGATAACGCTCCCCATCGTCGAAGTTTCTTTTACTGCTGAGAACAATACCTTGCACCTCCGACACAATACTTACCTTTTCCGACGGTATTACTCTACCTGTAACATTTACAATACTATTTACAGTACTCAAACAAACCTTTTGTGTGTTAAATTCTGTTGCTGTAACTACTTTCGAAGTTACTCGCTGTTCCTTATTCTTGCATTGAACAAAAACAAGCAATAACAATACACACATTTGTACATTAATAAACTTCATCCTAAAACATTATTTTGATTAGTATTCAAAAAATATTCATTCATGTTCGTTAAACTCTTTTGACTTTAGTTGTATAGCGAACTATTTTTGCAAAAAAAATTTAAGTCCCGCACCTTATCTTCTAACGATCTTCTTTGCACCACACTTCAATTAGTTGCATAGCAAACTAATTGTTTAAAATTTTTACCTTTTTAACCTAGCTATAAATTTATTTGCCATGGTCATCAATTTTATCAATTCGTCTTCATCTGAACCGAACAACTCTTCTGTGAAACGTCTCAATATTTTTATTCCATGGATAGTCATCTCTGAGCCATGTTTTGTAGGATAAATAAGATTAGATCTTGCGTCTGCTGATGATTGTTCTCTTCTTATTAAATTGTTATCCACCATTGTATTGATGATCCTGGTCATTGCCGATTTTCCCCTTTCGGTGCTCTGGGCCAAAAAGTTTTGATCACACCCAGGGTTATCACATACTGTCTTTAAAAGCCTTAACTGCTCGTGGGTTAAATCAAGAACCTTAAGCTCTTGGTTTAGCTTGTTTTGCATGCAAAAATGGAGCTCTCTAAATCGTCCTCCGAGTTCAATACTCAAAGGCATATTATGTGATACATCGTATTTTTTCATAGTGTAAATATACTAATAGTTGCATAGCGAACTAATCATTTGATTAAAATTAACAGATTTTAACAGTTAATAGGTCCTAACTTATAAAGTAAAACGATTGTTGTACTATAAACCAATACTTTTGACTTCTGAAATCGAATTCGACAGGTAATATATTAATACAATATTGATCATGAAAAATTTATTCATTTTTATAATACTGATAGTATTTACTCAAAGCACATTGGGACAGGAAAAGATCCACGATGCAGTGATTGTTGGTGGCGGCTTAGCAGGATTAAGTTCTGCATATTATTTGAACAACGAAAATGTACTGGTACTTGAAAAGAACGAAGCTACGGGTGGCCGAATTATTGATGGACAGTGGAAAGGTTTTCATTATCCGAAGGGAACAGAATATATGGGAGAGCCTGATGGTTTATTGAAGAAATTAATTAATCGTCTGGGATTAGAGTTGATTACTGTTCCTCCTCCTACCGATGGTATTAGTTACAAAAATAAAATCTATTCAAAAGATAAGATCAATGATTTTCTTCCGAATGAAGAGGTAAAAAAACAATTCATGCAACTTCAACGAAAGTTTGAAATGCTTGATAAAGCAACAGAAGATATTGTATGGGGGAATCAGCCTCTGGGTGAATATGCCTATCTCGATAATATGTCAGTTAAGGAATGGCTCGATAAGCAAAATATCCATCCTCTTATTCAGCAATATATCAATATCGAAAATCTTGGCCTCTTCGGAGCCAATAACGCTGAATTATCAATCTTATATAACATCAACGAAATGGCTTATGACATTCCCGATCCTGAGGATTATCTGGAGAGTGAGGTGTATTCGTTTCCAAATGGGATGATAGAGCTGAGTGAAGCTTTACAACAACAGATGAAAGGTGATATTGAATTGGGTGCTGAGGTCATAGATATAAAAAAGCGATCGAATAATTTGATTGAAACGACCTACAGACAAAAGGGAACAACGAAAACTGTTCTCTCAAAATCGATAATCGTTACTACTCCTGCCCCTATCGCCCACAAGCTACTGAAGAATGAATTATCCTCTAAGGCAATGAATAATCTTGCCAGGATTGATTATGGCCAGTATTTTACGGTAAATATCTTTACCTCGGAACGTTGGTTAAGTGAAGCTTGGACCATCTCAAATTTGGATAATTTCTTTACATCGATCTATGATGTTACTCGCATGCAAACGCCTGTTGGTCATAATGGGGAAAGCATCATTAGCGCCTATATCCCTGCATTATCGGCAAAGGATAAGGATTTTATATATCAGACTGATGATGAGGTGATGAAGAAGACCACCCAGGAATTGGAGCAGTTCTTCCCTGGCTTTAGTAAATCAGTGCTGGGTTGTGATATTCAACGATTTAAATATGCCTATCCTGTGTTTGGCAAGGGTTATTATCATATCCTTCAGACGTTAAGAACAGATCCATCAACTAACGGTCCTATTTTCCTAGCTGGTGATTATATGCAGTTTGCGGTTGTTGATGGTGCAATATATAGTGCTCATACTGCGGCTAAAAAAGTTAAAAAGTATTTGAAGTCTATTGATTAAAAATTGTCGGACACCGTCGTATGATTGGACGTTTCAAGTTGTGCGTTAATATTGCGATAGTGATAGATTTAGAAGCGGTTGCTTAGTAAAACTGGGAAGCTGAGAGCTTTACTCAAAGATCACCCAGTTGCACTTAGCAACCGCAATAAATCAGTTGTTTTTTACAGGCCTCTTAACTTTTTTGTCTCGTTTCCGGATCAAGTCATAAATGAGGCTTGTTCGGTTTACAACATAAAAGAAAACTTTGCCCTACTTCCTATAAGGAACAATCATATACGAATACGACATTTCCTTATTCTTAAGACGATAATTCGGACGAGGGTATGCTTTGCTTGCCCAGCTAGTTGTTCCTCCCACTCCCATCTGTTTTAGGTCGATGTTCAAGAATACTTGTGGTTTGCGTACCAGCTTGAATGAATAATCAGCCTCTTCAATATCAGCTTTTGAATAGTGGGATGCTCCAAAAGAAATCAAAGGATCTCCACACACTTTAATTCCAACACCATCAAGATTCTCCATACTAAACCAACGTACATCACTCTTGTATCCATTTTCCTGAGGACGTGAATATTCTACCCATTCCTCATCAACAGTTGAGTTATAGATTCCAACTTTCTCAACGTTACGATCCTGATACGAAGGTTGTGGACCAGCACCATACCACGAGATATTTTCAAATCCAGCACTTAATACCATCGATGTTCCGAATCTTGGCATCAACTGATCAATATTACCCTGAGGCTTATAATGAGCATCAACTTTCAATCTACCATCACCCGAGATAGTGTAATTCATTTGGTAATCAGCATTAACCACAGGTAAATCGGCCTTAATCTTAATGCGCACCTCTCCAGCCCTTTCTTCAATATCAAACGCTGTAACCTGCCATGTATTCGCGTTTCTCCAGATGTCCATACGCTTGATCGTTGGACTACCAAGCTTAGTTGCACCTCGGTCATTCTGCGTCGGTGCTCTCCAGAAATCAGGCTTAATACCGCTTTCAAATACACTAACCCCCTGATAATAGTACCAGTCAATCTCACCTTCTTGTTTGTCGAAACACATTGAGAACTCATCACCACTGATGATCACAAAGCGACCGCGTTTCTGCACTTTGATATTTGAGGTCGCAGCAACAGCATTGTTCTTTGGATATACACTTTGTGGCAGTCTAAACTGATCATACGCCACTTCATGCCCTTTAGGAACAAAGGTTGTTGCACTTTTTGTCTTAAAGTTAAATGTGATAAAATACTCATTTCCTTCATTCAACGAAGGCATCTTCACTTTTATCTTCCTAGTCTTGCGCGGATTAATATCAAGATTGGTAATTGCCTCGGTATGTATAGTAGTTCCGTTTTCCTGGATACTCCATTCACCCATTACAACATCTTCCAGATTTGTAAAATCATACCAGTTGGTAATCTCAAATACACCTTCTGCTAGATCAACAGCTTTTACATGTACATTTCTGTGAAAATACTTTACTGTATACAGTCCAGGATGCGGAGTATGATCGGCAGCAACAACTCCATTCATACAGAAATCGTTTGCAGTATAAAGCGCTCTGGCATTCTCCCACCAGCCTCCATAGGCATAGAAATGATCACTTGCAGCTGTCTTCTTATAAGCAGCTGGAACATCTAAACGAATTCCTTGGTCCATCCAATCCCAGACAAAAGCTCCCTGGAAATTTGGATACTTATAGATTAGGTCCCAATATTCCTTTAAGTTACCACTACTATTTCCCATAGCATGTGAATACTCGCACAGAATATATGGCATTTCAGGATACTTGTTTACAGCCTCCTCTGATATTTCTGGCGTTGCATACATTCTGGAATAGATGTCGGCATTGAATACATCATCCCAATGGTTAGTTGTTCCTTCGTAATGTACCGGACGAGAAGCTTCATGTTCTTTAATCCAATCATAACAAGCCTTGAAATTAGGCCCATCACCGCTCTCGTTACCCATCGACCAGATAATTACTGATGGATTATTACGGTCTCTTTTCACCATTCTTTCAATGCGATCGACATGCGCCTCTTTCCAGTCGGGATGATTACTTGTTACATTCTTATCATCATTGCCGAATCCGTGACTTTCAATGTTTGCCTCATCGATGAGATATATTCCGTACTCATTACATAACTGATACCATTCAGGAGCATTTGGATAGTGACAAGTACGTACTGCATTGATGTTGAATTGCTTCATTAGCTCGATATCCTTCAGCATCTCTTCTCTAGTTACATAATGACCGTTTACCGCACTATGATCATGACGGTTTACTCCCTTAAATATAACAGCCTGTCCGTTCACCAATATTTGTCCACCAACAACCTCAATTGAGCGAAATCCTACTTTCTGAGGAATTACCTCCTGGATATTTCCTTTTTGATCTTTAATGGTGATCATTAAGTCGTACAAGTACGGATTCTCTGCACTCCAGAAAGTACAGTTTTTAATCTCTTTCTCTGCAAAACTAAACGCTGCAGTATTATTCTCAACCTGAACAGTCTTACTTGCTTTTAGAACCGTAGTACCATCCTGATCCTTCAAGAGTAGGTCTACGGCTGCAGTGGTTCGTTCTGTACTGGTATGTATCTCTCCTTTTAAATTAAAAATCCCAGTTTTATTATTCTTCTTCAGTGAAGACAATACCTCATAATCTCTTAGGTGCACAGCAGCAGGACTCCATAGGTAAACATCTCTGAAAATACCACTTAACCTCCAAAAATCCTGATCCTCAAGATATGATCCATCACTCCAGCGATACACTTCAACTGCAATTAGATTGTTCCCCTTCTTTAAATAAGAAGTAATATTAAATTCAGCAGGTGTTCTACTCCCCTGACTATACCCTACTTTCTCTCCATTTATCCATAAATAAAAAGCTGATTGCACTCCATCGAAGGTAATATGTACATCCCGACCATCCCATTGCGCTGGCACTGAAAAGTGATGACGATAAGATCCTACCGGATTCCAATCGTGCGGAGTTTTTACATCCTCATGTGGGAAAGGGTAAATCCTATTAGAGTATAAAGGGATACCATGTCCTTGAGTCTCCCAGTTGCCTGGAACTTTGATCATATCCCAATTCTCATCATTATAATCGGCCTTATAGAAATCTTTTACTCTCTCGACAGGATTCTTTGCCCATGAAAATTTCCACTCCCCATTTAACGAGGCATACCATGATGATGATTCTTTCTTAAAACTTTGTGCCTCATTCTGATTTGGGTAAACCATTAAATCGGCATGTGGACGCTCCCTGTTAATCTGTATAACCTTAACATTATCCCAGTCGGGTTTTTGAGCATGTCCCGGCATAATACTACCTATTACTCCAGCAAGGAAAGCAATAAACGTAGTTCTTTTTAGCAATGTCATATTTTCAACGTTTAGTTGTTACGTTATTAATTTTTCTTTGTTTTCTATTTATAATAATGTTTTACGATATAGTGTCTGGTAATTTCTGGCTCGAAATTAACGATAAATAATAGAAGGAGGTGGTGAAATTGTCTTAAACAGGTTCAATAATGCACTAAATTGTAGCACAAATGATTCAAATACTATCAAAATTTGTTCACCCAAGTTTTCAGGTCTCAGGCTTAAAGCACCGACCTTTGGTATTTTCGCCAACAAAAAAGCCGGAGCATCATTGGTTGTAGGCTACAATGGCAATGATGAATAATAAAAGCAATTTCAATAAGAATCCATTTTTTTTATTTTTTTTTGCAACACGTGCAACATTCAAAAAAAGGCTACGTCTATTGAGACAGAAATAAGAGTTTAAGTGGAGCAATTATACAAAAACATACACCAGGATATCATCGACCGATGTAAGGAATACAATCGGGAGGCGCAGTTCCAACTGTATAAGCTTTATTACAAAGCCATGTACAATGTTAGTCTGCGTATAGTGAAGGTCCCCGAACTTGCTGAGGATATCATGCAAGAGTCGTTCTTAAAAGCTTTTGAAAAGATAGAAAGCTACCGTGGAGAGGTTAGTTTCGGATTGTGGCTAAAAAGGATCGTGATTAATAAGTCACTCGACGAGATCAAAAAGCACAAACAGCAGCTTTTTGAGATTAACGAGCAAATCATACCTGAAGAAGTAGCTGAAGAGCAAGCAGAAGAAGCCTTTTCATACAGTATTGAAGATGTAAAAAAAGTGATATCGGAATTACCCGATGGGTACCGTGTGGTATTGAATCTATACCTCATCGAAGGTTATGATCATGAAGAAATAGCACAGATACTGGGAATTGGGAATTCATCATCACGATCGCAATATATACGAGCGAAAAGAAAACTGAAAGAATTGTTAATCGTGCATAAGCGCAAAACAATATCGCTAAACTAGTGGATTATGGACAGATTAGAGGAACTATTAAAAGAGAATAAGGAGTTTTTCGATAATGAAGAGCCATCGGCAATGCATTTCGAGAAATTTGAACAGAAGTTGGACAAACGGTTTAAGCGAAAGAAAAAGATTGAGTGGAATACTGTTTTGAAAATCGCTGCAATAACTATTTTTGTGCTTCTTGTTTCAGAAAATATTTATCAACGCGTGCAAAAGCCAACAAAACAGCAGACCATTGCCGCGGTGTCACCAGAATATAAAGAGGCTGAAATTTTTTATCAAACAAGTATAAAAGAGAATCAGAGTCTTCTGGAAACCTATTTCACACAAGGAGTTACATCTCCTAAAGAACAAGAGGTGATTAAAGAAGAATTAAAAGATTTGGAAGCAATGTACCAAGAACTATTAAAAGATCTTGATGCAAATCCTACAGATGAGCGCGTAATCTCTGCTATTCTTGAGTATTACCAGATGAAACTGGATATGCTAAATAAGATTGTTTCGGAATTGAAAGTAATAAAAACATTAAATACGGGAAAAGATGCAAAAGAAGTCATTTAAATCAATCGTCTTAGCTGCTCTAGCGCTATTTTGCGTAACTACGCTTAGCGCAAAAGAGCAATTTACCAAAGAGATCCACAAGGCCTGGACTCCAGAACAGGTAAAAGAATTAAAGATTAATAGTAAATATGGAGATATTAGTGTTCACCCTATGACCGGAGATTCGGTGATCATTGATGTAGTAATCACTGTAGAACATTCTACTCAGAATAAGGCAGATTATCTACTTGATATGATTGACGTAGACTTTGGAGCTTCAGGAGGCACTGTATCAGCAGTAACCGAGTTTGCAAGTAAATTTAAGACAAGAGATAGCTTTAGCGTAGATTATTTCGTGTACATACCCGAAGATCGTGCATTGGACTTTGAGCTTAAGTATGGAGCAATCCGCATGAACGACTGTACTGCAGATAGTAAGTTTGAAGTGAAATACGGTAAAATGTATGCAAACAATCTTACTGGTCAGAATACTCAGCTATACCTTGGTTACAGTCGCGCTGAAATCAATGAAACAAATGATGTAAAAGCTGATCTAAAGTATTCTAAGGTATATATTGAAAAAGCTGGCAACATAGATGTAACCAGTCGTTACTCGGTTGTGAGTGCCGATGTTGCACTTAATTTTAATGCCGATTCACGTTACGACACCTTTAGCTTTGATGAGTTAGATGGTTTTAAATCGACCACTAAATACACAGGTATCACTATCGACAAGCTTAATGTACACGCTAGCATTGAAAATGGCTACGGACAAATTACCATTAAAGAAGTAAGTCCAGAGTTTGAATCAATCAAGATTAACACTCAATATGGAGGTGTAAAAATGGGAATGCCTGCTGATGCATCGTATAACCTGACTGTAAACACAAGCTACTGCTCTGTTAAGTATCCTGAATCTAACAGACTGAATAAGGAGAAAGAAAATACAAGCATGCGCTTACAGGGAGTAATTGGAGATGGCACACCTACAGCAACAGTTAACATTACTTCACGCTATGGAAATGTGAATCTAATCCCATAATTCCTACTAAAAAGAGGAAAATTCAAGAAATTAGATATCATAATTAAAGGAAAATCCCGTTTGTCATTAAGGCAAGCGGGATTTTTTTTATATTCACATTAGAATTCAACAATGAACGACACTAACCTGCACATAGTAGCTTTTAATATTCCTTATCCGCCCAATTACGGGGGGATTATTGATGTATTTTACAAAGTGAAGCATTTACATCAACTAGGAGTTAAAATCCATTTACATTGCTTTGAATATGGCCGTCAGCATGCTCCTGATTTAGAAAAATTGTGCACACAGGTATCGTACTACAAACGAAGAATGAATCTTCGGCATCTTTTGAGCAAGACTCCTTTCATTGTGAAGTCGAGAGTTAGCGATCAGCTAATCGACAATCTTTTAAAAGATGATGCTCCAATTCTAATGGAAGGACTTCATTGTTGCTCTATTCTACAGAATGAAAGAATCAGAAGAAAAAAATTAATCGTCAGAGCACATAATGTTGAACACGATTATTACCGACATCTTGCAAAGGCTGAGCGTAATTTGATTAATAAACTTTTCTTTTATTGGGAAGCCAG
Source organism: Puteibacter caeruleilacunae (assembly GCA_005217565.1). Lineage (GTDB taxonomy): Bacteria > Bacteroidota > Bacteroidia > Bacteroidales > Prolixibacteraceae > Puteibacter > Puteibacter caeruleilacunae. Next base: position 236,207 of record SJCO01000011.1, read on the forward strand.
TAAACTTCAGAAATTTGAATCATACTTGTACATCGCCGACCATGTACTGGCAATCTCCAAGGCTGACTATCATTATTTCAAAAGAAAATATGGGAAGGCGAACTTAATTCCGGCATTTCATTCAGAAGAAAAGATAGCGATAAAAGCAGGACAAGGTGACTATATCCTTATTCATGGTAATCTTAGTGTAAAAGAAAATATTGCGGCTGTACTTCATCTATCAGAACATGTACTCGGGCAGATTAACCACAAAGTGATTATAGCGGGTAAAGATCCGGCCAAAGAAGTGCTGAAAGCCTGCGAAGATTTGCCAAATGTAGCACTAATCGATACTCCTTCTTTTGAGGAGATGGAACAGCTTATTGCAAATGCACAAGTTATTCTGCTTCATACATTTCAGCCTACCGGTTTGAAATTAAAGCTATTAAACTCTTTATATCGCGGCAGACAGTGCATCACTAACGGATTGATGGTTAGAGGAACCGGATTAGAAATGCTCTGCCATATAGCCGACACACCACGTGAGCAAATCGCAGCTATCAACCATTGGATGAATATACCAATCACAGAAGAGCGTATTGCAGAAAGGGAACACATTTTGCTGGATGCTTTTAACAATAGATCGAATGCCTTAAAAATTAAAGAACTGATTAAATAAATATCATGAAGAAGTTACTTTTCATCATAGCAATCTTAATCGCAGTAGCAAATCAACAAGGATTTGCTCAAAAGACTAATATAGAGGTTGAATTTCCAGCATTTAAAGATTCAACGGTACTGCTGGCTTACTATATTGATGGGAAGGTGTTTGTGAAAGATACACTGCAATCGAATGGCAACGGTTTGTTTAAATATGAATCGCATGAAAGTCTTAAGCAGGGTATCTATTCTGTTGTAGGTGGTAAGACCAAACAAGTGGATTTTTTATTGGGTGAAAAGCAAACGGTCTCAATTGCTATTGAAGGCAACGATTATTCCGTTAAGGGCAATGATGAGTCTGTTCAGTTTTACAAATATCAACAACACCTGAAAGAACAGCAAAAAAAGCGATTGGCACTAACCAGACATTATCAAAAATATAAGACCAACAAAGACTCGCTCGCGGTATATCGCAAAAAGCTTAAGGAACTTAACGCTACAATGAATACCTATTGGAAAGATCATGCAAACAAATATAAAGGAAGCTTTTTCGGTACTTTTATGGCAAGTATGATTCCAGTGGACTTGCCTGCGGAAGCATTCAAGGGTGTTTATCCTCAAAAGAGATGGCAAGCTGAATATAACTATCGCAAGAATCACTATTTCGACCATTTCGATCTTACTGACGCGCGACTAATTAATACGCCTACAATAAAAGGTAAATTTGAGCTTTATTTCAATAAGGTGCTACTACAGGTGCCAGATACTATTCTACAGGAGTCGATAAGGTTAATTGAAAAAGCGAAACCTGATCCTGAAATGTACAAATACGTGGCCAGCTTTGCACTCAATAACAGTCTGACTTCAAAATACATGGGCATGGAAGATGTGTTTGTGAAGCTTGCGCAGAAATATTATCTAAGTGGTGAAGCCAGTTGGGCCGATTCTACCATGCTATCAAAGATAATGGAAGAAGTTATCAAACGCAGTCCAACACTCATAGGAAATAAAGCTCCAGATTTCAAAATGCAGTCGATTGATGAAGAGTGGTTTAGTCTGCATAACATCGACTCTCCCTATACGTTGGTGGTATTCTGGGAAACCGATTGTGGCCACTGTAAAAAGGAGATCCCTCACCTGTATAAATCGATATTCCTACCCTACCGAGACAAAGGACTAAAAGTATTGGCCGTTTATACACACGACAATAAAGAAGAATGGGAGGAATTTGTGATGGATAAAGGGATTGAAGAGTGGATCAACGTTTATGATCCTGATAATCAAACGAATTTTCGATTGAACTATAATATTGTGACTACACCTGCAATATTTTTATTGGATAAAGACAAGAAGATTATTGCTAAAAAGCTGGGAATTGATGCGATAAAGAATATATTAGAGTCGAAAATTTAACAATATCAACTAATAGATCAATTTTGAAATTCATTACCGACATACCTCTTTATTGCTGGCTATTAAGTGCACTTATTGGTGCATTGATTTCTGGAATCATTTATTTCAAAGGAAATAGTGGCAATATACTAAGCAAACAACAACATCTAATACTAAGTAGTATTCGATTTTTGGGAGCTTCTCTACTGGCTCTGTTGCTATTATCCCCCTTGATTAAAGGTGTGCTTACAACTTCAACACCTCCAACAATTTGGCTAGCGGTAGACAATTCGTCGTCGCTTGTAAAGTACAAAGATAAGTATACTAATATCGTAAATTCAATAAAGAGTTCCCTTGAGCAGAGCAAACAAGAATTTGAGGTTCGGGAGATTTATTTCGGACAAGAGGCTTCGGCAGAGGGACCTTTGGACTTTAAGGATGATGTATCGGATTACGCACAAATGATCCAGCAAGTACAGCGCAACTCAAGAGGAAAAAATGTTGGTGCAGCCATTATTCTTGGTGATGGAATTTACAATAGAGGTATCAGCCCGGTATATCCAGCCAAGGAATGCAGGTTTGCCTTCAACACGATTACCGTGGGCGACAGCGCTAATTATTTCGATCAGGAGGTATTGAGTGTAACTCATCGGAAAACGGTTCAGCTGCATAATACTTTTAATCTACAGGTTGATCTGAAGTTTAATAAATGTCTTAATCAGTATGCGAGTCTTGAGATTCTTGAAAACAACAAGGAGATCTATAAAGAACGATTTAATATTGATGATGACAATTTCTATGTACGCAAATCGATTCCTATCAAGACCGAAACACAAGGCTTGAGGCATTATCAGGTTAGGCTTAAACCATTACGCAATGAGGTAAATATTGCTAACAATGAAAAGTCGTTTGCGATTAATGTAGTGGATAGAAACCGACAAATATTAATTGCGACACATGGCCCTCACCCTGATATTAGAAGCATAAGAAATGCACTAGACAATCAATCGGGCTACCAGACAACCATTGCTTATTTATCAGACAAGATTCCTGAACTCCAAGCATATGATGCTGTAGTACTGTATCAGGTTCCTTCCGCACAACAGCAAATTCCTACATTATTAAAGAATGTTGTGCAACTTAAGAAGCCTTGCATGATCATCACGGGACCTCAAACAAACTATAAGAAACTTAATGATCTTTTGTTGGGATTCAAATTTCAGCCTTTAGATCAAGCAAGTTACAATCAGATCAATACAAATGACAATTTTATGCCTTTCAAGGTGGAGCGCGAAGAACTGGAACAGTTTAAAACCTGGACTCCCCTACTGTCAAATGCCAAGGCTGTGGGATTAAGCAACAGCTATTCAGCTTTGCTTACTGAACTAAAAGATTCGCGATCTCCTAAGCTCTTTGTTGGATCAATGAACAAGCAACGAATATGTTGTATTGTTGGTGAAGGGATTTGGCAATGGCCTGTACAGAGCTATCTGAAAGAGAACTCGTTTAACACCTATAATCAACTGCTTGGTAAAATCTTTAATTTCCTTACTGATCAGGAAACAGGAGCTAAGTTTAAGATTGAACATCCTCAATCAATTCAAGAATATACACCTCTGATTGTTAGAGGAAGTATTTACGATGATACCTTTAATCCTATTCGAGATCTCGAGATTAAGATGAATCTTACCGATAGCACAGGCAAAAATTTCTCATTTGTGATGAACGACTCGGGAGATGGGTATCAACTAAATCTTGGAAATTTTCCAGCAGGAATTTATCAGTTACAATGTGTTACTACAATTGGTAATGAAGAATATACCAAAAATAGTGAATTGCTTATTACCAAAAATCAATTGGAGAAAGAGAATATAAAGGCTAACTTCAACATGATGAATAATCTGGCCCTTCAAACAGGGGGGCAATCTTATTCAGAGGAGCAAATTGATCAATTGATCAATGATCTGGAGTCGGCTGAGTCAATAAAAACACGTGAAGACCAGGATATAAGAATGATCAACATGATAGATTACCAATGGTTGGCGTTAATCTTAATCATTATTATTTCTTTGGAATGGTTTTTGAGGAAATTTTGGGGAACAGTGTAATGAATATGAATCTTAAATCTCTGAACTATATTATCATCATCCTGATTGGCATAAGTATGTCGTCGTGTCAATCGTATGTAATGTATCGTTTTAACTACTTGAATCCAGGAAGGAAGGCTTTACCTGACCATGTTCAGAGCTTTACCTTACTCAACAGAGCAAAGAATAACGAGTTTAAACAGTATTCTGACTCGTTACTATTCAAGGAGTTGAAGCTTACGAAAGAAATTAATGTCCTGACTGTCCTGGATAGCCTTGCTGCTGATACTGCTTTACATGCCGCAGCAATCATTCTTAATGAAGAGGCAGATATGGAAACAGTGCTTCCTTATCAAAAGGATATTCCTAAAGAAACCTCGTCGACAAAGTTATCTCCTGTGTTTCCGCCAGCCTATGTATTGCAAGTATGCGAACGTCTTGAGACAGATGCCTTGATCACACTTGATCATTTGTCAGTCGGTATGAAAACACAGCTTGATACTGTGCTGTCTACCGAGGAAACGCACTGGGCTTATGCCAGAATACTTCCAATGTCGTACTGGAGAATATATGATGGGTATGATGGAAAACTTATTGATGAGGTATTCCTAAAAGACTCAGTAGATGTAAGAGCTATCAATAAAACAGTAAAAGGTCTGAAAAAGGATCTCTCAAACTATAAAGATCTGGTTATTAGTTATGCCCTGCAAAATGCCGACGCATTCACCTCCATGATAATGCCATACCCAGTCAGACAGCAACGCCGATTGTATATCAATGGTAACTCAGAATTGAAAAAGGCAGGTCAGCTTGCACTAAATGATGAATGGGATAAAGCTGCAGAGATTTGGGAAGGACTCACTACTCATGGTAGCAGAAAAATAAGAAGTATGGCAGAAGCTAACATGGGATTGGCAGCTGAAATGGCGGGAAATCTGAATGAAGCAATTGAGTGGCTAAATCGCTCGAATAAGACACAATACCGATCTACTACACACTATCATGCCTCTAAAATCAGTAAGAGGATTAAGTTAATTAATAAGTGGGCTCGTCAACAATCAAAAAAGAAACAATGAGATCTCTAAAACTTATCATCCTATGCATTACTTTAATGGCTGTTGTTTCGTGTACAACAACAAAAGATTTTACTATTGATGTATTAAATCCGGCGAAAAAAGACCTCATTTTCAAAGATAAAAATGTGGTTACCATTTCACGTAACTTCAAATTCATTAGCGATACGCTTCAGAATTACTACAAAAAGAATCAGTATTTCTACAAATCAAAAATAACTGCCAATACCGATAGTATAGCAATAGCTGCTTGTCTTGGTGGCTTTACGAGCAAACTGCGCGAGAAATCAAATATTAAAACCATCAAAATGATGGACAATAACCTTCCTGTTCAGCGCGGAAAAAGAATCCCAAGGCTTAGTTGGAATACAGTAGAAAGAATTTGTAATGATAGCAACTCTGATTTGTTGGTTTCATTAGAAACACTTACCTACCTCAATGTTGTACGCGATTATGCCGACCAGAATAGCGCAGAGGTGATTACTGGTGCTATATGGACGGTTTATGATCCATTTGAGAAAAAGCTTCTGGATCAATACACTAAAGCCGATACGGTTTACTGGGAAGGATTAGATGAGCTTGGAAACTACTCGGCCAGCAGGATTCCTGATCGTCTGACAGCCATCTCCCAAGCGAGTCAACTGGTAGGAGAAAACTATGCCAAACAGTTTGTTCCTTCATGGCAAACGGTAGGCCGCATGTTCTTTAGCCTTAACAATGAAGATTTCAAAAAGGCAGCTAAATTGGCTGATAAAAACAAATGGGAAGAAGCAGCTACGATATGGGCTAAGTATCAAAATTCAGAGAAACCCAGAATTTCATATTTTGCAAATTACAACCTGGCACAAGCTTCAGAGATGGAAGGAGACTTAAGAAAATCACTCCAATACATATCTGAGTGTCAGAAAATTGCAAAAATGAAAAGTAATGCTTATTTTAAAACCATCGCTAATAAATATGCGAGGATTTTGAAAAACAGACTAAACGCCGAGAAAAAACTTAACGAACAACTAAATGACACTGAGTAAACAGATTTTTTATCTGGTAATCATTGTTGGTACCTTCTGTAGATGTGTATCAATTATGAATGTTTCCAATTTTCAAACTGAGGTATTGCAGCCTTCGCTTTACTCCTTTTCAGATAAATACCGTGATGTAGCCATCATCAATCAGTCGGTATTTCTAGACTGTGACTCGACATATAATAAGACCTATTATAATGATGTAGGAACTCCTTACCCTGCCAACTATGATAGTATCCACTCAAATACGTGTGTAGAGGCATTGTTTGAAAGTGTTGTTGCTTCACAATATTTCGATACCCTGAAGGTTCTTCCATCCAATTGTAAAGTTTCACAGATATACACCGACAATCGTCTGGATAAAGAAGAATTGGGATATATTCGTGAATTTTCTAATGCAGATTTACTAGTGGTATTGAACAACTTCCACTCTTTTAGCAATAACTATTACAATAAAGATTCGGGTTTTCTACAGGCATCACATGTGGTTATTTCTCAATGGTCGTTGTATTCGTTAGTTGATACTTTTTATATGGAATCGCGTGTTGTGAAGGATACCATTAGCTGGGATACCTATGGCGTTACTTATAAAGCTGCAAAAAAGAAACTACCTACTGCTGAATACATGGTAAAAGAGAGCGCTCAGATTATTGGCGAACAGTTTGCACACAAATTAGCACCACATTGGATTGTCGTTGATCGCTTACTCTATAAGTCAGGAAATATCGAATTCAAGCAGGCTGACATATATGCCAAAGCCTTTCAATGGGAGCAGGCTAAAATGATTTGGGAGAAGTATATTGACAATGAAAATCAATACCTCTCAGCTAAATCAATGTTCAATATGGCTGTAGCATCAGAGATGCTTGGAGATGTAGAAAAAGCACTTGAATGGGTTATCAAATCATATCAATCAATGAAAGATAACCCAGATCATGCGAAAGTGTGTTTTGACTATATCGATATTCTCAATCGCCGTAAGTTTGAAACCCAGTTGTTAGATGTGCAAATCAAATTATCGGAACCTGATTCAGACCTATAATATTGGCCTTCTTGCAATAAAGAATGGATTATACAAACATTCTTTATTGTACTGTAGCGGAGTTTCATTATCTATTAAAGTAACCGTACAACCACTTGCTACTGCAATAGCATGACCGGCTGCCGTGTCCCACTCCATGATATTACTAAAACGAGGATACACATGAGCCTTGCCTTCAGCTAACATACAAAACTTAAGCGAACTGCCTCGAATTATGAATTCAGTATGCTCTTCTCCCTGTTCCTTGATGAAATCATCGATAAAATGTTGTGTTTCCTCATTCATGTGCGAGCGACTACCAACAATACCTATTTTGCTATTATTATCAGTTAATGGTAATCTTATCCCACTTTTCAGAATTTCTTCAAGCTGAAGCTCTGCATTATTTAATTCGTACTTGTAAGCACCATTACCAGTCATTCCCCAATATAGTTCACCAGTCACCGGACAATAAATTACTCCCATGGTAGGAGCATTATTCTCAATCAATGCAATGTTTACAGTAAAATCAGTATTCCTACGAATGAATTCTTTTGTCCCATCCAAAGGATCGATTAGCCAGTACTTTTCCCAATGCTTACGCTCTTCGTAATCAGCAATAGTCTCCTCTTCACTAATTATAGGCAAACCAGTCTCTTTTAGGTCTTCCAGAATCACTTTACTTGCACGTTTATCAGCAATCGTAACAGGAGAATTGTCGGATTTAATTTCAACGCCCATTTCAGTTTGGTGATAAACTTCCATGATTACTTTACCTGCCTTTATTGATGCTTCTATTGCTTTTTCCAACCAAATCTTGTACTTTTCCATTCTATTAAATTTACTCGGTGTTGTACGATGCTACAATTCAACCAATGCGAGTAATACCCTATTTATTGAATGTCGTTAAATATAGCTCGAATGTACACAATAATTGATATAGAAACTACTGGTGTCAGTGCTCAAAAAGGAAAAATTACTGAAATAGCAATCTATTCTCACAATGGTACACGTTTAACCAATGAATTCCATTCGTTAATCAATCCTGAGTGTCAAATACCTTATTATATAACAAAGCTTACGGGAATTTCGAACCAAATGGTTGCCAATGCCCCTAAATTCTTTGAAGTAGCTCGTGATATTCTTGAAATAACTGCAGGGAAAATATTTGTAGCCCACAATGCCGCATTCGACTATGGTTTTATGCGCGAAGAATTTGCTCAGTTAGGATACGATTTCAAGCGACAAACACTTTGTACTGTACAATTAAGTCGGAAGCTTCTTCCAGGACATCGGTCATACAGTTTAGGTAAGCTCTGTAATGATCTGGATATTGAGATTAATGGAAGACACAGGGCTGCAGGTGATGCCTTAGCTACTGTGAAGCTATTCGAGATTCTTATGGAAAAGAATCAAACGAAAGAAAAAAATCTGTTCAACAAATAATTATCAAATAAAACACCCCAAATACTTATCGCATTTGGGGTGTTTAAGGTTATCTATAACCAATACTTATTCTTCAGTCTTTTCTTCTTCTACAACCTCTTCTTCGAAGTTAAGAAGTTCTGCTTTATGAAGAACATTGTACCATTGAACAATTTTCTTCATATCTGATACATATACACGATCCTCATCATACTCAGGAATAGCCTCTTCAAAGAAAGCTTTCAACTCGTTGTTTGATGATTTGTGGCTAATAGCCTCTCCACCTTCTGTATTGTCAGCGATTTTCTTAAAAACATCCTTCAATGGAAGTTCTTCATCATATGTATATAAAGCGATATCCTCTAATGCACTAATACGGGCACTAGCATAGGCTGGCATTCTTTTTCCTGTAACTAAAGATTCAACAATAATTGTGTTCTTAGCTTCTGATACAAGCTTGAATAATCCGCCCTGTCCTGAAATTGCTAATATTCCTTTCAACATAACTCTAAAAATTTATTTCTCCTGTCATTTAATATGTGTTCCTAAATGAGTAAAGCTGGTTATCATTCAGGATATCCGATCTTCTCTATTAATCTTCACCATGCTAATCGCAATGATAAAGGTTGACTACCTATGATTAATAAAGTTGATTATCATTGCATGCGAATATAACATTATTTGCCCAACCTCATTCATTCCGATAGGGAAAAATGCTCCTTAAAAGTACCTTTAAATCTTAACAAATATGGAAAGTCCTGATAGCTAAATTATTATTTAAGTACTAAATGTGACAAGTACATTTTTTTGATTTTTTTTGAATGTTTTTTTGCGTGTTTATGTTTTACAACATATATTTGCGCCGGTTTTAATGGGTATTTATATTCATAGTTTTTGGTTTAGTTAGGCTATAAGGATAGAACACTCTATCCTTATTTTTTTATCCCTACCCCATCTAAATACTTTACTCTCTGATGCTTTCTTGGAATTCAAAAGATTAAAAATCTCCAATATTGATTAATTTTGTGCATTATTATGTGTACTACTATGTTTTAGAACAGCTAAATCCTTTCCTTAAATTGGTCACATTTTAGCGATAATTCCGTAAATTGAGGATAACAAAAGCCCAGAAAGCTAAGCATTCAGTTTTTGTGACATTTACAAGGTAAAACTGATTTTTTTCAACATTCATATTAGAGTATAGAGAAAATTTATAGGTGTATCAAAAATATCTAAATCAGATATAGATATCCGTTTTTCTTCTCTAAGTTTGAAGTAGAAACAAAAAAGAAAATAAATAACCTATAAAAGATAAATGCCATGACACAAATTCAGTTCAATAACAAATTATTAGGACTTAAAGAAAGGTTATTATACTATGCTCTAAGTCTAACGTCAGATCCAGACAAAGCAAACGACCTACTTCAAGAAACTTTTCTGAAGGCGCTTTCTTATAGAGATAAGTTTACTCAAAACACCAATTTCAGTGCATGGGTTCATACGATAATGAAGAATACCTTTATCAATGACTATAGGAAGAAGATTAAGACACGTAGTACTTTCTACGGATCAAACAACGACCTACATTTGAAATTTTCCAAGAGTAGATTATATCCTTCACCAGACTCATTCTACAACTCAAAAGAGATTGTAAGAGAAATTAACAGTCTTAGTGGAGATTACAGAGTACCTTTCCAAATGTTTTTGGATGGTTACAAATACAAAGAAATTGCTGAACACTTAGATTTACCTCTAGGTACAGTTAAGAGTCGCATTTTCTTCACTCGTAAAAAGCTTGAAAAATCGCTAAATGAATTTGTTGAAAATTAGTTACCTACAATTTTTAATACATCTACAATCAAAAAAGATTCCTGTTCTTCGGGAATCTTTTTTATTTTTATACAACTTGATCAGAAAATCCTTCTCATCCTATCACTCGATGGTAGCGCCAGAAGGATGCTAAAGAAATATTGGATCCTTGTTAAATATTTTAGGCTTACGCAGTCAAAAAGTCCTTTTAATCTGGAAATCTAATAATCTTTTAATTAGTTTTGAATCGTAAAAATTTTGACCAATGAAGAAAGTATGTGTTCATTTAGCCACTGGATTTGAAGAAGTGGAAGCAATAAGCATCATAGATGTATTAAGACGAGCAGAAATCGATCTTACCACTGTTTCCATTACCGGAGATAAGGTGGTTGTTGGCGCTCAGAATATCCCTGTTGTAGCTGATGTGCTTTTTGAAGATGTAAACTACGAAGAATTTGATATGATCGTTCTTCCTGGAGGTATACCAGGAGCAACAAATCTTGATGAACATGAAGGTTTAAGATCACAAATCAAGACTTTTGATGGTGCTGGAAAGCATTTAGCTGCTATTTGTGCTGCTCCTATGGTGTTTGGTCACCTTGGACTACTTAAAGGAAAAGACGCTATTTGTTATCCTGGTTTTGAATCTCATCTTGAAGGAGCTAACGTTGTTGATGCTCCAGCAGTAAAATCGGGCAATATCATTACAGGAAAAGGTCCTGGAACTGCTTTACACTTTGCATTAAAGATTGTTGAAGAGTTGAAAGGTGCAGATTTAGCAATGCAATTGAAAAATGGTATGCTTATTAACTAAGCAAAAAAGAATACTATAAAAATTTTAAGTCCTACCGGGTAAATTAAAATCCTTATCACACCTTACAAAACTAAAAAAGCCCGGTAGGGCTTTTTTTTATTTCATACTATTCTGAGCAATCTGTTGTTTAATCTTGTTCAACTGTTCTCGAGGATACGATTTAGAGGAATCGGCTTCCATTGCCTTTCGATAATAGAACCTTGCCACACCATAATCTTTCGAGTAGAATGCTTTATCAGCCTTGCCTATAAATTTGGCATAATCACTACCATCATTTTGCTCCTCTTTCGTTTGTGTTAAGCGAGCAATTTCTCGTAGTTGGTCTTTTGCATATGACGAACCTCCATTCAACTTTAATGCTTTGTTATAGTAGAATCGAGCAACACCGTACTCATTGGTTCTCATTGCATGGTCAGCTTTAGCAAGCCATTGGTCAAACTCCTTATGATCATCTTCTTGTTGATGAACAAGATTGTGGATTTTCTTAAGCTGCTCTCTAGGATAGCTATCTCTATCATTAATGGTCAGCGCTTTCTGATAATGGAAACGTGATACTGAATAGTTTTTAGCAGTCAGTTCTCGATCAGCAGTTCGGATATGCTCCTCATATTTTCTCATCTCCTCCTCATCCATTAGCGACTTCAGTAGCTCCCCAATCTTTCTTACACGACCTTCACAGTAAACATCACCTGGTTTAAAGTTCAAAGCAGTATGATAAAAGTAACGAGCAATACAGTAATCCTCTTTACTAAAGGCTTTATCAGCTTTCTTCAATGCATCTTCAAATCCTTTATTCCTGTTAGCTCTCTCCATATCTGCAACAGTAAACTTCTCATCTAAAGAATAAGCCACCTCTACATTTTGCTTCAGTTGCTCACGTTGCGCATTCAACCGATCGGCTTCCAACTGCGATAACAGTTGATCAATTTTTGCAATCTGGTTTTTTGGATACTTTTCTGAAGGCTTCAACGAAGACGCAAGTTGGTAGTCCATTCTTGCTGCCGAATAGTTAACAACATTAAATGCCTTATCAGCCTTGGCAATAGCCGCTTGATAAGAGCGTTCAATCTCTTCCTTATCCGCCTTCTTTTGTTTGTTCTCAGCCAACAATTGTGTTGCTTCTTTTATTCTACCTGCAGGATACTTTTCCTGAGGTTTATATCCTAATGCCTCAGAATACTTATTCATTGCATTCACATAGTCGCCAGTATTAAAGAAACGATCTCCAGCTGCAACAGCATTTCGATATAAAGTATCACGCTCAGCAATCTGTCGTTTAATTTCTTTAATCTGATCCGTTGGATATTGTTCGTCTGGCTTTATATTCAGTGCATTATTGTAAGCAGTCAATGCATCTTCCAAAGTACCATTAGCATAGGTATCGTTCGCCAATTTAATCGCAGCATCGTATCTTGCATCCAGATCATCCTGTTTCTGTTTCAGCGATCTTGCTCTGCTAATCAAACGATCTATTTCCTTTTTGTTCTCTGGTAACACCTCCAATGCCTTATTGTAGAAATCAATACCTGAATCATAGGCTTTAAGATCAACGGCGTTATTTCCTTCACTCACCAATCCCTGATAAGCCAACAAGTTTGCACGTTTAACAGAATCCTTCTCTGCCTTGGCTCTTTCTAAAGCAAGCATCTCCTGTCGTTTTCGCTCCTCAGTCATCAAGCGTTCAATCTCTTTAATACGACGTTTAGGATAATCCTTGTCGTTATAGATTGCCAATGCAGCTTCATACAATGCTTTGGCATCTTCTAAATTCTTTGCTCTAAATTCAATATCTGCTTTTTCAATAGCCTGAGCATATTTCTCGTCGGTCGCTTTCTTCAGTGCTGCAGCATTTGCGGCTTCAATCTTAGCAATACGCTCTGCCTCTGACCGCTGTAGGAAGATACTATCAATCTCAGCAATTTTATCTACAGGATACTGTTGATCAGGTTTTAGATTAGATGCCTCAACATATTGACTCCTTGCATCATTCAATTGATCTCTACCAAAGAATGAGTCTCCTCTTTCCACCGCTTTATTATAGGCCACTTCAAGCTGCTTCGCATTCTCTTGATCGATAAACCACTGATCTATAAATGCGATTTGATCCTTTGGATATTGTTCCAATGGTTTTACTTTCAATGCATTCTGATATTGCCCTTTGGCTTCATTAAATTTTTCAGCCTTAAACAATTCATTCGCCCTTGTGATAATACCAGCATATTCATTCTCAATTCTTACACGCTCCTGCTCCTCTCTTGCCAGTCGATCAATCATTGCCAGAGTCTCATTTAAACGACGTGTTGCATATCGATCATTTTGCTTCACTTCCAAAGCACGCTCAAATGAAGCTTTAGCATCGTTAAACAATTCATTTTTAAACTGTTCATCACCTTGTGTAATAAGGTCATTATATTGCGCCTCTCTAGCCTGTCTCTTTTGTTGGAATATCTTATCAATCTCAGCAATCTTCTCCTGAGGATAAGTCTTATCAGGGAAAATGGCTAATGCTTCATTGTATCCCACTTTTGCAGCGATAAAATCCTCAGCACTCATGGCGGCATCTCCTTTAGCAATTGCCTCATCATAAGCTTGCTGTTTTACCTTCATTTCTGCTGCCAAACGGGCACGCTCTGCAATCTTATCCTCCAAAATACGGATCTGAGTTGCCGGATACTTTTCATCAGGCTTAATCTCACTGGCTTTAAGGTATGCATCCTTTGCTGCAGTCAAGTCATCAGCATGATATAATGAATCGGCCAATGCAATACCATCTTCATAAGCCACCCTTATGCGATTTTGTTCCTGTAATTGGGCCAAATAGTCATCAATCTTCTGAATCTGTCGCTTAGGATAATCCTCTTCAGGCTTAAAAGTCAGCGCCTCTTTAAACTTCTCACGAGCAAATTCAAGCTCCTTACGTTTGAAAGCCTTATTTGCCTGATCAATAGCAGCCATATAACCTTCATCATTCAATCGGATTTGCTCAAGGATATCCTTAATCTCTTCAATTCGTTGTTTAGGATATTGCTCGTCAGGTTTAACGTGACTAGCTTCCTGGTAGCGAAGTGTTGATGTTGCGTATTCTTTAATATTGAAAAGCGAATCACCTTCGTGAACAGCAAGATTATAAGCTTTCTCTTTCGCTTCCCTCACAGATCTCTCATACTCCTCTTGACGTTTCTTCGCTGCAATCAACTCCCTTTCCTGATCAGCAAGAATAGAATCTATTTTATTGATCATTTTAAAAGGAAACTCTTCATCCTCTTTTATATTGATAGCCTCAGCATAAGTAAGCTTCGAATCGCCATATTCCTGTCTCTTGAATAGTTTATTAGCACGATCAATAGCATCTTGATATTTACGATTACGTTCTTCTTCAACTTGTCTTTGGTGTTCTTCTTCCAGGCGACGTTCTTCTGCCATTTGTGCAAGAATTTTATCAATATCGTCAATCGCCTTACGAACCATCTTATCCTTTGGCTTTAATTCCAATGCCGAAGCAAACAGATCACGTGCTTGCTGAAATTCCTGCATGTCAGACAAAGCTTTTGCCTTTGCGACTAGTGTATTGAACTTCTCTTCTAATGCACGTGCCTTAGCAAGTTTAATTAATTCCTGCTCAATACGAACCAATTGATCTTTTGGATATTTCTCATTAGGCTTCAAAGTAAGCGCCTCATTGTAGACAGTCTTAGCTACTTCAAACTGACCAGACTTAAAAGCATTATCGGCACGAGCAATTGCTGTATTATATTGTTCTTCCAGATCTTGCAAACGCTTCTGTTCTGCAAGTATATCATCAATAGTCGTTATTTGTTTATTTGCATAGTCATCACCTTCCTTAATTCGCAAAGCTTCCTGGTAATACCCCTTAGCCTCGAAATACACCTTCTTTTTGAAAGCATTGTCGGCACGATTTATAGCCTCTGCATAGTGACGATCACGAGCTTGATCTTCTATAAGTTTCCTTAATTCTTCAATCTTTTCCTGAGGTAATGTGGCATCAGCCTTAATCTTTTTCGCCTCTTCATATACAGCTATAGCTTCGTCGTACTTACCCTGTTTGAAAAGCTTATCAGCCATTGCCATAAGTTCATCAAACTTTTTATCTGTTGCCAGCTTCACTTCGATCATACCAATCTGTTCAAGCTGTCGCGCAGGATATTCCTCATCAGGCAACAAACCTAATGCTTTATTGTAAAACGATCTCGCATCATCATAATCTGTACGTGAATATGCTGCATCCCCTCTATCTATTAAATCTTGATAAGCCTTACGCGTTTCCTTATCATCAAGGAAACGCTGTGCTGCAGCAATTTTATTTTGTACACCAACATCATTAGGTTTAAAGGCTAATGCTTCCTGATAAGCATCCTTAGCAGCAGTGTAACGTTCGTTATCGAAATGTTGATCACCAAGAGCAACTTTCTCTGAAAACTTCTTTTCCTGTTGTTCCTTTTCCTGGTCAGCTAGACGCTGTGCACTTAAAAGATCTTCGATTTCAGCGATACGATCCTTAGGATATGTATTAGATGGGAACAACGATGAAGCTTCACGATAAGCAATAATTGCAGGAGAATACTCTCCTCTATTGTACAAACGATCAGCTTCAGCGATCAACTTATCAAAATCTCTTTTTCTTAACGCTTCCTCCTGGACAGTTAGATTAGACAACTCATTTTCTTCAAGTTGAAGACGTTTATGCTGAACCTTAGCGATTTCAATTTTACGCTGAATATCTACGTCAGTCTGATAAGACTCAGCGTCAAAATTATCCACTTTCTTACTGTAATAAATCTTTCCAACAGGCTTCAATGAAAAGGATGGATCAATAAAGTCAAAAGCTTCGAAAAGCCTAACATCAATAGGAAATGCAGGAAATTCATTGTCACGTTCCCACACATCAAGTGGAACCTGTGTCGACACATGAATCCTTTTTGGGAAATGCCCCGGACTAGTAAATTGAATTACATATTCAGCATCATAATCCATGCGAATAGAAAACTTTCCATTCTTCCCAGGTTTCATATCGCTAACATCCTTCCCATTTTTGGTAACTTTGATATTAGCGTCACTTAAACTTCCTTTCTCTACACGTACATTACCTGTTAATTCAAACTTCACCTTATCATCCTGGTTATTTTTTTCAACAGCATAACCGAGGCTTATTGCTAAGGCAAATATTGGAATGAACAGGTAACGAAAACTATTACTTTTTTTCATTTACCTTCTATGTTAGTTCCCCCAAATAACTAGTAAAATAGATAAAATCACTCTTAAAACCACCACTAAAGTAGTAAATATAATCATTCCTATCCTATATATATATTCCAGAAACACCGGATTTGTTACCTCTTTTACAACATTTTTTTGTTGAACTGCACTATTCTTTATTTAATGCTTTCAAATACCAGTGTTCTCACTACTTTCTTTGTATTTATTAATCATGCCGTTGCACCAATATTGCCCTATATTAGTCATGCAAAACCAGCATTACACTTTTTTTTATTTAACATGTACATTTTTTTTAATGAATCCATAGTAACGACCTTCATTAAACGTATAAAAATGTGTAAAACCACCTTAAATGCTATCTTCGATACAATGCGGCATCAAAATTATCAAGCTTTTTACTAAAGAATATTTTCCCAGTCAACTTAGGTGCATCATCATCTTCCTTTTCTACTTTATTAAGCATTACATCTATAGGAAAAGGAGGAAAATTACTACTTGTCGAAAACACACCATCTGGGACTTTTGTTGATACTTCTATACGTTTGGTCAAATAACCATCGTGAGTGAAATCAACCAAATAATCCTTCTGATAATCCAGTTTCAACGAAAAACCACCCTTAGGATCAGTCTTAAATTTCACCTTCTCCTTATTACCCTGATAAACCGTTATTGTTGATACATCACGATCACCTCCTTCGATCCGAATGTTTCCTTTGAGTTCCAGTTTATTTTTCTTAACTCCTACTGCGGCTTCAACATGATCGTCCGTTCTGGAAACAATAACTTTTTCTTTCAATGATGTGTTTACTTTCAGGCATCCTGAAGTGGCAAATAGGACCAATAATGTAATAATTAGGTTTGTTCGATTTTTAATCATGCTCTTCATAACTTATTGATTGAGGATCGTTTAAATTAAAATTGTGTAAAAGTTAGTACTAATATACCAATTTATATTTAATTTAATCCCATTAGATTGTCTAGAATACAACGGAAATGTTAGAGGTTAATTTTATAAATTTCAATTTTATTGCGTTATTTGCGCCTTTAATTCAATTTTATAAATAATAACACACAATCAGTTTTAGTTTATTATAAATTAAACACACAATGCAACAATCATCAACAGATTGATTGTCTGCCTAAAAGATACTTTATGAAGAGAGATGCACACCTTTTTGAGGCGTTACTGCCGATAATCCTTTTGATAATCATGTTATCACTCAATGTATTATTTTTTGATGATACATTGGCCGGATCAAATCAGATCGCCTTATTGTTAGCAGCTACAATTGGAGGGATCATCTCTCACCGCATAGGCTATAACTGGGAACAAATATCAAAGAAGATTGTCAGTACCATTGGATCGGCCATGCCCTCCATGCTAATATTATTATTAATTGGATCTTTGGCAGGTACCTGGATGATTAGTGGTGTTGTGCCAGCAATGATCTACTATGGTCTTGATCTAGTACATCCATCAATCTTTCTCATCACATCGGTAATAGTATGTGCGTTGGTATCATTGGCAACAGGAAGCTCATGGTCGACCGTTGCAACCATTGGAGTTGCCTTAATTGGAATAGGTAAAGCACTAGGGATAGGAGAGCCAATTGTTGCAGGAGCCATTATTAGTGGTGCCTATTTTGGAGATAAGATGTCTCCCCTATCAGATACCACCAACCTTGCTCCGGCAATGGCAGGAACAGATATCTTTACCCACATCAGGTATATGACCTACACTACCATACCATCGTTGGTTATTACCTTAATCATCTTTTTAATAATGGGGCTTTCTTTTGATTTTGGGAATAGTGTTGTAGATGTTGAAACCACACGAAATATCATTGGTGAGAATTTCAACACCAACCCGCTATTATTCCTTGTTCCTATTGTATTGATCACTGTAATCATCAAAAAAGTCCCTCCAATTCCATCATTAATGATTGGGACATTATTAGGAGGAGTATTCGCCATTATATTTCAACCACAGATCATAACCTCAGTTTCGAACGTTACAGGTAACTTTTCAAAGGCCTCGTATATTACAGTAATGCAAGCGATGCTCGGAGATGTTAGTCTGACCACTCCTGATGCGAGTGTAAACGAATTGCTTTCTACATCAGGGATGCGAGGCATGTTAGATACCATCTGGTTAATCTTATCTGCAATGGTATTTGGCGGCGTAATGGAAGCAGGGGGACTGTTACAACGCATTACTCAACCAATTATTCGCTATGCACGTTCAACAGGTAATCTTGTTGCTGCAACCGTAGGAACATGTGTATTCTTTAATACAACAGCATCAGACCAATATATTTCAATTGTTGTACCAGGACGAATGTTCAAGAAAAGTTATGAAGATAAAGGCCTAAAACCTGAGCTTTTGAGTAGAACATTAGAGGATTCAGGAACAATTACCTCTGTACTAATTCCTTGGAATACATGCGGTGCAACACAAGCAAGAGTATTGGGAGTAGCAACAATGGATTATCTACCATACTGTTTCTTCAATCTTATCAGTCCGTTTATGACGATGTTTTTTGCCTATTTGAATATTAAAATCAGACGAATAAAGAAGAAGTAAAAATAAAAAAAACACCTGTCAGATCTATCTATACTGACAGGTGTTTTTTGAATCACATGCCAGTATCCAAAGGATCTGACAGCGTGTAACTACTATTTAAACAGTTTTTCTAAGCCTTTACCAAGCTTTTTAGCTGCATCTTTCCAATCATCGGCAGTCTTCTTTTTCAGCTCTTCTTTAATCTGTCGTCTTGCTCGTGACAAATCGAGTTTCACTTCCGGCTTAGTAACGGTTCCACCAATCAATAATGAAGCATCAACATACTTGATATTTTCGCTACCAGGAATAATTCCAAACAGATTATTTAGATCATCCTTCACCATATTGCGGTCAAGCATCACATCCAATGTAAAGTCAAGCTTATCGTCGGCCCCTTTAAAACCAGAAATTGTCATCTCCTGATCAGCAATCTTAGTCTTAAATGGCGACACTCTTAATCCTCCATTTTCGATATTGAATTTAGTGATGAAATCATCCACCACGATATTTTTCAGCTTATCTTTCTTCAGCAACGAAGAGATTTGATCAAATGTTCCAGAATCAACAATCTGCAATCCCTTACTTGAGAAATCACCTAGACCATTCATGGTATTCACAATGATTTTATTATTCGGACTAACCACCCCGTTTAGGTCAAGATTAGTTGAAAAGCGACCTACACTCTTACCTGCTATAGGTATCATCTTACGCAATACCGACAATGAATGATATGCTTTTTGAATATCGAAATCATCAACTTTAACATTAAAATCGAACGAAGGATTTTTCTGCGAAGAGATATACTTACCGTTCATGTTCATGGCCCCGTTCAGCATTTTCATGCCTAGATTTTTCAAATCAATGATTCCATTATCAATATCCATTTGTCCTTTGATATCGTTAATGGTTAACTGATCATACAGCACCTGGTTAACATCCGATGTGATGGTAAACTGTAAATTCTCAGGTATACGTACAGCAGAAGTTGCTTCCTGCTCTTCTACCTGCCCTTCCGCAGTATTTACCGTTGTTGTATCAGCAGGGGTCATGTCATTAGCAATTGCCATTAGCTGATTCACGTTAATCATGTCGGACTGCAAATGAAAATTACCCCGTAGCTTCTTATTGTCGAATATATAAGGGAAGTAATTCTCCACATGTCCAGTCATAGCAAAATCGGTCTTCCCAAACTGTCCCTGCATATTTTGAATCGCCACCTTCTTAGATGAAAACTTCATGATAGCATTATTCAGCTGGAAGTCTTCTTTCATCTTCTCATCCTTCATCACAAAGTCGCTCAGCTTCACCTCGCCATCAGTCGTGAACTTATTAAAATCATTTTCCATGGCAGCATACAAGTCGCCCTTTGAATTGATTTGGCCCACAACCTTACCTGCTAAATCAAGATCACTACCTGAAAGCTTTGCGACATAAGCAAGGTCAACATTACCATCCAACGAGAAATCATACTGAGGATCGCCCATCAAATTAGTCAACTCCATAGTCGTAGTAAACGGCTCATTACCGATATATCCAGCGAATGGCTCAACTTTCAGTGCCAAACCATCAAGTGGTCCCTGTGCTTTCACCACCTTCACATTAATGTCAAGCTTTTTAATTGCATCTGGCAACTCCTTATGTTTCAGTTCACCTCCCTTTGACACCAAAGCAACATCAATTACAGGAAAATCCTCTCCAGCATAATATCCCTTAACATCAGCATTCAATGAATGAGAACCAGACACATTTAAATCACCTACCAACTCCTTGAAATTATCAGGTACAAGTTTTAATAACGAAGTTAAATCAGTATTCTTCGACTTAAGATTCAAGTCAAGTTGCATAGAATCGGTAGCCATATCTACATCACCCTGCAACACTGTCTCATATCCATTTACCGACAGCATTGACTCGGCAATCTTCACCTTACTGGTATTTCCATCATAAACTACAGGAAGCTGTAGCTGCAATGGCCACTGTTCAATAAACTGAGTAGTATCCATAACCACCTTCAAATGCCCCTCTGATAAGTTAACCTTCAAATCAGAAACACCTTGTTGAACCTCTCCCGAGATATTAATCAACAAGTCGTCCAAGGCCACTCTCATCTTTGATGCCTCATCAATATATAACAAGGTAGCATCCTCAATTAACAACTCTTCAAGTCCGATAGAGAAACCATCCGACTCACCTTTTTTAGGCTTTTCTGGCTCTTTTTCTGCAGAAGGAGATCCCAACTCCCAGTTGCCACTACCAGTCTGACTTGCCATAAGTTTTATGGTAGGTTCACTCAATCGCAATGAGTTGATATCAATCTCTCCACTTATCAGTTTACCAAGACCAATATCTGTAGACAAGGCTTTAGCGTAAAACAGCGTATCATTCTTATACTCTTTTGCTCCATTAATGATCAAATCGGTAACCGACAGTCGGATATTTGGGAAACTCTTGAAAAAACTAAATTCAAGATCTGCGAATTCAACCTTCGTATCCAGACTCTCATTCAGCATTTTCTTCGTCTTGCCAACCAATTCATCCTTATAAACCATAGGAATAATCATCATTCCAGCAATTAGAACAACAATTATAATCCCCAATACTAATCCAAGCTTCTTCATTGTGTTGTTATTTTAAAATCCATCGTCTCAACATATTTAATCCCGTTTGGGTAGACCTTGTAATATTACGTTCCCGGTTTTTCCCAAACTGATACTTTTTAGAGAAAACAGCCTCTTTCGACGCAACTGCAATCCATACAGTCCCTACAGGCTTCTCTTCAGTTCCCCCATCAGGTCCGGCAATACCCGATGTAGCAACAGCAAAATCTGTACCTAATACTTTTACTGCTCCTTTAGCCATTGCTTCAACCACCTCCTGGCTAACAGCTCCATGCTTCTCAATCAAGTCAGGATCAACTTGTAGCTGTTGCTGTTTAACCTCATTGGAATAAGCAATAATACCACCTTTAAAATAAGCCGAGCTACCAGGAATCATGGTCAACTGATGACCAATATTTCCTCCGGTACAGCTTTCCGCTGTTGCCAGTGTAGTATTGCGCTCAATCATCATTTCTCCAATCACCGAGGCTAAGGTATCATCATCATACCCAAAGATATAATCGCCGATATAAGTATGCAACTCATTGATCAACTTTTCAATCTCTTTCTGAAGATCTTCATTATTTTTACCCTTACCACTTAAGCGTAATCGCACAGCCATCGGACTAGGCAGGTAAGCCAGAGAGATATACTCAGGTAATTTTGATTCCCATTCTTCTATGCGCTCGGCAAGCATCGATTCCGGCAATCCTTGTGTCAATACCGTCTTATGAATAATCACTTGATTGCCATTTGATTGCTGTAATGCTGGGATCACATCTTTTTCCATGATACCCTCCATTTCGAAAGGAACTCCAGGCATTGAAACTACAATCTTATCATCTTGCTCAAACCACATTCCAGGTGCGGTTCCTCGTTTATTAAACAACACCTTGCATGAGGAAGGCACCAGAGCTTGAGCAGTGTTTAGCTCCCCTACTTTTATTCCTCTTCCCTCAAGTAATTTATGCACATGCTCCAACACTTCAGCATCTTCGATCATTGTGCCTCCAAAGTATTTCAGCAATACCTTTTTGGTAATGTCATCTTTGGTAGGGCCTAAACCACCTGTAAGTAGCACCACATCAGACTTCAACAGAGCGTAATCAAGTGCATGTCTGATCTCCATCTCCTTATCTGCAATTGTTGTAATTTCATTCACCCACACGCCAATACTATTCAGCATGGCAGCCATTTTCGACGCATTAGTGTTAATCACCTGTCCGATTAACAACTCATCGCCTATATTTATAATGCTAGCATTCATCTTATTAAAATTTTTTGATTTCTGAATGTTCAAAAAACTTGAATACATTCAGGAACTCACATAAATTTTAATCATCCGCGTGTGTGTATTTTGCGAAGATGAAAATTCATGTTCGTTTCATCTGTTAACGCTCTATAGATTATTTGATTTCCTTCAATGTTTCCAAACGCTGTAACAGTGTAGGATGCGAATAGTGGAAAAACACATAAATAGGATGCGGTTTCAGGTTGCTTAGGTTCTTTACAGAAAGCTTTTTCAGCGCATTACTTAGCTCTTCTCCACTGGCATATTTAGCAGCAAATGCATCAGCTTCAAACTCATTTTTGCGGGAAAATACATTCATCCCTATGCCCATGATAAACGACAAAGGAGAATAAAGAATTCCAAAGGTAACCAATCCCACATGGAAAGAAGGTATATCAACACCCAGCGCACTACTCATTTCAGCATGAGCAATACAAAGGGAAAGAATAAACAACATTAAACCAGTCTGCATTACCGACATCACCAAGCCTCCAAGAACATGCTTCTTCTTATAGTGGCCAATTTCGTGTGCCAATACAGCCACAATCTCCTCAGTTGAAAGATCATTGATTAGCGTATCGAACAATACAATACGTTTTTTCGCACCAAAGCCAGTAAAGTAAGCATTCGCTTTAGTCGACCGTTTTGATCCATCAATCACATAGATATTATCCAAATTAAAGCCAGCTTTTTCAGCCATCTCAGCAATTGCAGTCTTCAGTTCTCCTTCCTCCAAAGGAGTCTGCTTATTAAACAGGGGAACAATAATATTAGAGTGGAACATCACCATGAAAATGCTAAACGCAGTAATAAATGCCCAGGTATACAACCAAAAGTTAGTCCCGGTAAGCATATAAAACCACACTATTAGTGCCATGATACCACCTCCTAAAACGGCAGTTACAAGGTATGATTTCACTTTATCAAGAGCATATATTTTAGGTGTAGTCTTATTAAAACCAAAGTCTTCTTCAATTTTAAAAGTTGCATAAATCCCAAAAGGCATATTAATCAGATCAGATGCAATAAACAGTAATCCAAAAAATATTAAAGCCACCCATATTGGATGTTCAGCCCATCCACGAGCAATATTATCGACAAAAGGGAAACCTCCAAATACAATAAAGGCCAGCATTAGTACCACACTAAAAGTAGAGGTAAACTGACTAAAACGGTGATTTACTTTTTCGTAGCGTTGCGACTTTTCATATTGTTCTGCATCATAAATACCCTTCAATTCATCAGGTAGTTTGTCCGACCACATGGTTCGGTTCAGGTAGTCAAGATACCGTTCCAACAAAAACTCAACAGCAATAACTCCCAGAATTACATAAAAAATAATCGTTTCCATCCTTTATTTTGAAATTTTGCTTAAAGGTAGAAATTTGAATCTGACTATTTTAATGAATATTGTTTTTTTGTCGGCTTTGTCCTCTTTGTCCTCCAGCCGGACAGGCTCTTCATTTTTACCGTTGTCCTGCCGGACAGGCCTTCATTTTTGCCTTGCCGCAAAAACGAAGCAAAAAAGTCAAGGCTGCCTGAAAAAAGTAATCGATTTATTGCTGTTGGTAAGTGCGGCTGGGTGATCTTCGAACAAAGTTCTCAACTCCCCAGTCTTACTAACCAACATCTGCTAAATCAATCCCATTTTTCAGGAGGCCGGTTCCGATGCCATGGTCTGAAGCTTAAGAGGCAACTCTGTCATCTCAAGCTATGAATCAACTTCCTGATTAACTAGCTAAAATTTAAATCAATCTCAGTGAACCTTAGTGTCCTTCGTAGTAAAAAAATCACTAACACAACATCAACACTCAACCTGAAAATTATAACCTATTTCGATTATTTTTTCTACCTTTATGATTGTGGTAATCCACCATCGTTCTTTTTAATGTGTTTCTAAAAACGCGACATTCGGAGAGAAAAATGTTTCTATAAACGCTACATTTTAAGTAATCTTCCGAATGGGGACCGAATCACAGCTGAATAACTACTGTAAGACAGTGCAATGCTTTATCACTGGAAGAAAAATCCTTTAGCTTATCATCTATTCCACCTTTATTCTTCAAATAACACTATTATAACACTCGACTTAACTCTCATTAAGCCCCCATTCTTACACCCTTTTACCTTATGCTATATTTGTGATTCTGTCAGAAACATAAAACCATATAACAATCACCAAATAAAAACTTCATCTTTCATGACGACTCTCTTAAAATATACTTTCAGATTAAAAATAACACTCCAACTTTTCTAATAACTAGGATAGGTATCTAATTATGACGAAAGATATCACTCCAATTTAATCTTTTGATATGGCTTAATTATTCCGTACCTTGCATTAACCATAAATTAGTACGCATAAATAATATAATACAACCATGAATTTACAATATATTCTAGATAGTAAAGGAGAACCCACAGGTGTATTTATTCCAATCGGCGAATGGAACAAGCTAAAAAAGAAATACAAAAACATTGAGCAAGAAGATTTTGTCATTCCAGACTGGCATAAAGATTTGGTTCAAGAAAGACTTGCTGAATACAAACAGAACCCTGATTCAACTCTGGATTTTAATGAAGCGATGAATGATATTGAAGAAGACTTGTAATGTACAAAATAAGAATACTTCCTGCCGCTCAACAAGATATAAGGACAGCAGCCCAATGGTATAATAAAAGACAAAAAGGGCTCGGAAAAAGATTTACAACCGAAGTAAGAAATAAAGTTTACTTCATTCAACAATTTCCCAATGCCTCTAACATTAGATACAACAGAATTAGAACTGCAGTTCTAAATGTCTTCCCTTTTATGATTCACTATGTTGTAAATGATGCAGATCAGGCCATAATCATAACAGCAGTTTTACACACTAGTAGAAGTCCTAAAGTATGGATGCAGAGATGATTACCAACTGCCGATTACATATCTTTAGTTACTATTTATCATCAATAATTAAATTCTTAATTCTTCGACTAAAATTATCGATATTATTTGGATCATAGACAGAAACTGTAATTTCTTTGGTGTAGTCTTCATTATTGATATGTCCGTGATCATCAGTCTTCTGTTGCTGTATTAATCGTTCTAGCTCACATTTTAACTCCAAAGCTTCATCAATAGTGAGTAGTATTAATAAATCATTGATTAAGGTCTCTTTTTCTTGATCAAATAATCTCATTGTTGTTCTATTTTATTGCCAGATGCTGTTGTAGCTAAAATTAGTTGTTGCTTCATCTTATCCTCCCCTTCATGTAAATTTAATAACAAATTCCCTTTAACTACTTCCTCGCTGCAGTTTTTTATATGCGGAATAGACTAACATCGTAGCAGCACCCAATATCCGGAATCTTGCAACTCCCCCCGATGCAAGATTTCGGATAATAATCAACAAAAAAAATGACATCCATATGAATGCCATTTTCTCTAAACAAATATATTACTTGCTATTGCAGTAGTAATTTCAACTGTACTCTGGAATTTTCTTTTACAACAGCAACAACATATAAACCTCTCGGTAAGAGCTCAAGATTCAAGACTTTAGAATTATTATAAGATTTGCAGCTCCAGACAAGACTCCCTAAAGCATTATATATCCTGATATCTGCATCTGCAATATTATCCATTGTTACAATTCCAGATGAAGGATTCGGATAAAGCTTCACAGGATCTAGCCCATCCACACTAACTCCGGTAGGAATATCTGATTCTAATAATCGAATCGTATAGTCTTCAACTTCTCCTTTTTCATATTTTCCTTCTGGTAAAGGATTCTTAATTTTATAGCCATCATATAATCTCAGTCGCATACATTTAGTACCTACTCCATAATTATAGTCGGGAACAACATTGGCAGTAAAACGTTTTCCAGTACGCTGGAAAGTTATTTCTTCACTTTCACCAAAGGTACCATCATTATTCCAATCAATCCATCCAGTCAATTTTGCAGGTTGGATATAAAAACCAGCCATAGTTACTTCTAAATCATATGGATTACTCTTATTTAAACTAGCTTCTTCTTCAATGAAGTAACCATAATTCTCACTTTTCGACTCATTAACCAAATCGCCTAATTCAACCTTTTCAATATACATATCACCACTACCGGAAGCAACAGGATAGCTTCGACTAATAATTGTTGATATGGTATCGTTTGTATTGTTCACATCATTACTCAACGAACTAAATATTTTGACATGGTATTTTCCTCCATAATTTGAGACATCCTCTTCTGACTTGAAATTGTACTCCATTGTTTCACCGGGTTTTATCTCTCCATCAATTTTTTCTCTAACAACAGTTTCCTCGTCAATTTTATAACATACATCAAAATTTGTTGCCGATTCACTTCCGTAATTACCAATAACAACGCCAAATGATACTGGCGATGAATAATCAATTTTATCCTGGTTAAATGATACAATACCCAAATCATTGGTAGGCAAATTATCTTTGGGGACGGCCTTTATTCGCGCAATCCATCCCGACCAGTAAACAAACATACTGCCTGAAAAAGCGAAGGTAAGACTACCATCTTTTGCCTCTGATCTCACTGTCTGTGGAATTTCAGAACCAGTATAAGTAGCCAAAGGCTCTCCCTCGGCTTTCGATCCACTGTAAATACGCAAATGATCATCAGGATCAGCGACTTTGAAATCCTCAAAGCTCACCTCTAAAACTGATATTAAATCACGAGGTCTAAATGTAATCACCCCAAATTCACCTTTGGGTGGATAATATCCCTTCTGAGAACCGGGATCGGTAAAGATGGTATCATTAGTGGTTATTTCAACTTTTCCCTCAACTGGCATTAGTACAATATGCCCATAGTTATCGATATCAGCCGCACAAAGGGTATCATTACTTTTTTCAAGATCACCTTGCACATTATGATAAAACTTCAATGTATGAATCTCTGTTGTATCTGAGAAATCTCCTTTAGTATTAAAGGTATAATGGTAATTTTCATACGGACTTAGACTCTCAGCAACTGTTTCACTTACAAGTTGAGCGTTATCTCTACCTGCATCAATCAGGTATGCAAGATCAAATCCTGCAACCTCTTTTTTCCCAAGGTTCACAACATCAACAGACAATTCCTCTGAGCCAACACCTGTACCTGTTTTTGGATATGCTCCATCTAATATTGCCAGGTTATTGTCCTTTCGTTCTTCAAGTGTAATATTGTCTATAATTGTTACATCTCCATGTTCATCAGACACGCGTTTATGACGACACAATACTTGTATGCTCACAACCATCGGCTGATTTAAATATGCATTTAGATTGTAATATTTTCTTCGAATTTTCATTTCTGAAAACTCCACGGGTTTATGGTAAATATCCCCCTGTACATCAGCAATAGGATTACCATTTACGCAAACACGCACACTATTGGATAGTAAATCTTTTCCCCCAAGCTGCCCTAAATCGAAACTCAACAGGACATCTTCAAATTTGTCAGCCTCAATAGTTCCTGTTTGCAATACATACTGAAAATCTAAATTATTGGTCCACAATGCTTGTTCATCATCTGATGCTTGCCAGAGTTCTTCTTTATCAGAACCTTCAATCAAACAATAACGATTGCCTGGAATAAAGTTATCAAAATCGAAATAACTTGATAGTTTACTTCCCCTCTTCACACTAAAATACAGGGGATTTCCATCTTCAAAATCCTCAACAATTGGAATGGTGGTAGTTGCTTTTACCGGATTAACCTCAATTGCATCACAACGAGGACCTGTGATGCCAAATTGATCATTTACAGTCCTAACAGTAAACCAGTTATCATCAGACGATTTCAATTCTGACAACATACACGAAGCTTGCGTCACCTTTGCAACAACTTCAATGTTTCCATCACCAACCTTTAGTACCTCATAGCCTGTAACATTATCAACTGTCGACCACGTTAGTTTGGCTGTCGACGGAGAAGTAAAGATATAGCTTAGCGATTCGGGCTTAGCTAAAGTTGTAAAAATACCAGATTCACTCTTCCGACCATCGGCACTGACTCTGATTTTCATTTTTGACGGAATCTTAGGCATACGATAATCAAGATATCCCAGCGATGCCTTAATATTGTTACTTATCAACTCATAGCTGCTACCTCCATCTTTAGACAACTCTATTTTAACTGTAGAAGAAGATCCCTTATAATTCCAACGTAATGTTGCCGTTTTATCAGTTTCTAACATTTCCCCCCCCAATGGATAGATAACCTCTGGTCCTTCGTGTTCGAAAGAATACACTAACGCAAAAGACTGTGGGCCACTGGGTATTGAGGTACCCTTCACCACGAGATCCACAACTCCGGGATCAGGATTCTCAATTGTAACCTGTTCAATATTATTTATAAGATCTATTCCTCGTTGAGCTAACTCCTCTTCCTTTTTAGGATTCAATATCCACGGAAGATAATCCGCCCCTCCGGCAACAATCTTTAGATCAAGGTTATTAATAAGAGAAGTCTCACTTTCAACATCCGAAACAGGATCAGTCCATACAAGCATAGCTTTAACTGCAGAAATACCTTCAGGAACACTAATTGAGTAAGTTTTCCCTTCATCATGTTCAAGAGATCCTAAAAAGTACTGACTATTCTCGAGAACTTTAAGTGCTTTAGGGACACTAACCAATCCATATCCATAAGCATAATCAGGTCCCTTGTTGCCTAAATCCTCGGCTGAATTACACGTAACAGCTTTCATCAATGCAGATAAAGGATTGCTTTCCCCATTCAACTCGCGATACGCCTGACAAAGTTGAGCGACAGCACCCGATACAGCTGGAGTTGCTTGAGAGGTTCCATTAAAATAAATATACTGATTTGAATAACTTCCTGAATAAACATGCATTCCGTAAGCACAAACTAATGGAGCAATGCGCCCATTATGTGTTGGGCCAAAACTAGAAAAGTTACAGATTTTCTTTTGTCCATCAACGGCTCCAACCGTTAATCCATTTTTGGCAGAACGACAAACTGTACGATATCCATCATACCCCATCATATGTGACAAGTCGCGAGAGTTACCCGCAGAAAAAACCATGGTAAGTTCAGGATAGTTACAAGCCACCTTATCAAGCATACGATTTCGATGATGATACTTTGGAAAATCTCCACCCAGACCAGTGGCCCCGTATGAATTTTGCGAAACGGTAATACCACGGTTCTGCACAGCATAATCCATCTCCTGATAGTTGTACAAGCCATTTTCCTGTACTTCATAGTTCCACGACTCAATATTAATATCAGTAGCAATTCCCTCTGCAATAGGCTTAATTAATCCCCTACCTCCTACAATACAAGCAACATGTGTACCATGAGGCGATTCATTGTCGCCATTTTCGTTAATATTTAAACGTCCGGCGATATCAATATGCGACTCAACATCACCATCCCAGACACCTACAGTTACTCCTTTTCCTGTATATTTCGAAGAAGTGCCTATCCCCCTGGCACCTGCTCCTGCACCTATTAATATCTGTCCTTGCAAATCCTGTTTTCTCACAGGTTCAGATTTTCCTTCGATTCTAATAATCCAGGGTTGATCTGCAAGCATATTAAGTTGATCGGGATGAATAGTCATATAAATTGCACCATACTTTTTGTCCACATTATAATCATGCAAATTGTTATCCTGCATGAATCTATTTATGAAATCATCGTTCACAATATTCAAGAAAGATACTACAACCTCAATATTCTGATCTCCACTATAGATGTGAGCCGGAAAATTGTCTCCTTTTAACTTCTCTGATAGCTTATTAATCCCTTTGATATTCAGAATAGCTCTAATGTTAGGAGTACTGGTTTTAGGTCTAACCATTTGTGATTTCAATAACGAAATCTGTCGAGATGCCACATAAGCATTCCCTCCTATATAATGATGTAATACAATTCCTTCTGCTTCAAGTGCCAATTTCTCCTTTTCTCTGGGAATGGAATTTAATTGAAGCACAAAAATCTCTCGATCGCCTATTATACTTGTGAGGTTCTCATCGTAATCACCTTGCATAAATCTTTCAGCATTTTTTACAGGAACAATACTTCCCTTTAGTGATTTTATTGCATACTGCTGAGCATAAACACATTGACTAACACCTAATACAGCGACTATTAATACTACAATACGAATGTATTTCATAGTTTATCCTTTAAATGATAGATTTTTAAAATTTGGAAAGACAAAGACCGCAATCAAAGCATATATTCCAAACACTGAAATGAAAATAATATCTGATATATTATTGACAAGTTTCTTTTTCCAAATCAAAAGACCCAATACAAATAATATAACACATACAATATTTCCCATCCAACCTTTCTTTTGGATCTCAATTGATGGATCAAAGAATCGAGAATTTCGATTTTGTGTTGTAAGAATAAATGGGAACACTGCTGGAATTAGTTCTGAATGAACATAACTCGTGGATTTATTTGCGATATATTTATACTGATCTACTGCATTAAACCTACGGTCGGTTACTACAAACGAAGTTTCATCGCCATCATGAATAGAAAACTGATAGTTTAATACAGTTGCACGAAATGACAACTTCTGAAAATCAGAATTATACTCTATTGGTATTTTAATATAGCCATAATCATTGGTTGTTAACACATACAATTCATTTTCAATAGTAGCAACCAATCCATAAAGCTTTCTATTGAGTGATGTTAGGACGTGCATTTTCTTGAATTGCAAACCGTTTGTTATTTTAGTATAAATGCACTTGAATTTGCCTTTTCTTTTTAATACATGAAACACTTTTCCTTCAGCATCAACCATAAAATATCCTTCATCATAACGTTTCATTGAACTTGTAGAGCCGAACACCTTTTGTCCTGGGAATTCAAATCCATGTTCCCTCATTATTTGGGTATATTTTTGCGACAGTTCTTCTTTTATCTTATTGGTTGCTGCATCGACAAATTCAATACGATCATTTAGTCGGAAATAATCGTCAGGCTTTATAACTGAACCGACAATATTTGTATCGAATAATGGATATAAGCCTAAACTTTTCATATTAAAGTAATAGGGAGAAAAGATCTTGTATTCATTATATTGTTGCACTACCTTAGTATCCCATTTAAAGTCCTTCACGGAGTCGGGTAATGCATCGTTTACAGCCAACTCTTTGTATTTAGAAAAAGGTAATGCACAAGCCATTTCCTGAGCAGAGTATTCTTTTCCTTCGCGGGATACTGCCCCTTTCATTGATTTTATTATAAAGGTTTCTTCCAGTGGAGAATATTCAATTTGTGGGCGAAAACTCATTTCTGAAAATCCGATCCACATAAAATAAGGCAGATATACTGCCAACACTGCAATCGCAGCAATAATTAGAACAATTCGAGCTTTACATTCCATTACATTACCCCCTTTCTAAAGCGTGTTGCAGAATACAACACAACAACACCTAATACCAAACCAGAAACAATTAGTAATCCCAGACACTTTTCATATGCATTATACCAACCTGAATAGAGAAAAAATTTCACAAGGCCAAAACCAATAGGAATATAACAAATGCGATATCTCCATATTGGTTCTAATATAACCAACGAAGTAAAGAAGTATGCAACAAGTCCGCCCATCATCCATGGTAGTATGGAGACAAATAAACTATTGACCACTTCATATGGAAAAACAATTGAAGCAGTCAAAAGAACAAAAGCAAGCATTACTCCTAAGATCACCGCAACATAAAGCACCCCAATACCAAGCATCGTCAGGATTACAATGTTTTCCCCAATAGGCAAGCGAAAAACAAGCTTAATTCGTTTTGCAGTTATTTCAGGCACAAACTGAGATACCCCTAACAATAGTCCAACAACAACAGGGAAGTATTGTATAAATTTAGAATAAAACATTTGTCCTCTATAGAGATACATGTCCCACACCTGTACAGCTCCGGAAAACTTAACTACATGCGACAGATACAACCAAGCACTAATCGCCAGAATAGCTCCCAGGACTAAAAACACGAAAAACACTCTCCGCAATTTAATCCACTCTTTATAAAAAATTGATTTATACATTATTTTTAATATTTTCCTGTTATACCTATAAAAGCCTGCTCCAGAGTCATGCGCACTTCTTTGAACTCATTAAATGTCACTCCTTCTGATTTCAGAAACCGTTGCACTGCATCAGCATTTTCGTACGAATAAAGGCGTGCTGTTTTTTGTGCCATTTCAAAATTCTTAACCAAGCCATTACATTGAAGTTCCAGATTAAGGTTAACAACTTTAAATTCGTAACGATGAAACGAATCCATAAAATCACCTGTTGGCATATCAGCCAGAATAGCGCCTCCATAATCAAGAATAAGACAGTCATCAATTAACTCCTCCATATCCTGTATAATATGGGATGTGGTAAATACTGTTCTATTTTCCGATTTGGCAAAATCTTTTAGATATTCCATAAAAAGCACCCTATAACCAGGATCAAGTCCCAGAGAGAAATCATCCAGAATCATCAAATCAGGATCTTGAGCAAGAATTAATCCTAATGCCACCTGAGACTGCTGTCCACAAGACATTTTACTCATTTTTTGGTTTGCTTTAACCTTTAATTTCGACATTAAACCGTAGTAGACATCACGATTCCACTTTGGAAAAAATCCTGAGTAAAACTTTTCGATCTGCTGTATATTCATGAAAGAATACTGAATATGTCCTTCAATTAAATATGCAATTCTACGCTTTGTTGAGTGAGAAAGGCTGTGTGCAGATTCACCAAATACAGTACAATCACCAGAGTACGGAGTAAGAAATCCATTTAGAATATTGATAGTTGTTGATTTTCCTGCCCCATTCTTTCCGAGCATTCCCATTATCCTTCCTTGCTTAACATTGAAGTTAAGATCTTTATAAATTAACCTATCTCCATAATAATGGGTTAAGTTTTTACATTCAATTACATTTTCCGACATATAGCTACTCTTTTATATGACAAGCCCCAGACGAAGGCCTAAATATTTTTTTTGATCACCCACATGATCGGCATTACCAACGATTGTGCGATTTCTCAAATTGATTTCAGTGTATATATTTTGTTTTTTTCCTATCCAGTAGTAACGCATCGCCACACCTAAATCGTAAAACGACGATTTGAGGTAATTATATTGAGGATAGGTAAGATTGTTTATATAATACTCATATGATAAGTTTTTTTCATTGGGATTCAGATAGAGTTTCTTTGAAAGCACATGTTTATAATAACCTTGCAATCCAATCCATCCATAATTACCATTTTGCGAGTAGTATAAATAGTGAGGATCAAGCTTAAAATCGACATAATCTACCTCCTGGATATTGCCATAAAGTTTGTATTTTGTTTGGTCGGAATGCCAACCTATTTGATGATGAAAATCGAAATTATATTTTTCTTTTACGGGGTGGTAGGTATATGAAAATTCCGCATCAACTCTCATCTGGTAATGGAAAGGAATTTTATTTGGAACTATTGGTTTTCCACCACCTGTTAATTTAGGCATAATAGGCTCATATCCATCACCTTCACTCAACTGCCCCATTACATTAAAAAAGTGTACTGCTTTTGTTTTGTAAAGGTTAAGATGAGAGGTAAATTTCATTAAATTACACTCGTACTTGGCAATATTATCAGACACATTATCATTTATACTCCCTCTGATAGCTCCTTCCTCAGTGAGCAAGTTAAATACAAATGAGTTCATCCATTTATACTTCTCCCCTGTTTGATAATAAAGCAGCTCTCCTCCCAGACTGCGACTATCGATAGTATATTCGGTATTTCCTTTACCGAAATGGAAGGGTTTTATGCCAAGACCTCGATTCCACCGAATGCTAACTGCCTGCCCCACATCCCCTTCCTCTGCAATCTCAATTTCTTCTTTTTTTGAGGAGTAAGTAAAAGATGCCCCAAAACCTTTATGATCATCTAAAGGAATAAACACCGAAGGACAAATAACTAAATCTTTCATATAGATTAGCGGGCGAGGATTTAATTGTCGTGCTCCTGTTGCAACATTATAATCGCAACCAATACCTGCATACAGTAAGTCAAACCACTTAGCAGAAGCAAGTTTCGCTTGCAATCGATATTTTCTTTTTTTCCAATCGCCTCCTATTGAATCTATTAAATAATAGGGGCCACCTTGTAAGGGATCAAGCACATCAGTCCAGGCAACATTGTTCTCCTTAATTCGATCATAAGTAAACTGCCCCCAGCAATACATATCCTTAAAATTCCTGCTTCCCTCCGAGTTAAAGCGAATTAAATGATTTGTCTCAGGCTCATGAACATCCTTAAAGTCTCCATCTCCAGATTCATATGACAAATACGAATTGGTAAATTCCTGATGCTTTACGAATCCCAGGATTGCAGCATTTTCAGCAAATAAAATCTGATAATCCCTCTTTAAGTAATCAATATCCTTTGTAACAATACTATCGATTTTCTGGGCAAAAATCGGGGAAGAAAAACATAACAACAGCGCCAGCAATAACTTCTTCATATAATAATAATCAAGCGGTTAATTCACTCCAGTAAATACCATCGGTTTATGGATTAATGAAATATCATAAGTATAGAAAAATCTATACTTATGATATTCTAAGAAAATAATAATGCAAGTTTTATTCATTCCAATTACCAGGAACAGGACCATTGACAATAACAAAGTCATTTGATGAGTTGTCTGAATCCTGAAGAATCTTTCTATCATTAATAACTGTAGCTACTTTACGTATAAACGAATGTCCTTCTAATTTTTCTGAGTTATCCATCATACCAGCATCAACCTTAGCAGGCAATTTAGGAGCCCAGTATGAATCTGAAACAATGTAACCATCGATGATATTTTCAATAGGAACTTTTGTGAACTGATAAGAACCTTTTACTTGAGCTTCCTCTGCTGTCATTACCGTTAATGAACTAAAGTCATCGCAACGGAAAATACAAAGTGCAAGTTTTGCTTGTAACTCTGAGTACATACCAGAAAGATAAGATGAGTTACCAACAAATGTATTACGCAATAATTTCACATCAGGTACCAATCCGTTATCCAGATCATCGTATCCATCAACATAAGTTTCAAAATCAGCACCTGATAAGTCGAAACTATTTTGATTTTCAACCGTATGGTCACGAGCATCTTCTGCGATTATTATACTCTCCCCTGGTTGAATAGGATACTCCTCACCACTTCCAGGAAGCTGCCAGATACAACCGAAATAAGCATTCTCTGTATCATTATCAAACATATCTACGTTTTTAGGATGGTAACTACCAATCATCAATCCATCAGCATAGATAACATGATCTGAATTGTTGTAAATTTCAACGAACTCATCATCAAAATATCTATCCGAAGTTTCGTTAAAATAAGTTTGTTTTATAACAAGATCTCCCAAAGGTTGCGCAGCCAATATAACAACCTTTTCAAGAGTTTGCTCACTAACTACATTAAGACCATTTTCTGTAGCATTCATCACAAGATCCTCAGCATGACCTGTAAGTTCTTCAGCCTTATCTACATTTAAATTCAGTGCAATGCTTACGTTATATGTACCTGGAGTAACATCTTCAAAAGTAACCAATCCATTTACATCGGTTGCCAATGTTCTCTCATTTCCAGTATTGGTTTCACTAATCAGTTTCACCTCAATATTTGAACGATCATAACTCTGACTATACGTATCAGGATACTCGACTTCAATTTTCACAATTCCACCGGCAATTGTATCATCATCTGAACATGAATACATACCTAAAAGGAACAAGCAACATAATGCTGAGTAAAATAAACTTTTCATAATAAAGAAATATTTAAAATATATTAGTAATTACAACTTATATGACAATTCACCACCAAAATACAAACGAGGATTTTGCCTGGAATTCTTATATACTGGTCGGTGGTAAAAGAAATTATTCGCATTAAAAGCAAAACCAAGATGCTTATTGATATTCTTTGTAAGCTTCAGATTAAACAAGAAAAGTGGTGGTCCAGGAGGATAAATATAATTTGAATCGATCCTTTTAAGAGATGCATACTTTTCACTTTTTGCCTCCTCTTCCGACAATTCATATCGTTTATCGTTTTGGATATATGCAGTAGCATAGGGTGAAACCCTGATATTTTGCCTTTTAGTGTACCATTGTGTTTGCATATTCCAGGAAGCCACAAAATTTAAGCGTGGCAGGTTATATACGGCCCGCAATACTGTTGAAAAGCGTTTATTCTTCGATCCCTCTCCTTTTGAATAAACAGGAATAAGATCATCATCTGATTTTAGATCATTATCAGAGATTCTAATATAATCTTTTATCGTATTGGTCTGGTTAAACATGTAAGAACCTGACAAGCTGAAATAAGTATTAATGGCATTAATACGACCAATATCCAGCACGAACTCCAGTCCCCGGTCGATATACCTTTTATTGTTACCAGGAGCGTTGAATGTACGAATACGATTTTCAGAATGATCATATTCATAATGAGGATTGTCTTCAATTATTACATTATACACATCCATGGGTAAATATACCACGCGCTTTTCGTTTCCATAACCATTGTTTGTACAAGATGAATAATAGGTCAACGATAATGCGTTTTTGCCAAAAGCATAACGCACACTATATTCTTGCTTTCGCGCTTTCGCTAACTTCAACATAGGATTCTCGGCACTGAAGACATAAGTCGTGCTATACACAAATGTATGGTCAGGATTACCATCATAATTTTTCATGTTTAATTCATCGAAATAAACATCATTAGGGCTTATCATTGTTAAGGGAGCTGATCGACTGGTAAGACCATAGCTTCCTCTTATCTTTAATTTCTTCGTTAGCGCATACGACACATTCACACGAGGTTCCAGGGATGTTGCAAATTTGGAATCAAACACATTCAATGGTTGAAAGTTACAAAACCTTAGTCCTGCTTTCATTTTAAACTCCCTACCCCACAAATCCTTTTGCATATTATCCTCAATAAATAAAGAATATTGTTCCAGAGCAGGAAGCTCGGAAGATGGTCTGACCCTTTTGGTTGTATTGTAAGCCTTTGGAGGACGCCTTCTGTCGTAATACACTCCTTTACCAAAATTCTTATCGGACTTGTAATTAAGGCCATACATGACATCATGTTTCCAGTCGCCACTTTTAATAAAAAAGTTAGCCATCACATTACCATAAAATCCGAAAGGTCGATCATCAACAAATAACTCGGAAGTATACATATAGGGAACCACCTCAGCTTCAGTCATTACATTAGGTTCTCCCAATGGCACAAAAGTAAGACTTCCTGCAGTTACTTCTTTATCATACGAATGCTTATCGCTGTAATTAAAGCTCACATTATACTTCAATTTCCACAACCAACGTTTCTTGGCATACCAGTTACCGTAAGTATTAAAGCTAACACTGTGCTTTTCAAAATAGAATCTGCTATCAAGACCTTCTGCAGGATCATGTCGATCACCAGAAAAGCTGTAGGAATACTTTGTACGGGCATTAAAATACAGAGACTGCTTTTTAAAGAATTTTCGAGCCACACCAATGTTTGTTCCCAACCGGTGATAACCACTAGTAGATATACGTTGATCAGACTGGGCTTTAGTAAAATCCAGATCCACATTCATATTTGTAGCTTCACCAAGCAAATACCCTTTTCCCATTGTTGCCTGCTCAGTAGTTGGATTCAGCCTTATTTTTCCATACAAAGGTTCTTTACCAATTTTAGATTTTACCATTACTGTACCTGAGGTTAAGTCGCCATATTGCACTGAGGGAACGCCTTGAATAACCTCAACCGATTCAATATTATCAGCACTTATTTCCCGAAGATCTGTACCTGACAAACTCTCACCAAGAATATTTGTAGTTAAGCCAGCATCACTTGCAACAGGGGCACCATCAACCAAAATCGAAGTCCCCAGATTATTCATGTTACTCCCATCGATCTCACGCAACGTAAGCCTCTGTGCTCCTGCCATGTAAGGATTCTCCATTAATTTCCCAGGAAGAAGTTGCATCACATCGCTAAGCGAAAATGCTTGCACATGTTTAATCGCCTGACTTCCGATTACAATCTTATTTTCAACATCCTGTGCTGATTTCTGCGCTGTAACAACAACCGTTTCCAAACTAAGATCTTCTTTCCTAAGTTTTACATTTAGCCACTTTAAGCCATCGGCAAACTTTAGCTCCTCAAGATGCTTCTTATAACCAACAAAGGAAAATT
The DNA here is from genome assembly GCA_005217565.1 of Puteibacter caeruleilacunae. GTDB lineage: Bacteria > Bacteroidota > Bacteroidia > Bacteroidales > Prolixibacteraceae > Puteibacter > Puteibacter caeruleilacunae. Next base: position 275,424 of record SJCO01000011.1, read on the forward strand.
TTAATAGGATCTCTGCATCCTTCACCTTCTCAATTGAAAAGGCCCCATACTTATCACTTACTGTTAAGTATTTCATATCAGGGCTAAAAATATTCACCCCTGGCAATGCTTCATTTGTGGTAGAATCTACCACCTTCCCCTTGATCGTATACTCCTGTGCTCTAAGTACAAAGCTCTGAAAAAAGGTTAATATAATCAATAATTTCCAATAATGCATCTTACAATATCAACGTCATCACTCAAACCAATTATTGACATTGTCATTACATAACAACAGTCCCAATAAAAGATTCCTCTCAAAATTTATGACGCAAAGATGTTGCATCACTTCTAAAACATCAATCCTCAATTATTGGTATTTATCTCACAAAAAATCATCACTTCTCACCATGGCAAACATTATATTTTATGTTTAACACAATAGATTCTATTAACTTGTTCTACATGATTTATCAAAACTTATAAGATTAGCCTTTATTTAATCTGAGATGGTGGACACATGTAAATTTAATAACAAATTCCCAATTGTAACACCTTTGTTACAGGGCTGCAAATGCAGGATTCGGGAGATTTGACTATTATTGCAGCGCAAAAATGGAGCTAATAATTCCGATGCTATCTCAGGCCCATTCTCAAAAGAATGATTATTTTTGCTTAGGCACCCCTGAGAAAATACAGTAACAAATACAAATAAACCATAATTCATCGCGTATGACTATGGATTCCCAAGGGGGTATTCAAGCCGTACGCAAACTGATTTTTTATATTCAGTATCAAAAAAAATTGACAAATGAGATTTAAATTAGCCTTACATTATCAGATCTTAATTGCCTTAATTTTAGCCATTGTTTATGGACTAATCTTCTCGACACAGTATCAAATTGATCAGGAAGCGGTAACTTATCTTACTAAAAAGCAGGTTACTCCTGAAGTTATCACACAACTACAAGGAATACAGTCGACCGAATACCATACATTGGAAGAATTCAGAGAAGCGTGTATCGCTGCCATCGGTAAAGATGAATTCGAGAAATATCAGTCGTATATTCAACACACAGCTTACCAGAACTCTGCAGTAAAAGGAGTTAGCTGGATGGGAGATCTTTTCCTTAGAGCATTAAAAATGTTGATTATTCCTCTAATTCTTAGTTCACTAATCTCTGGAATCACGAACATTGGAACAGGTACAAACCTGGGGCGATTAAGTATTAAAACATTCGGATACTATGTCTTAACCTCAGCAATAGCCATATTAACAGGTCTATTCTTTGTAAACTTGTTTAAGCCTGGTGTTGGTGCCGACCTAAATTTTCAGCATAAGGTAGAAGGATTGGTTGAGAAACAGCGTGCATTTAGTGATATTCTAATGGATATCATTCCTCAAAATATTTTTGCAGCATTCTCAAACGGTGATATGCTGTCTATTATCTTCTTTGCAGTTTTATTTGGTTTCTTCGTAACGAAAATAGCCGACGTATACAGGGAAGCTCTCAAGAAGGCTTTTAATGCCCTATTTGAGGTGATGATGAAAATCACACTGTTCATTATTAAATTTACCCCACTGGGAATCTTTGGTATTGTTGCTAAGGTAATTGCAGATCAGGATGATTTAGGTGCGCTAACGTCGAGAATGGGACTTTATATGGGGACTGTGATTCTGGCACTGCTTGTACACTTTTTAATCACACTACCTTTGTTGATGAAATTGTTAGGTAAAGCAAAGCCATTCCAGCATTTAAAGAATATGTCTACCCCATTACTTACGGCATTCTCTACTTCTTCGTCGGGAGCTACATTACCATTAACAATTGAAGCTATCGAGTCGAAATCGGGTGTATCGAACAAGATTAGTAGTTTTACGCTCCCATTGGGTGCAACCATTAATATGGATGGTACAGCGCTTTACGAATGCGTTGCAGCCATGTTTATTGCACAAGCATATGGTCATAGCTTGCCTATCGGCCAACAAGCAATTATTGTGGCAACAGCTTTGCTTGCATCTATTGGTGCTGCCGCAATTCCGATGGCAGGATTAGTTATGATTACAGTGATCTTGAGTGCAACAGGACTTCCGCTTGAAGGAGTTGGTTTGATTCTGGCAGTAGATCGTATTCTAGATATGTTCCGTACTGCAACCAATGTGTGGAGTGATAGTTGCGGCGCTGTAATTATCGCCAAAAGTGAAGGCGAAAAAACCAATGTTTAGGCTTTCTTATATTATTTATCACTAGTAAATAAACATATTTCAAGGTACGATTAATTATACAATTAGGATAATTTTTCGTACCTTTGATTACGTGATTTATATCCTCGATATAGTAAATGAACAACTAATTGAATCGGAAATTGTTCCCTTATCCTCTGATCATATTCCTGCTAAAAAGTCGGGATGGAATTTTAATTGGAGCCAAATAGTTAATGAAAGGACATGTTCATGCTATGCTCTCAGAACAATGAATAAAAGGGACAAAATTGAAGGAGTGTTAGCATTAAAGGTAGAAAATGGCATGCTCATAATGGATGTCCTGGAATTAGCTCCACATAACATTGGGAGTCAAAATAAGAAATTCAACTATGTTGCAGGTTGTTTAATTGCTTTTGCGTGTAGAGAGAGTTTTAAGATAGAAGGAGATTATAGAGGATTTTTGACTTTTGTTTCAAAAACCAAATTAATTAATTGGTATCAGAATAAATACGGAGCAAAGCAAGCATTAGGACAAAGAATGTATATTGACTGGGAGACAGGTCAGCGATTGATTGAAGAATACTTGAACAGACAAAAAATCGATTAATCATGGAAAAGAAAATAAAAGAGCCACAGAAAGGGATTTTGACAGATCAAATGGATGTGAATTCTGATGAATTCCATGAATTTCAATCTATTATTCTAGAAGAGTCAAAAAAAAGATCTGCTAAAGACCTCCACAATATCGAACTTACAGCGCTTAGATTTGAAATGGAAGACTATTTAAAATCTTCCACTACTGATATTCAAGTAAAAAGAGCAGGGCAATTTTTAAAACAGATTCTTAAAACACTAAAAATCAAACAAAATGTGTTTGCATCTTATATTGGCATGAAGCCTTCCAATTTAAGTAAACTGTTAAATGGTGATCGTCCTATTAACAATGAGATGGCCTTGCTCTTGGGAAAATTGTTTAGTCATGATCCAATGCTTTGGATTAAAATTCAGGCAAAAAATGATCTACACAACATTACTCAAAGTAAATCTCAACAATTCGAAGATTTTTCTCTTGAAGAGTTGATTTCTATGCAAAAGAAAGCAGGTTAACTATTTCCCCTTACGCCATCTTGATGGTTTTACTTGAGGGAAAACACCTTTATTTACAAATTTCACATCTTCGATTGAGTAGAAGGCATTAGGATTATAAATCTTAATCCACTCAATAACCTGAGGTAAATCGGTACGTTTCACAATAGTATAGATAATACTTACTTTCTCTGTTCCTCCTTGCGCGTCGTGCGAAGTAACACCAAAACCCGAAGCCCTTAATTTTGCAATCAAATCTTCAGCCGTTTTACGTGTAATAATCTGAATCTGCACAATACCCATAGCAAGCTTTTCTTCCAGTCGCAGTCCAATATAATTACCTGCACCAAAACCAGCAGCATAAGCAACATAATTCCACCAATTATCAACATTTTGCATCACCTTACTCATTGTAACCAGCCAGATAAACACCTCAAAAAACCCCAATAAAGGAGCTACAAGTTTCTGGCCTTTTGAGACCATCACAATACGTAAAGTTCCGATAGTTACATCACTAATACGAGCAAAGAAGATTAGTAAAGGTAGAAACAGATAAGAGAACAAATCACTGTCGTAAATATTGTGTAGTATTTCCATGACGCTTAATTTAACACGACAAAAGTAATAAAGAAATATTATGCACAAAAAAACCGCCCAGGAAAGAATTCCTTGAGCGGTTAACCTTAACCATCCGAATTATAGTCTCGGATAAACATGAATAATCACCGTGAATATTTTTTGGCCTTTACAGAATAAGTACTTCCATCAAGAGGCAGTACATGATTTTGTTCTGCCCAGTTGGTCCACTTCTCATAAAGCTCCTTAACTTTCTTAGGATTTTGATCTGCCAGATCATTCATCTCCGAACGATCTTCCTCAATATTATAAAGCTCAAGCTTCCCAAGATATGGCTCCTCTTTATTAGAAACAGAAACCAGTTTCCATTTGCCATCGCGAATCCCCATATTGGCTTCATGCTCCCAGCAAATTGGCCCTCTATCAAACTCCTTTCCTTCTAACGCAGGCATCAAACTTGTTCCAACCATTGCAGGTATCTTCTCTCCCTGATATTTTTTAGGGTACTTAGCACCACTCACCTCAACACATGTAGCCATGATATCGGTAATTGAACCCGGTGTGTCTAACGCTTTATCGATAGGTTGCACATGCTTAGGCCAATGAACAATTAAAGGAGTAATTACCCCACCCTCATGAATCCACGATTTAAACAGTCGGAATGGCGTATTACTTGCATTTGCCCATGGAGCACCATAGCTTTCAAAAGACGCCTCGGTTCCCATCGCTTCGAGCGACTTATCCTTTTTAGAGCGCGGTTCCGGTGAAGCACCATTATCAGATAAGAAAAAGATAAGTGTGTTATCCAGCTTTCCCTGCCTCTTTAAATTCTCTAATATGCGACCAATATTCTGATCCATATTATCGACCTGCGCTGCATATATTGCCATTCGCTTGTCCATCTCATCCTTTTGAGCATCTGTAAGCGAATCCCAGGCATATGATCGTTCCGACAATGGAGATAGTTTGGTATCCTCAGGAAGCAATCCCATTACCTTCATCCTATCAAATCGTTGCTCTCGCAGTTTTTCCCATCCTTCTAGATATTTTCCTCGATACTTAGCTATATCTTCAGGTTTAGCATGCAATGGATAATGTGGCGCGGTGTACGCTACATACATAAAGAATGGATCCTCCGGTTTAGCTGCAATATGATCATCCATATATTCCACCACATGATCAGTGATCGCATCGGTATAATAGTAATCAGTATCGGGAGCTTCAATCAAAGTATTGCCATCGGTTAATGATGGTGGCTTAAAAAAGCTTCCAGATCCGCGAAGAGTACCATAGAATTTCTCAAATCCTCGCTGCATTGGCCAACTATTATTAGGACCAGCCTGTGTTACATGATCATAATGCGTTAGGTGCCATTTCCCAGCCATATAGCTAGAATATCCAGCACTTTTGAGCACCTCGGCGATAGTCACACAATTGTTGTTTAACTCACCAGTGTAGCCAAACTGACGGTAATCAAAGGCGGTCATCCACCCCATTCCCGTTTGATGAGGATTTAGTCCTGTTAGCAATGAAGCCCTCGTAGGACAACAGCGTGCCGAATTATAAAATTGCTTAAAGCGAACACCATGTTTCGCCAAATTATCAAGATTAGGAGTAGAAATCTCCCCTCCAAAACAACCGATATCGGAATATCCCATATCATCGGCCATAATCAGGATAATGTTAGGTCTGGCTGGCTTATCCTGACTTTGGAAGAGCGAACACCCTCCCAATAAGCCAAGCATTAAACCTCCACAAAGGGTTTTAGTTAGTTGCATAGTGGTAAAATTATTGTCGTTTTAATTGGAATTCTTTCGACATAGCATGCTGACACTTCACAATAATCGTTGTTTGATCATTAAAGTGCATCACCTTCTCAGCCCTTGCTCCACCTACAACATCCCATCGTCCATTTAAGCGTAAAGTAACCATTGAAGGCTGACTTTCAGTGCCGGCCCATGGTCGTGAGTATATACTTACCTCTACCTGCTTTCCATTCTCATCAATCTGGTCATGATCAATACCTTCGTAAAAGCGAAGATCAGGATCACACACACTCAAAGTAACAGAATTATCATCATTCTCTTTGATCATGGTCATCACAGGAATATTAACTGTTTTCAGCAACTTATCATTAATCAATACCGATGGATCATAAATAGCATAACCTCTAATATTTAACGGCTTATATTCCAATCCGTGTACTTGATTATCCCGACGAATTACGCGATATACCTCTCCTTTATCTTGCTGTGCAGTAAATGCCTTCATTTTAGCCTCGTCGGCATGCAATACCATCGCATATTCATAAGCATCTCCCTTAGGAGCTCTACCATGTTGAAGTACCAATGTACTGAAATCTCCGGTAGTTTTAGCGCATGTTTTTGGATGACGTGATTCCTGAGCTTTAATTTCCAACATTGCCTTTTGTCCTGCCGGAACATAATATCCCAAGCTGTATCCATCTAATGCCCAATTCGATTGCTCTGAATCTAACTGCTGCGCATACCCTAACTTATCGTGAGTAGTACCATTCAAATTGATTACCTGATGCCCCTCTCTTCGATTAGCCTGAAATACAGTAGTCTCAGTTTTATAATTCACCACATCATTATAGATATCCGATCCAATAGCAATAACATGGTCGCCAAACATAAATACCGACTTATTAGCTCTATGCGAGCCATTATACTTATCAGTCTCTCTTAGTCGCATTGAGAACATTCCATACATTCCTTCAAGGCTTAATCCTCCTGCGAAACTCTCATCAGAAAGCGTCAACTCTTCATGTCCACTCATATGATCAACCTGAAGAACATTATTCTTCAACGAATCAATTGGCAAATGAATCGTAGTAGTTCCTGGCCAACGATTCCAATCCCAGCCCTCGTAATTATATCCTGAAATTGCAGAATCATCATTACTACCTGAATCAATAACCTGCAAATTACCATAGCTAATATAACGGCCGTAATAGTTGGCCCCGATATAAATCTCAGATCCCCATAAATAGCGACTGAATCCTTTTACTGACAAGAACATATTGTCTTTACGGTGCAACGAGCAACAACCATAATTCATGCTCCAGTTACCCTGAGGGAATGTCTCAGCCTTACATCCCTTACTTTCAAGTTCACTAATCTCTTGCTTATACTTAGTCGCATTGGTTTTCGCCAAACGTAAGAATGCACCAGCCATTTCCTGATCAATATCCTCCTTACCATCAGGAGAACCACTCATCGCCAAATAATAAAATGGAAGAATAACAGTAGCGTGATTTCCATATGGATGTCGGCCAGTCATTGACACAGGGAAAATAGTATGATTAGCATAAAGGCGCATCATACGTAAACTGCGACAAACATTTTCTTGTCCCGACTGCCCTAGAGAAAAGGCCGTCTTACTTAACCAATAAACCACAGGAGATACACCATCAAGGGCACCACATCCATACAATGAATATTGATTATAGTGATGATAAATTGAACCATCAGCTTTAAAAGGAGCCTTTAATCCTGGAGCCAACTTAGTTCCATGATTAAACCAGCGAGCAAATGTTTCAAATTCATACAGTTTTTCAGGACTATCATCCATCATTAAGATACTAGCCAACTGACCATGAATAGTAGTGTTTAAGATATCTACATTAATTCCTGAAACAGTTTCCAATGGCTGATGAGTTTTACCATTACCACTAAACCAATACATCGCCTGCTGCGCCTGATTTAATAATCCTTCTGCCTTCAGTACATCTTTCATTAAAAGCATTGCCGGATAATAAGGACGCATACTGTAACCTAAGTGGTGAACAGTACCTAAGCCACTACCTTGAGCCCATCCCCAATAGTGCATATTACGGTACATATTCACAAAGTAACGAGCCAATATTTTACGCTCTTTTTCACTATTACTTTTGCGATAGCTTCGCGCAAGAAATATAAAATCAGCAGTAAAGTCTTTAAGTTTGATATAATTAAGTGGACCAGTACGAATACGATCTCGTTCAATATGCTCACCATATATCGCAAAATAATGAGCACTTAAAACTTGTTTACCAATGTACTCACCATCTTTCTCTTTGATCTCGTATTTCCTATAAATCTTTTTAGCCTTAGCCATCACATCCTTGTCGTTCTTCACTCCTTGCAAGAAGGTAGCTTCATAACGATCAAGAATTGTCTTAAAATCTTTTACATATTGGGGTGACACAACATTTTTGAGGGGGATATCAGCATGCTGTAAACTAAAATGATGCAATCCCAACCAATGCTTATTAGCGGCTTGCATCACATTAGGATTCACTTGAGGAACCTGATTGTCGGCCATATGATGACGAGGATCGATGAACGTACACGGAATTACCTGATCAATATAGAAATGACCTTTGTTGATACTGGCTGGAGTCTCAAATTTTACTGAATTCATTCCTTTCACTGGAGTGCCAAGCATATCACGCTCATAAGCTACCCAACCAGTTCGCCACCCTTTAAAATTTAGGTGGTAATAAAAATAAGACGCCTCTTTGCCATCTTTAGCAAATGAAACGCGTATTGAATCAGTTGAAGGTTTCTCGTTATAAATCCAGAAAGAAAAAGATGCGATGGCCTTACTATCGGTCTTCTCGGCAGACGGAATATAACCAATATCCCCATTCCATTGCAAGAAAGAACTCCCGTTCCACTCCCACTTTAGAGATTGATTACCATGAAAAAAACGCTTTGATGTGGTTGTCAGAGTAGAGGAACCATCACTCTCCCAACTCTTATCCGGAGAAGCTTTTTCAAAAGATAGAATTGTAACTTCACGTGCCGATCCAGAATGCCAAACAACAAACGACAACGCAACAATTAGTAAGACTTTTATAAAATTCATAATGATCTGATTCTTTTATCGATTATAACAATAACCTCACTTTTCTATTTTAGTGTAGCCGTACCCGGGAAAAAGATCATGATAAAATCTCCCCGGACACTGCTATCTTCCTATGTATTATTTTAACGCTTTCAAACGCAACAACGCCTCGATGAAATAGTAATCGGCATAATTCAAAGGTACATCGATTTCTGCTCCATGAGGAATACTTCCAACACTATGCATTAAAACAAAGTTATTATTTTCGCCCAACTTAGCCCTGTAAGCAGGAGAACCCAGGCTCTTCAACATTTTTACCGCTGCTGCTTTATAAGAAGCACCATCATTAGCATAAGTTGATAATTCAATCAATGCCGAAGCAATGATAGAACCAGCCGATGCATCGCGATAAGTATTAGGAATTTTAGGATCATTAAAATCCCAATAAGGAACATTATCAGCAGGCCAGTTCTTATTATTCAACAAGAATGCTGCGATATTTTCAGCCTGCTTCAAGTAGGCAGGATCCTTGGTAAAACGATAACACATGGTATAACCATAAATCGCCCAAGCCTGTCCGCGTGCCCAAGCCGACTCGTGTGCATATCCTTGTGCTGTATGCTTATGACGTACTTCTCCAGTAATTGAATCATAATCGATAACATGGTAACAGCTATAATCATCTCTAAAGTGATTCTCCAGTGTTGTGTTAGCATGTGCAATAGCGATATCATAATACGTTGAGTCACCAGTAAATTCAGTTGCATTAAAAAGCAACTCTAGGTTCATCATATTATCAATAATCACAGGATAAGACCAACCACGCTCAGCTTGCCATCCTCTATCAACATTCCACGATTTAGTACAACCAACTGCAGGACTGTAACGCGTAATCAAAGAATTAGCAGCCTGAATCATTACATCCTTATAATACTCATTCTTTGTAAGACGATAAGCATTACCATAGCTACAATTGATCATGAAACCAACATCGTGATGCCACTTCAAGTCTTTCACCTCTTCAATACTGCGAGTGAAGCGATCTGCCTCATTCTTCCACTTTTCCTCACCTGAATAATCGTACAACAACCATAACGATCCAGGGAAAAATCCGCTAGTCCAATCTTCAGGTACTGCGTATTTGATACTACCATCAGGAAGCGTAGTTCTCGGACTAGTTACTTTATCTTCACTTGAACATCCTGTTACCGAAGCACTAATTTGCTTTTCGGCAAACTGCAGGTTGTCGTCAATAAAATCTACCTTAGTTGTGGTGTTTGTACAGCTACACACCGACATCAGGAATAAACCACACAAATAAACCAATCTCTTCTTCATATTTATCTACCTTTTTAAAGATTATTAGATTATTGGATTCTCTGATTCTCAGATTTGGTCTCCATATATGTATGCGAAGAAATCCACCTTCATTCTCTGCAAGCATACTTAAGACACTGATTTGACTCAACAGAAAAACATAACCTCTTTAATCTTTATAGTTTACAACTCATCATACACACACATCAATTCTAATTATCTAAATTTTAAGACAATGATGCTGCCATGACGATTAAAAGCTGTCCCGCGTAATACGGGACAGCTGGGTCAATTACTATTAGCTAACCATATTACTCTTTCAACCATGGAGCCTTATCCAATTCACTCTGAGGAATTGGAACGAAGTAGTTAGCAGGAGAAAGATCTCCAAAGCTACCTGTTACAAGCTCTCTATCCGATCTGTTTGGCAATGCCTGCGCCACACGCTCCATTCTTACCAAGTCATCCCAACGCTTAAATTCTCCAGCAAGCTCCCACTTACGCTCTGTATATGCTAGCTCAGCAAGATCACCTGAAGTGATATCCGCATAATCCGGATCACCTTGATAAGCTCTTCTTCTTACTTCATTTAATGCTTCCCATGCATCTGCGGAGCTACCACCTGAGCGACCTTCAGCCTCAGCGTAGATCAACAATAGATCGGCGTAACGCATTACATAGGTATTCATACTTGTAGTTGAATTTTTAGTCGACACCTCATCCAAGTGACCAGTCACTTTCAAGAACATAGGGTGTGCTTCATCAACAAAGTCTTCCCACTGAATAACCTTCCCTTTATATTCAACCTCAGTACGATAAGTAGCGTCTTTTCTTGCCCCCTCAGGGAATTCTTCCATAAATGCAATCTCGGCAAATATCTCAGCCCATCCACCAACATCTTTTCCTGGGTAGCCCAATTTACCAGTATGACGGTTAGCATACTTGTTTCCTAAGGCCTGTGTATGAGCCACACCAAATACCATCTCAGTATTGAAGCGATTCTCATCAGCAGTTGACCACAAAGTGTTCATATCAGGAACCAAAGCAAATCCATGTTGATCAGCATTGTCGATAACCGACTTAGCAGTAGATGCTGCCAATGCATATTTCGAAGCATCTTTTACAGGCCATCCAGCCCAGTGAAGGTAAAGCTTAGCCAATATTGCTTTTGCCGAACCTGAGTTAGGACGAATTGCTGCTCTAATCTTTGGATATTTAACAGGCAACAAATCAATTGCCATTTCCAAGTCGCTTTCAATTTGCTTATAAACATCTACAATCTCGGCAAGAGGTAATTTCTCCTCAACACCAGTATTCAATTTCAAAGGCACTTTACCAAAAGTACGTGTCAAGTGGAAATAACTATAAGCTCTTAAGAAATAAGCCTCACCAATTAATCGATTGATAACATCCTTATCTCCCTCAATATTATCAGCATTGGCAATAATATTATTCACCTCTTTAATAATCTTATAAGGCTCATCGTAAGCTGTATTTGTTCTTGATGATGTTGTAGTAAGCACGCGCAAATCAGCCTCACGCATTGCTTGCTTATTTTTACCACTATGCGTAGTTAAATCATCACCTCCGTAAGAGTTTAGCCAGAACTGTCCCCATTTTACCGCAGCACTTAATGCCAGGTAAGAACCAGCAACGGCAGCTTCAAGAGCCTCTTCAGAGTTTAATGTAGATGGATCAAGTCTTGATTTTCCTGGATCCTCATCAAGATCAGTACAAGAACTGAAAAGCATTGTTAAGCAGAGCATTCCTGCTACAACCTTGTTTAGTTTATTTTTAATATTTAGTGTCATAATGTCGTTCAGTTAAAAGATTAAAATCCTAAGTTAATTCCGAATGTGAATGTCTCTGGATTAGGGAAAGCACCCATATCGATCGAAGCACTTGAGTCGCTTGAAGAATCAACCGAACTAGCCTCAGGATCAAATCCTTTGTAATCAGAAATAGTAAATAAGTTTTGAGCACTCACATAAATTCGTAGAGACTTTATTCCTTTGATAGAATTGGTAGTATACCCTAATGCAAGGTTACTAAGCTTAATGAAGCTTCCATCTTCAACATAACGAGTTGAGTTCACGATATTATTACCCGATACAGGAATATCAGTCTGATTTTCAGGAGTCCAATGGTTTCTGTACTCACCATATGCAGGAGAGTTCTGGCTACCACCACCTAATGAGATCAATCCGCGTGACACGTTCAAAATATCATTTCCATGAACACCACGAATCAAGAAGTTCAAATCAAACTTACCGTAAGTGATTGTATTGTTGAATCCCCAGGTATCGGTTGGAGTACCCTGTCCTATTACACCAAATGCTACGTTACCGTCGTCATCAAGTAAATATTTAGCATGTCCAGGAGTCCCATCAGTATCACCAGTCTTGTAAGTTCCAAGGAATGTTGCTCCATAAATCTGTCCCATAGGATCACCTACGCGAAGAATATTATAACCACCACCCTCAACATTTGTGAAGCTTCCAGAAATAATTTGAGTCTGACCGTCGCTTAGACTTTCAACTTTGTTCTTATTCTTAGAGTAGTTCAATGAAGCAGTCCAGTTCAAATTGCTCTTATTGATAATAGTACCTGACACATTGAATTCATATCCTTTATTTGAAATCTCACCAACGTTTTTCTTAATTGTTCCGCCACCTTCATAATTCGCAAGAGGTACATCTAGTAGTAAGTCGGTAGTATTCTTCACATAAGCATCAGCGCTGAAGCTAATACGTCCTGCAAGGAAAGTAAAGTCAAGACCTACGTTACTTTGCTTAGTAGTCTCCCATGTCAAATTAGGATTACCATTGTTACCTAACTTAATACCAACACTTTCCGACATTCCATCTAATGGGAAGTTAGCTCCTGTTGCCAACGTACTGTAAGTAGAATAAGGTGCAATTGCCTGGTTACCAGTCTCACCATATCCAGCTCTCAATTTAAAGCGATCCCAGAAATCAATATTCTCAACCAATTCATCTAACTGATAAGCTGCCGAAGCTGAAGGGAAAATACCCAAACGCTCACTTGATCTGAATCGAGAAGACTCATCAGCACGAACTGTAGCTGTTAAGAAAAGCTTGTTTTTGTAGTTATACTCACCTCTACCAATCCACGATTGAATTGTACTTTCACTGTATGTAGCTTTCACGCTTGGAGTAGTACCAAGACTTAATGAATAGTAGTTAGCAGGAATACTGTATGGTCCACCGCTTGCTGTCATACTTTTCTTGGTGAACTTCTGTACTTCGAAAATACCTGTTAACTTCAGATTATGATCAGCGTTAAACTTCTTGTTCCATGTTAAAATGTTACTGTTCTGAAGCACGGTGTTCGTTGAATTAGATCCAGCACCTGTAGGATCGCTAATAATAGTACCTGCAGGAACTCCTCTATAGTTCTCATTAGTAGTATTGGTGTTCATTGCACCAGCTAACATTGTAAAAGTAAGATCATCAGTAATCTTATAGTTCAAGTTCAAGTTAGCATTCAATTTCCACTGACCAGACTCATACTCTGACTCTTTCTGTACAGCGATTGGATTCACCAATGTCTGTCCGTATGTCGACTGTAAATTATATGATCCATCAGCATTTTTTACTGGCAATGTTGGATCCCAACCTAGCACTGAAACAACTCCACCTCTCATATCAGTAGATGCACGTGATCCTCCTGAGAATAGGTTAAACGACTTGCTATAACTTCCAAATAAATTAAGACCTACTTTAAGGCGATCGTTAATTTCAGTCTCAAGATTTGATCTCAATGAATATCTGTCATAATCGGTATTAATAACGATACCCGATTGATCAACAACGTTACCAGAGATAAAGTAGCTTGTTTTTCCTTCTTTTCCACTTACCGATAGCTGGTAGTTGTTAGAGATACCATCCTGGAAGAATTCTTTTTGGTAATGTGTTCCTCCATCAACAATTGGAGTATCGAACATTGTAGATACTTCCTCTGCGCTCAACACGTCGATGTAATCTGAAACTCTTGAAAGACTGGTAAAGTAACTGAAATCAACCTTAGCTTTACCACTACCCTTTTTAGTTGTAACCATGATAACACCATTCGCACCACGAGATCCATAGATCGCTGTTGCCGATGCATCTTTCAAAATCTCCATCGATGCAATATCATTCGTGTTTAATGATTTTAGATCACCACCAATAATACCATCGATTACTACAAGCGGACTGTTATCTCCATTGATTGAGTTGGCTCCACGAATACGAATCTTTACGTCAGCACCTGGTGCTCCTGAATTCTTAAGAATCTGTACCCCTGCTGCGCGACCTTGAAGTGCTTCCTCAACACGAAAAACAGGTTGCTTCTCAAAATCCTCAGAAGTAACACTCGATACAGAACCTGTTAAGTCACTCTTTTTAGTTACACCATAACCAACAGCAACAACTTCATCCAATCCGATAGTCTCTTCTTCTAACGTTACATTAACTGTGCCCCCCGCAGTAACAGTTACCTCTTTAGAAACGAAACCAATAAATGAGAATGTAATCACTCCATTTTCTGATGGTATTTTAATTGTATAGTTACCATCAAAATCCGATGTTGTTCCAATAGTAGTTCCTTTCACAACAACATTCACCCCAGGTAAAACCTCACCACTTACGTCGGTAATTTTCCCTTTCACATCAAAACTCTGTGCAAAACTCATCTGTAGTCCTAAGAAGAAGACTCCAAGAAGAGCTAGCATCCTCATTCTGCCTGCTGTCTTTAAACAATTAATTTTCATAGTTAGTTATTTGATTTTATAAATAGGTACCCCTCTACTGTTATAATACAAATAGTAGAATCAGCACCAGTGCGACAAATACAACAATAGAGAGAACCTCGATAATGAAAAGAACAGTATTCTTTCGTTGTGTGCTTTTGTTTGAATTTGCTCCAATTAGTTTCATTAGTCGATTATCCTTCATCATTGTAATTTTTATTTTTCTTAGTACTCCTTTGAAAGAAGTTAAGTGCGCGACATTAATCGCTGTGTTCATTAATTTCGATAGGATAAAAGTATAGAGTAGCAAAGACAATCGGCGAGAATATTGTTCGGCAAGAAAATAGATTTGTTCGGACATATCAAAGCTCGTCCGCCACGACTGGAATATCGTACAACACACTCACCACATCCCTGATTCACTGCACTTTAAAAAATCTAGCAATTCTTCAAAATTTATAGAATAACGATTCAAAACTGCGATGACATGATTAATATTTAGGCAGAAAATGTAAGGAAATCGGCAAAGGAGGAGTGTTTGGGTTTAGGGGTGGAGGGATGATGCGGGGACTTAAATGATTTAAAGATGTCAGGATTGAATGAGGATGTCACATTTTCGACACCCTCTTTATTGATATATTCTATTAGTGAGTTATTTTACAATTCTTAATCACATAGGCAATTTTGGGGTTATGTCGATTTATCAGAATATCAACTTTATCTCCTTTTCGTACGCTTTTATCTACTAATTTCTGATACCGCATGTATTCTCTGCCTGAATAGGAATAAATAAACCGTACATGATTGCTGTTATCAAATTTCTTTAATAGGTTCCATCTTACATATCCTTTTCCCTCAACATAATCGGCAGAATCACGGATAATTGGAGCTGTAAAATACACATTTACTTCATCAAGATCATTTTTATTGTACGCAGTATAATACATTTCACCGTGCCTCAATTTCTCAATGCTTTCCACATTATAAGAAGTATGTTCTACTCCAGATTTATCTTTAAACTTTACTCTGCATGCTCCTCCTCCTGAATAAAAGATCTTCACGATCTCTCCTTTCACATATACTCGATCCTCTTTCTTTATTCGACCGCATGACCAGAGGAAAACAGTGACACTTATTAAAACTACACTTAACTTACTCATCTATATTCTTTTTCTCTACTTTTAGTGTTATTCCTATATTTCTATAAGACTGTTCTATTGCTTATCTTTTTCGCCACAAGAATCTTCTACAACACACTATTTTAAAGATTTACATTACGACTTGGTCTTTCAAATAAGAAACAGATGGTTTCTTGCGATATACCAAAATCCTATAATATTTATCGACTTCATAGATTTTTGCATCTTTAACATATACTGTTCTTTCAAAGCCTTTTCCTAAAAACCTATAAGTATAACGAACAGAGTTTGGATTTGAATTTTTATTGACTTTTTTTACCTTCCCTGACATCTCCTCAAAATTATCCTTACCATTGAGAATTGGAGACGTTAAATCAATCTTAACATATTCTGGTTTACTTTTTGCGTATATTCCATGAAAACACTCTCCTCTAAAATATGTTACTTCATTTCGATTATGAAATTTCAGACTCTTTCCTGAGACAGAGTATTCAAATATATTCCCACTTAATTTAGTCCGCCAAGATCCTATCACTGTAAATTCGGCACTTACAGGCTCTTTAGTTAACAGGGATTTGCTCTCTTTATTCATCGTGCTAACATAATCATAGAACAAATAAGCGATAAACATAAGGACAACAACTATGACATAGTTAATTACTTTTTCTCTTTTGCTAAGCTTATTTACTATTTTCTTCTTCATCATAAAACTATTTGGGGATTCGCAACTTATAATCGGGATCAATCTTCATATTGTAAAAGATTTTATAGAAATTAGGATTATCTCTGGAAACCTTCATAACAAAGAGATCTCCCACTTTATATCGTATATTTTTCAAACACCCCAATGATTATTTACTAATAAAACTTATTTTTTCTCCATCAAATTCAACAAGACTCAAAGAATCAGTCAGAAAAAAATTCATATGCTTAGATCTCCAAAACCGTAAATCATCCAAATTATATTTAGGTTCTCCAAATACAGGATGACCAGTTGATCTTCTCTCCGTTGCATATTCTTTAATCGATTCGCTTAAAACTTCTTTCGAATCCGCGACTATGATATGGCTACAACCATTATTCATTATAAATTTATTGCCATTCGTCCTTCTTCCGAAGAAATGATAAGCATCACACATATACTTTTGTGTAACATCTGGATTACTAATAAATTTTTTGTAATCATTGGTAATAATAGGAAATACTACAGCCTTTGATAAATCCGGCGAATAAAAAACGGTATCAATATTTACAATACTCTCTGAATCAAAAATAGCCGGCAAATCAAACGGGTCTATATTTTCCAATACTAAACTCTGAATCAATGATTTTAAATAAATGGTATCTCCTTGATAGGTGGCATCATCTATTTTATATTCACATAAGTGTTCTTTGGGTGTTTTGTTACTACAACTAGTGCCAGCGGCTATTATTGCCGTCAAGACAAGTGATATTATTATTCGATGTAAGCCTTTGGAGTAGCGCATATTAATTAATTTCCTCTAAGTAGTCAGGTAAGATGATAGAATCAGTTACGATTGTATCTTTTTCGTATTCTATAGTTCTTACTAATTCTCCGTTTTTGTTATAGTATGGCCAAATACTGTCTTTTAAGCCTTCTCTTAAATACTCAATAGAGTGAATACTTTTCGTACCTCCATAATAAATAATAGTTTTTTTTATTACACTACCATTTTCATAAAGCTTCATAGAACTTTTGTAATACTTGTTTTTCTCTGTCATGTAATTGTATTCGATTATTCCAACAAGTGCAAAGAATACCATTATAGCTAAATTGTAGTGCCAAAATGACCTTATTTGTCTTATATACACGATAAAACAAATGGCGGTTAGAATAACAACTGCCAAAGGGAAAAATACAAATAAATATGACAAGCCAACCATGAAAACTTGATCTACAGCCGGGTAAATAAATGACGCAATCACGAGTAAGCCAACATACACAACAATAAGATCAAAGAACAACCAATAAGCCCCTGTAGGTTTTTTAATTGATTCTCTTAAACTTCTTTTTTTAGACATAGCTCAAAAATAAGAAATATGGCTGCAACTTAACAAAACATTCAACAAATTATAGCACTTTTAAGATTAATTGTGACCGGAAAGGTTTGAATCAGGAATCAAACTACAAATCAAAAAAAGAGGCTGGAAACGAATCTCCAACCTCTGAAATATTACTATAAAAGCTAGTTAGTCGATTTTAACATCTTCAAGGTGCGACATCCAGATTGCACGAATCTCAGGATAGTCTCCTAAACCTTTCATTACATCAGTTACAGTATAACCTTCAGCTTCCAGTCTCTCTCTCCACGACTGCTCTGCTGGATCAGTTTCACCTGTAACACCATTCATATCGTTGTTAGCATGGTCACCTGCAATCGACATCAATGGAGTAATGGTAACGTTCTTATTAGTTAAATTCAATGCATTTACTTTAGTGATAAGGGCACCAATAGAAGTCTTTTCAGCGTCGAAACCAACACCTTCAACTGTACCAATGAAGAAATTAGGGGCCAATTTTTGAAGTTCTGCCTCAAGAGCTACATATTTTGCATCAGCTTGATGAGGAGTACCGTGTCCCATAAAAAGAACTGGTTCACCCGATGCTACCTGAGCAGAAAATTTATCAGCTAAAACAGCCGCTACAGCAGTTAAATCAGCTACAGAATTCAAAAGAGGTTTTCCAACTGCAATTTCTACACCCTCGTATTTTTTTGAAGTTTCAGCTACAGTTTCCATTAATTCATCGTATTCCTCACCAGGAATTACATGCAACGACTGAATGCTGATTTTTCCGTAACCATCATCTTCAATCATCACTTTCAATCCTTCTTCTGGAGTATCGTTGTCGATTACTTTACCGTTTAACGATCCCTCTCCATTTCCCTGACGTAGTTTATTCAGGATAAGATCAGACGTGTATCCCCAACGGATTTCTTCACCTGCAAAAGCTGATTTGGCAGATGCATCAATTGACGCAAATGTTTCCTGAGGAGCTTCGTAGCTAGAACCAAAAGTTACAAGCATAATGCCGTCTTTGTCGCCTACTTTAAACTCGTCTTTGTTGTCATCATCATCACACGCTGTGAATAAGAGTGCCACTGCACTCAAGGTCAATGCTACTTTTTTAATACTAAACATGATTATTTATTTACATTAAGGTATATTGAGAATTACTTATTAGTTGTTGCCTTTTGAGTATTTTAGGTTAAGACCCACAAAAATGGTCCTACCAGGATTTAGGGTTCCATAATGCGATCCATAAGGACTATCATCGACGTAATTCAGGATATTATCAACGCCACCAAATAGATTTACATCAACACTTTTAAACCGCTTGATATTATAGTTTGCTGTGAATTTCCATAACTGGTATGGCTCAGCATACATCTTTTTTAAATCCTCTTCCAGGTAAAATTTATCAGACTTGTAAACACCCGACACATTCAGGTTTAACTTGTTAGTCTTCCATTGTTTTGTCCACGATGCCTTAAACGTAGCACTGTGCTCTGAGACTCCATTCAAGCGAATATCCTGAGTCAAATTGCTAGCATCAACATAACTGTATCCCCCATTAATAGTAACCTGCGGACTAACCACTAAATTGAAGTGATAGTCGACACCAAGTGTTCGGGCATCCTCAATGTTGTATCGCTTTTTGGTTTCCTCAATCCCTTGACGGTCGTGTTCATATGCTGTAGGAATTATCTGATATTCGATCATGTCACAAACACGATTCAAATAAACATTAACTCCAGTCCTGAATTTTTTGTACTTGTATTCACTTGACACAGAAAAGTAGTGCGACTGCTGAGGTTTCAAATCTTCATTGCCTAAATAAAGGCGATACACGCCCATACGTTGACTTTGATAGTAATAGTACAATTCCTTTAACGTTGGACTTTTAAATCCTTTAGAATAAGTGAAACGATGCGTAAAGCGTTGTTGCTTGTACATCGCCGAAACCTTTGGAGTGAGCGAAAAGCCTGAAATACTATGGTAGATAGCACGTAATCCGGCTACCAATTCGAAATTCTTTGTAGCTTTCCATTCATTCTGCGCATAAACAGAAGAAGTATTTGAGGTTACACTAGGCTTGGTTAAGCGGTATTGTGCCTCCAAATGATCTCGCATAAATTCAATACCAGTGCTAAGCTTATTCTTTGCGCTTAAATGAAAAACACCTTTAGCCTGAGCATTAATAATGCTTTGCTCCGAATTTTTAAACCTCTCCTCCGGATAATAAGTAACTTTAATTACATCATCCTTTGTAATATAAGTTTCATTGTACTTCCATGGATATTCATTGTAATACAAATAATTCCCATAGTCCATATTAAAATCGATATAGTCCTTCTTTTTTAGCTTGTATTTCCCTCCAAACGCTGCACTGCGGTTATTGTAATAGTAATTGTGCATACGTCCTTTAAATGGGAAGTAAAGCGTTTTCTCGTACCATGAAGCATTGGCATTTAAGCTCAGCTTTTCGGAACAATTGTAATCAAAATTCTGGGTGATGGTATAACCGCGCGTTTTATTCACCGGCTTATCGAATGTCTCCACCAGGAATGGTAAATCGTGGTTACTCTCCCACTTTGAATTAAACTCCATGTTATTCAATTGCCATCCATCGGTTTGCTTGTACGAGAATGATGTTTTCGATGTAAACTTCTCTTTGCTAAATGAAAAAGTATTCAGCTGCTTTACATCAGCATAAGCGCCAATACGCGTATTATTGCTTACTGTTATTTTGTTAGACGGCTTTTTCGTAATAATATTGATAACCCCGGCAATAGCATCAGAACCATAAAGAGTTGATGATGCACCTTTTACAATCTCAATCTGCTCAATATCATCAGGATCAATCCTACTAAGATCGGTATAACCACCAATGCCTCCAGTTAACCGTTTTCCATTCAACAGAAACAGCACATAATCGGCCCCCAAGCCATTAATTTTAATGTTAGTCCCCATTGAACTTGAGATAAAATCTACCGAAGAGCTAATTCCAGAGATCAACTCCTCAATATTCTTACCTGCTATTTCCTGGATATCCTTTTTAGTAATGATTTCAGTCTGTACAGGTACATCATCGATACGATGGTGTGTCCCAGTTCCGGTTACAACAACCGGAGAGATGGAGTGATTTGATTGGCTCAATTCAATATTAACCTGATTTACTCCTGCTTTAATATTTACTGATTTGCAATACTTCTGATACCCTACATGCGAAGCACACAATTTCAATTCGCCTGTATTAGAGTGAGCAATACTATAGGAACCATCAGCTTTTGTAATGGTTGCGGAGTTAAACTGCCCCTCGATATAAACATTAGCAAACTCTAAAGGCCGATTGTCCTCTCCTGTCACAATTCCCTTAATGACAACATCTTGAGCCGCCCCCACAAAACAAAGAATAAGCAAGATAAAAAGCAATAAAATTTTCTGCATATCGTTTTTTCCATTCTACACATCCCGGGTATTGACGAAGAAATACAATGCAGACAAATTAAGCCACAGAATAATCTTTAACTTCTAATCCCGGAA
>SJCO01000104.1 GCA_005217565.1 Puteibacter caeruleilacunae
CGAAAATAGCCATGAATGACCATTTTCAATAATACCGAAGGCTAACACGTACGAGTTTTTAACCAAGAAATGGCGAAAATAGCCATGAAYGACCATTTTCAATAATACCGAAGGCTAACACGTACGAGTTTTTRACCAAGAAATGGTYTCCACCAGAAATCCAAGAATGTRATCTATGGCAAGGAAACATATGTGGGGTGAGGTTTATGAGCCTCTAGTCGATGATAAATGGCCACACAACCCCCATTTTTTATGAAAATAGCCATGAGCGACCTTGAAAATAGCCATGAGCGACCATTTTCAATAATACTAGAGGCTAACACCTACGGATTTTWGACCAAGAAATGGTCTCCACCAGAAATCCAAGAATGTGATCTATGGCAAGGAAACATATGTGGGGTGAGGTGTAYGAGCSTCTGGTCGATGATCAATGGCCACACAACCCCCATTTTTGTCGAAAATAGCCATGAAYGACCATTTTCAATAATAYCGAAGGCTAACACSTACGGATTTTTGACCAAGAAATGGTCTCCACCAGAAATCCAAGAATGTGATCTATGGCAAGGAAACATATGTGGGGTGAGGTGTAYGAGCCTCTGGTCGAYGATCAATGGCCACACAACCCYMATTTTTGTCGAAAATAGCCATGAACGACCATTTTCAATGACACTGAAGGCTAACACCTACGGATTTTTGACCAAGAAATGGTCTCCACCATAAATCCAAGAATGTGATCTATGGCAAGGAAACATATGTGKRGTGAGGTGTATGAGCCTCTGGTCGAWKATCAATGGCCACACAACCCCCATTTTTGTCGAAAATAGCCATGAATGACCATTTTCAAWAATACCRAAGGCTAACACRTWCGGATTTTTGMCCAAGAAATGGTCTCCACCAGAAATCCAAGAATGTGATCTATGGCAAGGAAACATATGTGGGGTGAGGTGTAYGAGCCTCTAGTCGATGATCAATGGCCACACAACCCCCATTTTTTATGAAAATAGCCATGAGCGACC
>SJCO01000012.1 GCA_005217565.1 Puteibacter caeruleilacunae
TACCCGACTTTCTATCTCGAAAATCCGTAAACTCAAACTTCGAAATCAGCCCAAAAAAATTGGCCTCTTCATTTCCTCACTGAACGTCTTGCTGTAAAAGCGGGTGCAAATATAGAGCTTCACCCCTATCACACCAAATCTTTTTACGTCTTTTTTCAGACCTTTTTCCTAACTAACTCTGTATCTGAGAGAAAAAATACACAGAAAATTTGAATGGTAATTCGGACCTTTCATTATTCTAAAAACATACACAATATATTATAATAGGAACACCAAAATAATGAAACCGAAGCAAGGAAAACGGCTACACCTGGAGACAGGAATCTGCAAAAAAAGTACTCGAAACACCAAAAATTGTTGCTAAAACAAGAAAAAGCTACTTCTGAAAAACGGAAAAAAGGAGAACGAAGACCGAAATCCACCTTCAAAAAGCTACAAAAAGGAATCTCAAACTCGAAAAAATGCTTCTTTAAATCCGAAAAAAGGAGTTTCAAAAAAGGATTTTCCTCTGATCAGAAGGATATATCGGGTCATATTTCCTCTTTAAATCTTAAAATAATCGCAAATTCAAGACAGAAATAAAACCTCAAAAGTGAATTTTACTTCATAAAACAACACCAATAATTCGTAAAAAAGAGAAATACCGTCTAACTGAACATCGATTTTAATCCTTCTAAAATCTGAACCGAAGCAGTAACACCTTCATTTTTACAAATAATTACATCATATTCCCTATGCAAACCCTGTTCAAAGATCTCACCATGTCCAGGGATATATGCTTTCTGGGCATTAACTAAGAGTGGAAGGTCCAACAGAGAGTCGCCAGCCGCAATATATCTTGATTCTCCCAAACATTCGCACACATATTTAATTGCATCACCTTTGGATATGAAATGCGGCATAAAATAGAGTTTCCGTCCTTGTAAAGACAACCTCCAATCGTCTTTAGAAAAACACTTACGAAGATCATTGATTTGAGCCAATGAGGTTTGCGACATATCTAGTACACAATAGATGAATACATCTTCAGCTTCACGTATCTTTAGAACCTGATCCTTACTAAAAAAATCTTTTAACAAGACTTTAATATCAGCGATGGATGGTGAACTTTGTTGTACCAATTTATTAATTCTATGTTGCCATTTCAAATCAGGTTTTCCATCAATTAATACTTTAGCTCCGTTTGTGGTGATAGCATACCGCGGATTAATATTCCAATCTGCGAACTGAATGCGCCTGTATTGCTCCTCCGTTCGAGTGGTAACCGGAACAAAATGATGCTGTGAATTGAATTCCTGGAGTAGCTTAATAACACCCGGATGAATATAACTAAGTGGTTTACCTTGGTAATATTCAATAATCTTAAGCTGTTCAGATTTAATTTTAACGGCCGACCGATAGTGTCTAGCGATAAAATTCTCAGAATATATCAAGGTTTGATCCAGATCACTTGCAAAAATCATTTAAGAACTTTTTTAATTAATCCACAACACGAATAACTCATATTGTTGTACTCAACAATTTCAATTTCCTTCTCTTCTGCCAATTGAAGTATATGCCCTAACAAGTGTCTCTTTTCGGGATGAATCAATATTTTCCAAGGCACTCTTCGCAATAATACACGAGTCGTTTCTCCCACTCCAGGCTTAATCATGTTGACGTCCTCAATACCATATTCACATGATATCCGAAGCACCGAATTTAGTCCCTCCCAGGTAACCTGATTCAACAACCTGGTTTCAGCTTGTTTCATATAGTTTTTCACCACACCTTCAACATTCGAAAACTGATCTTCAATGTTCTTTATAAACTCCAGTGAACGATCATCATTCTTTAAATCTTTGTAATACCTGGCTCCATGAAAATCATCAGGACCAATGATATCCACACGATGAAAGGTGCGACTCACCAAGCCTGATATCGTTGAATTTAAACAAGCCGATGGAATAAGAAAATCATCATAAGTAGCGGAAATCTCTGCGCAATAACCAGGATCAGCTAATACCGCCAATTCATCTCCAATTTTTGTACCATGGCTCTCATTAAACTCTTTAAGAGCTTTCTTTAGCTCTCGTGTAATGGCTCCTTTTCCTGTCCAACCATCAAAAAACAATAGTGACTGATCCTCGTGTTGCTTCAAAATATAACGAAGGGCATTTTTATCGATTCCTTTGCCACGAATGATTGAAATAGAATAATGCGGCACATCAATACCATAGCGATACTTAAGATAGCGATATACCAATACTCCTATTGGCGTTCCGGCTCTTGCCAATGATACAATGGTTAGCTCACGGCCTTTTAATTGCCAGGCCTTTTCAGCGACAATTCCTACTAGAGTAGCCACTTGAGCTGCGTCTTCCTCTAGTGACGCCTGGTAAAGATCCATGTATTTTTGAGAAGGAACATATTCAATTGGCAACATTTCCGAATAGTGTGTTCCATTTTGTATAGCCATCTCCCTTTCCTGAGTGGATTGTTCTTTCACCAATGAACCAATATCCTTGAGAACAAAAGTTACGTAAGAATCGGGATAGGATCCTTTCATATTTGGTTTTGCTAAACGGCACATAAATAATCAGGATTTACAAAAAACAACATGTTTATAACTATAAGCGCATTTATCCAAAGCTTGTAAAAGGCCAGCAATTTGGTTCGGAACTAAAGTATGCTCAAAAAACAGTACTACCTCATCACAATCCTGAGTGTTGATGTTATAAAGATATTCCACCCGATTAGCATCATAGGGTGCATTAAAGGATAATGACTTTTTAATACCATATAGTTCTTCATTATTGGGGATTATCGGGCTTCTAGTCGTGGCATTACAAAAGTTACTACCCGAAAGATTCTCGGCACATTTCATTGGTACATACATAAACTCACCAGTACCAATCACAGACCGTTTGTCTCCTCTAAGGTGAGGTTTTAAGATAGCAACAATTTTGTTGACAGCCTTCTGCATTTGCCCTCGTTCTTGGCTATTGATTCCATTTTTTGCTGTTAATGCAGTATCGTTTGGCAATTGACAATTATGAAATTGCCATCCATTCGCTTTAGCATTATATTCGTTCGTATCACTTTCGTTATGACCTCCAACCATATTACTGCGAATATTTATAGCTCCAATTTCACCACGAATGAGTGAGTAAAAATTGATTTGAACATCCTGATCTTTGCAATACTGCTTGTAGGCTGAGGTATTTTCTCCATTTCGCCAATCCAAGAAGGTAAATATATGGTAGCTTTTGCCTGGGTAATAATGCTCTATCTCGTCAATGATATTGCGTATCGTTTTGCCCGTTGTCACTTCATCATCAACAATCAATATCTCTTCAGCATCTTTAAGCCAAGTTTCATCCTGCAAGAAAAACAATTGCTCTGTTGCATGACTATGTTCTTCCTTAAATTCAAAGGCAAATCTGGCATCTTTTACTGAATCTCGAGTCGTATGCACATAGTTTACATCACCCTCAAAGTAATCAAAAACCGCATGCCCCATAGCTGTGGCTGTCTCTGCAAAACCGATAACCAGAGTTTTATTCGTACAAATTAATCGACCATCCTTATTAACTTGTAATTTTCTACCTTGATTGAACTGTTCCACCAAACTGCCACAGGCCTCAAATAAAACGCTTGGTTGAATAGGTATATGTTTGGCCAAAAGTTTACTCACGAATAGAAAGTTTCGTTTTTGATTGTTCTTCCTGACCGCCATTTCAAACAGCTCACACCAACTTTCTCTGGCAGAATCTATGATCAAGTTCAGGTCTCCATATGACGATATTGGTATTCTGAGCTTACTGGAAGAGTGATTCATAAGATTGATCTTCATTAAATACACCAAACAAGCGAGCACGCTTCAAAACTTTCTCGGCCCAATATTGGTGAGGTTTATATTCGTTCATTTTATTAGCAAATTGACTGCTCAAGACTCCATGAAGGAATCCTTGATCTGAGATAATAGCCAAAGCATCCTGATAATCTTCATAGGAGATAACATGATTGGATTGAATAGGAACCAATTGAGATGGGTGAATGGCTGTTTTTCCCCACAAACCATTAACCATATCCAACCGCACTTCTTCAAGTAATTTCTTTTGCGAGGGATGTTTCAATAACTCTAAAGCATTATTAGATTTTCGAAACTCCTTTTCAGGAAAAAACTCCCAAACACCTCCTGAAACAACATAAGACGCTTCATTGCGACAAAAGAAATTAACGATATCACCAATAAAATCCTTCATTATTAACACGTCATAAATTGTATGATTCACGTTTCGTCGCATTCGATACAATCCTAATAAGTCAGTTAATCCAATTCGGATATTGAGGATGTCTTCGCGATTGTTGTCAAATACCTTCTTTAATTTCTGCAGTGATACAATCCTTTGCTCTCTTTCAATAATTTCACTTCCCTCTAATATAGGACAGGCGTATAATGGCGTAGAGCAGCCCTGTCTAATATTTTTGAAATTGGAAAAATATAAATCTGCAACCTTAGTATCAAATTTTGGAAATATAAATCCTGTTATCAAATCCAATATCTCGGCAAATTCACATCCAATTTCCTGTAGGTGTTCAGGAGATCGCACCCTGATAAATAAGAGTGGCAGATTAGTTATTACTTCTGAATCACATAGCTGTCTCAACTCTTTAAGCTGCGACAACAATTTCTTTTGAGCCATAGCCACCTGATTGTCCCCAATCGCATCTTCAAGACAAAATACAATAGCTTTAATATTGACATTGCTTTGAATAAACTTTATCAGCCCCCCTCTAGTAGCCGGATAATACAACAAAGCGCCCAAAGCATGTTCCAATAAACCTTTTTCTGAATATTTATCAAAATCACCGGGAGGTATGTAAAAAACCTCCTTCGTTTCTTCCCGGGATAGATAGTCAAAATACCTCAATTCTTCAACATGTTAAATATCAAACAGTAAATCCCTTTCACAAAGAAAAACTTTATGAAAGGGATTATCTTTTATGCTAAAACATTTACAGTTATAAAATACTGCATTTATACATTAACACCATATGCCTTACAAACAGCTTCAAGTCCGCCCTGGTAACCACTGCCAATAGCTGCAAATTTCCATTCGCCATTGTGTTTATATATTTCACCAACAATCAGAGCTGTCTCGATTGAGAAATCTTCCCCCAAATCGTAACGCAGTAATTCTTCATTTTTGGCATCATCTACTACACGAACAAAGGCATTACTAACCTGTCCGAAATTCTGATTTCTGGCAGCAGCATCATGAATTGTGATTGAGAAGGCTATTTTCTCAACGTCTGAAGGAATTTTACCCAAGTCAATCTTAATCTGCTCATCATCACCTTCACCTTCACCAGTTCTATTGTCACCTGTATGAATAATAGCTCCATTAGCACCCGTCGTATTGTTGAAAAATACCATGTCGCTATCACTACGTACTTTACCGGAAGCATTCAGGATAAAACCACTAGCATCCAGATCAAAGTCACTTTCACCATCGTACTTATTAACATCCCAGCCAAGACCTATCAGTATATTATTCAATCCTGCATTTGTCTTGGTCAAATCCATTTTTTGACCTTTTGTAAGATTTACAGCCATATCTATTTGTATTTATTAACTATTGATTGAATTTCTGTATCGTTAGTACCTTGTCCTATTGCATTGAACTTCCACTCGCCACCATGACGGTAAATTTCGCCTGCAATTAATGCGGTCTTATTCTTGTAATCGTCACTTAATTTATAAATAATCAACTCCTTACCTGTCTTCTTGTCCAGTATTCGAATGAACGCATTTTTAATCATCCCAAAATGTTGCTTGCGCTTCAGGCAATCATAAATATTAACAACGAACACCAATTTGTGAATATGTCCTGGTACTTTTTTCAATGATACATTAATTACTTCATCATCACCGTCACCATCACCAGTAAGATTATCGCCTAAATGCTGTACCGATTTACATTTTGACTTTAGGTTTCCGAAATAGATTAAATGTTTTATAGATGCCAGTTTATCGTTTTCATCCAACATTAAGACCGAAGCATCACAATCAATATCTGCTCCTCCGGCCCCAAAGATTTTACTTAATAAACCACCACCACCGGCACCTACAGCATCCCAACCCAAGCCGACATGTACTCTGTCAAGAGAATCGCCTTTTTTGGTTAAATCAATCCTTTGTCCTTTTGTAAGATTTATTGCCATGTTGTTTACTTTTTAAATTTATCAAGAATACTGTTTTGCAATTCGTGCAACTTCTGGGTACCCTCATCACGTTGTCGCTTATTTTCTTCTTCAATTGCTTTGGTTTCTTCGATTCCCTGTAGAATCGTTTGCCAAGTCTCCTGCAATGTTTCAAGTTTAACACTTCCCCCTTGTAATTGAGCTATCTGGGCACTTTGTGATGCTGTATTTTGTGCATTGCGCAATAACAACTCATTGGTTGCATTATCCAGCGCTTCCATCGAATCAGCTACAAGCTTTTGCTTTTTTAGGGCAATAGCCTGTACCAAACCATTCTTAAATACCGGTATTGTTACAACAAAAGCACTTTGCATCTTACCCAATAGTTTATAATTACCCTTTTGGATCATGCGAATCTGTGGTGCTGTTTGCAAAGCAACAACCTTACCCATCTCTAAGTCATAAACGCGTTGTTCAAGCAGCTCAATACTGTTCTTCATGTTTTCAAGGTTCACGACATCAAGCTGGGAACCAGTTTGCGCATTAGCCTCCAATCGAGGTAACTCATCATTTTTAAGGTGCGCCAATATCATGTTACCACCAACAATGTATTTCTCTAGCTCTTCGTAATAGATAAAGTTGCGGTTATAAAGGTCCTCTAACACTTTGTTTGACTGACCAATTTGAGACTGATACTTGGTTACCTCTCTATAAATCTTATCAATTTCGCCACCTATAGTTTGATATTTAGCCAATATCTTCTCAATCATCTTTTTGGTACTTGAAAACAACTTACCCAGTAAGCCACCTTTTTTCTCTTCAAAATCCTTAGGATCAAAAGTATTCATCAACTTGGCTAATTGCTTCAGCATAAAAGCAGAATCTTCCAAGTCACTTTTACGCACCTGATTAAGAATTTTATCGGAGAAGCCACTAATTTCTAAAGCTGGTTTAGATCCATATTCCAAGATGGTGGCATGATCACGAATATCTATCTGGTTAGATATTTTTTGCACTTCAGGTGATTTCGACAACTCATTTTGAATTCGGGCCACCACATTATCAATTTCCTGTTGAGGATTATCGATAATAATGATTTCTCCATTTTCGTCGACTCTTTTTTCTATTAAAGTTCTATCTGTTTCCATATGATTAACTTCGAAGGGGTTATAAAATTATCTTATTTAATGTATTTTCCAAAGACTGCGAAACTTTTAAATGGTAGATTGAAGGCAATTTCTTCCAAATGATGCCTGTTAAACATTGATTCTTCGATATAAATCTCAATATCATTATGACCTGCTGGATTATAAACCACTACATCCATTCCTACCGAACTCAGAAAGCTAATCAGAACACTATCCTCAAAAATTAACTCTCCATTATCCTCGTTATTATAGATAATGCACTTTGGAACCTGCCTTGAATAATCAAACAATTGAAGTAACTGTAACAAAGGTTCATCAATCGACATGAGGGTGGTAAATATGATTAATTTTTGCTCTTCAACACCGTATCGCTTCTGTCTTTTAATTCCCTTTAAACAACAAAAATCCTTAACAGCTACAGCAATCAATTTCTGCACATGAATCTGAAGGTGCTTATAAGGCCAGAAACCCGCATTGATTAATCGCTCAGTCTCAATTAAACCATCTTTGCCACATACTGCATAATACTCCACCTTTCGCAATTTTGTGACCGTTTTACTAATTGGTAAGCTGTTGAAAAAACAGGTTTTTGGTAATTTCTTTAACTTATTTATTTCGTCGTAATATTTATTTAAGTCTTTACGCACACCAATCACCTTGGAAAAGAAGCTAGGTATTGTAACAATACCATGATCCACCTCAAAGCCATGACGCATTAGGGCATGTTCTTTTGCCAGAATTCCAATCTCATCATAAGTACTTATCAGTCGCATGGCCTTTACCGAATAATCTACCAATTGCCAGGGACGATAAAACATGGAATCTTCCGAATGAAGATGTTCCCTCAACTCTTCGCTGGCCACGAATGCTTCAGTTTGCATACCTGCTGAAATACGTTCTTTGGGAAATGGACGCATAGGCAACTGTCGCATCGCTTTAGCACATTGGCTCAACTTATTTTGTGGATCGATCTTAACAAAAGGCCCTTCTGTTTCGGTATTGATATGAATAACATCGCAACCCAGGCGATTTAAAAAAAATAAGAAGAAAGCTTCTCTTTTATTTATCTGACCATAATACAAAACTTTAGGATTGTCTCCTGTATAATCAAACTCCCTTAATAAAGGCTCGAGGTACTTGGTGGACCAAAAAACCAAATGGATAAGAATATTCTTAACTTCATGAAGTTTGACATCTCCCTCATTAAGAGTGTAGTAATCTTCAAAAAACAACCGAATACCATTCAGAATTGACCTTTTATGCTTTTGATCAGTAAAATGCCTTAAGACATTGCAGTAGTCAATAGCTGCTACAATAGCTTTAGGATTTATGTTTTGGTTGTTTTCCAACTTTTCCCACTCATGCTGCACCATCTTGATTATGACACTATCTACTCTACTGTCAAAATTGGTTTCAACGCGCATATATAGCTTACCTAATCGTCTTAACTTCTCGTTGAGATCATATACCTGATCATAGAAATCATTCTCATCACCAGATATACCATGAATACGATAAAAGTATACAGGAATCTTTACGGCTTCAGAACTCACCTGAAAACCAATCCGTTCCGTTGTCTTTTTAAAGAGGTTTTTATCATTAAGTCCTTCAAGAGTTGATGTGCCAATTAATAATTGATGGTTATTCAAACTCCAAGGTTCAATTGTATGCATGTATACTCTATAAATATTATATCTGAGGTTAAAAATAGTATTAAATTTGGTATTATCCATACAGTAATAACAATACCTTACCATATAATGCTTCATTAATACTATCCAACTTTACTTAAAAAGATACGATATAACTATATTCTTTTAATTAAGTGGGTACACGAAAATTGAAACAACACGACAACAAAACTGTTAGCTTCATATAAAAGCACATTCAGCCTTCTTTACACACACTTTTATACCAATTCTCTACAAAGTTATAGGCACCCCCTACAAAATCCCTACTATTCCCTACTGATTTCTATGCTTGGGGTAAGGAAGGTATTAGGAGGGGGTAAGGCCAACTGATCATCAAGTAACACCTCATAACAATAAATAATTCCTCACGGAAAATCACCATACACTATATTATGGCATTCTAGACAACCACAACATATCATTTTTAAACCGTCACGTTCACACCTCCTGCCTAAATATCTCTGAATCTCGAGGAATTTCCCAGTAAGTTAGGTAGAGAGGATTAATCGGAGAAGAACAGAGAGTTGCATCTACTATACAATAACCTTAACTCCAAAGAAACTTATAATATAACCTGTGATTCAACTCTTTCATACTTTCCATATCTAACTTCAACATCCTATAATGCACTTCAGAGTCATACACATTTAAAAACTGTTAAAAAGGAATATTGGCTTACTTTTTTTGTATTTTCGCATACAATCATATAAAAACTACAAAAGTGGCAGACTGTTTAGTACTTATTCCAACATATAACGAAAAGGAGAATATTGAAAAAATGATCCATAAGGTATTCAGTCTTTCAACACCTTTTCACTTATTAATAATTGATGACAATTCTCCTGATGGCACTGCACAAATTGTCAAACAACTACAGCAGACTTATCCTGATCAGCTACACATCCTTGAGCGTAAAGGCAAACTTGGTTTGGGAACAGCGTATCTAGCAGGATTTAAATGGGCATTGGAACATCAGTATGACTTTGTTTGTGAGATGGATGCTGATTTCTCCCACAATCCTAATGACTTGGAACGCCTCTACGCAGCATGCTCAAAAGAAAATGCAGATGTAGCAATAGGATCGCGCTACATCACTGGTATCAATGTTGTAAACTGGCCACTAGGTAGGGTACTCATGTCATATTTTGCATCTTCCTATGTAAGATTTATTACAGGAATGAACATAAAAGACACCACTGCAGGTTTCAAGTGCTACAGACGAAAAGTTCTTCAAACTATTGATCTGGACGACATACGTCTTAAAGGTTATGGATTCCAAATAGAAATGAAATTCACCGCATGGAAACATGGCTTCAATATAAAAGAAGTTTCCATTGTGTTTACAGACCGAAGGGAAGGAGCATCAAAAATGAGTGGAGGAATATTTAATGAAGCCCTTTGGGGGGTAATTAAAATGAAACTTCGAAGTATTACAAAAAAATATAAGCCGGCTGGCAACTAACTTTTTTGGCCCAACATTGTTTTAATGTTGGGCTATTTTTTATCTAGATAATTAAAGATTATGGCAACACTTATACAAAATGCAACAATCATCAACGAAGGCAAACAATTTACCGGACATGTCTTAATTGATGCTGGTAAAATAAAAGCAATCTACCAGGAAATCCCAGATCTTGAATCTTCAACAAATATCATTGATGCTACAGGCAAATGGTTGATCCCTGGAGTTATTGATGACCAAGTTCACTTTAGAGATCCAGGATTAACACATAAAGCAGATATCGCATCTGAAAGTGCTGCTGCAGTAGCAGGAGGGGTAACCACCTATATGGAAATGCCAAATACCAATCCTCAAACTGTAACACAAGAACTCCTCGAACAAAAATATCAGTCTGCAGCTGAAGTATCTTTGGCGAACTACTCCTTCTACATTGGTGCGACAAATGACAATTTAGATGAGGTACTAAAAACAGATCCAACAAAAGTCTGCGGCGTGAAAATCTTTATGGGATCTTCAACAGGCAACATGCTTGTCGATAAAGACGAAGTTCTATCTGAAATTTTCAAGAACTCACCCTTACTTATTGCGACACATAATGAAGATGAAGCTACAATTCAAAAAAACACAGCTACATATAAGCAAAAGTACGGTGAAAATGTTCCTATAAGCGCTCATCCTAAAATAAGATCAGCTGAGGCTTGCTACAAATCATCCTCTAAAGCTGTAGAATTAGCGGCAAAACACAACACGCGTCTTCACGTATTACATTTAACATCAGCAAAAGAGATGGAGCTATTTTCATCTGCTCCTTCAAAAGATAAAAGAATCACTTCTGAAGTCTGTGTACATCACCTGTGGTTTAACGAACAAGATTACGACAAATTTGGCACACGTATCAAGTGGAATCCAGCAGTCAAATCGGAAGATGACCGCCTTGCGCTGTGGGCTGCCTTAAAGAACAACCAACTAGATGTTATTGCCACCGATCATGCACCTCATACACTTGAAGAAAAAAGTAACAGCTACTTTAAAGCACCATCTGGAGGTCCACTGGTTCAGCACTCACTGGTTGCGATGCTACATTTAAGTGAACAAGGATACATATCTCCTGCTGAAGTTGTTAATAAAATGTGCCATGCTCCTGCAGACATTTACAATATTGATAAAAGAGGATATATTAGAGAGGGATATTGGGCCGATTTAGTTCTAATAGATCCTCAGAATTCATGGACTGTTTCAGAAGAAAACATTCTATACAAATGTAAGTGGTCACCATTCGAAGGTCAAGATTTCAAACATAAAGTCACACACACCTTTGTTAATGGCGAAATAGCTTATGAAAAAGGGCAAATTAATAATGCTACTCGTGGCCATAGAGTCAACTTTAACAGATAAATAAAATAACTAAGAAAGAGTGATCTAAACACGGCAGATCACTCTTCTACCCTATTATACACATCAGTTCTTCACATTACCCAATAATTTATGACATTAATCAACTAATACCTTGTTATTTGCAGATTATTTGGATAGCATCAAAACAAATCCTAATATTGTCGTCGTTTTGATGAATAGTTACTAAAACAAAGACAATACAAACAAATTTGTTTAGTAATGAAGGAGGCTATATTAATAAAAGATATACATAGTGGGGATAGGCAGGCATTTAAACAGATTTTTAATTTGTTCTATGCCAGAATGGTGGCATTTGGAAAGAAATTTATCCAAAGCCAACAAGATGCAGAAGATATCACGCAAGAAGCATTCTTAATCCTTTGGGAAAAAAAGAAGGACTTTGATACTTTGGAATCTATTAAGGCATTCCTGTATCTAACAATTCGCAACAAAGCCCTTAACATAATTAAGCATCACAAGATCGAACAAGATTTCGAATCTCAGGATAAACTATCCAAGGAGGGAGAAGTATTCTATATGAATTCCCTTATACAGGAAGAAACTAAAGCTTTGTTTTATGAAGCTTTATCGAAACTTCCAGAAAAGACTCAACAAGTTATTCGTTTATCTATGGAAGGACTTAAAAATCCTGAAATAGCAGAACAATTGGATATTTCAGTTAACACAGTAAAATTCCATAAAAGCAATGCATTTAAAACACTAAGAGAGCAATTGAAAGAAAACATCTACATTCTCCTTCCTTTTATCAACCTCTTTATTTGATAGTTACAATATCACATTAAAAAAACTTTAAAAAAAGTTAACCTTTTTACTACCCACTTTTCAATTACAGTTGTTTTAAGATTGGATAAAGAAATATGAGAGTTACAAGAAAATATATCAAGATAGCACGAATTCTAGCTTCAAAGAAACTAGGAGAAATAAGTGAGATCCATGAGCAGGAATTAAATCAATGGTTATCGGAAAGTAATGCAAACAAATCATTGCATGATCACCTGATGCTTGACGATTTTTCTGATCATGAACAGTCTATTGATATGGATAAAGCATGGAACTCTTTTGCTGCAAAAACAGATAAAAAGAAACTCATCAAAATAAACTGGCAAACATCGCTAAAATATGCCGCCATTCTTATTGCTGTTGTTGCAACTTATTTTATCACTGTTAATATAGAACCCGAACAACAACTTCCAGTTGTCACAGAAGTTCCAGAGATGAATTTACCTGCAGGAACACAAAAAGCAGTATTATACCTCTCTGATGGTTCACAAGTAAATCTTGAAAAAGATTCAGAAAAGCAATTACAAGAAAATGATGGATCAATGATTCAAAAAGAATCTCAAAAATTGATTTATCAAGGAAATAAATTCAGAAAAGAAACCACACAACCAATCTATAACACACTCGCCACTCCTAAGGGTGGCGAGTATTTCATGGAGTTAGCCGATGGGACAAAAGTCTGGTTGAATGCAGATTCAAAATTGACCTATCCGGTTAACTTTTATGGAGACAAGAGAATTGTATCACTAGAAGGAGAAGCCTATTTCGAGGTTACTCACGATGCTTCTCACCCATTCATGGTAAAAGTGAATGACTATGACGTTGAAGTTTTAGGAACTGCATTCAATGTAAAAGCATACCAAAACGACGAAGTCTCATCAACCACACTTCTAAATGGAGAGGTAAAAATGGTAATGCCAAACAAGCAGGCTGTTCTACTTAAACCGACAGAACAGGTTAGGTATACAAAGGCAACTAATTCTCTTGACGTATCAATCGTGAATGTTAAAGATGTGGTTTCCTGGAAAACAGGTCGTTTTGTATTCCGGCGCCAACCAATTACTGAAATCATTCAAACTCTTTCAAGATGGTATGATTTTAAATATGAATTTGAGGACGAGAAAGCAAAAGAGTTTACCTTCACTGGTAATCTTGACAGATATAAACATCTAAAGGAACCATTAAAACACTTAGAAAGTACTAGAAAAATAAAATTTAGGATAGAAGAAAATATAGTCTATATATCAAGCAATCAATAAAAAAGCGGGGGTTGCGCCAACAACTTCCCGCCTTAATCAATAAAAATGTAACATCGCACCGTTACATTAATGTTAAACCGCAAATGTCAAATTTATGAAAAAAAATGGAGAGATCCCTTTTCTTTCAGGGGAAAGGTATCGCAAACTTTTTTTGCAAATGAAATTTCTTGTGATTTTCATGATGGTAGGCTTGCTACAAGTTAATGCAAGTGTCTACTCTCAACAACAAAAGTTATCACTCAAACTTAAAGACGCAAGTCTTGAGTCAGTGCTAAGCACTATTGAAAAGAAGAGTGAGTTCACATTCTTATACAGCGTTGAAGACGTTGAGCATGTGAGTGGATTAAATTTAAAGGTTACCGACGCTAGCGTTGAGTCGATTTTAGATCAATGTTTAAATCGTACGAACCTTACTTATGAAGTAAGCGATCGTTTGGTAATCATTAAAGAGTCTAATGTAAAGCCTGCAGAATCAGCAAATCCGGCACAACAAAAAGAGGTGAAGGGTACTGTTGTTGATGAAGATGGCGAGCCTATTCCTGGTGCATCAGTTGTTGTAAAAGGTACCACAATTGGTGTTACTACTGATTTCGATGGTAAGTTTGCCTTGCAAATTCCTGCTAACGCAGAAACTTTGATTGTTTCCTTTGTTGGTATGACTTCTCAGGAGATTGCAGTTGCTGGTAAAACTGAGTTTAATATTGTTCTAGCTTCTGAAGCAACAGAAGTGGATGAAGTTGTTGTTACTGCATTAGGAATCAAGCGTGAGACTAAGAAGCTTGGTTTTGCTGTAACTGAAGTAAAAGGAGACGATGTTGCAAAAGCAAATACCGTTAACCCTATTCAAGCACTTCAAGGACAAGCCGCAGGTGTATCGGTTGACAATTCTGATGGTGGTGTATTCGGTGCAGCACGTATCAACATCCGTGGTATTTCTACACTTGGTTCTAACAACCAGCCAATCTTCGTAATCGATGGTGTTATTCTTGATAACAATACATCTGGTTCAAGTGAGTGGGCTGCGGGGTCAGAAGACTGGGGTAATGAGTTGAAAAACCTTAACCCAGATGATTTTGAATCTGTATCTCTATTGAAAGGTTCTGCAGCAACAGCTCTTTACGGTTCTAGAGCGTTAAGTGGAGTTGTAGTTATTACCACCAAAAGAAATACAAAGAAAAAAGGATTAGGTGTTTCATTCAAGCAATCAATCGGTATAGATCACGTATATGACACTCCTGATTTTCAATATGAGTTTGGTCCTGGTACTGTTGCCGGTTATATAAGCTACGGAGAAAGAGACTCTAAGGGAGATTACTACAAATGGGATACAAGCCAGTTCAAGTTAGGTGATTTTGAAGGACAAGAATATCCTACTTACATTGGTGCATCTGGATTAGCATTTGGTCCTAGATTTGATGGAAGAGATGTTATTGGCTTAGATAATAAATTAACCCAATATGTTGGATATAAAGATAACATCAAAGATGCATACGACACTGGTGTTTCAACCAATACCAACATCTCAATCCAGGGTGGTAACGACAAAACTAAGTTCTACATCTCGGACTCATTCGTAACCAGAAAAGGAACATATCCAAACAACAAATTCCAACGTAATTCATTGTTATTAAAAGGAATTCATGAGCTTACTGATGAACTAAACATAGAGGCATCAATCTCTTTTGTTGAATCAAAGCCTGAAAATCC
This sequence comes from Puteibacter caeruleilacunae, assembly GCA_005217565.1. Taxonomy (GTDB): domain Bacteria; phylum Bacteroidota; class Bacteroidia; order Bacteroidales; family Prolixibacteraceae; genus Puteibacter; species Puteibacter caeruleilacunae. Next base: position 15,653 of record SJCO01000012.1, read on the forward strand.
AACTGGTAACTTAGGAGATATGTTCTTGTCTGGATTCTCTAATTACTACGATACAAAAAAATACAAGCAACGTCAATACTGGCAAGCTGCTCATGGAGGTACTCCTCGCAACGAGGATCCTAACGTAAATGTTCCTGGTAACGGTTTCTGGTTCAGTGTTAACATGAATTCAGATGTTCGCAAAGAAAGAGTTATTCGTCCAATCGTTAAATTGAATTACAAACCTTTTGAATGGGCTTCTATTTCTCTTGAAGGTAACTCGAACATTTACTCATATAAGGGTGAGAAAAAACAGTTAGGTCAAGGATACCTAAACGAAGGTGGTTTCTATCAACTTGATGACTATGAAAAGATACAACGTACAATCAAGGGTAGTTTTACTGTTTCTCATGAAATTAATGATTTTGCAGGATCATTGATGGTTGGTGGTGAATTATTCAAAACAGAAGATTCATACCGCAAGGTAAAAACTGATGGTGGATTGATCGTTCCTGGTCAGTATTTTATTACAAACAGTAAAAAAACTGTTATTGGAGAAGCGTGGAAAGGTGGAGAGAAAAAACTTAGCTCTGCATACTTCCTTGCTAGTTTGAGCTGGAGAAATCAACTATTCTTAGACATCACCGGACGTAATGACTGGTCATCTGCATTGGTATATGCTAATGAAAGTGGTAATAACTCATACTTCTACCCTTCAATTGGTTCATCTTGGATCTTTAGCGAAACTTTTTCTCTTCCAGACTGGATGTCATTTGGAAAAATCCGCGCCTCTTGGGCACAGGTAGGAAATGATACAAAACCATACTGGATTAATAGTGGTTATGAGATCTCGACAATAGAGAAAGAAGGAGGCGAATACGCTTATGGTAATACTTTCAAATCTCAGCTAATTGATCCTTCTCTAGAACCTGAACGAAAAAACTCTATCTCATTAGGTGCTGATATGCGCTTTTTGAACAATCGCATTGGTTTAGATGCAGAGTACTATCGTGAAACAACTAAGAATCAGATTAGTGAAATTCCGATCCCTGTACAGAGTGGTATTAGTACAATGTTGGTAAATTCAGGTAAAGTAAGAAATAGCGGAGTAGAAGTTTCATTAAAAACAACACCTGTTAGAACTAAAGACTGGGAATGGAATGTAGACTTTAACTGGTGGAAAAATTCAAACAAAATTGTTGAGCTTCACGAACAAACAGGCGCTTATAAAAGCTTGGCAGGTTCTCCAGGTTACGGTAACTACCGTGTAGGATCGGTTGCTTATGTTGGTGGTGAATATGGAGTACTTCTATCAGACTCAAAACCACAGGTTGACGAAAACGGAAATAAGCTATTATTCTGGGATAACGACGACCAAGGTGCCATGTACAAACGTAAAGGAGGTGACCCTGAAAAAATTGGCTCTATGTTGGCTGATTTTGAAGGAAGTATTAACACATCTCTTCGTTACAAAGGCTTTAATGTAAGTGCATTGTTTGAAGCTCGTTATGGTGGATACATTGCATCTTACACCAATAAATATGGTACAGCTTATGGATACCTTAAAACTTCTTTGCAAGGACGTGACTCTGAACATGGAGGTATTACTTATAACCGTACAGTTAATGGCGAAACCAGAACTTATAATGATGGTATCGTAATGGATGGTGTTTTTGCAGCAGGACAAGAGGTTGTTGGTCCTGACGGCACCAAAAGAGACTTAGGTGGAATGAGCTATCAGGATGCTTATGATCAAGGATTTGTTAATCCAACTGCAGCATCATATTACCATTACTGGGGAAATAGTTGGTCAGGTAGTGTAATCAACGATTCATGGGTAAGTGAAGTAAAATACATCGCTCTTCGTCAGGTTGCTTTGAGCTATGCTATTCCTAACAAATTAACAGACCGTTGGGGTATTAAAAATATGAATTTGAGTCTTGTAGGAAGAAACCTAGGTTTCTTGTACAACTCATTACCAAATCACCTAAATCCAGATAGTAGACGCGGTAACCGTAGTGACTACAATTTCATTGAGCGTGGAATGACTCCTTACACTGCGACTTATACTTTTACTATCCAATTTAATTTATAATAGGAGATAAGCTGTTATGAAAAAACTAATATATTTATTAATTGCTGCATCATTCTTCGCATCTTGCGATAAAGGAGATTTTGCAGATATGAACCAAAACCCTTCGAATGTTAAGCTTGCGGATCTAACATTCCTATTCACTGAGGCCATCAACGACATGGATCCTCAGGGATATACAGTATGGTTCTATGACAATGGGAAATATGAACTACCATGGGCGCAAGCCATGATTAGTAACGGTGGTAACAGTGGCCCTGACGCATTGAAATTTGCAGAGGCTGATGGTAGATCATCTCTTTATTCCAAAGTTATGCCAAATTTGGCTGAAATTCGTTTCTTGATTGACAACAAAATGACAGGTGTTAATCAAGCCCAAAATGCCAAATTGCGTGCAGTTACTTTGCCAGTTCAGATTTTTGTTGCTCTTCATAAAACCGATGTTTACGGTTCATTAGAGTATAGTGAGGCTATGCAAGGCAAATATACAAATCCTCCAATGCTTACTCCTAAATTGGATACTCAAGCAGAGTTATTCAACCTTTGGATTAACGAATTGAATGAAGCTGTTTCAACATTAACTTCAACCCAATCGGTTGATGGAACAGAAGTAAATTCAATTTCTCTTGGAGGACAGGATTTGATCTACGACGGAGATTATTCTAAGTGGGCAAAATTTGCAAACTCGTTGAAATTAAGAATTGCTGCTCGTTTATTGCATCAAGATAAGGCAAAAGCTATTGCTATTGCAGAAGAAGCGTTCAATAATCCTGCTGGATTAATTCTTTCAACTGATGATGAATTACGTTACTTCAACGGTATCAAGAATGGTCACTTTGGTAGTGGACTATGGCTAGATGCAGGTGGTCGTAATTTAATCAACTTCCTAACAGAAAACCTTGATCCACGTGTACGTTTTGCGTTTGATCAAAACGACTTCAACAGTCGCGTTGTTCAGCAATTCCTAAACAAAGGAAAAGCGCTTCCTCCATACATTGCTGATTTAGTAGAATTGGAAGATGATGGTAAAACATTCAAAGGTTGGAAAGGTGCAGGAGAACCATGGGTACGTTTCCACGGAGCTCCATTGACTCCAGACTTGGGTAACGATCCTGTGATCAAAGATCAATACTTTAATAGCGAATCATTCAAAATCACTGTTGGAGATAAATCTAAGACTTTCAGTCCTACATCTCGTTTCAATGAGAAGCATATTCGCCCACATATGGATCTAGCTTATCCTGATTCAGTAGGTGGAAACTTTAAGGAATTGAAAAATGATGATCCTGCATACCGCTCAGTATTGTTCTCTGCAGCTGAGGTAAACTTGTTCCTTGCTGAGTTCAAACTATTAGGTGCAAACATCACTGGTGATGCGAACACTTATTTCCAAAACGGTATTACAGAGTCAGTAAAAGCGATGGATTGGACTGCAAAAGTTACCAACATCTTAAATTACGATGAGCCATACGATGTAGACTTCGGTGTTGCATTGAAATTGAAAGATGGAGAGATTGCTGCATTATTACAAAAAGATGCATACAAACTTACAGGTGATGCAAATCTTGACCTTGAAAAAGTATACATTCAGCAATATATCTCATACCTGATGTCTCCAAACGAGTTATTCGTAACTGCACGTCGTGCGGGTATTCCTAAGACAGGAAGTACAATTTTACCTCGCGAATCATTCGCAAAAGGAGGAGTTGAATTAACTATTCCTCGACGCTTTGGTGTTGGATACCCGGGAGAAGATAATATCAACTTCGACAACATCAAAAAGGCGATTGAAGAACAAGGCTTCAGCGCAGGAAACAAAGAAAGCGAAGTGCTTAACAAAGAAAGAATTTGGTACGATAAAGGTGCTCCTGCATGGGGTGCTGGACCAAACTATTAATATAGCGCATTTTCAATAATAAAAAGCCGTCTCACTACCTCTTGAGACGGCTTTTTTATTATCAATAGTTTTCAAAGTCCATCCTACTAAATCTTTTACTACATTTGCTTTCTAAATTGTGAGAAAGTGAATCAGAAGGAGTTATTAAAGATCTTTGCCCAACATCCCCAGTTAAAAAAGATAGAAACAGCTATCCAGGAGAAATCGAATAGTTCTATAGGATTAAATGGACTGGTAGGTTCTTCAGTCGCCATGTTAACCGCAACCTTATTTCCTCGACTAAGATCGAACTTAGTTGTTATTCTGGATGACAGGGAGGAAGCATCTTACTTTATTGATGATATTAGAACCTTGGGAACTGAGCAGTGCACCTTCTTTCCTTCTTCCTTTAAAAGATCCATTCAATATCGACAGGTAGACCATGATCACATTTTAAACAGAACTGAGACATTAAATACTCTTTCAAGTCAGGAAGAGCCGATAATAATTGTCACTTATCCTGAAGCTCTTGTTGAACAGGTTATATCTGATGACAGTCTTGTTTCCAATACGCTTCATATTAATCAGGGAGAAAAGTTATCTGTTGATTTCGTTAATGAAGTTCTGCTAGAATACGGATTTGAGAGAGTAGATTTTGTATATGAACCAGGGCAATTCTCGATTCGAGGAAGCATTGTTGACATCTTCTCATTTTCACATGAAGATCCATATCGTGTAGACTTTTTCGGTGAAGAGATAGAATCAATTCGTAGTTTCGATGTAGAAAATCAAATCTCTCGAGATCGATTTGAAACAATTTCTATCGTTCCAGATATTCAACTGGGAATGGAAGATGAGAAACGTGTGAGTTTCTTTGAATTTATTCGAGATGATTCTATACTCATATCAAAGAATACAACATTTTTATTCGACCGGGTAGAGCAACTTCATCAACAATATATCAACTCCGAGCCTTCAGATAATGAGCAAGCAAAACTAAAAATAGAGTCTCCCACGATATCTGGGACACAACTGCGCGAGCAATATGATAATTTCCGAACATTAGAACTTAGTCAACATACGGGCAAAGAATTTGATTGTCAAGTTAGTTTCGACACCACTAAGCAGCCAATCTTCCATAAAAACTTCGACCTTTTAGGAAATAACTTAAAAGAGAATACAGAGAAAGGTTATACCAACATCATTCTTTTTCCGAATCAGAACCAGGTTAATCGCCTACATGCCATATTCGACGATAAAGGAGAGGCCTATTCTTTTGAAGAAACTCTTTTTGTTATCAATGAAGGATTTGTTGATCACGATCTACAAGTTTGCTTTTACACCGACCACCAAATATTTGAACGTTATCACCGTTTCAAGACAAAAGGGAAGCGCACAAGTAAGGAGTCTATCAGTCTGAAAGAGTTAAATAAACTTCATCCAGGGGATTATGTCGTGCACATTGACCATGGTATTGGAAAGTTTGCAGGACTGGTAAAGATGGAAGTAAACGGAAAGATGCAAGAAGTCATTCGACTTGAATACCGCGAATCAGATGTACTTTTTGTGAGCATTCATTCACTCCACCGCATATCAAAATATAAAGGGAAAGACGGGCAATCTCCTAAAATCAATAAGCTGGGTACCGGTGCTTGGCAAAAGATGAAGAATAAGGCAAAGTCTAAGGTAAAAGACATCGCCAAAGAACTCATTGCCTTATATGCTGAACGTAAAGCAGAAAAAGGTTTTGCATTCTCTCCTGATAGCTACCTGCAACAGGAGTTAGAGGCTTCATTCATTTATGAAGATACACCAGATCAGGAGAAGGCAACCAATGCCGTAAAAACCGACATGGAAAAGGTCACTCCCATGGATCGTCTAGTATGTGGAGATGTTGGTTTTGGAAAAACAGAGGTAGCCATAAGAGCTGCATTTAAAGCTGTGGCAGATTCAAAACAGGTTGCCATTCTTGTTCCAACAACAATTCTTGCTCTTCAACATTATAAAACCTTTTGCGACCGATTAAAAGAATTACCTGCCAACATAGAATATGTTAGCAGACTAAGAAAGGCTGCAGATATTACTCGCATCAAAAAGGAGTTAAAAGCAGGAACGGTTGATATCATCATCGGCACACATCGATTGGTTAACAAGGATATTCAGTTTAAAGATCTAGGATTACTCATTATTGATGAGGAACAAAAGTTTGGGGTATCTGTTAAAGAGAAATTAAAACGCTTAAAAGTAAATGTTGATACATTAACCTTAACGGCCACACCTATACCACGTACTCTACAGTTTTCATTGATGGGGGCCCGTGATTTGTCGATTATCAACACTCCCCCACCTAACCGTTATCCTATTATTACAGAGTTGCACGGTTTTAATGAGGAGATAATCCGAGAGTCAATTAACTATGAATTGGCACGAGGCGGACAAGTATTCTTCATCAACAATAGAATTCAAAATATCTTTGAAATAGAGGCATTAATTAAAAGAATATGTCCCAAGGCCAGAACCATTGTTGGTCATGGTCAAATGGAAGGTCCTAAACTTGAAAAAATCATGCTTGACTTTATTCATGGTCAGTATGATGTATTGGTAGCAACCACAATCATTGAATCAGGACTAGATATTCCAAATGCCAACACCATTATTATTAATAATGCGCAAAACTTTGGACTAAGTGAACTTCATCAATTGCGAGGCAGAGTGGGACGTTCTAATAAAAAAGCATTTTGTTATTTACTTGCTCCACCGTTAACCACTCTTCCTGCTGATTCCCGACGGAGATTACAAGCTATTGAACAGTTCTCAGAATTAGGAAGTGGCTTTAATATTGCCATGCAGGATTTAGATATTCGTGGTGCCGGAAACCTTTTGGGAGGAGAACAAAGTGGATTCATTGCAGATATAGGATTTGAGACCTATCATAAAATTCTGAATGAAGCAATACAGGAACTTAAACAAGGAGAATTTAAGGACTTGTTTGAAGAAGAAGATCCAGCAAGTTCAGAAGTATTTCTTAATGTCAAATTTGTTAACGACTGCCAAGTTGATACTGATATGGAATTGTTGTTCCCCGATGAATTTATATCAAGTATCACAGAACGTATGCAGTTATACCGTCAGCTTGATAACATTACTGACGAAGAGGCATTACAAGCATTTGAACATGCATTAGTTGATCGTTTTGGTAAAATACCGGAGCAAACAAAGGAATTGATGGAGGTGGTACGCTTAAGATGGACTGCAATCAATCTAGGGATGGAAAAGATCATTATCAAGAACAATATAATGATCTGTCATTTTATTGCCAACCAGGAGTCTCCATTCTATCAATCACCTGTATTCCAGGATCTTCTACAATACATCATGGCAAATCCGAAGCTCTGTCGTATGAAAGAAGCAAAAGACAAACTATCGATTCGTTTCGAAAAGATAAAATCAATTCAACAAGCATTAAGGCTATTAACAGAGATGAATAAACACACACATCCAGATAGTTAGTCCATATATAAAACAGCGTTTCAATATAACAATGAATAATATTTACATTCTCAGTTATATTTCGCATATGAAACAACGGTCTGAAATTCAATATCTTTTACAATAAACATTCTTTTTTTCTTGAAGAAATCAAAGGTTTATGCTTTTTTTGTGGTCCCAAACTGTACCAGGAGAAAATAGAAACCAATGAATGATCAATTAACGAAGTACGCATGTATTATTCCAGAGCCATCGTGTTTGGAAAAGGAACTGGAATATTGGAGAGATGAAATGAAAAAGTTACTGAGTAATGATGACTATCAACTCAGTAGAATCAGCTTTTTCATCAATACCACCAACTGGGAGGACTATATTGAAATGAAAGAGATACTATCGAAGGAAACGGAAGCTCTTTCAGATAACATCCTATTCGATGTTATTGCCCAACCACCAGCAGGAGGACAAACATTCACAGCTGAATGTGCATTTTTCCACAATTCCATTAACATTGAACACAAAACAACTACATCGACTTATTATCAAAAGGTAACATTCGAAGGACACACTGAGATTCACGCCTTTGGTCTTACTGGTGGAGAACATTGCAAGACTGAAGCATGTTCGTTAATAGCCTTTAAGAAGATGGAGGAAATTTTAAAGGCTGAAGACTTGGAGTTTGGGGATGTAGTAAGACAGTGGAATTACATTGAACATATCATCGAGATCAACCAATCATCATCTGGCATGTTCCAGAATTATCAGATCTTCAATGATGTTAGAAGTAACTATTACAGTACCTCTCAATTCACAGAAGGATATCCTGCAGCAACAGGTATTGGCACCTCTTCCGGAGGAGTAATAATCAGTTTTATTGCTGTAAAACCAACTGAGCAGGTAAAAGTAATTCCCGTAATCAATCCTCGTCAGGTTGATGCACATCAGTATTCACAACAAGTATTAGTAGGAGAACATCTTTCAAATGTAGATCAGAGAACCTCTCCTAAGTTTGAACGTGCAAAACTTGTTTCAGGAACCAATCAGGCCGTTAATTACATTTCAGGTACGGCTGCCATCATTGGAGAAGATACAATTCCTGTTGAAGATTACAAGCAGCAAACTATTGAAACGCTTGAGAACATCAAGTTACTTATTAAAAAGAAGAATCCTTCTATAGCTTCTGTTATTGGTAAATACAAGAAACCAACAGTTGGTTATTTAAGAGTATATATTAATAAACCTGAACACTTTCAAGAAGTTAAAACGGTTTGTGAAGAACTCCATCCAGATGTTGCCTATAACTATGTTATTGGAGACGTTTGTAGAGACAATCTATTGGTTGAAATTGAAGGAGTTTATCATTACAAAGTGAAATAATTGTAAAACCTTTATAATTATTACGCCAGTTTGTTTCTATAACAGACTGGCGTTTTGCGTTTTGGTGTTAAAGATTCTTAAACAATTCAATATTACCTACTGTTGATATTTTGAGCTGGCTAAAACAATGCTAAAAATACCTATCTTTGAAGTTCAAAAATCAATTAAATTAATATGGATCTTAGTAAGAAGTTAGTTTCGACTAATAAGCTATTTGCTGGGGCTACTTACTACTTGCCTCAGAACCTTTCTCATAGAGACTCTCTAACGAAATATGAGAAGATTCCAACTTACCTTCATAACGATGCCGGAGATGCATTCCTCTCTGTAGCAAAAGAGATTGCAGATCTAGTTCAAGAAAAAGCATCTAAAGGTGAAAAATGTGTCTTAGGATTGGCATCAGGTACTACTCCAATCGGATTGTACAAGGAGCTAGTAAGATTGCACAAAGAAGAAGGCTTAAGCTTTCAAAACGTAGTTACTTTTAACCTTGATGAGTACTATAAAATGGATCCTGAATCCAATACTAGTTATTCATCTTTCATTCATCAAAACCTATTAGACTTAATTGACATTAAGCCTGAAAACATTTTTATTCCTGCATCTGATCTTCCTATTGAAGAAATGTATGAAGCATGTCGTCAGTACGAAGCAAAGATTCAAGAATTTGGTGGTATTGATCTACAGATTCTTGGTGTTGCAAGAAATGGTGTTATTGGTTTTAATGAGCCAGGATCAAGTGCAAACTCAAGAACTCGCGTAATTGTTTTGGATACAGTAACCAAAAGTGCTGCTGCATCTAAATTTAACGGAATTCAAAATGTACCTCGCCGAGGAATTACAATGGGTATCGAAACAATTCTTGAAGCCAAGAAAATTGTTTTGATGGCAATTGGTGAGCACAAAGCTAACATCGTAAAAGAGTTGGTTGAAGGAAATGTGATTATCGAGAATCCTGCATCATTCCTACAAAATCATCCTAACTCAAAGGTTGTAATCGATGCATACGCAGCTGCAGCTCTAACCAGAGTAAAAACACCTTGGTTAGTTGATACTTGTAACTGGTCGAATGCACAGTTGGTACGTAAAGCTGTAGTTTGGTTATGTCAGAAAACTGGAAAGCCAATTTTGAAGCTTACCGATACTGATTATAACGACAACGGACTAAGTGATTTGATCGCTCAGCAGGGACCTGCTTACAACTTGAATATTCGTATTTTCAACGAACTTCAACACACAATTACAGGTTGGCCAGGGGGTAAACCAAATGCTGATGATACTAATCGTCCTGAGCGTAAAGATCCAGCTAAGAAAAAAGTTGTTGTATTCTCTCCTCATCCAGATGATGATGTAATTTCAATGGGAGGAACACTTTTACGATTAGTAGATCAAGGACATGATCTTCACGTTGCATATGAGGTTTCTGGTAATGTTGCTGTATCTGACGATTATGTAAGTCGTTTCATGTTGTTACATGAGTACCTTACTGAAGAGTATGATGGCGATAATCCAAAGCATAAGGAGTATGTAGACAATCTTCTAGGATTTATCGATCAAAAAGGTAAAGGGGATATGGATACTCCTGAGCTACGTAAGACTAAGGGATTGATTCGTCGTATGGAAGCTAAAGCTGCTGTGAAATTCGCGGGAGTTAAAGATGAAAACATTCACTTCCTTGACCTTCCATTCTACGAAACTGGAGCTATTCAAAAGAGTCCTATCAGTGAGAAAGATGTAGAAATCATTATTAACCTTCTTCAAGAAATTAAGCCTCAGCAGATTTTTGCTGCAGGAGATTTATCTGATCCTCACGGAACACACCGTGTATGTTTGGATGCTATCTTCATTGCGCTTGAACACTTGAAAGAAGAAGAATGGATGAAAGACTGCTGGTTGTGGTTATATCGTGGAGCATGGGCAGAATGGGATATCGATCAAATCGAAATGTGTGTTCCTATCAGTCCTGAAGAATTAATGCGTAAGCGCGAGGCAATTCTTCGCCATGGATCACAGAAAGAAGGAGCAATGTTTATGGGTGATGATGACCGCGAGTTCTGGGAAAGAGCAGAGGATCGAAATCATGCAACTGCAGAGCTTTATAATGACTTAGGTATGGCAGAATACGAAGCGATGGAAGCTTTCGTAAGATACTGGCCATAGTAAAAGATATAGATCAAAACAAAATAGGTTATCCATTGGGATAGCCTATTTTTTTGTGCCAAACTTTAAGAAGTGTTCCATCCATTTCTGCATAAATTCTTAGGCACAAAAAAAGGCTATCTGGTTTCAGATAGCCTTTTATATATCGTTGTTAATATCTACTAATAGAATCTAGCACGATCATCAACAATCTCCACTGCATCCTTCAACACTTGGAATGCCTGGTAGTTTGTACGATATGCTAAGCTCTGAGCCAATCTCATTTGTTCAGCATCTACATCTGAATCATCAAGAGATTTCACAGCTTTAACTTCAACAACATATACTCCATTCTTTCCAATGATAGGATTAGAGATAGTTCCTTCAGCCAGTTTAGAAACAGTACCAATCACCGCTGGTTCATTTCCACTTCCTGGTAAAGAATATGAGTTAAAATTGATATTATTAGCTTCTTGAACGTTAGCTTTCAACTCAACACCCAATCCTTCGATTGTGTTAGTTGCGTCTTTAGCCTTCTTCATTTTTTCAGCTAACAATGCACCTTTTTTCTCTTTCTTAACTTTTAATTCTACACGAGCTTTAACTTCCTCGAATGAAGAATAACCTTCTTCTTTAGCTTGAACAAGCGTACTTACGATAAAACTATTACCAATTTCGAAAATTGGTGATCCTTCGCCACTCATAAGAATTTCTCCTGGCTCAGCTTTATATGCAGAACGAACCAACATTCTGGCATGCTGCATTCCGTTTACTACGCGGTCTGATTTACCAAGAATAGCAATACGCTTATTTAATTTCTGCTCTGTGATAGCATTTTTGAATGCCTCAGCATCTCTGTTCTCACTTGAGAACTTGCTAGCTTTAGCATAAAAGTCTTGATAAGTTTGAGAGCTAGCCTCTACTGTTCTGTCAAGAGTTGCAATCTGAACTTGTTTAGTAGTCTTACCTACACGCTCAACCTTAATAAGATGGAATCCGAAACGTGACTGAACAACAACAACGTCTCCTCTTTTAGCAGTAAAACAAGCTTTTTCAAATGGCTTAACCATTTGATTCTTCTTAAACCAACCTAAGTCACCACCTTTTACAGCAGAACCTTTATCTTCAGAATACTGCTCTGCTAATTTAGCAAAGTTGGCACCCTTATTAACTACAGTTTCCAAGCTATCAACTAAAGCCTGTGCTCTAGCAACATCTGCTTGTCCTTTAGGCTGAATCAAGATATGACGTGCTTTAACTGAATCAGGAAGGTTTTCGAAAGAGCTAATTTTAGTAAGTTTCCAAACGTTACCTTCTTTATACGGTCCGTATACATCACCTTCATTAGCTGTGAAAGCCCATCCAGCAACTTCACCCTTCAATTCAGTTTCCTTGAAGAATACATCTTCGAACTGATTATCTGAGTTTAAGTTCACGAACTGAGCATTATCTTTTGCGTCAGCAAATTCTTGTTTAATATCTTCAACCCATTTTTTTGTATCAGCATCATCACTAGCAGAAGGAACAACATCAAAGCTTACGTACTCAATTCTTCTTGATTCGCCTTGCTTATAATCTTCCTTATTTGCTTCGTAATAATTCTTCAATTCGTTGTCTGTAACTTGTACTAAAGAATCAGGAATTGTATTGAAGGTCTGCTTCACATACATCATATCCACTTGGCGATTCTTTGCTTCAAGACTACTTTGTGCTTCAGATTTAGTAATGTAAAGTCCTTTGCTCAACAAGTTGTTATATTTTGTTTGCAAACGATCATTGAAAATTTGATCCTCTAGATACATCCAGTAAGCTCTTTGACGTCCAGATGGATCAAGATCACGATTCTTCAAGAACTGTAACAAGAAGGTACGATCAAATTGTCCTGTATTAGGATTTCTAAAGATCTGCTGAATAATTGGGTGAGGATTTGATCCTTGAACCATATCGGCAAGTTCATTAGAAGTTACGCCTAAACCAAGGTTTTCATACACATCTCCCATAACGTAGGTGCGAACCAATGTTTGGAAGGTTTGTTCACGAAGCTGCATCCAAGTGTTGTCATCAAGGGCAGTCTGACCGGTGTTCATTTTATAGACTTCACCTAATTCTTCAACCTGACGTTGAAACTCGCGATAGTCAATAGTTTCTCCGTTAATATCAGCGATCTCCATTTGCTTACTTCTCATAAGCGAGCTTCCTGATTTCAACATATCGCCCAGGATAAATGCAACCAACGCCATACCGATAATGATTGCAATCAAAAGTCCTGCTTGATTTCTGATCTTTTGTAATGTTGCCATTGATAAGTTATGATTTAGATTTTTACCTATTTTTTAATTAATTGCTCGGAAACATTCCGTTTTCAGAGCTACGAAGATAACAATTTTAAGAATTAAACCTAAATAATGATTTTTTAATTTTCGGTGGCATCCAACATTTTAAGCATCACTATTTCAATCTTCGTATGAGTTGCTTTTAGTATTTTAAACTCTGCTTTTCCAATAGTAATCACACTATTAATTTTGGGGATACTTTGATGATTAAACAAAATGTAACCAGCTAATGTCTCATACTCCTCGCTTTCACTAAATCCCAGATTATAAGTATCATTGATATAGTCAAGTTCTAAGCGACCGCTAAACAGAAATTCACTATCCGAAATCTTTTTCTCTAGCATCTCTGTACTGTCATGCTCATCCTCAATTTCTCCAAAAATTTCCTCTAAGATATCTTCAGTGGTCACCAATCCAGATGTCCCTCCAAATTCATCTACCACCAAAGCGATACTTCTTGATTCCTGTATAAAACGATTAAATAATTTACTCGCAGACATTGTTTCAGGAACAATGATTAGGTCATTAACCAATTCTTTTAGTGATGTTGGACGCTTAAACAACTCAAGCGCATGAATGTAGCCAACCACATTATCGATATTATCTCTAAAGATTAAAACCTTTGAATGTCCTGATTCAACAAACATCTGTCTCAAATCTTCCATAGATGACTCTTCCGACAACGCAGATATTTCCGTACGTGGAACCATGCATTCTCTCAGCTTCACATTCGAGAAATCGAGTGCGTTTCGAAATAGCTTAACTTCGTTTTCTATCTCATGTTCTTCATCTCCTCCTGATGCCTCAACTTCACTCATCAGATGATCTAAATCAACCTTACCAAAAACTTTATTGGCCGGATCTTCTTCAAATCGTGCTTTAAAAACATGCCTAAGCAAACTTTTCGAAATCGCTATGGTAACATAAGTAATTGGGTAAAATAACAAGTAAAAAAATCCTACAGGAATAAGAAATACGTTCAAAAATAAATTGGGATTGATACTAAATACGGTCTTAGGAAGAAACTCGGCAGTTAACAGAATTAAAGCTGTAGAGGCAATAGTTTGCGCGAGCAAAACTAAAGTATCGTTAGCGAGATAAGTTATGAAAACTGGTTCAACAAGTTTGGCAAAAGAAATACCATATATAACCAACGCAATATTATTCCCTACCAGCATGGTGGCAATATATTGCCCTGGATCTTTTGTAAATAGATTCAAGAAAAAAGCATGAACAGCATTGTGCTTTTTATCAAGCTCCAAACGTAGTTTATTCGCTGAAACGAACGCTATTTCCATTCCCGAAAAGAATGCAGAAGCAATTATTGTAAGTCCTATTATTAGAATATGGTTCATTAATTGCTTCCTGATTTCTTGACTCGGTTATCATCAAACTTAATAGTCCCTTTGATATTCTTTACATCAGCATCAGAAAGGTCCTGATCAGCTTCAAATCCAGTTCCTGTAATCATACGATCTTTTGTAATAAATCTTACAAAATTATCGGTATATACCTTCTGCTTCTGTTCATCCCAGAATAACTGTTCAGTTTTTAATGTATCACCCTCTCCGTTGGTTGCAACAACATTAATTCTTGCTTCCCAAAGTTTCTCCTTCTTGATATGCTTGGCATAATCACACTTTAAACTTGATCCAGGATTACGCTGAGCGTCATATTCCTGAATAAAAACTCCTTGCGGAAACTCATCATACTCCTCTTTGTCGTCTTTATAGGAATTCAACTCCGGGGTACGCATTAAAAAGCGAGTCTGTGCTGAATCAGAGTAAACTGTTTCAAAATCTTTTGCTGAAAAGAAAGGCAATTTACCTCCATCGCCAAAATCTTTAACCTTTTCAACATCATTTTTACAAGATGAAAAAAGCATTGTTATCCCGCATAACAGGATAACAATGCTTTGCATACAATACTTCATATGTAGTATCAAGTGATTACTTGGTTCTAACTGTTGTTGTTTCATTAACCCAACCTTCAATCTTATAAGTGTCACCTTTCTTATATCCCTGCATGAAAGTTTCCTCGTTACCAGGGAAGTAGTTACTATAAGTGCGGATGTGATTATTTGCTTCTTTAGCTAATTCAGGATCAACATTCTTAGCTTTAGTGAAGTAGTCTACTGCTAACCAGAATAACGTATTTTTCTTAAACTCGTCATCTGAGAAAGTTTTAGCAGCATAAGTATAAATCAATCCAATCAAGTTGTAAGCTTTACCATATTTAGGATCGTTTTGGATTGCCTTTCTTGCGTTAGCACGAGCAGCAGAATAGTTCTTATCCTTATCCAAAATAACCAAAGCTAACTCATAGTAATATTTAGCCAACAATGCTTTATCACTCTCGTTGTCGATTGCTTGCTTGTAGTATTCTTTTGCTTTTGCTACCTGATCTTTACGATAGAACATCTTAGCCATGTTATAAGCTGCCTCAGCTGATGGCTCTAATTGATAAAGTTTTTCAGAAGCTAAAGTATAAAGTTCAGAGTTATCACAGTCACGCTTATCTAACATACGTAACATCTTCTTGATCATCTCAACATCGCTTGAATTCGCGTTGAATTTAGGAGTATAAAGGTTGATCAAAGCCTCACAGTCAGCGGCACCACTACCTTCGAAAATACCTTGTACAATTTCCATTGCCTTAGTCGTTGCTTCGCTTTCTCCGTCTTTAGCTTTAACAGCCTCAACAATTCCCACACAAGTTTCGTAGTTTTCAACAACTTTCTCTTTTGGGAATTCTCCTAGACCGAACAAACGAGAAGTAGTCTGCATGTAAAGTACAAGAATCGCTAACTCAGTATCGTTACCTTGTAGTTTAACAGATTTCTCACAAAGACCATATCCTTTTTTCATTACAGGAAGCAATTGATCTTCATCTAACTGTTGCTTGATCTTAGTCTCTAAATAGTCTTTCGCTTTCTTACCAACAACTGTACCCTCTTCTTTCATATACTTAATTCGCTGATCATATACAATCATTACTGAATCAAGATATACATCCTGCGTTTTGATATCACCAGCTTTTCTTGCCTTATTGATAAAGCTCTTGTACATGGTTACACCGTGTAAATAGATGTTTCTTGAACACTTAGGATAAATGTTGTAAATCTTTCTCCAATGTGGTAAAGCTGAACGATAATCTTTCTGCTTAAAGAATTGATTGTACAAAGAATAATCTTGAAGGAATTCTTTATCGTTAGCAGCAAGCAACTCTTCCTGTGATTTTAGAATTACTCCTCCTTCTGCCTCTACCGCTGGCTTAATACCATCCCAATAGAAATTCACTTTAGTTTCTGTGCTACCTTCGATATCGAATTTCTTCACCTCATCGATGAAAGAGAATTTGATATATTTAGATTTCGCATCAACTTTAATTTCATATTTCCCATCAAATCCGGTAAAGAAACTATCTGATGATTTGTGTGCCTCAACAGTAACACCTGATGCAGGTTCACCTTTCATGTACACAATCCCTTTAACCACTCTTTGCTGCGCTTGCGTAAAAGAAGTGATTGCCAGAATCATCATCATTAGCACTGTCGTTTTTAAAACTGATTTTTTCATAACCCTCTGAAATATTTAAATATTATTTTTCTCTCTATCTACTTTTCATCAACTAAATTAAATCGAATCATTTAGTCTATTGGTCTAAATCTTATTAAAAAATGTTAAATCCTCTTTTTCTATTACATATACACCAAATCCTGTGCCACAATTCATTATCCCCCTTTCTTCACCAATCAACCATACATAAATGTATCGTAAGGATTCTGCATATATGCATTATTCAAGGCTTCTGACCTGATCACCTAGCAGGTTACATTGTACTCCAATATCCCGTTTAATCCAATCAATGTCAAATTCAAGTTTACAAAGATGGAATTTTTTAACTTTTTATCAAAAAAAATTGAATCTCCTCCTGTCAATATCACCCTTATATCTCGACACTTACTCCTGAAATGGTCGATTGTTCCATCCATTTCATAAATCATTCCGTTAACGACCCCAGCCAATATTGCTCCTTGTGTTGTCTTGCCGATCTTCTTAAAATCTTCACTTACCTCAACCAAAGGCAACTTCCCTGTGTAATGGTTCAAAGCTTTCAGTCTCATCTGCAATCCAGGAGCGATATTACCTCCAAGATAACCCAATTCGGCATCAACAAATTCATAAGTAATTGCCGTACCTGCGTCAATAATCAAAATATTCTTGTTGGGGTACATCGTCGCAGCACCTACTGCTGCTGCCAATCGATCAAGACCTAAAGTCCTGGGTGATTCGTAGTTATTCGTTATCGGCACCGGGGTATCCGGATTAAATTTCACAAACTGATCTACCCTCGACTCTAATAATTCGTCGATCCACGAATCATACGCTCGGGTAGCAGTTATTATTGCCTTATTAATTGGTGGAAAGTTCTCAAAGATTTCATTAAACATCGATTGATCCATCCCTGGATAGCTAAAATGTTCAACTAACTTTTCTCCTTCAAAAACGGCACATTTAATCCGGGTATTCCCTATATCGATAATGAGATTCATGGATTACACCACAATATTCTGACTGATATCCAATGCAACAACAGAATGTGTCAAACCACCAATTGAAATGAAATCAACTCCTGTAGCAGCAACTCCTCTCAATCGCTCAAGATTCATATTACCTGAAGCTTCTACTTTTGCTCTTCCATCAATAAAGTTAACAGCTTCGGTCATTGTTTCATTACTCATATTATCGAGCATGATGATATCAGCACCAGCCTCTACAGCCTCCTGAACTTCCTCTAAAGTGGTAGTCTCCACTTCAATTTTAATCGAAGCATCAATTTTAGGTCGAATATCTTCAACTGCCTTAGTAATTGATCCTGCAACCTTAATATGGTTATCTTTAATCATCACCATATCGTACAAGCCAATTCGGTGATTAGTACCACCTCCAGCCGCAACGGCATATTTATCAAGCAACCTCAATCCTGGCACAGTTTTTCTTGTATCCAAAATCTCAGTTTTAAATTCTTTTACAGCCTCAACATACTTTGATGTTTCGGTAGCTATACCCGACATACGTTGCATAAAATTCAATGCCAAACGCTCACCTGTCAACAAAGCTCTAAATGAACCTTCAATCTCAACAATAACATCACCTTTTTTTACAAAATCACCATCCGAAACGAATGTATTAAAGGCAACTGTAGGATCTAACTTACTAAAAATCATTTCAGCCACAGGAAGTCCTGCAATCACTCCGTCGGCTTTTGCAGTCATACTTGCTTTTGTTCTCGACTCTGCCGGGATCAATGAATCGGTAGTCACGTCTCCATTTCCAACATCCTCTCTTAATGCCAGGTCGATAATTGGTTCTACTGCTTTCCAATCAAAATTCTCCATTTGCTCAACTAATTTGAATAAGAACAATGAAAAGTGCGGTTCATGCTTTCCTTTTCCCAAAAATTACTTTTCCTGTCCTCTATCTTTCACTACTGGTTTATATACTAACTCTTTATTACGTTCTTGTATCGAATGCAGCTTCATTGCTTCATTCTCTTCTCTATAATCCTCTCGGATATGTCCTCCTCTACTCTCTTTACGCTCATATGCTGCACGAGCAACCAACAGACTGATATCTGCAAGTTTACGAAGCTTAGTAAGGTTATACGATGATGCATATGGCTTGAATTTTTCAGTCATCTGCTCAAATGCCTCAATAGCCTCTCGTAATCCTTGTTCTGAACGAACAATACCTACTTTTTGCGAAAGAATCTGCGCAATTTTATTCTTGTATTCAACTAACGTATTCTCATTCTCTTCGCTATATTGAATTGGAGTAAACTCTTCACAACAGCATGTTTCCATCGGTTTAAGTTTAGAGGCTGCTTGTGCTGCTCTATACCCAAACACCAAGCACTCTAACAGCGAATTAGATGCTAATCGATTGGCCCCCATCACTCCTGTTGATGCGACCTCTCCGCAAGCAAATAAACCTGTTATGTTGGTTCTACCATATAAATCAGTCTTCACCCCACCAACCATATAATGAGCTGCCGGAGCAATAGGTATTGGATCTTGTGTAATATCGATATTCGATTTTAAAACCTCACTGTAGATAGTTGAAAACCTTGCTTTAATCTTGTCTGCATCAAGATGTTTCAACGAAAGATAAACATGATCTGATTCACTTTTATTAATCTCTTTAAAGATCGCAAAGGCAACCACATCACGCGGAGCTAGTTCTGCCAATGGGTGTAAATCTTTCATGAATCTTTCACCCTTCTCATTCAACAGCCACGCTCCTTCTCCTCTCACTGCTTCACTAATCAAGAAAGCATCCTGATCAGGAATATTTAACGCTGTTGGATGAAATTGTACAAACTCCATATCAGCTAATTGAGCTCCGGCCTCCCAGGCCAAAGAAACACCATCACCGGTGGCAGTATGCGGATTTGTACTACGACAATAAATTCTAGACAGTCCTCCGGTAGCCATGATCGTAGCCTGACTACAGATAGCAATGTTCTCCTGACTGGTATAATCAAAAGCATGGACTCCACAACATTCACCATTCTTTACCAACAAACGAATTGCTGCTGTATATTCAAAGAAAGTTATTTGCTCGGTACCAATGGCTTTTTGAAGCATAAAATCAGTCATTGCTTTTCCTGTAGAATCCCCTCCTGCATGAAAAATTCTTCTTTTAGAGTGGCCTCCTTCCAAGCCCAACAAAGGCTGTCCGCCTTCAGAATCAAACTGCATTCCCCAGTCAATCATCTCTTTTATACGATCTCGCCCCTCGGTAACCAATACATTAACCGCATCAGCATCACATAGCCCTCTTCCGGCTACCAACGTATCATCAAAGTGGAATTCAGGTGAATCATCTTCATCAACGGCCGCTGCAACTCCACCCTGAGCATACCAAGAGTTACTGGCACTGGAAGCTGATTTTGTAATAACGGCAACACGCCCATATTCAGCAGCATGCACCGCTGCTGCTAATCCGGCAAGTCCGCTCCCAATGATTACAAAATCAAAGTTTAACTGCTTCATATATGATCTTCAATTTATTGAAAGAGCGTCAAAAATATAAATTTATCCTGAATGACGACATGATTTTTTCACGAACTCATCCATTTTGCCATTTCAATCCCACGAAACCGACCAATCTCTTAATCTGTTAGCATAAAACCACTGCCATGAATATTCTTAATTTCAACAGCATCATCTTCTCTTAAATATTTACGCAGTTTCGTAACAAACACATCCATACTTCGTGTAGTGAAGTAGTCATCTTCTCCCCAGATCTTTTTCAACGCTTTCTCTCTGGTTAAAAGTTTATTTTTGTGATCACACAACATTTTTAGCAAATCTGCTTCCTTAGGCGATAATTGTTGCTTCGCCCCATTTCGGGTAATAATTCGCAGTTTATAATCAAATGCATACTCCCCAATTGCAAATTCATCAACATCTTCAACTGGTTCTACATTTGATTCTCTTTTTAAAATGGCCTTCAACTTTGCGAGCAGAACATCAGTATCAAAGGGTTTTGTAATATAATCATCGGCTCCTACACCATACCCCTTCAGGATATCTTCTTTCATCGTTTTCGCTGTTAGGAATACAATAGGGATACCTTCATTTAGTCCTCTGATCTCTTTAGCAATAGTAAAACCATCAATATTAGGCAGCATCACATCCAGAATACAAATATCAAATGTTGCAGACTTAAATTTATCCATCGCATACTGACCATCGTCAATCCAGCTAACTTCAAAATCATTTAATTCAAGATATGATTTCAACACTGAACCAAAACTAAGATCATCTTCAACTAAAAATATTCTGTTCTTCATCCGCTTAAATGATATTTAGATTATTAGATTCAAGGATCAATAACAAAGATAATACTCTTAAATGGTAAATGGGAGAAAAATTTCAAAACGACTTCCTTTGCCAACTTCACTTCGTACCTTAATTTCGCCCATATTGGCGGAAATGATTGCTTTTACATAACTCAACCCTAAACCAAATCCTTTCACATTATGAATATTCCCCGAGGTCTCACGATAAAATTTGTCGAATATTTTATTTTGAACCGACCGACTCATTCCAATACCATGATCAGTAACACTCATAATAACACCATGACTAGTATTCGTTGTTTCAATAATAATCTGTGGTTTTTCAGGACTATACTTATTCGCATTATCAAGCAAATTAGAAATCACATTGGCGATGTGTGTGCGATCAGTCATTACCTTGGCATTGGATGCATCCAATTTCTGCGTAAGCGTTCCTTTTTTCTCTTCAACCTGTAATGAAAAACCTGTTGCGACTTTCTCAATTTGTTCATGCAAATCGACAATCTCAAAATTCAATTCAGGCTTCTTATTCTCAAAGCGAGCAATACGTAATATCTTTTCAACCTGTTGATTCATCCTTTTGTTCTCTTTCCTAATCATTCCAGCAAAGTATTTGATCTTATCGGGATCTCCCGTCACCTTGCTATTAAACAATGAATCAGAGGCTACAGTAATAGTTGCTATAGGGGTTTTAAATTCATGAGTCATGTTATTGATAAAATCAGACTTCATCTCAGAAACCTTCTTTTGTCGTAACAGGAACATCACACTAAAGGCAAAACTCACGAGTACGATCAAACTAAAAACCAAAGACACAATCAACAACCACCCTATGGAACTGAGAATAAAATTTCCTTTACCCGGAAAATTTACCGCCAAAAGGTTCTGCTTTGGAATTATATCATGAGGAAATAAATTAACCTGGTAACAATCTTTCGCTAACGCTTCCGGACCTTCTACAGCGTTACAATACTTCACTTGATTGTTGGCAACTAAAGCAAATTCAAAATCCAAATCGATTCCTCTATTGGTAAGTTGATTCCTAAACACTTCCTCTACCTGCTCTGGATTAATAGGACGCCCCAACTCCATTTGAAAAAGTTCTTGTGCCATTTTTTGAGTATTGCGTTCTAACTTACGGGTTCTGCGCTGTATCTTCTGATGGAGCTCCATCATCTTTTCTTCAGGATCTTTATTAGGAGCAACAATAACAGAACTACTTTTTATCGTTACCTGGTTACCCGAAGCATCCACAACATGATCTTTACCTTCAAAGACAATCTTTTCAGTTATGGTCATATTTTGTTTGAACACAGAATCCAAATCTTCCTCAAATCGTTGCATGGTTATCCCAACCTCCTTCATAAGAGAGTCGCTTATTACCTCCAATGATATTTGAGGATTACCCAGCTTATTAACATGCCCATGAGTCTGCATGGTAATATCAAAACCTCCAAACAAGAAGTTGTCCATTATCTGCAAATCCTGATCGTTCTCTAACTGCTCTACCGTAGCCCATAGAGCCTCATTCACATTCCTGTCGAACATTACTCTATTCACAGATATTGCGTTACGCATCCAAATCAATTGAATACCAATGATCCCAAGAATGGCAATCCCCATTAAAACAATCAGCCCTGTTATTAGTCTCTTATTCATTCTCAATTATTACTTCATTCAACCCGACCAATCAAAATTAATCAATAAACATCAAGCATTCACAACTTTAACTTTTCTTTAACGCTATTTAACAAGCTCTAACTCAACAAATCAAATCTCAATACAAATCGCATCATCCACCACCTTAGTCATTGTATGACCTGCTACTGGACTCTTACTGCCCTTTTACTGGACTCTTACTACTTTTAGTAGTAAAAGCCGTGTTTTTGTGGGGTAATTGTAGAGTAGAGTAGTAAAAACAAGGGTGTCCTTGGGAATAAATCATCCAGAAAATTGTATTGATATTTGTTCTTAGGAAAGTTCTTGAAAGCGCTCACAATTTAGTTAAAAAATGAAGGTCCGCCAAGCAACTTCGTTCAAAATCATTTTTTTAAAGCGCCTTACCTTTTTTGTCAAGTTTTTGCCTTAAGTCCCTGCATTTTAGAAAATGATATATCAAAAATAAACAGTCTTGTTTCTTAATAGACAAAAGTGAGACGTAACGAAGCTGGAGGATAAAAAAACTTTCAATCAGGCAACTTTTTTGTTATAACAGCGTTAAATGAAACTTCTTTACTACAATCTTACGTAGATTTGTAATAATTTTGAATAATCAATGACAAATATTACTCAGCATTGTAAAACGTCAGAATAATTATTCCATTATCCACAAACAATTTTATACGATGAATTCAAGAAAAATAATAATTGTTGCAATTGCATTGATTGTTATAATAACAGGCGCAGTAACCTTAAAGGGGGTCTTCAGTGGGATGAAACCCACTCCTAAAAAACGTCCGGATCAAGATATCAAACGATATGTAAAGGTTGAGCAGGTACAATATCAAAATGTCACCTCATCAGTTACAGAAGAAGGACGGGTTGTTTCAGGGAACGAAGTAATGTTAACCGCAGAAGCATCTGGAAAATTAGAACAAGGCTCAATCAACCTGAAAAAAGGAAACTCTTTCAAGAAGGGAGACTTACTTGCTACAGTGTATCGCGATGAAGCAGAACTGGCATTGAAGTCAAGAAAAAGTAACTACCTAAATACACTTTCTCTGATTTTACCCGATTTGAAAATTGATTTTCCAAATGCGTATCAGTCATTCATGACATTCTTTAACGCAATTGATTTAGAAAAAGAATTACCGAAACTACCACAAATCAATGACAGTAAGTTAAAGATATTCCTTGCTTCGCGTAAGGTATTGAGCGATTACTATAGTATCAAACAAGATGAAAAGAAGCTAAGTAGATATGCTCTATATGCACCATTTAACGGAACATTCTTGAAAGTAAACTTCGAAATTGGAACATTCGTCAACACGGGAAGTCAGATTGCACGAATGCTCAGAACAGACCGCATTGAAGTAGAAGTGCCAGTAAAAAATGGAGAAAGTAAATGGATAAAAATTGGAGATCCTGTGGATATCTTCACCAATGATAATCAGACAAAATATACAGGGAAGGTTATCCGCAAATCTGATTTTATTGATGAAGGCACTCAGTCGAGAAGTATTTTCGTACGGGTTAATCCTTCGGCCAAATCATCGGTATTAGTTGGAGAATGGTTAAAAGTTAACTTCAAGGGACAGCAAGTTCCGGAAGTAATGGAAATGCCTATAAGTGCCGTTTTTAACAGCAACGAAGTATTCACTGTAGTTGATGGCAGACTAAAGAGAGCTTCAATCAATGTGATTAAGCAAAACGAGAAGACTGTATTATTCAACGGACTAAAGTCAGGTGAAAACGTAGTGGTGCAATCACTAATTAATGTTAGAGAAAACACACCTGTTGAGATCCTACAGAAATAAGCAATAACTAAGAAATTATTAGACTCATGAAAAAACTGATTTCCCAGTTTGTTCGATTTCCATTTTATGCGAATTTGGTTATTGTATTCCTGTTAATAGCTGGATTTTTTAGTCTTTCGCAAATGAAGAAATCATTCTTCCCTGAGCGTAAATCGAAAATGATTTATGTTTCTGTATTTTATCCGGGAGCCTCTCCGGTAGAAATGGAAGAAGGAGTAACGGCAAGAATAGAGGAAGCCATTAGAGGAATCGTAGGAATTAAAGAGATTACTTCTACGTCAGCTGAAAACTCTGCTCGTGTGAGTATCGAGACAACAGGTGAATTTGACATTGACGAAACCCTTATGGAGGTTAAGAATGCTGTAGATGGTATTTCATCATTTCCATCAGCAGCAGAAA
Organism: Puteibacter caeruleilacunae; assembly: GCA_005217565.1. GTDB lineage: Bacteria > Bacteroidota > Bacteroidia > Bacteroidales > Prolixibacteraceae > Puteibacter > Puteibacter caeruleilacunae. Next base: position 40,679 of record SJCO01000012.1, read on the forward strand.
GACCTATTGTATCGAAACAACGCACAACTTCCATGGCAATGTTTATGAGTGTTACGGGAGATGTAGATCTGTTAACACTTAAACAATATGCCCAACAAATTGAAGAAGACTTCCTGGCATCAGGAGTACTTAGTCAGGTACGAGTCTTTGGATTTCCCGCATTAGAAATATCGGTTGAAGTTAATGAAGACAATCTATTGCGTTATGGTGTTACTTTCGACCAATTATCACAGGCCATTCGCCGGAACAATCAAGACGTTTCAGGTGGATTGCTTCGTTCCTCAGAAGAAGAAATGCTTATTCGTCTTCGTTCAAGAAGTACTGATCCAAATAAAATTGGAAACATCATCGTGAAGGGAACTCCAGAAGGGGGCTACATTCGCATCAGGGACATTGGGGAGGTAAAAAAGAAATTCTCTGATGTGCCAAACAAATCATTGGTAAGAGGTAAACCTGTGGTAACACTGATGATTCAAAAACTGATTGTAGAGGACCTTCAGGAAATAAATGATTATTGCGAAGATTACGTTAAAGAATTCAACGACAAAGATCTTGGAGTTGAGTTGCATATCGACTACTCATTCCTTGAAATGCTTCAAAGTCGTTTACAGTTGCTATATGACAATGGATTTGTGGGACTAATACTTGTTATTATTTGTCTTGCACTCTTCTTAAGTTTCCGATTGTCGCTTTGGGTAGCTTGGGGTATTCCTTCATCATTCCTTGCCATGTTCATTGTTGCCAACTTATGTGGTGTCACCATTAACATGATCTCATTATTTGGTATGATCCTGGTTATTGGTATTCTCGTTGATGACGGAATTGTAATTGGAGAAAATATTTACCAACACTTTGAGCGAGGGAAAAGTGCACCACGTGCTGCCATTGATGGTACATTAGAAGTAATGCCTGCGGTAATAACATCCGTTTCTACAACGATCATTGCATTCGTTCCTTTAATGTTCCTAACCGGTAGAATGGAAATGCTCTATGAAATGGCATTCATCGTTATTTTCAGTTTATTCTTCTCATTGGGAGAAGCATTCTTTGTTCTTCCTGCCCATCTGGGGAACCATGGTGTTCTATCAAAAAAGACATTAGAGAATAAAGACAAAGGTATACGTAAATATCTGGAAGGATTCATCAATACTTTACGTGAGAAGATCTATGGTCCAGCTTTAGAGTGGATTCTAAAATGGAGATATATTGTATTGGCATTTCCAGTAGCCTTGATTTTAATTACAGCTGGACTAATAGAAGGAACAGTCATAAAGACTACCATCTTCCCTCGTGTTGAATTTGACCAATTCCAGATTAATCTTGCATTTACTCCTGGTTCGGGAGAAAAGCAGACAATGGAGTTTTTAAAACGCTTTGAAAAAGCAGTCTGGGAAGTGAACGATGAACTGGTTAAAGAGCGTGGAGACACCATCGATATTATCGAAAAATGTTATCTAAATATGGGAGCATCTTTCAATGGACAGGAAAGTGGAGCACATGCTGGTTATCTTGATGTGTTTCCTCGAAATCTTGAAGAAACCAATCTTAGCACTTACGAGATCATAAATCGTGTATCAAAAAGGATTGGAGAGGTTCCTGAAGCCGAAAAATTCACTGTTGGTGCAACAAGTCGCTGGGGAGCTCCTGTTTCTATCAGTCTGCTTGGCAAAAACATCAAAGAACTAGAGGAAGCAAGAGACTTTCTAATGGCTGAATTAGAAAAAATGACTGAATTGAAAGACATTGTTAATAACAATGCTCTTGGAAAACAAGAGATCAGATTAAAACTTAAACCACAGGCTTACTTCCTTGGATTAGATGAATCATCTATTGCCAACCAAGTTAGACAAGGTTTCTATGGCGGTCAGGCACAAAGAATCCAGGAAGGAAGAGACGAGCTAAGAATATGGGTTCGTTATCCAGCTTCCGGAAGAGAACGCCTGGGGCAGGTTCAAAACATGAAAATTAAAACACCTGCAGGAGAGTATCCTCTAAGTGAATTGGCAGAATACGATATTGAACGCGGACCAGTTAATATTCGACGATTCAACAGTAAGAGAGAAATCAGGGTTGAAGCAGAAACAGTTGATCCTGACGCATCAGTTACTGAAATCTTAGCAAATATTGATGCCAATATAATTCCGAAATTAAAGGCACATTATCCTGGTGTTTCTCTCGCTAGTCAGGGACAGCAAAAAGAAAGAATGCGTTCGATGCAGGATATTCAACGCACTTACATTGTCGCTTTTGCGATTATCATTCTCATACTTTTAGTGCATTTCAAATCGTTTGAACAGCCTTTCCTTATCCTTGTTATGATTCCTCTTTCAATTTTAGGATCAGCATGGGGACATGGATTGCACGGTAAACCAATTTCAATGCTTAGTCTGTGGGGAATTGTTGCGTTATCTGGTGTAATCATTAATGATGCGGTTGTATTCCTCTCGAAATACAACGATTTGATTCGTGAAGGCATGAAAGTAAAAGCAGCTATTGTGGCGGCAGGTAAAAACAGGTTGCGTCCAATTATTCTAACAACACTAACCACATCCATTGGATTATATCCATTGATTCTGGAGAAAAGTTTCCAGGCTCAGTTCTTAATACCAATGGCTATTTCTCTGGTTTATGGTGTTGCATTCGGAACATTGTTTATCCTTATTTTCTTCCCTCCTCTGATATTAGTGCTAAACGACTTCAGAAGAGGAATCAGACAGATATGGCATGGAAGAAAAATCCATCGTGAGGAAGTTGAAATTGCCAATATTCACATGCGCAAAAAAATTGATAACGGAGATGAAAATGAAACTAATTAATATATTGCTATTGCTTTGCTGTACGAATGTGGTTTTTGCACAAAAGCCACTTAGTCTGTCAAAAGCAATAACTACTGCACTTGAGCAGAATTACGATATTGTTGTTGTAAAGAACAAACAAGAACAAGCTGAGATCAACAATAACTGGGGAACAGCAGGAAGGTGGCCTTCCCTATCCATGAATCTGGAGTCACAAAATAGTAAAAACTATAACGACAACGACGATTTTAACTCAAGAGTATTATCTGGAGGTGTAACCATGAACTGGACACTTTTTGATGGTTTCTCTGTTAATATCTCTAAAGCAAGGTTAGCCGAATTGGAAAATCTATCAAAAGGTAATACTACAGTATTAATTGAAAACACCATACAATCTGTCATCCTGGCTTACAATCAGGTTCTACTTGAAAAAGAGAAGTTGTCTATTACCAAAGAGGTGATGGAACTTTCCAATGATCGTTATGAGCGAACTAAAGTGGCAAAAGAGTTAGGCTCTCTGGTAACATTTGATGTATTACAAGCTCAAAATGCATTTCTATCAGACAAAGCAAATTACCTTCTTCAGCAAACCGCTTACAAGAATGCTTTGCGAGATTTAAAGTTTGTAATGGGAGAACAACCTGGCAGTGCTTATGAAATAACTGATTCGTTTCTTCCAACAGATGATACATATGAGCTGACTGATCTTAAAGCGAAAATGACATCCAACAATCAGTCATTAAAGAATCAGTATATGAATTTGAGTTTATTGCAAAAGGATGTTGCATTGATGAAATCTGAATACCTTCCAAGACTTAGTCTTTCAGCCGGAGGCTCTTTGAGAGATTCAAAGACAGATTATCAGACTCAACCAACAATTAATTCCGATTCTAGATTGCTGTTTGGAAACCTAACTTTAAGTTATTCACTTTTCAATGGAGGGAAACGTAAGAGAGCAGTGCAGCTTGCGAAACTGGAAGAAGAAGTAGGTAAGGTAAACATCGACAAATTGACACATTCATTAGACAACCAGTTATCGAACCTTTATGAGTTTTATGTCACCCGAAAAGAACTATTAAATGTAGCTACAGAAAATCTAACAGCAGCTAAGCTTAATTTGCAAATTGCTGAAGAGAAATTCAAAAATGGGGCAATCAATTCATTCAACTTCAGAGACGTACAGTTAATATACATGAATGCAGCACAGCAAAAGCTACAGGCAATTTACAATTTAGTAGATTCTCAAACTGCCCTACTTCGTATAACAGGCGGAATCATTCAAGAATACCAACAGAATTAGGTATAACATTCAAGTATAGGTAGTATGAAATCATGCTACCTATATTTTTCCTTACACTTCCATCTATCTTATCATCATTTATAATCCCTTTCCTCGTCCTTTAACTTTTCGTTAACCGGATTTAACCACTTCTTAACGCATAAACGGCTGACTTTGAATGTATCTTGCACGAGCAAACTTAAACAGGTAAAAAATGAGAAAGCTCGGCTCCTTTGCTGTCCTGGTATTAGCTCTGACAGCCACAATTATGCTATCTGGTTTCACATCAAAAGATGATGATCCGGTAAAAAAGAAGGTTAAAATCATCAAAATAACAGAAAAAGATGGTGAAGTAACCGTTGATACGCTCATGAGTTCAGACGAAGATGTTCATAATCACAAAAAACACATGATCATGATTCAATCTGAGCTCGACTCTGCATTAAAAGACATGAAAATTAAGCATAAAATCATGAAACTAGATCTCGATTCGTTGAGTGATAGCTTCACTTTTGACGAAGATTTTCATATCGATATGGAATGGGTTGAAAACCTACCTGAAGAAATTGCCAAGTCAATGAAGAATATTCAAATGGATATCGACTGTATGACTGATGATGACGGAAATATCATCATTAAGAAACACCTAAAGGATGGAAAGCATCATCCGAAAGTAATAATCAAAGAGCATTTCCGTCATGATTCTTGTGGTAAACATTCGAATAAATTTGATCTCGATGAAGATGATACTTCCATTATCTCCTACGATCGCAAACGGATCGGAAAAAACAAGGAGAAAATCGTCATTATCAGAAAAGTAGATAGTGATAAAATCGACGAGGTAGAATTTGTAAGAGAAGAAAAGTGACTCTCATCCTTATTATGTAATGGTAATTGAACATATGTGTAATTGCCAATATAGCTAAGAGTATCCAATTGGGTACTCTTTTTTGCTTTAAATTAACCTGTAATTCTTTTTTTTTCATCAAATAAATATGTTAATTTGAATCATCTTTTTTACATTTATACAGTGTAAGTTGACGAAAAGAGGTTATTGAGGCATTAATACTTAGAAACATGGGGATTCGTATTTTAAGATTTAAAGATTGGCAAATAAAATCGAGGCTATTATTTTTGTCATTCGTAGGTGTTGTGAGTACCATTATTCTAGGTGCTATCGCATACAATTCATTCAATACCAGCAAGACTCTGGGTATTCTAATCAATGCAGAACGAATTCACAACAATACGTTCCAGGAAGGGATGGAAGATTATTATGTTTCAGTAATCAACCAGGATTCAGCAATACATGAAATAGCATTAGAAAAGATTAAAGCAGCCAATCAAATGGCCAAGATAGTAGCTGACCTTGAAAAGTTAACTGCTTTAAAAGATCAACAAACATTGGCTGATACATTATACAATGCCTATGAGGAGGCATACAGCTATGACCGCAGAAATGCAGTTCTGATGGCACGCAAAATGAAAATGTTTGTGGCCTCAGGTAATGAAAAGATTTTAGCCACCCGTGATATTGCAAGAGAGGTGATGTTACTAGGACAAGAGATAGAACGTGAGATTCAGGAACACCATGTGCATCAAATATCTCCGCAAATTCTTTCTCAAATGGAGTCAATGAGGCAGTATTATAAAGATTTTGCCAAAGCAGTTAATGATGTAACCATCTTTGTCAATCGAATTCTCATAAGCGTTTTGATATTACTTGTTATTGTGCTTGGTTCAATAACAGCTGGAATATCTGCTCTAATATCCAGATCTATCACTCGCACTGTTAAAGATATGGTCAATAGCTTTAAAATGATTGCCAAAGGGGACCTTAGCGCAAAGCTTAACATCAATTCAAAAAATGAATTCGGCCAATTATCTGATTCTTTTAACGAAATACAAAAGGGATTAATAGAAGCTGTTGATTACACTAAGAAAGTAGCAGCTGGTGATTTCTCAGTAGAAATCACGCCTAAATCATCAGAAGATGAGTTGTCAATATCACTTAACAAAATGGCGGATGATTTGGAAGCAGCAAGTAACAAGCATAATGAAAATTTCTGGTTGCGTTCTGGACTCAATGAGTTAAATGAAGAGTTACGCGGCGATATTCCAACAAAAGAAGTAGCCTCTTTATCTATCAACTTTTTAGTTAAACAGGTAAAAGCAGAGCTTGGAGCAATCTATTACTTCGATGAAGAATATGAGGTATTGAGACTAGGAGCTTCGTATGGTGTTTTACAAGATCAGATAATCGAAGACATTAAACCTGGTGACGGTATTGTTGGACAAGTGGCTATTGACAAGCAAATACTTCATTTGAAAAATATTCCTGCAAACTACTATAAAGCTCAATCATCGGTTGGAGAAGCACTTCCATCTGAGTTAATCATTATCCCTCTTCTTTTTGATAATGATGTATGGGGAATTCTAGAACTTTCTACGCTTGGAAGCTTTGATGAGCTTCACCTTAAATTTCTGGAAGAAGCCAATGAAACGCTCGCAGTAAACCTTGCGTCTTCAATTGCTCGAGTTAGAATGCAAACGCTTCTTGAGAAAACTCAGGATCAGGCAAGTGAACTACAAGTACAGCAGGAAGAATTGCGTGTAGCTAACGAAGAATTGGAAGAACAAACCAAAGTTCTTACCGAAAGCGAAAAACGACTTCAGGTTCAGCAAGAGGAATTAAGAGTTGCGAACGAAGAACTTGAAGAACGAACAAACCAGTTGGAAATCCAGAAAGACGAAATAGAACAAAAGAATTCGGCATTAACGTTAGCAAAGGAAGACCTTGAGAGAAAAGCGCGTGAATTGCATCAATCGAGTCAGTATAAATCTGAGTTCCTTGCAAACATGTCACATGAACTGCGAACTCCATTGAATAGTTTGCTGATCTTATCAGGTATGTTGGCTAAAAATAAGAAAGGAAACCTTTCAGATGACCAGGTAGAATCGATGGAGATTATCCATAAAAGTGGAACTGATCTACTTCAACTTATCAATGAGATTCTAGATCTTTCTAAAATTGAAGCTGGTAAAATGAATATCCACTTTGAGGATATTACACCTGATGAAATTGAGCGTGAGATCGTAATGAATTTCTCTCCGGTTGCCAATGAGAAGAACCTAAAACTGAGAGTTGTTAAAAATGGTTTCCCTCCGCATATACAGACTGACCGAATGAGGGTACTACAGGTATTGAAAAACCTACTCTCGAATGCTTTTAAGTTTACAGAAAAAGGTTCTGTTTCAATTTTATTTGGCAGACCCGCACATGATATCAAATTTACACGTCCTGGTCTTACGCTTGAGAATACGTGTTGCATCTCTGTGCGAGATACAGGTGTTGGTATCCCAAAAGAGAAGAAGGAAGCAATATTTGAAGCTTTCCAACAAGCTGACGGTAGTATTTCTCGCAAGTATGGAGGTACAGGACTAGGCTTATCCATAAGTCGGGAGATTATGAGCCTGCTTGGAGGAGAGATAATGCTCCAAAGTGAAGAGAATCAAGGATCAATATTCTCTATATACTTACCTCTTCAAGAGGCTATCCCAGTTGAAGTTTCAAACCAAGATGAAAAAATACTTACAGATTCATTCGAAAATGTGGAAACACAGCAAAATGAAACTGATGCTCCAATTTCTCCTGAGGTACCATTCTTCATTGAAGATGATAGAGATGCAGACAATGGAAAACCACTCATGTTGATCCTTCATCATGAAGAAACTGGAGCAAAAAACTTGTTGGCAAGTCTGAACAGACTAAACTTTAATGCAGTGGTTGCATCGACCATTGACGATAGTATTGTATTAATCGAACACTTCAGACCAATTGGAGTTATTCTCTCAGCCGAACTCGCACTCGCTTCTGAGAATGGAGTATTGAGTAAACTAAAAGAACACAAACTGGCAGAAGAACTTCCAATACATATCATCAATCCATTGGAGGGTATTCATGAAAAAGATGTTGATAAGCTGAGAACAATTGGTGCTGAAAACTTCGAAAAAGCAATTGAAAAGATTAAAAATCAATTACTTTCTGATCATAAGCGCATTCTAATTGTCGAAGATGATGTTACTACCAGAAAGATTCTTAGAGATCTTCTAGAATCGGTTGAAGCAGATATTGAAGAAGCTGAAACAGGATCTGAAGCTATTGTGCTCATAAAAAGCAGAAGATATGATTGTGTTATCCTTGATTTAGGTCTTCCTGACTTTGGAGGAAAAGAAATCCTTCAAAAATTGGCAGAACAAAATATAAAGATTCCGAATACAATCATTTATACAGGAAAAGAATTAAGCAGAGAAGAACATAGAGAACTAAACAAATACACTAATTCGATCATTCTAAAAGGCCTTAAATCTGACGAACGTCTAATGGATGAAGTTACCTTATTCCTTCACCAGGTGGCAAGCCACATTCAAGAAAAGCCTAAGCCGGAATTAGAGCTTGACGACAGCGTTTTCAAAGGCAAAAAGGTACTGGTTGTGGATGATGAGATCAGAAATGTATTTGCTTTAGGAAAGATTTTAGAAGAACGTGAGATTGAAGTCTTAGAGGCCGAAAATGGTAAGGTAGCGTTAGAAGTACTGGAACAAGAAAAAGAAATTGATCTTGTACTTATGGACGTTATGATGCCAGAAATGGATGGCTATGAGGCAATGTCTCACATCAGAAAAAATCCAGAAATAAAAGACATACCAATTATCTGCCTCACAGCAAAAGCGATGAAAGAGGATCATGAAAAAGCCATAAACAATGGTGCCAATGATTATCTATCAAAGCCTGTAGATGAAGAGAAACTATTTTCAATGTTAAAGATCTGGTTATATAACTGACCATATGAAAGATAAGATATTAATAGTAGACGACCGATTAGAAAACCTAATCAGTCTGGAGATGATCCTGGAGGATTTTGATGTTGAGTTTATCCGTGCTTTTTCGGGAGAAGAGGCTTTAATGCAGACCTTAAAAAATGACTTAGCATTGGTAATTCTTGATGTTCAAATGCCAGGAATGGATGGTTATGAAACACTGGAGTTAATGCGTCAACGCAAGAAAACAAGATTACTACCTGTGATATTTGTCTCTGCAATTCATCAAAGCGATTTGCACATCATAAAAGGGATAGCCACTGGTGCGGTTGACTTTATTCCAAAACCAATTATTCCTGAGATCTTAAAGGGGAAAGTCGAAATTTTTCTTGAATTATATCGTCAGAAAAAAGAGCTCGACAATCTACTTAAGGATTTAGAACAAAGCAATACAGAATTAAGAATCGCAAAAGAAAAAGCAGAAGCTGCTACCAGATCAAAATCACTTTTCCTGGCAAGTATGACTCATGAAATTCGTTCTCCAATGAATGGAATCATGGGAATATCCCGACTATTGATGAAATCTAAGTTAAATGATGAACAAAGAGATCTTCTGGAAGTCATTAATACCTCTGGTGAAAACTTGTTACAAATCGTCAATGATATTCTAGACTTCTCGAAAATTGAAGCAGGAAAAGTAGAACTCGACAAGATTAACTTCAATTTACGAGCATTAGTTAACAATATTTACCACCTTCTCAATTTTAAAGCCATTGAAAAGGGACTAAATATGAGTGTTTATATATCACCTGATGTTCCCGATACATTGTTTGGGGATCCATTAAGAATAAATCAGGTGTTGATGAACCTGTGTAATAACGCAGTTAAATTCACTCAAAAGGGATCGATTAAACTTGAGGTAAAAACAGAAGAAATTCGCGACAATTCAGTGGTTCTTTTCATTTCTATTAGAGACACAGGTATTGGTATTGCTGAAGATGTACAAAAACAACTATTCCAGGAGTATCAGCAATCTGACACATCTACATCAAGAAAATTTGGAGGAACAGGATTGGGACTGGCCATTTCTAAAAATCTAATCACATTGATGAATGGAGACATCGGAGTAAATAGCCGACCTGGTATTGGTTCTGAATTCTGGATACGTCTGGAATTGAAACATGAAGATCAGAAAATGAAAGAAGAAATACGAGAGGAGGAAGAAGCTATCTGCAATAAGATATCTATCCTTGTAGCTGAAGATAATCCAATTAATCAAAAGGTAGCACAACTAACATTAAAACAGTTAGGTTTACAGTGTGATATTGCCAAGAATGGTCAGGAGGCGTTTAATCTTTACAAAGAGAACGACTATGATTTGATTCTCATGGATATGCAAATGCCTATAATGGATGGATTAACCGCAACAAAAGAGATCAGAGCTTTTGAAAAAGCGAATAACGTAAAGAAAGAAGCGCTGATTGTAGCTCTTACAGCTAGTACTCATGTTGATGAACAAGACATATGTTTTGAAGCAGGCATGAATGATTTTCTTAGCAAACCATTTAAGGAAAAAGATTTAAAACAGATATTAAAGAGATATCGTAAGGCTGTTCAAAGTTTGGGCTAATGAACGATCAAATATATACGGGAAAAAATTTAGATCTTCTTGACATCGAATTGCAGCTATTACTTGAAGCTATTCATTTAAAATATGGGTACGACTTCAGGAACTACAGCAAAGCACACGTTAAGAGACGAATTCTTCATAAATTCAATATGAGTTCGATGGAGAATATTACGCAAATGCAGGAGCGCCTGCTTTGGGATAAGCGTTATTTTGCCGAACTAATCAACGAATTGTCGATCAACGTAACAGAAATGTTCCGAGATCCGGCATTTTATAAATCCTTTCGCGAGAATGTTGTTCCCGTATTAAAGACCTATGCCTTTATCAAAGTATGGCATGCAGGATGCGCTACTGGAGAAGAGGTATATTCTTTAGCGATATTACTCAAAGAAGAAGGACTGCTGGAAAGAGCACAAATCTACGCCACTGATTTCAACCGTAATGTTCTAGAGGTTGCAAAACAAGGAATCTACTCAAACGATAATTTTAGTCAGTATTCGCGGAACTATAAGTCTGCCGGAGGCAAAGGAGAGTTTTCTGATTACTTCACCTCCAGGTATGGCTCAGTAATGATGGACAAGTCCCTAACAAAGAAAGTTGTATTTGCCGACCACAACCTAGTTACTGATAGTGTATTTGCGGAAGTCAACCTAATCATCTGTAGAAACGTAATGATATACTTCAATAGAGAATTGCAAAATAAAGTAGTTGGACTTTTCTATAAAAGTTTATCCTCTAGTGGTTATCTATGTCTAGGTACAAAGGAAAGTTTGAGATTTGGCGAACATGAACAATTATTTCAAGCAGTGGATCCAAAATACAGAATCTACAAAAAAAGAATCATCTAGATGTATAAAGCAATAGTCATAGGAACTTCATATGGTGGACTTGAGGCAATTAAAGCGATTATTCCAAAGCTTCCGAAAGATTTCCCCCTTGCTCTATTGATTGTACTTCATATTGGTGACAATGACAATACAACGTTTATCAACCTTCTAAACGATAGTAGCGAGATTTTAATCAAGGAAGCAGAAGAGAAAGAATCCATTAAACCTGGCATTGTATATTTTGCACCTCCGAACTATCATCTTCTTGTTGAAAAAGATGAAACAATATCCTTATCAACAGAACCAAAGGTTAATTTCTCACGACCATCTATTGATGTATTGTTTGAGTCTGCCTCATGGGTCTACAGAGATCAACTCATCGGTATAGTTATGTCTGGAGCAAATTCTGATGGAGCAGATGGCTTAAAACTGATAAAAGCCAATGGTGGTACTACGATTGTTGAAAATCCATGTTCATCGTATGCCCCAACAATGCCTCGAGCAGCCTTAAAATCAACCAAACCAGACTATCGTCTGAAACTGGAAGCCATTAAAGACCAATTAATGAAATTGGCCGGCTATAACATATAACCGGCCAAACTATATTAAATAAACTTCTCCCGTTTCTGAAGATTAAATAGTGCATATAGAGTAAAAACAATCGCACATACACTTAGGAAAAGACGGTTGTCTACTACTACTCCTCGCCAAATAATCTCATTCATATTATTAGGCACTTTGTATGGATTAAGGAATATTGCCCATAGTGTATTCTGCACCATTCCAGAAAAAATCATCAGTAGAATTCCAACAATCACTACCACGACAGCTGTTCCATTACCGTTTTTAACAATTGTTGAAAACATGAAAGCCATACTTCCAATAGCTAAAATAGGAAACATCACCTGTGCTGCCATTTCAAGGATGCTGATATCAATAAGCAAGATCGAAGCTAAAAAAGCCATGATCACGAGTATTAGAAATACTTGAATAAATATCATAACAATTCTGACCAACCATATCTTATAACGGTAATCAGGAATCCCAAATAAAATTTCAAGTATTCGCGCATCTTCATCGTTCTGTATACCAAACACAGTAGGATAAAAGATCAACAATAATCCTGGATATAACAAGATATCATACACAAATCGATCATTAATTGTATCACCATCCAATACCCCTCGTACTGATAAGAAAATAAAGAAACCAATTGCGACCAAAAGGAACCAAATAAACTTGTTCCCAAAGATGATTTTCAGGTTATAACGAATCATCGTTAGAATGATCTTATAGGAACTATGCATTAGAGATAAATAACTCATTTCTGTTTCATTTAAATTAACGGATGTCTTTCAACAAACACAAGTAAGCTTCCTCAAGGAATGGAGGTACATTAACCGCATCTTCCCGAGGTTTGTCTTTTGAAATACAACGCACCTTAATATTCTCTCCATCTCTCATATGATTAACAATCATATGTTTGTTGCTAAGATCATCGAACTCTTTGGCTTCAACAGTAAAGGTCCAAACAAAGCCTTCTCCCAGATTGACCATATTATTAGGAGCCCCTGTATACTTCAGTTCTCCTTTATTAATTACGGCCACTTGGTTACATGAGCTGGAAATATCCTCAATAATATGTGTCGAGAAAATCACAATTCGCTCACGGCTCAACTCAACGAGCAGATTTCTGAATCGTATTCTCTCACGAGGATCCAGTCCTGCTGTAGGTTCATCTACAACAAGAATCCGTGGAAGATGTAACAGTATTTGGGCAATACCTATACGCTGTTTCATACCTCCTGAGAAAGAACCAATCTTATCATCTTTACGCTCGAACATATGTACCGCCTTCAGAACATATTCAATACGTTCATGACGGATCTTCTCATTAGTTATCCCTTTTAATATACCCTGATAATCCAGGAATTCCCATGAGCTCATATTCTCATATGTTCCAAATTCCTGCGGTAAATAACCGATCAGTCCTTGCAGCTCCTCTCTTTTCTTTTGAGTATCGATACCATTAATGTACACTTTACCATAGCTCTGCTCGAAAATACCACAGATAATACGCATCATCGTTGACTTTCCTGCTCCATTCGGACCAAGCAATCCAATCATTCCTGTCTCTATATCAAACGACACACCACTAAGTGCCCTAAAAGGTTTCTTCCTCTTTCCAATAACCGGAATCTTCTTGGCTGTTCTAAAATAGGCTCTTCTTAAACCTCCGAAACGACCAGTTATTCTCTCAACATTGATATTTTTATCATGTAAGTATTTTGATGTAGCATAAATTGCTAAAGCCATATACCACAAAGTACCTACAAGAATAACCATGCCAATATTATCCCACTCTTTCACAAAGATGGTCAAGAATACCACCGGCATACCCCATACCAATATTGATCTGACAATCTTAATTAGCCTATAAGGAGGATTCTCTTTCCCTTCCAATCGTATTTTAATCGGAAAGGCTAATGCCAAAACAGAGAAATAAATCACATGTGAAAGCAAGAACATCCATACTCCACTATTGATATATATGAATGTGAAGTAGACTAAGAAACAAAATAGCGGAATCTGCCAGACCATATCTCTAAAATCCTGCAACTTATCATAGCTTCGTTGCAATCCCTTTCTCTCTCGCATCTTAATACCACCTTTCCACTCTCTGGTAAACTGGTTATCTCGATCATATATCTTAACCAATTTCCTAATCTTTATAGTCAGTGGAGCATCCTCTTCAATAAGCTTTGTTTTTGCTCTACGCAAGCTAGTTTTAATAAAGTAAATACTTCCTGGTACCAACAATACTAAAAGAACAATATTAATCAATTGCCATAATAGCTTATCAATCTGGAAATAAATGTAAACAAGACCACAAAGAATGACAACCAATTGAATTGTTTTGGTTATCCAATCTAAGCTAGCAATCCATTTTAACGCATTTTCCAATCCAAAATGGAATGTTGGAATAAATACTAACGTCAAAATTGTACTTAAAGCCAATCCACCAATAACTGTAATAGCAAACGGAGCACCAATTGCACCAACATACTCTGCCTGTCCCATTGCAAGTGGGAACATGGCCACAATCGTAGTTACTGCTGTAATCAATATAGGACGCACTCGTGATATTCCGGCCGTAATTAAAGCACGCGAACTTGAATATCCTCTCTTCCTTAGAATATTAGAGTAATCTATAAGGATGATTCCATTATTAACAACAACCCCAAGGAGAATTAGAAATCCAGTCAATGTATTTGCATTGATTAGGCTATTCCCTGTGAAAATTAATCCCAAGAATGATCCAATAGCCGCAAGAGGAATTGAGAACATTAACACAAATGGAGTTGAGATAGATTCAAATACCGATGCCATGATCATGAATATCAAGATAAACGCAGCCGCTATTAGAAACTTAAAGTCGCTAAACTCATCTTCTTCATGAATAACCTCAACAGCTACACCTGAAGGTAAATTATAGGCTGCTACAATATCATCAATCTCCATTCGATAGCTTTCCAGCAATTCATTCGACTCAGATGCATCGCGCTGAAAACTGTAACGTAATTCAATTTGCTTTTCCTGATTAACCCTTGAGATTGAAGCCATGCCACTAGAATAGACAATATTAGCAATACTATGCATCTCATAAAGACCACCATTAGAGTTAGCAACCTCCAACTTCTTCAGGTCCTCCATTGTCTTATCTTGCCGCTCATCTTCTTCCTCCTCATCTGTTATTTTCTCACGAATCAGAATATCATACTCTTCGTTATTATGCTTAAATTTTGCACCTGACGAAAATTCACTTGAGAATGAACGAAGAGATGAAACGATATTATTCAATGTTAACTCGTATTCTGTTAACAATCGGTTTTTGAATTTAAGGTGTACTTCCGGGCGATTTGATGAAGAAGATAGACTTGTTCGGGAAACCGATTCCAACTCATCAATAAAGTATTTAATATCCTCGGCAACATTACGCATTGCTACATAATCTTGTCCTTTTATTAAAATACGCTCCCTCTGAGATCCAATACCTAGCAATCGGGAAAAATTCTCCATCGGATTACCGCCACCTCTAAAGCTTTTACTTGAAGTTGGTTGTGATAAACTAATTTCAGCACCACTAACAGCTTTTACTCTCTTTTCAACATCATCCTTAATTTCAAGAATACCTCTCTCTGCAATTTCCTCAAATTCGTCTTTCAAGCTAAGGGTAATAATAGCTTCTTCTTCCTGAATTTTACAGATAACGTCTTTGATCTCCTCTACGTCTTCAATCTTCTTTTCAACCTCTTGAACTATCTTATCGGTTGCCTCCAGGGTAGATCCCGACGACATCGTCACATACACAGTAAACTGGTCTGATTCTATCTCCTTCAATGAGCTAACGCTTACAACCAGCGCCAGTGACATTGTTACAAAGAACACAATCACACCTCCAAGAATTGTCTGCAATGGTCGACGCATACAGGTCTTTAGCAACAATACATAAATCTGTAAAATGCGATTATCAGTATTGATTTGCTCATAGAATATATTCTTCGACTTCTTCCTCTTTAGTAGGAAGTGAGCAGCCATAGGAATCAACAATAACGCAACGAACAAGGAAACGACCAATGTTGAAATAATGGAAACACCAACATGATTTCCGATCACACGAATCATGACTTCATCGGAAAACACAAAAGGAAGAAAAACAGTAATGGTTGTAAGAGTTGCAGCAAAGATTGAGCGCCACACTTCCTCGGTTCCTTGCACTGCACTTTCATGAGCTGATCGATTCTGACTGGCCAGTCGATAAATGTTTTCCAACACGACGACACTATTGTCGAGCAACATCCCAATAGCCAAAGCCATCCCCACTAATGTTAAACTATTAATGGATATATCGAATGCATAGAAAAAATTAAATGCAGTATACACTGAAATTGGAATGGCAAGACCTATAAATGAAACCAGTCGAATATTCTTCAGGAACATCCAAAGAACAAATACAGCCAACAATCCTCCCACCAATGCAAGTTTGATGATCTCGTCTATATTCTGCTCCATATCCTGAGCAGAGTTCTTCTTTACAATAATTTCTATGTCCTCTTTAGCTAACTTTTCATTTAATTTCTTCAGCACTTCATCTGTTCGATGTGATAGCTCTATTAAATTTGCCTGAGAATCGTTCACCAATAAAACAGATATTGCTTCCTTGCCGTTCACCCTACTGAATGATGTTTCTTCTTTTACACCGAAAACAACATCAGCAACATCTTTCAATAAGATTGGCCCATCAGCAAGAACAACATTTTCGATATCTCTAACATTGTCATATTCCGCTGTAACATGCACAAAATACTGACTCTTTGCATCATGAAGATAGCCTGTAAATGTACGTCCTTGAGAGTTCTTCGTGATCTTACTTTGAATCAATGAAGGTGTAATATTATATGCATCACACGCATCTTTGTCGATTATCACCTCGATCGACTTCTCTCTACCTCCGAAAACATTGGCAGATGCTATTCCATCGATATTTTCAAGATCAGGTTTTACTTTCTGATCAACAATATTACGTACCCGATCAACACCTCCACTTCCTCTCACCTGAAGTTCCATGAACTCATTGGAAAGTTGGTTCATATCAACTTTGGTGACTTGTACATTGAATTCATCAGGAAGATCTGATTTTATCTGATCGATCTTCTCCTGAAGTTTCAAATAGGAATATTTAAAGTTCGCTGATTGGCTAAAATTTACAACGACACTAGCCCTGCGAGCATCAATCCATGATCTCACTTCTTCAATTCCTTCAAGTGTTTCGATAGCACCTTCCACAGGAATAACTGCCTGATTCTCCATGTATCGCGGATCCACCTCTTGTGAAGAGGTAATCTGAACATAAAGCACAGGAGTTTCTACACTTGGCAGTAGCTCCACAGGTAACTGTTTATATGAGATATAGCCCAGCAGACTTAATCCAATAAACAGCATGCTTATGAGTGTCTTTCTATTTATTATGAAATCCATATTATACTAATCTGATTTTGGGGTCTAACAGACCCAACACACTCAATAAATACACTAATCATCATCGCGACTAAATTTGTCTTTAATCCTATCAAACACATCATAAACACATGGAATTACCACTAATGTTAATAACGTAGATGTAACCAAACCTCCTATAACAGCTAGGGCCATTGGAGACCTCAATGATGCACTCTCTCCGAATCCAAATGTTAATGGAAGAAGTGCAAGCATCGTTGTTAAACTAGTCATTAAAATTGGACGAATACGTTGCTGACCTGCCAATAGGATTGCTTCTAATCGCTGATAACCTTCTTGCTTTAACTGATTAATTCTATCCACCAGAATAATTGAATCGTTTACGGCAATACCAACCAACATGATTATACCCATATACGCCATAATATTTAAAGACTTACCCAGTAAGAAGAAGATAAATATCGCTCCTACCACAGCCAATGGAATGGTTAATAGTATTGTAAAAGGATGTAACAATGATTCAAATTGAGAAGCTAGTACCATATACACCAACACAATTGATAGAAGAATGGCAAAACTAAGATTAGCCATCGACTCCTGGCGCTTTTCCTCCTCTCCTGTGATTTTAATCTTATAGTTGTTTGGAAGACTTATCTTACTTAATTGCTCTTCAATCTTAGATGATATATGCTGCAAGGCAACAGCCTTATCTTTTTGCGCGTATATCTTACCTACACGGTTCTGGTTATTTCGATATATTTCTTTTGGAGAAACACTGTGAACAATCTCAGCAACCTCATCCACTCGAATCACCTGGCCTCCACTCTCCAAAACTAGATCTCCAAATTCAACCAATCCTTTTTCCGGAAGTTTTAAGGTAATGTCACTCATTTCTCCATCTTTGTCAAGTTGTCCGGCACTTGTTCCTTCCAACTGATTCTTTATTTGAGAAACAATAGAGCTAACCTCTAGATTATACATACCAGCTCTTAATCTATCCACATTGACTTCGATCTCAGGAGCTCCGTTCTCAATAGAGGTTTGAATATTATACAGTTCAGGAATTCCAGCCAATGTATCTCTAACACTCTGTACAATCCCTTCAATAATCTCCAAATCATCTCCAATAACCTCAATAACTACAGGTGCCACATCTGTACCAAGAATACTCCGCAAAGCACTTTCTTCTTCAGTAAGGTTAATCTCTACACCTTCGATACCACTGGTTAATTCATCCAACGCATTGATAGCATCCCCGGCCAACAAGTTAGATTCAGGTTTCAACATAACTTTCAAAGAAGCTGTATTTTCTCCCTCAAAGATAGATCCCGCATCACCACTTATACCAGTCTTAGGACCAGTATGACTATAAATGGTCATTACATGCTCGCCTAATAGTTCTTTTATAAGTGTTTCCAAATTGCTTACTGCATCAACAGTTCGCTCAATTTCAGTTCCCTCTGGCATCTTAAGCTCAAGATTAAACTCCTTAGATTCGGTCTTTGGCATAAATTCCGTTCCTATAAGCTTGACCATAAATCCAGCACCAACCACCAATAACAAGGCAACAAAAATTATCATCCCTTTTCTTGCTAACAGCGCTTTTAAGATCTTTCCATAGCCAGTCATTTGTACCGAACTCTTTTTTGCTGGAGCAGCTTTTTTCCGATAAATAAGATTGTAGATCATCGGAATAAAAAAGATGGCAACAAATAGAGAAGAAACAAGCGAAAAAGCCACTGTCCATGCCTGATCTTTAAACAACTCACCTGAAGCTCCATGCAAGTAAACGATTGGCAAGAAAACGATAATAGTAGTTAGTGTAGAAGCCGTAATTGCCCCACCAACCTGTGCCGTTCCTTTGATGGCTGCCTCTTTCACTGACATACCATTTTCATGATTCCTAAAAATATTTTCAATAACCACAATTGCATTATCCACCAGCATTCCTGCTCCCAATGCAAGTCCACCTAATGTCATAATATTCATGGTTAATCCATTAAAATACATCAGGTTGAAAGTCGCAACAATCGAAATAGGAATAGAAGCGGCCACAATTAGTGTAGCTCCAAATCGACGTAAGAAAAGGAACAATACAAATACAGCCAAAACAATACCTATTAAGGCAGTATTCTGTACTTCACCTACAGCATTCTTAATAAAATTACCTTGATTGGTTATTACTGTAAAATGATATCCCGGTAATGCTTTCTCGATACTTGCAAGTTCTTTTGCAATCTCCTCTACAGCTCTAACGGTATTATACTTTGTTTCTTTATAAACCGACAGCCCAATACATCGCTTACCATTCAGTCTAACGATATTATCTGGCTCTTTATTTACAATCTCTACATCAGCTACCTCTCGCAAGAAAACAGGACTCTTTGTTGCTGTATTATCCTGTCCTCCTCCAAGGTTGGTCTGGACAGCCTTATAACCAACAATTATATTTTCAAAGTCTTCTACATCCTTAAGAATACTAACACCTTTGATAATATACTGAAGTCCTAATTCATTGATTCTTCCTCCTGAAACATTCCTATTGAAATTTTGAATTGTCTGGCTAAGTTGAGATAATGACAAATTGTAGGCGTCAAGTTTATATTGATCTGTTTTGATTTGAACTTCATTCTCTTCCTCTCCTGCCAAATCAACCTCTGCAACACCTTCGAGTCGAACTAGCTCATTTCGGATGTAGTTCTCCGCAACTTTACGCAACTCATTCATATCATCAATGGAAGAGTGCGACATCCCCACAAGAATAACTGGTGATGTATTCGGATCATGTTGAGTTATGGCCAGATCATCAATCTCAGTATTTTGACCATAAGAATTCAAGGCTTTCTGAAGATCAAGAAAAGCTTCATCCATATCCTTATCCCACGAATAACTCACAGTTATTTGAGCTGATCCCACCTTACACACTGAAGATACATCCAGCACATCCGACTGTCGTATAGCAATTGCCTCTATATTTTCCACAAATTGCTTCTCCATCTCTTCTGGAGGTCGTTCTCCTGCTGAAATCTCCACAAATATCTTTGGATTATTCAAATCAGGAAAAAGATCGACTCCCAGTTTACCTAAAGAGATGACGCCCAGCAATATTACTCCTAATACCATCATTACAATGGTAACCGGATAACTAACCGAAAACTTTGTTAATTTTTGCATCTGTTCAAATTTTTAGTCACAAATATGAATCAAGAATATTTGCAACTATATCCATACTGTGAGTCTATTTGATCACCTTAACCTTAGATCCATTACGTAAGGTCTCAAAACCTTTCACTATTAATCGATCATTCAAGTTAAGTCCACTGGTAACCTCCACTTTATCCTTGCTTTCCAAACCTGTGGTGATGCGTCGTTCACGCGCAGCTTTCTTATCAACAACAAATACTGATTTTCTTTTCCCTCTTGCTATAATCAGATCCTTATCAATTACAATGGTACTATCACTTGACTCAACAACAATGTCAGCCTTTACAAACATTCCAGGACGAAGTTTCAACTCACTATTCTGAACTAGAAGACTTCCTTTAAATGTTCTTGTTTCAGTACTGATGGCAGGTGATAATTCTGTTATTTCCGCATCCAATGTATCGTCAGGTAAGGTATAATTTGTAATAAATACATCTTGTTTTGGGACTACAGTTTGAATGTATTTCTCAGGTAGATTTATTTCCATATGCAATTTGGAATAATCCATCATACTTACCATCAATAATCCGGAAGCAATCTTCGTTCCTGGTGTAAAATAAGGTAAGTCAACAATTACTCCATTGAATGGGGCAACTACCTTCATCTGTGCCAATTTCAATTCAGCATTTTCAAAATCATACTGAGCATTGATCATTGAAACCTCCGAATTTCGCATATCTCGCAAAGTAACACCACCTTTTTCATAAAGTGATTTTTGCTTCTCATACTCCTGCTTTGAAATTTCAAGATTTAATTTTTTAGAGTCTAATGCAATACCATTTTCATACTCTTCATCTTCAATACGAATGATAGTCTGCCCGGCTTTAACCTTGTCTCCCATTTTGAATGGTCGTCCGGTTAATGGATTTGTTGCTAAAACATATTGACCAGCGATCTCCGAGTTGAGATCAACCTTCTTTAAAGCATTTACTGTTCCTGTTGTCGTAACAAATTCTTTTATAGAACTTGTTTTAACATCCTCAACAGAAACAGGGATAGCTAAGTCCGTTTGCACATTATTATCTTGCTGCTTACAAGATGAAAACATCGCGATTACAATTGCCACTGTGGCTATTTTGATCTGAAAATCCATATTCTTAGAATTGATAGTTTACTTTTTCTTTGTATTCTCGTTATTTAAAGGCAATACTGATTCCTTCTTTTCGAAATCGTACAACGTTTGTATTTTCATATTTAACAGTTCCAGCTTATAATTAATAAGCGCTTGTATTGAAGCAATCTTTTTGTCTGATAACTGTGTTTGGTATAGGTTAAGATCCATTCCGGTAAGATCTCCGTTCTTGTATCGCTCTAGATTGATTTCATAAGTTAGCTCAGCATTACGCTCATTCTGTTGTGCAATATCAATCTGTGTTAATTGATTTCGCAGATTACGATGTACTTTGCGAATGTCAATTATGATACTTTTCTTCTCATCCTCGAAACTCAGTTCTTGTGTTGCTATCTGTGCTTCTTGTGCTCTAATTCTGGCTTTCTTTGCCCCCCAGTCCCAAAGAGGAACATTAAACGAAACTTGCACGCTTGGATTTCGGGTAGGATTATCGTAGATATTTTCTAACTTTTTATTGTCTCCAATAATACCGACAGATAAATCAACACTACCTTTGAATTCATTCGAAGCTTTAACTTTTATCAAATCAAACTGGCTATTTTCCAAGTTAATCTCTTTTTGTCGCAACTCCATTCTGGAGGTTAATCCACTTTGAATAGCCTGTTCTAAATCCACTGGTACAACATTAAGATTAATATCAGCGAATACTATAATATCTTCAAATAAATCCATTCCGATGTAATTCTTAAACTCATCCTTTGAATTCTCAAGACTTACCTCTTTATTCTGAAGAGTCGATTTTGCAGTAGCTAAGTTTAGTTCTGCCTGATATAATTCTTCTTTTGCAGCAAGACCTGCCTCTACCTTATTTGTAATTAGATCATAACTCTTTTGGGTATTTGCTAATTCCTCTTTTGCAATATTCAGATTCATCTGTGCCAGGTAAACATTGTAAAAGAACTGAGTAACATTCTTTTCCATATTTAACAATTGCATAGAATAACTAAGATTTGTATTTTCCAAATCCAACTCCAACGCTTTCAAATCTAGTTTCAAACTGTTATATGTAAATAACGGCTGATTCAAACTTAGATATAAGTTATTGTTGAAAGCTTCATTTTCGGAATCGTTCTGTTGAAAATCTGATGAACTTTTCTTCCATCCAAACTTATTAACTAATGATAGTGTACCATTTGTTAGGAGAATTGGCTGATCAACTCGAAAGGTACCTGAAGTTTCAAAGTTCTCATTGGTATACCACTCCGAGAATGTTGAGTTAAAAGAACGATTATTACTATAACTCACTGGATTTAGTGTCAATGAGAAATTAGATTTCAATGAAGCTCTTTGTGCTGCCAATGACTGTTCCGCCCTTTCCAGGGATAATAGAGATCGCTGAATATCCGGACTACTATTTCTCGCTATATCTAAAGCTTTATCTAATGTTAACACCTGCTGTGCCTGAAGACTCTGTGCAGAAAAACAACAGCAGACCATTATAAATACGATCAGGCCGACAAATCTCTTTCGCTTATTCATCTGTTTAATTTTTTTTAATTTCTGAATGTTCAGGGAATCCAAATTCATTCAGGAACTCACACAAACTTCAACCATTCTTTCTTACACAATACGCTTAAATCCAGAATAGTTAAAATTCATGTTTGTTTCATTCTATCTATCTGTTTATGTTATTGTTTCACAAGTTTTACTGCATCAGCAACAATGGATCTCAACTCTGATTTATTGGATAGTTCAATCAAGGCTGTATCTGGAGAAAAATAGAACGATCCTAGGTGGTTCCATCCATCTTCCGCTTTTTCGTAACTCAAAGTCTGCTCCTCAGTACCATCATCATGATTTATAGACAGCTGTAGTTCTCCTTTTGGATTACCTCGCCACCTACTTTGTCCTTTCCCAACATAGTAGAACACATCATAATAACCTGATTCTTTTACAGGAACATGCCACTGAGCTTTCTTATTTCCATCACCCGATTTAATGTAATATGCGGATCTTACTAAGGTTCCATAAAAACTCGAGTTGGTCGTTAGTTTCCAATTTGAAGGTGGACGCCACTGGTTAAAACCAGCATATTTTTGTCCGTTTTCATCCTCCTTAAGTAGCCATTCTTTCAGTAGACTTTTAGTCTCTTCCTGAATAACTCTGAATTCTGGATCTTCGTTATCCACGATTATTTCATTCTTCTCATGAAGAGTAACAGCTTCATCTGAGATACGGTCATACTCTTCCGCCACAATCTTATCATCCCTTTCAATTTTTGCAAAAGGTCTTACAATTAGAGATGGAATATTTTTAGAAGTCATCGTATTTACAACCATTGCACGTGGATTCTCCTCAAAAACATAGCATATTTCTCTGGTTTCATTTCCTTCAAGATATATTGCTTTCTCAATATTGTCTTCTGTGCTTGGTCCTCCACCAAAACCACGACCTCTTCCTCGCCCTCCTCCAGGACCTCCGCCTACTCTAAAGGTCACTTTGGCAATTCCGCTTACATCTTCGGTATTGGTAACTTTAAATCTTACAACTGTTGCTTCATAATCTTCCTTATCAGTTTTTGTCGTTTCAATCTCACTAAACAAGAAAGCAGGAAGACGACTTTCATTAAACCATAGGTTCATAAAGGAGTCAAGATCAACATCAAACTTATCCTTCACCTCCTTCTCGAAGTCGCTAAATTCAACTTGGCAAAAGCGATTTCGATCAAGAAAATCCTTAATAAACTCTACAAGATCTTCAGCACCAACCTTAGCCTCAATCAGAGAAAAGAGTACTTTACCCTTCAACGAAATTATATTGTCTATAATCTTTGAATCCGTCTCTTTATCCCCTAGGAGTTCAGCAAAAGATTTTTCTTGCAATAGTAGGTTTGCCTTTTCATCCTCACTCAATCCACTAAAGTTACGCATCCACATTGATCTTGGAGAAAAAACACTACTTTGTAGATAAGCCTCCAGTACCCTGTTGATGATTGGCCAATCATCTGAATGCATGTAATTCTTAAAATTATAGAATTGAGCAAACTGAAAATAAGGATTTAAAACTTCATCAACCTCGTAATTGCCACCTCTACCTCTCCTGAAGTTTGGTCGAGCCTCATTGGTCGTAAAGTTCCTTACAAAGTTATTAACAACTTGCTCCTGCATATCTTTCTCCGACATTTGCCTTTCTTTCGCATATCTCTCTGCCCTTTTTAATCGACCTTCAAAGTCGGCATCTCTCAAATTATACCCTTTTTCAGGCAGAAATACCATCTCTGGTTGTGTAATCTCCTGATGAGACTTCCACAATCGAGCAAAAGATCGAAACTGCGCAGGTACCTCTACAATTGAAAATCGAGGATACGAATATTCCATATTCAATTGACGTTCAAAATCTCTCAATCGATCAATGGCTAAATCTGCAATCGTATCTTTCACTTCAGTCAACAATGAAGAAAAGTAATCATGTCCTTCGTAATGCCAAATACTAAACTTAATGCTATCCTTTTCTACAAACATTTCCTGATACGCACCAATAGCAAGAGATAATTGTGGAAGCTCTTTCTCTGGTTCAAAAGTGTACTCCCCTTCACTTACACTACTCCTTTTTCCTTGAGATATCGCTTGTAAACGATCATCTGTTTTTACATGCAACTTAAATTTAGTAAAATCATTTTTCAACCATCGGGTATTTGTATCACTAAAGGTCACTCCAGCTGTTGGATACCATGATGCTTCCGGAGTTAACAATGCATATCCAGGGGTAACAAAAGCATACCTTGGATCAACACTATACATGAAGTTCGAAAATCTACTATTCCTTAATTCATCCTCTATATCCAAGTAGCAAAGAGACTCATCAATTGTTCCTTGATATTTAATCTCCAATTGTAAAGAATCTTTTGGTGTTGATAGATCAGATCTATCTATACGAATCAAATGCTTTTCTCTGTTGAACTTTACATCTTTCCCCTTATTCGTTATCTTGGAAACAACTAACTTTGGATTAAGCGTAAAAATCAGTTGTTCAGATCCATTTGCCCGAAGCAACATTCCACTAGTCACTTCAATGCCAGTATTTTTATGTATTAAATGAATCTCATGTTCTAGAATATCAACCGAAGTTTTTCCCGCATATTTGTTGTTTAATTCGATATACTGATCTCTTTTGGCACCCTCATCTAAGATTCTTGATATATGTTTATATCCCCCCATAACTCCTAAAGCAATAAACATTATTGCAATAATTGGAGATACTTGCTTTAAGCGACTATTTTGAGCAAGACGAGGTAATAATGCAATTGTTAGGGCTATAAATCCCAGCCCAAAAAACAGATATATGCTCCTATGTCCAACAATTACTGGCAAATTTCCAAATCCCACCATCTCTGATTTAAACAATGGAATGTTGTAAGCCATATAATCAAATAAATAATAAAATTTGTGTTGGAGATAAAAAATCGTAGCAGCAATATATCCCAGTAATAAAATAAAGGTTAGCGCTTGATTGCGCAATAGACTCATAAGAAAAAAGGATAATCCCAAAATAAAGATCAGTGTTGGAATACTTATGAGTAACAAATAGATTATATATGCACTCCAGTCTACAGCTACACCATCTGCAATGAGATTAAATATAGCTGTCATTACTAGAACAATAATATTTAAAGCTACAAAAACGCCTAAGTTTCCTACTGTTTTACCTACAACATACTCTGTATTTGTCATAGGTCTCATGTAAATCACTTCTGTAGTGTCAAGCTTTTTATCTCTTTTCAAAAAGTCAGAAGCAAGAAATACTGCAATAATGGCTTGAGCTAAATTAAGAATCAATAAGTTGGTATAAGGAATAGCAGAAGGAATTGCTTTTACCTGCCATAGACTCTCCCCTAAATCGGTTAATACTCCAATATTAAAACCAAACAGAGCTAACAAAGCTAATCCTGCGAAAATTCGAAAAAACCAACTTCGAAATAAAGTCCTGTTTTCATACTTCGCAACAGTCAATATATTATGCAACGATATCATGTGAATTTGTTTTTGCGTTATTAAACAACCATTATCCCTGAGTCCACTGATTCAAAGAATTTTCCATAAAGTGAACGTAGGCGTGTTCAAGATTAGGTGCAATCTTTTCTCCGTAGTATCCATCAATATCCTCAGCAACAACCTGAATTTCCCAACCATAATCAGCAGGAACAGTTGAAATAACCGGATATTTATCATTAATCTCCAGATACTCTTTTTCTGTAGCTTTGATTTGCCACACATTACCTTCGGCTTTCTTAATTAAATCTTCTGGAGATCCTGTAAAAGCCAATTGCCCTTGATTTAAAAGAGCCATATTTTCACAGGTACTTGAAATATCTCCAACAATGTGGGTGGATAAGATAATGGTAGCATCTTTTGCACTAACCGTTGACAGTAAATTTCTGAATCTAATTCTCTCTTCGGGATCCAAACCTGTTGTTGGCTCATCTACTATAATTAACTTCGGATCATTAATAAGCGCTTGCGCAATCCCAAGTCTTCTTTTCATTCCTCCTGATAACTTATTTGCTTTTCTATCGCGTACTTCAAACAAACCAACTTCTTCAAGCATCTTATCAACAGCCTCATTTCGCTGTTTACTTCTCTTCATCCCAGCTAATCTTGCTGCATAATCGAGAAATTCCGATGTCTTTAAACTTGCAAAAAAGCGAAAGTCCTGGGGAAGGTATCCAAGCATGGATCTAATCTCTTTCCTATTTTTAAAAAGATCCAAGCCATCCATTGTAATTTTTCCGGAACTTGGCTTCATTAAAGTAACCAATATTCTCATCAAACTTGACTTTCCAGCTCCATTAGGTCCTAGCAGACCAAACATTCCATCTGGAATCTCCAGATTCAGATCTTTAAGGGCGTGATTACCGTTCTTATAAACCTGATTTAGATTCTCTATTTTTATTCTCACGATATTTTTTCAATTGGTTCGCAATACTAAGATGCCAAAAGCGTCCCATGGTTTAATTCAGATATCAGAGAATATGACTTTTATTTTATCAGTTTATTACACAAAAAATGCTTTATTTGAAAAAATAGTCGCATTTACGACTAATGATTGCAAGATTACAATTGATTCCATCCATCCCTATAAGTAGGGCGAATCCACTCTTCAATCAATTGCTTTACATTGTATCTTTCACGTTTGATGTCGAACGACGGTACTCCTTTATTTAATTGAAACACTTTAGATTCATCTATTTCAATATAATCCGAGTCTGTTAAGTTCAAAAACTGCATATTGTCTCCATCCCACAATAGTCGTCGATTTAGGCCTTGTAGACGAATAGCAATATTACCTAATTGTATTGCCTCCGTTATTGGACCTGCCACATCGAATGAAGAAGATGCATTCAACCTATTCGAGGCTCCTTCTTTACATGCCCTGACCCAATCCTTTTCATGACCACCTTTTTCTGCATCCGAGATACGACGAAGTGTTTTTACCGGTTGACGTTTTGCTACGTTTTTTACACCTATCATCATTGGATTATTTCCATAGGCTCCGCAGATAATAGTTCCTTCTGAACCTTGAAAGATTAATCCTCCATTTTCATCTTGCCACAACGAGATCGAATCATGAAGTCCCTCTGGTCTGTTAGGAAGCAATCCTCCATCATACCAGTTTATTTTCACTTCAGGCATTGCCACTTTGGGTAGATTATCTCTCCTAGGGAACCACCAAGTAACCTTCTCAGCTTGAGGAGCAATTTCGAGATTGAATGCTGAAGAGCTAGCTTCAACTGCTTTGGGGTATTTAAGTTTTAATGCCTTAAAGACAGGATCCAAGATATGACCTCCCATTTCTCCAAGAGAACCTGATCCAAAAGCCCACCAGTTTCTCCATTTATATGGAGTATATTCAGGATTGTATTCTCGCCATTGTGCAGGACCTAAAAATAAATCCCAATTAAGATTGCCAGGAACACGTTTATCCTTAAGATCCATTGAAATAGGTCGTTCAAGATTTGGACGATTTGTCCACGCATGAACTTCCTTTACTTCCCCAATTAATCCTGCCCATATCCACTCACAGATCTGACGCACACCATCTCCAGAGCTACCCTGATTTCCCATTTGAGTAGCCATTTTCATTTGCCCGGCAGCTTCCGACAGTAATCTTGACTCATATATGGCATGTGTTAAAGGAGTTTGAACAAAAACATGTTTTCCCAATTGCATTGCAGTCTGAGCAGCTATTGCATGAAGATGATCAGGAGTAGCAACTACAACTGCATCAATATCTTTTTGTTTCTCTAGCATAATCCTGAAGTCCTTATACCTTCGAGCATGAGGAAACCGTTTAAATGCAGTATCTGCATAATCCCAATCTACATCACATAAAGCCACAATATTCTCATTACTCATATTTCTTAGGTTTGTTAGCCCCATGCCTCCAACACCTATTCCTGCAATGTTTAATCTGCTTGCTGGAGGCTTAGTTCCTACCCCTGCAATAACATGACTAGGTAATATCATCAGACTTGAACCACCTATCAATGAGTTTTTCAAAAATTTTCTTCGCGATGCTTGTTTGTTATGGCTATTGTTTTTCATACTATTGGTTAAATCGGACTCCGTATCAGATTCTAAAAATAGAATATAATACAGGTACCATCAAACTTTAGAACCAATATTTAAGTTTATTAGATTTTTTTAAGATTCATTCGACTAATACTCATTCTCCAATTCTGAACTATCATCACCTCGAGTTTTACGTGAATGTTTGTAGTTATTAAACTTATAAGTTAGTCCAAAATTTATAATATATGGCTCGTAATGACTCGTATTATATGTTCTGAAATTATCTCCAATGAACGATGTCTTATTTTTCAGTGAATCGAAGATATTGTTCACACGAATAGTTGCTGTTAGTCTCCTTTTCATCATCGATTTCATTGCCGTCATATTGACGATATAGTAGTCACTTTTTCGTCCGAACGGCGTATCGGCGGCCCCATAATAAATCCCTGCCAACTGAACATTGGTTGTTGAATTAAGCTTCAATAACGAGAACATTTTAACTTTAATATGATCGCTTGTCTTATCAACATTAGTAAATCCAACATCCCCTTTTAAATTTCCACGATAATAATCAATCGAGGTATTTATCCTCAACCATGCATTTAATGGAGTGTTTACAGATAATTCAGTCCCAAGGAATCGCCCTTCATCAATGTTATCGTAAAAATACTCAACAACTCCCGAAGGTAATTCACGTTGCCTGGAATAGTGTTTATCATCCATCATTATATAATACGACTCAATAGCGACCTGTGTCCTTTTAATCATTTTTGAAAAATTAAAGGATACATTATTTGTCTTTTCTGGTCTTAAATATGGATTCCCGGTACGTACGGTATAAAAATCATCGTAACTAGGCAATCGCTCTAACTTACCAGACCTGGGACGATTTAACCTACGACTATAACTAAGTTGTAATTGATTGGATTTCCAATGATATGAAGTATTGAATGAAGGTAACATATTCCATTCTGACAATTTATAGGTCTCATTTTGTGTCTCTTCCTCAATCTCTCGATCAAAATACTCTGCTCTTAATCCCAGTTGAATATTCAGTTTATCAAACTGCATTATAAACTGTGAATACCCTGCAAGTATATCATATTTTGTTTCAATGGAATTATCTTGAAATATTAGTTCATCTCTTTCATTCCAAAGCTCACCCAAATCCTCGAAATTTTGTGTTTTATATTTTCGAATCATTTTCATCTGTACTCCTGACTCAAACTTGGTAATCTTTGATAGAGAGGCACTATAGTCGACATTCATCTGATATTCTGACAACGTTCCATCTTTCTTGGAATTCAAGAAACTGTCATTATTCCTCATTGTTGCCTGATCTAATTTATAAAGCTGATTATCATCATCTCCTGTAAACTGCCCCCAATAAAATAAGGTAGTAAGCTCATCCCCCGATTGTTTAAATAAATGCCTATAGTGAACACTTGCGTTAGAATAATCATATTTCCTGTCAATATCATCAACTGATTGTTGATTTAATACTTTCGGGATTTCCATTAAAGACGTTCCTGTTTGATTTTCCAATAACAGATCATAATTCGTTCTTCCCACTTCCCCTGACAGAGAAACGACATTCATACTGTCTAATTCCCACATTAAATCTCCGTAGAAATTATAATTCTCTTTCAACTTCTCTCTATCAGACTTGATTCGTAAATACTCAGGACCAGCCGATTGTGTTGAGATCTTATCTGTTTCACTATCCATTGTCGATAGCAAACTGCTTAAACGTGCCCCTGCAATAATATTTACATCGCCAGCTTTATGACTGAGAATTCCATTTCCTTGATATTTATCTTTATAACCAATCATTCCACTTAACAAGCCGCTTGTTCCCGAACTTGATCGCCTTTTCATGATCACATTGATTATCCCTCCAACTCCCTCACTATCATAGCGTACTGAAGGATTCGTGATTAATTCAATATGCTTTATCATATTAGATGGAATCTGGGATAAAGCATCGTTACCACTCTGGATTGTAGGTTTTCCATCAATTAGGACTGTAAAACTCGCGCTTCCCCTAACTTTAATTTGACCATCTGCGTCAATATCGACTGATGGTACCCCCTCTAAGACATCCACTGCATTTCCAGCTTCTGAATTAATATCTTTTGATACATGTATGATTTTTCGATCAAGCAAATATTCAACTTTAGGCCTGTCGTTGTATACATTCACTTCCTTTATCTGCTTAACACTTATGGCAAGAGGGATAGGATTTAGTTGTGTGTTTCCAATACCAACATTAAAAATCTTTGAGACATACTTTTCATACCCAAGAAGATTTGCTTCCAGATAATAGTTTCCAATAGGAACATCCCCTATTGTAAAGCTTCCAGCTTTATCTGTTATAGTTCCCAAATATAATGAGGAATCTGTCGCATGATAAAGTATAACATTTACATATCGTAATGATTCAAAAGATTTCTTATCAAATATTTTTCCTGTTAATTTCCCCTTATCATCTTTTGCCACAGGAAAATCAACACATTTAGCTTTCACCGTTGCGATCATAACAATCCACAACAGTAAGCACAGCGCTTCTTTTTTCATTAGGTCCAGGCTCTAATCCTTTCCTCTGAGAGGATATGATTTTTAAACAATACAGCATACATACAGGTGTAACAAATGTAGGGAAATTTGTTAATACAAAATCCTGTTATGTCAAATAAATAAAGTAATCAACACGACAATACTTCTATTATATCACAAATATTAAAGCCCTGTAAACAATCGAATCTAATTAAGATAACTGATAACAATAAGCTCCGCACTTAATCGTTATATACCAAGTAAAATAAAGATCAGAGTGTTAGAATGAAATCATATTGATACGCCTGAAATAAAATTAATCTATATGATCATATTAAAACAGGTAATTATCATCAATACTAAAACATTGTTAACAAATAAACTTATAATGAATTCATGGTTAAAATAACTATGAACAAATCGACTAACAATTATATGGAAAGAGAGATAAAGAAATAGCAAAACTTATTAATTATATCTATACTAATCTAATTCAAACATACCTAAAAGCGAATGAAAGAAATTTTTACAACAATAAAATCAAAAACTTATTTGGCTGGACTTCTACTAATGGCTATCTGTTTGCCATTAAGTGAATCATTTGTAAGTATCTCAACTGGGATTTTATTGTTCGGATGGCTAATTGAAGGGAAATGGAAAACAAAGCTAATGCGACTAAAAGAAGATAGGTCATTAATATTGGTATTATCAATATTCTTTGTTTATCTGATAGGTATGTTTTTCACACACGACTTGAAAGTTGCGCTTTATGATCTTAGAAAAAATATCTTCATATTAATTCTTCCATTAATAATTGCCACAAGTATAATCAATAGGAAAACATTGTGGAAAATTCTTGGCTGCTTTGTCCTTTCTGTTAATGTTGCCTCCATTCTCAGCCTATTAAAGCTATTCTTCAGAGAAAAATATAATATCGAAAATATATGGGAAATAACCTACATCTCGCATATTCGATTCAGTTTTCAGTTGATACTTGCAATTGCCATAATTGGTTATTATCTATATCTCACATATAAGACTAATAAAAACTGGTATCGCAAACTACTATGGGTAAACATGATTTTCCTGGTTGGTTTCTTACTACTTCTTAAATCTCTAATCGGAATAATATCGTTCATCGGCACAGGACTTTATTTAATCTTATTCATAGCATCTAAAAGTCATTCACTCAAACTAAAGCGTATATTACTAAGCTCTGTAATACTTCTGGTGATTTCTTGCACAGGTTATCTTAGTTGGTGTGTCTACAGGTTTTATGACGTGGAAGACATACATCCTGAACAGCTGGAAAAATATACAGTTAATGGGAATCCATATTCACACAACCTAAATGACAAACAAATAGAAAATGGCCATTATGTATACCTGTATATATGTAATAAAGAGTTAGAAAAAACATGGAATCAAAGAAGTAGTTACGACATAAACGCAATAAATGTCAATGGATTTAGAATATACAAAACACTCATCAGATATCTAACATCCAAAGGGTTACGCAAAGATTCAATGGGTATTGCGTCCTTAAGCGATCAGGATATCCACAATATTGAACAAGGAATCGCAAACCACATCCATGTTAATAGATTCTCATCGCTCTATCCTCGTATATACAACACCCTTTGGGAAATTGATGTATATCTTCGTACTGGTGATCCGAATTATATGTCATTAGCACAGCGAATCGAGTTTCTAAAGGCTGCAATTACAATTATAAAAGATCGACCAATACTTGGCGTTGGCACGGGAAATTGGAAAAAGGCATTTACTGTGGCGTACGAAAAGAATGGATCTCTTTTGAGAAAAGAGCTATACAGTTCATCACATAATCAATATTTGAACTATATGGTCAAGTTTGGAATATTAGGATTCTGTTGGATTATGTTCTGCTGGATCTCTCCTGTTTTTTTCAGGAATAGAAAGAATCACTTTCTACTTCTTGTTCTACTTGTTAGTATTGGTATATCCAATCTGGGAGATTCAAATCTGGAATCACATATGGGACTAAGCTTCTTCTCTTTCTTTTATTGTCTCTTTGTTTGGGCTGAAAATATTAGTATTAATTCAAGTAATGTTTCATCATCTTAAAGTTTTGCTTATGAAATTCAAAGTTACCTTGATTATTAGCACATACAACCGTCCTGATGCATTGAAACAAACACTGAATAGCATCCTTTATCAGTCAAAGAATCCTGATGAAGTAATCATCGCTGATGATGGCTCAAACGGAGACACACATAAGCTTATTCTTGAATACAAAAAAAGAATAACTTGCCCTATACACCATATCTGGCATCCAGATAAAGGATATCGATTGGCTGCAATTAGAAACAAGGCTCTAAAAAAAGCATCATCTGATTATATCATATTTATCGATGGAGACATTATATTGGATGTTAACTTCATAGAGGATCACCTTTCCATCGCCAAACCAGATTACTTTGTTAATGGAAGTAGAGTAATTCTTTCTGAAAAAGTTACACGACGAATAACTTCAGGACGAACATGTAGCAACATATTGGAAGGTGCTAAAAATAAATTAAATGGATATCGCATTCCATGGTTACATAAACTTATTTCTGGTCCAACTAAGTCTCACAAAAGAATAAGAGGGTGCAATATGGCATTCTGGAAAAAAGATTTAGAAAATATTGGAGGCTATGACGAACGTTATATCGGTTGGGGACTTTCTGATTCGGATTTAGTTATACGACTTATGAAATCAGGAATTAAAAGAAAGAACATGAAATTTTTAGGAATCTGTTATCACCTCTATCATGAATTTGCTGACCGAAGTAATCTCTTTAGAAACCAACAGCTTTTTTTGAAGACACTAAAGGGAAATGTTTAATCATTCCATCAAACATTTCCCGTGCAGTATTTATCCTAAAATGCTTTTAACTTTATCAGAAATTGCTTTACCGTCGGCTTTACCTGATAGTTGCTTCGATGCAATTCCCATAACTTTACCCATCTCTTTCATCGATGTTGCACCAACCTGATTAATAATCTCCTGAACTGCTGCAGTTAATTCTTCATCAGACATTTTTGCAGGCAAGTACGCTTCAAGAACTTCAACTTGTTTCATCTCCTGCTCAAAAAGATCCTCTCTCCCCTGCTCTTTATAAATCGCAGCAGAATCACTTCCCTGCTTGGCTAGCTTAGCAATAGCTTTAATTGCATCATTATCATCAATCTCATCCGAACCACCTTTAGCAGTTTTGGCCTCGATTAGTACTTTTTTAATGTTACGTAATGCATTTAACTTTTCTTTATCCTTTGCCAACATGGCAGCTTTGATATCTGCATTTACTTGATCAAATAAGCTCATCTTTTTATAGTTTATTGTATTCAAACACTAATTAATCAATATTATCGTGTAGAAAAGAATTATCTTTTCTTATCGTTATATTTTTATCTTTATCCTCAGACAACGAATATCGGGACACTTCTTTCGCTTCCTCATTTGGGCCCTTTCGAAATTTTATTCCTTTTCGTTTATACGCAGGAACATTAGCTAAAGCATCAAGAGATTCATCTGACGCTTCATAAAAATCCATTTTCAATGAAACAGCTTGTGACTCCGGATTGTCATCAAGACTCTTCTTTTCAGAAGAATTTCCATACAACTTCTGTACATCATCCTCATATTCTTGCCGAACATCAAATTCAAAAGTTCGTTGGGAATTCGAAGCATCACCTGACGGATTTACCTTTTGTTTTAAAACCTGCTTGACTGTCGAGAACATCTTTTTCTCCGGATGAACAGGATCCTCTAATGTATGATATGTTTTTTGTTGCTTCTTCTGCGCCATCAACTCTGGAATGCTACTTGTATTAAAACCTGTCGCAATAATGGTAACATTTATCTCCTCTCCTAATGACTCATCACCACCATTCCCCCAAATCAAATCAGCTCCACAGCCTGCTTTATCCTGAATATAATCGGTTATCTGACCGATTTCATCCATTGTAATCTCATCCGTTCCTGAGGTAACATTTAGAAGTATATTTCGAGCACCTGTAATATCGTTATTATTCAATAAAGGAGAATTCAATGCTTCTTCCACTGCCTTGATTGCCCGATTCTCTCCACTTGCTTTGGCCGATCCCATTATAGCAACACCACTTTCTCGCATTACTGTCTCAACATCTGCAAAGTCAACATTTATATAACCATGGACGGTAATTATTTCTGCGATCCCTTTAGCAGCAATAGCAAGTACATTATCTGCTTTCTCAAAGGCTTCTGATATTTTAAAATCGCCATACATCTCACGAATCCGTTCGTTGTTAATAACAAGAAGCGAATCAACATGCTTTTGCAGCTGTGAAATTCCTTCCAAAGCCTGACTAATACGGCGTCGTCCTTCATTCCGAAATGGTATAGTCACAATTCCTACAGTAAGAAGCCCTAGATTCCTAGCCTCCTCTGCTATTACTGGAGCTGCACCAGTACCTGTTCCACCCCCCATTCCTGCAGTAATGAACACCATTTTAGTATTCCTTTCAAGAACCTTACGAATTTCTTCAATATTTTCCTTTGCAGCTTCCCGACCAACATCTGGTTTATTTCCCGCTCCTCTTCCTTCTGTCAATGAAGAACCAATGTGTACCCTCAATTTTACCGGACTGTTTTCCAGAGCCTGAGCATCAGTATTGCAAACCATAAATTGTACATCCTTGATGCCTTGACGACACATGTAGTTTACGGCATTACCACCGCCACCACCAACACCAATCACTTTTATGATCGAGTCATTATCCTGTGGCAAATCGAACTTTAACATTGATTCATTCATAATCACGATTTTATGTCATTAACTCCGAAATTTAACTTTCAGTGCCTTCAAATGAGCTATTAAACTGACGAAAAAACCAATTATCAATTAAAGCATCTGACTTGCTCTCAGATGATACTTTCTCGTCTTGCTTATCTAACTCTTCGGTTACTACTGAATTACTCTCTTCTTTATCATTACCTTTATGTGCTAACTCTTTTTTTTGCTGCAGACTTTCCTGATCCATACCTGTCAATTTTATTTGATCATGTGTATCGAATCCTGTAATAATAATCGTCACTGCAACTGCATTCTCTAACGATTTATCTGTTCCATTACCCCAGATAATATCCGCTTTTCGTCCAGCCTTTTCTTGCAATGTATCAATAATCTGGCCTATCTCACTCATGGTGATTTCAGGATCACCGGAAGTGATATTTAGTAAAATATCTTTCGCTCCACGGATATCAAAATTATCCAATAAAGGAGAACTTATTGCTTCATTAACAGCTTTGAGTGCACGATCCTCCCCAGCCGCCTTACCTGCTCCCATAAGGAAGGTACCGCTATCTGCCATCACCGATCTAACATCAGCAAAATCTATATTGATAATCCCATTTAAGGTGATTATTTCAGCAATCCCCTTTACAGCAGTTTTCAAAATTCCATCAGCTTTTGCAAATGCCTCTGATGCAGGTAAATCTCCATAAATATCATGTAGTTTCTGATTATCTATAACCAGTAAGCTATCAACGATCCGCTTTAGTTTATTCACCCCCTCCATGGCCTGTTGATATCGCTTTCGTCCCTCCGACTGGGAAGGAACTGTAACTACTGCAATTGTCAGAATTCCTTTTTCTTTCGCTAGTTGAGCAATAACAGGAGTTGCACCTGTTCCTGTTCCTCCTCCTAAGCATGCAGTTAAAAATACCATCCAGGTATTTCCCTCCAAGCCTGCATTTATCTCATCATAACTTTCACGAGCTGCTTGCTCTCCTTTCATCGGCATATTACCAGCACCTCTACCTTCAGTTAATGTTGCTCCTAACTGAATCTTCTCCAATACAGGACTTAGACGGAGATCTTGTGCATCAGTATTACAAACAGCAAAATCGACACCTTTCACCCCCTCTCGAAACATGTGATTCACGGCATTTCCTCCACCTCCACCGATGCCAATAACTTTGATCGATGAAGTGGTCGCCGGCTCAAATCCAAAACTCAATATATCTCCTGACTTCTTCATTAATGCAATTATTCTGTTATTTCAGAATCATTATCATCTGTAAAAAACAAGGTAAAGGTTTGTTTCATTTCTTCAAGGATCTTAGATCCCTTTGCATTAAATTTCGACTCGGTCTTTGGCTTGCTTACCTTACTTGTGTTATTTTTTTTCTTTTTAACTTTCTTTCTAACAGGTATATCCACCTCCTGATCCTTGGCATACTCTAGTCCACTCAAGAAGATACCTAACACGGCCGAATATTCAGGTTTATGAAGCTCCTTAACTTTCTTACTATCAACATTATTAAGAACCGGTGATCCTAATCGAACATCTAATCCAGTCTTATACTTTACCAGTTGCTTAAGTGCCATCATTTCCGAACCACCTCCAGTGATAACGATTCCGGCTCCCAACCTATCTAAAATATTCAATTTCTCAACTTGATAGAAGAAACTATCAATAATTTCTTCCATCCTTGATTGGATAATCCATGCAAGACTTTTAAAGGATATCTCTTTGGGCTCCCATCCTTCGATTCCAGGAATGGTAACAACCTTATCTTCAGGTGCAAATTCTGCTAAAGCGGCACCATACTGCTTCTTAAGCGCCTCTGCTTGTCGTGGTAAAATGTTACATCCCTCTTTAATATCCGAAGTGACAACTTCACCACCAAAAGGTATAATCGCCACATGTTTAAGTACTCCTTCAAAATACACCGACACTGAAGTTGAGCCACTACCAAGATCGACCAATACTACACCAGCTTCCTTCTCATCATCTGAAAGAATAGATTTAGCAGTAGATATAGGGGTAATAAAACTCTTATAAATCGGCCAACCAGCCTGACTGAATGCAGTATCCATAATACTCTTATACAGAGTAGATCCTATAATCAATTTACAGTCTACACTCACACTACGTCCCATTATTCCAATAGGATTTGTTATCTCTTCTTCTGTATCAACAACAAAGTTCTGAGGAATAACCTTTAATATTTCTTCATCCTCCTTTAATGATAATTCCTTACATCCATTTAACAAACTACGTACATCCTCATCATCAATAAACCGGGCCTCATCAAATTTCATATCACTTTTCGAAGGCTCCGTATGAATTTGTTGACAACTCATCCCAACAAAAACCTTTGACACATTTACTTCTAAATCTGTCATAGCTTTATTCATAACCTTCTCAATAGTGTCAACCGATTCATTCAAATTCAGAATCGCACCTCTTTTTACTCCTTTAGAATCTACTGTGGCATGTCCAATGATATCAAGATTTCCTTGCTCATTACGACACCCAATGATGGCAGTGGTCTTTGATGTACCAATGTCGATTGCTGCAATTATTTCACTTTTACGGCCCATAAAATTACTTTTTTGTGCACACAATCTGATTCTGATATTTCAGACTAATGCTTTTATACTTATTCCAATCATTTCCTTTTAAGCCCTCCTTATAGAAGAGCATCAAATTGCGAAACTTCTTTTTAAAATCTTTTGAACTTCCCAATTCAATTATGTGATCACCTATGCGAGGAACCAATAAAATCTCCTTTTTTGAATTGACATACAATTGCTCTATTTGTCCTTGCCAGAATTTACTCCCGTTAACATATGCTGCCAGATCTAATAATTTTTCTTTAGCATAAGCATGATTCACATTACCTGTCACTAGCAAAACATATGGTGAGTAATTCGAAACAACGGGCATTTTTTCACCATACTCATTCAGGTAATAGCTTCCTGAATTATTAATTACTCTCAATACAGGTTTATGTTGTTCTATATCAACAACGATATGCGATTGATATCCTTTTCGAAATCCTCCCAAGCCTGAATACAATTCAACATCTTTGATACATGGATTATTTCTTAATTTATCTTCAATACCTTGTAGATTCAAACTGTCAAACTTAACTCCAAAGATTTTGTATTTTTCGCCTCTTAATTCTTTTACTATTTGAGAAGAAGTAACAAATCTAACTTCAAGAGAATCTTTCACATTGACAACCACCTCATTACACACAAGCTTTCTTCTTTCTAAAGAAATAAACCCAATGGTTACAACAAAAAATGCTGCAATCAAAGCCATTGCTATTATGTGAAGAACCTTTCTCATTAGATCTTTTGTTTCAATATTTGAGTAATTACAGGAACCAAACGATCAATATCGCCAGCTCCAAGTGTTAATAAGACATCCACATCATTTAACTTCAGCCACCCAGGTACTTCTTCTGCACGAACCATAAACTTATCCGTATCAGTTACTTTATCAAAAATAATTTTTGATGTTACTCCCTCAATTGGCAACTCTCTTGCCGGATAAATATCCATTAACAATAACTCATCCAGCATGGATAAACTTTCCGCAAAACCATCAACAAAATCTCTTGTCCGCGTAAATAAATGAGGTTGAAAAATCCCCGTAATTCTACGATCAGGATATAGATCTCTCACCGACGATATTGTTGCCTTCAACTCCTCTGGATGATGAGCATAATCATCAATATAAACCACTTTTGGTTCTTTAACATGATAATCAAATCGTCTCTTCACTCCATCATAACAAGCCAAGGCCGACCTCAACTCATCCTCTTCAACACCAGCCATCAATGCCAATGCACTTGCAGCAATTGCATTTTCTACATTCACCAATCCAGGATACGACAATCGTATTCCTGATATTGTTCTATCTGGAGTTACCAAATCAAATACATAACTCCCCTCTTCCACTCTTATGTGGCGTCCATAGTAATCAGCCTCTTCTTTAAGTGAGTAACTGTAAAATGTAGCACCAGAATTAACATCTGGATGGATATCCAATCCTTTCTTTACCACACATACTCCATCTCTCTTAGTCTGGCTTAGAAAATCTCGAAACGATTCTTTCATTGTACTGTGATCACCATATATATCTAAGTGATCTGCATCCATCGATGTAATCAAAGCCATCGTTGGAAATAGATTTAGAAATGACCTATCGAATTCATCCGCTTCAGCAACCATCCACTCCGAGGATTTATCAAACATGAAGTTTGATCCATAATTATTAGATATTCCTCCAAGAAAAGCATTACATCCTACACTCGATTGCTTCAAAATATGACTTAGCATAGTAGAGACAGAAGTCTTTCCATGTGTACCTGCAACACCTATACATTTCAAGTCCTCTGCAATTAAACCAAGAACTTGAGCACGTTTTCTTATGGTATACCCTTGAGATTCCAACCACATCTTTTCTTTGTGGTCTTTAGGTATTGCCGGAGTAAAAACAACTAACGTATTCTCTACGCTAAAGTCAGAAGGGATCATTTTAGTGTCATCATCAAAATGAACCTCAACTCCTTCCTTAACCAACTCTTCAATTAATGGGGATGAAGTCCTATCATAGCCTGCTACCCTCTTCTCCTCATGCAAGTAATACCTGGCAATAGCACTCATACCAATGCCTCCTACTCCCAGGAAATATACATTCTTTATGTCATTACTTTTTATACTCATCAGACTATCGCATCTTTTATTTCATCCACAATATGACTTGCAGCATCTGGTTTTGCAAGTTCTTTAATATTCTTTGACAACTCAGCCATTTGGGAATCATCTTTCAACAATTCTTCAATACTGGATAACAAAGAATCCTCGATCTGTGAATCACGAACCATTACCGCTGCATTCTTTTTTACCAATGCCATTGCATTCTTGGTTTGATGATCTTCCGCAACATTTGGTGATGGAATCAAGATGATTGGCTTTCCGACTAAACACAACTCTGATATTGTTCCAGCTCCTGCTCTCGACACTATCATATCAGCTGCACTGTAGGCCATATCCATTTTCGATATAAATTCGAGAATATGAACATTACCTGGAGTACGTCCCTCTAATTCTTTTGTAATACGTTTATAATAGAGTTTACCTGTTTGCCAAATCACATTAACATCCATCTGAGCCAAGTGATCAATTTTAGCAAGCAACACATCATTAATTGATTTGGCTCCTAAACTGCCCCCCAAAACAAGTAGTGTTGGCTTATCATCCTTCAATTCAAAGTGTGCTTTACCATTGCTCTTATCTGGGAGATTCAATAGATCCCTTCTTACAGGATTTCCCGTCATTACAATTCTATCTGCAGGAAAATACCGTTCCATTTCATCATATGCCACACATATCTTTTTGGCTCTTTTTGATAGCATTCGATTGGTTAAACCCGCATAAGAATTCTGTTCCTGCAAGATTGTTGGCACTCCTAATTTGGATGCCATATTTAATATAGGACCACTTGCGTAGCCACCAACTCCAATAACTGCATCTGGTTGAAAATCCTTAACAATTTTTCGTGCAAGACTTTTACTTTTAAACCAGTTTTTAAGAAACTGAAACATTTTCACCGATGGTTTTCGAGGAAGTCCCATTATTGGTAAGCCAATAATCTCATACCCTGCAGCTGGTACTTTCTCCATTTCCATTCTACCTATCGCACCAACAAATAGAATCTCACATAAAGGATCTTTAGCCTTTAATTCATTGGCAATAGAAAGAGCAGGAAAGATATGTCCTCCTGTTCCACCTCCGCTGATTATATATTTTTTCTGTTTCATTTGTTCTTCCAATTATAATTTCTGATCCTCATCAGGTCCAGCAGCTAGCATCTTGGTCATCTCTGGTTCAAGCTTTTTATCCTTTTGATTCTGACAACTTACACTTAAAACACACCCCAACATAGCTGCTGTAAATAACGTTGATGTTCCCCCCATACTAACTAAAGGTAAAGGTTGTCCTGTTACTGGTAATGCACCAACAGCAACACCCATATTTATCATTGCCTGAAAGGTTAATATCAAAGTGTAACCAATCGTTAAAAAAGCTGGAAATGTTCGAGTACTCCGTTTCATTATCACTCCTCCCCGATACATAAATATCAGGTATAGTAGCAATACCATTCCTCCTCCAATCAATCCATATTCTTCTATAAAAATGGCAAAAATGAAATCATTATATGCTGCTGCCATGTAATTAGCAACCTCACTTGCTCCTGGCCCCTTACCTAACAATCCGCCTTCATAAACTGCCAACAATCCATATTCCTCCTGCTCCAATCCCTTATTTTCTTTTTCCTCCTCTGGCGTATCTGTGAAAAAACGTTCAATACGTCCCTTTACTGTATGAATACGCCCAAATGATTTAGGAATTATCGGTGTTGCAATAAGCAATATAGCCATCAATACAATTCCTGCCACTACAGTGCCTCCTAGAAATTTAAAGGGAACGCGCCCTATAAACATCATACACATCACTGTTGCAAACATTAATG
Source organism: Puteibacter caeruleilacunae (assembly GCA_005217565.1). Lineage (GTDB taxonomy): Bacteria > Bacteroidota > Bacteroidia > Bacteroidales > Prolixibacteraceae > Puteibacter > Puteibacter caeruleilacunae. Next base: position 83,789 of record SJCO01000012.1, read on the forward strand.
CAGAAGTTGAGAAGTTACCAATAAAAACAGCAAAACAAAGCAATCCTCCTCCAATCAAAATTAGCCAGAAAGCTTTGCGTCGACTATCACGACTTTCCTGATGATTAGCCAACATTCGGGCAACATACATCACCATCACCAATTTTGCCAATTCCGCTGGTTGAAAAGAAAATCCTAGTAAATTCAAGGTTCTACCTGTAGCTTCTGTTTTTGCACCCATAAGCAATCCAACCACGACTACACCGAACGCTATAATTAGACCAGGTGTAGCAATTTTGGAATAAAACCGAACCGGAATAAAGTTCACCTGGAAAAGAATTATCCCTAGTCCCGCACTAATAAATATTAACTGCCTTACAAGATAATACCCTGTTTGACCATCCATTTTTCTAAACGCCAATGAACCTGTTGCACTATAAACTATCAATAGTGAGCTCAATGATAAGAAAAACAGTACGATCCAAACTACTTTATCGCCTCGAAAACGTATTAGTCTTTTTAATATGTCGATTACCTTATGAATCATAGCTCTTTCACTGCTGTTTTGAATTGTTTCCCTCGATCTTCATAGCTTTCAAAGAGATCAAAGCTGGCACATGCAGGAGACAACAATACCACATCTCCCTTATTCCCCAAATGATAAGAATTTGCAACCGCATCCTTCATACTCTGAGTATCTACGATTTGCGAAACAATTCCATCAAAAGCTTCATGTATCTTTTTATTATCAATTCCTAGACAAATTATTGCCTTCACCTTCTCCTTTACTAATTCTTCCAAAATGGAATAATCATTTCCCTTATCCACACCTCCAACAATCCACACAACAGGTTTAGACATACTTTCTAACGCATACCACGTTGAGTTAATATTAGTAGCTTTAGAATCATTAATAAAATCGATTCCATGTACAGTCAGAAAATTCTCCAATCGATGTTCTACTCCACGGAATTCCATTAACGACTCACGGATTCGCTGGTTTTTTATCTTTAAAGCAGTTCCAACCAGACCAGCAGCCATTGAATTGTACGTATTATGCTTGCCTTGCAAGGCTAAATCATGGATTGACATATGCCAATTGTTTTGATTTACACTAAAACACAGTTCGGTATCCTTCACTACAGCTGCACATTCTCCATGACTTTTAAACGAAAAGCACAGCTTTTGTGAACCAATGGGAAACTCATCAATCACATTTAGAATTTCAGCATCATCTCCGCAGTAAATGAAATAATCATCACTTGTTTGATTCTGTGTAATTCTAAATTTAGACTTTACATAGTTCTCCATTTTATAGTCATAACGATCCAAATGATCAGGTGTTATATTTAGCAACAGGGCAATATCTGCCCTAAAATCATACATTCCATCCAGTTGAAAACTACTCAACTCAATCACATAATAGTCATAATCACACTCAGCAACCTGACGGGCAAAACTATGTCCAATATTACCAGCCAGTCCAACCTTGAATCCTGCATGCTTCAACATCTCATAAATCATCAAGGTCGTGGTAGTCTTTCCATTACTCCCTGTAATGCAGATAGTTTTCGCCTCACAGTATTCTCCTGCAAACTCGATTTCCGAAACGACAGAAATTCCTGCTTTTCTTAATTCCTTAATCAATGCAACATGATCGCCTATCCCGGGACTTTTTACAACTTTAACTGCATCAAAAATCTTTTCCTTAGTATGAAGTCCCTCTTCGAATGCAATACCATATTGCATTAGTAACTCCTTATATACAGGTTTTATTGTTCCTGCATCAGAAACCCACACTTCGAATCCTTTTGACAAAGCCAATATCGCAGCCCCTACACCGCTTTCTCCTGCTCCTAATATGACGATCTTATCTTTCTGCATCCTTTTTATCTAACTTTTAATGTTGCCATGGCTATCACAGCAAGTATTACTCCAACAATCCAAAATCTTGCAACAATCTTTGGTTCCGGTATACCCTTCTTTTGATAATGGTGATGTAGAGGAGACATTAAAAATATCCTTTGTCCCACTCCCGTTCTCTTCTTTGTATACTTAAAATAACTCACCTGCATGATCACCGATAAGCTTTCCATAAAGAAAATCCCACACAATATTGGGATTAGAAATTCTTTACGAATAATAATTGCAAATACAGCAATTATCCCCCCAAGGGCCAAACTTCCAGTATCTCCCATAAAAACCTGTGCTGGGAATGAATTATACCACAGAAAACCAACTGTTGCCCCTATGAAAGCACTTACAAATACAGCAAGTTCTCCCGTATGAGGAATATACATGATATTCAAATATTCCGCAAAAAACACATTACCACTTACATATGCTAAAATACCAAGAGTTGCTGCACTTATCGCCGATGTTCCTGCGGCAAGTCCATCTATACCATCGGTAAGATTTGCAGCATTGGAAACAGCCGTTATAATCCATATGATCACAAACATATAAACAAGCCATGCCCAGGGTTTTGTATGATCTCCCATAAATGACACAAACCACGAGTAGTCAAATTCATGATTCTTAATAAATGGTATGGTAGTTTTGGTTGACTTCACATCCTGAGTTATATACTTAACTTCCTGTTGCCCGGTTTCATGATTGACAGTAATTTCCTTCACCGGTTTATTATCTTCTCCACGGACTTTCTCTCGTACTACAACATCATCACTAAAATAAAGGGTACAGGCAACAATTATACCTAAACCGACCTGTCCTATAATTTTAAACTTCCCTGCAAGTCCTTCTTTATTCTTTAGAAATACTTTAATATAATCATCAATAAATCCAATACCTCCCAGCCAAATAGTTGTAATCAGCATCAGGATGATATAGATATTATCTAATCTAGCAAACAAAAGCGTAGGAATCAATATTGATCCCAAAATAATCAGTCCTCCCATCGTAGGAGTACCTTTTTTCTGCATCTGCCCTTCCAATCCAAGGTCTCTTATCTCCTCTCCAATCTGTAATCGCTGCAATTTGCGAATCATCTGCCTTCCGAACACAGTACTTATTATCAAAGAAGTTATAATCGCAGCTGCAGATCGAAACGAGATATACTGAAACATTCCGGCCCCAGGAATATCCAACTCATTTAGCCAATCAAAAAAATAATAAAACATACGCTTTCCTTTATCCGTTTATGAATTCTTCCCTTACTATCTCTCTATCATCGAAATGATGTCGAACTCCCTTAACCTCCTGATAGGTCTCATGTCCCTTACCTGCAATCAAGATAATATCTCCTGGATTTGCCATCATACAAGCAGTCCTAATAGCCTCTCTTCTATTGACAATCGACACCACCCGATTCTTCAAATGGGCCTCAACTCCTTGTAACATATCATTTATAATATCCTCAGGATCTTCCGACCGAGGATTATCAGAGGTCAATATTAGCCGATCACTATATTCTGCTGCGATAGCTGCCATTTCTGGTCGCTTTGTTTTATCTCTATCTCCGCCTGCCCCAACAACTGTAAACAATGTCTCGTTTCCAGTTCTTAATTCGGCAATACCTTCCAACACATTCTTCAATGCATCAGGAGTATGAGCATAATCTACTATCGCAAAACGACCGGCACCTGATTTTATGGTTTCAAATCTTCCTGCAACAGTTTGCAACCTACTAATGTGTTGCAATACTTCATCCTTTGGCTGTCCTAAGAGCACTGCCGTTGCATATACCGAAAGTAGGTTATAAACATTGTAGAGGCCTGCAAATTGAGACCAGACTTCAGTACCATCAACTTCCACTAATACTCCATCGAAATGACTCTCTAACACCTTTGCATTAAAATCGGCCAAAGCCCTTAAAGAATATGATTTCTTAGATGCATCGGTATTCTGTAACATCACGCCTCCATTCTTATCGTCAACGTTCGTCAATGCAAAAGCATATGATGGCAATTCATCAAAGAATACCTTCTTGGCAGTTAAATATTCTTTAAAGGTATTGTGATAGTCCAAATGATCATGTGTTAGATTTGTAAAAATCCCTCCATCAAAATCGATTCCTTTTATTCTTCGTTGGTGTATGGCATGTGAACTCACCTCCATAAAGCAATATTCACAACCTGCATCAACCATCTCCTTCATCAACTTGCCAATAGCGATAGCATCTGGAGTTGTATGTGTAGATTGAACAACCTGATTAGCAATCCTATTCTCAATTGTCGATAATAATCCAACTTTGTATCCCAGACTAGTGAACAACTGATATAATAAAGTAGCAACAGTGGTTTTTCCATTAGTTCCTGTCACTCCTACAACTTTTAAAGTTTCAGACGGATTATCATAGAACTCAGATACCAACATACCTAAAACCTCTTCACTCTTTGCTACCTTCACAATACTAACATTGTCAGCTATACCTTCAGGAATCTCCTCACATACAACCGCCACTGCACCTTTTTCCAATGCACTTCCGATGTAATTGTGTCCATCTACCTGAGTTCCTCTCAAGGCAACAAATAAGCTACCTTGTTGTACTCTCCTTGAGTCAATCTCTATTGACGATATAGATTGATCCTCCCCAACCTGCTCCAGTACGTCAACCTGCTTTAATATTTGATTCAGGTACTTCATAATATCGCTAACTTAAATTAATATATATCGTTTGTCCCTTTCGAATACGCTTCCCTGGTAACAATGATTGCTTTACAACTTTACCTACTCCTCGCATTCGCACTTTCAATCCAGAATTCTCAAGTACATATACTGCATCTTTCGCACCCATACCAACTACATTGGGAACTAAACCATCAATAACCTTCCGTTCAACCGCAACTAAACGATCTCCTTTCTTTTTAAAAGACACAAGATCAGATCCGGCAGAATTTTGATATTCAATACCTAACTCTTCAACAACGGGTAGCCATTTATCCTTAATCCCTGCCTTAACTCTCGGAATCTCATTTCCTCTCTCCCTGGCTGCTAGGTCATCAACATGCATTTCGATATTAGTTGTATATACTTTATCTGAAATCTCTCTGAATACTGGTCCAGCTACAGAGCCACCATAGTATACTCCACCTTTAGGACCAACAATCACTACAATACATGAATACTTTGGTTTATCGGCAGGAAAATAACCTGCAAACGAGGCCTGATAAACACGTTTCCCTTCATGATAATAACCTTCATTGTTATTTGCAACCTGAGCTGTTCCTGTCTTTCCAGCAATTGAATAGTTATTACTTTTTAATCGTCTTCCTGTGCCTCGTTCAACAACCCCTTCAAGCATTGCTTGTGCTTTCCCCAAAGTCTCTGAAGAGCAAATCGAAGGTATCATCACCTCTACAGGGAATGTCTCTTCTACGGTCCCATGTCGCCTTATCCCTTTTACCAACCGAGGTTTTACCATCTTTCCCTGATTAGCAACTGCATTGTAAAAGGTTAGTGTGTGCAAAGGAGTTATCTTAAACTCATAACCATAGGATATAAAAGCTAATGAATTCGCCCACCAATCTTTATCTGTAGGATACTTAATCCTCGGAGTTCCTTCTCCCTTTATACCTACTCCAAGTTTATTGTTAAAACCAAACTTATAAATTCGGTTTATATAATCTTCTTCTCTTCCTTCATAATACTTTGTGATAACTTTCGCAACTCCTACGTTCGACGATTTTTCGAATATCTCCTTAACTGTTAGATCCTCATGACCGCCGTGATGATAGTCACTATCATAAATATTCAGACCTCCATACTTCCAGTGTCCATGTTCAACATTAAAGACATCCGTTGTATCGACATATCCTTGTTCCATAGCAATCATTAATGAAACCAGCTTGAAAGTAGAGCCCGGCTCACTACATCCCATACTTCCTAGTGCATAATTATAGGTCTCGGAGTATTCTCCACTCTTATTCTTTCCAAGATTCGCTATAGCTTTAATATCTCCAGTCTCAACTTCCATCAGTATGGCTGTCCCATATTCTGCCCTACTTTTTATTAACTGCTTATGAAGAGCACTCTCCGCTGCGTCCTGAAAATTCACATCAATAGTAGTAATTACATCCAGTCCATCTTCTGGTTCTGTTTCAGTAATAGGCACCCATCGACCAGATAGATTCTGTTTTATAGAGACGCCATCCTTCCCTCTTAAAAAATGCTCGCACTTACCTTCAATTCCTGTGTTTCCAATATTACCATGTACTCCACCAAACAATCCTTTATTAAGAACACCAATAGTCCTAGATGCCAAACTCTTATGTGGATTCAGTCGTTTATCCTCCTGGACAACAATAAATCCTCCTGCGAATTTTCCTTTATTCAGTATCGGAAATGTTTTAATCCTTTGCAGTTGCATAAAACTAACAGACCTTCCTGATACAAGATGATAACGGCGACCTTTCTTAAATGCGTTGATTAGCTCACGCTTATACCTGGCTTTCGATTTATCCCTGATCACTGTTGCAAAACTGTCTGCCAACGCATCAACATTTTTATTAAAGATCTTCTTTACTCCTTCTGCTCCAAGATCCATTCGAATCTTGTAATATGGTACAGAAGTAGCCAGCACTCTTCCGTCCGCTGCATATATATCCCCGCGACTCGCAGGAATATCGTCCTGCTTGGGCTTGTAAGTTTCGGCTTGTTCTTTCCATTTTGTATTGTCTACATTTTGGATAAAAAAAATCTTACCAATGACAATAATGCCAAAAGCAAATATCAATACATAAATGACACCAAATCTTACTAACAAGTCTTTTTGTTCAATGGGCATAATCTATTAATCTTCTTTTTCCAAAACCAATACTTTCGGAGGCTCATTTGCATCTATTAATCCTATACCGCTCTCCTTAACCCTTCGATTAACCACCGAAGGTAAACTCAGATTCATTAAATCAGCAGCAATGCTTATCGACTCACTTCGAAGATCCTTAATTGAGTCAGTAATTGCATCAATACTTCTGATTTGACGTTCCGAAGCATAACGATTGGCAATTAAGAAACACGCCAATACTACCACAAAGAAAACAAAACGAAAGTGCTTCGTAATCTTAGGATCTCGCAACAATCCTCCTCCAACTATCGATTTGAAGGTAAATGATCCTTGTTTATTTTTTCCTAGAGGTTGCTTCATCTTATCCTTATTTTAATTCTGCAATTCTCAGCTTTGCACTTCTTGCTCGAGGATTTTCTTCAATTTCATCATCTGAAGGAATTATAATCTTTCTGGTGATGATTTTAAAGGGAGAATCTACGTTGCCAAAAAAATCCTTTTCCTGCTTTCCTTCGAAATTTCCACTTTTCATGAAGTTTTTAACCAAGCGGTCCTCCAAGGAGTGATATGTAATAACAACCAAGCGCCCTCCTGGCTTTAAAACATCTTTAGCATGCTCCAAGAAGTCTTTCAAGACATCTAATTCATTATTAACCTCAATACGTAATGCCTGAAATACTTTTGCCAAATACTTCTTTTCTGCATTTTTAGGAACAGCTGCCTCTATTATTTCCAGGAAAGCTGTCGTTGTATCGATCTTTCTCTGCTGTCTGGCAGCAGCGATTAATCCTACTAATTTTCTTGCATTCTTAATCTCTCCAAACTCACGAAATATCCTTATTAGTCGATCTTCCTCTAAATTATTAATCACCCAAGCCGCATCTTTAGTAGCCTTCTGATTCATTCGCATATCCAATCGAGCATCAAATCGAAATGAGAAACCTCGTTCTGCTACATCAAAATCGTGAGATGAAACACCTAAATCAGCCAAAACCCCGTCAACTTTATCTTCCTTAAAATATCTCAGGAAGTTTTTCAAGAAACGAAAGTTGTGCCTTACAAAATGAAACCTATCATCGTTTGGAATATTATCAAGCACATCTTCATCCTGATCAAAACCATACAGTCGACCTTCTCCTAAGCGAGAAAGAATCTCTCTTGAATGGCCTCCACCTCCAAAAGTCACATCCACATATACTCCATTAGGATCATTGACCAAACCATCAACACTCTCTACCAGCAATACTGGTTTATGATATTCACTCATGAAATTCTTCTTTTCAGATTAAACATTCGGATTCAAACTTCCTCCCAGGTGCTTCTCGAAAAGTCTCTTATACTCTTCATCTGTAAGTAGTGACTCTTCAAAAACAGCTGCATCCCACAACCGAATTCTATTCCCCTGTCCCGTAAAAACAACTTCCTTTTTCACCTGAACATCGTTCAACAGACTATTGGGGATATTTATCCGACCTTTATCGGTCATTGTTACCTTGATAAATTTTTGGTAGAATTTATCAAGTAAGCGGCTCTGCACCGGATCATCTAAATTCAATGCAGACTTAATGCGTTCGATCCTTTGTACCCAATACATCATCGGATAGATGTTAAGACACTTTTCATAAGGATCCATCTCTACAAATAACGGACGTAGCATCTCATCTCCCATCTCTTTTTTCAAAACAGAAGGAATGATAACGCGACCTTTATCGTCCACATTTGCAGTATATTTCCCTGAAAAATCTATCATCCGAATCCAATCTCTGTATTTTACATGTAAAATTAAAGATTTTTACACTTTACTACAATACCTCCCACTTCATCCCACATCGATTCTATTAACATTTATCAACACAACTGTTAATAACTTTATCAACAAAAGTTAACAACCAACAAAAAACACTGAAAATGGGGACAATATGGAAAGAACAAGTAATTAACAAAAGATCTGCTGCATGATAAGCTCCCCACACTAGAAGCTTTATGATAAACACCTTCTTAGAATGCAAAACTAGATAAAAAATTTTAGTATTTTTCCGTTCTAATTTAATTATGTCATGACGGAATATATAAATACTTTCAAACCTATTGATATTAGGCAACTTATTGCGGATAAAAATCCTAAAGCAGCTGCTTCAGTCCCGAATTTCATCATCAAATATCTTCATCGAATTATCCATGTTGATCAAGTTAACGACTTCATGAACCGCAATGGACACCTTCATGGGATAGCATTCGTAAACAAAATTATCGAAGAATATAACATTTCATTCAATCTTAAAGGTATAGAAAATGTTCCTCAAACAGGGAACTATATTTTCGCCTCTAATCATCCTCTAGGAGGATTTGATGGAATCCTACTAATGAGTATTGTTGCTCAATTAACCAATAGAAATGTTAAATTCCTTGTCAATGATTTTTTAATGAACGTCACTCCCCTTCAGGAACTATTCATCCCTATAAATAAAGTAGGAGGTCAGGCTAGAGAATCTCTCCTGCAAATTGAAAATACCTACAAATCGGACGATCATATTTTAATTTTCCCTGCAGGATTGTGTTCTCGAAAGATATCAGGAAAGATCACTGACTTGAAGTGGCACAAACACTTCATTCAAAAAGCAGTTCAACACAAACGAGATATCATTCCAATTCATTTTGAAGGGCGAAACTCTAATTTTTTCTACAATCTATCGCGTATTCGTAAATTTCTAGGAATTAAATTCAACATAGAAATGTTGTACCTTCCTGATGAAATGTACAAACAACAAAACAAAACCTTTACCATTACCTTTGGAGAACCAATACCTTATCAAACTTTCACCAAAGAAAAGAAGTTAGAAGAATGGACTCTTGATGTTCGGGAAAAAACTTATTCCCTTGCTGAAAAAAGATAAGTCAGTCAGAGCATGTTAATCATACAAAGCTGATTGACATGCTTTAAATCACACTTAAACACCCCTCTTAAACTTACTTTTTTAATGTTTTTTTCAACCTTCTACATCTCATTATCAAATCACATAAATACCTATCAATCTAAACCTTAGAACAACCAACTTCTTTTTCAAATATGCTTAATATGAATGAATTAGCTCTTAAATCTTACATCTGAAAATAATTTCCTAATTATTTTTCTAATTTTGTAGCTCAATTTAAAGCAGAATTTGTTTATGGAAGACATTATTGCACCTATACCAAAGGAGGAACTTATTGCGGAGTTAACTCCGGATAAGCTAATGAGGAAAACAAACAAGGGTGCTAATGAAATCTACATTATTACAGCACACGATTCTCCTAAGATCATGCAGGAGATAGGTAGACTAAGAGAAATCACTTTTAGAGATGCTGGAGGCGGCACAGGAAAATCGGTCGATATAGACAGCTATGATACCTGTGAAAAACCCTACAAACAGCTTATTGTTTGGGATCCTGACGCACAAGAAATACTTGGAGGATACAGATATATTGTTTGCTCAGAAGCAGAAACCGACGAAAATGGTGTTGTAAAACTAGCAACATCTCGCTTGTTTCATTTCTCTGACGAGTTTAACAAGGATTATGTCCCACACACACTTGAACTAGGACGTTCTTTTGTTACACCAAGATATCAATCTAGCAAAGCAGGCGCTAAAGGCTTATTTGCATTAGACAATCTATGGGATGGATTAGGAGCCTTAACTGTTGATCATCCAGAGATACAGTATTTCTTCGGAAAGGTTACAATGTATACTCATTTTAACACTGACGCCCGAAACTTAATCTTATACTTTTTCTCAAAATATTTCAGCGACGTTGACAAACTTGTATACCCTAAAAATCCAATGAAGTTGGATATGGATATTGAAAAAATGGAGAAGTTATTCATCGGCGAGAATTATAAAGAAGATTATAAGATTCTTACTCAGGGTGTACGTGAGTTTGGTGAGAACATTCCACCGCTTATTAATTCGTACATGAACATCTCTCCTTCTATGAGAACATTCGGGACTGTCTTAAATGATCATTTCGGAAATGTAGAAGAGACTGGAATCATATTAACGATTAAAGATATTTATACAGCCAAAGCAGGTCGTCATATTGAAACCTACATCAAAGGAAAACAAAACAACGACTGGCCTCTTCCTAAAGAATAAGTATTAAAATACTAGATATAAAAAAAGCCGAAACAAATTGTTTCGGCTTTTTTTATATCTAGTATGCTCTCTATTTAATACGCTCTGGCATTTTTACCTTCTACAAAATTAATAAAGGAAGTATTCACCACTTTGTTTCCTCCAGGAGTTGGGTAATCACCAGTGAAATACCAATCTCCTTTATCATTAGGACATGCTTTGTGCAACTTATCTACAGTTTGATATACGATCTCAACTTCTGCCTCACAATCAGCAGGCTTCAGTAATTCTGCAATTTTAGCAGAAATTTGTTCATCAGTGAAAGGAGCATAAATTTCGGTCACATAGTTCACAATATCTTCCTTAGGCAAATACTGCTGTGCCTTACACTTTTCATATACCCCATCGATTACATGTTGCATATCGTTGTCTTTCAACAACTCTATTGCCGCATTAAACGCAATAAAACGCTCCAATTGTGCCATGTCGATACCATAACAATCAGGGAATCGTATTTGCGGAGCAGATGAAACAATTATAATCTTCTTCGGATGCAAACGATCAAGAATTCGAAGAATACTAGTCTTTAATGTTGTTCCTCTTACAATAGAGTCATCAATAACAACCAATGTATCTTTATTATTCTTAACCACTCCATATGTTACATCATACACGTGGGCCACCAAATCATCGCGACTGCTATCATCAGCAATAAATGTTCTCAATTTAACATCTTTAATCGCAATCTTCTCCATTCTTGGTTCTACCTTGATAATATCAGCTATTGATTCTTCTGAAAGGTTGCCATTCAAATTATGAATCTTGTTCTTCTTCCATTCAAGCAGGTGCTTTCCTACACCTTCCATCATACCGTAGAATGCTGTTTCTGCAGTATTAGGAATAAATGAAAAGACAGTATTCTCAAAATCATAATCAACTTTCTCAAGCAAGGTTGGCGCCAATAGTTCACCCAACTTTTTACGTTCCTGATAGATAAACTTATCACTTCCTCGTGAGAAATAGATTCTTTCAAATGAACATGATTTCCTCTTTTGTGGAACACGAACCATCTCATGAGACACAGTTCCATCTTGTTTAATAATCAATGCCTTACCAGGATCAATCTCTTTAACATCTCCTACCTTAACATTCATTACTGTTTGAATCACTGCTCTTTCTGAGGCTACAACCACAATTTCATCATCACAATAATAATGAGCCGGTCTGATTCCCCATGGATCTCTTGTTACAAAAGCATCACCATGCCCCATTAATCCGGCCATAGCATAACCTCCATCCCAATCTTTCGAAGCATTCTGCAACACCTTACTGATGTCCAGTTCTTTCTCTATTAGAGGAGAAATTTCCTGGTTCCCGTATCCTTTATTTTTATATTGTCTAAACAATAACTGATTCTCTTCATCAAGAAAATGCCCTACTTTTTCCAATACTGTTACAGTATCGGTGTAAGCTTTCGGATTCTGTCCCAAGGAGACCAATCGATCAAACAGTTCATCAACATTAGTTAGATTAAAATTCCCTGCCAACACTAAACTTCGTGACCTCCAATTATTTGAGCGCATCACCGGATGTACGTACTCAATACTATTTCGCCCAAATGTGCCATAACGCAAGTGTCCAAGATATAATTCTCCAGCAAATGGGATATTCTTCTTTGCCCACTCAGCATCTTGCCATGGTTCATTATTCTTTTCCGCATTTCTGAAGTGCTTGTTGATCTTGTCAAACACATCTTTAATTGGATTAGCCTCCATCGAACGATATCGATGAAAATATTCTAAACCAGGTTCCAGATCCATCTTCAGGTTTACAACTCCAGCTCCATCTTGTCCTCTGTTATGTTGCTTTTCCATTAACAGATAAAGCTTATTTAAACCATACATCCAGGATCCATACTTCTCCTGGTAATAACTAAGTGGTTTTAATAAACGAATCAGTGCAATACCACACTCATGTTTGATTTGGTCACTCATTTTTTAAGTTTTCAAATAATTATGCTTAGTCTTCTCTCTTTTCTAACTCTGGATAATCTATTAGATCCGGTACAATATACGCATCAGGATAATCTCTACGTATATCACTTTTTACTTTTAATGCTTCCGTTTTCGATCTAAAATTACCCACCCGAACTCTCCAGTCAGGAGATTTAAATAATATATAAATATCATGTTCAGGATAATTCTTTAAGTAATTAGCTTTTGTTGTCCTTGCACGCTCCCTTGCACCAACTCCTGAAGTTGAAAAAATCTGCAGTCGGTACCCATTTATAGCCCCACGTTGTTTATTCTTCTCAATATGTAATTGAACCAAAGAATCAATACGTGCATCCTGAGTAATATTTAATGAGTCAGTCACACCTTCAACCATAGTATAACCCAAAGAATCTAACTCCTCAACTAGAACCTCCTGTGCCGACACAACATTCATCAATAACACACACCCAACAACAGCAATTAACAACTTGTAACTCATACTCTTCATTTAAGATTCAACAATGCTAATATACTTCAAAAAACAAAAATGTCTAATTAAAAATAAAAACGACCGCCCGTAGGCAGTCGCATTTTATCTTTCGTAATTATTGCTCACACTTATTCTCACACGAACAGTCACAATCTGTCACCAGCTGCATTATCGCTTTTCTTATCTCCTCCTGACTACAATGTCGCCAACCAGAGAAACCAGTATTTATAACTATTCGTTTCATGTTTTATATTTTTCGATTACAAAAATAAGAAAATGTCCCACATCAAATACTTCAAATTCGAATATTAACATCACATTTGCCCATTTGTTAAATCTTTCCCCTTCTATCACTATCACAGCAAACATTATTGATTTGTGAATTCCTTTACCTTAATGTATTTTTGCCTTCTAATAAATTATTAAATTTCAATTTTATACAAATGAGCAATAAAGTTAATGGCTCTGATGCTGACTTTAAATCAGCAACTCAGACAAAGAAACTCTTTATTGAAACCTATGGCTGCCAAATGAATGTGGCAGACAGTGAGGTGGTTGCCTCTGTGATGGGTGAAAGAGGGTATAGTATTACAAAAAACATCGATGAAGCAAGTGCTATTTTTGTGAACACATGCTCCATCAGAGAAAATGCAGAACAACGCATCTGGGGACGCCTTAGTCTTTTTAACTCTATCAAGAAAAAAAAGAAGGACCTTATCGTTGGTATTATTGGCTGTATGGCAGAACGTCTTGCAGATAAACTTCTGGAAGAACCAGTTGTAGATCTGGTTGCTGGGCCTGATGCTTACCGCGACCTGCCTTACCTGATTGACAAAGCCAATGAAGGTGAAAAGGCTATCAATGTTGAACTTTCTGAAGAAGAAACCTACGATAAGATTTGCCCGGAGAGACTTGCTCCTGAAGCAATATCTGGTTTCGTATCCATTACCAGAGGATGTAATAATTTCTGTACTTACTGTATTGTCCCTTACACCAGAGGTAGAGAACGCAGTCGAGATCCGCAAGATATTCTCAACGAGGTGCGCGACCTTCAAGAAAATGATTACAAAGAAGTGACGCTTCTGGGGCAAAATGTTAATTCATTTAAGTGGTTACCAGAAGGAGAACGTAAACCTGTCCGTTTCCCCGACTTACTGCAACTGGTAGCTGAGAATTTCCCTAATATGCGAATTCGCTTTACCACATCTCACCCCAAAGACATGTCAAACAGGCTTTTGGAAACGATTGCTTCAAATGAGAATATTTGCAAGCACATTCATCTTCCAATGCAATCAGGAAATTCCAGAATGCTAAAAGTCATGAATCGCAAGTACGATCGACAGTGGTATATGGATAGAATAAAAGCAATCAAAGAAATTATCCCTGAATGTGGTATTTCAACCGATATCATCGCAGGATTCTGCTCTGAAACTGAAGAAGAACATCAGGATACAATTTCGATGATGGAATATGCTGGATATGACATGGCATTTATGTTCAAATATTCTGAACGTCCAGGCACTTATGCCCATAAAAAACTTCCTGACGATGTTCCTGAAGATGTAAAAACAAAAAGACTTCAGGAGATCATTGCTCTTCAGAATAAACTTTCAATGGAAAGTAACCAAAAAGACATTGGTAAAACCTTTGAGGTTTTAGTGGAAGGGATATCGAAGAAATCTGATCAAGAACTATACGGAAGAACATCACAAAACAAGGTCGCTGTATTTCCTAAAAAGAACTTTAAAAAGGGAGATCTTGTGAAAGTAAAAATAACACGTTGTACACAAACAACACTGATAGGAGAAAGTGTTGATTAAAAAGATAACTGTATGAGTGATCTTATCAAAGAATTTCAAGAATATCGGGAGAAGATGAATGAAAAAATTCTTTCTGCTGATAACAAAGTAATGAAACGAATTTACAACATCGATACCAACACCTACATGGAAGGTGCACTTTCTACAAAAGTTAAGGAAATGATGGGTCTTGTTTCATCAATGGTATTACGATGCGATGATTGTATTAAGTATCATCTTGAAAAGTGTCACGAACAAGGAGTAACCACTGAAGAACTTTTTGAAATATTCTCTGTGGCAAATCTGGTTGGTGGAACAATCGTTATTCCACATACCCGTCGTGCAGTGGAATATTGGGAAGCACTACAAGAATCGAAATAATATTATAAAAACTGGCTCTCTTATGAAAGCCAGTTTTTTTTTATCTCTTCTTTATTACAGATACTGTGTTCTCAAAAAGTTTATTTCGTCGTCGGTTATTCATGTTGTTATCAAATCGACCAATCTTCTCAATGTGAATTGTTTCCAAAATACTATCTGGTAAAAAATCTTCTGGATCTTCATTCGACAACATTACAATTGGAAGATCTTTTAATGGAGACAGATCTTTATCAAATTCATGCATTTTGATTTTCTTACCAAGCTCCCAAACAACCTCTATTCGCACTGAGTCATTATGAAAATAGACAGGTTTATTTTCCAATATTTCAGCACCTCTCAACTCTTCAATGGGGTGGTATTCATTATTGGTAATATATCCCTCCTGGATACCAGGCAATACTAGAATATTTACTGCACACACCATCGCAACAATCAAACCCCAGGTTATTGAAACGTTTGTGTTCTTTAATGCATACACAAAACCTCCCGCGAACATCCAGAAGACAATAAAAACCATCAATTCAACCAAGAAACTAAATTGGTTCAAATCCCTGTCTTTTATCAGGACAATAAATGGAACTGCCAAACAGACTACTCCTAGAATAACTGTTAACGCCCTAAATATATGTCGATCCACTTTAGGATAACTAACCTCCTTAAATGCTATGACCAGATATCTAAAGTAGCCTGCTATCAATATTGCCAAAGGAATTAATACTGGCATTAGATATCTTTCTTTCTTCTCTGGCATAAGAGAGAGTAAAAACACCGAAATAAGAATCCACAACAAAATAAAACGATAATGGATGAGCTGTTTTATTCGCTTCCCTGCATATGGAAACACAATCACTAGAAATGCTACAAGTGCCCACACTCCTGATTGCACCGGGAAACTCCAGTAATGATACCAAGGTCGCACATGTCGGTTCAACCATGCTCCCGCTTCTTTATTCGTTACTTCTTCCAACGCCTCTGGATGAGCCATATAAATATACAATGGCCACCACAAGCTAATAACCAGTACAATTGAAATCATTACAATAATACCTCGCCATTGCTTCAATGGAATTTCTCGATTAAAACAAATAAAATAAGCAACTAAGAATGGCAACAACAGAGCAAAAAATGCCACAGGGCCTTTACTCAAAAAAGACAATCCCATTAACACCCCTGCCATACTATATCCCGTCATTGAAGATCGATTATTACTCCACATTCGATACAATAATCCAATTGCCCCGAGCATAAACGCATGACAATAGATATCCCAAGTCCCGGTTCTCGCAAGAAAATAAACATAGAAACTAGTTGCGACGGTTGCCGCAGAATAAAATGGGAGCCACCTATCTTTTGTCATTTGTGCCACTAGCAAGTAAAGAAACACCATAATCAATACTCCCATAATACCAGTGGCAAAACGTAAGGCCGATAAATTATAAATACCGAAGATGTGCATTGTAATAGCAGCCACCCATGTTGGCAATGGAGGCTTTTCAAGACGTAACTCTCCATTCATCGTTGGCATCAACCAATTTCCCTCTTGAACAATTTCTCGAGCAGTTGTAAAATTACGTGCCTCCATAATATTGGCAGACTGCTCTCCATTGAAAACAAA
This sequence comes from Puteibacter caeruleilacunae, assembly GCA_005217565.1. GTDB lineage: Bacteria > Bacteroidota > Bacteroidia > Bacteroidales > Prolixibacteraceae > Puteibacter > Puteibacter caeruleilacunae. The sequence goes on from SJCO01000012.1 coordinate 100,901, forward strand.
GAAAGCACAAAACGCAATTACTCCTAGCAAAAGAATTTCCCATTTACGTCCCATTCCCTACAAAATTAAATTGATATAATTACTGTCTTACCCTTATCCGAAGACGATCGAAAAGGCCTTCCCAGAGTTTACTTGGTCCTTTAAGTTCAAGCATCAGGTTTCTGGTATAAGTAAATAAACCAAAACCTTGTCCTAAAATCAAAATTGGATCAAGTCTGAAAAATCCATATGATACAATCATTATAGATCCTACGATACTAATTAACCAAAATCCTGCAGGCAGCACTGATTCTCCTTGATGCTCAGAATAAATCCACTGATAAACAAAGCGAAAGGTAAAAACAATTTGGCCTAGACTTCCCCATATAAGCAATCCCATTGGCACTTGCTTAGAAGAGAACATTTCTAAAATCCCATTTCCTTTTGCCCACATTAGAAAGGCTCCAAAAATAATAACAGGCAATATAGTAAAGACAACTCTGACCAGTTTAGGAAACTTTTCCCATACCGATTTTAATTGCAAATTCCGTATATATATGTAATAAACTAAGAGCTGGCCTAATACGATGGCAAAGTCATTACGAAGAAAACCATATATCAATAGTAAAGAAGAAGCAAACAAGCTCATCTCCCAAAAGATATTGGGCGACAACACTCTTCCTTCTTTCTCCGACATGAACCATTGAATCAATATTCGTCCGGAGAAAAAGATCTGTGCCAATAAACCTATACCATATATCCACCAAGCTTCCATTTAACCTTGACTCTTAATTTTATAGTTTATATATCTCTTCTTCATCCACCGGTATCCAAACAGATCAAAAAGTGGACCAATCAATCTATTCCACAAATGATATTTCGCTTCTCCAGCTATTCTAGGATAATGCGTTACAGGTACCTGCTTCACCCTGCCTTCTTGCAACTGGATCAAAGCAGGTAAAAATCGATGCATACCATTAAAGAAAGGAATACGCTTTGCATAATCTGAACGAATAATCTTTAATGGACATCCAGTATCCTCCATTCCATCATGAGTTACCGCCCTGCGAATTGAGTTTGCAATTTTCGATGATAAGTTCTTAACAAACGAGTCTTTTCTATTGGCTCTAATACCAGTCACCATATCGTAATCCCCAGCATAATCCATAAGTAAATCAAAATCATATGGAGAAGTCTGAAGATCAGAATCAATGTAACCAACAAATGGAGTATCCGCATAATCGATACCAGCCTTAATGGCTGCACTTAGACCTAGGTTTCTATGCAATTCGAGATATTCAAATTTCTGATGCTCTTCACACAAATCCTCAATCATACCCTGACTACGATCAGAAGAACCATCATTAACAAACAAAACCTGATACCCAAACCTTGCCTTTTTGATGAACTCACTTAGATCATGTCCAACACGATCAAGATTTTCTTCCTCATTATATACAGGAACAATGATCATAACATCATTACCAGAAACACTCCTTGCCTTTTCTCCTCGCATAATTCCTCTATGATTTCGATATTCTGCTCTCTAAATTACTAGATACTACAAAGAAACACATTCAATCTAACAAATTTCTAACATTACATATTAAGAAAAGTAAACAAACCTTTCAATTGACATTATCCTCAATAATTACGACAAGTTGCAAACCAATTATAGATAATTGCAGTCAAAGTTAATCATCTTACTTTACATGTAGTGCTTCTAAGTCATTTTTCTTTCATTCAAGAATTATTTCCTTAAATAACAAAAAATTGTAAATAACGCCTCTCCCATTCATCCTGCAATTTCATTACCAGCTAAAACATTTGCAAAAATTGAATATCTTTGCCACAAATGGGTGTACAATAAATTGTAACGAATCACCTTATATAACATTTGTAGAACAAGGTATTTATGAAAAACATACGTAATTTTTGCATTATTGCTCATATTGACCATGGGAAAAGTACTCTGGCCGACAGAATGCTGGAATTTACCAAAACAGTATCTGAAAGAGATATGCAAGCCCAGGTACTTGACGACATGGACTTAGAAAAGGAACGTGGGATTACTATTAAGAGTCATGCAATCCAAATGAACTACACATATGAAGGAGAAGAGTACAAACTTAACCTTATTGATACTCCTGGACACGTCGACTTTTCATACGAAGTATCAAGATCGATTGCCGCCTGTGAGGGAGCATTGTTAATTGTCGATTCTACACAAGGGATTCAAGCACAAACAATCTCTAATCTTTACCTGGCAATTGAAAATGATCTTGAAATTATTCCGATTCTTAATAAAATGGATCTTCCTAATGCGATGCCTGAAATCGTAGAAGATCAAATTATCGATCTTATCGGATGTAAAAGAGAAGAAATTATTAGAGCCAGTGGTAAGACCGGTGAAGGTATTGCCGATATATTAAAACAAATTGTAGAGGTTGTTCCGGCTCCTGAAGGAGATAAAGACGCTCCATTACAAGGATTAATCTTCGACAGTGTTTTCAACTCTTTCAGAGGAGTAATTGCTTACTTTAAGTTGGTTAATGGAGAAATCAAGAAAGGCGATAAGGTAAAATTTGTTGCTACAGGTAAGGAATATCTGGCAGATGAAGTTGGAGTCCTAAAGCTGTCAATGGAACCGAGAAAACAATTGAGTGCAGGAGATGTAGGCTACATTATTTCAGGAATCAAGACAACCAGAGAAATTAAGGTTGGTGATACAATTACTCAGGTATCTAACCCTTGCGACAAAGCAATTGAAGGATTTGAAGAAGTTAAACCAATGGTATTTGCCGGAGTTTATCCAATCGATGCTGAAGATTATGAAGATCTTCGTGCTGCAATGGAAAAACTTCAACTAAATGACGCCTCATTAACGTTCGAACCTGAATCGTCTGCTGCACTAGGATTTGGATTCCGATGTGGATTTCTTGGATTATTACACATGGAAATTATCCAGGAACGTTTGGATAGAGAATTCGATATGAATGTTATTACTACTGTTCCTAACGTTTCCTACCAAGTATATACAAACAGCGGAGAAAACTACGAGGTATACAATCCATCAGGATTGCCAGAGGCAACTCTTCTAGAAAGAATTGAAGAACCTTACATTAGAGCTTCAATCATTTCAAAGAGTGAATTTATAGGGCCGGTGATGAAGCTTTGTATGGATAAACGTGGTGTATTAAGTAAGCAAGACTACCTAACCAGCGAAAGAGTAGAGCTTACCTTTGAGATGCCTTTAGCAGAAATCGTTTTTGACTTCTACGATAAACTAAAAAGTATATCTAAAGGTTACGCGTCATTTGATTATCATCAAATTGGTTACAGACCAGCTAAATTAATCAAGTTAGATGTTCTTCTTAATGGAGAATCCGTTGATGCCTTGTCAACATTGATTCACTTCGACAATGCCTATCCGTTTGGAAGACGCATGTGTGAAAAACTTAAAGAACTTATACCTCGCCAGCAATTCGACATCGCTATTCAAGCTGCCATTGGAGCAAAAATTATTGCTCGAGAAACTGTCAAGGCAGTTAGAAAAGATGTTACCGCGAAATGTTATGGTGGTGATATTTCTCGTAAACGAAAACTGTTAGAAAAACAGAAAAAAGGTAAGAAGAGAATGAAACAAGTAGGAAACGTTGAAGTTCCTCAGAAAGCATTCCTTGCTGTATTGAAGCTAGATTAATACGATATAAAAAAGGCTGCCATTTTAGGCAGCCTTCTTCATTATCTATTTGATACAATCAATTTATATCCTTTTCCGTGAACATTGATAATTTCTACCCCCGGCTCATCTTTCAAGTGCTTTCTTAATTTAGTAATATACACATCCATACTACGAGCATTAAAGTAGTTATCATCTACCCAGATATTCTTAAGAGCAAAATTACGCTCCAACACCTTATTGGCATTATTACAAAGCAACTTCAATAATTCCGATTCTTTTGTAGTTAACTTTGCTGTACCATCTTCTGATGTTAAAGTCTGCTTTCTAGCGTCAAACGAGTACTTACCTAACTTGAAGAGGTATTGCGTATTTCCCTGTGTTTCTGCAACCGTCCTACGAAGAATTGCCTCGATACGATAAATCAATTCTTCCATACTAAATGGCTTGGTCATATAGTCATCTGCTCCAAGCTTAAAACCTTCAAGAACATCTTCTTTCATGTTCTTTGCTGTCAGAAATATAATTGGAATGTCTGCGTTAATCAAACGAATATCCTTAGCCAGAGAAAATCCATCTTTCTTTGGCATCATCACATCCAACACACACAAGTCATATTGCCCCTTAATGAAGCCATGATAAGCTTGTTCTCCATCGGGGAAAAGATCGGTTGTATAACCTTTTGCGATGAGATACTCTTTAAGCAAAACACCTAAATTCTCATCATCTTCTGCTAATAATAATTTTACTTTAGCGTCCATATCATTTATTATTAAGCGGGAAATAAAGCATAAACTTTGTTCCTTTATTCAGTACACTTTCTACTTTTATTACTCCAGAGTGAGCATCTACGATTTTCTTCACATAACTCAATCCAAGGCCGAATCCTTTAACATCATGAACATTTCCTGTTGGTACACGATAGAATCGTTCAAAAATCTGCCCTACATGTTCCTTCGCAATTCCTATGCCATTATCCTTAATCGAAACGACAATAAACTCTTTTTTGTTTTCTGTCGATATTTGAATATGCGGACTCTCTTTGCTATACTTAACCGCATTATCAATCAGGTTGAATAACACATTGGTTATATGAACATCATCACCTTTAACCACTGAAACTGTTGCTGATAATGTTGATTCAATCTCACCTCCTTTATTCTTTACCTTTAACTCTGAATTACGAATGACTGTTTCCAGCAGTTCGTTAAAATCAAACTCTCTGAACTTCAACTTTAACCTTCCTTCGTTAAATACAGCCATTTGAAGCACCTTCTCAACCTGGAAACTCAATCGTTTACTTTCCTGGTATATAACATTCGAAACATGTTCGATTGTCTTCGGTGTATTCGAAACAGAATTATCCTTTAACATTTGCGAAGCCAGCGAAATTGTAGAGATTGGTGTCTTCAACTCATGAGTCATATTATTGATAAAGTCATTCTTTACATTCGACAGTTTCTTTTGACGCAGAATAATATTAATGGTCAAAATAAAGATAGCAAGAATCAGAACAATCAATACAACCGATGGAATCAATAGAAAACCTGTAGACTTTAACAAAAAGCTTCTCTGTTCAGGAAAATAAACAAACAGGTAGTTGGCCTTCACATCAAATGAATTGGGAAACATATATTCCCTGTATTTCTTCTTATACTCAATATCAAAATCACTGTCACCTGCTATGAAACGGTTTTGACCAGCCTCATAATTTATAACCGCATATTTGTAATCCAGCTTAATCTCGCTATTTTGAAATTCCTTCTGAAGTGTTTTCTTTAGAAATTCTGGATCTACCCTTTTCTCAATAGGATTGTAAGACAATAAGGTCATACTCCTAACTGTTCTCAACAATATCGTTTGATCCTTCAGTTTCTGTTGCAACTGCTCTTGCTGGTAATCATGATATTCATACAATTGAGAGAAAGCTGAAGGAAAATCACCTGGTCGCCCCCGAGGAAAAGATGGTCGTTTTCTAATGGCAGTTAATGAGTCAGGTGAAGAAATTTGATAATCTGCACGAAACTTACCAGACTGATTATTAAAATTAAAGTTAATATTGATTTTACCTCCAAATGCAGTATTGGGATCGAATGAAGATAACCCTGGATAAGAAAGTCCAGGTTGACTATAGGATGCTCTGGATTCTTCCAATATCATATTATACACCTCCATTGCTTCCAGCTTATCCACAACATTCGACAGAACTCTGTTTACTGCATGACCAAATTGATCCTCTTTAATCTCAGTCGCATTCTTAATTGAATAAACCTGCACCAAAATCAAACACACCATAACAATCGCCATGGAAACAATCAAAGTCGTAATAAATCTCTTGCTCATATTACAAATATACCCTATTTAAGACTCTACCCACAGGCATTAACAATATTTAACACCCACATTATCAACAACAAACCCCCTTCTCTCTTAACTTTCAGTCAGAAGGATGTTAATATTACAAAAAATAATCAAGTATTTAAAAAATAGGGGGCATCCTTATTTAACAGGAATTAACATTTATTAATCCGACTTAACCACGGATAGCGCTAATTTTGAAGATACCAATACAAAGTATTGTTTATTTATTAGGATTTAACGAAGTTTTACAAGCAATTTAGGTTTTATTAGCGAGGTTATGCCTCGCTATTTTTTTGCTCACCAGCTGAACTTACTTTTTGGAAGGCTTCTTTTGCAGCTTTCTGCTGTGCATCCTTTTTTGAGCTTCCATAACCTTTACCCATAATCTCATTCTCAATTTCAATTACGGCCATAAATAAAGGTCCTTTAGTCCCACTCGACTCTTCTGTAGTCTCAAAATTGATTTGTTTCTTATACTTCTGTCCCCATTCAATAAGCTGACTCTTAAAATTGGCATCATGCATCTCTATTTCATCCAAGTCAACAAAGCGATTGATAACCCTTTTAACAATCACTCGTCTAGCGGCATAATAACCTTTATCCAAATAAACAGCTCCAATCAACGCCTCAAAAGCATCTCCGTAAATATGACTATTAGGAATATTACCATTGGTATTTGAACGCACATAGCTATACAAGCCAGTCTGATACGTTAATTGAGTCAGGAAACTTCTATTTACCAGTTTAGAGCGCATTTGAGTCATAAACCCTTCGTCTCTATGAGGAAATCGATTGTACAAGAATTCAGCAATCACAGCACCCAAGATAGCATCTCCAAGATACTCCAATCGCTCATTATTAATTATATATCCCCTTGAATTGGTCTCCGAAGCAGACCTATGAATTAAGGCGGTTTCATATAATTTAATATTGCCAGGTTTGAAGCCTAACAACGATTTTAAAAACAAATAAAACTCCTTCCTGTTGCCAGAAAAGAGTCTTATTCGTTGTAAAAAATATCTTATCACCTTAGATTAAGATAATTTTTTTAATACCACTGTTGCATTGTGTCCACCGAAACCGAAAGTATTCGAAAGTGCCACGTTGATTTCACGCTCTTTTGCAACATTGAACGTATAATCTAGATCTGGAACTTCCTCATCTCTTTCAAATTGGTTAATTGTTGGAGGAACAGTGCTGTTTTGCATTGCCAAAATACTAGCAATAGTTTCAACTGCTCCAGCTGCTCCCAATAAGTGACCAGTCATTGACTTAGTTGAACTAATACTTAATTTTTTAGCATGCTCGCCAAACACATTAATAATTGCCTTTGGCTCTGCAACATCTCCTAATCCAGTTGAAGTACCATGTACATTTACATAGTCAACATCCTCTGGAGAAAGACCTGCATCTTCAAGTGCTTGTCTCATCACATTAGTCGCACCAGCACCATTTGGATCTGGAGCAGTCATGTGATAAGCATCACAAGTCATACCACCACCTGCTAATTCAGCATAAATAGTAGCACCTCTTTTTACTGCATGCTCATACTCTTCCAGAATCAATGCTCCAGCACCTTCAGCCATCACAAATCCATCACGATCTTTGTCGAACGGACGTGATGCGGTTTTAGGATCATCATTTCTAGTTGAAATAGCACGCATGGAATTGAAACCACATACCCCAGCTTGATTAACTGCAGCCTCAGCTCCTCCTGAGATAATTACATCAGCTTTTCCCATGCGAATGTAATTAACTGCATCAACAAGCGCATGAGTTGATGAAGCGCAAGCACTTACAGTTGTATAATTCACCCCTTTGAAACCATGCTCAATAGCAATCATTCCATTGGCGATGTTTGCAATCATTTTAGGAATAAAGAATGGAGAAAACTTTGGATTTTCATCTTTATAAGCATGTACTTCATTAAAGAATGTTTCCAAACCACCGATTCCTACTCCCAAGATAACTCCTGCTCGTTCCTGATTAATCTCATCTGTGTTAAGCCCTGAATCTTTTACAGCCTGATTGGCAGCAATGATTGCAAATTGAGTATATAAATCATACTTTCTTGCAGTCTTTCTGTCAAAATAATCTGTTGGATTATAGTTCTTAACCTCACAGGCGAATTGAGTTTTTTGCTTGGAGGCATCAAAACGAGTAATTGGGGCAGCCCCACTAACTCCGTTTCGTAATCCATCCCAGAATTCGGCAACATTATTCCCTAAAGGGTTAATCGTTCCCATGCCTGTTACAACTACTCGTTTCAATTCCATGAAGAATAATTTTTCAGTTTATAAAATTACGCGTTTTTAACTGCCTCGTCAATATGAGCTACAGCTTCTCCTACTGTTCCAATTTTCTCTGCTTGATCATCTGGAATAGCAATGTTGAATTCTTTTTCGAATTCCATAATCAACTCTACAGTATCTAATGAATCTGCACCCAAGTCGTTGGTGAATGATGCTTCGTTTACTACTTCGTTCTCATCAACACCTAATTTGTCAACAATGATAGCTTTTACTTTAGCTGAAATGTCAGACATAACTTAAAATTTTAATTAATAAATCAATTACATTTAAAAAATTTCGGCCTGCAAAGTAATAAATTTTAAACAAATAAAATCAAGTTTTTTTTAATTAATTCCTCTACTTAGGCTTTTACAACGCACTTAAAACCTTTATCTTTATAATTTTTAAAACACACATTCGAAAAGTTCAAAAAATACCCGACTTATGAAACGAATTGCCATTTTTGCTTCAGGATCAGGATCCAATGCTCAATGTATTGCAGCGTATTTTAAAACCAACAATCAGGTATCGGTAGAATGTATCGTATGCAACAATCCCAATGCTAAAGTTCTTGATAGAGCAAGAAAGTTTGGTATTCCGACTATATTAATAAATAGAAGCCAGTTTCTCGAAACCGATGAGGTGGTACAGACACTTCTCGATAAAAACATAGATTTAATTGTATTGGCTGGATTCCTCTGGTTAATTCCCAAAAACCTCATTCAAAACTTCCAGATTATAAATATACATCCAGCATTACTCCCTCAATATGGAGGGAAAGGGATGTATGGGATGAACGTCCACCGAGCAGTTGTTAATAACAAGGAAACAGAAACAGGTATCACCATTCATATGGTTAACGAAAAATATGACGAAGGAAAGATTGTTTTTCAAACTACCTGCGAAGTCACTCCTTCTGATTCACCAGAAAGAGTGGCTGAAAAAGTTCATCAACTAGAACACAAACATTATCCTCAAGTAATTGAGAAGATAATTAGTGAACTGTAATCAAGTCCTATTTTACTGATTCCGCGATATCTGATGTAGGAATACTATCTAATATTGCGGGATTAGATATTTGATTTTTATTTATAGCCTGTAACCTTTTAACGACTGAATCGCTTACAGTTTTAAAACGCGGCATTAAATTTACAGTAATTGAATCCCCTGAAGGTGATTCCATTTTTAATGGATTGATCGCATGACCATTTCTGAATACTCTAAAGTCCAGGTGAGGACCTGTTGCTAAACCTGTCCTTCCAACATACCCAATAACCTGTCCTTGTTCCACTCTTACTCCTGCTTTGATTCCTTTCGCAAATCCATTCAAGTGCATGTATTGTGTTTTATACACTCCATTATGTTTTATTTCAACATAATTACCTGCACCTCTTCTTTGGTATGCGCGCTTAGTAACCACTCCATCTCCAATAGAACGTACTGGTGTACCTGTTGCGGCAGCATAGTCAACACCTAAATGTGGACGTACAATCTTTAATACTGGATGTTTACGTGCATAAGAAAATCCAGAGGATACTCTTGAATACTTCAATGGTGCTTTCAGAAAAGCTTTCTGTAAATTCTGCCCTTCCTCATCGTAATAGCCCATTTTTTCACCGTTCTTAAATCGGATCCCCCAATAATCTTTTCCCATATGGTTGATCAATGCTGCTTGTATTTTACCTAAACCAATTGGCACGCTATCAACATAATTCTCTTCGTAAATAACCTTAAACTGATCCCCCTTTTTGATTCCAAAGAAATCGATACTCCAGGCATAGATATCTGACAACTTATTAGATAATAATGGATTCACTCCATTATCTACCATCGCATTCCAAAATGAAGACTCAATAGTACCAGTAGCTTCTTTTAAAACAACCTGCACCTCTTTCTGACCTGTGGTAACCGTTAAGCTATCCTTAAGCTCATAAACGATATAGTCAGTTTTATCAATCTCGTATACCCAATACTTTAAGGCCATCATTGAATCCTTCTCAAAGAAACCAACCCAATTATTTCCTCTCTTTATTTTACGTACATCAAAGGTGGATTTTGAAAGTTTCGCTATTTTATGAATTGTCCTTCCACTAACACCTAACTTTCCTAGAATTTTCCCTAAGCTTTCATTGCGACCAACAACATCACTTTGCAAGGCAAATGAATCTACAGGAATTCCATACTTTAAAACTGGAGTTGGAGCAACTTCTAAGCTATCAATAATTTCACCGACAATCCGTTCTTCCTGTTTGACGCCAAATCGTTTCCCAATAAAAAATGCAACTACAATTAACAACACTATAACAATACCAATTGGGACGATTCTCTTCATACGACAATTCTTATTAAATGATTTACAATTTTCTGTGATGAGACACAAAAATAATAACTATTCCGGAGGCAGTCTCACATCTTCCCAACTTCTTTTTTCAATCTGGGTAAAAAAATGTCACCTGGGATCTTACAGCCCTGAATCAATGCGATAAATTAAAACAAAAAAAGAACCAGATTACAAAACCTGATTCTTTTCCCTCAACTTACACACTTAAGTTATAGTGTAGTCTCCTTAATACTTTATCTTCTCAAATCCTTGTCCATATACTCCCATCACATTTCCCATGGAAATAAAGGCATCTGGATCTAATTGCTTAATCATTCGAAAAATAGAGCTAGTCTCCCGCTTTCGCACTACAGTCATTATAATCTTTACATCCTGTTTCGTATACCAACCTGTTCCATCGAGAACAGTCAATCCACGATTGGTTTGATGAACGATATAATCTGCAATCTCCTCATGTCGCTTAGAGAAAATGAATATCTGTGTAGACTGTTTTGCTCCATTCAACACAGCATCAATTGCATAAGCAACCACCCCCATTTGAACAAAACCATACACTAATTTCTCCAACGATTGAAAGACAAACCATGAAGAAGAAATAATTAACACATCACACAACATCATTATTCTACCAGGACTAATATTGCGATATTTATTTATGATCAACGCAATAATATCCGTTCCTCCAGTACTACCTCCTTGTGTAAAAACAATACCAAGTCCCACTCCTCCAAGTATTCCACCAAGCACTGTAGCAAGAAAGGTATCCTGTATAATGGGATCTTTGATAAATTCCTGCATAAAGGCCAGCATAAACGACATAAACGACATACTAAATATCGTCTTCACGCCAAAACTGGCTCCAAGAATTTTCCACGCAAGAACTAACAAAATACAGTTAATCCCAAAATATGTGTAACCAACAGGAATTCCTGTTGCATAAAAGATGGTAGCACCTACACCACTGATGCCACCCCCTGTAATCTCTGCCGGGATCAAGAATGCAACCCAAGCTAAAGAATACAAAATACAACCAAACGTAATAATCACATACGTTTTGATCTCTGTAGCTAACTTTCCTTTTAACATTTCTCTCTCAAATACAAAATTCTACTTTCAAACAAAACAAAAGCACAAGATTTAGAACCTTGTGCTTTCTATTAAATAAGGTCTAAAATTTCATACTAAATAACGACGTTAATAATCTTTTTTGGAACAATGATTACTTTCTTCGGTGTCTTTCCATCCAACCATCGTTGCGAAGCTTCATTTTCCAACACTGTCTTTTCAATTTCAGCACGATCCATATCTACTGGTAACTCCAGCTTAAATCGCATCTTTCCATTGAATGATACTGGATAAGTAAAGTTGTTCTCCTTCAAGTAATCTTCATTCAATACAGGGAACTCAGCCTCAGTTATAGAACCTTCATTACCCAATACTTTCCAAAGTTCCTCACAAATGTGTGGAGCAAAAGGAGCAAGAATTCCGATAAATCCTTCCAAAACCTCTTTCTTGTTACACTTCAACGACGATAACTCATTCACACAAATCATGAACGCACTCACAGATGTATTGAATGAAAAACGAAGAATATCGTCCTCAACTTTCTTGATTGTCTTATGAAGTGTCTTCAATTCTTCTGCAGTCGCCTTTTCATCTGAAACATTCACATTTCCGGATGCATCATAGAATAAACGCCACAATTTTCTTAAGAATTTATGTACTCCATCAATTCCGTTAGTGTCCCAAGGCTTATGTGCCTCCAATGGTCCAAGGAACATCTCATACAAACGCAAAGTATCTGCACCGTAGTCCTCAACAATAACGTCTGGATTAACAACGTTAAACATTGATTTAGACATCTTCTCTACGGCCCATCCACAAATGTATTTACCATCTTCAAGCACAAACTCGGCATCCTTATATTCTGGATTCCAGTTCTTAAATGCCTCTGTGTCTAATATATCGTTCGATACCATATTCACATCAACATGAATTGGTGTAGTATCGTACTCTTTTCTCAAATTCAAAGAAACAAACTGATTGGTTCCTTTTACTCGATATACAAAATTAGATCTTCCCTGGATCATTCCCTGGTTTACTAACTTACGGAATGGTTCATCCTTACAAACCTTTTTAAGGTCGAATAAGAATTTGTTCCAGAAACGAGAATATACCAAGTGACCGGTAGCATGCTCAGTACCTCCAATATACAAATCAACATCCTGCCAATATGAATTCGCTTCCTCAGAAACCAATTCTTCATCATTTTTAGGATCCATGTAACGCAAATAGTAAGCCGAAGATCCTGCAAATCCAGGCATCGTACTCAATTCTAATGGATAACCATCTTTGGTCTTCCATTCCTTTGCTCTACCCAATGGTGGTTCTCCCGATTCAGTTGGAAGATATTTATCAATCTCTGGCAACTCTAAAGGTAACTGATCTTCAGTTAATGGATAAGCAACTCCATCTTTGAAATAGATTGGGAATGGCTCTCCCCAGTAACGCTGGCGACTAAAAATAGCATCACGCAAACGATAGTTAACTTTTACTTTACCAATATTCTCTTCGTTAATATACTCCTTTGTTTTCTCAATTGCATCAGGAACGTTCATACCATTCAAGAATCCAGAGTTAATCATTACTCCTTCTTTCGAGTCTTTCGAATCTTCCCAGGTTGCTGGATCTGTAGCTTCTTCTCCTGAAGGAACAACTACCTGAATAATTGGCAAATTAAAATGCTTAGCAAACGCGAAATCTCGACTATCATGACCTGGTACTGCCATAATTGCTCCTGTTCCATATCCTGCTAATACATAATCACTAATCCAAATTGGAATTTCTTCTTTGGTTAGAGGATTGACAGCATAAGAACCACTGAAAACACCGCTTACTCGTTTAACTTCTGTCAAACGCTCACGCTCAGTTCTCTTCTTAGTTTCTTCAAGGTATGCATCAACCGCTTCTTTTTGCTCTGAAGTTGTTAATTGTTGTACCAACTCACTCTCAGGAGCCAACACCATAAATGTTACACCGAATACAGTATCCGCTCTTGTGGTAAAGATATCCATTTCAACATCTGAATCCTTTACACAGAACTTCATCTCTGCACCTTCCGAACGACCAATCCAGTTACGTTGCACCTCTTTTAATGAATCAGACCAATCAACAGTATCCAATCCATCTAATAAGCGAGGAGCATAAGCTGAAACACGAAGCAACCATTGCTTCATATTCTTCTGCTCAACAGGATGACCACCACGAACAGAAAGTCCTTCTTTTACTTCGTCATTCGCTAATACAGTTCCTAACGCAGGACACCAGTTAACCATGGTATCAGCCAAGTATGCCATACGGAAGTTCATCAACACATTCTGCTGATCTTTTTCCGACATTGCCTTCCACTCAGTTGCAGTAAACTCAAACTCTTCAGTCCCTGCAGCATTAATATCAGCTGATCCATTTGCCTCAAATGCGGCAATTAATTTTTCAATTGGCTCTGCCTTCTGAGTTGCCTTGTCGTAATAATGACCGAACATCTGCAAGAAAGCCCATTGTGTCCAATGATAATACTTTGGATCACACGTTCTAACTTCACGACTCCAATCGTATGAAAAACCAATTTTATCTAACTGCTCCCGATAACGCTTAATATTCTTTTCAGTAGTGATTGCCGGATGTTGACCAGTCTGAATAGCATATTGTTCTGCAGGCAAACCATAAGCATCGTATCCCATTGGATGCAATACATTAAAACCTTTCATACGTTTATAGCGACTATAGATATCCGAAGCGATATATCCCAGCGGATGACCAACATGGAGTCCTGCTCCCGATGGATATGGGAACATGTCTAAAACATAGAACTTTGGCTTCTCTGAATCTACATCTACTTTGTAGGTATCATTTTCCTGCCAATATTTCTGCCATTTCTTTTCAATCTCTCTGAAATTGTAATCCATTTTATTTTAAGCTATTAATCGAGTTTCTTACAAAGCTGCAAAATTAGAAAAACTTTTGCGAGAAGGGATCAAAATTATTCGGAAAATCAATACATTCCCAACACTCTATTAACCATCCCTTCCATTTTCCAGAATGAATGATCTCAATACCACCATAAATCTTACTCCTTTCCCCTACTCTTTCCCCACCAATACGGGCCTTTTACGGCTTAATGCCGTACGTGTGCCGTAAGAGGGCCGTAGTTGTAGCGTAAGAGATCAAGTCTCAAGGTTATTCTTTTCACCGCTCATTATTATCTAATGTTACATGTTGTTAATCATAGACTAAGCTCTCTTAACCATATAACACTATAACACATCATGCGTATCATTTAGTAATTATTACTAACCTTTTAAGCAGATTGATATGTTACCAAGAACACCTGAGAAGTTAGTCGAACTTACAATGTCGAAAGTAATGGCTCGTGATCCTGGTCAAAGAGAATTTCATCAGGCAGTACACGAAGTTATTGAATCCCTCGCTCCATTTATCTTACAACATCCTCAATATCTTACTCCAGAAGTTTTTGATAGAATAGTAGAACCTGAAAGGGTATTAATGTTTAGAGTTCCCTGGATGGATGATATTGGCAGAGTTCACGTAAACCGAGGCTTTCGGGTAGAAATGAATAGCGCCATTGGTCCTTATAAAGGAGGCTTACGATTCCACCCTAGTGTAAATCTTGGTATTCTTAAGTTTCTGGCATTTGAACAAGTTTTCAAAAACAGTCTTACTGGTTTGCCATTGGGAGGAGGAAAAGGTGGATCCGATTTTGATCCAAAGATGAAATCTGACAATGAGGTTATGCGCTTTTGTCAGGCATTTATGGCAGAATTGCAGCGGCATATTGGTCCTGACACAGATGTTCCTGCCGGAGATATTGGGGTAGGTGGTAGAGAGGTTGGATTTCTGTTTGGCCAGTATAAAAAACTTAGAAATGAATTCACAGGTACACTTACTGGAAAAGGGATGAACTGGGGAGGTAGCTTTATCCGACCGGAAGCAACAGGATATGGCAATGTGTACTTTGCTCAGGAGATGTTAAAAACACGAGATGAATCATTCGACGGTAAAATCATAACAATATCGGGAAGTGGGAATGTTGCTCAGTTTACAACAGAAAAAGCGATTGAACTTGGAGGTAAGGTCGTGACTTTATCTGATTCCAGTGGCTTTATACATGATCCGGATGGTATTGATCGTGAGAAACTAGATTTTGTTATGGACCTTAAGAACAATAAAAGAGGTCGAATCAAAGAGTACTGCAGTACATATAAGCACGCAAAATATTTTGCCAACCGACGCCCATGGGGTATAGCATGCGACATAGCCTTACCAAGTGCAACAGAGAATGAAATTTCAGGAAACGATGCGAAAAGCCTTATCCAAAATGGATGTATCTGTATTGCTGAAGGAGCCAATATGCCTTCTACACCTGAAGCAATTCAACATTATATGGGAAACAAAGTTCTCTATGCTCCGGGGAAAGCCTCTAATGCAGGAGGAGTAGCAGTTTCAGGTCTTGAAATGACACAGAATTCAATGCGACTTGCATGGACTCGTGAAGAAGTAGACCAACGATTACAAACAATAATGAAGAGTATCCACCAGATATGTCTCAAATATGGTAAGGAGAAAGATGGCTTTGTGAATTACGAAAAAGGTGCAAATATTGGTGGCTTTGTGAAGGTAGCTGATGCCATGCTCGCCCAAGGTCTGGTATAGACTCGTATTATATATAATTGTGTAGAGTGGCACTTCCCATGAAGTGCCATTTTTCATTACCGCATCAACTTTTCCGCCACATCCCCGAAAATTCGACATTCCCATTTATGAGAAAAATCACAAAAAAATGAGTTTCTGCTATTAAACATATCTTCCAAACCCCTATCTTGTTGAGTATCTGTATTTTAAAAATTTAACACCTTTTTAATATTTCCCTTGCCGATATCAAGAAATCTATACCTTTGAAATGAATTCAATTCATTAACTATAACAAAAAGGATATGAATACAGATATGAATTTGTTCATCGAAGCGCTTAAAGCTCGTACACCTGGTGAAAAAGAATTTCATCAAGCTGTAGAAGAGGTTGTTGAAACTGTATGGGATTTCTACAACTCAAATCCGAGGTATAAGAAAGCAAAGATTCTGGAAAGAATGGTAGAACCTGAGCGCGTGGTAATGTTTAGAGTTCCATGGGTGAACGATCGAGGAGAAGTGGAAATTAACCGAGGTTATCGTGTTGAGTTCAACAGTGCCATTGGTCCATACAAAGGAGGTTTACGTTTCCACCCGAGCGTTACGTTGAGTATTCTTAAATTCTTAGGTTTTGAACAAACCTTCAAAAATAGCTTAACAACTCTTCCAATGGGAGGAGGTAAAGGTGGATCAGATTTCAGTCCTAAGGGAAAATCTGATAATGAAATCATGAGATTCTGCCAATCGTTCATGACTGAGCTTTATCGCCATATTGGACCAAACACTGATGTTCCTGCTGGTGATATTGGTGTTGGAGGTCGCGAGATAGGTTATCTATTTGGACAATACAAAAGACTTCGCAATGAATTTACTGGTGTACTAACTGGTAAAGGTATTGAATGGGGAGGAAGTTTAATTCGCCCTGAAGCAACTGGTTTTGGTGCTGTTTATTTTGCTCAGCACATGCTTCAAAAGATGGGAGAAGACATTGCAGGTCAAACATTCTCTGTTTCTGGTTTTGGTAACGTTGCCTGGGGAGCTATTCTTAAGATTAATGAGCTAGGCGGTAAAGTTGTTACACTTTCCGGACCTGACGGATATATTTACGATCCAGAAGGAATTACTGGAGAAAAAGTTGACTACCTACTTGAACTTCGAGCTACAAACAACGATATCGTTGAACCATATGCTGAAGAATTTGGAGTAGAGTTTTTCCCTGGAAAGAAACCTTGGGAAGTTAAGGTTGATGTTGCCCTACCATGTGCTACTGAAAATGAGCTTAATCTTGAAGATGCAAAAGCATTGCTTGCTAACGGATGTAAATTAGTAGCTGAGGTATCCAACATGGGTTGTACAGCTGATGCAGCTTTCTTACTAACTGAGAAGATTGCTTTCGGCCCAGGAAAAGCTGTTAATGCTGGTGGTGTTGCAGTATCAGGTCTTGAAATGTCTCAAAACAGCATGCGCTACAACTGGACTCGTGAAGAGGTAGACCACAGATTGAAACTTATCATGAAAGATATTCATGATGCATGTGTTAAGTTTGGTACCGTAGATGGAAAAACAAACTACATCAAAGGGGCTAACGTTGGTGGTTTTGTTAAGGTTGCGGAAGCAATGCTTGCACAGGGAGTTGTATAGTATTAGTTTTTCAATCATATTAAAGCCGTTGCAATTTCATGCAACGGCTTTTTCATTTTAATAATATATCTATGTTCTGACTGTATTCTTTATTTGATCTTCAAAATTATCACAATCGACATCCTCATTAAGCGTCAATATAAGTTGCTCCCGTTGATAGTTCATATCAATAACTCCCATCAATATAAAGTCAACAATAAGCTTTTCTGCTCTTTTAAAATGAATCTTTGCCTTTCGAGAAAAACGAGAAACAGTTAAAGACTCATTTTTCCTCAACATATCCAGTAATATTTGCTCGTTCTTCGAATAATTGAAGAACACCGCATACCCTTTCTTCTGTTTCTCCCACACTTCAAGTTGTAACTTTTTGGCCTGAATATTTTCATCATCACAGCGAATATAAGCCCACCAACGTCCCTCATCGTCACGCGCATAGTGCGGTCTTTCTTCACTTGGCTCAACCGTCACCTCTAACACAATTTTTCCATCAACATTCCACTGCCTTACTTCAAAATCAATTTGTGGCTTACTATAGATTTTAGCTGCAGCCTCAACCATATAGTACTCCTCATCAGATTTGACACCAGCAATTGATCCATTATCTCTTACCCCAATGAGTAGTCTTCCTCCATCGGTATTAGCAAAAGCCACAAGAGATTTGGCAATTTTCCTGGAATCATTAATACAATATTTGAAATCCTGCTCCTGGTGCTCTCCTTGCCCTATTAATATTTGTAATTCCCTATTCACTTTTAAACACTACTAATCTAATACTATTGAAAAAACCCTGTAAAGATATAATGGTTCGATGCTCCGATGCAAAAAGTTTATAAATTAATCGCACCTGCTGTTATGCAAATCTTTATTATATAAACTAAGCATTATAATTATCTTTGTCATAAGATCCTGATTCCTCGAACAAAAAGACATTACACTAACATTTTTGTCTTTTAAATTAAACAAAACTAATTGCAGACTGTTGAGCTTGACAGATATGAAAACGAACAATAAAAAGATAAACATACGACTAGGATGGCTTTCTATTTTAGGAAACCTCGTATTGTTTGCTCTAAAATATTGGGCAGGGATAGTATCTGGATCTATAGCATTGATTGCAGATGCTTGGCATACACTTAGTGATTCGGCGACATCAATTGTCTTAATTATTGGCTCAAAAGCTGCCTCAAAACCAGCCGACGATGAACATCCATTCGGACATGGTCGTGCTGAACACTTCTCCGCTCTCATTATTGGTTTCCTGCTGGCAATTGTTGCCTTCCAATTTTTGCATGATTCGGGGCGTCATCTTGTACATCATGAAAGAGCCAATTATGGAACCTTAGCCATTGTTGTTACAATCACATCGATTATTGTAAAAGAGGCACTAGCTCAAGCTTCATTCTGGGGATATCGAAAAAACAAATCAACTGCACTGAAAGCAGATGCCTGGCACCATAGAACTGATGCTCTTTCATCAGTCATCGTGTTAGGAGGTATATTACTGGGTAACTATTTTTGGTGGATCGACGGTGTACTAGGCATTATCGTTGCCATTATGATAGGCTACACCAGCTATGAGATTCTTAAGACTGAATTTAACACCTTAATGGGAGAATCAATCTCTGATGAGATGATTCAACAGATGAAAGATATTAGTCTGCGTGAAACTGGTAAGGATAATTTGTTACACCATTTTCACATTCACAAATATGGACATCACACCGAACTTAGTTTTCACGTCAAGATTGATCCTGAATTGACACTTTTTGATGCTCATGAATACTGTACAAGAATAGAAAAAGCCATAGAAAGAGAATTAAATGTACATGTTACAATTCATGCAGAACCTCTTGAAAGGCCTGAAAACACTGACCGTTAACAGTGCATTAACATTCTAGAGATTTATTTTAACATTTTTTTTCCTCAAAAACTGCAACGATTTGTCCTTAACTCAGTCTTATTGGTTGAATGCTCGTTGAGAAAGATATAAAATTGATCAAAGAGCTACATCAACGTCAAACTATTTAAAACAATTTTACAATGAAAACTATTGCATCCATCATTTTCGCTATAGGAGTATTTTTCGCAAGTCTTTTTGCAGGTAACGCAAATGCAGGAAATATTGAAGGACAAAGTCACACGTGGCTAGGTGAATACACGATCACCAAATCAGCACATCCAGTTGAACTTAATGGTTCTCAATTCCAAGCTTGGGTACTAAAGTACCACAATAGTGATAAAGAAGTTTTGATCGTTGTAGATCAAAAGAAAAAGTGTAAAAACTACGTAGTTAAAACAGACCGTTTTGAGATTCAGTACACCTGTAACAAAAACGGACTAGGTGTTAAGAAATTAGGTGCTCACTACGTAACTCTAGATTCGTACAAAAACTACGGTAAAATGAACGACGCAGAATTTACTTCTCAGAAACGTTTAACTATGAAACAAAAGTCGGAAGAAGATGCTATCGCATTAATCGCATGTTACTTCCCTAAGCTTTTAAAGAAAGAATACAAAAAGGTATTATAACAACGTATTTATTCATAAAGTCGCAACTATTTAAAACAAAGGAACAGCTGACTCTGCAAAGGATCAGCTTTCTTTTTGTCTTTTTTGTACCTTTTACTTTGTTAGTGAGAACTTGAAGCTAAATCCAAATTCAGTATCTGCCCTGTAATAGGCATTTTCCTGCTTAATTGGATCGTTAATATCTTTATTGAAGTACACCTTAACATTTAAGCGATTACTTAGCAAATACTCAGCATAAGCCTTCACGCCAAACGTTTTGTAACCATTTAATACATCATCAATACCCTCTACAATCTTTCTCAAAGTGGTTTTTGTAATACGATATGAGAAATCAAGATTCAAGTTAAGGTCATTCGATGCCGACTGTCCTGCGCCTTTTGTCTTAATAAACATATCAACACCTGTAAAGCGATAACCAAAGCCCAGGATATATTCATTGTCCAACTGCTCTGTCAATTGGTTATTGGCAAAATTAAGCATCAAACTACGTGATCGCTTAACCTCAAACTGAGTAGAAAGATCATTTATCCAAATCGCATCGATATTAATCAATGGTGAGAATTGCTCAATAATACTCACCGAATTGATATCATATTGCGGAGCAAAGTTCCCAGCCTGATCAATGAAATAGCTAAATCCATCATTGTAACGATCTGGATCATAATTCAAGTTGGAGATATAACTTCCCACACTATAGGTTGAACGATATTCATGTCGGAAATTCAAGCTCTTCAACACTTTATTTAGTCCTTCAATTCTTGCCACACGTCCCTCATAAGAGATTCGCCAATTAGGTCTAACGTGTTTTAGCGAAGGGAACGGACTCAACGAAACGGAATTCGGATCTTGATCGGTATAAGCTGCTAAGAACGCAGGAATGAGCACTTCCTGAGATGTTGGTCCATAACCTGATGGGTATCCTTCATATTCCGAATGGAAATCGGTAGGACTATATCCAGCAGCAGCATTAGGAACACGCTGTGCTGCTAATCGACCTGCGATAATTCGGCGATTACCCAGAAAATCGTTATATGTTGCAGATGCATCTGCTCCCTGATCACCAATCTTGTTAAACGACGTTCCAATGGTATTAACACTCATTGAGAAACTACCCTGACGTACTAAATCAACAACATCAAAATTGCTAGTCTTTTTATTAAATCGATATCGCTCACTTATATTTTTAGAGTATGTTCTGTTTGTAGTCAGGTCAACCCTAAGATTATTAATTGGCAATAGATTCAGTCTGAAGTTGAACACTTCATTCTTTGTCATACGATAATTATCAGCTCGAGTGGTATCAGTTGTCAACCAACCTTTTTCTGCAGCTTTTCTAGCAAAGTTACGTTGTTGCCAACCTACCATAAACGGTAATCCTGGCGCATAATTCTTACCTCTCTCAGCGCCAAAGGCATCCCTTTCAGGAGTAAAACTACCACCTCCCCAGAATTTTGGTTCTGGCAAGAAACCAGGAAGGATTGTACTTCCAGATTCATTATAGGTTAGAGACAAGCGACGCACACTTAACATCAAGCGTCCTGTATACCTGGCCATCTCTGTAAATACATTCTTTTTAATTTCTCTTTTACCCTTTAATTCAAAGCTAGCCTTGCCTACATCCCGAGTTGTAGTATAGCTAATTTTATTCTCATCAATGACTGCCACCTTACCTCGCACAAGTCTTCCTTTTGCATCTTTTACTCTGGCCTCGATAGTCTTCGAGCGAAGATTATGAGTAATCGTAACAGGCTCATTGGCTTTAATGTCAACATTGCGGGCTTTATACTCTACAGTTTTATATTCTACTTTCTTTTCTTTCTTTTGAGCCTCTTGCTCAGGTCGCGAAGAACTCTGTCGGCCAGTTGTTGTCCTGCGATTTGAGTAACTAAATTTCGAAGAACGAGACTTAAAACTGTTATTCAACTTCTTCAAGAAGCCAACTTTATTGTATAAACGATCAAAGTTTAAACCTCCTGTAAGCGTAATGCTGTTATTATTTTCTATTGTATTTCCGTATTCAACATCGTCTTCTGTTACAGGACCTGCTTCCCAGAAATAATTTGCACGATAATTCACAGATGTTGTTGTCCAATCCAAACCTGGAAGTTTGTTAATTGGTAATGCATAACGCACATTAATACTGTGTTGATAATTCACCGGACGACCACCCTTCCATAGGTTCTCCATAATTGAATCTCGCTTCTGTGAGTAATCGTCATCATCCTTATTTATACGCCCATAAGGTTCATCAATGCGAGCCGTTGATTGATTCGAGAAATCTAAACGAAGACTTCTTGTGATATCATATTTCAAATCGAAATACTTGTTCCAAAGAAACTCCTTATCGAAAGTCGACTCAATAATCATATCAGGATCAGAAATATTTCTTGCCCGAACCTCATTATAATGACGATATAGATCGGTACGATAAGATATCTGCGTAGGCGAAAGGTTGAAATTAAAATCTTTTATAATCCTGAAGGCTTTACCTTTCAACAGCTTTGAGCTACGGAATGGTGTAACCGACTTAGGTTTGGTATTAAAATTATACCCAAGCATTGCACGATAAGTCTTATCCAAATCATACTCTGTATCAACATTCCTTCTGTACAACTCATTGTATGAGTAAGTAGCTGAGAAATTAGAAACATCATAAACCTTTGGCTTACCTTTCTTATTTGGTTTCTCAATTCTTACGTTTGTGAAGTTTATACTTTTACGAGTTGTATAATCTTCCGCAATATTACTTATAGAGTCTTTTTCCTCTTTCGTTTCAACATTTGCCAAAGCTTTATCCAATTTGATATCTGGATCAAGCGGATTATATTCTGGCGTAACTATTGACTTAGAATAACCAACATACATTGGGATTTTCACTCCAGACTCTTCAGGAAAGAAGCGCCCCAACTCTAGATTAGAAGAAATGTCATACTCCTTCAGATTATCCTGTGTTCTTTCATTTACCCCTTGGTCAATACTACCAAAACCAGCTGTTACAACTTTTCCGGATACTGTAACCGATCCCAGATCTGCCAAACGAGCAGTAACACGTCCCTGTGCAGCCCAACCTCCTTCGTTATCAATATCTCCAAGTCGCAATTCATTCACCCATGCTTCCACAGCTCTTGGGCCAGTTGCTAATCCTGTTTTTGGATTTCGAATACCGATCATCAGCACCCTAACATTTGCCAAGTTTGGATTACCCTTAACACGAACAATGTTTTTCCCATTATTCTCTGATGGATCTGCAGCTTCAAATATATCTGTAATTCGCAATGTTGAGCCTGCTTGACGCATCTCAGCATTCCTGGCAAGTTTTAGATCGGTCAGCACATCCATCTGAAAATCAAACCTATTCTCAATTGGCCATACTTCCCTACGAGACGCTACCAAATCTCCATTATAGAAACCAGGCTTAGTAAGCTTCAACGGAATCTCATATTCATAATAGTTATTGGTAAAGTCCGATCCAAGGCGCATAAAGACATGCAACTCGTCATCACTTAATGGATATCCGTCAATCTCCTCCGCGTGAACATCCATTTTGATGTTTCGATACCTGCGCATATCAAGATTCATACTCTTGTAAGCAGCTCTCGCATCACCTTGATTAAGATCTTTAACCTTTAAAACCATGGATTGCTCATTCAATTGCTTCAATTGTGGATTTGCCGGATCAATTGCCCTATCAATACCTTCTGGAAGAATATAGTTAACAGGTTTCTTATTTGAGTTCTCTTCAATATTCACAGCTGAAGTTTCGAATTCTGTATCAGGAGACATAGCAGCATCTGGATCAAGTAAATCACCTTGATATCTTCTCCAATCAGCTCTGACCAGATTCATTGTTGCAAATCGTAAAACAACATCCTCCTTAAATCCACGCATAAACATACGCATGAATCGAATCGATTTAAAGTCACTGATATTACCAAAAGCTTCCTCATACTCTGAGATTGGCACACGGAACTGATACCATGTAACCTCGCCAGGATTCTCAGGATTTCGCACATCAACTTCTGTAGTAATTTTATCAGCAATAAAGTTCTTACCTACCTCAAAATCTTCCTTGCGCATACTAATATGATACTGATAATAACTCTCATACTCACTCATGGTGTTATCATCATTCACATCCTCAATATCGGGTCTATCATAAGCTGCTGAAGAAAATGAACCGGATGCATCAGGAGAGTTTCCTTGCATATTATTATAGGCCTTATAGCGCTCCAAAACTCCTGCTTCTATTCCATCGTAATATTGATCCCTGAAATATCGGTAGTTATCATTCGATGGATCATCTTCTGCGACACTCATCGCCTCAGGATTCAATATAGTCTGTAATCGTTGCAGATAATCAGCAAAGAAACTATTTTCATCGGCATCCCCTAAACCATCAAGACCAACATCCTGGCGTTGACGCGTATCAGAACCCGCATCAAAGGCATCGGTAAGTGGTGCCAATGTTGAAACACGTCCCCAAGCCGTCTCATCAACGTTCTCAACAAGTTCTGTCTTTGGTAATCCATTCTCAAAACCGATACGTGAATCCTTCAGGATATCCTCCGAAATATTACCTAAGTTGAAATATAAATCTCCCCCTTCATGGGTGTCGTTCTCATCGTAAATAAATGGATCCAGCATCCAAAATTCGATATACTCAATATTAGCAGTCTCAAAATCCGTTGTTTGGATATCTCTCATGATACCACCCCATCGTTTCTCTGGACTTCTCAACGTACCATCCTCATTTACACCATCAGCCAGAGGTGAGTCTCCAGTATCATAGTTGTAAGGTCCCTTCTCCGTAGGATAGAATGCAACGTTCAATGTTGGTATACGTGTTGTCTCACCTGCAACAATATCCTTATTAGGGAATATTTCATTCTGATGAACATCACGGATATAATGGTTATCCTGTTGATCAAAGTCGTTGGCTATATACCTAGGTGTTTGCGATGAATTTGACGTAAATAAAGGATCAATAGTATACCAGGCAATCCTTGCACGGTTATAACCATACGCCACACTATTCACACCTTCCGATTCAGGGAATAACGTCTGCTTTTGAGGCGTACTCGCAAGTACCCAGTTAAGGCGGTTCATAAGATTCAATGGAGTCTTTGTGCTTTCAAAGTCATCGATATAAGACCTTCCCTTGATACTATTTGACTGCCCTGGAATAAGCTGAGCTCCCTCTGCTTCAAAGGTTACAGTAGATTTAGCCTTGGTATCGATGAATGGTAATTTGTCAACCATATTGGTCAGAAAATTCGACTCATTACGATATGCCATATCCAATCCCCAAATCATATTGGAAATCGGTTCTTCTCCATAGTTCACCTTTTCAGTCAGAGGATTTTCATTCATCCACATGAACGTACCTCCGATATTGAAGTTCTTAGAGACCTCATAATTCAAATGCGTCCCTATTAGGGTTTTACGTTGTACTGAGAATAGCTCTTGACTTTCGGAGGACACCTGAATAGGTGTTCCTGATTCCAATAATCCCTGATTGATGATCGACACTGTTCCCAGGTTATAATCAACAACGAAGTCCAATCCCTCCTGAAGTTGCTTTCCTCCTGCTGTTACCTTTACCGAACCGGGACTCTGATTAATGGTATTTAAGCGTATCTCAGAACTTGACGATCCCTTATAACTTCCCTTCAACTTAAACTTATTATGCTCTGCATCTTGCAAAGCAACCGTTAAAGTAGAATCATAAAGAGAGGTATAAGCATATTTCTTCTCAAAACCAGGATCAGTAATCGAGTCAACCAAATGCTGACCAAAAGGTTCCAACACTGGAAAGATCACCTTCCCCTTCGAAGCAAGCACAGTATACCCTTCAAAAAAGTCGAATACACCATCACGAGGTGCATCACCCTGACTGTTTACATTATCAAGGTTCATTACATTCAAAAGGATATGTCCCTTCAGGTTTGACTGTGGCAAGTAGTTAATGTAAGTACCTTTTGAATCATCAAGATATACAACGTCCAGGTCAAAACCATCCTCCTGCATCTCATAGGCATTCAGGTTATACACGTTCTTCATCATCAAATCCCATGTCGGATAACGAGGAGAAAGTGTTGTTCCTTTTAACATTTTTAGGATAAGTGTTTGAGGACTTTCAATTCCATCGGTTGAAAATTCTCCCACCTGAAATGTTCTTCCTCCAATAGAGTAATTAAACGCTACCGCCAGCACCTCGTCTGCATTCAATGAAGTACTCAACGATATATATCCCAATTTTTCGTTTACGGTATATTCTGATGATGCAAGCTTTCGTGCCTGTCCAATCTTTTCATAATCTTGCCCCATGGAGAATTGATTCGCTTCCAATGGTGCCAGGGTTGCTGTAATCTGAGAACTCTGACGGATAGCCCCGTAAGTGGTAGTCATCGCCTCATACAAGCGGTTTGCATTGTTATAAGGGAAAATATTTTCAGGATAACTCTGTCCTGGTGTTTCTCCAAACTCTCCGATCTGGTTATAAATATTAGATTGATGTTCTCCAAGATCCATAAAACCAATAATATCACGCGACTCATTAAAGTTACCCGCTTTATTGGTTACCCAGACCTCAACCTTGTTTATCGTTACCTGCGAATTAATAATCGGCAATCTTTCCAATGCTTCATTATAGTGATCTCTAAAATAATGAGATAGGAAGAAATGTCGGTTGGCATCGTATTCTGTTGCACTAATTTCAAACTCTGTTTTCTGAGCTCCTCCTTCAGTATTAATAACCTGGGTTTCTCCTCGATGTTGCGACAAGATTGTGGTAACATTCAACCGCCCAAATTGCATCTCAGTCTTGACTCCAAAAAGATTTGTTCCTCCTGTAATCAATGAACCACTCAATGGTAGTGACACATTACCTGCTTCAATCTTTTTTATGATCTCATCTTCATCTCCGGTATAGTCAATATTCATTTGATTCTCAAAATCAAACGACGCTTCTGTGTTATAATTAACGCGCATGCGCATTTTCTCTCCCACTGTACCAGTAACACTCATTTGAATGTTCTGATCAAAGTCAAATGTAGGTGTCCTTCTATTGTTTTCAGGAATATTAGGATTATTAATGAAACTCGATTTATAACCAAAATCAACCTGCACGTAACCTTGTGGGCGAATATTAACAACATTACTACCAAAGATTTTCGAGAAAGCCTCTCCTCCAATAGTAAGCTTAGGCAACATCCCATTTGAACCGTTTAACTCTCTTTCCTCCATTGCCCTTTGATGCCAATAATTCTGTATTGAACGATCAAAATCATATTTCATATAATCCTGCAATGAATATGATTTTGGAGGACGATACATAAAATCACCGATACGCTCATAAAGAATATACTCTCCTGTAGTAGGATCATAGATATATTCTTTTTTGATATTGGAAGGTCGCTTTAAATATAGCGCAGAAGAATCAGGTCCCTGAGGATATTCATAAATCCCGTTGGTTTTGATAGGATAAGGCAGATCAACCTCTGTGGTATCCGACACTGCAACCATCAATGATTCTCCATTGAACGTTTCCATCTCATTCGAATACTCCACTTTTCCTCCCCATACAAATGCAGAGATTAAAGTATACAGACAAACAGCAAGCAAATTTCTTATCAGCCTATTCAAAACCGGGTCGATTTTTTAGTATATGTTCGTTTTTACAATTGCTTTAATGCTGCTTTAATTGCTCCTTCTACTCCTATTCCTGGATTTGCCTTTAAAACTTTATCCAAACTTTTATCGGCATCTTTCTTACTAAAGCCTAGCATTATCAATGCTGATAACGCTTCATTTTTGATTGTATTGTCCTGAGACTGGAAAATTTGATCAGTAACATCACTTTTCGCGATTTTATCTTTCAAATCGATAATAATTCGCTGAGCGGTCTTTGCTCCAATACCTTTTACTCCTTTTAAAACATTTACCTCTTCCATTGAAATGGCCTCAACGATCTTTTCTGGAGAAAGAGAAGAAAGCATCATTATGGCAGTTGCAGAACCAACTCCGTTTACTGTGATTAGACTTCTGAATAATTCGCGTTCCTCGGGATCTGAAAAACCATATAAGGTGTGGGCATCTTCACGGATTACTTCATGAATGAATAACTGAATATCTTTTTTATCACTCAGTCTGCTGTATGTATGCAACGAGATATTAACAAACCAACCAATGCTGTTAGCTTCAATAACAACATTGGCTGGTGTAAGGCTATCAATTGTGCCCTTTATGTATTCTATCATTTACTCTTTATTGATTAAATATCCTCCGGTAATTCTTCTTGAGTTAAATCAACATCCTCATCTACAGTAGGTTGTTCGATTTCTTGTTTCTTCAATGGATCCTGACTAATCTCCTGGTATATGGAACGACTCTTAAATATGTCGATTGCCAAATACACTGCATTTCGGAATGAGTCAGCCGAAGCCTTGTCCTCACCCGCAATATTATATGCAGTACCATGGGCAGGCGAGGTTCTAATAACCGGTAGACCTGCAGTATAGTTAACTCCATTGTCGAACGACATCGCTTTGAATGGAATCAATCCTTGATCATGATACATCGCCAGGATTGCATCAAATCGGTTGAACTCACTCGATCCAAAGAAGCCATCAGCAGGATATGGTCCCATTGCTAAGATACCTTCCTCTTTTGCTCGTTCGATAGATGGAATGATCACTTCTTGCTCTTCCGTTCCTAACAGTCCGTTATCACCTGCATGCGGATTTAATCCCAACACAGCGATACGAGGGCGCTTAACAGAGAAATCCTGTTCAAGCGTATGCTGAATAGTTCTCAACTTTTTAAGGATAGCACCTTTGGTAATTTTTGATGGTACCTCTGCTATTGGCACATGACCTGCAACTACACCAATTTTAATAGAACCACTCACCATCAACATCAGGTGATTATGGCTATCAAATGCATCTGAGAGGTATTCGGTATGACCTGGGAAATTAAAATATTCTGATTGAATATTATCCTTGTTAATAGGAGCAGTCACCAGTACATCAATTTTACCTTCCTTAAGGTCTTTAACTGCATGCTCCAAGGCTATAAATGACGCTTCACCCGCTATTTGGGTAGACTTACCCAATTCTACGCGAATATTATCATCGATACAGTTAATAATGTTAGCTCTTTGTGAATCAGCTTCAGAAGCAGAACGAATATGATTGAAACTAAAATTACTAATATTCAGTGCTTTTCTGTGATAAGCTGCCACTTTTGGTGATCCATATACAATCGGCGTGCACAACTCCATCATTCTGTTATCCATTAAGGTTTTCATAATGACTTCGTAGCCTACACCATTTATATCTCCGTGTGATATACCGACTCTTATTTTATCTTTCTTCATCTTGGTTTTGGTTAATTGCATCTCTAGCATGATCCTAATGCTAACTCCATCTCTTCACCTTTCTGCCTTTACAATCCTGATCAAACAACAGATCACTTGCAGATGCAATATTTATGTAAAGCTATATACGCACAAAGTTACTCTTTTATTTAATCTTATTCAAAAAGTTAAATAAGAGTCTCACTCCATACCCTGTAGCTCCTCGTCCGCGATAACTATCATTCTTTTCGATAAATGCAGGTCCGGCTATATCCATGTGAATCCAAGGGTAATCAACAAACTTTTCTAAAAATTTTCCTGCAGTGATTGCACCTCCTTCACGGCCACCTAAATTTTTAATATCGGCTACCTGAGATTTAATCATCTCTCCGTATTCATCCCAGAATGGGAATTCTACTACCCTTTCATACTCATTATATCCACTTTCTCTAAGCTGATCGAAATAACTAGTCTCCGCGTTACCCATTACAACACTAGCAAGACTTCCGATTGAGTATGCTGCTGCACCGGTCAGCGTAGCCACATCAATTGTTAATAAAGGGTCATATTTCTTAGCATAGCTCAATGCATCGGCAAGTATCATTCGCCCCTCAGCATCGGTATTCAATACCTCAACAGTTAATCCACTATGCATCTTAATAACATCTCCAGGCACATAAGCATTGCGACCAGGACGGTTATCTGTCGCTGGGATTAATCCTATCACATGAACAGGCATTTTAGCTTTTGCTACCGCATAAACCGCACCTATTACCGTAGCTGCTCCACCCATATCGGCTTTCATATGATCGATACTTCCTGGCATTGTTTTTAAATTAACACCTCCTGTATCAAATACAACTCCTTTACCTACTAAAACGACTGGTTTATCATTTGTCGCACCTTCTGGTTTCCACTCCATGATGGTGAATGTTGGAGGATCAATACTTCCTTTATTCACGGCCAACAAACCTCCCATCTTTAGCGATTCAATTTTCTGCTTGTTAAGAATATCAACTGAAAATCCAGCCTCTTTTCCCAACTCATAGATCCTTGTCGATAAATCGGTAGCATTTAATGAAGCAACTGGCTCATTTACCAGATCCCTTGTATAATAAACTGCCTTCAAGCGTGCAGTGATCACTTTCAGATCTTCCTCCGACAGACTGGAATTACTCAATAAGATTTCAATCTTTTGTTCTTCCTGTGTGTCTTCTGTCTTATATTTTAAAAAGTCATATCCACCTAAAACAACACCTTCGATAAATGCTGTTTGCCATTCAGACTTTCCAACAACACCATCAACTAGCAGTCTGCTTTTCTTTTCCTTCTTTAGGTTGTTAATAACTTTCCCTCCGAACTTACGACAAATTTCATCCTGCTGATAAGCTAGCTTTTCTGCATCTACTTTAATGATGAATACCATATGCGTTAGTCGATTAATAAGCAGCTCCGACTCCTTATTGTCAAACTTCTCACTACAGTAGTCCAGCTCAGCACCGGAAAGAGGTAACTTCTGTAAATCTTCCTTATTCTCAATAAGAAAAGCGATATTTTCTTGCTCTATAGCTTCTTTGGTAATGTTTATTGCAAAGTTCATCTTATCCGTTTTTAACAGTTCAATGTAAAATTAACAAATTCATGCAATGCAGGTTTACATCAGATATAAAAAACAAGCCTTTCGAACAGGATGAATCGACATCCATATTCAAAAGGCTTGTTAATATCTTAATTAATCGATGCGACTAACTCTCTTCCGGAGCTTCTCCTATAGCAGCTTCCCTGTACATTTTATCGATATGATCCTGATCAGGAAATTCCACCGAATAAATCATGGCCTCAATCTGACGTAATAGCTCACGTTTATCTTTCTTCGGAGCATACACATAACCATCAACATTAAGCACCCTGTTTCGTTTAGGATCTAAGATTGACAAACAGATAAATGGTCCACCCATAAAGTCATTCTCAAGCTCCCACAAGCCACGCATTATAGATGCGTAATTGCCATTATACTTAAATACATTATATACCGGATCCACTAAGTCTTCTGTTTTCATGTAGGTCCCCTCTAACTCTCCATGAACATGAAGTTGCAATACTGAATCACGCTTCTGACGGATATAATCCAGAGTAAATGTATCTTCGGCCTCATAATCATACCAATAAACAAATACCCCTTGTCCGACTTCCCGCGTTTCATAACGCAACCATACAAAATTCGCAGAATCTTGTGTTACCTTGAAACCTGGGGCCATTTTGATAGAGAAATCATACTTCTCTTTCATTTGCCTATCAACATCTCTTGCATGAAATTTCTTGTAATTTCCTTTCAATCGATCCTTCTCCGACTTGGTAAAATAAGCAACTATTTTATCTGATTTCTCCATAAAAGCATCAACAAATGCCTTTTTATTTGGAGCACTGATTTTTATTACCGCCTGTGGATAAGCATCAATATCTTTTAAGAAATCAACTTTTGCCTCCTTAACATTAGGAGAGATATTGGCATGCACAATATTACGTGTCGATTTAAACACATTCTGAAATGCTTCTGGCGGAATATGAATCAGGTCAAAGATTGGCTCATCCTGAGGTAAAGCCAACTGTGGCTGTGCCAACACCTGGCGTAGACTGCTTCCTGCTTCACCATGCCAGAAATCTTCATTCATAACGATTAGTACCTCACCCGGTCGTCCAGAAATGTTCCTTTTTAGCCCCTTCTTAGAGTCGGAACAAGAAGCAATTACAAGAACAACCAAAGCAAGTAGAACTGCTCTAAAGTGTAGTTTCTTCATAATTCATAAATTTTTAAACCCTATTTGTATTAACGCATTTTTATAACCTCCACTAAATTTAAGACATCCATCTTAATATGGAAATTCAGGAGCAAAAAAAATCCCGCATCAACGCGGGATTTAATCTTTTTTAACATATTTCTATAAGACTACTTATCGATAGACTCTTTTTCATCTTTTGCAGAACCTTCGTCGTCCTTAGTGGCATTTTTAAATTCTTTCATACCTTTTCCTAGTCCTTTCATCAACTCAGGAATCTTACGTCCTCCAAAAAGAAGAATAACCGCAAGAAGAATGATAACCCACTCATAACCTCCTACAAATCCTGCTAATACAAATAATAAATTCATGATATTGGTTTTAACGGTTTCAGGCCACAAATATATATTTTTTTTATTTTCTAGCCTAACCTGCTGTTATTACTCTACTTAAAGATATATTTTATCACATCATTTACGTTAGCATATAGCACTAATGCTAACAATAAAATCATACCACCAATCTGTGCATATTCAAGAAACTTATCGCCTGGTTTTCTTCCCGACACCATTTCATATAATAAGAATAGCACATGACCTCCATCCAAAGCTGGAATTGGTAATAAGTTCATAATCCCTAGAATCAACGACAATAATGCTGTCATATTCCAGAATGAATGCCAGTTCCATTGACCTGGGAAAATATTACCAATAGAGATGAATCCACCCAAAGATTCATAAGCCTTAGTCTCTGGTGTAAAGATAAGCTTAAATTGCTTAAGGTAATCCTTCACTGTAGTCCATCCTAGCGACAAACCAGCAGGGACAGACTCTAAGAAGCCATAACGTAATGTTTTATGCTTTAATTCAGCGCCTTCGTTAAATGCTGGATAAAATCCCAAACGGCCGGTCTCATCTACCTCAACTGGCAATTGCATTGTTGTTCCATCACGATGAATTTCAACATTTACAGACGTTGATTTCTTATCTTTCAAATAAGCTGCAAACTGGTCATAGTAAGTAAATTTATTTCCATCAATGGCTACAAACTCATCACCTACTTTAAAGCCAGCCTTCTTAGCCGGAGAATTTTTCACTAATTTACCAACCTTGATATCGAACAAGACCCTGGGACTGATAATCCCTTTACTCTTCTTCAACAACACAGCAAGATCCTGATTAGTAATCGGCAATACAATTACTTCTCCGCCCCGATTTACTTTAATATTCTCTGCCTTCTCTAAAATAAGCGAAGGAACAATCTTATAAAAGTCTTCAATTACATTTCCATTAACCTCAAGAATCTTATCACCTGTACGCAAACCAATTTCTTCACCAACCTCATTTACAACGATTCCATGAACAGCATTCTCATTTGGTAAATATTGCTTCCCGTAAGCATACAAGATTCCGATATAGATTAAAATGGCAAAGATGAAATTCATCATCACACCACCAATCATGATCAACAAGCGCTGCCAAGCTGGCTTTGAACGAAACTCCCACTCTTTGGGCTCTTCCTTCATCGCTTCCTTATCCATCGATTCATCAATCATTCCTGAAATCTTAACATATCCTCCAAGAGGTAGCCATCCGATTCCATATTCAGTTTCGCCTTTTCTAGTTTTCAACAAAGAAAACCAAGGATCAAAAAACAGGTAAAACTTCTCAACTCTACACTTAAAAATCTTTGCAAACATAAAGTGCCCAAACTCGTGCAGAATCACAAGAATCGACAAACTCAACAGTAACTGTGATGCTTTTATCAATATTTCCATTAAACCAATTTTATCTTTTCAATATTTGCGTTCTTTACTATCTCCCTGGCAATTTCTCTTGCCTCTTTATCCGACTCTACATAATCCTCTAAAGTTGGCGCTGCAATATATGGAGATTTTTCCATAACCTGCTCAATTAATTCAGGCATAAACAGAAAACTAATCTTATCCTTGAGAAATTCCTCTACTGCAATCTCATTCGCAGCATTCAAAATACAAGGCATATTTCCACCAATTTTCATCGCCTCATAAGCCAAGGCAGCATTTCTGAAAACTTCAAGATCGGGTTTCTCAAATGTCAGACTTGGATAATCAAGGAAGTTAAATCTTGGGAATGTCGTTTCTAATCGCTCAGGAAATGTCATTGCATAAACAATCGGCAGTTTCATGTCAGGCAGTCCCATCTGCGCCTTCATTGAACCATCCTTAAATTGTGCAATAGAATGAATAATACTTTGTGGATGAACAATGATATCGATTTGGTCAGCTTCCAAACCGAATAACCATTTTGCCTCGATAACCTCGAAGCCTTTATTCATTAAGGTAGCAGAATCAATTGTAATTTTGGCTCCCATATCCCAATTAGGATGACGAAGCGCATCTTTACTCGTCACATTTTTCAACTGATCAGCATTCATTCCGCGAAAAGGACCACCAGAGCATGTCAGATAAACCTTCTCCAATGGATTCATCCACTCACCTGTCATGCATTGAAAAATAGCCGAATGCTCTGAATCTACCGGGTAGATATGAACATTCTTTTCGCGTGCAAGCTTTGTAATGATTTCACCAGCTACAACCAATGTTTCTTTATTGGCTAAGGCAATATTCTTTCCTGCCTCAATCGCTTTTATGGTAGGTATTAATCCGGAATAACCAACCATAGCAGTCACCACCAGGTCAATGCAATCCATTTGTACACATTGTGCAATGGCATCCATACCAGCATAAATTTTAACTGGCTCTTTCTTTAGTGCCTCACACAAATCGGCATACTTTGCTTCATTACCTATAACAACTACATTCGGTTCAAATTTCCGAACCTGTTCAACAAGCAGTTCTATATTGTTGTATGCAGTCAATAGTTCTACTTCAAAACGATCAGGATACGCTTCAACCACTTCAAGTGTTTGCGTACCAATCGATCCTGTAGATCCTAAAACTGCAATATTTTTTTTCTTATTCTCCATTTAAAAATCGATGTATTTTTCTGGATCAATAGCCGTTCCTTGAAACCACATTTCCAGATGCAAATGAGATCCAGTGGTCATTTCTCCAGAATTTCCCATAATTGCAATTGCTTCACCAGCCTGAACCCTATCGCCTTGCTTTTTCAACAACTCCGAATTATGTTTATAAATTGAAATTAAGTTATTCTCATGCTGCAACTGGATCACATATCCTCCATCGGTAGTCCAGCCGGCAAACACAACCGTTCCATCAAGTATTGAAGAAATTCTGGCAAATTCCTCTGCTACGATATCAACTCCTAAATGCTCAGGTGTTGCTTTAAAATGTTTGGTTATTACACCCTTTACAGGAACAAAGAAATGCACATCACTAATCTTTGTTTCTTCTTCGGATTGATCAAATAAGGACAAATTAAATTTTTCTTCCTGGATCTTATCCTGAAAAATTGAATCATGATTATAGGTCTTAAACTCAACCTGACTTAAACGGATTGACGTATCAGGTAGTTGATCTGTTTCTTCGGGCACTTCCCCTTTTATTAAGACCTGAATTTTATTTATGAATTCATCCTTCATACGCAATTGTTCCTCCAATGAATCAACGCGCAAGGCATTTTCAACAATTTGCTTTCTCATTTTACCCGAGGGGTAACCAGGTATATATTCACGAAGTGGAGTAAATGAAATGAGCAAACTAATGATAGTGATAACGACGATTGTAAACAAAACAACCGAAGTAAACACTCCAATCCGTGAGAGCTTAAAACTCAAAACAGTCTGCAGACTTGAATCATTTAATAACGTTAAGCGGTATTTATCTTTCCACTTATTGAGAAGATCCTTTCTTTTCTTTTCTCTCAGCTCTTTCTTAGTCGCTGTCATTCCATTCTATTATTTTTCTAGCATACAAAATTATAAAGTTTTCTCAATTTCATTGGATATAACGATTAATGGATGAGTGGTTTTTGTTATTTTACGAATACATCGACGCGCAAATGCAATTCTTTCCAGACTAAATAGGCCGACAAAAACCATTATCATACCAAAGTCAAGATCAAGAAGGATTATTCTTTCCTCCCTATCAAAACCGTCTATACCCTATACTTTCCCTATCTAATTAATAGAGATGATATAGGGGATAGATAGGGAAAACATAGAGGAAAGATAGCGAAAAGAATAGACCTTCGAGGATCAAAGAGGCGTTAAAACCTTAAGATTTCATACCTAATACAGCACAACTTCACCAATAATTTTATAAAATCACAGTGTAAAAAACATAAACAACGAGAAAAAAACAAAAACGAAACAACAGTTATTGAGATACTTACAGAATTCCTTTCTTTTTTTTACTCAAAAACGCTTGCATATCCAACAAAACGCTCTATATTTGCATCCGCGTTTGAGAAACAACGCAAACAATGAAAGTTCTAAGAAACTAAAGATATATTGCGGGGTAGAGCAGTTGGTAGCTCGTCGGGCTCATAACCCGGAGGTCGCAGGTTCGAGTCCTGTCCCCGCTACTAAGAAGCCGGTTTTTACCGGCTTTTTTTATGTCCAAAATTTAACAACCTATTCTCTCCTTTCTAATCACAATACTATAATATCAACTTTTTGGCAGTGATAAAATGTCCCAAACAAATAATAATGCGAACAAATAAACAACATTACTGCAAAAACATTTGCAGATCCGATAAAACACTCTATATTTGCACCCGCGTTTGAGAAACAACGCAAACATTGAAAGTTCTAAGAAACTAAAGATATATTGCGGGGTAGAGCAGTTGGTAGCTCGTCGGGCTCATAACCCGGAGGTCGCAGGTTCGAGTCCTGTCCCCGCTACTAAGAAGCCGGTTTTTTACCGGCTTTTTTTATGCAAAAAATTTAGCGACTTATTCTCTCCTGACATACTCCCTAATAACCTTTTATATCTAATAAATACAATAACACCTATTCCTAAATACCTTTACTCATTCCACTAGTAATAAGAATTGCATGAATTCAATCACCACAATAACCTGCTAAACAACATCTTGTAAATGCAATCATTTTTCCCGTACTTTAATATCATATTGATATCACTTTAAATTAACGATTATGAAAGAGAAAGAAGTATCTCCTGGATCAGGATATCTTGCTTTGATATTCAGTCTAATATTTTTAGCCTTAGCAGTTGGAATGCTCAGTAAGGGTATGCCATTTGGCGTGTTGCCAATAGTAGCATTTGTATTCATCATTAAAGGTCTCGCAACAGTTTATCCAAATGAGTCCTCGGTATTAACACTATTTGGTAAATATGTAGGTACTATCAAGAAAAATGGCTTTTTCTGGGTAAATCCATTCTACATTAGAAAGAGGATATCACTTCGTGCAAGAAACTTTGATAGTGATCCGATAAAAGTGAATGATAGCATCGGGAATCCAATTAAGATCGGCTTAGTATTAGTATGGAAAGTGGAAGACACATTTAAAGCAGCGTTTTCTGTCGATGAGTACAAACACTTTGTTGTAGTACAAAGCGAAGCAGCACTGCGTAAGCTGGCAGGAGTATATCCTTACGACAACTTTGAGGATCATGACGCAGTGATAACTTTACGTTCGGGAGGAGAAGAGGTTAACCATCAGCTAGAGGATGAAATCAGAGAACGCCTTGAAATAGCAGGAATTCATGTCATTGAGGCACGTATTAATTACATTGCTTATGCTGAAGAGATTGCTCAAGCCATGCTTCGAAGACAACAGGCTACAGCCATTGTTGCTGCGCGTTACAAGATTGTAGAAGGTGCAGTAAGTATGGTAGAAATGGCACTTGATCAACTGAACGATAAGAATATTGTAGACTTTGATGAAGATAAAAAAGCGACCATGGTAAGCAATTTAATGGTAGTTTTGTGCGGAGATAAAGACGCGAGTCCTGTTATCAACACAGGAACATTACATCAATAATATGACAAAGAAGAAAGCTTTTGTATTACGTCTCAGTCCGGAAATGTTAAAAGCACTGGAAAAATGGTCTGCCGATGAGTTTCGCAGCATGAATGGGCAGATTGAATGGATTATCCATCAAGCATTAAAGGCTGAAAAAAGATTACCTAAGGAACAAC
Source organism: Puteibacter caeruleilacunae (assembly GCA_005217565.1). Taxonomy (GTDB): domain Bacteria; phylum Bacteroidota; class Bacteroidia; order Bacteroidales; family Prolixibacteraceae; genus Puteibacter; species Puteibacter caeruleilacunae. The sequence goes on from SJCO01000012.1 coordinate 139,630, forward strand.
GTAAAAACGAGGAAAAATAAAAAAGGCTACTTAAATTCCAAGCAGCCTTCTCGTTTTGCGTTAATAGCTTCTGAGGGTTATAAAAATATGAATTTTTATCGTTTCAATTTGCTAAAATTCTTTTTCAAAAGCAAAGGAATACAAAAAAATCTGCATTCTATTTATTTAGTATCTATATTACTTCAGACATTACAATAAATTCACACTTTTCTTAACTTCTTTATTTTTGGGCCATTCAGCGTATTAAAATGCTGCTATCAGCAATTCTATATCTTGATGTGACAAGCCAAATTTATTACCCAAATCAGGACTAGTTAAGATTCCATTATACAGATAAATACCATTTCTAAATCCTTTCGACGATTTAATATACTTGAACATTCCACCGATTTCACCAATATCAATAAGAATTGGTGCAAAAATATTACTCAGTGCAATGGAAGATGTTCTGGCAACTCGTGCTGCAAGATTTGGTATACAATAATGAATAACTCCTAATTTTCTGTAGGCAGGTTTTTTAAATGTCGTACACATTGATGTTTCAAAGCAACCACCCTGGCTAATGCATAAATCAACAATTACAGCTCCCTCTTTCATTTTGCGGATATAGTTTTCAGGAACCACAAACTTTGGAGAAGATATAAATGTTAATGCTCCCAGTACAACATCAGCCGACTGCAAGGCTTTTATTAGCACTTGTGGTTGAAAAACAGAAGTAAATATCTTTTTACCTAGCTTCTCTTCCATCAATCTCATACTGTGAATGGAATTGTCGAAGACCTTAATTTCAGCCCCCAAACCTAGTGCCGTGCGTGCTGCATTAATCGCTGCAGTACCTGAACCTAAAATAACAACCTCTGCGGGAGTAACTCCTGTAATTCCACCAAGCAAAACACCTTTCCCTTGATGAGCATTACTTAAATACTCACTAGCAATCATTATGGCTGTACTTCCTGCAATTTCACATGTTGATTCCATTACAGGAAAACGGCGATACTCATCTTTTAAATATTCATATGCAATAGCACAGATCTTTTTTTGCATCATCTTCTGCAAAGAAGATTTGCACTGAGAATTCAACCGCATACTTGAGATAACCGTTTGATTACCTCTCATGATATCAACATCGTCGTGACTAAATGGAGCCACACCCATGATAATATCCGCTTGAAAAACTTCTTTTCTATTATTTGTAACAATCGCACCAGCATCAGCATAATCGACATCGGTATAACTAGCCTGAGCTCCAGCTCCACTCTCAAATAGAATTGTATGATCATTTTTCACCAACAACTCCACAGCCTGAGGAGTCAATGCTACTCTGGTTTCTTCTTTTGTATGATCTCCAGGAATTCCAATGATGAGCTTTTGCCTTTTTCGCCCTACTTCGAGCATTTCCTCTGCTGGCAACATTTGTTCCTTGCCAAAAGGGAAAAAGCTAGGTCTGTCACTTCCTCTCATGCTTATGCGTTTGTTTTTTATTGATTCGTTTCAGTTAGTTAGCCGTTATAACTCTGTTTCCACTTTCTAATTCTTCAACAGTTACATGTACGACATTGGGCGGCAATAAGGTTTCAATTTTCTCTGGCCACTCAATAAAAGAATATTTTCCACTATAAAAGTAATCTTCATACCCTAGATCAAAAGCTTCTTCTAATGATTTTATTCTGTAAAAGTCGAAATGATATATCTCCCCTACTTTTGTTGTGGTATACTCATTAATAATTGCAAACGATGGACTGGTTACATAATCCTGTGCTCCTAATTCCTCGCAAACCGCTTTAATAAATGTGGTTTTTCCTGCTCCCATTTTACCATAAAAGGCAAAAACACGAGGTTCTGTAAAACATTCTACAAACTTCTTCGCTGCAATTTCAATTTCCTCAATCGAGCTTATCTCTACACTAAACTTCATAGTTACACATCATTAAATAATGTGTAAAGATAAATTTTATTGTCAAATATTATACTTATCCATACACTTCTAATTGTTTTACCTGCCATTTGTTAGGGTTTTGTTTTGAAAAAATATTGTACATTTGACAAAACGCTAAAAACATTATTAACAACAATTACATGAGATCATGAATATTCCAGAAAACCTAAAGTACACCAAAGACCACGAGTGGATCAGAGTAGAAGGCGAAGAAGCTTTTATTGGTATTACTGATTTTGCTCAAGGAGAATTAGGAGACATTGTATTTATTGATATTGATACCGAAGGAGAAACCTTGGAACAGGAAGAAACATTTGGTACAGTTGAAGCTGTAAAAACTGTTTCTGACCTAATGATGCCTGTTGCTGGTGAAGTATTAGAGGTGAATCCAGCTCTTGAAGATAGTCCTGAGCTTGTTAATAAGGATCCTTTTGGAGAAGGTTGGATGATTAAAATTAAGTTATCAAACGTTAGCGACATCGACGATTTAATGAGTGCTGAGGATTATGCTGCTATCATTGAAGCATAAACAACAACACATTACGATATTAAAAAGGTCCATCCAGGACCTTTTTTTTGTGCCCTACGTCACCCTTTTATATTGATTTTTTTATTTCCTTCGCAGTCAATTTTATTAGCGCATGGATTTTCTAACATTATTACTTCTGGCAATCGGTTTATCAGTTGACTCATTCGCCGTTGCTCTTGGCTGCAGTGTTGCCAAGAAGGGCATCTGTTTCTCAAGATCACTTACATTAGCGATTTCATTGGCCCTATTTCAGGGATTAATGCCTGTTTTTGGTTGGCTACTTGGTAACAGCGTTAAACAATACGTAGAAATGTTTGATCATTGGATTGCCTTTGTACTGTTGGCTATCATAGGCGCTAAGATGATTATCGAAAGTAAAGATGAAAACGAGACTTGTTCATGTAAGCTTTCCTGGAAAGAGATATTCTCCATGTCGCTAGGTACCAGTATTGATGCCCTTATCGTTGGATTCAGTTTTGCATTCCTATATGTTCAGATATGGATGAGCGCACTAATAATCGGAATCGTTACCTTGCTATTTGCAATCGGAGGATTATATATTGGACAAAAAGCGGGGAATGTTCTGGGAAAGAAAGTAGAAATATTTGGTGGGATTGTATTAATCCTAATTGGTTTAAAGATTCTTCTTTCTCATTTATTTGACCATGGATGGCTATAGAAACCACCCATGGTATATGATATAATTATCTTCTTCTACCTTTCTTAGATGGAGACTTTTTCTTTTTACCTGCTGCTTGTTTGCGTTTTTTGCTTTTGTCTTCAAATACTCTTTTCTTCTTCTCATGGAAAGCTCCCTTAAAGGTTGGATCATCAACTTTACGCTGACGATCAATCTCTCGTAACATTTCCTGATTCTCTCTTTTAGGAGTATCGATAATCTCTACTTCAACAGGTATATCCAACTCTTCAACTTCTGTCTGCATTACCTTCTCAATCTTGCGCAAATGCCATTCTTCTGCAGGATTAATTAGCGACATTGCTGTTCCGTGGTTATTAGCTCTTGCAGTACGACCAATACGGTGAACATAGTCCTCGTATTGCTTTGGAATATCAAAATTGATTACATGACTGATCTCACTCACATCAAGTCCCCTTGCTGAGATATCGGTTGTTATCAGAATACGAACCTCTCCATTCTTAAAAGCATTTATGGTATTGGTACGGGTAGTCTGCCCTTTATTTGAATGTAGGATCCTTTTCTCACCTTCTGCTTTACGTTTCACATTCTTCAACACTGCTTCGGCCGCAACCTTTGTATTACAGAATATAATAACACGTGTAAAGGTCTCCTCATCCATCAGCAAGTGACGAATAAGATTCAATTTGGTACGATGATTAGGCACCTTAAAATAAAACTGTTGAACCAATTCTGCAGGTGTTGCTGATGGAGCAATTTCGATACGCGTTGGGATATCAAGAAATTCTTCAGCCATCGTTTCCACCCTTTCCGAGAATGTAGCAGAGAACAAAAGATTCTGTTTACGCATTGGAATTATTTCCAGGATCTTTCTCAACTGAGGCATAAATCCCATATCCAACATACGGTCGGCTTCATCAATGATCAAGGTTCTTACCTTTCGGGTATCTAAATATCCCTCATGATAAAGATCCATCAATCGACCTGGAGTTGCCACTAAGATGTCGATACCAGGCTCCATTAATTGAGCATGCTTGGTCCACCCTACACCTCCAAATACGGCAGCATGACGAATATTTGAAAATTGTGTTAATTCCTCAATATCATCACCTACTTGCATAGACAATTCCCGTGTTGGGACAAGTATAATTGCTCGTGGGCTATCTCCTTCAGCTTTTACCAACTTCATTAGAAGAGGAATAAGATAAGCAGCTGTTTTACCTGTACCGGTTTGTGCAATTCCTAAAACATCATTACCTGATCTAATTGCAGGAATAGCCTTCTCCTGAATCGGGGTTGGTTCAACAAATCCCAATTCATCTAACGACTTTAATATCGACTTACTTACCTTTAATTCTCTAAAACTCCTCATGTGCTCAATTTATAAATGAACTGCAAAAGTAATAATTCATTGCGAATTACGGGATTCTATATCGAAATGCTCCTTAATTACGATATCGATACAGGTTTCCAGGCAGTGTTTCAACCAATCCATTCATCTCAAGATTCAACAAACAGGTTGACACGCGACTAATGGGCATCTTACAATGACTTGCCAGTACATCCATTGGTAACTGCTCTTCCTTCCTAAGACAATCATAAATCACTTGTTCCTCAGAAGAAAGTTCAACAAATAGCTTAGGTTGAATTGCTTCCTTTTTCTTTTCTTCAGGTTCCCACCCCAGGAAGTACTCCAAATCATCGGCCGATTCAATCAATATGGCCTGATTGGTCTTAATAAGCATATTACACCCTGCAGAATACTTATCCGACGCCCTTCCAGGAAAAGCGAAAACATCGCGATTGTACGAATTCGCAATATCAGCAGTAATTAAAGAACCTCCCTTGTTGGCAGACTCAATAACAATGGTAGCATCAGCCAATCCAGCAATAATTCTGTTTCGTCGAACAAAATATCTAGGATCTAATTCAGTTTGACTAAGAAACTCCGTCACCAAGGCTCCTTGATTTATAATTTCTCTCGATTTATTGTAATGTTGCGAAGGATATAATTTATCCAATCCGTGAGCAACAACACCAATCGTATCTAGCTGATTGGCTAATGCTGCCTGGTGTGCACAAATATCTATTCCATAAGCCAGACCACTTACAATTAAAACATCGTACCCTTTGTTGCGTAATCCGGCGACTAAATTCTCACAGTTCTCTCTACCTGCTGGTGTGGCATGCCTGGTACCAACAATACTGATTACCTTTTGACGATTTAAATCGCAATTACCTTGGGAATACAATAATACCGGAGCATCAGTACACTGAACCAGTCTTCGGGGATAATTGGACTCTGTAAGAAAACAAGTATTAATATTATTCTTCTGAATAAACTCAATCTCCTTTTCCGCCCTTAACAGCGTTTCTTTACTTCGTAAACTTTTAAGAATCGATTTACTTACTCGGGGAATTTTCCCTAAAACAGAAGGTTTTTCAGCGAATAGTTCTTCAATATCATCTACATTCTCTAATAATGTTCTGGCATGAACGCTTCCAATACCAGGAGTGATTGTCAAAGCAATCTGATAAGCTAATTTATCAGGCATTATTCTTTGTAATTTGTTCATTTAGTTGATTAATAATTTTACGGCGTTTGTCAACTGACAAGGCCGATAGTCCTACTTTGGGAAATGTAGCAATCCCTCTACGCGTTCGTACTGAAAGGCGTAAATTAGCTTTTAGCCCCCAAACCGACTCCTTAAAATCAACACCCTTCAACCTGGAGGCAGCAAATTCAATAGATTTATATTCTTTCCCAGGTAAACTCACAATTGAATAATAACGCAAAATAACTCGCTCATCAGAAATGGTAAAATAGACATACTGAAAATTCATCCATACAAAAAAGAGCAGATCAGCAAAAAACATAGCAGACACAATTGATAACCACAATGAATCTTCCATTACTATAAATGTGACAATTAACGCCAAATAAGCAATTCCGGCAAGAATAAAAAACTGCCATATTTTCCGTGATGCTTTCTTGTTCTCTATTACCATAAACTTAATCTAATTTTAACTGCGAATCATAATCCGACAGTTAACGTTGGTTTTGAAACTTAAAATAACAATTTGTTTTAACTTTGACATTCAAATCAGCAATTAATTATTTGATTGAGCTTTTTCAGTCATCCAAATAACGTTAACATTATGGTTCCAAAAATAAAATCAAACGTCACATTTCCCCAGAATATAGTTGCAGAACTGGAGCAGTTAATAGCAACATATCCAGCTGACAAGGTATTTATGGTCACTGAGGAAAACACAGATAGACTTTGCTTTCCTATATTTAAGGAATCAGCCACTCTTTCTTCATTGAAAAGATTAACAATTCCGGCAGGTGAAAAAGCAAAAACTGTTGAAACGCTTAGTGCTGTTTGGCAATTTCTTAGTGAAAATAAGGCCGACCGAGGTTCCCTTTTGATTAACCTTGGAGGAGGAATGCTAACCGATTTATGTGGTTTTGCTGCTTCAAGCTTCAAGCGAGGAATGGCTTTTGTTAATATTCCTACAACATTGCTATCTCAAGTAGATGCATCTGTGGGAGGCAAAACAGGAATCAATTTTAACGGATTCAAAAACGAAATCGGAGTATTCAGTCTGCCTAAAATGGTATATGTTGATTCTCAGTTTTTACGTACCATTGATCAGCAGAACTTCGTTTCAGGTTATGCCGAAATGATCAAGCACGGTCTTATCATGGATAAAAAACACTTTGAAGATGTGCAGTCATATGACCTAGGCAATATTGATTACGAACGCATTGGGGAAATGGTAGCAGATTCCATTGCAGTAAAAGATCATTTTGTAATCAATGATCCTACAGAAAAGAACATTAGAAAAGCGTTGAACTTTGGTCACACAGTGGGACATGCATTTGAAAGTTTCGCCATGAAATCAGGAAAACCAATCCTTCATGGTTATGCTGTTGCCTATGGTATGATCGGTGAGCTTTTCCTTTCATATAAAGTAGCAGGTTTCGATAAGCAAATGCTTCAAGAAATTTCAGCTTGGTTAATTGAACTGTATGGTAAGTTTGAAATCTCAACAGACGATTATGAACAGCTTTACCAGTTAATGACTCATGACAAGAAAAATGTTGGCAACAGAATCAATTTTACACTTATTCCTGAAGTTGGATCATTTATCATTGACCAAAACTGCTCAAAGGAACTTATTTTTGAATCGCTTGAGTTTTACAAAAACCTTTAATCCGAAATCATGAACACTATATATACTTTAAACAAGCAAGATAAAATCATCAACGGAGATATTAATCTTCCTGCATCAAAAAGTATCTGTAACCGTGCACTTATAATTAATGCATTAAGTTACAGTCCTTATGACATTCAGAATATCTCTGATAGCGACGATACAAAAGTCATGCTTAACGTGTTAAATTCAAACACGAACACCTTTGACATAGGGCATGCCGGAACAGCAATGCGATTCTTAACTGCATTTCTGGCAAAGATTGTTGGAGAATGGACATTAACCGGTTCTGACCGTATGAAGGAACGTCCTATTGGTGTTTTGGTTGATGCACTTAACGAACTGGGAGCTAAAATTGAATATCTTGAAAAGGATGGATATCCTCCTTTGAAAATTTGGGGATCTCACCTAAAAGGAAAAGTATTAGAACTCGATGGAAGCATTAGTAGTCAGTATATTTCTGCGCTATTGATGATTGCACCAGCCATTGAAAACGGCCTGACGATAAAACTTAAAAACAAAGTAATGTCGCGTTCATACATTGAGCTAACGCTTAAATTAATGAAGCAGTTTGGTGTGCGTTCATATTTTGGTGGAAATGAGATTAGAGTAGAAGAACAAACATATCAACCTAAACTATACAAGGTCGAAAGCGATTGGTCAGGAGCTTCATATTGGTATCAGCTGGCAGCTCTTTCTGATGAAGCAAATATCAAACTGGAAGGACTTCGCAAACAGAGTCTGCAAGGAGATTGTGCCATTGCGAAATGGTTCGAACAATTTGGCGTTTCTTCAAAACAAGAAGGAGAAGCTGTTAGATTAACCAAGACTTCAGATCAGTTACCGAAGAAATTAACCCTTAATATGATTGAGAATCCCGACGTAGCACAAACGATGGCTGTACTATGTGTTCTAAAAAAGGTTCCTTTTCATTTTACAGGGGTTGAAACATTAAAGATTAAGGAAACAGATAGAATCACTGCTTTACAGAATGAACTTCTTAAGTTTGGAGCTAAACTTACAGAACCTCGTCATGGAGAATTGGCGTGGGATGGCAACATTGATGAATCAATCATTAATAGTGAGATCTCAATCCCAACCTATAAAGATCATAGAATGGCTATGGCATTTGCTCCTGCAGCAATGTTCTATCCAAATATCAAGATTGAAGAACCAATGGTAGTTACTAAGTCTTACCCAGGATACTGGAACGACTTAAAGAAAGTTGGTTTTGATATCGCATAAATAAGATTCAAAATATCCATTGTTGTTATATTAACATTTTTTGTTCCTGGGGTGGCATATAGAGCTGTCCCAGGAACTTCTTATTCCAGCTTCCAAACGTATCGGACCTTTACTTTATACCTTACCGACTCATCTTTTCATTGAATCGTCTAATCATCCCCCTCTACTTTGTTACTGAATCGTTAAAATTGATCTGATCTATTGCGCGTTATATTTTTATGTCGTATGTTTGCGTCATAAAACATTACATCATGATAAAACACGAACTCTTTGAAGAAGATCTGCAAGAATTGGCAAGATTAGCAAAAGCACTTAGTCACCCGGCACGTATTCAGATTTTGAAATACGTAGCAGAATCGAAGACCTGCATATCGGGAGATATTAGTAAAGAACTTCCTTTAAGCAGAACAACTGTCTCTCAGCATTTAAGTGAGTTAAAAGAAGCTGGACTACTGAAAGGACAAGTAGAAGGAGTAAAAATAAAATACTGTCTTTGCGCAAATAACATTAATCGACTAAAGACTGTATTTCAGGGTTTCCTGGAAGAGTTGGAAGTTAACACAACCTCTAGTTGCTAAAGTATCGATAAAACAAGCAAAGACATAGCAGCTCAGAGCAAGGAAGTCTGAACTAATAGCTTGTTCTGTCTGTTAACACGAAATACTTAATTACAATAACATCAAAAAATAATAAAAATGAAGGTTCTTATTTTATGTACAGGTAACTCATGCCGAAGTCAAATGGCACACGGATTTCTTCAATCTTTTGACAAAGATCTGCAAGTTTATTCTGGAGGAACCGAAGCCTCAGGAAAACTTAACTCAAATGCCGTTAAAGTTATGGAAGAAATAGGTATCGACATCAGTAATCACACTTCTGATTCAGTTGAGAAATATCTTGATGAAGCATGGGACTATGTAATTACCGTATGTGGAGGTGCTAATGAAAGTTGTCCTGCATTTCTTGGAGATGTAAAAGAGAGATTGCACATCGGTTTTGATGATCCTTCACATGCAGTAGGTAATGATGAATTTATTATGAGCGAATTTCATCGTGTAAGAGATGAAATCAAAGAAAGATTCTACGAGTTTTATCAAACTAAAATAAAAGAGTAAAAGTGTTTATAAAGAAAATGTCACATGCGAATATGCAGGTGACATTTTTATTTTATTAGTCACTTATAACTCCTGAGCCAATCAGTTCATCTTCGTCATACCATGCAGCAAACTGCCCTTGTACAACAGCTCTTTGACGATTCTCAAAAACAATATATACACCTGTTTCTGTTCGATGTAATGTTGCTTTTTCTAAAGGTTGACGATAGCGTATACGAACCAGATAGTCCTTTTTCTCCCCGACTGCTATCTCCAGATCAGGCCTTATCCAATGAACATCTTCGTCTTTAATAAACAACGCTTTTCGTGATAAACATGGATGATCATGACCTTGCCCCACGTAGATAATGTTACGTTCTACATCAGTATGTAACACAAACATTGGTTCTGGTCTTCCTCCAATATTAAGTCCTTTTCGCTGACCTACAGTATAAAAGTGAGCTCCTTTGTGCTGTCCGGCTACCTTTCCATGCCATGGTCTAAAAGGAAATGGCTTAGACATCTCTTCTAGTGTCTCTTCTTTTCTAAGCGACAACTTTGTGTCTTTAGGTATTTCAATAACATTACCTTCTTTAGCCTTAAGCTTCTGCTGAAGAAATGTTGGTAAATCTACCTTTCCAACAAAACAAATTCCTTGTGAGTCTTTCTTTTCAGCTGAGGCTAGATTTTCTCTTCTTGCGATCTCTCTAACTTCAGGCTTATCCAAATGACCGATTGGGAACATCGCCTTTGAAAGTTGTTCCTGATTTAACTGACACAGAAAATAACTCTGATCTTTATTACCATCAGCACCAGCAATCAAGCGATGAAAAGTCTGTCCATCCTTCTCAATAGTCTCTTTCTGACAATAGTGTCCGGTGGCAACATAATCAACATCAAACTCCAGTGCCTTCTTTAAGAAAACGTCAAACTTAATTTCTCGATTACATAAAACATCCGGATTGGGAGTTCTTCCTGCCTCATATTCGGCAAACATGTAATCAACCACTCGCTTTCTATATTCCTCGCTATGGTCTACAATGTGCAAAGGGATATCCAATTTTGAAGCAACCATCTTAGCAAACAACACATCATCCTCTGCCGAACATTCGGCCGACTTTAAACCGGTTGTGTCATGCCAATTAACCATAAACAGAGCAATTACGTCATACCCTTGCTCTTTCAATAGGTAGGCTGCTACACTTGAGTCAACTCCTCCTGATAATCCTACTGCTACTTTTGTCATTTTTCTATTCTCCTACAAATAATTGAGCGCAAAGGTACTAAGTTCATCTGATACAGACAACCAATCGACCCGTTGTAATAACACGCTACTTATTTGTGGAATATTTATGCGCTAAGCTGGTAAGCTCACCAACCAGTACTGCTAGATTCACAGGTATTTCATCAAGGTCATTTATCTCTACACGCTGCACTTCCTTTCCCGAACTAAATGTAATAAAACGATCCATCCCCAAAGAATTACCTTCGAGTCCTCCATATTCATTCTCAAGTTCTTTCGGTGTAGCTTTGTCTACGAGTTGTTTTATTAGTTCCTGGTCATTCGAACTAATTACATCAACAGCAATATCGCCATTGGTGCTGCCCTGCTGATTCTCTATGGTAATGATACCCGTTGAATCAACCTTGATAATTTGTACTCGGTTGTATAGAGAACTATTAACTTGATACTCTATGCTATAGTTTTTTGTCGTTGTTTCAATCTCCTGATCTTCACAAGATGTAAACAAGAGGACAAACAGGGCGATGATATATGTTCTTAAATGTGATCTCATAAGGCTAACCATTTTGTGCTTAATATCTCCACAATAATCATTCCTAATTCGACCAATTCAAACAATTATTTGAAAAAAGAAAAAGGGAGCTGTTTCAACAACTCCCTTCTTTGGTTATATTATCAACACTTCATTTATCCAGACAACATCAGAGAAAATCTATGATATCTAAATATTTAATGAGTTTACGATTCCTGATAAAGCTTCAACAACTCTCCCGACTTGTCTCCAGTGTTATATTTGTGTGTCACCTCTTTTCCTGCCACATCAAACTTAAACACGTAATCTGTGTTTTTCTTCAATTTAAATTTCAAGAATTTATTCATGTCATCTGTTGGTCCTGGAGTGTAACCGAAGCTTACGCTTTTTTCTCCATTAACAACTTCTACTTTTGACGCTACACGCTGATTTCCATCCTGCGTACAAACATTGGCTTTAAGCAACATCACATTTACAATCAACTCATCATCGTTTAAACCATTTTGAGTTAGTTGCTCTTGATAGATACGAATATATCTGTCTGTTACATTCTCCGCATAAACATATTTGATATTCTCATCCCACACCAATGGGAAATGAGTATCAGTCTCTTTGAATGAAGAAGCATATATCCAGTGAACTGGCTTTTCAGGATCAGCCTTACCTGCATCAGACAAGAACCAGCTATGATCTAGTTTGTCAGGATAGTATTCTGTAAAATACCATTGTCCATCGATCCAAACCTCACACCAGTTATGATTCCCACGCATATTTGTCCACAATGGAGTACCAGCAATACGTGAAGGAATACCAACAGAACGGAATGCATCTGTTAACAAAATTGATAATCCAGAACAACTTGCCATATGCTGTCTCATTGATTCATACGGACTTTGATCAGGCTTTTCTCTTTTTGTATTGTACTCTACATCTACAATACTCTTAATGTTTTTGTTAACCAAATCAATCGCTTCACGCATATTCTTTGCCTGACTCACTATTGGCATGAATTTTTCATAAAAGTCCTTTCTCCAATTGTCTCTTCGCTCATTTAAACTTGCATAAGGAAGTACTTCATTCAAGAAAATAGAATCAGGTAGATTCTTACACCATACAAATTCATTTCTTACTTTATATGCCCAATCAACATTTTCAAGAAGAAAATCGGCTTTTAATTCTTTCAAATCACGCTCTGGCATATAAGCAATCAAGAATGCTAATCCTTCTTTCTGCTCAACTGAAATTTCTTTCAATGCTTTTTTAAGCTCTTGCTTATTCTCTCCAGCCTTATTTAAAGCTGTTTCCACTCTTTGAATATACTTCTCAGGTACATTCTTCATTGTCGCATCACAAGCAAACAACGTGATTGCTAACAATAGTAAAATTAGTTGATTATAAATTCTCATATTAATTGCGGTTTAATATTTATTCTTTATCTGTTATCTCTTGTTTGTCGTACGCAAGATCCCACAAATTTAAAAAACTTAATCGAATGATCTCTTGCAACTTAGTCCAATTGATAACTTCTACATGATCAGATGGTTTGTGATAATCAACATGACCTCCAGTATGAAACCAAGCGATTGGAACACCTGCTTTTGCAAAAGGTGCATTATCACTACCTGAGGTTGGATTAGCCCAGGCACTATAATTTACTTTTAACTTCAAGTTCTCTCCCTTCACATTCTTCTTTGACATTTTCTCTATTTCAGGTGATGCTTTAGTATACATCAACGCAACATCCTTTCCTGAAGCATCAGGTCCTGAGTCGCGTCCAACCATATCAAAGTTTAAATAAAATAGTGTACTATCGTTAGCTGCAAATTGGTTTACAAAGTATTTTGATCCATGTAATCCCTTCTCCTCTGCATCCCAACACGCAAAGATCATTGTATAATCAGGTTTTTCATTTAATTGCTTGAAAGCATTAGCAAGCGACAACACAGCAACTACTCCACTACCATTATCATCAGCACCATTCCAGATATGACCATTGTATTTTCCCAAATGATCGTAATGAGCTCCCACAACGATATACTTGTTCGGATTTTTACCTTCGATCATACCAACAATATTGCGAACTTTCAATAGCTGTGTATTTGCAACAGTCTTAACTGTGGCTTTAGTATCAGTCATTTTATATGATACGGATTCGAGATTATCAGTTTTTCGCTTAAAGTCCTTCTGGTTAAAGGATCTAATCAAATCCTGAAAAACTTTCTTTGAGATTTGCACAACTGGCATAGTATGCTCACGAGCATTTAAAGCAATTAAACGTCGACTATAAAAAGATTCGGGACGACTATCCCCCTCATACATTGCCTCATTAAAACGAAATGGAGCATTCGATGCCCACTTCTTTGTTATATCACTTCTAAAATCATACTCGAGTACAGCCAATGCCCCCAACTTTTGGGCAACCTCATTCTTTTTACGAGTCAGCCCTCTTCCTCCTTGTTTGCCCATTTTTTGAGCTGCTACGGACTCTGGATTAGTCTCTCCTGGATAACCTGTTATTCTTACAATTATCTTCCCAGCAACATCAACGCCTTCAAAATCGGAATAATGCTCATTTTCGAAACCATAACCAACAAAGACTACATCTCCCTGCAACTGGTTACTTTCGCTAACAATTCCAAGTGAAAAATCTGTTTGAAACTCATAATCGAGCGATAAAGTTCCACCATTATTCGATTTCTGTACACTAAGCTGATGCTTATCAGAAGGACTTGCTTCTAAAACATCAAACTTTTGATAGAAAGAACGAAAATTCTTCGCTTCTAATCCGCTTAACTTTTGATATCGATTCGGTTCAAAGCGATCCATATCTCCCATGGGACTCAATCCCATGACCTTCATCTCTGAAGCCAGATAGTCGCCAGCTAAATAGCCGCCTTCCTTTCCTGCTTCACGTCCCTCCATCCAATCAGATGAAAGAAATTCTAACTGACCACTTATTCGTTCCATCGTAATAGAACCATAAGCCTTGGTCTTTTCCAGATCTCGCTGCGCGAAAAGAAATTCTGAACTACACAGCAAGATCAATAAAAATAAATACTTCATGGTTTGTGGTGATTATTTAAATTGTATTCGCTTACTATAAAGCGGTATTCAAAGCAATTTCCATCATCTCGAGAAAGTTATTTTGACGTTCATCCGGACTAAGTGCTTCGCCTCTAAGAATCTGATCACTTACAGTTAAGATAGCCAACGCCTGACGTCCAAACTTCGCCGCCAAGGAATATAAAGCAGCAGTTTCCATCTCTACAGCAAGTACTCCATAAGATTTCCAAACATCAAAAGGATTGCCAAGATGCTCATCATTATAAAAGAAGTCTGAAGTCAACACGTTACCAACGTGTACTTTTACTCCAGATGATATCGCATGATCATAGGCTGTTTTCAACAGGGCAAAATCTGCTGTCGGCGCAAAATCCATTCCGTCAAATCGTATCTTATTCATCTGTGAATCGGTAGAGGCCGACATGGCCAGGATCACATCCCTTGTATTAACATGTTCTTGAATAGTACCACATGAGCCTATTCTTATCATGCGCTGCACATCATATTCTTCAAATAATTCATGCGCATAGATTGACATAGATGGCATACCCATACCTGTTCCCTGAATACTCAAACGTTGTCCCTTGTACAATCCTGTAAATCCATACATTCCTCGAACTTGATTATAGCAAATTACATCTGTCAAAAAGTTCTCTGCTATGAACTTTGCTCTTATTGGATCACCAGGTAATAAAACTGTCTGGGCGATATCTCCCTTGTTGGCGCTATTATGTATACTCATATCTATTTACGTTTCTTCCGGAAAAAGTCCTTTATTAACTCAGAACACACATCTCCCATCACACCGCTTGTAACCTCTGTTCTGGGATGCAGTGCATCTGGAGCAAATTTATGATACCCTCTCTTTTCATCATGCGCTCCATAAACCAATCGTCCTAACTGCGCCCAAGCCAAAGCGCCTGCACACATCACGCAAGGCTCCAATGTAACGTAGAGTGTACAATCATTCAAATATTTTCCTCCGAGTTGATTCGCAGCAGCGGTAATCGCCTGCATTTCAGCATGAGCAGTTACATCGTTCAAACATTCTGTAAGATTTGATGCCTGCGCAATAATCCTATTTTGAGAAACCATTACAGCTCCTACGGGTATTTCATCAGCTTCAAACGCTTCCTGTGCTTTAGCGAAAGCTTTCTTCATAAAATACTCATCTGAAAACAATTCCATAGTTCTAATATAATAACCAAATGAATTACAAAAATAGAAAGCTACATTGTAAAATACTATCTAATCACCAGAAACTATTCCAGAACTAACCCTGAAGCTGTTATTTTTATAGGCACACACTTCTTAAATCCAATAAGAACTATAAAGCTTGCACAATAACAAGCCCATAATTCCTTCATAAACCAATCCTTTACTCCATGACAAATATCAATATTTCAATCCCTTATTCATTTATTTATAGGCATTTCAGTATTTTAATCAAATAAAATTACAATTAATGGTAAACTGTGAAATGGTTGAATAATAAAAGTCTTATTTTTGTTCCAAATAATCAGATTAAACAAGTAAGAATAAAATAGTTCAGCTATGTACAGAACTCACACATGTGGAGAGCTTAGGCTCTCAAATTCCAGCCAGGAAGCTACATTGAGCGGCTGGGTACAACGGGTAAGAAACCTTGGAGCGATGACTTTTGTTGATCTTCGCGATCGTTACGGAATTACTCAGTTGGTAATCGATGATGAGAGCTCAGAAGAACTTAAATCACTTGTAGCAAAACTTGGACGCGAATACGTTATTCAAGCAAAAGGTGTTGTTCGTGAAAGAAGTAGTAAAAACAATAAAATTCCAACTGGAGAAGTAGAGTTGGAAGTTAAAGAAATTACCATTCTTAATGAGTCAGTAATCCCTCCATTTACTATCGAGGACGAGAGTGATGGTGGAGATGAAATCAGAATGAAGTATCGTTATTTGGATTTAAGAAGAAATCCCGTTCGTAATAACATGATTCTTCGTGCAACAATGGCTCATCATATCAGAAACTACCTGAATGGAAAACAGTTTATTGAGACCGAAACTCCGGTTCTTATTAAATCTACTCCAGAGGGAGCACGTGACTTTATTGTTCCTTCAAGAATGAATCAGGGTGAGTTCTATGCACTACCTCAGTCTCCTCAGGTATTCAAGCAGTTGTTAATGGTAGCAGGATTCGATCGCTACTATCAAATTGTAAAATGTTTCCGTGATGAGGACTTGCGTGCTGACCGTCAACCTGAGTTTACGCAGATTGACTGTGAAATGTCATTCGTTGAGCAAGACGATATTCTAAATACTTTCGAGGGATTAACTCGCTACCTTCTAAAAGAGATGAAGAATGTAGAGGTTGATGAATTCCCAAGAATGCCTTATTCCGAAGCAATTGAACGTTATGGTTCTGATAAACCTGATATCCGTTTTGGAATGGAATTCAACGACATCAGTGAAACTGTAAAAGGAAACAACTTTAAGGTCTTTGATGATGCTGAATATATTGGAGCAATCTGTGCTGAAGGATGTGCTACCTACACTAGAAAACAATTGGATGGATTAACTAACTTCGTTAAAAAGCCACAAATCGGTGCGAAAGGACTTGTATATGTGAAATGCAACGAAGACGGTTCATTCAAATCAAGTGTTGATAAGTTTTACTCACAAGAAGATATTAAAAAGTGGGCAGATCAGTGTGATGCTAAAGCAGGTGACTTAATCCTTGTATTGTCAGGAGACAAAGGACATACTCAGAATGCACTATGCGAGCTTCGACTTGAGATGGGTAACCAACTAGGTTTACGCGATAAGAATGTATTTAAACCATTATGGGTTGTTGATTTCCCTCTATTGGAGTGGGATGAGGATGCTAAGCGCTTCCATGCGATGCACCATCCATTTACTTCTCCAAAAGCTGAAGACTATCACCTATTGGAGACAGATCCAGGTAAAGTTCGAGCTAATGCATATGACTTAGTTATCAATGGAGTTGAAATAGGTGGAGGATCTGTTCGTATCTTCGATTCAGAACTTCAATCAACCATGTTTAGCTTATTAGGATTTACTAAGGAGCAAGCAGAATACCAGTTCGGATTCTTGATGAATGCATTTAAATATGGAGCTCCTCCACATGCAGGAATTGCATTTGGATTCGACCGTTTAGCTTCATTATTTGCAGGTTTAGATTCAATTCGTGACGTTATTGCATTCCCAAAAAACAATTCAGGACGCGACGTTATGATCGATTCTCCTTCAATAATTGCAACAGAACAATTAGACGAATTATCTCTAAAGCTTGAAGTAAAAGAAGATTAAGAGTTATTCATTCGAACAAAATACAAAAACCCGGGATCGATTATTCGATTCCGGGTTTTTTATGGATAAAAGAAAAGGGAAACCATTCGGCTTCCCTTTTTCCTTTAAGTCAACAATATCTTATTCTCTCTCCACAACTTTACGTGCAGAGTAGTTAATGTGCAATGCTGCCATTTTACGCAACTCCTGCTTTACATCCTGAACAATACCCATTTCAGTAAATTCATCAACTTTAAGTGATGTAATCATGAAAGGACGTTCAGCTTCATCACGAGCTTCTCTTTCAGCTGTAATGAAAACAGGAATATCGTCAACAGTCGCAAACTTATCATTCAACTGGATACGCGAAGCGCTACCCATTTTTGCCTGATATTGTCTTTGAGGTGTTCCGATATAAATGTAGCTTACCAATGATTTTTTCTCCAATTTAGTTAGCTCTGTAGCCTGAGGAACGGTAACCTTTACTAAAAGTTCCTGCTCTCTCATGGTAGTACTAACCATAAAGAAGAAAAGAATCATAAATACGATGTCAGGCAATGACGCCGTGGAAATAGGTGGTAATTCCTTACTGTCCTCTTTTCTAAATTTTGACATATCTATTTCCCTCCTACATTTTTAGGTTCTGCTTCAGAGATCTTCATAGGAACAATCTTTCTGATAGCATTTTGTTCTGCTTTTTCCAATGAGGAATATGGTTTACCAAACTGCTTTTTAGCAAATTTATCACGAAGTTCATTAATGGCTGCAACCAACTCATTCTGAACACGTAGATAAACGCCATATTGCGTTCCAAGGTCATTACGCAAAGAAATTACAGGCTGCTTTGGAATCTCAATCTCACCGAAGAACTCAACATACTCTACCTTTTTCTCAGGTAAATTCTCGTCATTCGCTGGATTTTCCAAAAACTCCTTCGCTTTCTCGCGTAAATCATCAACTCTCATGGGTTCTCCCTCAACCATTAACTGGTTGTTGGTGTTTACCAGCACGGCGAATACATTACGCTCCTTAATAGGAGGTGTATCATCCGGCTCCTCCTGCTCAGGAGGCATCTGAGGTAAACGTCTTTCCAAACCACTGTCAACGTCCATTGTAGTAGTTACCAGGAAAAAGATAAGTAGCATAAACGCAATGTCTGCTAACGATGCAGATGGTATTTCCGGTAGTTTTCTTGACATGGTGTTCTTAATACATTAATTTACACAAATGTCTTCTGTACAATGTTATCGTTTCAGTAATCTCGATACAGAAGAATAAATAATAGATCCTACTGCTCCGAAAAGCAACAGATATGTTGTCCAGATTGCAGTTCCGATCATCTTAGAAACAGAGCCTGTCAAAGAACCCTCTGCTACCATTTCATCTGCAGTCTTAGTATGAGGAATAGCATCAGATGCCAATCCGTATGCAACTGCAATAAGTACTGCAATACCTACTAGAGAGATAATTGCTTTTTTCAAGTTTGCAGGATTTGCAAACACGTTAATTACGGAGAATACAAGTGCACCACCTGCACCCGCAATCAATAGCAAATACCCCCAGTTCAAATTCATCTCAATCAAGGACTCTAATCTAGCTGCGTCGTCGAAACTTGACATCATAAGAATGATCAAGACAGCAGAAACAGCCAGCAATACTCCCAATACGATTGTTAAAATATTACTGAGTTTATTCATAAGAGGTCTTATTTTTTAAGATTGTGTTTTACCAAAATGTCAAGCAAAGAAATTGAAGCATCTTCCATGTTATTTACGATAGAATCAATTTTAGCCAAACAATAGTTATAAAAAATCTGAAGGATCATCGCAACGATCAAACCAGATACAGTTGTAATAAGTGCTACTTTAATACCTCCAGCAACCAAAGAAGGACTAATATCACCAGCAACCTCAATCGCATCAAATGCCGCGATCATACCGATTACAGTACCCATAAATCCAAGCATAGGAGCAAGAGCGATGAAAAGAGAAATCCAGCTTAATCCTTTTTCTAAAAGACCAGCTTGTACACCACCATAAGCAATGATAGACTTTTCAATTACATCAATACCCTCGTCAGCTCTGTCAAGACCTTGATAGAAAATACTTGCAACTGGTCCACGTGTGTTACGGCAAACTTCTTTAGCAGCTTCAACACCACCATTAGCAAGTGCATCCTCTACGTTAGCTAACAACTTCTTAGTGTTAGTAGTAGAAAGATTCAAATAAATTACCCTCTCGATAGCAAGAGCAAGACCTAAGATCAAACAAATCAATACGAAAGACATAAACTCTGGTCCACCATCGATGAACTTAGCTTTGATTTCGCTGTGAAGTGACTTACCCTGCTCTGCTTCTGCAGCAGCTTGTTCCTCAGTATCAACAGAAGCATCTTGACTTACAACTTCCTCAGTTGCAGCGTCAGTCTGATCCTGAGCAAAAATGTTCATAGATGCTCCAAACGTAAGCATCCCGAAAACTGCTATTAACGCAAATAGTTTTTTCATAATTTGATCTAAATTTTGATTAACAATTTTCCTTTTTCTGTTTTAACAAATTTCAATTTTAATTGTCGCGGAGAGAGAGGGATTCGAACCCTCGGTACACTTTTGGCGCACACACGCTTTCCAGGCGTGCCAGTTCAACCACTCCTGCACCTCTCCGTGTTTAACTTAACGTTAAGAATTTCAGGGCTCCAAATTACAAAAAAATTGTGAAAAACAAACAGCGCTATTCACTAATTTCCCCATTAAGACTTTTATTCAGATGAATTTTGACATCCTGAGCTGTTAAGCCTTGCCCTAAAAGAAACATCATTTTAGTAATTGCCGCTTCCGTTGTTATGTCGTAGCCACTAATAACTCCGGCATTCAACAACTCCACACTAGTTTCATACTGTCCCATGTGAACCTTACCTCCTTCACACTGTGTTACATTTAAAATGACGATTCCTTTTTTTATCGCTCGTTTTATCGCGTTGATAAACCAACGCAAGGTAGGAACATTCCCTGAGCCAAAAGATTCAAGCACAACTCCCTTTAAACCTGGTGTTTCCAAGATAGAATTCACTACCAGCTTATTCATTCCGGGAAATATCTTCAGGATAACTACATTATCATCAAAACCTGTATTTACCTTCAAGATTCCCTTATTTGTCGGATAATTAATAAACTCTGTGAAGTATTTGATATCAATACCTGCCTTTGCCAAAGCTGGATAATTTTCCGAACCAAAAGCACTAAACTGTTCTGAATCTCGCTTAGTAGTCCGATTTCCACGGAACAATTGAAAATCGAAATATATACATACTTCCGGAACAACAGGTTGATCATTTGTTTTTGCTGCAGCAATCTCAACAGCTGTAATCAAATTCTCCTTTCCATCTGTTCTGATCATCCCCACCGGCAATTGTGAACCAGTAAGAATTACCGGTTTATCTAAATTTTCAAGCATAAAACTTAAAGCCGATGCAGTATATGACATTGTATCTGTTCCATGAAGGATCACAAATCCATCATATCGGTTATAGTTTTTCTTTATTGTGTTTGCGATCTTCAACCATACAGTCGGACTCATATTCGAAGAATCGATTGGGGGATTGAAAGCGATAGTACTAATTTCGTACCCAAACTTATTCAACTCCGGAACTTCTTCTACTATTTGATCAAACTTAAATGGAGCTAACGTTCCCAATCCAGGTTTAACAACCATACCAATTGTTCCACCTGTATAAATTAGTAGTATAGATGCTTTTTTCAATTTCTATTCCTTTCTAGTTTCAACACAAAATAAAAGCCAAGGTATCACTTAAATAATGAAAAACATCAGATATTAAAAAGTTCTATAGCATTTTGTGACGTGATTTGCTCAATATCTTCAACTGCTAAACCATAAACATCCGCCAACTTATTCGCTACCAATCGCACATAACCAGATTCGTTTCTTTTTCCGCGATATGGAACGGGAGCTAGATATGGTGCATCTGTTTCAACCACCAGGTTTTTAGGATCAACAGTAGCAACAACCTTATCCAATCCTGAGTTTTTGAATGTCACAATTCCATTAATACCCAACTTAAATCCCCAGTCTACGATTTGCTTTGCCTGTTCTTCATTCCCCGTAAAGCTGTGAAAAATACCATTCAACTCATCACCAGCATGTCGACCAACAACATCAAAGACTTCATCAAATGAATCTCTTACATGAATAACAACTGGTAGTTTCATCTCCTTTGCCATTTTAATCTGTTCTTCAAAAGCCTCTATCTGTTGCTTCAAGAATGTTCTATCCCAGTACAAATCAATACCAATTTCCCCAACGCCATAAAATGTTCTTTTCTCGAACCATTCCTTTACAAGATCCAGCTGCGCAATATAATCTTCCGTTACAGATGTAGGATGCAATCCCATCAACGGGTAACACATCTCTGGGTATTTTTCACAGAGGGTCATCATTGGCTCTATCGATTCTTCATCAACATTTGGCAACACAATTTTATTCACCCCTACTTCTCTACATCGACTAATTACCTCATTTATATCATCATTAAACTCTTCTGAGTAGATATGTGAATGCGTATCTATAAGCATGTTTATCAATTTTTTGCCAAAAATAGTATTTAACCCTTTACCTACGAAATCATTACGCCTTAATCAACAGTAAAATTCAATTCATCGGCGTGAGTTTATGAGAACCAATAGATTCTAAAAAATAATTGGGAATAAAGTGCCGTGGTTGAATAGGTTATATTATTTTTGCGCTTTCAAAAAAATTCATCAACATCTAAAACTGCGTTATGGACAAACAGGAAAATCACGAGCTGATTTACAAGCTTGAGGACAAACCTCGTTTTGCTGAAGCTGCTTTTGCCGCTTTACAGCACTTATTAGCAATTTTTGTGGCAATCATTACGCCACCACTCATTATTGCAAGAGCCTTACAGTTAGACATTGAAACAACCAGCTTCTTAGTAAGTATGGCATTGTTTGCTTCAGGCGTTTCAACATTTATTCAAAGTCGCAAAATAGGGCCTGTTGGAGCTGGTCTTCTTTGTGTACAAGGAACAAGCTTCTCATTTATTTCTCCAATTATTGCGGCAGGATTTCAAGGTGGACTTCCACTTATCTTCGGAACATGTATCGCTGCATCATCAATTGAGATCTTATTGAGTCGCTTTTTAAAGTATGCGAGAAAAATCATTTCTCCACTTGTTAGTGGTATTGTTGTAACAATGATTGGTTTAAGTCTTGTGAAAGTAGGTATTGTTGCCTGCGGTGGAGGATTTGGAGCAATGGAAGATGGTTCATTCGGTAGTCTGCGTAATCTTGGTGTTGCACTAGGAGTTCTATTATTAATTGTAGTATTGAACCTTAGTAAGAATAAATACATCAGAATGAGTTCTATCTTCATTGGACTATTGGTTGGATATATTTTCTACGCTGTTACAGGAGCAATTAACTTCTCTGGAATTAATGAGCTTGGTACCATTACGATTCCTATTCCATTTAAATATGGTTTAGATTTTAGCTGGTCGGCATTTGCTGCGATTGGTTTTGTTTACATTATCACAGCAATCGAATCAATTGGAGACATTACTGCTAACTCAACAATTTCAAAAGAACCTGTTGAAGGGGAAGTTTATATGAATCGTCTTTCAGGAGGTGTTCTTGCTGATGGTATCAATTCAGGAATTGCAGGTATCTTCAACTCATTCCCTAACTCAATTTTTAGTCAGAATAACGGATTAATTCAGTTGACTGGAGTAGCAAGTAGATATGTTGGTTACTTTATTGCAGTTCTATTATTGATTCTAGGTCTATTCCCTGTTGTCGGACATGTATTTTCATTGATGCCTGAGCCGGTATTAGGTGGAGCTACATTGTTAATGTTTGGTACTGTTGCTGTAGCAGGAATCAAAATTATCGCAACACAAGAAATCGACAGACGAGCAATGGTAGTATTAGCTATCTCGTTCTCGCTTGGATTAGGAGTAGAGTTAATGCCTGACATCTTGAAACATTTCCCTGAAGCTCTTAAGAACATCTTCTCATCAGGAATTACAACTGGTGGTACAGCAGCAATTATTTCTAACATTTTTTTCAACCTTACTAAAGAAGACAATTAACATGGAGCTACTTAAACAGAGAATACTGGAAGACGGTAGAATTGAAGAAGGAAACATTCTCAAAGTAGACAATTTTCTAAACCATCAACTCGATATTAACCTGTTGACCGAAGTAGGAAAAGAATTTACTCGATTATTCGCAGATCTGGGAATTACCAAGATTCTTACCATTGAGGCAAGTGGGATTGCAATTGCATCACTTACTGCACTACAAATGGATGTTCCGGTTGTTTTCGCAAAGAAAACACAATCAAAAAACCTGGATAATGAAACCTGGGATGCTAAAGTTCATTCATACACTAAAGGCATCACCTACACAATCAAAGTAAGTAAGCGCTATTTATCAGAATCAGATAAGGTGTTGATTATCGATGATTTTCTTGCCAACGGACAAGCTTGTCTAGGACTTAAAGAGATTGTTGAAAATTCAGGTGCCGAACTAAAAGGAGTAGGAATCGTTATCGAGAAAAGCTTCCAACAAGGAGCAAAAATGCTTAAGGATGCAGGGATCAACCTTCACTCATTAGCACGTATTGCGTCTATTGAGGATGGTTCAATCGATTTTGTTGAATAGGATTCAATCCATCATATTACAAAGGCGTCCTATTTGGGGCGCCTTTTTTTTATCCACACAGACGTCTTCCCCATGAATCTACTACCCTGATAAATAAAACGCCCCATCTATTGCAAACATCAAGGCACAAAAAAAGAGCATCATTTCTGATGCTCTTTCTTAAATAACTAACGTTTATCTTATAGTTTTCTACTTACTTCAACTTCTTCGTAGCCCTCTACCATGTCGCCTACTTTAATGTCATTGTAGTTCTCAACATTCAGTCCACACTCAAATCCACGTGCAACTTCTTTCACGTCGTCTTTAAAACGCTTAAGAGAACCAAGTGTTCCTGTATAGACTACAATACCATCTCTAATCACACGGATCTTAGAGTTACGCTTAATCTTACCATCACGAACAATACATCCCGCAATAGTACCCACTTTCGAAATCTTGAATGTTTCCATTACCTCAACAGTAGAAGTAATTTCCTCTTTAATATCAGGAGAAAGCATACCTTCCATTGCAGACTTCAATTCCTCAATCGCATCGTAGATAATTGAGTATAATCTGATATCGATCTCTTCTTTCTCTGCAATCTTACGCGCCCCCATTGAAGGACGCACCTGGAATCCAATAATAATTGCTTCTGATGCTGTCGCCAACATAACGTCTGACTCAGAGATCTGTCCTACAGCTTTATGGATTACATTAACTTGAATTTCTTCAGTCGACAATTTGATTAATGAGTCAGAAAGTGCCTCAATAGAACCATCCACATCACCCTTAACAATCACATTCAACTCCTGGAAGTTTCCGATTGCAATACGACGACCAATCTCATCAAGTGTAATATGCTTCTGTGTTCTCAAGCCCTGCTCACGCTGTAGCTGCTCACGCTTATTAGCAATTTGTCTTGCTTCACGTTCAGCTTCCATTACATTGAATTGATCTCCCGCCTGAGGTGCACCATTTAATCCAAGAATCAATACTGGTTCTGCTGGTCCAGCTTCCTTAACTGGTTGATTACGCTCATTAAACATCGCCTTCACGTGACCAAAGTATTGTCCTGCAAGGATTACATCTCCAATTTTCAATGTTCCTGCCTGAACTAATACAGTTGATACATAACCACGACCTTTATCCAATGATGATTCAACGATTGAACCAATCGCACGTTTATCTGGGTTTGCTTTCAATTCAAGCATTTCTGCCTCAAGCAATACTTTTTCCAATAACTCATCGATACCAATACCATTCTTTGCAGAAATATCGTGCGACTGATATTTTCCACCCCACTCTTCCACAAGATAGTTCATCGCTGCTAACGACTCCTTAATCTTATCAGGATTAGCACCTGGCTTATCAATCTTGTTGATCGCAAATACAATAGGTACACCTGCAGCAGTTGCGTGATTAATTGCCTCTACCGTCTGAGGCATCACATTATCATCAGCTGCAACAATAATAATAGCAATATCAGTAACCTGAGCACCACGCGCCCTCATCGCAGTAAAGGCTTCGTGACCTGGAGTATCAAGGAAAGTAATCTTTCTACCTGAATCCAATTTCACGTTATATGCACCAATGTGCTGTGTAATACCTCCGGCCTCTCCGGCGATTACGTTAGCATGACGCACATAATCAAGCAATGATGTCTTACCGTGGTCAACGTGTCCCATTACAGTTACAATAGGAGGTCTTTCTTGCAAATCAGTTTCGCTAT
The DNA here is from genome assembly GCA_005217565.1 of Puteibacter caeruleilacunae. GTDB lineage: Bacteria > Bacteroidota > Bacteroidia > Bacteroidales > Prolixibacteraceae > Puteibacter > Puteibacter caeruleilacunae. Next base: position 165,844 of record SJCO01000012.1, read on the forward strand.
CCTCTTCCTCTGCAATTGATTCCTGTAGTTCTACACTAATAAACTCAACTTTATATCCGAACTCATCAGCAACCAAAGCCATTGTCTCAGCATCCAAACGCTGGTTAATCGAAACAAACAATCCAAGACTCATACACGAAGCAATTACATTCGTTGCTTGCACGTTCATCATCGATGCCAGTTCATTTACCGAAACAAACTCAGTTACTTTAATAATATTCTTTTCCTTATTCGCCTTTTCTTGTTCTGCCTGTAGTTTATCACTTGCGGCCTGGCGCTTATCTCTTCTGTGCTTAGATCCTTTCGATTTTCCTTTAGAGGTCAATCTTGCCAAAGTATCCTTAATTTGCTTTTGCACATCTTCTTCACTAACCTCTTTTTTGACAACCTTCTTACGTTTTGCCACAGGTTTGTTTGGTCGACGTCTTCCCTCGCCTGGTTTATTCTGATGCTGAGGATGCTGCTGTTGTTGTTTTCCTCCAACATTAACACGCTCTTTACCATCCTTCTGGATACGCTTTCTTCTTTTCTTCTTGTTTCCACCTCCAACATTACTATCGCTGGATGAAGCAACAGGCTTCTTTTTACGCTCTTCAGGAAGCTCAATTTTACCTAAGACTGTTGGCCCAGATAACTTTTTCTTCTTTACTGAGAATACTTTATCCTCTTTCGAGTTATCCTGCTTCCTTTCATTTCTAGCCCTTTCCGCACGTTCTTCTTCTCTCTGCTTTCTTGTCTTTTTAGCAGGACGTGTCTTCTGATTTAAGGATGATAAATCAATTTTACCAACAACCTTAATTTCTTCCTCAATCTTAGGTACATTTGACTCAAGACCTCCGTCCTTCGCCTTCGCTTTTACCTCTGTTTTCATAGGTTTTTCCTCTTCTGGCTTCCTCTGCGCTTCCTTTTTATGTTCTATCTTCTTTTCTATTACTATCTCTTTTTTTGGCTCTTCTGCTACAGGCTTCTTCGGTTGTTTCTCGACTACAACTTTCTTCTTTTCTTCAACCTTCTTCTCAACTTTTTTCTCAACTTTCACTACCTTCTCGACTTTCTTCTCCTCAACTTTTGGTTCAGGCTTAGGTTTTGGAGGATTTAAGTCAATCTTTCCGACAACCTTTACTTTTTCCACTTTTGGAGTATCTCGATAGATTTCGTCAGTTGATTTTTCCTTATTTGTTACAGTCTTCTCAACACTTTTATCTTCAGGATCGGGCTTTTCATTAGCCTTTTCCTCACTACTTGAATCCTCAATAGAAATCGTTTCGTGCTTACCTCGATTACTTCTTAGGTTTAGTTTTTCAGATTCTTTTTTCAAAGATATATCCTTACTAAACTCTTTACTAATCAAATTATAAGCTTCCTCAGAAATCTTATTGTTTGGATTTGAGCTTGTTTCAATACCTTTTTTATTTAGGAAATCAACAATGGTTGTAATACCAACATTGAACTCCCTCGCAATTTTACTTAGTCTTTTTGTGTTTTTGCCTGTAACCATATTTAGCCCTTACGTTTTAACCCAAAAAATAAAGCGAATATTTTTCAATATTCAAAATCTAACACAACAGCTCCGCTTTCATGCTATTCAAACTCTGATTTAAGAACCTCTAGAACATCATCTACAGTCTCCTCTTCCAGGTCTGTTCTCTTAATCAACTCGTCGCGTGTTAATGCCAATACACTCTTAGCTGTATCACAGCCAATAGATTTCAACTCTTCTAACACCCAATCTTCGATTTCGTCAGTAAATTCGTCAAGATTAACGTCTTCTCCATCTTCCTCAACTTCACGATATACATCGATCTCGTATCCAGTTAACTGACTTGCAAGTTTAATATTTAAACCTCCTTTACCAATTGCTAACGATACCTCTTCTGGTTTCAAATAAACTTCTGCTCGTTTATCATCATCATTGATCTTAATCGTAGACACCTTGGCAGGATTTAGTGCTCGAGTAATGAATAACTGAATATTGGCTGTATAATTAATTACATCAATATTCTCATTTCTCAACTCACGTACAATTCCATGAATTCTTGATCCTTTCATACCAACACAAGCACCCACAGGATCGATACGTTCGTCGTAAGATTCTACAGCAACTTTTGCACGTTCTCCAGGAACGCGAACAATCTTCTTAATAGTAATTAGTCCATCGAAAATCTCTGGCACCTCAAGCTCAAACAAACGCTCAAGGAATACAGGTGATGTTCTAGACAATATAATTAATGGATTATTGTTTCGTAACTCAACCTTGTAAACTACTGCACGAAGATTATCTCCTTTTCGGAAATAATCTGAAGGAATCTGCTCATTCTTTGGAAGAATCAATTCATTACCTTCATCATCCAATACAAGGATTTCTCTTTTCCAAATCTGATAAACTTCTCCGGTTACGATTTCTCCAATCTTGTCCTTATACTTTCCATAGATGTTATCCTTCTCCAGTTCCAGAATGCGAGCTGATAGGTTTTGACGAAGATTCAAGATTGATCTACGACCAAAGTCTATTAATTTCACCTCATCGGTTACTTCCTCTCCCAATTCATAATCGTCATCGATCTTCTTGGCAGCTGTCAGAGTAATCTCAAGATTAGGATCTGTCAGATCTTCATCCTTAACCACAACACGATTCCTCCAAATCTCAAAGTCACCTTTATCGATGTTAATAATTACATCGAAATTTTCATCGGTTCCATACTTCTTTTGAAGAACACTTCGAAAAACATCCTCGAGCACACTCATCATTGTAGCCCTGTCAATATTTTTCAACTCTTTAAATTCCGAAAACGTGTCGATCAGGCTCAAATTATCCATTACTAATACTATTTAAAAGAAATAACATTTTTTGCTGTCTTTATCTCATCAAACTTCAATTCCTTCTCAATTACCACAGTTTGCTTCTTTTTCTTTCCTTCAATTCTTTCACGAATTGAATATTCAAGTTGAATACCTTCTTCATCAACTTCTTTAAGCATACCGACAAATTTTTCTCCGGAATTGTCAATCACTTCAATCTCACGATTGATATTTTTGTAATACTGTCTTTTAAGCTTAAATGCTTCACCCAGTCCCGCGGTTAGTACATCCAAATGAAAATCGGCCTCTTCCCGATCCAGATTGTGCTCAACCTGACGGCTGACCTCAACACATTTTGAAATGGGAACACCATTATCACCATCAATCACAACTGTTATGTGATTATTGGAAGATATACTCAGATCGACTAGAAAAAGCCCATCTACCATCTTCTCTTCAAGCAGCTTAAGTATATACTTTCTATCTATCATATTAACGTTTAATAAAATAGGGGACACTGTGTCCCCTATAAAACGGCCGCTACATTTTACGACGCAAAAATAATACTTTTCGTCACACATTCAAAATAATAAGCATTTAAAATAGCGATATCCGTTTAAAATCAATGCAATCCACATAGATTTATCTTGGTAAAATGAAAGACATACCTTCATTCAACTATGCCCAAAATTTAGATTTCCCGGCCAGCATTTAACAATTTCTTCTTATTAAAGTCAGATAAAATTAATTAACTTGCCACTACTATTGCATACTCACCAATCGAAAAACACTACAAATTCCCTTTTCCTAATCAAAATCATATCACACCCACCCCTTCTTTTACTACTCTGCACCACAAATACCCTACATTTACTACACTTTTACCACCTAAAGTAGTAACAGTCTAGTAAATGCCCAGTAAGAGTCCAGTAAGAGGTTATACATGATCCAGGATTTATGGATAGTCCTTATTATATATAGTGAGATCAAAAAAATACAATCCTTCGTACATCCCCACCAAAGCATCCTAAATAGTAGTTATACGACCTTTTAATCCAAACAAAAAGTGTTAATAACCTCGTATTGAGCTCTAAAAATTTAATCTTTAAGCAATAATTTCTATTTTTGCTTCGCAATTATAAAAAGTATATAATGGAAATATCGGCCAAGAACCTCGCAGAATTGCTAAACGGCACAGTTGAAGGCAATGATGAAGTAACGGTTCATGATGTATCAAAAATAGACCAAGGCAAGCCTGGAACGCTTTCTTTCTTGGCTAATCCACAATACACGAAGTACATATATACAACCGAAGCTGCAATTGTTTTGGTTAGTAAAGACTTCAAGGCAGAGAAAGATTTATCTTGTACACTAATCCGTGTAGAGAATCCATATCACTCATTAGCGACACTCTTAGATTTCTATCAACAATCTAAGCCTCAAAAAACTGGAATTGAGCAACCATCTTATGTAAGCTCAAGTGCAAGTTATGGAGAGAATGTGTATCTAGGAGCATTTAGTTATTTAGGTCAAAATGTAAAGCTGGGAGATAACGTTAAGATTTACCCTCATGCTTATATTGGCGACAATGTAGAGATTAAAGACAATTCAATCATATACTCAGGTGCTAAGATATATGAAGCCTGCAAAGTAGGAGCCAACTGTATCATTCACTCTGGTGCTGTGATTGGAGCTGACGGTTTTGGATTTGCGCCAGACGATAATGGTGACTTCAAAAAGATTCCTCAAATCGGGAATGTAATTCTTAAAGACAACGTAGAAATCGGAGCCAATACTGCTATCGACAGAGCATCAATGGGATCCACTATCGTTGGAGAAGGAACAAAGATCGACAATCTAGTTCAAATTGCTCATAATGTTGAACTTGGAACAAGTAATGTAATCGTATCTCAGGTTGGTATTGCTGGATCTACAAAAATTGGAGATCACAACATGTTCGGAGGACAAGTTGGAATTAGTGGTCACCTTAAGATTGGTAATCAAGTACAAATTGGAGCCCAGTCAGGTATTATGAATAATATCGAAGATGGATCAAAAATTATGGGATCTCCAGCCCTTGAGATTAAAAGTTTCTTCAGATCGAACGCAATTTTCAGAAAATTGCCTGATTTATACAAAGAAATTGGCTCACTCTCAAAACGCGTGCAAACACTGCAAGAATCGGTTGAAGAGTAGAATAAGTCAATTCTAAATAGTCAAATAATTCCACTTTTAACGCAATAAAAGTGGAATTATTTTATCAAAAAAGCTTTATTTGTACTTTGTTTTAAAGTTAAGTGCTTGTAAACAAAAAAATTTTGTATCAAATTTTCGAACAATAATGATTTCTAAACAAAAGACTCTGGCAGCTCCTGTTACCTTATCAGGAAAAGGATTACACACAGGTTGTACTGTAAACATGACATTAACCCCAGCCCCTGAGAATCATGGAATCAAATTTAAAAGAGTTGATCTTGAAGATCAACCTATTATAGATGCTTCAGCAGCATTCGTTAAAGATACCTCTCGCGGTACTGTTATCGATGTTGATGGAGTAAAGATATCTACAATCGAGCACGCTCTTGCAGCAATCACAGGCATGGATCTTGATAATATCCTAATTGAGATTGATGGACCAGAGCTTCCAATTCTTGATGGTAGTGCAAAATACATTGTTGAAGCGATTGAAAAATCAGGTACTCAGGAACAAGATGCTGAGAGAGATTACTTCGAAATCACTGAGAAAATTGTATACAAAGACGAGGAAAAAGGAATTGAAATTGTTGCACTTCCTGATGATGAATACTCAATCAACACATTGATTTCGTTCAATTCATCAGTATTGAACAATCAATTTGCCTCAATCAATTCATTAAGTGAATTCAAAGATGAGGTATCGATGTGTCGTACCTTTGTTTTCCTTCACGAACTTGAATTCCTTTTGCAAAACAATCTTGTTAAAGGAGGTGATTTACAAAATGCCATTGTAATCATGGATCGCGAGGTTAATCAAGATGAATTAGATCGCATTGCTGATTTATTCGACCATGAGCGCGTGGAAATCAAAGAACAAGGCATTCTTAACAATCTGGATCTACATTTCGATAATGAAATGGCTAGACACAAGTTGTTAGACATCATTGGTGATTTAACATTAATTGGAACGCGTATTAAAGGACGTATCATTGCAACTCGTCCTGGGCACTCTGCAAATATTGAATTTGCCAAGCTTATTCAAAAAGAGATAAAAAAGCAACGCAATAAAGTAAAAGCACCACATTACGATCCAAACGAAACTCCTGTTCTTGATATTAATCAAATCAAAGAGCTTTTACCACACCGTTATCCTTTCTTAATGGTTGATAAGATCATTGACATTCAAGAGGATTCAATTGTGGGGGTCAAAAATATTACCATGAATGAAAATTTCTTCCAGGGTCACTTCCCTGAAGAGCCTGTTTTCCCAGGTGTACTTCAAGCAGAAGCCATGGCTCAGGTAGGAGGAATTTTTGTGCTAAATAGCTTACCTGATTCAGGTTATTCAACCTACTTTATGAAAATCGATGGTCTTAAATTCAGGAAGAAAGTTATTCCTGGCGACACTGTCATTTTCAAAGTAGAATTGATGAGCCCAATTCGTAGAGGTATTGCCAACATGAAAGGAACTGCTTACGTAGGCGACACCATCGTTTCAGAAGGTGAGTTTATGGCACAGATCGTTAAAAACAAATAACATAGGTACTGACAAATAATTGAGATATGAAACAACCATTAGCTTATGTGCATCCTGAATCTAAGGTTGCCGACAACGTGGTTATTGAGCCGTTCGTTACAATTGACAAGGACGTTGAGATTGGCGAAGGAACAAGAATTGGATCAAATGTAACGATTCTTCCAGGCACTAGAATTGGAAAGAATTGTAATATTTATCCAGGTGCTGTCATTGGAGCTGCACCACAGGACTTGAAGTTTAAAGGAGAATATACAACTGTTGAGATTGGAGACAACACAACTATTCGTGAATTTGTTACCATTAACAGAGGTACTTCAGCTAGAGGCAAAACTGTTGTTGGAGACAACTGTCTTTTGATGGCTTACGTACATGTTGCTCACGATTGTATTGTTGGAAACAACGTAATTTTAGTTAACTCTGTGCAGTTAGCTGGAGAAGTTGTTGTTGACGACTGGGCTATTCTTGGTGGAATGTGTGCAGTTCATCAGTTTGTTCACGTTGGTAAACACGTGATGCTTTCTGGTGGTTCTCTTGTACGTAAAGATGTTCCTCCATTCGTAAAAGCAGGACGTGAGCCTCTTTCTTACGTTGGAGTTAACTCTATCGGATTACGTAGAAGAGCCTACACAAACGAAAAGATTCGTGAGATTCAAGATATCTACAGATATATTTACCAAAAGGGTCTTAACATTTCACAGGCCTTAGAGGTAATTGAGGCTGAAGTTCCTGCATCTCCAGAAAGAGATGAAGTGATTCTTTTTGTTGCTAACTCAAAAAGAGGAATTATTCGCGGTTATTTCCCAGATTAATTCACTCTTATTAGATGATATTAAAAAGGCTGTTTACAATATAAGTAAACAGCCTTTTTTTTTTATTTTATCCGAATCTATTCTGCATTCGACTCGTTCCATCCCTGAGCAGTTAAAGCAACCTCAGAGCCTCCCGTAGTTACCAATCTCACTCCTTCTTTAGGATCTGTCATATGACCAATAATCGTGATATTCGGATTATTTTTCAATTTGTCATGCTGATCAATAGGAACGGTAAACAACAACTCAAAGTCTTCTCCCCCATTCAATGCTGCAACCAACGGATTAATGCTTAATTCTTCAGCCATTCGTTTCGTCTGATCATCCATTGGAATGGTTTCTTCAAATAACTTACATCCTTTATTCGACTGTTTGCATAAGTGTATGACCTCTGAAGACAGACCATCTGATATGTCAATCATTGAACTTGGCTTAACCTCCAATTCCTTTAACAATCCCTTAACATCACTGCGAGCTTCGGGTTTCAACTGACGCTGAAGTATATAATCGAAACCTTCGAACTGAGGAGTCATCTGCTGATTTACCTTGTAAACTTCATTTTCTCTCTCTAACAATTGAAGTCCCATGTATGCACCACCTAAATCTCCTGTAACACACAATAAATCATTATTTTGAGCTCCATCTCTATAAATTAACTCATTCTCTTCTTCATTTCCAATAGCGGTAACATTAATAACCAAACCAGTCATCGAAGACGTAGTATCCCCTCCAACGAGGTCAACACCATAATTTTGGCACGCTAATGAAATTCCGCTGTATAGCTCATCGATAGCTTCCACTGAAAACTTAGCTGAAATCCCAATAGACACCAATATCTGTGTAGGAACAGCATTCATCGCAAGAATATCAGAGATAGCCCCTATCACACACTTATATCCCAAATGTTTCAAAGGGAAATACATTAGATTAAAATGTACTCCTTCAGTAAACATATCAGTCGACACCACCACTTTGCGGTTACCAGGCTCAAGAACACAAGCATCATCGCCAACACCTTTCTCGGAAGAACTGTTTTGCAATGTCAAATGCTCAGTTAAGTGCTGAATAAGGCCGAATTCACCTAATTCTGCTATTTCTGTTTGCTTTTTTGAATTTTCTGTCATTATATAAAAGACCTTTAAGTATTTTTTATTTCTAAATTGTTATATTAAGGTACAAATTAGTTTTGTATCTTTGCAATCGATTTTGAAACAGTCTAAATAGAAACGGGTTAAAAGCCCAAAAATATAAAAAATGGGGACATGAGTGAACAGGACAAGATACTGAATGAAGTTACCCAGGGAGAATATAAATACGGTTTTGTAACCAACATTGAGACGGAAACCATTGGTAAAGGGCTAAACGAGGATGTTGTTCGTAAGATTTCAGCATTAAAAAATGAGCCTGAATTTATGTTGGAATTTCGTTTAGATGCATTCCGAAAATGGGAAGCGATGGAAATGCCTGAATGGGCACACCTGGATATACCTCCAATCGACTATCAAGACATCATTTATTATGCTGCACCAAAGCAGAAAGCAAAATATGAGAGTATTGATGAAGTTGATCCCGAATTATTGGAAACCTTCAACAAGTTAGGTATTCCATTAGAAGAACAAAAACATTTGGCAGGAGTAGCTGTTGATGCAGTTATGGATAGTGTTTCGGTGAAAACAACATTCAAAGAAACGCTAGCCGAGAAAGGTGTTATTTTTTGTTCATTTAGCGAAGCAATTCAGGAACACCCTGATTTGATTAAGAAATATTTAGGAAGCGTTGTTCCTTCCTCAGATAATTATTTTGCAGCATTAAACTCAGCTGTCTTTAGTGACGGTTCGTTTGTTTATATTCCAAAGGGAGTTCGCTGTCCAATGGAATTATCAACATACTTTAGAATTAATGCCGCTAACACCGGACAGTTTGAGCGAACCTTGATTGTTGCCGACGACGATAGCTATGTAAGCTACTTAGAAGGATGTACAGCACCTATGCGCGATGAAAACCAGCTACACGCAGCAATTGTTGAGATCGTTGTTATGGATCGTGCAGAGGTAAAGTATTCAACTGTTCAGAACTGGTATCCTGGGGATAAGGATGGCAAAGGAGGAATCTACAACTTCGTAACAAAGCGCGGTATGTGTAAAGGTGAATTCTCAAAGATTTCCTGGACACAAGTAGAAACAGGTTCAGCCATTACCTGGAAATACCCAAGTTGTGTATTAATGGGTAACAATTCATCAGGAGAGTTTTATTCAGTGGCTGTTACCAACAACCATCAGCAAGCAGATACAGGATCGAAGATGATTCATATTGGAAAAAACACCAAGAGTTTAATCGTTTCGAAAGGTATCTCTGCAGGAAAAAGTTCCAATGCATACCGAGGTTTGGTTAAAGTAATACCAAGAGCCATCAATGCACGTAACTTCTCTCAATGTGATTCCCTATTGTTGGGCGATAAATGTGGAGCACACACGTTCCCTTATATCGAGGTTGACAATAAATCTTCAATTGTTGAACATGAAGCAACAACGTCTAAAATTGGGGAAGATCAGATTTTCTATTGCAACCAAAGAGGAATTAGCACAGAAGATGCAATTGGGATGATTGTTAACGGCTATGCCCGAGAAGTTTTAAATAAACTTCCGATGGAATTTGCTGTTGAAGCACAAAAGCTTCTTCAGATTAGCTTAGAAGGTAGTGTTGGATAATCAAGTTACACCATATATAAAATCGAGGTTACTAGTATCATGTTAAAAATAAAAGACCTACACGTCAAGATCGACGGTAAAGAAATATTAAAAGGTATCAACCTGGAAATCAAGCCAGGAGAGGTACATGCCATTATGGGACCTAATGGATCAGGGAAAAGTACACTTGCGAATGTTTTAGCAGGGCGCGAAGATTATGAAGTTACCAAAGGTAAAGTTAGCTTTGGTGGCGAAGATATTTTCGAAATGGCTCCTGATGAAAGAGCAAAAAATGGATTATTCCTAAGCTTCCAGTACCCAGTTGAAATTCCTGGTGTAAGCATGGTTAATTTCATGAAGACAGCAGTTAATGAGCACCGCAAACACAAAGGATTAAAACCATTCACTGCAGGTGAATTCCTAAAGTTCATGCGTGAAAAGAAAGAGTTGGTACAGCTGAACTCTGATTTGGCAAATCGCTCAGTTAACGAAGGATTCTCTGGCGGTGAGAAAAAAAGAGCTGAGATCTTCCAAATGGCAATGCTTGAGCCAAAGCTTTCTATCCTTGATGAAACCGATTCAGGATTAGATATTGATGCATTAAAAACTGTTGCAACAGGTGTTAACGCCTTAAAAACAACAGAAAATTCAACAATTGTTGTTACTCACTACCAACGTCTGTTAGATTATATCGTACCAGACTATGTGCATGTTCTATACAAAGGACGTATTGTTAAATCGGCTGGAAAAGAACTTGCTCTTGAGTTGGAAGAGAAAGGATACGACTGGATTAAGAAAGAAAACGGAGACAGTTAATAACAATTTACTGTAGCTATGAGAATGATGGGGTATCCCATTTGTTAAATCCAAATTCTTCAACAATGACGACTGAAACAAAAAAATATTCTGCAACGGAAGATCTGGCAGGCCTATATACATCAAATATTGCGCTATTTGAGAGTGGTTCTCCTGAATTCATGAATGCAGCACGTAAACCTGCGATGGAAGAGTTCCTTCGTCAAGGTATACCCACAAGAAAGCAGGAGAATTATAAGTACTCTGATCTGCAGGAAATCTTCAACAGGGATTATCATGTATATCCATCATATGTTGCTAGAGAAATGCAGCTAAATCAGGTATTTAAATGTGATGTTCCTGAACTTGATACCAACTTGGTACTCATTGTAAATGGATGGTATTATCATCAAAACAAAGAGTTAAACCTACCTGAAGGTGTCATCATTGACAGTCTTTCAAAGATTGCCAGTGAAAAACCTGAGTTGGTAGAAAAATATTATAGCAAACTTGCCAAGACCAATGAAGACCCATTAGCAGCGCTTAATACAATGCTTGCTAAGGATGGTTTATTTATCTACATCCCTGATGGTGTTGTGATAGAAAAACCAATACAGGTAATTAACCTGCTACACTCAAAAGAAGATTCGTTTGCAACACAACGAAACTTATTTGTTGCAGGAAAAAATAGTCAGGCTAAAGTAGTATTCTGCGATCATACATTGACCTCGCATCACTTCTTAAGCAACAATCTTACAGAGGTATTCATCGAGGAGAATGCTAACTTCGATTTATACAACCTGCAAAACCAGCATAATCAATCAGGAAATTTGTGTTCGGTATTTGTTTCTCAGGAAAGATCATCAACTTCGGTTGTTAATACTGCTTCTCTTCACGGAGGATTGGTACGTAACAATCTAAAGGTAGAGCTTAAAGGAGAGTATGCTGAAGCAAACTTATTTGGAATTGCGTTAGCAGATTCAGACCAGCACATTGATAGCTTCACCTATGTTGACCATATGGTTGCAAACTGTAGAAGTAATCAGATCTTCAAGAATGTACTTGACGAACAGGCAACTGGTGGTTTTACTGGTAGAATCCATGTACAACGTGATGCACAGCAAACAAATGCATTCCAGCGCAACAGCAATGTATTAATTCACGATGATGCCCGTATGCGCACCAAACCACAATTGGTTATTGATGCTGATGACGTGAAATGTAGTCACGGAGCAACAGTGGGTCGTATCGACGAGGAAGCATTGTTCTACCTTAAATCAAGAGGAATTAACGACAAGGAGGCTCGTTTGATGCTGATGCTTGCGTTTACTCACGAGGTAATTCAGGAAATCAGAATTGATGCACTGCGTGAAAGACTTGATGATTTAGTTGAAAAACGATTCAGGGGTGAAATTTCACACTGTCACAACTGCATGTATCATTGTTGTTAATGAAGTGAAAGACAACCTCAACTTTCATTTTTTCTCATGATACATTGTACAGAAGATATGGCACTTGATATTCAAACAATAAGAAAAGACTTTCCGGTTTTAGACCAGAAAGTCTATAATAAACCTCTGGTTTATTTGGATAATGCTGCGACAACTCAACGGCCTATTCAGGTTGAAGAAGTTGTATCTCAATATTACCATAATGGAACAGGGAATATTCATCGTGCATCTCACTTTTTAAGTGACAAAAGCACCATGGCATTTGAAAACTGTCGCGATATAATTCAGAACTTTTTAAATGCCAAGCACCGCGAAGAGATTATCTTTACCAAAGGAACTACTGAGGCTATTAACCTTGTAGCCCAAGGATTTGGGGAAGTATTTGTAGGTGAAGGAGATGAGGTGATTGTTTCTGAGATGGAACACCATTCAAATATTGTTCCATGGCAATTACTTTGCGATAGAAACAATGCAACACTTAAAGTTATTCCTTTTGACGACAATGGTGTTTTAATGGTCGACAAGCTGGATGAACTTATCACAGAAAAGACGAAGATCATTTCTGTAACCTATATTTCTAATGTTCTAGGAACAATAAATCCGGTTAGAGAGATCATCGCAAAAGCACACCAACATTCAATTCCTGTTATGATTGATGCTGCTCAAGCGGTACAGCATACACCAATTGATGTTCAAGAACTCGACTGTGATTTTCTAGCATTCTCAGGACACAAGATTTATGGACCTACTGGTACTGGCGCTCTTTATGGAAAGAAAGAATGGCTCGAGAAGATGAAGCCTTATCAGGGAGGTGGAGAAATGATTGAACGGGTAAGTTTTAAAGAAACTTCTTTCAATCAGCTACCATACAAATTTGAGGCAGGTACTCCAAACATCATTGGTTTTATCGGACTTGCAGAGGCCATTAAATATGTAACAGCTATTGGTTTGGAAGCTATTGCTGCATACGAAGAGGAATTACTACACTATGCCACATCCGAACTTTTAAAAGTGGATGGTATCAGGATTATTGGAACATCTCCAAACAAATCCAGTGTTATCTCCTTTATCCATGAAAAAGCTCACCACTATGACTTGGGTATGCTTTTAGATAAACTTGGAATTGCAATTCGTACCGGACGTCATTGTGCAGATCCAATAGCAGATCATTTTGATATCTCAGGTTCAGCAAGAGCATCAGTTTCGTTCTATAATACAAAGGAAGATATCGACCTTTTTATTGCTGCGATGAAACGCGTAGTTCAGATGTTCTGACCTTATACGACAAAATAACAACACAACTATATAAGAGGAGTCAATATTGATTCCTCTTTTTTATGCTCTATGCAATACTATACTAAGCGTTTACTCGTTATTAAAGCGACCTAACTGATAACCTTTTTAAATGCATTACACTTTTCGTCGATATCGATCAAAACAAGATAAGCAATTGGCACAACGTTTAAATGAAGCTGGTAAACGTTTAAAGGCCAAACTCAAACATAAGAACGTTCAATCCTGGAACATATCAGCATACAATAAACGTTATATTGGAGACATTCTATCCAATCTTACCGGGTACCTGCAAATCTTCTCCTTTCATTTAGAATTGGGATTACGCAGTAGGTCATTACAAAGTAATCCTCTCATTGTTGATTATGGAGGAGGTGCAGGCATTATGTCTTTACTTGCAATGGAAGCAGGCTATCAGATTATCTATTGTGATATTTATGATGTTTCTGCGAACGACTTTAAAACAATCTGTCATCAACTAAAATATACTCCTCAGGCTATTATTACTGGAGATATTGAAGAACTGACAACTCATCTCAACAGTAATAACCTACTGATTGATACCCTGGTCGCAAGTGATGTAATAGAACACATATACGATATTAACAGCTTTGTTAATAACTTGAGCAAGTTAAAAGGAACCTTTACGACGATATTTGGAACAGGCGCCAACCACTACAATCCAAGAATTAAAAAGCGCCTAGAGGAACAACATTTACTTTGCGAAAGCGTAGACCGCAGTGACACCATTGGTCACAAGAGAAGAGACACGCTCCGTAGTTTCAAATCTATCAGATCAGAAATTATCAAGGATACCATTCCCGACATTTCTACTGAAGAACTCGAAAGGTTAGCATCGCAATCGAGAGGACTACGCCTGGATGATCTGAAAAAAGAATTAAGCAATTATTCCAGTACCTCAGAATTCACTTATATACCTAACCACCCGACGAATACCTGCGATCCCTACACTGGTAATTGGATCGAACAATTTTTAGCGCACAAAGCAATCATGCAATTGTTCTACAAAGCTGGTTTCCAATCACAGATAATCAGTGGTCCATATATGTATTCTGATAATTCTTTGCAGCGATTAATCACCAACATGCTGAACATTCTTATTCAAGCTTTCCCATATCAATCAAAATACATTGCTCCATACTATTATATTTGCGCTGTAAAACAATAATCGGGGCGACCTGAACTCCTCAACAAACATGAAGAAGAGATAAATATTAGCGCCTTTGCCTAATAATGAAAAAATTACGACCTTTGTTAGCCATTCGTGATTAGAAAATCACATATTTCATGCCGAAAAAATGGCTGCAAGTATAAGCAAATTTCGGTATTAATATTGAGGGATATGAGTTTACAGGAAATAGAAAATGAAATTGTAGAAGAGTTTTCAGTATTTGAAGACTGGATGGATAAGTATAGCTATCTAATTGAGTTAGGCAATGAATTGCCAGAGATAGATGCCAAGCACAAGACCAATGAGAATCTTATTAGAGGTTGTCAGTCTCGTGTATGGTTAGTTGCAGATTTTCGTGAGGGCAAAGTATTTTTCGAAGGAGATAGTGATGCAATCATTGTAAAAGGACTAGTAGCTTTAATGTTAAGAACCCTATCTGGTCGTACACCAGAAGAAATTATGAATGCAAAACTTGGATTCATCGATACAATTGGATTAAATCAACATTTATCACCTACCCGCTCAAACGGATTGGTTGCTATGATCAAACAAATGAAATTGTATGCTGTTGCATATAATAAAATTGCAAAGTAAGGGAGGAAATCGATATGCAAGAAAAAATAGATCAAATCATCGCGAACCTTAAGGAAGTATATGATCCTGAGATCCCTGTTAACATTTACGATCTTGGACTTATTTACAATGTTGATGTTGACGAGCAAGGAATTGCAACAGTCATCATGACACTAACGGCACCAGGTTGTCCGGTGGCAGATCAGCTAGTAATGGAGGTTAATGAAAGTGCAACAAAAGTAGAAGGAGTTGAAGCTGCCAATGTTGAGCTTACCTTTGAACCGCCTTGGGATAAGTCGATGATGAGTGAAGAAGCACGTTTAGAACTTGGATTCTTTTAACAAATATCAGCCATCACTCATTGAATGATGGCTTTTTTATTGACCACTATGCAATCAACACAACAACATAATCACTCGTTAAAGATCAAGCAAGCAGCTTTAAAGCTAGGTTTACAAGACTGTGGCATTGCCAAAGCGGACTTCCTCGAAGATGAGAAAAGCGCACTTGTAGATTGGTTGCAAAACGATATGCATGGTGAGATGAGGTACATGGAAAATCATCTGGAGAAAAGACTTGATCCCCGTTTGCTTGTCGACAATGCAAGATCCGTGATCTCTGTACTGCTAAATTATTATCCACAAGACGTTCAGAACGAAAAAGACAATTATATCATTTCTAAATATGCATATGGTAAGGATTACCATTTTGTGCTCAAAGAGAAATTAAATCTACTTCTCGAATACATCAACGAGCACATTGCACCAACAACAGGTCGAGCATTTGTTGATTCGGCTCCTGTACTGGATAGAGCCTGGGCCAAACGCGCTGGTTTAGGATGGATCGGAAGAAACTCCAATTTGATATCAAGAAAGCATGGTTCATTCTTCTTTATAGGAGAGCTTATTATTGATCTGGATCTAGCCTATGATCATCCATTGGATAAAGATTATTGTGGTAATTGCAGCCGCTGCATAGAAGCTTGTCCAACCAATGCAATAATAGCAGACAAAGTAATTGATGCCCGAAAATGTATCTCTTATCAAACAATAGAATATCGGGGTGAATTATCTTCTTCACTACGCGAACAACTCAACAATAGAATATTTGGCTGTGATATCTGTCAGGATGTATGTCCCTGGAATCTGAAATCTCATCCACACGATGTTGAAGCATTTATTCCACATCCCGATCTTTTAAGATTTACAAAGTCTGACTGGAAAGCAATGGATCGAAATCAGTTCAATGAGATTTTTAGAAGATCAGCAGTAAAACGTACAAAGTACGATGGACTAAGACGAAACATAGATTTATTTGAGGAATAAAAAACCCCGGAAAATGTCCCGGGGTTTGTCATTTATATAGCTTGTATTCCTTTCTCTTTTAGAAGCTCAACACTCCACTCCTTTAAGCGGTATTTTTGAATTTTCCCACTCGCAGTCATTGGATACTCTTTCACAAAGAAAATATACTTAGGAATCTTATATCGGGCAATATTACCTCGACAGAATTCCTGTACATCCTCTTCATTTAATGTTGCTCCTTCTTTTAGTCGTATAAAGGCACCTACCTGTTCGCCATATTTAGGACTAGGTACTCCTGCAACCTCTACAGTTTCAACCTCAGGCATACGGTAAATGAAGTTTTCTATCTCTCGTGGATAAATATTCTCTCCTCCACGGATGATCATATCTTTAATACGTCCAGTTACTTTAAAGTAGCCATGCTCGTCCATAACACCCAGGTCACCAGAATGCAACCAGCCATCCTTATCGATAACATTTGCAGTTGCCTCTTCCATTTTATAGTAGCCTTTCATTACATTGTAACCACGACAACAGATTTCGCCCTGTTCTCCTGGTTCACAGTCTCCTCCTGTTTCTGGATTTACAATTTTTGCCTCAACAAAAGGTAAAGCCTTTCCTACGGTAGTAGCTCTAATTTCTGCAGAATCAAATGTTCTTGTGGCTGTAATACCAGGTGAAGCTTCAGTAAGTCCATAAACGATGATCACATCTTTCATGTTCATCTTCTCCATCACTTCTCTCATGGTTTCCACAGGACAAGGAGCCCCCGCCATGATACCAGTACGCAACGAAGATAAGTCGAACATATCAAACATCGGATGATTCAATTCAGCAAGGAACATTGTAGGTACTCCATACAAAGCAGTACACTTTTCTTTCTGAACAGAAGCTAACACCATCAATGGATCAAAGTCCTCAACCATAACCATTGTTCCACCTGCAGGAAGAATCGCACAAACTGCAAGAACACAGCCAAAACAATGGAATAAAGGCACACATACAAGTAATCGATCAGCTGCAGTATAATTCATACACTGACCAACCGTATTTCCATTATTCAGAATATTGTGGTGAGTAAGCATCACACCTTTAGGAAATCCAGTGGTTCCTGAGGTATACTGCATATTCACGACATCATGACAATTAACTTTTAGTTTTGCTGATTCAAGTTCTACATCATCAACGTGACTTCCAAGAAGGATCAACTCAGCTGTATTATACATTCCCCTGTGTTTCTCAGGACCAATGAATACAACATTCTTCAATGTAGGAAACTTCTCCGAATTTAATGAACCACGCTGTTGATTCTTCAACTCAGGAATAAGCTCAAAAAGCATATTTACATAGTCACTATCGCGATAACCATTTACAATACAGATGGTATGAAGATCAGCATTTTGGATCAAATACTCCAGCTCTGCCAGTTTATAGTTAGTATTCACTGTTACCAAAACAGCGCCAATCTTAGCAGTAGCAAACATAAAGGTCATCCAGTCGGGTACATTCTTTGCCCATACACCAACCTTGTCACCTTTCTTTACTCCTGTATAAAGTAATCCTTTGGCAAGTTTATCAACGCGATCGTTGAATGTCTTATATGTGAAGCGAAGATCCCTATCTGGATACACCATAAACTCCTGATCTGGGGTTTCGTAGGCATATTTCTCAAGGAATTCTCCTAATGTTTTATCATACAATTGCATAAATCCTCTCCTTCAATATTTTGTTTAAACTGGAGCGTAAACTAATGCTAAAATCTTCGCTGGTTTATCATCACCAGCATGCACGTTATGCGAAACAATAGAATCATAATAGATGCTATCGCCTTTACCTAGTTTATAAACCTCTTTACCATAGTTGATTTCGATATTACCATCTAGAACAAAGATAAACTCCTCACCCTCATGAGATGAAAGTTTATAATCAGTGTCTTCTGAAGGCTCAATATCCACAATAAATGGTTCCATGTGTCTTCCCGATTTATCACTTGCTAATGCATAAAAATCGAGGTGTGCTCTCGCTTCACTTGCTCTGTTAGAAAAACTCATACTCTGCTTTTTTTCTCCAGCCCTACTCACTACAGGTCCCAGGTTTTCTGCATCATCCAGAAATGTTCCAAGACGTACTCCCAGTGTTCTGGCAATTTTAATTAGTGGTCCCAATGAAGGAACAACATTATTTTCTTCTATATTCTCAATTTGATCAACTCCTAAATCCGATCTCTCGGCCAAATCCTCACGGGAGATTTGCTTCATTTCCCTGATTTGCTTAATCTTTGTACCTACTTTTTTTGCCATAAAAACCTCCTTTTTTTCACCTCGTCCTGGTAAAGTCTGATGACATTAATTTTTTGAATTTCTATTGCTGAAAGACACAAATATAACTTTCTTTAATGTGTCTTCATAATTTAAATGCCTCAAATATTTAACGATTAAAACCAATCTTAGCGATAAATTTACTATTCATCATTTTAAAGACTCCATCTTGATAAAACTTTCAGATTATTTAACATTGAAATTCCAATCAATCTGCACAACATTCCGACAATTAGTAAGGTCAAATCTAAAAGAAGCTACAATTTTCGACAAAGCTTCAGTTTTGTCAATAGGAAACGTATAAAAACCACCAAATCAGGATTGAAGTAAAACGATATGCCGTATAACCTGATTTATGATATTTTTTTTATCCAGAAGAATTCTTTCATTTGTAACAACACATGTGCAATATTTCAAAAAGACTAAACAATGTACGGAAAAATTAAAGAAGATCTACGTCAAGAGCTTGCTCAGCTTAAAGAACAAGGACTTTACAAAGAGGAGCGCATCATCACAACCTCTCAAAGTTCAGGTATTAAAGTTTCCACTGGAGAGTCAGTAATTAACTTTTGTGCTAATAATTACCTGGGACTAGCTAATCACCCAGAAGTTGTAAAAGCTGCTCAGGATACAATGACTGATTGGGGATTTGGTCTATCTTCGGTACGTTTCATTTGTGGAACACAACAAATCCATAAAGACCTTGAGGAAAAAATGTCTAAGTTCTTAGGAACTGAAGATACAATTTTATATTGTGCTGCATTTGATGCTAACGGTGGAGTATTTGAACCTTTATTAGGACCTGATTCTGCAATTATCTCAGATGAGTTGAACCACGCTTCTATTATCGATGGAGTAAGACTATGTAAGGCTCGTCGTTACCGCTATAAGCACTCTGATATGGCAGAACTAGAAAACTGCTTGAAAGAATCTCAAGATGCAAAATACCGCATCATTGTTACTGATGGTGTTTTCTCAATGGACGGAGACATTGCCAAGCTAGATACAATCTGTGATTTAGCAGAACAATACGATGCATTGGTAATGGTTGATGACTCTCACTCTACAGGTTACATTGGAGCTACAGGACGTGGTACTGCAGAGCACTGTGACGTATTAGGACGTGTTGATATCATCACTACTACATTTGGTAAAGCACTAGGTGGCGGTAATGGTGGATGTACATCAGGAAGAAAAGAAATCATTGATATGTTACGTCAGCGCTCTCGTCCATACCTATTCTCAAACACATTGGCCCCAGCAACAGTAGGAGCTTCAATCAAGGTTTTGGATATGCTTACAGAGTCTTCTGATCTTAGAAATAAGACCATGGAGAATGCGACACGATTCAGAACAAAAATGGAGGCAGCAGGATTTGATTTGGTAGAAGGAGATACTGCAATTGTTCCTGTAATGGTATACGATGCACCTTTAGCAGTTAAATTCGCTGATGAATTGCTACAAAAAGGTATCTATGTTATTGGATTTGTATATCCAGTAGTACCAAAAGGAAAAGCAAGAATCCGAGTACAGCTTTCAGCTGCACACACTACTGCACAAATTGATCAGGCTGTTGAAGCCTTCACTGAAGTAGGAAAAGAACTAGGAATAATCTAATATCATTCCACATAAATAAACGAAAGGTGATCGTGTTACGATCACCTTTTTTTTGTTTGATCCTTTCCCTTTCGCTCTATACATTCTCCGATCAACCCACCAATCAATTAGTTATCTGACAATTAACACACAATAAAATGAGCTTATTTCATTTTTTCGAACTTTAGGCTTTAAAATTCTATTGTTTTGTTATTTGGTTTTTTATTCTTACATTTGCATAGAAGTTAAGCCTCTTTAATTATTTAAATAACAATACGGTAAGAGGTCTTGACATGATAATTTCAACAATCAGGATTATTTTTCTTGATTGTTATTAAGATAGACATTCATTGAAAGAGAAAATACCTGCTTAGTTTTTTCTTTCCATACGATTAGTAATAAAGATAAAAAAAAGAAGGATGATGATTCCTTCTTTTTTTATTTCCATATTATTCACTTTCTAAAAACAGTATACCGTAATCTTCGAGTTCTTTCAGGACCGGTTCATAGATCTCTCTGGAAGTGGGAATATAAACACCTGACAATTTAATTTCTTCGGTCAGAATCATTTTTGCAGCAATAGCCAACGGTAAACCAACAGTCTTCGCCATTGCTGTATTTACCTTATCATCCCCCAGCACAATCAAAGAAGATGTCTTCTCCTTTATCTCCCCTGTATCCCTATCCTTATAGATAAACTTATGCCACATGGCAATCATATCTTTGTCATCTGTACTTAACTGCCATTTCTTCTTTAATATATGCTCCAGAACCTGTGCAGGAGTCGCTTCCTTTAATCCAATCTTTGTTTTATCAAAAATACCCAACCATTTTAGTTTCTCTATTACATCCGAATCTTGGTCGATATGCAAATAATGGAACAGTTTCAGTTCAACTGAATCATGCTCATTGTAATATAGGAAGGAATTAATAAAATCACGATGTGTCATATTCTCAACTCCTGGCATCAAGTAAGTATCATCTGTGGCACCTAACTGTACGAACACATTCCACGCTCTACAAAAGCCAGGCCGTCGAAGCGTTCCCCTATAGATCGTTTTAACGCCTTCCAATCCATACTTTTCCAAATAGCTAAGCGAATCTCTGTTTGCATAACCTTCAAACCTACCATATCCCTCAATCTCTATCATTTCGGTTCTACGGAATAACCTATTATAGGGGATATATTTATATTTCCCCTCCTGCAAGAATTTCGCCGGACCACCCTGTCCTGCAATGACAACATTTCGTGGATTCCAGGTAAATTTATAATGCCAGGGATTATCATCAGATTCTGGAGCGATTAAGCCTCCGGTAAAAGACTCGAACTCCACCATCTCATGTCCTTGTTCTCTAATTTGATTAATTACCCGCATGGCAGACATGTGATCCAAACCTGGATCAACCCCCATTTCATTCAAAAAAAGTAGTCGTCGCTCTTTAGCCTCTTTCTCCAAAGCTCTTATTTCAGATGATTCATAAGATGCTGTGACCATACTCTTTGACAACTCCACACAAGCACGCGCCACAATAGGATGAAAGCGAGCAGGTAGCAATGATATCACAAGATCAGCTTCTTCGATTTCCATCTTCAACTGATCCTCGTCAAATATATCAAGAATAATAACTCTTGAGCGTTCACTTACCTTGTCTCTTAACATCCCCCCATCTCGATCTGCCACAGTAATTCGCCAATCATATATTTCGGCTTTCTCTTCCATGTAGCCGATCAAGCATGTTGAAGATCGACCTGCACCTATGATTAATACCTTTTTCATCAGTCAACAGATTTTGGATTATTAGTTTAAAGACACCTTGACTTCCCCTCTCTAATAATGAAATTAGCCTTCCACAAAATCCTGCAAATAAGTAAATCGAGGTGTTAACTCCCCAGCGACTGTTATAGCAGCCCTTCTCAATACCCCATCTTGATCATTATTCAGAAAACCAGGAATCACCCGCTCAATCAAATCATTTCCAAATCCGATTGACGCATCCTTAGGTAATTCACAAGGCAGATTATCCACAGCCATCACTGTAATATTTCCATTTCCGTTAAAAGGAGGCTCCAGTGATAATGTATGTGGATTAAAATCATAAATAGGATCTGCTATAGATGATGCTCGTTGGGTAGTAGGAATTGATCCGTTAATATCACAAGTAATATCAGCAATTACTTTGATACTGAAATGTTCCTCCTGCATATCATTATTGGTAAACAACAACGGAGCTTGAGGATCCCAATAGGCCGCAGAAATTAACAGGTCAGTATCAGCGATATAACGATGAAATGTAGATTCATAATCCCCTGGATTCTTATAAAAATGCTCCAGATCAAAAACACCATGATCTTTTCGCTGATTATAATCTCCTGGCTCTAATTGTACATACACCACATCTCCTGAATTTCCATCCTGATAATCTTGTGGCATTATCTTTTTAATACCAGCATAGTCTAGGATCTCCATCACTCCATGAGCCACACGACCACCTCCGGTAACAGCAATTCTTAAGGGAGGAAGACTAATAGCATCAAGCTCTCTCTTCATTTCAGCCAGATCCTCACAAAGATGAGCTGGTTTCAAATGAAAATAATTATAGCGCTTCCCATAAGCCAGTAAACCATTATACGCTCCAACCAATCCTGCATACCTGCCAAAACCTATAATACGCAATCCTTTGTCATCAACCAAGGTCTCATAATCAATCAATCGAATACCTTTTTGAACAATAGTCTGCAATAATTTTTGATTATAATGCTGCTTCTTAATCGTGTGAGAAAAAAACAGATACGTCTTATCTGGGATCAAATCTTCAACACGCACCTCCTTTACTCCCATCAATATATCACAATCACTCACCTCACTTGTCACAGGAATACCTTTCTCTAGATAATCTTCATCTTTAAAACAGCGAATAGGGCTCGATTGCACAACGATTTCAAGATCGTCATACCTGTTTAATAATTCAACACATTGATCTGGCGATAACGGTACACGTTTATCTGGTGGCACTTTCCCTTCTCGAATTAATCCTATCTTCATACACAATCGATTTAGATATTTAGGTTCTCAGACCAGTAGATCCATATTAAAATGAATCACTGGCCTATTATACTTTTCATTACTTACACATTAAATTCAATCCCTTGAGCCAATGGTAGGTCTGTACTATAGTTGATGGTATTGGTCTGTCGGCGCATATATGCTTTCCATGCATCAGAGCCAGACTCCCTGCCTCCTCCAGTTTCTTTCTCCCCACCAAACGCACCTCCAATTTCAGCTCCCGATGTTCCGATATTCACATTAGCAATTCCACAATCAGAACCTTCATGCGATAAGAATCTCTCTGTTTCTAACATATTCGTAGAGAATACAGCTGAAGAAAGTCCCTGAGGAACGTCATTATGAATTTCAATCGCTTCTTCTAATTTAGTATATTTTATTAAGTAAAGCAATGGAGCAAAGGTTTCGTCTTGTACTATTTTATAATGATTCTCTACTTCAGCAATACATGGTACTACATAACAACCTGATTCGTATCCCTCACCATCAAGCACTTCACCACCATAAAGAATTTTTCCTCCTTCATTCTTTACCTGATCAATGGCATCTAAATAATCTTTCACTGACCAATGATCAATGAGTGGTCCAACTAATGTATTTGGATCAAGAGAATGACCTATTGTAATATTTTTATAAACAGATATTAACTTCTCTTTCAGTACATCATAAATTGACTCATGCACAATAATACGCCGCGTGGAAGTACAACGCTGTCCGCAAGTACCTACTGCTCCAAATACAATTGCTCGAAGCGCCATCTCCAAATCGGCATTAGGTGTAACAATTATTGCATTGTTTCCTCCTAGTTCAAGGATTGACTTACCAAGACGCTCCCCTACTAATCGACCTACTTTTTTTCCTATACGGGTTGATCCTGTAAAAGAAATCAATGGAATATTAGCATCACTAAACATATCGTCTCCAAGATATCGGGAACTGGTTGCAATCAGATTTAAAATACCTTCGGGTAGATCATTATCTTTTAGCACCTTACTAACAATACGATGAACAGCCACTGCACAAAGCAATACTTTCGATGATGGCTTCCAAACCACTACATCACCACAAACCATTGCAATCATAGCATTCCATGCCCACACTGCAACTGGAAAATTAAATGCCGAAACAACACCCACAATGCCTAACGGATGGTACTGATCATACATGCGATGCTTTTCACGCTCCGAATGCATTGTAAAGCCATATAACTGTCGTGATTGTCCTACTGCAAAATCACAAATATCAATCATCTCCTGAACTTCACCTAAACCTTCCTGGTAGATCTTTCCCATTTCATAAGCAACCAACTTTCCTAAAGGCTCTTTATATTTCCTCAGCTCATTACCAATCTGACGTACAACCTCTCCTCTCACTGGAGCAGGGACCATTCTCCACTCTTTAAATGCAGCCTTAGCTTCATTTATTACATCATGATAATCCTCTAGAGTTCCTTGCTTAACCTCCGCAATCTTATTTCCATCTGTTGGCGAGTACGATTCGATTACTTCACCCGATGATTCTTTCCAAACAGTTCCAGTACAAACGCCTAAATTTACGTCCTCTAATCCAAGTTGCCTAAGTGCTTCTGTAATACCATAATTACTATTCATAGTAGTCTATTTGTTAGTTGTTAATATTCTCTTTCTCGATCCATTTAACTAATCCTCCCTGCTGTAATATATCCAGCAATTTTTCAGGTAGAGGCTCAAATGGAAATTCACGATCTCCGACCGTTGCCACGCCCCTACTCAAGTCGATATCTACACAATCTCCTTTTTTGTAATAATCCACTGCCTCAGGTAGTACAATAATAGGTAGGCCCTGATTTACTGCTGACCTGAAAAAGATCCGAGCAACCGACTTAACAATAATCCCCTTTATACCTTTGTAAACCAATCCAACGGAAGGATGTTCACGAGAACTCCCACAACCAAAGTTATCTCCTGCCAGAATTATATCTCCCAAAGAGGCTTTCACGGCGAACTTAGGATCAAATTCTTCAAACAAGAAAGGTGCAATCTTATCGGGCTCCGAACTATTAATCTCATACGTTCGCTTTCCTGCAAACATCTGATCAGTATTCAGATTATCCACATCTCCATAATTCCATACACCATTTATGCAACGCTCTTCTTCTTGCGTTATTTCCACATGTTCAGATTGTTTCCGGGTAAATGGGAATTCACTTCTTTGTGTATTAGGACAGGTAATCTTTCCATTAATCGCAGAAAGAGCGACTGTTATCGGCGAGGCAAGGTAGATATCAACATTCTTATTACCCATACGTCCCAAAAAGTTTCGATTCGCTGTAGAGATGACATTCCATCCGTCAGCAGGAATACCCTGACCAGTCCCAAGACATGGTCCACATGATGGAGCTAAAACATTACCTCCGGCTTCAACAAATATTCGAATTAATCCTTCTTGAAGTGCTTGTAAATAGATTTCTCTAGATGCCGGAATTATCAACAACTGCACTCCCTTGGCGATTTTCTTACCCTGTAACATTAACGCCGCAGCCCGCAAGTCTTCAATTCGCCCGTTAGTACAGGTACCTATGACTGCTTCCTGAATAGGCTTTCCCTCAACCTCGGAAACAGTTTTCACATGATCAACATGATGCGGACAAGCAATCAAAGGTTCCACATCTTTTAGATGAATTACATATTCAGTTGTATATTGAGCATCATCATCAGCCCAAACAGAACCAACAACCTCCTCATTTCCCAAATATGCTCTTAACACCTCATCACATGGAAACACGGCATTCTTTGCTCCCATCTCTGATGCTAAATTGGCTACTGTCATGCGATCAGAAACCGTCAAAGTTCGCACTCCGTCTCCATGATATTCAATCGACATGTAGTTGGCTCCACTTGATCCTAACATACCAATAATATAGAGCGATAGATCTTTCGCAGTACACCCGTAATTCAGCTTCCCACACAACGTGATTTTTATTGATTCAGGCACTCTAAACCATGTCTCTCCACGCTTCCACACCCCTGCAGCCTCAGTCCTGTCAATTCCTGCTGCAAACGAGTTGAAAGCCCCTGCAGTACAAGTATGACTATCACTACCAACAATAACCATCCCCGGTTTCGCATACTTCGACATCAACTGATGACATATTCCCGATCCTGCATCATGGAATCGTTCAATCCCCTGTTTGGTTACAAATCGTCTAATAGCGTCATAATCGTTCGCTAACTTTGCATTTGTTGGTGGAGCGTTATGATCCAGTACCACCACCGACTGTCGTCTGTCAGCTAGCTGCTCTCCTCCCATTTTGGAGAATATCTTCTCAATACTTGAGGTATTGTCATGAGTTAACACCAAGTCTGGTTTCTGGAACACAATACTCCCTTCTGAAGCTCCAAATATCTTTTCTACGAATGTTTTTCCTGTCATCGTTTTATACTTATAAGATTAATTGATTGCCTCACTCCACTAAGGAGTAAACAATAGATCCCCACGCTGATAAATGTCCATCTGAACCTTCGAGAAAGCATGAATACATAACTCTTTTCCATTATTCAGATTGGTCACGAGTCCGGTAGTCAGATCAATTCGGATCAAATCCCGATCTTTTAACTCCAATGTTGATAAGTCATCATATTCCAGAATTGGAAAGCCTGCATTAATTGCATTTCGCTGATAAATTGCACCAAAAGACTGGGCTATAATTGCGATATTCCCCAAAGCTTTAAAGCAATCTACCGCCTGTTGACGCGAGCTTCCTGCTCCAAAGTTTTTACCAGTAATTACAATATCACCTACGGTTGATTTAGATGCATAATCTTCCCAACCAACCAAATTTCCAAAGGTATATTTTCCCATTTCATCCATATCGGTGATTGCCAGATGCTGATTATGAAATATCATATCGGTATCAATATTATCCTGATCAATGATCCAGACCTTTCCTTCAAGTACTGTTGGTCTTTCCTGCTGATCTACATCGTTAATAACAACATCATGCCCGACCACCCCTATTTCAAATAGTGTCGGTTCTTTAGGAATATCTTCTATGGTAGTAATATGACCGGCAATAGCCGATGCCGCAGCTGTTTCCGGCGAAGCTAGATACACATCCCCTTTTCCCTGTTTTCCTGCAAAATTTCTATTCCCGGTACTCACAGTCACCTCTCCCGGTCCATTTTGTCCTATCTGTCCTGCAGCACAACCAGCACAACCAGCATTCCCGACAAATGCGCCAGCGTCTTTAAATATTTTAATCAACCCTTCCTGCAGACATGCATTCCAGACTTCATCAGTTGCTGGTACAATTTTCAGTACCACTCCAGGTGCAACCTTTCTATTTTCCAGTATTCGCGCTACCCGACGCATATCAGATATACGCCCATTAGTACAGCTTCCAATAAAAACAGAATCAATCTTGACTCCTTCAACATCCTTCACTCGAACAACATCATGAGGTTTGCCAGGACGAGCAACTGCAATATCAAAGTATGCCAGGTTTATCTCATAGCTCATCGCATAAATAGCATGTGGATCTGCTTTAATCGCTGCTACTTCTTTTCCTGATCGCTCTTTACAGTAATCCAGGATTTCATCGGATGGAGTAAAAAACACTGCAATAGCTCCCATCTCTGTCCCCATCGAGGAAATAGTGATTCGATCATCCAGAGATAACTCATCGACAAAATGACCAGTGATTTCCACGGCATATCCTAATAAGGTATTAGCCCCAAATTTTCGAAGCAAGTTCAACACAATATCTTTTGCTGTTATTCCCTCTTCAGGTTCACCAATAAGATGCAGTCTAACCGACTCTGGCACTTTAAACCAAACCGATCCAGCAGACCAAGCTGCAGCAATATCGCGATCTCCCATTCCTTGACCGAAACACCCTATAGCTCCTAATATATTAGCATGCGAATCGGTCGACACCAGCGTATCTCCCGGTATCACCAGACCTTGGTCAATAGCCAGATGCGTTCCAATTCCCGAGTTGATATCGTAAATATGAATACCTTGATTGCGTGCAAACTCACGACAGTACTGTTGATTGGCTGCATATTTTTGATCCGATCCCGTAGGATTACAGTCAAACGTAAAAAAAGTCTTCGATTGATCATCAACTTCTAATCCATTACGTTCGATATTCTTTACTACATTCGCTCCTCCAAAGTCACGGGCAAGACGAGCATCGATAGTGATATCAACAATCTCACCTGGAGTCACAGTAGCTTTTCCACAATGTTTTGCAATTATCTTCTCAATGATTGTCATATTCTTCAGTTTATTTTAAACGACTTTTAAATGGAAGGAACGTCATGAAATCAGCATGATGTACAATATAAGCTTCAGTACTTCGCTTAACCATATCTCCTTCTCCTGCATGGGTAGCAATAATATGACACACCTCTGCTGGCACACCACAAGACTCGGCTAATGACACACCAGAAAAGGGATGTCGTAGATATTTCCCATACATTCCCTGAACAGCATTACCCGAATCATCGAGTTCATACTCCAGAAGTTTTCCTACATCAGCAAGAATTGCTCCTGCAATTAAAACATCCATATCAACTGGTAATTCATCATCAAAAAACTCATTCATTTTGATCCCACTTTCACGTGCAATATGAACAACAGCCCTTTTATGATCCATAAATGTTACCTTCAAATCCGGGCCACAAAGCAGTGTAAAAGGAATACGATTAAGGTCTTCTGCTGATAATACACTCTTTTCAAGTGCTACCTTCCATGTTTGTGCTGTCGCACCACGCAAAGTGTCCGATTCAATCCAACTGAGTTCTGGCCATAAAGTATTTACCTCTTTCATTTCTTTCTGATTATTAGATTAAATGATTACTCGATACTTGCAACACGTATGTTACAAATTGGCAATAATCTCATCAGCCATTTCAGTAGTTGATGCCGCTCCATTATCAACAACATCAGCTCTTCCTGACATTTTCATCATATCATAGGTTCTCACACGTCCTTCAGACACAACCTTTGCAATCGAAGCTCTGATCCTTTTGGCGATATCCTGTTCATCCAGATAGTCCAGCATCATACACGCCGACTCGATCATAGCAATAGGATTAACAATCGATACGTCATAATCGGCATACTTTGGTGCAGAACCATGCGTAGGTTCAAATACTGCAACCCCGCTCTCTCCCATTTGTGCACTACATGCAAATCCCAAACCACCAATCAGACCGGCAAAACCATCCGAAATGATATCTCCGAACATATTACCAGCAACAATAACTCCATAATTCTCAGGATTTTTTGTCAACCACATCATTTGGGCATCGATATTTGTATTCCAAACCTGGATATTTGTATAATCTTTCTTCTGGAGCTCTAAGGCCATCTTATACATCATTCCTGATGTCTCACGAATCACATTAGGCTTTTCACAAACAGTAACAGAAGGATAGTTATACTTTTGAGCATACTCGAAAGCAGATCTCAATATACGTTCAGTATATTTCTTTGTGAATATCCTTGTTGAAATAGACAATTCCTCCTTAGCTACAGTACCAAAGTTCTTCTTAAACTTAGGATGAGTCATCAGCGCATCATAAATCTGATCGCCAGGATTACTCCACTCAACTCCTCCGTATAATCCTTCGGTATTCTGCCTGAAAATTACAGCATCAACATGAGGCTCCTCTATCGTTCCATTTTTCCCTCTACGGATAAAATTCAGTGGATTTCCCTGATAACTTCGACAGGGTCGCATACAGATATCCAACTTGAAGTGCTGTCGTAAACCAACAATCGGACTTGAATATACCAGTCCCTTTGCCTTTAATTCTTCTTTTAACTCTTCGAAAGCCTCATCTTTAGGCTTCGACGTAATGGCTCCAAACAAACCAATCTTATGCTTTTCCAGCAGGTCAATGGTTCGCTCAGGAAGTGGATTTCCTTCGCTACACCAAAATTCCCAACCAATATCTCCTTCAACATAATCTGCATCAAAACCAGCAGCATTTAATACGCGAATAGTTTCTTGTAATACGACCTTGCCTATTCCATCACCAGGCATTGCAACAATTGTTCTTTTTCCCATAGTTCAAAGCGTTAAATCATTTCAGGTATAAGGATAAATTTGATTTCTCAGTATTAGCAGGCATACCAAACACAATACCTACTTATCTACGATCAACTTTTCGGACAACGTCGATCACAGTTCCATCCACCCATTTAATGGCCGCAATTACATCATCTGTAAAAGTTGGCTTTGCCGGTTTTCCACAAATCTGTTCCGCTTCTTCTTTTAACTCCTCAATAGTTCTTACGGGTAGATCAGTTTCTTTTAATTTCTCCAATAAATCCGTGCGGGAAGGATTAACAGCCAAGCCTCGTTCTGTAACAATCACATCAATCAATTCGCCAGGACCACATAGCGTTGTAACCTCATCAACAATTACCGGTACACGATCTCTAAACAGAGGAACTGGTAGAATCGTACATTTAGCAAATAGACAGTTTTGCCACCCTCCAATTCCATGCAACAATACACCATCAGAATGAGTAACTACATTGGCATTAAAATTCACATCAACTTCTGTTGCACCAAGAATTACCACATCAACCATCGATGCAAAATTTCCTTTCCCATGGTAATTGTAGCTGGTAAAAGGACTGGTATTCACATGATTATTATTTTCACGCATTGATCTTACCCCTTCCAGGTCAAATGTCTGACCATCCAGAATATAATCAACGACTCCCTCCTCCAGCATTTGTACAGGATATTGGTTACTACCGGCACGAATAAACCGGGCTTTTATATCTCGTTCACGTAATATCTTTTCAAAGTATATACCAATGGATAATGCCGTTCCTCCAGCACCTGCCTGATAAGAAAAGCCATCCTTCACAATTCCTACCTCATCACAGAATCTGGCAGTTAATTCAGCAATAAGTAACCGATCAGGACTTTTGGTAATTTGTGTTGTTCCTGAAACAATCTTTTCTGGAATCCCTACCTGATCAACAACCACGGTATAATCAACATAGTTACCATGTATTTGCCAGGGGATACAGGGAAAAGGAACCAGGTTATCAGTAACAACAATAACCTTATCTGCATATTGTGAATCTGCAAGCGCAAATCCCAACAATCCACATGCAGCAGGTCCTCGGTCACCAGTTGCATTTCCAAAAGCATCAGCTGTTGGAGCCGCGATTATTGCAATATCTATTTCCACCTCTCCATCCTGCACCGCCTGATAGCGACCTCCATGTGACCGAAGCACACCTACCCCTTTCATTCCTCCTTCTGAAGCAAAACGACCTAAAGGACCGTTCATACTTCCTTCAATACGATTAATTGTTCCATCCTTCAGATAAGAAATCAAATGTGCATGACATGGAAATGATGCAGATGGAAACCACACTAAATCTCTAACACCTAAATCATGGGCAATATCAAAAACCATATTTGCAATCAGATCTCCATTGCGAAAGTGATGATGAGTTGAAATCGTCATACCATCCTTTAAGCCCGCTTTAACCAACGCCTCCTTCAGTGAAGCCACTAATTTGTTCCCATCATTGGGATAATCGGCACAAGTAGCAATCCTTGGTGCAAACTTTCTTCCCGTTGGACGAAATTTGCCAACACCTTGAAATGGCACAACAGATTTGCCATTAATCTCTTCTGGGATATATCTGCCTACTGCATTTCTAACTTCTTTAACCATGATTATTCCTCCTATTCTTACTTAAAACATCAGCATTCCGAATTACATTTAAAGCTCTCTTTACTATAGGAGGATCTATCATTTTAGATCCAATTGATACTACTCCTTCACCTTTTTCAAGGGCTATATTATAAGCATCCACAATCTTTTGAGCCCGTTCAAGCTCTTCAACAGTCGGACTATAACATTCGTTAATAACACCAATTTGTCTTGGATGAATACACCCCATTCCAACAAATCCTAAACCTCTCGACTCCAGGGCAGTTTTTCGCAACTGTCCAACCTTGGCAACATCTGAAAATACAGAATCAATTGGTTGAATTCCAGCTGCTCGTGAAGCATTTACCACCACACTGCGTGCATAAAAGCTCTCTTTACCCTCAACTGTTCTTTGTGCTCCAATATCTGCTGAATAATCCTCCAAGCCAATAGCAATTGCCACTATATTAGTAGCTGCAGACGCAATATCATAGGCATTTAAAATTCCCTTAGCGCTTTCAATAATCGGCATTAAGAATATCGGACTTTCCTTTACCTGTAGCAACTCACATATGCTCTCATTTACCTGAACAATCTGATCTGCATTTTCACATTTCGGGATAAGGACAAGGTCAACTCCATAGGGAATCACATATGGCAAATCATCCAATCCTTCGGGTATCTGATTGATTCTCACCATCCGCTCAGCTTCTCCGAAATTTACATGCCGTAATGCATTACGAACCAAAAAACGTGCCTCAAACTTCTTCTGTGGTGCTACTGAATCCTCAAGGTCAAGAATAATACCATCTGCACCATGCAGCCCTGCATTTAACATGATCTTTGGATTATTACCTGGTAAGTACAAACGAGAACGTCGATACCTATCAACAGTCGATCTCTGTAAACTTTCATTTATTAAGGGCAATAAAAATGGCTTCTCAACTGCTGTCACCTTCTTAATCGCACACTCTAACCTGGCTGCTAGAACAAAAGGTAACGCACCTTTATCTTCTATAACCATATGTGCATGCTCAATTTCATAATAGGACAAGATCTGCTCCGCCAGATTTCTTATGGATGCACCATACATCGCCTCCACTTTACTCTCCACTTCAATCTCCCAACCTCCAACTGAACCAATAGTACACTTCACATAACAATCAGAACGAACAGAATCACCTCGATTTCCGGCAATACCTGCATTCATTGGGCTATAATTTTTTGATTATAAGATCTTCATTCAAGCTTTAACTGGCTCACTTAAAATACTAAATATCACAAGATAACGAATAAACATCTTACATGTTAAAGAATATATTCAGAAAACACAATAACATTTGTATTGAAACTCGACACAAAACAAATATCCCAACTTACAATTTCATTATTTTCAGTATTCATGCCAATACGATCTGATAAAACAAGCAATCACACACATGTTAAATAACCTTTTCAAGGTGTTGAATAAAAAATAGCAACACTTTCTATCGATGAGCTATTTCTCAAATGTTAACAAGTTTTAAGAAAAAATTGATATTATATAACATACAATCCTTCTTCTAACATAACCGCTGAATCGCAATAGCTTAAGTCGACACACAAGATTAAACAACCTTTTAACACCTGTGAATATCCGTTAAATATTGTTAAGCCCTAAAATCGGTTCTGGTAAATGAGCAAGAAAATGATTAATTTAGTTCGGTACTAATACAAAATAAAAACAACAACTATGCTTGAATATGCAAAAGTAATTTTGCCTAAAGTAAGCTTTAGCAAAGAGCTCTTCGAGAAAGAATTAAAGAAATGTATTGGGTGGATTACCCCGAAAGAGATAGAGGAGCTCAAGGACTGGTGTCTGGAAAAATTCAGGAATGAACATCCTGAGATATTAAACAAATTATTTAGCGAGGTAGCTGCATAATAAAAAAAAAGGGTCTTCTAATGAAGACCCTTTTCTATTTCTTGTTGTTATCAACTATCCGCATTTCGAAGTTCCACAATCTGAACAGGTCAAACAACCTTCCTGATAAATCAGATTTGTAGAATTACAATTTGCGCAGCGTTGGCCATCCGCCTTTGTTCCGTTAGGAATATACTTTTTCAATGCTCTTGCCACACCAGCTTTCCAGGTATTAATTGATTCGCTATCTAATTGCAGACTAGAAATCAAATCAACAACCTTTTCAATTGGCATACCGTGACGCAATGTTCCAGATATCAATTTTGCATAGTTCCAGAACTCTGGATTAAACTTATATGATAATCCTTCAATAGTAGTCTTATATCCTCGCTTATTGCAGTATTGGAAATCATATCTAGTTACTTCACCCTCTTTGTTCTTGATGATTTTTCCTCTTGTCACAGAACGTGGCAATAAGATACCATCCTCATCATCAGCTAAACCAGTGAAGATCTCATATGGTTCTTCGTTGATCAATCCAATAAATGCAATCCACTTTTCTTTACTATTCTGAAAACGCACAACATCGGCATCTAATTCAACAGGACGCTTAGTCGAGAATATTTTAGCCTCATTCTCCGACTTATCGTCATTTGAAATTAATACACCTGCACGTGATCCATCACGATAAACAGTAACACCTTTACAGCCTGACTTCCATGCCTCCATATAAAGTTTACCAACAAGATCTTCAGAAACATCTGCAGGCATATTAATGGTCACACTAATTGAGTGATCTACCCACTTTTGAATCTGTCCTTGCATACGTACTTTACTCAACCAATCTACATCATTGGAAGTAGCCTTGTAATATGGTGATTTCTTAATCAACGCATCAATTTCCTCTTGTGAGTAGTTCTTGCTGGTATCAAAACCATTGATCTCCATCCAGGTCTTAAATTTATGGTGGAATACAGTATACTCTTCCCATGAATCTCCTACCTCATCAACGAAATCAACACGAACATCTTTATCGTTTGGATTTACTTTTCTACGTCTCTTATAAACAGGCATAAACACTGGCTCAATACCTGAACTAGTCTGAGTCATCAAACTTGTTGTACCTGTAGGAGCGATAGTCAACAATGCAATGTTACGTCGACCATATTTCTTCAAGTCAGCAAACAATTGCTCATCTTCTCCTTTTAATCGTAATACGAAAGGATTATTCTTCTCGCGGTTAAAATCATAAATTTCGAATGCACCACGATCTTTAGCCAGATTTACAGATGCTTTGTAAGCCTCTACAGCAATAGTTTTATGTACCTCAACCGAGAAGTCAGTTGCAGCGTCAGTTCCATAAAACAAACCTAATGCAGCTAACATATCACCTTCTGCAGTGATACCGATACCAGTTCTACGACCTTCGTCTGCTTTCTTTCTAATATTATCCCAAAGCTTGTGCTCAACACGCTTGGTCTCATCATTCTCTGGATCTGCATCAACCTTTGCAATGATTGCATCAATCTTTTCAAGCTCAAGATCAATGATATCATCCATAATTCTTAATGCATAACCCACATGTTTTCTAAATAGCTCAAAGTTAAATTTAGCCTTCTCAGTAAATGGATTTTCAACATAAGAATAAAGGTTCAAGGCCAACAAACGACAGCTATCGTATGGACACAATGGAATCTCTCCACAAGGATTTGTTGAAACAGTCTTATAACCTAGATCTGCATAACAATCTGGCACTGATTCCTTAATAATGGTATCCCAGAACAAAATACCTGGCTCAGCCGATTTCCATGCATTATGAACAATCTTATCCCAGATTTTTGTCGCATCAACCTCTTTCTTGTAAGTCGGATTTTCTGATTCTACAGGATATGCTTGCGTATATTTCGTCTCATTATCAACAGCAGTCATAAAATCATCGTCGATACGAACTGAAACATTAGCACCTGTTACTTTTCCTGTTTCCATTTTAGCATCAATAAACTGTTCCGAATCCGGGTGTTTAATTGATACCGACAACATCAAAGCTCCACGTCTTCCATCCTGAGCAACCTCACGGGTAGAATTAGAGTAACGCTCCATAAATGGAACAATTCCTGTTGATGTTAAAGCTGAATTTTTTACTGGAGATCCTTTTGGTCGTATATGTGAAAGGTCATGCCCTACTCCCCCTCTTCTTTTCATTAACTGTACCTGCTCCTGGTCAATCTTCATAATCCCACCATATGAGTCGGAATTACCATCATTACCAATAACAAAACAGTTCGACAATGATGCAATCTGCACATCATTACCAATTCCCGTCATTGGACCACCTTGTGGCACAATATATTTGAAATCTCTAATTAATTCAAAAAGTTCGTCTTCCTTCATTGCATTAGGATAATTCTTTTCGATCCTTGCAAGTTCCGAAGCCAACCTTTTATGCATATCATTTGGATTAGATTCAAAGATATTACCATCTGAATCTTTTAACGCATACTTATTCACCCAAACACGGGCAGCTAAGTCGTCTCCTTTAAAATATTTTAATGAAGCCTCAAAGGCCTCATCAGAGGTGTAGATTTTTTTCGCCTCTGACGTTTTAACAGCAGTTTCTTTCAAGTTCATAGAGCAAACTAAAAAATATTGAAAACTTAAGTACCTGATTCCTATTATTTAAAGCACATCATAGCTGTGCGCTTTTTGCATTGGCAATTTATAAATAAAGACTCAATTCCGGAATATTTTGTTACATCAAGACAGCAAAAGTTATCAACAATAAGCCGTTAATTTACTGATCTGCTGCAGCTTAGGTTTTTCTAAAAATCAAAAAGTTTACAAAAACAAAAACTTTTTCTTAAACCTTAAAAATATATTTGCTTTTTAAAACAAAAGGTCTTATTAGGAAAAAAGCCTTTAAATTTGAATAAATAAATTAAGAAATTTCTGACACGATTTTATCAGTTGCACCAACATGATCAGCTACAAATTTTGCAGCAATCTCTCCGGCCCGTCTACACTCGTTTTCATCACCCAACAGTTGATTAAAAGCTTGTTTAATATCGTGGTAGTTTTCAATAGGAAATGCTCCCTTTAATGCAACAAGATCGCGAGCCTCTTTGAATTTATGATAATTAGGGCCAAAAACAACAGGCATACCATAAGTAGCGGCCTCTAAAATATTATGTATACCTACTCCAAATCCTCCACCAATATAAGCAACATGACCATATCGATATACCGAAGACAAGATACCAATGATATCAACAATAAGGACATTGGTAGCAATAACACTATCTTCATCAATCTCACTATACCTAACACAATCACCATCTAAAGCTGTGACTAACTGCTGAATATGCTTCTCATTGGTTTCATGAGGAGCAAAAATCACCTTCAAATCAGGATGCTTTTTACAGTATCTTACAATCAACTCTTCATCCTGAGGCCATGAACTTCCAGCTATTAACACACGAGAGTTACTAACAAAGCTGTTAATAACTTTCAATTCTTTTGAGTTATTAACAATTTGGGCAACTCGATCAAAACGCGTATCTCCAGCAACAATTACATTTTCAATTCCAACAGACTTCAATAACTCCGCTGACTTCTTATTCTGGACAAACAGCGTGTCGAATGATTTAAGCATATTCCTATACCATCCTCCCCAACTTTTAAAAAACACTTGTTTCTTTCTGAAGATTGCAGAAACAACATAAAGTGAGATTCCTCGCTTTTTAATCTCCTTTATAAAATGATACCAGAATTCATATTTAACAAACACAACCTTTTCCGGATTCAATACATCCAGAAACGCTATTGCGTTTTTCTTACTATCTAATGGCAAATAACATACATGATCAGCATACTGATAGTCTTTACGAACCAAATATCCTGAAGGTGAAAAAAAGGTTACCACCAACTGCCAATTCGGGTGATTATCTTTGAAAGATTCCATCACTGGACGCCCTTGCTCAAATTCTCCAAGTGATGCACAATGAAACCATATAACCGGTCGATCAGGATCCAGCGAACGCTTCAGATCTTCAAGAAGATTCTTTCGTCCATTTCTCCACTCTCTAGCCTTCTCACTTCGCCATGAAGCAACCACAATTGCCAGGCAATACAATTTGATCAATAGATTATATACTAAAACCATAATTCCTTTAAATTCGATGATGCAAAGTTACCATTTATCCTTATACTCCGAGCATGAACACAGCAATTCGATATAAACAGGTTACTTGCGACCAAAATCTGCTGGTATTTCTCCCCATTCCTTGGTATTCCATTTCATGATTTTTGTTGTATAGGAATTATTTTGCAACCATTTTTCCGCCCTCTCAACGTCATCCAACAACTTGGCTGTTGTACGATTCTTCTCCAATTTCGTTTTACACTTCTTATTCTTCACCCAAGTCATGGCAATTCGAGAATCAGTATATAGAGGCAGTTTTACATTTCGTTGTTTAAAGAGTGCCAGTGCATGCACTATCGCCAAGAACTCACCAATATTATTTGTCCCTAGAGAATATTTAACATGAAACCACTGTGCACCAGTCTTGGTATCAACTCCCTGGTATTCCATCGCTCCCGGATTACCACTACAGGCAGCATCAACAGAAACACTATCCCAAACGACAGCCTCTTCTGATAAATCAACACTTTTTGATTTTGTTGACTTACCACGCACTATATAGTCTTCACTATTTTTATCAAAGGCCTCCTGTGCTTCTTTCATAGACGGGAACGATTTATACTTAGCTCCAGCACATCCTTCCACTTGTCGCTTACATTCGTCCCACGTTTCAAAAACACCAGTCTTCCGACCGACCCAAACCACATAATACTTTTTCTTAGCCATCGCAATTTCTTATTAACATTCAAAGATAAAAAAAGGCCCGCAAAATGCGAGCCTTCAATATTATCATTAATACTGTACCTATCGTACAATAGTCATTTCGTCAATTAGATTTGTTGCTCCTGCAAACTTATCGATAACAAACAACACGTAACGAATATCCACATTAATACACTTCTGCAAGCGAGTTTCAAATGCAATATCACCGCTCATTGCTTCCCAGTTACCATCGAATGCTAGTCCAAACAACTCTCCATTTCCATTGATTACCGGACTACCAGAGTTTCCTCCTGTAATATCATTGTTTGAAGTAAAACAAACACGCAAACGTCCATCTTTATCTGCATACTGTCCGTAATCCTTATTTTCATACAACTCGATAAGTTTTTTGTCTACATCAAACTCATAGTCTCCAGGTTTTGCCTTCTCCATCACACCTTTCAATGTTGTATAGTAATTGTAGTGTACTGCATCACGAGCAATATAATCACCTACCTTACCGTAGCTAATTCTCATTGTAAAGTTAGCATCCGGATAAAGCTTCTCTGATTTCTTCATCTCTTTCAGCCCAGCAATAAACAAGCGGTTACCACGCTCGATGGCCTCAAGACAATCACCAGTCTCATCATAAATCGAATACAATACCTTGATTAGATCTTTCGCAAAGATGTAAGCCGGATCTTTACCTAATGTCTTGCACTTAAGGTTTCTTAATCCATGCATAAACTTATCATGACTCGCGAACATTGACTTAGAGAAAACATAGTCAGCAAACGCCTCATAATCTCCCTTATACTTCTTCTCAATAGTCTGATAAATTTCTGGTAAATATTTAGGATCTACATTGTCTTTATACATCTTCACCAAAGCTGCAAAAACTTTGCGATCGGTATCAGGATTGTAGTTTTTGTAGAACTCATCAGCATTATTCTTCAAGTTGATGATTTCCGACTTCAAAACATCCGCATTGAATTTATCCATTCCAAGAATCTCATTAATTCTTCGTGCATTCAATGCCATATCAACAATCTCTGTTCCTCTTAGAAGACACTCAAATAAGTAATTCTGCGCAGTAACAGCTGACTGTTGTTTTGCATAAGAACTGCTAAGAATTTCCAATACATCCTCGTATTTATCTTTTCTCGAAGCATCTTGATCAACCCAAGTCTGAAACTCCTTCTCAAGCTCACGCTTTTTATCTAGTACATGAAGATTATTCAAACCTTTATTCATACCAATACTGTTCTTCCAGTAGTTTGAACTACGAGAATATTTCGACGCATATTGAATACGAACCTTATCGCTTGCTTTCATATCTTTCAACCAGATCTCCTGCTTAGCACCTCTAACCTGAATACGAATCTTATTTTCGATCTCCATACGCTCTTCAATACCCCATGAAGACAAGTAACGGTCAGTACTTCCAGGATACCCCATTGTCATCGCAAAGTCATCTTTCTTCACACCTTTCAATGAAATTGGCAAGTGATGCTTTGGCTTCAAAGGCACATTATCCGGAGAATAGTCTGCCGGTTTTCCATCAGGACCAGCATACACTCTAAACATACTGAAGTCTCCAGTATGACGAGGCCACATCCAGTTATCAGTATCTCCACCAAATTTTCCAATTGATGAAGGTGGTGCTCCTACAAAACGAACATCAGTATATTCTTCATAAACGAAAAGATAAAATTCATTTCCAGCAAAGAATGATTTCACATTTGCCTTGTAATGATTTCCTTTCATGGCTGATCTAATCAATCGCCCAGATACTTCATGAATCTTACTTTCTCTTTCCTCTTCTGACATTTTATCGGTTACCACAGCAGCAATCGAATCAGTAACATCTTTGATCTCTACAAGGAAAGTTACCTTTAGTCCAGGAGAAGGAATCTCTTCTTCGAAAGATTTAGCCCAAAAACCATCAGTTAGATAATCGTGATCAACAGAACTATGCTGCTGAATGACATCATAACCACAGTGGTGATTGGTAAGAATCAACCCTTTATCTGAGATCACCTCCCCGGTACAACCACGACCGAAGATAACAATCGCATCTTTCAAACTTGATTTGTTAATGTTGTAGATATCATCAGCTGAAAGTTTCATTCCCATTTCATGCATCTCAGTGATGTTCATCTTGTCAATCAATGTGGGTAACCACATTCCTTCATCAGCCCTTGTGGAAGAAAAGAATCCCAGCAAGGTTAGCAGAACTAAAAATCTCCTCATAGTAAAATCCTAAATATTTATATCAGAAGCACAAAGAAAGGGAACTGTAAAGGTTTATCAAAACTTTTTAACGTTTTATAACGTTTTATTTCAACCTTCACAACACCCTCATATACAACAATATCAACCCAGTTTTACCATAATTATTTTTAGTCTGTAGACCGAAATAGGTTTATTTTCATCAGAAAGTTAAAACTCAAGCGTCAATTGATCGGGCAATAAGCGAAAAGATTTGCGATGTATCGGAGATATACCATGCTCTGCAATAGCTTCTCTATGAGCTTTTGTAGGATATCCCTTATTACCGATCCAATTATAATAAGGAAATTCCTCATGCATCTTATCCATATAGTCATCCCTATAGGTTTTTGCTAATATCGAAGCAGCAGCAATGCTGCAAAATTTAGCATCTCCTTTTACCACACAAGTATGCTCTATCCCATCATAAGCATTAAATCTGTTTCCATCAATCAGTAAATGTTCTGGTCTAACCTTCAAGCCATCAATGGCTTTATGCATTGCTAAAAAAGAAGCATTCAGAATATTTATTTTATCAATTTCATTATGATCAACAATACCAACAGCCCAAGCCAGAGCTTTTTTCTCGATTATTGGTCGCAGCTCATAACGCTGCTTATCTGTTAATTTCTTTGAATCATTCAATAACGGATGTTTAAAGGATTTTGGCAAGATCACTGCCGCAGCATATACAGGTCCAGCTAAACATCCCCTACCAGCCTCATCACAACCAGCCTCCACAACCTGCTTATTCATAAATGGTTTCAATCCCATCTCTACATATTTTTTAAAACAATCTCAATACATTTCCACAGTCGCTCTGCTGTGTTTCTCCAGGTAAACTTACTGGCATGAACTAATCCTTTATTGATTAAATCCTTTCGCAAATCTTCACTCCTGACAATATTACTCATCTCATCTGAAACCTGCTCCGCATCCTCTGGATTAACAAACAAAGCAGCATCTCCGCCGGCCTCAGGCAAAGAAGTCGTATCTGAACATATAACTGGCACTCCACTAGCCATTGCCTCAATAACCGGTATACCAAATCCCTCAAAGAAAGGGATAAAGGTCATGGCAAGTGCCCCTCCAACAATTCTACGCAGTTCCACAGAAGGTACACGTCCCGTAAAAATAACATCCTCCTTACTTCTCATCTGCTTATAAATCTGTTCCATCCGACGATTACCAAACATTTTCCCGCCAACAATAATGAGCTTCATATCTGATCCACTCTTATCTTTGAACAAATCAAATGCACGCAGTAATCCCTCTATATTTTTTCTTGGATGTAAAGCCCCTACAAAGACAAAGTATGGTTTTCCAGTTGAATATTTCTTCCTCACCTCTATAACCTGATCTTCTGTAAGCGGTACAAACGATTTATTTACACCGTTATGTGCCACCTCTATCTTACCTGGATCAACTTTGAAGCTCTGATAAATATCCCCTGCTGAAAATTCCGATACCGTTACCAATTCATCTGCTTTGTGTGCAAAACGAGGGAAAAAGTAATTATAGTAGACACGACTACTCCATGGAAGATCTTTCGGACGATGTACAAAATTAATATCGTGAATAACAGCCACCTGTTTAACTTTTGAGCGAAGACTGAGATAACCATCAGGAGAGACAAACACATCAGCCTTCAATTTTTTCAGTAAACCTGGAATACGCCATTCAAACCAATAGTACCAAAGCAAAGGATGCCTGGTAGGAGGAGACAGTACAATCGGAGTAACATTCTCCCCGAAAATAAATTTCTCATCATACGGTCGATCAAATACAAAGAAAAACTCGTGCTCAGGATGATCTTGCACGATACGGCTTAGTGTTTCATAAGAGAAACGCCCAATTCCCTCCAGTTTATTCTTCTGAAGCAATCTGGTATTAACGACTATTCTCATTGGCTCTAAATCTTATTCAAAAATACAAACTCTTAATGAAACAACCACCTATCAATTCACCCTATTTTTCGTTTCCTTGTTCCAATAATTATTTCTATTTTTAGTCAACACATTAAACACATCCCAGCTTGAAAAAGAAATTCATTACAAACCTGCTTCTGCTCATCTTTTTGAATATCCTGATCAAACCATTGTGGATATTTGGAATTGACCTCACGGTTCAGAATGTGGTTGGAGCAACTGATTATGGATTGTATTTTTCATTGTTCAACTTTTCAGTGCTACTGAATATCCTCCTCGATGTAGGAATAACCAGTTATAACAACAGATCAATAGCACAAAACAACTCACTGCTACAGAAACATTTTTCCAATTTGGTGGCTCTAAAGCTTGTATTAGCGGTACTATATGCTGTCGTTTGTCTTGCGGCGGGGTGGATTATCAACTATAATTCCCAGCAGTTTTACCTATTACTATTCCTGATACTCAACCAGTTTTTAATTTCATTAACGCTTTACCTACGATCAAATATTAG
Source organism: Puteibacter caeruleilacunae (assembly GCA_005217565.1). Classification (GTDB taxonomy): domain Bacteria; phylum Bacteroidota; class Bacteroidia; order Bacteroidales; family Prolixibacteraceae; genus Puteibacter; species Puteibacter caeruleilacunae. The sequence goes on from SJCO01000012.1 coordinate 209,590, forward strand.
CGGATTACACCTGTTTAAAACCGATAGTTTGTTGTCTGTTATGGATCGTACCCTGATGATCATCATATGTACAGTACTCTTGTTTACAAATATCACCAATCAAACATTCAACATTACCTGGTTTATTTATGCACAAACTGCAGCATATATCATTACCGCAATCACCACATTTCTTGTCGTTCTCGCTAAATCCGGTAAGTTCCAGCTCAACTTTAATCCTCAATATTTCATCGCCTACTTGCGCAAATCCTACCCCTTTGCTTTACTTATTCTGCTGATGGCATTTTACAACCGAGCCGACACGGTTATGATTGAACGACTCCTTCCGGTCGACGGCAAACTGCAAGCTGGGATCTACGCTCAGGCCTTTCGTTTGCTGGATGCAGGATCAATGTTTGGAGCACTGTTTGCAGGTTTACTTTTACCTATCTTTTCAAAAATGCTAAAACAAAAAGAAGCAATTGGAGACATGGTAAAACTATCATTTACATTCATTATGATTCCTGCCATAATCATAGCAATAACTGCTGGTGTATATTCTACCGATATCATGAATATTCTATACAGGAATCATGTTGAATCCTCAGCTCCAATCTTTACGGTTCTAATGTTTAGTTTTACTGCTATATCCACTTCTTATATATTCGGAACATTGCTTACAGCGAATGGCAGTCTAAAGCAGCTCAACATAATGGCTCTTGGAGGAACAATAGCCAATATTTCATTAAACCTGATTCTAATCCCTAAATTTCAGGCAATGGGAGCCGCATGGGCCAGCCTTGTGACACAACTTATCACTGCAGTTATTCAGGTGATCATATGTTTCAAAATTTTCAACTTCCAAACCAACAGTCGATTGATCATACGATCATTAATATTTCTGCTTTGCACTGGAATCACAGCCGTAATTGCAAGCAGACACTTCTCTTGGACATGGGGAATCCCGATTATATTCACAACTGGAGCTATCACAGCCCTGGCAACAAAGCTGATTAATCTAAAAGCAATCATTCAAATGATCCGCGACAACCAATAAAAAATGCGACCACCTTACAGATAGTCGCATTCTTCATTATGATCTTTAGATTACCCTAAACTACAACCAATCCTGGCCTGCAGTTAGGAAATCTATGTTATTATCGTTTGATGTTGTTAATTGCATTTTCAATACGCAACAACACTTCTTCTTTTCCAAGGAAAGCACAGATATCAAACAAATCAGGACCAGCAGCTGCCCCAACTAAACTTAAACGGAAGGCATTCATCACTACTCCAAATCCCCAGCCTTTCTCTGTTACAAAAGGAGAGAATACCTCTTTTAATGGCGCTGCCTCCCAATTATCAACTCCTTTCAAGAATTCAAGGATCTCGCTCATAATTTCAGGAACACCTTCTTTCCAACGCTTTTTAACTGCCTTGGCATCATAAGACTCAGGAGCCTGGAAAAAGAATGCACCTTGCTCGTAAATCTCGCTCACAAAATCAACACGCTCTTTTAACATACCACACACAATAGCAGCCTTCTCTGGTGTTGATTCAATTCCCTTTTCTTTCAAAATATCTAATAACAATACAGCCAATTCTGCATCGTCTTTAGTCATCAAATATTGATGGTTGTACCACTTGGTCTTATCTGGATCGAATTTTGATCCCGATTTTCCAACACGATCAAGAGAAAAACTCTCAATCAACTCATCCATTGAGAACAACTCTTGCTCTGTACCAGGATTCCAACCAAGGAATGCCAACATATTAACAAATGCTTCTGCAAAATAACCATCCTCGCGATATCCAGAAGAAAGCTCTCCAGATTTTGGATCAGTCCATTCCAATGGAAACACAGGAAATCCCATCTTGTCTCCATCACGCTTACTTAACTTTCCTTTCCCTACAGGTTTTAAGATCAATGGCAGATGTGCAAATCGTGGCATGGTTTCACCCCATCCTAGCGACTGATACAACAACACATGCAATGGCATCGATGGCAACCACTCTTCACCTCTGATCACATGAGAAATACCCATTAGATGATCATCAACAACATTAGCCAGGTGGTAAGTAGGCATACCATCAGACTTAAACAACACCTTGTCATCTAACTGATCAGTATTAAACGATACCCAACCACGAATCATATCCTCTTCTTTCACTTCATGATTGTCTGGCATTTTAAAGCGTACAACATATTGCTCTCCTGCAGCAATTTTTCCCTCAACCTCTTCTGCCGACAGACTAATAGAGTTATTCATCTCTCCACGAGTCTGACTATTATATGTAAAAGTCTCTTTTTTCGCCTCAAACGCAGCTCTTTTAGCATCCAACTCCTCAGCAGTATCGAAAGCATAATATGCATTTCCACTTGCGATAAGCTCATCTGCATATTTTCTATACAACGCTTTACGCTCACTCTGACGGTAAGGACCACAATCACCACCTTCACGAATACCTTCATCAACAACGATGCCGCACCATTCAAGCGACTTCATAATATAATCCTCAGCTCCGGGAACATATCTTGTTTGATCGGTATCTTCAATTCTCAGCAAGAAATCACCACCATTTCGCTTTGCGAACAAGTAGTTAAACAATGCTGTCCTTACACCTCCCATGTGTAAAGGTCCTGTTGGACTTGGAGCAAATCGTACTCTTACTTTTTGGTTACTCATCGAACTAATTGATTTGAAAATTTTCGCAAAGATAATAAATTAACCCATTACCATATAAAGACAGATTCCATCTTATTCATCCATCTTTATAACTCTTCCCTAATCACAATATCGATATTAACAGAGTAACTACCCCCCTTAAAGTTTTGTTCGAATATCGATTTCTGATTCATATTGCCTTTTTGGGTTCCCATTTCCCAGAATAGCTCAATATGATTATTATTGCCTAAACCCGGTTTTGCATTTACCTGTTTACTAGTAAAGAGCTGTCGTTCGATCTGAGAAAGTGCAACTGGCTTTTTCATCTCATAAAGAAGCCTGTGATGCTTATCACGACAACGGTAGGTCACTCCAATATTATTAATCGGCATAAAATACCGACGATTCCCATGCATCATATTACCCTGAGCCTGCAATAGGAGACTCCACTTGGTATTAGCAGCAACAATACCTTTTGTACAATGTTCTTTTCCGAAACCTCCTACACCATTTTTATAGTCATTGAAAGTGACGAAATCAAAGTTAATATCTGAACGATCAATATCCACAAGTATGGTTTTATGAGATAATTTCCCAAAGTTATCCTGAGGCTTTTTCGCTTTCTTGTCTGCTTTCACCTGAGCTATTAATCCAACAGGCACAATCATTAATATTAGAATAAGTCTTAATATTGCCATAACTAACCATCAAATCGTTCTCTGAAATATCTTGTTAAAGATAGAAAATATTAATCATAAAAAAGGCAGTCTTAATGACTGCCTTTCATTGTTATTATAGTAAACTATTAAATCCATCGTACATACCTAAAGTCCTGCCTATGTCCCAGCAGAGGATGTTTTGCATACAGTCGTAATGCGTAATCATATAATCCTGGATCATTAAGCATCAAATCAAGTTTATAAGAACAACAATGCTCTTCTGAACGTTCAAATTCAAACTCCAAACATTGAACTTTCTCAATCTTGTCATGCTCTGCTCCATTGCAACAGGTCGACACAAATTCAACACCAATAGTATCCGGATCTATACCTTTCAGATCAAGAACAACTCTTGCTTCATATGATTCTCCAATCTTATATACCTTGCCTGGAGTCACTTCAGCCTGCTGTACAGACACAACTTCAATATCCTCCCATTTCTGCGCAAGCTCCGACTTCCATAAAGCCAACTCTTTTGAAAGCTTATAATCATCTGCTTTAAAATGATTAGCCCGCTCTGCTTGTGGAATATAATACAAGTCGTTATAATTATTCAACATTCTGCGAGTTGTAAACATTGGTGCAACCTTGGCAAAAGAGTTCTTCATGAAACCAATCCAACGAGTTGGAATACCTTTATCATTTCTATCATAGTAGGCAGGAACGATGTCATGCTCAAGAATATGGTAGATCGTCTCAGCATCCAACTCATCCTGGTGATCCTGTGATTCGTAAGAACGCTCCAATGGCAATGCCCAGCCAGCATCCTCGCGATAACCTTCAACCCACCATCCATCAAGAACAGAAAAGTGAAGAGCTCCATTCATCACCGCTTTTTGTCCACTGGTACCCGAAGCCTCTAACGGACGAGTAGGAGTATTCATCCAAACATCAACACTCTGAACCATGCGCTTAGCCAGATTCATATCGTAATTTTGAATAAAAACAATCTTACCTACAAACTCAGGCCGTTTTGATACCTCAACAATATACTTGATCAAGTCCTGACCTGCTTTGTCTGCTGGGTGAGCTTTACCGGCAAAAATAAATTGAACCGGACGATCGGGATTATTAACGATCTTTGACAAACGATCAAGATTACGTAGCAACAAATATGCACGCTTATAAGTGGCAAACCTTCGGGCAAAACCAATGGTCAACGCATTCGGATCAAGATGTTCAAAGGTTTCTGTAATCATCTTTGGTGGCTGATGCGTTTTAATCCATGATCGGGCAAATCGAGCTTTGATATAGTCGATAAGCTTTGCTTTCATGAATTTCTTCAGCTCCCAGATCTCACTATCTGGCACCTTGTATATTTTCTTCCACAAATCAAAGTCTGCCTGATTTTCCTTAAAATCGTCACCGAAATATTTGAAATGCAACTTCTTCCATTCCTTACATGCCCAGGTTGGATAATGCACTCCATTGGTAACATAACCAATATTCAACTCTTTCGGGAAAAATCCTGGATATAATGGCGCAAGAATATCCTTACTAACATCTCCATGCAAACGACTAACTCCATTAACTCCCAACGACATATGCGCGGCCAGGTAACTCATATTAAATTCTCGTTCCTCTCCCGAGGCTTTTCCTAACAACAAAAATTCTTCCCAGTCGATACCCAAACGTTCAAAAATAGGATTCAGATACGCTTTAAACATCTCGTCAGGGAAAGCATCATGTCCGGCAGGTACAGGAGTATGAGTCGTAAATAAGGTCGATGATTTAATATACTCTTTTGCTTCCCGGTAGTTTAATTCTGTATTATCAAGAAAATCAACAATTCGCTCCAGACTTATGAATGCTGCATGCCCCTCATTACAGTGATAAATATCAGCCTCAACACCTAAAGCTTTTAACACCTTAATACCACCTAATCCAAGCACCATCTCTTGCTTCAAACGATTCTCATTATCTCCTCCATACAAATGGTGAGTAATTCGGCGGTCTTCCTCACTATTTTCATCGATATCTGTATCGAGCAGATACAATTTCACACTACCAATGCGAACTTCCCATGCACGCACCTTTACCATACGCCCTGGCAATTGTACTTCAACAGTCAACCATGATCCATCGTCTTGCAACACAGGATTAACAGGAAGTTTATTGAATTGTTCAGCTTCATACTCAGCAAGCTGTTCTCCATTTAATGAAAGCGTTTGCTTGAAATACCCATAGCGATACAACAAACCTACACCTACAAGATCAAGATTTGCATCGCTGGCTTCTTTCAGGTAATCACCTGCCAATATTCCCAAACCTCCCGAATAGATCTTCAAGCTACCATGAAAACCATATTCCATACTAAAATAAGCAACCTTAGGTCCGGTTTTTTGCTCTCGACGCTTCATATACGAATGATATTCGGCATATGCTGCATCCATTTTCTTCAAAAACGACTTATCACCCTCTAATTCCTTTAAGCGCTGATAATTTACCGTTTCAAGCATCAATATAGGATTGTGCTTGCACTCTTCCCACTTTGCCGCATCTATTTCATGAAACAAACTTCTACTTGCAGGCGACCAGCACCAGAGAAGGTTTCTCGACAATTCTTTTACCGGAGCTAATTTCTCAGGTAAATTTGATTCAATAAACAGCTTTCTCCAATTCGGATTATCCTGCTTGAATCGTTTTATAATTCGAACTCCCTTTTTACTCATTGCTTTTAATTTTTAGTCCCTTCATTTTCTCCCGATCCTAAAACCAGGTAATGATTAAGGGGAGTACACACTCAAATTAATTTAACACTCACCAATATATGCATATTATCCCATTAAAACTCTTCTGTAATCACTTTTCCTGAGACAATATTTGACTTTGTTCTACTCTTGCTTTGTTTCTTTTTGCTCAGTTTTCTGATTTCTGCTTCGTACTTTTTAATTTTTTCATCTTTTTCTTCAATAATCTGATTCAATGCCGATAGCTCTGTAGTTACCGGATCATCGGGTACAGCAGCATTTAATCGGATTTTAAAATCACTCAATACATTCATGTAATTCATGAATGCGTCATAAGGAGTTTCATAAGGATTAAAATACTTATGAACCTCTCCATCAGAGAAAAATTTAGTGCACATATAATAGAAGTGGTCACTTATCTGCAAGTACAGCCAATCTTTCAATAGTTCGGTACGCCTGCATTTGGCCACTTTTCCTTTCAACTCATATAGTTTTCTGAAGGCTTCATTTTGTAATTCATTCCCAAGCCACGCCGAGATATCTCTCTCTTCATCGGCCCATGAAATCGGACTAGGAACACTAACCGCCGAGATAGGCTGAAAATCATCAGCCACTTCTGATGGGGTAGCAAATACAAAATCAGATTCGGTAATAATCTCTTTAGGCAACTCTTTCAAAAAATCAAGTATACCTGTTTCTTCCCACTGATGTTCTCCAAATGTTTCATAATCCATAAACAGATTCACAATCTCATCATTGGAATCCTGTTGCATCAACCATGTCACAAACTTCTCTTTTGTTAATGGGTATTCTACCCATGACTTATTTGAAAAACGAAAAGCGATATCATCACTCAGTTTAAAATTTCGCATTAAAACCTTCAGCCTTGGGTTTACGGCATTACAATAAAGAAAGTTCGGACTTTTCCATCCCAGTACATGCTTGGCTCCTTCTGTCAACATTGCTTTGAAACCCATTTTAGCAATAAAATCACCAATTGCATCGGAATAGATCAACTCCGTATTTCTGAAGACTTTTGGCTTCTGCCCGAATAGCTCTTCAATTTTTTGATCATGCAAACGAATCTGCTCGCCAAATAATTCAAAGTCATCAAGCGATGCCAGGGAGTGGGAGTAAGTTTCGGACAAGAATTCCACACATCCTGTCGCTGCCAATTCTTTAAAAGAATCAATCACTTCTGGAGCATACAACTCAAACTGCTCCAGAGCAATTCCAGATACAGAAAAAGCAACTTTAAACTTACCTTTCAATTTTTTTATTTGCTCTAAAAGAATCTTATTGGCTGGCAAATAACAATGCTGAGCCACTTTATTGAGAATTGTTTCGTTTGAATAATCATCATAATAGTAGTGATCATTCCCAATATCAAAGAATCGATAACGTCGGTAACGAAATGGTTGATGAACCTGAAAATAGAGACATATAGCTTTCATGGACTTATTTTTTTACTTAGAACAATTTATACAGTAGCATCGGCTACCGCACTTAAATATACTTCACGGGTTTTTGCTGCTGAGTTTTTCCATTGTAAACTATCAACCTCAGCTTTCCCGTATTGTTTAAACATTCCTGACAGCGCAGGATAATTGAGTATGCCATATATCGCATCCGCCATGGCATTGATATCCCAGAAATCAATCTTGAAGGCATGTGTTAGAATCTCCGACACACCTGACTGATTGGATATAATGGTTGGCACATTACTCTGCATGGCTTCCAATGGAGATATCCCAAAAGGTTCAGACACTGATGGCATTACATAAACATCACTCATCTTGAACATATCAAACACATCCTTCCCCTTTAAAAAACCAGTAAAATGGAATCGATCGGTAATACCCAGTTGAGCCGCCCTCCGAATCATCGCCTCCATCATATCACCACTTCCAGCCATTACAAAACGAACATTGTTCATTCGTTTCAATACCTGGTAAGCAGCCTCAACATAATATTCAGGTCCTTTTTGCATGGTGATACGACCTAAAAAAGTCACCACCTTCTCATTCACTCCCTTCTCAAAAGTTACCTTTTCGTTCTCATCAATTGGTTCAACAGCATTATATACCGTCACTACCTTATCAGCATCTATACCATACTTTTCAATTACCGTATTACGCGTTAAATTACTAACTGTGATAATACGGTCAGCAGCATCCATTCCCTCTTTTTCAATCTTAAAAACATCAGGATTTACATTTCCTCCACTACGATCAAAATCTGTAGCATGAACATGAATCACCAAAGGCTTTCCCGAAGCTTTTTTTGCTGCAATACCTGCTGGATATGCCAGCCAGTCATGAGCGTGGATCACGTCAAATTCATTATCCTCAGCGATCACTTCTGCAACCACGGAATAGCGAAAGATCTCTTTCAAAAGATCAGCACCATATTTACCACTAAACTTAACACATCCCTGCTCATCAACTTCCACAAAATGACTCTCCTTCTTTTCAGTTTTTGTAGTCATCTTCCAGAATTCTTCAGGATCTGTATAAGGTACTATCTTAGAGTTAACCTCGTAATATTCTATTTTTTTCTCTAAACTTGAGAACTGCTTATTCTTTCGGGTCACAGGTATATCTCCAGCTCCTATCAACTTTAAATTGCTCTCATCCTCGTCGCCATATGCCTTTGGTACAACAAACAGTACATCAATGTCATTCAACTGAGCCAGCCCATTGGTTAAACCATAACAAGCTGTTCCTAATCCTCCTGAAATATGGGGAGGAAACTCCCATCCAAACATGAGTACTCGCATCTATCTTACAGATTTTTTTAAGATTATTAGATCAATTCAGAAAAGGTAAGGATATACTGCCCGGCCTTCACCTTCAACCATCTCAGCATTCTCAGAAACAGAAAATGCTTTCTGGTTTTACAAACACCATACCTGCAACTTGACAGGCTAACTGGTGTATGCAAAATCTCCGGTTTCCGTTCTCCTTTATCCCTTTTCCTTTTCTTTATTTATTTCTTTGTTTCGAAATCCTCGATGATCATATATGATCGTAGAACTGCTCCCACATTCCAAGCCTGAGATACAGCTCCCCGTCCTTTATGAGGAGGATTTCCGTCGTAGATCTCTGAAAAAGTCCCAACACAATGCTCGGTCATTTCTTCATCAAATCCATCCATCAATCGCTTCACATAAGCCATTCCCCCCTTTCCATGAACATCAAGATAACCTTCGATGAAGAACATCATCAACCAGGCAAACACACTTCCATTGTGCATCACTTTTTCTCGTTGTGTAGCATCTCCAGTTGAGATACCACAATAATCAGGGTCTCTTGGAGATAACGATCTTAATCCCCTTGGGGTTACCAATTCTTTCTTCGCAAGACTCAGAATTGATTTACGCTGCTCTTTCGACAATGGCGAATATGGTAGAGCACAAGCTATTACCTGATTAGGTCGAATTTGCCAATTTTTCTCTTCTCCATTAATGACATCAGCAAGATAGCCTTTCTCATCACTCCAGAATCCATCGGTAAACGATGCTCCTATCTTCTCAATCAGCCCTTCGTATAAAGAAAGAACTTCATCATCGTTATTTTTCTTTGCTAATTCATAAGCAAAACATACCGCATTATACCACAATGCATTAACTTCTACGGCCATACCTTGCCTCATGGTAACTGGCCTACCATCTACATAGGCATCCATCCAAGTCAGAGCTTTCTCATCACAACGGCATTTGATCAATCCATTATCGGCCACTTTAATTCCAAAATCAAGGCCATCGATATATGCCTTAATAATATCCTTAACTGATTCTCCGAATTTTTTCCAAAGCTTTTTACCTTCTCCTGTATAAAGATATAGTTGCTGTAAGCTCCATATATAAAACAAAGGTGCATCAATGGAATCGGTTTCCTGATAACCGTTACCCCACATTTTGGGAAACATGCCACCCCTTAGTTTTTTCAATTGTGTTTTCAACACTTTCTCAAATGTCTTGACATCATCATTACAAAGAGTTAATCCTGGTAATGCCACAAAAGTCTGACGCGAACGACCTCCATACCATGGATAACCTGCAATAATATCTAATTCCTTTCCATCGTTCACAAAAAACTGTTCTGCTGAATTTCGCAAACAACCAAAGAAACTATCACGAGGCGTTTTCTTTTTAAGTTCCATTGTGAACTGACGTTTCAATCCTTTGGCCTTTATCTCATCTGTCGACGCTGAGAAAACAATCGTTTCCCCTTTTTTCATAGGCACCTCAAAATACCCTGGCACAAAAAGATCCTCATTACTCTTATACCCTCTTTGTCGTTCCTTATAATAATCGATATTGTAATACCAATCAGGAACAGGAACAAACTCAGGATCCTTTGAGAACTGCATATTCAGGTAAGGATAACCATCATACAATCGCATCTTTATACCATTCTCAACCTCCTTATACTTTGTATTGGCATACAGGTTTGCCTCACTTAAAGTATGCATATTTCTGAAAGCCAAAAATGGTCTGAACTGCAATTTTGTTGGTGAATTAGCATCAACCAATGTATACCTAATTAAGACCTGTTGCTTTGCCTCAACCAACACAACCTCTTTGGTCAGCACAACATCTCCAACACGAAAGGTTGTTTTAGGGATTACATTAAAATCAAAGTCGCTAATATACTTATGTCCTTTTGGCTGGTAGACATCACTTCCATACTTATGTATTCCAAGATTGAAGGAAGAACCATGCTGAACAACGGTCTCATCAAATGAAGAAAGCAATACATGCTTCTCATGATCAAGATGTTCAACAGGACAAATTAATAATCCATGATACTTTCGGGTATTACATCCCGATAATGTTGTACAACAGTAAGATCCCGCTCTATTAGAGCGCAGTAATTCTCGTTGTACTGAATACTCTAGATTTACAAGTTGTTTTTTGTCAAATTGTAGATAACTCATGCCACAAAAATTATTTTTAAATAAATCCGGGAAGATCAAATCAACGGCATCAAATCACACGGCACTCGTCCCTGTTACTAATTGAACTTTTCCAGTTCTCGAAAGAAGTATTTATATTCTACATCAAAATTAACAGAAGGATATGTCTTCTTTAAATTTTCTATACCCTTGAGCTGCTTTTTAACAAACTTTTCATATTCAATTGAGTTAGAATTCATAGCTCGATGATGAACAGCCTTATTCAATTTATTTATTTGTTTCCTCAACGATTCGTCTTCAGCAATCAGCAAGCTATTCTTAAATCGTTTCCAAATATATTTAACAGCCTGTTGCGATGGGTGTAACATATCATCAGCATAAAACCGATAATCACGCAAATCATCCATCATAATCTCATATGATGGAAAGTAATTCACACGTTCTTCACCAAAACCTTTAACAAGTTGGTGAACTAACATAATTAACATTGATTTGCTTAGCTGATTTTCAACAGCACCATCTTTCCAATGTCGGATAGGACTCACCGTAAACAGTACTTTCAACTTAGGATTTCTACTCCATAGTCGTTCCAGTAGGTCACGATATTCATCTATCATTTCCATAACAGATATCCTGTAGCGACTAAACTCGCTGGCAGGAACCCTATGACAATTAGAAACAACCAAACCAGTAGTCTTTAGCTCGTATATCCATGATGTTCCAAAAGTGATTACCAAATAGTCAAGTGACTCCAATGCATCAGCTCCATGATTTATTCTTTCATTGATCAATGACACTGCCTCACCCTTATCAACCGAAGAAAACCGACTATGGTGAAAGTAACTATTCCACTTTCCTCCATACTCAAAAAGATCATCCTCCTTGAAAAGTCTCCGCGCCAATAAAATCTCAAGACTATTCTTAATGGACACTGGATTATATAAAATCCCAAAAGGATTAAGATCAACATTGTACTTAAGATCCTGCAGGATCTCACCAATGTTCTCTGAGAAACAAGATCCCAGCATCATGATTTTACTTGAATAGTCTATCTCCCACTCATACTCCGGCACTTCTACTATGGTTCTAAAATCACTCATATTATCGGATCCTCTTAAACTTTACTTTTTCAAATATCAACCCAGTTCTTGATGGCAAATACAACTTCAATTGATAACCATCTCCCTGTCCGTTTACAGGATGAGTATAATGCAGAACATCTTTATCAACTCTATCATACCCGCCAAATTCAGTTTCATCTGTTGAGAAAACAAGTCTGTATTTAGAAGGTTCAAGCGGAATGCCATAATCGACAAAAGATTGTTCAGGATTAAAGTTAAATACCATCAAATAATTCCCACGACTGAATACCAATACCTGGTCACCTTTGTGATCATAAATCCAGTCGACATGTTCATTCTTCAACATGTTGGTTTGCTTCACAAAATCGATCATCTTAGCGTCGAAATCCTTCAGCCAATGATATTTCAAATCCTGGTCTTCGGCAATACTCCAGATTCTACGTGCATGACTACACGACCAATCATTTCCTTCGCGCGGGAAATCAATCCATTCCGGATGTCCAAATTCATTTCCCATGAAATTAAGATATGCTCCTCCGGCACAAGTCATGGTAATTAATCGAATCACTTTATGCAATGCTATACCACGATCAACGATCAAACTCTGCTGGTCTTTGCGCATAGAGTAATACATCTCTTTGTCTAACAATCGGAAGATAATCGTTTTATCTCCAACCAGAGCCTGATCATGCGATTCGGCATAACTAAGCACCTTCTCATCCTCACGATGCGAGGTTAGCTCATAAAACAAATGACCTACATCCCAATCTTCATCATTCATTTCCTTAATCAGTTTGATCCACAAGTCGGGAACTCCCATTGCCATGCGATAATCAAAGCCAACACCTCCTTTATCCAGCGTAACTGCCAAACCAGGCATCCCACTCATATCTTCTGCTATAGATATTGCATGAGGATCAACTTCATGAATCAATTCATTAGCAAGCATTAAGTACACCAATGCTTCAGTATCAGTATTCTCCGTAAAATAGTCGGCATAGCCAGTGAAACTCACACCAAGACCGTGGTCTTGATATAACATACTGGTCACCCCATCAAAGCGGAAGCCATCAAATTGATATTCTTCCAACCAATACTTTATATTTGATAATAAGAAGTGAATAACTTCATTTTTCTCGTAATTAAAACAATACGAATCCCAGGCAGGATGTTCTCCCTTTGGTCCGTCATGAAAGAACTGATACCTGGTGCCATCATAGTTCCCCAAGCCTTCATTTTCATTCTTCACAGCATGCGAATGTACAAGGTCCATTATAACCTTTAATCCCATACCATGTGCTGTATCAATTAGCTCTTTTAGCTCATCAGGAGTTCCAAATCTTGAGCTTGCGGCAAAGAAGCTGGATACATGATAACCAAAACTACCGTAATATGGATGTTCGGCAATAGCCATCAACTGCACCACATTATAACCTGCCTTTTTAATGCGTGGCAACATTTGTGTGGTAAACTCCTTATATGAATGTACACATGGTTCTTCTCCGGCCATTCCAACGTGAGACTCATAAATTAACAACGGCTCATCCAGTTCTGGTTTCTGATTTTTCCACTTATACCTATTCTCAGGATTCCAAACTGCTGCATTAAATATCTTTGTCTCGTCATCCTGTACCACATAATTGGCCCATGCAGGAACTCGCTTTCCACCTCCTCCGTTCCAATGAACAGATAACGCAAACAATTCACCATGCTTAAGCTGTTCGGCAGTCAACTCCAATTCCCACACATCATGCTCCAATGCCTTAAACTGATAGTTAGCATCATCTTGCCATCCATTAAAAGAGCCCACCAGAAATAACTGTGTGGCATTAGGTAACCATTCACGTATCACCCAACCTGATCTTGTCTGGTGAATACCAAAATAAAGATAACCCGATGCAAAATCGCTCAGTGTCTGTTCACCTAGCAACTGCTGTCGTTTTCTTCTATAATATTTAACTCGATCGGATATTTGTTCGCCAAAAGGAGCTAACCAAGGGTCGTTTTTTGCAAATGTTTGAATTGTCATATATTGAGCGTTTCCTTAAAAATAGAAAGAAAAAGCTCAAAAAAAAATCCGTTTCCTCAGCTTTAACATCAATTTCAGATTTAATTAAAGTTAAAATAAATCAATGAGATACGACTAAACTGGTTTACTAACACACACTCCCTTACAACCTATCAGACTACTAATCAAACACTTTCAACCACCACCAACTAAACACCTTAAATATTTGTTCCAATAAGATTATTTTTTTCAAACTCTTTATTCAAAACTCCATTTATTCTGTTCAAAAGACATCATTCAGCCCCCCTTTCCCACTCAAAGCCGCGACAGAGACGCATCAAAGCCGCGTCAAAGTCGACATATAGGCGTTTTTATCGCACTTCTGTCGCGGCTTTGATACGAAATTGTCGGGGCAAAAGGATTCCCTCTTCCCTTTTTCTAGATTAAATATTCAGGTAAATGATTAAACTCCGAAAAGGAGTATCAGGCAGTAAATATAAATAGAATCAACACACCGTCAGGGCTATAGCAACACTAACGGGTGTTGTATCAAAAGTAAGATTAATCTTCCAGCAATCCAAGGATTTCATCGTTTGACATTACCGCTTGCAAATCCTCTGGGGTATCTATACCAATGCTTTCAACATCGGTTTCAGCTGTCATAATTAACAAACCATTCTCAAGCCAACGTAATTGTTCCAAAGATTCTTTCTTCTCTAGTTTTCCCTGTGCCATACCAACAACCTCATGTAAAGCATTCACACGATAACCATACATACCAATATGAACAAAGAAAGTGTGCTGTCCCCAATCGGCTTGCTCCACTCCTCTGATGAATGGTATAGGAGAACGACTAAAATAGATTGCCCTGTTATCAACACCCTTAACAACCTTCACTTTATTAGGATTCAGGATGATATCAACTTCGTTAACAGGCTTAATTAATGTTGCAATATCAGTACTTTCATTGCAAAAGCATTTCTTCAGATCCTCAATCTGTTCAGGATGAATAAATGGTTCATCACCCTGAATATTGATAACAACATCTGGATTATAATCATGCTTGCTTGTATACTCATTCAATGCCTCTTCACATCGGTCTGTTCCACTTTGATGATCCACTGATGTCATAACAACTGCACCTCCAAAACCACTAACTACATCATATATACGTTGATCATCAGTAGCCACTACAACATGTTCTAATACTTTTTGAACACGTTCATATACACGCTGAATCATTGGTTTACCAGAAATATCAGCAAGAGGCTTGCCTGGAAAACGTGTTGAACCATATCTGGCAGGAATAATTCCTAAAAACTTGATCTGCTCAATTGATAAATTCATTTCAATGAGTTAATTTAATGGTCGTTATTGGTGAAGTTAATCTTATCAGGTTGCTCTGATTTGAATAAACTTCACATTATCACAGGCAAAATTAAACCAACAGTTTGAATATAACCGTTAAATTTTGCTAAAGAACCGGAATTAGTAGATAAAATTGTAATTTTGCAACGCTAGAACAGATAAGCACTTTATGGATTTACAGGATATAAAACAACGCTTTGGCATAATTGGGAACTCCCAATTCTTAAATCGGGCAATGGAAATCGCTATTCAAGTGGCACCTACAGATCTTTCTGTATTGATATCAGGAGAGAGTGGTGCAGGGAAAGAAGTATTTCCTCAAATCATACATCAATTCTCTGCCAGAAAGCATGGAAAGTATATTGCCGTAAACTGTGGTGCTATACCTGAAGGAACCATCGACTCTGAATTATTCGGACACGAAAAAGGTGCCTTTACAGGTGCCCTGGCTGATCGAAAGGGATACTTTGATGTTGCCAACGGCGGAACGATCTTTCTGGATGAAGTTGGGGAGTTACCGTTATCAACACAGGTACGTCTCCTTCGTGTTCTTGAAGCTGGTGAATTTATTAAAGTTGGTTCGTCGAAAGTACAAAAAACAGATGTACGCGTGGTTGCTGCAACCAATGTGGATCTACCTAATGCAATCAAACAAAATAAATTCAGGGAAGATCTTTACTACCGACTAAATACAGTGCCCATCAGAATTGAATCGTTACGCAACCGCAAGGAAGATATTTCATTGTTGTTTCGGAAATTTGCTCAGGATTTTGCTGAAAAGTACAGGATGCCTCCTATTCGATTGGATCATGATGCAAAAGAGATTCTTATCAATTACAGGTGGCCGGGAAATATTCGTCAGCTAAAAAATATAACAGAGCAGATATCAGTTATTGAGCAAAATAGAAATATCACATCTGAAACGTTGCTCAACTATTTACCAGCAGCTTCTGCAGGAGAACAACTTCCGGCTCTTTATCATTCACCTGATGAACAACCATCATTTTCTTCGGAGAGAGAAATACTCTACAAGGTTCTTTTCGATATGAAAAAGGATATGGGTGATCTAAAAAAGCTTGTTTTAGACATGCTTCATAGTGATGATTTCTCGGATAACATGCAGGAAGAAAATATTAACATTATCAGGAAACTATATCCTGATGAAGCTGGCAACTACTCAACTGAAGAAGTTAATCAGCCTGCTGCGCCATCGCCTGCTCCGGTTTATAATGCTGCTCCGGTTGAAGATAATATACAAGACACAGAAGAGTATGTGGAAGAATCGCTTTCTTTGGCAGACAAAGAGATTGAACTCATTCGAAAAGCTCTTGAAAAACATAATGGGAAGAGGAAGTATGCAGCCAAGGATCTGGGTATCTCGGAAAGAACCCTCTACAGAAAAATCAAAGAATATGACATCAATTAATCAGATATTGAACATGACAAAAAATAAAATAGTAACCTGTACGCTGATGTTATGCCTAACCATGTTATCGGCATGTAAAATCAACTATACATTCACAGGTGCCTCAATCAATTATGAAACCACCAAAACCTTTAGTGTTGCCGACTTTCCAAACAGGGCACGTATGGTCAATCCAAACCTTAGTCCTGAGTTTGTTGAAGCATTAAAAGATAAATTGATTTCACAAACCAGTCTGGAGATGGTGCGCGATGGTGGAGATATCATGTTTGAAGGACAAATTACCAAATACGATGTTCGCCCAATGAGTATTCAGGCCAATGATGTTGCTGCAAAAAACCGACTTACAGTTTCGATGAAGGTGCGCTTTACCAACAATGTTGATCATGAGCAAGACTTTGAAACATCATTCTCGGCTTATGCTGAATTCAATAGTACTCAGCTTATAAGTACCGTGGAAGATGATCTAATGGATGAGATCATTGAGCAGCTAACAGAAGACATCTTTAACAGAGCATTGGCTAACTGGTAATATCAAAGCATGGACAGCAAATCCCTGAAAGAATATATGTTGAAACCGGGAAAATTGGATGAGCACACACTCATTCAACTCAAGGAGATGATCTCTGATTACCCCTGGTTTCAATCTATACATATGCTATATTTAAAAAATTTACACCAGATTGATCATCCGGGCTTTCAAAATCAATTAAATAGCTCGGCGTTGCATGTTGCCAACAGAACCGAATTATATAATTACCTGCAAGATAAACCCGATGCTCTGCTTGAGAATAAAATAAACTCGATCAAAGAGCAAACACAACAGGTATTTGAAATGCTGATGGATGAACCTGAAGAAACATCACCAGCAGCATTTGAGTTGGAATATGCAGCAGCAGCATACACTTTTGATGATCCATCGATTCCAAAGGAAGATAATTTATCGGAATTGGCGCGCAATATCAATCACAAGAGTGAGGAGGTTCAATCAAAACAACATGGTGAATTAAGTAGTTCATTGGCCAAGGCCACTCATGAGCTTCACCCAGAAGAGGAAAATTCAGACGCAAATACATCCCAGCAAAGTACAAGCTTAAGCGATGCGTTAATCACCGAAACCCTTGCAAAGATTTATATCAAACAGGGTTACCACAAAAAAGCCATCGAAGCTTTTCAGAAATTAAGTTTGAAATTCCCGGAAAAAAATACTTACTTTGCGCAACTTATAGAAGAAACTAAAGAATTAATGAATAAATAAACGGAACTATGTATACGCTTTTAACCGTACTTATTTTCCTTGTGTGTATTCTTTTGATTTTGATCGTATTGGTTCAAAATTCAAAAGGTGGAGGACTTGCATCAAATTTCCAGTCATCGAACCAAATTATGGGAGTTCGTAAAACTACCGACTTTTTGGAAAAAGCGACATGGTATCTAGCAGGTGCATTATTGATCTTAAGCGTAGCAGCAAGTGCAGCTATTCAAAGAAATGAATCAACTAATGCTTCTAGAATTGAGCAACAAATTGAAGAAGCTCAACCTGCAGGACTTCCTAATTTCCCAGAAGCTGGACAAGGAGAACAGCAGGAAGAAGCTCAACCAGAGCAGAAAGCTGAATAAGAAAATTTAGACAACTAAATAATAAAGGGCTATTGAGTAATCAGTAGCCCTTTTTATTTTTTCATGTCATCATGTCAGGGCACCCTGACATGTCACCATCCTCCTGAATTTCAATATCTTATCCCTCTTTTTATTTCCTTTTCAAAAAAAGTAACTGTAAATTTGTGTCTACTTTTCAGTGAAAGTCGTTTGGCACAGAATCTGTTAGATCAGGCTGTGTAAATACAAAATCAAAATAAAAACTTAAATACAATCAAAATGGCAGATTTAAAAGGAAGAATCTTAGCAGGAAAAATCCTGGTACAGCCACAGGCTGCAGAAGAGAAAACAGCTAGTGGAATTATCATTCCTGATTCAGCAAAAGAAAAACCACTTCAAGGCGTAGTAGCATTGGTTGGAGCTGACAAAAAAGATGAACCAATGGAGATTGCTGTAGGTGATGTAGTATTCTACGGTAAGTATGCAGGAACAGAGTTGAACATCGACGGTGTTGACTACTTGCTTCTTTCACAGACTGACGTATTGTACATCAACTAATTTGTATTCTAAAACATTAAAATCACACTAAAAATGGCTAAAGAAATTAAATTCAATATCGAAGCCCGCGATTTATTAAAGCAGGGTGTTGACAAACTTGCTGATGCAGTTAAAGTAACATTAGGACCTAAAGGTCGTAACGTAATCATCGACAAAAAATTCGGTGCTCCTCAGGTAACTAAGGATGGTGTTACTGTAGCAAAAGAAATCGAACTTGCTGATGCTTATGAGAATATGGGTGCTCAGTTGGTAAAAGAAGTTGCATCTAAAACTGGTGATGACGCTGGTGACGGAACAACTACTGCAACTGTACTTGCTCAGTCAATCATTAACGTTGGTTTGAAGAACGTTACTGCTGGTGCAAATCCAATGGATCTTAAGCGCGGTATTGACAAAGCTGTTAACAAAGTAATTGCAAATATTCAAGAGC
Source organism: Puteibacter caeruleilacunae (assembly GCA_005217565.1). GTDB lineage: Bacteria > Bacteroidota > Bacteroidia > Bacteroidales > Prolixibacteraceae > Puteibacter > Puteibacter caeruleilacunae. The sequence goes on from SJCO01000012.1 coordinate 229,032, forward strand.
TATCACAGAACGTTGGTGACGACTTCAACAAAATTGAGCAGGTAGCTAAAGTATCGGCAAACGGCGACGAGGAAATCGGTAGCTTGATTGCTGAGGCAATGGAAAAAGTAAATAAAGAAGGTGTTATCACTGTTGAAGAAGCAAAAGGTACTGATACTTACGTTGACGTAGTAGAAGGTATGCAATTCGACCGTGGATATCTTTCTCCATACTTCATCACTAATTCAGACAAGATGATTGCTGACTTAGAGAATCCTTTCATTTTGATCCACGACAAGAAGATTTCTGCAATGAAAGATCTTCTTCCTGTATTAGAGCAAACAGCTCAGTCAGGTCGTCCATTGTTGATCATCGCTGAGGATATCGATGGTGAAGCATTGGCTACACTTGTAGTAAACCGTCTACGTGGTTCATTGAAAGTTGCTGCTGTTAAAGCTCCTGGATTTGGTGATCGCAGAAAAGAGATGTTAGAAGATCTAGCGATCCTTACTGGTGGTGTAGTTGTTTCTGATGAAAAAGGTATGAAGTTAGAGCAAGCTACGATCCAAGATCTTGGTCAAGCTGAAAAAGTAACTATCGACAAAGAAAACACTACTGTAGTAAACGGTGCTGGTGCTGAAGAAGCTATCGCTGGTCGTGTTGCTCAGATCAAAAAGCAAATTGAGACTACTACTTCGGACTACGATCGTGAGAAATTGCAAGAGCGTTTGGCTAAATTAGCTGGTGGTGTTGCTGTTCTTTACGTAGGTGCAGCTTCTGAGGTTGAAATGAAAGAGAAGAAAGACCGTGTGGATGATGCACTTCACGCTACTCGTGCTGCTGTAGAAGAAGGAATCGTTCCTGGTGGAGGTGTTGCCTTAGTTCGTTCTATCGACGTATTGGAAGACTTTGTTGGTTCTAACGAAGACGAAACTACTGGTATCGAAATCGTAAAACGTGCAATCGAAGAGCCACTTCGTCAGATTACAGCAAATGCTGGTAAAGAAGGTGCTGTTGTTGTACAGAAAGTAAGAGACGGAGAAGGAGACTTTGGTTACAACGCTCGCATTGATGAGTACCAAAACCTTTACGAATCAGGTGTTATCGATCCTGCAAAAGTTACTCGTATTGCATTAGAAAATGCAGCTTCTATCGCTGGAATGTTCTTGACTACTGAGTGTGTACTTGTAGAAGAGAAAGAAGAAGTTCCTGCAATGCCAATGGGTGGCGCACCAGGAATGGGTGGCGGTATGCCAGGAATGATGTAATAAGATACATCTTTAATAACTCAATATATCAAGAGGCTGTCAACATTGGCAGCCTCTTTTTTTATTATCTGTAAGTCAATTTGTCCTTGAGCCGTAAGACTATTCAGCTTTGGCTTAATCCAAAACCGAAGGAAGAAAGGTCAAGGCTATGTGCCCTCTTACCTTTCTTCCTTCTATTCAACCATTTCCCTTTTTCACGTTTCAATTCCTTCTTTTTTCGTTCTCCATATAATTCACTACCTTAGTGCGCATTATAAACTAAATTAATTTAAACAGTTCACAACCCACCATGAAACAATTAAAATCGTTTTTAGCACTTGCACTGCTATTTATTGCGACCAGTACAATTGCACAAATCAAATTCACAAAAGGGTATATTATTGACATTAACAACAACAAGTACTCTTGCTTTATTCGCAATAACGGTAACCAAAACTCTGGAGCAAACTATTCTTACAAGATCTATGAGAAGGATACCCCAAAAGATATTGACATGAAAGCAGTCAAAGAATTTGGGATAGACAATCAACTTAGATATGTTCGCTCACTTATCGCGATTGACATCTCTAGCGATAATATCAGAGATGAGAAAGAGATTCAAAATTCAGCAGAAATTGAGAAAGGATTTGCATTCTTAAAAGAAGTAATGCGTGGAGGAACAACTTCCTTGCTGTATTTCTTCTTTGAAGGAAAGGGATATTACTTTTACAAACAAGGAGAAGCAGATGCTGAGTTGCTGGTATTTAAAAAGTACAACGTTGAGAAAGAATCGCGTGTGGTAACAAAGATCATTTACGATCAGTTATTCCAGGAACAGTTAAAGCAAAAGTTTCCATGCTCTATTAACACAAAAACGGTTCGTTACAATGAGCGTTCGTTAACCAATTACTTTAAGACTTATTTTAATGAGACTAATAAACAGTTTCAGACTAACAGAACTGATGACGAATCAACATCAGGGGAATTAAGAGCTAAATTGGTTCTAACCGGGAATAAATCCTCATACACAATCAATGATGAATCGAGGTTGCTTTCATTCCCTTTTGATGATCAAAACAATATGGGCTTTGGTCTTGAGGTGGAATATCTTTTTAAGTTCAACCGAAATAAGTTTGGTATTTTTGCAGAAGCCAACTACATGAGCTATGATGGCACCACTTATGCTACTGAGGCTCTTGAGAGCTCGCAAGCATCACCAATTAACATCGACTATAAATACCTTGAGTTTCCTATTGGTATCTGCTACTATAGTCACTTGAATGCCAAACAAGATGCCAACTTGTTTGTGAAGTTTGGTTATGCTCCTAACACTGTATTGAGCTCTTCAAAGCTAACAATGTGGAACGACAATAACGAGAAAGAAATGTCTGGATCCGGCAACATGTTCTATGGAGTAGGATTTAACTATCGCCGTTTTAGCATTGAATTCCGACAATATACAGATCGTAATATCACCCAGGGTGTTCACAATTACGGATCTGATTATGGTAACACATCATTAAGACTATCTTTCCAACTTGTAAAAGTTAGAGGTAATCAGAAATAAATCTACCCTATCCTCTTTGTGGCTTGTCATTAGATAACCACAAAGAGGATAGATATCTTTCTATTTTTTCTTCCCTTCTATCAATTCCTGTCGGGAAACATATTGTACAGCGATCATTTTTTTAGTAGTATTGTTTTCAAACTTAATTCCGGACATCTTCGAATACAATTAATTAAGCTTGATGGATATCTGGATCTAATCCTTTTACTACTATGATTCGTAAAAACCAATCGCTCTACATCCTGGCATTGCTTGCCATGTGGATGTTTTCTGGCACCACAGCTTTTGCCAAGAAAAAAGAACAAAAGAAAGAAGAAACTCCCAAAGACACACTCTCCTCGATTGTTAGCGGACTAAAGTTCCGAAATATTGGTCCCGCCTGGGCATCCGGACGTATTGCCGATTTTGCCGTTAATCCTAAAAACCATAGCGAATACTACGTGGCCGTTGCCAGTGGTAATATCTTTAAAACCACCAACAACGGTACAACGTGGAAACCGATTTTCGACAATTACGGCTCTTACTCTATCGGTTGCATTGAATTGGATCCGAACAATTCAAATATCGTATGGGTAGGAACCGGAGAGAACAATCACCAAAGAGCTTTAGGATATGGTGATGGAGTGTATCTTTCTCTTGATGGTGGTAAATCGTTTAAAAACATGGGACTTAAAGATTCCCGCCACATCGGAGGAATTGTAATTGATCCGCGTAACTCCAATACTGTTTTTGTTGCAGCAGAAGGATCAGCATGGGGCCCCGGAGGAGATCGAGGTCTGTATAAAACTACCGATGGCGGTAAAACATGGAACAAGGTCCTTGAAATTTCTGAGCACACAGGTGTAAATAACGTAGTAATGGATCCTTCTAATCCTGATATCATGTATGCAACCTCTGAGCAACGTCGTCGTCATGTACATACGAAAATTGGAGGAGGACCTGAATCTGCAGTTTATAAATCAACCGATGGTGGAGAAACCTGGAGAAAGATCATGAAAGGACTTCCGGGAGTACATATCGGAGGTATGGGTATCGATGTTTCTCCTGTAGATCCAAATGTTGTATACCTGATTTTAGAGGCAGCAGAAAACAAAGGAGCCTTTTATCGCTCAACCAATAAAGGAGAAAGTTGGGAAAAGATGAGTGATCATAGTTCAAGTGGACAATACTATAATGAGATCTATTGTGATCCTGTTGATGTTAATCGTGTTTTTTCTGTAGAGACATTCACTCACTATACATTAAATGGCGGAAAGACATGGACCCGATTGAGTACCAATAAGCGTCATGTTGATGATCACGCCATCTGGATAGATCCTAATCAAACCTGCCACTTTATCATTGGAGGTGACGGTGGTATTTATGAAACATGGGATAATGGAGCTACATTCGATTTTAAAGAAAACCTACCTATTACTCAGTTTTACAGGGTCGCTGTTGATAATGCCAAACCTTTCTATAATGTATATGGCGGAACACAGGATAATAATTCCATGGGAGGACCATCACGCACTATAAGCAGAAGTGGTGTAACCAGTGATGAATGGTTCGTTACACAGGGAGGTGACGGTTTCTGGGCTGCAATTGATCCAGTTGACGACAATATTGTATACTCAGAATATCAATATGGTAATATGTTCCGATTCAACAAACTCACACGTGAATCAACCAAGATTAAGCCTATAGAAAAAGCAGATGAGCTTGCTTATAAATGGAATTGGAATGCACCTTTAATTATCAGTCCGCACAACCACGAACGCATTTATTGCGCTGCAAATATGGTTTTCAGAAGTGATAATCAAGGAAACAAATGGGACAGAATCAGTGAAGATCTGACTACAAAGACTGATAGAAACACATGGCCTGTAATGGGCAAATTCTGGAGTGCTGACGCCGTATCTAAAGATGTTTCAACATCACAATTCGGAACAATTGTTTCGTTGGATGAGTCTGCAAAACAAGAAAACTTATTATATGCAGGAACCGATGATGGCGTTATCGCTGTCACAGAAAACGCTAAAGATTGGGTACAGTACAAATCATTTCCTGGAATTCCAGAATACACATATGTAAGCGATATTGTTCCAGATAGATTTGATGCCAATGTGGTATATGCTTCATTTGACAATCGCAAAAGAGATGATTTCAAACCATACATTCTAAAAAGTACAGACAAAGGAAAAACCTGGACAGCTATTCAGGGCAATTTACCAGAGAACGGAACAGTCCACTCTATTGCCCAGGATTTCAAAGATCCTAACCTACTATTTGTAGGTACAGAGTTTGGAATTTTCTTCACCAATAATGCAGGTGAAACCTGGACGCAAATAAAGAGTGGTATTCCAACGATTGCTGTTCGCGACATTGCTCTTCAGGAAAGAGAATCAGATTTGGTAATTGCTACGTTTGGTCGTGGATTCTATATTCTGGATGACTATTCTGCATTAAGAGGTCTGGACAAAGAGACTCTTAATAAAGCTGGTCATATTTTCCCTGCCAAAGATGCATTGATGTATATTCAATCAAGTGGTAGAGGTAATCAAGGGCAGACTTACTTCTTTGCGAAGAATCCTGATTATGGAGTAACATTCACTTACTATTTGAAAGAAGCTCCAAAATCAAGCAAGTCACTTCGTCAGGAAAAAGAAAAGGAGTTGTTCAAAGAGAGCAAACCTATACCTCAACTTGACTGGAGAGCTGCTGAGCTGGAGGCGATGGAAGAAAAAGCTCATTTAATCTTTACCATTAAAGATCAGCAAGGAACTATAGTTCGTAAGCTAAATGCAGCTCCATCGAAAGGAATCCATCGCATTACTTGGGATCTGAAATATGCTGATCACCAACCAGTAAAAGGAGATAAATATGATCCTACAAAGAACACTCCATCTGGCATGATGGCAATGCCTGGAAATTATTCTGTGCAGTTGAGTCTTTGGGATAATGAACAAGTAACCACTCTAACAGAACCTGTTCAATTCACCGTTCGCCCATTGACCAATCCATACCTGGAAGAAGACAAGCTTCAGGAATTGGTGGTATTCAGACAAAAGGTGTCGAAATTGGGTAGTGCAATTGTCGCAGCAGATAAGTTCAACCAAGAATTAATCAAGAAAGTTGAAGCAATGAAAAAGTCGGTACACCAGGCTGCTACTGCTGACAATGTATTGATGGATAAAGTTCGTAATATCGCAAATCAACTTGAAGAGATTCGTTTTACGATTCATGGAATTGATGCTAAAGCAAGCTGGGAAGAAATCCCTCCTGCAAAGCTACCAATGATGAGACGTTTGGGCGAAGTAGTTTATGCTCACTATCGATCAGCTGCTCCTGTTACCAGCACGGAGAAAGAGCAGTATGATATTCTTAAAAAGCAATTACCTTCATTACTTGAGAAACTGAAGAATCTTTCTGAAAATACAATTCCTTCCATTGAAAAAGAGCTTAATAAAATTAATGCTCCATGGACACCAGGCAGACTGCCGGTTTGGAATGAATAGATGATAAAAAAAGCCTTCCTGCTTATTTAACAGGAAGGCTTTTTTCTATATTGAAGGAACTGAAATTCCTTTTATCTTCCTATATAAATCTAATGCATACAAATCAGTCATTCCTGAAACCATATCTACAACCGACCTTAGTCGAACATATGTCGATTCATCAGTTGTTCTAAACTGCTCAGGAATCATCGAGATCATTCTCTTTGAATAAGTTCGCTCAGGATTCATTACTGCTGTTGCAAATTCATGCAATAAGGTTCCCAGAATCTTAAAACCTGCAACCTCAATCTGAACAACAGTTGGCGCCTCATAGATCTTCTTGAATGATACACGCTTTACCTGCTCCATCGCTTCTTCAACAGTTCCCTCCAGATAATGGAACAATGACTTCTCAAATGTGCCAGCCATTATCTTTTCCCGGTTGGTCCAAAAGATATCAACACATACATTCACCAGTTTTCCTATTACACTGGCTCTCAAGTAAGAGATCTGTTCATTTCTGTCAGTCACCACATCCAAATTATTCATGATGCTCTTTATCCAACTGGCGTCATCTTTTTCATCGAAGAAAGCCAGATACAGCTCCTTGGTCTCTGCTGTACTCAGAATACCCAGTTTATGGGCATCTTCCACATCCATAATCTGGTAACAAATATCATCGGCTGCTTCTACCAGGTAAACCAGAGGATGACGACAGTACCGCAAAGGATCATCAGCAAGCTTAATTAATCCTAAATGAGAAGCAACTTTTTGATAAAGTTCAATCTCTGACTGGAAGAAACCATACTTCTTTCCTCCAATATGAATTGATTCAAAAGGATACTTAACGATCGAAGCTAAAGTAGAATAGGTCAAAGCATACCCCCCTGAACGGCGACCACTAAACTGATGACTTAACAATCGGAATGCATTAGCGTTTCCCTCAAAATGACACAAATCCATCCATTCTCTATCGGTCATCTGATTCTCATACTGAGTACCTTCCCCACTGATAAAATATTCAGATATGGCATCCTCCCCTGAATGACCGAAAGGTGGATTTCCCAGGTCGTGAGCCAGACAAGCAGCACTAATAATCGATCCCATTTCACTAGCCGGACTGTGCATTTCTATCTCATCATTATCAATCAGTCGTTGCGCAATCATATTCCCCAATGAACGACCGACACTGGCTACCTCAAGGCTATGGGTTAAACGGTTATGAACAAAGACACTTCCAGGCAATGGAAATACCTGTGTCTTATCTTGTAATCTTCTAAATGGTGAAGAAAATATCAAACGATCATAATCACGTTGAAACTGCGAACGTGCTTCCTGATGATCACTATATGTTTTTCCTTCCTGTCCTAACCTGGTGGCTGATATTAGTTGTGTCCATTTCATCTATTCTAATTTTTAGCTTTCTGAATATTCAAAAAGTTATTCTAAGAAATCTACCCTATACTTCTTCATCTCCGCATCAATTATACTCGCATCACCATAAATTCGATGAAGTATATCCCAAAATCTCTTACTGTGATTCAACTCTTTGGTATGGGCTAATTCATGCAAGATAATATAATCAATCAACTCATCGGGTAAACGCATCAAATGAATATTCAGATTTATGTTTCGCGCAGCAGAGCAACTCCCCCACTTCGTCTTAAGGTTTTTAACAAATACACGGTTATAAGTAAAATTGTGTTTTTTCGCCAACTCTTCAACACGATAAGGTAAGTAGAACTTCGCCTCCATTCTCAGCAATTCAATCACATTCTTGCGAATAAATCCCTGCACCCACTCATGCTCATAACCTAAATCAGGAGGGTATACCACTACCAGATTCTGTCCTTCAAGGCCTGACTTACACTTCCCTCGTTCAACACCTTTTCGCAAGACCAGAGTATACTCCCGAATCTTAAGTTCATCATCAGGGGTAAAAACATAAGTTCTCTTCTTGATCTTCTGCTGATGGTTAATAATCCACTCTGACTTTGCCTGTACAAATTTTATTGCCTCCTCATAAGGGCAACAAGTCGGCATTGAAACATTTACCTTTCCCTCACTACTAAGTGATATGCGCAAATTGACCGCATTCCTGCGCTTTTGCAAAGTTACTTCCCCTATCTCCTCAAGACGTATTGTTTGTTTGGCCACGCTATAATCGTTTTATACTATCTGCTTATAAATTACATTCTTTCATCAAAATTGCGACAAAAAATCCATTAAACATAGCCTTTTATCCAAACATTATTTCACCTAATACGTTTTATTAATAACGTTAAGAGTGACAGAAAAGAGCCAACCCTTGACAAAACGACATTATTAATTAACTAAAATGACTCGCTATGACAACAAGTAACAAAATTGAAGTATTTGGTACATTAGCCAAAGAGGAAACCCTATTTGCAATTAAAGATAAGATCGTCCCCGGGTCATTGGTTTTTGAAGCAATTGAACCATTTCCAGGATATTATCATGAAGTACCTGACGAGTCAATGCCTGTATACGTATATTTAGTAATGGCAGAAAACTATACGTGGGAAGACATTGCCCGTGCTACTCAGATTATTAAAAAGGAGAACCAAATTGACTTTGAGGCAGCTAAAGCTTATATAAAGATTGCAACAGATACATACGGTGGCATTCGTTTAAGACACCTTAAAAACTATGATCAGATTCAACTCATCCAGGAAGGTTTTGCTGAACAAGGAATTGAAATGATGCATGCAAGACCTCGGAATGCTAAAGATAAAAGCATTATTAAGTTGATTAAAGCATTTCATCTTCAAGAGATTGAACAAGGTGTTTATTTCGACGACAGCGAAGCATTCCATGGCTATTTCGAAATTCCTGGAAAACTTGACTGGGATGATTTCTCTGAAATCACGCGTAATGTAAAATATAATTGGGAGAAAAGTAAGTTTGATGCTGCACTTGGCACTATTTATGTAGAATCCCGACTAAGAGACATTGTACGTATTTACTCTCCAAAAATTGATGAGACTTACCTATTGGAATGTAGGAAAAAGTTTTTGGAGCGTATTAAATAATGATTCTAATTTGATTAACAATGATGCAGGGGAAGCCGAATGGTTTCCCTTTTTTCATGCATCGGTATTACAACACTCGAGTACTTAAAACAAAAAAAGCGCCCACAGTGGAAGCCTGCGAACGCTAAATTCTTAATGGTGGAGAATACCAGAGTCGAACTGGTGACCTCTTGACTGCCAGTCAAGCGCTCTAGCCAACTGAGCTAATCCCCCATCAGCGAAGTGCAAATTTAGAACTTTTTTTGAAACTACAAATTCTAACTCTCTTTAAAGATAATAAAACTACTTAATAGGTATCCACTCCACTTCCGGATCAAAAAGACAAAATGATTTAATGACACAACCAACACATCTTACATCAAGACGAACGCCTATTATTATATATCAATTTTGGTCTTCGTCTAATCAAACTCAGCCCATTCAATATCCTCGTAAAAGTCAAAAACTATGGTTTCAAATAAACCAAACAACCTCCATATTGTGCTATCCAAAGTGACGCAACTCCACCATCAAGTGACTCTAGAATTCCTAATTTTACTGCCAATCCCCTACAAATCACCCCATGACTTGTTTCAAAAAAGGACAAAAAAGACTTGGTTTTGTGGATTATTTTTTATCTTTAAGCCCTCATTGTAGGAAGTAATTTCAACTGAATAAAGAATAATTTATAATGGAAGTTAAAAAGTCGCCAAAAGCTGATCTGGAGAACAAAAGAAATATTTTTGTTCAACTCGGATTGGTGGTAACGCTTGGAATCGTCCTAATTGCCTTTAACTGGAACAACAGTGTACAAGAGGCAAGTTCTTTAGGACAGGTTCAAGAGCAGGAAGTAGAGGACGAGATTATTCCAATTACTCGTCAGGAAGAGGTTAAACCACCTCCACCACCTCCACCACCAAAAACTTTCGACGTTCTGAATATCGTTGACGATGATACAGAAATCGAAGAAGAACTTGAGATTGAGGATACAGAGATCGATGATGAGACTGCAATTGACGTTGCTCCTGTTCTTACAGAAGAAGAAGAGGAAGACGATGCAGATGCTCCTGTATTCGTGGTTGTAGAGGACATGCCAGAATTCCCTGGAGGAGATTTGGCACTTAGAAAGTACATTGCAACTTCAATCAAGTACCCTGTAATTGCACAGGAGAATGGTATCCAAGGAAAAGTTTACGTAACCTTCGTTGTTAACAAACAAGGTCGTGTTGAGAATGCAAGAATTGCAAGGGGTGTTGACCCATCTCTAGACAAGGAAGCACTTCGCGTGGTAAACGGTCTACCTGCATGGAAACCAGGAAAACAAAGGGGAAAACCAGTAAAAGTATCATTTACTGTACCTATCAACTTTGTACTTCAGTAGTAGAGAAGTTTTTACAACATAAAAATCCTGGTTCCGTTATTCGGGGCCAGGTTTTTTTTATTGGGATATATGACAAGACCTGAAAATTTTGAGATTAAAGAGTATCAGGAAACCGCAATTCTGGTAGGCCTGATCAATAAAGAACAAAACGAAACTCTTGCTAAAGAGTATCTTGATGAATTGGAATTCCTGGCTGACACTGCTGGAGCCATCGTCCAAAAACATTTCCTTCAAAAGCTTGAAATCCCCAATCCCGCAACTTTCGTAGGAAAAGGAAAACTGGAAGAGATCATCAAGCATGTTAAGATACACGAAACAGACACAGTCATCTTTGATGATGAACTTACCCCAACACAACTACGAAATATTGAAAGAGAATTAAAATGTAAGGTTCTCGACCGAACCAACTTAATTCTAGACATCTTTGCCAAACGAGCACAGACAGCTCATGCAAAGACTCAGGTTGAATTGGCTCAATTACAATATATGCTACCTCGACTAACACGCATGTGGACTCACCTTGAACGTCAGCGTGGAGGTATTGGTATGCGTGGTCCTGGAGAGACCCAGATAGAAACAGACCGAAGGATTATTCTTGACAAGATCTCCAGATTAAAGGATCACCTGAAAAAGATTGACAAGCAGAAGGCAACTCAACGTAAAAACAGGGGAAAAATGGTACGTGCTGCCCTTGTGGGTTATACCAATGTTGGAAAATCAACATTGATGAACCTACTAAGTAAATCCGAAGTTTTTGCAGAAAATAAACTGTTTGCAACCCTTGACACAACAGTGAGAAAGGTTGTTGTTCATAACATTCCTTTTCTACTAGCCGATACAGTAGGTTTCATTAGAAAACTACCTCACGGATTGGTGGAATCATTCAAGTCGACATTGGATGAGGTACGTGAAGCAGATATCTTGGTTCATGTAGTTGATATATCTCACCCAGGATTTGAGGAGCAGATAAACATAGTTACTCAAACTCTAGAGGAAATAGATGCATCAGATAAACCAACCTTATTCCTATTCAACAAAATAGATGCATTCAGTTATGTTGAAAAAGAGGATGATGATCTAACACCTGTTACCAAGGAAAATTACAGTCTTGATGATTGGAAGAAAAGCTGGATGGCTAAGAGTAAGTCTCCAAGCATTTTTATCTCGGCAAAACAAAAGACGAATGTTGAAACACTAAAAAATCGTCTTTATCATGAGGTAAAGAAAATCCATGTGACTCGCTTCCCTTACAACGACTTCTTATACGATATTCCGTTAGACGAAGAATAAAAGACAAGGCTATTTCCGATGAAATAGCCTTTTTTAATGATATAAAAAAGGAGCATCCTATAAAAGGTGCTCCTTTTTCATATATATATCTTCGTATGAATTACTTTGCAATTCCTTCTTTTACAAGATACTCTGCGATTTGAACTGCATTCAATGCTGCACCTTTCTTAATCTGGTCAGATACAGTCCAGAAAGTCAAACCATTCTCGCTTGATAAGTCCTCACGAACACGTCCAACATATACAGGATCTTCACCAGCTTTAAATAAAGGCATTGGGTAAATCTTGTTTTCAAGATCATCTTCCAATACAACTCCGTCAGCTTTTTCAAATGCTGCACGAGCATCTGCTACAGAAACAGGCTCTTCAGTCTCTACCCAGATAGCCTCAGAGTGAGCACGCATTACTGGAACACGAACAGCAGTTGCACTAACTTTTACGTCAGAGTGCATAATCTTCTGAGTTTCGTGGAACATTTTCATTTCCTCTTTTGTGTAACCATTTTCCTGAGCTACATCAATATGAGGAATCAAGTTCAATGCTAACTGGTAAGCGAATTTCTCAATATCAAGTTCTTCGTTATTAGCAAGCTGCTTGATTTGATTCTCCAACTCAGCCATTCCTGTTGCACCTGCACCAGAGGCAGACTGATAAGTTGAAATATGAACTTTCTTAATATGTGACAACTCCTCGATTGGCTTCAATGCAACAACCATCTGAATAGTAGTACAGTTAGGGTTAGCAATGATATTACGTGGAGTATTCTTACAATCTTCAGCGTTCACTTCAGGAACAACCAATGGTACGTCCTCATCCATGCGGAAAGCACTTGAGTTATCAACCATGATTGTACCGTGTTTAGTGATTGTTGATGCAAATTTTTTCGATGTTCCGGCACCAGCAGACGTCAATGCAATATCGATGTCGCTAAAATCTGATTCTTCAGTAATTTCCTGTACTTTAATCTTTTTACCCTTGAACTCATATTCGGTTCCTGCACTACGCGACGATCCAAATAAGACCAATTCATCGAGAGGGAAGTTCCTCTCAGCTAGCACACGTAGAAACTCCTGTCCTACTGCACCACTTGCACCAACAATTGCTACTTTCATTTTATTTAAATTTTAATTCAAGAATAAAGATCCAGGGTTCATTTCAAACACCTTAAGCATCAGTTCCAAACATTAAACAGAACAGTTATACTTCATGCATTCCAACCTTGGACACTTTTTCTGTGTAAAACAATCTATTCGCAGATAATCTGCTAAAAAATTAATAACTTTTACTTTTAAAATGTCTCAAGCAAGTTAAGACCTTCCTATTTTCAGGGATCAAAAATAGTCTTTTCTTTTAAATTACAATTTTATGCGCCCTAAAATTTACATTTTCGCAATATTAATTAGCATTTTTTTGACAAATGTCATAAATGCACAAATTCTTTACCATCAAACCTTCCCTATTTCGAATAAAGGTTTTTGGGTAAATCAACAAAATATCCTTCAAAAAGATACCTCTAATGTCAACTGGACTCTAGATATCTCTGCCTGTAAACTTGAAGACAAGAACGACTATATTAAAACTGTTTCCACATCTGGCGGGCGCCTCGAAGCAAACGACTGTAACGGGATTGCTATTTGGCGAACTCCATGGTTCGATATTACAGATTTCAATGCTTTAAAGGCAACCGTAATAACCAGTGAAACAGGCTCGAGTAACTCTAACACTCAAAAATACATAAAAGTTTATTACAAAACATCTCCTCACGACATTCATCCCCTATCTGAATACTATCAAGTATCTGGCAACTGGAAAAAAGCAACAATCACAGGAAATCTTCCTCAATCTGAATCTATCCAACTACAAATTGAAATGTGTAATTACTATGCTGGTGATAAAGTGATACTGAACGAAGTAATTCTTGAAAACGGTGATATTGATGAGCCTGAACCTCAACAACCATTGGCAAATAATAGTATTCTCATTAACGAAATTCTCTATAATCCCTTTTCCGGAGGAGTAGAGTTTGTCGAACTTATTAACAATGGTGAGCATCCTGTTGATTTAAGTCAGCTGTATCTTGTAAAGATTAAATCAACTCAACAAGAAAAGGATCCCATAGCTATTAGTCCAACTCGTAAACTTCTTCATGAAGGTGACATTATAGCACTCACACCTGATGTTGAGATCTTAGAACTACAATATCCCAATGCATGTCCTTCTAATTTCTTTAAACCAGAAAAATTCCCACAACTAAACAACGCTGGAGCTTATCTTGCCATTCTTGATGCCAACCGCGATACAATCGACAAGGTTAGTTATACTCCATCTTCACACAATCCGCTTATTTCTGACAGCAAAGGGATATCGCTTGAAAGAAACTTATCCAACAATAAGCCTGCTTGGTTCTCATGTACTGAAGAAAATGGTTGGGCAACACCAGGATGTCCTAATTCAAATATTCCTGATTCAGACAGAGAGATTCACTGGAAAGTATCACCTGAAGTATTTTCTCCAAACTCGGATGGATACAATGACATGGTTCAATTAAATTATGAACTTCCTCAACCAGGTTATGTGGCAACAATTAAAGTCTTCAATAAAAATGGCTCTGAGATCACAACACTCTCCAACAATCAGCTATTAGGTACACAAGGCACAATCAGCTGGAATGGAAGCAACAAAAGAGGAGGAACAGTTGAATCGGGTATTTATATCTTTCTTATAGAATTGTATAACAACACAGGTCAAAGAAAGCAATTCAAGAAAACCTGCGTATTAACCAGACGAACCAGTTGAAATATGTATTTTCGCACGAAACAATTACTAATGACAAAAGAAGAAGCTTTAAATAAATGTGCAGCACTTTGCAGCAAAGCAGAAAAGTGCACCTTTGAAATCCTAAAAAAACTTGCTCGATGGGAACTCACCGAGCAAGAGTCGGCATGGGTTATTCTACAATTAACCAGTCAGAAGTTCATCGACGACGAGCGTTATGCCCATTACTTTGTTCGTGATAAGTTTAGATTCAACAAATGGGGAAAAACCAAAATAGCATTTCAACTCAGACAAAAACAGATTTCACAGGAGGTTATCTCTGCAGCACTTGAGGAGATCAATGAAGAAGAATATATTGACCTTGCCAAAGAATTAATCAGTGCCAAAATTCCCAAAACTAAAGGCAAAAATCAATGGGATATTAACTCTAAGATTATTCGTTTCATGCAGGGACGCGGCTTCGATTACAGCTTAACCATGTCATTACTTAACATGCCCGATGAATAGCATCCTACAGAACACCTTCTTATTGATCACATAAAAAACCCCGACTCAACAAGTGAACCGGGGCTCATAATAGCGCATTTTCTCAACACATTGAAAAAATATTTTTAATACTCTAAATATCGTAAAATCACACCTATGAATTATAATAATTCCTCAACTTTCTCTGGTGGTTGAGCCCAAACTGCTTTTTGCTCCTTAACCACAATTGGTCGATGAATTAATCTTGGGTTCTCTACCATTATCTTAATCCACTCTTCATCGGTAAATTCTTTTCCTTTATAATTCTCTTTGTAATCTTTCTCATGAGTTCGAATCAGATCAAAAGGTTTCAATCCTGTTTTGCAAATCAATTCTGCCAATTCTGCTTCATTGAAACCATCCTTTAAGTATTCTACACATTCAAACTCAACTCCTTTTTCCTGTAAATATTTTAATCCGGCTCTACTTTTCGAGCACCTCGGATTGTGATAAATTTTAATCATTTTCTTTTCCGTTATATCTATTCTTCAAATAACAATAATAATCCTCTTGACTGCGACACTTCTTTTCAGTTGAAGTATTCACATATCTATTTGTCAGATCTCGATCAAGATAGCGTGCCTTCTGATTATCCATCAACTGAATATCCAATTGTTTTCTCAACTCCTCTTTTACTTGCTCATCATATATCGGACAAGCAATTTCAATTCTTCTATTCAAGTTACGAGGCATCCAATCGGCCGATGCAATATAGATCTTTTCATCTCCACCATTACCGAACAATAAGATCCGTGAATGCTCCAGAAACTTATCAACAATACTAATAGCCTGAATGTTCTCACTTACCCCAGGAATTCCTGGAATTAATGAACAAATTCCTCGGATGATCAATTGTATCTTCACTCCAGCACTACTGGCTTCATACAGTTTATTAACCATATTCTTATCAACCAAACTATTTAGTTTCAGGATTATATATGCTTCTTCTCCTGCCTTAGCCAATCGTATTTCGTTATCAATCAACATTGAAAAATGATCTCTCAATACAAAAGGACTAACCACCAGGTGTTCATATTTATGATGTTTATAATTCAGGCGGAAGAAATCAAATACTTTACTTACCTCCTCTGCAATTCGGGGATCAGCAGTAAATAATCCTTCGTCGGCATACACTCTTGCTGTTCCTTCATGGAAATTTCCCGTCCCTACGTAAGCATAACTCTTAAGTTTACCGTCTTCTTCTCTTGCAATATAAGCCAACTTACTGTGAACCTTCAAGCCAGGAACACCATGAATCACATTCACTCCTTCCTCTTGCAACTTATTCGACCAGTAGATATTATTCTCTTCATCAAATCGTGCTTGCAATTCAAGCAATACAGTAACCTGTTTTCCATTTCGAGCTGCGTTCTGCAAAGCACTCATCACTTTAGAGAATGTAGCCACACGATATACAGTAAGCCCTATTTGTCGCACGTTCGGATCAATAGCTGCCTCACGCAATAGATTAATAAAGTCAGAAAAATCATTGTATGGATAATGCAATACAAAGTCCTTCTCTTTCATCTGTGCCAACACACTACGCTCTGGCTTTAATTGAGGATGAGACAATGGAGGTATTCCTTTATAGTAATGATGCTCCTCTCCAACTTCAGGAAAACTCATAAAATCTTTCCGATTATGATACCTTCCTCCTGCAATAAGATTATCACGCTTACCAAACTTCATCTTCTTCAGCAAGAACTGCAACAAATCCTCCGGCATTTCACGATCATGCACCATACGAACAGCACTACCCTTTTTACGCTGCTTCAGACTGGCTTCCATTTTCTCTATAAAACTCTTCGACACATCATCATCGATATCCAACTCTGCGTCGCGCGTAATCTTAAATGCATATGCCTCAATCACGTCGTAATCAAAAATTGGAAACAACTCCTTTAAACAGTAGCGAATTATATCGTCAAGAATAATCACAAACTTCTTATTCCCATCTTGAGGTAGCACAAGGAATCGAGGCACTGACTTTCCTGGAATTCGAACTAATGAGTATGTATGTTCTTTAGGCTTTTCGCTTTTTGAAAGTTTCACCGCAAGATAAACCGAACGATCGCGAAGCATTGGAAACTGATTAACCTGCTTCAACATTATCGGCACGAGATTAGGAAGAACCTTATTGTGAAAATATTTACGAACAATCTCTCCCTGCTCAGGCGTCAATTGATTCTCGTTCACCATGAAGATATTCTCATCCGATAATTCATCAAGAATATTTTCATAAATCCCTTGAAACTTTTTCTGCTGTTTAATTACAGTTTCGGTAATCTTCTCATGCAACTCTTCGGCAGTCAGCTCTCCGAGCAATATGTTTTCATCTTCACCAACAAGTAGCATACGTCTCACTGTTGCTACACGAACCCTAAAGAACTCATCTAAGTTATTAGAAAAGATTCCCAAAAAACGTAATCGCTCCAACAAAGGCACATTTTGATCAGCAGCTTCCTGCAACACGCGTTCATTAAACGACAACCAACTAATCTCTCTGTTTATATATTTTGTATGCATGTGTGTTAGGTTTGAATATGGAGGTATAAGATAATAATTTTGAATATCGAATAAAAGACAAAACATCAAAAAGGTGAGTGGGAAAGAAAAAAACAGCCAGTCCCGAAAAAGGATAAAGGCATAAGAAATGATTAAATAAAAAGAAACCATCCTACTCGTATGGGCAGGATGGTTTCTTTAGCTATTGAATTAACAATTAATTTTGTCCACCATATTCCATCAGGTAAGCTTTAATGAAGATATCAATATCTCCATCCAAAACAGCCTGCACATTAGAAGTTTCACAAGCAGTCCTTACATCCTTCACCATTTTATATGGCTGCATTACATAAGATCGGATCTGTGATCCCCACTCGATTTTCTTCTTTTGACTTTCGATCTTCATCTCCTCTTCCTGACGTTTACGAAGCTCCAGTTCATACAATTGGGATTTCAACAAACGCATAGCATTTTCCTTGTTCCCAAGCTGAGAGCGTGATTCAGTATTTTCGATAATAATACCAGTTGGAGCATGTCGTAATCGAACACCAGTCTCCACCTTGTTCACATTCTGACCTCCGGCACCTCCTGAACGGAAAGTTTCCCACGAGATATCAGCTGGATTAACTTCAATTTCGATAGAATCATCAGCCAAAGGGGCAACAAAAACTGATGTAAAAGAAGTCATACGCTTATTCTGAGCATTAAACGGAGATAATCTCACCAATCGATGTACTCCATTCTCTCCTTTCAAATAACCATAAGCAAATTCACCTTCAAATTCGATGGTGCAACTCTTAACACCAACTTCATCTCCGGCTTGAAAATCCGCAGTCTTTAGTTTATATCCATTTTTCTCTCCCCAACGGATATACATACGCATCAGCATATCAGCCCAGTCGTTACTTTCTGTACCTCCTGCACCAGCATTAATTTTCAAAACTGCTCCCATCTTGTCCTCTTCACGGCGCAGCATGTTTTTGGTTTCTAATGCCTCAACCAACTCTTCTACTGTATGATATTGATTTTCTACCTCTTCCTCTGTAGCTTCTTCCATTTCAAAAAAGTCAAACAAGACCAGCAAATCTTCTGCAGCCTCATCAACCTCCTTAAAATCTTCCGTCCATGTTTTTATGCTTCGGATAACCTTCATTTGCTTTTCAGCTTCCTTTGGATTATCCCAAAACGATGGATCTTGAGTCTTTAACTCTTCTTCCTCTATTTCGATTAGTTTACTATCGATGTCAAAGATACCTCCTTAACGCATCCCGGCGCTCAATAAGGACTTTCACCTGTTCCTTTAAAATCATGATTTTATCCTTTTAATTCCACGCAAAGTTAGAAATAGTAGACAATTGCACAAAGCTTGAATCGCTTACCAATCTTTTTCTAACTCCCAAGTGTCAGTTCGGAAAGAAGATGCAGGTAATCCGGCTTGATTTGTCAATCGAGCTTCGGCATCACTCTTAAAGGCAAATCGTGCAGCAACCGGTTCTGCAACCTGGTCACAGTGCAATATTACTGATTCACCTATAATCTGTGCCTTGGCAGGATAAAATATACGATCCTTCCCGGCAACCTCAAACTGCTCCCAGGTATCACCATAAGCACTTAAACCACCGATAGCATTATCAAATGTCAACTTCACCTGATCACCATCGATTTTCATTTTCTTAAATGAAGGTCCTCTATCTATCAAATAATTGTAGCCATAATTATTTCTCAAAGCCAATAAAGCCAAACGCCTTCCAACTTCCTGTTTATTTTTAGGGTGGATGTCTTTTTTATTCCCGATATCCATGGTAACCACCATTCCTGTTCTTGGAATAGCCTGACATTTCCACTGAACCTCTCTCAATTGTGCACCTGCCAATTGCTCATTATACCCAAACGGAGCAATTTGCACATAATAAAAAGGAAATTTCTGCTTCCAGGCTTTTCTCCATGATTCTATCATTGCCGGAAATAATGACTCATATAAATCAGCTTCCTTGCGATTGGTTTCTCCCTGATACCAAACTACTCCTCTTATTTTATAATTCAAGATAGGATATACCATCCCATTGTATAGCACTCCGGGTTTACCAGGCCACCATTCTGTTTTGTTAGGTTCATTTTTAAAGAACTTCAGATCTTTATCCTTCAAACAAATCTCTTCCGGAGCCCATACCTCGGCACCTGTACCTCCCCAGGCAGAAGAAATTAAACCAATTGGTATTCCCAGCTTTCGATAAAGATTCAATCCAAAAAACCAAGCTGTAGCACTAAACTCCTCAACATGTTGAAGATTAGCCATCATCCATTGTCCCTGTACATCCTCTTGTTTCTTTCTCGCCGCATGTTTCTTAACTGTGAATAGTCGAATATCAGAGAAATCGTTAATCTCTAAGCGTGTTTTCTCCTTTTCAAAATGCTCACTAGACCAACCACCCAATTTTTTAAGCGTGAACTCCATATTAGATTGACCTGAGCAAAACCACACTTCCCCAAACATGATGTTCTTAATATCAATTCGGTTCTTTCCCTGTACTACAATACTATAAGGTCCTCCCGCTTCGAGGGTTTGAATAAACGCACTCCATTTTCCATCGGAGTTACACTTTGTACTGGCTTTTCCACCACGCCAATTTCCTTTGATTAATATCTCTTCTCCAGGATCGGCCCATCCCCAAACCTTTATCCGGGAATTCCGCTGAAGAACCAAATGGTCAGAAATTAAAGCAGGCAATTTAACATTAGCCAACAGACTACTGGAAAGTAGAAACAATAAAACAGTAAGAAAAAGATTAGTATTTCGCATAGTTAGAGCAGTTTATAAATGTAAAATTAGGAACATATCGTTAACACTCCAAATGATTTACCCCTAAATCCATATGAAACACAAACTGCTTCCTTAAACTTCACAATCCTCTCAGCACTCTGATAATCAGCAAAACACAGGGATATCATAACATTTACCTGAAAATATTTAGGTTAAAATTGAGGTATTTTCACAAAATAAGAATATTTTTAATTCGTTAATTATTTGGGCCTTGTGTCCAAATCAATCAATTCGGTATCTACTGATACCTGCCTCTCGACTCGTTCGGGAGGCTTTTTTTATGCCTTATTTTGAAAGATTTTTTTCAATAGCCTTCATTTTATTCTCAATAGCTTTTCTTGCTTTTATCGCCTTCGATAAAGCTAATGCATCTTTTACGGCCTTTTTATCATACTCTTCAAGAATGATATAATAGTAGCGTTTCCCAAGAAATACAGCTTTCAATCGTCGATCTGCATTTTGAGCAATAAACTCCATAACGCCATTATCTTTACCCTGACGATAGGTAACTTTCTCCCATTTAACCTCAGCAAAATCACTATGATGGTTATTTACATCTTCCAATGCTATTTTTTCAGTCTTAGCCTGAATATCACCATCATAAACACGTAATCCAGTATGATTTAACCAATTTTCGCCATAATAATTACTCGACATATATATTTCACCTCTTTCATCCAGGTAAATCTGAATAAAAGAACGATCCCATGATCTTTTTACGGTCTGCCTTTTGGGAACATATTGCACATAACGATCAAACTCACCTTTTTCTTTTACGAAATTCTTCTCAAGCTCGACAACCTGTGCCTCAACCAACTCCAGCTTAGTCTCCAATTCATTTTTCTGAGCTGTCATGATTTCCTTTTTCAAGGTAATCCCCTTTTGCTGTTCATTAGGCGCCTCACTAAACATTTTCAAGGAGTCAAGAGTCGCTATTGCGTTCAGTGTATCACCTTGCTGTAAATAGACCTTTGCTCGATCAATCTTGCTTTGAGCCATTTCCTGTTGAGATGGTCCACACCCCAATAACATCATGGCTATGATAAATCCTATAATGAATATATTTCTCATCTGTCTTAATGATTTTTAGATTTCAAAATTGTTTTTATTCAATTTTTGAGTGTTTAAAAATACAAAATTCAATTGGTCAAATATACTTCGGATTAAGATTTCTTCTTTGTCATAGCGTTTACACCAACACAATACACTTATGCTATTGTCTTTGCCTCTCACTACTCACCCCAATACCACCCCTCTTACTGGACTCTTACTGGACACTTACTAGATGTAGTGGTAAAAGCCTAGTATTTGTGGTGCATCGGTAGTGTAGAGTAGTAAAAACGGGTATATCTATGGGAGTACTTGTGTTATAATATGACTATTGAAATGATATAGGCGAAGTGACCAAGGAACAGGCCACAAGTTACTCAAAACATTTCTATATTCCTTTCGTGATCACTATTTTTGTCCCAATCAATTTAACACACACGAGTTCATAGTCCAAACATATAGCGACTGATAAAATCGTTTATACGATGGATTCCACTCATGTTTAAGAGGCACAACATATGCAAACGCGAAATACAAATTCAATCTCCTTTTTTAAAGATCAGGAATATCAACTACCTAATCATATTGAAGGACCAATAGTTATAGGATGGAGAATTAACACCCCAAACAACATTGGAAGTATTATCAGACTAGCAGATAATGTTGGAGCTTCTAGAGTTATTATTGTAAACAATGACCCCAAACGCGCCTCGTCAATAAAAAAGACAGCTGGTAATAGTTATGATAAAATGCCGTGGGAGTTCTGTACCGAAGAAGAATTCTTTGCTCTTATTCCTCCTCAATATCAATTGGTAGCTATAGAAACAGCCGACAGGTCGACAAACATTTTCACAACCTCTCTTCCAATAAATATTGGGATCATGGTAGGAGCTGAAAAGCATGGTATTCCTGAGTCGGTGCTCGAAAAATGTCATCAGGTAGTTCATATACCGATGACCGGCAATTGTAAGTCGATGAATGTTTCTCATGCATTGGCTGTAGCCCTGTTCGAATGGCAAAGACAAGCATTTATAAACCTGGAATAAGGTTGGACAATTGCGAATTAATTCTAACTTTACGTACCAAATGTAAACAACAATTAATTCGTTATGGTTACACTTACCCAACTGGAATATATTGTAGCAGTCAACAAATACCGTCATTATGGGAAAGCTGCAGAGCATTGCTTTATTACACAGCCTACATTAAGCATGCAAATCAAAAAATTGGAAGAAGACCTTGGAGTTACCATTTTTGATCGTAATCGACAGCCTTTAGTACCAACGAAGCTTGGGGAAGAAATCATAGAACAAGCACGCAAAACATTGCGTGAGGCAGATAAAATTAATCATGTTATTGATGATCACAGAAAATTCGTAGGAGGCACTATCAGAATTGGAATCATTCCAACACTAGCTCCTTACCTACTGCCTATATTTATCGGTAAATTCAAACGAGACTATCCTAAAGTCAATATTAAGGTTGAAGAATTGTTCACCGACCGTATCGTTGATGCACTTCATCGCGACCTCATTGATATAGGTATTTTGGTTACGCCTTTAAATGAGGACAAAATTCTCGAAAGACCTATCTTCTATGAAGAGATGAAGGTATACTCTCATTATGAACACCCATTAAACAAACACAGTCAGGTAAGAGTACAGGATATTAACCTACCTGATATTTGGCTACTAAGTGATGGACACTGTTTCAGAAATCAGGTGATCAACCTTTGTCAAATGAAAAACAATCCTCAAACAAGGTTGCCATTCGAATTTGAGGCAGGTTCTCTGGAAACATTAGTAAAAATTATTGACAACGAAGGAGGATTAACCCTGCTTCCAGAACTGGCGGTTGACGATATGGACGAACGCAGACAAGGAAGAGTGAAATCATTTATGATGCCTGTTCCCCTTCGTGAGGTAAGCATTGTATATTCAGAGTACTTTTCAAGAGATAAAATTATTGATTTACTCGAAAAAGAGATATCATCCTGTATTCCAAAACATTTACTAAATCAAAAGCGTGGAATGATCGTAGAATGGAAATAATTTTTTCACTTTTTTTGAAAAAAGATTTGGAGGATAAAAAAAATCCACTTTTCTTTGCATCGCATTTCCAGAGAAACGCTGCTTCAACGGGGGTTAGCGAGGAAATCAAAAAAACTGAAAAAAGTTTTGGAAATTAAAAAATCGCAATTATTTTTGCGACACCAAAACAAAACAATGGTCCGTTCGTCTAGGGGTTAGGACGCCAGGTTTTCATCCTGGTAACAGGGGTTCGATTCCCCTACGGACTACTTTTAAATTAAGACAATGGCTAATCATCAATCAGCAAAAAAGAGAATCAGACAAAGCGAGAGTCGACGCATTCACAATAAGTATTTCGCAAAGACAATGAGAAATGCAATTAGAGCGCTTCGTAACACTAGTGAAAAAGAAGCAGCTTCAGAGATGCTACCAAAAGTTTCCGGACTGATTGACAAGCTGGCTAAGAAGAATATAATTCACAAAAACAAAGCAGCCAACTTGAAGTCAAGTCTTACCAAACATGTTAACAAGTTATCATCATAACACAAAACCTTCCAATCCGGAAGGTTTTTTTTTGCCTTATACTTATCTCTTTTAATTTTCACGATTTGATATTTTTTTTGAAAAAAAACGCAAACAGTGTTTGTATTTCAAAAAAAGTCTCTATATTTGCATCGCTAAAATAAAAAAAGCAGTTGGTCCGTTCGTCTAGGGGTTAGGACGCCAGGTTTTCATCCTGGTAACAGGGGTTCGATTCCCCTACGGACTACTATAAATGAGACATGAAAATATAAGACATGGCTAATCATAAATCAGCAGAAAAGAGAATAAGGCAAAGCGAGAAGAGAAGGGTACACAATAAGTACTTCGCTAAGACTATGAGAAATGCAATTAGAGCGCTTCGTAACACTAGTGAAAAAGAAGCAGCTTCAGAGATGCTACCTAAGGTAACATCATTGATTGACAGACTTGCGAAGAAGAATGTAATTCACAAGAACAAGGCTGCCAACTTGAAATCGAGCTTAACACTGCACGTGAATCAGTTGTAAGATATTTTTAAAAACTTGAATATAAGCCTTCCATATTTTTATGGGAGGCTTTTTTGTTTCTATACCTACAATTCGGTAAATTCAATCCATAATCCGGGAAGTTGTCACGATTTATCGTTGAGCCTTCAAAACAATTTTTCTTATTACAAGGATGACAAAAGCCGAATAGCCCTACCTATTCCCTCAAGCCAACACCGTAACATGAAGAACGACTTCATTTGAATGGGTTCAGCCATACCAGGCAACATCTCATCAAACAATTATTTCATGACGGAATACCAAAAGCTTAGTATTAAAGAATGGGCACTGGAAGACAGACCCAGGGAAAAAATGCTCTATAAAGGAGTAAAGCATTTAACTGATGCCGAATTGTTAGCCATTTTGATTGGAAGTGGCAACCAGGAAGAAACTGCAGTGGAGTTATCCAAGCGAATTTTAGCATCAGCAACCAACAATCTAAATCAGTTAGCGCAATTTAGCATTGAGAAATTAATGACCTTTAAAGGTATCGGTGAGGCAAAAGCAATAAATATTATGGCTGCACTTGAAATAGCCAACCGGAGGATACAAACAGAAGCAGCAAGTATCCAAATCATAAAGAGCAGCCAGCATGTTGCTGATCTTTTCACTCCCCTACTCGCAGATATAAAACATGAAGAATTCTGGGTACTATTTCTCGAACGTTCAAACAAGATCATCATGCGTCACAAAATCAGCCAGGGTGGTTTATCAGGAACAGTAATTGACGTTAGATTAATCCTAAAGAAAGCCATCGATAATTTAGCCTCTTCAATCATCTTGGTCCATAATCATCCATCTGGGACTTTGTACCCCAGTGAGGCCGATTTACAGATAACTCAAAAGATAAAATCTGCTGCCAGAGTAATGGACATAAGTGTGCTTGATCACCTAATTATTACCTATAATGGCTTCTACAGTTTTGCCGACGAAGGAAAAATATAAAACACAATAGCTCCAGATTTTTTCTGGAGTTATTATGCTGAAAAATAATATGAAAGAATGTGACCAGCGTTCCAAAAATAAATCCTAAATTTGTCATCTGGATAAAAAACGGTATGATTTTTAATGATTCTTGTATATACCAAAGACATAAATTCCAGAGTAAGGTACGCCTTTCAGTTTATTTTTAATTCTATTCTCGGAGCAGAAGTAGAACTCACTTCTGATTTTCCATATTTTGAGCAATCGAAACAGGTAAGAATAAATTATTCATCAGAAATATCTGAGAAAGGATTACAACTTATTCCTTCAGGTCTACTTCAAAAGAATCAATATATCAGAAAGCCAGAAGTTGGTAAACGCTGGCATAATCTACCAACACTTTTTCCTCAAAAAGATCCGCAATCATTTATTCCATTCGACATTTTCTCGTCTACTTTTTTTTTGATTACTCGCATGGAAGAGTATGAATGTGATCAACTCGACAAGCATGGTCGTTTTGCTGCAGAAAGTAGTATCGCTTATAAGCATGACTTTTTAAAACAACCACTTGTTGATCAATGGAGTTATCAGCTAGCAAAGACAATTCAATCTCATTATCCTCAATTTATAGTAAGGAATGATAACAGATCATTCACACTGTTTCCGACATTCGACATTGATAATGCTTTTGCTTACAAACATAAAGAATTAAAGAGACAATTATTAGGATGTGCAAAAGAGCTGTTCTCCTTTCAATTTAGGAGTTTAATGCAAAGGTTATCAACAACCTTTTCTTCTGATACTGATCCATTTGATAATTACGAATACATTTTCAACACTATAAATAAACACAACACCCAATCACTATATTTCTTCCTACTGGGAGATTTATCACGATACGATCGCAACATCTCTCATCACTGCAATGCATATCAATCAATCATTCAACGGTGTGCTCAACAAGGAACAGTTGGCATTCACCCTTCATACAACAGTAATGAGAATAGCGCAACACTCAAAACAGAGATCGATCGCTTACACAGAATTATTAACAAACCAGTAGAGAAGAGCAGACAACATTATTTGAAACTGTCATTCCCTGACACTTATAGAAGTCTTATAAAGGAAGGTATTCAAGAAGACTTCACCATGGGGTATTCATCTCAAGTAGGATTCAGAGCCTCAACATGCACCCCATTCTCATTCTATGATCTACATAGTGAGCAATCCACATCGCTGACTGTTTATTCTTTTGCATTTATGGATTCAACCTTGAATCAATACTTAGGCTTAACAACAGAGCAAGCAACAGAAGAAATTAAATCATTATTACAGCATGTGCATAATGTTGATGGCATATTCATTTCACTATGGCA
The DNA here is from genome assembly GCA_005217565.1 of Puteibacter caeruleilacunae. Lineage (GTDB taxonomy): Bacteria > Bacteroidota > Bacteroidia > Bacteroidales > Prolixibacteraceae > Puteibacter > Puteibacter caeruleilacunae. The sequence continues at coordinate 256,076 of SJCO01000012.1, forward strand.
CAATCAGAATTTATGTGATCAAGGAATTTGGAGAGGATGGCGCGAAGTATATGAAACCATGTTTACACTTAAAACATCAGTTACGGATGAAAGAGGGAAGTAACATACGGTTTCTAAAGTCAAATCAGGTAGATCTTAAGAAGTGGGATCTATGCATTGACCATTCCGCCAATGGGAAAATGTATGCTTACTCATGGTTTCTCGACATTGTTAGTCCTGATTGGGATGCATTAGTCTGGGGAGATTATCAATATGTGATGCCATTAACCACTAGAAAAAGTTATGGTTTCAAAATGATGCTGCAACCTGTAGCAACACAACAATTAGGCATTTTCTCTCCCTTTGACATCAGTGCTGATATTGTTAATTCTTTCATGAAGGAGATTAATAGCAGGTTCAAACTTGTTAATATCCTTCTCAATTCAAGAAATCACTATCAAGGAAGTAATTTCCTTTCTCAAAATAGAAGCAACTACACACTTACATTGGACAAGTCATATGAGTTGATTTCCCAGAACTATAGTAACAACACTAAAAGAAACATAAAGAAAGCGCTCAGTAAAGACCTTTATGTATTCGACTTATATGACATTGATCGTTTTATTGAATTACTAATTAATAACGCAGCACCTGATTATAAAGGCTATTATCAAAAGAATCGTCGCACAATTGAACGCTTGATCTCCTTTGCTTCAAAGAGAAAGATGGCGTCAATTTTAGGAGTGTACGATTCGACCAACAATTTATGTGCTGCAGCTTGTTTTTTCGAAGTAATGGGTATTTCCTATTACCTTTTTGCCTGTTCAACACCTTCAGGGAAAGACCAGCAAGCAATGTATTTATTAGTCGATCATTATATCAAGAACCATTGTGAGCAAGATATAACCATCGATTTTGAAGGATCAAACAAAGATGGCATAGCAAGATTTTATCGATCATTTGGTGGTGCTCATGAGCAATACCAGTGTTTACAGTCGTCTTACTATCGGTTTTTATTAAACATCAAAAACCGGTTAATAAGAAAACGCAACACTGAGTAAGCTTTTACCATTAAAAACTAGATAATCATACAAATAGAAAAAGAAAAAATATATTTTTGCATTAAAATTTACAAGATGAAAGTTTACAACCTGGGAGAGCAGAACTCCTTATTCAATCAGTATATGGCTGAGATCCGTGATAAAGAGATACAGGTAGATCCACTTCGATTCAGAAGAAATCTACAGCGGATAGGGGAAATTTTAGCGTATGAGATAAGTAAACAATTAACTTACGAAACAGAAGATGTAAAAACACCACTGGGAACTGCTAAAATTCAAACATTAACAGAGCACCCGGTTCTGGCAACGATTTTAAGAGCAGGATTACCTTTACACCAAGGTTTTCTAAACTATTTTGATCGTGGAGAGAATGCATTTATTTCAGCTTACCGTAAGCATATCTCTAAAGAAGATTTTGTTATCGAATTCGAATATATTTCATCACCTGACTTGAATGAGAAAGTAGTTATTCTTTCAGATCCAATGTTAGCAACCGGGTCGTCAATGGAAGTTGGTTACAAAGCACTTTTGGAAAAAGGTAATCCTAAGCATGTGCACTTAGCAGCTGTTATTGCCAGTCAGGATGGAATTGATTTCGTAAGAAACAACATTAAAGCAGACAATGTTACACTTTGGGTAGGAGCTATTGATGAGCACCTAACAGATGAATCATATATTGTTCCTGGATTAGGAGATGCAGGAGACCTTGCTTTTGGAGTAAAGATTGACTCAAAATAAAGTATAATACCCCCAAGGACATCCGCTTTGGGGGTTTATTTTACTTTACCTTTTTCACCTCTAATTTATCAGGACATTGATCCAGAAGTTCCTGCATGCTGCTATTTAAAACAGGATGCTTCATATTGCGGCGAACTTCTACTAACGGGATCAGTGCAAACCTTCGTTCCTGCAAAAGTGGATGCGGAACAATTAATCGTTCATGATTAATAATCATATCATCAATAAACAAGATATCCACATCCATGGTGCGAGAAGAATAACCTTCGCCAGATCTTACCCTTCCTAGTAATTGTTCAACATGCTGAGCTGCATTTAATACATCAATAGGATCAAGTTGAGTTTGTATGATCAATACCTGATTCCAAAAGATATCCTCACTTTCAAATCCCCAGGCATCGGTAGCATAAATAGATGATTGCCCTGAGATTTCTCCTATATTTTCAGCAATAAGCTCCGTTGTTTGTTTGAAATTTTGAGCTTTATCCCCCAAATTACCTCCCAACAGAAATATAACTTCCTTCATAATATCCATTAAACTTGTGTAACAATTTTAGTAAACCGCTTACCAATTATTCAAAGGTTAGAAAAACATTTTAATTTTAACACGATATTGAAAATTTAAAAGCATGGGAAATTTTTTAAAGTACACACTGGCCTCCATTTTAGGAGTACTCATTGCCGGTCTTCTACTGTTTTTTATCTCCATGGGAATCATCTCAGCGATTGTTGCTGCTGGAGATGAACCAGTACAGGTAAAAGACAACTCAATACTCGTCATTAAATTAGAGGACGAGATTGTTGACAGATCATCTAAGAATCCATTTGATGAGCTAGACCTTCCTGGATTTTCTGGAAGAAAGCAAATGGGATTGAATGATATTCTTGCCAATATTAAGAAAGCGAAGAAGGATTCCAGAATCAAAGGAATCTATTTAAATATGACCAATGTGGCATCAGGAGTTGCTACCATTGAAGAAATTCGTGATGCCCTTATCGATTTCAAAGAATCAGATAAGTTCATCTACAGTTTCTCTGATGTATATTCACAAAAGGCTTACTATCTGGCTTCCGTGGCAGACAGTATTGTACTTAATCCTGAAGGTATTCTAGAATTCAAAGGGCTTGGAGGACAGAAAACATTCTTTAAGAATGCACTGAAGAAGATTGGAGTAGAGATGCAGATTGTACGTCATGGTAAATTCAAGTCGGCAGTGGAGCCATACATGCTTGAAAAGATGAGTGATGCCAATAGGGAGCAAACCGAGACTTACTTAGGTAGCATCTGGAATCATTTCCTTAAAGGAATCTCTAAAGAAAGAGAACTTGGCATTGATCAACTAAACGACTTGGCCAACGGTGTTGTTACCTTCCAGAAACCACAGGTTGCTTTGGATGGTGGTTTAATTGATGGTCTTAAGTACAAAGATCAGGTACTTTCAGATCTTCGTACACTAATAGGAATTGGGCAAAACAAAAAGATCCCTGCAATTTCGCTGGGAGAATATACCAATGCCCCTGTTAAGCGAAAAGGAGGACTTGCCAGAGATAAAGTTGCTGTGATCTATGCCAGCGGAGGTATCGACATGGGAGAAGGAGAAGGCAATATGAGTTCTGAAGAAATATCTCGTGCAATTAGAAAAGCACGTACCGATTCAACCATCAAGGCTGTAGTTCTACGTATCAACTCAGGTGGTGGTAGTGCTCTTGGTTCAGAGATCATGTGGAGAGAAGTTAAGCTTACCCGTGAGGTAAAACCAATTATTGCTTCATTTGGTGATTATGCTGCTTCAGGTGGTTATTACATGGCATGCAGTGCCGACACCATTGTTGCCAGTCCAACGACAATTACAGGATCAATCGGTATCTTCGGCGTAATTCCTAATGCTGGAGAATTATTAAACGACAAGCTTGGAATCACCCATGACGTTGTAAAAACCAATGATCATAGTGATATGATTTCGATTGTTAGACCAATGACGACTTTTGAAAGAAACCTAATGCAAAAGAAAATTGAGGATGGTTATTTAACTTTCATCTCTCATGTTGCTGATGGACGTGGTTTAACAGTTGAAAAAGTTGACGAAATCGGACAAGGAAGAGTGTGGTCGGGTGAAAATGCTTCAACAATAGGTTTAGTCGATGTATTCGGAGGACTAGACAAGGCCATTGAAATTGCCAAGGATAAAGCAGGACTAGAGCGCTACAGAATTGTATCTCTTCCTAAGCAAAAAGATCCTATTGAAGAATTGCTAAAAAGCTTCACACAAGAAGCTCGCATGAGCGTGATGCAAGATGAATTAGGTGTAGCATACAAATATTACAGCTTCATGAAAAAAGCTGCTTCAATGAATGGAGCGATGGCTGTAATGCCTTATGAACTTGAAATAAACTAGTAATTTAAAGATATTAACATTAAAAAGGGAGTCGCATTGGTGACTCCCTTTTTTTTTGTCTATTTTTTTCTGAAATTAGCGTTCCTTAAAATACGTTCGAATGGCTAAAATGTTTTTATACCCCATATCCTGGATTTTTGGAACTGTAACCTATTTTCGAAATAAATTATTCGACTATAAGATCTTAAAATCCAAGGAATTCGACCTCCCTGTTATTTCTATTGGAAACATCACTGTGGGAGGAACAGGTAAAACCCCTCACACTGAATATTTGATCGACCTTTTGAAAGAAGAGTTCAAGGTTGCAACTTTGAGTCGTGGATATAAACGTAAAACCAAAGGATTCGTTTTGGCCGGCAATCATTCCAAGTCAACATCTATTGGAGATGAACCTCTTCAAATAAAGACGAAGTTTCCAGATATACAGGTGGCTGTTGATGAAAAACGTGTACGAGGAATTCAAAATCTATTGAAGTTCAAAAAAGATATTAAACCCGATGTTATTCTTCTCGACGATGCATTTCAACATCGCTATGTAAAACCAGGACTTAATATCCTATTGATTGATTATAATCGTCCTATTTCAGAAGATAAACTACTTCCAGCCGGAAGCCTTAGAGAATCTTCACAAGGAATCAATCGGGCCAACATTGTTATAATGACAAAATGCCCCGAAAAAATACAACCAATACAACGTCGTATTATCTCAAAAGAGATTAATCTGCGTCCGTATCAGAATTTGTTTTTCACCACATTGGAATATGGCAAACTACAGCCTGCTTTTCAGGGGAATGCTAAACAGATTGATGCCTTTTATACCGAACAAGCCTATTCTGTATTGTTGGTAACCGGGATTGCAAATCCTAAGCCGATTAGAGATTACATCACACCGTTTGCCAAACGTATTGAAGAAATTTCATATCCCGATCATCATCATTTTACACAAAAAGATATGACTAACATCGCTCAGAAATTGGATACAATGGATGGTTCCCGCAAGATCATCATCACAACTGAGAAAGATGTAATGAGAATTCGTGACATGGAGGTTGATGGAGCGATTAGCTCTTCTTTATTCTACCTTCCTATTCGTATTAAATTTTTGGATAGTGAAGGAAAACAATTCGATAAAAAAATTCTGAACTATGTTAGAGAAAATAAAAGCAACTTCGAACTACATACAAGAACAAACAAGCTTTAAACCGCAAATAGGTATTATTCTGGGTACTGGTCTTGGAGGCTTGGTTAATGAAATTGATATTCAGCATGTGCTGGATTATGAATCAATCCCTAATTTCCCTTTATCAACTGTTGATGGTCACTCTGGACGCTTAATTCTTGGGGAACTCAGTGGAAAGAAGGTTATAGCCATGCAAGGTCGTTTTCATTATTATGAAGGCTACGACTTCAAGCAGATTACTTTTCCAGTAAGAGTTATGAAGAACCTAGGTGTAAATCATCTGTTTGTATCTAATGCAAGTGGTAGCTTAAATCCAGACTTCAGGGTTGGTGATATCATGATGCTTAATGACCATATCAACCTATTCAATGGACATCCTCTCATTGGAAAGAATTATGACGAGCTTGGTCCTCGTTTTCCAGACATGAGTAAGGTATACGACCAGACGCTACGCAGTAAAGCACATTTGATTGCCCGTGCAAATCATATTGATCTTAAAGAAGGTGTTTATGTTGGGGTTACTGGTCCTACCTACGAGACTCCTGCGGAATATAAATTCTTCCGAATTATTGGAGGTGACTGTGTAGGCATGTCCACTGTCCCAGAGGTAATCGTTGCTCGTCATATGGGAATGACCTGCTTTGGTATATCTATCATCACCGATAGTGGAGTTCCCGGAGAAATTACCGAGATCTCACACGAGGAGGTGCAGGAAGTTGCCATGAATGCGGAGCCTGATATGACGCTCATCATCAAGAAGACCATTGAGGCAGTCAACTTATAATTACAAATTAGCTGTCAATTGATCGAGACGTTGATTCAGTTGCGTTCTCAGCTCTTCATCCCCTTGCTGTTGAGCTTCCTGAATTAGCATCTCAAACATTGACAATTGTTGTTCTTCTTGATTCTCTACAATATCATAGAATCTACCTCTCAATGATAGATAAAATGTTAGCTTATCAATAATCTGGTCGGCCAGAATATTAATCTCTTTCCTACCATTTTCTTTATCCCCCATACTATAGTAGGCTCGAGCTACCAAAATAGAATTAAAGTTAGCAGGGTATAAATTACTTGGAATCATGCGTCTCAGTTTCTGCAGTACCTGCTGAGCCGAATCTTTTCTTCCTCCTTGGACTAGAGTCATAGCCAGGCGACTGTACATGCGGCGTAATCCGTCACGTTCAGGCTCCATCAATGTATAATGGTCTTTGTAAAAATCTTGATTCTCGTCCCCCCAATTGTATTGATTCACCAGCAAATCATATTCTTCTGCTACATCATTAGGTCTCTTAAAAGGATTAATCCAGTAGACCAGTCCACGAGGATGTGCATATTTAGCCAGATCAAGATGAATACTTGCCAATGCTGATTTATTCAAACAGATAGGGCGATTCCATCGATTATTAGCAATCAGATCCATTAAAACAAGCTCATTTTTTAATAGATATTTCTGTTGAATCTTTACAATTGCTGTATCGCCGACCCTTAAATTGCGTGTAGGAATAATACCTACTTTCTCTCCATTGCTTAACTTTACCCTGTAATTCTCATCTCCTGAGAATACAAGTCGCAAAGCATCTTCAATGCGTAATGAGTCGATCCCCTCTCCTATCATTGCATAGTCGTTTCTCCCTTGCAGGTAATTCTTCCGCTCCAAACGAATTGGCAAGCGTTCAGATTTATAGCTGGTACGCTTCATCTGATCAATATACCAATCAAAATTCAGGAGATTCAGATTACAGATTCTAACATCGGTACGATACCCTTCAACATGTTGCATATACCATAATGGATATGTATCGTTATCACCATAGGTAAATAATATAGCATCTTGAGGACACGAATCCAGGTAGTTTTTAGCGACATCACGAGCAATATATCTGTTAGATCGGTCATGATCATCATAATTCTCTGTAAGTAACAAGCCTGTCACAAACAAGCCTGCAATAACTGATGCTACAACAGTTCCAATCGACGACTTCACCCATCGCTGTAGTTGTTTATAAATACCTGCAACTCCTATCCCCATCCAGATAGCAAAGACATAAAAAGATCCAACGTAAGCATAATCCCGTTCCCGAGGTTCATATGGAGTTTGGTTTAAATAAAATACAATTGCCAAACCTGTAAAGAAAAACATGACAATCAAAACCCAAAGGTAACGCTGACTCTCTGCCCCTCCGTAATAGAGAAAAACAATACCCAGTATCCCTAATAAGAATGGCAGTAAGTAATATTTATTTCTTCCTTTATTTTCCTTCATGGTTTTTGGCAATCGATCCTGATTTCCTAATCGTAAGCCATCGAGCCATGAAATACCAGTAATCCAGTTGCCATTTTCAATGCCTCCATTACCCTGAATATCATTTTGCCGTCCAGAGAAGTTCCACATCAGATAACGTAAATACATGAAGCCAACCTGATAATTAAGTAAGAAGGATATATTGGTAGCAAAATTAGGTTGCTGTCCCTTTCTCATTCCTGTCCACTGCTGGTATCCCTGAACATGCAATCCTTTTGAACTATGCATTCTTGGGAAGATGGTACATCCTGAAGACGGATATTTATAATCACCTTGAGTCGTTTTCAATGGTTCATAACGACCATCCCATTTTTCATAACCTTTATTGCCAGCCTCATATCCTGAAGGTTCAGCATTATAATATGGACCATAAAACAATGGTTTATCTCCATAAGACTCCCTGTTCAAGTATGACTGAAGATTATAGATATGACTTGGATCATTTTGATTTAATAAAGGTGTTGCATTCGAACGAATAAGGATCATAGCATAGGAGCTATATCCCAGAAGAAATACTGCCACAATAGTTAAAGACAGGTTCATTGTTACCCATCCTCTTTTCCCGGTATACCAGATTCCAGTAATAAAACCGCCTAATACCAAGGCTAAGAACAGTAATAATCCTGTTTGAAAAGGAAGTCGGAATACATTTACCGCCAGTAACTCGACATAAGAAGCAAGCTTCGGAAAGCCAGGTATAATAACATACATCGTAATCAACAACAATACTCCCCCTGATAAAAGTGCCAACCAAACACCTCCTTTTACAGGCTTCAACTTACGCTGATAGATAATAACTGCAATAGCAGGAATCGCCAATAAGTTAAGCAGATGTACCCCTATTGAAAGCCCCATCAAGTAGGCAATCAATACAAGATATCGATTCGCCGACCAATCGGAAGCATGTTCTTCCCACTTTAAGATCAAATAGAACACTATGGCTGTAAAGAAAGATGACAGTGCATATACTTCAGCTTCGATTGCAGAATTCCAAAAGGTATCGGTAAAAGCAAATGACAATGAGCCTACAACAGCTGCTCCTGTAGTAAGGACAATATTGGCCATATTCCACTTCTCTACAATCAACCTTCTTAACAAGTGCACGATTGTAAAATACAAGATCATCACAGTAGCTCCACTTGCAATGGCAGACAGTGCATTCATAAAAGCTGCCTTATACTCTACACCTGGAGCTAACCACCCTAAAATTCTTGCTAACATCAAATAAAGAGGAGCACCAGGAGGATGACCTATTTGAAGTTTATCTGAGCATGACAAAAATTCACCACAATCCCACCAACTCACGGTTGGTTCTATGGTTAAAACATATACCAAAAGGGCAGTAATAAATACAACAATCCCGACAAGTCGGTTAATTAATTTGAAGCGTTGTTCTGATATTTCCATCAATTATCTATCTGTTCATTCGAAAAGCACTAATTTAAGACAATAAATCGTCATGAGGCAACATCTTTATTCAGAAAAAAATTAAAAAATCGTACTTACAATAGCCCAAGCATACAACTTCTATGTGATCCACTGATTTTCAATCGACTAATTACACCACAGCTTGATCCATTGAATATAATATCAAGCCCAACATTGGTAAAATGATTGTTTTGCCCATCATTTTCTTCTGAAAAATTGAAAAAAAGTTTTTGGGATTTAAAAAAATTTATACTTTTGCAACGTCTTTAAAGGGACATAATGATTGACCCATGGTGTAATTGGCAACACGTCTGATTTTGGTTCAGAAGAGTCCAGGTTCGAGCCCTGGTGGGTCAACAGAAAAATAGATTTCTCGTTAGAGGAATCTTTTTTTTACTGACCCATGGTGTAATTGGCAACACGTCTGATTTTGGTTCAGAAGAGTCCAGGTTCGAGCCCTGGTGGGTCAACCTAAAAGGTCTTTCGGTATAATCGAAAGGCCTTTTTTTATGTCTTACATTTCAAGCTAAAACTTTTCAGCTATTTTAAATACTTCATATTACAAAAAATCCTATTTTTGTATTTCAGCACACCACAGCATAGTGTCTGTATCTTTTTGATAACCACGAATCACACAAAATAGCATTTGCTAGACTATAGCTTTAGCAGGTGAAGAATTAATTATTAACTTTTTTATTAACCGCATGAAACAATTGTATTGTTTCCAAAACAAAACGCATGAGATTGAGATCTAATTTTTTACTGATCGCAGTTATCCTACTGCTGGGCTCCTGCTCCACCAAACAGATGCCCAAAAATGAGGACCTTAAGTTATGGTACAATCAACCTGCATCTTCCTGGATGACCGAAGCACTTCCATTGGGGAATGCCTACATGGGAGCAATGTTCCTGGGAGGAATTGAAAAAGAACGTATCCAATTTACCGAAGAGTCACTATGGGCGGGAGGACCAAATTCCAACGACAAGTACAACTTCGGAAACAAAAAAGATGCCTACAAGTATCTTCCTAAGGTCAGAAAATTACTTGCTCAAGGAAAATTTGATGAAGCCCATCATCTGGCAAATAAAGAGTTATCAGGTGAGATTCATTATCAAGGAGGTGATTATCAAAGTAGCGACTATGGTTCTCAACAGACTATGGGAGATTTATATATCTCGGTAGACAGTAAAGGGAAGGCCACAAACTACAGTCGCGAACTAAACATCTCTAATGCCACAGGTTATGTTACTTATGAACAAAACGACATAACCTTTAAGCGTACATATTTTGCCAGTTATCCCAAACGTGCCTTGGTATACAAATTAGAAAGTTCAAAGCCTGTAAGCTACACAATCAATTATGAGACTCCACATCAGAAGGTGTCAGAGTCATTCAAGAACAACCAATACACATTTGATGGATTTGTTGCTCACAATAAAATGGCTTTTGAAACCTGCTATAAAATTGAAGGAGATGCAGCTAACGTAACATTTTCAGATGGAAAACTAACCGTTAAAGACGCAACCAAAGTAATTATCTATCAAACTGCAGCTACAGAATATCTTCCTAAATACCCTACCTACAAAGGAAGAGATTATCAGGGATTAAACAAGAAAACACTGGATGCTATTGCATCTTCGTCATATGAGCAAATCTATCAAGAGCATATTAGTGATTATCAAAATCTTCATGGAAGAGTAGCATTAACACTCGGATCCACCGATAGGGATACCATTCCTACGGATGAAAGAGTTGTGAAGTATTACAACGGAGAACAAGATCCTGCTTTTGAAGCTTTGTACTTTCAATACAACCGCTACCTTATGATTTCTGGTTCTCGACCAGGATCAATGCCATTAAACCTTCAAGGAAAATGGAATGAAAGTACAAATCCACCTTGGTCGGCCGATTATCACATGAATATCAATCAGCAAATGTTATACTGGCCAGCTGAAGTAACCAACCTTAATGAATGTCATCTTCCATTATTCAATTATATGGAAACCCTTGTTGAACCAGGAAAGGTTTCTGCAAAAGAGTTTTTCAATGCACGAGGTTGGATTGTTAATACAATGAACAATGAATTCGGATTTACTGCACCAGGATGGAATTTCCCATGGGGATTCTTTCCAGGAGGAGCTGCTTGGTTATGTCAACATGCCTGGGAACATTATGCATTTACCCAAGATATTGATTACTTGAAAACTCAAGGTTACCCTCTAATGAAAGAGGCTGCATTGTTCTGGATCGACTATCTAATTAAAGATGATAATGGTTATTTGGTATCATGTCCATCATATTCTCCTGAGCATGGAGGAATCTCAACAGGAGCATCAATGGACCATCAAATGGCTTGGGATCTTCTTAACAATTGTGTAAAAGCTTGTGAGGTATTGAATATTGATGCTGATTTTAAAGCAAAAGCAATTGCTGTTCGTGACCAGATTTGTCCTCCAATGGTTGGAAAGTGGGGCCAATTACAAGAATGGAAAGAAGATGTTGATGATCCTAACAATCAACACAGACATGTGTCTCATCTTTTTGCTCTATTCCCAGGAAGTCAGATTTCTATCGATCAAACGCCGAAACTAGCTAAGGCTGCTGAAGTAAGCTTAAATGCCCGTGGAGACAGTGGTACTGGATGGTCAAGAGCTTGGAAAATTTGTTTCTGGGCACGCTTGAGAGATGGTAATCACGCCCACAAAATGCTTAAGGAGCTTCTAAAACCAGTTATCTCACAGAAAACAGAAATGCTTCATGGAGGAGGAACATATTCTAACCTATTGTGTGCCCACCCACCATTCCAATTAGACGGAAACATGGGAGGTACTGCTGGTATTTCGGAAATGCTTCTTCAATCGCACGCAAACACAATTAACCTGCTTCCAGCACTTCCTGATGCATGGAAACAAGGAAGCATCAATGGTTTATGTGCACGAGGAGGTTACACTATTGATATTGATTGGCAAAATGGTAATCTTACCAAAGCAACCATTCATGCCAATAAGCCAGGAAAATGTACAATCAAATATGGTAAAGCATCAGCGACCATTGATGTACAACCCGGTCAACCAATAACACTAGATCATAATTTGAAACAACAATAATGATTAAAGCGGAGAATCAAATATACGGTTCTCCGCTTCTTTTATTCCGCTGGTGAAACAAATCTCCTTTTAATTCTTCATGAAAATTCGTGCCAAAGCTTTAAATTGGCATTTTCTTTGCTTTATAAGCCTTCTACTAGGTTATTAATCAAAAATCCAGAATTATGAAGAATGTTTTCCTCTTTATTATTTGTCTATTTATCACTACATCCATATCTGCCCAGCTAAAGGTTTATGTCGCAGACTGGGGATCGGATAGTAATAATGGTTCAGTTAATCGTCCGGTAAAAACATTCGGAAAAGCACTAAACATTTATCGTACTTCGGGAAAGAAAGGTCACACTGAGATTATCTTTAGGGAAGGAACATGGTATTTCGACAAATCAGTGGTGTTAACAAATGAAGATTCAGGTACAGAAGAACATCCTTTGATTATCAAAGCCTACCCTCGAGAGGAAGTGACTTTTGATGCAGGACACCGTGTTTTTGTGAACTGGAAGAAAACAAAGAACGGGATATTTAAAACAAAGATACCTTCACACATCGATAAGTTTGAGCAAATGTGGCTCAAAGGAGAGCAACAGATTCTTGCTCGTTATCCCAATTATAACAAGGCAATTGTTCCATTCGGCGGTTATGCTGCAGATGCCACATCAGCAGATCGCGTACAAAGCTGGAAGAAACATAGTGACGCCTATGCACACGTTCTTCACAATGGAAGATGGGGTGGTTTTCATTATATTATCGAAGGAATTGACGCCGAAGGTAAAACAATATTGAAGGGAGGATGGCAAAATAACAGACCTGAAAATGGTTTGCATCCTAAGTTCCGTTTTGTTGAAAATGTAATGGCAGAGCTTGATACGATCAGAGAATGGTATTTTGACAAAAAGCAACACACACTATACTTTATGCCCGAAAATATTGCTGATATTATGGCAAGAACACCTATTCAGGTAGATGGAATTACGAACTTAATCACGATTCAGGGACAAGAAAATTCACCTGTAAAACATATTGAGATAAAAGGAATCAGCTTCCAGCATACTGGCCGCACTTTCATGGAAACCAAGGAGCAGTTGTTAAGAAGCGATTGGGCTATATGCCGTAATGGAGCAGTAAAGATTGAGCAAGCCGAAGATATTAACATTGAGAGCTGCGAGTTCTTCCAACTTGGTGGGAACGCTGTCTTTGTGAGTGACTATAACCGGAATGTCAAGATACAGCGTTGCCACATCCATGAGGTAGGTGCAAGCGGTATTGCTTTTGTTGGAAATTCAGATGCAGTACGCAATCCAAACTTTCATTATCAACAATACACGAAATTTGAGGATTTAGATCTAACACCTGGTCCGAAAACTGACAATTATCCTTCAAATTGCATTGCTCATAATAATCTGATCCATGATTTTGGAACCGTCGAAAAACAGGTTGCAGGAGTACAAATCGCTATGGCTTCAAAAATAACAGTTAGTCACAATTCGATATACGATTGCCCAAGAGCTGGAATCAATATTGGAGATGGTACATGGGGAGGACATCTAATTGAATTCAATGATGTTTTTAATACCGTATTAGAGACCAGTGATCATGGCTCTTTTAATTCTTGGGGACGAGATCGTTTCTGGCAGCCTGATCGTGGACAAATAGACAAAAATGTAGAGAAACATCCTGGCTTAGAACTACTCGATGCACAAGATGTTACCGTATTACGCAACAATCGTATGCGATGCGATCACGGTTGGGATATCGACCTAGATGATGGATCAACCAACTATTTTATTTACAATAACCTTTGTCTGAATAATGGGATTAAACTTCGAGAAGGTTATCACCGCACAGTTGTGAACAATATCTGTGTGAATAACTCTCTACACCCTCATGTATGGCAGGAGAACTGTGGAGATATGATTCAGCGGAACATTTTTGGATCATATTATTTTCCTATTGCTATGAAGGATAACTGGGGAACCTCACTCGATTTTAATTTATTCGATATTACCGAACAACCTTCAGAATTTAATGATTTTGATCGAGATAACCATTCAGTTATTGCAAATCCTCTTTTCATTGATCCGGTAAAAGGAGATTATCGTGTTGCATATAACTCTCCAGCATTTAAAATCGGATTTCATAACTTTGCAATGAATCAGTTTGGAGTTACAGATTCTAAGCTTAAATCGATTGCAAAAACACCACTTCTACCAACTTATACTGCAGGCCTTGATCCTAATACAGCTCCATCGAGAGACAACTCAGTTGTTGAGTGGCTTGGAGGAAAAATAAAAAACCTAAATGGTATGGGTGAAGTTTCGGCAACAGGTATGCAATCAGAAACCGGAGTTATACTTCTTGAGGTTCCTGAAGGTAGTGAGCTAGAACAATTAGGCTTTAAACTAAATGATGTGATTATTGATTTCTGGGGACAACCAGTACACAATGTTAAGCGTCTTATGGAACATTATAAGAATAAATTGTTCGAACACGAGACACCTATTGGCGTATGGAGAGATCAAACGAAAATATCTGTTAATCTTAAATAAGCACACACAATATCATCACCCACTGTATCATTTAGAAGAAAATCAGAGTAAAACATATGAAACATCTTTCGCTCAATATGAATGCAAAAATGAGACTATTTTTCTCAATGTTTATATTTCTCCTTTGTGAAGTAACATTTGCAGTGGTGCCCGCAAATGAGATTTCATTCTCTCAACTGGCTTCATTTAAACAAAGGGGAGAAGACATCTCATGCATTATTCAGGATAAGAAAGGTTTTATATGGGTTGGCTCAGATGAGGGTGTTACCTGTTTTGATGGACAAAATAACTGGCACTACCGTAAACGATTCGGAGATACCAATAGTTTATTAAACAATGATGTTATTGCATTGTATCAGGCAAAGAATGATATTATTTGGGTTGGTTTAGCCAATGCTGGTTTAAGCAGTATCAATCCTAACAATAAACAGGTACAACGTATTCAGTTTGAAGGTAAAGATGTACCCCAGAATATTGGAGGCATTAAAGGATGCGGAGATTTCCTATTGTTAGGAACAGAGAAGGGATTATATCAATATTTTCCTGAATCTAATACATTGACAAAAGTAGATTTATCTAAACTTAATCTTGCTTCATCACATGCAATAAACCATTTAACTACAACCTCTTCTGGTGATTTTCTGGCACACACATCCAGGGAACTTATCCTTATATCTTGCCAGGGAAGTAAACCGTCATGCAGAATCATCGCCTCGGTGAATAAGAATACAAATATCTCATATGCAATCGAAGATTCGCAAAAGAACATATGGTTTGGTACTGCAAAAGGGAAAGTTTATCATATTCCCAGCAATACAAATCACAAAATTAAGGTTCACGACTCAGTTGATCCCGACTATCAACTGAGTAACAAAGTAAATTCAATATTAGAAGATCATTTAGGATACATATGGTTCTCCCAAGATCTAGGACAGTTAGTCAGGATTAAACCTCAAGATAAAGATCAATTTTCAATACATCATTTTTCCACCTCCGAAGGACTTTCTCCTAGGAGAATCAAGACACTCTTTCTTACCGATAATAATCTTCTTTTTGCAGGAACTTTGGGGAAAGGACTATTTATTGGTCAATATGACAATTCTTTCAAACCAAGAATCCACTTTGAGAACAAATCCTTATCAAATAAATGGATAAGATGTATTTACTCTTCCGGAAATAGAACCTGGATTGGCGGAAATAATGGGTTGGATACACTTCATGCCAATAACCTTCTGGGCAAGGTGAATGATGAATTAATAGCTGGTAATTATATAACATGGATCAATGGTGATGCAACCGGAAGAGTATGGATCTCTAGTAGAGAGTCAGGACTAACATGGTATAATCCTGCAACCGACACGTTTCAACGTTTACATCTTCCTCCCCACCCTTATTCCAGAAAGACAGGAAGCTATATTAATCAGTTCTGTTTCGATAAAAAAGGAAGTATATGGGTTATAAGAAATGATGGTAGCATATATGTGATATCTAAGGTTGGAAACAGTCGCTATGAAGCAAAAGCCTTTAGCAATTCAAATTACTATGCTCAAATTAAAAACCTAAAAAACAAAGAATTTCGAGTTATTCATGTTGATATGAACAGCCATCTTTGGATTGGCGGACTAGGTACTGGAGCTTTCAGGATCTCTCTTAACGATCAAAAAGTACAACATTTCACGAATTCCTTTGATCAACGCAACTCTATACCACATAACACAGTATTTTCACTCGCTGAGAACAATAGCGGTTCAGTATATTTGGGGACATTACATGGAATTGCCAGATTTAACGACAAAAGTCAAAACTTCAAAACTTACTCAAGCTGGCATGGAGTAAGTGCGAACTCCATTTATGGAATGCTATTTGATTCAAACAACAACCTATGGATAGGTACCAACGAAGGATTAACACTATTCAACCCACAACCTGGGACTTTTAGAACATTCAATGTAAAAGGTGAATTTAAATCGAATGTATTCACAAAAGGTGTAGCTAAAAATAAGCAAACAAATCGGTTGTACTTTGGAACAAATCATGGACTCCTTTCTGTATCGCTGGATAGTATTCCAACCCTACAAGGCAACTATGGAGCCTATATCAACGAAGTTTCCAGCTCAGGGAAGATATTAGACCTTGTGCGCAATGAGGATACAAATAAGCTAGAGAGTTTGCAACTTAAGCACGATCATAATGATATCTCCTTTAGTTTCTCTTCGCCACAGTTTTCAAATGGAGAGTTGGTCCGTTATTCATATAAACTATCCCCCATTGATAAACGATGGAAGTTTCTTAGAAGCGGGATGAATTTGGCCAGTTACAACAATCTTGATCATGGTAGCTATGAGTTTAATGTTAGGGTTGTTGGTCCAGATGGAAAATGGAATAAGAAGATTGACAATATCCATATCTCCATTACTCCTCCATTCTGGAAAACCTGGTGGGCATATCTTATTTATACAGTCCTATTCTCTACCTTAGTTATAATGCTTCGACGTGTTATTATCAATCGTCAACGTTTAAAAAGACAGGTAGAACAAGAACGTATGGAAAAGCTAAAGAATGAAGAAATCAACAATCTAAAATTAAAATTCTTCACAAGTATTTCACATGATATCCGTACTCCTTTAACGCTGATAAATGGACCTTTGGAGGACTTGCTTATCGAGTCGAGGAAGCTTACACCTTTTCAAGAAAAGAAGATAAAAACCGCAAGCGACAATGCAAAGCACTTGAAAAAGCTCGTAGATCAATTGCTCGATTTTAGAAAAACTGAGACTGGAAAGATGAAATATAATCCACAGCCGGGTAACCTCACAGATAAATTAACTGATATCTTTAATTCATTTAGCGAGTTGGCTGTAGAGAAAAACATCAATTACAAGATTCAACTTCCAGATCATGTGTTGTGGCTACATTTTGATCCTATAGTCATTGATAAAATTCTATACAACCTAATATCGAATGCTTTCAAGCACACTCCTCAAGAAGGGGAAATTCACTTAATAACAACAGTTCAAGATGAAAAACTGATCAGCATTAGTGTTAAAGATAATGGATGTGGTATTGCCCAGGAAGATCATGAAAAGATATTCGAGCGGTATTACCAGGCAGGCTCTTCTACTTCGGGAACAGGAATCGGATTAGCACTTACACGTGAATTAGTAAACCTGCATCAAGGAACTATCTCACTTGAGTCTTCCCTTGGTGAAGGAAGCGCATTTACCATATCTATACCTTATTCAAAAACTGCACCTCTCATTGAGGATGATACAAACGAATCAGAAGTAAAACCTGTTTTAGCCGGTGCTCTTAACCTACGCATTTTAGTAGTTGAAGACAATCCTGAGGTTAATGAATATATCGTAGAAGGACTCTCATCACAATTTATTGTGAAAAGTGTTCACTCAGCAAATGAAGCCCTCGAACAGATTCAGGATTTCGATCCACATCTCATATTATCCGATGTAATGATGCCAGGTCTCGATGGTCGAGAGTTTTGCAAGATCATCAAATCAGATATCAACCTTAGTCATATTCCAGTAATACTTTTAACAGCCTTATCTGAGACTGAAGAACAAATCAAAGGTTTAGAGTCGGGTGCTGACGCCTACATCACAAAGCCATTCAGTATGAACCTACTTAAGGTTCGTATACGAACACTTATTGAAGCTCGAGAAAAGTTGCGTGAATTAATCAAGAATGGTCAGACTGAAAAACAGGAGCTACCAACAATGTCGAGACTTGATAAGGAGTTTATGGAAAAGGTCAATGACATACTCAAGGAGAACCTCGACAATCCTGATTTTGATGTTAATCACCTTGTGAAGGAATTGGCAATAAGTCGGTCTCTTCTACACATGAAGCTTAAGAACATCGCCGGTCAATCGGCAGGAGAATTCATACGAGGCTATAAATTGAATAAAGCTGCTGAATTATTAAGACAAGGCTACAATGTCTCTGAATCGGCATATCGAACAGGCTTTGGTGATCCTCGATATTTTAGCACATGTTTTAAAAAGCATTTCGGTATTTCACCATCGAAATACCCAGAATAACAGTACTTATAAAACGATTGTACAGAAATCAACATTTTCTAAACATTCGTAAACATTAAGCACTGATCAGATATCTAGTTTTGAAAATGTAAGTCTGATAATCAATTGACTTACACCTCATTTTTAAAGACAAAACATTTTCAAAACAGATAACCATGATCACAATTAAAGATCTTCTAAAAAAAGGAACGCTGGCAGGACTTGCAGGAGTTAGCCTCTTATCGTCGTGCTCGATCAAGGAAAAAGAGTCTGTAACTCAAGCACCAAATATCATTTATATTTTGGCTGACGATATGGGTTACGGTGATGTCTCGGCCCTTAATAGTATGGCTAAAGTAAAAACACCTGCGTTAGATCAAATCGTACATCAGGGTGTACATTTTACAGATGCCCATACAAATTCAGCTGTATGTACTCCTACCAGATATGGAATACTTACTGGAAGATATTGCTTCAGATCCAGACTTAAAAGCGGTGTATTGGTCGGTCATGAACCTTCATTGATAGAATCCGGAAGGGAAACTGTAGCATCACTACTAAAAGCAAATGGTTATCATACTGGTTGTGTAGGGAAATGGCACTTAGGACTAGATTGGAAGAAAAAAGATGAATCAAAACCTCTTTATGAAGGGAACCTTTGGAATTTATCTTCAACTGATAATGTAGACTACGCTGCAAATGTTGATGGGGGGCCAAATGATCATGGTTTCGATTATGGATATATTATTCCTGCTTCACTGGATATAGCTCCTTATACATATATAGAAAATGAAAAAGTAACCGCTCCTGTAACTCGCCATGTTGAGACCTGGCGCTGCGAAGATGCTCGAGGCATGTGGTATCGTCATGGCGACACAGCCGACGATTTTAAACATGAAGATGTTCTTTCACAGTTAACAAATAAGGCCGTCGGTTACATTAACAAACAAGCAAAGGGTAACAAGCCATTCTTCTTATACTTCCCTTTAACTGCACCTCATACGCCATGGTTACCTTCTAAAGAGTTTAGAGGAAAATCAGGTGCGGGTGTATACGGGGATTTCGTAATGATGGTTGACAATACCGTACAACAAGTACTTGACGCCGTTAAACAAAATGGGATCGATAACAATACAATTATCGTATTTACTTCGGATAATGGATCACACTGGTTACCTTCAGATATTAAGCAGTTCGGACACGAAGCCAATGTTGGACGCATTGGAATGAAATCGGATGCTTGGGATGGAGGACACCGCGTTCCATTTCTTGTACGCTGGCCAGAAAAAGTAAAAGCTGGTACTTCAAGTGATGAGGTAATCTGTACTACAGACTTACTAGCGACCTGTGCTGACATAGTAGGTGCTAATCTGGCTAACAACGCAGGTGAAGATAGCTATAGCTTCCTTCCTGTTCTTTTAGGCAAGAAACAGGATAAAACAATTAGAGAAGCAACAATCCATCATTCAATAGGCGGAACATTTGCAATTCGTAAAGGCGATTGGAAATTTATCGATGCTAAGGGATCCGGAGGATGGAGCTTGTCTGAGAAAAAAGCAGGAGAAGATGCTTTACCAGGACAGCTTTTTAACATGAAAGAAGATCCTAAAGAACAGAACAACTTGTATGCAGAGAAGCCTGAGTTGGTAAAGGAGCTAAAAGCACTTATTGAAAAATATAAATCACAGGGATATAGTCGTCCTTTAAACAAATAACACAACGAAATAGGAGTAAGTAACATTCGATGATTACATTATGTTGCTTACTCCTATAATCAAACATCTTAACCAAATGAACAAATCATTATTACTGGGATTGGGAGCAGCCGCATTATTAAATGTGTCGGGACACCAAGTATCTGCAAAAAACAAAAACACCCAAAAACCTAATGTTATCTTTATCCTTGCTGATGACCTTGGCTATGGTGATGTATCTTGTTTCAATGAAAATTCTAAAATCAAGACACCATATCTTGATCAGCTCGCATCACAGGGTGTTCGATTTACAGATGCTCACACTAGTTCAGCTGTTTGTACTCCTACTCGATACGGTATTGTTACAGGAAGATACAACTGGAGATCAACATTAAAAAAGGGCGTATTAGGAGGATATAGTAAAGCATTGATTCGCCCAGATCAACCAACTGTAGCATCATTCTTAAAAGATCAAGGTTATAATACAGCTTGTATTGGAAAATGGCATATGGGCTGGGACTGGAATAACATAGATGCAGGAAATAAAAATGTTGATTTCTCGAAAAAGGTAGAAAATGCACCAACTACAAGAGGTTTTGACTATTTCTACGGATTCTGTGGATCGTTAGATATGGCACCATACGTATGGCTTGAGAACGACAAACCAACAATGGTACCAACAAAAACAACTGTAAATAAGGGTAAGCAGTCATGGTGGAGAGAAGGATTAACTTCCGATGATTTCGATCATGAGCAAGTATTACCACATGTTACTAAAAAAGCACAAAAATATATCGAAAGTAAAGCCAATGGAGACAATCCATTCTTCCTTTATTTACCATTCCCTGCACCACATACACCAATTCTTCCAACTGAAGAATTTAAAGGTAAAAGTGGTTTAGATAATCCATATGGAGACTTTGTAATCATGGTAGATGATTGCGTCGGTAAGATTATGAAAACACTCGAGGCACAAGGGATAGCTGAAAATACGCTTTTGATATTCACTAGTGATAATGGTTGTTCGCCTCAAGCAGACTATAAACAGTTAGAGACTAAGCAGCATGATCCTAGTTACGTATTTAGAGGTCATAAAGCAGACATCTTCGAAGGTGGACACAGAGTTCCTTATATCGTACGTTGGCCTGCCAAAGTTAAGCAAGGAGTAAGTGATCAACTGGTTTGCACAACCGATTTATTTGCTACAGTTGCCGATATCTTAAAAACTGATCTTGACGAAAATGAAGGAGTAGATAGTTACAGTATTCTTCCTGCTCTTAAAGTAAAATCGAAGGCTCCAACACGCGAAAGTATTATTCACCATTCAATTAATGGTTCATTTGCTATTCGTAAAGGTGATTGGAAAGTATGTTTCTGTCCTGGATCAGGAGGCTGGAGCTATCCACGACCAGGAAGAAATAAAGATGTTATTGCTACACTTCCCAAAGTACAACTCTACAATCTAAAGTCAGATATTGAAGAAGAGAAAAACTTGGAAGCTAAATATCCGGAAAAGGTTAAGGAATATAGAAATATGCTTCTCGAAATTATAGATAATGGTAGAAGTACAGAAGGTGCAAAACAATCCAATGATGGAACCAAATGGCCACAGTTGGATGCTTTAAGAAAATAGTTTAGCCTAAGGATTTCGTTTCTTTATGGGATGGGATCCTTTTTAATAACACAGTAATCCAATCTTTAAAACAGTATCAAGAGAAAACGATCCTGTTGAAGATATCCTGAATTAACTAATGGCTAGTACCAAAAGAGCTATCCAAAATATCGAATAAAAGAGGTTGTTAATAAATATTAGCAACCTCTTTTTCTATATAATATTATTTCTTCTTTGGTTGCATTGGAGCCATCTTAAATGCAGGCATAACAATAATCTTTTTACCTTGCTTTTCTGCCTCTAAATTTGCTTTCTCTGCTGCCTCCTTTGCTTCTAGTGCCTTAACATCATCTCCTATATCTTTTAAAATATTTGAATGACTTTCCATTAACAAGGCTTTCTTCCCAATATTTTGTTCTTTATCAATTGCAAATTGTGACCATACAGGTAGCCTTGCGAGAATTGAAGCTCGTTTAGTCCCTTTAGCCAGATTTCCCACAGCTTGGCTTATAATAGACGGCATCTCAGGATTAACACGTAATACATTTAGTGTAACAATTCCATCAACAACGGATGCATAATTCACCCAGTCATTCCTTTTAAGATACTTATTCAATTTTACCAGTGCGAGCAATTCAGTAGCTCTATTAAAATCATATTTCATCAAGTCCGCAATCATTCCATCCTCCAATTTGTTATTGTATACCTTCCCGTTTCCTGGAAAGTAATATTCCAAACTTTTCAATGCATCTCGATATACACCATAAATCTTCGTATCTACTGCCTCTGCACCTTTTAACTCAACAAAGTAATCACGGTTTTCAACAAAATATTTGAACTTCCCTGAAAGAGGATCCTTCATGAAATATTTAATAATACTCCACATGCTCCCATCCTTTAAGTCATCGTTTTTAAGGTTTGCAAGATAATTATTGGCTATCTGTTCTTCTTTTTTATCCTCATTAGCTATTCTTAAAGAACGCAAGTATTTAAACATAAAATCACCGCCACGCTCACCTGCTTCATATCGTGCACCCAAGGCTGTATAATTTTCATTCTCCGATATCCCCTCCTTAAAGAAGCTAATAAAATCGTTACCACTATGTGCTCCCACCACAATATGAACTACATTACCTTCACTATCCAACAGGAAGAAAGTAGGATAAGCACCAATCGGCAATTGCTTCTTCAATTCAATGCCTTCTCCTGATTCCATATCGAACTTACAGTTCACGAACTTTTCATTAAAAAAGTCAGCAACAGTGTCCAAAGTAAAAACATCACGGGACATCATTTTACATGGGCCACACCATGATGTATAACAGTCCATGAATATTAATTTATCCTCCTTTGCTGCTTTCTTCTTTATTTTACTCCAGTTAGTTTTTTCGAAATGTATCTCTCGATTTTGCCCGTCAGCTTTCACTATTACAAGCTGTATAACCATCAATGCAAGAAATAAGAATTTTAGTAGTTTCATGATTTGTGTTTTAACAGTTCTATTTTTGAAGTTGATTAGTTGCGCTAAAATAATACAAATCATATTACCATACTCCACAATAGTTTTTGAAGTAATCGACTATTTATTTGGCATATTCCGCAACAATAAGAAAGGATTAAATCTATATGATCATTCCCCTTATCACAATGCGTACAATTGCTAAAATATGGTTAGAATAAGATTCTGAAGAGGATATTCCTATTATAAATTAGATAGTTTATTAGTAATACTTATTGAATCCCATTTCCAAGGAGTGAAGTGTTGCTGTACCTCGTAGAAACCTGGCCTACCTATATCAATGTCTTCGTTAGAATGCAGACATTACTCCGGAAAGTTAAGACATAAAAAAACCCAGACTCTTTTCAGAACCTGGGTTTATCAAAATGGCGACGACCTACTCTCCCACATCTCTGCAGTACCATCGGCGCTAGTAGGCTTAACTTCTCTGTTCGGAATGGGAAGAGGTGGGACCCTACTGCAATAGTCACCTAAAATCGTTTTAGACATATCTCAGTCTCAATATTTTAA
>SJCO01000111.1 GCA_005217565.1 Puteibacter caeruleilacunae
ATCARAGCCCGGTTTRGCTCATTTGAAACGCTTTAGCTTCACCGCTAAAAGAGCCGACGCTTTTTRGAGGAAGGGATGGATACCCATAGGCCACCACACTTYGACGGCACTAAMTTCCCWTATTATAGTGCTAGAATGGYTTGTTACCTAGAGGCCGTTGATCTAGGTGTTTGGAGAGTCACTCGTGACGGGATGAAACCMCYYAARAATCCCGAGAAACCCACCACGAGTGAGGAAAAAGAAATYCATTTAAATGCTAGAGCCAAAAATTGCTTGTATGAATCTCTTAGCATGGAWATTTTYAATCAWGTWTTTACAYTGAAAACTGCTAATGAGATTTGGCTAAAATTGCATGAGCTCCATGACGGCACATCYAATGTCCRTGAGCAAAAACATTGCCTAGTCTTAAATGAGTATAATTCTTTTGCTATGAAAGATGATGAGCTTGTTAGAGACATGTATTCTCGTTTRAATCTAATCATCAATGAGCTCAATTCKATTGGCATTAATAAGCTAGGTGATGCGGACATTGTGAGGAAGATTATCTCCCTKCTACCACAACRAAGATATGGGAGCATCATCACCATCCTTCACAACATGGAGGACTTGAGCAACATGACCCCGACCATTGTRATTRGGAAAATCGCGGCTTTTGAGATGTCGCGAAAAATGWGTCGGGGAGAGGAGCCAACWTCCTCAAGACCATATGCTTTTGCA
>SJCO01000113.1 GCA_005217565.1 Puteibacter caeruleilacunae
GTGTAAACAGTCTGTTTTACCTGTTCGATTTTTTCAGATTGTTCGATTTGGCGCATTTTGCCTAGGGCGTGTCCTCAATTTAACTTAGCATGAATAATAGAGCAAGCCAAGTAAAGCATCGATTTAAAATTACGAGCTAATTTCTCATAGCGAGTAGCAATACTACGAAACTGCTTTAATCGTGCAAATGCATTCTCGACTAAGTGGCGTAATTTATAAAGGTAGCTATCAAAATCAGGGTTAGGTTTCTTGGCATTTTTACGCTTTGGTATAATAGCTTTCATACCGTGTTCTATCGCTTTATCTCTGATTTCTTGCGAGTCATACCCTTTGTCAGCGATAAAATACTGGGCTTCTTGTATGACTTCTATCAAGTCGTTTGCAACTTGACCGTCGTGCACGTTACCCCCAGTGACTTTAAAATCGAGCGGATTTCCATGCGAGTCCACACATAGGTGTATTTTTGTCGTGTTTCCGCCACGGCTTTGTCCAATTGCTCTATCGAAACCACGCCGAGCTCCACTTGCATGTTGATGACACCGTACATAACTTCCGTCGATGAATACCCATTCTTTGTCAATTTCTTTTCGCTAGGGCGTGTCCTCAATTTAACTTAGCATGAATAAGACCATCGGTTAAAGCGGTTATAAGCGGTTTTCCATGACCCTAGCTCAATAGGTATGTCTCGCCATGGTGCACCTGTTCTTAGCTTCCATAGTATGGCTTCCATCACGGTACGGTCGTTCTTCCATTGATGACAGCCGCAGGGTTAGGTTTCTTGGCATTTTTACGCTTTGGTATAATAGCTTTCATACCGTGTTCTATCGCTTTATCTCTGATTTCTTGCGAGTCATACCCTTTGTCAGCGATAAAATACTGGGCTTCTTGTATGACTTCTATCAAGTCGT
>SJCO01000114.1 GCA_005217565.1 Puteibacter caeruleilacunae
CTGCTTCAAAGGCCCAGGCCGAAGCTCAAAAACGCGAGATTAAAGATCTTCAGAAACAGCTGGCTAGAGCTAAAGAGGAGCGCRCGCTTGAGGARACGAAACGAGAACTTAGTGATTTTATGGTCARCAAATTGGAATCAARAGTTAARGAGCTTCGCACATCTCAGGGGAAATGATATGTCAAATCTGTAGAATGTGTGAATAAAATGAAATCCAGCTTCGCCARCGTWGGCGCMTTTTCYAGYGAAGAGAATTTCTCTMGAGGCAATCCCGAAGGTCCRYTGGAATGGATTAGYCACGAAGCAGAGGCCTTCGARGARATACTGAACAGYCGYGGYGACATMTGCGCTTTTTCGGGCGCCAGAGGAATTGCTTCTGTYTTTGAGAAGAAAGGGTGCGRGCATGTAAAATYYTTAGCKCARTCCGAAGCTACCTTATCTTCCGAAGACGTCAAGGACCCCTCGGCCGAAGCAAGCGTGGTTGSTGGCAAATTTTTTACTGATATCTGGAACGACGGCGGYCGRGGAATGGCRCAAGARATYATCSAAAGGAGCGAAAAAGGCATCCATGAAGCTAGGAAAGTGGCAGAGACTGCTGAAAAGAGTAGGGAGCCCGAAAGACAATTAGGTACCAACTAGTCGTTCTTGTTGCGCTGTAATTTTCATTTTAAACTTTGCTCGCGATTTGTAAAAGTACTGAAGAAGTGTTCTCTACGCTCAGAAGCTGTTGGACGATCTCCCCACACAAAAGGGGATGAAGAAATTAAT
>SJCO01000013.1 GCA_005217565.1 Puteibacter caeruleilacunae
CTGATAGTATCATCTGTTGGATCATTAGATGTTCCATTATCATTAACTGTTGCTACACCATGTGAAGCATTAGTGACAATTACTATTGAACTTGTAGATGGACCATCTCCTCCGAAGTTATCATTCGACAATACGTCAATACTTACAGATTGATCTTCTGGTGTTGTCGTCACATCATCAACCGCAATTGGATCATCATTTACTGATGTTACTGTTACATTTACAGTACCTTCATCACAACTGCCGTCGGTATCACATAGCTTATAGGTAAAACTATCAGAACCTACATAGTCTGCATCTGGAGTATAAATATAACTTCCGTCAAGTTCCAGAATAACCGTACCGTGTAAAGGCTCATCCTTAATACTCCAAACATTACCACCGTCACCACTCTTAACATCATTAACACTCAAATCTCCACCTGCAGAACTATCTTCCGCTGTGGTCTTACTATCTCCATGTGCAATAGGAGTATCATTGACCGGAGTTACAGTGATATTTAAATAGGCAGTACTAGATTCAGTACCATTACTTACAGTGTATACAATATCAGGTACATCTCCATAGTAATTGTCTGCAGGATCAAAACTAAATGATCCATCATTATTAATTTGAATAGAACCAATTCCACTAACATCAGCCTTCTGACCTGCTGTATATGAAATACCTCCAATCTCAAATTTTGTAATGTTCAATGATAATCCGTTAGGATCAGTATCATTATCTAAAACATTACCACTAAGATCTGTATCTTCAGGTGTTGTTACATTATCATCTTGAGCAATTGGACAACAAACACGCTTTTCAATAACAATGTCATTAACAGTAACACTACATCCATTTGCATCGACAACTTCAACAGAATA
Source organism: Puteibacter caeruleilacunae (assembly GCA_005217565.1). Lineage (GTDB taxonomy): Bacteria > Bacteroidota > Bacteroidia > Bacteroidales > Prolixibacteraceae > Puteibacter > Puteibacter caeruleilacunae. The sequence continues at coordinate 867 of SJCO01000013.1, forward strand.
AGTATCTGCAGTAAGTCCTGATGCAATCTGTGTGGTTGCAGCCAACTCACCTGAGCTATTCGTCCAACGATAATTGTAAGGTTCATCACCTCCGGTTGGACTAACTTTTGCGACAGCTGTTTTTGATCCATCACATTCAATTTCAGATTCAACATTAGCTGTAGCTGCTAATGCAACCAATGTTTCTGTTATCCTAATCGATAACTCAGCTTGACAACCATTAGCATCTGCTACTTTAATAACATAGTCTCCAGCTTTCATGTCCGTAATCATGTTACCAGAAATACTAGCTGTAGATCCTGAAGGCTCACTAAATATGGAATAAGTATACCCAACACCTACTATGCCTCCACTTGCAATTACTCTTGCAGTTCCGGTTGATGATCCTTTACAAATAACATTAGATTGACTTACTAGTTGTAGTGTTACTGCTGAAGGTTCCTCAATATCGAAGCTTACTGTGTAAGTACAATCGTTAGCATCAGTTACTAATACATTATACTCCCCTGCAGCAAGATCAGTAAACACATTACTTACAACAACAGCTGCACCATTTAGACTATAACTATATGGAGCTAGTCCTCCTGTAACTGTTACCGTTACATCTGTTACATCTCTATTACAATTTAATGCTGCGAAATCTACTATTGCATTAAGGTTACTATCCTCATTTACAATCACAAAATTCACTACCGCTTCACAGCTTCCTCCACTGCGTGCTGTATACTTACCTGCCTTAAGTCCTGTAAATGTGTATGTACTTCCTGATACTACAGGAGCTATAGTTACTCCATCTATAGTAACTACACTGTTATCACTTGCGGTTAATTCTACAACTCCCACAGGTTGGTTACAAGACGCTTCTTTTTTAATTACTGCACTTAAACTTACGGCTGCAGGCTCATTTACAACTAATCCATTCAACTCTTTACTGCATCCATTAGAATCAGTTACTTTAACACTGTAAGTACCTGCTGAAAGATTCACAGCATCTTCTACAGCCTGACCATTATTCCAAACATAGCTGTATGGTTGCTCTCCCCCACTAACATTGATGGCTATACTACCATCAGAAGATCCATTACAACTAGCATCTGTAATACTTCCCGCTATTACCAATAATTCAGTCGGTTCAGTTATACTTACCGATTTCTTAATTGTACAACCATTAGCATCAGTAACAGTTACTTCGAAAGTTCCTTCTGACAAATTAGTTGCTCTTGAACTTGTCTGTACTGGTGCTGTATCCCAACTAAAACTATAAGGTGCTGTTCCTCCAGAAACAACCACTGTTGCTGCTCCTTCTGATCCGCCGTTACAATTTACATCTACTACATCAACAATATCTGCAACCAACACCGCTTGCTCATCAATATCAAAGCTTACTGTATAAGTACAACTATTAGCATCAGTCACTAATACATTATACTCACCTGCTGAAAGATCAGTAAACACATTACTTGCAACGGCTGCTGCTCCATTCAAACTATAATTATATGGTGAAAGCCCTCCTGTAACTGTTACCGTTACATCTGTTACATCCCCATTACAATTTAATGCTGCAAAATCTACTGTTGCATTCAGATTACTATCCTCATTTACAATCACAAAATTAGCTACCGCTTCACAGCTTCCTCCACTGCGTGCTGTATACTTACCTGCCTTAAGACCAGTAAATGTGTGCGTACTTCCTGATAATACTGGAGTTATACTTACTCCATCTATAGTAACAGCACTGTTATCACTTGCAGTTAATTCTACAACTCCTACAGCCTGATTACATGAAGCTTCCTGAATAATTGTCGCACTTAAACTCACAGCTGCTGGCTCGTTTACAACTAATCCATTCAACTCTTTACTGCATCCATTAGCATCAGTTACTTTAACACTGTAAGTACCTGCTGAAAGATTCACAGCATCTTCTACAGCCTGACCATTATTCCAAACATAGCTGTATGGTTGCTCTCCCCCACTAACATTGATAGCTATACTACCATCAGAAGATCCATTACAACTAGCATCAATAATACTTCCAGTTGCTACCAATAATTCAGTCGGTTCAGTTATACTTACCGATTTCTTAATTGTACAACCATTAGCATCAGTAACAGTCACTTCGTAAGTTCCTTCTGACAAATTAGTCACTCTTGCATCTGTCTGCACTGGTGTTGTATCCCAACTATAACTATATGGCGCTGTTCCTCCAGAAACAATCACTGTTGCTGCTCCTTCTGAACCTCCATTACAATTTACGTCTACTACATCAACTATATCTGCAACCAACACAGCAGATTCATCAATATCAAAGCTTACGGTATAAGTACAACCGCTTTCATCTGAAACAATAATTCCATATTCTCCAGCTGATAAATTATTAAATACTCCAATACTATTTGAAGAACCACTAGTATTCAAACGATAAGAGACTGTTCCAATTCCACCCTCTGCTGATACAGTGATGGAGCCATCAGAACCATCATAACAAGAAACATTACTATGAGCAGTAACCTTTGCAGAAAGGTTCCCAACCTCTAAGGTAACTGTGCTCTGTTTAGTTGAATTATCAAATGCTGTTGCAGTTAAGGTTAACACTACACTACTTCCTAAATCATTTCCCTTAGGTGTATATATTGGATTCAAGATATCATCCTGACTAAATTCACCGTCACCGTTTGTACTCCAGTGTAATGATTTATAGTTTGAAGCAGTTGCATCATGGATATAATATGTCCCATCACAAATTTTAGCATCTGTTCCTGCAGAAACCATTAGAGCTCCTTGCTCTAACACAACTTGCGTTAAGGTTGAATTATTTCCAGGCTCCTCATCACCATCGGGATCAGGATCACTACCATCTTCCGATTCATCTGTTACTCCTCCTGTCGTTGAACTTGCCGTAACCTTGTTATGATATGTCCCAGCAGATTTAACTCTAACTTTTAGGCGAATACCAGTAGATGCCTCAGGCTTTAATTTATTTCTAGTTCCAGCATTATTAAGAAGATTTTTATTCGAATTTCCATTAAAGGAAGTAAGAACATCAAAGGATGTACTACTTAATTCAAGAACTTCATAATTATTTGCTCCAAAGACAGTTTCTAGATTCTCTGTAACCTGAATATTATCAAGTTCCACATTCCCATAGTTCTGAACACGAATATTGAACAAAACATCAAATGTTCCATCTCCATTATCTTTCGTACTGACTAGCTGCTTCGCAACTCCTATTTCTGGCTGACAATTCAAAATTGAAACTTCTAAATAGAATGGGATTCCCGGACAATCAGTATCTGCAGGCCCAGTTGGAGTTATAGTGTAAACCACCGTTCCATCTGTTTCCCCTGCATTAGTCAATGTTGCAACAATGTCTCCACTTCCGTTAGTCTCAAAACCAGTAACGGTTCCAACTGTATTCTCTGCAGTCCAATTAAACACAGTTCCCGCTGTAAGAGATGTTGGAACATAATTTAGTTCATCACCACTACAAATAGTTACTGTAGAAACACTATTCACTTTCGGTGTTGGATTAACTGTTATTGTAAACGACTTCGAATCACCTTCACACCCACCATAACTTGGTGTAACAATAATAGTAGCTACAATAGGAGCACTTCCATTGTTTTGAGAAACAAATGCACCAATATTACCTGTTCCTGAAGCCCCCAATCCTATAGATGTATTATTATTAGTCCAACTATAAGTTGTAGTTTCCGTATTATCATTTAGTGTAGAGAAAGCGATTTCATTAATCGTTACACCATTACAAACTTCCTTATCGATTATAGAGTTTACCTGTCCTTTAGGATTAACTGTAACATTTAATGTTTTAGTCTCTCCAGTACAACCATTTGGTCCAGTTACCGTCAGGGTATACGGAACAACAATCGGAGAAGTTGTTTCGTTGGTTAGAGTCTCATTTATGTTTTGATTAGTTCCATTCGAAGCTGTTTCAGCTATTCCTGCAACATTATTCCTCGTCCATGCAAACGTTGATCCTGCAACATCACTGGTAATAACATAGCTAAAATTGCCACTACAACTACTTTCAGATAATGAACTTGTAATATGAGGGAATGGATCCACATTTACCTTCACATTTACAGCAGATCCTTCACAACCTCCCAATAATAAAGGTGCTTTAGGAATTACTGCGTATGTTGCAGTTAAAATATTATTCGTTCCATTGGTAAAATTATCTGTAATATCTAAATCGGAGAAACTTGCACGTGCTGTTCCTCCAACAAGACCTACATCTTCAGTAGGCGCATTGTACTTATAGGTAACTCCAACCATTACCGGATCAGTAGTCAATGCCAGACTACTCGTTGCTGAACCTGTTATATCTGCACAAATTCGCTCACTCAAGCTAGATGCAACTACTGGAACTGGATGTACAGTGATTACAATATCCTGAGGAGTACCTTCACATCCTTTATAAACAGGAATAACATGATAAGTTACAGTTTGATCAGTAACGGTTGGGTTTACTAATCGATTATTAATCTTATTGCCATTACCTGGTTTTGATCTACCCGACATTCCTGTTACTCCTCCTGTAACCTGTGCTCCACTAGGCTTACTATAATAAAACGTAACACCAGGAACATTGGACGTTAAAGGAAGATTAATCCTCTCGCCACTACAAATTTCTTTAGCCAATGTTGATGTAATCTGTGGAACAGGATAAACAGCAACAGTAAGTGTGAATGCATGACCTACACAGCCTGTTGGACCTGTTGGTATGATACTGTATTCAACAGTAATAGAATCATCACTGACAGGATTAATTGTATTTGTCAGAATCTCATTGATTGTGGATGAATTTCCTGAAGCCGTTGCACCCAAGGAACCACTACCTCCAGTAATTGCACCTCTACTCCACGCAAATGTAACATTGTCAACTCCACTTTCAATTGTATAGTCAATATCCTCTCCACTACAAACACTTATCCATGCATCACTAGTAACTGTTGGAGTCGGCTGTACAACTACTTCAGCAGTAAAAGTCTCACCTTCACATTGAGTTGTTCCAGGACCATATGGAGTTATGATATATTCAACTGTTATTGGAGCATTTGTGATATTCTCAAAAAATCTTCCAGGAATAACTGTCGCAGTTCCCTGTATTTGATCTCCTTCATTTTTTGTTTCGATTACATTTCCTCCTCCATCTTTCAATACACTAACAATACCTGATGGTATAGTTGCAACCCATTCATAAGTTGTTCCAGGCAATGAGCTTGAGATGTTCATAGGAGAACTCTTATCCGTTGAACAAACATTCTGAGCTGCAGGCAATGTGTTTATCACTGGTAAAGGATCAACAACTATTTGTTTCGTTATTTCTGATGGACAACCACCCGTAATAAATCCATTAGTAACTTTTAACGTCACTGAAAACGTTCCTGCTGAAGTATATCTATGCTTTGGATTTTGTTCTGTACTTGTAGCTCCGTCACCAAACGACCACTCCCAAGTAGCGATACCATAGCGTGGATCAGCAATGGTTGACTCATCAAAAAATTGGAACTCTAACTCCTCACAAGTTTTACCGTCTGCTACTGCCTCATAAGAAAATTCAGCAAAAGGATCCACACTTGTATTTATGCGATGTTCCTCTCCGTAATAATAAGAATAATCACCACAAGTTGGATTATGTAGAATCAAAATTGGCAATCTTGTTCCCCATGTTGTATAAGTATGCGTTACCTCAACCTCAGTCTCTGTTGTAATGTCCATTTCTGTTTTATTTCCATCACCAAAATCCCAGGTTATATGGTCTACACCAGACAAGTCTCGCGCAAAGAATCGACGAGTATTAGGAGCACACTCAGGATTTTCTTCATAGGAGAAATTACCAAAAGCACCATCAACTATCACCTGTTTTGTTGTCGATCGAGTACATCCTCCAGTCAAAGTTTCAGTTAATCTTACAGTATACGTACCAGGAAGCTTAAAAAAGTGATTTGGTTCTCGTGCTGCAGAAGTCTCACCATCACCAAAATCCCACAAATAACTAGCAACTACTAAATCCGGATCTTTCGGTTCAAAACTAGCAATTGCTGGAGCACAACCAAGATCAAGCGATGCAAAATCGAAACCATCTATAGTAAATTCTCCCGTACCATCAACAATAGTAATAGTCTTAGAGGTCTCGTCTGAGCAACCTACATCATTAAAAACACGATGATTCACAGTATACACTCCAACTGCAGCATAATTAACAATCTGGTTAGAGGTACCATCGGTTATCTCATATGTTCCATCACCATCCAAATCCCAGTCATGGCGAACAATCGCACCTTGAGCACCTTCTAGTTTGATTGTTGATCCATCTGATAGATTAATGTCTTCATTAATACAGAAGATATTTTTTGAAGGATTAATTCCAGCTTGAAGCTTTGGAACTGCGACTGAATTCACAATAGTTTTAGAATTCACACATCCATTTTCATCGGTTACTGTCAACTTAACAGCGAAAGTTCCATCTTTTGTATACGTATGTTTTGGATTCTCTTCAGAACTATGTGGTGTATCATCACCAAAGTCCCAATCATACACATAGTTAATTTCATTAGCAGGATCAAAACTCTCTTTTGTAGTCTTATTAGTAAATTGCACCTCAGTTCCTTTACAAATCACAGTTGGAACATTATCAAAATCAACCTTCGGTCCTCTGATGTATACAGACAGTGGAGCTGTTTGATAATCACAACCATGCTCCTCCGTTACTGTAAGTACAATCTGGTAGTGCCCTGGCTCTGAATAAGTATGTGATGGTTTCTTTCCTGTTGACGTATTTCCATCACCATAATTCCATAAATATGTTCCTGCTGAGAAATTAGAGGATACACTAAAATCAACCTGCATCCCATCCCCTAAGAAAGAACATGGATCATTAACACAGGATACAGCTCCCTCAGGTCCTAGAGTAGGATTCAATGCAACGCTTCCTGAAGTCACATATACATTCCTTGTTGTCTCATCAGAACACCCAGTTGAACTATTGGTTACTTTCAATTTTACCACATAATCTCCAGGAGTTGTATAAGTATAGCTCGGATCTTCATCGGTAGAATCAACAGTACCATCACCATTAAAGTCCCACTCATATGTAGTTGTTCCATCTAATCCAGCACTATTATTAGTAAAACCTACTACTGCTGGGACATCACACTGTGCACTATTCGAAACAGAGAATATTGCCTGTGGTCCGTTAACTGTAATATCATTAATCGAAAATGGATCTGACGGACAACCATTATCATATGCAACAACATTAGCCTTAAAGCCACTACCGATATTAGGATAATCAAATTGTCGCGTTACAGAAACATCTGTATCCGTTAGATTCTGAATTTCGTCACCACCTTCATTAAAGTTCCATACCAAATAATCAGTAGCAGTAGTGACAGAAGCAGTAAAATCTACTTCACTTGAAAAACATGAACTAGAGCTATAAGCAACATTAAGTGGTTGCTTGATACCAACATTTATCGAATGCTCATCACTTAAGGAACAGCCGTTTTGGGTAACAACATCCAGCGTCACCTTATAGGTACCATGATTGGTAAACTCATAAGTAGGTTCAGACAATGTTGAATTTGTCAACTCCACATTGTTATCATCAAAAATACGCCAATCGTACGAAACAATTGGATCTGCCCCATTATTATTCTCACTAACAAATTTAAATGTCTCGGGTATACATCCTGTATTTCGTTCTTCAGCACCAACATATGATCGAATTAGAACCTCGGCATTAATCAAATTTACATCATGTGAAACAGTATAATGACATCCTTCTCCATTATCAACGGTCAGTTTAACAGTATACAAACCTGAAGCATTGAAATTAAAGGAAGGATTCTCTTCTGTAGAATCAACAATATCATCTCCGTTAAAATCCCACTCATGAGAAGTAACACTACCTGCTGGATTTCCTAAAACTACATTAGATGTGAAATCTACAGCATAGTTTGGAGCACAAGAGCTCGACAAGTCAAATGAAAAATCGACAGTTGTTGCATACACTGTTATTTCCTTGGTTGTCTCCATTTCACAACCATCATTAAACTGCACCTTTAAGCGAATTGTATAATCACCAGGAGCTGTATAAGCGTGGGTAGCAACTTTAGTGGTTGCTTCAATATCGTTATCACCATCATGATAATCGAAATCCCACTGACGACTAACAACATTAGCCTCGGTAGAACGATCAGTAAAGGTAATTGGATGACCTGCACAATCACCATCAACCTCAAAATCGATGGCATTATCACTATTAAACAATACATTCTTGACCACTGGATCCGAAGAACAATTCTGATCTGATGTCACAAAGACCGATACAGGATAATTTCCCGTAGCAGTAAAAGTATGAAGATATTCCTGAGAGGTTCCCTCAATGGATCCATCATTTCCGACATCCCAACTATATCCATTAACACTTCCTGATGCAATTGTTCCATTGACAGAAAATGTTACTTTACCAATACCACAACTATTCTCTTTCGTGTACGAAAAATCAGCTGTTGGTTTTGGATTAACAATGATAGCATTCTGTACAAAAAGTACTTTTGAACACCCATTGTCATCTTCTACAGTCAACATTAAATCATAAGCCCCTGCACCAACACCAGCAACTCCATCTGGTAAAACATTACTCCATACAAGTTGAGGAGTAGTTGTTTCAACAGTACCATCACTTTGTACACCTGGCTTGCTCTCATCAAAGTCAATCTTTCCAAAAAAGTTCCAAATAAACTTAACAGCGTTTCCACCAGTTATAGCGCCAACATTTCGTTGATCTGCTCCAACTCCTATTGTAAAAGCATCAACGCTGACAGGCACTGCACTAGCTGTAAGATTTACATTATATGGTTCACAACCTTGCACTGCATCAAACTTAGGATTTGGTTCAGGATAAACTCTTATCTGCTTTTCACTTTCTAAAGCTGGACTCCCCCCACCATTGATAGTTAACTTCACCGTGTAAACGCCTGGACGAGGATAACTTGCTGAATATGGACCTGAGCCAAATTCAGCATTTGAATTTCCAAAATCCCATAACCAGGAACTAGCTCCCACTGAAGTGTCAGTAAACTCGACATTTCCTAACTTACACAACTCAGTCTTATCTGCAGTAAATGATGACGTTTGTCCAAACGACAATCCTATACTTACAAAAAACACCAAGATTGTGGATAAAACAATTCTTTTCAACACTAGCCCACCACCAGGCTCTAATCGTAATTTTCTTTCATGCTCAGGATGAACATCCCGAGTGAACAAAGAAATCCCACCACTTCTTAAGAGTGTGAGACATCGAAAGGTTAATGTAGTCATAAATTTAACTCTAGTTTATTTTCTTTTTAGTTTTATTCTATGTTCCAGATCGTATGCTTGTTCTAAATTATAAAACAATTAGAACAATCACAAGACATAATAATCCCTATCCATAAGGATAAGGAGACTTACATATTTATCTGTTTTCTGTTTTTCACCACCCAATTACTAGGATTCAGAAACTTATTTCACCCTTGCATAAAACAATGTATATTTAATACTTTTCATCTAGTTAACACAATACAATTGTTATTGTTGTCTTCATTTTTGACGAATGACTAATTTACTAACACGAACAACAGCGAATCATAATATTAAAATCATATATAGCACATAAGTTAACCAATTCATAAAAAATCTCAACTACTATTTTTTTAGTACCTTGCCCGTGATTTGAATCCTATGCAAAGAATTGTTTTTATCATATTTATCGTCCTCGCGGGCCTGCTCCAAGTAGCTGTTGCCAACGACACAAATAAATTCCAGCAGTATACCTATACTGATGGACTATTCGACAATAATGTTTTTGATTATTGTAATGATGACGATGGATACCTGTGGGTAGCAACTGCTAATCATGTATATCGCTTTAACGGACATCAATTCGAACTTTTGTTTCCGACTCCAGATGCAAGTAATCGTCCTGATATAATTTGGGCTCCAAGAATTTACAATGTAGATTCAGAGATTTGGGCATTCACCAGAAAAGGACTATATCGATTTGATAAAGCTAGCAAACAATTTACACCAGTTACCCTACCCAAAGGCGTTGGAACGGCAACCTGCCTTTACTCAAATAATAACCAATTATTAATTGGAACAACTAATGGTATAGCCATTATTAAGAACCAAACATCGGCAACTATGAAGTTCACGAAACTTCCAGCCGCCAAAGGCCTTTATTGCTATGAGATTTACAAAGCCAATGATGGTCTATTTGTCGGGACAGGACGTGGAGCCTATAATCTAAATGAACATGGTGATAGTATCACGCTTAAAAATGATATCCTCTCCAATTATCGTATTAACGATTTTTGCCAGATCTCTCCTGATGAACTATGGATTGCAACAGAACGCAATGGCATATTTATAAAAAAAGAAGGAAAAATACGCCCACTCTCTGAGGTATATTCTCAATTTAAACTAAGCAGTCCATTTATTAGAAAAATCAAAAAAATATCAAACAACCAAATATGGATTGCAACCTTTGAAGGGATCTTTGTAATTGATCAAGAGCTCAATCAACTACAACATCTAACAAAGCCTGCAATCTATGGCAATTCTGTTTACCAGATTTTTCAAGACTCCTTACAGAATATTTGGATTGGAGGACATGGTAGCGGAGTAACTCTTGGTTCATCACTAGATGCAGGTATTTCATACTCAGGCGACCTATATCCAGAAGCATCTAAAGGTATGATATCAACTTTCAGCAAAGACCACGATAACCTTTGGCTAGGAACTGTTGATCAACCTGAGATAATGCAAGTTAACGAACAAAATCAAACCTCAAGAGTTATCAAATCAACTCATCAAAAACAAATACTTGCCCTTGAAAGTCAGGTTAAAATCATTTTTAATGATTCTCAAAATGAACTATGGCTTGGAACTGATGAAAAAGGCCTTTTCAAGTATAATCCAAATCGTAATGAATTCATTAATATTCTCCCTGACACACTCTTTAAACAAAACCATTCTGCCATTGAATATATGAATGAAGATGCCAACGGTAATCTTTTACTTGGCAGATATACAGGAGGATTAATTTTATTTCATAAAAATTCGCAGTATAGTAAAACTCCTATTATTAAAACACTAAACAATGAATCAATAAAAGGAATCACCTACGATCCGGAGAACAAGAAAAACTATATTGCCACAAGTTGGCAGGTTATTAGTTGGGATGGCTCGAAAATTGAAACCATTACAACCACACCTGGCAATACAAACTTTAGCTCAATAGATTATTTCGACAACAAACTTGTATGTGGTACCAATAACGCGGGAATATTTATTTATGACATCAACACCAAACAAGGGAAACTACATAAAAACACATTAAACACAGATTCCGACCGTATTTTAGCTGCAATATGGGATAAAGACTATCGCATTTGGATTACATCCCTGCAAGGATTATCGGTTTTTTCATTAAAGAATGGAGGTTTTACAAACTACCTCGCAGGCACTGATCTTGGCCCCGGTCAATTTGCTAATCGTTCAGCTTATAGTTCTCCAGATGGACAAATCTTCTTCGGAGGAGAAAAAGGGTATTTAAAGATAGAACCCCAAAACTACAACCTACCACACTTAAATAGTATACACATCCAATCGTTATCAATCCCTGGAGATACAAGCATTTTAAAACCTTTGCAACCTCAAAATCAGATAAAACTAAATTATCCCAACAACACAATCCACGTAAAACTTGCAACCAATACCTTTCATAAAAGTCTGCTTATAAAATATCAGGTACTACTGGAGGGCTACCATTCAACATGGACCAACACCGAAAATGAATTTAATCTATATGCTATTGGTGAAGGAAATCACACCCTAAAAGTGCGTGCAACAATCAATGGTATTGAATACGTTTATGCGAAATCAATGCTCATAACAGTAGCACCTCCTTGGTGGAGAAATAATTGGGCCATAGCTATCTACCTCTTATTGACAATCTTAACCATTGGTGCAAGTATCATCATGATTCGTAGACGCACGCAGGAAAAGCATGAGCTTCAATTAATCAGAATGAAGCAAAAACAACGAGAAAAGCTCAATCAAGCCAGAATTAATTATTTTACTGAATTATCACATGAGTTTAGAACACCCCTGACGATTATTCAGGCAACGATCGACAGACTACGTCGTAGTGATTTTGAACAAAGCAAAATAGCAGTAGATAAGATTAAAAATCAAGCTAGTCAATTACATCAAATGATAAATCAGCTATTAGATTTTAGATCAGCCGAACATCAGATGTACTCTATTAATCTTCACCCTGAAAATATTAACGCACTGTTGTCATCTGCAATTGATAGTATTAATCCCATAGCCCGAGAAAAAGAAATAGAAATCTTATACACCCCTTCCACGATTAATAATCGCCTTATCATTGATACTGACGTCATTAATAAGATTATTACGAATTTATTGAGTAATGCGATTAAATATTCTCCTTCACACTCACAAGTCAACGTGTCGGCACATTATCGTTTCCCTAAATTGGAAATTATCGTCAAAGACAATGGAGAAGGCATAGATCCTTCGAAGCTAAAAGACATTTTCAATCCATATGAGAGAGATCACAAAGGAACCGAGGAAGGCACAGGTTTAGGTTTATCGCTTTCGAAAAAACTAGCACAGTTGCACAATGGAGATATACATATAGAAAGTACATTAAACAAAGGCACTAAAGCAACTGTAACCATTCAATGCGAACAACAGACATCCCGCGACAAGCAAACCAATGATAGCTCAAAAGACCTACTGCTATTAGTTGAAGACAACATAGCATTAGCTTCTGAAATTTTACAGGGACTGAATAGTCAATACAACACACAGCATGCTGTTTCTGGAGAGGAAGCGCTAGCGATGATAAAAGAAGAACAGCCAGACTTGGTTATTACTGATATTCAACTCAAAGGAATGGATGGAATTTCCTTGTGTAATGCAATTAAACAAAACACATCCACAAGTCATATTCCAGTAATAATTGTCTCAGGACTTACAGGTACGACCAATCAACTAAAAGGCATGAAAGCAGGAGCATTAGACTATATCGAAAAACCCTTCAGTCTTGAGTTACTAATTCTAAAGATTCAAAATGCACTGCAACAGCGTGAACAAATAAGAATGAAAGTCATTAATCGAGAAACCTTTACTGCACCTGAATTAAAAGTAGAAAATCGCGACAATAAATTTCTTGATGAACTATCAAAGACCATGGAAGAACACTATGATAATCCCGAGTTTGATGCAGAAACAATGGTCAAAGTTATGAGCATGGGACATGCATCATTCTATCGTAAAGTAAAAGCGTTAACAGGACAAACACCCGGTAATATTCTACGATCATATCGACTGCAAGCTGCAGCTAAGTTAACAGGTCAAGGCCTCTCAATTTCCGAAATAGCATTCAAGGTAGGATTTAATGATCCAAAATATTTCAGTAGATGCTTTAAATCCGAATTTGGCCAGTCGCCAACAGCATATTTTAAGCCAAAATCCTCTTAATTCTAACAAGAATCTAACAAATACTAAGTCAACCTGAGAAATACAATTCAAAATTCCCAATTCACCAATCAGAATACTACATTTGCCTTTGAAACGACCAACTAGAGCCTAAAACTTGCTTAAAATAACCTTCGATGTTTGACAAAAATGGTATAATATGATTTTAATAACTGGAGTTGCAGGATTCATTGCATCACGAACAACAGAGATGCTTCTAGAACAAGGAGAGCGGGTCATTGGTATCGACAATCTAAACGATTACTATGATCCACAGCTCAAGCAACTTCGTTTATCGAAACTTAATAATCACAACAACTTTACCTTTATAAAGGCTGACATTGAAAACTTCCAAGCGTTAAAAGATATTTTCAAAAGATATACATTTAAGACAGTTATAAATCTAGCTGCCCGAGCAGGAGTTAGATACAGCATTGAAAATCCATGGAGCTATCTGCGCACCAACACAGAAGGCACACTTAATCTTCTTGAACTCATGAAAGATCATGAAGTCAAGAAATTCGTTCTTGCCTCAACCTCCAGTCTGTATGCAGGACTACCAATGCCTTTTTCCGAGGATTTACCAGTTAACACTCCCCAATCGCCTTATGCTGCATCAAAAAAAGGAGCAGAAGCAATGGCTTGGACATACCACCAACTATACGGTATAGATGTGAGTATTTTACGCTATTTCACAGTCTTTGGTCCTGCCGGACGCCCAGATATGGCACCATTTCGATTCATTAAATGGATAGCTGAAGGTACACCAATTAGTCTATATGGCGATGGCACTCAATCGCGTGATTTCACCTATGTTGATGACATCGCACGAGGGACGATTCTCGCGCAAAAGAAGTTAGGCTATGAAATAATCAATCTAGGTGGAGGCAATAACCCCATCAGCATTAACACATTCATACAATGGATTGAGGAACTTACTGGAAATAAAGCAATCATCAATCAACTGCCAGAGAATAAAGTAGACATGAAAGAAACATGGGCTAATATAACTAAGGCCCAGAAATTACTCGAATGGTCACCTAAGACAAGTGTTAAAGATGGTCTACGTAAAAGTGTTGAATGGTATTACCAAAACAAGCATTTTATACAACATATGACTGTATAACCGTTTCTGTATCATCTTTTTATTATATTTGACTAATACCATTATGGCCCCATAAAGGTGAGATCAACTATTGTTTAATCTATTAAAGATCAACGCTATGAATTACACCTTGGACCAACAAACGCTTATTCGGGTAAAACGAGCATGGGAATTTCTGGAGAAAGCTGATGAAGCTGTTTCTGATCATGATCTTAACGAGATGATTATTAATCTATATAGAGCTTGTTTCTCAATTATACAAGCACATCTTTTCCATTCTAAGATTACGGTAAAAAACCATGATGATTTAAAAATATATTTCCATGAAAACTATGTTAGAAAAGGATTAATTCCTTTAGACACAGAAAAAATATATGCGAAGCTATACATACTCAGACGTCAGATCTTAGAAGAGGACATTGAGTTTCTTGATGAATCAAAATGCACCCACTATACACGCCAGACCCAACTATTTGTATCTGCAGTAGGCAAACTGATAAAATCAGATTAAAAATTCTATAGCTTTAATTCAGTCATCCCAACTTTTTGAGAACTATCTTCTTCCTCTACTAATTCATGAATTTTCATGAAAAGAGAAAATTTTGATCCCTTCTGAAGCTCCGACTGTAGCGCCAATCGACAGTCCATTAGTTCTGCAAGGGAACGTGTAATTGAAAGCCCTAATCCTGCACCTGGACTCAATACATCTAACTGGTTAAATCGATCGAATATTGCAGCCTGATCAGCTTCTGATATACCAATACCTGTATCCTCAACGGAAAGTTCCAGCAATCGATTTTCTTTATCTACACTCAATCCAACTTTCACCTGTCCTTTTGGCGTATATTTAAACGCATTAGATATTAAATTATTGACAATCTGTTCCAGTCGGAAAGTATCATATACACATGAGAAATTAAATTTAAAGTCAGGAATATCTACAATAAACAACAAATGTTCAGGACATTGAGGGCGCCAACTTTCTATCAGTTCTTTTAATCGTTTAACTAAAACACTATATGCTGTTTTCTCAGGAAAAACTCTTAATGATCCTGATTCAATCTTTGCAAAATCAATTACATCATTTATAAGAGATAATAGCAAGTCATTCTGATTATGAATAATCTCAACATATTCCTTTCGCGTTTCATTATCAACATATGGCTGAGTTAGTAGGTCAGAGAAACCAACGATCGCATTTAATGGAGTTCTGATCTCATGACTCATATTAGCTAAAAAAGCTGACTTTAAACGTTCGCTTTGCTCTGCCTTTTCTTTAGCATTGATAAGCTCTTCTTCATACTTCTTTTGCTCACTTATATTCTGTAATATTCCATACTCTCTTATAGCAATACCATTATCATCGCGCTCAACCTGTCCTAATATTTTTACCGGAACAGTAAGCCCATCTTTTCTCTTTATCCTAAACTTATACTCAAAACTATCATTCTCCTTACTTTCCAAAAATAATCCTACTACTCTCGCTCGATCCTCATGGTGAACAGTCTCTATCAATGCATCAAAACTGATTTCTTTATTCGAATATTTTGCTCCAATGATATTATACAATTCTCTCGACCAGCGTACTTTATTTTCAATTAAATCAACCGTCCAGGCTCCCATATTACCAGCTTTCATTGCATGTCGCAAAAATGAATTTCGACTCTCCACTTCCATCGTTTTCACCCTTACTCTACTTCTTAGCAGTATAATAAACACAATAGCAATTGCGACAGCTACAAATAATATGGCAAACAATAAAACTAAATGAAATGGTACCTTAAACCTTTTTTCTTGAAAAGAACTCAACTCATATTTGTCATATAACTGATAATAGATAGAATTAGGATCTTCCTTTAAAGCTTTCAATCGGTTATTAAACTGTTCACGTAACTCCTGATTACAGCCCTTTCTAAATCCGACATTTAAATCAACTGGATTAAAAAACAGTCCGGAACTCTCTAACTTATGTTCCACTAATTCCTTTGCTGATAATACCGGTCCTACTATTGCAAATACTTCTTTCTTTTTTAGTCCTTCAAGACTTCGGGCATGACTAGAATAGTAAGTTGGATAATACTTAATAGCATACTCTTGAATATAATTTTCAAAAGCCTTCGCATTATTATCTCCATGCACCAAACCAATTTTTTGATAATGAAGCTGAATTATACTATTAAGATGACTTCCTTCTGGCAAATACAACTCACTCCACATGGTATACAGACTGTAATCAAGATAGTCGAGATATTTCTTACGCTCCTCTGTAACCTGGGTTCCTGGAAGAAGGTCTATTTCTCCTTCACGCAGCATTTTAAAAAGATCCCCCCAACCACCATCAATCCACTTAATAACAATACCTTCCTGTTCTGCAATAGATTTAACTAATTCTATTGGAAAGCCTGCTGGATTTCCCAACTTATCACGATACATCATCCCAGGTACGTTGGGTAAACCTATTCGAACTGTGGTTGTATCGCTTAATGCCGATACCTGAAATGATTGAAAACAAACAAAACAGAAAAGCATTAAAACATAAAGCAACAAAGTTTTCATCTCTTGTTTTAGACGAGTATACATAGTTAATTAGTTGGGTTGAGTTCAACTCTACATGCAAGATACAAAACTATGTTCATCAATCAAGAATATATACCTTTATTTTCAATGCTACTTCGAAATAATAGTATTAATCAAATCTACCTTTCTAATATGTTAACCATAAATAAAGAAAAAGGGCCCGACAGTACACCAATAACTGCCAGGCCCATGACTTCGATATTTGTTAACGACTATATAGTTTCTCCTAATCTTAATAAATCAGCATATACGCCACGTGCTGTCACTTCAGCACCCGCACCAGCACCTCGAATTACCAATGGATTATTTCCATATGATTCAGTAAATATCTCAAAGATAGAATCAGATCCCTGAAGCTGTCCTAATGTTGAACTTTTAGGCACTGCCTGAAGTTTCACACTCAATCTTCCGGTAGTCACATCCAGATCTCCGATATAACGCAACACCTCATCAGAATTCAGTTTGTTCTTTCGATCATCAAAATACTTATCAAGCACATCGTCACTCGTTAGAAACTGTCCTACAGATATACCATTCTGTAATTGCGTTGGAATAAGATTATCTATTTCTACCTCATCAAATTCATTGGTAAGATCAATCTCTCGTGCCAGAATTAATAGCTTACGTGCGACATCATTTCCTGAAAGATCTTCACGAGGATCAGGCTCTGTTAATCCTAGGTTGATAGCCTCTTTCAACACATCAAAGAATGTGTGATTTCCTTCTGAATAGCGATTAAAAATATAAGATAAAGATCCCGAGAATATCCCCCTGATACGGTTAATACGATCACCTGAAGTGTGTAATAATTTAATGGTATCAATCAATGGTAAGCCAGCACCTACATTAGTCTCGTATAAGAAATGTTTTCTCTTCTGTTTGAGCAACTGGCGTAGACTACTATAATAGCCATATGACCTGGTATTGGCATGTTTATTCGCAGCAACCACATCAAATCCCTGCTCTACAAAAAGTGGGTAATAATCAGGCAAATCCGATGAAGCAGTATTATCAACCACCACTACATTTTCAAGGTGATTCTCATCAACGAAGTTAAAAATATCTTCTACCTGATATCCCTTTTTACCCCGCGATTGCAGATCGTCTTTCCAATGCTTTCCGATACCATTCTTATTCAACAACAAGCGCTTTGTATCAGCAATACCAAAGACCGAAACTTTTAGGTTCTTACGCTCTAATAAGCGCTCCTTATTTTCAATAAGCTGATTGATTAATTCTCCACCAACGTTTCCTTTGCCGAAATGGAAAATATTCAACTTCTTAGAAACACCAAAAATCTGAGAGTGAATAACATTAGTTGCTTTTTTTAGATTCTTTTCATGAATAACCAAAGAAACATGCTCTCCATTTATAGTATTGGTAAATAGTAAAGGATGAATACCATTACGATGTAATGCTCCATATGCCTTATCCAGAAAGTTCAAGTTCTTACCAATCAATGAAATTACCGACACCTCTTTATTCAAACTGATCTTACTAATATCAACCAACTCTAGCTCTTTTTCAAACTCTTTTTCCAAAGTCTCCTGTGCATGATCGGCATTTTCAAGGTCAACAATAAAACCAATACCTCGTTCAGAAGACGCCTGAGAGATGATTCTCACACTAATACCCTCGCGACTAAGAGCACTAAAGATGCGTCCGTCGATACCAATTTTACCAAGTAATCCACGTCCCTCGAGACTAACTAAAGCTACCTTTTCAATAACCGATACCGCTTTAATTCCCTTACCATCACCTTCTTCATTAATCAATGTACCTGCATCTTCAGGATGAAATGAATTCGCAATTCTAATAGGTATTTTCTTTTCTACCAAAGGAAGGATAGTCTTGGCGTGAAGAATATTAGTACCAAAGTTAGCCAACTCATTGGCCTCACGATACGACAAAGAACGAATGATTTTAGCATTAGGCACCAATGCCGGATTAGCAGTATACACACCATTTACGTTAGTCCAGTTTTGTACCTCTTCTGCATTTAAGAAACTTGCCAAAAGTGTAGCAGAATAGTTACTACCATTACGTCCAAGTGTGGTAGTCTGGTTTTGTAAGTTAGAACCAATAAAGCCAGTTACAACTTCAATTGTGTCCTCTTCTGCCTCCTTAAAAAAGTTGGCAACATTTTGCTCTGAAATATCCAATAATACACGAGCCGAACCATAAGCCTCGTCAGTCTTAATCAACTCACGCGAATCAACAAAGCGAGCTTTATAATTACGCTCCTTAAGCAACTGCACAACAGCCTTACAGCTAATAATTTCACCGAAAGAAAGCAGTTTATCCTTAATCTTCAGACTATATTCACCTAACAGAGATACACCACCCAAAATCTTATTAATTTCCTGAAACTCCTTTGCAAAATTCAAGCTATCAGACATCTCTACCTGATACTCAAAAAATTTATCCAGTAATGCACCATACTCCTCACCTGCAGCAGCTTTTTCAAGCAAATCCTCAAGCTCATTCGTAGAGTTACCTCTAGCTGATAATACTGTAACTACTTTTCCTTTATCTGCTTCTGCTTTTAATATATCTAGAGCTTGCTCAAGCGGACTACCATTAGCAAGCGATTTACCTCCAAATTTTAATACCTTCATCTCTTGTAAGATTTATAGATTATTTGATTTTTTGACTATTAAATTGTTTCATCACACACAATCAGGACCTATCAGACACTATACCTTCGACTTGTCAAACCGACCAGCAATTTGTCTCTGCTATGACAGTTGTCGATGTTTACATCTGTCGGTTTCGTCAGATTTGCCTGCATTGTCTGTTTTTCCGCATTCCGTTCTTCTTGTTCTATTAAATGTATCAGCAAGTAACTCTGACAATTGTTCAAACTCGATTAAGAAACCATCGTGACCATGGATTGATTTAATCTCCTTATACTTTGCTTGTCGCCCAAGTTTTTTAAACACCTCATAAGTTTCTCTATTTTCATCAGGTACAAAAAAGAAATCGGTATCAATTCCTACCATCACAACATTGGCTTTAATCTGCAGTGCAACCTCTTCTAAACTACCACGACCATTTGTAATATCTAAGGTACTTAATAAATTGTTCATTAATCGATACGCCTGCAAATAAAATCTTCCCACTAACTTTTCACCATGATGCAACAACCAACTTTCAATATTAAACATGTTCTTCTCCGCATTTCTTGAGCGTCCGAATTTCTTCTTAAATGATTGTGGTGTTCGGTAAAACATCATCGCCATCATACGAGCATCGTGTAATGGATTAGTTGAATTTTTAAGGATTTGATCCTGAATCTGATTATGAGCCAACACCCAATCAGAGGCCTTCCAATCGGAAGCAACAGGAACAATGGTCCCTATATAGTCGCCAAACAAGACAGCCAGCTCCCAACATATACCCCCTCCTAATGATCCGCCAATCGCATAATCAATTTTCTCAACACCTATTTGCTTACACGACAAACCGAACAAACGGGCAATATCTCTAACAGAAAAATCTTCAGGTGAATCAAACAATTTTGAAGGATCACGCTCATATCCATTACCAGGAATGTTGAAACCAATAATCGTATAATGATTGGTATCTACTAAACGTCCCTCTCCGATGATGCCATTCCACCATCCTTTCTCTCCGGTAACCTTAGAGTTTCCTGTAAGCGCATGACACACCAACACCACAGGTGCTCCACTTCCAATTTCCTTACCAAACACTTCGTATGACAATTCAATAGCATTATACAAAGCACCTGTTTCTGTGGTGTAATCACTAATTGTTATATAATTTAGGTCACTGTTCATCTTCCTATGGTTTAGCAATTAAGCATCAATTATAATGTGGCAAAAGCCTGTTCTAAATCTGCTTTCAAATCGTCAATATCTTCAATTCCAACAGAAACTCGAATCAAGTCGGTAGTAACACCCGATTTCACTTGTTCTTCTTCACTTAACTGTTGATGAGTAGTACTTGAAGGGTGAATGATCAATGATTTAGTATCTCCAATGTTAGCCAACAATGAAAATAGTTTCGTCTCACCTACAACCTTTTTGGCAGCATCATAACCACCTTCTACACCAAATGTAAGAATACCACTCTGTCCTTTGGGTAAATACTTTTGTGATAACTCATAAGTAGGATGAGATTCTAGTCCCGGATAATTTACCCATGCAACCTTAGGGTGGAATTCCAACCACTTGGCCAATTCCAAAGCATTTTTGCTGTGCTTTTCTAGTCGCACCGACAACGTTTCAAGTCCCTGAATAATTTGGAAAGCATTAAACGGACTCAAGGCACCACCCAGATCTCTTAAGCCTTCCAAACGAACTTTTGCAATATAGGCTGCATTCTCAAGAGCCTCGGAATATACTAACCCATGGTAACCTGGAGAAGGCTCAGTAAACTCAGGGAATTTTCCATTAGTCCAATCAAATGTACCAGCATCAACGATAGCACCACCTAAAGAATTACCCTGTCCTCCAATATACTTAGTCAGCGAGTAAACTACAATATCAGCTCCATACTCAATCGGCTTCAATAAGTAAGGTGTTGGTACTGTATTATCAACGATTAAAGGTACACCTGCCTCCTTCGCGTGTTTTGATATAGCTTGTAGGTCCAATACATTTAACTTTGGATTCCCCAATGACTCAACAAATACAGCTCGTGTATTCTCTTGAACAGCTTCTCCGAAATTATCAGGATTAGTAGGATCAACAAAAGTAGTTGTAATCCCCAGTCGAGGAAGTGTTACACTTAGTAGATTATAAGTCCCACCATACAAGTGAGATGATGCCACAACATGATCTCCAGCCTTTAACAATGTTAGTAATGCCGTTGCAATAGCAGCTGTTCCCGAAGCAAAAACCGCGGCACCAATACCACCATCCAAAGCTGCCAAACGCTGTTCAAGGACATCGTTTGTAGGATTATTCAGCCTTGTATAGATATACCCTGTCTCGGCCAAAGAGAACAAATTAGCTGCATGATCAGCATCGTTAAATACATAAGAAGTGGACTGGTAAATTGGAACTGCTCTTGTTCCTTGTGTACTTAATACATCATGTCCTGCGTGTAATGCGTCTGTTGAAAATTTAAAATTACTCATCGTTCTATATTTTTTTTTGTTTGTATTCTTGTTTCATTTCGGATTAAAAAAAAAGCCCCTTTTGCGCTATTGCAAAAGGGGCTTTCAGGTTTTGATCACCATCTTATTCTTAATCCTTTCGCAATAGTTTTCCTCGCCACATCATCATAAACATGGCCATCATCATACTCATCATCATATTTTCGGAAAACTGTCTCATTGCAATTGATCTATTATTTGTCAAAATTTTAATCTAAAAAAAAAGCCTCATCATTTCTGACGAGGCTCTTTGTAATATTTTT
Source organism: Puteibacter caeruleilacunae (assembly GCA_005217565.1). GTDB lineage: Bacteria > Bacteroidota > Bacteroidia > Bacteroidales > Prolixibacteraceae > Puteibacter > Puteibacter caeruleilacunae. The sequence goes on from SJCO01000013.1 coordinate 23,515, forward strand.
GTTTACACATAAGATGTCCCCGTCAGGATTTTCCCAACATCATCATAAACATCATATGCATAGTATTTCTCTTCACTTTTTTGCTTTTTGAATTAATCTTCGATGACAAAGAAATAGATATTTTTTTAAATCCCAACATTTTTTCATGTTAATTTTATATTAAGACCTATTTATCTTTTAATAAACACAACACTCTACCATTTAATTTTCAACACTTTACAAACATCTAATTTTATGTCAAAACTGATTTTAATTTTCGTATCAACTCATCCTTAGTAAATGGTTTAGCAATATAATCGGTACAACCAGCATTAAGAATACGATCTTGTTCTTCACTCATTGCATGTGCAGTTTGAGCAATAATTGGAATACGAATACCCTCTCTCCTAATACGTTGAGTCACCTCCAATCCATTAATCTCTGGCATATTTATATCCAGCAAAATAGCATCAGGTAGACGTTGATGAACCAATTCTAACAACTCACGGCCATTATTTACATAGCTAATCTCTAACGAAGTACTCCCAAGAATCTCTTCAAGATAAACCAATGAATTCTTATCATCCTCGGCAATATATATCAATCGATCATCAAATATCTTTTCGCTTGAAGCATCCATTTTTGATGTTGTACCTTTAGTTTGTTGCGATATTTCAGGAACAGGTAAAGTAAAGCTGAAACAACTACCTTTATTAAGGTCAGACTGAACCGTTATTTCTCCTCCCAATAATTCTACTAATCCTTTGGTAATACTCAATCCTAATCCAGTCCCTTGAGCATATCCCTTATCTAATTGACAGAAGCGTTCAAATATTAACTCCTGTTGATTCTCAGGAATTCCAACACCTGTATCCTTTACAAATATTCTAACTCTTTGTTTCTCTCCTATTTGTTCGAGAGTATATCCAACCTCTACCACTCCCTTATCGGTATACTTGATAGCATTACTGATAAGATTTGCTAATATTTGCTTCAATCGTCCAGGATCAGTATAAAGATTTAACTTTTGTGCATTATAAGGAAGTGTTAGTTTCAATTCTACTTGGTCCTTACTCTTATAAAGATTCGATTCCTTGTGTGATTCAAAATGCATAATCATCACCTCATTCAACTCCATCCACGAATGTAGTATCTTAAGCTGATTTGATTCAATTTTTGAAATATCAATGATATCACTAATGATCCGTAGTAGCTGCTCTCCTGAACTATTGATCAACTGCATAAACTGCTTAGCCTTTTCGTCACTAATCTCTGTATTAACCAGCAAATCAGAAAAACCAATGATTGAATTCAATGGCGTTCTAATCTCATGACTCATATTGGCTAAAAATGCCGATTTCAATCGGTCGCTTTCCTCGGCTTTCTCCTTTGCTCTAATTAACTCTTGCTCACTCTCTTTTTGACGGGTAATATCAGCAGCCAATCCTTCCACAACTAAATCATCTCCTTCTTCAACCACACTAAAAGCCCGATCTCTTATCCAATGAATATTATTCCAGGCATCGTAAATCCGATATTCCAGATCCCAAGTATCTCCAGCCTTTAAATTCTCCAATAAATCATAAACCATAGGCTGATCATCAGGATGGATTGCGTTAACCCAAGCCATCGGATCACGAAGCATTTCATCAGGTTCAAAGCCTAAAATATCTCTAATTTTATTTGCCCAAAAACGTGCTCCTTTTTTCACAGAAAAGATATAAGCAATATCAGGAGAATTCTGCACCAATCGCCTGTACTTCATCTCACTCTTGATCACCGACAACTGAGCTTTCTTACGTTCGGTAATATCGATATTGGTCCCCAGGTAAGAAATCAAATCACCATGCTCATTAAAAACAGGTGCCGCTGTACCATATAACCAATAAATATCTCCTTGCTTACTTTTAAACCTGAACTCATACCCCCACTTGCCTCTTGAATTTACCGACTTATACCACATATCGGATATGTATTCCCGATCATCGGGGTGAATGGCTTCAATCCATCCTTTTCCCAAGGCATCTTCAATCTCCATACCAGCAAGACTCAACCATTGAGGATTGACATAGTTACAATCGCCATTTGCATCGGTGGTATATATGGCAAGAGGAGATTGTGTAGCCAGACGCTTAAATTTTTCTTCACTATCACGAAGCGCTGTAACGGCTTCCTTTTGGGTAGTTATATCATTAATCAGTCCTTCGAGGTTAGTAAGTGTCCCCTCTTCATTATACACAGCTACACCTTGCTCCCAGACCCACTTCACATCGCCATTTTTTGCAATAATCCTATATTCAATGGTAAACTGTCGGTGTTCTCTGATACCTTCATCCACTCTTTCCTTTACAATATCTCTATCATCAGGATGGATTAAATCGTTATACGACAGCAACCTATTTCCACGAATCTCTTCTGGTTTATAGCCTGTTAAGGCATAAATCCCCTCACTAATAAACTCCATCGTCCAATCTTCATCGTTCTGACAACGATAAGCAACACCGTGAAAATTAGCGATCAAATTCAAGAACCGTTGTTCTCTAACCGTAAAATCCTCATCTTCATAATCATCGTAGGTCCGATCACTGAGAATCATCAAAACCGACATAGTCGATTTTAAAGGAACCAACTTCATTGACAGTGACTCAAAATCAGCTGAATTTATTAGCACCTCTTTCGAACCATTTGTTCGCCAAACCTCTTTCAACAGATCTGACAAATTCTCTACATTTAAAATCTCGACTAACTCATCAAGTGTATAATCCTTATATTTAGGTGGTAATGAAAACAATTCTTGAGCATCATGAAAAAATGCACCTACCTGATCCTCAACACTAAAGATAATATAAGGTTCCTGTATTTCACCCAATACACGGATCAAATCCTTGTTATAACCAAGCATTGCACTTGAATGATTTGAAACTTTTCCCATTTTTTTGCTGTGTGTGTTGCTCATAATTGAATTACACTAATGTCAGGTAAAATGTTTCATCTGTTTAAAATTTTTTGATTTCTGAATGTTCAAAAAATTTGAATACATTCAGGAACTCACATAAATTTTAATCATCCGCGTGTGTGTATTTTGCGGAGATGAAAATTCATGTTCGTTTCATCTTTTCACAGATTATTCGATTTCTGGATTATTAGATATTAAGACTAAAAAAAGACAACACACAATCATTTCAGTTTAATGGTGATGATTGATTCTTGTGGAGCTATGAAATTTCAGCTATATTCGTAGCTTTCGTAATTCATCAAAAACGAGATCTACAACACAGACTATATGACATCAGTAAAAAAGATAATGTTGGTCTTTGGCACCCGCCCTGAGGCTATAAAAATGGCACCTTTAGTAAAAAAGTTTCAAAGCAAATCGGATAATTTCAAAACCATAGTATGTGTTACTGCTCAGCATCGCGAGATGTTAGATCAAGTACTTGACCTCTTTAATATCACCCCCGATTACGATCTCAACTTAATGAAGCAAGGGCAGGATTTATATGACATCACTTCTCGTGTTTTATTAGGGATGCGAAATGTTCTTGCCGGGGCAAAACCAGATATCGTACTGGTACATGGCGATACAACCACCTCAACGGCAACTGCACTAGCTGCATTCTACCAACAGATACCAGTAGGTCATGTAGAAGCAGGACTGAGAACGCACAATCTTTACAGTCCGTGGCCAGAAGAAGCAAACCGACAAATAACTGGTCGCCTAACTGAATATCACTTTGCTCCTACATCATTAAGTAAAACCAATTTAATTGCAGAAAACATTTCAGAAAATAAGATCACTGTAACAGGAAATACTGTTATTGATGCCCTGCATATGGTGCTTGAACAGATAAAGAACAGTAATAATCTAAAGACTGAAATCTCAAATAAGTTAGAAGCATGTGGTCTTGCAAATGGTGTAATTGAACAATATGTCTCTTTGACGAATCCTTCAAGAAAGATGGTCCTTATTACCGGACATCGTCGTGAAAACTTCGGTCAAGGATTTATAAATATTTGCAGGGCGATTAAAACTCTGGCAGAGCAAAATCCATCTGTTGATTTCATCTACCCAATGCACCTCAATCCCAATGTTAGAAAAGCCATTGCCGAGGTATTCGGTCAAGATGTTCTAAAAAAGAGTGACTCGCCCCACGTGATAACTAATGCACACTTCATTGAACCTTTAGAGTATCTTCCATTTGTGCATATGATGAGTAAAAGTTACTTAATTCTAACTGATTCAGGAGGAATCCAGGAAGAAGCTCCAGGACTAGGAAAACCTGTACTGGTAATGCGCGACACCACAGAAAGACCTGAGGCATTAGAAGCGGGAACAGTGAAATTGGTTGGTACCAACTATCAGAAGATAGTTGATGAGGTGAACTTATTAATAAGAAATGAGGAAGCCTATCATTCAATGTCGGCCGCAGTTAACCCTTATGGGGATGGACTTGCTTGTGAGAGAATTATAGATAAATTGTTATCAGAATGATGAGATTATCTCTTCATTCTTTTAACTTTCATCTCCTCACAGAATTTATCCACCACTTCATCAATATTATCATTTTCATGAAATGTCATAATAGGCATTAATGCCTTGCCTTTCTTGTTCATTAAAAATAGCTTCTTCTCCTTTATATCGTTATCTATAACACGATTGGATCGACTATAGCTTCGATAGGTTTTTGTCTCTATTTTCACCCTCACCTGCATACCATCTTCTACCGACAACCACTTCCCTGTTGGTAATAATCCAAAAAGATTTATCGAGAATCGAATCTTCCTCTTTTCAACATCAACAATAGTACTGGAATAGGTGAAAGCCATTAAACCTCCAACAACAACAAACAGCACTCCTGGCAATGAAGAGTAAGATGCCATTAATCCAAAAGCAAAAACAACAATGCCTGCAAACGAAGCAACCGGTCCAAATACTTTGTGATGCTTGTAGGTGTGTTTCATTCTTTATTAGTTTGTTGGTTAAGATTGCACTACAAGTTAAGCATTCATAAATTAACCATCACATATTTTGTGGTAAATACTCCAATTAATCATCATAACAAAAAAAAGAGCCGCTTTGGTGGTTAAACAAAGCGACTCAAAATATCGAATTAAATCGATCTCAAAGGTGATAAAAGGAATGATTACTAGTACAAATTACTCATACTAGATTTTTCTGATTTTGATGTTGCGGAACCACACATCATCGCTGTGATCCTGCAAACCAATGTGGCCTTTTTTGAAAGCACCATACAAATCGTACTTGGCCCACTTACTGCCAGCCTTGATTTCCTTCCAATCTTTCGACTTAAGCTTGTAAGATACTACCATCACACCATTCTGCCAATGCTGAACTTTACGGCCTTTAATTTTGATGCGTACCGAATTCCACTCACCAATAGCCTTGGCATTTTGCGGATTAGCAGGGATCATATCGTACAGACTACCAGCCTGGCGGTTATGATCTTTTCCTTTTTTCGCATCTGGATGATTTTTGTTGTCAAGGATCTGCATCTCAGGACCAGTTCCCCACATCGCCAACTCATCATTTTCATTGATTAAGTAACAAATACCACTGTTACTTCCCTTGGCAATTTTCCACTCAACATAGAACTCGAAGTTCTTGAACTCCTTAACAGTAATGATGTCGCCACCTTTTTTACCATTACGAGACTTTCTACTCAACAAATGAATGGTACCATCGGTGATCTCCCAAGCATTTGGAATCTCGTCGCTACCATAAGCTTTCCAGTTGTTGAACGTTTTTCCATCGAAAAGCAATTGCCAACCTTCCGATACTTCTTTTGGAGTAAGCGTATTAGGCTTACCCTCTCCCTTCGCCCATGTGTTTACACTCATTAACACAGACAAAGTAATCATCATGATTAATTTAATTGGTTTCATGAACATTTATTTAGATGGTTAAATCGAGATCAAATATAACCGAATCCAACAAAATGTATGAATCAATCAGCAACGAATTCTAAAATTAATTCTTAAAACCATCAGTAAATGATTTCTCCCTATACTTATCATCAGGGTATCGCAGACTATTTAGCTTAGTTTAAATCATGGGATCATTGATCATTTGCTGGAATAGTACTATCTTTGAAATACCTATCCCAAAGTAACAGTCCAAAGCCTTTTCAATCAAAAATCATATATAGAAATACAGTCGGGAATACCTTTCGCTATCGACAGAGTTGCGTCAAAGTCGCGACAAAACTGCGACAGATACGCCTATATGTCGGCTTTGACGCGGCTTTAATGCGTCTCTGTCGCGGCTTTGAGTAGGAAAAGGGGTATGAAAGAGACTCTTCCTTGATATTATACCTCCCCAATCCTCATGCTTTTTTAGTAGGACGACCTGTCGTTTCACATCGTTTTTCCTACCTTTACGATTACAGAAATCAATCATCGTTCTTTCAATTGAACACATCTTCGCTTAACAATTCATGCTAAGTTGTGAGGCAATTACTTACTAACAACCTCTACATCATCCAAATAAACTGATTCCTCAAACTGATATTTGGGATCCAAAGTATATGCAACAATATCATTGCCTTTCTCTTTGTGAACAATCGCATAGACCATCTCATTGGAAATACACTGAGGCTCATCCTTACTTACAAGCACCAATTCAAGTTTCTTGACCTCAAGATTCAATTTGAATAGCTGATATTGAAGCGTCACATACCCCTGGTGAGGCTCCCTTAATCGACGAACAAAGTAATGCTGTTTTGACTGCGTATCATAGTAGTACCGCCATCCTTCAACAGCTTTATTTTTCACAGGCAAACCATACTTCCCCACCCTGTTCATCTGATTATCAAAAACATAAAGCGAACAGCTGTTTTTCTCATAGAAGTAGATATTATCGCCATCTGTTTCCCAGTTATCCCAACCATAGATTCTTGATGTTCTTTGAGTTTGAGTTTCGTCAGTTGATATAACTATCTTCGATTCAACCAATTGGTTTTTCTTCAATCTACGTTTTAAGCTTTTATCCAATCCTACATAGACAGGAGGAATCCTATCTATGAATATCTGCACATAGTCATGCTTCTGCATTTTATAGGTACCCCACTCATATTTATAACACTCTCTCTTAAATCCGGTTAAAGAATCAGGATCTTCACAAAAAACATAATCCACACAATCTTTCTTACGATCATATTTCACTCCCAACACATGGTTAGCAAGTACCATATCCAATCCTGTCGTACGCATATTTATCCGTTTTATTTCCCGAACATTAAAAGATTCACCTTCAATATCAACAGTCACATTCCAATTAAGGTCCTTTATTAAAAAAGAATGCTTGCCCAACACAACGAAATCTTCAATCGCACTACATTTCATTTGGTCTGTAACTTCATTGGATTCATTCAACAGATACAACATTCGTCTATCCTCATCCATCCTATCTGTCAATCTCAGAATCTTGTGTTTTCCCACCACAAAAAACTCATTGAATTCTAACCGGTCATGACCATATACGTGATTCTTGGCCAATATTTGTGCATTGGCACTGCTACAATAAATTAAAAGTACCAGCAAAATAGCCAATACCTTATTTTGTCGTAATAAGATCTTTAATTGATTCATTTGTTAGGTTTTGTTGGTTAATTAGCTTATTATACCACAAGGTAACCACTCCATTTCATAAAACCTGAAATAATTAATTAACGTAGTGTTCTCATAAATTATCGTACATCTCGGCCAGGAATTGCAGGAATTTTTTCTGCTGGCGGTGGGATATTGGCAGGATGGTACCATCACACATTTCAACGCTATGTGCGGTAGAATTTACCGACCTGATATTGTAGATATTTACAACTACCGACTTATGAATTCGGTAGAACTCTTTTTGATTGAATCGTTGGGCAATACACCCGATATTTCCAGAGAGCATCATGTGATTATGATCCTCAAAATAGACCATTGAATAGTTACCACACCCCTTACAATATACAATTTCACGGGGCTTTACAAATTTCATTACTTCATTGGTCTTTAATAATAGTTTAGTTTGTTCTTGTTTCATTGTTTTTATTGGTTTTGCTTGATAACAAAAAGGGGACTTAGCACGCTAAGCCCCCTTTGGGTATAAATCATGAAAGCGTAAACGCCTGCTTAGTCTTCTTCATCAACAGAAACAAAAGCACCTTCAAACACTTTGTAGTCTGTTTCATCGGCAGTTTTGTACTTGAATGCAATATCCAACTCAGTCATACCTTCAGTCTTCTTATATACATTCACTTCATCCAATAATGTTCCTTCATCGATCATCACAATCTCCACAACACTATCGTTTTTAGATGATACTTCAACTGAATTATCGCTATTCACCTGTACGATAAAAGTTTGGGCCTCATTACCAATCAGAGGCAACTCGATATAACATGAGTTTACATTCAATGCATTAACATCGATTCCTCCTTGCTGAATAGAATTACCATCTTTCAAAGCATTTAGCGAGTAGCTACCTGAAAAGCTGTTTTTAAACTGAAAGTTCAACAACAAAGTGCTTGCATTAGCTTCAGCAACATTATAGTTTGATGTTGACTTAATCTTCAACGGAAGAATATAGTCCTGATACATATCCAACTTGGTCCAGTCGACAGTATAAGGCACCAATCCATATTCATCGCCAACCTTTACAACACCAGTATAACTACTGAATGAATAGGCAGCATCAGGGAGTAATGTATAGTAATCTTCCACATCATCATCGAATAAATTCTTATTCAAATCAGCCAGGGTATCAGGAAATTCCTCAATGGTAAAACTCACATCTTCAGCAAGTACCGATGTTCCACTTATGGAAACACTAACATCCATTGAAATACTGTTTTCGTCAACAAGCTCTACATCTTTCTCAACCAAACCGTTTCGTGCGAATAAAACCTGCTTTTCAAATAACTCATCAGCGAGTTCATCACAGCTTACTGTAGCAAACAGCATAGCTGTCATTATCATTATATAAAACTTTTTCATTCTTGTAATTTTATTCGATTATTCCCAACCTGGATTTTGAACAAGCTTACTATTCATTTTCAAGTCCCCTTCTGGAATAGGCCATAAATACATTCTCTTTTCGAACTTCTTATCAATCCAAAGCGGTACACGCTTATAGAAATCAGCCTGATCGGCACCACTAACATCAACATCATACTTCATAAAAGGAATATCCTCCTCAACCTCGGCATCTTTCCATCTTCTTAAATCGAAGTAACGAGCTCCTTCAAGGAATAACTCAACCTGACGCTCTCTCTTCAATTTAGCCAGGAATTGATCTTTGTTTTGGTAAATACTGTTATCCAAATCAGGCAATCCTGCGCGGTAGCGAATGCGACTGAAAGCAGCTTGCATCTCGTTAATATCGCGCGATACAGTTATAGAATTCTGACTATCGAACGATTCGATTTCCCAGCTTTGGGTAAGCATATTCATTGCTTCACAATACCATAGTAGAACATCGGCATAACGGATAGTAGGCTCTACTTTGTGCTTAACCTGACCTCCTTCGTTAAATGAATCCATTGGATTTAAGAACTTATTGAAAGTAATACCAGTTAACACATAGTGCTCAATATCGGCATTACTCTTACCATCGATATCTCCCTTGTAATAGAAAACCTGCTTGTTTTTCAAATGTTGAAGCGTAGTACTCAGGTTTGCCCAAACACTTCCGGGGAATGCAATAGATGCATAAAAACGAGGTTCGCGATAAGCATATTGTAACGACACATTAGAACCTAAATATGGAACATCAGTATTCGATAGCGTAAAGCCCTCCTCTTGATAAGGCTGCTCAGCTGTTGGATCACCAATATCCTTACCATCGAACAGGTAATAAGCATCAACCTGCTTTAAAGATACTGCATGACTATTCCATCCGTTTAACGATTTTGGTGTAGTATGCTTCAATAAATCTGTAATGGTACTACGAGGTCTTAAAAATACCAACTCTCGGTTATTTGATGCCAACACTTCACCATCAAACACCTGACGGTACGACTCCAACGGATCAATACCTCCGGCACCATTCGGATAATCAGCCGTAGGTACATTAGCAGCAAGAGGCAATGTAGTTTCAGGATCATATTCAACTGTATTCAACTCATACAGTCCAAGCATCATCACTTCTTTCGCTGCAGCAGCAGCCTTTGCCCATTTCTCTTCACTGTACTCCTGATTAATCAGGTTCACGCCCTCCTTACTCTTGAAATTAAAGTAATCAGTATTACCATTGTACAACGGACTGGCAGCATAAAGCAACACTTTAGCTCGAGTAGCCAAAGCAGCCCCTTTAGTTGCCTGTCCCAACCAGTTACCATGGCGTTGCTGTGGCAATACCCTTGCCGCCTGACGCAACTCTGTTACGATATAGTCAACACACTCGTCGTAAGTATTTCGTGGAACTTCCAATTCTTCGTAACTCTTACTGATATTCAATCCTTCATCCGGAAGAATAGGTATTGGTCCGTATTGCTTTAACAACAACCAATAATAGTAAGCTCTTAGGAAACGAGCCTGAGCACGATAATCCTCACGGGTATTCTTCGACAACTCCTCACAGTTATCAACGTTCTTCATGAAAATAGAAGCCTGACGGATACCTTGAAACAGGCTTCCCCAGCGGTCTTCTTTCAATTGACGTGAAGCAGAGTATTCTCCTGCCTGGTAATATTCAATCAGCTTACCACCTTCCCAATCTGAGAACATCGCTTCATCAGTAGCAAACGAAAATGCAGTATTCCCTTTGGTACCCATCTCTTTCTGCTTATCCAGGTAAGAATAAGCATTCCAAAGCCATTGTTCGGTATAAGTCTTATCTTGAAATGCTTCCTCTTCAGTAAGCATATCCATGAAATAATGGTCTACATCCAGATAGTCGCAGCTATTCAGAAAAACCATCGCGACAGCTACAATTAGCAGTCGTGTTTTATATTTAAAATTCAATTTTAATAACATTGTCAGCCAATTAAAAGGTTACATTAATACCAAGATTCACTCTCTTCTGTATTGGATAACGAGCTCCGTTTCCAGATGCTAATTCAGGATCCCACCATTTAAATGGAGAGAATGCGAACAAGTTTGTAGCAATCACATAAAAACGAGCCTTACTCATCTTGAACTTTTTCAACAACTTACTATCGAAGTTATATCCCAATTCAACATTCTTTAAGCGCAGGTAACGTGAGTTACGCAACCAAAAGGTAGAGTGACGGTTGTTATTGTTGTTTCCACCATAGCTTAAGCGTGGATATAATGCATTAGGATTTTCAGTAGCTTCAGTACCTGAAATTTCTCTTGAAATCCAACGATTATCAGGATTATTAACATACGACATTACATTACCTGTTTCACCTCCAGCGAAAGGATATGCAGCATTACCACCAAGGAAGAAATCACAGTTACCAGTACCCTGGAAAAGCATACTGAAATCGAACTTCTTATACTGCATACTCAATCCAAATCCATAAACAACTTCTGGAATTGTAGAGTGACCAATTGGTACAACATCATCGTTGTTAATTTTACCATCACCATTCACATCCTTATATTTGATATCACCAGGAAGTACCTTTCCGAAAGTATGCTTAGGACTATTTTCCACATCAGCCTCATCTTCAAACAATCCAAGAGCAATTAATCCCCTTGTCTGTCCCCATTTGTATCCTTCAGTCTGCTGATAATACAACGAGTTTGAAGCCTCATCATAATCGATTACCTCATTATTACTGTAAGTAAAGTTTCCACGAAGAGTATAAGAGAAGTTGCGATGCTTTTTAGAATAAGAGAACGTTCCATCGATACCTTTACTTTCCATAACACCAACGTTTGCCCAAGGCTTTTGACCTCCAAGCAAACCAACCACTTGGTTAATGTAGCTACGTTTCATAAAGATCTTTTCACGCTTATCTTTAAAGATGTCGGCAGTAACATTGAACGATTCAAACAATTCCATATCGATACCGATATTTTGCTTGGTAGAAACCTCCCACGATAGATCCTGAGCACCTACAATATCAGCACGTAGTCCGCCTACCCAGTTACCTCCGGTTTCTCCGAAACCATAACCGGAGTCACCTTTTAGCGTAGTTATGTAAGGAAAACGACTACTTAAACGGTCGTTACCAACCTGTCCTGCAGAGTATCTTAATTTCAAATTAGAGATAGCTCTCTGGTTAGCCATAAACTCTTCTTTAGTCACCAACCATCCAATTGCCATTGCAGGGAAGAAACCAAAGCGAGATTCCTTCTCAAAGTTCTCAGATCCAGTATATCCGAAGTTAAATTCGAACATATACTTATCACGGTAAGCGTAAGTAGCACGCCCAGATAAAGCCTGGTTACGTTTAGGAATAGCTTTAAGGACATCACCACCACTATCGTTGCGACTATATTCCTGCTGATAATAGAATAGAAGTCCACCAATACGGTGAGTTTCATTGAATAATCTATTATAATTTAACGACGCTTCAGTATAAAAACGCTTATCACCCCATGCTCCTGTTGACTGGCTCAAAGGACTTGAGTCGACTACTTTTCGCAACACCAACTCACCATTCTTATCGCGCTGTTTCTCTGCACGATATAGCTCAGGCATAATCAAGCGACTAATAGTATTGTAGTTGTAGGTATCGTATGAAAAACGACCAGTGAATGACAATCCTTCAGTAATAAAATCTAACTTCTGATCAATCGAAATGTTAGTCTCCAGTTTATTCTCCCACTTAGTAGTATAACCAGTCTTCGTCAAGATAGCAAACGGACTCATCATATCTGCTCCTGAACCATAGGCTGGCAACAATCCATTTGAATATTGGAAAGGAACAGTTAATGGAGTCAGGTTTGCAAAAGAATTCCAGATAGCATCACTATTACCGTTACCAGGCTTATTCTGATCAACAATCCAGGCTCCAATACCTAAGCTCAGCTTTGTAGTCTTGGTTACATTTACATCCACATTAGAGCGGAAATTATAACGGGTATAGTTCACGTTGGTATCGTAATCATTCAAATCGCCATACTTGTACATTCCCGACTCGTTAAAATAACCTCCTGAGATAAAATATTTCACCAACGAGCTACCACCACTAAGGTTCAATGTAGCCTTGTAGCTTGATGTATTATCTTTTAAGAGCTCATCTCTCCAATTGATATCAGGATAAAGATCCTCATCCAAACCATACTTAATAATTTCGATCTCTGAAGGAGAATAAAAAGGAATCTTACCACGTGTTACATTCGCCTCATTTGCTAAGGTAGCATAATCGGCAGCGTTCAAATAGTCAGGCATTTTAGAAGGGGTAGCAATTCCACGCTCTGCCTTAAAATTAATATGAATTTTACCTTCTTTACCACGTTTGGTAGTGATAATAACAACACCATTTGCACCGCGACTACCATAGATTGCTGTTGCCGAAGCATCCTTAAGTACCGAGAAATGCTCAATATCTTCAACGTTGATTTCGTTAAAGTTACGCTCTACACCATCTACAAGAATTAATGCTGAAGAGTTCGCACCAAAGGTACTGATACCACGAATCCAGAATTCAGAGGTATTCTCACCAGGCTCACCACTACGCTGAACAGCAATAATACCAGCCACATTACCAGCCAAAGCATTACTTACCTGTCCACTTGAGATAGTTAGCGTTCCGGGATCAATAGTAGATATCGCACCAACAACCGACTCCTTACGCTGGGTACCGTGCCCCACAACTGCAATTTCTTCAAGTTGCTCAGACGACTCTTGTAATTCAACCGTTATTTTGGTCTTACCATTGACCTTTACCTCTTTGGTTTGATAACCAATAAATGAAATAACCAATACTTCATTCTCACCGGTCTTAATCTTGAATTTACCATCAATATCGGAGATTACTCCTAAACCTGGCTGGTTTTTCACAATAACCGAAGCACCAGGTAATGTTTCTCCATTACTATCAAATATAGTTCCATTAACCGTTATTGTCTTAACTTGAGCCCATAAACTTTGACAGGCAATGAAAAAGACAAAAATCAGTATTGTTTTATATAGTCCTTTATTCATTTTTCAATTCTTTACTCAACAACGATTTTCCTAATTCTATGATTCTCATTATCTGCCACGTAAATAGCACCGTCTTTTCCTACACAGATACCTGAAGGAGCATTAAACTTCGATTCTAAAGGCAGTCCATCCTGATAACCAGCCTCTCCACGAATACCGGCAAAAGTTCTAATCTCGCGGGTCTTTGGATTCCATATTTCAATGGTATGGTTTCCGGTATCACACACATACACATTACCTTCATAATCAGTAGCGATCTGACGTGGATTTTTCAGATAATCTAAAGAGACAATCAACTCAGGATCAGATACTGTCTTTTCTTCTGAATTCCATTTTGCACGATAAAATTTACCACGCTCAGCCTGATATCCTTCAGGAACCGTCATATACAGATATTCACCATCTTTTGAGAAAGCCAGGTAAACTACATAGTTTTCCCCCAGTGTTAGAAGATCCTTCTCCTCTCCAGTATTAGGATTAAACCATTTTACCATTGATTTCAAGTAGTGTGAACTCACTACGCTACCATCCACAGGATTCACTGCGACACAGTTACCAGTACGAGCATGCAAACGTTCTGTAGGATCGAACCATCCTTGTGAGCGAGTTAATGTAAATAAGTCGACACCCGCATTCCAGGAGTCGTTTGTACACCACAAGGTATCCTGAGTCATACTATATGCAATTGGACGTAAATTTCCCATTGCACCTCCACTTGTAAGCTTAGTGCTCACTTGTCCTTCACTCAACGAAACGTAACGAATAGCCTGATCACTTTCCCATGATTTATTGGCTTTACGCTCCAACATGAAAATGTTATTGTCATCATCAATGTCGAGGTAGTAAGGAAATTTAAATTTCGCATTCTCTAAATTTCCATCAACACGATCACCATTACCGTTTTCATCGGTCATACCAGCTACAGTCAGTACATTTTGCTGAAGCTTGTAGTTAAATGCTTTGTCGGTAATTACACTGTCGGCATGATTCATTACCACTTTGACATTTCCGGTACCTGCACGCACAGGCACAACAGCATAAACGCGCGTATCGTTTACACCAATAACTTTGGCTTCATTACCGTTTACATAAACACTGATTAGCGATGTATCGCTACCAAAGTTTTCTCCTATTACCACAAGTTGGGTTCCAACACCACCGCTGTCGGGAACAAAGGATGAAATTTCCACAGGTTTGTTTGGATCATATTCCGGAATTACCACATTTTCATCGGAACATGACCACAACAATGTGAAAATGAAAATAGCGGATAGAGCACGCTTAAGGCCCCTCCTTAACCACATTTTTTCCATTCTATTAAGTTTGTTAGGTTATAAAAAAAATTATCGCCCCAAACGTAATGTGTATTAAGGAAAGGCCTTTGGACCATTGTCCAATATCCTTGGACTAAAATCCACACTCCTATGATTCAATCAATTGCAAGCCCCCATCTAAGTATTCAACATGAAATTCTGAAAAGGCAAGAGAAAGAAGTGAGGTCAAAATCTGCGAATTCAATCCCTAAGCTAATACACTGTAAAACCTGCGATACAGATTCGTGATCCGACACTAACCTAAGGCTCTTAAGGCTTGCATCACATTTTAAAACTTCTGCTTGATATATTCCGAAGGTGATACACTAAACTGTTTCTTGAAACATCGTGAGAAATAAGCAGGATCACCAAAACCAACCTGACCGGCAATCTCACTTACATTAAACTGTCCCGATTCCATCAAGCGTACTGCTTCTTTCATCCTGATCGATTGAATAAACTGAGTAGCTGACATATCGGCAATCTCTTTTAGTTTCATGTAGAGTAACGAACGACTAACACCCATTGCTGCAATAAATGCCTTAACATCGAATGAATCATCAGCCATATGGTCAACTACAGCTTTCATTGCACGCTCAATGAATTCTTCATCCTTATCAGAGTGTGTAACTTCCGTTAGGTTTATACCCATATCCTGCTCAAATTTACTCTTAACATTGCGCTTAAAAGTAACCAGGTTATTGAGGTGAGTAATCAGAATATCACTATTGAAAGGCTTTTCAATATAAATGTCAGCGCCAAGACGTAATCCCTCCTGTTTGTCTTGTTCTTCAGCTTTAGCCGTTAGTAGAATCACTGGAATATGACTAGTCTCGATATCCGTTTTAATCTTTCTACACAGTTCAAAACCATTCATTTCAGGCATCATCACATCAGAAATAACAATATCGGGCTTCTGCTGGATAATCATCTTCCACCCTTGCAATCCATCATCAGCAGTAACAACATCATATTGTACCTGTAGTAACTGGATAAGATATATTTGTAAATCAAGGTTATCCTCTACAATCAGTACTTTAGTTCGATTTCCTGAAACAACATTCTTTTCGTTCGTAAGAGTTGGTGCAATATGAGTTTCTTCCATATTGGTTGTCTCTATAACCGGAGCAAATTCCTCAGTCTGAAAATCAGTTTCTTGTACCGGAACAATCACCGAAAATCGACTGCCTTTGTTCTTCTCACTTTCAACACTAATGCTACCATGATGAAGGGTAATAAGATTTTTGGTTAGCGCTAATCCTACACCTGATCCTATTAAATCATTCTCAAGAGATGAAACCTTGTAAAACCGATCGAATATTTTAGGTAGGTTATCTTTTTCAATTCCAATACCTGTATCCACTACCTCTATTTCAACGTGTGACACAGGATTGTCAATGGATTTAAACTTTACCTGGATAGTTCCTTCCGAAGAGGTAAATTTAAAAGCATTAGACAATAGGTTGGTAAGCACCACATCTAAGATCTCAGGATCGAACCATACTTTCGTTCCGTTTCCCTCTGATATATACTCAAAGTTGATTCGTTTACTTTTTGCGAATGATTCAAAGCGAGAAAAAACAGTATGCGTAAACTCATTACAGTCGAGCTGTCGTACTGCCAATTTAAACTCTCCTGCCTCAGCTTTATTGAAATCAAGCAGATGATTTACCAATGTCGTTAATCGGTGAACATTTCTAAGTACAAGAGCTGAAGTATCGGGAATATCCTGAGCTCGCACTTTATTTTGTGACAATCGTTTTATTGGATCAACAATTAAGCTAAGCGGTGTTTTAAATTCATGGGAAACATTAGCAAAGAATTCTGTTTTAAGATCATTTAGTTCTTTGATCTTCTTTTTCTCCATTCGCTCCATTTGCAAAACAGCCTTTGCCTTTTGCTTCTCTTTCTGGTAGAACAAGAAGATAACAATCAAGATAATTAACACTAGTGCATATATAGCATATCCCCACGCACTTTCCCAGAAAGGAGGAAGTACAATAATGCGAATCGACTTCTCCTTACTATTCCAAACACCAGGATTAGTACGAGCTTTAATCCGAAACAAGTATTTTCCTGGAGGAAGATGAGCATAGCTTGCCTTATTATACTTTCCTAGCTCAATCCATTGTTTATCCAATCCTTCCATAATACAAGCATATTCGATGCTTTCAGGAGATGTATAATCAATCGCCGCAAACTCAAAGGTTAACTCATTTTGATCAGGCTTAACAATTATCTCTTTAGTACGGTATATTGGTTTTTTCAATAATCCATCCTCACCATTAGGTAAAACTTTCTCATTGAACGAATATAGATTTACAAACTGCAACTCAGGGAAAACAACACTATTCTTGATCTTCTTCGGATCAAAAGCTATCATACCATTTACAGTGCCAAAGTAAATTTTACCACTAGAATGGCGATAACCTGAATGATAATTAAACTGGTTAATCGGTAAGCCATCGTCGTGAGTAAAATGACGAAAAGTATTGGTGTTCCGGTCAAAACATGTCATGCCCTTATTTGAGCTAAGCCATAGTCTTTGTTGCTCATCCTCAACTACAGCATACACAGTATTATCAAGTAAACCATTTGATGTAGAATATTGAAGAAGCTTTTTATTTTTGTGATCGATACAAAATAATCCATCATCAAAAGTTCCAATCCAGACTAATTCATCATCAGTTTCAAACAAGGAAAGAATATGGGAAGGAAGGATATCTGTATTAAAACCATTTAACTCTAAGGGTTTAGTAGACATCGTTTTTTCATCAAACCGCAGGATTCCCTTTCCATCAACACCGACAATAACCCCCATGTTTTCTGTATTGATTATTGATCTGACATAAAGCCAACGGGTAGAATCATTAATATGGTAAAATTCCTTCTTTTTGATATTGCAAACAATCATTCCAGAGGGAGTGCCAATCAAAATAATGTCATTATTCAGCTGATATAGTGCTGATATTTTTAATGGAATAACTTGTTCTCCTTTAAGCGTTGATAAATCACGCAAATCTTTAACATCATATCGATTTAAACCATTAAACCAGGCACCTACCCATAAGTAATCGTCCGAATCTTTTAATAATGCATGCACATTAAGTGCGATGGATGATCCTTGTTTTGATTTAAGATGTTTAAACTTTTTTGTACTTGTATTGAGGTAACTTACCCCACCATCCTCTGTTCCAATCCATAAGTTTCCCTTGTCATCCTCAATAATATCACTTACAGCTTTTCCACTTAAACCTTGGGGAGCATCACCCGCCGTATAGTGCTCAAACGTATTACGATTTCGAGGCCACACATTAACACCTCCAAAGTAGGTTCCAACCCACATATTATAGTGCTTATCGAAATAGATGGAGTAAACCGAATTATCATTCAGACTGCTATCATCATAAAAATCCTGCTTTAAATAAGTTACATTTCCAGATTCAGGATCATAGCAGTTAATTCCTTGCTCGGTACCCAAATATACTTGTCCCTCTGAATCAATTCCTATACATCGAATTACGTTGCTGCTTAAGCGACTAGTCTCAGGATAAGAATTTGTTGAAATATACGAGCGCTTAAAAGTTGCGTTATCATAAATCAATAATCCATGACTGCTAACAGCGAGATAGGTCCTATTATCTTTCCCTTCGGCATAATAATATCCTCCCTCGCGAGCATAAAAATCCCGCGGTTCGCGATGCAATACTTTCACTGTGTCAGTCACCGGACAATCATTGAAAACTATTAATTCATTATCAGTTATAGTCCACCATCTTCCTTTTGAATCTTCAAATAAGTGATCTACTCTTCTCCCTTCTAGTCCATACAACTTTATCGATTGAAAGCACTGATTTTCTAAATCATATTCAAATAAGTTTTTTTGGTTTAGCAAGAATAAGGTTGAATCCTGTCCTAAAAACAAATAACCCGGCATTCCTTCAACATGCCTCTGTCCTTTCTGCCCTGCATCATAGTTATACAACTTTTGGTTTTCCTTATCATATCGTGCAATCTGACTATGACCTCGCAACCAAATATCACCTTTTTTATCAGTAATAATCTGTGTCCCTTGCCAACGCCCCATCCTATTTACTGGATCATCTTTCGAGATTGATTCAAAAGATTTACCATCAAATCGAGAGAATCCCTGAGGGGTACTAAACCACATAAATCCCTCTTTATCTTGGGTAATATCGAGAACAGTATTGAATATTAATCCATCATTTGAAGTGTAATGTTTAAATGAGATGTTAGCCGCTAATTTTAGCGATACCACAGACATCCATAGCAATATGGGAAGTATCTTGTAGGACATGTAATAAATCTGCTTTGTTAGGTTAATGCTGGTAATTAGGTGTTCAAAGATAATAGATATAACCTATATGAAAGCATTGCAACTCAAAAAACTATAAAAGCAGATATTAATAGAAATACAAAAAAAGGGGCTCCATTTCTGGAAAACCCCTCCTATTGTTTAGTACTTAGAGATGTTACTTTGTATATTGAAAAACCTTCTCTGTCATTTTTGCAACACGCTCTTCGGCAGATTGTATTGCAGGCAGATTACTCTCTGGTTTATCAAGGTAGAAATAAGCGGTAGCCGATACATCATCCCTACGATAGAAAGTAGTAGAAACTCCATTAGGGAAATCATCATCTTCCAATTTTGGAGGATTCTCCATATCCAGATAACGCTTACTAGCATTCATGCCATCCTTTTCGACATATGACCATAACACTTTTAGATCAGCACCGTTTTTACGCATCTCTCTTAGTCTTGCCCGAGGTGCATTACCCATTTGCTGAATGGTCACTTTACAATCCTTATGGAAGTACACAGGATCCTTGATGTGATAGCGGTAAAAGGCATAAATGTCATGGGCTTTATCTGACACCAATGAGCCTTGCACCATATTAGCAAACTCATCTTGTCCCCAACCAGTACCAATATAATCCTCGGTACCTGTACCTGCAAGTGTTGGAAACTCTTTATCGCCATCAAGATAAATTTTTGCCTCACCTTCACCAAACCAGCTTCCCTTATATACAGGATCACCAATTACACCGATGTTGGTACCTAAGAAACGACCGCGTCCTTCAACACGAGGAAGAATCTGGAAGTCCTCACCAAGCTTGGTTCTCTCTTCGCGATTCCAATACGCATGGAAATACAGCACATCATCGGCCAATTTAGGCACCTTCACAAAGTCGACCTTGTAATAAAACATGATGATATCATCCGATTCATTTACAATTTCAATACGAGCCGCTGTACGATAAGGCATTGGGATAAAACAGTTATGTGAACGTCCCTCTGGTGAAGCAAATAGCTCACACTCAAATGGGCGCATCAAACCTAATCCAATACCAAAGAAATCAGAAAAAGGAACGGATACTGCTGGCTTTTTAGCATCATCCCAATACATCTCAATCTTCACCTTGCGACGATTTTCAGCACTCCAAAGTGCAGAGTTAGCCGACCAGATCTTGGTAATTACACCTGCCCCCTTTTGATCGAAGATTACTTTAGTTGTGTGAGCGTCAATTAAGGTATACGCATCACCTTTAGCCCCTTTGTTAGTCATTGCTCCTTTGCCTTTTTCGGCATTAGGATTCTCTGCACTCGCCCATCTGGTTTCAACCCCTTCAGGTGCTGCTTTGTACAGTGTCTTCATATCCTCTAACGAATATGAGGGAGCTTCTGTTTTCTGTTGGCATGATGCAAAAGCAATCATACCGAGAGTGATTAAATAAAGAATGTGTCTCATGTTGATATGTGTTAGTTAATAAGATTAGCAGAACACCAAAAAGCATTCTGCTAAATCCATGTAGCAAAAATAATTATTTTGAGAAAACTAAATAATTATCCGCACAACTATTTACTACGTAACACATCATCTTTTGTTTGAGCAACCTTTAATTTCACTCCTTCTTCATCAGCTTTAATGTTGCACGATGATTCAGGCACAGCATAAAAGAAGGTTGCAGGAGAGTAGTTTAAATGCGCTCTGAAAGGATGCCAGATCTCCATAAAGAAATCGATAGATTCGATAAAAGGAATAGCATCTAATCCACGGTATCGGTTATTACTCGACATACCAATGGTTTTGTTTCCACCACCTGTAGGTTGCGATAAGAAAGGATAGGAATACACCTGAGGGCGGCACCAGGCATACGAGTAGTAATCTTCCGTACCTGTACCAAAGTGTGAAGGAAAATCCTCTCCGTCGACAAAGATCTTCTCATCACCTTCACCCCACCAATCAGGATGCGTATTAAAGATAGTAAGGTTATCCCCTACATATACACCTTTTCCTTTCACTGATACATAATTCTCATCAACACGAAACTTGGTATCAACATTTCTACGTTCCTTCCAGGTAGCATGGAAATACATCGATTGATCATTCCATTGCCATTCTTTAGTTTGAATCTTCAAATCGGCAATTTTGACCTCTTGATCACCAAAGTTCACGATTGAAACTTTTGCCTTCTTTTTGAAAGGCATGATCCAGCTAGCCTGCAGATTACCCTTAGTATCAGTCTCGATGTAGCGAGTTTTAGCAGCATTCAGCTTATATCCGAGTCCATAGAACTGTCCAACCGGACACCAAACGGTCTCGTTATTATCGAACTCTATCTTAAGTACTGTAGAGCGCAACGCTTGATCCATATCTTCTGCCTTAAGCTTCATCGATAAGTATTCAATGGCTTTTTCTCCTTTAATCGTAGTATTGAAGCTTTCACCTGCTTTTACTAACAAATTACTATAACGCTCATGATCTTGATCTTCCGAGAAGTTTGACGATTTAAGCAACTCATCACCTATCGACTTCAATAGCTTCTTATTGTTATATGCCCAATCTTTTGTATAACTCTTCACCTTAGTCCCAGCTTCATACAATCGATAGTTGATCTGATAATAGAATCCAGGCCATCCTTCACGATACTTCTGAAAACCATCAAAGGTAATTTTACAACCATTCTGAAAAGTAATAGGAAGAATTAGATTCTGTCCGCGCCAGTTATCATTTTCGGTCTTAGCAGGAGCATTAAAAGAGTATGGGAATCCAACCAAGCCGTTCCCCCCCACAAGGTTCTTAATATACATCTCAATCACAGGCACTTCATTACCATCGACATATACACGGTAGATACCTCCCATATTAGCACGACCACCAAGGGTATGCCACCAGCGTACAATGGCACCAGGACCATCAACATCTAACAAAACATCCTCTTTACGTCCCTGAATTTCATCGGTACGAATAAAGTTTCCAAAATCATGATTTTCAAACCATCCTTTTCCCCAGTCGCGACCATTCTTTTCGATATACTTTCCATCTTCGCCATTGGGAGTAACCGAAGCTCTCGAATAACTAGATGCCTGCTTACACACATATTGAGCAGAAGGCCACTGGGCCAATTGATCACGATTAACCATCTCATTCAATAAACTCTCCATTGTAATGACCTTCTCCTGTGCATAGGCATGGGAGAAAGCTGATCCGCTCACCAATACCGCTAAAATGATTAAGATTTTAATTCTCATAAGTCTCTTTTTTTTGATTAAATGATTTTCAGTTTTATGGATTATTAGATCTATATTGCATAGGTCGATACTTCAATCCATTACTCTTCTGCTTTATCGCTTTAGCGAAACTATATAAATCAAAAATCAAGGTCGTACTCATCTGATTAAATCATGCACTCAAATGTTCAACCCACTATATACTAGCGGGTTGAAACAACACATTACTCTAATTTCATTTTCAATACATTCACCTCAAACGCTTCAAAGTCGAGTTCAATGGTTTCACCCATCTTAGCTTTCTTTACTTTTCTTTGAGATTGTGCGTGTACCCAATCGAGCGTTACGGTCTTAAATTTAGGATCGATTCCCAACTCCTGAGGATCCAACTTAAACTTTACCTTAGTTGTCTGTTCATTTAAAATTGGTCTGATAGATACACCACCATACATCCCCCCAACTTTTCCAGTATTGTTTAAGGTCACAGTCAGCGTATTCTCATCCTGAAGATCATTAGCATCAACATCCATATAAAACCCTGAAGCATTATACTTGTAGTAGCCCTTATAGCTGTAATGCCAGTTATTCAACATCTCCTCACCTGTCTGAGGATCGATTACACCTACACACCCAGAGTGCTCTCCAATCTTCTTACCGTTGAGAAAAATCACGCTATGCTCATCCACTCCCTCAAAATGGATGCGTACTTTTTTCCCTTTCCACACTTTATGAGCCCTGAATTTAGTGCGATAAGCAATGTGTTTGGCATCAGTTAAATCTACATCTCCGATGGTAACATTCTCCCAAGAAGAATCATCAAACTGGGCTGCTGTAACTTCCGGTTTGAAAGCTTTATCAGCATACTTTCTTTTCCATTGCTTTAGTTTCAGACTATGTTCCTCATCAAACGTCAAGTTATTGGACGGATTTCGTAAGAAGACAATGGCTTCATCATCTTTGGTATGAGCATATCCGTAAGGTTCATTTTTACGCACATCTCCAAGGATAAAATTCGTGTTATTAAAAAGAATATCTGAATGATCTAAGGTCCAGCGTAATGTTTTTCCAAGAAAATCCCACTCTTTAGAGGTTAGGTAATCGGGGGATAAATAAAGCTCGAACATTGAAACTCCGCGACTAACAAACATCCAAACGTAGTTCTTCCAATGATCTAACGACTCATTTTGAAATCCCATCATATAACGCCCTTTAATGATACCATGGGTCATAAGTGAATTCATAGGAAACTGGTACTTCTCATTCTGCCTCATACGGGTATCGCGATAAGAAATTGCCTGCTCACGTTTGTTCCCGATGCCAGCAGAACCAACATCACCTCCGCCCATCCAAATACAATCACACCCTTTTAACCACCACGGACTCATATTCATTCCGGTAGTATAATTTAGGTAGACGTTAGGATTCAGTGACTTCATGTAATCCATAATCTCAAACATCTCCTCAACCTGACTATCACTGCTTGGTCGGTGACCATGATCAGCATTAGGACACGACAGGTTATTATTATCATGTTTAAAGTATAAGATACGCTGGTCGACAATGATCTCTTTCAACCGTCTTTCTAACTCCGCTCTATACTTTGGCATCGATAAACACATGGTACTACTTCCCCATAGTTTTGGAATTGCAACAGCATATCCATTATCCCTGGCCCAATTCATATCAAAAGCCCTACATCCATGAACAGGCATCCAGATTCCAAGCTTTGCCTTATCCAACTTCTCTTCAACCAGATCTCTCAACTTTAATTGCGTTTCACCATCTTCAGGCTGATAAATTGAATTTCGATTCTGCCATCCATCATCAGGAACAATATAGTCGACCTTTATCTTTTGATCCTTTTCTAATCGCTCTCTGAAAGTCTCTATAGTATTTAAATATTCAGCCAGAACAGGCTTATTCAATTCCCTGATATCGTACCATGAATTATACAATACCACAGGTCTGACTGGAGTCTTACGAATAGAATCGACATATTCCCCCAAGAACCATTGACGAACAAGACCTTTAGGAGCAGCTCCCCACACTGCAGTCTGACTTTTATAAGGCTCCGAAATATTGTAACCTGGCAAGTGACTACATACAAGCTGTTGATTCTTATAGTTATTTTGAGCAACCGGCCACTCTAGTCCCATGAACATATCGTTCAAATATATTGGCTGGCCATATCCCTGAGAAGTACAGACAACGTCATCCTTTACATTCAGATGCTCCACCTCTATCTTTGCTACCTTAATCACCTGATCTTTTGCAGGAATTATTTCAATCCATTTACGACCGAAAAAAGACGTAGGATCCAGTTCATATACAACCTTTAAAGTGGCCTGTTCTAATCGACTATTGCGAAGTATAAAAACAAAGGTATTTTTCCCTTTAATAGTGTGCTGTTGTATATCTATAACTTTTGAGTTCAATGCAGTCACAGGCTCTTTTGCATCATCTAAATAGATGGCAAATTCCTTTCCTGAAGTATTCATTTGTTCAGCACAGTGCTTATTGGTAAAACTTGTAGTGACTAAAGTATTTTTATCTACAGTCAGAATTCTGGCAATATTTGTATTGCTCAATTCATATTGCTTACCAAGTACTCCATTACTAAGGAAGCACATCAGAAATAGAAGTTTTAAATAGCGGTAATTAAATTTAGTATTCATACGATATAAGTTAAGGTTATTCAAAATAGAAATGCAGATCTGTAATACATCTCATTTATAGATCGATCAATGAGGAGCAAGATAGATTGTTTAAAACAAAAGCTTGCACTCATACAATCTTCTCATGCACTCACCTATTCAATCAACTATTAACCTACAACTTACAACTACACCTCCATAATAAATTCATCGAAACATTCCCCGCAGGATTTCACCTGTAAATTGTTTTTTTACACTGATTGTATTACTACTGTAATCTAATATATTCACGAAAACTCCTAAATCGGTCATAGAGATGTTCAAATAGTACAACGAAACAGCTATCAGTTTTGCTTGGTATGATTGATCAAATATCCGGTATTATGAGGATGATAAAAGCAATCAAAAATCATATGAGAATATGCTCATGAACATATAATTTTTCATAGAAAATAGGATTTCTATTTATAATTTCGGGGTACCTCAAAGTCAAGAACAATGTTATATAATAATTCAAGATGCAGTTTGCATCAACTCTGTAGATTCGATAAAGGAAGAGACTTCAAAAGAAGCTTTGGAAAGCAAAAAGGGAAAACGCTATCCCCGTGATTTTATATTCAAATAATTGCCAATCGTTGTAAATAACCATTAACAGTTTATTGGTGTCTTGTTATAGTGGAAATGTTACCTGCATGAGCAAGGTGAAGAAGTGGTAGTACATCAGGTGGTACATGCGGTAACAAAAAAGGGCTCTTTTCTCTGTAGAGCCCTGGTTAAGTATCTGCAGATCTTAATACATAGAGGCTGTCTTTTTTTGCTCAGACAGCCTCTTCTTTTTTTACTCCTCCAATTCCAATATCTTTTCTCCTTTATCAATCACCACAGCTCTTATTTTACCCTCCGAACGTGTGACAAACGGGGCTTTATACTCAGCACACTGCACTGTAGGTTCTGAACCATCGGTCGTATAATATATCCTCCATTTGGCCTTATCAGCCTTCCCTTTTATGGCCAGGCGATGAACATCGATAGAAGCTTTTCCATCACCACGAATAATTGCACCTACAGTCAGCTGAGTCTTCTGCTTTCCTTCTCCAAGAGCAACAAACGCATTGGTAAGTCCCATGAAAGCTTTTTTATTATTGATACCAACATTCAATGTAGTATCAACAGGATCACCATTCTCTAATGAAATAAAACGAGCATCCCCTTCGAGATGATAAAACAGTTTTTGATCACCATAAGGATAGAAATTTCCTTTAGTATCGGTAATTGTGGCAGTCACAATCGCATAATTATCCCTCTCTGGATTCAAATACTCATCATCCAACGACAAAGTAAAAGCAGCAGGAGTGCCAACTGTCACATGTTGTGTTTCAGTAACAACCTTACCATTCTTATATCCTTTAGCAACAATCGTCCCAGCCTCGTAAGGAACCATAAACTCACACTGCATCTCATCCCACTTCATTCCAGGCTTATCCTTACCCAATGATTTACCATTGATCAGCAACTCAACCTCATCGCAATTTGAATATACCCATACCGGAATAACAGTACCAGGTTCAACATCATGATGAGTCCAATGAGGCAAGATATGAACCATTGGTTCCTTGGTCCACTGACTCTGATAGAAGTAAAACAAATCCTTCTTAAAACCAGCAACATCGATAGTTCCACCCATAAACAAACGGAAAGGCCACCCACCATGCACATAACCAGCCTCACCATAATAGTCGAAGCCCGTCCACCTGAACTGACCGCTATACCAAGGCAGGTCACGTGCCAACTCCCAACATTTACGTGCCGAGATTCTCACCATCGCATTATCATACGACGAGTTAAAATGCTGTTTCTTATTACTCCATTCACTCTCAGGAGCCCACTCATAGCTGAATACCTCTTTTTCGGTCAAGTCAGGCAACGGAAATGGGCTCTGGCGTTTATTCGGATAGCCATCCCTGAACCAAGTTTTTGTCCGATAATACCCTCTAGTCTGCCATGTATGCGGAGCCTCAGTCGCCACAAACGGTTTATTAGGACGCTCCTTCTCAAAGAAGTGCATCATCTCAGAATGCCCATTTACCCCAAACACATCCATCGCCTCCGATCCACTATGTCCCGATGTCACCAATCGCGTATCATCCAACTCATGACACTTTGCAACCAAATCTATAGCCACACTACCACCAGTCTCATTACCCACACTATAAATGATTATCGATGGGTGATTCCTATCCCGCTTTATCCATTCAGTCAAATCCTCTTCCCAGCAATCAGCAAACGCCTGCTGTCCATAATCATGAGTCGCCTTCTTTTTCCAGCCATCAAAGATTTCATCCATCACCATGATACCCATCTCATCGCATAAATCATAGAAAAAAGGAGGATTAGGATTATGAGCAGTACGAATAGCATTCACCCCCATTTCTTTCAGCAGACTAATCTTCCAACGCAATAAAGGCTTGGTCCACGCACCACCAACAGGACCACCTTCCCAATGCTCACACACCCCTTGAAGCTTTGTGATACGACCATTCAATAAGAAACCATTCTCCGTACTCCATTCAATCGTTCTCACTCCAAACAATGTATTCACCTCATCAATTGTCTTACTCCCCATCTTTATACAGCTCGATAAACGATACAGATAAGGAGCATCAACATCCCACAATTGAGGATTAGCCACCATCAACTTTGTCACAATCTTTTGCACTTCTGCTCCATTCTTAGCTGCATTTCCTTTCGCTATATCTGCTGAGATTTCCTGTTCCCTTACATCCACAACCTTACCATTAGCATCGTGAATAGTAGTTTCAAGAACAAGATCATCCTGAACACATCTTAAAGTAGTTTCAATCTTCACCTCTGCCCTATTCTTTTCAATTGAAGGAGTGGTTATGTATACACCATTGGGCACTATATAATCCTTTTCAGTAACAATCAGTTTTACCGGAGCATAAATCCCGCATGGATGATACCATCGAGCAGAAGGTTCAAGCGTATTATCCACACGCACCGCAATACGATTCTCCCCATCAACAAGATATTCAGAGATATCATAGCGAAAAGAAATATAGCCATAAACACGCTTCCCCAGGTAATGCCCATTCAGCCACACCTCACTATTCATATAAACACCATCAAACTCCAGGACAGTCCTTTTATCCTTCCAATTCTTATCTACCTTAAAAGTCTTACTATACCAACCAATACCGCCATCACGATAACCACCTCGATCCTGTTGAGCACCATCACGAGATACACCATTAATAAAAGCCCAATCATGAGGAACAGTTACCTTCTGCCAGCCAGAAGAAGAAACAAGTCCATTAGCAAAAGCCTCATTATCCTGATGAGTAAAAAGCCAGTCGCCTGATAAATCAACCACCTGACGTTGCCCCCAAGCTACCTGTCCAATCAAAACAAACAAGAGTATTACCTCTAGTCGTGCATAAAAGTGTCGCATCATCTATTTAATTTTATTGAAATTTAATTGCTATTTTCGTGTCAACCAAATGTAGCCAGATTAAAACACACAAAGAAGACATAACGGGTTAACAACCGTTTTAAACGTCGACCAATACACTGAAAAACAAGCATGAGCAATACAACACCGCAAAAAGAAGAAGTTCGAGTAGCGTTACAAAAAATTACGCAGAGTAGCGGATTCCGACAGTCAGAATTATACTGTCATATCCTTACATTTCTGGTTGAATCATATTGGGAAAAGACAAATGTGAAAGAATCAATTCTGGAAGTTGAGTTGCAGGAAAAGCTAAATATTCAGCCTTATGATGGAAAGATCAGAGGTTACATGTTCAACCTCAGAAAGAAGCTCGATCAATATTACCAAGCAGAAGGAAGTGATGAAACCATCAAACTAAAGGTTGAGAAAGGACAATACAACCTTAGTGTCGAAGTAATAAAACACAACAAACAACATAACACCAACAACACGTACCTCATCGGAGCCATCGTCATGCTGGTGATAGCATTCGTTATTACACAACTCTATTTAAGTGGAAATATATCGTGGGAAAGTAATTACTGCTGGAATTCATATTTCAGGAAAGATATGCAGACCACCTGTTTTGTGGGCGATCACTACATGTTGCGCAGTAAGATGGACAATGGATTGGAGTACGCCCTACATATCGACGGCGTATACAATGACAGAAGCTACGATACTGTAGCAGTGAAGTACAATCTAAACAAATTGGATTATGTACGCCCCACCTTTACCTTTGTAACGAAGATGGGACCATTGGCAGTATCCGACCTCACCTATTGGTTTGCCCAACACCATAAAAAGCCACAAATCAGGATGGAGTCAGACTTAATGCCAGACGACCTGACGCGTGAAAACATCCTCTATGTGGGCCCCTACAAAACCTTAACAGGATTGCAGGATGTCTTTCTTAAAGACTCAAAGATATTTAAACTTGAAAATGGGAGAATTACTGATATAGAAAAGAACAAGGTATACCATAACCACCTTAAAGACAATATCCGGCACGACTATGTTATGGTATCCTTCAACAAATTATCAGATCACGGCAACGACATCCTATTCTTCGCCAGCGATCACGACATAGGTGTCATCAGTGCAGTATCAAACTTCACCAATCCCCAATGGCTGGCAAACTTTTACAAAAACCTCCCCTCCAAAAGCACTCACTTCAACGCCCTCTTCCTAGTCAAAGGAATCGAACGAACAGATCTGCAATGTGAGTTGGTAAGGCTGGAGGTGGTGGAGTAAAAAGCTCCTATTCAGGATCAACTTTGAACCTGAAACTATGAGGCTATAGCCGAACAGAAACCTCTAACAACTACAGCGTATAAGCTATAGTAAACGCCCCTCCAAAGCGAGTTGTATCAACACCATCATCCCACAACTCACCTTTATCCAAAGCCATATCTAGCTTCAAAGTCATAGGTAGTTTTGGGCATTGATAAGAGAATCCAAGAAGTGATGAGAATTGGGAACGATTAGAAGGATAATAAACATCCATCGTTCCTCCATTCTTTGAATGTGTCAATTTCAATTCCCACTTCAACTGTTCATTCAAGTATCCATTCATTCCTAAATGCCATGCAGAAATTAGATTGTTCGTTATCTGAATAGGAATACCATCTTCGTTATATTGTACTGGTCCAAACAATGGAGATGTCATTACCATTCCATGGTAAGTAAAACCTGATGAATAAACCTCATGATTATAATATCTATCCCTACCTCTTCCAGTAGCAACATCAGTACCAGACTTCTTTACTAAATGCTGTTTTCCACTTTGATTCTTCGAATATAAGTGTTCAAGGACGACATTCTGTAGTACTGATTCTTTTTTATTATTTTTAAAATGAATACCGTAAAGATTATCCTTATAATTATCTAACTCCATACCAGAATTATCCTCAAACGGATGAGATAGATAGAATTCGATATCATAAGAAATAAATGATTTTTCAATGGATAGGTTGTACACTCCTAAATGATTACCCATTACGTTAGCTTGATCAATCGCTAACGAATTATTATCTCCGCTTTTACCTCTTATTACCCTAAGATAATCACTAAATGAAGACGGCAGCTCTCCTTCGCTAGTTGACCTACCTCCCCACATTACTAAATGCTCTCCTCCAAAAGTAATCTGCAAATTCTCGATCTTACCAAATTGACAGTACAATGCCTTATGATGCAATCGGGTATCATCTACCCAACGCTTATCGTTTAACAGTCCTTCCTCCCAGAAAGCTTTAATACGAAATTTTCTACCAACGAAGTCATTTAATCCCACTCTTAACTTAGGATAAGATCGAGCATTCCTTGAACTTATTAGGTTCTTATTTGAGCTAGACAAACCATCAAAGAGTTGTATATCATTCCATTTTCCTACTTTTAGAAAAATCTTTTTATAGATCAATCCTCCAAATAATTCATTTAAATCAACATCTTGATCTGCACTTATATTAGCATTCACTCGTCCTCCATAACTATAACTTAGTCCGGAATGAGGTGTAGTACTATTATTTTTGTAAGAAAGTTCAAAATTTTGAGAAAGATCTTCATTCTGTTCAATTCGTCCCATTTGATTTACCCATAACCAGAATGGCAGTTTTCCTTTCGAGCCAATTAATGTTTTTGCTTCTACCTGAAACTTCGATTCAACCTCACAATTATCTTGGGAAAAAACAGTATTCCATGCACCCAACAAAACGACTAATATATATACTCTCTTCATTCTTTCTTTAGTCTTTAAAAAGTCCTGCAAAATCCCTTATTTCCTGCTCATTCGCTTTATCACATATCATCAAAATTTCTTTACTCTCTGCAATAATATAATTCTTAAGTCCCTGTATTACGACTCTCTTCCCTTCTGGAACATGAACAATACATTCTTCTGAATCAATCATTTTCACTTGCTCCCCCACAATAGCATTCGATCCTTGATTTTTTGGCAAGCGATCGTATAAAGATCCCCAAGTCCCTAGATCACTCCAACCAAAATCTGCTGGATAAACATGAATATTTTCTGCCTTTTCCATAATCCCATAGTCAACAGAGATTTTTTCACAATTAGGGAACTGTTCATTGATAAAAGCTTGTTCTTGATCCGTAGACCAATATTCATCACCTCCATCAAACAGATCTGCCATTTGAGGTAAATACTGACCGTAAACCTTTTCAACAGTCGATGCTTCCCAGATAAAAATCCCAGCATTCCAAAAATAGTTTCCATCAGCCAAATACTCCTTCGCTGTCTCCAAATCAGGCTTTTCTTTAAACGCTTCTACTGGATATATTTCGTTGTTATTTTTCACAATTGAATCATCAAAGCACTCCCTTTTCCGGTCTCCCTTTTCCGGTCTCCGTTGAACATATCCATACCCCGTCTCCGGTCTACTTGGCTTTATTCCCAAAGTAACGATATGGTCACTATTCTTCGTAAACTTCAAACTTTCATTGATCACTCGTTGAAACTCACATGTGTTTAATACGATATGATCAGCAGGAGAAATTACCAAATTAGCAACAGGACACTTTTTTTTTATCTTCCATGCCGCATAAGCAATACATGGTGCAGTATTGCGCATACATGGTTCCAACAATACTTGGTTGGAAGATAACTGAGGAAGTTGTTCCAATGTTAAATCTTTATATTTTTCTGAGGTTACAATCCACACATTCTCTATAGGACATATTCCGACAAAGCGTTCAACTGTTAATTGGAGTAGGCTTTTTCCAATTCCTAGAATATCTAAAAATTGTTTTGGAGTATCAACTGTACTCATTGGCCAAAATCGTGATCCAATTCCTCCAGCCATAATTATTAAATGGTTGTTATTCATTGGTACATATTCTATGTTAATGCTGGAATTACACTGTTAAATTACGAATACATCTCTTCGTAGTACTTTTGATAGGCACCGCTTGTTACATTCTCCAACCAGGTCTCATTCTCTAAATACCAATTTACCGTTTTTTCGATTCCTTCCTCAAATTGTAGCGATGGTTCCCAGCCTAACTCTTCTTTCAGTTTAGTTGAGTCGATGGCATAGCGTAAGTCGTGACCAGCACGATCAGTCACATAGGTAATCAATTTCTCTGATGCTCCTTCTTCGCGACCAAGTAAACGATCCACAGTCTTGATCATCACCTTGATCAAATCAATGTTTTTCCATTCATTAAATCCACCAATATTATAGGTGTCACCAATCTTACCTTTATGGAAAATCAAATCAATAGCACGTGCATGATCATTCACAAATAACCAATCACGTACATTCTCTCCTTTTCCATATACAGGAAGTGGTTTGTTATGCTTGATATTATTAATGAATAGTGGGATCAACTTCTCAGGGAACTGATAAGATCCGTAGTTATTGGAGCAGTTTGAGATTACTACTGGCAAACCATATGTATCGTGGAATGCTCGCACGAAATGATCAGATGAAGCCTTAGATGCGGAATATGGTGAGTGTGGATCATATTTGGTCGTCTCTAAAAAGAAACCTTCCTCTCCCAATGAACCATATACTTCATCGGTAGAAACATGATAGAACAATTTTCCTTCATAGTTCCCCTCCCAAGCTAATTTAGCCGACTGCAAAAGACTCAGTGTTCCCATCACATTAGTCTGTGCAAATGAAAATGGATCTTTGATTGAACGATCAACGTGCGACTCTGCAGCCAAGTGAATTACACCCTCTACATTATAATCTGTAAATACTTTCTGTACTGCCACATAGTCGCAGATATTGCATTTTACGAACTCATAGTTCTCTTTATCCTCGATATCTTTCAAGTTAGCCAGATTACCTGCATAGGTTAACACATCCATGTTAACAATGCGATACTCAGGGTATTTATTAACGAGTAATCTTACAAGGTGTGATCCGATAAAACCTGCACCTCCAGTTATCAAAAGAGTCTTCATATCTTATGTCGTTGCTTTTAATTTTTAAGTAATTGAATACATTCCGCCAAAGCTTCTCTCCAGTGCTTGATTTCCGTATTAAAATCGACTCTAATCTCTGATTTATCCATAACACTGTATGATGGGCGCATTGCTGGTGTAGGATAAGCTGAAGTTGATATTGGATTCACCTTACATTCTAATTCAGATAACTCCTTAATGGCAACTGCAAAATCATACCAAGAAGCTAATCCTTCATTGGAATAGTGATAAATTCCTTTCTTTTCTAATCCTGCCGCTGAATCTTTAAATACAGCAATTATCACTTCAGCCAAATCTTTTGCGTAGGTAGGAGTTCCAATTTGATCAACGATGATTCCCAACTCGTCACGCTCTTTGCATAAACGTTGAATAGTCTTCACAAAGTTGTTTCCAAACCTTGAATATAACCAAGACGTACGAATAATCACATGCTTAGGATCAACAGCTGCTATCGCTAATTCCCCTTCCAATTTTGTTTTACCATAAACATTGATCGGATTACAGGCATCCGTTGACACATATGGTTTACAATTGGTTCCGTCAAATACAAAATCAGTCGACACATGAACCAAGAGACAATCATTGTCCTTGCTAACCTTTGCTAATATTTCTGGTCCTGTACAATTAATCATGAAAGCCATTTCCTCATCATCCTCTGCCTTATCAACGGCAGTATAGGCGGCACAGTTAATGATTACATTAATCTTATTTTCCTGAACGAATACATTAATCTGACTCTGGTCGCATATGTCCAACTCTGGCAGGTCACTGAAAAAGAAACTCCAATTAGTTATCACCCTAGCCAATTCTCTCAATTCATTTCCCAACTGACCGTTGGCTCCGGTAACAAGTATATTCTTCATAGGACTATTAATAGATCACTTCCTGTTTAAAATCCTCGTATTGAAAATGATCAATAGAAGCAAATGATGGTTGTTTTTTATCCTTCTCTGATAGGTTTACCTTATCTGCGGAAATCAACCAATCAATTCCCAATGCTGGGTCATCCCATTTCAGTCCTCCGTCATATTCAGGAGCATAATAGTTGTCACACTTATACGCAAACGCTGCTGTCTCGCTCAACACTGCAAATCCATGGGCAAATCCCTGAGGCACCCATAACTGTCGCTGATTCTCATCAGTCAGTCGAACTGCAACATGCAGACCATATGTTGGAGATCCTTTACGAATATCAACCGCCACATCCAACACTTCTCCCTGAATACACCTCACCAATTTGGATTGGGTATAAGGTGGACGCTGAAAATGGAGTCCGCGTAATACACCATATGACGACTTAGATTGGTTATCTTGTACGAAATTGATCTTCCCTACATGTTCTTCAAATACATCCTGACGGAATGATTCGAAGAAATAACCTCGGTTATCCCCAAATACTTTAGGCTCAAAGATGAGCACATCAGGGATTGATGTTTTGATTACATTCATTGTTTGAATATGCTTTGTGAACTATTTTTTCAATAGTCTTAATAGATATTGTCCATATTGATTTTTCTTTAAAGGCTCAGCCTGACTACGTAGCTCCTCATCGCTAATCCATCCTTTTCTCCAAGCAATTTCTTCCAAGCACGATACCTTCAATCCTTGACGTGATTCGATGGTTTGAATAAATCGACCTGCATCCAGTAGAGAATCATGCGTACCTGTATCTAGCCATGCAAATCCACGTCCCATTAATGAAAGATTTAAATCCCCCTGCTCCAGATAAGTCTGGTTTATAGATGTGATTTCCAATTCTCCACGTGCTGAAGGCTTGGTACTCTTTGCTATCTCAACAACACTGTTTGGATAGAAGTAAAGACCAACTACGGCATAATTTGATTTTGGATTTCTAGGCTTCTCCTCTATAGAAATCACCTTACCAATATCGTTGAATTCTGCAACACCATAGCGTTCCGGATCATTCACATAGTATCCAAAGATTCGAGCTTTATTTTTCTCTGACACTTCCTGCACAGCCTCTTTTAGAAGGCCACTAAATCCGTATCCATAGAAGATGTTATCCCCCAATACTAGACACACATCATCATCTCCTATAAACTCTTCTCCCAGAATAAACGCCTGAGCAAGTCCATCAGGAGATGGCTGTACCTTATATGATAAGTTTATCCCCCACTTACTTCCATCTCCAAGTAAGTTTTTATAAATTGGGATATCTTCTGGTGTAGAAATGATTAACACGTCACGAATGCCCGCCAACATTAAAGTAGACAATGGATAATAAACCATGGGTTTATCATATACAGGTAACAATTGTTTAGACAAACCATTGGTTATTGGGTATAGACGGGTACCTGAACCGCCTGCTAGGATTATGCCTTTCATATCTTAAGGGAAATTAATTATTATACAAACATGTGATAATATTGACTAGTAATCTTACTCCAGCAATATTGCTCTTCTGCAATCATTTTCATATCCACTTTTAGCTTTTCCAACTCTTCACTGGTGATATTTTGTACTAGTTCTTTTAGTTCAAGAACATCTTTAAAAAACTTAGCTTTGTTAAAAGTAGTCTCCCGGTTATAGCTAACATCGAAAGCAATAATTGGTAAACCAATATACATTGCCTCTACTAATGAAGGATTAGTTCCTCCTGCACTATGACCGTGAATGTACATTGTGCAATTACTTCTCACTTGATCTAAAATACTTTGGTCATATATTGGATCTAGTAATACTATCGATGAATATTGAGAATAATTTACTTTTAAATTTCGACCATACTCACTTTTATCCCAATTACCAATAATAACTAAAGGTAATGATGATTCTTTAAAAGCTTCCAAAATTAAATGAATATTATTCTCTGGCTCAATACGACACACTTTAAATGCATAGCGCTTGGGAATGTTGTATCTGTCTGCAATAACGCGATTAAGCTTCATCGCTTTTGAGTGATCTCCCCCATAAGCAATCAACTCACTCTCTTTTTTATACTCACAAGTGACATAATCTTGTATAGCCTTATTATCAGTTATAATTTGATCCCCATATTTTATTGCAAGCCGTTCAGATAATTTTAAGAACTTCTGAACTGGCTTTTTCCACTTCTCGCGTCGATGTTCTAATCCATCAATATTGATTATTAATCTCTTTTTGGGGTACATTAACCTAAAAAAAGGTAAAATAATACAACCTGAAACTCCGAGAATTAGAATTTGCTCATTCTTACGAGCTGCTTTAAACAAGGATAAAATATCATAAGGAATACTTTGGAAGCCATTCGCCTCTAGTTTGATATATTCCAATTTAGCATTATTATGGTTTTGTTCTTGGAATGAATAGCTTTTTGCAGAACAAAAAACCGTCATTTCTAGCTTATTCCCCAAAAACTTTGTTAAATTTTCAGCTAATGTTTCAAATCCACCATATTGACTAGGGATACCTTGAGTCCCAATAATAGCAACATTAATATTTTTTGATTTATTCATTTTAAGATTTAATTCTTTCATCAAACAAAATGAGTGGTAAAAATGCAATTGGATGATTACTCAGACTGGAAAACAGAAATAAAAAGAATATTGGTGTAACAATATTCAACTGATGTTTTTCCATTTTTAGTAAAATTGAAAACAAAGCAACAATAATAACTAAAGAAAATTGCTTATAATCAAGAAGTCTTGAAATTATAAGAGATTCTGGAGCTAAAGATGCATCTCTACCACTAATAACAAATCCTGCAACACTATTATACCCTAAATAATCAGGTAAATTCAATAACATATCTCCCAAGTAATTAAAAGCATTGAATCTATCTAAAATGGATGTTATGTGAAATGTTATAATACTAGTTGGCAATGCCTGTAAAATCCCATTGAGAATTGGAGGTAGAAGAAACACAACCAAAGTCATCAAAAGAACAATTTGAGATCTTCTTTGCCCTTTGAAAAAATAGAAAAAAATCAAAACAAAAACAGCCTTCGACAAAGTCAAAAATGAGATAATTAAAAGAAATATTTTTTTAATTATCCCCTTTTTCACAAATAAATACAAGCTTAGAAAAGTACCAATTAAAGATGAACTATATAAAGGATAATATAATCGATCACCAAATAATCCTCCTTTTAGATTAGACGATATTCCTTTATTCGCAAAATAATTATTTGCATTCGAAAAAGTCTGGAATATCTCATCACCCAAAAACTGCTGTGTAATGATTTGAAATAATGAACCTAAAATTATAAATAATGCAGTTATATGAATTATTTTGGGAGTAGCTTCAATCTTATTACTAGCAATGCCCAAAATAAAGAGAATTAATCCGATATCTCGTAATCCATATAAATAAATAGATAAATTAAAACTCGACGTAAGCCATAACGCTGGTAATAATCCAAGTAGCATTGACAAATAAAAAAAAGTAAGGTATTTCCATTCCTTTCGGACAATCAGCAATGCTAAAAGGCAGAAAAGCCAGGAATCTCGCAGGGCAACAAGAACCAATGATAATAGACTTGAGTTGACAAATGCAATTACAAGGTTTAGTAACAACCAAACAGGGCCTACCTGGAACAGTAATAAAGTATCTATTTTTAGTCTTCTAAAGTGCATACTTATAGTATAAAAACGAAATAAGCTTAGGTAGAAATACACCTACAGACACAAATGCTGACATGACATAAATACTCTGCTCCTTAAGTATGATGAATGCTAAAATATATAATAAAATCACGACACCACCCGAAACAGCATTGATAACTTCTTTACCCATCATAATAAGCATATAACCGATTGATGAAAACATCAACGAAACAATATACCCAGGTAAAAGAATACCAATAAGAATCATTAATTCCTTTTCAAGAAGAAAATATAAAAATATATAGGCGATGACTATTCCAACACTCGCAAGCATAGAAAGCTTTAATTGCTCTTTAAAAATAGTGCTTACTCCTAATTTCCCGTGTGAAAGAAATAGCTCTCTAATTCTTGGAGCATAGTAATAATTCAAAAGCATTACAAAAATGGTACAAAGTTGTACTATTTTTATGGAATAGGTCCATTTCACAGTTTCTTCAGGCCCCAAGCTAACTTTCGATAATAAAATAGGAGCATTCCTCAAAATTTCGCCACCAATAGTACTCAGTCCAAGCAAAGAGGTAGCAACTATATTGGGTAACGAAAATTTTATTAAATTGGGTGCCTCTCCTTGATTTAGTCTGCTTAATAAAAGGCCAAGTAAGATCCCAATTATAGAAATTGAATATAAATGAGATAAATCATCAACAAATCCTAAAAGAACTCCAACTAAAATTAAAAGTGGAGGAAAGATAAACATACTAATCGACGCCCTATTATAATGTTTGGCACCTTGAAATAATACACTAGAATAAAAACCATAGTTATATATAACACCATACAATGCAATAACTATTGAATTAAAAATATCTAACTTAAAAAATAGATTCGCGCCAAAAAATAAAAGCAAACAAACAAGTCCATTTTGAATAAAAAACCATTTGTTAGCGACAAATGATGGTATATATTTCCCTTCAGATGACGAAGCCTTCCGAAGTAAATAATCTTCACTTCCAAATCGAACTACTGAAAGTAAAATTAGAATAAAGGATTGTGTCTGAAAAAACAGACTTGATAATCCGGCTTCTAAAAGCTCCCCTACAACTATTATCACCAGGAAATTTAGACCCAAGCCTAAAACTCTGGTAAAACTAGAGGTAACAAATCTATAAAATATTTTTATCATATCAACTTGGATTTTATATTACTCCAAGCTATATGAGACAGATTTCCAGACTCTAAAGCATCTGTAAATTCCTCCTTTTTACTTGACAAAAGATTATCATTCTTAAAGTCATCCAATTTGTCAAACAAGGAGTTAATATTATAGGCGATATTATTGTAAACCTGATCGCACTTAAAATATAATCCTCGGTGACCAGATGTGTACTCATCAACATCGTAACAATATCCAATTACTGGCTTATTATTATAATAATAATCAAACACAACACCAGAGTAATCTCCTATTAAACAATCACTTAAAGCTAGAAGTGAATTAATATCTATCTCCGTAGTAATCAACCTTATTTTTCCCAATGAACTAATTAACTTTGTTTTAGGAATATCGTAAAAATGAGGCTTTAATATTATTTCAAACTCTTCATTATTATTTTCTAACCACTGCTGCAAAACTTTTACTCCTTTTACGATATGATCAATTGTATTTCCTTCATCTCGATGAGTTGGGGCAAAAAGTATTATCTTTTTATTGGGATCTAATTTTAATTTATTCTTGAAAGATAGCTTCTCATTATCAGTCATAGAACAGAATCTATCAGCTCTAGCTGTAGGAACTCTTATGATTCGCTCTGAGCTATAAGAGTACTGCTTCATTAAAAGTTTGTCAAAAATTTCAGCAGGACTTCCATAAAAATTGTAATAGTCAATTGTCTTCATTCTCATCTTTATAATAAATCGAATCAAAGATGATTTTCTCCAAATAAATGAATCCTTAAAAGGTGCTCCATGACCGATGTTAATATAGATCCTTCTTCCGAGTAAAGCCCATACAAAAAAATCCTTCGCATTAACACTTGATACAAAATTTTTACATCTTATCTGCGTTATGATCCCCTTTAGCGAATATGCAAATAAACATCTTATCCCCTTTGAATTTAATTCCGAGAATAAGCTTTTATTCTTAACTATGAAATAAGGTTTGAAATCCTCATCTTTCATAGCTTCATTAAAAATATAGTATGGTGAATCTATATTTGACTGCCCAAACCACTCTCCAAAACAAACAATCTTTTTCCTCTTAGATGATCTATTCTTTCTCGATCTTTTTTCCCCCATATTTCTTCGCATAGCTAGTGTCCAATCAAGCCTATAAAAAAGGACAAGGATTCACCCTTTTATAAACATAGGCATGAATTGACACTAGTAAGGAATGTATTACACATCCCGATTTATTAATCTTATAAAGATATTATACTAACAATCATTATTTTTCAATGCTAATTGCATTAAGGATATCCCCCTTCTCTAATACCAATCCTGCCTGCTCTCGTAAATATCCTTGACTACCTGCAACAGAATAAAACTGATCAGGAATTGCTATTCTCTTTAAAGAAGGAATACTCGTCAGCTCTTTTCTCTCTGCAAAATCGTTCATTATTTCCAGTATTGCGCTTCCGAATCCTGCACTTGCCTGATGTTCTTCAATAGTAATAAGCTTAGTATGAGAATTAAAAATATTAAATAACTTCTCTGAATTTATTGGTTTAATAAAAGGGAAACTATATATAGAGGCCTTAATATTATTATTCTCTACAAAATCTGTTACATACTTTAACATGGCTCCTGTTGATAAAATAGCTACTTCTCCTGCCTTACTAACAGGAAGAATATCACCTAACATCAATGAACCAGGACCGTTTGGTTTGTGCACATCAGGTTCTCCTGCCTTCCCTATTCGGATGTAACATGGCCCAACATAATTTGAAGTAAACGTAGTAATAGCTTTAGCTTCAGCGGGATCACCAGGAGCACAAACAACCAAGTTCGGAATAGTTCTAAGCATACCAATTTCTTCAGTTGCATGATGAGATGCACCCAATGAGCCATATGCATACCCCCCCCCTACAGCTACAATATTGACATTGAGATTATGATAACATATATCATAGCGGATTTGCTCCATACATCTTAATGTCGGGAAATTCCCAATCGAATAGATATAAACATTATATCCTTCCATCGCTAAGCCAGCCGCTATACCTGCCATATTCTGCTCTGCAATACCTACATTAAGATATCTGTCCGGAAACAATTCTGCAAAAGGTTCAACAACACTAAACCCAAGGTCTCCTACCAACAAAAAGATCTTATCATTGACTTTTGCTTCTTCAATTAATTGATTAATAAAGGCCGTTCTCATTATCTCTAATTTTTTTCTAGTTCTAATATCGCTTCCTTATACTGATTCTCATCTGGAGATTTATAATGCCATAAAACTGTATCCTCCATGAAACTTACTCCTTTACCTTTAATTGTATTCGCAATAATTACTTTTGGAATTCCGTTTTTTGTTTGGCACTGATCTAAAGCACTAGTTAGTTCTTCATGGTTATGTCCATCAATATCAAAAACTTCCCAATTGAAGGCTTCAAATTTTTTCTTTAATGAGTCGAGATTTATAACATCTTTTACCTTTCCAAGACTTTGAATTTTATTATAATCAACAATCAGAATTAAATTATCTAATTTTAATTGAGGTGCAAGAAGAATCATTTCCCAATTAGATCCTTCATTAAGTTCTCCATCGCTAACTAAACAGTATGTATTCCAATTAGCACTTTTCCTTTTTGCTGCCAAGGCCAATCCTCCTGAAATGGATAATGCATGACCTAAACTACCAGCAGATATTTCTACTCCTGGGATTTTATGAGTAGTATGAGATAATAATCTACTACCATCCTTTCCATAGGTTAATAACTCTTCTTTTGGGAAGAAACCTTTTAATGCCAAAGTGGCATATAAGCTTGTACAAGCATGACCTTTTGATAAAAGAAATCTATCTCTATCCACAGACTCGGGATTTTTGGGATCTATTCTAATAAAATTAGAATAGAGAACAGAGAGAATATCTGCCATTGAAAATGCACCACCAATATGAGATGCTCTGGCATGATAAACCATTTCTAACGTAGTCAAACG
Source organism: Puteibacter caeruleilacunae (assembly GCA_005217565.1). Lineage (GTDB taxonomy): Bacteria > Bacteroidota > Bacteroidia > Bacteroidales > Prolixibacteraceae > Puteibacter > Puteibacter caeruleilacunae. Next base: position 66,228 of record SJCO01000013.1, read on the forward strand.
TATATCTTTAGCAAATTTAATTGTTGATAAATCACTCATAATAACTATTTCAAATAGGTTTTAATTGTTTCATCCAGACTCTCTTCTAAGTCAATTTCTGGATGAAACCTAAATGTTTTGAAGAACTTCGTAGAATTACCTTCCATATGCATTACCTGACCTTCACGATAAGGCATAACTCCAATATTCAATAGATTCTTCCCTGGTGCTAGTTTGTTCTCAATGTATTGCACTATATCCTTTAACACAGTACTGTTATTACTTGACATGTTATAGACCCCGGAATTATCACTTGAAGATTTGACAACGCTTAATATACCTTTTGCAAAATCCTGCGTAAACAAATAGTCATATTTTTGGTCACATCCAGTTAGCTTCATTGATTTTCCTCCAATCATGTTCTTAATAGTCGCTGGTATTAACCAATTTTCATCTTCTCCTGGACCAAAAACTGAAAATATTCTTAACCAATACCATTGCATGGCATGTTGTTCAGCGTAAGACTTTAACAATTGCATGGCACTTAGCTTAATTGCTCCATAGGCAGACTGCGGCTTACATTCATAGTTCTCATCAACGGATCCTTCAAACTTACCGTATTCAGCCTGAGAACCTAAAGAGATTACTTTTTTAATATTCGCATCCTTTGCGATAGATAGCAGATCAATTAGGAAATTCAGATTTTTAGCTTGCACACCCCAGTCATCACGACTATTTGCTTTTACACCACTCCACGCTGAATGAATTAGTAAAGAAGGTTGTGCCTCAATGATTGATTGAGATGCTTTTGATAAATCATCACAATCAATCCAATTGATTGATTCCGCAAAATCTGAACATTTTAACAAGTTACTGTGCTTCCTCTTTAATCCTATAATATTGTGACCTTGATTCAACAATTCTCTCGCAATGTGCGAACCAAGAAATCCTGTTACTCCTGTTATTAAAATGGTTTCCATTCAACTAATCCTTTATTCCCAATCGTCTGTCTTTACATTTTCCTCATCCACACCATTTTGGATTAAAAATTCCTTAAAATTCTTAATCATTACTGGTGGTCCGGAAACAAAGAAAGATGATGTTTTGTCATTCTCTTTTAGAATTCTTTCAATGTCTATTATGCCATCAACATTTTCATAAAAAGTAGTAATATCCAAAGATCTATTAATTTCCTGAGATACAGCTAACTCTTGGTTATAGATTTGCAACGATGCTTCCTTGAATCCCATGTACAATTTTGGATTCTCATATTCACCGAATGAAGTATCAGTAAATAATGAAAGAAATGGAGTTATTCCTGTTCCTCCAGAAATGAAAACCGTATTTTTCTTATTATGCGTCTGACTAAATAAATCTCCATAAGGAAGCTTTAACCATACCTCCTGGCCTACTTGAAGCTCTTTCTCCATTTCTGTAGTAAACTCTCCCTTAACTGCATAGGTCACCTTAATGGTCTTTGCAGATCCATTGCTTTGCATTGAGAAACAACGGGATTCGGGCCATTGGCCAATTCCATCATATTTACGATCAATTGCCACATGTAGAAACTGACCAGGAGCATATCTGTAACGCCCCCTGAATGGTTTGAATTCAACGGTATAAACTCCTTCAAATGGATTCTCTATACCAACGACTTCAGATTTGTATTTTTTTGCTAGCATGATTCCTGACTTACAAATTCATCGACAAATTCTTTCAGTACACCTTCAACATATGCAAACATTTCTTCCGTCAGACCAGGATAAGTTCCTAAAAAGAAAGTATTATTCATAATGAAGTCAGTATTTTCAAGATGATCAGCAATTCGCCACTCCCTATTCATAAATCCTGGTTGCTTTGTCATATTTCCTGCAAATAGATTTCGGGTTTCAATTAACTTTTTATTTAATCGACCAGTAACATCATCGCGTTTAAATGGAGCATCCTCTTTAACCGTAACAATGAATGCGAACCAGGCAGGATCAGCACCTTCTGTTGCTTCAGGCAATACAAAATAATTAGGATACTTAGAGAAAATCTGTGTCCACCGTTTGAAGTTCTCTTTTCTGGCTTCACAGAATTCTGGTAGTTTATCGATTTGTGCAGCACCAATTGCAGCCTGAATGTCAGTCATCTTAAGATTATATCCAATCTCTGAATAAACGTATTTGTGATCGAATCCAAAAGGAAGATTACCAAATTGTTGAGAAAATCTTTTACCACAAGTATTATTTTCACCTCCGGCACAGTAACAATCTCTACCCCAGTCACGAAAAGCTCTTACTAATAAAGCAAGTTGAGCATCATTTGTACATATTGCTCCACCCTCTCCAGTTGTAATGTGGTGTGCTGGATAAAATGAGATCGTAGAAAGGTGAGCTACAGAACCTGTTTTCTTTCCCTTGTACTCACTTCCAAAGGCATCACAATTATCCTCAATTACCCATAAATCATGCTCTGCTGCTAATCCCATTACGGCATCCAGATCAAAAGGATTTCCTAACGTATGAGCAATAAATATGCATCGCGTTTTAGGCGTAATTGCCTTACGCATCATTTCAATATCAATATTATATGTTGGGATATCAACATCCACAAAAACAGGAATCAACCCATATTGAATAATTGGAGTTACAGTAGCAGGAAAACCAGCTGCAACAGAGATCACTTCATCACCAGCTTTAAGTCTCTTGTCTCCTAATTTTTCAGAGGTCAACGCTGAGAAAGCCAATAAATTTGCAGAAGAACCTGAGTTAGTTAATAGAACATGCTCAACATCTAGGAAATCAGCTATTTTTTCTGAAAACTCTTCTGAATATCTTCCTTCAGTCAACCAAAAATCCAGTGAAGCTGATACTGCATTAGTTAACTCTTCCTCATCAAAAACACGTCCTGCATAATTCACACGAGTTTTTCCAGGAATAAATTCCTTCTCAGCAAACCGCTCTTTATGATATTCAACCGTTTTGCTAAGAATATCGTTTCTTAATGATTTTATTTTTTCAATATTCATGATTTATCTATTTAATATTGTTATCAAAGTATGCTTCTATCTGCTTAAGACAGGTTGCTCTAATATTCTTATTTTCAAAGAAATCTTTATTCCACACCACAATGCTTTTAAGAGTTCTTTCTAGATTCCATTTTGGAGTCCAACCTAATTTCATCTTAGCTTTCGAACAATCAAGCTTCAAGTAATTAGCTTCGTGAGGCTGCAGATTGGAGTCAATGGTATATCCAGCTTTATCACCCCAGAAAGCACAAATCTTATTGGTAATCCACTCCACATTCTGGGCATCACTATCATCCGGACCAAAGTTCCATCCTTCTGCATACTCTACACCCTCTCTGTACAACTTTGACGCCAGGAGTAAATAACCACTTAGTGGTTCCAGCACATGTTGCCAAGGACGAATTGCATATGGACTTCGGATTTGAACCTTCTCCCCCTTTGCTATTGCTCTAATAAAATCTGGAATCAATCGATCATTTGCCCAGTCACCACCACCAATCACATTACCAGCTCTAGCCGACGCGAGCGCTACACCATGTTCATCATATGTTGCAGGATTAAAAAAGGAATTTCGATAAGACGAAGTAACTAGTTCAGAACATCCTTTACTGTTCGAATAGGGATCATATCCTCCCATGGATTCATTTTCTCGATATCCCCAGTGCCATTCCTTATTTTCGTAACACTTGTCGGTCGTTACATTAACAATAGACTTAACGCTTAGAGTATTTCTACATGCTTCTAAAACATGAACCGTACCCATCACATTTGTCGAATATGTCTCAACCGGGATTTTATAAGAATCTCTAACAAGCGGTTGTGCTGCCATATGAATAACAATTTCAGGCTGCTCCTTCTGCATACACGTCAAGAGGTGATCATAATCTCTAACATCACCAATATAAGAGGTTATCAACTCTTCTATTGCAGCTTCCTCAAATAAACTTGGACTTGTAGGTGGTTCAAGTGAGTACCCAATAACGTTGGCACCCAATTCTTTTAACACCAAACAAAGCCAAGATCCTTTAAATCCAGTATGTCCTGTTACAAAAACCTTACGATTTTTATATGTTCCGTTAAACATATTATCCATAATTATTTCCACTTTATCCAAGGAGCATTCTTCGTTTCAATCAATTCTTCTAACTGCATCTTATCTCTCAATGTGTCCATTGGCTTCCAAAAACCATGATGTTTGAACGTAAAAAGTTCATTATCCTTAGCCAACTGTTCCAATGGATCTCTTTCGAATATTGTTGAATCATCATCAATGTAATCAAGAATCTGAGGATCACAAACAAAATACCCTCCATTGATCCAGGCACCATCTCCTTTAGGTTTTTCCTGAAAACTTGTTACGCTATTATTCTCACTTATTTTTAATGCTCCAAACTTCCCTTCAGGTTGAACAGAGGTCATTGTAATTTTCTTCCCATGAGTTTTATGAAAATCAACTAACTCATTGATATCAATATCTGCGACACCATCCCCATATGTCAACATGAAAGGTTCATTTCCAAGATAATCTTTTACTCTTCGAATTCGCCCTCCAGTCATTGTGTGAAGGCCTGTATCAACTAATGTGATTTTCCACGGTTCTCCATGATTATTGTGAACATCAATAGAGTTATTGGCTACATCAATAGTCAAATCTGAATTATGCAAAAAATAATTAGCAAAGTACTCTTTAATTACATATCCTTTATAGCCACATAATATTACAAACTCATTAAAACCATAATGAGAATAAATCTTCATGATATGCCACAAAATCGGCTTCCCTCCAATCTCAACCATTGGTTTTGGTTTTAAAACGGTTTCTTCCGATAAGCGCGAACCTAAACCGCCTGCTAATAAAAGTACCTTCATAATTTGTTGTTTTTATATTGAATAAACCATTCAAAAGAATTTTGTACTATTGAATTTAATTCTGTATTTGATTTTTTAATTTCATGTCCAATAAAAATTGTTATGAGATTTTTTTCTAAGCTAATCGAGCATCTTATAACAAAATAAGCTAATACACTCCTAATTTTTTCCATTCTTCCAGAATGGAAAAAAAGAGAACTAATCAATTTAGTTCTTATTCCATCTCTGCCTCAAAGTACTAAAAAGCTCTTTAGCAAATACAAGACCGATACCTACCATACCCCCAATCATAATCCAAATGATTATGATTAATGGTCGATTAGGTTTTGATTTCTTTATAGGCACTGATACCGGTTTAAGTACGGTAAAAATGGGTGTATCCTCTTTTACTTGAAGCTTCTGTGATTCGACTTGTTTTGCTAATTCTGAATAAACACCATAAGTCAAATTGTAATCAGCCTGCAAACGTTCTTTTTCTGTTTGTGCCACTGCTGTGGTTACGTTTTTATTACGATCACTGAATTCTGCCAATCTAGCCTGAATAGCTTCGAACTCGTTTTTTTTCTCTGCAAACCGCTCCTCAATAAATTCCAGTTGCTCACGTGCCTTTTGGCTTTTCATTTGAATAATCGTTTGTTGCAATAACAATTGACTACGCTTCGCAAGCTGGGCCGCAGGCAGTGCCTCTGGCATATTGGCACTAAGAGATATATAACCATCTTTATCATTAACACTTAGACTTAATTGTGATGATAAAATCTCAATTACTTTCCTCTCTTCCTCTGTTATAGTTGGTATTCCAATAGTCTCGTTTTTAGTAATCTGTTTATTTTTCCCTTTTAAAGATTTTCGAATAACATCAGGTAATCCAATTGTATACTTTTCAATTGGACCAGGATTAACGATTTCAGTATAGTAATCATAAAATGTCACTGGTTTCCCTAAAAACGAAAATGTTAACATGGTCTTCAACATTTCTTTCTGAAATGGCACACTATTAACAATATGAGGATACAGTGATGGAGAAATATCACCACCAGCTCCAAGGCCTCCAAGATTAATTCCTGCCATTGCTGCCAATCCGCCCAAGCTTCCTCCAATCTTCTTTCCATCAGATGATTGTGGAACCATAGTCGTTGAAGCAGTATATTCTTTCGGACTTACCAAAGCAACCACCAATCCTATCATCATAAAGATGATAGTTGTGATAATTATTTTGCGGCGACCATTCCAAATGGTTTTAGCCAACGCGATAAGATCAATCTCATCATCTGCAACAGTTGCTGGTTTATGTTGTTGTTCTGACATAACGTAATGTTTTCTGTTTTCAGGTATTAATCTTACTTACTCAAACTGATGATTCCTAATATCGAAGCTGCTACACTCGCAACACCAGTCGACATACTAATCCACTTAGCAGCCGATGCAGTGCGGTCTCGGTAAATTTTATTTGGAATCACGATCTCAGCTCCCGGTTCTATCTTTGGATACTTGCGCCACAGACCTGACTTTGTTGCAGCAGATGTTCCGTTAGCATAAATCACGTATGATTTCTTTTTAAATGCTTCTGCACCAAAACCTCCTGCACGTTGAATATAGTACTTCATTGATCGACCTGGTTCAAATGGCATTGAAACAGGATTTAAAACACCTCCTGAAATCTTCACATAGTCTGCTTTACGAGGAATAACCAAAACATCTCCTGCATGCAACCATAAATCTTCATGAGATAATGGATTAGATAGAATTTTCTTCATATTCAATCCGATGATCTCGTATTCAAGGCTATCTGCTAGCATCATGGTTGAATCATTAGCTAGCATATTCTCTTTCGCTAGCTCTATCGCTTCACTTCCTTCAACTTCTCTTTTGATATATGCACCTTTTAGGTAAGCCATATCTGTAAATCCACCCGCACGCTTTAATAAGTGTGATACTCTTTCCAAGTTAGATTGCAATCCGTAAGTTCCCTTATAGATTGCCTCTCCTTCAATTGATACATTGCGTTGTGGTGCATAACCTGGTGCTACACGTACATAAATATGATCAAAAGGTTCAAGCTTAAATTTAGCAGCTTCTTCGTCGATTGCTAAGTCTCTTTTCAACTTAAACTTGAATGTATGCAATAGTTGCTCTGATGCTGTAGCTGCTTCATCGTGACTTAAACGACGGGTAATTTCAATTGAATTTACGTCGGCACTTTCCTTCAATCCTTTTGCTTTGAAAATGATATCTTTCAAACTCATGCCCTCCATAAATGGAAATTTTCCTCCTTCAATTACTTCTCCATGAATTTGAACAATCTGCTCTTCACGAAGATCAAAAATAGATGCAATCTGAATACTGTCTTCTCTTTGCAATTCTATATTATAAGTGCCATTCATTAGCTCTTTAACATTGAAAGAGATATTTGCTAATGAATTATCTTTATTTAAACGGGTTATCTGTGCTCGTTCAAGATATGCATCTTCTTTTACACCATCTGCTAGTTCAAGCAAATCTGATAACTTCATCCCTTGCTTTAATTGATAGTATCCAGGACGGAAAACTGCTCCTCCAATGCTTACTCTGTTCTGGTAGCGTTTTAACACCTCTCCAGCTGAGATGCTATCTCCATTCATCAATGTTAAACCTCCAAACTGATCTTCGGTGACGTCTAACATTTGTAACTCACGAGAAGTCTTACGCTCAACTGACAGACGATGAGAATAGGCATTGTCACTAAAGTTTCCTGCATAGCGAATCGCATCAGCCAATGTCTCTCCTTCTCTCAACTCAAAGTAAGCATTACGTTTAAAAGCTCCAGCCATGGTTACACGAGTTTTGAATGCTGGTACCAATAAAATATCCTGATCGCGCAACTGGATATTACTTGAAGCATTACCATTAATCAAAAAGTCGTATACATCAATACTCTGAATTTCTTGCCCGTCGCGTAAAACTTTTATGTTTCTCAATGATCCATTCTCATTCGCTCCTCCTGAAAGATACAAAGCATTAAAAGCCGTTGCTGTAGCTGGTAACGTGTAAGTTCCTGGAGCATTTACTTCTCCCAAAACATTCACTTTTATTCCACGCATACTACCAATACTCACCTCTGCCCAGGTATTTGGTTGATCACCACTCATTCCACTGTAGATCGATACCAAACGTTGCTTAATCATTTTTCGAGCTTTCTCCAAGGTTAATCCGCTTACGTAAATTGGTCCCAAGTCTGGCACCTGCAAAGAACCATTAGCATCAACTTCCAATTGATAGTTTTGCTGACTGGCTCCCCAAACGTTCACCACAACCTGATCTCCTTTTCCTAGAATATAGTGCTGTGGAATAGCAATGTTTACTGATGGCTCAAAGGTTAAATTCTCTGAATTGAACAGGTTATATCCAAACACCTTTTTATTTTCCTCAGAGGTTTTCATCTCCACACGTGTCGAAAATACCTCTCGATCTAACTCGCCATCTTGTTTAACAATTGCAGTGTTACTCTGTGCTGACTGTCCGGCTCCCATGCGTAGTTGCTGAATACGAGCCATCATCTGATCCACTTGCATTTGTGATGCTCCACGAGCTTTAGCCAATGCTGCTGCCTGCTCCATGGTCAAACCACGAGTTTCCATCTCTGTCATGATCTTCCTGATCTGTTCATCACTTAACTCGGTAACGTTGACCGATGCAGGATTGATATCCTGTGCATTCATTAGCCTTGGCGTTATCAATAAGGCTAGTACAATGAATAATTGCGCGAATTTAAATTGCATTGTAATCTTTCTTTATATCTTTTAATTCTTGTATTTTTTTCACGGCTTCGCCTCCTCAGTCACAGTCTGCACTGCGTGAGTAGGCTTTATCGAAGAGGGTCTCAACGCTCTTCAAATGCAGATGAAATAATCTATCCACATGTTATATATCGTAAGCTTATCCTGTATCAGAACAAAGTCTTACTGCGTAACAATAAACGGGCCAAAGCAGACCTGTTTTTATCTTTTATCAACTTCTTCTCCCCAAATCTGAAGAGCACTTGTCTCATCATTGATAAACTCATCCTGTTTTACTGGATCAACAGTCATAAAGCGAATATGACGCCCCACAAGCTTCTCGGCTTTATCGACCAGCTCAACCAGGTATGTTTTATCAAAATTCTTTCCTATCAATACCAGATCAATCACCTTTCCATTGCGACCTTCTGCAATGTCTCCGGTAATCCAGGCACTCTCAACATCACCCAACTTCACTACAACCTCAACAAGCTGATCTAAGCCCATGTGCTTTAACAGCAGACTGTGAATATCTCCAAACAAAGGATGTTGCTTATTGGCCTGATAGATCTTCTTATTCCCCACAACCGACGAGGTCAGCAAATTTGCATTCTCCAGTCGGTTCAACTCCACACGTATAGCATTGGTAGAATCTCCAAACTCACTTTCAAGATTTCGTAAATATGATTGAGTATTGCTGTTAATAAAGAATTTCATTAACAGTTTAATGCGGGTTTTAGAGGTAATCAAGCTTTCTAACATGCGTTAAGGTCGTTGTCGTTTTTGAAATTGAGTCACAAATTTACTCATTCTTTATACTTTGTCAAGTATTTTGGTGATTATGTTTGTTATTATTTCAACACTCTGTTTTCATGAACACGCTGTCAGGACCTTCGGACGCTTACAGGTGAAAGCAAACTTCACTACTTCATTTGATCGGCAAAATGTGTTAGCTTGTCGTGCATCGGTTGGCGCGACTTGCGCTTCTGGTAAAAATGCACTCTCCAACGTCGCAGACTCTCAGGATGTCTTTTGACCATGTAAGCAAGAATTATTGCAGGAATGGTAGTAATAAAGAATCCGTATGCGATGATAATAATTATTTGAATCTCAGGTAAAAGAGAACTAATCACCACAGAAAGAAGTACTGTTGATATATTTGCCAATAAAATCACCCTGGTGGTAGTCCAATGACTAAATCCCAGCTGAAGAATCTTGTGATGTAAATGTCGATTATCCGGACAGAAAGGTGAAATACCTCTACACATTCTAACCGTCATTACACGCAATGTATCAAATACCGGCACTGAAAAGACTGCCAACAAGAATGGTGCTGGATCAATTGGTAATATCCGATCAATGTATGGTGTCTCTGCAACCTGCACAACAAGCGCTGAAAACAACACACCAAGAATCAACGATCCGGTATCACCCATGAATATCTTATTTCTCTTTCCAAACACGTTAAAGAAGAAAAACGGCAATAAGGAACCTGCTGTTGCAAACGAGAGAACAGCATATCCAAGATTGTTCCCTAGTAAAAATACAGTTCCTAATGTGGAAGCAGCAAGCATCCCAAATCCTGATGCTAATCCGTCGATACCATCAATTAGGTTTAACGCATTGGTAAGTCCAACAAAACAGAATAGGGTTAATAAACAGCCAAATTCTACAGGAATTTCATAAATTCCAAATAAGCCATTAAGATTAGAAAAACGAATTCCTCCCGCTATCACAACAATGGCCGCTGCCAGAATTTGAAATAACAGTTTTTTGGTCGCTTTCATATCCAATAGATCATCTCCAATACCAACATAGAGCAATAGCGTCATACCTGTAAAGATAAATCGCAATCCCGGCATTTCAATCTTACTGGTAAACAATACCGAGCTTACAACAATACCAAGAAAAATACCTATTCCGCCTAATGTAGGGATGGGAATACGATTCAATTTGCGATGATCTGGATTATCTACGATATTCTTATTGTGCGCTATCACAATCAACTTAGGGATCGTAAGCAAAACAATAACAATAGCCGTAGCAATACTAAAAAGAATGAGTAAATACTCGTTCATTTCTTCAATTTTAGGGTTAACAGTTGATTCAATACAGCATACATTCGACCAAACCGCCGCGAATATAATCACATTTATCTCCCCGTACAAGAGGATAGGGTAAATGTTACTATAAATTGGGTAAACGCCCCCATTGGATTAGTAATTGCACACCTTCCCCAATAGACCGCTATCTCAGTCATTCTTAGTAATACGCACAACTCCCCATTAACCCTACACTAAAAGCGCATTTGTTTTTCTAAAGTCTTTGAATAGCTAACGTCCGCACTTTTTTATTAACCGTCAAAGTTGCCTCGTTACTTGATTCCTCATAGCAATCATTTCTACTCACCATACATCGGTATTTATTTCCGTTCAATCCTGCCACCTCACTCACCTCTAGTGTTGTTGTAGTTTGATTACTATATACATCGTCTCCAACTTCCGAAATATTCTCCCATCCAGAACCAGTATCCACTTGCCATTGGTATTTATCTCCACGATCTGCAGCGACTGTAAACGAGATGCTATTTCCTTCACATAATGTCACATCTGAAGGATGCTGAGTAAACACAATAGGCGGACCGACTTCCACATAATCTTGCGTTCCATTTCCATCTGTATCGGCAGGTGTTGTATATCCTCCAGCTCCTGTCACAAGACCGTTTGCATCAACAGTCAATGGCACATCACCCAACTCTCCATCATTGTTAGGATCAGTAAAACCTGCCTCTATTACATCAAAACAACCATCTCCATCACTATCCAGATCCTCACTATTGGGTGTTCCATCATTATCGGTATCTACAAACGAAGGCAAATCACAGAAATCAGCAAACCTCACACGTTGATCATTTCGGGAGGCTCCTGTTGCAGCAGTTAATCCAAAATATATCGCATGAGCACCACCAAAATAATCGTTAATAATATCTCCCGTATGTTGTCCGGCCAATACTCTATCCACGGTATAAAGTATCGTACTGGTCGAAGCATTCCAAATCACCTGCACATCGTGCCAATCACCATCTTCAAGTTCTCCCAAAGAAATGGGAGAAGAAATAATAGACATATCTGACGATTTCCAAATACAACCATGATCACTGGGAATATCTCCACGGTGACTGTTATACCAGGTATCTAATTCAAGTACAATTCCATTGGCTATACCATGTGCCCCCATTCCTTCACCATCAGCCCCAATAGCTGCAGTTCCTCTCGGATCATTATGAAAGATCAGCGCCATTCCATCAGCACCATCACTTGTGCGACTTCCTAAATTAGCTTCAAAATTAAAAATGAAATTATCTCTTAAATCTAGTCTGTGAATATACATAGCTGTCCCCGCTTGGTTAAAATTATCAGGTGTTAATCTTATTTCACTATCATTGATGGCACTTGCATCACCCGACTCAATAAACAAATCACCGACCACCATAACATCCAAACCATTTTCTTCACAATCTGTAATTCCATCGTTATCATCATCTTCATCTACATCATCGGTAATTCCGTCTCCATCGGTATCCCTGTTTGCACCAGCGGCGATAGTATACACATGAGAGGCAGTACAATTATTAGCGTCAGTAACAAGCACTTCATATTGCCCATTGCCCAATCCGTTTTGATCCTCATCTCCTGAAGACAAACCTGCACCATCAGTTGTTGACCACAAAAATGTATATGGAAGAGTACCTCCACTAACAGTTAAATCTATAGCTCCATCACGAGCTACTGGTCTTGTTTCATCGGTAACATCTCCACTTAATACTATTTCAGACACCGTAACTGTCACGCTTCCTTGTGTATCATTGTCATGAAGAGTTAGCGTGTAATCATAAGTGGTGGTTATTGCTGGAGACACACTTCGTGAAGTCAAAAAGCTATTATCATCATGCCAGCGAATAGTAGGCACAAACGGTGTTTCCGAAACAAGATTCCCTCCATTATGAACTATACCATCATGACTAGCATCGCCCTCCACATTGCCTATCGCTGCTTCAGAATCATTATTAAAAGAATAGTAAATCACCATCTTGGGATCAGAAACAGATGTCATAACATTGTCCATTTCATTCTCTATTTCAATTTGCGATAATGCTTTATTCCAAAGCTTGAACTCATCAATCTGTCCCGAGAAGTAATTAGAGTTGTTATCGGATGAATCTCCAGCATAAATTAGGCTCCCGCCAGAGCGACCGATATTTATGTCTCCACTATGCCCTTTTAATCCATTTTCCCCTCGAGAATCATACACTCCTCCAAACTCAACTCCATTCAAATATCCTTTAAAATTATTCATACCAGAAGAAATTGTTACGTTTCCGTCGTACACAAAAGCTAAATGATACCATTTATCACTTTGAATAGTTTTCTTTATCGCTGATCCTCCAAAAGTTGTACGGTCTTCCCAAATATTCACATACACCTCATTATTCTCAATATACATGCTTATTCCATTTACTCCACCTCCTTCTTCATACAAAACCTGCCGGGAGGAGGAGTTGTCCACCTTAAACCACAAGGCAATAGTACGTTCATTATGAACTGTAGTATTTATATCAGAGTTATTCGAAATAGATATATATTGGTTTGACTTAAGATCGATTGCTTTTTCATTACTAGTTATTTCTAATATGGCTGAAGATCCACTACAAATAGTTTGGTCTTGGGGTGGAGTATAAAAGCCCGTAATTGAAATCTCCGCTCTTGACAAAACAGACAGATCATCAGCGGACGATACATTCATACTATTTTGCGGTATATTATCAACACCGTTACATACTCCTTCTTTATGGTTTTGATTATCGACAAAGCCAACACCTGCTTCATGAAAAACAGTTAATCCACTTGCTCTAAATCCGATCAAGCACCACACCATCGCAAACCAACACCATCTCTTTCGCCTCAATAACATCGTCATCACCATTTTTCACGGCCGATTTCCCCATTACATTCCAATGCCGAGCACAAGCTTTCTATATGAAAGCATACATTTCATATCCTCCCCTTCGATTAACGAAGGACATACCACTGACTCGTAAATATTCTACAGAGAATTCACCTGCCTTATTATTTCCACTACTGCGAGCTATAACTTACCACCTACTCGCTATTATTACCACTTGATCCAATTACGGATCTGTATTATAAACTTGCGACATTACCACTTGTCGACACTTAGTTTAGTTCGTTTACTAAAACACTACAAAAATATTAGTTGTTAATGTCCCAGTAAAATTCTGATTTTTTTTAGGCCATTCGCCTAGTTACTTCCATAAAAATATGTTGCCAATATAGCAAATGTTCTATCAATTCCACCAATTTAAACTCCTAAATCAAACATAAGAAATCGAATTATACAGCCTCTTTTACCCTACTCTCATTCGAACCACATTCGAGACACATTAATACCAAATTGCGAAGCCACTGCGGGATCCCCGGAGATTTGGCCACAGGTTGGCGAAATTTGGGGAGAATTTGGGGCGAATTGGCCTGCAATGTTGACTTAATAGTGATGTTATGATGGCTTTTTTTTGTATTTGTACAATTGGTGATTGTTAATTGTGAAAACCTGGTGATATAAGTTGCTAATTGCATCTTTATACTGAAACTTGAATTTAGTAAGAGTCTGATGAAGCAACTTTCGTCACACCGTCGGATAGAGTAGCTAGTCCTTACCCCCTCCTTACTCCTGCCTCACCCCTTCCTTAGAAATGCCTAGGGAATAGTAGGGATTTTGTAGGGATTCTCTAGAACTTTGTAGGGAACAGGTATCAAGCCGGAGCTAAAGATGAATAAAACTGCTAATCTACGTTCTCCTAATATAATGCTAGTTATATCGGAATTAAAAGAACGTTTTCCGAGATAAAAAATCTCATAAGTCTGGATTTTCTCACACTTTTTTGTACCTTCGATCTCCTAAGTTTGATTTAAACAAAGAGCATATTATGGAATCATTAAAAGGAACAAAAACCGAACAAAACTTGCTAAAGGCTTTTGCCGGAGAGTCGCAAGCTAAAAATAGATATGAATTTTTCGCTAAAGTAGCAGACAAAGAAGGATACAAGCAAATTGCTGCTATTTTCTTGGAAACTGCTAAGCAAGAACAAGCGCACGCAAAGCGTTTCTTCAACTTCCTTGAAGGAGGTGTTGTAGAGATTACAGCTGCTTACCCTGCTGGTGTTATCGGTACTACTTTAGAAAACCTTGAAGCTGCGGCTGCAGGTGAAAACGAGGAGTGGGTTGACTTATATCCTGAGTTTGCAAAAATCGCAGAAGAAGAAGGATTCAAGCAAGTAGCTCAAGCATTCAAATCGATTGCTACAGTTGAAGAACAACACGAACTTCGCTACAAAAAATTAGCTGAAAATATCAAGAATGAGCAGGTATTTGAAAAAGATGAGGAAGTAACATGGACTTGTCGCAATTGTGGATATGAATACAAGAGTAAAAAAGCCTTGAAAACTTGCCCTGCTTGTCTTCACCCACAAGCTCACTTTGAAGTGAAAAAAGAAAATTATTAATGATATTTTTTTCAAACATCTTTCGAGATGTTTTCATGACTTAGCTTTAATAAGGGAGTTTTCAAAAGCTCCCTTATTTTTTTGCCCATCCGTCTACAGTTACAATACTTATTCCTTCCATTCCTATAAATTCCCATTTTTAGTACCTTTGCGCAAAATCAGAAAATAAAACATGGGTAATACAATTAAACTTCCTGCTGAATTTGAACAACGCATGCAAGAACAATTGCAGGGCGACTATGATAGTTTTAAGCAGTCGTTAGAAGAAAATTCTCCGACTAGTATCCGCATTAATGATAAAAAATTCAATGTAGAAAATCATGGTGATGCCTGCGATAATATCCCTTGGAGTACTAATGGTTATTATTTGCCTAAAAGACCTTCATTTACATTAGATCCTTTATTTCATGCTGGCGGTTATTACGTTCAGGAAGCTAGTTCCATGTTTTTAGAACAGGTTATTAAACAACATGCAAAGTTAGATACACCGCAAAAGGTACTAGACCTGTGTGCTGCTCCTGGAGGTAAAAGTACTCACTTATTGAGTCTCTTTCATCCTGAGAGTATGGTTATTGCCAATGAGGTGATCAAAAGCAGAAGTAATATACTCGCTGAGAATACCTCTAAATGGGGCCGCTGCAATGTGCTAGTCAGCAATAATGATCCTCGCGATTTTGAAAGTCTGCCACACTATTTCGATACGATTGTAATTGATGCTCCTTGCTCAGGAGAAGGGCTCTTCAGAAAAGATCCGGATGCTGTAAATGAATGGTCGACCGATAACACACAGTTATGTGAGGAACGTCAACAACGAATTCTTGCGAACATATGGGAAAGTCTTAAACCTGGAGGATTATTGGTATACAGTACTTGCACCTATAATCCCGGAGAGAATGAGCAGAACATGCAATGGTTACAGCAACAAGAAGAGTTGGAGTTTCTTCCTGTTGAAACCGATAATTCATGGGGAGTACAACCAGTATCAACTGACACTGGAGTTATAGGATATCAATTTATTCCTCATCATACTAAAGGAGAGGGCTTCTTTATTTGTGCTGTTAGAAAACCAGATGGCATTCCTCAAGGCGGACTAAAGAGTAAAAAATCAAAAGTGTATCAACCAGATAAGCAGACCAATGCTGAACTAAAAAAGTGGATCAAGTGCGACTTTAATTATGAATTGGTTCAGGAAGGTGATGATGTATTTATGATGCCATCGCTATGGTACAAAGAAATTTATCATCTAAAACGCCGGTTGCGATTGGTTAAGATGGGATGTAAAGTTTGTGAGATAAAGAAACGCAACTTGAATCCTACTCACGAATTAGCACTTTCAATTTATATGAATAAAGCTAATTTCCCCCATTATGAGGCCACTATGGAGGAAGCTATTAAATATCTACAAAAAGATGTATTAAAGTTGCCAGCTGATGCCGAAAAAGGCTTGCAGACCATCTGCTATAATTCTATCCCGTTAGGTTGGATAAAGAACTTAGGTAACAGAACCAACAACTTATATCCTAAAGAATGGCGAATCAGAATGACTGTAACTGCAGAAAAGCTGTCGCAAAACAATATTTGGTGGAAAAAAAACTAAAGATATTGAGTTGCGGATTATTTTAAATCTGCAACTCAACCAACGTCAAATATTCTCAATTCAAATAATACTCCCACAATAAACTTCAAATTAAAAGTAGACGCCCTCTACTCCTTACACCTAACATATTCAGAGATTTACACATTTTTTGTAGCATAAAAAAATCAGAGGAAAATCGTTTTCCAATAACAAAAAATTCACTTCTTTTGCGGCAGAATTAACAATCAGAAAACGCCTCAGCAAGCTGTTTGAAAATAGAAAGGAAGGCTAAAAAATAATGATAATTCTCTTTGAAGATTTGACTCATTATTCTCTATGATCAAACGGTTTGTTGCGGCGTTATTTTAATAGGAGAACACGCTTTCATGGGAAGAGTTTTGGTCATAGGATCGGGTAGTACAGCTACCTCTGTTGTGCAAGTAATGCAACAATACCCTCAGGTATTTTCTAGCATTGTTGTTGCCGATGAGGCTCAATATATTGACGGGAAATTGTTGCGACCAGTCACAACAATGGATAAAGTTATAACCGTTCCCGTTGATCCTACGAATTCATCTCAACTAATAGATCTAATCTATACTTTTCGTCCTCAGTTAGTTATTAATGCTACTTTCTCGAATTACAGTCTGCATATTATGGATGCTTGTCTTGAGACCGAGGTAAGTTACCTTGATATTGCGAACTATCGCCACACAGATAAAGAAAGAGTAAGCTACAGGTGGCAATGGTCATACCAGAACCGATTTAAAGAAGCAGGAATTACTGCCATCCTTGGATGTGGTATTGATCCAGGTATTACAGGTGTTTTCGCGGCTCATGCAGCTAAACATCATTTTGATGAGATACAACACCTCGATATCATAAACTATGATGCCAGCTACAATTATCCACGTAGTGAGGAGCAGCAAGAATCGACAAATGATCGTCGTTTCTGGTGTGATGGGGATTGGCAGGATGATCGCGAGCAACAGCATGCCGACAGGACTACAACCAAGTTAGTATATAACGAAGAATTAGAGTCGTTGGTGAAAAATTTCCCAACAATAAAGGAGGCTCGCTGCTGGCAATCAACTGAACAAACAGAATCAAAGGCTGCCTTGGTAGAGTGCACGATTAAAGGAAAGAAAAAGCAAGAACAACAATCTGTACGTATCCAGTTTGGCTTTCAAACGGCATGCGATTATCAGGATCCTCTACAATCGATTTCGCATTACATTGGCATTCCGGTAGTAGTTGGAGCAGTGATGTTTATGCAAGGCAATTGGAATGAACCGGGTGTTTACAACGTAGAAGAATTTGATCCTGATCCATTTATCCCTGAACTAGAAAATATGGGATTATCCTGGCAGCTAACCGTGAATAAACAAGATACTACTGTAGCTTGTAATGTTCAATAGCTGGTGATAGTGTAAAAACCTTTCAGCATCCGATAGAATCTGGAAAGCCTGCCAAGTTTTAGTATGGTGTATGTCGCTTAATAGTGACTACGAGATTTATCGACACGCTAACAGGTCTTACGACGCTGTCAGGTGTAAATAAGTTGTTTGAACCATTACATCACCTCCAGAATAAAGGTTACTAAAAATGGGACAAGTATAGTTAACACAATACCACTAAACACGGCTATTATCCCCCACTCTTTTCCAGAATAACGGACGATAATTGGTAAGGTTGTATCCATAGCTGTAGCTCCTCCACCTGCAATACCCGCAAGTTTCCCAAAGTACTTAACCAATATAGGGGTCAACAACAACGTGAACATCTCTCTTAGTACATTTGATAATAATGCTATTACTCCTAATGTCTCGCCATGCATTTGGGTAATAAATATACTCGACAGACTATAATAACCAAAGCCTGCGCCAACAGCCAACGACTCCTTATAATTAATATCAGATAGGAGGAAAGAGATTAAAAAGGTTCCGATTCCAGTACCTATGATAATGCCTAATGGCACCATGAATAATTTGACTTTCATCTTCTTAACAACACTCCATGAGTTTTTATCGGCACCTATACCAACACCCACAACAAACATCAATACATATAGGGCATACATACTAAGGTCATTTTCCATCATAAACTCAGGGAGAAATTTATTACTACCAAGCAGTACTCCTGTAGCGAAAAAAGCTAGAATAATCAGACTACCCTTCATGACTACCCCCTTCCTTGAAAAACAATTTATACACCAACAGTGCACAAACCATACTACCAGCCAAAGCTCCAATAGTAATCACTAAAGCCTTCACCCCTATAGTATCCAGGTTATTCATGATCTTATCATTCAATCCTACCGATATCCCTAATAAAAAGAGTAATAAGTAAATTGCCAAACTGGTCAACCGATCATTCAGCTTGATCAATTTAGGATACTTTCCTAGATACAAACCTAGGCCCGTCCCCACTGCCATCAATACAAGTACTGCAATCATATCCGCATTCATTTAGTTGAGCACAAAAGTATCTTATTTGAGCTGACGATCAAAAGATTATTAGATTTTTGAATTATGAGATTGTTGAATTAATCGACTCTATCAATAAGGGTAATTTACGGCAGACCTGTCTTTATTCATATCAAACGAAGTACAATGAGACAATGACATCAGAATCTGATAAATCGACAATTCAAATGATCCAAGAGTCCAAACATCATCAAGACGATACTGGTCAGGACTTTCCGGCGAAACTCCGGTAATATTGCTCCGGGAGGAGACTGCTGTTACTCAACGCCGGAAATCCTGACTTCAAACTCTTGATACTATCAAAGGTAGTAAAAAAAGAAAGGATACCAGTCGCCATAACGGCCCTGACATCCTTTCCATGTATTAAAAATTAGAGAGCAATGATCTCTTTTATATCTTTAATTCAATACTTTTCAGTTCGTTTTCAAGTGCTTCAATCTGCTCCATGGCATTCTCTTTCATCCCATCAATCTTAGCTTTCACCTCAGTAAATAGCTCTTTATAATAGGCAATACCTTTATCCATGTTTCTTTGGAAACGCTTAAAGCCAGCAAGACCTTTTTCATCTCCAGCTAAACGAAGCTCCTCAACCTTGTCTTTCATATAGTTGACATAAATGCCCAACTCTTTTACAAACAAGTTCGGACGATCAGGACGCGTCATCAGGTTCACCCTACCATAGATATGGTCAACCATCTCCTTAAGATTTGTTTTCTTTGAATAGTAGGCCAAATTAGGTCCTGGACATATCGAAACGCCCGGTCCTTCCAACTTAGTATCCAAATTATACTTCATCAGTGCAGAAGTTCCCAAACCTACACAAATACATGCCTTCTCGACAATCTTATCGAACTGTCGTTTATATTCAGCTTCTGGCAGATTCTTATTTTTCAGCTCTTCCAGCTTCAATTTTTGATACTGACGAGATGCAGTACAAATTGAATGCTCAGTAAACTCCCGGTTGATTGAAGCATACTTTTTCGTACAAGGACTACCTGGCGTTCCAGCTTTCACCCAGTTTTCCTTCTGAATATCTTTCGAGTTACCTCTCAAGTTATTGAACATCACTCCAAGTGGAGAAATCTCACTTAGATAAAGATCATCTTCTTTAGCATCAACTAACTGCTGTAACGTATCGTCATCAATAGTTATAACGTCTTGTGCTAACATAAATGGCGTACCCCAACCTATTGAATCAAGGTTATAGTAATCCATTAAAAATTCATGCTCTTCTGATGTACCAACACCTCCCTGAGCAGTAATAAGCATCTCTGGTGCCTCTTCAGGACAATAACGTTCTTTTGCCTTTAAAGCATTAGCATATAGTTCATATACATCGTTTCGCAATGCCTCACGATTCTTCTTAAAATCTTCAAGGATAGGCCCCAATAAGTGTCCATCTGTTGCAAATGCATGACCTCCACAGTTCAAGCCCGACTCGATACGGTACTCTGAAATCCACAAACCTTTCTTTGCAAAGATCTTACCCTGTATTAATGCTGAACGGTAATCACTTACTTTCAAGATAATTTTCTTGTTGAAGTTTCCATTCGCATCAGGATAAAATTGCTCGAAAGACTCGCAATAGCTGTACAAACGAGGATTCATTCCTGCTGAAAGAACAACCGACGAATTCAATGTACTATTTGCAAAACCTCGCAATGCTGCGTGTGCATCGTTATATTCTGAAGGAAGTTGCTCTCCGTTAGAGTAGTTCTCACGGTCGAGTTTTGTCATAATATTGACATCAATACTACCTGCAGTTAGGTTTTGCTGAACCCATTGTTGAAGTTCTTTTAACTTATTTCCGTTGGTAAGTTCCTTGAATTTAGCCTTTACTGATGATACATCTGGAAGCATCTCCATGTACTTATCCAACTCACTACTTTTTTCGTGAATTGAGTGCTTCACTTCCTCAAGGTTCTCTTTTACTAACTTATCCATCAAATCAAGATAAGCAGTAATACGTTTTGCTCGGAAATCCTCAATCTTATTTGAAATCCCCTGGAATGGAAGATCAAATTTCTGGCTATAGAATTCCCTCATCTTTTCCACCAAGATGTCGTCAACCAATGACACCACTGATGAAATCCCGTATTGAGCAACCTTAAGCGGAGTATCAACAGTGTAACCAATCCCCATTACGGGGATATGGAACGTATGTGTTTTACTCATCTTTTTCCTTATTATTGCTTGATTATAGTAGCAAAGAAAGGCAAATAATATGGCTATTGAAAGAAGATGTGGTTAAATCAAGTTAAATTATTACAGATTTAAACTATTATTTAGCACTTTTAGCACATCTGAAACCTGTATTAAATAAGGAGGTTTCGTGAGAATTCTGAGCTCTTCCTGACACACTAAAACTATCTTCTCCATTAGCATCGTAAAAGAATGATCCTCCGCGAATAACCTTTATATTATTATCATAAGGGACAGCTTGTGGATTACCTGGATAAATGGCATATGTATCGGCACACCAGTTCCACACATTACCACCCATGTCAGTTAAACCTGCTTCTGTCTCACCAAATGCACCTACAGGAGAAGTATACAAGTAACCATCTTTAGCTGTCTGATCGGTAATTTCACCCTGCCAAACATTCGACTTGTACTGACCATCGATTTGCAAAGTAGCTCCCCAACTAAATTTCTGATCAGAGTTCTTACCACTACGTGCAGCAAATTCCCACTCTGCTTCGGTTGGCAATCTCTTTCCTGCCCACTGAGCATATGCAACAGCATCATTCCAGCTCACATGAGTTACAGGGTGATTGTCTTTTGCTTCTTCTCCAGAAGGCCCCAAAGGCTTCTTCCAGTTTGCACCTTTTAATAATTCCCATTTCCCCAGCGTAAAATTAAATACACCTGAATCTCCGAACTTCTCAGCTTCGGTAACATATTTTGTAGCATCCACAAATTTGGAAAACTCAGCAACAGTAACAGGAGATTTATCAATAAAGAAAGGCTCTACAGTTTGCTCATGAATAGGCTTCTCATTAGGTAAGCCATTATCGGATCCCATTAAAAAACTTCCTCCCTCAAACTTCACCATATTATCAGTCGATACATTTTTGACTACTGCAGCTGTTGATGATTCTGTTTTCGTTGTTGCAGCGTCATCAGTTTTAACTTTTGCCGACTTATTGGATGTATTACATGCCACCAATGCTGATAATGCCAAGATGCTAATGTATTTCATATTTCAAAGATTATTAGATTTGTCGATTGAGCGTCAAAGGTAATAAACCAAAATGGAATGGATGTAACAAAATATTAGCAGGCCCTAACGAATAAGTAGATTCATGTACAAAAAACGGGAGGTATTTGTACACACTACAGAAATGAGGAAAGATAAATGGCAATTAGCCAAGGAATAAAAAAACAGGTTACTTACAAACATTAATGCAAAGTAACCTGCTTATGAAAGGGAAATTTAATAGTCATTATTGATGATTATTTATGTATTCAATAAGTTCTTCTACTTCCTGTTCGCTCTTTACAACAAAATCGTCATTCATTTTCAGATTAAAAATATGATACGACAACATCTTTTTATTAGCCATTGTTGGTGCTTCCAACTTTGACACTGCAAAAGAAAAAAGCGAGTTTCGCTCTGCTAATTGATCTTGCATATTTCTCATTTTTAAATTAACTCTATTATTTGTTTTTATTTTTTCAATTTCATTAGCTCCTATCGCTTCCTGGAACATGACACCTTTCTCCATCAACACGTGAAAAGTTGTTCCATTTATATATTTCCGTAGGAACCTCCTTCCCCGTTAACAAAACCCGTTCCAAAAAGGCAAATTCAGTACAATTATTATCAACACTCTTTAATTTTTCCAGCAAATCACCTGATATTAAAAGCCTTGTATTATAAGGATTACACAAACATTGTATTCTGGCTGCCGTATTAATTGCATCTCCATGATAAGCAATCTCTGTTTTTAGCTCACCAACTTCGGCCACCATCACTTTTCCGGCATGTACTCCTGCTTTAAAAATAGGTACCATTCCGTAGTGCTTTTGATAATAATCCTGGCGCTTATTAAGTGTATCAACAAAATCGAAATATAATTGGATACATTGCCATCTTCTCACCCCTTGCTTTACCTTCCAGGTAAGGACAACCTCATCACCAACATATTGATAGATTCGTGCGTTATTTTTTCTTACCGCATAGCTTAAATCTCGAAAACAATCCTGAATCAGTTTACTGTACCTAAAGTGTCCCAACTTCTCGGCATAATAAGTTGATGATTTTAGATCCATAAACAAGAAAATACGTTCTTCCTCCTTGGGTTTGTAATAACGCCCCATTAGTAACTTTCTTAATACACCTTGTCCAAACTTCCTCGCTACCCTCATAAATACCTCAATCAAGGTTCCTACAACAAAGAAATATGCCAAGACTGCTAGAAAAAGATAGGAATTATAAAATGTCTTCAAGTCAACATCTTCATGAGGAAACTGTCCAAGTGGTAACAAGTGCTCCCATTGATACATCACATAGATGATTAAATATGCGCTTACAATATTTATCAGTATTGAAGCCACAATCGACATTGAATAAAGAGGTATTCGTGGACGGAATAATTCTACCAATTTGAAAATCCCTCCCCATATAATACCAGCCATAATGCCTGGCCACAAAATAGAAGAACAATCAGACAAATGATTGATAGCGTATTTACTACTTGCATCCATCTGAAATATCAGCATAAATAAAAACGCAATCACCCACACAGTGATCATGGTTACAAAGTATTCTACATTTGTTATGAGAATCTTGATTGTGTTATTATTGGTTAAGCCAGGTAAAAGTCTTATCATAGAGTACAGGTTAAAATATAAAACAATAACCGGATGGAGGGCAGCATGATCTTAAGATACTACCCATCCTTTTTCCGGTCATATCTACCCTACACTATTTGGTTAATTCTCCAATAGCCTTTAAGAAACTTACTTCGCGAAGTTTAAAATTAATCTTCGCATCAATTAGCTCACTGTAAGCTTGTTGCCAGAAAGCCTGCGCATCGAGTAGCTCCGTTGTGTTGGCTACTCCTTCATAGAAACTGTTCTTCATCAACGTCACATTCTCTTCGGCTTGATCCATACTTGTTTCTGCCAATTCAATCTGCTTATTAGCCTCCAATAAATTGAAATATGACTGCTGAACTTCCAATTGGATTAAATCGCGCGTGCGCTCTAATTCCAATTCTTGCTGTGCTTTGCGATGCTTAGCTGCAGCGACTTTATGCTTGCGCTCTCGCCAATGAAAAATGGGCACTGATAGTTGGGCTTGAACCATCAAGCTACCAGTACTTTCAATCAAATCATTCACATCACTAATCTGAGTATATGACGCACCTGCTCCTAGTTGAGGCATATAATCGGCATTGGTACTTTTTACCTCTTCTGCGTTCAATTCTACCTGCTTACCAAGCATTAGTAACTCTGGACGTTGAGCCAATGCCTTGCCCATATAATCTTTTTGAATCTTATAATCATCGACAGCCACAACAGTATCGCTCACTTCGACATTGCTCATCAAGTCTTTTCCGATTACCTGACACAAAGCCATCTTAGATAACTCATAACCATTAGCGGTTTTAAACTGATTAAGTTTTGCCTGGTTAAGCTGAACCTTAGCTTTGAGCAGTTCATTTTTGGTGGTCAGTTCAAGATCGTATGCATTCTGCAGATCATTCACTAAGGCCGTAAGCATCTCAACATACTTATCGGCCATTTGCACTTTCTCTTTGATCGACACCATATTCCAGTAAGCCTGATCGGTTTCCACAATAACATCAGAAGTCTGCAAGTTGCGATTATAATGTGAAATCTGTCTACCAATCTTGGTCATATTATAGGCACTACGAATTTTACCCCCCATATAAATAGGCTGTGATAGACTAAGTCCTCCCCGGAAATAATCAATATTACCCATTTTCATGTTTAAGCCAGGGAAATACACATCGCTGGTTCCTGAATAATCTCCTTTTTGTCCGGCCTCTGCACTTTCAGCCGTTGGCAAAAAGAATCCAGGAAATGCAATATCATCGATATCGTGCATATAGTTATATGAACCACTGAACGATAGATTTGGAAGGAACTGAGTCATAGCAAGACTCACATTCGATTCACTCTCCGCAATCAACTCATCAGCAATCTTTATTTTGTGGTTGTACTCAAGGGCCAACTTCCTGCTTTGCTCCAGGGTGAGTGCTTCTTGACTCATCCCCTGGAAACTGAAAGCAGCAAGGAGTAGTCCCCCCAGAGCTAATATCTTTATTTGCTTCATTTTATCAATCATTATTATTATCTAATCACTTCATCTAAGACACCTGTCAGGTCTATCGACACTGACAGGTGAAGCCGTTCTCCATTCTCCCTTCTAC
This sequence comes from Puteibacter caeruleilacunae, assembly GCA_005217565.1. Lineage (GTDB taxonomy): Bacteria > Bacteroidota > Bacteroidia > Bacteroidales > Prolixibacteraceae > Puteibacter > Puteibacter caeruleilacunae. The sequence continues at coordinate 91,890 of SJCO01000013.1, forward strand.
ATCTCCATTACTTTCTTAGTCGACACTCGGTAGAATACAACATATAATACCGGTACAACAATCAACGTAATAATGGTACCTAATAGCAAACCGAACATGATAGCCACAGCCATACCGCCGAACAACTCATCGCTAATCAATGGAATCATTCCAAGAATCGTAGTAAAAGAAGCCATTACAACAGGACGCATTCTTGATACAGCTGAATCAATTACCGCATTAAGCTTATCTTTTCCTTCTGAAATATCCAGGTTAATCTGATCAAGCAATACAACTGCATTTTTAATCATCATCCCCATGAGTCCCAAAGTACCCAGAATAGCCATAAAACCAAACGACTTTCCTGTTATCCACAATCCGTAGCTTACACCAATAAAAGACAATGGTAGTATCATCAAAATAATCATTGGTTGACGGAAATTATTAAACAACATCATGATGATAATCACCATCAACAAGAATGCAAGAGGTAAGAATTTACCAATATTAGCATTTGCATCTCCACTTTGCTTATGTTCTCCCAGCCAAGTAAGATCATATCCTTCTGGAAGATCTATTGCTTCAACCTTTGTCTTGATCTGTTTAAATGCATCCGGAGCATTATAACCTACCGCAGGATCACACTGAGCCTTTATTGCCCTACGACGATCATAGCGGCGAATAATAGGATCCTCGAAATTGATACTTATATCTGAAACCACCTGTCGTAATGGAACACTTGCTTTAGTGTTACCCCAGACTGGCGTATTTTCCATGGCCTCCATATAGGCACTATTGTCTAGGCGAGTCTTCATTAATATTGGCAACATATCATCGCCCTCATGAAGCAATCCAATAGGCAAACCATCAGTAGCACAAGCTAATGCATTAGAAACATCGCTTCTATTAATATTGGTAACACGAGAATAGGCTTGTGAAAACTGTGGATTCCATACAGGAACCTGGTTTTTCCAGTTATTGGTAACTTTACCAACCTTAGGCTCAGCTTTCATGATTTGCTCTGCCTTAGCCGACAAGTCCCTTAACACCTTAGGATCAGGACCAGAGAATTTAGCTTCGATCTGATATTCGCTACTAATAGCTGCATAATATCTTACACGTGCTGTTGCCCATGGATAGTTTTCATCAAGATATTTCTGAACCTTAGGTCCAAATTTCTTCATCTCTTCATAACTCTCGGTATCCACAACCAACTCTCCGTAATTCTGATTACGACTGGTAAATGGACGGACTAAGGTATAACGAGCAGGAGTAGCTCCTAAACTAGTCGTAATATTTTTAACCTCTTCCTGTGATTGTAAATAATCCGCTAACTGAGCTAAATCTTTCTCTACACTTGCAATGTCTCCTCCCTCAGGTAACCAGTATTCTACAATGAACTGGTTATACTCAAGGTTAGGCATAAACAGCTTTTTCACTTTACCAAAGATCATGAAAGATGAAACAAGCAATACTATAACAACTCCTAATATCATTGTTTTGTGTCTCAATGAATATTGAACAAAACGTCGGAATTTCTGATAGAACTTTCCAGCATAAGGATCTGCAACTTCACCTTCAGCAGGAGCATATTTCTTTCCTTTCAAAAATAGATCACAGAAATATGGAGTCTGAGTCAAAGCAAGTAGCCAACTTAAAAATAGAGAGATTGCTACAACCTGAAACAAACTTGCACAGAATTCACCGGTTGAATCGGGAGACATATAAATAGGTAAGAAAGCCAGAATCGCCACCAATGTAGCTCCTAACAAAGGCATTGCAGTCTGTTTTGCAGTGCGACTCATAGCCTTCTTCCGTTTTATTCCTTTCTTTAAATCGACCAGTATACCATCGGCTACCACAATAGAGTTATCCACCAGCATTCCCATGGCAATAATAATTGCAGCCAAACTAACCCTCTGTAGGGCAATATCCATACTGATCATCACGATAAACGTACCCAGAATAGTAAATATAAGTCCACTACCGATCAAGAGTCCCGTACGGAATCCCATGGCCAACAATAACACAAATACTACAATCAATACTGACTCTACAAGGTTAACCATAAACTGTCGGATAGCTACCTTTACACGAGCAGGCTGATAAAATACACGATCCATTTTGATACCAACCGGGATATTTTTATTCAGCTCATCAATTCTTTTCTGAACACGCTCTCCCAATTCAATAACATTACCACCACTCTCCATTGCAAGCGCAAGACCAATAGCAGGAACCTGGTTATATTTCATTTTCTGAGAAAAAGGCTTCAGGTAATCTTTTGTAATTGTTGCAATATCTTTTAGGTAAACAGAGTGACCATTCGATCCTGACACCAACAGATTTTTTAGATCATCAACCTCGTGAAAATTTCCTTCAGAAGCGATGCGAACACGATTCGTACCAATAGTCAATGCTCCTGGATTGACTACCTTATTCTGATTATTCAAAATATCAATGACTTGTCCTGGATGCACTCCAAGATTCGCCATCTTTTCCTGCGATAACTCAACATTAACGCATTTTGTCTGCTCTCCATAAAGGTTGATTCGTTTTACACCTTTCACCAACAGCAACTCACGCTTCATATAGCGAGTATAATCCTGAAGTTCTTCATACGAATATCCTTCGCCACTCATCGCCAAAAAGATACCATAAACATCACCAAAGTCATCGACAACAATTGGCGCCGAAGCTCCTTGTGGTAATTGTCCGCTAGCATCATTCACCTTGCGCCTCAACATATCCCACAACTGTTGAAGTTCTTTTGTGCGAACAGACTTCTTTATCTCAACAGTGATTTCAGAATATCCAGCCATTGAGCGAGACTCAATATGATCGATATTATCCATTGCCTGGATGGCAGTTTCCAGAACATCAGTCACACGTAATTCAACCTCATGTGGCGATGCTCCTGGATATTGAGTCACCACCAAAGCCGACTTCACAGAAATTTCAGCGTCTTCAAGTTTACTCATTTTTGAGAAAGCAATAACACCTCCTACTGCTAATGCAATCAATACAAAGAGTAATACCTTACGCTGTTTTAAAACAGACTCGGTAAAATTCATAATTGCCCTCCTATGTTCGAAACAGATTTAGTATTCAACTTCTTCACTTTTTGTCCTTCACACAAACTATGAACACCAGCTGTTACGATCAGATCTCCATTATTTAGACCTTCAACAATCTGAATCATTCCCTTTGAATCAAAGTCCAACATTCTTACCTCCTGGCGTTTTACACTTTGACTCTTGTCATTAAATTTCCAAACATATGACTTTCCTTGATCTCCAAATACAGCTTCAACAGGTACAGCACATACCTCTTTGTCTGTTGTTTCTAATTGAACCATTACACTAGCTGCCATGCCTGGTACAATTTTATTCTCCTTGGAATCAAATCCTAAACGCATTTTATAGAAGTTGTCACCATTAGGTTTTTTCTCAATATCAATCAGACTTAACTGATAGGTTTCTTCCTTGAGGTTTTCGAATTTACATGAGAATTCAGTAAACAAATCTCGCTGTAAGAAATCATTCTCACTCAAAGCCACCGACACTTCCAAGTTATTCAGGTCAAGTAATGATACAATTGGTTGTCCTGCACCTATCTTCTCATAATTCTCAACAAACATCGATTGTACATAACCTGAAAATGGGGCACGGATTTTAGTATCCTTCAACGCATTCTCGGCTGCCTCAAGTTGTGCTTTTGCCAGCTTATAACTTGCTTGTGTTTGATCATAAACACTCTTCGAAGTGCTTTTCTTTTCATATAAAGCCTCATAACGTTCAGCCTGCGATTTTGCATTATCGTAATTAGCTTTTGCCGATTGTAATTGTACTTTATAGTCACGCTCATCAAGCTCGGCAATTACTGCTCCTTTCCTTACAAACTGACCTTCATCAACATTTAATTTCACCAAAGGCCCTGGAATTTGAAAGGCTATTTTTACCTCTCGCGATTCCTTTACCAAACCGGTAAATATTTTATGCGATGAAATCCCCTGGTTACATCCTACCTCATACACCTTTACAGGTCTTATGATCTCCACTTTCTCTGCCTCTTTCTCCTTGCAAGAGAACAGAACACCCACCGACAAAATTGCCGACAGGATCAACTTACCTAAATACGTTGTTTTATTCATCATTAAGTACTTTTGAACTTTTCCAGTTCGTTAAGTTCATTTTTGTCAAAAAAATAATCAGAATATCATTATTTCTGACTCTAAATATCACCAAGCAGCGACCAAGTAATTAAACGATTATTTGATTCACCTGCATCAAATTAGTATATATTTGCTTTTTAAATTTTAATTCCCATTCCATTAAAGATACATCGGAAACCTGATCTTAATCGATCGATAACCTCTTTATCAGAATAGTCACTCTCAACATAAAAGTCGTTCAAGGCCCTCAAAGATTCAATACAATGGTTCACATTGATATCATGATTTAACATCCCCTTGTCATACCATTCTTCAAATACCTCTTCTACCTTGCACATTCTCTCCTCAAAATCACGATCATACTTCTCTTCTAATGCTGGATATTCCTTATAAATCTGAAGAACCAGTACTCGCTGAGATGCTACCGAAAAATTTAGATATTCATCCAAGAATGCAGTAACAGCAATCTCAGGATCTTCATATTCTAATAAATTCTTTAATAGCGTTTTAGTATTTATGTCATAGATATGATAAGCAACCATGTCTACAAGATTCTCTTTTGTACCGATTATCTTATACAATGTTGCCTTTGCCAAATTTGACCTCTTAGCCAACTCACTCATATTCATCCCACGCAATCCATATCTTCTCATCATGTCCATTGCTACATTGAACACCCGATCATGGATTTCCGTTTTTTCTGATTTTGCCATTTTGAACTACTTTAGTCTTTCGGGTTCAAAACTAAACATTTTTTTAATTCCTCAAACCCTTTTTAACTTTTTTAACACTTGTTTAATTATCCACCCTCAAAAATAAATACCATAACCACCTATAAATCTACACAATACACCATTTATTAAATTTTAACATTAGTTTAAGAATACACCTATTTTCATTAAAATACAACCAAAACAAAACAACACTTATGCTTTCTAACTCAACCTTTTTTATTATTTTAACGTAATCGAATTATGAACAATTAAACTATACACTATGATTTTAGGAGTTTCAAAATGGTTAGGCAATCGTGTCAACATGAAAGAAAGTCATGTTAGAATTGCATTTGTAATTTTATTCTTATTTGCAGGAATTGGTATATTGGCTTATCTAATATCCTGGTTATTTATGATATTAGCTAGTAAAAATTAAGAAGAAGTCTCCATTACTCATTCTTTGCAGCATAAGTAATGGAGACTTCTTCCTGACTTATTCTGAAGTTTTCCTAAATAGGTAGAGCTATTCAGATAGTACTCCTCAAAAACAGCGAGAAAATCGATCGACACAGAGTTCTGAGGGATCTGGGTGTCCATTAACTCTCCCTGCCATCGTTGTAATCCAGGGAATGCATCAAGAAAATCATATCCGGTTCTATCTTTAACTAATGCTGCCCGATGTAGTACTGGTATCCATGCAATATCTACCAGCGATAAAGTATCCCCCTGAAAGAATTTGTCATCAGCTAATCGCATCTCCATCTGATGCAAACCGTAGATATATTCTTTGCCTTTCTCAATCATTGCTCCTAAATCATTACTTCTCATTGTTACACACTGATTTATATACTGCTGATCAGCCAATTTACACCATTCGTCATTCTCCTCAAAATAACGTAAATCCAGCGAACTAATCTCCTCTTTGTGTTTTTCTAACAGGTATTGAAGTATTGGATACAAGTTTGGTATTGACTTTCCGTCCTCTGTTATAAGCACTGGTTCCAGATTTGGGGAGATATCAGTAAACCATTTAGGAATATGGTTCAGATTTAAAAATTCTGCCTGATAAGGAACACCTACAGCTTCGAACAAAGCAGATATTCGTTGAAAGCAAGGACATATTTTAAAACTTACAATTTTATTCATGATCAAATTACTCTAGACTATTAAATTAATAACGGGATAATTTTATAATTCTGATTATTACCTAAAAAGAAACGATCACGTCTTTCAGAAGCACAGTCAATTCTTCAAAACCTTACAACTGCAACAAAAAAACCTCTGTAGACGGATCGCTCCTTGAAACTTAGCAATGGAAAAGAAATAAGATCTAGTCTTTTCCTATGAGTATGATAAACTTAAAATCGAGCATTGCTCTCAATGCTTACGATCCACAAGAACATCCACCACTAAATGGATTCGATTTCTTTTCTTCTTTCACTTCTTCGATTTTAATGTCACAACAACTCGATTTTTTATCCTTTTTCTCTTCTTTTACTTCTTCGAACTTCACGTTGCAACAACTCGATGCTTTCTTTGATTTTCCAAATAATCCCATGATTTTATTTTTTATTTACAATAATTAGGAGGCAACCATCCGGCAGACTATAACAATCAGATATTATTTATGACCGCTGTATCGCCTCCCTTGAAAGTATATTAAGGTGTAAGTTATCGTTTATAGAATAATATTGAAGGCGTATCCCGTGATCACCGCAACCATGAAGATCACTCCAATAAAAGATATCAACAGCTTCTTCTTGAATATCTTCGCCAACATTGACATCTCAGGTATTGCCATTCCTGCGCCTCCAATAATCAACGCAATAGCTGTCCCCATACCAACACCTTTTGATATTAACGACATGGCAATAGGAATGGCTGTTTCGGCTCGAATATATAGAGGAATTCCAATGATTGAGGCCAACGGTACTGCAAAGATATTGCCTTCTCCAGCGTACTTTGCAATTGTATCTCCTTTAGGTAAATACCCGTAGATAGCAGCTCCAACCGCTACACCTGCAAACAAGTAGGGTAAAATTGGTTTTAACGAGTCCCATCCAGCTTTCAATGACAAGCTAATCTTTTTTCCAATTGAGTACGATCGTCGAGTATCAATTCCGTCATTTACAGTATGACCACCTGAAACCTTAACTGACTTAACATGTTTCGCAAAACCAAACTTTTCTAACAGATAGCCAAATAAAACCGCTAACGAAAAGGCAAAAATGAAATATATTGCCGCATTTTTCACCCCTACTGTTGCTGCGAGCATCGCTACTATAATCGGATTTAATAGTGGTGAGGATATTAAAAATGACATTACAGATCCAAATGGAACTTTGGCATTTAAGAATCCTACCGTCATAGGTATAGTTGAGCATGCGCAAAATGGTGTGACAGCACCGAATGTTGCGGCAGCAATATTCCCTATCAATCCTCTCCCTTCAAATAACTTCTGCAATTTTTTCTGATTAACGTGCATCATGATATACTCGATAATAGCAGTAATTGCTATAAAGAGGATGAATAACTCAAGTGTAATAAACACAAAATTCCCCAGTGTCTTTGTTAGATTGTCATAAAATGGGGTTGGCATCACCTCTAAAGTGTTATAAAATAAATTTCTAAATGCTATAATTAAACTTTCTTGCATAACTTTTCTTCTTTCTCCTTGCTAATACTAAAATGATTAATCTTCTCTTTCCTAAAGTGATTTATAAATCACCCAGGACAACACGTACTTTTGCTACTTTTTTGATAAACTCTGTTAAAACGGATTACAAACATTTTCCTCTTAATTTTGAATACATGAACACCGTTAAGCTTTCTGTTCATATTAAAGGCGATCGACAAGAAGAAAAGACGCAAAAAGGATTATATTTTTTTTGAAGATTACATTTCAAGAAGGAAACTAAAAGAAGCTCTCACACTCAATAATAACAAGTTACCCTCTCGCACACATTAATCCCCCTACATTTATTGAAAAGTCCGAAGCGGTATACGAGAGGTTAACTCAATAGTGAAAACACAATCTTTATTATTTGCTAAGCAATGGAGTACAAGTACTCTTTATTTCACAAGAGATGATATTCCCTTGCGCATCGAGTTCTACATCACAACATTCAAAGAATAGCTCTCTTAGTTTCTGACGAGCACGTTGAACTCGGGATTTTGCTCCTGACAGACTAATATCTAATCGCACAGCAATATCTTTTTGAGGGATACCTTCAATATCACTCCAAATAAGTGCATCGGCATACTCTTTTGGAAGTAGATGTATCATGTCGGATATTTCACCAGACAATATTTGTTGAAAGTCGGCCGAATTCAAATGATTCAGATTGATATAATCTTCCTCCTGAATCGTTTTCTTTTGTTGTCGATAAAAGTCGATAATCGTATTCCTAGTTACATAAAACAACCAGCTTTTCAGGTTCTTGATTTCTTGATCACGAAGACAAGATTCCATAGTTTTAAGAAACACTTCCTGAAGCAAATCATCTGCAACATTTACATCTCGAACTTGCTGTCGGATAAAGGCGAGTAAATGTGTACTATATTTTTGATAAATTCCCTGAATATCGCAATTTGTCATCTTTCTAAAATTATTAGATTTCTATTTTTAGAATTTAAGCATGCAAAAATAGACTTAACCTACTTATTTCAAAGCCGATAGCATTAAATTACGCTTCTTACGTTATTTTCGCAAAAAAGCTGCGTCTTTTCGTCTATCACTTCGACTTATAAGAATAACCTATTAGATTATTAATTGTTTTTAATGAATATCAAAAGTATGGAACAAGCAAAAGCATACGTAAGAAATATCCAATGTGATCAGGCTAAAGAACTCTTAAGAAAGTGTAAGGGAAACAACAAATTTCACATCATCGACACCCGAGATCGCGAGATGTATAAATCTGGACATTTAAAAGGAGCAATACTAATGGATGTCTATAAATACGACTTATCAAAAGGATTAAAATACCTTCCAAAAGATGAAATCTATCTGGTATACTGTACTGCAGGTATTCGAAGCTCCGAAGCTATTAGCATTATGCAACATATGGGATTTAAGCATATTTATCATCTTGAACATGGATTAGAGAGTTGTAATATTCAGGAAGGAGAATTGGTATAAAACAATAATCCCCTTCCACAATTAACTCACCGGAAGGGGATAAAGCAAATTCAGCTAAAAAAATGAACGAGTATATTTTTTAACAGGCTCAACTTTTAGTTTAAATTAAATTGAAGTCCAAGGATTAAATTAGAAGTTCCTGCTTCTGGATTAATCGCAACCTTTGCCCACAGAGGAAAAGTCAGATTATCATTAATCCGAAAATATTTGGTTGCAGTAACACCTACATCTACCGCATTAATATCTTTACCATACATACTTTCCTCAACCAGATTAAATCCAGCATAAAAATCTACTATACTATGACCAATATTTACAGGATAATCAAGCTCCACATATGATGAATATCGCTGTTCATTCTTTTCATTCAAATCTCGTCCCCAAACCAAAGTACTCCAGTAAACCGACAACGGGAAATCATTCGATATTTTATACTTCGCACTTATATCAATCAAATGGTTTGTTGTTTTTCTATTCAGATCAAAATAATCGTAATCATCAATAGATGATCTATCTCGTGATGCATATAAGTCCCAAACTGAAATTGTAAATTTATCACTTAGGTCATACCCTACATGAAAGTCAAACTCAGAATATTCTCCATTAAAAGCATAACCACCCCATGCGCCCAGCTGTAAATTGGAAGTACGTAGTACCAAATCACCTTCATAATTTGACGAGTTACTTATCATTAATCCTCTCCAATAGTGTCGGGTAGTTATTGTTGAATTTAATTCCAACTTTACCTGTGCAGTAGTGTTTTCTATAACTCCGAGTAATAACATTACCATAGCAAAAGCTACGAGTGTTAAGTAATTTTTCATTTAAATGATTTTAGATTTTATTCGTATAAAACTCATGGGTTCTGAGTTCCTCTAAGACATCATGAACAATACTATTTTAATTCTGCAATTTTGAAGCCTGCATCACTAAACATCTTTTCTAAATCTGCTCGCCTTAACTGCTCCTCATCATACCTTACTCCTATCACCTTCTTATCTTGACTGACTTTATACTGCTGAATTCCCTTTCGTTTTCTAAGCTCAGTAAGTAGTGTTCCCAGACAGCAAGTTGGTTGCTTTGCGCGAACCTCAAAGAAAATTGTCTTCAGCTCAGTATTTGGAGAGGAACATGACATTCCTCCACAAGATGGCGACAACCTACTCTTTGTTTTCACATTTGTTGACTCGCTTATATTGGATGAACATGAGCTGCAGCCTTGTTTTGGTAATGTTGATTTATCATTTCCTTCTGATCCACAACATGAGTTTGATTTTCCCTCAACATTACTACCATTCACATCCACCTCCTCACTATTCATATTGAATGAAATAGATAGCATAACAGCGGTGATAATTGTTACGATCCATAGAAATATCTTCGATTTTCGATTTCCTGCACCACTGGCATTTGAACTTGCCTGATCACCACAACAACTATCTGTATTACAACATGATGCTTTACTTTTCTTAAAATACAACCGATAGAATCCTATTCCTAATGAAATGACTGCGATACCGATAAGATATGGCTGTAATGATTTTAAAAATGCTAACTGACTGGCCCCTATCCCTATTGATGCCAATACTCCTGCTGCAATTGGAGCTCCACAACATGTGATACTACCAAGAACCGTTAATATCCCTGCTCCTAATCCTGCCAACGTCGACTTTTCTTTCTTCATCTGCTTCAATGATTTTAAGTTACTAGATTTTTAGATGAACTTCATCTACTTATTTTTTAGATTTCTGAAGGTTCGCTTCTTCTGTATTTATAAAGTCGCAGAGGATTAAAAAAAGACGCAAAAAACACTTTACAAATTATAATACTTTGCGTCTTTTGCCTCATTTGCGCGTCTTATAAATGGATATGGATAATAACAACTACGAAAGACTACCACAGGAATTAGCGCCGTTACTAAATGCTTTAGCACATCCGGCGCGTATTCAAATCATCATGCATCTAGCAAAATACGATGCATGTCAGGCTAAAGGGATTTCAGAACGTCTTCCTTTAGCCAAATCAACAGTATCAGAACACTTGAATAAACTAAAAGAGGTTAACTTGATTAGTTCTATCCCCAATGGCAATTCACTTTTTTATAGTCTGAATCATAATAATTTCAATAAGTTCATAGCGATCTTTAATCTGTTCAAAGAAAAAGTTGATAATGCCACCAATAACATATGCACATGTAATAATCCTTAGGTTTATATTATCAACTCACCCCTGGTAAACGCTAACATGTGATTTGTCAATTCAACCTAACAGTGTTAATCACATTCGTCAGCTCATTTTCCTTTTGTTCGGAAATTACCCATCAACTTTCTTCGATTGATTTCGTTTCTAAAATATTGGAATAAGGATAAGGTCCGGCATGTTTCTATACTAAATTATATCAGTCTATTATAAATACTTAAATATAGAATTATGGAAACAACACAAAAGTCTCTCTATGAACGACTGGGAGGAGCTTCAGGCATTTCAAAGCTAGTCGATGATATTGTTGAATTTCATTTTGAGAATCCTCACATCAATGCTCGTTTTCTTCCAGCCAAAGATGATCCTGCACATCTGGCTCAGGTAAAGCAACACTTGTGCGACTTTCTTGGGGCTGGGACAGGTGGTCCGGAGGTATATAAAGGCAGAGATATGCCAACAACTCATAGAGGAATGAATATCAGTGAAGCAGAATACATGCATACAATTGATGATATCTTGATGGCGCTCGACAAAAACAATGTTGATGAGCAAACGAGAAAAGACGTGTTAGCAATCGCCTACTCTATAAAGGGAGATATTATTGGAAAATAAACAGCCTCCATTGGTTTAAAAATAGCCTGTTCTACAACAACATACACACTGCTGAAGAACAGGCTAAACTTCTGTACTTTATTTAAAAATCGCCATAACTTTGACATTGAAATAATAACCCGATCAATCTCAACATCCATGATCCTAGGAGTAACAGAATGGCTTAGTAAAAGGTTAAATGTTTCACAGAATCGTATTCGCACAACATTTGTAGTCTGGTTTTTTATTGCCGGATTAGGATTAGCATTTTATCTTATTTGCTATATGGCAAAATGCTATAGGAATCCAACAAAAGATATAGATGAGTTGTATAGAAAATAACTCACCTATTGGATTCGGGAGTGCAATAGGCACTATATTTTGTCACTTATAACAAACACTTTTGCTGTTTTATAATTTTTTGTCACTTATAAAAATAGCCCTCCCATAGGAGAGCCATCTTTATTTTTTACCACCAAGGTACCATTTTCACCTCACCAATGGAGATATTATGCTGCTTAAGTACTTTCACATGACTGTCAACTCGTTTAAAGAACTCCTCATCACCAATACGCTTGCGCTTATTCCAGGCCAACTCGGCAAGAGGTAACAAACGAGGAAAAATCATTCTCTCAAAATTCTCCATCGCATCATAACGAACCTGTCCGCTACTATCCAAACGTCCATGTTCTCCCCAAACACATGCCTGAATCCCTAAAATCTTTGACTCCCGCTTTGGATCAACAAACTCCAATGGATCATATTGGTATACATCAAGAGCCGATCTCCTCTCCAGTGTGATATCAAAATAAACATGATTAATTGGAGTCATCACCATATCATTTCCATTGGACAGTGCTTCGCTAATCACCTCTTTATCGTGATTATGTCCATTCCAAAACATTACCGTTGTTGACGGATTAATACCTCCTTGCATGATCTCATTCCAGCCAACCATCTTACGCCCCTTGGAGATGATATGTTCTTCTAATCGTTTCACAAAATAACTTTGAAGCTTTTTTACATCCTCCAGACCTTCAGTCTTCATGCGTTCCTGACAATGCTTACATTTTGCCCAGCCATGCTTATAGGCCTCATCACCTCCAATATGGATATACGTTGAAGGGAAAAGCTCCATCACCTCATCAAACACATTATTCAATATCTCAAAGGTCTTTTCATTACCTATACACACCTCTCTGTTTGCATCCCACTGGTATTGATCATGCTCTTTGTTACGCCAGTTAAAGTCAAGACCAAACAATCCTTTATGAGGATTAGGCAATGTATCTTTACTTGTACACCTGATTTCAGGAAAGGCAGCTAGGAAAGCACCAGCATGAGCTGGCATATCAATCTCGGGTACTACATCAATGTACAGACTTTTTGCATACTCCACAATTCGTTTAATGTGCTTATGCTTATAATACATCCCATGTCCTTGTCCGTTACCATGGCCTAACCATTTACCTCCAATTACAGAATACGGTCCTCCATAGGAGCCAATTTCGGCCAAATGAGGATATTTCTTAATCTCGATACGCCATGCCTGATCGTCGGATAAATGCCAGTGCAAGGTATTCATCTTGTAATAAGCCATCATGCGTAAAATCTTCTTAATCTGATCAACTGGATAGTAGGTTCGAGCAACATCAAGATGCAATCCCCTCCATTGAAATCCAGGTTTATCTTTAACAACCTGACAAGTCAACCGACCTTCTTCCGCCTGATCAATTAACTGAAGCAATGACTGTATTCCATAGAAAACACCTTTAGGATCAGCCCCGATAATTTCAATTCCACCCTTTTGAATCAGTACCTGATAGGCAGCCTCTTCTGTTAATGCATTATCAACCTTTAAAGAGACATCGACTTTTGCACTAACATTCACTGAATCAATATCCAGCGAATCACACAACACCTGTCCCAAACGCATTAATTCATTATCGCCATCAGCAACAACACGTACGCCTTTTAATTTCTCCAGTTTCAGATATCCCGACTGATAAGTCACTTCAACAGGTGTTGGGATAATCTTCGTTATCACCTCTTGTGCAAATCCCTGACTGATCAGGAAGATGCACATCAACATTCCAAAAAGTTTAATCATTATTATTTAATTTTCAATATTAATTGGTCTACTCCTACCTGCTGTTTTATACTGTTCAAGCAGCTCTTTTAGTTCTCTGGCAACATCTTCATTTTCCAGAAAAACATTCTTCGTCTCTAACTGGTCTTCCTCCATATTATAAAGCTGTCCTTTTAATATCGGATCGCTACTTTTGTCAGGAAGATCAACATACTTCCACATCCCTCGTCTGATAGCAAATTTCCCTGCTGCAGAGTGGAATACAGTTGCCTCTCTGATTTCATGTTTTACACACTCACCCGTTAACAATGATAGCAGACTATAACTATCCTCACCTGCATTATCTTTGAGCTCTACTCCAGTGATCTCTGCACATGTAGCAAACCAGTCGGTGGTACTTATGGTTGCGTCAACGGTACTCCCAGCCTTAATCTTTTGAGGCCAACGAACCATAAAAGGCACATGGTGTCCGCCATCCCAGATATCCCCCTTACGTCCTCGTCTGCCGATATTGGCCTCATGCTGAAATCTGGTAATCTCCTCATCCGTTTGATCTGAGCCATTATCCGAAGTAAAAACGACAATGGTATTCTCCGCAATTCCTGCATCATCAATACTTTTCAGTACACGACCAACCATAGCGTCGACCATCGTAACAAAATCGCCATAGGCTCCTGCCTTCGATTTACCCTTGTATTCATCTGCAGGCAACCAAGGGGTATGTGGAGCAGTCATAGGGAAATAAAGAAAGAATGGTTCTTCCTGTCCGACTTGCTTATTGATATAAGTGACAGCCTTGGTTGTAATATGTTCCAGTACCTTATTGTGATCAAAGTCGTTTGCCACATCACCATGTCGATAGAACAATCCTCGATCCTCCTGTTGCCAGGTCTCTACTTGTCGTTCAACCGCTGCAGTAACCTTTCCATTCTCCACATAAACATATGGAGCGATATCCAATGAAGCAGGAAGAACATATTCGTAATCAAAACCATAATCGCTTGGTCCGCCACCAACATGTGCCGCGTAATCCACGTTATCGGTAGAAGTCATATTCCATAAACCTCCCTCAAACAATGCTTTGGTGCTATCCTTCTTTTGCCAATTGAGTCCAAGATGCCATTTACCAATGCATGCTGTATGATATCCATTTGATTTCAATAAAGATCCCAGCGTTTCGCGGCCTTGCTCAATTAAGGCAGGTTCATGGCCAACTAGCACGTGACTTTTAAGTCGTGAGCGCCAAGCATACCTACCAGTCAGTATACCATACCTGGTAGGAGTACAAACTGCGGCATTGGTATGCGCCTCAGTAAACGATATTCCCTGTGACGCTAATCGATCAATATGAGGTGTATGAATCTTACTTTCTTGATTTAAACAGGATACATCACCATATCCCAGGTCATCAGCCAGGATATAAATGATATTGGGTTGTTGCGGTGCCTGAGTGGATGTACAGGATGCCATTGCCAGCAATCCTGCTGCTCCAGCCATTGTTACAATGTTGTTGTTCATCTTTTTATTCTAATATCAGTACTGTGTTAATTTCAAAGTCAGGTAGTTGATAAACCAATTGACCATCTTTCTCTTTAATCGGCTATAACTCTTTTAGTCCGTTATTCATTATTTTCAATTGTCGGGTTCCAACATTACTTAAGTCAACGTTTAATTTCCGCTGACTTACAACTTGAGTCCTTCCTTTGATATCAGGATAATACTTGTCTTTTGCGTCAACACTCATATAAAAGAGTGCAATAACAATTGTGATTATATATTTCATAAATTGAAAGATTTATGTTTTTTAAACGCTAGTCCAATTAGCTACTGGCTATCAATTATTCCCACTAATCACTGACCTGATTACAGGTTCAAGTGCATAATCGGGATGCTGATGATCAGAACCATGCACCCATAGGAAAATACCTTTCCAATTATGATCTAATACATCCTGAGTTTTCTTTCTCATGGAAGTACGCCCTGTTAGAATGAATTGCTGATTATTAATCGTTACCAGATCAAGGTCTGCATTTAACGCTACATTATTCTCATAGGGTTCATCAATAGTAGCCTCTACAATCCTCTTATATCCCCAGTTAGGACCACCATCAACCCAACCAAACAATCCTTGTCCGTATAAGAATTTCGTAGAATCGAGATGTGCAAAATTCTCTATATAATTCATTAAATCACCTTCATACACCTGAATAGTATAGGCATCCACAATCTTATCTACATCCGGATCAACGTTCAAAAATCCATTATACTTTAATCCTAACCTGATTTCTTTATCAGTAGTCAGTTCTTTATTCAGCTCACGTACCAATTCATTGTAATATCCCCAGTCTTCTTTGTTGGGCCATTCAAAGTCGTAATCCACACCTTTAATATCCAAATCGTTTTCGATCTCTTTAGCCGACTGGACCGCCAATGCTTGTCGTGCTTTCTCTGTTCGTAGCACCTTTTGCCAAGGGCCATTAGCTACACACAGATAAATTTTTGTATTGGGATTAGTATGAGCCCTTATTTCATCCAACAGATATTCCCATCCGGAAGAATCACAACACACTTCATCAACATCCTCTCCATCAATTTTCCAATAAGAAATCAATGCCCAAAACGCCGGATGCTTCTTATTGAGCTGATCATTCATCCAGCTTTTGATTGTTTCCTGAGACAATGATCGATGCCATAGTCGAACTTCATCCATGTACCCTTCAAAACCCTGTCCCAGGAGAAGATCAGCCCTAACCTTAGAAACCGCATTACCTACGAATTTATTGACATCTATCTCTACTGCCTGACCATTAAGCAACAAACGTAATTGATCTTTCGCGTTACCATCATAAACTGTTGCAACATGAATCCATTGCTCTACAGGGAACTCGTAAGAAGATGATGCAAACTCATTACTCTCTTCTCCAGAAAGAGATAGCTTAACCTTTCCTTTTTTACTGGTTGCATCGAAATCACCCAATTCCAATGCAATTTGTTTCTCACCATCTCCCTTTTTATTAAAGATGAAACTATGCTCACGCCACTTTGATATATAAATCCATCCTTCAAACGTAAACTGGTTAACACCAACGGTACCTTGGTTATAATTGGTAATCAACATCCCCTTCCCACAATTCATGAAGGAATTCGAATTACCGTTAAAGTGTAGGAAAGGAGCTCTTCTGTTGTTTAGATCCTTCTTTCGAATAGAAGCATGCTTTAAAAGACCATGATTTGTTGGGCGAATATTATCCAATCCCGCATATACTCTCTTCCCGTCAACAACTGCATAATCATCTGTCGCCACGTGGGTTCCAATAAGATAAATAGCATTGAACATACTAAAATCATATTGCTCCAGATCACCCCTCAACACCGAGAAATCGGGCATATAGGTTGCATATTCCCGATAGAAAAAATTGGGATTATCGTTGCAATCTACTCTACTTGTATTTCCCAAAAATCGGCCGTTGCAATTAACCTTCTTCTTACTTCGTGAATCAATTAACTCATCTCCATCACCATCACAATTCCAGTAAGCAATTAGCTCATTAAAGGTTTTAGCAACAGGATCAATCGTACCTTTATATCTATCTTTTATTTCCTGTTGTGACAACACTTTAGACCAACATCTAATCTCATCAATCTTTCCTTTAAACTGTTCTCCGATGATAAGATTCGTTCTACTCATATCAGCAAGTTGATGAGCAATGGAATATTGTAAATACTCCATACTTTGCTCTCCATTTACATACACCTTTACCTTTGGAAATATTCCACCTTTATAAGTCACTGCAACATGCTGCCAATGACCAATATCAAGTTCTGTCTTTGCAATATACAAGCCCTTGTCTTCGTCATTATTGGCAAAGTATATTTTCAACTCTCCTGGCTTCTCTGAAAGCTCAATAGCTATCCAATGATTCTTATCTGTACCTTGTTCGAAAAGTTTAGCACCCACCTGCCACGTATCCACATAAATCCAGGCCTCAATCGAAAAGTAATTCATTCCACTAAAGTGATTAAAATTTGGTATCTCAATTTTATCAACGGATTTGCCATCAAACTTTATTGCCTTATTCATTCGTTGAGCAGATAAACTATTTCCAAACAACAGCAATAGAACCATTACCAATCCAGGCAGATTAAAACACTCTTTCTTATGAATTCCTCTATGGCTTTCGGACAAGATAGACTTCCACAACTTATTCTTTCGTAACTTGTTTTTATGAATGAAACTATTCATTTGTATCTTACTGTTTTATTCATTCCAATTATTCTTCCCGAAGTTTTCGTACTATACCTTCCATTCTTCCGGCACTTTCTCGAAGTCCTCCAATACGATTTCGATGTAGCCACAATTCTTTAAAATCATAAGAGATTTGCTCTAATTCATTGGCCAACACCAAACGTTCTGATAAAGGAATCTGCTTATACTCTCTAATCTTGGCTCCATGATTTTTCTGGGCGATACCAAGCTTACAACCAAACTTCGCCATGGCAACAGCTGTAAGCAATTCTTGCTTAAGTAACTCTGCATCCTCACAACGCATATCCACCTCATTAAATAGCTCCATGCTCTTCTCTAAATGAATAATAATTCCCTCTAACTCCTCTTTGGTATACTCCGGATTGAATGCATAATTTGAATTCGGAGCTAAAGCCCTATACACACTAAAGTATCTACGTTGCCAGCCTTTATATGCATTCGTTTTTCCTAGCTGAGCTAATAGCTCCCCCATCGCTTTACCTTTATCTTTAAACACATGAAAATTAAGCGATTTAGGTACATCGATATTACGATTGGCTTCCACAGCCCATGAAACGGCGGCCCCATACAAGTAACCTGGATACGAAACCATTGATGGTTGCCAATGTCCATGATCTCCCCAATCGGTCACCAAATAACCTTTAGCCTGATACTTCTTTCCATTCTCTGCTGCATTAATCAGGTTGCCTATTCCATTATCGTATGATCCTACAATAGTTTGCCAGGTAGAGGTACCCGGACACACATAAAATGGCAACTTCGCTTGCTCAAACAAAGGACATTGCTTGTTAAAAGGGTGGTTTGCACAATATCCCCAAATCATTGTCACCATATCCTTAGGTAAATCTTTTATCAGCTCATGATTGTGTAAAATCATATCACTCCAAAACATGGCCTTCTTATCGTGTCGCTTTACAAGCTCATTTAGATTGGTTATATAATCCAGATAAACCTGACCTTTACCCTTTTTATCCACTATCTCTTTCGATCGTCCCTGTCCCAGAGTAAATACCTCATCGCAGCCAATATTCACATATTCGCTTGAGAAGTTAGGCAACAACTCATTATACAATTCTTCCATCAATTCCAATGATCCCTCTTCTGAAGGATTTAAGCTTTCTCTTGATCTTCTGCCAGACTTAGAATCTGATGGATTTTCACAAATCGCCAGATGTTTATACTCATCATGCTGCAACCAACGCTTCATGTGACCAAACGAGTTCTGATTAGGTACCAAATCAATAAAATGATCTTTACAATACTGGTCCAGTTCCAGTATTTCTTCTGCTGTCATAGGACTTGCATGTTGCCATACTTTTTTATGATTGGTATAAGCGAAGGTGTGCTCTGTGTAAAGTTGTAATTCATTCATTTTCCACGCAGACATCCGATCTACCAATTCGTAAAGGCTTTTCATTGTTGGGACCTTATCACGACTGATATCAAGCATAATTCCGCGTTTTTCAATATCTGGAAAATCGTGTATTTCAACCTCCGGTAAATGACCTGTTACACGAGCATATGCAGTTAATTGCTTTAGTGTGGAAATGGCGTAATACAGTCCAGCTTCATCACTCGCAACAACGCTTATTAAACCACTATTTATCGAAAGGTGATATCCTTGTTCTTTATTAAATGTTTCATTCAGCTGAAGTCGAATGGACGGAATTTCATCTTTAGCCAAAGATCTTGTAATCTCTCGGGTTCCTGCCCAAGGACAAATTTCTGTTTGCAAATCTTTGACAGCCCGAAATATTTGAGGCGAGTAATTTGTATCTAATTCAATTAGAATACGTCCCTCTTTCAGTTGCTGCATCTGAGCTCCCACCTCTATTTTCTGAGGCTGAGGAAGCAACCATTTTGCAGGTTGAAAATTCTTATTTTGAGCATAAACAGAAAAGACAGTTATTAGAACTACTAGCACTGTTAAGGTACTCTTCTTTGAATACAATTTTTTTGGGTTTAAATTTTTCATCTTTAAAATAAATCTATTGTAATTATATGGTTACTTAGTTGTTATTCGATCTTACTTCTTATGATACATGATAATTACACCATACATCCCCTGATGACGATGTCAATTCAAGGCTTCTATTCATTCACTAAATATAATCCATGATAAACACTCAGCATCTGACAGTTAACAAATTCGAACCTTAATTACACAATACTCTACCTATTTCCCAATACATCAAATGGCCTGAGGAAGTCCCCAGGCCATATATCTATGATAGATAACTCTAACCAAGCTAAACTATCCCACCATTCTTAATCAACATCCCAAAATAACTTCTGGGTTATGCTATTACTTCCCATAGCTTCAACTGCCTGCTTTACATTCTCTGTATTGTAAATAAACTCAGATGCAGGATATGACAAGCGAGATGGAAGTACTCCTCCCGTATCATCTCTTGAATAATTCTGTCCACTTCGTACAGGAATCTTTGGATATCCAGTTCGGCGCATTTCTACAAATGATTCACAGAAATTACCGAATAATGCAACCCATTTTTGAGTCATGATCTTTTCAAAATTCTCCTCTGTTGTTGCATTAGAATCTAATGAGGCATACTCCTGCTCCATATATTCATCGATTCTAAAAAGTTCAGGAAATTGCTGATCATCCATATTAAAATCTGGATCATTCACCGGAATAGCTCTGAATCCCCATGCTCCCAAATCTGTTTTTATTCCAGCTCTATAATATTTATTAGCCTTTTCCAAGTCCTGTGCCACACCATAACCATATAGATGAGCCTCGGCCATCAAGAAACACACCTCACTGTATGCTAATATTTTATTCTTTGTGTATTTGACCACTTCTTCGGGAGTTGTTGATGGTTTAAGGTAACTATCATCAATAACACCATTTGGGTATCCGACATACTCATCATCACCATTCAACTCTGCCATATGCTCCAAACGTGGATCATTATATTTCTTCATAAAATCAACCAACATAAAGCTAGGCGCCACGTTCTTCCACTCTTCATTTAAACCAAGAGCATGACCATTTGAAAACTCATCACCTGTACCCTTGAAAAGATTATCAAAATCAACTTTAGCCAAAACTTCCTTACCCCAGGCAGGTTCAGCCATTCTTAAATGCATCGCTATACGCAAACGGAAGGAATTAATAAAACGTAACCACTTTTCAGGTTTCTGATGATACACTGCATCATAATCAAATTCATGCTCATCCATCACTACGTTAAAGTTGGCCTCTGCTTCATCCAATAACTTCAGTACTCCACGATAAATTTCCTTGTGATCATCGTATTTCGGTGTCAACTCACCTTTTCCGTAACCTGCTTCTGTAAATGGAACATTTCCGTAAGTGTCACAGAGCTTCATAAAGACAATAGCTTCAACACATTTAATACACCCTTCCATATGCTCATGCTCATAAGGCATGCCTTTTGATACCCAACGGTATGCCTCTCTGATCTCTCGGGTTGTTCCAAAATAGTATTCAAAAATACCATCGTGATCTACTGAAGGTACAAATTCTCTTACAGCACCATGATAATAGCCGTAATAATGCCCATATTCATTCAATATTTTTTTCTCCTTTGAGAAATAAACATCCCTAACTTTACCAATAGTCATTTGTATCAATGGAGGTACCTCCATCACCTTGATCGCATTCTTTTTGCTATTTATTTCATCGAAATCCTTTTCACATGCAGTCACTCCCAACATGACAATCAGGATAAATAAATACGATATGATTTGTTTTATCTTATTCATGACAATTAAAATTTACAGTTGATTGAAACAGAAAATGTTCTGGTTGATGGCCAGATTCCGGACTCAATACCGATAGCTCCATTTTTTGTGCTCTGCAAATAACGATCAGGATCAAAATGATCAGTATTCTTGTGCAGAATTGCAAGGTTCCTACCAATAAGTGAAATATTAGCAGACTTAATAAAGGTATTCTCTAATAGTTTCTTTGGTAGTTGATAATTGATATTTACAGAACGCAGTTTCACAAAACTTGCATCATCCATTAAGATTGCATGATTCTTTCTCTTTCGCATTTCTTTGTAATACATTGCAGGATTCAAATACATGGCGTTATCCCCGGCATTTACTTCTCCTGTCTGTTCAAAAACAGAATTGCCAACATACTTATCAAAACCACCATAAGGGCTACCAATGGATGGACGATCTTCTCCATTTGCATCGTGCTTCGCCATTGCTGCAATCCATTCTTCACGACCAGCTAACGACTCTTTAGTGGTACCTTTATAGTTCATCTCTGCTCTACTGATACTTATAATGTCTCCTCCAACACTAAAGTCGACCAAGGCACTAACAGAAAGATTTTTATAGCGGAATTTATTCTTAACACCACCACCCCAATCACGCATAGCACTACCTAGCAGAACTTCTTCTCCCAGTGTGTTATTAGTAATTGGCATTCCGTTATTATCTACCAGCACTCTTCCCTGATCATCTTTCTTGAAATCAAATCCATAAATGGCACCATATGCTTCTCCTGG
This sequence comes from Puteibacter caeruleilacunae, assembly GCA_005217565.1. Classification (GTDB taxonomy): domain Bacteria; phylum Bacteroidota; class Bacteroidia; order Bacteroidales; family Prolixibacteraceae; genus Puteibacter; species Puteibacter caeruleilacunae. The sequence goes on from SJCO01000013.1 coordinate 114,557, forward strand.
TACCGCACGAATATTACCGGTATTATTCCAAATTGTTCCAAGGTTTAACTCTGTAAGGTCACTATGTAATTCAATAACTTCCGAGTTATTCTTCGCAAAGTTGAAATCTACTTCCCATTTAAAATCCTTAGCTTTTATTGGCACAACAGAAATACGTCCTTCAATACCATAGTTGCGTACCTCTCCAGCATTAACACTCTGACTGGTATACCCTGTTGATGTTGAAATTTTAGACCAAGGTAATATCTGATCAAGTGTTCGTGCATCATAGTAAGTGAAGTTGATATTGAATCGATTCTTAAATAACTGTAAATCGGCACCAACCTCCAACGATCTTGTCTTTTCTGGTTTCAGATAATAGTTCGCAATGTTTGGCGACAATGTTGTGGTTAACACTCCATTTTGCCAGAAAGTGGTATAATAGTCGTGAATAATATACGGACTTGTTGCATTACCAACCTCTGCCCATGATGCTCTTATCTTACCATACGACAGAATTTTATCTGACACATCTAATACCTTATGGAATAGGAACGATCCACCAACTGATGGGTAAAAGAATGATCTGTTCTGTGGATTCAATGTACTCGACCAGTCATTACGTCCAGTTACATTGAAGTATAAATAGTCTTTATAGTTCAAATCAAATGTTCCATAAAGAGAATTAACCGCTTTCTCACTATAAGATGGAGATCCCCAGGTTGACTTAGCATTCTGAAATACATAGTTCGTATTTCCATTAAATCCATACCCTGTCAAATTCACAGAATGTGATTCCTGATAGTAACGGTTACCACCAAAGTTGGCTGTATATTTTAAGTCCTTTGTAATCTTACTGTTACTAGTAATCATAAAGCTCAGGTTTCTACTTTTGTAGTACCCTTGACTTTCTCCGATATTACCTTCCCACATGTAACTCCTTGAAAATTTAGGAACCATGTTATAGGAATTGTAATGGTTCTCATCAAACGCATATTTCACATTTGCTTTTAACCATTTGGCAATCTTGTATTCTAATTTTAAATGTCCTGTAATACGAGTCTTCTCATCCTCATTTTCATTCTCATAAATAGTCCAGAATGGATTGGAATCAAATTCACTCTTTCCAAAAGCAACAGGAGCACCATCAATCATACGATAAGTCTCCCAGTAGTCCTCCTGTGTATCAGAACGACCATATTTATAATCCCTCAAATCATCTATTCTGAATGAACGAGGACCAGTAACCAATCCAAGGAAACCAGAACGAGAGCGTCCCATCATACTTCTATTCTTACTATCCTCAACGGTATAGCTAAGCTTGGTATCCAAATCAAAGTTATCGGTAAGTTTATGCGTTACACGTGTTGTTAGTGTATAACGGTTTTGCTCACTATTATCAAGAATAGGTTTATAATTACGACTACTGATACTTACCATATGAGTTCCTTTGTCGGATGCTCCTGACAAGGTTACGTTGTTATCGAAAGAGGTACCTGTTTCAAAGTAATCTTTGTAGTTATCTGGTTGTGGATCAAATGTACGAATAGGGTGTTCTCTTCGCCATCCCAAACGATACTGTTGACCTTCCATTTTAGGCCCCCAGCTACCATAACTCTTCATATAAGTGATTGGTAAACCATCCTCGTAGTAACCATCCCACTCACCGACTTTATTCACATTATATCCATGACCATAAACATTCTGCAAATCAGGCCACACATAGGCTTGTTCCATAGAATAAGTACTGGTATAGCTTACTCCAAGTCCCTTTTGTTTTCTTCCTTTCTTAGTCGTGATAATGATTGCTCCGTTAGCAGCCATAGAACCATACAATGCGGCAGCATTTGCCCCTTGCAATACAGTGATACTTTCAATACTGTTTGGATCAATATCATCCAAACCGCTACCCATATCACGGTAGTTATCCTGGTGCCCTGCCGAACTTTTTATACTTGGATTATTATATGGAACCCCATCAACAACAATTAGTGCCTCATTATCACCAGTAATAGATGAATAACCACGCAATACAATCTTTGTACTACCCATCATGTTACCTGATTCTACAACCTCCAGTCCAGGAACATTACCTTTGATACTGGTCATCACGTTAGGATCTCTATTCTCAGTAACCTCTTTACTGCGAATTACTGTCATGGCATTCGCCTGGGCATCCTCATTAATTTTCAATCCAAGTGCACCATATACTGCAACTTCATCAATATCCTGAGCAGATTCCTTCATGGTAATATTTATAATCTTGCTTGCTGATGTAACCTTAACATCCTGCGGAGCAAAACCAATGAAAGTAATCTGAAGTGTACTCCCTACTGGAGCATTAATTGTATATTGACCATCAAAGTTAGTAATGGTTCCATTGGTAGTCCCCTTCTCAACGATAGTTACACCAACAAGAGCTTCTCCACTTTCATCAACAACAGTTCCTCGAACCACATTCTTACTGTCCTGCTTAGCCATTTCAGCTTTGCGTACAACAACGTATTTGTCAACTACTTCATAGTTCAAACCATTACCTTTCAACACTTGATCCAGTACTTTTCCAAGCGCCTCATCGGTAACATCAATCGATACCTTCTGCTCTACCTCCTCTTCCAGGTTGCTAAAAGCAAATCGGTAATCAGACTGTTGTTCTATTTCATTTAACAGCTTAGCAATGGTTACATTTTTCAGGTTCAGTCTTACCTTTTGAGATTGCGAAAATCCTTTGGCTGAAACACTTAAAATTGCAACCAACATCAATACGGTAGTTAGTTTCATAATTCTAAGCACTTTTTTCCACAAAGAGTAATGATACCCAATGGGAGATTTCTTCATTTTTTTCATAAATTTGCATTTTGCGTTTTCGTTAACGCGATTAAACAATAAAAGAAGGAACGGACTGTTTGGCGATGGATCGTTCCTTTTTATTTTTACTTAGTTGTTCTTGTTAGGTTTATTTGATCTTCTTCTATTTCATATTCAAATCCTATGGCCTTCTGCATAATCAGCAGTAATTCTTCAAGGGTTGTTTCATTGCGTAGTTTCATACTAAACTTGATATTCTGAAAATGCTTAGGTTGAAATCGCAGTACAACATCATAATAGCGTTCAATCTGTCGCGCTACCATTAAGAAGTGTGCATTATCGAAGTTTAGTTTTTGTTCTTCAACAGCGTTAATATCCTCTTCCGACACCTTCGTTATTTGATATCTGCCATCAAAAAATTTATAGCTTAATTCTTCTCCTGGTTCAAGTAGCTCACTGAAACCATTTTCTCTGGACACCTGAATACATCCCTCCAGTAAAGTTGCCTTAATTAGACCTTCCACGGGGTAAGCAGAAACATTAAATACTGTTCCTAAAGCCTTGGTTTTTATCGACCTACTGGTCACGACAAATGGAAGTGACTTATTTTTTACTACGTGAAAACTAGCCTCTCCTTCCAATTCAATATGACGATGTACTTGTCCATACCCAGGATCTATTTTTAGTGTACTCGCGACATCCAATTTTACTATACTACTATCGGCCAACATGATTGTTTTACGCTCTCCTCTGGCAGTTTGGTAATTTTCCCCTGGAATTAGTTCAACACTATTTCCACTGAACCAATAAATCCCTGAAAGAATTAATGCGGGTAAAAATACCGCAGCAACCATTCTCCACGTCTTAATCCAACCTATTCGGCGAGGTTGCTTCTTTTGTTGCTGAATTTGTCTTAAAATCGATTCAAAAGATGTTTCAACATCAATCTCTGGCGCTTCTTCCCATTGCTCATTCAGCCACGATTTAAGAACCTTCGAGTTTTTCTTCTGATGAAGCATCTCTGTCAAAGCGTTCAGCTCATCTGCACTTAAGTAATCACATTTGATATATCGGTTTAATAGGTCTTTCATTCTTTTAAATGATTTTTAGATTTCCAGATCAAAAGATTTTCGCACTCATCGAAAACCATAATCATGAATCTAATAAAATTTATCCTTGCCTCATACGAAATTCATTGCTATAATCCGTTAGTTATTCTCGTTAGTTGTATTGGAATACGAATAACTCAATACTGTCCGTGAAGGCAAATGCGTTTTTTTTATTTTTTTTTACAATCCTCCCAGAAAGATCATTGCCAATACACTAACATAGGTTTCCATTCCTTGCTTTAGAAACGATAAGGACTTGCGAATTTGGGTATCTACAGTGTTCTCTGATATTCCCAGTTGCTTTCCTATTTCTTTATAGGTTTTTCCTTGAAATCGACTCAACTTAAATATCTCACGTCTCCGCTCCGGGAGTCTTTCGATTAATTCAAACAGATGCTTCTCAAATTCGGAATATTCTACAAGCGTAAGGGTATCATCAATTCCCTTCGACACAATATTTATATCCAATCCTTCCAGGAAACGATCTCGTGTTACTCGCTTACGCAAAATATCAATGACCAAATTACGGGCAATACGAAATAGAAATGATTCAAAACTTTGTTTCTCATCGATAGATTGACGCACATCCCACAGCTTAAAAAAGATATCCTGCAAATGACTCTCCAGGTCCTCTCCCTGTGGTAAGCTATGAAACAAAAAACCCTTTAGACGAGATTTATACTGCTCATAGATCTCCCTAAAGGCCTTTTCATTTCCTTTTTTAAATTGAAGAATAATATCTTCTCCTATATGTTGTTCTCTTTTTTTCAATAGCTCTAAGAATTAAAAATTCCCGGAGGATATAAATATCCCCCGAGACCTTAACTATAATGCTTGATTCTTCATCTTTCTCCCTCTATTTCTTCTCTGATTTAACACTCTTAAGCAACTCTACATCTCCTTTACTCCAATAATTAATCCCCAGCTCGTTGTAGCGTTTTAGCTGTTTCATCAGCACAACATCCCGGTATTCCGTCCATGTTGGTTTGCAAAAATCTTCGCGGGCATGATTCCAGCATTTTTCACTCATGGTTGCCAAACGAGGATAAACCCTTTGCTCAAAATCTTCCTGCGTTTTGATACCTTCGCTCCATGTAGCACAAATAATTCCTTGCGCTAAGTGATCTTTAGTCTTATCATGATCAACCAAATCTCCAAATGGATCCCATGCATAAATCTGAGCAACATTAATTGCTTTTGCCCAACCAGCACCCGGCTCACCATCAAGGTTCCTCATATCGAAATAGGTATAGTTCGCAGGAGACATAATGTACGGTTGGTTGTATTTTTGAAACTTCTGATCCATGGTTAACTCCAGCTTACTCCACCAATGAATTTTACCATAGCGCCACCAGTGCATTAAGCAAGCCGTGTCATGCAACCCCTTCTCGAATGCATCGTCCCAAAAAACTGGTGTCATTTTCAATTCTTCTTTGACATATTTCGCCATCTTTTGTGCAAAAGCTGTAATCTCTTCGTCGTTGTAAATATCTTCTTTACTCCCCAGATTTACTTCATCAAATCCCAGGTGAATTTCGGATGATCCGAATAACGCTGAAATCTCCCGAAGAATATTACGACAAAACTCTTCGCCTTTCTCATCAATACGAATCACCCTTTGATCATCTCTTTTATCGCTTTTGCTTGCTAACTCAGGGTATGACCGAATCACAGCGAGCATATGTCCAGGCATGTCAATCTCCGGAAAGATCTTAATAAAACGATCATTGGCATAGGCAATCAATTCTTTCACCTCTTTTTGTGTCAGAATAAATGAACGTCCTTCTCCTCGTTTCGACTTATCTCCGATAGAACCAATCGTTGTTAATTTTGGATACACCTTGCTTTCAATTCTCCAACCTTCATCATCCGAGAAATGCAGGTGCAGTGTATTCATCTTGTGCATGGCCATCATGTCGATGGTTTCCATAATTTCCTCTTTCGTACGGAAATGACGGGAAATATCCATTTGCAACCCACGATAGCGAGTAAACAATGGTTCATCTATTATTTCAACAGAAGGAATACTCCACGTTACATCAACACGTGTCGACTGCGAATAAATTTCAGCAGGGAAAAGTTGCAATAATGTTTGAACACCCCAGAATAATCCTTGCTGTGATGCTCCGGTTATTATCACTTCATTCTCATTCGAGAACAATGTGTATGCATCAGCGTTACTACTTAGCTTCTTATCAATTTCCAACACAATTCGATTACCCGATTTACCCTTGGATAACTCATATCCGGTAGCACGAGTTATGCGATCTGTCAAAAAGTCGGCGATCTTGAATAATTCCTTTTTGAACTGAATAACCGAATTTTCGTTAAGCACAAACTGATGATCTTGATCAACAATTCTCACCTCCTTCGGCTGAGGAACAATTCCCAGCACATTACTATCGTTAGCCCATGAAACTAAAGCAAATACGCTTAGCAGGCAAAATAAGAAAAGTCTTCTCATAATTTCTTTTTTTATTCCAATTGAGTTAATAATTAATTTTTAAATCGTCATACTAGATCAATTATTCATGTCACAGTAATAGAAGCTGTCCCTCATAATTGATCTTACCTTATAAGGACTGTTCCAGGAATACCAATCCCTAAGAACAGACCTTGACTAGCATTGATAAAACAAAAAGTATTTTTATTGGGAGCGATCGTCATATACCGCTCCCAATGCTATTATTGATTGGTCATAGGTTTCAAATAAAAGCTGAACTTATAAGCTTGTTTGTGTAAACGATACTTCTCGTGAGTTCTGGCTCCCCAGGTATCATCACCTCCAACTCCCATATGAACATGATCGATGTTCACTGAGACCAATTTACGTGGGTGGATATCAACAGTATGGAAATTCACAACATCCGATTGGTCTCCACGGTTATGGATATCCAAAGGATTCTTCCACTCGTAATCTTGATTTAGGTTATGATGTACGCTGAAATTAATCAATCCTTTTGCTGGTAGAATCATTAGTCCCTTGCCTTCATCATCAGTCAATTTTGCCCAACGGATATCGGATTTATTTCCATTCTCCTGAGGTCTTACATAGGGCACATATTGATCTGCCACACTACTTTTGTAAACATCTACAAACGATGCCGTTTTTCTATCCACATAATTCTCATAAGGACCACGACCATAGTATTTCAAATTTGAGAATCTTTCAGGCATAATAAGGTTTACCCCCATACGTGGTAGTTCTGGTAAATCTTTACTATTCTTCTTGAACTCATTGTTTACCTTAACAATTCCATCTCCATTGATTATATATTCAATGGCATATTTCGCAACTTCTTCCTTTTTATCATTCGGTATTGAGAATGTAAAAGCGATAACAGCCTCTTTACTTGAGTTAATCTCCCCCTTAGATTCCTGAATTGTGGCTCTTACTGCTGCCTGACGCCAATCTTTTGTCCTTTTATGCAGGCTAGATCCTAAATCATTATCGGTATAAGCTCTCCACAAGTTCATCTTCGGTCCCTCAATTAATAGCTCAAGCCCTTGATGCTGCCACGACATCATTTGTCCGGTAGTACGATCAAATACAATATTGAATTCATCACCTGTAACTGTCCATAATTTTGCTGTCTCACTCAACTCTACAGCACGAGAAGAAGACTCAACCACGACATCTTGTCTTTGATATTCAAACACCAATTGTTCCTGAGCTAAAGTTGTTCCTGCCGGTACAATAGTTAAATCACTTTTCAGTATCGCTTTAATATGCAAGAAATATTCTTTGGTCAGATCTCTGGTAAACTCAAATGGTAAACTAATAATTTCTTGCTGATGAGGTTTTGTCTTAGCCTCAAAACGCCCCTCTCCAACAACTGCTCCTTCATGCTTAACTTCCCATAGAAAGTCAAATCTTGATAAATCAATAAAGTCGTACTTATTCCTAATTTTAATTGTTCCTTTTTCTTGATCTACCCATTCAAAACCGATGTTTTGATACACCTTTTTCATCTCCCAGGTTGCTGGTTTTACAGTACGATCAGGAAACACGAGTCCGTTAATACAAAATGGTCCATCAGTAGGTGTTCCTATAGGTCCGAAATCACCACCATAGGTCCAGTACGATTCTCCTTGTTCATTGGTAACCTTGAATCCCTGATCTACCCAATCCCAGATAAATCCTCCTTGCAAAATGTCATACTTTTCGATAATATCCCAATAATCCTGGAAATTACCCAAACTATTCCCCATGGCATGAGCATACTCACATTGAATCAAAGGTCGCTTAAAATTACCCTTAGCATAAGCTTCTATTCCTGATGGTGATCGGTACATTGGAACAGCAATATCGGTATTCCAACTCTTTTCGTTCTCCCCTTTATATCCAGCCCCGACTCTTTCATATTGAATTGGACGACTCTCATCTCGTTGCTTAAGCCACTTATAGGTTTCGTAAAAATTATAGCCATTTCCGCCCTCATTTCCTAAAGACCAAATTACCACAGATGGATGATTCTTATCACGTTCAACCATTCGTTCGGTACGATCGATGTGAGCCTCCAACCAGGTACTGTCCTTGGCTAGTGACGTTTCTCCATACCCCATACCATGCGATTCAATATTCGCCTCATCACACACATACAATCCATATTGATCACACAATTCATAAAAACGATCAGGCTGAGGATAATGAGATGTTCTTACTGCATTAACATTAAATGCTTTCATGATTTTAATATCCTTCAGCATGGTCTCCTCATCAACCACATGTCCCATTTCATCATGATGCTCATGCAGGTTTACACCTTTTACATATGTTGCAACACCATTAATACACAGCTGCTTATTCTTGATTTCAACAGTACGGAAACCAATCTTCGATGAAGTAGTATGAAGGATTTTCCCTGAATCATCCTTCAAGATCAATAGTAACTGATAAAGATTGGGAGTTTCAGCACTCCATTTGAGCACCTTCCTTATAGAGGTGTTAAACTTTATGTGTTCGCTTTTTGATGAGCCAGCAACGCGCTCCTCAAAAGAAACTACACGTTTCCCATTGGCTCCTTCCAATATCACATCAAGCGTACTTGCAATTTTACTACTGTTATTTAGCTCAACATTTAATTCCAGGAATCCATCACGATATGCGTTTTGTAATCCCGCCTTCACTTCAAAATCTACGATATGAGATTTAGGACGAGCATAAGTATATACATCACGGGTAATACCACTTAAACGCCAGAAATCCTGACATTCCAAATAACTGCCATCACTCCAACGATACACTTCTACAGCTAACTGATTTTCACCAGCCTTCACAAATGATGTAATATCAAACTCAGCCGGCGTTTTACTTCCTTGCGAATAACCGACTTGTTCTCCATTTATCCACACATACATTGCTGATGATACCGCTCCAAAATGAAGAACAATCTGCTTTCCATCCCATTCCCTGGGAATTGAAAATCTTCGCTTATACGAGCCAACTTCATTGTGACGTGTTGGGATATGCGGAGGATTTGGTCGCTTCATCTCGGTATACTGAATCTCAGGACGAGGATCGGCAAACTCATAGAAAGTATTCGTATAAATTGGATAACCATATCCTTTTAATTGCCAGTTTGATGGCACATCTATGTTATCCCATTTAGAAACGTCAAAATTGGTTTTATAGAAATCCTCAGGTGCTTCGGTTGGATTATCTGCCCAATGAAATTTCCACAAGCCATTCAAACATTGATAATTTGCTGATAAGTTTTGATCTCCAATACGGGCAAAACTTTCATTTTCATAATAATAAAACGTAGCTCTGGGAGCTAATCGGTTTAGCTGTAAAACATCCAAATTATTCCAATCAGTTCTATGTTCCTTAGCTTTAACAGCAAGGGTAGGAATAATCAAGACTAACAGTAACAATAGATTTTTTCTCATGGTTATAATGCTTTTATTTTAAGATTTCTGTAGCTAATCTCTCCAGTTATGTTCTCGATTTGAATAAGAGATTTTATCGCCTCTATTCCTTCCGCTGCATAATTCAATTCAACCACTTTGGCATTATTCAAATATTGAGATATTGTTGTGTCTGTTACAACAATACGTGCTTTATTCCAACGATCTCTTTTGTAAAGCTTCACGCGTTTATCTCCATGAATTTGACCGTTGGCAGGAACTCTTCCTTTAAGTGAAGCCAATAAATTTTTCCCCTTTGCCTTTTCGTCATCGGTTAGCTTCTCTGCATCATCATATATCTGATAAACAAATGCCGACTGATTCTCCTCATCGCAGAAATACTTTATTCCTCCTTCTGCATTTTTCCCCACTTTAAATTCAAAATCAAAGATGTAGTTACTCCATTCTTTTTTGATTTGAATAGCAGCATTTCCCTTTGTTACAATAGCCCTGTCATTTATCAGCCATTCTGAACTGATTAAAGGATTACCATTTCCTTGCTCCCAACCTTTAAATGACTTACCATCCCATAATAGTTGCCATCCTTCTTGTTTTTCACGCTTTGTTAAACGATTAAACAAGTACGATTTTTCAACAATTGAGTCTGGCATTTCCCAACGAGCTTTGTTAAGGTTAGTTGTTGAAATTCGAATGTTTCTCCAGCAAATGCTCTTTCCTTCTTTCTCTTGCTCATGAATACTATGAACCTGTAAAGCAATAAATCCTTTGGCAGTAAGTTCACATCGCAAATTGGCTATTGGCACCCCATTTAGCCAGGTTCTTATATAGTCACCAATTGCTTCAACCCTGAATTTATTCCACTCTCCATTTTTGTAGGCAGCTTTTGATGTTTCATTCTTCACTGGATAAATCCAACCACGTCGCCCCTCATCATAAATACCAGCAGTATATCTACGCTTAGTATCGTCACATTCAACTTGGTATCCATGTACTTGTCCGTCTTTATAACTGGCGATACTGTTACTTCTAATTTGAACTCCTGAATTCAGACTCCTCTCCATCTTCATCTCATATTCCAGGATAAAATCACCATACAGTTTTTTTGTCGCCAAGAACGTATTGGGGGTATGCATTTTTGAAGTTCCAATAATCACTTCATTCTCCACACGATATTCAGCAGTCCCATTCATCACGTTCCATCCATCCAGATTTTTCCCATTGAAAAGTGGGAGCCATTCTTCTGCGTTTTGTCCGATTACATTCAAACTACCCAACACAACCACTAAAATCATCCAATATCTTACCATGCTTAAAAGATTTTTCGATTATTAGACTTTAAGATTTTCTGATTAGGCCTCTTGATTACAAAGAGTCAATCTTTTATCCTTGCATATATACTTTAGGTATAGATTCTACTAATCAGAAAAGCTTAGTATCCTTTATTATTCTTATTTTTTTAATTTTCCATTAAAGACATATGTTTCTCCTGCTTTCGAAGCAAATGAAACAAGCTTTTCGCCATACTTAATCTGACATTCATTTCCTTTTGCAGAGAGAACTTTTAGCTTAACGAGTTTTCCTTTTTTCCACTCAATATCAACGATAAAACCTCCACGGGCTTTTAATCCTTTAATGCTTCCGGTATTCCAATCTGAAGGAAGTGCGGGTAATACCTCAATCATTCCGGCATGTGATTGTATAAGCATCTCAGCAATACCTGCTGTTCCTCCCATATTACCATCTAACTGAAATGGTGGATGTGCACAAAGCAAATTACTGTAGGTTCCATTCCCCATCTTCATCTCCACACCAGTGTAATCTGTTGGTTTTAGTAACTCGTGCAACATTTTATAGGCATGATCACCATCTTTCAACCTTGCCCAGAAGGCAATCTTCCACGCTCTCGACCATCCTGTGCCTCCATCTCCTCGGGCTAACAGACTAACTTTTGCAGCTTCGGCTAGCTTTGGAGTCTTGCTTACTGAAATTTGTTGGCCTGGGAAAAGCGCAAATAAATGCGAAATGTGTCGGTGCTTATTGTCTGGATCATCAACATCTTCTTTCCACTCCTGGAGTTGTCCCCAACGTCCAATCATAGGAGGACATATCTGCTCTTTCACCAATTTTGCTTTCTGTGTAAATTCATCATTGATCCCCAAAACTGCTGCTGCGCTAATGCAATTGTTTAGTACATCCCAGGCAATCTGATGGTCCATCGAAGCCCCAGTGGAGATACCTCCATGCTCAGGAGAATAAGATGGACATGAAACCAAATGACCATTTTCATTCGGAATAAGATAATCCATCCAAAACTGTGCAGCACCTCTCATCAGTGGATAAGCAGTCTCTTTTAGGAATACGGTATCTTGTGTGAATGCATAATGCTCCCAGGTATGCTGACAAAGCCATGCTGCTCCACCAGGAAAGAATCCCCATGGAAATCCCCATCCAGGGGCTGTAAAACCATATGCATTATTCATGGTATTTACGATCCATCCACCAGCATTGAAATGCACCTTCGCAGAAGTCTGACCCGGCTCTACCAATCCCTTCATATAATCAAAAAGAGGGACATGACATTCTGAAAGATTTGTAACTTCTGCAGGCCAATAAAGCATCTGCTGGTTGATATTCATATGATAATCGCTCGCCCATGGCGGATTCATTGAATTATTCCATTTTCCTTGAAGCGTTAAAGGCATCGAACCTGGTCGCGAACCTGAGATCATCAGGTAACGGTTATACTGAAAATACAACGATTCAAAGCATGGATCATATGCACCTTCATAATACAGTTTTTGACGTTTATCTGTAGGAATAGTATCTCTGGATGGTCCTGCTAAATCAAACTCTACTCTTCCAAACAATTGTGTATAATCAGCCAAATGCTCATCATAAACTTCTTGTTCTGAAAGTCCTTCAACCGACTTTAATGTGCTTTCCAATTGTCCGAGATAATCATTTCCAATATAATTTGGATACTCATGCTTATACTCCGTTGCAGCAGTATGATACAGCGTCATTCTCGTTGCTCCAATTACCTTAACCACTCCATCTTCCTCAAGAATCTTTCCATTGGTTTTGATCTTGATTCTCACTCCAAATGCTAATCCATTGTTTTTTAGAGATCCATTTAGAAGGATAACATCCTTTTGAAGTGCTTTCTTTTCTACCTGATGAGGAGTAGTTAAATCAACAGTATATTCTACGTGTCGGGAAGCTTTAAACTCATAAACTAAAATCCTTTTCTGATAGCTTCCATACATTCTTCGCTGATGCATTATCCCATTCGACTTATACATCACATTAATGGTACCTTGTCTCAGGTTTATATCCCTTTTATATTCTTCTGCTGAATCTACACCACCTACTTGTACATGCAGATCGCCCATCGTTTGCTGTGCACCATAATCACCAAATTCAGGTATCCCCCCAGCTATAGGATGATATTCTCCTGTCACTTTATCATAAGCCAAACGGTGAGCTTTTTCAAACTCACCTTTCTGAAGTAATTCTCTTACTTTCAAAAGGTTCTCATAAGCCCCTTTCTTGTTTCCATAATTATAGTCTTTATGTGCCCTGGGACCTCCAGCCCATAGAGACTCCTCAGTAAATTGGATATGTTCTTTTTCAGGTCCACCAAAAATCATGGCCCCCATGTAGGCATTCCCCAATGGTAATCCCTCAGTCATCCAATTTTCACCTGGTTTATCATACCAAAGCTTTAATTCATTTTGTTGTTCATTCTTTTCCATGCAAGAACATGCAAACAACACAATTAACAGGTAGATTAGTACTCTCATAGTCAACTCAATTTTATTATAGATTTTCGATTAGCCAGGGGATCCTGGGGTTCCATTCATTCTTTTTAGAAACAATGATGTGCCACATCTCACGACGTGGCACACACACATTTACACATAACAACATGATGGTATCACTACCATAACTAACATCCCCAGATTCATAATGAATCGGTGATTCCTTAAACTATTTTTGATTGTAAAATTTCTGCAACACATAAAATGCCTTCTTCTTATCACCCTTTTCAGAGATCAATCCTTTTCTATTATATCCATCCTGGAAATATCCTAAAGGACGGCGTGGAGATCTGAAATCTGCCAATATCCAAGGGGTACATCCCGACCACTGTGGAATTTTCGACAACATTTTTAATTGTCCCTTATATATAGCTTCCTGAAATTCTTCAGTCCATTGTTCATTTACATCGCCATGAAAACCGGCCAATGCACCACCTCCAAACTCTGAAATAATCACAGGTTTATTGTAGTTGATTATCCATTTAATTTTATCACAATCCTGTGGTTTTCCTGTATACCATCCGATATACTCGTTGAAGCTTAGCAGATCAACATATTCAGCAAACTTATCTTCAACAATCATTACCGCTTTATCATTTGGATCTTTATGCTTCTCCATAGCTGCACTGATCAGACGGGTATTATCATGACTGCGAGTATAGTCTACTAGTCGCTTTAAGAACTTTGTTCTTGCTTCTCCCGGAGGTGTCTCATTGGCCATCGACCATACAATAACACTAGCTCTGTTTTTATCTCGTGACATCACCTCCGACAATTGATTCTGGGCATTTTGATAGGTTGCTTCATTCTCCCATGCGATCGTCCAATACACAGGATTTTCTTCCCATACCATCAAACCAATCTCATCAGCTAAGCGTACCATATTCTCGTTGTGGGGATAATGAGCCAGCCGAACAAAGTTACATCCTAAGTCTTTTGCCCATCCCAGCAATATACGTGCATCATCCATACTAAAGCAGCGATCTCCACGTACAGGATTCTCCTCATGAATCGAAATTCCTTTTAAGAAAACCTGCTCACCATTAAGCAAAATCTTAGTTCCTTCAACAGCGATTGTTCTGAAGCCTATTTTATCACTAAGCTGATCCTCTCCCGCGGCCAATTCCACGTTATATAACTTAGGATTTTCAGGACTCCAATAGTTCAACTTCTTTACTGGGATATCATCCTCTACCTCCCCATTCTGATCAACAGTATACTCTTTTGAAATCTTCAATTCTGGGATATTCAAAGAAACTTTTTCGCCTTTCTGAAGACCGCTAGTTGAGATCTTAACGGAAATTTGATTCTTTCTATCTTTTCTTAATTGAATGCAATAATCGTTAATATGCTTTTGTGGTACTTCATACAAGAACACATCTCTTGTGATTCCGCCATAATTAAACCAATCGGTATTAATCGTTGGAACTGCATCTCTATGACGATTATTATTGACAAGAACCACCAATGAATTTGCTCCATCTTTAAGATGTTCAGTGATATTAAATTCAAAAGGTGTAAATCCACCAATATGTTGACCGAGCTTTTTTCCATTCAAGTACACATCCGTCTTATAGTTAGCCCCTTCAAAACGTAACATTACTTCATTTGATGCAGCAGACTTTGAATAATCAAATTTTCGACGATACCACATTGATCCTTCATACCAGTAGTATTTATCATTCTGCATGTTCCACGAACCTGGTACCATAAGTGTCTCTGCTGTCTCGAAATTATATTCCAATCGATCAGTCTTATCTTTTACCTGCTGATCCATATAATATGCTGAGCGTGGCGATTTACTCATTTCATCAAATCTCTCCAATCGATAACTATAACTACCATTGTCATATGGATCAATAATCACGTTCCACTTGCCATTCAATGTAGTCTTGTTTCGTGAATAACTATTCTGCAACAGACTACTCTGTGCATATATTCCTCCACAAATCAATTGCAATACTATTGCCAGAATTAACTTATTCATGCTGCTTTTTTTTGTCATTATTATTTTATCCTTGCGGCATAACTGATTTCCTTAATTTCCTGCCACTCTTGCTCCTTTATCCTCCAGCTCAATTCAGTCTTCACCTTACTTGAAGGCATAGACAAATGATCTCTAACTAAATAGGTTACTCTTATTTTATGCCATCCTTCTTTTAAGGCAACCTGCCCTGAATACTGAATACGTTTTGATCTTTCTTCACAATTCAGAACCTCAACATCATCAATCTCCAGGCAGTCGGGATGACCAAAGAATTCATACACTTCTGTCTCTGGTATTTTCACATATCCGGTAAACTGAATTGCTCCTGTTTTATCTGTAGCGATAAGAGATCTTGCTTTTTCGATCTCTTTTGTTTTTCCTTCATCTATCCATTTAGACTTTTGAGTCTCTTCAACGCTTTTTAAATCACCCAGGCACCATTGAACCATTAAGCCAGGTCCTGTCACACCAATAGGCTCAACACAAGCCATTGGCTCTACTTTTTCAAAATGAATGGTCCGAACTCTACTTCTCTTACCATTTGATAGCTTACTGAATACTTTAATAGTACAAGATTCGTGAATAACTATCGGCCCATCATATTGATACCAATTACTATCTTTCAATTGATAGTAAATTGAAAGAGATGAATCAGTACATGCTAACTGTAGTGTGTCCTTATTAATAAAAACAGTATGGTTAGCTTTTCCTTCTGGAATTGGGATGTGATAATTCACTTTCCAATGATCAAGAATCGGATAATGATGTTGTAAACGATCATGGAAATCATCCCATTTACGATTCTTTCCATCTGTCCACCCAACTTCAGCTAATGCCAACATTCGAGGCATCAACATATACTCGAAGTGATCTTCCGTAGGAATATGTTCGGTCCACATATTTCCTTGTACTCCCAAAATAAGCGCTTCATGTGCTGCTGATAATCCTTCAGGTATCGGCTCCATATCATATACACGCTTTAGAGGAACATACCCACCAATAGCTAAAGGCTCCACTTCTGGTTCTCCTTGATATTTATCAAAATAAACGTAGCTACGAGGGCTCATTACTGCTGGATTTCCATTGCGGACCGCAATCTCTCCACATTCGGTACCATGCCACGACATCACCAATGCATCTTCGGGCAAATAGCCTTCCAATATTTCATCCCATCCAGCAACAGTCTTTCCTTTCGACGCTAGAAAGTCGGCTATCCTCTCAACAAAATATGCCTGAAGCTCATCCTCATCCTTTAATCCCTCTTCTTGAATCCTATGCTGACAAGCATTACAGTGCTGCCAGCGCTCTTTCGGACATTCATCCCCGCCGATCTGAATATATTGAAAGGGGAAAAGTGCTACCACTTCAGTAAAAACATCTTCCAGAAACTGAAAAGTCTCATCTTTTCCGGCACAATATACATCCTTGTAGACCCCCCAAGTGTTTCCCACCTTAATCTCTTTTTCGGTGCAACTCAATTGAGGATAAGCAGCAAGAACACTAACCGTATGTCCTGGTAATTCAATCTCAGGAATCACCTCAATATGTCGCGCTGTCGCATATTCAACCACTTCTTTAATTTGTTTCTGGGTATAAAAGAATGGCCCATAAACCGAGCCATCCGTTTCTACCCGCTTTGCTCCTATTTCCGTTAATAGTGGATATTTCTTAATCTCTATTCTCCAGCCTTGATCGTCGACTAAATGCCAATGAAATCGATTCATCTTATAAAACGACATCCAATCAAGAATCTCTTTGATTTTCTCAACACCATAAAAATGACGACTAACATCGACATGTAATCCACGCCAACTAAAACGTGGCTTATCCTTGATTATCATGGATGGAATACCCTCAAAACCATTAGAGGTAAATTGAAGTTGTCGAAGTGATTGAAGCGCATAATGAAAACCTTTATCATCACAAGCATTAATATTAATACCTTTATCATTCACGCTTAATGAATACTCCTCAGGTACTAACATGGTATCGTTACTCAAGAAAATACCACAACTTGTTTCTTCAAAACGATGCGTTAAGTTCAAGTTTAGCTTTAATTCATCCTGGTAAATATGACCTATACTATCTAGCTCCTCGGCATCGGTATAAATCATGTTTAAATTACAACATTGAACATCATCAGTTATTTGTTGCTGATTAACCTTTGGAATTATCTTAACTTCGTAATCATCCCCACGTTTTAACGTACATGCATTACACAATAAAATTCCCCAAACACATACCCACAATATCTCAAATAAGCTCTTCATCATTAATCTTCTAACACACAATTACAGCACACCTTCCTTTATGTGCTTTCTATATTACTTTTACTTCAGTTTGCGACATTTAATAATCTCACCCGGAATTAATATTCCATGCTGAAGCACAACTGCTCTAATCTGATAATCCTTCTTCGGATTTAACTTCTTCAAACCTCCTTTAAACTCAGCTCCTTTGCGATACTTTTTCAACTTGGTCATCTCCCAATGGTCTGAATAAATTGACTCATGGAATCCGCCATATTCGCGATACATGAATCCAACCGCGAACTCATCATCGACTGTATTCCCTACAAGCTCTCCAGTCATTTCTATTCTTTCTCCACTTATTCTTTGAGGTTCCAAAGTATTGACATCAACAGGGGAGAATGCCGGTTCTACATTCTCAAGCTTTACAACGATAGGATTATCCCAATCGTTCGCATTGTAAATACGATGAGCACGAACCACTGAAATCTCAAGTCCTTTGGCTGTTTGTTTAAATCGAGATTCTGGATTAACATCCGCCATATATTCACATACAATATCATTCTGACCAACGACCGATATCTTTGTTTGATCAGTTGCTTTAACCGAATGCAATGTAAATTCTTTTCGATCTCCACGTTCCCATGGAACTTTCGTGATATAGGCATATACCGTATTGTCATGCTTATTCTTACTTAGCCAGATGTTATTCTCATGAGTAACAATCCATGGGCGCACATTATACAAGGCTTCCCGATTGACGAAATTCCATGCAGCAACTTCTCTAAGGTTCTCTTCCTCTACGATATCTAAATCCCCATTAGGCTTTGGTCCCACATTCAAAACCAATGCTCCGCCTTTACACCTCGTTTCAATTAAAATTTCAATCAATCGGGTACCATGTTTTATCTTTTTGTTGGTAGGTTTATAAGCCCATTGATTATTCATTGTAATGCATGCCTCCCAGGCTTCATCACGAGCGACATCCGATACGGTTTGTTCTGGAGAATTTAAAGCACCCCGTGTAATGAGGATATCAGGTTGTAATTCCCAACATATCTTTTTTGCAGGAGGCCAATATCCTCCATCCAGAAACATGATATCTATTTTACCATAATTGGAGAGAAGCTCTCTTAACTGGTCTTGCATAAACACATTGTATTCTTTACGAAATGGTTTGGCAATTTTATCACGATCACGTCGCTTAATCAATGCTCCTTGATTACGCACAAACAACCAATCTTCAGGGGAATAATAAAAACCAACTTTTAGTCCTACCTCGCGGCAAGCATCCACATATTCTTTTACAATGTCTTTTTGATAGGGGGTGTTCATGATATTAAAATCGGTAGTTTGTGTATCCCACATACAAAAACCACTATGATGCTTGGTAGTTAGTACCATGTATTGGGCTCCAGACAATTTGGCCAATCGGGCCATCTCAATTGCATTATAACGATAGGGATTAAATGTTTTGGGTAATTCGTTATAATAGCGTTCCTGATAGTCTTCCGAACTTCCAACTATAGTATGACTAATAACAGTACCTAACTGACTATCCATGCTCCAGTGAAGAAAAATACCAAATCCGGCATCCTGAAGCCACTGCTCATGCTCTGGTTTATTCTGGTTATAATCTGACGATAATGCATCCTTGGCGATTTGAGCTATTGCTAAACTTTGAATAATTAGCAACACAACAACACTACCTATTATTTTGCGGTAATTTCTCATCTTCATTTAAAGATTTTTAGATTTCCAGACAATAATACCCCTGCCTGATTTCACAAAGGACATTACTATTTAGATATAATCATCACCCTACGTCTTACGTTTAAGACACAATGTTCCGTGAACCAGACTGATGTTTTTTTGAAAAAAGAGAGTTTACCACGCCCTCTGGCGTGGTAAACAAGAATTAGCTAAACCAATCTATAATGCACCACAACTGTTGGTGATAAGATTCTCTATTTGGTGTCCCACCATACTTTATGCATGAAGCTGTTGTTATTTGTAGCAGCCACAGCAGCGTCATAATTATCAGTATTGTAGCGAGACTCGTCCTCTGGATATTTACATCTTCGTGGCATCACTCCGTTAGTCTCACCTAATCCGAAGTTAATGTCATCGGTACGCTGAGCTAATTGAGGATATCCTAATCTTCTCATTTCGGTGTAAACCTCGTGACCACCACTAAATAGTGACACGTACTTTTCTGTAGCAATCATCTTCAGTTTATTCTCAGCATCACCTGTTAGATTACCATTAGCTCCATCAAGATAAGTAGCAATTTGATCAGCAGGAACGTTCCACCACAACATACTAGCTTCAATTCCTTTGCGATACTCTTCATTTGCCGTTGCCTCATTTTTAGTAGCACCCACACCTGTTAAGTAAGCCTCTGCTTTTAAGAAACAAACCTCATGAAACATCAAGATTTGATCTGGTTTATCCCATAGTCCAAGTTCCGGACCAGGACCACTGAAATCAGTTGAAGCAGCAATACGGGATCCATTAGGATAACCTTCATAAACACCATCTTCATTAGGATCAACCAAGCGCTCTAAACGAGGATCGCTGGTAGACTTCAATAGGTCAACGAAGAATTTACCTACACGCAAGTCCGCGACTGTCTCTTTAAACAGCGCTGCATCATTTTTGTATCCTGAATTCGTAGCACTATTTTGCAACGTACCTGAATCATCTCCTGCTGCAAATACGCCAGCCGATATAGCTTTTGAAGCTTGTGCCTGTGCCAGTGAAGCATCAACAAAGCGCACATGCATAGCCAAACGCAAACGAAGACTATTAGCAAATTTGTTCCACTTGGTCATATCGCCACCATACACTCGATCTTTATCGCCAAGATTAAAAACCTCACTACTTGATAAAGTAGCAGTAGCCTCATCTAGTAATTTAAAGAAGTCGTTATAAATGGCCTGTTGCGAATCATATACAGGCTTGAAATTTCCAGTTCCAGCTTCGAAATAAGGCACATCTCCATACACATCGGTCAACAATGACATGTTGTATACTTTACACACCTTAGCGACTGCATTCTGAGCTTTGTTCAAAGAAGTCTCTGCTTCCGCAGTTCTTTCAATTACATCATTAATTGTAGCTAGCTTGCTATATATATTTGACCACAATTTATCGTTTCTTCCTTCATACTCATACAAAGGAGTCTGTCCATATCCCCAGGCATACTGCTCGGTATATTCACCGGTAACCTGGCTCATGAAATCGAAGTTATTCTCCAAACCTTCAGTAATGTTTGCCAACTCATAATTGATGTTCACATCACTCAGTTTGTTCTTATTTTCGTTATACTCGTCGAACTTATCCTGACAGCCAGATCCAAATGCAATAACTCCGGCTAATGCTAGTATATTTAATTTCTTCATCTTGATCATGTCTTAAAATTTCACTTTCACGTTAAATGTAAAACTTCTTTGAGACGGCCATGTTCCTGAAACACTACCTGCAGAACTAACACTTGTATTATTTCTGTATTGCTCAGGATTAAAGAAATCAGTCTTCTTGTACAACATAGCAAGATTACGTCCCACAAAACCTACAGATACTCCATTTAGGAAATTGTTAGCGAACAATGATTTTGGAAGATCATAGCTTAAGCTAATTTCACGCAACTGAACATAGGTTCCATCTTCCAAATAAGGAGTAATAATCCTTTTACCACGCATCTGGTTCCAGTACTCATAAGGATTCATATACATTGCATTTGATCCCGCATTGGCAGTTCCATCTTCATAAACAGAATTTCCAACCCAGTAATCCAATCCATTGACATTTGATCCTTTTGCACCTGGTGCAGTACCTTGTGCAATAGCCTCTAACCAGCCATCACGACCATCTAACGACTGCTTTGTAGTACCGTTACGGTTTAGCTCTACTTTAGGCAAACAGAAGATATCTCCTCCAAAAGAAGCATCAATCAATGCATTAAATGTAAAGTTCTTGAAACGAATATTATTGTGGATACTACCAGTGAAATCTCTTTGAATATTACCTAACTCTGTCTTCTCTGAAGCTTTTTCAGGAATACCATTAGCATCAACAATTACTTGTCCTTTGTCATCTCTTTTGAAATCCAATCCCCAGAATGTTCCGAAAGTCATATCTGGTTTTGCCAAAATCTGTACACCTCTCGCTGAACCAATTTCAATAAAGTCAATTCCATCAGCCAAGTCTACAACAGTATTTCTGTTCTTAGCATAGTTCACAGTCATTGTCCATTCAAAATCCTGAGACTTGATAGGTGTTACAAACAATGAAGCTTCAATACCTTCATTCTTAATCTCTCCTGCATTCACCAAACGTTTTGTATAACCACTACTTTGCGCAATAGGTGCAGCTGAGATAATCTGATCCTCAATGCGAGCATCATAATAAGTAAGATCTAAACCAATACGATTCTTCAAGAAACGCAAATCAAGACCAAGTTCATACGACTTACTACGCTCAGGTTTTAGAGCTGAATTACCAAGCTGATTACTTAAGCTAGCCGAAGGACGACCTAATCCATCGGTTCCATAATCGTAATAAGTATGAATACGGTATGGAGCAACATCGTTACCTACTTCTGCATATGATGTTCTGATCTTTGCATAATCAAGAATGCTACTTTCAATATTGAATGCATCAGTTACAACAAATCCAAGGTTCACACTAGGATAGAAGAAACTACGCTCATCCTTTGCCAATGTAGAAGTCCAGTCGTTACGACCTGTAATATCAAGGAATAGATAGTTGCCATACGATAACTGAGCACTTGCATATAAACTGTTCACGCTACTTTCTACAACACTTTCGGTAAAATCACGCTGTCCTGCATTTACAAATGAAGCAAATCCTGCCTCAATAAGCTGACTACCATTCAATGTTGCTGATGATGTATAGCGATAACTGTGGTTACCACCTACATTGAACTGAGCTTTCAACTCACCAAAATCTTTCTTGTACGTTGCAAGGAAGTCTGCATTTACCTCCAGGCGATTGGTCTTTTGATTCACAAGAGAACCCTCTTTTCCATAGTAACGTGAATTAATGTCACGGAAACGAGTATAATCAATTGTTGAATAATCCCAACCAACACGGTGGAAGAAAGTCAAGTCTTTAATCAATTCATAGTCTATCTTGTTGAAACCTACAATACGTGACTGATGATCATGGTTGAAGTTATTGTATAGTTCCCAGTATGGATTACCTGCACTTGATCCAAAACTATCACTCCATGTAATCACATGACCATCATTCAAGGTAGTTTTACCATACGTCTTACCTGACTCACCATACTTGTAATCTTCAATATCCTCAGTATAGAAACTACGAGGTCCAATTAATAGTCCATAGTATGAACTTCTTTGAGAACCCAACGTTGCGCGATTATAAGTCTTTTTATAAGTAAAAGCCATCTTATTATCCATTCGAATTCCTTTCATCAACTGATTGGAAATACGAATAGTAGCATTATATTTTTGCTGCTCTGAAGTTGGAATAATATCCTCTAAATCCTCATATAGTGCTGAGAAATTATAGTTTGCTTTCTCATTACCACCACTCATCGACACTGAAGATGTATAAGTTACACCTGTCTGCAATAGATCTTTGTAGTTATCTGGTTGTGGAGTATAAGCACGCATAGGCTGTTCTCTTCTCCAGTCAACACGAACCATCTGACCTTCCATACGTGGTCCCCATGATTTCTCACCATCAAACTCCAATGTTGGAACATCACCATCCATTAAGAATGAACCAAAACGACCTGGATGTCCTTGTCCGAACTCGTTCTGCATCTCAGTCATATGAACAGCTTGACTAATTTTCAATGAGTTGTTTACTACAACACTCATCTTTCCTTCTTTACCTTTCTTGGTGGTAATCATTACAACACCGTTCAAGGCTCTTGATCCGTAAAGTGCAGCAGCATTCGCCCCCTTCAAGATCGATATTGACTCAATATCCTCTTGATTCAAGTCGCTAATTCCACTACCAAAGTCAACAGTACTACTTGAACCTCCTTGTGTATTTGAGGCATTCTGCATAGGAACACCATCCACCACGATCAATGCACCGTTATCACCTCCAAAGGTACTGTAACCACGCAACACAATTGCAGAAGAACCAGTTGCACCACCAGCTGAGTTTGCAATGCTCACTCCTGCAGCTTTTCCTTTTAGTGAATTTAGAACGTTACCATCATTAGTTTTGGCAATATCATCTCCTTTCACCTCTGACACAGAATATCCAAGAGCTTTTTTATCTCTTTTAATACCCAGTGCAGTCACCACCACTTCATCAACCTGAAGATTTTCCGCTTTTAATGTTACATTTATTTTCTCTTGTCCAGTGTAAGCTACCTCTTTTTCAATGTACCCTACAAATGAGAAAACCAATGTTACATTGTCTTCTGTTACTTTTAATGAATACTTTCCGTCGAAATCGGTTACAGTCCCCTGAGTTGTACCTTTAACCACCACGTTAGCACCAGGAATCGATTCCCCGGTTGAAGCGTCTGAAACAACACCCGTAACCACCTTGCCTTGTGCGAATCCCCATAATACCGCACACATGCAAATCATCGTTAACAAGACTTTTTTCATAAATAAATCATTTAGTTACTTTATTAATAAAACAACTAGCAATACCATGATTGCTATTAACACTATCTCGATCAAAACTCTTTTTTTAAAGAGTCGATCGAAGAACTCCTTAAACCACATCATTTTTTATTAACAAAGTAAATTCATGCTCCCTCAAACCTCATTCACACATGTATCACGTTCAAGTACACATCCATCATTTTTATGTACTCTCGTCACTTTTTTTTGTACACATGCATGCACTACCACAAGGCAATCCTCTCTATATCTGATTCTTATATCAAGATACAAAAACAACTTCAATTTTGTTTTATGATTTTATTTTTTTGATGATTTTTAGATGGTTGGAGGGTAGAAAGGTGAAAAGGTAGGAAGGTAGGAAGGTAGGAAGGTAGGAAGGTAAAAAGATACAAAGGTTGGAAGGTGAAAAGGTAGAATGGATGGATGGATTAAGAAAAAGTGAATCATATTCAATATATCAGGAATGCCTGTTATACTTAAATCACACTCTCAAACCGTCCAACCGTTTTCCATTATTCTAAACACACGCTTCCAGGTCTACGACGCTGGCAGGTGAAACTCCGGTCTCCTGTCTCCGTTTTCCTTTCAACCTTTCAACCTTCCATCCATTCTACCTTTCAACCTTCCTACCTTCCAACCTTCCAACCGTTCAACCTTTCAACCTTCCAACCGTTCTACCCCACATACTTCTTTGGAGCAACGCCATAAAACTTGGTAAACGAACGACTAAAATACGACGGACTTGAAAAGCCTACTTCAAAACTGATTTCTTCAATTGAATATTTCTTCTCAGCTAATAACTCCGCAGCCTTTTTTAAACGATAGTTACGGATATACTCCGATGGAGAAGCCCCGGTAAGTGCCTTCATTTTCTTATGAAAATAACCACGACTAATTCCTACTTCCTCGGCAATACCTTCTATCGACAATTCTGAATTTCGGATATTTGTCTCAATATGCTTATTTAGTTTTTGTAGTAATTTCTTATCAGATTCAGAGACAGTAATCTTTTCTGGATCAACTCTCTTTGCCTCGGAAAAACGCTTTCTCAACATTGCTCGTGATTGAAGTAAATTATCAACCCTAACACGCACTACATCAATATTAAATGGCTTTGTGATATACGCATCAGCGCCAGACTCGAATCCTTCCATCTGATGTTCATCTGCACCCTTAGCTGTCAACAGAATAATTGGAATATGAGATGTAGTAAGCTTAGTCTTAACCTTTTTACACAACTCATTGCCATCCATTTCTGGCATCATTACATCAGAGATGATGATATCGGGATAGAAGGTTTCAACCAACTTGAGTCCTTCTTTTCCATTCACAGCCGTCTTAACTTTGAATGTATCAGCGAACTCATTCTTGAGATAGTTACTAAGCTCAAGAGAGTCCTCTACAATCAGTAATTTAGTCTGCTTAAGTTTATCTTTAACGTCAGATTCATGATCCATTTGTGTGTCGATATTTTTCTCCTCTTCAACTCTTTCATCCTCCTTTATCAACAGATCTTCGGTAAAATGATCTGCTCCAAGCTTTAATACAACTTCGAATGTAGCACCCTCATTTAGCTCACTAACGACTGATATTTCGCCATGATGAAGATTCACCAACTCTTTCACAAAAGCCAAGCCGATACCACTACCAACACCATGATTTACCGACTGATAAAAGCGATCAAAAATCTTACTTTGCTCTTCTTGTGCAATTCCAACACCATTATCCTTCACCCAACATTTAATGCCATCATCAAGCTGTTTACACCCCACTTCTATGCGAGTTTCCTTTTTATCTCCATACTTTATGGCATTCGATATCAGATTACTGAATATATTCTCCATCATACGTCTATCAGCCCACACCATGACCTCATCGCCTGGAAACTCAAAAGAAAACTTCGTCTTCTTCGTTTCTTCTTGATTTTTAAAACGGGTAACCACCTTATAAATAAGCTTATCAATGGCTATTTCACTGATCCTTAATTTTAACTTACCACTCTCCAGTTTTCGATAATCCAGTAACTGATTCACTAAAGTTAACAATCGGTCACAGTTGTTTTTTATGGTTTCATAAATAGCCAATCGTTCCTCTTTCTTCAATTGCTCATCCTTCTTAATCAGACTGGAAACAGGAGCTACAATCAAGCTAAGTGGAGTACGTAAATCATGCGATATATTGGTAAAAAACTGTGCCTTTATTCTTTCAATTTCCTCTTTTCGCTCTGCCTCCAACTCTTTATTGCGAATAGCATTTTTCAGTCGTTCTCCCTTAACTGTATACTCTCTAAAAACCAAGATTACCCCTATAAGTAGCGCCAAGTAAATAAGGTTTGCCCACCAGGTATCCCACCATGGAGGCATAACTACTACAGGCAAACTAATTCCATCCTCATTCCATACTCCATCATTATTTGAGGCCTTTACCTTAAATACATATTCTCCTGGCTCCAGGTTGGTATAGGTAGCCTTTCGCTCATTACCTCCAACAATCCAATCTTCATCAAAACCCTCTAGCTTATACATGTATTGATTCTTCTGAGGCAAATAAAAATTTAATGCGGCATACTCAAGACTAAAGGAACGCTGACTGTAATCTAATTCCAATTCTTTAAGTACACTGATGTGTTCTTTTATATTACTCTGTTTTGCCGATATCAGACTTCCATTGATCCATAAGCTAGTAAAGATGATTTCAGGTTCACGAATGTTACGTTGAATTTGCCCAGGATTAAAATAGGTTAAGCCCTGAATAGTATTAAGTGCAATACTTCCATCAGGAAAGATAATTCCTCCATTACTATTAAAGATATTATCAGATAAGCCATCTTCCTTAAGAAAGATACGCACCACCTCATTATCTTCAATCAGATTTAAACCATAACTTGTAGCTACCCATATCCGTCCTGCCATATCGCGCAATAGCGACTGTATTCGATTTCCAGACAAGCCATTGAGTCGGGTATATACATTTTGTTCCCCGTTGTCAAAATGATTCAAACCATTCTCGGTACCTATCCAAACACCACTTTGTCCATCTTTTAACACCTGACGTATTACCTGATTGCTTAACGCAAATGTTGAATTATCAGGAAAAGAGATAAACCTGCGCTGTCGCTGATCATATCGATATGCACCCGATTTAGTTCCCACCCAAAAGGTACCATCTATTTCTCTCTTTAATGTGGTAATTGCAGTTTCTCTTAATTCAAAATCATTCAGATCTTCGGCACAACTCAAGAACAAATTTCGCTTTTGATCGAACCAAAAAAGGCCTCCATTTAAAGTTCCTAACCACAACCTTCCATCTGCATCTTCTTCAATCGCCCAAACACTATCGTCGTGATAGCTTCCTGACGGATTTCTGATCTCTTTAAAGTG
This sequence comes from Puteibacter caeruleilacunae, assembly GCA_005217565.1. Lineage (GTDB taxonomy): Bacteria > Bacteroidota > Bacteroidia > Bacteroidales > Prolixibacteraceae > Puteibacter > Puteibacter caeruleilacunae. The sequence goes on from SJCO01000013.1 coordinate 142,405, forward strand.
TTTAATAAACCGTAGTTGCTCATCCAGATGAATCAATCCATTATGATAGGCACCACCCCAAATATGACCTTTCGAGTCTCGATATAAGGTTTTAATAATTCTTACATCACCTGTATTTACCTGTTCAACTTTCTCTGTTTTCACATTCACTTTGAATAAACCTTCCCCATCGGTTGCCACCAAAGCGTTATAACCCTCGAGATGAACAATATCAAGAATACTCAGTTTATCAAGCTTTGAGTTTTTATAAGGAGCAAACTTCAACAGATGCTTAAATACAGAGGAGTAACGATCCATAAAGCAGACTCCTCCATTAATCATTCCGACCCATAACATTCCTGTTTTATCTCGAAAAACCCGATAAGCAACATCGCTCTCCAATCCATTGTTATCGCCCGACACATATTGCTCAACAGTACCCATCATACTATTCACAACAAATACCCCCTCACCATCGGTAGCTACATATAGAATTCCATTATCATCAAATTCAAGTGAAAAAACTTTCGATGGTCCGCCATTTACATTGAGAGAAGAAATTTCCAGTTCTCCATCTAAAATAATGACTCCATTGTATCGTGTTGCCAGGTAATAGCGACCGTTAATATCCTGCTTTACATCACTAATCCGATAATCTTTCAGTTGATCATTAGGAACACGCTTTACGGTCCCAGTCTTGGGATAAAAGTAAAACAATCCGTGTCTATCGGTCGCAACGATAAATTCTCCTGATTGATTTTTATAATAACATGTGGCGGTTACTCCAAATACTTCTTCCTGTAGTTTTATTCTTACAAATTCTTGCTTTTCACTTGAGAATCGAAACATTCCGTTGGTTGTCCAAATCCATACTCCTTGTTCCTCATCACCTAAAAATGAACGTACAGAATTATCGACCAAATCTCCCAGATAATAGCGATGTATCGAAAAATCATTCAGATCAATTCTATTCATCCCATTATCTGTTCCAACCCATAAATCGGTGCCAACCGACTTCAAACATTGAATCCAACTACTGGTGATACTTAATGAGTCATCTACCTCACGATGAAATGACTTAAGTTTATAGCCATCATACATGAATAATCCCTCGCGTGTACCAAACCACATACGACCTAACTGATCCTCTTCAATGGCAGTTATTGAACTATGTGCAAAAACTCCATCATCAACCATTCTCTTAAATCGAATGTTCTGCCCCAGGCAAACATTCGAAATAACAATCATCACTACAATCCACAGAATCTTATTCATAGTCAACTAATTTCAAATGATTAGTCATCTCTTAATTAATCCTAAATAAATATACAGAAAGATACCCAAAAAAGATCAGAAATGGCGAATTACATAATGACGTACCACCTATCCTGATTTTCTCAGACAGTAAAAACGATGTGGAGTGGAGACAAATATAAACAATAAAATAAAAAACTGCCATCCCGATGATAGGAATGACAGTTTTACGATATACTAGCTTTGACAAAATTATTAGTTCTTCATCCACCACAACTGCTCCCAGTTGTTTTTTCCCTCATAGTTTTGCTGAGGAGTACCTGGAGTACTTCTTCCTTTCTCGATATAAGAAGTTAAAAGATTCTGCATCTCTTCAACAATCTTTGGGAACTTGTCAGAAATATTCATTTGCTCTCCAGGATCAGCTTCAATATTGAACAACTGAATCTTTGGCATTAGTGCAATTACATTGTCGTTACGACCAGGACGAGGATAACTCCATCCTCCAGAACCAGGACACATAACTAGTTTCCAAGCACCTTTACGGATAGCAAAACTTCCACGAATAGAGTGATGAATAGTCGCTTCACGGAAATCTCCGTCTAGTTTTTCTTGCTTTAACAAAGGCATCATATTATAGCTATCTTCTCCTGTTGCATCGTCAATCTTAACATCTGTGATTCCAGCAACTGTAGCCAATAAATCCGTTGTACAAATAGTCTGCTTACAAGCCGTACCCTCTGCAACTGTTCCTGGCCAGCGTACAATAAACGGCACACGATGTCCTCCTTCATAGATATCAGCTTTATGTCCACGGAAGATATAACTAGGATTATGACCTTTTGCTAATATTTCATGATACCTGGCCGCTGGAGAACATCCATTATCACTGGTAAATATGAATAACGTGTTCTTATCAAATCCCTTCTTTTTCAATGCTTCGGTAATTTTACCAACCACATCATCAACCATCAATACAAAATCGGTATACTTATTAATACCCGATTTACCCTGCCATTCTTTGGTAGGCAATATTGGCGTATGAGGTGCTGACAATGGAATATACATGAAGAATGGTTTCTTTTTCGATTGCTTTTCGATATACTCAATCGATTTCTCACCAATCTTTGGCAACACATCTATTGCCTCAAAATCTTCATGTGCTAATCCCTTACGGTGAAACGCTTTTATTGTAGTAGGAACTCCCTCGGTTTTATCATTTTCGATATAAATATATGGTGGCATATCAAGCGAGGCACTGATACCATAGTAATAATCGAAACCAAGAGCATTAGGTCCGTTCTTGATCTTCGCTTTAAAATCAATCACGCCATAATCGTTATACCCCTTAGGTGTTTTCTCTGCAGGAGTACCTGGTTTTACCGGCCAATCCATTCCCAAATGCCACTTTCCAATACATGCAGTGTTGTAACCGGCCTTCTTTGCCACATCAGCCACAGTTGTACGATCAGTATTGATCAGGTGTTTATCGTATCCTCCCAATACTCCTTTTTTCAACCTGGAACGCCAATTGTAACGACCTGTAAGGATTCCATATCTGGTAGGGGTACATACCGACGAACTTGTGTGTGCATTCGTAAATACCATTCCCTGCGATGCAATCTGATCAAGGTGAGGTGTTGTAATTTTTGAATTTTCATTTAAATAAGAGATATCACCATATCCCAAATCATCAGCAAGAATATACACGATATTCGGATGGTTGTTATCTGCTGCTTGTCCCACTGTTGGCACTAAAGCAGACAGCAATCCTGCCATAAGTGATCCCTTGGCTACTTGTTTAATCATCTTCATTAGGTTTTTCAAGATTATTTTAAGGTTGATGAGTACTGGAACTAAGGAGTTTAGTCTCATAAACGCAACCTTATTTTTTCATTGATTCAAAAGTAGAATCTCACTTATTAGAAGATGTTTAATTATGTGCACAAATGATGTGAATATGTTTTTACAACAACTGATAGTGTATCAAATCGTTCATCGTACACACAGTTTTATGTCTCACTTATGAATAGCAAGGTCACCCTAAGCAAATGGTCAAAGCGAAATTCTTCACTACTGCCTTAAGCACACGAAATCTGGAAGATATAACAATCTATAAATCTTAATTAACGTTTAAACGGCAAGCGCATTATGCCTCGTGAAACCAGACTTCGTTTTCTTCGCTCCCTTAGCTCTCTATCCATAAAGGTACCAGAGAAGATTAGTCCACCTATAATTCCCAGGAAAATATAAAAGATCTGCTCCCCCATATTGCTGGCTGCACCCGTTTCATTCAGGAATACACTGCTAAGACCAATAAATGTCTTACTTCCTGGCACTAGCATAATTATTCCTGGAATTAGAAATACCAAACGGGGAGACTTAGTTAGTTTGCTAAATAATTTACTAACACTCACCGACACTAATGTTCCTATAAATATACTCACTAATATGCCTGCAAATGCAAATAATGTTGTAGAGAAAAAGCTTAGAAAACCAACTACTACACATAAGAATACATCCTTAGGACGTATTTTAAAAGCAGGAGTTAAACTTGCAGTCATCAGAACCATTGCAGGGTAATCCACCCAATGGGGAATATCATTAATAACAGGTTGTGGATTAAGCTTAACAAACAATGGTAGAATTGCCAAACCTAATACAACTCCGAAAAACTGCTTGAATAACGATACCAATGCATCGAATAGTTTAGCCGTTCCGGAAACAAGATTACGAGCTGTAATCTCTTCCAAAGCTGAGGTAATTGACAATCCAGGTATAAATACAATTATAGATGCCAGAATAGTCATCGAGATATTTATCTGATCAAAATAGAGCGACAAAATACCAGTCACAATTGTAGCAACAAGTGCAACCATCGATTCCAGCGTACTTCTCACGTACACTGAATAACGCGACCAAATGGTTACCAAATAAACTATCCCTCCTACAAAACCAGCAGCAATTGATGAGGTCCAACTGGTATCTAAGATAACACTAAAAGCACCTGCTGAAGTCATAAATGCAATCAACTCGATGATACTACTATATCCTATAGGAGCTGTTTTTATACTTTCTATATCATCACGAGCCTGCTCAAAGTTGATATCTCCTGCAACCAATTTGTTGGCAACCTCAACAATGCGCGACAATGCCCCTAAATTTAACTCTCCTGGCAATACACTTTCAACATGACTATAAGTTTGCTCATCCTCTTCATAGAATACATAGTTTATCCATGTTGGTGAGTCCATAAAACTTGCCTGAATACCTTTTTTCTCCGCTACATCTTTCAGGTACATTTCCGATTTATAAGATGGGACTCCATAGGTATGAAGTGCCTTACCTAGCTGGACAATGAACTTATATTTCTGAGGGACTTGCATGCGATGTGTTTCAATTGTGTTATTTATTATATATACCCATATCCTTCTACAAAAATAGAATAATTAATTATGTTGCAATCTGACATGTGAACTTATTATTTCGCATGCAATAAAATTCCTGAAATCCTTCGAGAATCAACAATAATTGTATACTTTGGCACAAGTATTACTTCATTCCAACGCAATCTTAAATCAGATACAATTTTCTTATCACATTATTCTCTAATCCATCTTTGCCTTTACTACTCTGCACTACTAATACACTACAATTACAGTGCTTTAACTACTATAAGTAGTAAGTGTCCAGTAAGTGCCCAGTAAGTCTCCAGTAAGAGACCGGAGAAGAGCATGAAAAGAGGGATATGTTAAATGTACTAAAAACGGCTAATATTACTTAACAATATACTCACTTGTATACACAAGTTACACCACACCTATTTCGAATATGAAATAAAGTTTCAAAATAATACTTCCTTGGTTCACCACTGGAAAAAAACATTTTTTATTTCATCAAATATGTTCTAATTAACGGGTAATCTGGTACATTTGCTTTCACCTGAACAAATAAAAACATTTTCTGAACGTTTCTGACACCCCGATTTGAGAATGATATGGTAAGTTTGAAATCCCTAAGACAAAAACTTTGAAATACCATAAAACTTAAATTGAAATTACAACAGGGTATGTTTTTTGTAGGGTAAAAATTGAGTGAAAAACAGATTATCGTTGTTTGCCTGGAAACAGGTTAGCAACAAAACCAGAATAATTAAAATTTCCTATGTATCTAAAATTCAGAATTACACGCGTATGGGCATTGGCTCTCTGTCTTGTGGCAGGATTCGCCTCTTTAAATGCCCAGGCTGATGATGCAAAGAAAAAGGAAGAAGCTGCGAAAAAGTACTTCTACCACTTTGTCAATCAGCTTGAAGACAAGTCGTTCTACGAAGCTAAAGCAAAGGACCTTTCGTGTTTCAATTGCGAAAAAGCTACCAATCTTTTGAACGAAATTAGGGAAGTTCTTCATGTTCAGCAAGAGTTGGACATTGTGTCTTTCGAAGGCGCTGAGCGTTCTTTAAAGAACATCATTGAAAACTTTCCACAACAGAAAGCTTCAGCGGAAAAGTATCTGGCAAAATTAAAGGAGTACAAAAACAGCATTCCTTCTCTTAAGCCAGCTATTTACAAGCATGATGAAGCTGCCATTGCTAAAATTCGATCATTTGTTGCTGAGCACCGCAAGGCTATGCTAGACAACCCTTTACTTAAAGGTAAAGAGATTCTAGCTGTTCGCCACGTTGTGAATAACTCACGCCGAGCTATGGCTCGTCAAATTGGTCGTGTTGGAAACAACTGGACTACTAATGCAAACATGAGTCGCAAAGGTTTCAACAACCAGATTGTGAAACTTTCAAATGTTTGTGATGATGCATCTTACGCTGAACTTTACAAGACTCATAAAGGACAGCCTGTAAAAGATGTTGACTTGCACTGGAACGGTGATCGTATGTTATTTTCTACAGTTAACGACAAAGGTCGTTGGCATGTATACGAAATGAACATCGATGGAAGTAACGTAACTCAAATTACTCCTGACAACAAAGAGGATGTAGATTACTTTGACGCTTGTTACCTTCCTGATGGACGTATCGTTCTTTCTTCAACTGCAAGTTATACTGCTGTACCTTGTATTAGCGGTAATGGACACGCAACCGATTTGTACTTATTAGATCCTAAGACTAAAGACTTACGTCAGTTGAACTTTGGTCAGGAGAGTGAGTGGAACCCTATCGTACTAAACAACGGTAAAGTTTGTTACCTACGTTGGGAGTACACTGATGCATCTCACTACTTTACACGTATCTTAATGCAGATGAATCCTGATGGAACATCTAAAAAAGAATACTACGGTAGTGGATCATATTTCCCTAACTCATTCTTCGATGCTCATCCTATTCCAGGACACGCAACTGAGGTTATCGGAATCGTTTCAGGTCACCACGGTATTGCTCGTTCAGGTCGTTTGATGATCTTCGATCCTACATTAGGACGTAGAGAAGCAGAAGGTGCTGTACAAGAAATTCCAGGATATGGAAAGAAAGTAAAAGCAATCATCAAAGACCGTTTGGTTGATGGTGTTTGGCCACAATTCCTTACTCCATTCCCATTGGATAAGAACTATTTCTTAGTTTCAGCTAAGATGGCTCCAGATGCACTTTGGGGAATCTATCTTGTTGACCGTTTCGATAACATGATTTTGGTACATGAGCACGAAGGAGAAGCATTTGCTGAGCCTATCGCTATTGAGAAGCGTCCTGTACCTCCAGTTATCCCAGACAAAGTAAACTTAGAAGATAAAACTTCTACTGTATATATTACCGACATCTATGAAGGTCTAGGTCTTCAAGGAGTAAAAAGAGGTACTGTTAAGAAGATTCGTATTTTCGCTTATCAGTATGGATACAACAAAATCGGTGGTCACGATTACATTGGATTTGAGTCTGCTTGGGATGTGAAACGTATCCTTGGTACTGTTCCTGTAGAGGAAGATGGATCAGCTATGTTTAAGATTCCTGCAAACATTCCTATTTCTCTTCAACCATTAGATGAAACAGGAGCTGCATTGCAGGTGATGAGAAGTTGGTTGACTGGTATGCCAGGAGAGGTTGTAAGTTGTGTTGGTTGTCACGAATCACAGAACATGGTACCTCCAGCGAAGTTTACTCAAGCTTCACGTAAGAAACCAGCAGAGATTACAAACTGGTATGGTCCTGTTCGCCCTGTAACATATTATAACGAGGTTAAGCCTGTTATTGAGAAGCGTTGTGTTGCTTGTCACAATGGAACAGTAAAAGATCGTCCAAACCTTGCTGATGATAGTGATTCTGGTTATCATGGATTCTCTAAGTCGTACATGGCGCTACATCCATTCGTTCGTCGTCCTGGATGTGAGTCAGACTTCTTAGTATTGTCTCCAATGGACTACTACGCTAATACCAGTGAATTGGTACAGATGTTGAAGAAAGGTCACCACGGTGTTGAATTAGACGCTGAAGAGTGGGATCGTTTGATCACCTGGATAGATATGAACGTACCTTTCCGAGGTAAATTTGAAACTAAAGAATTCAACGGATATGATCAGGTTGAACGTCGTAGACTGCATGCTAAGGAATATGCTAATGTATGTGTGAATCCTGAGGCTGAATTGGTAGTTGCAGATTCAATTCGCGCTGCTCGCGGTAAGATTGAGCCTGTAATGCCTACTCGCAAACCTAAGAAAGAGGCTAAAGAGCTTAAGGTAAAAGGATGGCCACTTGCTGAAGCTGCTGCTAAAGAATTACAGAAGAAGTTTGCTGTTAACGGATCAATTACCAAAACTGTTAAATTGCCAAATGGACAGGAAGTTGAGTTTGTTCGTATTCCTGCTGGTAAATTTGTAATTGGTGACCGTACCGGACAGCCAGACCAGACTGAAAGCATTGTTGAGATTGAGAAACCATTCTGGATGTCGAAAACTGAGATTACTAACGAGATGTTCCGTAGCGTAATGAAAAAGCACGACAGTCGCTTTATCGATCAGCAATGGAAAGACCACATTTTCGCTGGTTATCCTGCAAACGAAGATCCAATGCCTGCAATCCGTATGAGTTGGAATGAAGCTACTGAATTCTGTCAGAAGTTAAGTAAGGAAACTGGATTGAAAGTTTCACTACCTACAGAAGCACAGTGGGAGTGGGCTGCAAGAGCTGGTAGCAACTCTAAAATGTACTTCGGTGGTTGTGATTCAGACTTCTCAGCATACGAGAACCTTGCTGATTACACCATGCGTGATCTTGCGGTAATTGGAGTGGATCCTAAGCCAATGGGACCTAAAAACGGTAGATTCAAGTATTATAACTTCGTTCCTAAGACTGAAAAGTATAACGATGGTATTTTGGTACCTCAAGGAACTGCTGGTTATAAGCCAAACCCATGGGGACTTTACGATATGCTAGGTAACGTTTGTGAGTGGACTTCTACAAACTACAGTTACGATGGATACAAAGCTAACGCGAAAAGTAACTTGAGAGTTGCTAAAGGAGGTTCATGGAGAGACCGTCCTAAATTTGCAACTGCTGCTACTCGTGATGGATACCTTCCTTATCAGAGAGTATTCAACGTAGGAGTAAGATTGATCATTGAAGATTAATTATTCTTATTAATATAGTAAACGCCGGTGGAATTATCCATCGGCGTTTTTTTTGCTTCAATTATTAGAACTTATTCATTCTCATTATTTAATATTTCAAGGGGGCGACTTGCGCTTGAATGTGTTATTAGAATGGCGAAGTCGATGTAATCCAAAGTGGATTTCTTTTCGTCTGGAATCCAGTAATTGTTATGAGGAAGCTTTTTGATCTTTACAAAATCCAATACTCCTGCATGATTAAATGGACTATTCTCTCCCTTCAAATTGAAAATGGTCACATCAGCTATTTTGTGACTCTTGAGCCGACCAATTCCTTTGTAATGCTCCAACCAATAATCACTAGTTCCAAATCCTCTTTTGGTTGTGTAACCTGCATACTCTCCGCTTTTATTGTAAATTACATCCCATAAGACTTTACTACTACTTAAAAAACCTTGAATTGAGATGATCTCATTAGGTGAATAATCTTGATGCTCCGTTAGTCTGGTGAAAAAAGAAGGGAAATCATTAATCCGACTTTTCATTATGTGGAAAACACCTAACCGGAAAAACTGAAGATCTTGACCAAACCGATACCTTTTATTGAGCTTTTTATAATTGCGATATATTGTTTCCTCGCGACTACTTTTGATAAAAGTCAATTTTATATTAGAGATGATATGCTTGAAGCTCTCACAATCGCTTATCGATTGTAAATATTTATTTGGATAAGATTCATAATCTTTAATCATTCTTTCAAAAACATCTCTCACTTCTGAATCTCCATAGGCAGCCCAATTGGTTGATTCATCACCAATCAAAACCTTCAATGAATCAACATACTGACAATCGGATTCCTCCTTAACCAGCTGAATTAAATCTAGTGAAGCATATTTATAAGAAACAATTTTATCGGTTCCAATAACTTGTACCTGATTGGCTTTAAAAAGCCATCTTATTTTTTTCCATTTCTCATAAACTTCAACACTCTTTTCCTGCGGTACTCGTATACCATAGTATTCAACAAGGTCTTTGAGCAATTCTTCATCTCCATGTTGTATATACTTTTGAAAATATCGGGCTGTACTATAATCTGTCTCCGGAAAGTAATATTTTAGATCCTGATTCTTAACCAGATCCTCTAATAAACATATCTCAACATCTTCGGTAACAGCACTTCCATGCAGAGCTCCAAAACCAATAACCTTAGCAGCGTTAACTTCAATCGATACGCCTTGACGTAAATCTTGACAATTATCTCTCAAAAAGTCATTTTTATTGCATTGTCCAGAGCAAATGCCATACACTAAACAACCTAATAACAAACTAATAATCTTCATTGTCTTCTATTTTTTATAACCTCCAACCATGTAATCATAACAAAAGACAAGTTTGATTGGGGTTAGTTGCACTGAAATTCCAATCGACTCAAAAACAATATACATTAAAAAAATATTTAACCTCCACCTTCCCTTTATTTACAATACTTACAGAACTTTACTCTGGTAACAGATGAAAAATAAATCAATTGATGTCTTGTTTTTATATTCCATGGATTATATATTTGCATTATATTTTCCATGGATGTTATTTCCATGTCACACTAAGAGAAAATATAAAAAACATAGTTGATTATGAGAAAGGAACAAGACACAAAGACACTTACACAGCGATATTATCGCATGGAATTTATTGGAGCGGGAATGTACAACCAACTAGCCTCTCAATGTGAAAAACAAAATACCAAGCTGGCCCAACGCTTACGAAAGGTGGCAAGTGATGAATATCGACATGGTTTAATGTTTGGTAAGTTTTATGAGAACCATCATCAGGGAAGCTATTCGAAGGGAATATGGCTTTTCCTTGGCAGAATGATTGCCAATATGATGATCTGTATTCCATTTAAACAGAAAATTAAAAAGTTTAGTATTGCTGAAGCAGAAGCGGTTGCAAAACTTGATCGGGTATTTGACTCTGGAGAGTTTGAAAATAATCCATTTTTAAAGTGCCTGAAAGCAATCTATAAAGACGAACTGGACCACTCAAAAGTTTATGAGGAGTATTATTCGAATTAAGCAGTTCATTCATTTGTAATCTAAAAATCTGATCATTCATAAATCTATAAGCAATGAAATTACATCTTATTTACTTTAGTCCGGGGGGAACCACACAACAGACTGTTCGCAAAGTAGCGGAAGGCATTACTCAAGATTATCAGGTAAGTGAAATTGTTGAATACGATATGCTAGACAAAGAAAATCGACAAAGGCAGTATCATTTCTCAAATGAAGATCTGGTGATTCTGGGAATGATGACCCTCGTTCAACCTTTTGGTCCTGTAGACGAGATATTCCAAGCAATAAAGGGCAGCAATACACCTCTGGTAGGGATTGTACTGTTTGGAAATGGAATGTATGGTAACTCGCTAAAAGTAATGAGGAGACAAGTAAAGAAACGTGGCTTCAACATGATTGCCGCTGGCGCATTTATTGGTAAAATGTCGTATAATACCAGAGTTGCAGCTAACAGGCCCGATCAGCAAGATCTTATAATACAGTTTGAATTTGGCAGAAACATCGCCAGGAAACTGCAATATGAAGGAAAGGCGCCACTACATCAACGACTAAAAACAGATTGGCCTGAATGGAATTTGTTGCATTCAGTAAAAACGGCACTGTTATTACGTTTGCCTCTAGGAAAATTTAAAGTCCCAAAACCATTCAATTCTATCCAATTTACCGATTCATGCATTGATTGCGGAAAATGTCAGCGTCGCTGTCCGGTTGGCGCAATAGATCTTTCAGAAAAACAATCGGATTCAACGCAATGTATTGGTTGCTTAGCTTGTGTGAATGGATGCGTAAACAATGGCATTGTCTATACCAATTCTCTAATGCGAAAAGCTGCTGACGATTGTGAGCACATTTTTGCAAAACGACGTGAACCAGTGGTGTATTTGTAAAAAGTGGAGTCTTAAAATATTATAATCTATTTATTCATAAATCTATAAGCAATGAAAGTATATCTTGTATATTTTAGTCCAAGTGGGAGTACGAAAAAAACCGTGCGAAATGTAGCAAAAGGTATTGATGCGACTGAAGTCATTGAAATTGATATGCTCAAAAAGAGTAACCGAGAAAAAACTCACTCTTTCGGCCCGAATGATTTGGTTATACTGGGCATGATGACAGCAACGAAACTGTACGGTATTCCAGCAGAGGTGATGGGAGCATTAAAAGGGAATAACACGCCGTTGGTTGGAGCAGTAAATTGTGGAAACGGTTATTTTGGAAGTTCTTTAATAGCCATGCAGAAGTTTATGAGTAAACAAGGATTCAAGATGATGGCTGCAGGAGGATTCATCGGACAGTATTCATTCTCAAAAAGTATTGCAACAAATCGTCCAGACGAGCAAGATGCAGCAATACAATTTCAATTTGGAAAAGACATCGCAAAGAAATTACAACAAGGTGATTTGAACTTGTACTCCAAACTATCCATAGACTGGCCAAATGAAGGAACTTTTTCTACCATAAAATGTGCGATAGGCTCAGCACTACCAGGACCGGGATTTTCTATACCGAAATCATGGAATGAGTTAGCAATAGCTGATGACTGTATTCAGTGTGGTAAATGTGTAAAACACTGTCCGGTTGGAGCGCTCTCATTAAATGGGAAGATTACACAGGATCGGGATAAATGTATTGGATGCCAGGGATGCGTGAATGTATGCCCCAGGGAGGCCATTAATCCTATTAATGAATCATTACAAAAGATGGTCGCGAATGTGATGAAATTCCGTCAAGGAAGAAAAGAACCAAAACTTTTTTTATAATAACAATGCATTATGAAAATTGTAAAATTTCTTTGCAACAAACTAAAGCTCAATACATCTAACATGATCCGAGAGCTAAAAAAATGCATTCATATATCATGGGTGATGAACATCTATATTAGAATGAGTGTGTTTTTTAACTGAATCATCACTAAATTTGCATAATAGTTGCGTATTTGAAACTTAAATTATATATAGCCATTCAATCCCCAAGAAAGTATAACGGAAATCATTTATATGGAGCCAATATTATATATCGATAGAAAAAAACAGGAAATTGAAGAAGAGATTGTACCGTCAGGAAGAATGCTAAGCTGGTTCTACAACAAGTCGCTTGGTAAAGCCTCGTTGCATTTGCTTATGAAACGAAAGCTCATTTCAACGTTAGGAGGATGGTATATGAATCGACGCATTTCCAAGAAACGTATCGATAAATTTATTGAGCAGAACAACATGGACCTGTCAATTTATAAGGTAACGGACAGTACCCGTTATCGGACATTTAATGATTTCTTTTATCGTGCCATTGAGCCTAAATACCGACCTATTGGAGATGGTGTAGTTTCCCCAGCTGATGGACGATTATTGGCATTCCAGAACTTGAAAGATGTATCATCTTTTTTTATTAAAGGTTCGGAGTTTTCACTAAAAAGTTTCTTAAGAAGCGATCGCAAAGCAAAGAAATATACTGATGGATCAATGGTAATTGTCCGCCTGGCTCCGGCAGATTATCATCGCTTCCATTTTCCAGCAGCGGGAACTATTTCAAGAGCTAAGAGAATTAAGGGTCGTTATTTTTCTGTTTCTCCCTTGGCACTAAAGAAAAGTCTTGAAATTTTCTGTCAGAATCATAGAGTTGTAAGCACATTAAAGACCGAAGAGTTTGGTGATATTCTAATGATAGAAGTTGGTGCAACTATGGTTGGAAGCATCAAACAAACCTACAAAGCCGATAGCAGCATTAAAAAAGGAGAAGAGAAAGGTTATTTTGCATTTGGTGGCTCTACCGTGGTATTACTCTTTGAAAAAGGAAAGGTTTCAATTGATGCCGATTTAATTGCAAACACAAATAAAGGCCTGGAGACTAAATTAGAAATGGGAGAACAAATTGCATCGGCAGCGAAAGGTTAATCCAGTTACATTGGTGTTTTACTTTTGAAAGAATAATTGACAGTGTTTTTTGTCTCTACAATATGATGTATATTTGACCATTAAAACACGAGAACAGTAATGGCCAATAAGAAACTTATTATAGATTCTGATCTTAGTACAGAACAGAAAGTATTAGCACTTCTTGCCTGTATCGCTCAAGAACAAACTGCAGAATTGACAAGACAGATAAAACCATTTGATCTGTCATTAACTCAATTACAGATTCTTCATATCTTATCGGAAGTACCTTCAGGCAATCTTACAGTTAATCAGATTAAAAGTGTTATGATTGATGAGAGTCCAAACGTTTCGCGTGCTTTGAATAAATTAATGAAAAGAGGATGCATCCGCAAGGAACGTAGTGAAACTGACCAGCGGGTTGTGTATATTCATATCACAGAAGAAGGACGTCAATTACACATCGATGCAGATAAAGAGCTTATTAAAGCACTTAATTTACCTCTCGAGGAAAATGAGGTTAATCAATTGTACAACATTCTAAAGAAACTTTGATTATAATAGCTTATCAATAGCTGTTGCTTTTTAGGAAAGTATCGTCATTCAGCCTCTTTTGATTCCTCTGATTGATCAATGATATTGTATTTAGCCTTACGCTGCTTCCATCGTTCTCGGGCATACTCTTGCATGTCTGATATTCGATCACGTTCATCCATAATTTCAAGTCCTAACAGAGTTTCAACAATATCTTCCATAGTTACAATACCATCCATACCTCCGTATTCATCCACTACTAGTGCAATTTGTTCTTTACTATTGAGTAATACTTCCCATGTGTTTAGTAATGTTTGAAACTCCGTAACTACAACAATTTCACGCTTAATATCTTTCAATGTCAGACTTTTCTCTCCTTCTGCTAGCTTTTCGAAAACCGTTTGTCGCAGTACATACCCGGAAATATTTTCTCGACCTTCTTCATAGATAGGAATTCTTGAATAGTAAAGAAATTCTTTTTTTAGGAGAAACTCCTCCAGGGTCATATTCTCATCTGCTATAGTCACCACCACCCTTGGTGTCATTATAACCGAAACCATAACACTTCGAAGCTTTATCAAATTCTGGATTATTTTATTCTCCTTCTCGTCGAATACACCCTCCTTAGTTCCAATATTGGCCATTGCTGAGATTTCTTCTCTACTCACAGATATTTCTCCATCTTTTCCTGCAAAAAGTCGTGAGATATATCCTGTCATAATCACCAATGGATAAGTAACAACAATCATTACATTAATGATTATGCCAGAAATAATAGCCAATCTTCTCCAATATCTGGCACCAATGGTTTTAGGTATGATTTCAGAAAAAACGAGAATCAATAACGTTAAGACCGCAGAAACAATTCCAAAGTACACCTCGCCAAACAACTTAGTAGCCTGAGCGCCGACACCAGCAGCTCCGATAGTATGAGCAACGGTATTTAAAGATAATATTGCAGCCAGAGGTCGTTCAACATTATCCTTTAACTTTATGAATGTTGTTGCCCTTTTATTTCCTTCTTTTTCTTTAACAGATAAGAAGGACAAAGGTGTTGATAAAAGAACCGATTCCATGACTGAGCAAAGAAAAGATACAAGTAAAGCAAGTGATAAATAAAAGATTAGCAAGATCATACCTGTTAACTTATGGATTGTAATCACAATTTAATTAAAATTGAGCAGAGAACAAAAAAGGTAAACTTCCTGAGTACAAATTAAAGAGACATGAAATAAAACAATAAATCAGCAAATATAACTTTGTTCACCTTTCTCAACCATTTACATAGACACATCTAAGCCTCTTATTAGATAATCTTCCAGTTCCTGAGGATTTTGTATATATTTTACATGCTTAAAGTTCAACAAATCTTCTTCCGATATGACGTTTCCACTTAAAAGAATAGGTGTTTTTAGCGTTTTAACGATTTCATTGACAGCCTTTACCGAACGAGATGAATAGGATGCTACAAGCATCGTTAGCAACGCTTTAGGTTTAACAATATCCACTACCATAAACAAGTTTTCCGTAGGTACATTTTGTCCGAGATATATCACGTTCCATCCTCTGTCTTTAGCTATAAAAGCCCCCAACAGCAGTCCTATCTCATGCTCCTCCCCTTCGGGTAAGAACAATATTATAGTTGGTGCATCTCCTCTGGCATCCGGCAACATATCAATAGAGGCGATAATTTTCTGACGGATCAAATTTGAAATATAATGTTCATGTGCAGGAACCGCTTTGCCGGAAGTCCACAATATCCCAACTCTCTTAAGGAAAGGGTAAATTAGATCAACCATCGTTGATTTTAGGCCTTTTCGCAAAACACTTGCTCTAAATACCTTATTAAACGCAGTTTCATTCATATCCAACATTGCAAGCACAAGAGCATTTACACCTTCTCCATAATCTATGGATGGGTCTTCAACCTGAAGATTCACTTGCTCGAACAACTCACCGTCGGTCATCTTTACAATCTTGGATATGCGCACTCCACAATCAATTAAAACACTAACATTCAACAATTTTCGCAACTGAGCCTCAGAATAATATCTGATATTAGTATCTGTACGCATGGGCAATACGAAACCATAACGCCTTTCCCATACACGTAAGGTATGTGCTTTTATACCCGTTAACGATTCTACTTGTGTCACTGAATACGATTCCATAATGCTAAGTTTTATCTAAAATTAAACTTTTTTCAAAAAAAATAAAAGTCTGAACTACTAGTAAAACAAGGCATTTTGATTTTTTGTTCAACTTTTTTTTACCTTTTTCTTAAACATTTTTAGCACTTTTTACGTCTACTATTACAAACACACTTAAAATTGACGTTATGAAAAAGCTACTTTTATTATCGATGTACTTGTTAAGCATCCTTTTCGTATCAATCGGATGTGACGACAATGATGAGGTTGATGCAACACCTCCTCCGACCGCTCCTTCACAAAATATTGTTGAAATTGCTCAAGCCAGTGGCTTCAGTTCTCTAGCAGCTGCCCTAACAAAAGCAGACCTGGTTGAAACATTACAATCAAGTGGTGACTTCACAGTATTTGCTCCCACAAACAAAGCATTTGATGATCTATTAGCAGCAATTGGACAATCAAGTATTGATGATGTACCTGCCGATGTTCTTCGCGAAGTATTATTATATCATGTTTTAGGTGCACGAGTTTTCTCAACTCAAGTATCAGCAGGAGATGTTGAAACACTCCAAGGCTCATCATTCAATATTACCACTAACGATGGTATACAAGTTAATGGTGCAAATGTAATAGGTCCTTTCGATGTTGAAGCATCTAACGGAGTTATACATACAATTGATGCAGTGATCGTGCCTCCTTCAATTGCTCAATTCGTAAACACAGTGCTTGAGCCTGCATATTTCAATGAGAACTTTACAACGCTAATTGCAGCGGCAGCAAAAGCTGGTGTAGTTGGAGCTCTATTGGAAACACCGAACTTAACAATATTTGGTCCTACCAACGACGCGTTTGAAGCTGCAGGTATAGATCCGGAACAAGTAGATGCAGAAACTTTAGCAGCAGTACTAACCTACCATGTAGTAGGAGCCAAAGTAATGAGTTCAGAAATTCCATCAGAAGCAACCACGTTGAATGGTGCTAAGATATTCTTCTCATTGACCGACAATGGTGCATACATTAATGGTGAAACAATGATAACCGCTGTTGATATAGAATCAGGTTCTGGAGTAATTCATGTTCTAGACAATGTACTAATGCCACCTTCAGGAAATATAGTTGAAAAAGCTATTGAATTATCACAAGACGGAGAATTCACATCCCTAATTGCAGCCCTACAAAGAACAGCCAACGAAGGTACAGCTGAGCAAAATCTAATTGCAGCGTTAAGTGGAGATGGACCATTTACAGTATTCGCTCCTACAAATGCAGCATTCCAGGCACTTCTGGACAGCAATTCAGAATGGAGCTCATTAGGTGATATCCCATTGGAAACTTTAATTCAGGTATTGCTTTATCATGTAGTTGGAGCAAGAGCATATGACAAAGATTTACCAGCTGCACTTGCAGGATCAGATCAGTTGATGACACTTCAAGGGGGATATTTAACCTTTGATCTTTCAAGCCTGATGATTAATGGAGATACAAAAATAGTAGGAACAAACGCCCATGCTTCCAATGGAGTAATCCATGTAATTGATAAAGTATTAATACCATAAAGCCCATGACAAAAGCCATTGATGCAACAATTTAAATCCAGATATACAGAACCTGCTTCAACGACAATGTTCTCCCTCGTTAAGAAGCGGGTTCTCCAATTTAACCTTATTTGATTACAAATAATGTTATAAGCCCCATAATCTAGCAAAAATGAATTACCTTGAAGCAGATGAAACAAAAAATAAACATATTCTGGTTTCGCAGAGACCTGCGACTGGAAGACAATCATGGATTATCCAAAGCTTTAGATGGTCCTTACCCTGTTCTCCCAATCTTCATCTTTGATGATAATATCCTTGATGAGCTTGAAGAAGATGATGCACGTGTCTCTTTCATATATGAATCCCTGAAGAAGATAAATTATACACTTTCAAACTTCAAAAGTTCCCTGGCCATATTTAAAGGTAAACCAGCAGAAATATGGAAAAATCTAATAGCGACATACAATATTAGAGCAGTATATACCAATACTGACTATGAACCATATGCGATAAAAAGAGATCAAGAAATTCACAATCTCCTCACTAATCACAATATTGAATTTAAATCATTCAAAGATCAGGTAATATTTGAAAAACATGAGGTAATGAAAGCCCCCAAAAAAGGACAACAAGCCTTACCCTACACAATCTATACTCCCTACATGAAAAAGTGGAGGGCGACTTTTGATCCTAGTCAATTAGTTGAATTCAAAGGAAACAATAACTATCTTCAAATTCATGTTCAGTTTCCTGATCTAATCGACTTCGGATTTACACAATCAGCAATCACTGTTCTCCCTTATAATCTCTCTAATCTAAAAGACTATGAAGAATTCAGAGATTACCCTTCAAGAAATGTATGCAGTTATTTAGCTCCGCATTTACGCTTTGGGACAGTGAGTATCAGAAATATAATCGGACAGCTAAATGGACAGTTTGACAAGTTTTTAAATGAATTGATATGGCGTGAATTTTTCATGCAGATTCTCTTTCATTACCCCAAGGTTGTTGAGAATAATTTTAAAGACAAATATGATGGTATTGAATGGAGATTTCAGCAAGAAGAGTGGGATCGCTGGTGTGATGGACAAACTGGTTATCCACTCGTAGATGCGGGAATGCGTGAATTAAATCAAACAGGGTATATGCACAACAGGGTGCGCATGGTTACTGCAAGCTTTTTGTGTAAAGATTTACTAATCGATTGGAAATTAGGAGAAGGGTATTTTGCAAGTAAACTACTCGACTATGAGCTTTCATCTAATAATGGTAACTGGCAATGGGCCGCTGGAACAGGTTGTGATGCTGCACCATACTTTCGGATCTTTAATCCTCAAAACCAATTGGATAAATTCGACAAACATCATGAATATGTGAAGAAATGGATCCCGGAGTTTGGCACAAGTAAATATCCAAAACCAGTGGTAGATCATTCGTTCGCCCGGCAAAGAACTCTGGATGCATATAAAAAGGCCATTGATCAAAAATGATCAATGACCTTAACTCCTCAAATAGATGTATATAAACTAATTAAACGATTACGATTAATAAGGCTGACATCTTACTGCAACCATACAGGCATTGATTTTGGATTTGCTTTCCATCCAGCCGCGCGCTTTTTATAAGCCTGAAACTCGGCATTCTTTTCTGTTGGTTCATACTTCTCCTCTGGTAGAAACTTTTTCATTCCTTCAATTACCTCCTTATATTTAGGATCTCCAGCTAAGTTATGATGTTCTCCAAAGTCGTTCAGACCATCATAAAGCTCTTCTGAACCATCAAAATAGCGAATATATCTCCATCTTTCTCCTCTTAGTGAGTGGCTCCCGTACGACCATGTAGTAAGCACTGGATAATCGCGTTTCGCCTCGGAATCTTTCAACAATGGTACCATACTCTCTGCGTCAATACCTTTCATTGCTGGTAAACCACAAAGGTCTGTTACAGTTGGATAGATATCCATCAAGCTTGTTGGTTGATTATTAAGACTACCTGCATCAGTCATCCCTGGGACAACCCATACCATCGGACTGCTTGTTGATTCATGCCATAAACACTGCTTTCTCCAGCTTCTCTTTTCCCCCATACTTTGTCCGTGATCAGACCATAATACAATAATTGTATTATCAGCATACTTACTATTATCTAATGCATCCAAAACACGCCCCAACTGTGAGTCCATGAATGTGATACAAGCTAGATAACCCTGAACCAATTGTTTTCTGTAATCTGGACCCATTTCTCGAACCATGCGCTCATCTCCAGGTTCAAATGCACCAAAACCAATAGCCTTTGCATACAATGGTATGTCATCCATTTCTCCTTCTGGATCTTCAGGAATTGTGATTTCATCAATAGGATACATATCAAAAAATTCCTTTGGAGCAGTATATGGAACATGAGGACGCACCAGGCCTAATCCTAAAAAGAAAGGCTTATCATAGTCACGTGCCAAACGTTCAACAACCCAATCAGTTGACAACTCATCAGGCATTTTTCCTCCAGGAATATAATCTCGATCAAGTGCGCCAGCACATAATGAGTGACCTTTATACTGTGGTTTCTCATTTTTTATTTTTGATCCTCCCATTGGAAAAGGGAAGAAGTCGATTCCCCCGTATCCAGCGCCATCTTTAGCAACTTCATCTGTAAGTTGATACTTGCGACTCATGCGCTCGTCCCACATTTTCTGATTCTCATATTTAGGTTCAATCTTATGACATGCTGCTCCTTCAATTTTACCACTTGCCATGGTATAATAACCATTCTGACGCAGATAAGCTGGCAATAAAGTAACCTCATTCCAAACTTCCCAGTTACGGACACCACTTTTATTGGTATAACAGCCCGTTGAAATTGGACTCAATCCTGACATTACAGATAAACGAGAAGGAGTACAAGCTGCCGACGTACAATGTGTGTTTGTAAAATAAACACCTCTTTTTGCCAAGCGATCCAGATTAGGAGTTTTCGCATCAGGATGCCCTTTTTCTTTCATCACTCCAATCCAATCGTTCAAATCATCGACTGAAATAAACAACACATTAGGCTTCTTAGCCTCTGCCTGCTCGGCCTGCTTCACTCCGCAAGACTGAAACATCAACGCTCCCGCACCTACGATTAGGAGAGTGTTCAATTTATTTTTTCTCATCTGCACTAAAGATTATTAGATTTTTAGATTAAAAGATCATCAGACTAATAACCTGAAGACTATTAGACTAATTTTCTCACCTACGAAATTACCAAAGTCCACAGGAACAGAATCGTAATTCTGTATCAATGAAAGCAAAAATTGTTCTAATCATAGAGAAAATTGTACAAAAAAAGGGATGCACTGCTAGAGTACACCCCATTTGAGAGTTTGTGATTAAATATCCTGATTGATTAATTCATCCAAATCTACTTAGTTAAAACACCTACTTCGGCAAAACCAGCACGCTTCTCATCATTGATAATACTTTTTGCGCGAAGCTTAATGTATCTTCCTTTTACAGCTTTAAATTTCTTCTCTTGCCATACAGGATTGTTTTTGATATTTGAGAATTCTCCTTTTGAAACAGGAGCTCCCCAACGTTTTCCATCTTTACTAACAAAGAATTCATAATTGAAGATAATACCTCCGCCCCAACGTGCCTGATCTGGCAGATAGGTAAATCCGGTAATATCTTGCGTTTCGCCTAAATCAACAATTAATTCAGCAGGCATTTTATTTACATACCACACTGATCCAGGATTGTCATCAATAGCAGCCTCTGCCTTGTTATCTGATGTACCTTTCACACTCCACTTGTCATGGCTGACATCTAAAAACTTGGTAGTAACAGGACTCATTTTTCCTGTTTTAGGATCCACCACAACAGCCTTTAATGTTGCTTTTGTTTTCTGATCAAATGCACCTGTAAACTTCGATGATGAAGTTGTTGGAGTACTTCCATCAGTGGTATAATAGATATCAACCTCACTATCGGCAGCCTTAACCATTACACTACCGGCTTTAGTTCTTGTGATCGTTGGCTCAACCATTACTCTTGGCGCATTAAACACCTCGATATTTGAAATCAACGGACAAGCTTTAGAGCGTACAACATTAAAACGAATTTTAGTCGCCTTAACAGTTGGTAATCGTAGAATTCGTTTATAACCTACAGTTGTTTCCTCAGCAATTGTCTGCCATTTTCCATCAACCATTGCCTCAACAGTAAATTCCTGAATTCGCTGTCCCAACTTAATATATTCCTGAACTAAGAAACGATTGAACTCGGTAGGCTCATCAAAACTGATCGTCAATGAAGCCTCTTTAACTGTGTCATCTGTCGCCCAATAAGTCTCTTTGTCTCCGTCCAATGTTAACTCAGCTGCATATTTGCTAGATCCACCACGCTCATTTGATGCTTCTGCATCACCATTCTTCACTAAATCCTTCGCAAAATCAGCTTTCAATGTCTTCGCTAATTTCATCACTTGCTCAACATCTCTCTCATGGATCAAACCACGCTTATCAACAGGGAAGTTTAGCAAGAAAGAACCATTACGACCTACTGAGTTATAATAAATATCCAATAGATGAGGTAATGTCTTCACTTTATGATCCTCGCTCTCGTGATAGTACCATCCTGGGCGGATTGAAACATCAACTTCAGCAGGTACCCAGTGCGTTCCATCCTCATGACCAGAACGTAACTGCTTATAATGAGGCCATCCTGGCCATACTTCATCTCTTCGGAGAGTACTCCAGTTAGTTGGATTTATCCAACCTTCCTCATTACCACACCAACGGCAATCAGGACCAGCATCACTAAATAACATAGCATCTGGTTGAAGTTCACGTACAATTTTATAAGTATTAGGCCAGTCGTAATAGGTTTTACGATCTACACTACGGCGCTCATTTGCTCCACCATAGTATCCTGTACCACCATTAGCACCATCAAACCATACCTCGAATACATCTCCATAATTGGTAAGCAATTCGCGCAATTGGTTTCTGAAATAAGTAATATATTCAGGCTTACCATAATCGGCATGATTACGATCCCAAGGCGATAAATATACTCCGAATTTTAAGCCATACTCTTTACAAGCATCTGCTAGCTCACGCATCACATCACCCTTACCATCTTTCCAGGCTGCATTCTTCACAGAATATTCAGTGTATTTTGATGGCCATAAACAAAATCCATCGTGATGTTTCGCAGTAAGAATAATTCCTTTCATACCTGCCTCCTTGCACACTTTAGCCCATTGGCGACAGTCCAGCTGTGCTGGATTAAAGGTTTTAGCTGGTTCCGCTCCCATTCCCCACTCATCTCCAGTGAATGTATTCATATTAAAGTGAACGAAAGCATAAAATTCCATATCGTGCCATTTCAACTGGCGCTCAGAAGGAACAGGTCCACATGCTGTTGGTGGATCTACTTGCTTGCAAGAGAATAATGTTAGCATCAACACCACTCCCGTTAAAAGAGTACTTAGCTTCATTTGCATTACTATTTATTAGATTTATAGATCGTTAGATTTTCAGTTATTCAAGATAGAGTGTATCCTACATCTCATCTTCCAAAAATCATAACCGCAAGGTAAGCTACTGACAAGCAAAGACCTGTCATCAGTGTTTAAAAGATTGTCATGAGGGTTAAAACTATTCCCTCTCTACCGAAACAAAATTATCTTCAGAGAGAATATTTTCGCCGCTCCAACGATAAGCAGTTAATACCCCTGAATTCGTTATACAACTATCAACGCAACACAAGTTTGGTCGCACAACCTGTGCACCTTGCCCAAGACAATAATGACCGAATATCACTACTGGATCTGTTTCCTTGTACACATCTAAATTATTGGTCAGTTCTTTGGGTATGGTATAGTTGGGCAGAACAAATTTATTTCCAAACGCAGCTTCATTAAAGGTCTTGCCTTCCGATGATTCCCACCATCTCATTCTAAAGCTACGATGCGATAATCCTCGACTATCACGCACAACCAAATCGAATGGCATCTTAAAATCAAGCCCCTTTAAAGTTTCTTCAATTGCCAATATGGTACGTGGATCATTAAGCGCTGAACGCAATATTTTTTTCTTTAATTTACCGTCAGGGAATATTGTTTTCAAATGGTTGATATGCTCATCATTCCAATAAGCATGCACGATACGTAGACCATCAAGTTCGAGCCACATAGGAGTATGACGGAAAAACTTCAAAGTCTCTTTCCACTCATCGGGATGTCCTCTAAACTGTTCTTCAGTCTTACGCATAGCCAATTTTACTTTGGCTGAGCGTTTCTTTATATATTTATGGTTCTTGTCTTTAAGATAATAGATTATGGCATTATACTCATGATTACCAATAACAGCAAGCGCCTTATTATTCTCTACCATAGAACGAATAATCTGAAGTGTCTTTCTGATCTCTGTTCCACGGTTTATATAATCTCCAACGAAAATCACTTTTCGCTCGGGGTGAGCATAAAATCCTTCTCCATTCTCTCTATATCCAAGCTTCTCTAACAATTGAATTAACAAAGAAGCATGCCCATGAATATCTCCAATAATATCGTACATACGCACTATTCAGGTTGCTAATTTACAGTGACAAATGTATAAAAAAATAGCTGCCTGAAAATCCAGACAGCTATTTTTTATATAATTGATATCAATTGTCTACCAGAATAATGCGTAAAGGGTAACCAGGATAATCAAGATTGCGAAAGAAGCAATATTGAACGCTGGCCCAGTAGCAAAAGTCTTTCTGCTAATCTGAATACCTTTATCATTGTCGGCACCTTTACCATCGATATAACTAATACCCATGATAACACCAATTGTAAGCAAACAAGTTAATCCCATCTGGTTCATCCAAGGAATGATTGGGAAGATACCTTCCAATGCACCACCTTCAGCCCATCCGTTAGGACCAACTTTAAAGAAGATAGCGATAGGCATTGATAGAAGAATACCCCAGATAGCACCTTTGTTGGTAGCTTTCTTCCAGAATAGACCTAACAAGAATACAGCCAAAATACCTGGACTCACAATACCTGTCCACTCCTGAATAAACTGGAATGCCTGAGGAATACCTCCCAATAGAGGAGCCATTAGAGACGCAATAACAAGCGATACTGCAGCAGTCATACGACCAACATTTACCGTCTTCTTATCGTCAGCATTAGGATTAATATATGGCTTATAAAGGTCCATTGTGAAGATTGTTGCAGTTGAGTTCAACATTGAAGCCAATGAAGATACAATTGCAGCAGCCAATGCAGCTAATACCAAACCTTTGAATCCTACAGGTACGAACGTACTAATCAACCAAGGATAAGCTTTATCATTCTCAACAGATCCGTTAGCAGTAAATGCATCAGTCACACCGTCGATAATTGCGGTACCTTCAGGCTGAGAATACATTACATAAGCAACGATACCTGGAATTACAACGATCAAAGGAACGATCAATTTCAAGAAACCTGCGAAAACGATACCACGCTGAGATTCTTTCAATGATTTAGCTGCCAATGTACGCTGGATAATGTACTGGTTGAATCCCCAGTAATAGATGTTTGCAACCCATAGTCCACCGATCAATACTGCAAGACCTGGAAGATCCCACCATGCATCTTTTCCATCAGGAGTGATTATCTCACCCTTCTGAACAATCATCGAGAACTTATCGGGCACAACCTCATATAGATGCTTCAGTCCAGCAAATACACCACCTTCTGGAGTAAGATGATCCAAAGCGATAAATGAAGTGATCAAACCACCAATCACCAACAATACCACCTGAATAACATCAGTCCATGCCACAGCAGAAAGACCTCCCCATAGAGAGTAAGCTGCAGCAAACAGCGCAAGACCAATGATAGAATACATCATCAATGATCCGTCACCATTTCCAAGAATAGTATCCAATGCCTTAGCTCCTAAGTAAAGAACCGAAGTAAGGTTTACGAAAATAAATAATGCAATCCAGAAGACTGCCAAAATAGATTTTAGGTTTGTACTATACCTTTTCTCAATAAATTGAGGAATAGTATACAATCCTTTTTCAATGAAAATTGGTAAGAAATACTTACCTACAATAATCAAGGTTAATGCAGCCATCCACTCATAAGATGCGATAGCTAATCCAATTGCAAAACCTGATCCGGACATACCGATAAATTGCTCAGCAGAGATGTTAGCAGCAATCAATGATGCTCCAATCGCCCACCATGGAAGTGACTTCCCGGCTAGGAAATAGTCCTCTGCATTTTTCTGATGGCCTTTTTTATCACGTGACACCCAAAGACCAACACTTACGATAAGTATGGCATAGAGCACAAAGACCAGGTAATCCAAAAATGCGAATCCTGTGTTCATAATTAATTAGTTTATTAAGTAATTCTTTGATGGAGAGCCAAAAATAAAAATACTTTTGCTCTCCTCAAACTGATTATTTCTGTTTATAATGAATCTTTGGTAGACTTCTCAAACGAGAAGCACTAGTCTCAGCAGTAATATCTCGCTGAGGATTTCCTAACATTTCGTAACCTACCATGAACTTCTTCACCGTTGCAGAACGCAACAATGGTGGGTAAAAGTGCATGTGGAAATGCCAGTATGGATGCTCTTCTCCATCAGTCGGACTTTGATGAATACCTGCTGAGTATGCAAATGACACCTCAAACAAGTTATCATACATAATAGTCAACTGCTTGTAGATATCAGCCAATGCTTCTTTCACTGCATCATCAAACTGACTAATGTTTGCGTACGCATCTTTTGAAATAATCATTGCCTCAAATGGCCATACAGCCCAATAAGGCACAAGAGCTACAAAATGCTCATTTTCACAAAGAATTCGATCTTTCTTATCTAGTTCTGATTTCACATAATCACCTAATAAAGTGCGACCATGCTTTTCGAAATATGCTTTCTGGCGAACGACCTCTTTCTCAACCTCGTTAGGGATGTTACTTGAAGACCAAATCTGTCCATGAGGGTGAGGATTACTACAGCCCATGATACTTCCTTTATTTTCGAAGATCTGAACGTAATTTACACCTTCAATGGCACCAATTTCATTATACTCTTTCTGCCACAAATCAACTACTTCCTTAATTGCCGGAACTTCCATCTCAGGAACAGTCAAGTCGTGACGTGGAGAGAAACAAATAACTTTACAAAGACCTTTTACACTTTCAGCTTTGAATAAATCACCATCATTCTCACCTCCATCAGGAGTATCGCTAAGCAATGCACTAAAGTCGTTCACAAAAGAATAAGCTCCTTTATAGTCAGGATTTCTTTCTCCACCGATACGCTCATTACCTGCACACAAGTAACACTTAGGATCGTGCTGTGGACGTTGCTCCTCAACTACTTTTTCAACTTGTCCTTGCCATGGGCGCTTTGCGCGGTGTGGCGAAACAAGAATCCATTCTCCTGTTAGTGGATTAAACCTCCTGTGTGGATGGTCTTCCATATTAAATGTACTCATAATATCCTGGTTTTAACAGATTTTACGTGCTCCATCTCCGATCTCTGCCACGAAGAATTCTGGCTTCAATCCTGTACGAGCTTCATAGTTCTTTCCTACTGTTTCAATGAAATTGTCGATTGCTTCGTCTTTTACAAGACTTACAGTACAACCTCCGAAACCTCCACCGGTCATACGTGAACCGATAACACCTTCGATTTTCCAAGCCTCTTCAGCCATCGTATCCAATGCATTACCTGTCACCTCGTAATCGTCTCTCAACGACTCATGAGAAGCATTCATTAATTTACCGAATATTTCAAGCTCGCCAGCCTTCAATGCAACAACTGCATCGGTAGTACGCTTGATTTCCGAAACAACGTGAGTTGCTCTACGCAACGCAGTTTCATCAGTAATAGCTTCTTTTACAGTCTCAAATTCTTCAGGAGAAAGTTCTCCTAGATTCTTAACAGCTTTAGCTCCATTCAATAACTCAACTGCTTTATGACACTCAGCTACACGCTCGTTATACTTACCAGCGTCAAGTTTATGAGGACTGTTAGTGTTACTGATAATTACTTTAACACCATTCAACTCTACAGGAACCAATTCATACTCCAATGTATCACAGTTCAAGAAAATAGCATGATTTTCTTTACCCATACATGAAGCAAACTGATCCATAATACCACAGTTCACACCAACGAACTCGTTTTCTGCTCCCTGCGACATTTTCACCAATTCAACACGATCGATTCCATAACCGAATAAGTCGTTAATTGCATAAGCAGTTACAACCTCAAGTGCTGCAGATGAAGATAATCCTGCACCATTAGGTACGTTACCATCGAATAACATCTCAACTCCTGATTCAAGGTTGATTCCTCTTTTCATGAATTGATTAATAACACCAAGTGGATAGTTTACCCACTCTTTTCCCACTGGAGACGTAAGCTCATCAAGGCCTAGTTCAACAGTGAAATCCATATTGCGTGAAGCAAATTTTACTTTCTTGTCACTAGTCTTACGAATAGCTAGTGATGTTCCAAAACTTAATGCACAAGGAAATACAAAACCTCCGTTGTAATCAGTGTGCTCCCCAATTAAGTTCACTCTACCTGGAGAGAAGTATACACTTACTTCTCCTTCTCCATATTTCGCCAGGAAATCATTTTTAATAATATCTACACTCATCGTACTGTTAAATTACTACTGGTTGGTACTGGTGGGTAAAAGTAGATATTATTTTTTGAATCGCAATAAATTTTCTGGTTTTTTAGATTTTAAGGCAAAAAAAAGCCCCGAAGAATTTTCCCCGGGGCTACCTATATCTAAAGTATTAATCTCTAGTTCAATCCACGCTTAGCAAGCAATGGATCAATCGAAGGTTCTTGTCCACGGAACTTTTTATAAAGCACCATAGGATCCTCTGTTCCACCTTTCGACAATACATTTTCACGGAATGATGTAGCTAACTCTTTGTTAAAGATACCTTTCTCTTTAAATGCATCAAAAGCATCAGCATCCAATACTTCAGCCCAAATGTAGCTATAGTAACCAGCAGAATATCCACCAGTAAAGATATGTTGGAAATAAGTACTCTTATAACGAGAATAAATCTCAGGAATCAATCCATAAGCTTTTAAAGTCTCATTCTCAAATTTCTCAACATCTAAACCTTCAGCACTCTTCAATGTATGATATTTCATATCTAACAACGAAGCAGCTAAATACTCAGTAGTAGCGAATCCCTGGTTAAAATGACCAGCATTCTTCAATTTCTGAATCAACTCATCAGGAATAACCTCACCTGTCTCATAATGCTTAGCAAACATCTTCAATACCTGCTCATCAGCAGCCCAGTTCTCCATAATCTGAGATGGTAGCTCAACAAAATCGCGTGCTACAGAAGTACCAGAAGTAGTATAGTATGAAGTATTTGAAAGGAATCCATGCAATGCATGTCCAAATTCATGGAACAAAGTAGAAACCTCGTCAAAGCTCAACAATGCAGGCTTGTCACCTACAGGCTTCGAGAAGTTACAAACATTACAGATAATTGGAGTTACCTCTTTTCCATCAGGTTTCCATTGCTTACGGTAAGAGTTCATCCATGCACCACCACGCTTGCTTGCACGTGGGAAGTAATCAACATAGAAAATACCGATATGCTTACCATTAGCTTCTTGAAGCTCATATACTTTTACCTCTTTGTGATAAGGCTCAATATCGGTACGAGGAATAAATTTCAATCCGTAAAGTTTCTCTGCAACCTTAAATGCTCCGTCTACAACATTCTCAAGTTTGAAATATGGACGCAACATATTCTCATCAAGGTTATACTTCTTCACCTTCAATTTCTCAGCATAGTACCACCAGTCGTGAGCAGCTAATTTAAACTTACCACCCTCTTCATTGATAATCTGTTGCATTTCTTTACGCTCTTGCTTAGCTACATCTAATGCAGGCTTCCAAAGTTTGTCTAGTAATGCAAATACATTCTCAGGCTTCTTCGACATACGATTATCCAACAAGTAATCAGCTGGAGTTTCGAAACCAAGCAAGTTAGCTTTTTGGATATTTAAAGCAACGATCTTCTTGATCACCTCTTTGTTATCATTGGCATTACCATTGTTTCCTCGATTCAAATACGCATCGTATAACTTCTTACGAAGGTCACGATTTTCAGCATACTGAAGGAATGGAATCATACTAGGCTTTTGTGTAGTAAATAACCATTTACCTTCCTGACCGGCCTCTTTTGCTGCCTCGGCCGCTCCAATAACAACACTTTCAGGTAATCCAGCCAAGTCTTCCTTCTTGTCGATAAACATTTGGAAAGCATTGGTCTCGGTTAATACATTCTCGCCAAATTTCAAGAAGTTCAAAGACAATTCTTCATTCACTTTACGAAGCTTTGCTTTATCATCTTCTCCTAAATTTGCTCCACTACGAACAAAACCTTTGTATGTTTTATCTAAAAGATTTGCTTGTTCCTGATTCAAACCCAGGTCATCTTTCTTCTCATAAAGCGCCTTAACTCTTTTCCAAAGCGCGTCATTCATCCAGATATCGTCCTCACTTTTACTCATTAAAGGAGATACCTCTTTAGCGATATTATTGATCTCATCGTTTGTATCTGCCGATTTCAAGTTATAAAATACACCAGAAACCTTGCGTAACAATGGACCTCTTTTATCCAATGCTGCGATAGTATTTTCAAATGTAGGTGCTTCTTTATTTTCAGCAATCGCCTTCACCTCATCTGCCAACTCTGCCAACGCTTTTTTAAATGCTGGCATATAATGCTCATTCTTAATCTTACTAAAAGGAGCCGTACCCATAGGGGTATTCCATTCTGTAAAAAACGGATTCACTTCGGTTGTGGTTTCTGCTTTCTTTTCCATATTACATGAAGATAAAAACAATCCAGCCGATAGAAATACTAATGTAAGTTTTTTCACGACAACTATATTTATTGATGAATAGATTATTTCTCTGCGACGAATTTAACCAAAACTCGCAATACAAAAAACAATTGAAATCATGTTTGGTTGAATCAACTTATATCTTACAACATATTTTTGCAGATTTTTATGCTTGTGATATCATATTTATGGAATATTTGAATCAAGCAAATAGCAACCATAACAAAAAGTAAACCACCTCATTTAATCGCTTTACTCCGCAAAATATGCAATTCAAAACGAGTATAAACATGAAAGGATTAACACAAGTATTCACTTTTATTCATCAGTTCCATGATCTTTACAAAATCGTAAAATCAAAGCACCTGATTTAATCAAACTCACATGACATAACTACACTTAATGGATATCATCACCACCCTTTCGTACCCCAGAAGTATGACCTTCTCCCTATCAAAACCGTCTATACCCTATGTTTTCCCTATCTAACTGATAGAGATTAGATAGGGAATAGATAGGGAAAGTATAGAGTTGAAATAGCGAATTGGTGATCTATTTTGTACATTGGGCCTTTGCGTAGTCCTTCTTTATCCGTTTATCACGGAGTTCATCCTTGTCTTCGCTTCTCTGTTTCCCTCTGAGCGAAGGGAAGTTTTCCGGTCTCCGATCTCCACGAAGCGCAGCGTTGTCTTCCGGTCTCCACGTAGCGCAGCGTTGTCCTATTTAACCTTCTTTAACACTTCAATGCTTAAACCTTTTATCAATTCCATTATCTATATAGCGTGTTTAGTTAGTAACAAAAAGAGAAAGAGTAGAAATGACGAGAACCTTAATGATTACCGTAATGGCATTATTTTATGCCACAGTGATGTATGCACAGCCTGGAGGCCAGGCTCCCATGATGAAGGATGGTAAAATAACCGGAATCATAATGGATAAAGATTTAAATCACCCCGTGGAGTATGCAAATATTGCCCTTTATTCCCTCCGCGACTCATCGTTAGTAACCGGAACAGTAACCACTCCGGAAGGAAAATTCACACTCAATAACCTTAGACCTGGTCGTTATTATATCAGTGTTAAATTCATTGGGTATGAAACACAGCAGATCAAACAAGTGATGGTTACCCCAAAAAATAAATTGGTTGATTTGGGAGAAATAGAACTTCATCAGGCCGCCCAGGCACTGGAAGGTGTAAATGTTGTAGCTGAACGATCGCCTATCGTTTATAAGATCGATAAAAAAGTGATTAATCCAGAACAGTTTGCAACAGCAGCCTCTGGTACATCACTTGATGTACTTGAGCAAACACCATCAGTAACTGTCGATATTGAAGGAAATGTTTCGCTACGAGGAAGCAGTAGTTTTACCGTCCTGATCGACGGTCGACCTAGTCCTTTTTCCGGAGCTGATGCCCTTGAACAAATTCCGGCTAGCTCAATTGAAAATATTGAGATTATTACCAATCCTTCGGCCAAGTATGATCCAGAGGGAACAGCTGGTATCATTAACATCATCTCCAAGAAGTCGAAACTTGATGGCTTGAGTGGATTGATTAATGCTAAAGCTGGAACATATGATAACTATGGAGCTGATGCCTTGGTTAATTATCGTACTG
Organism: Puteibacter caeruleilacunae; assembly: GCA_005217565.1. Lineage (GTDB taxonomy): Bacteria > Bacteroidota > Bacteroidia > Bacteroidales > Prolixibacteraceae > Puteibacter > Puteibacter caeruleilacunae. The sequence goes on from SJCO01000013.1 coordinate 174,861, forward strand.
GAAAATGGAACCTCTTTGTTGGAACAGAATCAAGTCATAACAATAGAGAAGGTAATCGTTTCCTGGAAAATGCCACCACCGTAGACAATACTACCTCATACTTAAAGAATAGTGGAGACTTCTCTCGTTCAGGAGGAACAACAAATTACAAGGCCGGTTTCGACTATAAATTCAGCGATAACACAACATTTTCTGCCAATGTAAATTTCGGTAGTCGCGAAAGAAATCGATATGGAGAACTAGATTATCATGAATGGACCAGTCCTGCCACAACCGACAACTTTTATACCGGCATTAGTGATAACGATAGCGACGGAGACTTTTTAAGCTTAACATCGGTTTTCACACACAAGTTTGATGGAGATGATCATCGTTTAGACATCGAAGCTTATTATCGAGACAGTGAGGAGGATGATATTGATCGGACAAAACAATTAGATGCTTCTAACGCGATATATTTCGGACAAGAAAATAGTGAATTGGAAGATGAAGAATCACTTCGATTAAAAGTTGACTATATTGTTCCTGTTGGAGAAAAAAGTAAGCTTGAAGCAGGACTCCAATCTCGCATTGAAGATTTTAAAGGTAGCAACACCACCAATAGCTACAACACTGATACAAAATCGTGGGCAATAAATCCATTGTATTCCTATGAATCAAGTTCTGAGAAGAACATTCATGCAGCGTACGCTACCTTATCCAATGAATTCAACAAGGTAGGTCTTCAGGTTGGACTACGCACTGAATATACCGATAGAACAATCAACGTAGATAACGGTAGTGATCCTTTTGAATTGAACCGTTGGGATTTCTTCCCTACCTTGCATTTCTCGGTTCAGTTACCAGGTGAGAAACAGTTCATGGCGAGTTATACGCGAAGAATCAACCGTCCGCGCGACTTCTACCTGGAACCTTATGAAACCTATATGGATGCGTATAATATTCGCTCGGGGAATCCTGATCTTGCTCCTGAATATATCGATTCATACGAGTTAGGATTAACCAAGCGTTTTGGCACCAGCTTTATGTCCCTCGAAGCATTCTATCGCAAGACAAACGACAAGATAGAACGTACCCGTACTCCTTATTCTGGAAACATCATGTACAATACTTTTGAAAATGTAGGAAATGATCACTCTATAGGTACTGAATTGATGATCAATATGAGGCCTGCAAAATGGTATACATTAAACCTATCAGGTAGTGTGTTTCACTATAAGGTAACTGGAGAACTCTACGGTGCAGACTATAGTCAGGAGAGTTTTAACTGGAATACCCGTATTGGAAACAGCTTTATGCTTTCACCTACTACAAAATTTCAGTTAGATGGAATGTTTACAAGTGCATCAAAAACTGCCCAAGGAGAGCGAGAAGGCTTTATGGCAGTGAATGCTGCTGTTAAGAAAGATTTCCTCAACAACCGACTAACAGCAACGTTACAGGCAAGAGATATCTTTGACATGATGAAGTTTGAATTTACAACGATAGGACCTGATTACTCTTCACACATGAAGTTTAACATGAAGTCGCCTAGCTTCTCTTTAAATCTTAGCTATCGCATCAATAACTATAAGATCAAGAAAAGCAAATCTCGTGGCGAAAGCATGGGAGGTGGAGAAGGAGATTTCTTTTAATACGGTGAAAGGTTGAACGGTTGAAAGATTAGAAGATTCCTGGTTTCTCGGAGCACTGGGGATACCTTAAAGCGTTCACAAGACTTTGAAGCGTGTTAGTAAAAGTCATAACACCTGAAATAGATAAAGCAAAAGCCGGAGGTGACTCAGATTTCTGATACGCTCCGGCTTTTTATAACTACCACAATAAACAGACATTTACCAGATGTCTGTCCAGAACCAAATATGAAACGTTTATTTGAATTTCTCTACATACTCATTAGGTGTTACGTCAAAGCACTTTTTAAAGCACTTTGAGAAATACGATGGACTGCTAAAGCCAACTTCATATGCAACTTGGGCAATCCCTTTTTGTCCATCCTTCAATAGATGAGCCGCTTTCTTCAACCTAACCAATCGAATAAATTCTGTTGCTGAATTCCCTGTTAACGACTTAATTTTCTTGTATAACAGACTGCGACTTATATGAATTGATTCTGAAAGTTTCTCAACATTTAAGTCGGGATCACCAATATTTTCTTCAATGTAATCGATCACCTGTTTAATGAAGACATTATCAACCTTTGTTGTCGTAAGCAACTCACTTTCCGATTCAGGTTGTGCCGTGTATTTCGATTTGATTTGCTCTTTAAAGCTTATCCTTCCAACCACCTTCTGTTTCAATATAGCTGGATTAAATGGCTTAGCGATATAATCATCAGCACCATACTCTAATCCAATATATTCAGCTTCTTCAGTATCAAGAGCCGTAAGCAGAATAACAGGAATGTGAGAAATAGACAGATCACTCTTGATGGCTTTGCAAAGCTCAAATCCATTCATTCCAGGCATCATTACATCTGAAATCACCAGGGCTGGTTTTTCTAACTGAATCAATTTATACGCAGAGTCTCCATCAAACGATTTTATTATATCGAATGAATCACTTAATGATTCTGTCAATAAATTCAGCACACCAGGATTATCATCTACAATCATTATTTTATATCGTTCCTGTAGTTTGTTCTCGATATTTTCAATTTTTACCAATACATCATCCTTTGATTCAGTCAGCTGGGTAGGAATTAAACCTGCATTAAACTCCTCAGAATTCATCGGTACAGTTAACTTAAAACAAGACCCAGGATCATCCTTCTCGATATACTGCAACTCACCTTTTTGCAATGTAGCCAACTTTTGCGCATAGGATAAACCTATCCCCGTTCCTCCTGTTGAATTATCAGTGTAAAATCTATTAAATATCTTGTCGGCATCGGCACTATTAATTCCCTTTCCTGAATCATCAACACTCAATGATAGTTTATCATTCTGATGGTCGAAATCCATTGATATACTAATTCTTCCTCCCGATGGCGTATACTTAAATGCATTCGATAAAAGATTCATCATTATATTTCTCACACCTTCAGGTGCCAGATAAACATACCTGTTCCCTTCTGGTAGATTAATCTCGAATGATATATTATTTTGATAAGCTCGCTCTTTAAAAAGAAACACAATATCTCGAAGCAACTCATGAATACTAAATGTTGAATACTTCAATTCCAGTTCATTATTCTCAATTTTCCTGAATTCGAGTAGCTGATTAATCATATGAAGCAGATGCTGTGCATTCTCATAAATAACATCCAATGTACTATTCCAAACACCTTTATTTTTTAGGTTCTCTAATGGTCCGATGATCAATGTTAGAGGAGTTCTGAATTCATGAGATACATTAGTAAAGAATTGAAGTCTTATTTTACTCAGTTGCTCATTTTGTTCCCGTTTCAGTTTTTCAATCCTAATCTGCTCGTTATATTTTACAGGCATCAAAATTATTCGACGTGCAATGAGGAGCGCCAATACAATAATGATTAGATATACTATAAAGGCATAGATGGTAAACCAAAATGGAGGTTCTTTAATAATTACCAATTCTTTTACATTTTCACTCCATCCACCCTGTTCATTGGAAGCTTTAATTTTTAAAATATAAGTTCCTGGTCTTAGGTTTGTATAGGTAGCTGACCTTTGCGTACCAACGTAGTTCCAATCATCCTCAAAGCCATCTAAGTAGTAAGCATATTCAATTTGAAGCGAACCAGGATATCTGATGCCCACAAAATCGAATGAAACAACCTTGTGTTTATGTTTAAACACCAACGTATCACAATGCTGAATATGCCGCTTCAAAATACCTGTTTGATCATTAGGGATCACAGTTTTATTAAACAGTTTCAGTCGCTCTACCTTTACTTCTGGCGCATCCAATTCGATAGTTATTGACTCCGGATCAAAGAACACCAATCCACTGTTACTACCAAAATAAAAATTCCCTGCCTGCCCTTTTAGACAACTTCCGAAATTAAATTCATTATCAGGAAGATTATCAGTATGATCGAAGGATAAAAACTTATGATTATTATTACCAATCTTGCAAATTCCTCTATTGGTACTTATCCATATTGCGCCATTGTTATCCTCTGTTATTGCTTTGATTGTACTATTAGGAAAGTCCTCTGACCGTGAGAAATATTTCACGCCCTTACTCTCACTATATTTTGCTAATCCATTTCTGGTACCTATCCACATCACGCCATTTGAAGCAGCAAACAGGGCTGTTACAAAACTTGAAGGCAACTCTCCTTTTGTATTTGAACGATTAAAGCGAACAAACTCATCTTGCCCCTTTTTCTTCAGATTTAGACCGTTATCAGTACCTAGCCATAAATTACCATAGGCATCGCCAGTAATAGCAAGGATGTTATTATTACTAACCGAATTAGAATCATCTTTAATTCGCTGATAATGTTTCGACTCACCTGTCTCCTTATTCAAACGAACTAGGCCATTATACAAAGTTCCAATCCACAGATACTTATCTTTATCATCATATAAACTCCATATTGAATTAGGGGACGAATCCTCCTCTTCGTCATTTCTTAATTTTATTGGAACAACTGTGTTTCGATTGAGATCAACTTTAAGCAGCCCCCCCAAATAAGTACCTAACCATAGCACATTATCCTGATCGACAACCATACTTTGGATATAGTTATTGGGAATCTTTTGCTTAATAATCTTTTCCAGATTTCGTATCCGATTTAGTCGCTTATCCCAGGCATATACTCCTCCTCCATCTGAACCAATGTAAACCGTGTTTCCATCACCTGATTCACAAAAACACTTAACGGCATTATCTCCAATTGCAGGATTTGTCTCAATACTTATGGTATTGAAAATTGGTTTATTTTCATTGTAAATATTAACACCTTGCGAGTATGTACCTAACCAGATATTTTTATCTGGTGATTGGAATATACTATAAATAGAATTAGACGATAATCCATGAGGAGAATGAACATTATGGATTAATTGCTGCGAACTGTGAGTATTCGGATTAATAAAGTACAATCCACTATTTTCGGTTCCCACCCATAAGCTATCACCTATTATTGATAAATCCAGTATCGGAGGATAAGTCTTGCCAAAAGTCTCTTCACCATAATGATATAATTGCCTCAACCTATTGGTTCGATAAGTATAGTGATATAATCCAGAATATTGAGTTCCAACATACAAGTTATCTTTCAAATCCTTTTCTACGGAATTAATATTTGTAGGAAATTTCGTCAGTAGATGTTTTGTTTTTACACCTTCATCACCAATTGTCACCCGATATAACTCTTTTTCGACTCCAATAAGGAAGCTTGATGAAGATACAGCGGTAATGGAAGCAATTATCTTATCAGGAAAAATTACATCCTTAACTTCGTTGGTTCCCTTCACGTTGATTAGCATACAACCTTTATTGGTTGCAACCAGTACTTGTTCTTTTGCAACAGCAGCAATATCATTAATCAAGAACGACAAAAAGTAATCTACCGACGAAAATTGATCTTCATTGGAAGAGTAATAACTTAATCCCTGAGAAGTACCGATCCACAAGTCCCCATTTTCAGTTGCCTGTAAACAATTTATAATGTTGTTACAAATGGTTGATTTTGTTGAATCGTTCTTATAACTGTAAGATTGAAACTCTATTCCATTATATTTACAGAGTCCATCTTTTGTCCCCATCCAAATGTAGCCATTTGAATCCATGGTTATACATCTCACATTACTCTGAGGTAAACCATCAAAAACAGAAAGTTTATCAAATTGTAATACATCATTTGACATCCCCTTATAAGGAAAGGCTGCAAGTATGCCTACAAATACTGCTATACAAAAATGTCTCCATTCCATCAGAGTGAACATTATCCTTCTATCCCGATTAAACATCTTCCTCCTCCTCTTTATCTATTAATCCTCAAAGAAGCAGTGTTAAAATTAAAGTTGTTATTCCACAATCCCGAATCAAATCTTCATTTGTTATATACTATTACTCATTTTTACCTTACGTATACTCATCTGATTCAATAACAGATACAAATTACACATAATTCTACGGTGCTTGAATATATTTTCACATAAAAAATAAAGCATGAAGAAAGAGAAGATAAAATCAATCGGCATATTCCTATTACTAACACTATTTATAGCCTCATTTTTGCTAATCATTCTATACTATTTTCTATAGAACTGCATCCAGGATTAACACAAGCTAATCTTTACAACATATCAACCTTGTGACAAGCAAATGAACAGACAAGAATTTCACCAACCAAATTCAAGAAGTAACCCACAAATTCCGGACTAATATTCATTTGTTTCATTTTGATACCGAAAAGTCGCACTACCTAATTCAAATATTACAGCAATGAATTCATCTGATTCACAACACCAAAATGTCATATAGTACTTTTCCACTATCAAAACTAAACGAATTGCAACACCTGTCATGCAGCGATAAAATCAGCATTCAGGCATAGCATTCAAAGGATAAAAATCAAAGAGGTAATAACTATCTAAATCTCTAATTATTATGAAAAAGAATCTTTTTAGAAATCTAAAAATGATCATTACCTGTTCCATGCTACTATTATCTACAGTGGCTTTCTCTCAATCCCGACAATTGAGTGGAACAGTTGTTGACACTTCCGGAGAAGGTATACCCGGAGTAAACGTTATTGTTAAAGGAACCGTAACAGGAACCGTAACCGATATTGATGGTAAATATAGTTTGAAGGTTGACGATAATCCAAACCTGACTATTCAGTTCTCATTTATCGGTTACAAAGCACTCGAGCAGCAATTATCTAATCAATCAGTAATTAATGTCACACTAGAACAAGATGCAATTGGTCTGGATGAGGTCGTTGCTGTAGGATATGGTGTACAGCGCAAGAGTGATCTTACCGGATCAATCGCATCAGTAAGCTCTGATCAAATGAAAGAGATTCCGCTTTCAAGGGTTGACCAGGCACTACAAGGGAAAATCGCAGGGGTAAATATTTCAACTACTGATGGTTCTCCTGGAGGTAATGTTAAAATTCGAATCCGAGGTGCCAACTCTATTAATGGTGGAAACCAACCTCTAATTGTTGTTGATGGATTCTTAGGTGGAGATCTAAAGACGATTAATCCTTCCGACATTGAGTCGATTGAGGTATTGAAAGATGCATCGGCAACTGCAGTATATGGTTCACGTGGAGCCAATGGAGTTGTTTTGGTAACAACAAAACAAGGAAGTAAGGGGAAAACTGAAGTTACATTCAGCTCATATGCGTCAGCTCATGAAAAAATGAATTCAGTTGATATTCTGGCAGCACATGAATATGCACAAATATTAAACGAGCGTGCAGCCATCTTTAATCAACCAGCCTTATTCTCAGCACAAGAAATTGAAGAATTTAAACAAACAGGTGGTACTGACTGGGAAGAGGAAATTTATCGCGATTATGCTCTACTACACAACTCTCAGCTTTCTGTTGCTGGAGGTAGTGAGAAAATAAAGTATTATTTAAGCGCGAACATCGTTGATCAAAATGGATTGATTCATAACAACGACTATAAACGCTTTGGTCTAAAAGCAAGCATTGATGCAGAATTAAACGACTGGATCACTGTTGGATTCAATGCTATTGGAAACAAAGAGACTAAACACGGTATGAATTTCAATGGTTATTGGGGTAATCCTGTAGATAATGCATTAAGATTCCCTAATACAACACCTGTATACAATGAAGATGGTACTTATTGTAACGACACTCCAATTCCTTCGGTAGGACTATATAATCCTGTTGCAACAGTTATGGAACCTCGTCGCCTGGCAATAACTTACAATGCACTGATTAATGCTTATGCAAAATTTAAATTGTCAGATGATCTAAGTTTCAAAACAAGTGTGGGTTCAAACACCATTGTTAAAAATGGAAATTCATTCTCTCCATTAACAACACTTAATGGATTTAACAGTGGTAAGAACAATGCCAGTGTTTCAAATTCAATATCTTCAAACTGGCAGAATACAAACACACTAAACTACCTAAAAACAATCAACGATATTCATCGTTTGAATGGAACTCTAGTATTCGAGCAGCAACATACTGAATACCGCTCAAATAATAGTAGCGTACGTAATTTCCCAACTGAAGCACTAGGATATAACAAACTAGGTTTAGGAGAAGAACGTAACACTATTGATTCAGGCCACAATGAAAGCAACATCTTATCATTCATGGGACGAATCAACTATAGCTTTATGGATCGTTACCTGTTTACTGTTACATATCGTGCAGATGGTTCATCTAAATTTGGAGAAGATAACAAGTGGGGATATTTCCCATCTGCATCATTTGCATGGCGTCTTTCTGAAGAATCATTCATAAAAGAGATGAATGTATTCTCTAATCTTAAATTCAGAACATCTTATGGTGAAACAGGTAGTCAGGCTACAGGAGCATATTCTTCACTAACAAAGCTCAACACTGGAATGGGATACCCTCTTAATGGTATCAGTCAGACCATCGGTATTGGACCTGGAAGTAATGGTAATTCTGACCTAAAGTGGGAGAAAACCGGACAAATCAACTTAGGTATTGATGCAGGTTTCTTTGACAACAGATTATCATTCGTTCTTGATCTATATAAGAAGACTACCAAAGATCTTTTGTTGGATGATCCACTTCCTCGTTATACCGGACATAGCTCTATTCGCAGAAACATGGGAGAAGTTGAGAATAAAGGTATCGAGTTTCTTCTTTCTGGTTCTCCATGCGTAAATAACTTCAAATGGGATGTAAGCTTCAATATTTCATCAAACAAGTCACGTATTAGCGAGTTTGGAAACAGTGGTTATAAAATCATTGATGAGTATATCCTAAAGCAAGGAGAAGAATTAGGAACTTTCTATGGATATAAATACCTAGGCGTTTGGAAGAGCAATGAGGCAGAGGAAGCGGCGAAATTTGGAAGCGCTCCTGGAGATTCAAAATACTATGACCTTGATAATAACAACGCAATCAACGAGGATGACAAAGTAATTATTGGTAATGGACAACCAGACTTTGTTTGGGGATTAAACAATAACTTCAGCTATAAGAATTTTGATCTTTCTGCAGAAATTAATGGAGTTCAGGGAAACCAGATTCTTAATGTTACTCGTTACTGGTTAAATCGTAGTATTAGAGCTGCCGAGATGGTTAACTATTACCGTCCGGATAATCAAGATACAAACGTTCCAGGATTCTCAAATACTGAAAAAGATTACAACACACCAAACAGTCGCTGGTTAGAAGATGGATCTTTTGTAAGACTTAGAAATGTAACATTAGGATATACCTTCAACGAGGACCTTTTGAAAAAAGTTAAGCTTTCAAGCGCACGTGTATATTTCTCAGGACAGAATCTTCTAACAATCACTGATTACAGTGGTTTTGATCCTGAATTATCATCAACTGGAAATTCTGATACAAAAGTAGGATTAGATGCCAGTCCATATCCTTCAGCTAAAATTTACACCATCGGTTTAGACATTAAATTTTAATAACAGGAACTCATGAAAATACTTAGATATATACTAACAATTGCAGTTATAGCAAGCATGTTTGGTTGTGAAAACTTAGATGAACAACCTAAATCAATACTTAGTCCTGAATCATTTTACAATACCGAAGCAGATTTAAGGGCTGCAATTACCGCATGTTATTCGCCACTTATGGGTAACTGGAATGGTATTAGTGTTCGTTCATGGGCATTACACATGGGTGCCGATGACATGACCTCAAGAAGAGGTGCCAATAAACAACGATTACTAGAATTTGACGATTTCAATATTTCGACCAATAACATTGACAACCGAAATATGTGGAATACATATTACCAAGGTATTTCTGCCTGTAATTTAGCCATAGCCAATTACGAGAAAGTAAAAATGAATGAAGAACTAAAACAACAACTAATTGCACAAGCATTCTTCATTCGTGCGTTCTGTTACTACAATGCTGTTCGCTTTTGGGGGGATATCCCATTGATCACAGAACCTGTAGAAGATGATGGACTAAGTATCGTTCGTTCACCTGCTGCAGATGTATATACTCAAATACTTGCTGATTTGGAATTTGCAGAGCAAAAACTTCCGGTTAACTGGCCAGGACAACCAGGAGCTGCCACTAAAGGAGCTGCAAAGACTATGCTCGCAGATGTATATCTGACAATGGCAGGATGGCCGATGAAGCAAATCGACAAATATGCTTTAGCAGCACAGAAAGCAAAAGAAGTGATGAACTTAGGAGCATATGATTTGATGCCTAATTTTAAAGATTTATTCAACCTTGCAACTAAAAATAATCAGGAACATATCTGGAATCTTCAAGCTTCAGTAAATGATAAATACCCTTCAAAATTAGGTATCTCGTTTCTTCCACCTGATGAAAAAGGATGGTGTGACTATGTTGCTGAGGTAGATTTCTTTGAGCGTTTCCCTGAAAACAGAAGGAAAGACCAAACTTACTATACTGAGTTTACAGTAAACGGTGAGACAGTAAATTGGCAGGATGGTATGTTAGGACTACCATTCTTCTCAAAATACTGGGATGATGCAAATCCTAAGGACAAGAAAAAAGTAAATGGTGATCACCTATTCCCAATCTATCGCTATGCTGAGGTATTACTGATTTATGCAGAAGCACAAAACAGAGCAAACGGTGGTCCTGATCAAAGTTGCTACGACGCAGTAAATGCAATCAGAGCAAGAGCTAATGCAGGAGTTGCTGACGATGCACCTGCAGGCTTGAGCGAAGCAGAATTCGATCAACTTGTTTTTGACGAAAAAGGATGGGAATTTGCTGCAGAACAAAAAAGATGGCATGACCTCGTACGCAAAGAACTAGTTGCAGAGTATAACAAAGACAAAGCAACCATTACAACAACTATTACTAAAGACAATTACATTTTTCCTATACCGGCATATGAGCGTGAAATCAATCCAGGTTTGACGCAAAATCCAGGATATTAGGATTCGTAATGAGCGCACAAACATAGAGAAGGAGAAGGAATTACACCTTCTCCTTTGCCATATAATAAGCAATAGATTGTATTAAAGTAATTAACGATGAAGAAACTCTATTTAGTAATGATTCTGATGTATGGATATAGCTTGGCTTTGACGGCCCAAAACTACCCATACAAGAACAAAGAACTTCCAATTGAGCAAAGAGTAGAAGACCTACTTAGTCGTCTCACATTAGAGGAAAAACTAGGACAACTTAGACAGTGTAATCTTTCACGTGAAATCACGGATGGAGAATTCAAGGCTGGAGCGATGGAAAGAATATTTGGAAACAAAGGAGCTGGAACCCTTGAAAGTCCATTTATTTACACCGAAGACATTGCAAAGGTTTATAATGAAGCCCAACGATATCTTGTAGAAGAAACACGCTTAGGAATTCCTGGATTACTTATTGCAGAAACCCTTCATGGTCACTTAGCTGTAGGTTCAACTATTTTCCCACAAAGCATCGGCTTGGGAGCAACATGGAATCCGGCCCTTATTCATGAAATGGGTAAAGCAATTGCAATGGAGGCTAGCTCTGTAGGAGTTAAGCAAGCATTAGCTCCAGTACTCGACCTTTCACGTGATCAACGATTTGGTCGTGTAGAAGAAAGTTATGGCGAAGATCCTTATCTTGTATCTCGCATGGGAGTTGCCTACATCACAGGAATGCAAGGAAATAAGCATAAAATAGCATCCAACAATGTTATGTGCATGGCAAAGCATTTCGCAGCTTATAGCGTACCTGTTGCTGGAATAAACCTGGGACCTGCTCCTATTGGAAAAAGAGAGCTTTGGTCGTTACATTTAAAACCATTCGAAGCTGCGGTTAAAGAAGCCGGTGTGTGTGCAATTATGCCATCTTATAATGAAATTGATGGGATTCCAGCTCACAAGAACAGCTATCTATTGTATAATATTCTTAGAGAAAAATGGCAATTCGACGGATTTGTATTTTCCGATTATAAAGGCGTATCAATGCTAAAATATTTCCAGAAGGTTGCAGCGGACGACAAAGATGCAGCATTACAAAGTATTGTTGCCGGAGTTGACCTGGAAGCTCCTTCTGATGAGTGTTATCAATACCTCGGACAACTAGCAGAAGAAGGTAAGCTAGATATAAAAGTGATCGACAATGCTGTTAAGAATGTACTTAGAACAAAATTTAAAGCCGGATTATTTGAGAATCCTTATGTCGATGTCAAGAGAGTAAAATCAGTTATCAACAACAAAAAACACATTGAGCTTGCTGAGAAAATAGCAGAAGAATCAATTGTTTTATTAGAAAACAAGAACAACATCCTTCCACTAAAAAACAAAAAGCTTCGTATTTCGATATGTGGACCTAATGCTAATCGTGTTCAGTTTGGTGATTATAGTTATTCTAAGCGAAATGAAGATGGAGTAACAGTTTTGGAAGGACTAAAAAATGAATTAGGAGCAAATCGAATACTGTATACCGAAGGATGTGATATTACAGCACTCGATAAATCAGGCTTCCAACAAGCAGTAGAAAATGCGAAGCAATCAGACCTTTCAATTGTTGTAGTTGGTGGAACATCAGCTATCCTTTCAGGTATTGGCTGGGGCGGTGGAACCAATGAAGTAAATACTTGTGGAGAAGGTTTTGATCGATCATCATTAGGATTACCTGGAGTACAACTTGATTTAGTAAAAGAAATCAAAAAAACAGGAAAACCAGTAATCGTAGTCATGCTTAATGGTCGCGGTTACAGTATCCCTTGGTTGAAAGAAAATGCAGATGCTATTGTAGAAGCATGGTATCCTGGAGAAAAAGGTGGAGACGCCATTACCAGTGTATTATGCGGAAAAGTAAATCCATCGGGGAAATTATCGGTGTGCTTTCCTCAAAGTGCAGGTCACTGTCCTTCGAACTATAATCATCAGCCATCGGGCCATGGATACTATCACAAGCCAGGATCTCCAGAGAAACCAGGACGCGATTATGTATTCTCAACACCTAAACCTCTTTACCCATTTGGTTATGGACTAAGCTATACTTCTTTCGAGATGAACAATATTACCCTTAATAAGACTCAATTCTCAATTAATGATACCATACAGGTAAAGTTAGATATTAAAAATTCAGGAGATATGACAGGTAAGGAAGTCATTCAGGTATATGTCAACGACCTGGTAAGTTCGGTTGCCACTCCTGTAAAAGAGTTGAAAGGATTTCAGAAGGTTGAATTAGAAGCAGGTGCAAAACAAACTGTAGCGATTGACATCCCAGTTAAAAGTCTTACTTTAATCGACCAGCAGATGGAAAGAATTGTAGAATCAGGAGAATTTCAAATCATGGTTGGAAACAGTTCTGATAATATTCAAATAAAAAAGACGATATTAGTTAAATAAAACAAAATCATAAGCTCCGCTACATAATCTAACTTACCTGGTAGAAATACCAGTACCATTATGATTATGTAGCGGAATTTCTTGTAATAGATATTTAAGCAACATCATAAACCAACTAAAAATGCGAGCTAAGAATACAATCAATCTAATTCCTTCATTAATTCTTCTTCTAATCTGTGCCGCAAATCCAATTAAAGCACAAGTGGAAGGTGGTCATCAAACAACATACTGGAACCTTGAGGATGGTATTCCTACAAATTGGCAATCATCAAACTTAAAGGTAAGCAACAAACACTACAAAGTAGGAGCACATTCAATTGAATGGAACTGGTCGCGTGATGGCATAATTACAATCGATCACCCTAAGGGAATTAATGAAAGCTTCGCAATTAAGGATAAGCAATCTGAAAGAGTTGGAGGACTGATGTGTTGGATATATAACACCCAACCTATTGATGATTTTCTGGAGATAGAATTCGGACAAAATCAACAAACTGCCTATAAATTCCCATTCTATTTAAATTTCAAAGGATGGAGAGCATGTTGGGTACGATTTTCCGAAATGGACAAAGTCGTTAATGCTTCCCAGCTCGACTTTATGAAGATAAAAGCTCCCCAAAAGCATACTTCCGGAACATTGTACTTCGACAGGATTAGCTTCAATGGCAAACCCATTCACGCGAGAAGTACTCCCGACCAACAATTACCTTTTATAAATCCCAAAGTAAATCACAACCATTGGGGAGGTCAATGGTATTGGGAAACCAATTATCATCATGACATTTCGTTGGAAACAAATGTTTCTGATTTGCAACAGCAAGCCTTCCGAACAATGGAAAAACGATTAACCGATATGCTTATCGGAACTGTACCATCACAAGATGAAAATTGGTACTACAAAGACAATTTCAATGACATGAAAATTATCCGTCATCAAGATGGCGAGGTATCTGGTCGCCCTATTGTTTCAGCAGATGAATATGATCCTCTGCTCAATGATTTGAAACCGAAACACCTTGGTCCGGTGTTTTACGGACTTGCACGCGGATACATTTTATCAGAAGATGATCACTGTAAAGAAATGTTCCTCGATTTGTTTGATCACTTTATTGATCAAGGATATGACTATGGAAGTGGAACAGGAACACAACATCATTTCGGTTATCAAATGGAGCGTATTCCTGAATCCTTTTTCCTAATGAAAGATGTGCTAAAAAAGACAGGCCGCATTGAATCTGCAGCCAGAATGCTTTCCTACTGGTATGGTATTGCTGAATGTAGAAAAGATAAGAAGGTACAGGAATTACAAGGAGTAGCTGATTTATGGAATACCAAGATGTTAGCTCGTGTAATCGCAATTTTATTGAAAGAAGACTCTCCTGAAAAGGTGAGAGAGATGAAGGCGTTATCTCGTTTATTAGATAATACACTACAATATTCAACAGGAACAGTTGGTGGAATTATGCCTGACGGTTCTTTATTCCATCATGCAGGTCTATACCCAGCATACATGTCGGGAGCTTTGGCTGGAGTAATTCCCGTGGTTTATGTTATTTCAGAAACTCCGTTCATGGTTGGTAACGATGCACTACACAACCTTGTACAATCGACCATGCTTGTGTATCGTTTCTCGAATAAATACGATTGGTCATTAGGGATATCAGGTCGTCATCCCTTTGCAGGCAAAATAAGTCAGAAATTTATCGAAGCAATGGCTAGCCTTGCTAAGGTTAAGACTAACGGAGAAATCAATAAAGAGTTAGCATCGGTATACATGCATTTGGCTAGCCCATTAGAACGAGACTATAATCTATTCTGGGAAAAAGGTATCAGACCAATTACCAATATATCAGAATTTACAACCGTTAACTATGGTTGTTTAGGTTTACACCGAAGAAACGATTGGCTGGTGAGTGTTAGAGGTTACTCTAAGTATGTATGGTCTGGAGAGATATACCAAAACGACAACAGATGGGGGCGCTACATGAGTTATGGGACCGTACAGATAAATAATTCAGGAGCACCAATTAGCTCTAAAAGCAGTGGTTATGTCCAGGATGGCTGGGATTGGAATCGTTTTCCTGGTACTACCACAATTCATCTGCCTTTAGATAAATTGTATTGTCCAACTCGAATAATGATGTCGCGAACTGATGAATCATTTTGTGGAAGTTCTTCTTTGGAAGGAAAAAATGGAATCTTTGGGATGAAACTTCATGAGTATATCAATGCAACAAATTTCACCCCTGATCACAGAGCATTAAAATCAGTCTTTTGCTTTGATAACGTTATCATCTGTGTAGGAAGTAATATTGAAAACAGTAATAATGAATATCCTACTGAAACCACGCTTTTCCAACTAGAATCTTCTTCTGATTCAATTATTGATATTGATGGTCAAAAGCGTCATGGACTGTACAGTTCTGATCTTGAAAACAACAAGGAACATATCATCACCGATAATAAAGGCAATCGCTATTTTATCCCGAAAAAACAGCTGATATCAGTTGGCAGAAAAGTACAATATTCAAAACACAACAAATCAGAACGAGAAACAACGGGAATATTTGCCTCTGCATGGATCAATCATGGTAAAGCACCTAAAGACCAAGCGTATGAATATGCAGTTGTAGTAAATGGCGAAAAAAATGGTATAACTCCTCAATATGAGGTCCTCAAACAAGATAATGAGGCTCATATTATTCACGATTATAACACAGGAATCACAGGATTTGTCTTTTTTGAACCAGGGCAAATAAAACATGAGATTATTCGAAATGTTACCCATGAATCACTGGTAATGATCAGAAAAGAGAAAAGTGACCTCATTCTTTCATTATGTTCTCCGAGCATCAATTTGGGAAGTCCTAAATTCTATGATAGCAAAGGGAGTATTCCTATTTCTGTTGACCTGACATTACAAGGAAAATGGGAAATCGTGCAAGAAAATACGAACTGTAAAGGACAGGTGGAGCAAGGAAAAACGAAGCTAACATTCCATTGCATCGATGGAAAACCAGTAGAACTCCGTTTAAAGAGAATCAAGTAAAAAAAGGAAGGCTATTGACTACACACACTGATAACAATTAATTGAACGATGATAGAACCAAGAAAGGATTTTAGTGATAGAATGAAGTGTACAATGTGGATGATGTTACTTTCACTTATACCATTTGGGATTGGTACACTTTCGGCGCAAAATACAAAACTTAACTCCATAAGAGTTAAACGACAGGAGTTATCGCAACAGTCATTTCGTCACGAAGATCTGGATAAGAAGAAAGCAGAAAAACTAAAAGATTGTATTGCCTTACTAAAAGAAGATGGAACTTTTAGTGACCTACATCAAAAGGAAATAACCATTGAGCAAAAAGATACTTTAACAGCTGAATTTGATAGAAAAGTAAATGAAAAGGTTAGTGTAAAAGCATTTCTACGATTATGGCGATTGGCAGAAGGTGTTCGAAAAGGAAAGATCAAACAAGAAAAATTGAAACGCAGTATCCTGAAAGGATATGTTCATTATGGGAAACTCGAGACCGGAAGAGTGCAAGGTTGGAATAGATTTCATAGTTCTTGTTTCCTCATTCCCCGATCGGCTATTAATGCATATTTCTGTTTCTTCAAAGAGATGGAATCGGTTGAGCAAAAAACATGCACTGATTCACTCGTGACTGAAGCACATAAATACATCTGTGAAGTTGGGATGCAGTCATGGACACAGCCTTTGAGAGAAGACTATACAGATAAAAATGTTGTTCAGGTAGAACGATTTCGCGGACATGTTTGGTGGGTAGGAGGCAATGCATTAGGTTATCGTTCATTGTATGAGTGTGCATTAATGATGAGCTCACCTGAAATGATCGATGTTCTAGCTGAAGTGAGTAAAAAAGCACTATCATCCGTTAGTCAGTCAACCTATGATGAAGCCTTCTGGATTGAAGGATTCACTGCTGATGGTGCAGGATGGGGACATGGAAAACAATGCTTAATCTGGGGCTATCCCATTCATGGAACCGAACCAGCTCTTGAGTTGCTACACAAATTATCAGGAACTCCATGGGAACAGAAACTAAGTGGAGAAAACGTAGAAGTAGTTTTAAACTATATTCGAGGCTCAGCTTTTTATTTCCATAAAGGAATTGAACCACCTTGTCTAAGTCGTAAATCTATGACTTGGTATGACAGAAAAAAGACAGTTATTCCATCCATTGGATTAGCACAAAATCTTGTTTCAAACTGGAAAACCTCGTTAACACCATCTGAATTTAATGAATTGAAAGAATTCATCGCCCAGGCTAAGAAGCACGATGTTAATATGATCGATTATCCTGAAGGAAATTACCATGGTACTCGTTACTTCTTCAATAATGATAATCTCATCAAAAAAGAAGAAGACTATTACGCTTATATCAGCATGGCTTCAAATCGGTGCGATGGAATAGAAAGCGCTCATACCATGGCTGATAATTACAACCTGTTTACCTGTGATGGAATGACGCTTTTTCAGAAGAAAGGTGATGAATACAGGGAAGCAACCGGAGCATGGAATCTGACAGCTATACCTGGTGTTACTTCCCGACAAGGAGAAGAACATCTAAAACCAATAACCAACTGGGGAGGATTTAATTCAAAGTATAATTATGCAGGAGCGGCAACGCATAATGGGCCAAATGCTTGTGCCGGATTTAAATTCCTTAAGAACAACGCTCGTCCAAAATCAAAATATCCCAATGACTTCATCTTTGGTGTTGAAGCTTATAAAAGCTACTTCTGGATAGGAGATAACCTGTTAGCTTTGGGAGCCGGCATAACCAATAAGCAAACAGGATTAAGTCATCCAATATGGACTACCATTGATCAAACTATTTCACAAAGTAGCGAAGTGATCAAATATCACAAGAAGCTAAAACCATCTAAAGCAAATATCCAGATAATAAAGAAGGCAGGAGAAAAAAATAAGGACATTAATTGGGTGAAAAATAACGGATTCACGTATGGTGTAATTCCGCAATACACGCACGGCGAAGTAGGTTTAATTGTTGAAAACAGACCTACAAAATGGAATAAACTGTCTCCGGTAAATAAAAGCATAAAGGGAAAGTCTGAAAATGTAGACATTTTCCAATTATGGATAAATCATGGTAACAATCCTCAAAATTCATCTTATGCTTACATGGTAAACTGCAAGGGAGAGGTCCCTACAGCCCATCCTAAAATACTAAGCAACAACACATCACTACAAGCAGTAAAGAGCTGTCAAGATGATATTCTGCAAGCAGTATTCTATGATGAAAAAGCTATATTAAAGGATGACAGTAATCAACTTAAAGTTTCTGATCCTTGCATTCTAATGTTAGAGAATCAAGATAGTCAACTACTCATCACAATTTGTGATCCTCGTATGAATGAAAAGCTTGATTCAATAACAATTTACACAAAACAGCCACTTTTTGAAAGGATGAAGAAATCACAAAATGGCTGGTATGAAATGAATATCAAGTTACCTAAAGGTGCACAGACAGGAAAACCAGTTACACAAGCAGTTTCATGCAACCTATATAAAAAATAGGATCTCCCCGGCCAAAGTATAAAAACCAATGAATGAAATTTTATAATAACAGACTAAATCAAAAGCTATGAAATACTTTTCACTTTTAGCACTACTTTTTCCAGCGGTCACGCTTCAAGCCCAAGAACGCTATAACATACTTTGGCTTAGTTGTGAGGATATTGATCCATCACTTTCTTGCTACGGAGCTAAAGGAATTGAAACACCAAATATAGACAGACTAGCAAAAGAAGGTATCCGTTTCGACAATGCATATTCAACCGTTGGAGTTTGTGCTCCCAGTCGCTCATCAATAATAACTGGTGTATACCCGGTTAGTATGGGTACACACAATATGCGCACCTCTCATCAAGTTTTATATAAAGGTATCGATGGCGATAAGTATCCTTCGTTCCAAGCAGTAACTGGCAAAAGAGGACGCAATATTCCTGCCTATTCAGCTGTACCTGCTCCGGAAATAAAATGTTTCACCGAGTACTTAAGAACTGCGGGATACTATTGTACAAATAATGCTAAGTGTGATTATCAATTTTATCCCCCATTTACGGCATGGGATGAAAATGGTTTTGATGCAGACTATAAGCATACACCTAAGGGAATGCCATTCTTTTCAGTATACAATCATGAAGTAACCCACGAATCTCGTATCTGGAAAAAGGCCAATGATCCAATGCTCATTAATCCCAAAGAAATTGATCTTCCTGATTACTATCCCGACATTGAGGTTGTTCGAAAAGATGTAGGGAGAAAATACTCCAACATTGCAGAACTAGATGCTCAAATTGGATTAAGAATTAAACAATTGGAAGAGGAAGGTTTATTGAACAAGACTATCATTGTATTTTGGAGTGATCATGGAGGTCCGATGTTGCGTCAAAAAAGAGCAGTAGGAAATACTGGTTTACATGTCCCTTTAATTATTCGCTTCCCTGATAAACGTTATGCGGGTACCGTTAGTAAAGATTTGGTTTCACTTATGGACTTGGCACCCACAATGCTATCTGTTGCTGGAATTAAGCCACCGGAATATATGCAAGGACATGCATTCCTTGGAGATTATAAAACTGAAAAAAGGGAAGCAATTTACGGTTCTGCTGATCGTTTTGATGAAGTATATGACTTTTCACGATCAGTTATTAATGGTAAATTCTCATACATTCGAAACTTTAATCCGGGAACACCATTAATCTATCGCAATCAATACAGGGAACAGATTGATATGACTCGTGAACTAATAGAGATGGATAAAAATGGAGAACTAACAGGTGGGGCTGCATACATCTTTAGGGATCAACGAGAAGTTGAGGAGTTATATGACCTGGAAAATGATCCAGATGAAATAAATAATCTAGCTAAGGATCCAAAGTATCGAAAGCAACTAATAAAAATGCGCAAGCAATTAGCTGCCTGGCAACTAAAAATAGGTGATAAAGGATTTATTGATGAGTATGATTTGGTTCAAATGTTCTGGCCAGGATTAGTACAGCCAGTAACCGAAGACGTAACCATCAAAGAAAGTAAAAAAAGTATTGTCCTTTCATGCAAGACAGAAGGAGCATCAATAGGTTATCAACTTGATTCCCAAATTGGAGGCAAACGATGGATGCTATATACCGAACCTCTTTATCTAAAACAAGGTCAAAAACTTGTGACTAGAGCTATACGATATGGTTACCAGGTTAGTAAACCAATTCAATTTAACATGAAGTAGGAGCAAGCTTTTTGCTCAAAACGAAAGATTACTGTACAATATAAAAATGATGCAATGAAGAATTTTGTTTTAAAAGCACTAGCATTAAGTGTCATTCCTCTCAGCAGTACAATCACACAAGCAAATGCCGAAAATGCTTTTACCGAAAAAAGTAATAAGACCAATGCTGATAAACCTAATTTCATCGTTTTACTTGGCGATGATATCAGTGCGGTAAGTTTTGGCTGTTATGGCTCTCCAAACAGCAATACTTCGCCACATATAGACAAGCTTGCTAAAGAAGGAGTCATGTTTACCAATATGTTTGTTTCTGAAGCAATTTGTGCCCCTGCCAGAGCTGAACTATACACAGGTCTTCAACCATTGCGTAATGGTTGCTATGTAAATCATCATCAAACAGTAAAAGGAACAAAAAGTATAGTACATTATCTATCTGAGTTGGGTTATCGGGTTGGCTTAAGTGGAAAAACACATTTCAGTCCTAAATCGGTTTATCCTTTTGAGATGGTAGATGGATTACCCCACAACTGTAATGCTCGCAACATCGGTGTTGCAGATTGGTCAGGAATAGAACAATTTATTCAGAAGGACAAAGATCAACCATTTTGTATATTTCTATGCTCTGTTCATGCTCATTCACCATGGGATTCAGGCGATCCATCTTCCTGGAAAATGAATGATATAGTATTACCTCCAAACCTGGTTGATACCAGAGAAACAAGATTACACTATCGAGAATATCTTGCAGAAGTACGACTTTTTGATGATCAGGTTGGCAGAGTCCAGAAAATGATGAAAAGATTAAAGCTTGATGAAAACACCGTTTTTATTGTTCTTGATGAAAATGGTACAGGCATGCCTGGTGGCAAATGGTCAAACTATGATTGGGGTGTTCGCTCTGCCTGTCTCATGAAGTGGCCCGCAAGCTATCATATGAAACAACAAAACACCAAGGCTATTGCGCAATATTGTGATATCGTTCCAACAATGATCGATGCTGCAGGAGGCAAGACTCCTATAAACATTGATGGAAAGAGTTTGATGGATGTTATTTCAGGCAAAGAAGAAAGACATCGCGATTATGCATTCTTTACTTACAATAGTGGACCAGTAGGACCTGCTTATCCGATAAGAGCCGTTACGGATGGTAGATATAAGCTAATATGGAACCTATTGCCTGACACGCTATTTGGCGCAAGAACAATTAATGGTTTTGAGTTCGGGTACAAAGACAAAATGCTTGATCGCCCAGATAGATTCATTTACCTATCGTGGCAAGAGAAAGCAAAAACTGATGACCACGCCAAAAGCATCGTTACTCGATACCGGAAGCGTCCTGAGTATGAATTGTACGATTTAGATAAAGATCCATGGGAATTAAATAACCTGGCAGATCAGGAAGACAAATCAAAACATCTACTCAGGTTAAAAGCGGTATTAGAGAAATGGAGAAAAGAACAAGGAGACAAGGGAATACTTGCAGAATATGAATAACACATAAAGCTTAATTAGCTTGTTTTATCAATATCTCAATTAAAGCCGGGGGGGGACATCTCTCCGGCTTTTTGTTATATTTGTCGACAGACAACGAAAAGCCTTAATTTATGAATTTCGAGACAGCACTAATTCCAGGAAGATTAATCAAGCGATACAAACGATTTTTAGCTGATGTAGAATTAGCTGATGGAACTGTTGTTACTGCACATTGCACCAATTCCGGATCAATGAAAAGCTGTCTTGAAGATAATGCACGTGTGTACCTGTCTCCTGTTAATGATCCTAAACGCAAGACTAAGTTCACTTGGGAGATGATCGAAATCAATAACAGTTGGGTAGGTATTAATACTTCGAATCCAAATAAACTGGCTCATGAATGGATTAGCACCAACCAGATTAAAGGATTAGAAGGATATACACATGTGAAGAGAGAAGTAAAATTTGGTGATAGTCGCTTCGATATTTATGCTGAGAACGACTCTGAAAAGTGCTTTGTAGAGGTCAAGAATGTAAGCATGAAGGAGAACAATTATGCGCTATTTCCAGATGCAGTAACCACAAGAGGTAAAAAGCACCTGGAAACCTTAATACAGGTTAAAGAGCAAGGAATCAGAGCTGTAATGCTATACATGATTCAACGAGTGGATGTAGATATATTTGCTGCAGCCAAAGAGATTGATCCAAACTATGCAGAGACTTTAAAAAAGGCTTATGACCAAGGAGTAGAGATCATCCCACTTCAGGTTAACGTACAACCTACATCAATTACAATTGCAAAAATTCTACCATTTGAGATTTAAAGTTCCTTCTTTAGTCTCCTTGGGTTTTGTCTCGTATCAAAAAAGGTAATCACATAAAGATTTTCCAAGTCAAATCTATAATAAATCGTGGTTTGCTTAGTCATAACATATCTATGCAAGCCTCTGTTTTCAATAGATTTTGGAAAACTATCGGGTTGTTCTTTTAATACATTTAATGATTTTCTTAGCTTTTTCAAGAACTTATTTCTAATCCGAACAGACCAATTCTGCTCAAGATATTCCAATAACTTAATAAGTTTTGATTCCGCTCTTTTCGTTAAAATAATACGTCGACTCATTCTTCAAAGCGTTTCATAAACTCATCAAAATCGACAACATTTCCCTTTTCAAGATCCTCAAGACCCAATGAAATATCCTCTTTTTCCACTTCTGATAGATTATTCCAAAAGTCACGATCCAAATCTCTCTTTAAAAGTGTTTTAATTGCCGTGATAATATTCGGATTATTCGTTTCCAAGATGAGTTTCATCAACTCTAATTTGTCAGCTTGAATATTCATGATTTTAGTCTTTTACACAAAAATACAAATTTCTATCAGCAATTATGAAATTGGTGTATGAAAGAAAGAACATCCTAAGCATTTTAGAATATTCGTTTTTAGAGATAATCTATTCACCATAGAGAAGGCAGATTATTACTTATAAATACTTAAGAATTCTATTTCTATCCTCGTTTTCTTTTATTGACTTATGATATTATTACAATAGTTTAAAGCTCAGCTATCGCCTCAAAGTTTCAGGTTTCAGGTTTCAGGTTTCAGGTTGTGCATTGATGTTGCTGTTGTGGTTAGTTTTTACCCACTAGTATTATTAACCACAAAGGACGCAGAGGAGCACTGAGATTATGATAATGTTATAGCTAATACATCAGCAAGCTGATCCATAGCTTGAGATCACATAGACGCTTCAATGTTGCAGGCTACGATGATACAATCAGGAACCGCATCATAAGCGACAGGCTGGTCTAGCGACCAGCTAATGTCTGTAGCAACAATGAACAGTACCATCCAAATTACATGGAGTCGCATCATCAAAACACCGCTGCCCTTTGGGGCAGCTAATGTCTGTAGCAACGAAGGATATAACCAACATATTACTTACCCCGTAACATCAGCGCTCCATCAGCCTATTCTGCATAGTAGGTAAAGGTTTGAAGCACCAGCCCTCGAAACCGAATCGGCCTCCTGAAAAAAGTGATGGATTTAGCAGCAGTTGCTTAGTAAAACTGGGAAGCTGAGAACTTGTTCGAAGATCACCCAGTTGCACTTAGCAATTGCAATAAATCGATTGATTTTTTCAGGCAGCCTTGACTTTTTTGCTTCGTTTTTGTGGTAAGACAAAAATGAAGGCCCGCCCGGCAGGACAAAGAAGAATTTACGGCAGGACAATTTACAATCCAAAAATTTTCAGCACCTCATCCTTGTACATTTTCCCCACAGGAATCTTGATATCGGCAACCTCAATTTGATTTCCCTCAAGTGATTGAATCTCGCGAATAGCAACGATGTAAGATTTATGAACACGTAAAAAAAGCTTCTCAGGCAAAGCTTCCTCAAGTTCTTTCAATGATGCCAAAGCAGTAATCTTCTTTTTCTCTGTATGAAAGACCACATAAGCCTTCATGCCCTCAATATATCTGATGTCATCAAAGTTAATCTTATAGAACTTCCTGTCAGCACGTATAGTCAGATAGGTATCAGCATAAGAAGTATGCACCTCCTCCATTTCCGCAACAGGAGGAATAACATTTGCCTTGCTCTCCATCTTGTCGATTACTTTATTTACAGCTTGAAAAAAGCGATCGAAAGAGAATGGTTTCAATAAATAATCAATAGCACTCAAATTAAATCCCTCCAATGCATACTCCTGATAAGCAGTAGTAAAGATTATTTCAGGCTTATGATGAACAGTAAGACTACGAACAAAGTCGATCCCAGTAATATCAGGCATTTGAATGTCGATAAATAACAAGTCTACCCCACCCTTCTTTATCAGCTCAGTAGCCTTTAGCGGACTATTAAATTCACCTACAAGCTCTAACTCTGGAATCTTACTAATGTAATTTTTCAAATATTCACGAGCCAAACGTTCATCATCAATAACAAGGCATCTAATCTTCATAATAATCAATTTACCGATCTACAAAAAAGGCTCACACCTTCAGGTTTAACTCCACGCGATACATATCATCACCTTCATCGATCATCAGATCATATCGTCCAGGATAGATGATATCAAGTCTATGTTTTACATTTTTAATTCCCATTCCACTGCCAGAAGCAGGTAATGAGGCAGGCATACTATTTTCAATCGTGAAGGAAAGATCATCCCCCTCAGAATTCACTGAAATACAAACAAAAGCCTGTGGATCTTCCTCAATGCGACTGTATTTAAACGCATTCTCAATCAATGGAACAAACAACATGGGCGCTATTTCAACATTACCACCTCCAATATTCACATGAAGATCCACCCGCTGCTCATAATCTGATTTCATCTGCTGAAAAGCAGTAAAATTCCTTATATAATTGATTTCAGACTGAATAGGTACCCGATCCTTGTTGCACTCATAAAACACATATCGCAACATATCTGATAACTTAAGCACGCTATCAGGAGCATTCTGCGATTGCATGTAGGTTAGTGAATAAATGTTATTCAATGCATTAAAGATAAAGTGAGGATTAATCTGCGCTTTTAGCAACTTTAATTCTGTTTCCAGCTTCTCCTCCTTTAGCAACTTTTCCGATTCCTTAAGCTCCGCTGTATGATCCATCAACTTGACTGATGTAGCAGCAAAAAAAGCAAATCCCAGATTAAAGAAGTTTCGGATGAAAATAAATATAGCTGGTGGCGGATCATGATCATCCAAACTTTTAAATTGACTCGTGAAATTAACATCAATAAAAACGAATATTAATGACAATCCAAGTGCCACAGCCAAAGAGATCATCAAATACCCACTCCCCTTATGATAATATCGAGGAAATAATACATATGAAGTAAGATAAAAAATCAAAGCAGCTGAAAATATCTCTAACGACGCTACAATAAAAGCAAACTGCGTAGAGTCGTAGTAATTAACGATATTAAATACAAATAAAAACAGGCCACCCCAAATTACAATTGGTAACCATATTTTCCGTTTTATCACTGGCATAAGCTAACACTTTAAAAAAAAGAATCGCATAAGCAATCCCATCACATTCATCGCAAATTTAAATACCCTTCTTTCAAAAGAAGAAATAATATAAACGAATATACAGCTTTCATGCACCAACTCCTCCATTTTACGAATGAAAGTAAAAATAAGCCATTTTAGGCCACAAATACACGTTGGTTCAAGGATAAAACCAGTTGGTTCAAAATATTTCTTCTGCACAATAATACAATCAATATTTGCATCAGACTGATATGATTAAAGATTTATCTGAAACGATTTTAGCAATACGAAACACGTAAGACTCAAGTCGTAACAGATATAATCGGCAATCAAAAAATTCTTATAATCTAAAAATCGTTTAGAAGATGAAGAACAAAATTTTATACGGACTACTTGGAGTGTTACTAATCGTTGCAGCATTTGTTGTATCAGGTTTTCTAATTAAATCAAAACCTGCACCTAAAACCGACAACAAAAAGCATAACGTAGTGTACGTAAAAGCTTCAAAAGTAGAGGAGAAGGCAACAGAGGCCAATATGAAATATCGAGGTCGAGTTACAGCGTTCGACAATGTAGCACTTGCGGCTGAAGTATCGGGCAAGCTTATGCAAGGAGATGTGCGCTTTAAAGCGGGAGAAAAGTTCAAAAAAGGAGATGTTCTTATCAATATTTATAGTGAAGATATCAAAGCAACTCTAAAATCAGGCAAGAGTAATTTTATGCAAACACTGTCGGTTATACTTCCTGATATAAAGGTTGATTTTCCTGAAGAGTTTACTAAATGGAACACTTTCTTCAATCAAGTCGATCCCGACAAATCTCTTCCTCAACTTCCAGAGATCAATACTGAAAAAGAGAAAGTATTCCTAGCTTCTAACAATGTATTGGCAAGCTACTATACTTTGCAACAACAAGAGATCAATCTGAAGCGATATACCATCTATGCACCATTTTATGGAAGCTTTAAAACAGTTAATAAAGAGATCGGTTCTATCGCTAGTCCTGGAGCTGAATTAGCAACAATTATTCGCTCAGATAAATTAGAAATTGTAGTACCTGTTTTCCCAGATGAACTCGACTGGATTAAAGAAGGAGATAAAGTAACAGTTACCGACAATGATTCTGGGAATCATACAGCTATTGTTTCCCGTATTGCAGGATTTGTTGATGAAAACACCCAGTCGGTAAATGTCTACCTTACTTACCGGGTTAATGGTAAAGGAAGCTACCTTGAAGGGGAGTATGTTGATGTCATTTTTAAAGGAGCACAAATTACAGGATTTGAAATACCACGTGAGGCAATTGTCGACAAAAGTTCTGTGTATCAACTTGAAAATGGTAAGCTATCCAAAACATCAATTGAAATAAAGCGACAGTTGGATGATTCATACATCATTGCAGGTCTGGAGGCAAACAAAACCATTGTTACCGAATCATTGGCATCAATAGATCCTACCTCCGAATACCAGGCACGATAAGAACATTAGTGAAAAGTGAGGACTGGTTTAAAAATTAGAGTATGAAAAAAATATTATCACAATTTGTAAAATATCCATTCTACGGAAAAATGGTAATACTGGTACTGTTACTGCTAGGCTATATAGCTATGAACAGTATGCGTAAGGCCACATTTCCATTGGTAGAATCAAAGGTTATCACCGTTTCAGTATCCTATCCGGGAGCCACCCCAAAGGAGATGGACGAAGGAGTTACAGCTCTTGTAGAGAATAGCATTAGGGGAATATCAGGAATCAAAGAATTCACATCACAATCACGCGAAGGATCAGCAACAATATCCATTACAGCACTCAATGGCTATAACATGGATGAATTGTTATCTGATGTCAAGAACGTAGTAGACGGAATATCCAACTTTCCCACAGGAGCCGAGCGCCCAATTGTATCGAAAAACAGATCGATGGATTACGCCATCTTCTTTGCATTATCCTCAACTGATAACGATCTGTTAGCCCTAAACAGTGTAGCCAACCGTATAGAAGACGACTTGTTGGCAACAGGAAAGATATCCCAGATCGAAATTATGGGATTACCTAGCAAACTCGAGCTAACAGTAGAGCTAGATGAAACACAAATGCGCCGTTATAATCTAACTTTTAACGATATTCAAAATGCAATTGCATCCAACAACATTGATATTGCAGGAGGTACCATACGTAATCCAAGAGAACAAATCAAAGTAATCAGTCGTCAACGATCTGTTGATCCAGACAAGATTAAAAATATCGTTGTAAAAGCGAACAACAATGGACAAACAATTACTGTTGGCGATGTAGCGTTAGTCCAATTGCAAACACCTGAGGATCCTTCTGGTAGTTACATCAACAAAAAAGCAAGTGTAACATTCTTTATAAAGAAGCTTGCCACTGAAGATCTTGAAGCTATTTCAACTGAAGTACAGCAATATGTAAAAGAATTCAACGAAAAACACGATGATTACTCAATCCGTGTCGAAATTGATTTCCTTGATAAAATCAACAATCAATTATCAATCCTAATAGACAATGGAAAATTGGGAGTTTTTCTTGTAGTACTTCTTCTATCACTTCTATTGAATATTCGTCTTTCGTTATGGGTTGCATGGGGAATTCCGGCATCATTTTTAGGCATGTTTATCGTTGCTGCCATATCAGGAGTCACCATCAACCTGGTTAGTCTGTTTGGAATGATACTGATCATAGGTATACTTGTCGATGATGGAGTCGTCATCGGTGAGAATATCTTCACCCACTTTGAAATGGGAAAATCACCACGACGAGCAGCTATCGATGGAACAATGGAAGTACTTCCCGCGGTATTTACATCGGTAGCAACAACCATGATCGCATTTGCCCCATTATTCTTTATTGAAGGACAAATGGAGATGATGTATGAAATGGCATTTGTGGTAGTGGTATGTTTATTATTCTCACTGCTTGAAGGAATGTTCGTACTTCCAGGCCACCTTGCCAATCCTAAAGTACTAAAACCACAGAAGGAAGATAGTATCTATGGAAAAGTAAGAGTTGTTCTCGACAAAATTATCTTTGGATTCAGAGATAAAATTTACGTTCCATTCCTAAACTGGATTCTACACCATCGAGGCTTATCTGTTGCAGGTGTAACCTCAATGTTTATTTTAACAATTGGACTAGTAGGTGGAGGAAAAATTGGATTTACCTTCTTCCCTCCCTCGCCATCAGACATGTTCTCTATCGACCTGGCCTTAAAACCAGGGGTAAATGATGAAGTAACCAAAGAAAAACTATTCTTCGTTGAAGATAAAGCCTGGGAGGTTAATGATGAGCTCATGAAGCAATATGGCGACACCGTCCCATACATCATTTCGATGAGTGTCAATACTGGATCGGCCTTTAGTGGAACAGAAAGTGGCTCAAATGCTGGACGTATTATGGTATTTCTAAATCCATTGGAAAAGACGAAAGTCTCAGATGAAATGCTGAAACGAGCCATTGCGGAGAAAGTTGGAAAGCTTCCTGAGGCCTATAAATTTGCTGTTGGAGCATCCAATCACTTCGGTGCCCCTGTATCAATCAGTTTAATGGGTTATGATCCACACGATCTGGAAGAGGCCAAAAAAGAACTGGAAACAGAGTTAGAGAAAATGCCCGCACTGTTTAACATTACAGACAACAGTCAGATTGGTAGTCAGGAATTAAGACTAAAACTTAAACCAGAGGCATATGCTTTAGGATTAACCACACAGTCGCTCATGCGAGAAGTAGGACAAGCATTCTATGGAGGTTTATCTCAACGTATTCAAGAGGGGAAAGATGAAATCTGGGTATATGTACGTTACTCCAGAGATAACAGGAAAACAGTCGGACAGCTTGAGAATATGCTGATTCACACCACCAAAGGAAACTATCCTTTAGGGCGAATAGCGGAAATATCTACAGCTCGAAGTCTTAGTAAAATCAACCATTTTAATGGAAAACGAGAGATTCGTGTCGATGCCTATCAGAAAGACCAAAGTCAATCGGTACCTGATATTCTAGATTATATTGAAACCGATATATTGCCAAAGGTTCTCAAGAATCATCCTGATATCACCTACATGCATCAGGGACAGCGAAAGGATACCAGCGAACAAATGAGTAGTATGAGACTCTATTTCGGAATTGCTTTCTTAATTATCGTGTTGGTAATCATGATCTATTTCAAATCGTTCCGTCAAGGATTATTAGTTATATCAATGATTCCATTAGGATTTATTGGAGCTATCTGGGGACATGGTATACACGGACAGCCGATTTCAGTAATGAGTCTTTGGGGGATGGTCGCCCTATCAGGGGTAATCATTAACGATGCCATCGTATTTATTGCAAAATACAATCAGAACCTGGAACGAGGTATGAAAATATTCGACGCCGTAAAAGATGCAGGTAAATCAAGATTCAGGGCAATTTTCTTAACGACAGTAACAACAACTGCCGGGTTAATGCCACTAATCCTTGAAAACAGTCCGGATGCACGAATGCTTATTCCAATGGCAATTTCTCTTTCCTACGGTATCATGTTCGGAACGGTATTTATTCTGATCATTTTACCAGCGATCATCGTCATCACCAACAGAGCTACCTATGCTTATCGGAAACTCCGTTCAACCGAATTGCTACACCATGAAGATGTTGAGACTGCTGTAATAAATGCAAAAATAGAAGAAACCCTTAGTCGCAATATGGCCAAAGAGTTTGATTAACAATCTTAATGAGGTAGAGTGATCACCTACTCTACCTCAGCTTAAAGAAGAACATATCATGAACAAATTTAAATACATATTCACCCTTTTGGTATTGCTCTCTGCGCTAAATAACTATGCGCAAAAGGACTTAAGTCTGTCGGATGCAATCGAAATGGGATTAAGCAACAATTACGATTTACAAATCACCCGTAAGAGTGAACAAGTTGCCTCCATTAATAACAATTTAGGAAACGCGGGTGCATTACCGAAAATTGACTTCACATTAAATGGAAGAGAAAACTTCAACAACAACGATAATGAAGATTTCCGCACACAGACCATTACGCCGGAGGTCTCATTAAATTGGGTTGTATTCAGTGGTTTTTCAGCAAAGATTTCAAAGCAAAAACTAGAAGAACTTGAAAAGCAATCGCAATACAACACATCGATTCTGGTAGAAAGTACGATACAGGACATTATTTCAGCATACAATAACTGTCTGTTGCAAAAAGAGATCCTAAATGTTTACAAGCAACTAAGCAGCTTATCGGAAGATCGATACAAAAGAACACAGGAAAGTAAGAATTTAGGAGCTAGCACTACCTATGAGAGCTTACAAGCAAAAACATCATGGCTTGAGGATCAATCCAATTTTCTGCAACAGAAGGTCACCTATGAGAATACCATCCGCACATTGAACTATATTCTGGCTGCTGAAGACAATGAGTTATGGAATCTTACCACACCTTTGTCTGCCATCACTGACAACTACAAATTAGATGATTTGACAAGCAAACTAATGGCCAATAACCATTCGCTGAAAAATCAATACCTCAGCCAGAGTTTGCTTGCAAAAGAAACAGCATTGGCAAAAAGTAAGCAATATCCAACGTTGAGCTTTAATACCGGAATGAGGAGTAATAACACCGATAACTATTACAGTGGAGACACTCGTGATGTGAGTCAGAATTCAATTGATAGTTATGTCGGATTAACCTTATCTTTCAACATCTTTAACGGGGGAACTGCCAAACGAAGCGTACAGATTGCTAAAATCCAAGAAGAATCGGAAGGAGTAAAAACACAGCAAATCCAACACAGTCTGAAAAATCAACTGTTTCAACTATATAGTACATTTAATGTACAGAAAGCAATTCTTGAATTATCGAATGAAAAAGAAGCTGCCGCCAAACTCAACCTAGAACTTTCAGAGGCCAAGTTAAAAAGCGGAGCTATCAATTCGTTCAATTATCGTGATGTGCAAATGATATATTTAAATGCAGCAATCACAAAATATCGTTCAATGTATAACCTGATTCAATCAAATACCGACCTGTTACGGATTACAGGAGGAATTATTCAGGAATATCAATAGTCTTTTATCAGTCTAATATAGGTTACTGGCTCTTGAAGTGTTAGCCACTACACGAACAAACAAACCGTTATTTGTTCAACATTGAGTAGCACATTTCATCAAACCAACTCGCTCGTTCATCAGCAAATAGCTAGCAACTTCGAGAGCCTCTTTCACCTACCTATCTTCCAAATAAATCCTCCCTGGTACGCATAATTGCATATACCTGAACTGGCTTTCCGGTATAATGTGTTTTCCACAAACAATCAATAATCTCAGGCCTGAACTTTGCAAGATAAAAGTAGCCTTCTCCTGCCCCATAAACTTTAGATGAAATATTAGGCTCACTGCCATCAATATATAACGAATACTTGCCATCCCCTTGATACATATTCAACAACGAGTTGGCATAATACTTTACATACTTCTCAGGGAAATATCCTTCGTGATAAAAGAACATAAACACACGTCCATCCATTGAACCATGCCCTCTATCCTCAGGTCGTAATTCTGGTGAAGGGAAATCACTTGCCGAATATGGATGTGTAAGTACCTGCTTACCGTTTCTTTCAACAACAAACATATATGAATAGATATATTCAAGATTATCCTTTACAATCTGATCCAATCGTTTAGAATATTCCCTTTCTATCCCGATGGTTTCATAAGCCTTTACCGCTTGCAATTTTGCCAACATCAAAGGCAAGATGCGGTTAAAATAAGGATGTACTCCAATTTTCTCTCCTGCAAAAACAGAACAGGTCACGTAAATCTGTTTATCAGTCGGAACGAAAGGAGCCATCACATTCTCACGTTCAGGATGCTCTAAATACTCAGCAATATAAAAATCAAATACATCCTTCGATTGCTTAAGCAACTCTTTAGCAATATCGAGGTAAGTTTTGCCTTGTAATCGCTTCACTACACCTGTATATTTCTTATTCCAAATATCCTTATGCTCAGCAATCATTCTGGCACATGCAGCAGGCCACACTACCCCGGCAGATTGAGCAGCCGCATTACCAAGTCCGATCTTATCCTGATCATCAAACCATTTCACATTATATTGTGGCCAGGTAGGAAGAAGTTTATCAATAACATGCCCTTTTGCAAGAGTAGTACCATGAATCAATGCCACTCTCAATTTAGGATCAATATCGTTACGCGCCCTATATGCACTCTCACAAGCCTCAATGGTTTTGTCAAGAATAGCAATATCATTAAGTTTTCCATACAACCAGTGCCCAACACATGGACTTGTAAAGTTTCCAAAATTACGATCATAATTAGGTAAGCCCATTTCATCAACATAGTAATCCTTGAAACTCTGCAACTCACTCTTTTTTACAGGACCTTCAAAGGCAATCTTTTTCCCTTTATATCCTCTACGATTTCGTTTAAGATTCTTCAACATATACGGACGAACCTCATTCTTCGGAATTGTTTTCTGTTCGGGCAATTGATCAAAATCAACATTCCCAACACTCACCGCTTTAAACAAGTGAGATGGACCATCGTGGTGAGTCAATCCGTTGATAATATAATTGTACATACCAAAAGCAGCTTTAGGCTTATTCATCTCACGTACTTCCCAGCTACAAGTAACAGCATACTCAGGATTATCTTTCTTCATTAGGGTAAGTTTTAGCGACTTCTTCTCATGAGTAATAATCATCCATATATCCTCATTTTGTCGCCCCATCATTGCAAAAGGAACCAGGTATTCATCAAATGTGGCTTTTGGTTTTGTCTGGTCAATCAAATTAATCGACTTCTGAATGCTCACCTCATAATCACCTACTTTAAATCTTGCCCAACGCAAGCGATCAGTTGGTACTTGAGGATATTTATAGTGCACTAGTACACACATGCTCTCACCTTCCGCTAACTGCTGATGATTCTTTAATGATACCAATCGAATTGACTTCTCAGCAAGTAATCCTTTATCCATCTTCTTCTGCGCCACATAAGGAGGGAACTCAATTCCATTTTCCAGATACGCGATTACTTCTTCAGCGTTCTCATTATAGGTCAGTATATCATTACCGGCATTTAAATTTGTCAACTGAATGACATCATTCCCATAAAACTTCCCTTCTTTACACTGTGTCAGAAGCTGTAAACACAGACCGCACAGTATCACATTCAATAAAATTTTCTTCATCACTACAATAATTAGGTTTGAAAAGCTGAAAAGACCAACATCGAATCTCTTCTTTGAATAACTCGATAAACGTTTTAGCTATTCAGCGAAAATATTATCAAGCAATTCTCCTCAGCTTTAATAATTGACGTTAACAGCGACAAATGTTGTAGTAATAAAGTGCTTTCATGTTTAGGATTATACACAAAATGTTTGCGTTGAACATCTCTCCCCTTTTTTTGAACCAACACTAACCATGCTTAATCGATTGAAATATGAAGAAATACAATGACATTATAATATCAATGACAAAAAACAGTAGCGTACAGTTAGCATAAGACTTTAATCCTCTTCAATAGATTTTTCAAAAAGAATTCCACCTTTAAACATCCCTTTTAGTACGGGATGAATTTCACGACCTAAATCAGTCAGACTATACTCAACTCTGGGAGGAACTTCAGGAAAGACAATTCGTTTAATTAATCCATCTTCCTGCAATTCTTTGAGCTGTTTGGTAAGCATTCGCTCACTAATATCAGGCATTAATTTCACCAGCTCGTTATATCTTTTATCCTCTTGAAACAGGTATAAAATTATTGTTCCTTTCCTCTTTCCCTTAATGGCATTTATGAATGTATCGATAGGACAGTAACTTTTCTTCATTTTTTTTCTTCTTTTAAAGTATTGACTTTGTTCATTTTGGAAATAAATGTTCGTAAACGCACATTTTGTAAGTTCTTGTTTATCAACACATTTTTCTCAACCTTTGTCACAAAAATAATTAAAAGCGACAAAAGAACAATGGAAAAGACAGGAACAACATTTCAGGCATTCAGAGTTGAAGAAGCCGAAGGAAAATACAGTGGATCAATTCAGGCGATGCCATTTGAGGAATTAAATGACAACGAAGTATTAATCAAAGTTGAATACAGCTCCCTGAATTATAAAGATGCTTTATCATCAATTGGGAATAAAGGGGTAACCAGAAACTACCCACATACACCAGGTATTGATGCTGCAGGAGTTGTAAAGGCCTCTAACAGCGATAAGTTCAAAGAGGGTGATGCTGTAATTGTTACCAGTTATGAACTTGGGATGAATCATCCAGGAGGATTTGCTGAGTACATTCAGGTTCCTGCTGACTGGGTTGTAGCTATGCCTGCCAAAATGGATGCTCGTAATGCCATGCAATATGGAACAGCAGGATTTACTGCAGCTTTATCGGTATACCGTTTAATCAACAATGGTCAAAAACCAGCAATGGGACCTGTAGCAGTAACTGGAGCATTAGGAGGAGTAGGAAGTGTCGCCTGTCAGATACTACATAAGCTAGGATTTGAAGTAATTGCTGCGAACTATGAATTGGCTCCAGAAACAGAGATTCAGAAAATCAAAGCTACATCACAAATAGATCGTAACATTTCGGATGATCAATCAGGACGCCCGATGTTAAAAACACAATGGGCCGGAGCAATTGATGTTGTGGGAGGAAATACCCTAACAACAATGCTTAAAGGCTGTAAACCACTTGGGAATGTAACGACCTGCGGAAACATTGGCTCAGGTGAATTATCAATGACTGTATATCCATTTATCCTAAGAGGAGTAAGTTTATTGGGAATCGATTCTCAGAACTGTCCAATGGAAATGCGCCAGGAAGTATGGAATCTACTTGCTAATGATTGGGCAATTGATTTCAACGAAGACTTAATCAAAGAAACTTGTCTTGAGTCAATCCAGAAACATATCGATCTAATGCTTGAGAAGAAAAGCAAAGGTCGAATAATCATCAAAATGTAATACACCATATATCACTTACAGGCTGTGTTTAGCTCAAAGAATCTACCTCTTTTATACCCTTTGAGCACAGCCTGTAGTTTCAACCAAGACTTACAAAGTCTTAATCATTTCAAACTGCTTTCCTCTTGGTTCAATTCCATGAGCCTTAAGAAACTCAAACATCGATTCACAAGTAATATCAGTATTGATAATCTTAAATGAATCTTTCTCATTCAACTTCAAAGCCTCTTTCAATAAGGTAGAACCAATTCCCTTTCTTCGATGATCAGAAGCTACCACAAGCTGAGGAATATCTCCTGCTTGCGGTTCAACAAAGCAATAACCTATAAGCTCATCACTTTTATATGCTGCCACCATCTTAAAATGATCTAAATTCACCGACATGGCAACGAAAGTATTTTGCCACGATGGATAATAATCGCCAAAACCATCAATCATTGATCGATTAATAAAAAGCTCGACCTCTTCTACGCTATATTCACTATCCAAAGGCTTCTCTGTCATTTCAAAACTATCACCTTCAATTACATGATAATAAAACTCGCGACTAACCTCAAAGCCAATCTTTTTATAAACCGACACAGCCTTATCGTTATGTTGAAGCACCTCTAGCAGATACTGTTCCACACCTGCCTCTTTCAGGAAAGGAACAGAATACTCGAATATTTTAGTCGCTAAGCCTTTCCCCCTATAAGCCTTTAACGTACCTGTACCAGTATCATAGGCAGTCTTCTTGCTTCTATACTTACCAATCCCATTCAAAGTAAAACTAACGATCTTATCATCATCAAAAGCTGCAAACGACAAATCAGGATTAAAGCTTCTGCGTTTTAACATACGCTGTAATTCCAACTCATTTAACTGCACTTCATAGTCGCTAAAAGCTTCCTTAAATGCCTCAAATATTACGCTAAACTCAATACCTGCCAATGATTTTATCGTTTCCATATCACTTATATCTCTTCAATTAATTTTCTTCAATAGCCTTAATCATTCTCAATCCAGCTTGAGCAAGACCACTCTCTGGGAATTCATTTAAAGTGCGCTCATAATAATGTTTAGCCTTAGCTCCTTCACCAATCTGCCCATAGCAGTAGGCAATATTGTTCAATGCCATCTCCTTGAATGAAATTCTTGATGAGTTCAACAAGATTAGGAAGCGATACTTATCGAGCCACTCATGCTCTTTAAAGAATGCATAACTCTTCTCAAACTCTCTTATAGCCACCTCAAAATTACCTGTCTTCAATTTATGCATACCTTTTCTTTGATGCAGTGGAATTGTAGTCCTAAGAATATACGACACAATCAGATAAGACACAGCTCCATAAAGAATGAATAACTCATGATCATATTGATACCAAATCAAAGTAATCAATCCCATTATTGAAAGTTGTGGAATTAGCGATATCCACGCCACTTGTTTTACCACTGGTGCGTTTGATGACATATGAAAAAGCTTAAATAGATTAATGATTTCCCCCTTCTTCCGTACTGATCAAAAACTTTACTTTACAATATAATGAATTTTTCTCTTACAAAATTCATTCTCCTACAAAGAATTTCATATTACTCTACTTTTCAATCATTCTCCTTAATGAAAATATCTACATCATGATCCTTTTTTCCTTAATGACAACCTAAATACCTGGAAAAACTCTATGTACAAAAGCATTTTATACTTATCCCCAAAAAGGTTTCAATATCATTAAACCATTCTCACTACTTTATTTCTTATAATAACTTTCATTTAATCATTTCTTCACACTCTCAAGATCTTCTATTTATCTCTATTTTACATTTCCTTTAATTAGTTAGAACAAATAAAAAATCACATTCCTCTCAACAAAACACATATAAACCTCTTTTTTACTACTTTAAGTTTGTTTATTATAAAATGTTTTGTAATTTGCACACACTCTTTATAACATAACTATAACCATGACTATTCTAAATTACACAATTAAACTAACAGACAATGATCATAATATTAGGTGTCAATATCTTTTTTATTATACATTAATACATCTGATCAATAATATACAAATCACAAGTTACAACTTGAATCATCAAATATTCTAGAAAAAAGCTAATGTGAAGAAAGAAATTTTAGCTTAAACAATAATGAATTACCAAAGAATCAAAAATCAGAAAATTATACAAAAAGAGAACTAACACAATTGTAAGATGAACGGCGAATTCAAACTCCAGAAGTGGTAGCTCCCTTAAGTGGGAGCAAGATAAAAAACCGCTCCCGTGCAGGGAGCTCTTAAAGACTCCCTAATTAGGGAGCGAATTTATATAAAAATAGTAAAGTATAGAAATAATCACATATTGACTTATAAAACTAAATTGTCAGTTATGAAAAGATCATATAAAAAATTCGCAGTAGTATTATTATTCGTTGGAATAGCATGTGGAACATTTTTAACACAGTTTGAAAAGAAGGCAGACGCACAATTGTGTGGCTTTGATGATGATCAAGTATGTTGTAAAACTGGTTCTTCTTGTTATTGTTTAGATCCTGAATAGAACGTTATTTTAAGAGGCAATGGAATCATTGCCTCTTAATTTTCCAATAACTAAAATTGCAACCATATGAAGAACATCATTTACATCTTTTTTTCTTTAATTTTTATTTCTTGTGTGTCTTCCTCGAATAAAATCAATGACAAATCTAAAGAATCCCCCACAAAAGGGAAGACCTATCATTGTGAGCTTGTTTCTAGTTCTAAGAAGCTCGTGTTTAAACTTAACGATCGAATTGTAAATCGATCAATAAACATACAGCATTATACTGCACCCGACTCAATGCAGTATCTCTTCTATCTGAATGGACAGGGGAATGACATATGTGTCTTTAATATTGACTCATCAAAGCTCATAAAAACTATTCGTTTGGAATCTGTTGGTCCCAATGGTGTAGGAGGTATGGTGCGAGGCTTCGAGGTTGTAAACTTCGATAGTATATACATTACCTCCGCCTTTATACGCAGGCTATTCATTGTAAATAGCGATGCTAAAGTTATTGGAGCCATCAATTATGAAGATTTCAAACAGGATTATTTAGTTGCTGATGTTGTTAGTAGATCATTTGGGAATAAGCGTATAAAATTTAAAAATGGAAAAATATACATGCCATTCTATCCTGGTTACGATGAAGGGAACTACAAGACTGTTAATCCTGAAGATCTTAGATGTCTTGCTGTTGTTGATCCTGTAAAACGAAACATCAAACCTTTAAATGTAGGATTCCCTTCAGACTATTGGGATAGCAACTTTTATCCCTTATTCTATAGTTTCTTTATGTATAAAGATAAATTCTATCTAGACTACTCTTGCGATGATAGAATTAGGGTATCCTGTGATACTGAGAATTGGGAAACATACACCGTTTCCAGTAAATATATAGATGTAAAGAAGATATATCGTAAACAGCATGGATGGGGAGTAAATCCCAATTATTTTTGTTTTGTCGCTGATCCATACCGGAATGTTTTCTACCGCTTTGTTATGCATGAACAAAGCCAGATACAAGATCGAAATATCCAAGAATTGACCCGTTATCCACATAAATTTTCTATAATGATCCTCGATGAGGAGATGAACGTCTTAGGAGAAACACTTTTCCCCATTGATACCTATGACATGCATGGATACTTTATAAATAAGGATGGTTTATACCTATCTCGAAGCAATCCATACAATCCTAATTATGATGTTGACAAACTTGAATTTGAATTGATTAAACTAGAGAAACATGAAAAATAGCTTCATTTTTTTGATAATCGTCTTATTAATCTCCTGCAACTCAAAAATCTCTGAAGAACAAAATGCAGCAACAATTAAAGTTTTAAAACAATTAGCTCCTTCAACTGATTTTTCACAAAGGCGATACATACTTGTTATTCCTTTTGGAGGATGTCTGTCATGCTTTCATGAGGCGATCCAATTAATCCCTTTGGTAAAACAAAAACAAGGTATTGTAATTATGCCTAACATCCATAAAAGAGTAGTGACAAACACTCTTGAAGATATGAATATTGATCGAGAAAAAGTGATAATTGACACACTACAATTAACAACAAAAAACAATATAGTCTCAACGGATCCGATGCTCTTCATTATAGATCACAATAAGGTTATTCGCTCTGAAGATGTTGAATTCTCGACTTGTCAAAAAATACTTGAATCTAAATAGGCTCAATGTGAAACATAATCGGAAGAACATCCCATTTATTATTCTTGTAACAATTACGGTGGTATCTGGAATATTGTTCCTACGCAACTACACATTGTACAGCATCAGTAGTGGTTCTATGGAAAATACAATCTTAATTGGAGACAAAGTTCTTGTTCATAGCTCTTGTGATTATGTTTCCAGAGGAAGTATTGCTGTCTTTCATCATGATAATAACAAAAATAAATCATACATTAAAAGATGCGTTGGCCTACCAAGCGATACATTTATAATCAGAAATGGTGCTATCCTTTGCAATAATAAAATAGTAGAATTTCCAGGGCAAATAAAAAAAAGATATAAAATCTGGATAAACAATATACACAATTTTAGATCTGTACTCAAACAAGAACAAATAAGAGAATCAAATTTAGACTTTTTAAAAAAAGAAGATAATACTTTTGTTCGCTTATCCTTGACAAAATCCACACTTTCAATTCTTCAAAAGTCAAGTTCAATTGATTCTATTAAATATCTCAAGGATGAGTTGGATCCTTCAAGTATCTACCTATACCCTCATAATAAATTATTTCAATGGACAATCCACAATTTTGGACCAGTCGTTATTCCTCACAAAGGAATGACAATTAAACTAAATCCATACAACTATGCCTTATACAAGCATACCATACTCAACTATGAAGGGCATAATATTGAGCATAAAAACCAGCTATTTTTTATAGACAACGAAGCTATTGATCGATATACTTTTAAGAAAGATTACTATTTCTTCATGGGAGATAATCGAAATATTTCATACGATTCAAGAAGTCTGGGATTTATCCCCTTCGATAATATAGAAGGTACTGCCTCCATTATTCTCTACAATACTGCCGAATTTAAATATGATCTTCATCGCATATGTAGGTCTTTAAACTAATGTTATAACCATTCAATAACACACATTAATGCAAACCTTAAACAAATTCAATCAGGCTATTAAACTATATTTCAAAAAGATAGAGATAAGGAAATATGATCTTTTAGTCCTATCAATAATTGGAATACTCTGTATTACTATAAGTTCATTAGATTTTGGTTGGTTAATGAACGCAACACGTAGCAGCAAAACAATCGCATTTAGTTCGATTATACTGATTTGTCTGATAATTATATTACCAAAACTAATTTATTCTTCATATAAAAAAAGACCTGTAGAATTAAATAAAATGGACTTTGCCTTAATCGTTTGGACAATTTATATAACTCTTAACTGGCTCATCCACTCTGACAATATTTCATTGCGAATAATAGACTTTTTCGGGCTTGTGATCCTATATATAATCTTACGTACATTTAGAAAACGATATATTCCTTTTCTTCTTTCGGCACTGGTTATTGGAGCTCTAGTCCAAACTCTTTACGGAAATTTACAACTATGGGGATTTTTTTCATCTAACAACCAAACATTTAGATTAACAGGTTCCTTTACAAATCCAGGGCCTTATGCAGGATATCTGGCAACCACTTTCCCGGTCATTCTGGGCTATCTTCTTTT
Organism: Puteibacter caeruleilacunae; assembly: GCA_005217565.1. GTDB lineage: Bacteria > Bacteroidota > Bacteroidia > Bacteroidales > Prolixibacteraceae > Puteibacter > Puteibacter caeruleilacunae. The sequence continues at coordinate 216,789 of SJCO01000013.1, forward strand.
CAGAACAAATACCCTTAGGTTATTATTGTCAAAAAGCAAAGATCTAGACAAAAATACACCGAAGTCCAGCACAATTGAAAAAACTCTTTTGAATACCTCAATACTAATTTTTTCAGTATTTTTCATTGGTCTAATGATTATTGTCTCCCGATCTCGAGCAGCCATACTTGCATCAATCATTTCAAGTGGCTATCTTCTTTTTGTTCTAACACCTCTTAATGAAACATACCGAAAAAAATTATCAAAACCACGAAAAATACAAATTTCAATTGTTTTAATGGTCAGCTTAGGCATAGGTATCTTTGGTCTATCTCAAATAAGAAAAGCATCTGCTAATGGCCGATTATTAATATGGAAAGTAACTTCAGACCTAATAGTTGACAACTTATTTACTGGTGTAGGAACAGACCAATATTCCGCACATTACATGGATTATCAGGCAAGATATTTTTCCGAAAATCCAAACTCAAAAGAGAGTATGATAGCGGGCGATGTGGCTTATGCATTCAATGAAATTCTGCAACTAACCGCAGAACAAGGAATCATTGGCTTAATCATATTGATGATGATACTGGCTTTAATCATTAAAACTCCACTCCTACCTTCTCATTCTATAAGTAACAGTAAAAGTCTCGGACCAGATTTATTTGTAGTAATAGCCAAAGGAGGACTGCTAAGTCTCTTCGTTTTTTCCCTTTTCTCTTATCCTTTGCAAATACTACCAATAAAAATAACCATGGTCATCTATCTCGTGATCCTCGCGATGAATACAAAATCTTCAATAAGAATAACAATTCCAACATTAACACCCAACAAAAAACATCCCCTTATTGAGAACATTTTAAAAGGAGCAACTTTACTTCTTATTTCGGCAGGAGTATTCTTCGGTTTAAGATCTATCAGTTCCCTTCATCAAGCATATAGTCAGTGGAAAGATGCCAAAGATTTTCACAAAATTGGATCTCTTCAGAAGACCCTTGCTTTCTACAAACAGGCATACCCTGTATTTCAAAACAATGGAGAGTTTATGACAGAGTATTGCAGAGCAATATTTATGAATGGAGATACGAACCAAGCATTAACAATTGCCACTAAGGCTAAGAAACTCTACCCCAACCGAGTAGCATATCTCGTATTAGGAGACTGTTTCAAAGCCTTAAACGATCCAAATCAATCAGAAAACAGCTACCAGCATGCATGTAACATCAATCCAAGTAAGTTCTTTCCTCAATACTTACTTGCCAAGTTATATAACGAAACAGGACAATTTCAAAAGGCAATTATTACGGCCCAACAATTATTAAAAAAGTCGGTAAAAGTTCAATCTCCAACGATCGTTAAAATAAAAAAAGAAATGGAAGAGTGTATTGCTATAAATCAATACCGAACACTCAAAACAGAAACACCTAAGCATCAACTAAATAACGCACTAAAATTGGCAGGAATTAATAAAACAGAATTACAGTCAGCTTTAGAACATTACGAATCAGATCAGATAGATTCTATAAAATTAAAAGCAACGAGATTTCTTATTGCGAACATGCCGCTACATTATTCTTTTGACACCACAAAACTCTCTGAATATCGTACACTTCTAATCACATTAGACTCTCTTCGAACAAAATCCATTAAAGATGATAAAATACATCCCTATACCCTAACACATGAGTCGTGGCAAAAATTCAAGCAAAGCCACTCCCTTGAAAAAGACATCTATTCAAGGATTAAATTCGATATTCATGAAATAAATGCAAAAGAGATTACTACCCATACAGAAATGGCGTTCTCCGCTTGGCATTCTAATCCATTTCACGACAGTATAAGTTACAGCGAATTTGAAAGACATATTCTTCCGTACCGAAAACACGAAGGATTAGCTTTGGAAAATTGGCGTAGATTTCTACAACAGAAACACCCTGATTTTTGGCAAAAGAATAATTACAAAACTTTAACCGAAGCCATTGACAGCCTAATGAATCTTTATAACGACTATAATTTGGCCTGGTCATTTATGCCAGACTATCCCTACTTAAAAGTAGCCGACTACTATCTTTCTAAAAAGTCGCGTTGTCCCAAAAGAACTTGGTTTAATGCAATGCTATTCTCCTCTTTAGGTATTCCTGTGGGAATAGACTATGTACCTGCATGGGGAAATCGCGATCATAGTCATGCGTGGAATGTACTACTGTCAAACAGTCAAACACGACCATTTGAAGCATTTGGAGGAAAACAAAAATGGTATATTAATCAAATTTATAACAACAAATATATTGATCCCGGTTGGGGAAAATTTAGGTTACCAAAGGTTTATCGTATTTCTTACAAAAATGAGACACAAGGCCCCCTCTTTAATCCTAAAGTAAACCGTGAAAACATACCGGCGATTTGTATGAATACAGATAAACAAGATGTTACCAACGAATATTTTGAAACCTCTGACATAACTATCTCATTAAAGCAAAAGGTACCACTTGATACCTATTATGCCTATATATGTGTTTATGGTAATGATCGGTGGAAACCTGTAAGTTCAGCAGAGATAATCAATAATAAGGTTACATTTAAAAATATGGGGAGAGACATTATATACCTTCCGGCTTACTACAAAAAAGGCCGGATAATACCTGCTTCTAGCGCATTCCTCTTAACATCAGATGGTAACACTAAAACACTCATTCCTCAAAAAGATAAGACTGATGCTCTGTTAACTCGGAAGTTTTATGCAAAGCCTCATCTTGCTATTCATTGTTCAAATTTAATTGACGGTAGTTTTGAAGTTAGTAGTAATGCAAATTTTAAAAATTCAAAGCAAATATTTAAAATACATAAACAACCAAAAGAATACCCCAACATTTATCCTCTAGCTAAAAGTCACCAATCGAGATATGCCCGATTTGTTCTTCCCTCAAAGGAAGACAATATCGCTGAGCTCAGTTTCTATACATCAATAAATGATAGTCTTGTCAAATTAGAAGGAACACCGATTAGCTACTCAAACGATGCAATAGAAGCCTTTAAATTGGCTTTTGATAGTAACGCATTATCTTACATTCAGTTGAATAAATTAAACAAGGAAGATAAGGATAGAGACATACAATGGGTAGGATTGGACTTCGGAAAAGAAGTCATGATCGATGCTGTAGGTGTTTGTCCGCACAACGATAAAAATCACGTTTACATTAACTTAGAATATGAACTATATTATTGGAACAATAAATGGATATCACTAGGAAAGAAAAACGCGAAATCATATAATTTGCAATACGACAATGTTCCTAAAAATTCTTTACTTCTATTAAAGTGTCTATCAGAAGGAAAAGAAAGCCGGATCTTCACTTACAACAATCACCAACAAATATGGTGGTGATGTTGTTATATCATCTGAAACAATCGCATAACAGATGGAGACGATATTACACAAAGCAGAGACAAGAGGCCATGCTGATCATGGTTGGTTAAATAGCTGGCATACGTTTAGTTTCGCCAACTACCATAATCCTGAACGGATGCACTTTGGAGTATTAAGAGTACTAAATGACGATACAGTATCTAAAGGACAAGGTTTTGGAACACATCCTCATAGCAATATGGAGATCATTTCACTTCCGCTATATGGAGACCTGGAACATAAAGACAGTATGGGCAATATAACTGTCATTAATCAAGGCGATATACAAGTCATGAGTGCAGGCACAGGAGTTTACCATAGCGAGTACAATAAAAACGTTGATAAATCTGTAAAATTCTTACAAATTTGGATATTTCCCAATCAGAAGGATGTCGAGCCTCGATACGATCAGATATCCCTTAGAGATATCTTAACCGATAACCAACTTTGTCAGATTCTATCCCCGAACAAGGATGATCAAGGCGTTTGGATCCATCAAGATGCATGGTTTCATCTTGGCCATTTTAACGAGGAGACTTCGCTCACATATCAACTCAAAAACAAAGCTAATGGTGTGTATGCTTTTATCATTGAAGGCAATGCCAACATAGCAGGGCACAACCTTGATACTCGCGACGGGTTAGGTATCTGGGATACTAATTCCTTTGAACTCACAGCCCCGGAAAATAGCAAAATACTATTAATGGAAGTCCCTATGAGACGCTAATTTTTTGCGACCATATTGTTTTTAAACTGTCGTGGAGTTAAGCCAAACTTTCTTTTGAAAGCTGTAGTAAAATGAGAAGCATAATCATATCCACACTCATTGGCCACCTCAAAAATTGTTTTATCAGTATCAAAAAGAAGTTTGCGAGCTTGCTCCATTCGGTAATCATACAAACAACCATAAACTGTTTGGTTAAAGACCTCCTTGAAACCATATTTCAGCTTCTTATCATTAATCCCCACTTGCAACGATAATTCTTTAATTGAAGGCGGACAGTTTAAATCAGATAAAAGAATTTGCTTTGCTTCATAGATCTTATCTATATCACTCTTCCTTTTGCAGTGTTGATGACAAACTGAAAAATCACACCCCTTATACTGATTAAACTGAAGAGCCATCAATTCCATAATTTTTGCTTCAGCATAAATATCCCTCGACCTCCCCATCACATCTGCATTCTTAAGCTGAGCAATAACCTGTTTCATTTCTAATGATGTTGTTTGGTGTTTATGATTCAAATAAAACGTCTCTCCATTTTCATATTTACGATATACGTTACTCAATAAATCAGGGAACTTATTAGTTAGTTCTTGCAAGAATTCATCATGAAGAATGATGCCAAATGAAGAATTATACACATCCTTCATAAAGCCAGTATAACCAGAATGACCAGCACTTAATGACCACACATTATTTTCACCACCTATAACTCTGGTTCTACCTGTATCAATAACATAGTCGGTTTCACCATTAAGCATAAAATGTAGAGCAAACATCGGATTAGTAGTCTGTCCACTAATCTTCACATTGTCCTTAAACATACTATCCCACTCTATAATACTATAGCCGTTGAAATTGTCAACATTATAGTTTGCAACACCTAGTTTTTCCTTTCTATCAAGTTTACTTTTTCCATCAAAGTAATTCTCTATATCGAGTATAAGTCTTCCTTCATAAGCAAGCTCCTCAATATTACTCTGAGACATTTCCCAATGATACCCCATTTTCCCCTTCTCGTTAAATTTTTAGTCCATTATATTAAATACTGCACACCCGTCTACCTCTTACCTTTGCGCTTGTTTTTAATTAGTTTAAATAAATCAAAAATAATACTGTCATTTCTTTAGGGCAATCATCATTTCTTATGTTTTTTGCTCCTGTAATACGTATGTCTGATGGCGAAAGAATTCAGGAAAAAGAATGACATGCATTAGAAAAACAAAGAGTATGAAAACACTATTAACCATTTTAATATTCATTGCTCTCCCGTGCCTGACAATAGCACAAACAACAGGCTCTATAAGGGGAACAATAAAGGATAAGGCAACAGGAAAGCCTCTTCCATCGGTAAGCATTTACATTGATAAAATCGATAAAGGAACAACGTCCGATGACGATGGTCATTACCATTTGAGCCTCCCTAAAGGTAAGTATCTTGTATCCTTTTCATTTATTGGTTATGAAACACAAAAACGAAATATTGAGATAGGAGAAAAAGTAAAATCACTTAATATCAACCTGATCGAATCATACCAAAATATTAAGGATATCACAGTAACAGCTAAATCTGAAATTCGTGAACTACGTGAGCAGGCAATGCCAGTTTCCATAATAAGTATGAAAGAAATACAAGGTACAGTAAGTGACATTAATGATGTACTTTCTAAGACAGCAGGAGTCACCATGAGAAAATCGGGAGCGGAAGGTAGCGCTTCTCGAATATCTGTTCGTGGATTGGAAGGTAAGCGCATTGGTTTCTTTATCGACGGTACACCTATGAATGACAACTCTGATTTCATTGGAATTAATGATATTCCTGTTGATATGATCGATCGGATTGAGGTATATAAGGGAATTGTTCCAGCTAAATTTGGAGGCTCAGCAATTGGTGGAGCTGTAAATATTGTATTGATTGAGTATCCACCGCGATACATGGATTTTGCCTACAATGTCAAATCGTTCAACACCCATAAAGTGAATGCCATATTCAAGCGCAACACCGAAGAAAAAGGTTATGAATATGGAATTGGCGGATGGTATACCAACGCAGAGAACAATTACAAGATGGAATTACCATTACAGCCAGGGCATTACATTACCCGCGATCACGACCGCTTTGAAAAGACGACAATAGGTGGAGGCTTTACATCCAAGTCATGGTGGTTCGATGAAGTCGTATTTGAACCTGCAATTATCTTTACCAACAAAGAGATTCAAGGGATAGAGTATAACATACAAGGGGCAGAAAACAATACAGAGGCTTATGCATTAAATAATCACAATGAAAAAACCGACTTTCTATTCGAAGGACTTGATTTAGAGTTTACAAATTCATACGGCTATTCGGTATTTAAGTTCAAAGATAACGATCCCTATCGATATGATTGGGATGGAACACGTAGAGAAGCTCTTTCTGAACTGGGAGGAGAAATAGGAACAACACCAAACAATTCTCAGAATAAAAAGCATACTTTCATACAAAAAACAAACCTAAGCTATTTATTAAACCAGCATCATTCGTTCAATTTCAATTCTGTCTACAACTACGCCAAAGGAATACCCCAAGATGTATTAAAAGATCAGATTAGAAATTATAAAACCAACTTCAACAGTAAGATGAATAGCCTCGTGGCAGGTCTCTCTCATGAATATCACTCTCTTGACGAAAAATTCATAAACGTTTTTTCGGCCAAATATTACCGTTACTCAATGAAAACCACTTTAGTTGATAGTAACGGTTCGAATACGATCAATAAAATAAATATGAAGAAGGAAGACGTTGGAGTAAGCAATGCCATACGCTACCGATTTACACCGACTTTCTTAGCTAAAGCGTCACTTGCTTATGATGTAAGACTTCCGGCAGAGAATGAGCTACTAGGGAATGGTTTTATTATTCTTCCGGCAGGTGACTTGGAGCCAGAGCGCAATACCAGTGCCAATGTTGGAGTAATGTACGACGCAACCAATAATCAGGGCAACCGACTTCAATTAGAGCTCAATGCATTTTACACGTATCTAGAGAATATGATCCGTTACACAGGAGGTCCCTTGAATTCGGTATATGTAAACTTTGGTAAAATGCGCACTTTAGGCATCGAAGGAGAATTCAAGTGGGATGCAACCAATTTCATGTATTTATATGGAAATGCAACCTACCAAGACCTAAGAGATGCACGTAAATATGAGCCTAACTCACATGTTATTAATCCAACAAAAGATGACCGCATGCCTAATGTTCCATACTTTTACTTCAATTCAGGTTTTGAACTACATCGTGAAAATCTCTTTGGAGGAAAAGGTCAAAATTCACGACTGTACTCAGATCTATCCTTTATTGAAGAGTATTTCTATGACTTTGAACAAAGTAAATATCAAGAACGCAGAATCCCTAGAGCAACCACTGTAAATATAGGACTTGAACACAGTTTCAATGATGGACACATCATTTTTAGCATTTCGGGTTACAATGTTACCGATGCAAAAGTAATCTCAGAGTTTAACAGACCAATGCCTGGACGTAACTACAGTCTAAAGGTAAGATACATCTGGAAATAATATCAAACAATATAAAACATAAACGATGAATTATAGAGTAAAACTGATAGCACTAAGTGTGCTAGTCGCATTCTTAAGCGCATGCGATAGTAGCGACAACGAAGATCAAATAATAACCACATCAAAAGGAGATATTCTTTTTGTGAGTATGCTACCTAATCCCGACGGACAAACTGGTAGTTCGTATATGCAATTAATCGACAATTTAGATCCAGCAAGCTACGATAACAAATCAGCCATTCCTGTTCCTTTTGGTAGCGCCCCTATCTTAATTGATAACGACGTATACATTTTACCAGGCTGGACAGAAGAAACTGACGTATTCAAAAAATACACGCGTATTGATGGGAAATTACAACTCACCGCACAGCTAACACTACCTGAAAATTCAGGAGCGACACACCTCGTTGCAAAAGACAATAAGATTTACGTATCATTCGCCAAACGAGGAACAATCTTTATCATTAACAAAAGCACCTTCAAAAAAGATAGTGAGATTGATATCTCAAGCTATGGAGTTGGAGACAATAATCCTGATCCCGGTTGTATGATCATTCGCGATGACCTTCTATATGTAGGACTTAACCAAATGGTAGGAGGTTATTACCCAGCACTTGAGCGTCCTGCAGCAGATGTGTTGATCATTGATACAAAAACCGATAAGGTTGTAAAAATGATTACCGAAAATAAAACAGGTATATCACAAGCCACACGTCCTGTTGATCCACAATCTATTTTTATGGATGAACAGAAAAACATCTACGTAGTATGTCTTGGAGCCTTCGGAGCTCACCCAACTCACAAAGCAGGAATTTTAAGAATCAAGGCTGGGGAAACAGAGTTTGACGACAGTTATAACATGGTAGTAAATAACACTGCTATTGAGGGGGAATCTAATAAGGCAAATGTACTATGGATGGTTCAATATGCAGGAAATAACAAACTATATGCAACTGCTAACATCCCTGCTTACCATGGTGATCCTGTGAATTATATTGAAGATAGAACAGTGGAAAGTGTTGAAATAGATCTAGCAAACAAAACCATCAAAAACCTTGGTATCCCTAGAAGTAACTCCTTTGGAATGTCGGTAGGAATGTACAAGAATCAGATCATATTCGGTTTAGCAACCACCGATTCTAATGGTTTTTACACCTACGATCTTACATCTAAAAAAACAAGTGATAATGCTATCATTACCGTTACAGGTTATCCATCGGGCATAAGAAGTTTCAATGACAATTAATTTGCCTTTTCGATACAACCAAAGAGACCGCACATCCATTGTGATTGCGGTCTCTTTATTTTTAGATACTTATAAATAATTTACTTAATTTTGACCGCATTTCTAGAGTAAAGAGTATTAAGTCGTTAATTATTTTTCATCCTTAGTAAGGACAAAAAGCGGACAATGAACTGGGAGAAATCCATACATACAGCACGTAGTACTGATATCGAAGAGATGTTTCTAAAACATTATTCTCCGCTATGTAATTTTGCGTTGAACTATGTGAACGACAGGTTTACCGCTGAGGATATTGTACAAAATTTATTTATCGAACTATGGGAAAAGAATACCATAGAGCAAATCGATATCCCTGAACGCTTTTTGCTACGTAGTGTCAAGTTTAAATGCATCGATTTTCTCCGACAGCATAAATCTACGGTTGACTATTCACTTATTCCTGAGCTCTCAACAGAAGAACCACAAGATTTAAATGAAGAAGATATTGATCCGCTACTTCATTATTTTGCAGCAAAGCTTCCGCCAAAAACGCGACAAGTTTTCATGATGAGCAGGATGAATAATCTAACCTATGCTGAGATAGCGAAGGAGTTAGACATTTCTCAAAAAACAGTAGAAAATCAAATGTCGAGAGCCTTAAAAACCCTAAGAAAACTCTTAAAAGAAAACGATTTATTGTCGTTGTTTTTTCTGATCTAAAAGCCCCATAAGATACCCTATAAATAAGCTTTTTTATTAACTTTACAATCATGGTACTCAACCATCGTTCTATCAGAGATACATTCCATAATTAATGTGTCTGTTGTTACTATTACTGCATAATATGCAGCATTTACAGCAAAAAATACTGCATAAGATGCAACACTAGCGAATGTGGACCGAATGGAAGGCGAGTCGCTACCGAATGAAAGTAAGATAAGAGGTTGATAAATTCATCCTCATTCCCACCAGCTTTTCATCAACATCTATTTCCAAATGAACATTACTTATTACACCTGGTTTAGTCAAATTTCACCCTCATTCGTCACACATTCTGCTACACGCTATTGTTGGAGTTAGACACACATTTCTTCAAATAAAAACTTTTTTCAAAAAAAATTCATCAAGCAGTAGGGGTGGTTCTATTTTTCTACGACATGTTAATGTAAGATCTAATCATCTTAAATCAAAAAAGGAATGATCGACATATATCAAATATTACCAAAATACTTCATGGGTGAGGTAACCAATGAAGAGCAAGAGCTAGTTCAAAAGTTCAAAGAAGAAAACAATTTTGAATATAAAATGCTAAAGCGCTTATGGGAAAAAGGCGACGTGAATGTCGTTGAGTTCGATGCTCCTAAGGCACTTCAAAAAGTAAAATGTAAAGTAAAACCTGTAAGAAAAATCAATCGATTAAAGTGGTTTAGCCAAGTGGCTGCGATACTTATATTAGCCATAACAACCTCCGTTTTCATCTATCAAACTCAATTCAAAGAAGAGACTGCAAAACTGATTACACAAGAAAACAATACAACGTCAAACATGCAAGTTATCCTGCCCGATAGTACCATCGTTTGGTTGAGCAAGCACGCATCGTTATCCTATCCGCAAAAGTTCAAAAATAAAAAACGAAATGTAACCATGAGTGGACAGGCTTTCTTCTTGGTAAAACGTAATGAAAAGAAGCCATTTATTGTAAAAACCGATAATGCCTTTGTGGAAGTATTGGGTACATCGTTTAATATCAACAGTACAACTAACAGATCAAAGGTTGATGTCCGCACAGGTAAGGTAAAAGTGAGTAACATGGAGCTCAATAAAAGCACCATCCTGACAAAAGGTATGACTGCATCGGTTGAAAATGGAGCAGTTACTTCAGGACTTTCAGAAGATCCGAATTATCTGTCATGGAAGACCGGCATATTTCGATTTAGAAAAGCATCATTGAAAAAGATTGTTCATCAACTGAATACCTATCTCAAAAAACCAATCAAAATTGATCCAAAGGTAACCGACGACTATGAACTTACCCTACAGTTCAAGCAACCTAACATCACCTATATTTCTGAGCTTATAGAATTAACCTGTGATGTTCAGATCAAAGAATTTGACAAACACTACCTAATCATACGGAATAAGGATGATAAAACACAACAACCATCGTCCGCCAAATAACAATATACAAAGCGAACAAAATATCATTGAAAGAAAATTAACCCGTCCTCTGCTGATCGACACCAGCATAGACATTAGACACATGATGAAGATGAAGGAATGGATGAAGACATGGATGAAAGGCATGATGAAGATTTTTGTGCTAATGCTATTGGTGATGAATTGTAATCTTCAACTCCTGGCACAATCAAAAACTGAAGAACGATTGATCACCATTAAGTTTGAAAATGTAAATCTAGAACAAGCATTAAAAGCACTTGAAGCACAAACAGGTATTCATTTTGCCTATGATCAGAAGCTCATTAGTGGCGAAAGGAAATACAATATCAACTTTGTAAAAAAGCCGCTAAAGGAAGTACTTACAACATTATTATCTCCTCAAAACATTGCCTACAGGGTAATCAACGAGCAGATAATACTGTACAAAAAGCAAGGCACTAAAAAGGTAACCATATCGGGATATATCTCGGATGAAGACTCAGGAGAAAAGCTGTTATACGCCAATATATTTGAGGCGGACACCTACGACGGAACCTCTACAAATGTATACGGATTTTACAGTCTGACCTTGCCTGCCGGGAAACACCTAATCAATTTTTCATACGTAGGCTATCAGGCACAAGAGGTGATCCTCGATTTACAAAACGACACATCGTTAAATGTTGCTTTAAATCAAAGCATCGCGTTATCTGAAGTAACAGTAGTAGCCGACAACAATCGTGCAGCAGATGTACTCAACACGCAAATGAGCAGAGTTGACCTCCCCATGGAAAAGATTGACAAGCTACCTGCTCTATTAGGCGAAGTAGATGTCATCAAATCGCTTCAACTGCTGCCAGGAGTACAAGCAGGGACTGAAGGTTCAAGTGGACTATACGTTCGAGGAGGAGGTCCTGATCAAAACCTGATTCTTTTGGATGGTGTTCCCGTATACAATGCCAACCACCTGTTTGGCTTTTTCTCGGTATTCAATTCCAGTGCCATTAAAACCGTTACCCTAAGTAAAGGTAGTTTTCCTGCACAATTTGGAGGGCGATTATCTTCGGTTGTTGATATCAGGATGAAAGAAGGAAACGAAAAAGAGTTTCATGGTAAAGTAACTGTAGGCTTGATCACCTCAAATGTAAACCTCGAGGGTCCAATTGTGAAAGACAAAACAGCGTTTAATGTATCAGTTCGAAGAACTTATGCCGATTGGCTTGCCCGCCCATTGATTAAGAATGCCAGTGATGGAGACAAGATGGGCTACTACTTTTACGATCTTAATGCCAAAGTAAACCATAAGTTTTCAGATAAAGACCGACTATATTTCAGCATCTATACCGGTACTGATAAAGGATATGGAGATACCAAAGAAAATGATGCCAGCTATCAGAGTAAATCAGAGTTCCGATTATTCTGGTCGAATTACATTTCAGCCCTACGTTGGAATCATATATTCAACAATAAACTCTTTTGCAATACCTCATTAACATACAGCAAGTACAAGTTTAACGTAAACAACAAATTCAAAGAGAGAGAAGAAAATGAATCAGAATCGCACGATTTCAAATACGATTCAGGCATTACCGACTATGCAGCAAAAATAGATTTTGATTACTACCCTTCCCCTTCACACACCGTAAAATTTGGAGCAAATTATATTAATCACACCTACGAGCCAGGAGTAGCAGTTATTGTAGAAAAAAACAACAACAAGAAAACAATTGACAGGCCCATTAATAGCAACGACATTAAAACACATGAATACTATCTCTACGCCCAGGACAACATTGAAATTGGTAGTCGTTTAAAAGCCAATATTGGCGTACACTACTCTGGATTTTATGTCCAGAATAAACTATTTCAATCACTACAACCACGTATCTCCATGCGATTCCTTGCATTACCCAAGCTCTCCTTCAAAGCAGCCTATTCAAAGATGAATCAATACATTCATCTTCTATCCTCATCAACTATCAGTCTGCCTACCGATTTATGGTTACCTGTGACGCCAAAAACGGGCGATCAAAACTCACATCAAGTGGCTTTAGGTACCTTTTACAATGTAAAAGATGGTATTGACTTTTCAGTTGAAGGATATTACAAAAAGACCAACAACCTGATTGAATATAAAGAAGGAGCATCCTTTACTGATTCTGATAATTGGGATGATAAGATAGAAACCGACGGAGAAGGCTGGTCGTATGGCTTAGAATTTTTACTAAAAAAGACCAAGGGGAACACTACAGGTTGGATAGGCTACACCCTATCATGGGCCGACAGACAATTTGAGAACCTCAACTATGGAAAAAAATACCCCTTTCGTTACGATAGACGCAACGATGTAGGTATTGCCATTACTCATAAATTCAGCGACCGCTTCGATATAGGAGCTACCTGGGTATACGGCACAGGTAATGCGGTAACCTTTTCTTCAAGCCACTTCAACAGTCAAAACGTTGATAAACACAATGGATACAACACAGGTAAGTCTGACCAACTATCTTATTACGAAGGAAGGAACAACTACAGAATGGATCCATACCATCGTCTCGACTTTGGAATGAATTTTCACAAAAAGAAGAAGCGTGGAACCAGAACATGGAATGTGGGAGTATACAATATTTACAACCGAAAGAATCCATACTTTATCTACAAGACCGATTCTGAAAAGAATCCTAAGATAAAGCAGTTCTCGCTATTACCCCTTATCCCATCCATCAGTTATAGTTACAAATTTTAATGATTGAAAAATGAAGAAAATCAATATATACCTCTGCATTGTAACGTTCATCTTCGCTGCATGTGAAAAGACCATTGAGATAAGCAAAACAGAACACAAGCCGGTCACCATTATCAACGGATTAATCAGTCCTGGTAAACCGGTAGAAGTCACGGTAACCAGAACAAAACACTATTCTGATACCAAACCGATGCCTAAGGTAACCAATGCCACCGTAGAGCTTTACAAAGATGACAAACTGGTTGAAGAACTAACTCATCAGGAAGATGGGACTTATAGGGGGAATCATACACCTGCTGCCGATGCGACTTACAAGATTAAAGTAACCGATGAAAAACATCATGCTTCGGCGACAACAACCATCCCTGTACCTGTTCAATTGCTCAAAATAAGCTATGAACATAAAGGAGAAAAGCAAGGTTCAAAGCAAACAGAAGTAACCATGAGCTTCAAAGATCCGGGAGACCAGAATAACTACTATCGAATTTCAGTAGAAGCTACAGGTGATGATGCAGAAGAAAAGAATGAACTATTGGTTATCTATACCAACGATGTAGTTTTAAAGGCTACCTACGGAGAGGATGATGTATTTAGTAATCCTCCGTCAAATAGTTATCAAATATTTCGTGACAAGCTGATTAACGGCAAGACTTACGATTTAAAATTCACATTACATGATCTATCAGTGTTGAGTGAATATAACGCATCAGGAGAAACAATTTCGAAAAGCTATAAAGTAAATCTACACTCAATAACAAGAGAATACTACTTGTATTTAAAGTCGAAGGAATTAAGTCAGTGGTCCTCTGATGATCCTTTTTCAGAGCCGGTTCCTATATTCTCCAATGTATCAGGAGGTGGAGGAATTATCACATCTTATTCGCTATCGTCACAGCGATTAAAAGTAGACTATCCATCCAGCTACTTTAGCTGGTAATAATACCAATTACTCGAAAAATTCTAGTTTTAAATTGAACCAAGCCGGAGCCATTCAAATAATGAAGGTGCTCCGGCTTTCTTTATATTATTTATCATGTCGGCGATAAGCCACATGCAATTCATCAAAACGCTTGTACTGTTTTTCCAGTTTTCCAACAAAACCATCATAGTTCTTCTTATCCACGGCAGTCCAGCCTATTTCAGCAAGAGCGCACATCCTAGGATAAGTCATATATTCGAAATGCGTAGGTGATACAACAAAGTTAGCCCACATATTGGCCTGTACTCCTACAATATACTCACGTTCATCCTTTGTCAGCACCTCAGGAGTAGGATCATAATTATATACCCTATCGATTGGCAACACCTGCTTGAAGCTCACGTATGGCTCATTCTCCCTGTCTTCACTCTGCACATAATCGAAGTACAAAAACTGATTAGGCGTCATCACCACAGGATGCTTCATTTTTGCAGCAGCAACACCACCTTCTTCACCGCGCCAACTCATAACCATTGCATTTTCAGCCAGTCCACCGTCTAAAATCTCATCCCAGCCAATGATTGTTCTACCATGCTTATTGACAAACTTCTCAACACGTTGGATGAAATAACTTTGCAACTCATCGTAGTCCTTCAAATGCTCATCCTCCATTCTCTTCTTACAATGCGGACAAGCTTTCCAACCATCTTTATTCACCTCATCGCCACCAATATGGATGATCTTTGATGGAAATAATTCAAACACCTCAAGAAGTACATTTTGTACGAATTCGAAGGTTGAATCCTTACCAGGACAGAACACATTCGACATCCCTCCATGATTGGACTCCTTAACCTCGGCAGGTTTACCTGTACAACTTAACTCTGGATAGGCAGCAATCGCCGCAATTGAATGCGCAGGAATATCAATTTCAGGCACTACAGTAATGTGTAACTTCTCGGCATAAGCAACGATATCTTTAATTTGCTCTTGCGTGTAGAAACCATTTTCAGGCGTCTGGTTGGCATACAACTTACGTCCACGCTGATAGATAATCGTTTGCGCTCGCGTTGAACCAACCTTCGTTAGTTTAGGATACTTCATCACCTGCATTCTCCATCCTTGATAATCGGTAAAATGCCACTGGAAAGTATTCAGCTTATACAGCGCCATTAAATCAAGATGCTTTTTGATTCGATCAACAGAAGCGAAATAGCGCGAGCAATCGAGCATATATCCCCTCCAACCAAATCGTGGAGCATCCTCGATATACACACATGGAATAGTCATTTCCACATTTGGTGTAGGGTAGTATCCTGCAACCTCAACCGGCAACATTTGTTTTATACTTTGAATAGCATAAAATGCACCTGCAGGTTTTGCCGCCTTAATAACCACCTGGTCTTTCTTTACTTCTAAAACATAACCTTCATCACCAAGATCACTTCCCAGCTTTGCGTCATGTACAAAAACAACCTGAGCTTTTTTCGCTTTACTGGTTACTTCTAGCGTATAACCTGAGCTTACTTCAAACATATTGGCAAGCACTTCAGCTTCATCGGCAAACTCTTGTGGTGCCGATATTTGCATCCCTTTCGCAAAGGAAAAAGTACCATCTAAATCTTTTACTATCTGAGGCTGAGGAATAATATCCACAGCCAGACATAAGTTACCAATTCCGAGAGAGAGGATTAGTGCTATCACATAGCTTAGTTTCTTCATTTTTGATTTACTTTTAATTCAACAATAAACTTACGAAAGTAAACCTACAAATTCCAGCAATAATCTAAATTGAAAATCGTACAATCCTGTTTGAGAATTGTACACCAAGAAAGTATCAGCAATTTGGGTAAAAGAAAAGGAGATTCATATGAGTAAGTCTAGGGGGTAAAAACGTACAATGTTTGTTAGAGGTTGAAGGCTAACGCCTCATGTGTTCAGGTTTCAGGTTCAAAGTTTCAGGTTGCACTTTGCTGTTGCTGTTGCTGTTGCTGTTGTGGTAAAATTATCAACACATCACTTGAGACCACAAAGATGCTCTAAGTTGCGGGGTATAGATCAACAACATCAGCGCTCCATCGGCCTATTCTGCATTGTATGTAAAGTTTTGAAACACCGCCCTACGCAACCCAATTGGCCTCTTGGAAAAAGTGATTGATTCAGCAGCGGTTGCTTAGTAAAACAGGGAAGCTGAGAGCTCTGCTCGAAGATCACCCTGTTGCACTTAGCAACTGCAATAAATCGATTACTTTTTCCAGGCAGCCTTGACTTTTTTGTCTCGTTTTTGGGGCAAGCCAAAAATGAGAGCCCGTCCGGCAGGACAAATCCTATTTCTTTTTCCTGATTTCAGTACGTCTGATTTTACCACTAATGGTTTTAGGTAGAGCTTCAACAAATTCCACCACACGAGGGTACTTATAAGGAGCAGTCACTCGTTTCACGTGATCCTGAATATCAACCTTCAATTCTTCCGAAGGAGAATACCCTTTAGTTAGTGTAATAGTAGCCTTCACCACCTGTCCACGCACAGGATGAGGAACACCAGTAATCGCACATTCAAGAACTGCAGGGTGAGTCAGCAATGCACTCTCCACCTCAAAAGGTCCGATTCTATAGCCAGAACTCTTAATCACATCATCGGCGCGACCAACAAACCAGAAATAGCCATCCTCATCTTTCCAGGCCGTATCACCGGTATGATATAAACCATCAGACCAAACCTTGGCCGTAGCCTCTTCAGCGCGGTAATAACCAGCGAACATCCCTACAGGCGTTGACGCTTTAGTCACCACTACAATCTCGCCCTCTTCACCAACATCTACCGGATTATTATCCTCGTCGACCAACTGCAATTGATATCCTGGAGCAGCTTTCCCCATAGAACCAGGTTTAGGTTTCACTGTAGGAAAGGTACCCGAAATCACCGTAGCCTCAGTTTGTCCGTATGCCTCACACAGCTCAATACCTGTATACTCCTTAAATTTGGCAAAAACAGTAGGACTTAAAGGCTCACCTGCAACGGTACAATACTTCAACGACGATAGATCATATTTAGTCAGATCATCTTTAATTAGAAAACGATAAACCGTAGGCGGAGCACAGAAAGTAGTAATTCCGTATTTCTCAATATCAAGCAAAACATCAGTAGGAGTGAACGTTTCAAATTCTGAAACAAATACTGCACTACCACAAATCCACTGTCCGTAAATTTTACCCCATACAGCCTTTGCCCAGCCAGTATCGGCCAATGTATAATGCAAGCCACCATCAATTACTCGATGCCAATATTGAGCTGTTGTAATATGTCCGAGTGGATAAGTAAAACAATGTTCTACCATCTTAGGCTCACCAGTAGTACCCGATGTAAAATACAACAACATCGTATCATCGTTATTGATCTTCTCTTCACCAGAAGGACGATCAAACACCTCAGGCATATCAATAATCCCTTCATGGAATTCAAGCCAGCCATCCTTTTTTCCATCAACAACAATACGGATTTCCAACATCTCAGAATCATCCTTTGTTGCGTCCACAGCCTCCATCAGTCGCTCATCATTCACACAAACAACTGCCTTAATGCTGGCCTTATTATTTCGGTATAATATATCCTTATTGGTAAGCATATGAGTAGCAGGAACCGCAATAGCACCTATACGATGTAGTCCAAGCAAACAATACCAAAACTCATAGCTATTCTTCAGCATAACCATAACAGCATCGCCCTTAGCAATACCAAGCGATTTAAAATAATGCGCAGCTTTACTACTCGCCTTACTTAAATCAGAGAAAGAAAAACGCTTTTCATTTCCAGCTTGATCATGCCATACCAACGCCTCACGATCAGGGAATTCCTCACCTGCCCGATCAACAACATCGTATACAAAATTAAAGTCCTCTGGTACGATCACCTCATAGTTATTATAGAAATCGTCGTACGATGTATACTCCCTAAAATCCTTGATATAATCCTTTAAATACATAATCCCTCTCCTATGCTATAATTATTGCTAAAAATTTGGCTGCTTTACCATCCAACGCTTTCATCCCGTGTTTTTTACTACAATGGAAATACAGGCAGTCGCCTTCTTCCAATACCACCTCGTGGTCTTCAATTTTAATTAGCAGTTTACCCTCAACCACGTAATTGATTTCCTGTCCCTCATGACTTCTTTGTTCAAGTTCATCGTCATTAGGTAGAACAGTCACCATAAATGGTTCAGCCTTTTTGCCTTGAAAATTATAAGCAAGGTTTGTGTATTTGTAAGGTTTATTCCGCTCAACTTCAAGCCCTTTACCAGCTCTTACAATTGAGAAGTCGTGTAATTTAGGCTCATCACCAGTAAGCAGTGCAACCAATTCAACATTAAAATAATTTGCAAAGCTGTAAAGGAAACCAATAGGAATATCCACCGATCCAGCTTCATAACTTAAGTAAGTCTCCTTGTCCACACTCAATACACTACAGATCTTCTCAACGGTACAATCGCATATTTGACGCAGTACTTTCATACGCGATGCAATAGCTTTAATCTTTTCTTTATTCATATTTTATCTCCCTGTATATAAACAGTTAATTCTTTAAACGATTATTCAATTTGCTGATATTCTTATATGGTTTTCAGTATGCAAAGAATCCATCTTCATGCTCTCTACCTGCACGCTTTCCCGACTTCCACACCATGCCAATTCATGTTTGTTCTTCCATAAAAAAATAAAGGATTCTGCTTTTCAGTAAAAGTACAAAAGATCTGCAATGAAGCAAACCAATTCCTTACACAATGAAAGAACTCACAGGGCTTTTACTTTTAATTTAAAAACAAAGAGGCAGATTTGGGTTATTGTTTGAAAAAAATATTTATCATTAATTAAATGATAGCGACATTCATAATGTCGCAAATCTCTTAGTGCATTTTGTCAATAATATTCAGGAATCAAATTGTCCTTAAAAACAAAAAACAATTACCCACTTGTCCATTTGTGTTAATTGTGTTAACTTCACCATAGTTTTTAACCTATTTAACACATAAAAATGAAGATAGAAATTCCTCCTAAAATTAACTGGGATTCAAAAATTCATGAAATGCTTGAAGTGATCTTAAGTAAGAAATTTGAAGATGAACTTAAAAACATTGACCAGAGATACCTTTATTGGGATGATATTAAGTATAGAAAGAATATGCCTTTTGATGACAGTTCAAAAAACTGGATGCTAGTAAAACTTAATCGAAAAATGAATTACAAAGTAATTTCAATAGGAAAATATTCTTTTTACTATTACTTAACTCCAAATATTCAAAAGGACTTGCATGAATTCGACTTAAAATTAATCGGAGGAATTTATGAAAATCCGATAACTGATCATGAAAAAGCTGTTTATTTAAGGAATAGTCTTTTTGAAGAGGCAATTGCATCGTCACAAATTGAGGGAGCAGCAACAACAACTCGAGTTGCAATAAAATTGTTAAAATCAGGCAGAAAGCCAAGAAATGAATCAGAACAAATGATATTCAACAATCTGAGGGTCATTAATTTCATAAAACAAGAAAAAAATAGACATTTGGATATTCCTTTTATCCTCGAAATCCAAAAAATTATGACTGCGAACACTTCAGCCGAAGATTGTTCAGGAGAACTCAGGACAGGTCCTATCTTTGTACAAGATATGGTTGACGGAGAAGTTGCACATGTCCCACCAGAATGGGAAGAAGTTGAAGGCTTATTAGAAGAAGTCTGTAAATTTACGAACTCGGATAAAGACTTTTTTCATCCAATTATAAAAGCTTCAATAATTCACTTTTTTATGGGATACATTCATCCATTCAAGGATGGAAACGGTAGAACTGCTAGAGCATTATTTTACTGGTATCTCCTAAAAAAAGGTTATTCTCTAATGGAGAATATTTCGATTTCTAGAGCAATTCTTGATTCTAGAATACAATACGATAAGGCATTTCTTAAGACTGAAAATGATGATAATGATTTAACTTATTTCATAATTTATTCCATAAAAAGTCTCAGAGTTGCTTTTGAGAGGTTAGTAAGGTATTGTAAAAACAAAAAAGATGAAAGAGATCAAATTGACATAATGGCTTATCGTTTAGAGAAGCAAGGGTTCAACGAACGTCAAGCAGCTATTCTTGGTTATTTATATTTTAAAAAAGACAAAAATGTCTCTCTTAAAAGCTATTCAGAAAAACACAAGATCGTTAGGCAAACAGCAAGAAAGGATTTGTCTGATCTAGTAAAACAAGGATTACTAATTGAAAACAGGGAAGGAAGAAATATTATATTTAGACTTCACTCAAACAAGGTTATTGAAGAAATTCTAACAAGATGATTCAGACTACCTAAAAAATTATCAAACCAAGTTAATCAACTATGTTGATGCTATTCATGAAGCACATTGGAAAAGATTACTATCTTCAATATGTTACCTATGAATTTACATACAACAATAAAAAATACACCGGACATTTTAAAGCAGGCAATCTATTGGGCAAACAAAAAAAGGGAAGCTATGTAAGAATTAAATTCTCTACCAGTAATCCTAAACGCTCTTTAATGAAAGGAGTGTACAGAAACAACTAATAAAACCATGAACAACATTGAAATTACCAAAGACTTTAAACTAAGTATCTTCAAAGTGATACTAGCCATTGCATTTTTCTTTATCTCGTACCTTGTTCTGATTGCAGTATCAATCGGACTACTGATAGCCTGTGGATTTGCAGCATTCTATCTGGTAACAGCAAAAGTAAACCTCTATACGTTAGGTGCAGCAGCAGGACTGGTTACTCTGGGCATAATGTTCTTCATCTTTTTAATCAAGTTCATATTTTCAAAACACACCGATAGCAATCCATACAGAATACAGATCTACCAACAGGATCACCCTGAACTCTTTAAAATGATAAAAGAAGTTTCAGACGCCGTAGGAACCCAGTATCCTAAGAAAGTATATTTACGACATGATGTCAATGCCAGTGTATTTTACAATTCCAGTTTCTGGAGCCTATTCTTCCCAGTAAAAAAGAATCTCGACCTAGGACTAGGGCTAATCAACTCGGTTAATCAATCAGAGTTAAAAGCAATTCTTGCACATGAATTTGGACACTTCTCTCAGAAAAGTATGGCACTAGGTAGCTACGTTTATACTGTTAATAATGTGATCCATAACCTTGTTTATAATCATGATAGATGGGATAGAATGCTAGAACAATGGGCAAATGCAGGAGGTATTTTTGGCATTTTCGCCTTGATAACCTCCAAATTAGTTCAATTAGTTCGCTTTGTCCTAAGAAAATCTCACAACGTCATTCTCCTTCCATACATGAGCTTGTCGAGAGAAATGGAATTTCATGCCGACGAAATTGCAGCTTCTGTTGCCGGGAAAGACAACATGATCTCTGGCCTAAGAAGAATCGAATTCTGTAACATGGCATTCATAAACACAATAAACAATCTGCGACATATAGCTAGTAAAAACCTTCTTTCCGAAAATATCTATTTGAATCATCAACATGAGATTCAAACACTTGGAGAACATTACAATTTACAATTCGAAAATGGACTACCGATAATATCCAATAACGATTTAGAAGCGCACACTGTTAAGCAACGAGTAAACTTTAAGGATCAATGGGCAACTCACCCACCCCGGGAAGATCGTGAACAAAGAATTTCAAGTATAGACGAATCAAATATTGATATGAATAACAACTCTTGCTGGTCACTTTTAAACAACGCACAAAAATGCCAGAAAGAATTGACCATCAACCTATACGCGGTCGACTATCCTGACAATGATGAATTCAAGTCAATAGACAATCAGCATTATATCGATTACACTAATTCGCAGCAATCGCAATACAGTATTGACGACTACTTTAATGAGTTCTATAATAATCGTCTGCTGGCAACTGTTGATTTAGAAACAATCAGACAATCCTCCTTTGAAGGAAACCTCACCGAGGAACTTACACAACTCTACAGTAAAAAGTCGAAATTGTTATTCGATAAATTCCAGCACGATAGCAACGACCTTGCAGTTCTCAATCAGATAGCCAATAAAGAGATTGATACCAAATACTTTGAATTTGATAACGTAAGATATCATCGTCGCGATACCAACAAAGCGATTCAACAACTAGAAAGAGAAATTAAGACACTAAAAGAAGAGCTTAAAACACTTGAAGGGAAAGCCATATCGATCAATGCTACCGTTGCTGCTCATATATCAGCCGAAGCGAGAGAGCAACTAATCAGTAAGTATGAAATCATATTTCAAACTCAAAATTTAGCAGAAAAGCATCAAGAGTTCACTGATATGATCAATGGATTTCAATATGCCATTTATAATACTCAAAGCTGGGAAGACGATCAGTTTAAACAGTTTTTACATGACTTGTCAAAGTTTGAGCAAACATACAGGACCAACATTACAGATTTACACCTCGATAAACTGAAAAGTATTTCTGAAAAGCATCTTGAGACGCTAGATAACTTTATCAATAATGGCACTTCATTTACCAAGTTATCGTCATTCGACATCAAGTCATTCAACGAGTTTGTCGGCTTAATATTTGCGAATCACGATCTTATCTATGAAAACTTTGCGATTCAACTCAAAGAGGTAACCGATCAGCAAATAGCAAACTACAAGCAACTAGAGGTTTTGGCTGTGAACTAGAAGAAAGGTAAAGCTTATATTTGAAACTAACCACACAGTTTGGTTAAGACATGTTTTGATGGAAAACCTGTAACAACAATAACGT
The DNA here is from genome assembly GCA_005217565.1 of Puteibacter caeruleilacunae. Classification (GTDB taxonomy): domain Bacteria; phylum Bacteroidota; class Bacteroidia; order Bacteroidales; family Prolixibacteraceae; genus Puteibacter; species Puteibacter caeruleilacunae. Next base: position 240,286 of record SJCO01000013.1, read on the forward strand.
TCGAGAATATTTTACCCCTAACGGTATCATATAAAAGAATTCTTTCATATTTAGATTGAGCTAAACAATTTTACTTAAATTTGACCATCCCTAAATCAAAAGCAAAGTAAACTACGCCTTACTTTTGACAAAATTGTCGCTAATTTGAAAGAAGGAGCATTATGAGTGAACAAGCTAAAGGAAGCATTCTAATTTATCAATCTGAAGATAATACCACGAAAATAGATGTTCGTCTTGAAGATGAAAATGTATGGTTAAATCAGTCACAATTGGTAGAATTATACCAGTCAAGCAAATCTAATGTTAGTGAACACATAAAGCATATTTTTAAAGAAGGAGAACTAAATGAGAATTCAGTTGTTCGGAAATTCCGAACAACTGCTTCTGATGGTAAAAATTATAATATAACTTTCTACAACCTCGATATGATTATTTCGTTGGGGTATAGAATTAAATCGCACATAGCCACAAAATTTCGTATTTGGGCGACCGAGCGTCTAAAAGATTTCAGATATTAACCACAAACAATACAGTTAAGCATGATTAAACAAATCAAATTACTATCGCTTGTTGCACTAGCAATAATGACAGCTTGCGTTAACAACAACCAGAAAGCCTCCCCACAGATCGATGTATTAGAATTTGTCGATCCTTTTATCGGAACCGGTTTTCATGGGCATACCTTCCCAGGGGCAGTTGTACCACATGGTCGTGTACAGATAAGTCCCGACACCCATATGTTTGGATGGGAAGCCAGTAGCGGATATCATTATGCCGACACTACATTATATGGCTTTAGTCATACCCACTTGAGTGGTACCGGAATCGGCGACCTTGGAGACATTCTGTTTCTTCCTTATAGCGGAGAATTTAAAGGAGAGAAGCCCGTTGGAAGTTTTACACACAAAGACGAAGAAGCTAGTCCTGGCTATTATAAGGTGATGGTTCAACCTTGGGATATCAAAGCAGAACTATCGGCAACCGAACGAACTGCATGGCACAAATACACCTATCCATCAAACAGCGATGCTTCATTGTTGATTGATTTAGCACATGTGTTGCAGGCCGACTGGGGACATCAAGTGTTGGAAGGAGAAATGCAAGTAGTAGATGATTATACAGTTGTAGGTTATCGAAAAACCAAAGGTTGGGGCGAAGACGATCCAATTTGGTTTAAGTGTATTTTTGATCAGCCAATAAAAGCGTATCAGTTTGACGTAGATAAAAAAGAAGAAAAGAAATCATCAGTAAGTGGCAAAGATGTACGCCTGTTCATTTCGTTTGGTGATCAAATCAATAGCTTAAATGCCAAAGTTGCGGTTTCATCAGTTGATGCACTTGGAGCATCTAAAAACCTAGCAGAATTAAAAGATCTATCTAAGCTGGAAGAAGTAGTTGAACAAGCCAAAGCTCAATGGAGAAAGGAGCTTGATGTAATCAATATAGAGACAAAAGACAAGAGTGTTTTGGTGAATTTCTATACAGCCCTTTACCACAGTAAAGTTGCTCCAATGATATTTACCGATATCGATGGTCGCTATAGAGGAATGGACAAAGCCATCCACCAGTCAAATGGAGAAGGACGCTACACCATATATTCCTTGTGGGATGTATTCCGAAGCTGGTATCCATTGATGACCATTATAGAACCAGAAAGAGCCAGGGAATGGGCATATGACCTGGTTGATCATGCAGAGAAAGGAGGCTTATTACCTAAGTGGGCTCTTAATGCCAACTATACAGGCACCATGGTAGGCTACCCTTCCAATGCAATCCTGGCCGATGCCTGGAGCAAAGGATTAATTGATTCAGTTCCAGAAAAGGTTCTACAAGCTGCGATCAATGCATCTTCATGGCAAGAGGATTTTAACGCCAAAAAAGAAGGAAGAAGTAAAAATGTAATGACCAAGCACATTTATTACAAAGAAACCTTAGGATTTGTACCTCAGGACAGCATCTCATCATCAGTATCCTATGGATTGGAAATGGCATATTACGACTGGTGTGTAGCACAAATGGCAGCACTAAAAGGTGATGATAAAATTGCAGAAACCTATACCGAAAAGGGGAAAGCATATCGCAAATATTTCGATGCAGAAAAAGGTTTTATGCGCGGTGTAAATGCAGATGGCAGTAGAAGTAAAGACTTCGATCCTCGCTTTTCTGATCATGCTAAAAGTGTATTTGTAGAAGGAAACTCTTACCAATGGACTCCATTTGTACCTCATGCAATAGAGGATTTCAGAGAGATGCTTGGTGGACAAGCACAATTAGGCACCTGGCTTGATTCGTTGTTTACCACTTCTTCAGTTATCGTTGGTGAAAATGCGTCAGCTGATATTACCGGATTGATTGGTCAGTATGCACATGGAAACGAGCCAAGTCACCATGTACCATTTATGTACCAATACTCCGACAGACAATTCCGCACACAAGAGATTCTGGATACCGTTCTTTACCACTTTTACACCCCAACACCTGAGGGTATAATTGGTAACGAGGACTGTGGTCAGATGTCGGCCTGGTATGTACTAAATGCAATTGGTATTTATCAGATTACTCCTGGTAATCCTGAAATGGTGATAGGAAGACCGATCATCGATAAAGCCACCATAAAGCTTAAGAATGGTAGCTTTACAATTAAGGTTCAAAACAATTCAAAACAAAATCGCTATGTTCAGTCAGTCACCCTGAATGGCAAAGAACTCGATAATAACAGATTTAGTTTTGAAGCCCTCAAACCAGGCGGAGTTCTGGAAATTTTCATGCAGAACAAGAAGTAGCAACAAAGAATATAACTTAAAGTAAAAACTCCCCCCATAAAGTGTCATAAAGACAAGTTATGGGGGGAGTATCATTTCTCAAAGTCACACTTCATTCTTAAATTGAGCAGTTACAATTTGGTTAAAGATACCAATCGTCAATTCTTTTCTTACTTTTTTCCATATAAGTAAAACAAAGCTCCTGCATCATCATAAAAAGAAAGCTCACTAACTATCTCTTTTCATTCTTCAATTTTCAAATAATCTATTATCAAGTCGTTTTCCGTTGAATCTAAATATCCATTGACTTCATTCTCTCAAGAAATGAAGTATGATGATTGACAATGGGCTATTTAACACTCTTTTTTAACAAAGATGGTATAATTCCATAATTTTAACCAAATAACTTATATTTGTGTTAACCTAGTCGCTTTCCGTTATTAAGCAGATATAGGAAAGTTTCAAAATGATTATTATTGGTCTAATAATAGAAATACACAAAAAAAGGGAATAACTAAATGCTGCAACTATTAATCAATCAATATTAAATAAAAGGATAACTACAGAAATTACATACTATGAAGAAAATAGGATTCGAAAATTTTCGAAGTCTAAAAAACATTGAAGATATCGAAATAAAACCATTGACTGTAATAGTAGGGAAGAATAGCTCAGGTAAAAGCACATTCTTACGGGCTTTTCCGTTACTTAAGCAGTCAATTGAAACAAAAACCAATAGCCCAATATTATGGTATGATCCTAATTTTGTCGACTATGGAAGCTATGATGAATGTCTTAATTGTAAAGCAAAAGAAGAAAATGTAATAGTCTTTAGATATTGCTTTGAAATGAATTCAAAGCACGAAACGAGCTATGCCTTATTTTTTAGAAAGCGAAAACAAGTTTATGGTGAAATAAACCTTGAAATAACCATTACAAAAGAAAAAGACAACGAATACGTTAAACAAATTAATCTTAGGATAGACGAATCAGAAATTAATCTATGCCTTTCAAAATCTTCTATCTTTGAAAGTATAGTAATAAATGGAGAAAATCTCACTCCAAAAATAGAATTACACGGTATTTCAATAAACAGCATAATACCACAGATGATTGCAAAAGAAAAAGATAATTTCTCCTTTAATTTCGATTTAGTTGATAACAATATATTTAAAATTCTCGGCGAACTTACAAGAAAGGGCACGAAAAAGGAAACACTTGAATTAATGCTTCACAGCTTTGTTATAGGCGGTTATGAAAAATTCTACAAGTCTTTTTTTAAAAGAGGCTATCCAGCAACTTGGTATGAAAGAGTTAAAAACAGAGAGAAGAATGATCCTCTTTTTATAACTCTATACAATTATTTTATTCTTTCAAATCTAAATCATCTGCTTGCTGAAGTTGATAGTTATTTATCGACATATTTTGGGCAAGTCTATTATGTAGCACCTGTAAGAGCAACAGCTGAGCGTTATTATAGAATTCAAGGGCTAGCTGTCAATTCAATAGATCCAAGAGGCATTAATCTACCTATGTTTCTAGAAAATCAAAGCAAAACAGATTTTTTAAAATTTCAAAAGTGGACTCTTGAAAACTTTAAATTTGAACCAATTGTTTCTAAGGAAGGGGGGCATTTATCTATAAGCATTAACATAGATAACCAAAAAATAAATCTTGCTGATACTGGTTTTGGTTTTTCACAAATTTTACCAATAATTACACAACTTTGGTTTGTAATTAATCAAAATAACAGTCGTAATTCCTCAACAAAAACATTTGTTATTGAACAACCTGAATTACATCTACACCCTAGTATCCAAGCTTTATTAATTGATACATTTATTAATATCCTAAATTACTCAGCAGATAAAAGAATAGATCTTAAAATTATCTTTGAAACACACAGTGAAACAATGATAAATAGAATAGGTCAACAGATAGCTTACAATAACATTAAGAATGACAAAATAAATATTGTAGTTTTTGATACCGATGGATTCGAAACCTCTACTACAACAGGCTTATATGATAAAAAGGGGCAACTAAAAAATTGGCCCTTTGGATTTTTTTACCCAGATAAAATATCGAATAATGCTTTTTGAAATTCATCATTCAATAATTGAGTACATTAAGAGTAATGGTGAATATCAAACAGTTAATGACATTGCCATCTCAATAGATAATCTTGCCAACTCAATAAGAGAAGGGAAACACCTGATTACAAGCGATATTCACATTTTAGATTTTCTAAGTGACTGGAATAAACTAAACAAAAATACTAGGGCCATATTTAACAAACTCTATCATGATTATGCTTCTATTTCTTATTCAGGGTTAATTCAACAAAGAGTTGTACTATATTGGAAAGCTGCAGAAGAAAATATAGCTGAATTGCAATTACCAATCTTAGAGCTGAAAAATTCTAATTTTTTAAATAAAACAGTTCTATTGACAGAGAATATGTCTGACACAAAGCTATTCGAAAACATCACGATTAAATACCTACAGCACAAGGGTATCAACCATATAGAGTTAAGCTTAAAGCGCGATGCTGGAGGAGGAAGTCAAACATACATTAAATATGATGAGATTGTCAATACAAAAGAAGATTTCTGCATATGCATCTGTGATAGTGATAGGAAATATCCAAGGGATTCTTATGGTGAAACCTATCAGAAACTAAAAGGTGTTGTCAACAATTCAATATGTGAACTACAATGCCTTAAAGTTCGTGAATCTGAAAATTTAATACCCAAAATATTATTTGAAACACATCAAAGTTATAGAAATAAGGATATTTCCAACCTGAACAATCATGAGTATTATCAATTCATTGATTTTAAACGAGGTCTTAGTTTAGAAAAACTAGAAAAATGTGATAAAAAAAGAGAGTTTTGGGATAATTATCTATCTGAAAATAATATTATCATTAATAATGAAATTAAAATAAATAGAACAGAGAAGAAAGATGATACTATTATTGAAGGAATGGGTGACAAATTCTTGTCAAATATGACTAGCTTATTAGATGATAAATTCGTATTAGAGATTAAAAACAAAATTGCAACAAAGAAAGAACTGATGCGAACCAATAACAAAATACCAGACTATGCCATTACTCAATTGGAAAACCAATACGAAATATGCAACGCCCCCTTTAACCACTTAGACTCAACCTACTACAAGCTATGGGAATCAATTGCACAAAAAGTAATTAACTGGTGTTGCGGATCACATGGTCTTAATGTTGGTTTGTATTAACAAATAAACTTCCCCGTTAGGAAATTCTAATGGGGGAGATAATTTAAGCTTGAATAATCACTTAACCACTTAATTGAAAATTCTGGAATAAAACGGACAGGATTGGCAACAAGAGATGGGACAGTTAGTTAAGTCATGCTGTCATATTTGATTAATTAATTTATTCTACTGATTTGATTTTAATACTCAATACCTTCTTTTGATAGGTTACATCAAATGTATCCATCCATTGATCTTTTGCATTTGTGCTCACTATTAAGAATCCAAATAGTAATGCCATAATTGTTCTTCTTATCATTCAAGGTCTTATTAAATGCATATTTTTACACATATCTTATAAGAACCTTAAATTCACAAATAAAACTATTTACAATATACTCGTCTGAGCATAATATCAATCAACTCAAATCCATCCAATATTTTTTCATGCGAAATCTCATCCTTATGCCTTTTTGAAAAAAGTGCGATAATTTGTCCCCAATAATCCTTTAGCCAATTACTCTTAAAAGAAACGCTCCGATAACTCTCCTTGACATCGCCCCATTCTCCTTCCTTCTGTAATCCCATATCTGAAAGTATTTCATCAACAATAACCCTTTGATAGTATAAGCAACTATAAAAGTCTGACCAATAAGAACGATTTAAGTATATTATCAACTGCTCGAACTTATAGTCGTATTCGTTACGATGTGGCAACACAACAGGTGAAGGATCGAAATGTTCAACATTGTATCGAGGGAAATATTTAATAATTTTTTTACCATTATTTATTCCACCTTCTGAACGCATAAAATTACGCATTCCTTTGACAGTAAAAATATATTCACACTTTCGACATTCCATCATCGCTATAAAAACACGTTCCTTCTCTGGATAAATCTCTGTTAAATCCTCATTACTTTCAGATCTCCATCTCACAGTACATGAAAGTCCTGTTTCTCTCTCTAATATTTGATCACCTAGAAACAAGGTATCATCTTTACAGCAAGGACAAATAAGATTTTCATTTGTTCCAGCCTGTATATGCGGGGCCTCCCAAAATTTTCGATTAAAGTTCATTTTTATTTAAAATTTACGACACTAAGCCCAAATTTAGTATTTCCCATTACCTTTTTGCTTTATCCTTTGTTGTTCTAGCTACTGTTCCATTTTTTTTGCTAGCAAATCCCAGCATTTTAGCAACTTGATGTTTTGACCTCTTAATTACATTCATATTATCATCAACACTAAGATACATTTCTGCTAATTCTCTAATCTGCCCTAATGTTCTGACAGGTTAAAGATAAAAATAAGCTTGATGATAACAATGCGATGTTGATAACTCGGAGAGTTATTCTGGTTATCAATATTGATATGTGTAATCCAGTACATTTTTCCCAGATTTCATTCTATGCAACTTTATAAATTTCTGCAGAAAAGCAATGGTCAATTGAGCTATACTTCCTTTCAATGTTGTAAAACTTCAAAATATTCTCTGACTCCTTTATAAAACTCATTCCCCGTCTTATAGGTCTTAATTATGAATATCTACGTTCATCATGATACGCCAGAGTCAATCAATAAAGATATTACCTGCGGCTCTACCTTTCCCGACCACACTAGTGATCACATCATTTTGGCAAGATATAAAATGAGTTCTCATTAAAAACAGATTCCCTTGATATGTATTAATGAACTCTGGCTTTCCATATTTAGAACCAACCTCTGTTTGATTGTATCACGACATCATTCTTCTTCCATTGTATTTGAAAATGACCATCCAACGACAAATCGACTATACATATCAATAATCGCAACCTGAAACATATAGCCCAATTTTCATGAGAATATTTGTGATATCGATAGCCAAACCGGATTCTTTCAATTAATCTCTAATTTTCTTAGCAAATATGGATACGTTTTATGCTCTTTATTGGCCTTTCAAGTGTTTGGACTTAGAACAATAGCGTGGATATTGAGCAAGCGATAAAGCCGCTCTATACCTAAGTACAAATTGCAGATAGGTACTAATCCTTTTAAATAGCCTAAAGATTATAAACAACCTGAACCTAGGAAAAGGAAAAATAATTTTAAATGAAATTACCACCATCAAATCGGTGATAAACAAGAATATTTCTTTGTCCTCAATATCAACACCATCATTCGAAATCATAAATTCTTTGTCGTAGCGTTAGATTAAGAATAATATCAAAAAAAAAATACACCTATTACTCCCTTGATCAAGCAAGAAGTCGGTATTGGATTTAAATGAAGGTGAATCAACTTAAACAAAGGATTTACTTTTCAAAAAAACTGCGTAATAACATGTTACTGAAAGCATGTTATCACGCAGTCTGTTTAGATACCCTATGGATAAGACACCTATAGGAATGAATTATTGATTAATATCCAAAAATGACCGAGGGGACTCCATCTGGCGACTCAATTTTATTATCCGTAAAAAAGTTAATCATCTTCAGTAAGTTGATTTGCTTCTGAGTTAAATCTTTTCGGTTCTTCTGTACACAAACCCAAGCACCCAGTGATGGGTGAGTTTTACTCCTCTTAACCACATAACTGGTACCAAACTCTCTTTTATAAGCCCTCAACTCTTTATAGCGAGTCATCCAGTGTCGATCACTCATCACTCTGGCAGATATCTTCTTCGCATCATTGCCAGGATCCCAGATAAAGCCAATCCTGTCAAGCTTACGCTTACGCTCTTTCGACAATGTTGCTCTATCTCTACGCTGAACCACAACAAATAACTGTAACTCCTTCCTGGCACCAAGAACCTTACAAACATGCAAATGACCATGCTGTTTCTTATACTCAACCAATTCAGTAAACATTTCCTGCCAGTGATTTAAGGTTTTATGTCGCATTTCAACACCTAGCTTCTTCAGCTTTTGTAATTTCTCAACCTCCAGTTTACCCTCCCAATAAAGTCTTCGCTGACGCATCACCCACATATAGAATCGGTGATCACAATTCTTGTTACGACCGCGGTCACTAAGGTTTAGATGACCATGATTTAATTTAAAATTGATCAATTCCCCAAACATCTCATCCCAGTCGCAACGATCAACCAGACTATAGCGAAAACCTATTAAATCAAGAAGATCCATCCTATCGGGTTCAAGCGTTCCTTTTCGCGCTATTTTTCGTAAGTCATAAACCCAGGAACCTAAGACTTTATAGCTTTTATATTGAGCAGGAACATCAACATGTCCATTTCTTCGTTTGAAATCAACCAATAACAGAAACCTCGACATCCAACGCCGCTCAACATAGGTCGTCATATCATGAGTTAACTTGTAATACCGAACGGCTCGGTCAATTTCATCCTCTTCTTCAGCACTCAAATGATAAGATGAATCCACAGGGGTATCCTCACAAAACATGAGGTCAACATCCAATATGGCCTCCATCTTCGAAATAGCACTTAAGGTCAGGTTATTCCGACCGCTTACCCATTCGTAAACATGCAAGATATCCTCCACCATCATCTCTGCAAACTCCTCAACCGACCATCCATTCTTGACCAACAAATAGCGCACTCTGTGAGCTATAGTCTCTGATATTTTTTGAAACTCTTTTTCAACAGAAGCGCTCGACACTACAGCGCTCTGTTCTTGTATATCGCTCTTCATCTGTTTAATTCTTATTATTTTTTCGCCCCATCAACCGCTCATTATCATCAAAGAAATCAATTGCCTTCAGCAACTCAATTTGTTCCTCTGTTAGATCAATTCTGGCTCTTTGTTTTGCAACCCAATTCCCTAGTGATGCATGAGTTTCACTGAGTGTCGAAACATAACTGACACCAAACTCCTTTTTATATGCTTTCAATTCCTCATAATGAGTCAACCAGATCTTCATGGACAGCTGCTTTCCGGCACATTTTCTTCCCTCATTACCAGGTTCCCAAATAAAACCAATCAGATCAAGCAACGCTATACGCTCTTTAGACATGGCATTCTCTTTCCTCGCGGTTCGTTGCTTCCAGACAAAAGCAATCAAATCCTGATTTCTATCGATAACGTTGGTAAATAACAAGTGCCCATATTTCTTTTTAAACTCGACCATCGAAAGGTATCTCGATATCCAACGCTGTTCCCGACGTCCGGTCATATCATATTTCTTTTTGTAGGCCTTAATACCACGGGTAATTTTCTTCTCTGTGGAGGGATCTAGAAGCCCTGAAGGTATTTTGCGTGCAGAAACACAACGGATAAGGTTAACCTCTAATGTAGCACTCATTTTGGCAATATCCCCAATGGTAAGATCCGTAGCACCACTGAGACATTCATCCATATAAGAGACTTTTTCTCCCATCATTTCAGCAAACTGACCAACAGTCAGCCCTTTCTGGGCCAGGATATAGTAAACATGATTGACAATTTCCTGTGATTTAGATTGAAAATCCCGTTGGATAATGTGTTTAAATTGCTCCTCGTCAATTTCTATAATATTATTCTCACTCATAATAATTGTAGCTTGAAGTCATAGTTGTATACTATCCGAAGCTGAATAGCATTAAACGACTTCCAAAATTATCAATAAGAATTTTTATTCGGAATAATTTCATGAGATATTTCTCGATGAAAATTAACAATTATAGGATGAACACTATCGGCTAAGCCCAGCAATAGCCTACAATTAACAATATTGGTTATGATTGCAATAGCCAATAGTGTATGTAGGAGATATTTCCAGTGGACGTATACAATTTCAAATAAAAGTGTATATTTGCGGCACTAAAACTATTTGATGAGTAAGAATATACTGGTTCGTGTTAAGTAAATAATCATCGTCAACGTGACTTTGATTATTCCATTTGTACTCTGACAAATTCTTGTCGGGGATATTTCTATATAAGTATACTAAGTATTTATGTTGGTGAAGTTGCTATACTCAAATGGCAGCTATACTTAACGCACAAACAATGTCACGAAATAAGATAATTCACGAGAATCCGATGGAGTCATTTATCTGTGCCTCTTGCGGAAAAGCTGTTCCTCCTGTAGAGTTCGGAGGAAAACAAAGAAACCACTGTCCTCACTGTCTATGTAGTTTACATGTGGACATAACACCTGGCGACCGGAGAGCTAGTTGCAGGGGAATAATGAAGCCAATTAGCATTCACGTACAAAAAAATAAAGAATGGTCGATCGTTCATCGTTGTTCAAAGTGCAACATGATCAGGCTAAACCGAATCGCTGCTGATGATAATGAGTTGCTACTATATACCATGGCTGCAGAGCCACTGCTTTGTCTGCCATTTCCACCGAAAACAATGATTTCAACATTACAAAAATTAAGCATGGAGAAAGGAGGAGAAGATGTATACTAAGATCAAAAAAGGACGCATTGTTGAAAAACAATACAACACGTACAAGGTACAGATCGAGTCGAACATAGAGAATGCCAAACTGAAAGGGAAGTATTTTCAAACGATACAGGATAAAAGTGGATATCCGTGTGTAGGTGATTGGGTTGAGCTTAACGAATACAATGGACTCATCCGCATTGAAAAGATCCTGAAACGAAGAACGCAGATCAGTAGAAAATGGGCAGGTAATGCTACCGAAGAGCAGATCATTGCTGCGAACGTTGATTACGTGGTGATTGTTTTAGGGTTGGATGGAGGACGAAACTATTCCGACCGCCACTGGAAAGACTAACCACAGTTGCATGGAATAGTGGTGCTACTCCCTTGATTGTATTAAACAAAGCAGACCTGAATGATGAAGCTGAATATGTTAGATATCAGGCCGAAGCAATTGCTCCAGGAGTTGATGTATTTGTAACTAGTGTGAAGGATGAAACCGGGATTGCAACACTCTCAGGTTATCTATCGGATGGCAAAGTAGGTGCGTTTATCGGCCCATCTGGTGTTGGCAAATCAACACTTACAAACTTATTACTGAAAAAGGAAGTTCAAAAGACCAATGAAGTCAAGCGAAAAGATAAGCGGGGACGGTGCACCACTACCACATCCTATCTGTTTGAATTGGAAAGTGGTGGTTACCTTATTGATTCACCTGGTCTGCGAGAAGTTCATGCGTGGGCAGAGGAAGATGACCTTGATAATACCTTCAGTGAGATTGCTGAACTGGCACAACATTGCAAGTACCGGGATTGCAAGCACGAAGGAGAGCCAGGTTGTGCTGTTCAGGCTGAATTGGAGAAAGGTTTTATTAGTCCGGAGCGATACGACAGCTATCTTCATTTAAAGAAAGAGCTTGCGTTTCTTAACCGACGCAAAGCGGAGAAAAACAGCAACGTAGAGAGACAATACGAAAAGCAGTTTAGTAAAATGGTTAAGCGAGAAATGAGCAAGAAGCAAAATTTGCGGAATTATTAAAAGATACAATGATGATTACAGAAAGTAAAAAACAAGAAATCCAGGAGTTGCATTTACAGGCTTTTGGAAAAGAAGAAGGACCACTTATTCATGGTTTGGTTGGTGATATGTTGGCAGAACAAGAGACGATTTCGATCAATATTGAGAAAGAAGACAAGATCGTTGGAAACGTGCTTTTCACCCCATTTAAACTAAACGAGCATCCAGACAAAAAGTGCTATTTGCTTGCACCCATAGCAGTTTCACCAGAACTTCACGGAAAAGGATTGGGAAAAGACCTAATTGAAAAAGGTGTAAAGCATTTAATATCGCTTGATGTGGATGCGATATTTGTATTGGGTTATCCTCAATATTATGGGAGGAGAGGTTTCTACCCTACTTACGTTGTTTTGCCTTACCAAACTGAGGTAATGCGTATTGATGCCTGGAAAATGAGAGAATTAAAACCGGGATCAATGGCCGAAGTTGGCGGTACATCAGTAGCATGTAATGCTATTATGAAACCTGAGTTCTGGGATCTAAACTATGAACCTGGAGCTTAATCCAACAATCTGAATGAAATTCACATACCCCAGCTGACAAATTGCCTCAGTTGGGGTATTTTATTTCCCCTGATTTCAAATTAATCTACACCTTAATCATTACTATACCTGCTTACCCGTTCTTCAACTGTAGCTCTAATTTTATTCCTTATTTCAGGATATTTATTGATTACATTATCGAACGATTTTTTATCCAAAGAATAAACATCACAATAGGATAGAGCTTTTATGGTAGCGCTCCTGTTTTCATTTTTAAACAAAGCGATCTCGCCAAAATAATCGCCCGGTTTCAATAATGTCAGTTCTCTTTCTTCGTCGGCTGTTAATGTTACCAACTCTCCGCCTACCACAAAAAACATCTGTTCCCCAATATCTCCTGCCTTAAAAATATAATCGTCGGGTGTAAGAAAAATAGGACGCAACAACAAAGCAATTTCTCTTTTTAAAGCATCTGAAGCATCCTTAAATATTGGAACCTTATTTATTACATCATGTTTTAAACAAAGCGCCACTTCTGTTCTCAATCCTTCAGGCAAACTCTGCAAGAAATATGTCTCATCATATCCCAGTCTTTTCTTCCACATAAACCGATAGAACTTTATAATTCTGCTACTTAAATCAGGAGATATATTTCTATAGTGCATCAGCGAAGCTAAACTGTCAATGCTATCTTCATACCTTGCTCTGGCCGGATCACGTTGCATCAAACGACTGGCTACTGCACCAATCATAAACGTAAATACTCCATACCCAAACAACTGCACACAGATCGCATATATCTTTTGAGGATTAGTAACCGGTGTCAAATCACCATAACCAACTGTTGTAATAGTTGTAACTGTCCAATACAATGCATTGGTATAATCAGTTATAAAATCAACAGGAGTTTGATCTACCTGCAAACCATGCCACCCACAAGCAAGTCCATTAATCATCAAAATCAACCAGAAAGAAGAATAAATCAGCGTAAAAATCCCTCTATACCTAAGGACAAGCTGCAGATAGGTACTAACTATTTTAAATAACCTAAATATCTTAAACAACCTCAACAAGCTGAATCCGGGAAAAGGAAAAATAATTTCAAATGGAATCACTGCCATCAAATCGGTAATCAACAAGAATCGATGCAGATTTCTTTGTCCTTCAATCTCAATGCTATCGCTCGACTTCCTAAACCTTTGTAGTCGTAATAGATTAATAATAAAATCGATTAAGAATACCCCAATTACTCCCCATGTTGAGAAAGAAGAAATAGGATTTATCGTAAAAGACAGTTTTATTGGAGTAGTAACGGCCACATAAATAGTAACCATGAATACTACAAGATTCCAAGCTGTGTGTAATTTATTGTATTGTGAAGACATTCTATCGAGTTCAAAAATTCTAAACTTTAAGGCAACAAATCCCAGAAAAGAAACATGGGCTTTGTGTTCGATAAAAATACGAAAAAAACTGACACTGCTAGTTTCGAGCAAATATTGGAACTTGATCCCATACGCATTTACTAAGGACCAGTACCGATGAACCTCAAAACAATAAGCTTTAGCAAATCACGAATCTTTATCTATTGATAACCAAGATGATTAAAGCATGAAATGGTAATTTAGATACGACTTATAACAAGGAATAAGAATTATAGTTAAATTAGCTCACCCAAGAGAATTTCTCTTTTGCTTTTTCATAGGTAATAACAGTACTTCTAAGATGAAACAAGCGCTCATAGGCTTTAAACTTATTCTTATAACGATCTCTAATAAAATTCAAATACGTGCTTTGCGATTCATTAACATCAACAATCGATAAGAAAATCAACTTTGTCTCTTGAGGAATATTATAGCCAATACTCTGTCCTAATTCGGAACCTAATTCTGTGGACAATTGATTGGCAAGAATCATCTGTAAACTATCAATTGATTTCTTTAACAAATTATCTATTAGCCCATTTGCAGTATCTGTATCATCAATATGTCCACTCCTATAATCTTTCAATTCAATCAGAAAAAAAGCGTGATTCTCCTCATCAAACCAACATGCATCCATCTCTTTAAAAGAATGACCACATAACATCTGATATGCACTAATATCCTGAAACCTGAACCATTTATTATTTGGAAAATCTAAGGTAATATTACTCTCTGTGAATCCCATTTTATTCAAAATCTAAATCAGTTTCCTGATCAAACATTTTCAAAGCCTCTTCAATAATTGAGTTATCAGGCAAACCTTCTTTTAGGTCTGCTACCTGATATGAAATTGTACTATCCTCTTCCTTAGTAAGCGATAGACACTTCATTGTTTCTTTTTCCCGACGAGCAATTATCGTGAGTTGTTTTATCATGAAGTAATTATGTGTTGATAAGAAAATCTGCACCCCAGCCTTACTCATACGGTATACTATTTCGCAAAGTTCTCTAATTGCATCGGGATGCAAATTAGAATCTGGTTCATCCATAAATAGCATACTTCCTTTATGCAATTGTCTATTTTGAATTAGCGTAGTTAGTATACCAATTTTTTTAACACCTTCCGCCGTTAAAGACATCGGAAACTCATGCTTTCCTTTCTTAAAAATAAACTCGATATCAACACCTTCTTTCTTTTGCTGAACCTCACCTTCAAATACCTTTTCGAGTGTTTGGTTAACTAATCCCAAATTCGAATCTATCTTCCCCTTCACTGTTGGTATTTTCAACACCTTTACCAAATCGTAATAAGTATCGTCAAACTCAGGTATAAAAAGGTTTTCTCTAGCAATCTCTATCGTTTTAAAAATAGATAACACTTCCTTCGCAGGAATAAAGAGTGCGTTAGTATCCTTCAGATATTCAATATCATTGGAAACATCTGAAATTTGTTCTTTAGCATATTCCGAAAACGAAAAATATAAATTTTGATTGTCACAATAGGTCACGTCTACTGACAATTTTTCAGAAGCCCCTTTTCTGACCATTTTACCGATACCACTTTTCTTACTATTAAAAGAGCTAATCAGCTTATTCCCTAACACTTTCTTAAAAGACTCTGGAGCATGTTTTTGTTTCAATCCATATTCCTCAACAGACTTTATTATAACATACAAGATTTTAAGAATACCTGTTTTGCCAGAATCATTTCCTCCAATCACAACGTTAATAGGAGCAAAACCACTTAACGAAAATTCTTTGAAGGCTTGAAAATTCTTTACAGTTATCTTATTTATCATGATACTGGATGTTTAACGGTCTAATTTAATAAATATTCAAAAGAAAAATGGTTCAAAAGAACCATTTTTCACCTGTTTTATTAAACAATAAAAGAAAATTGTGGAGCTGGCGGGAGTCGAACCCGCGTCCAAACGAGGAAGCAATATGCTTTCTACATGCTTAGTTCTGACTTAATTTTCGAGATAAGACTGGATCAAAACCACCGATCATATCCTTAGCTCCTTAAATTTCGCCGAGACGGCAGAGCAACATCTCAACTAGCTTCGATTTTTTTGCACCGCACTATCGGACCGCTTCAAAGCAATAGCATCCGGGCGATGTCTTGTTCCCGCATCTAATGCAGGAATTAAGTGTAATCTACTATAATTCGATTACGCAGCAAGAGCGTAGTTATTTTCGCCAATTAAAATTGTGAACATTAAGATTAGCGAGCCAATGAACAAAGCTCGGCATGCTTACACACCTCTTCTACCCGCTGTCAAAACCAGTCAGCCCCGAAAAAGGTGACCGCAAAGATAACAAAAACCTTTGCCCAATCAAAGCTTACACTAGGTTATACGAGAAAAAGGGACGATAATTTACACAATGCTGACAGCAAATCACTGCAACTCAATCAATCATGGATGCTACGTAATTTTACCCTATTCATATCGTAATGCTTCAACCGGATTCCTGGTAGCAGCTTTCCAACTTTGCCAACTTACGGTTAACAGGGCAATTCCTAATGCTAACACTCCTGACAAGGCGAAAATCCACCAACTTAGATCGGTTTTGTAAGCAAAGTTCTCCAGCCATTTATTCATAGCGTAAAAAGCAACCGGACATGCAATAACAAAGGCAATGGCAATCCAACGAATAAAGCTAATATTGAGCATGGTCAACACTTCTCTAATTCTAGCTCCATTAACCTTTCTAATACCAATCTCCTTTGTTTTTTTCTCAGCAATAAATTTACTTACACCAAGCAAACCAATACATGAAATGAAAATTGAAAGAAGAGCAATAATCAAGATCAATTTGCTAAACTTCTGATCCTGCTCATATAAAATACGCGTTGATTCATTAAGGAATTTTACATCTATTGGCCAATTGGCCTCCAGCTCCTGCCAATCAGCCTTTAAGTTGGCCATACATTGTCCTACAGCAGCCATTGAACCATTGTTAATTTTTATATAGATATATCTCAACTCCTGAGGTTTCTTTTTTACAAAACCAAGTGGTGTAATAGGTAAATGCAGCGATCTAAAATTAAAATCTCTCACAACTCCAATAACATCCCCCGTAGCATTGTCATACGAGGCAATTCGTGCATCCTGAATACTATCAATACCAAACGTACGTAAAGCTGTTTCATTAAAGATATGATGCCTTTGTGTTTCCGACGCTTCTCCAAACAGACTTCCCTCAACCAATGGGATATTAAAAAACGAAAAGAAATTATCATCGACTTCTAAAGCAGTGTATTTTACTCGCTTCGATTCACCATTTAGATCAAGCGTCATACCCCAATCTTGTTGCACATCACTAATAAGTCGCGATGCAAAAGTAATCTCACTTACATAGCTATAGTTCTCAATCTTGCTGGCAAATACCTCCGATTTTGATTTTACATCCCCTTTCATTTCAAGGCAAAGAATATTCTCCGATTGATAACCAGTATCTTTATTCTGAATGAACTGATTTTGTTTTACAATGGCAATTGTTGAAATAATCAATCCTATAGAAATGGCAAATTGAAATACAGATAATGTTCCTCTTAACTTATTGCTGGCACCATATTTCCTATCGATTAACCAATGTGGAAAAACACCACAGATAAGTAGCGTTATCATTACAAACAGAAGCGAAAAAACAAGTGCTTTAGTGGTCAGAAAATCTGATAACAGAAGGTCTGTCCCAGCGAAGTATCCAAAGTAACGATAACTAAATACAACCATTACAACAGCAATACCTAGCGTAATTAGAATTGTCGGTAAAATCTCAAGGATATTAGCTTTTATTAGCATTCCTTTCGAAGCTCCCAAGCTCTTTTTTATGCTATTCAAACGACAAAGACGTTCTTGCTGGGCTGTGCTTAGATTTATAAAATTAATCCATCCTATAAATAATAAAAACAAGCCAATTATTCCTAACGTTAACAAGTTCGACTTCTTATTTGTCTTGAACATGCCCCAAAAATCAATATTCCCAAAATGCAAATCTGAAATATTTACAAAACTGTAGCTTTTAGCATCTTTCACAAACCAGTCGGGGGCATTTGCTTTCACTATGTCCGTTATCTTTTCCCCCATCACTTCAACATCGGCATTAGGAGTCAACTTACAAAACACAGTATAATTCTGACTCCCCCAATGCTGACTAGCCCTTTTATACCATTCGTGCTTTATGGCTTCTCTATTCAGATACCCCTTGAATTGAACAAGTGCATTGCGGTGCGGATTTTCAACCACTGCCCCAACTGTTAGATTCATTTTCCCGAAGAACTCTGAATCATACAAAATAGGCTGTCCTAAGGCATTTTCATCTCCAAAGAGTTTTTTGGCCAACTCCTGAGTAATTACAATGCTTTCCTTTGCATCAAGTGCTGTACTTAAATCACCGTAAAGTACCTTGTTATTGAAAACATCAAAAAATGAATTATCCCCTATAAGTAAACCTTCAGCTTTAAATGTTTTCTCATTGATTTTAAAATACGAATCCCCCCATTGACTGTGAAAAGCCACAGAGTGTTCCAGTCCAGGCAAATTATTCTTAATGGTTTCATGAGCCTTTATTGAATGGGTTGCTCCATACGAACAATCGAGCAGATATAAGTTCTTTGAATTAGGATCAGTCTTACCTATCTCAAATTCACTGAATATATAGCTTGTTAAAATTACAGCAGAAGCAATACCTATAGCCAATCCAAAAATATTCAACCACTTTATAGTGTCTCGCTTGACAAGTTGTCTGATTGCTGGCTTCAAAGATTGTAATATCATTGTTCAATTTTTTTATTCCTAAACAGCACTGCACATTACATTACCTAAAACATGCCAAAACTCCAACCCCTTATCTTTCTTTCACTTACAACCACACCTAATCTCATTCGATGTTTAAATAGTTGACAGGATTTGTAAAATAATTTTACAGAAATATTAGGAGGTGAATATAAAATCTATTCATCTAATAATCCAAGAATCTTCTAAAATAAACCTTTGCCTAAAACGATCGTCTAAGTAAAAAACAAAAAATAACTTTCTCGCATACGCGAGGCCAAAGCAGAAAATCCAAAAAAACCAGATGAAACGAACATGAATTTTCATCATCCGAAAATACACACATGCGGAAGATTAAAATTTATGTGAGTTCCTGAATGTATTCAAATTTTTTGAACATTCAGAATCAAAAAATTTTAAACAGATGAAACACCTTTGTGCAATAATTATACTTACAGCGTTTGCATTAACAGCAAAAGCACAACTATATTTCCCCCCTAAAACATCCTCCACATGGGATACCATTTCACCAGCTGCCTTAGGATGGTGTGAAAGCAAAATTGACAGCCTATACAGCTTTCTTGAAGCAGAGAACACCAAAGCATTCATCCTATTAAAAGATGGCAAAATAGTGCTTGAGGAGTACTTTAACGGCCATTCTGCAACATCCAATTGGTATTGGGCATCGGCAGGAAAAACACTCACAGCTTTTATGGTGGGCATGGCACAACAAGAACAATTTTTAAAGATTACCGATACCACCTCAACATACCTCGGAAAAGGATGGACCGCCTGCACTCCTGCCCAGGAAGAAAAGATCACCATATGGCATCAGCTAACCATGACTACCGGTCTCAACGATGATGTTACCGATCATCACTGCACACTCGATACCTGCCTACAGTACCTTGCCGATGCTGGCACCAGGTGGGCCTATCACAATGCTCCCTACACCCTGTTAGGAGATGTCATAGCCAAGGCAACCGGAAAGACGCTGAACCAATATACAACACAACAACTGCTGACCACCATCGGGATGAATGGTCTTTACATCAACAACGGATACAACAATGTATTCTACAGTAACGCTCGAAGCATGGCTCGCTTTGGCTTACTCATCCTCAATAAGGGGAACTGGAATGGCAACCAGATCTTAACAGATACCGAGTACTTTGATGATATGGTTAACACCTCGCAAAATATCAATGAGTCCTACGGTTACCTCTGGTGGTTGAATGGAAAAGATAGTCACATGATCCCTCAAACACGCAAGATTTACAATGGCAGTATGGCCCCCAATGCTCCTGATGATATGATTGCCGCATTAGGTAAAAACGGTCAGTTTATCAATGTTGTTCCGTCGCAGAATATGGTGTGGATAAGAATGGGCAATAAGCCCGAAAACTCAACAGTATCGCTTACTTTAAACAACGACATATGGGGCTATATCAACGAATTAAATTGTGATCCGTTATCCAGTTTCCCCATAGAGTTAAACAATCAGGAAATACAAGTCTACCCTAATCCTGTCAGCAACGATGTCATCATTAAACATTACCATCACAACTCAGCCATTGCGTATAAACTGTTTAACAATGCCGGACAACTACTCAAAAGAGGAACATCCTACGGCAGAATAAACCTGTCGCAATACAAAGCCGGCCCCTATTATATCACGCTATGCGATGGCAATTCAACGAAAACCATTAAGGTGATAAAGGAATAAGAATCTAGTTCACAGCATCAAGCTTAACGCTAAACTTCTCCTTATGAAAAATCACTTCACGTTTCTAAATCCATCGAGAAGTGCTATTAATATGCCAAATTGAACAAGCCACAACATTAAACTAAGACTTTATTTTTTAAGAAAAACCCGTATCTTTGGGCAACCAGATCGAAAAGCTATAAATACCTATAAATTAACAATTCACTTCATGTACCGCAATACATAAAATCATCAGCACCCTATTAACCTTAATTAACTTTGGTTAACGTAAAGAATACCAATAACTATTCAAAGCAAAACTATCTTTGATCCAAAATCAAGAAACAACAACATGTACAGAATTATATCAGCACTATTTTTTCTCCTCATAGGATTATCTGCCCTTGCACAAAAAACATATACACTAAAAGGTAAAGTATTAGATGCTCAGGATGACGCTTCTTTACCAGGAGCCACAATTCTATTAATTAGTAAGGCCGACTCCCTTAAGCAATCCGGTACCATCACTAACCAATCGGGCGACTTCAACATTGATATGAAGCCTGGGGAATATAATTTTCAAGTCTCGTTTCTTGGTTACAAGTCCATTAAGAAATCAGTTACAGTCGACAAATCAGCCATTGATTTAGGACAGTTTAAACTATCAGAAAATACCGAAGTTTTACAGGCAGTTAACGTTACCGAAAAAATGCCTCCTACAAAGTTAAAGGGCGATACTACCGTATATAATCCCAATGCATTTAAAGTTAATCCTGACGCTACTACCGGAGAACTATTGGCTAAAATGCCAGGTTTCGATAAAGTAGATGGCAAACTGGTGGTAGAAGGACAAAAAGTTGCAGAGATACTGGTCGATGGAAAAAAGTTTTTCGGCAACAACATGAATCAAGCTCTTAGAGTCATCCCAAGCGATGTGGTTAAAAATATTGAGGTATACGAATACAAAGACGACGAGGAGAAGTTTACTGGCTTCAAGAAGGCTGAGGAAGATAAAAAGACAATCAACATCGTCACCAAGAAGAAGAAAAATAAGCGACTTGTCTTTGGAGATGTGGCTGCAGGTTATGGAAAAGACAACCGCTATGGATTTGTTGGAAGTGTCAATAGCTTCTCCGACAATAATAAGGTAACAATTACCGCAGCATCAAAGGATGTTAATGCGCCGCTAAAGCTCAATAACCGAGGATTTGGTAGAACCAGTATCAGTGGGAATGAAATTCAGGATGATTCGTTTGGTTTCAACGTGGTCAACTCTAAGAACGAAAACAGCATTGTTACCAGTTATCGGTACTCCAACCGCGAATCCACCAACACGAGTAAAACAGTAAAAACCTACATTACCGATGTACTGGCAGGTCAGGTTCAAAATTCATCGAGTAAATCAAATAGCGATAACGACAGCCACCGTGTCAGTCTGCGTGCATCATTAAAGTCGAACAAGAAGTACAGACTGACGACCAATACCAGTTTCTCAATATCTGATGGAGAATCAAGCTCACATTCAACCATGGATACCTACCTTGAAGACGATCCTTTAAACTCGAATTTCAACCGTAAATCCTCTGAAAGAAATAGCAACAACATCAATCAGAATATTTACTACTCACGAAAACTCAATGATAAAGGACGATCATTAAGTATTAATGGAGGTATTAGCTATTCAAAAAGTGAATCCGATGGGAAACAGAGATCAGAAACAGTGAAAGAGGATAATGTAGTAAGTCAGAGTATCGACCGAATATCTGATTCAGAAACCAAAAGAACAGGTATGAATGGAGGTCTATCATTTAGTGAACGCATAGGCGAAAAAGGTCATGCCAGCTGTGGCTACACTTATAGTTACAGCAATTCAAGCGCTGATAAACTAGGATACAACTTTAACGAAGAAGCGAATGCATATACCGATCTAGATGAACTAACAACCAACAAATTTGAGAACTCTACGATTAGAAATTCAGGAAGAGTGGCATATAACTACAGTGGGAAAAAACATGGTGTACGCGTAGGAGCCAGTTTTGATTTCACAACGCTAAAAAATGAAGAATCATTTCCTAAGCAAACCGACATGGAAGAAGATTTCTTCTCCTTTAGGCCATATGCGAGATACTCATTAAACATGGAGAATCACAAACGCATAAATGTAAACTACTCGTCGAGAACATCAACACCCTCGCTTCGCGATTTACAAGAGATCGTTGACGTTTCAAACCCGATGAATATCTCAACAGGTAATGCTGATTTGAAACAATCACGATCGCACTCTTTTTCGGCCTATTACTCGGCATCGAATACCGAAAAGGCCACACACCTATCGTTTAGTGCATCGGCATCTACAACCAACAACACAGTAGGACGAAGAACTATCATAGCAACCAAGGATACCACAATTAATGACTTATATTTTCTTCCTGCGGGAGGACATTTCTCGGAACCTGTAAACCTCGATGGTCGTTACTCTTTAAACTCAAGAGTCACCTACAGTTTCCCTGTTGAAAAGTTAAAGTCGAAGCTGAACATCAATACCGGAGGAGGCTTCTCTCACAATCCAACTTTTGTAAATGGGAAAAAAGCCTACACCGATTCATGGAACCTAAATCATCGCATGACACTTAGTTCTAACATCAGTGAAAAGGTAGACTTTACTTTCTCCACCTCCACCAATTACCGACAATCAAAAAATACATCGACTTCCGGTTCGGAATACGTTTCGCAATACACTGCCTTAAACATGTATTACAATTTTTATAAAAACGTAGCCTTCAGAACCAATGCCAGCAACAATTACCAGAACAACTTCACCACGAATAATGAAGATAGTTTCTGGCACCTAAACCTTGGCCTGTCGACCAAAGTATTCAACAACAAGCGTGGAGAGCTATCATGTACAGCTTATGACGTATTAGGCAAAGACGATCAAAGGTCTCATATCGTAAGAGATCTTTATACTGCCGACTACTACCGAAACAAGCTTACTAAATTCTATATTTTCACCTTCAGCTATAAGTTGAGAAACAGCAAAGGAAAAAAGGCGTAGAGCGTTTCTTTGAAATACACTCAACTTTTCTGACTGTCATTCATTTCTCTTCCAGTGATAGCCATATTACGGACAAGGCAAACATCGAAATACCAAAACTCCTCTTGCACCTGAAACAAAGGTGATTAAAGAGGAGTATAACAACCGTAAGATTGGAAGACACCAAGAGGTTAAAACCTAATTTCTAAGCTGAAATACGGTTTCTTCTCAAAAAAGCTATAAATTAGTGAATCGTTTTAGCACAGATTCAAAATCACCTCTCTCAGAGCAATTGATTTCGGATAACAGTGCAAAAGACCAACACAAATCACTAAATGGAATAAGAAATGAAAGTTAAAATTTTAACGTTATGTGCAGCGATACTCATCGCAGTATCTGCAGTGGCACAACCGAAAGAAGGTACCCGTCAGGTACATTTAGATTTTCATACAACAGAACACCTAAAAGATATCGGCACCCAATGGGTGAAAAAAGAATGGCAGCAACGCCTGAAAGAAGGACATGTAAATTCAATCAATGTTTTCGCTAAAGGTCACCATGGTTGGTGTTATTACAATACCGAAGTTGGCGAAAGACACCCTAACCTGAAGTTTGATCTATTGAAGGCTCAAGTTGATGCCTGTCACGAAATAGGAGTAACAGCACAAGCCTATGTAACCGTTGGATGGGATGTGTTGGATGCACGCAACCATCCTGAGTGGGTATCAACAGGTAAAGATGGCGTAAACAAGTTTGAAAAGATGGAAAAAGAGGCCAAACCAGGAGAACCTTTTCCATGGGGATGGCCAACACTTTCACCTGAAGGAGACTACCTTGAACTCCTTCTAAAGCACACTGAAGAGTTGTGCAAAAACTACGACCTCGATGGCTTCTGGTTTGATATTGTACCAGTTGCCAATATCAACTACAACGAATGGAGTAAAAAGGATATGGAAGCAAATGGTGTAGACTGGCGCAATGAAGATGAAGCCTGGGCACACCATTGCAAGAAGATGCATACCTTCTTTCAGAAGACCAATGCTTTGATCAAGAAATACAAACCCAATGCAACCATCTTTTACAACTGGACTACCCACTTGTACAACGAAAGAGTGTTCAAAGAGCGATTCTTCCAATACAACACCAAGCAAGATCTGGAAGATCTTCCAACAACATGGGGAGGATACGATATTCTGCCAATGCGTGCAAAATACTTTGCCAACACGGGCAAACAGATGGTAGCAATGAGTGGTAAATTCCATGCTGCCTGGGGTGAATTCGGTGGCTTCAAGCACAAAGATGCCATTTGGTATGAAGCTGCAAATATGATGGCCTTTGGTGCCTATGTCAACTTTGGTGATCAACTGCACCCTACAGGTAAACTTGAGAAAGCTACCTACAATAACATTGGACATGCTTACGCTTATATCGAGAAAATCGAGGAGTATTGCATCGATGCCAAACAAGAAGCAAGAACTGCCGTTTGGATGAACTTTACCGGCACCGACAAAGATCTGGCTACGATGTTGCTTGAGCATCAGGTGAACTTTGTAGTTGCGAATAACCTGGATGATTGGAGTAAATTAGAATTGCTGATTATTCACAGCGGAGTTCAGTTAACCGACAACGAAACAAAACGTATTCAGGCATTTGTCGACAAAGGTGGTAAATTATTAATCCTGGGAAAAGGAGCTTTCCACAATGAATCATGGCGCTTTGACATAGGTGCGAAGTACCTGGGAGATGCAAGTTACCGAATCGACTATACTCGTGTATCAGATAAGCTGACCAATGATTTAGTTCAATCTCCATTTTTAAATCGTATTCCAGCCATAAGAGTACAACCTGAAAAAGACACAGAAATTCTGGCAGAGGTTTATGAGCCATACTTCGACAGAACTGTTGAGCACTTCACATCTCACGACAATACACCGTACCAAACCCAAGCTGCGAAACATCCTGCTATTATCCGTAAAGGAAACATTGTTTGGTGTGCGCACAACTTAGAAACCATCTATGCTAAAGAAGGTTCTCAGGTGCACTGTCAACTATTTTATAACGCCTTAGATCAACTGCTCACTAATCCATTAGTAAAAACAGATCTACCAAGTTGCGGACGCATGAATTTAATGTCTCAATCAGATAAAAACCGTTATGTAGTTCATCTTACCTATGGAACACCACATCAAAGAGGTAGGGCCAAAGTAATCGAAGATCTGGTACCCATTTATGATACTCCTGTTTCAGTTGATTTTGGGAAAAAGATTAAGCAAGCTTACACCATTCCTGGAAAGCAGAAACTAAAAATAGAAACAGTAGATGGTCGCCAGCAGGTAATCGTTCCTAAGTTCAGATGTCACACCGCTGTTATCTTTGAATACTAGGGAAATATTCTTATCGCTTAAAGACATAAATAAAAAGGGATTGAAGGAATCCATAATAAGGCGTAGAGAGGAGTCTAGAATACTACTCTCCTCTCTATCAACCTGATTTAATTTTTAATTATTTGCCAGAAACCAGTTTTATCAGCTCCTTTTCTTTCTATAATTTTCTTCTTTTGCAGTTTTGCCAAATAGTTTTCTACTGTTCTTGCGGTTACACCGATTATATCTCCAATCTTTTTTGCAGTTAATGATTTATCTAGCAAAATTAACGCAATTGTAAATAGATAATTTTCTCCGAAATTGGTCCGAATTTCCTCCGAAAATAGTCCGAAATGTTTGACTAGATAGCCCGTAATTACCTCATCATTATCCCTTAAAAACAGGATATTTTCTTCTTTACCTTTTGATACTCTATCCAAAATTTAAACATAAATTCGACAGGTATCATTCCCTCTTTTTTATATTATCCTTAGTTTGTAAAAGTCAATTTAAAACCCCTAACATGAATATACCTTCTCAAATGAAAGAGGAGGATTTAGGATTACACTAAAGAGGCCCAAAAAACATATGCTAGATACAATTACTTTGGATTTAAATGACAGAATGATTTGATTATTATGTGAGATAGAAAAAAATATTTACATTTAGCAAAATATTGGAATAAGGAGGTTTCTTAACAAGCGTAAGCATACCAACACTGAAGAAGAATTGGGTATGTTTATTAAGGAACTTTTGAGTAGAAAAGCTCATACTTCAGTCTTTAAGCAAGGCGGAGTATGAGCTTTTTTTGTATAAATAAAAACGATGAAGTATGAAGATTAGATTTTTGATGTTGGCAATGGTTTTACCATTGATGTTTTTAGCCTGCAGTGACGATTCTGAGGACAATGAGATTAAGGAGTTGGAAAAGGCAACAGTTTTTTCTTATAACACGAATGCTCAGGCCATATATCTTGATGGAGTAATTAACTCCAAAGCATTTGATGATTTCACTGCTATTGCAGAAAAAAATCCTGATACAAAATGGATCCACATTGTTAATTGTGATGGTTCAATTAACGATGACGTGAACTTAAAGCTTAGCGACTATGTGCACAAAAATGGTTTTCATACCCGTTTATTAAAAGATGGTATGGTTGCCTCAGGAGGAACCGATTTTTTCCTATCTGGAAACTACCGCATTATGGAGAGTAATGTAAAACTGGGAGTACACTCCTGGTCCGATGGCAAACAAGTAGCGACTGATTTCCCTAAAGATCACAAGTATCATCAGCCATATATCAACTACTACATAAGCATTGGCATGACAAAAGATTTAGCAGAAGATTTTTACTTTTTTACAATCAACTCTGCCACAGCCGATGGAATTCATTGGATGACTCAATCAGAATTAGAAAAATACAATTTTGAAAACAAACCTCCACAAGACTTAACTAAGTCTCAAATTTAGAGACCAGCGCAAATTATCAAGCAGAAGCTGCTTTATGCAGCTTCTTTTCATTAGAAACTGTATCTCAATACAGGAGGCTTACCTCAAGATCTAATCAAACAAATAAGGTAAACTCCACTAACAACTACTGCGGAATTGGTTAGGTGTTTGTCCCGATTTCTGCTTAAAGAATTTGGTAAAATTTGTAGGCTCACTAAACTCCATCTCATAAGCAATTTCTGCAATGCTTTTACCTTTCTGTTGTAACAAGCTTTTCGCAACAATAAGCTTATGCGTTGTAACCACCTGTTTTGCACTTTTTCCAGTTACTTTTTTCACACACTCCGTCAAGTAACTACTACTAATATTAAGTCTGTCGGCATAATCAGCCACGGTCTTAATTTTATTACCATCATCAATAATTTTCCGTTCAAAGTTAGCGGCAATATATTCACATGGACTCGAAGCAACGAGGTCTTTTTCATATTTAAGAATTCGATTCAGCGTATTCAATAAAACCTCCATGTATCCACCAATTATCTCTCGGGAATATGGCTCTTTAGAAGTATACTCTTTATACATACTATTGCCAATATCCATTAACATTCTTAGCGTTGATTCGCTTAACTTATGCTGCGGAAAACTATATGAATTAAAAAAACGATAGGTGTTAATAATCTCAAAGCCCAATTTCTTACTCAGCAGAAATGACGGTTTAAAAGCCAAAATATACCCTTTCACAACTGAATCCTTTGGTCGCTTTTCATGATTAATAGAAAAAACATTCACTGGCGAGGCAAATGCAATATGTCTCTCACCGCTAACAAAAGAGTCATTGCCCACATTCAAGAATGAAGAGAAAGAATCCTTCTCTTCTATACATACTTCAAAAAAATCTCTCAAATGAGGTTCACCAAACCTTTTTATATATTCATCAAGATGCAAGTTCGTAGCAAGATCCTCCAACTTTAAAATCGCAAAATCGGCAAACAAACTTTTATCCATTAACAGATTTTCAGGATAATATGAATGTATATCTTTAAAATGCTTCACATCACAAAGATCACTAAAAGTATCATTATATCCTAAAAAAGGATAATAAAAGCAAATATACACCTGACTACATTTGCAACGTAAAACAAAAGAAAGCATTGACAAATGAACCAGATAAAAGAAATAAAACTAAGTGTGACAGCAAAACATGAGAGTGAAAGCAAGCATGTGTCACAATTTGAATTCGTTGCATTAATGGCCTCACTTATGGCTCTCATCTCATTGGCGATGGATGCCCTACTACCAGCTCTAAGCAACATAGGTAAATCAATTGGAATAACCAATACAAACGAAAGTCAGCTACTTATCACCATGATGTTTTTAGGATTAGGGATTGGACAACTCATCTCAGGCCCGTTATCCGACAGTCTGGGACGAAAACCTATAACCTATGCTGGATTTCTCATTTTTGCAATAGCAAGTATCATATCGGTAAAAGCCACCAGTCTTAATGTAATGATTTTAGGACGCATACTTCAAGGAATAGGTCTGTCTGCCCCTAAAGCAATAGCAATGGCCATTGTACGCGATTCCTACAGTGGAGACCTTATGGCACGCATTATGTCATTCATCATGGTAATCTTTGTACTGGTACCAGCCATTGCCCCTTCATATGGCAAATTAATGCTTGATGTATTTAACTGGGAATCGATATTCTACAGTCAGCTAATTATTGCAGTAATAATCGTTTTCTGGTTTGCTCTGCGTCAAAGAGAAACATTAAAAGATGAAAATAAGGTCATGCTTAAAGGACGATTATTTAGGGATGGGGCCAAAATATTTTTCAAATCAAAACAAGCTACTATTTACACCGTCATACTAGGAGTCTTTACAGGATCATTCCTGGTATTTTTATCTACAGCACAGACCATTTTAGGAGAACAGTATAATAAGCACGACCAATTCCCCCTATTATTTGCGGCAGTAGCCTTGGTGTCAGGTATTTCAACATTTATAAATGGAATATTGGTGATTAAACTAGGCATGAGGAAACTAATCATGATATCGGCCATAATGTTTACCCTCTCCTCTGCCGTATATGTGATTCTCTTCCACGGACATACCAATCCCCATCTTTACATTCTATTGATTTTTTTAAGTCTAACATTTCTATCAATAGGATTTATGTTTGGTAACCTAACAACATTAGCCATGCAGCCTCTAGGCAAAATTGCAGGCATGGGAGCAGCAATTAATGGCTTTGTATCCACCCTTATTGCAGTACCTATTGCTTCATATATAGGATCATTTCTAAAAGATACTGCTTTCCCTTTGTTTGTTGGATTCTTTATTACAGGACTCATCTCTGTGTTACTTTTAATATATGCCAACCGATCAATAAAGCATGTGGTAGAATAAAATAAGCCTCCCAACCTAAAGGGAGTTATTTTTGATCATTGATTTATGTATTTTGTCCATCAAAACTAAATTCCTGAAAGCCACATTTGAATGGAAGGAGGTCCATCTGTAGTGACAGTTACATCAAGCACGAGTGGTCTTTTACTCCTGCAGTTTCAATCTTTGTTGAGCTGGACAGTGAGACTGACCTTAACAAGATATATAACGCCCTATCGGAAGGAGGCAAGCTAATGATGCCGCTTGACAATTACGGTTTTAGTAAAAAATTCGCCTTTGTTGAAGATCGCTTTGGAGTCTCGTGGCAACTAAACCTCGATTAATGGCGAGCGGTTATAAGAAGCGTGTGCGCCTTAAAACAGGCGCACGCTTTCAATCAAAAGGGGCCATCTGTGTTAATACAACTCTCAACGAGATGTCTTGAGAGAAATTATTATTGCTTTAAATGCAATTTCCTTTCTGTTTTAACGCTAAATTTGTTACTGAATAAAAGTGAACTCATGTCCATAGAGAACATTCCTGAAATATACATAAACAAAGAAGAGTTGGTTTCCGACCTTTTTGTTTACGACTTTAAAATGACTGAGGATGTTGTAAGAACTAAAGTCAATTTGAGTATGAATATGTTTAGTTTTCTACAAGAGGGGAAAAAACAGGTTCATTTTGCAGACACTTCTGTCATGGTGAACAACGAACAATCGTTACTTATTAAAAAAGGTAATTTGCTTTGGACGGAATTGTTGGATAAAGACAATATATACTATTGTAAACTATTCTTCTTTTCGGAAGGAAAATTAAAACGATTTTTAGAGAAGAATGTTGAAAAACCAAAAAATAGTTCTGCTGAAACACCTTATTTTACTTTATCTAACGACGATTATATCTCCGGTTTCTTGAGTTCTTTGTCCTCCATACATCGTATTGCTCCTATTTTTAAAGAAAGAGCTTTAAATCTAAAATTCGAAGAAATATTGTTTTACCTGCTATCTAAATATGGTCGCAGGTTTGAAGAATACTTATATTCATTGATAGCTGGCGAAAAGTCATCGTTTCAACAAATAGTTGAAAGCAATGTTTTTTCGAATCTGAACTTAGAAGAAATTGCATTTTTGTGTAATATGAGTTTATCTTCCTTTAAAAGAAACTTCACCAAAGAATTTGGAGAATCACCAGGAAAATGGATTAAAGACCAACGATTGCAACGAGCCAAACAAATATTGGCTGAAGGCGAATTTAAAGCATCAGACATATATCTCGACTTTGGCTATAGTAATCTCTCCAATTTTAGTGCAGCATTTAAAAATAAATTTGGAGTTAATCCAACCGAACTAGGTCATAAATAATTTCAATTTGAACCTTTTTCATAAGTCATTGAACCGTTTCAGTAACTTCAAAACGGTTAACTCAATATAATTTTGTCATCGGAAGTATTAATCAATTTAATTGAAAACAAAATCAAGACATCATGGACCATCCTTGCTATTCACTAGATCAATATTTTTCTGGAGACAAACCTTGTTTGACATTTAATATTGAAGATCTGCATCATCAATCTCCCCATGATAATACTGTAATACACCGTCACAATTATTATGAAATTTATCTATTTACAAAAGGAGGAGGAAAACATATAATTGAATTCGATGCTTACGATGTGAAGGATTTATCTGTATCCGTTGTTTTTCCTCGTCAATTCCACCAATTAACTCTTAACAAAGAGGCTAAAGGAAAGGTTATCATGTTTAACGAGGAACTATTTTGTTCTGAAATGCTTCAAAAGGAATTGCGTGCCTACTGTGTTGATTTACAGATGAGATTAAATGATATACAATTGAATGAAAAACAGCATACAGAAATTAATGGCATATTTGATATGGTCACTAATTTGTTTACGGATCTCAATATTCTAAAAAAAGAACAAGTTAGGCACATGATAAAACTTGTTGTTTTGAATTTGATGGATATGTCAAAATCAAGAGTCTTAAGTAAAAAAGAGGCCGCCGATTCTAATCTATTTTTAGAATTCACAAACATGGTTGACAGTCAATATAAAGAATTGAGATTGGTAAGTGAATATTCCGAAGAGTTAGGTCTGTCATCTAAAAAGTTAAATGCATTAGCTAAAAAGTACAGAGGTCAAACTGCATTACAGGTGATACACGATAGAATCTTTCTTGAAGCTAAAAGATTACTTACTTTTTCTGGTTTAACTCATAAGGAGATTGCTTATGAACTACAATTTGATTCACCTTCAGCTTTTAACAAATTTATTCATGCCAAAACGAATTGGTCTCCATCGGAGCTACAAACCAAACTAACGATGATTCACACCAAGGAACATTAAGTTTAAATTACATACTTGTTAATCTATTATAATATCATTCTAATAAAATCAAAGGGCTGTCGATATATATCGGCAGCCCTTCTTTTTTGCATCTTCTCCACCTATCCAATTAAACTAGTACCGCAATCAAACCAACACTCCTACAACATTATCTACCAACACAATAAGCATTACTCCCAACAGCTCAAATTGGCAACAAAGCGGCTCAAATCTATATCATCCACCCCCTGTTTATGCCCTACATTTGTAATGTAATAATAAAGCAATTAACGCATCAAAATCGAGAGAGATTTGATGAGTGAAAATTGAAAATTTATAAATCTAAAAATAAAAGTTATGGCACAATTTGCTGTCCCTAAAAATCATTTTCATGGTTTGGGATCATTAGAAAAATTAAAAGAGTTAGAAGGTAACAAAGCTGTCATCGTGATGGGTAAAGGTTCTGCCAAAGAAAATGGTACACTTGATAATGTAAGAGCT
>SJCO01000116.1 GCA_005217565.1 Puteibacter caeruleilacunae
AGTGTTTTGTTTTCAAAAAACAGAGTGCGTTTGAGAAACGTGGAGTGTTTTGTTTTCAAAAAACAGAGTGCGTTTGAGAAACGTGGTTTTTTAAAGGTCCGGCGGTTGAGCCGTGAGCTATGGTGGACGGGAAGTCCAGTAGCTGTTTTTGAAAATGAAAACCAGTGGGAAACTGCTGAGATACCTGGATGGTTTAGTCCAGGGGATTTYRTTCTATAYTGAAAAACKTCCTGCTCCTTTKRGAGAKGATGYGCTTTSAAAAATAYAAAATGTTTACAAAAYAACCYTGCRTMAAATATTGYTGTTTCTGCAAAATATCCYGAGCTCCACATAYTCCATGCATTATATCTGATTTCCCCATTCCRYGGGTGAAGGTGGGCTGCTGAGTACGTTTGTACTCACCCTTGCTTATTTGTTGTTTTTCAGAAAAAGGAGATYGGGTAAGAGTTACGMCTGTTCCCAACCTTGYCTGTGGYTGTTGGACYGCTGAWTTGCTTCRCTGCGTATATCGGGCTGCTTCAGCCCCACTCTGATGATATGTCCCGAGTTGTGGACCAACTCTTAAAGTTGWTCGCCACCTTTRTAGGTTTGTCTCGTTTAAGCAGATCTGKAATCATCTGWTGTATAAATGTGTTTACTAGCCTCCTGGGACTAGTAATTGTATCACATTTGAGTCCCARAGGATTGGGGACGCTTCAGGTGGTATCGRAGCTGTTAGGTTGGCCGCAGGACGTAACCCTTAGCCTGATC
>SJCO01000118.1 GCA_005217565.1 Puteibacter caeruleilacunae
TACTGGCCCGCAATGATCTGCGCCGCAAATCGGGTCACAAGGTCCTGCGAAGCCTGCCAGAAGTTTTCTCCTCGATCAGGCAGCCCCTCGCAATTCACAAAACTGATCGCCCACACATGGCCTCTCCAGCGCTGGGGCCTGGACATTGTCGGGCCCCTGCCCACCGCTCAGGGGAACCTTAAGTTCGCCTTCGTCGCTGTCGAGTACTTCACCAAATGGATCGAGGCAAGGGCTGTTTCCACAATAACATCAAAAACTGCCCAGAAATTCTTTTGGCAAAACATTGTTTGCCGCTTCGGAGTACCGTCCGAACTAACAGTTGACAACGGCAAGCAGTTTGACAGCCAAGATTTCAAGGATTTTTGTTTCTCCATCGGCACCAAGCTTGCCTTCGCTTCAGTTTATCATCCGCAGTCCAACGGGGTCGTGGAGCGCGCCAATGGGAAAATCTTCACAGCTGTCAAGAAAATGCTCCTCGATGAAAAAAGGCAGATGGACCGATTTGTTACCTGAGGCAGTCTGGGCGCTAAACACAACCGAATGCAGGGCGACCGGGTTCACTCCTTTCCGCCTTCTATACGGATCGGAGGCAATGACCCCGCAAGAAATAAAGCATGGGTCCCCGCGTACAGTTCCGTCAGCCGTCCCCGACGTGGATGAGCCAACTTCAAAAGATCTCATTGACGGAGACCGGGTCTTCGCCCTACAGGCCCTAAACAAATACGAAGCCCAGACCAAAGCATGGCGCGACCACGCAGTCATCCCGAGGGAATTTAGCAAAGGGGACCTCGTACTCGTCCGAACGGTTCGGACAGAGTCCAGGGGCAAGCTGGAGCCCAAGTGGGAGGGC
>SJCO01000119.1 GCA_005217565.1 Puteibacter caeruleilacunae
GCACCGGACTGTCCGGTGTGCACCGGAGCACCGGACTGTCCGGTGTGCACCGGAYAGTGACTGTTCACTGTCCGGTGYGCCATGAGTCCAACGGCTMSCTGTCAGAACTAGYCGTTGGAAACGACCGTTGGCGCACYCATGGCGCACCGGACTGTCCGGTGCGCCMTCACGCAGKGAAATGCCTGTAACGGCTAGTTGGTGGGTGAGGGCTATTTATACCCCYTCCACCCACCATATTCAATGTCTTGCACACCACATTTATTCCAGCACATTGCTAGAGCATTGCAAGCACCAAAAGCCTAGTGAGGAGATTAGAGAATCTTAATCCGAGYTTGTTCCTCATTAGCCCTAGYGAGAGCCACCTAGAGCACACACCACTTGCATTAGGCTTCTCTTGGTCAAGCGAAAGTCTAYGGCTTGTTACTCTTGGTGATCGGCATCACCTAGACGGCTTGGTGGCGTTGGGAGCTCGGTGATCACCRTGAAGATCTTGTTGGTGACCCGACTCAAGTTTGTAASCGGTCKYGAGGGATCCACCGYGCCGGAGTGGCAAAGGATCATCTCRTAGTGAGCACTTGGTTCTTGCGAGGACCAAGGGGGAGCGATACCCTTGCGCGGGTGCTCCAACGAGGACTAGTGGAGAGTGCCGACTCTTCGATACCTCGGGAAAAATTGGAGGAGTCTTCTAAACCTTGCTTTACATTCCGTATTTAATTCAAGYAYTTTACMTTGTKTAWTTGTTTAGGAAGTAKTTGAAGTATTGTCTTAGCATTATTGTATTTCTAGTATTATTATCTTAGTGCTAGTTGTTGGGGTGAAGTTGGGCTCT
>SJCO01000120.1 GCA_005217565.1 Puteibacter caeruleilacunae
TTGGTCGATTGAAACAAGTCCTGCTCATGGAACTGTGATCATCAATGTTGATGGAACATATACGTTCACTCCAGATGAGAACTTCAACGGATCGGATAGCTTTACTTATAAGTTGTGTGATGGAGATGGTAGCTGTAATACGGCATCAGTAASTGTAACAGTAAATGCTGTTAACGATGCGCCAGTTGCGGTTGACGATATTGCTACCACAACAGAGGATAATCCAATAAGTAATAATGTACTAAGTAATGATAGCGACACCGAATCAGATGTGTTGAGTATTCTAACCTTTGTCGTGGATGGAGATGGTAGTACTTATAATGCAGGAGAGACAGCAACTATTCTGAATGTAGGAACTATTATTATCAATTCAGAAGGAAGCTTTACTTTCACACCAGCAACAGATTATCATGGCCCTGTTCCTCCTGTAACTTACACAGTAAGTGATGGCAATGGAGGTGAGGATCACGGAGAATTAAATATCACAGTAACACCAATCAACGATACTCCTATTGCACATGGTGATAATAAGACTACATCAGAGGATCACTCAGTAAGTGGAGATTTGAGTGTTAATGATGTTAAGAGTGGTGATGGTGGTAATGTCTGGAATGTAAAAGATGAGCCTTTATACGGAACGGTTGTATTAAATCTGGACGGAACATATACTTATACCCCAGATGCAGACTATGTAGGTCCTGATAGTTTTACCTATAAGCTATGTGATACCGACGGTAGTTGTGATGAAGGTACTGTAAATGTAACAGTAACATCAGTAAATGATGATCCAATTGCGGTTGATGATGTTGCTACTACACCAGAAG
>SJCO01000014.1 GCA_005217565.1 Puteibacter caeruleilacunae
AATAGGCTCAGAAAACTTTTTCGTTAGTTAATTGTCAGGCTAAGATTTATTTGACGATTTAAATTCCCAATATTTACTAACCTCAGTTCGATTTTAAATTTTATCTCAGGTTCAAATCATTTTTAGCAGAAATTGATTCTGATTTTGGAAATACTCCTCTCTGCATGCATTTCGGGCTGCTGTGCGTTGCTGTGGTGATGGTTCTGCCCTTTGGGGCAGATAATGTCTTTAGAAAAAGGTATGTAACCACGCAAATATATTTCCCGATTTTGTTGGGGTATACGTTTTAACCCCGGAATCGCTGACGCTCTTCCTGGGCTACAGACATTAGCTGGCCTAATGCCCAGCAGTGCATTGATGATGGTGTGGTGGTAGATTGTATGTATATCACGTTGTTGCTACAGACATTGGCTGGCCTAATGCCCAGCTGTGCGTTGATGATGTTTTGGTGGTCGATTGCTTGTATACCACGTTATTGCTACAGACATTGGCTGGCCTAATGCCCAGCGTGCGTTGATGATATTGTGGTGGTCGATTGGTTGTATATCATGTTGTTGCTACAGATATTAGCTGGCCTAACGCCCAGCTGTGCGTTGATGATGATGTTGTGGTGGTGTAGATTGCTTGTATACCATGTTGTTGCTACAGACATTGGCTGGCCTAATGCCCAGCGTGCGTTGATGATATTGTGGTGGTAAATTGTTTGTATACCTCGTTGTTGCTACAGACATTTGCGGCCTAATGTCCAGCGTGCGTACGTTGCTGATGATGTTGTGGTGGTGATAGATTGTATGTATTCCACGTTGTTGCTACAGATATTGGCATCCCTAACGGGCTGCATTTCATCGAAGCGAATCCTGTTTCCCTTGTCCGGTTATCCTGTTCCCCTTTTCCGGTTATCCGGTTTACTATTCCTCTGGGTACTATCCTTCGCACTCTCACCGTTCCACCTTTCCACCATTCCACCTTCCAACCTTCCAACCTTCTCACCTTTCACCTTGCATCCGTTTTGAACTTCAGCACCTCTTTCCCTTTCTTTGTCTTAGTCAGGTAGTAGTGGTGTTTGAGGAACTCGAAGGTATGTTGTTTTTCATTGTGGTCACCTGCAATGGCGTTTAGCCACATCATATGGCTCTTATTTTGGTTCAGTGATAGATTATACTTGGCCAGTCGTTTGAAGAGGGTATGGTACACGCTACGAGCGTCACGTTCAGCGTTGAAACCCATGATGAAATCATCAGCATAACGAACCATGAAACTTGTGTTGTGCATTAGGGGTTGAATCTGGTTGGTGAACCAATCATCAAGCACATAATGCAGGTAAATATTACTCAGCAATGGAGAAAGGGGAGAACCAGTAAGAAGTCCTTGTGGACGTTCTTTAGGAGACTGATGATCGGCAGCTGTTGCAACACGATGCCCAGCAGCTGCTTCGACGCCATGTCCACCACGCTCTCCACACTCACCACACTCACTACGCTCACTACGTCCATCACGCTCACCACACTTGCGATGCTCACTGTCTACTCCTTCAGCCAGCCATTCTTCCATCAGGTGCAGGATAATGTCATCATCAATTCTCAGTCTCAGGAACTCCATCAAACAAGCATGATCAACCGAATCAAAGTAATCCTTCAGATCAGCCTTGATGATGTAACGGTAACCACCAAAGGTGATGTGTTGGTACAACAGGTAGTGAGCATTGTTCACGGTCTTGCCATTCCTGTAGCCAATGCTAAAAGGGTAGAACAGCTGTTCATAGATTGGCTCCAGCACCAACTTCACTGCCCTCTGCATCAACTCATCTTCCACCGGGAAGTACGCTAAGGTTCTTGCTTTATGATTGATGGTTGTTGGTTCCAATTTCACACCTGCCGGATAGTAGGTTCCCTGATTCAGTTCACTAATCAGGTTAGGGATGATGATAGACTTATGCTCATGAAAGCTCTTTAGTGAACGATCAAATGAGGATATAGGGGTATGTTTTTTTATACCAGCCAGACAGTGATACAGTAGTCCTTCATCAATGAGATCATGAAGGTGGGGTACTGGTTTTATAGGGTACGTCTGTATAAGTTTGTTTTCTTTCTTTTTTAATCCTGTTAAATTCTTCATATCGTTTGTTTTATCACTTTACTGAGGAGACCCTGGTACTACTGTTGAAGTTTTTTCCAGAAGAAAAGCAAGCTTCGCCTATTCCCGAATCTTCAGATTACTGGATCTTCAAATTTCTGTACTATCACCCTCTTTCCACCTTCCATCCTTTCCACCCTCCAACCCTCCAACCTTTCAACCTTCCAACCTTTCATCTTTTCCCGAATCTTCGATCATCTACACGCTTTCAGGACTTACAGACGCTGAAAGGTGTTTTTGCCCTTGTTTTCAGATCTCCAACTTTCATCGAAGCGAATCCTTTCTCCAGGCGCAGCCGGTCTCCGTTTTCAGGTCTCTTTTCTCCAGGCGCAGCTGGTCTCCGCTCTCCTGTTTCCAGGCGAAGCCGTCCTCCTGTTTCCGGTTTCCATTTTTTGAACAACCTCTTCCTTGTCACACACATGTGCGAATCAATGGTGCTAGGTAATTGCTCATATACGAATCCCTTATAGGAAAATAAGCGATCTTCAATCTCGCTGAGAATCTTCTTCATCATTGGAAGATGGTCGCTCGTGAAACGTCTTTTTCGAAAATTGTGTTTTACCTCGATATAGCCAGTATCATCGGCCTCTGTACGGTATTTGCTTATGGTGGAATAGTGAAGCTTCAGGATCTTAGCCAAATAACGATTGGGAACATCGTACAAGTTTTCCAGGTGAGAATTCAAATTGAAGCCCCCATTTAAACGCTTCGATCCTCTATCCTTGTAATATTTGCGTAGACGTACCCAGCTGATCACTCCGGCATAAGCAAATGGCCTAAAGTTGATCAAATCATTATCTGAGCAGATGATGCCCTTGTTTTCTTCACAATGCCATTTTTTGGCAATTCGTTTGTATCCTTTAATGTGTAAGCTTTTGGTTTTGTTGTTGTAGCTTACCCACTTCTTATGCAGCAACCATTTGAGGTGAGTTTTGAATGTTTTGGTACACCAGTCCAGGGTGCTGCAGATATCATCAACCACCTCATCGGTGAGTCTAATATTTCCACTGGCCCAATATTTCATCACCAGGTATAGTTTTACCTGGTTCACCTTGCGATTGCGAAGGCTGTAGATTAATATTGATACGGGAACATTATACATGGTTGATGGTAGATTTAAACGCATCACTATAGCGCAAACTGATCCAATTCAATCAGCAGCGCTATAGTGTGTTGCGTTATGGTTAAACGGTAAACGGTTAAACGGTAAACGGTTAAACGGATTTACTCTTCCTCAAACATCATTTGATATTCTGCTGGAGAGAAATGCTTCATCTCCTTATCACAGAAGAATACAAACACATGCATATTCTTCGGATTATCAATAGGATGAGTCAAGTAGGTAGCCAGATCCTCTCTCGTGTCTTTATAGTTGAAACTTGAGTAAAACTGATCACCTTGAATTAGCACATAACATATTCGGTCGAGCTTTCGCTCAGGATCCTTCTTCATCAGTGCGATATTGTCATCATCAGCATCCATGTAGATCGTAATGCCACCTTTGTTATCCTCTTCAAAAACAATAGGATTTGGCATATACAGATCACCAGCAGTAAGTTTTAACCTGGAGTAATCCTTGATATTTCCATCGTTATCAAAAGCAGTGATGTTCTCTATTACAAACAATTCAGCTCCTTTACCTTCACCGGCTATCATATCCCAGATAGGTGCGATAACAGCATCGTGAAGAAATGATGGAACCTTTACTTTGTGTAATACAGTTATTTCTCTCATCTCGTAGTCTTTAAACTCTTTGGGTATGGGTAATGGTCGGTATTGCATATCTAAATCTTTCATGACTATACCTCCTTATACCATGCTAGTGAATAATCTGAGCCATCTTTACTGCGGAAGAAGGCAAATACTTTGAGCTTATCTTTGCTTCCATAAGGAATGGTTACATTGACGTATTCATCCCTACGTTTTCGGCCTTTACCATTCCCTGTGTGTAAGTAGACTAAATCGTTGGAGAAGATTACATAGCAGATCTCATCGTCCATCCTTTCGTCATCTTCTTTCATATCGTTGTTGAACCACATAATACATACGTCATTCTCACCGTCGGGCTCATCCGACATTTCTATGTCGTAGGTGTAAGGTGGTGGCAATGTACCATTTGTGAGGATTAGGCTATGGAAATCCTCCAATTGTCCATTCCAGCCAAACGCTCCTATATTTTGTGCTAAGAAGGCTTGTACTCCATCGCCATCTTTTGTACACTTATCCCACGATGGTTTGATGATCTCCTCGGTTAGGATTTTTGGTAACATTACTTTACGAGAGAATTCGAATGCCTCTAATGCTGAGACGTTGAGCTCCTTTAAAGGAGGTCGCTTACATGTCATCATATGTGCCATGATATTTGAATTTTGTGGTGCTATTGCACCGGTTAATGTCGTTGGTACAGGGTTGAAAGGGGAACCAGGGCAAAGGGCATGGTGCATAGGGCATAGGGCACAGTGCATAGTGCAAAGAGCTGGGAGATGGGAGAATGGTAAAGGGTTGAAAGGGGAACGGTTGAAAGGTAAAGGGTTGAAAGGTAAAACGGTGACGTTGCCAAGGGTACTGCAAGGATGCAGTTGGAGATTGGAAAATGGAGAAGAGAAAAGGGATTCGCTTCGATGAAAGACGATGATATGTAATACTGGCCAAGGACACCTTTCAGCGTCTGTCAGACCTGGAAGCGAAACAATGATGGTGAAAGGTTGTAAGCTGAAAGGTAAAATGGTAATGTTGCCAAGGGTACTGCATGGATGCAGTTGGAGACCGGAGAATGGAGATCGGAAAAGGGATTCGCTTTGATGAAGGACGATGATATGTAATACTGGCCAAGGACACCTTTCAGCGTCTGTCAGACCTGGAAGCGGAACAATGATGGTGAAAGGTTGTAAGCTGAACGGTAAAATGGTGATGTTGCCAAGGGTACTGCAAGGATGTAGTTGGAGACTGGAAAATGGAGAAGGGAAAAGGGATTCGCTTCTTGAAATGTTAGTGGATACTTGGTTTGTTGGTGTATGTAGTAAGGACGCAAAAGTGTAGCAAAACACTGCCTCGATAATTAATACAATGAAAAGTAGAAGTAATATTTTTGGTAATGCTTGAGGGTACATTTTGTGATTAAAAGTTGGTAAAAGCCTGAATGTTTTGGTCAAATTAATTAGTCTAAATCCGCTACACGCTGTCAGGATCTTCGAACGCTGACAGATGATGCCAAAGTCGCTACCAGCAAACGCTGACAGCAAAGACTGACAGGTGATGCTAAAACAGCTACCAGCAAACGCTGACAGGTGACGCTAAAGTCGCTACCAGCAAACGCTGCCAAGTGATGCTTACACCGCAACTTGCTTGCAGCTTTCGCCATCACGAAAATTACGAAAACACGCTTACTGCAAAACAACTTCGGTGTGGCTACTCTCGGTGAAGCGATCAAGCTTTGGACTGGCAAAGAATGCATATACATGCACAGTCATGCCAGGTTCGTAAGGCAACATCACTGTTGCTTCACCATCCTTACGGAACGCTTCTAAAGTGGTCATCATACACCAGTCACCTTTACCATCAGTAAGGATGAACATCAATCGATCGTCACCACGCTTAGTAGCCATTTTTCCTGGATCCCAATTTAAATCAATCGACTTTGGAGTATCAGGATTTACAGTGGTTTTAAACTGGAGAGGCAGTGGTAATGTACCAACTGTCAACTTCAATAACGAGTAATCACCAACAGTTCCATCTTCAGCAAACGCTTGCATATTCACTTGAGTAAACAAGTTTGAAGGAGTCATCTTTACGGCTTTATGCTTCCAAATTGGATTGATGACTTCTTCTCGAAGTAAACTACACAAACCAACGGCTCCAGAGAACCTATTGCGTTGATTTACTTGTGTTTCGGTATGCGCATCATGATAATGGTCGGCAAGGATTCTGAAATAATCAATACCCATCCATGACGAACCAACAAGATTCCCCACTTTTCCGGATACACCGCCAAATGCGCCTTGAGCTATTTTTCCCATGACATTATGGTTTTTAAAATGTTTATAAAATTGATTAACAGTGACTTCACTGATTTGTGATAATTAATTTCAGACAGTGAATCAACTAACTCGATGTAAGCAAAACAACTACGATTTATCGCGTTTCTTTCGCTTACTTTGTTTCTGTAACTTGTTCTTAATCCAAGCTACTATTACAGTAGAAAGTACCCCTCCAATCAGACTGACAATGGCTTCAACACTGTCGATAATCGTTGACGGAAGAGTCGATGCGGTATCAATATTGTTGATACTGGCGTTAAGGCCTAAGGTTGACATCGAACCGACTATAAAGTTTCCAATATTCTTCATAATACATTGATTTAAAGATTACTGGATCCTCAGACGAGCAGACCAACAGGCTAAACGCCCGGGGGTCCAGATGATCAATTGTTAATCAGAAATTTAGACACGACGGGTTAGGACATATAAACTATGCCAAACACAGTAATACTAAAATTCTGAATACTCGATTTCCATGATGGTAGAACCACTAAGGATCGCATGTCTTCGGTGTTCTGCGAACTAATTTCTTTTTGACCTGCTATTCAGGCTTTACCAACATGTCAATCACAGTAAATGGAATCGGCCGATTCTCCTCTGTGAGATAATTTTAAGATTCAACTCTCGTTTTTCGCGTCGAGAGCTTCCCGCTGCATCGTATACAATAACGATTGCTCTTTTCAATTCACCACCATCATTCGCCTCATATCGATAGAATCAGGTTTCAATATTTTCAGTAGGATCACTTCAATGACAACTTTCCAGACTATCTAAAATCAAAGTGATCATTTACGCTACTTCCCATCATAGGTGGATAAATCTCAGTGTGCATTTCTGCCTAAAAGAACGCTTGTTATAGTAGTGAGATGCATTGTTCTCAAAACCTTACAATGCAAGTTTATAACATATTTTTCAGATGTCAAAACTAAGACAAATAAAGGACCTGTAGGCCTTTTTTCCAAAACTCGCAAAAACTCGCAAAAACTTGAAAAAACTCGCAAAAACTCGAAAAAAGTAGCCCCAAAAAAAAGTGAAAATTTGTTGAAATTTTTTCTGACAACCTCGGCAAGCTTCGATTTCGAAGATGAAATCATATGATAAAAGTCATGAAAAATAGATCTGCGACCAATACGAAATCACTCCTTGGATCAATCTTAGATCGACCTTCAGCTAATCGACATTCAATTTTCATTCGATTTTTGATGATCTTGTTATCAGTATTTGAGAAATCATCAGATAAGCTCAGTAGTACTTTCAGCTTTGTCAAATTTTTGTCAAACTTTTGTCAAACCCTTACTAAACCCTACTCAACATTCGAAAATACGAGGCTTTGACAAGGAAAAGTAGGGGGTTAGTAAGGAAGAGTAAGGGGATTGCTATCTGGAGATTGCAAAATGACTATTTCAAC
Source organism: Puteibacter caeruleilacunae (assembly GCA_005217565.1). Lineage (GTDB taxonomy): Bacteria > Bacteroidota > Bacteroidia > Bacteroidales > Prolixibacteraceae > Puteibacter > Puteibacter caeruleilacunae. The sequence goes on from SJCO01000014.1 coordinate 7,579, forward strand.
ATATAACTGCTAAAATTGACCTCCATAAGCGAGTAGGAATGAGCCTTCGATAATTTAGTTCCAGGATGAGAGTTTTAATAGTGATTAATATGAATATCATTTGTATTTATTATGGAAAGTTTTATATTTGCCGGCCTACTATTTCAGTAGTGTAACATCAAGGGGAATTTAGCCATCTTCAAAACCAATTCTGGTAAACCTTCATTCTGAATCGATCGTCCGATTGCGAATCACTTTTCAAAAGATGTTTGTCCACGTGAAATTTTTAACCAAGGGTTTGTTTCGACAGACTACAATAAAATTTGAAATTATGGACACGAATAAAAAGAACGAATTGGGAGAAGAAGAAAAAGTGATGAAAAAGAATTTGCCGATGATTTATGAGGCAACAAAAATGCCAGCGTTTAAAATTATAGTCGACGAGGAGGCTTATTGCGTGTTGACATTAAATGGCAAAAAGGCATATCCTAATTTTATCAATGAGCTGCAGGAGGAGATGAAAATGTTTATCGTGGAGGCAACTCCGTTCAAACAAAAACGAATTAATGACTCAGAGCTGGAGCATATGATCAATTACCTGAAGAACTATAGGAGGAGAAATAAAGATAGGAAAGCGCATGTTCCTATGCATTATAGTCTGGTTAACACAAAAGGTAAGGGTGTTAATCTAAAAAATCAGTCGGAGCATGTTGTGGAAGAGGTTGAAAGCTTCTTTAACTACTTTTTTAGCTTCATAGTGTTACTTAAGAAAGAGCTTAAGTTCAATCTTAAGTGCCGCCAAGAACTAGCCGTAAAAGAGCCGAAATTTAAGCTGGGCGACTGTTATCGTGATGCTACTGCATATATGGGGGGCATGTATTACTCCAACTCCATAAAGTTGGTTGAAGAAAGTAGATGTAACCGAACCAACGCTACAACATTTGTCAATGAAATGATTAAGGAATTGCGACTTGATGATATCCCTAATGTTTCGAAAATATTTAGTCAGATTACTCAACGGTCTATTGATGATTGGGCACTTTGGTATGGCGAATTTACTCTGCTGTTTCATGATTTATTCCCTCGTGGAAAGGATTTCGAGACAAAAGAAAAACGAAATGAAGCTTTATTATTGAAGCAGGAATTGAAACCTGTTGTTTGGACGGTTTATGATGTGATCACTAATTTTGTGAGAATCGTACGAAGTCACTCTGCTGTTTATCCTTCAACAATATTTCCATGGTTGGAGGATAAAATAGAATTTGATCGTTTTTTAAAGCGAAGAAGAGCATACTCTATTATCTATAGTATGATGGTGATAAATGGGCTGAAAATATAGCCAAAAACCGTCAAAAAAAAGTTGGAGTTCAAAATCTTCAAAAAATCCTGATTATCAATGTATAGACATATTTATGCCTAACGTAGAAAAATCTTCTGTAGGTATTGAATTTACTGGCATTACAGAGTTGAAATCAGAACTTACAGCTTTGCCTAAATCGCTGATTATGGGTATCTTTGTTGAAAGACAAATGAGATGATGAATCTTGATTTGCAAGGTACGATTTAATGAAAAAGGAAGATGGCTATTTCCCTCTTATTTTTATCGTAACCCAATAAGAAAGAGCCTAAACCGGTACACTGGAAATGAGTAAAATCATTGATTCAGCGCACTGTTGTTTGACTAAATAATAATAATTAAACCTGTTAGTATGAAGTTAAATACAGACAAAATGAAGACGGTCGAAGAGATGATCGCTGAGTTACTTGAGAAGGAATCAGAGCTTGCTAGAAATCAACTTGTGATTATAACAACTCAAAAGGAGCTTGAAAGAAGGTTCAATCAATTTGAGAAACAAGTGAATAATCTCGAAAAAGAACAATTTACCGACTATATAACGTCAGATTATATTGCTGCAAACTGGGATATGACACCAAAGGCTGTTGAGCGGAAATGTGAAGAATATGGTATCCCGGGAATTAAGTTTTCCAAGAAGATGATCTATTTGGTGTCTGTCTTTTTGAAAAAATTGAATGAGCATCGAAAATAAGCTTTGTAGGATATAAATGGATAAAAAGTAGATTGTGTAGAAGCAAAAAGGGCCGGGGAGTCACAACTATCTTCAAATATAGATACCACTTCAGACTTCCCGCCCTTTAAAAGGTAGAAAGGTTAAAAGGTTGAACGGTAAAACGGTTTACCCTTCAACCGTCCAACCTTTAACCTTTCAACCATTGATTAATGGTTTGCGACAATCGAAGAACAACTCAAAACTAATGAGGAGAAGAAAACATGAAAACGACAATATACATTGACAGCAATTTCCAGGCACGAATTACGAACATTTTAAAAATTGCAAGATGTTTATTAAGAATCATCGCCTGCAAGGCGAAGAAGTTACGCAGTACAAGTGCTCAAAGAACAAGACTAAGCTTCGTAACCACATTGCACTGGTATTGCACTACACTGCCAACAACGATGTACATGCAGCAGCACGTTACTTAACCATGCCTGGTGTGTTTGCATCTGCTCATGTGCTTATTGGAAGGGATGGAGAGGTGATCCAAATGGTGCCTATGGATACAGAAGCCTGGCATGCAGGGAAGAGTACACTCGACCAATTAGATGGTTTAAATCACTTTTCCATTGGGGTAGAATTTGTGAATCATGGCAAATTATTGCTGATGAATCATCGGTTCTATTCATGGAATAATAAGGTAGTAGATCCGAGCGAGGTGTACATTTTAGAAGACCCTCACACAGGGCACCGAAGCTATTGGCACCGTTACACACAAGCTCAGTTGCAAATAGGAAAACAGGTTGTCCGCCAAATTGTTAGGCACTATAAGATACGAAAGATAGTACAACATAGCGATGTGAGTCCAGGTCGAAAAATTGATCCGGGAGAGGCATTCCCATTTTCGGAATTCAAAGCTCTGGAATACAGGAAGTAATGAAATTAAAAAAATCATTTGTCAGTAACCAAAGAAGAGGACCCGCCTCATGAAAAGAGCGTAAAGAAAATTGAGAAGAGCGCCGTAAAGAAGTTTTGGCTGTTAGAGGAACGTTAGACCTGAAGAATGAAGGGCTAAAAGGACGAGTTCCAAAACTTTAGGTAAACGCCTCAATTTTTAGCTCCTTTCATGCAGCGGAGATTTTTTTGGTACTTTTTTCATCATGGAAAAAAGTATAAGTAAGTTATCGTGGAAAAAAGGACATTAAAACAAATCATTATGGCAAAACTATTAGGATTAGGTCCCAATAATAACCTTGAATTTTCAGGAAAGTTAGGCGATGTGGTTGGAGTAAAAATGAAAAACGGAACCTTCTATGTACGTCGCAATACAAAGAAATATCACGACGCCAATACGCCAAAGCAGCAGCAACAGCGAGGGCGTATTAGAGCCATGAGTAAATTGATTTCGCGACTCAATGAAAGCATCATCCGCCCAATCTGGCATACCTACTCAAATAAGCATGCCGGAACAACACTGTTTTCAAAAGCAAACTATGCCCTCATAGGTAGCGACGGAAAGATTAGCGACTATTCAAAGCTACAGATAAGCATTGGACGAATGCCACTTCCATTTAACATGAGGGCAAGTGTTGATGAAGACATAGAAGGATTGATCAATGTGGAATGGAATGGGATGCCACCTCGTTATCCGCGTTACAACCGTCAGCTCAATGCCTTTGCGATATGTGGTGATGACATGGTATTGGTTGACAATATCGAAGTGGATGAGAAAAATCACCGAGCCGAATTTCAGCTCCCATTACCAAAAGGTTCCTCCATTCACTTATACCTCTTCTTCTCCGCAGAAGTAGGGTGGCAAAAGAATGAATATAGCCAAAGCAAGTATCAATATATCGAGTCGTTATAGAATAAAACCTTGTTTGTATATACCCATACACCCGATTAATACGCCGATAATTTAGCTTGACGTCAATTAACTTAAAATTTACAGCACATCTGGCAAGCTAAAGTAAGGGGTGTTTCTCGGGTGTTTTTGCTTCATAGCATCACTATCTTCAAACGCTATTCGATATGCTTAAGGAATCTTCTACGATGTTTATTCCCGATGATATCTACTTCCCTAAAATAGAACTACTCAAAGGTTTTCCTTATATTTAAGCGTAAATAGTGTGCCTGATTGAGTGCATTCAAATGTAAGTGTTTGATATTGAGCAAGGCAAGTTGAAATTGATTATGACTTGCTTTTTAAACAAGAAATCATGAAAGTTAATTTCCCTAATTTTTGGCAAGCATTAGTTATGACCTTATTGCTTGTTGCTTTTTATGGTGCTTTTTACGCACTCTCATGGGTAATATTGAAGTGGCTAGGTATTGATGTCACAGCAGTAGGTATTCAAATGATATTCATTGTTTCAGCCTTTATTATTATACCATTTATATATCATACAAAAAATAAAAGTGGAATTAGCATCAAAAAGGTACTTGCTCTTCCTAAGTCAAACAATTCGATACAGCTACTATTGCTAATTATAGCTTTTATAAGCATTAAAATCGTAAGAATCCCACTAAATGATTTAACGATCCTAATGAGAAATCTTCAAGCAATTGAATTGTTTACAGTTTCATTCTCTATGCCCTCTGTTGACGCGCCGTTTCTTATCAGTAATATACATGGTGTGATTTTTGCCCCAATACTTGAGGAACTTCTTTTTAGAGGTCTGTTTCTTAAAAAGTTCTTAGAGCAATATTCAGTAATGAAAGCAATATTGCTTTCTAGTTTATTATTTGCATTAGCTCACTTTCGACTGAATGATATTATCCCTTTATTCATGGGTGGTATATTTTATGGTATTGTCTTCTATAAGATGAAATCACTATATTATGCTATTGCATTTCATGCCATATCTAATTTATCAGAATCCTTCATTAACATTTCCACAACAACCTATCCTTCTAATTATTGGACCATTTATATTTTGGCGTTATTATCCCTTGTAGGAGTAGCCTTTTTCCTCATGAGGGTGAAGAGACAAGGTCCAGAACCAAATTTAACGAGTAATGATTCACCACCTCAATAAGCAATTGTTTTTTGATATCACTGTAGCTTATTGAATATCCAAGAGTTCAATGGAGTATCGAAATGGAGCAATCTCTATTGGAATATTCGTGATGACGATGACAAGTAAACTCTAAAATAATAATACATTTCACTGATATGTAAGAAGAGAAACCTTCAGGATAATTACCAAAAGGCTCCTCCATTCACTTATACCTCTTCTTCTCCGCAGAAGTAGGGTGGCAAAAGAATGAATATAGCCAAAGCAAGTATCAATATATCGAGTCGTTATAGAATAAAACCTTGTTTGTATATACCCATACACCCGATTAATGCACCGATAATTTAGCTTGACGTCAATTAACTTAAAATTTACAGCACATCTGGCAAGCTATAGTAAGGGGTACTTTTCGGGTGTTTTTGCTTAAGTGGATTTTAGGAAAATGTCTCAGTTGTCATTATCTGGTAGGGAGTGAGCGTGTAGTTTATTGATGCAGCTTACATAACCATCGCTACTTTGTTGAACTATAGAATGGATAATACTACATATCATTTTCCCCTTCTTAACTGAGAGCAATATCCTTTTGTCCCAGATTACTTGCTATATTTAGCCTAGAATTAAAATGTGATGTTATATTTTTGTGCGATATTTTATTGAGAATGAATTTGGTAAAGAGAATGTTTATAACTTTTTGTTATAAATATATCTTAAATTTTGAGATATGTTCAGTAAATTTTTATTTTCGAGAAAATAATTTCTGAGTAATGAATAGAATAAAGGAAGTTTTAGAAGAGAAAGGCATAAAACAGACTTGGTTGGCTGATAAACTAGGAAAAAGTTACAATATGGTTAATGCATATGTGCAGAATCGTCACCAACCACGCTTAGAAATTTTGTTTGAAATTGCGAAAACATTAGATGTTAATCCGAAAGATTTATTAAAAGAAACAAATGTTGAAGACAATAAATAATCTTGAAATGAGAGATACAATTCAATACATAAAATACATGGGATCTAAGACTAAGATTCTTCCATTTGTATTGGATGGTATTGATGAGGTATATAGAGGGGGAGTAATTTGTGACTTATTTTCAGGTTCATGTTCTTTAGCTGGTGCAATTGGCACTCAGGCTCCAATTATTTCCAATGATATTCAATCATATTCAGCTGTAATTGGTAAAGCATATTTAACAGACTGGTATGATAGTAGTTTTAATGCCAAAACAATAATTGAAATAGCAACAAATTATCACAATAAGAACTTTAAGCAAATAGTAAAAGGATTAGCACATCAGGAGGCTAATGATCTATTATCTTTTAATAAGATAGAGAGTCTCAACAAAGAATTAATTTCTAAAGAATTTAATAATAAGTGGCATCTATTTACAAAATATTATTCTGGTACTTGGTGGAGTGCAGAACAGTGCTCATGGATTGATTCTTTAAGAAAAGCGATTGAAGATTTTAACGATAATCCTGCATATAATACGATGTTGGCATCTTTGATGTATGCAATGGCTTACAACAGCCAAGGTACCGGTCATTATGCACAGTATCGAGATGCGAAGACTGATTCATCAATGAAAGATATTTTGATCTATCGAAGAAAAAGCATTCTTGAATATTTTGAGAGAAAGTTAGAGTCGGCTTTGCTACAGATGAGAAAAAAACCAAGTGAATATGTTCATAAGGTCTATACGCTTGATTATATGGATTGTCTGGAGAAAGTAAAGAATGCAACAATATATGCTGACCCTCCTTATTGTTTTGTCCATTACAGTCGATTTTATCACGCTATAGAGACTCTTGTGTTGTATGATTATCCTAGGATTCAGCATAAGAATAATGAAATGGTCAAAGGTCGCTATAGAGAAGATCGACACCAATCGCCTTTTAGTATAAGGTCCAAAGTAAAAGGTGCTTTTGCGGACATGTTCAGTGCAATATCAGATAGTAATTCTTCGTTGGTGTTAAGTTATAGCAACACAGGAATGATAGATATTGAAGAATTATTACAGCTCTCTAATGAGATATTTACACACCATACTGTTAAGATCAAATCTTTAAAACATTTGCACATGACAATGGGCCGAAAAGATGATAGAAATAGAACTGTTAAAGAAAAATTGATTATAGTAAAACCTCTCTAATATGGCAAAAGGACTAGACGGACATACAGTATCACTAACAAAAAATGGTTATTTTAAATTAGCTAAGCTTATAAGAAGGTATAAAAGAACTGAAATACTAGATAATCTAGCGGAGATAAATTTGAATTTTACCCAAGCTAGAAAAATGTTAGCTGGACGCAAAGATAATCATAATCTACCAGAAGCATGGGATACAATTAAAGATTACAATGAACCAGCTCTTTATTCTCTGCTTCTTTTTTCTATTATATTTAGTCATAAGAATTTTATTACTCTTTTTAAAAATGCTACGAATGCAGAAATGAAAGGGGCTATTAAGAGAGATCCTGACGATGTTAAAACATATACTAATCTAGCTTATGCCCTCAATGAAGGTGGTTTGGCTACAGATTTTTCAAATGGAGCTAATATTACAACCTACGATTTGTCACCAATATTTATAAAGAACGAAATTGGACCTCTTGCTAAAGAAGTATTGACTGGTCATTTGAAAAATATGGGATGGAATGAACCAAATAAAGATGAACCATTTAATCGTACTTTTTATGAAGTCTTAAAGGGCTATGAATTTAACAGAGTATTAGGAGTTAGCTTCGAACAATTCAAGGATTGGTTGGAAGGAAAGAATGTAATTCGAAATGAAAGGTCAATTGAAAAAGCAGATGTTAATTCTTTTATTGACGGATTTATAGAAAATGTCAAGCAAACTGGATTATCGTTTTCTGATAAATTGATAACTCGTTTTATATCATCTTTAGCAACAAAACCATTTGTAATACTTACAGGATTATCTGGTTCAGGAAAAACTAAATTAGCCCAGGCATTTACAGAGTGGATATGTTCAAGCGAAGATCAATATTGTATTGTTCCTGTAGGTGCAGACTGGACTAATAGAGAACCATTGTTAGGTTATCCTAATGCATTAAAATCAAATGAATACAAAAAGCCTGATTGTGGTGCATTAGATCTTATAATAAGGGCAGATAAGAATCGAGAATCTCCTTATTTTTTGATTCTTGATGAGATGAATTTAAGTCATGTGGAAAGGTATTTTGCAGATTTTCTGAGTGTTATGGAGTCAAAAGAGAGTATTCCATTATTCGCTGAAGGTGTAGTGGAAAACGGAGTTCCTTCTAATCTGAGGTTACCTGAAAATCTATTTATTATAGGAACTGTGAATATCGATGAAACTACATATATGTTTAGTCCTAAAGTGCTGGATCGAGCTAATGTTATAGAGTTTAGAGTGACTAAGGAGGAAATTGAAGATTTCTTTACTGATCACAAAACAATCCAAATGGATTTGCTTAGTGGTGAGGGGAAATCATTCGAAAACGTTTTTTTAGAACTTGCAAGAAATAGTGAATTTAAAGGGCAGGATCTCTCTGAAACGAACAGGATTCTTGTAAAATTCTTCGAGCAATTAAAGAAAACAGGAGCCGAATTTGGGTATAGAACCGCTTCTGAAATTTTCCGGTTGATTAATCAACTGTCAATTATTGATCCGAACCTTTCTGCACAAGAAAAAGTTGATATTGCGATTATGCAAAAACTTCTACCAAAGTTACATGGCTCGCGACGCAAACTCTCACCTGTATTGATAAATCTTGGTGATTTCTGTATCGATAAGGAGAAAATTGATAATGTTGAAAAAAGTGTATTCACAGTTGACGATTTTGATTATAACTCAGAAGGAGTTGAATATCCTTTATCTTTAGAAAAAATTAGTCGCATGTATAAAGGAGCGATTGATAATGGATTTGCAAGTTACGCTGAAGCATAGAAATGGTGCCTTTAGATATATTATATATAAATCTTAACTCTATAGAAGAAGGGTTGCAATTAACGATTGAAGGTCGACAATCTGGAACCTTATTTTGTCCCTCAGATGCTGATGTAAACGGAGAAGCTCAATATCAGATGGTGGAAGGATTTACATATGACTATGAGTTTAGTGATCCTAGATTTCATTTTACCAAAAGCAAGATTGTACATCCTCATTTACGTCGCAAAAACTTTGGGAGTGTATCACCTAATATATACGTTGGGACTTTAGAAATTCCTGTTTTCAAAGAGGGAGAAGAAGTGAGCCAAAGTGTGACTTTTGAAGTTAGATCTGTGAAAGCCACTTATAGGGATGATTATAGGGATATGCTCGAATTAATTACAGAGAATTGTACTGATTTGTTAATGCATGCTAATTCTCCCGTAGTGCAAAATTTTGAACCTGATTTTGCGAATGATACACAGACCCTTTATCAGAGATTTGTTTTTGTAAAATCGATCATTGCAAATGATGAGTTTAGTGAGGCGATTCATAGGATTGTATCTTCGCCAGTTACACAGTGGAAGGAGAAATTAGAGCAAAAGGATATACATAATATTAGACGTTTCAATAACTCCCATATAAAACAGCTAGTAACAGGGACAAATCGATTTAAGATATCTGATGATCATTTTTTAAGAAATTATGGTTTGTCTAGTTTGCCAGACAAAATTATTTCTGGTCGAAAAATTGATAGTGTTGACACTCCTGAGAATCGTTTTGTAAAATTTGCACTTGAAACTTTCGTGAGCTTTTGTTCTGATATTATTACGAAATCGAAGCCAGAAAGCCGTCTCTATAATGAATCTAGTCAGTTGGAGAAGAAACTTGAGTCTTTTTTACAGCATTCAATGTTTAGAAAAATTTCTCATCCAGAGCTATTGAAACTAAATAGTCCAATTTTGCAGCGTAAAGAAGGTTATCGTGAGATTCTTCGTGTTTGGCTTATGTTTGATTTAGCCGCAAAACTAGTATGGAAAGGTGGAGATGATGTTTATAAAGGAGGGAAAAAAGATATTGCAACATTGTATGAGTATTGGTTGTTTTTTAGATTGTTGAATTTATTTAAAGGGATATTTAATATTGAGCCTAAAGATATATCTGAGCTAATCAAAGAAACCTCGGATGGGCTTAATTTGCAATTAAAACAGGGTAGGCATACAGCATTATGCGGAACCTATATAACTAATTCAAGAAGGTTAAAGATTCGATTTAATTATAATAGGACATTTTCAGGGCATGCAGATTACCCTAAATCAGGAAGTTGGACAACAAGAATGAGACCGGATTATACTTTGTCAATTTGGCCTGACGGGATCTCAGAAACAGAAGCAGAGTTAGAAGAACTTATTGTGCATATTCATTTTGATGCAAAATATAAGGTAGGAAACTTAGCTTACCTTCTCGAAGAAAAATCAGATGAAGAACTTGTAGAAGAGAAAAAGGATGCTCAACAAGGAATATATAAGAATGGCGATTTATTAAAAATGCATGCTTATAAAGATGCAATTAGGCGAACAGGAGGAGCTTATGTGCTTTATCCTGGAAGTAAAACATGTAATAGGACCGGTTTTCATGAGATTATTCCAGGTCTGGGAGCTTTTCCTATTCATCCGTCTAAAACAGATGACGGAATTAATGAATTGAAGAGTTTTATTCTAGCCGTAATAGAGCATTTTTCAAATAGAGCTTCTCAACGTGAGAAGATTGCTTATCGAGTATTTGATATTTACAGGAAGAAACCACTTAAAGAAGATGAAATAAAAGAACCTCTGCCTGAACCATACGGAAGTAATAGAAATTTAATTCCTGATGATACGTTTGTTTTGGTTGGATTTTATATGAAAGATAAATTAGACTGGATTTTAAGGAAAGGGTTATATAATGTCAGAGCAGGCTCAAATAGAGGCTCTTTAAGGTTGGGGCCGAAAGAAGCTGGTGCTAAGTTTCTTCTATTGCATTCTCATGGAGAGACTAAGACAGGATTAATTCTTAGAATTATTGAAGCAGGTCCACGGATTTTTTCAAAGAAAGATTTAGTTAAGCTTGGGTATCCAGTTAAAAATAAAAATGAAGTCTTGGATGAATCTTCCGGGCGTTATTATTTGGTATATAAGATTGAACCAGTTGCGGAGGTGGAATTAATAAATCAAATTTGGGATATAACTAAACTTAATGGATATAGGTCCGGAAGTGGTTCAGGATTGCCGTTTGCTGTAACACTTGCAGAATTGATGAGGGCAAGGATAAAATAATAGTTATTGTTTCTAGAAATATGAAGTCCTTCTAAAATGAGTATGTTAGATATATAGGTGATGTTCTTGCACTTTCAAAATGTTTTTTTTAAAGACAAGTGTAAATGTATTGAATTAGAGATATGTACAGTGTTTGTGAATAAGATCATTTATTCCTATATTTGTCATAACCCTATAAGGGAAGTTCCAGTACAAATGATAATATACCTTCCATGCCTCTCGAAGAAGCATACTTGGAAGGTTTTTTGTTTACAATTACTTGTAGCATTCTGTACTTGCAACAAAAAAGGACTAATAACTAAGTTCTATTGCCTTTTTCTTATAGGCTACATCAACTGTTCTTCTTTAGACATGATTCAAATTTAATAAATGTCTTTGTTACTTATCTGGTGGTCTCATCAGATGTAGCATTTCCAAAACTGGTTGTTGCAATTTTTGCAATAACCACTCAGCATGGCGCTATCAAAGGGAAAACGCAAAATAAATTGGTTATGTATTTTAATCTTGTCATGATTAATTAGTACTAGTTTCCGCCGACAGGGGCTGTTGCTTTTCATAGGCTGCAGGGAAGCGCGGCGGTTATGATATATATGCTTCTAATCCCATAATTCGCTATCGCTTATTATGGGTTAAAAATAGGGCACACTTCCAGTGTGCTGTTCGATGGGGTAAAAGGGTTCGTTTGGTTTAATCCCACGACTTGCTTCGCGTGTCGTGGATTAAACAGAAAACATACCTCCGGCATGTAGTATGCATATTTCCGGAGCATGCTGACCCCCTTTACAAACTCCAGCATGCAATTCCTCTCTAATCGTAACTGATCCGATCTCCTGGACACTTTTCTCATTCCCAGTAGGCATGATTCCACCGAAACTATCCAGCCTACAATCAATCCTCAGAAGTAGCCTCCACGAAAAAAGGGAACCTTCCCATCCTCCCCAATCCCCCCATTCCCAAAAAAATCTTCCCTCATCTTTCGAACAATCCCACAGTTAGTTATGTCATTTTCATGCCAGTGATGGATCAGTGGGGGTGAAAATTCTTTCGGTTTTTGCTTCTTGAATAGTAAATATTTAATTAACTTGCGTCGTCGTTCAGTTAAATGAATGACTTAGAATTGTAAGTTATGGGAATATTTAATTTAGACATTTTCCTTTCGTTTTTGCTTCCTGGACACAACGGTGAAGCGTTGTTCGTGCCTTTCTCTAGGATAGGTATTTCAGATACCAGTCCTCCGGTAGTGGCATAAATCCTTTTACATATATGGGCCTTTATCTTGAAGCGTAATCGCTGGATGTTGGTCGTGGAGTTTATGTTCGAAATCTTCATCGGTTTCACTAAATCAATTTAAGTCGAATTATAATGGATCAGAGATATAATCGCGCCTCTGTGGTTTCGCGCGATCAATTGTGTTTTGGGGGCAAGACTCCCGAGTATGCGGTGTTTTTTAATGTCGCTTATTGTTGGATTAGCGACTTGTTAAGGTCTTTATTACCAGAGGATATCAGGCCGCAGGATGACTTGTCGGGTGATAGTGAGCATTCGTTTTATATTGACTATTTCAATCAAAATGGATTGTCGAAAATTGGCTATCTGAAGTTGCGTAATTACCTGTGGAAAGGGTATCTGTTTGCTAAGAATCCTGCGTATATGGAGGTGAGCGAGATCGATAAGGAGTTGATCCATATAATGATTCGAAAGCTTGGTGAACTGCGTGATTTTCATTCGAACTATTGGTACGATAATTCTTGCTTCGAATGTGAGGACATTTTAGCTAAACGTATCGGAGGCCTTTATTTATATGCCGTTGATGTATTGGCTAGAGAGAATCAGCATGAGGTAAATGTATATCGCGACAGTAAGCTTGCGGGGCCTGTAGTTAAACGGGTGAGAAATAAAAATATGATCACTCAGCATGGGGTTAATTTCTTGTTGAGTCTGTTTTTGAAGAAGACTGATATGCTGCGTTTTCTTCAATATTGTAACGATTTTAAACGTTCCGATCATCCGGAGTTCAGGGTGAGGCAAAAGCTGTATTTGTTTTATACGCATAGTAATGATGCTTGCTATGAGCATTTCAGTATTGAACCTACTGCATTCTCGTCGGTGAAAACAAGCACTAAAGAGGATGTTCGAAAGGCTCATCAGATTTATAAAATGGTATCGTACCTGCGCGATGTGCCTGTGGAAATGGTTGATCGACAATTGTTTCCGCTTATCGATGATGGCAACATGGTGGAGTCGACTGAGCAGTTGGTGGCTTTTATATTGAAGAATGGCCTACTGATGAAATGTAACGTTGCGCCTGTATATAATAAGAATGATGAGGTTGTACTTAACGAGGTGTTGTTAACTTATGGGGAGGAGAGCTATGAGTTCGCTTTTCGCTTGAATGACTTGCATAAGTTGTTGCTTGATGTGATGCGCGATCCTACAAGGGAGTATGCTTTTTATGCCGATCTGGAGCGATATATTGCTTATAGAAATGAGTTTCCAGAGGTGCTCGATCGGTTTATTGCCGGTGAGGAGGTGCTGGATGAGATGATGGACTATTATCATTTTAAATTGGCGGCGAATGATTTTGTGACGGGTAAGTTGTGGGAGGTTATTAAGACGGTGGGAGCTCATCGACGATTGAAGAGAGGGGTGAGAGAAGAGCTGTGTGAGCTGGTGGCTGAACGTCCTATTATATGGCATTACCTGATGTGTTATGCTGATCAGGATTGGAAGCCTGGTACCACCAATGAGTTTATGGGCTTCGCGGTGAAGTACCTGATGGATTTGAAGCTTACGCCTGATTGGGAGTGGCTGTGCGAATCGTTGGAGCCTGAGGTGGTGACTTTTGAGGATGATGACGAGGGGGCGACTAAAGAGGTTATTAAGCGGGAAAAGGTGTTCGCGACTGCTGTGCCTGATGGGTACCAACTGAATATGAAGAATAATCATGTGGTGGTGCGACTGAAAAAGTGGCCTGATTTGCTGTTTAGCTTTGGCGAGAATGCTATGCGTAATCTTATCTTTGGTTACCTCGATGGTAAAAGGGATGTTGATGTGCTGGGGCGATTGTATGATGATATTGAGCGTATTACCTCGTGGACTGGATCGGGCGATACAATGCCATTTAGTGAGCTTAAGCTGTTGAATGAGAAAACAGTGCCTCGTTATCTGAAGTTGATGATGCGCGATGAGGTGGTGATGGAGAATGAGCAGGATTGTAAGACTGAGGCTAAAGCTCAGGAGCGGATGACTCGATTGATTGATTACTTTAAGGATATTAAGTCGGGCGCTGTTGTGCTTAATTTTGAGGAGAAGAATGTGCAGTTGATGAGGTGCTATAAGTTTTTTAACTGGAGGTATGATCATAGTGCTGAGTTTAAGTTTCTGCGCAAGAATGAGTATCAGTCAATGAGTCTCTATCACCATGCTTTGGCGAGTGCTGATGTTGCTAAAAGAAGTGGTTCCGGGGGGCGTAAACCACCAAAACGTTCAGATTTTAATACGATGAAGCATCGGTTGTTGAAGGATGTTATGCTTCATATGCCTGAGGAGATTTTGAGGTTGCTGAATAAGACTATTTCGTTTGAATACTTGTTCAGGGCTGTGTTAGATGAGACGATTGATTTGCTGGAAGATTGGAAGAGTAGGCTAGGCAAGATGAATCGTCAGCAGAAGCGCTTACGACTGTCGAAGTTGGGTATTAATTTTGCAGCTATTCCTTTTCCTGATGCGTCGATAAGGTATAATCTTGAACAGATGAGGAATATTCCGTTCCTGATACATCCTGCTACAGTGATGCAGGCGATGGGGTATGATCAGTCGTCGGATCATTTTAAACGGTTTAGGGATGATGCTACCAGGTCGGAGGGCTTGCTCGACGAGAGTTATGATTATGAGCCTTACCTGGAGAAGTTCTATAAGGATACTCCTATGTGGCGGAAGCTTAAGCATAAGATTATTGGTAAGGTGAATAACAGGCGTACGCAGGATGTGCTGATATTGAATATGATTAAACATTACCTTTTGGGTGTTGACTCTGCTATCGTGCATGAGTTGGCGGGAGAGTTGCTCGATAAGTATGATGAATCGTTTATGCTTGCTAGTCTGCATGATATAGAAATTCCGGTATTTGGCGGCATGACCTGGGTGACTGGTGGTGCAGTGGAGGGTGCCGATGGAGTAGATGGTGCTAATGGCAGTGGTAGCGGTAGGTTGTATGAGGTGGTTGTGAAGTTTAAGCAGCTGCACTACTTTATGCTGATGGAGGAGCGATCGATGAGGATGCTTGTGCGACATTTATTCTGCCGATTTTCTGATGATGATTTGTCTGCGAAGGCAGATGTTGAGGTGAGTGATGGTAAGTATACTATCCCGTTTGGGGCAATACATGACGAGCAGAAGAGGATATTTGATGAGTCGCTGAAGATGACCGAATTGTTGCTGGAGAAGGAAATGAGGATTGTAAACGGCATGGATATTCGCCTTAAGGATGAGATGGAGTGTGAGGCGCTATCGAGAGGAGAGAAGGTATGTATGGATTTTCCAATGGTGTGTGACGCGGCAGGGTGGACTGACCAGGAGGTGCAACTGTTGACTATGATTCGCCATTGTGCATTTTGTGGAAAAGTCTCTAACGATTTTTCTTATCGGGAGCTGATGAAGGATCCTGAATTTATGGAGTTAATGGATATTACTCCAGATAACCTGGGAAAAGATGATAATAGCGATGCTTTGGTTGATTCTTCAACCGCTAAAGTGTTCTAGTGAAGAGTTTGAATGATGATTAAAATATTCGAGTCTAACCTTAAGGACTATTAGGTTAGTAATGCCGTGATGTGAAATCCTCCTTGTTGCGAGGCAGTAACATCAGAGTATTGAAGAATATAACATTTTAAACGGTGTGATAACCTCCTTATTGCGAGGTAGTAACATCCGAGTTTAATTACTTGGGAAGTGTATGTGTTGTGGTGTGAAAGCCTTCCTTTTTGAGAAGTAGTAACATCTGATTTGTTTATTGGTGTTTTAGGTGAGATGACCGCCTTGCTGAGAGGCAGTAACATCTAATTCATTATTATTTTTGTTTTTCTTAGTGATCGCTGTATAATAGGTGTGGAAGCCTCCTTGTTGAGAGGTAATAGCATTATAAGTGTTAAAACTAATCAGACCGTGGTGTGGAAGCCTCCTTGTTGCGAGGTAGTAACATCAATGTTGGTGGGTTATTATTATGCCTCAAAGGAGTGGAAGTCTCCTTGTTGAGAAGTAGTAACACCGTTTTGTAACATGATTAGAATGAAGAAGGTGAGATGACCGCCTTGATGAGAGGCAGTAACATCTAATTCATCTTTGTTTGTTTTTTTTCAAGTGATTGCTGTATAATAGGTGTGGAAGCCTCCTTGTTGCGAGGTCGTAACATCTGATTTATATAATATAAAAATTTGGGTTGAAGTCAAAAAATGGTGTGATAGCTTCCTTTTTGAGAGGCAGTAACATCTATTTCATTTTTTTTATGTGTGATTTCTTTATAATCGGTGTGGAAGCCTCCTTGTTGAGAGGTCGTAACATCTATCTCAGTTTTAGTTTACCCGTATAGATTGTGGTGTGGTAACCTCCTTCTTGAGAGGTAGTAACACCGTAGTAAAAACGAAGATCTCATGATTATTGGTGTAATAACCTTCTTTTTGAAAGGGAATAACACCTCGTTAATTCTAAAATCTGAATATTAATTGGTGTACAAGCCTTCTTCTTGAAAGGTAGTAACACCGTTTCATATTTTTGAGAATCCATTCACTATAGGTGTGGAAGCCTCCTTGTTGAGAGATAGTAGCACCAATAGAGCATGTTCTGATAAAAAGCGAAGAAACTAGACAAATCAAGTATTCTTTGTAAGTAAAAGTGGTTTTTCTTTACAAAAGAAAGTACATTAGTAAAGAAATGCTCTTGCTTATGACACCAATATCTTCACACGCTATTCGATTTGCCCTTGGAATGTACTACGATATCTATTTTACAGATGATTTCGTAATTAAAACTGAACTTGCCGATATATTTGATAAATCGGTAGATGATTGGTCGAAGAGACAAGCTATTCCTGGTAGAAGCGTCGAAATACTAGAGGAAGCATTAAAAGGATATATCGAAAATAAGGGAGAGGATAATGGAGTTGCCTCTTTTCTGGAGGTATTTTATTTCTGGATTCTAGAAAACGGTTTAATGGCTGTTGCATTAAGAAAAATTGCGACAAAGAAGAGGTTTGAGCAGGGTATTGAAATCTCAGAGATCAAGAGAAAATTACACGAATTTAAACGTGATGAGAATATGCCTGAGGTGGCTTATGCGCTAAGCGATCTTGCGTGTAAGCAGTATGCAGCCAATGAGCATGAATTGGCACTGAAAACGTATAAAAAAGCAGTGAAGATTTTTGAAGATCTTATTAGCGGAAAATCGTATGATTACTATTCAGAATTAGCATTGACATTAACCAACGTAGCAGCAATACTTTTTGAGTGTCATAAATTTGAAGAAGCTTTAGATTATTACCTCGAGGCTTTAGCGAGGTATCGTGCTCTTGCCAGAGATTATGAAGAGATCTATTTACTTAAGGCGGCTCAAGTGTATTGTTCTATTGGATGGGTACATCTCGAAACATATCAGTTAGAGCTGAGCGAGGCAGCATACAACGAGGCATTAAAGGTTTATAAGTATCTTGATGAACATAGACCGAAATATTATTTGCCTTACATGGCAATTGCTATAGGTGGACTGGCGAATATCAATTCTGCGGCTGGTAAATATGAAGTATCCTTGGAAAAATTTAATGAGGCGCTAAATATTTACTATCAGTTGCTTGAAACTGAATATCAAAGGTATGTGCCCGATGTAGCATCACTATTAGGTAACAAGGCTATTTTGTATTCAAGATCGGGAGATTTAGATAAGGCACTGGGGGTATATCGACGAGCACTTAGGATATTTCGAGAGCTTGCCAACGATGATCCACAGCGTTATTTGCCAGCTGTGGCAATGACTTTATTCAAAAAGGCAACGCTACTTTTAAAAATGAAGGTGTTTAATTTTACTCTGCCTGAATTCGAAGAAGCATTACAACTTCATAGAAGTCTGGCTGTTGATTATCCACAAAGGTTTTTACCGCTAGTAGCATCCACATTAGCTGAGATGGCTGTCCTGCTTGTTGAAATGAACGACAAAAAGCAAGCTCTGAAAGCGTACAACGAAGCATTGACGATTCAACAAGAGTTTGCTCTAGGAAAAGCACAATGGTTTGAAATAGCCTATGCAAAATCACTTATTCTTGGTGTTGAACTTTTCAATAAGAACAAAACCGCACTGCTAGAAGCCGAAAGGTTATTGAAAAAGTATAGAACACTACAGCACGCCAGGGAGATTCTGGAGAAACTGGAAGCGGTAGGGTAAACCAGATGGATTTGTTGGTGTATTATTGGTTTGCTTACTATTTATTATTTAATTTAGCGAGACCTAAAAATTTAACGAATAAAACGAACTAACGTGAGATTAAACTTATTAGGAGCACTCATATTGAAATGCATGATTTTCTTAACGGGTTGAATTTTGTTATCGCCTAATAGCTTGACATGACGAATGCTTAAAAATGACAATTAATGAGAACAATAATTAAGGTTCTAATTTCTATGACCAGCTTGGTTTGTTTGATTGCTGCATATTGGATTATTGCAAGGTACTCAAACCTAATTAGTGATAGTATTCTAGATAAGGGGAAGTGGGGAAATGTACGTCCTATCACTATTTTATCTAAAGGATTAATTTCATTATCTATCCTTCTAATATCATTGAGATATTTCAATACAGTATTTCAAATTTTGAAACCTTTAAAGACTATTAAAATAGGATTTTTTACTTCATTATTTTTCATATTAGTTGCAACTATGTTTTGGGCTGATACCTGGACTGAAGCTCCAAGTGCTGTTTTGGATGCAAGAGAATGCGGAGATGGAGTATGGAAATTGGGACATCCTTTAACGTTTATAATCATTGATTTGACAATCTATTTACGTCATAAATATGATGGACTACAAGAATATTGGAGTGATTGGTGGGCTTATCCTAGTGTGTTGATTCTTTTTGTGATTCAATTTTCAATTTACATGCAAGGATTAAGAATGATGATTAATTATAAGAGATTAAAAGAGGTCTACAACAAAAATAGAGGAAGATGATTGCAGTGTATGGGGAGGATTGGTAAAGTCTCAAAGATCTTTGGCTAAAACCGAGTGACCATCCCTGCAAAATCGGTTCAAATGGTGCCACTTTGAAATTCGCTAGTCGGCACCCTCCGAATTGCTAGGTAAACAAAATGTGAGGACAACAATTCCTCTATTAAATAAAGATTTTTTCGTGCCGGGAGATAAAAAACAACTTAAAGTACTAATGGACAATAAAAAACTATACGATTTAAACCAGATTAGATTTGCCTGCATTTTGGGCTCTCCATTTGTTGCTGGGATTCTCATATCTCACAATTATTCAAAATTCGGAGAAAGACGAAAAAGTATACTGTGGATTGTTATTTGCACACTGTGGACTCTTTCAATAGTTGGGATTTCAATGCTTATCCCTGAAAATATTACTAGTACCGGATTGGTTATTCCCCTTATAAATGGATGGATTATACATGAACTTGTTAAAAATCGTCAAGGAGAAAGATTAAATGAACACTTTGAAAATAATGGGGAGAAAGGTTCAAATTGGTTGCCTTTAGGATTGACTGCTCTTGTTGTCGCACTAATATTTGGCCCTGTAATTTTTCTTGACAAGTACCTAAATGAGAATAATTATTTACGAGCTGATTTTAAAGGTAATGGAGTTTTTTATAATCTAGAGACACCTATTGACCAGGTAGATAAACTCGCAGGAATTTTAACTCGTATGGGATATTTTAATCCAGATAAGCTTTCAGAAGTAGTTTTCGTAGATTGTGATTCTGTTTTCGAATTAAAGCTTGTTTCTGATAAAGACTATTTCAATGATACTGAGTATTTAAATGATATGCAATCGGTATTTAAACATATAAGTTACTACGACTTCTCAAAGCCTGTTAAGTTTAACTTAATCGACGAATACCTTAAAACGGAGAAAAGAATTGTTTTAAGTCAAAGTGATAGCATTCAGTATTATATGGAGTCGGTGCTTTTTGTCAAAAACAAAAACTTTAAACTGTGCTACGATATTATGATTCCTGAGGATGAAAGATTAAAATTCCAGGATTTGATTTTAGGATTAAAACGATTTTTCCCACATCATTTTAAGGGTGTTTTTATTTACGGTATCGTTGACAATTCATACATGCTTAGTATATATGTACCTAAAGCTAATTGGAAGAAACCGCAACTTTTGACGGAGGTTAAGCTCCTTAAACGGAAATTAAATGAAGCCAACTTTAGCAAACCTTTTAGGTTGAATCTTTATGATCCTACAGGAACAGATCAAGAAGAATTAGAAGTTCAATAAAGTACAGGCTGCAAAATGAGCGATCATTTCAGGTCAATTACTGGCAAGGAGTTTACGATAAAAATAATTCTTGATTGGGACTATTTGTTGTATCTTGCTGTGTGTAACCGTTGAGAGGAGCTGTTGCTTTTATGGGCTGCTATTACGTCCTACAAAATACTAAACTTCAATAATATGAGATTTTTAATATTGGGATTCATGATGGTTTGGACTTTGACTTTATGTGCAAAGACTCCGGATTCGGATAAGATATTACAAGAAGGAAAACTTCTCTATAGATTAGAGAAAGGTTCTTGGTATGGGACTGATGATTTTCTGGCTCGATTCCCTGACTTAAGAAATTCAATTGGCGGATACTTGTCGTATGAGAATGATGAAGGTCAGATAATTACAATTTTCTTCGACCGAAATGATAACTTCAAGATTATTGCACGATATCAATTTGAAAGCGTTCCAGGAATTAAACCTTTGTCGGTTGACACTGTAGATGATAAGTCAACTCAGAAGGAGAGGGATTTAATCACAATACGACAAAAAACATATGAGGAGATTTCAAATAATTCCGATGGTTTTTTCTCTTTTTATGAGAACACCTCTTTTAATGTGATTCCATTGATCTCGAAAGGTGTACGCAAGACATATGTTTTGACTGGTCCTAAAACGAGTGGGGTTGTAATAATTGGTAATGACTATGAATTGAAATTTAATCAATACAATAAGCTTGTCAAGAAGAAAAAGATTCATGCTTCGATATTGGAATATCCTTATAAATCTGACAATCCAGAGAATTCAATGAAATCGACCTATCATTCGCATGTGCTTTCTGATGCAATAAACACAACAGACATATGCACGCTGTTGCTCTATAAGGACTATGTTGAATGGAAGCAGCATATTGTGCTTGGTAAGAAGTTTGTGTCGATATTGGATCTGGAGAAAGTAACATTAGCTATTGTTCCCCGAAAGGTGTGGGAAAAGTTGAATAAACTGGCAACGAAATAGTTGACTAAAATGAAGATGCTGAGCGTGATCGCATATACAACCAATAAAAGTACAATTTTATCAGATTAGCCTACAATAATAGTAAATGATTGTCTCTGTAGTTTTGTAAATATCAAATATTTGCAGAGGCGGTGGCTGTAAACCTCATAACTTTTGATGTGATGCATGAGTGTCGGAATCAGTGCTACAAATTGAATTCATGTAGAAGACGTTTACGATTTTAATGATACTTCGGGCAGTTATGTATGGGGAAAATGAAGTCGATGGTGATCGCAAGAACAATTGTTAAAATTAGAAGCATGAAAAAGACCATTTTAATAACAGGAAGTACCGATGGAATTGGAAAATTAACAGCAACTAAACTCGCAGCTCAGGGGCATGAGGTTCATTTGCACGGAAGAAATCAGAATAAACTGAATGCTGTAATAGCTGAGATAAAATCTGCAACAGGAAATGATAATTTGAACGGTTTTGTAGCTGATTTTTCAGATTTTGAATCGGTAAAGCAAATGGCCCATCAGGTAAATAAAGAATTACCAAAGTTGGATGTCTTAATTAATAACGTAGGTATCTATCATAGTTCAGAGTCATATAATCGGAATGGATTGGAGATGAGATTTGTGGTAAATTATTTTGCTCAGGTTTTGTTTACGACAGAAGTGTTGCCAGTGCTAAAAAAAGCGAATCAGGCAAGAGTGGTGAATTTGAGTTCGGCTGCACAATCTTCAATTTCTTTCGATGCGCTAACAGGAGAAGAAAGTATCGGCATAAGCGATGCTTATGCACAGAGTAAGTTGGCTTTAACTATATGGAGTTTTTATATGGCTCAGAAAGAGCCGAACTTGACTATTGTTCCTGTAAATCCAGGATCTTTGTTGAATACAAAAATGGTAAAAGAAGCCTTTGGAAATTCATGGTCATCGGCGGATAAAGGTGCTGATATTCTAATTGCATTGGGAGTATCCGATGAATTTGCAGATGTATCAGGGAAGTATTTCGATAATGACAGAGGTTCGTTTGGGTTGGCTCATCCTGATGCCTACGACAAGGCTATTGTTGATGAGTTGATTGTGCTTACAAATAAAATTGTAGGATAACAGATGTTGTACAATTTATTTGAAGTAACCTCATGCGAATAAGGTATAGCAAATTGGTGACGATAGGAGTAACAGATCTGTCTTTTCATAGAGTAACAGCATCCTTACTGACTAATGTTTTGAGAAACATGGGGTTTGAGGTAAACAGAATTTACTCTCCTCATCAGGACAATTTTGACAAGCTACGGTTTGGAGATGTTGATATGCTAACATCGGCCTGGTTGCCATTTAACGATGGCAAGTTTAAAGCTGAAGTTGAGAAAGATGTGGCATTAATTGAGTTGGGATTACACTATAAACCTTATTCACTGTGGGCAGTGCCTGATTACGTGCCGGAAACAGAAGTGTCGGAAATTGAAGATCTGCATAAACAAACAGTACAGAAAAAGATGCGACTAGCCATTCAGGGAGTTTGCCCTGGGGCTGGTATCACACGATCTTCGCAAAGCATTATGCTTTTGTATGGTTTACAGAAAACCGGATATCGTTTCTTTACAGGAACTGAGGAGTGTTGTTTTGGAGCATTGGAGCAGGCTATCAGGAATAAAGAATGGATTGTTGTTCCACTTTGGAAACCTAATTATCTTCATCTTCAGTATCATATTCGAG
Source organism: Puteibacter caeruleilacunae (assembly GCA_005217565.1). Taxonomy (GTDB): domain Bacteria; phylum Bacteroidota; class Bacteroidia; order Bacteroidales; family Prolixibacteraceae; genus Puteibacter; species Puteibacter caeruleilacunae. The sequence goes on from SJCO01000014.1 coordinate 31,030, forward strand.
AGCTAAAAGATCCGAAAGGACTCTTGGGGAAAGAGGATAGGGCTGTTTTATTGCTTAGAGAAGACAGAAAATCTCTGTTTTCAAAAAATGAATTGGAAGTGTTAGGTTCCATCTGTTTTTCTAATGATATCATTACCGAACTCGACTACTTGGTTTCGTGTAATGATCAGCCCTTGGATGAAATCACACGAAAGTGGTTGACTGAGCACAATAAGAATCATGTATAATAAAGGTGACCTTTACGCTGTATTTATCAGGTATGATTGGTTGGTTTTAATTTATGAAAGACAGCAAGTGTTACCGCCGTTCTTAAATTCTTTTACAGTCATTCCGTAAACTTTTTTAAAGGATCGAGCTAAATGACTGCTATCTGTAAAGTTCATCTGATAGGCAATTTCTTTTAAAGATAGGTCGGTGTGTAATACTTTGGTTTCTACTATTTTTAATTTTGATTTGATGATGTAATCAGCTAAACTAACTCCTGCTTGTTTTTTAAAGTATTCTGAGAAATAAGATTTAGAAATGCCAAATTGTTCAGCCAGCTTGGGCACTCTTAAATGCTCACTTTTAAAGATATTGGTGTTGATATAGCGTAAAATTTCACCAAAACGATTGTCTACTTCGTTTGCCTGATCTACGTATTTCTTTTCTATACTTCGAGCCAGTATGTTTAGTATCGAAGCAATAGATCCAGCAATAATAGAATCGGAGTAGCGATCGGCCGACAGGTATTCCTGGTAAATGGATTTAATGTTGTCGATGATGAAATTTCGTTCTCTTTCGTTTGAAATTATATCACCGGGAACTTTATTGTAGTTTGCCAAAATGTATGCAACCTTATCAAACCAGTCCTTATAATCAGTAAGTCCGTCATTTTTTAGAAAGTAATGATCGGTGAAGCGAATAAAATAGAAGCGCGATTCTTCTTCAATTTTAAAGGAATGACAATCAAGTGGAGGAAGTAGGAATATGTTTCCTTCATGGTATTCAAATTCATGATTGTTGATGCACTGGAATCCTGAACCTTTTTCAACGTAAACAATTTCAAAAAAATTGTGCTTGTGTGGACGCTTACCCCAGGTTGATAATTCCTCTATATGAATCTCAAATAACTTATTCGCTCTTTCTGTATGCATTGTATTAAAATTGGTTTGTTTTGAGCAAATATAGGGAATCAGGGCCAATTAATCATGTTATAGAAAGGTTAAAACCCTTGTTTTATAGCGAAATCCAATATCTATACAGTTTTGTCCAATATGTGTACAATAATTTCCAACAGACTCTATACTAGATTTGTATTCTTCACTATGAATAATGATAAAATTGTGGGAGAGAATAGAAGACGTATAACTAAAAAGATAGAAATGAGTGAGAACCGGAAATTAAGCATTAGCGATGTAATCAATATTATACTGGCAGCGGTTGTAATCATCTTACTATTGGCATTATGAGGAGAAGGATAATAGATCAAAATCTAATTCAAAAACTCTATGTCATGGTTATGATTGTTTTGTTGCTTGGAGTTTTGGCATTGCAACGGGAGACGATTTTTGGGTATGAAATTTTTGCCAGTAAAACCGATGTAAGACAACCTGCTACATATACCATTGAGGATATAAGAGTTTTATTTGAGAATGCTTCAAGTTTTAAGGTTCAGAACGATAGTATTCTTGTTTTTGCAAATCAAGATCAAATTGGTTGGGCTTACAATACCAGTCCGGTTTCTGATTCAATTATTGGTTTCGCTTCATCGGTGCCAGTATTGATGGGCTTCACGAATCAGGATAGACTTGTTGGCATTAAATTGCTCAAAAACTATGAATCTCCTGATTTTGTGGAGAAAATAAGGAAAACCGGATTTATGGAATCGTGGGACAAGATGGTAATTCATGATGTACTAAATTCAAAAGTTGATGTTGTAACGGGAGCTACTCTTACATCAAAAGCAATAATAAAAACCATGAAGCACAGTACTGGGAAAATTCTGAATCAATCAGTTTCCCTGGCCGTACAGACTGATTTTCCGACTATTCTAAAAAATGTATTGGGAGTTCTTCTGTTGATATTGGCTTTAGTTCAATTCTTTTTACCAAAAATATTGAAGGGCTTCAGGGGAATATATCAGGGGCTTGTAGTTATTATCTTAGGTTTTTGGTCGGGAACTTTCCTTTCCTTGTTTTCATTTAGCAATTGGACAATACATGGAATTGATTTACCTGCCAAGTTGTTTGTATTTGGTATCCTGCTGTTAAGTGTTTTGCTTCCGTTAACTAAGAGTAAGTCTTTTTATTGCTCACACTTGTGTCCGTTTGGTGCATCGCAGGATTTGTTGGGGAAGATAAAGACGAAAAAAGTGAAGCTCTCACCTTCAACTAAACAATTTTTGTCTACCCTGCGAGAGAAGGTGTTTGCTACCATCATGTTGATCATGTTTACAGGAGTGAGTCTTGATTTGACGAATGTGGAGCCTTTCTCTGCTTTTCTGTACAGTTCGGCATCTATTCCTGTAATTGTATTGGCAGTTTCCTTTTTGATTTTGTCAATCTTTATTCCTCGTCCTTGGTGTAAATACGTTTGCCCAACGGGATATTTATTAGAAACCATCAGAAAACCATTCAAAAGTTAAATATATCATGAATAAGAGTCATTTATTATCATTGTTGCTGGCCATAGCCTTGTTGCTTACTACCTATAAATTGGTTGAAATGAAAAAAGAGACAGAGGACGTTTCTCGGTCTGCAACTACTAAAAGAGAAGCCATACTGTCTGTAATTCACGAGAGAAAGAGTGTAAGAAACTATACCGATCAAAAAGTTGCTAAGGAAGATATCATGACAATTTTAAAAGCAGGTATGGCGGCACCAACTGGATTCGATACGAGACCATGGCAATTTATAGTTATCGAAGACAGAAATACGATGCTTGAACTTAGAAAAGAACTAAAGTATGCCAGAGGATTGGATGGGTCGCCAGCGGCGATTGTTGTTTGCGGTGATATGAGTAAGGTGAGAGAAGAGGCACCAGAATTTTGGATTACCGATACCTCTGCAGCTACACAAAATATCCTCTTAGCTATGGAAGGAATGGGGCTCGGTGGAGTTTGGAGTACGCTTTATCCAGGAAAGGAAAGAATGGAACATGCCAGGAGGGTGTTGAATCTGCCAGATCATATTATGCCAATGGCTGTTATTCCTTTTGGTTATCCAACTGGTGTAGAAAAACCAAAGAATAAATTTGATGCCAACAATATTCATTGGGAAAAGTGGTGATGATTGCTATTATTTTATGTCAAGAAAGCATTGGGAGGTATTTTTTCTGATGCTTTTTTTGTTTCCCTTTGTTAGTGTAATTGTATTATTATTGGTTGTTGATATGCTAAAAAGGGTATTGATAGAGGATTTAGTACAGAAAATAGGTGAATTGCTAATACTGTTTATGTGTCAGCCAATAAAAGTACAATTCTGTCCAATTCTATTACACTTAATCTGAAGGTGTACTTCTTAACTTTGCCATATCAATGAACTAGGATTAATATTTAAAGAAAATAAAATGAATTATACAGGGCCAATTTACAGGCCTCCTTACGAGGCGAATACATTATTACTTCAGGTGACTGTAGGATGTGCACACAATAAATGTACATTTTGCACCATGTATCGTGATGTGAAGTTTTCGGTGGATAAAATGGATCAGGTAGAAAAGGATTTACAAGAAGCACAAGCAAAGTATCCTACGGTAAAGCGTATCTTTTTGGTCAATGGAGATGCCTTTGTATTATCAGGAAGACGATTGAAAGTTATTGCGGAAATGATTCACGAATATCTGCCAGCGGTTGAGATAATCACCATGTATGCTTCTATCAATAATATTATGGGTAAAACTGATGATGAAATTGCAGAATTGAAGAGGCTGGGAATTGGTGATTTGTGGATTGGTGTTGAAACGGGTTTAGGAGACGCACTTGACTATTTGAACAAAGGTGCTTCGTTGGATGATGCATATGAACAATTGGAACGTTTAAACAGGGCAGGTATTACTTTCTTTTATGGTTTCATGTTCGGAGCCGCAGGAAAAGGCAGAGGGTTTGAGAATGCAGAGGCGAATGCTAAGTTAATTAACTCAGTAAAACCTTTGGGTATTGTTCCAACTACTCTAAATGTAAATGAAGGTACTCAATTGGCAAAAGATATTGAAGAAGGCAAATTTGAAATGGCAACTGAACGTGAAGTGCTTGAAGAACAGATCAGGACACTGGAACTGGTAAATGTGCCTACCTATTATATGGGAATTCATGTCATTAATACGGTTAGTTTCGATGCTCAACTACCAAGAGATAAGAAAGCTGCCATTGATAGAGTGAACTATGTTATTTCAGATACTGATGAAACTGTGTTGGATAGTGTACCAATTCGTCATTCTATCTAAAAGGCAAATTGTTTGGTTTTATTGTTTTTCAAATAGGATATTATTAGTAGTTTTAACTATCCCAATTGAGGGATGGCATGAGGTAAAGCGGGGATTTTGAATTGAGGATTCCTCGTTTTTCATATCCAAATGATTAAATAAAATGCTAGTAATGAATTTAACTCAAGAACAAATAATTGTTGGTGCAGCAGTAGTGGGTATCGTTTTAATTCTGTTGTATATACCATTTCGTTTATGGTTTATTGCTTTAATGTCAGGGATCAAGATCCCAGTATTGGAATTGCTGTTGATGAAATTTAGGAGATCTCCTGTTGAAGAAATCGTAAGAGGATTAATTGCTTCGGCTAAGAGTGGAATAATTATGAGAAGAGATGAGTTGGAGGCCCACGCTCTAGCTGGTGGTAGAGTCAGTAACGTTGTAAATGGAATGATTGCAGCTAAAAAAGCAGGATTGAAGCTTTCTTTCAGGAATGCAACAAAAGCTGACTTTCAAGGAATGGACATTGCAAAAACAATCAGACTGAAGCAGGCAAAGGACGATTGTGAAATAAGGTTTGAATAAGAAAGTGATCATCAGGCAGACTATTTATCTTATTGTTTGATTAAAAATGGTTTTGAAATCATCGATTTACAAAGGAAAAAATATCCTGAACCTGATGGAACATTTTTGACGGATATGATTGTAATTGCTAAAAAGCAATAGAAATACCGAGCACATAAGAAAGAGTATTTCAGTGGGTAATTCAGTGATCGCTCGGATTGTACATTGATCTTGCCGAAAGTCAAACAAAACATAACTGATATTGGAGGATATAAATGAGTAGTGATTATAACGTTGGTGATTTAATCTATGATGCAAGTATTTATGATGGGATGAATGTATCCTCCAGCGTGCTATGCAATCTAGAAAACTATGATAATATTATACGATTAAGATGTGAGTTTACTCTTGTTTGATAACATCCAATAAAATAATTAATTATTTTTGTGTTATGACCGAGTACAATGAATATTCAGAGGATATTAGTTCATGTGAAGAGCCAGCAGCTTATTTAGAACGTCAGGGCATTGAGGCTGAAAAGGATGGAGGAGAGCAGGATATTGTTACGCCTTTTGATCCGAAAAAAGTTGAAATTGCTGTTGAGCAAATCACAATATATGGATTAGCCGCAAGAATTGAGGATGATGCTATTGATTTGATGCCCGAATTTCAGCGACAAAGTAATTTGTGGAGTAATACTAAAATGAGTCAATTGATTGAGTCAATTTTAATTCGCTTGCCTTTACCCGCTATGTATATGGACGTTGCAAATGATGATAAATGGGTTGTAGTTGACGGGCTTCAAAGATTATCAACTATCAAGAAGTTTATGGTTGATAAGAAGTTAGTGTTGAAAGGGATGGAGTTTCTGAAAGAGCTTGAAGGAAAAAGTTTTGACGAGCTTGATAGAATGTTTCAACGTCGTATTTATGAAACTAATATTACTGTTTTTAAGATTAAAAAGGGTACTCCCAAAAAGGTTTTAACTAGTCTTTTTCATCGAATTAATACTGGAGGAACAAAATTAACTGCTCAAGAGATCCGACATGCATTAAATCAAGGACAAGTTACTGAATTCTTGAAAAGAATTTCGGAAGAGGATTGGTTTCGGGAGTGTATTCAAGTTTCACCAAAACGTATGCTTAATAAGGAGCTAATTTTGCGTTTTATGGCTTTTTATAACAATGGGTATGAGAATTATAAGCCTAGTCTGCAACAATTTCTTGATGATGAGATGGAGAGTCTTAATGAACAGGCAACAGCTGATGAATTAGCTCTCCTTGAAGATAAGTTTAAAAAGACTTTAGAGCTCTCGAAAAATATTTTTAATAATAAGATGTTTAGTAAAGCATTGATCCATCCTGAAAGAAAGGTTACGCTTAATAGATCGTTGTTTGAAACAACCACTGTAAATCTTGCATTATTGTCGGATGATGAACAACGGATTCTAAAAAATAGTCCAGTTGGATTTTTGAGCGATTATAAAGAGTTGTTGAATAATAGTGATTTTAATAGTGCCATTACCGAAAAAACGAACAATAAGGATAACGTGAAATATCGGCATAAGGAAATGCAAAAAATAATAACAAAATATACGCGTCATGCTTACTAGTGTTTCTATTAGAAATTTTAAAGCAATAAAAGATGAAACGGTTCTACTTTCACCTTTAACCATATTTGCCGGATACAATGGACTGGGTAAGTCTTCTATTCTACAGGTATTGTTATTGTTGAGACAGTCGTATAAAAATGGAGATTTTAGTCGTGGCCTTTTTTTACGTGATGATTTGCTTTTACAATTAGGAATAGGAAAAGATATTTTGTCGGTTGATGCTGATCCACAAGAAACTTTAGCATTTACCTTGGAATTTGAATATGATCATGAGTTGAAACTTGAATTTACTCCCGATAAGGGAAGTGATGTTTTACCTCTAACTAAAGAGTTAAAAGATGAAAACTTTGCATTGGAAAATGAACCGATTTTCTCAAGAAACTTCCAATATTTGTGTGCAAATCGGATTAATCCACAAGTGCAATATAAGGCATCTTCTTATTTTGTTGAGCAATTACAGTCGCTGGGTAAAACAGGAGAATATACTGTTCATTATCTGGCAAAAAATCAAGATAGTGTAATCAATAATGAGTTGCTGCAACATCCTAAAGCTAAGTCGAATACTTTAATTGATAATGTTAATGCCTGGTTGGCTGAAATCTCTCCTGGTGTTAAGGCTATAACAACACTTCATCCCGATTTAGAGGTGGCTAGTTTGAATTATCAATTTGAGACTAAATATGATTATACTGAGTCTTTTAAGCCAACACATGTAGGTTTTGGATTGACGTATGTGTTGCCAGTGATAACGGCTGTGTTAATGTCGAAAGCTGGAGATTTGATAATTGTAGAAAATCCTGAATCGCATTTGCATCCGGCCGGTCAGGCTAAAATTGGTCATTTATTTGCAAAGGCAGCAGGTGCGGGGATACAGATTATTATGGAGACACATAGTGATCATGTGATAAATGGAGTACGTGTTGCTGTAAAGCAGGATATATTGGAAGGTGAGGATGTTTCATTGTATTTTATTGATCGGGATATTGATCAAACAAATCATGAATCGAAGATAATTCCGGTGTATATTGATGATAAGGGAAAAATTGAAGATTGGCCGATGGGATTTATGGATGAATGGGAAAAACAACTGAGTGATTTGTTAGGAGAATAGGTATGGAGTATTTTATTTTTAACGACTCTTCGATTCCGTTCAAATCGGAAGAGGATGCAAATGTCAATTTTCCTATATTTTTGCGGCTTATTGAGAATGGATTGGAGAAAGGTTTGAAGGCCGTACGGGTTTGTGACGAAGATTCATCTAGATGGTTCAATACTCAACTTACAGAAGGAAAATATATTTTTGACTGGGTGAATGAACAAGATAATGATAGGCGTATTTTAATTAAGTCTCTTTTCCAGCGAACAGACTATCCATATATTCCTGAATCTGAGTTTTACTTAAATAATCGACATCAACTGTCGGAATTTTACTTGAAGGATGACAGTGATTGTATGGTTCCTTCACTTGGAGCAACGTACTTGCTAGACCAGATATCGGTGAGTTATCTTTCGGATGAAAGGTGGGATAAGCATGAGATTGAGATTGTTGGAAAGGAATTGACAGATGCTGGAGATAGAGTATATGAAGTTGCAGTTGGGAACTGTGCAAATCTTGAACACTGGAAGGTTTGGAAGAAACAGATTGAGACAGATCGGTTGGAAAGCCTTAGAGAAGGAAATGAGTTATGGCAAAATCGAGAGCAAGAATTTCCTAATCTTGTGTTCGTGGGGAGAACTGATAAACAGCTTAAGGATCTATCAATATCAAAAGGGATGTTTACCCAATTGGTTGATGTTTTGAAAGGCCTGAACGGTTATTGTGAAAGTGGAGGTAATTATTCTGTTGATGATTTGAAGGGGGCGTTAGGTTTTAGTTTGTCGGATGAATCTGAATCGGTTAAACAGGATCCTCGTCTTAGGAGACATCGCTTGTTTGATGTTAATGGTAAGAAGTGTTTTTTTGGATTGCATGCTAAGGGATTTAATTCAGCCTTTCGACTTTATTTCCTTCCTGTATCCTCAGAAAATAAAATTTATATCGGATATTTTGGTCCGCACCTCCCAACAAAGAGAAATAGGTGATAAATTTATATGATCAGCCTAATGGACAGTGGAAAAAACGGTTCGGTTTGTGCCAGCATTAATGCAGTTGACGTTATCCTGATAGCAAAATCTTATAGTCTGATAATCTATTAATCTTTAAAAGATGAAGTTAGTATTTATTCAAACTGGAGGAACGATCGACAAAGATTACCCTCATACAACAAAAGGCTGGGCATTTGAATTTGGAGAACCAGCTACTAATCGTATTTTAGAGAAACTAAATCCATCTTTTGAATTTGAGGTCGTCACATGCTGTCAGAAGGATAGTCTTGAGATTACTGATGTAGACCGACAGCGTTTGGTTGATCTGATTAACAGTCATGATGGTAACAAATTTATCATTACTCATGGTACCGATACGATGATGGAAACGGCTGCTTATATTAGTGAGAGAGTTGGTGATAAATTGGTTGTAATTACGGGAGCAATGCGCCCCGAACGCTTTAGTAATTCAGAGGCGCCTATAAACCTGGGATGTGCAATAGCGACTGCAAATCTTATTGAGGAGGGTGTTTTTATTGCGATGCATGGTATTGTGAAAGAGCATACTGAAATTAAGCGGAATTTAGAAACAGGTAAATATTACTAGGATGCAGGTGATTGCATCACCCAAAATGTGAAAGTGTAACGGTCACTACTTTAATTAATAAATAGACTCATGGAAAAGAAACAAGTTATAGATTGTTATAATCGAATTAAACCCTACATTCATAATACTCCGGTATTAACGTCTCGTTTGTTAAATGAAATAGTAGGGGCCGAGTTGTTTTTTAAATGTGAAAACTTTCAGAGGATGGGTGCATTTAAAATGAGAGGTGCAACCAATGCTATTTTGCAACTTTCTGAAGAACAGCGACAAAAAGGTGTGGTGACTCATTCCTCTGGAAACTTTGCTCAGGCCTTGGCGCTTGCAGCTCAGAGTCTTGGTGTAAAGGCTTATATTGTAATGCCTTCATCTGCTCCTCAGGTGAAGAAAAATGCGGTTATTGGCTATGGCGGAGATGTTGTGGAATGTGAACCTACACTTCAAGCCAGAGAAGCTGCTGCAAAAGAAATTGAGATTAATAAGGGGGCTACTTTTATTCATCCATCGAACGATAATAATGTCATTTTGGGGCAAGGGACTGCTTGTTTGGAGCTACTTGAAGACTATCCTGAGTTAGACATTGTTTTTACTCCTGTTGGTGGTGGTGGATTGATTGCGGGAACTGCTTTAGCTGCTCATTATTTTGGGACGAACTGTAAGGTTATTGGAGGTGAGCCTTTTGAAGCGGATGATGCTTACCGGTCGTTGATTTCAGGTCAGATTGAGTCGAATGAAACTACCAATACAATTGCCGATGGATTGAAGACTCAATTGGGCGATAAGAATTTCCCTATCATTCAGCAGTATGTCGATCGAATTATTCGGGTTACAGAAGAGGAGATTGTGAGCGCAATGCAGTTGATCTGGGAGCGTATGAAAATTATTATTGAGCCTTCTAGTGCTGTTGCATTTGCTGCTATACTGAAAGAGAAAGCTTCATTTCAAAATATGAAAATAGGTGTTATCATTTCCGGCGGTAATGTGGAATTGAATAATCTACCATTTACGCGCTAAAAAGATATTGCTAACGTATGATATCTTTTTAGCGGTATTGCGGCATCATGGGTTAAAAAGAAAATGCCCTTCCAGGGCAGATCGTGATGATGTTTGTGATCATCACGATCTTACAATATGCTACAGCGACACTTCATCGTGGATTAAAAGCGTGCATCTTTTCTAATGGTGCTGTGCATTGAACATGGTTGTTTATACTCCTTTCCTTCCAAAAAGTATTCATCATCAACGAAAATGTTTAAGTGAAGAGCAACCTTCGTGCCCGATATTTGTATCAGTTAATAATTCAAAGATCTTAATAACATGAAACAAATATTCGCAATTCTATTATCCATGGTAACATTCACTGCTTGTTCAAATGCTCAAGGTAATGGGGCAGGTAATAAGAGTAAGACAAGTTCTAACACAAATGTGGTGGTAAAGTTAGTTAAGCCTGATCTTGAGAATAAGGTGACATTAATGGATGCTCTCCAAAACCGTAAATCGACACGTAACTTCGCTGAAAAAGAGATTAGTAAACAGGATCTAAGTAATTTGCTATGGGCTGCTGCAGGTGTTAATAGAGAGAATGGTGGGAGAACAGTGCCTTTGTTAGGCGATATTGCAATCTATGTGGCTCTGGAATCGGGTGTCTATCGATATGAGGCTTCTCATCATGAATTAAAGCAAGTTATAGCTGAAGATATCAGAAGTGAAATCTCTCCGCAATCGCCTGTGAAAAAGGCTCCTGCAGTGTTTATCATGACGATTGACGATGAATCGTTTCCTATGTATATGAAAAAAGCAATGGAGGAGGCGCATGGAATGGATTTTTACTATGGAAATCAAGTGGCTTATTCTACTCAGAATATTTATCTCTATGCGTGTGCTAATAAGATGAATTCGGTTGTTATTGGTGGATTTTACAGAGAAAAGGTAGATAAAATGTTAGGCTTGGGTGAAAAACATCACTCATATCTTATTCAATTGGTTGGATATCAGCCTGAATAAGGAAAGTGCTCTTTGTGCGCATGCAAAAATGTATTCACATTATGCAAAAAAGTATAAGAGATAAGCCCTCTTCATGACCGATCTTTGTATGCGTAACTATTAAAGGTGCTTCACATGTAGACCTATATGATAAAGTCGACTATGTGCAAGAAGTTGTAAATAGAATCGACAGTTTCTTTAATAAGCATGTCAAACATTGCATCAGTGTAAAGTTGCAGGTAGCGTTTTGCTACCTGCTTTGTATTTTTATTTGTAGGGTAAAATGAAAACAATAGTTAATAATACAATATCAGAAATGCATAAGCAAGGTAATTATCCTCCTCCGGAGAATCCCTTGTTTAGTATTTTACATACGAAATTAGAAGAAGGTGAAATTAAGCGTTGTGGGAACGATGAGCCATCAGAACCTGTAAGTGTAACAAATGGATTTTATGGTATTAGCTTCAAAAATATTGTTTCAGGTGAGATTTTGTATGGGCGCACTAAATATGACTGTAGCAACGGGACATTGATTTTTACGGCTCCTGACCAAAAGATGGTTTATAAAGGAATTGCGTTTGCCTCTGAAGCTTTTCATATTGCATTTCATAGGGATTACCTAAATGGTAGTGTCTTGTTTGATAAAATTAAGAAATATAGCTTCTTTGATTATCATGTGAATGAGGCGTTGCACTTGTCTCCCAAAGAGGAGGAGATTCTAAAGATCATTTGTAGAAATATTGAGCGTGAGTACAACAATAATCAGGATGAGTTTAGCAAGGATATTATTCTGTCGTACTTAGAGACGCTGTTAAAATATGCCGACCGTTTTTATAAGCGTCAATTCCTGAATCGTAAAGATATTAATCAGGCATTATATACTCGTTTTAAGGACATCTTGGATGTGTATTTTGACGCGAATTATTTTCAAGAAAAAGGAATCCCATCGGTTGAATGGCTTGCTAGTCAGTTGGGTGTGAGTCAGCGTTATATGAGCGATACAATAAAGGCTGAAACAGGTAAGACTGCTGTTGATCAGATTAATATGTACTTGATTGAAGAGGCCAAAAGCTTATTGCTTACCCCTAATACTTCGATAGCTGAAACTGCTTATCGATTGGGTTTTGAGTATCCTCAGTACTTCTCACGAGTGTTTAAAAAGAAAACAGGCATGAGTCCGAAGGAGTATATCGATAGTAAGATGTTAAATTAAGTTTCTGATTACTATTGGATTGGTTAGTAATTGGTCTGCCCCTATATATTTTTCTGAAGAATCTATTTATGTAAAAATATATAAGCTGAATGCAAAATAGTATAAGTATGATCCATGTAACGTGACTTAATTTTGTGCCAGCAGATCATAAGAGACTTGAGAATAAGATATTTAGAAAATAACGAAACAAATTACAAATGAAGAAGCTAGTAAAAATTTTGTGTGTGATTCTTGGTGTGGGACTTATTGCGGTAAGTTGTACAACAACAAATTCGCAGTCGGCACAGCAAGCACCACAGACATTTAAGGTTACCCACCTTAAGAAGAAAGATGTAAATATCTTTAATGAATATGCTGCTAACATTGAGGGGATTCAGAATATTGATATTCGCCCAAAAGTTGATGGTTTCATTAAAGAGATCTTTATCGATGAGGGTAGTCAGGTGAAGAAAGGACAAAAGCTTTTCAGACTAGAAGCTGAGGAGTTGAATCAGCAGGTAAAGGCGGCACAGGCTAATGTGGAATTGGCAATGGCTCAAATGGAGGCTGCCCAGGTTGAGGTGGATAAGCTGAGACCGCTTGTTGATAAGCAGATTGTTGGGGAGATCCAGCTGAGGTCGGCTATTAGCAACTACAATGCTGCTAAAGCTCAATGGAATGCAACTAAAGCAACCTACCAAAATGCCAAAGAAAACCTGGCATATACGGTAATTACCAGTCCGGTAGATGGAATTGTTGGTAGCTTACCATACCGTGTAGGTAGTCTTGTTGGTCGTAATGAACCACAGCCACTGACTACAATTTCAAATATCAGCGACATCTACGCTTACTTTTCGTTAAACGAGAAGAAATTCCTTGATTTTAATCGTCAGAATAGTGGAGCTACAATTCAGGATAAAATTAACCAGATGGCTGATGTGGAATTGATTTTGGCTGATGGAAATTCTTATGAGCATGAAGGACGAGTAGAGGCTATATTGGGGATGGTAAATCCTCGTACTGGTAGTGTAAACTACAGGGTGAAATTCCCTAATCCTGAGATGCTGTTAAGGAGTGGTATTAGTGGTAAAATACGTCTTTCAACGCAAATAAAGGATGCTTTGTTGGTGCCACAAAACTCAACATTTGAGATTCAGGGCCAACGTTTTGTGTATACGGTTGACGAGAAAAATACTGTTAAATCGAAAAGCATAAACATTGTTAAGGCTTACAACGATTATTTCATTATTGATGGAGGTTTTGAAAAACAAGAGACTATTGTTGCCAATGGTTTGATTAATCTTCGTGAAGGAATGGTTATTAATCCTGAGCTTGCCGATGTTGGTGTAGCAACGGATAACAGCAAAGAATTGTCAGCAAAATAGAAGCCTAGTATTTAAAGTATCAACGTCATGTTTAAACGATTTATCGAGAGGCCTGTCCTTTCGACTGTAATTTCTATACTCATAGTTATCGTAGGGGTACTGGGTTTGACGACCCTACCTGTACAACAATTTCCCGATATTGCACCGCCAACAGTGGTGGTAAATGCAACTTATCCGGGGGCAAATGCCGCGACCATATTGAAGAGTGTTGTGATTCCCATTGAAGAGCAAATTAATGGGGTTGAAAACATGACTTATATGGAGTCGACAGCAAGTAACGATGGATCGGCAACCATTAATGTTTATTTTGAGCAGGGTACCGATGCTGAGATTGCTTCGGTAAAGGTGCAAAACAGGGTGACGGCTGTAAATAGTCGCTTGCCACAGGCTGTTCTGCAAACTGGTGTGACTACAGAGAAAAGACAAACCAGTTTCCTTATGTTCTTTTCATTGTATTCTGATAATTCTGATTTGGATGCAACCTTTGTACACAACTATACAAATATTAATATCGTTCCTTTATTGCGAAGGGTAAAAGGTGTTGGTAGTGCAACCGTATTTGGGAATAAGGACTATTCCATGAGGGTTTGGCTTAAGCCTGAAAAGATGGCTGCTTACGGGATTACTCCACAAGAGGTGGTAGCGGCTATTAATGAGCAAAACCTTGAGGCTGCTCCTGGTAAGTTTGGGGCAAACTCGTCGCAGGTTTTTGAATATGTGATTCGTTATAAAGGAAAATTAAGCGAACCTCAGGAATACGAAAATATTATTATCCGCTCGGAGGGGAATAGTAACTTCCTGCGTTTGAAAGATGTTGCACGAGTAGAGCTGGGGGCGTTAAGTTATGCTACAGAAAGTATTACCCAGGGAAAACCTGCTACATCTGTTGCAATTACCCAAACTCCTGGCTCTAATGCACAAGATATTATTAGGGAAATTCACCAGGTGCTGCGAGATGCAGAGGAGGATTTCCCCGCTGGAATTGAATATGTTGTTCCTTACGATACGAATGAATTCCTGGAAGCTTCAATCGATCACGTGGTGCAAACTCTTTTCGAGGCGTTCCTTTTGGTGTTCCTTGTGGTATTTCTTTTCCTTCAGGATTTCCGTTCAACGTTAATTCCTGCTATCGCTGTGCCGGTAGCTATTATTGGTACATTCTTCTTTTTGCAGTTGTTTGGATTCTCCATTAACCTGTTAACGTTATTTGCTTTGGTACTGGCCATTGGTATTGTGGTTGATGATGCTATTGTGGTGGTTGAGGCTGTGCATGCGAAGCTTGAAGGTGGAGCGAAGAGCGGTAAGGCTGCAACACAATCGGCTATGAGTGAGATTACCGGAGCGATTATATCGATCACCCTTGTGATGTCGGCAGTGTTTGTGCCGGTTACTTTTTTAACTGGGCCAACAGGGGTGTTTTATCAGCAGTTTGCATTAACGCTTGCCATTGCAATTCTTATATCGGCGGTGAATGCCCTTACTTTGAGTCCGGCTTTATGTGCTTTGTTGCTAAAACCACATAATGAAGAGACAAAGAAGAAGGGTTTGGTGAACCGTTTCTATAGTGCATTTAATGCTGGATTCGACGCGGTGACTGAGCGCTACACGAGATCTGTTAGCGTATTTACCAAGCGTAAATGGTTGGCAGTTATCGTTCTTGCTGCTTTTGTGGTGTCGGCAGGATGGATGTTTAATAGTACTTCTACTGGTTTTATTCCTAATGAGGACCAGGGGATGGTTTTCTGTGATATTACAATGCCTGCAGGAACAACCATTGATCGTACTAGTGCTGTGGCTAATGAAGTCGATGCTATTATTCGCTCAATGGACATTGTGAAAGAACGCATGTTTGTGAATGGTTACTCATTGCTGAGTCGTACCAATGGTAGTTCAAAAGCATTTGCTGTGATGAAATTGAAGCCTTGGAAAGATCGAAAAGAGGCGAGTGAAGAGGTTAAGGCTGTTATTGGGCAATTGTATGCAAAGACGGCCCACATTAAGGATGCCCGAATCATGTTTATTACTCCTCCTACGGTGCCTGGTTTTGGTAACTCTGCAGGTTTTGAGTTAAGATTACAAGATAAACAAAACGGAACGACTGATGATTTGATGGCTGAGACGAATAAGTTTTTGATGGCTTTAAATCAACGTCCTGAGGTGCAGTATGCGATTACCTTTCTTGATACGAACTATCCTCAGTTTGAAATGGAGGTGAATGTTGAGAAGGTGAAAGAGGCGGGTATTTCTGTTGACGCTGTATTTACAACAATGCAGGCTTATTATGGTAGTTTATATGCATCTGATTTTAATCGATTTGGTAAGCAATATCGTGTTATGATTCAGGCAGCACCAGAAGATCGTCAGACGGATGAGTCGCTGAATAATATCTTTATTCGAAATAATAGGGGAGAGTTAGTGGCTATCAGTCAGTTTATAAACTTGAAAAAAGTAAATGGTCCTGACGTTGTGAATCGCTTTAACTTATATAATTCGGCTAGTATAACAGGGGCTGTAAATCCTGGATATAGTACCGGAGATGCTATTGCAGCTATTGAAGAAGTTGCGGCAGAGGTATTGCCTTCACATTATGGATATGAATACTCAGGGATGACACGTGAAGAGAAATCATCAGGAAATCAGGCTGTTATTATTTTCGCCTTGAGTTTGATATTTGTCTATTTCTTGTTGTCGGCACAGTATGAAAGTTACATTCTGCCATTCGCAATCTTACTGTCTCTTCCAATCGGTATCTTCGGAGGTATCCTGTTTGTGAATTTGGCCGGACTGGATAACAACATTTATTTCCAGGTTGCACTGATTATGTTGCTTGGATTGTTGGCTAAGAATGCTATTCTGATTGTAGAGTTTGCCTTGCAACGAAGACGCCAGGGAATGAGTATCGTAGAATCGGCTATTGAAGGAGCTAAAGCGCGACTACGTCCTATTTTGATGACCTCGTTTGCGTTTATTCTGGGGCTTGTTCCGCTTGTTGTTTCAAACGGTGCAGGTGCTATTGGTAACCGATCAATTGGTACAGGGGCTGCCGGAGGTATGTTGGTAGGAACTGTGTTTGGGGTATTTGTAATTCCAGCATTCTATGTGATTTTCCAGATTTTACAGGAGAAAATTAGTGGTGCTCCTGAACCTGAAGTGAGTACTGAAGAAATTTAATCGATATGAAGAGAAATAATTATATAAGAGCATTTGTGGTTCTAAGTTTGTTTATAGGATTGCAGTCGTGTTTTGTGGCTAAATCTTATCGACAACCAGAATTGCAAATTGAAGATCAGTACAGAGGGGTTGTAACGTCCGACTCGGTTACATTGGCAAGTATGCCTTGGCAAGAGTTGTTTACCGATCCTTATTTGAATGAATTGATTGAAGTCGCTCTATCTGAAAACCTTGATCTGTTGATGGCTATTGAGCGGGTGAAAGTGGCTCAGGCTTATTACAAGCAAGGGAAAATGGAACGTTTGCCTGGCTTAAACCTGGGAGCTTCGGCCGGAACATATGAGCTATCAGATAATAGCTTGTCGGGTGTGGCAGCTCAGGGGAATGGTCCTTCGTATGAGAACTATCAGTTGAATGCGAGCATCTCGTGGGAAGCAGATATTTGGGGTAAGCTAAGAAGTAGTAAGAGAGCTGCACAGGCTGCGTATTTGCAGAGTGATGCTAGTCGGCGTGCAGTACAAAGTGCTTTGGTGGCCAATGTGGCTTCAGCGTATTACCAGTTGCTAGCGTTGGATGCGCAGGTGAAGGTTGCCAGTGAAACTGTGGTGAATCGTAAGGAAGGACTGGAAACCATGAAGAGCTTGAAGAATGCTGGACGGGTGACTGAGGCGGCGGTGAAGCAGACCGAGGCTCAATTGTATAGTACCGAAATTCTTTTGGTGAATTTGAAGCAGAATGTACATCTTCTGGAGAATACGATTTCGTTGATGATTGGAAAGCAGTCGGGAACTATTACCCGTGGTACATTGAGCGATCAGAATGCAACGGTTGACATAGAAGTTGGTTTTCCTCTTCAGTTGTTGAGTAATCGTCCGGATGTGATGGCTGCTGAGTACGGATTGCAACGTAGTTTTGAACTTACCAATGTGGCACGAAGTAATTTTTATCCTTCGCTGAGCTTATCGGCAAATGGAGGCTTAGAGAGTATCGACTTTGATGATTGGTTTAATTCAAATGCTTTGTTTAGCAACGCGATTGCTAATCTGACACAGCCTTTGTTGAATAAAAGAAGGGTGCGTACGCAATATGAGGTGGCTAAGGCACAGCAGGCTGAGGCGAAGTATAATTTCAGGAAAACGGTTTTAAATGCCGGTAATGAGGTCGTGAATGCGTTGGAAGCGTACAAATCTGAGGAGCAACGTTATCAGTTGCAATTGCAGGAGATAAAAGCGTTGAAAGAGGCTGTTCGTTATTCCGAAGAATTGCTTAACAATGCCTATCAGAATACGACTTACCTGGAGGTGTTATCAGCAAGGAGTAATGCGCTGGCATCAGAAATTAATACGATTAATTCGAAATATAGACAACTAAATAGTTTGGTAGAACTATATAAAGCCCTCGGCGGAGGGTGGAAATAATATTGTTGCTTGATACTTTTGCAGCAGTTTACACGTTTTTGAATTTTACTTACGAACAACGGCTCTAAGATTTCTTAGAGCCGTTTTCTATATCGTGAAGTATAAAGCGGTTTAGAACTTACCGTTCTTTACATTTTTGATGACTGAAGGCTGGTTGCGGCCCCAGTAGTTAATCTGTAAAGCTTTATATCTATTAAGCTGTTTGGCCATCAAAACCTTGTCGCGCCATACTTCCCATGATGGTTTTGCTGTATCGACATCAGCAGGTTGTGACCATCCTTTTTCAGCAAAGGCTGCCAGACGTGGGAAAATACGACTCTGTAAAGTGATTACATCTGGAATTTTTTCAGACCAGGTACAGGTAATTACACCCTTTGCCAAATGACGTTTTGAGACATCAGCATCTACAAGGTCTAGCATTGGCTCCCAGTTGTAGATCTTATCTACTGAAACAATACCTGCCCAGCGTGCACCGTCAAAACCATCAGCATTGGTCATGTCTAGGTAGGTGTAATTTCCAGGAGACAGGATAAATGGTTGATCATATTTCTGAAGCTTCTGGTCCATTGTCATTTCAAGGTGTTTCCACCATGCTTTCTTTCCTGGTCTCCACCATTGTACAAGTACGTCCTTGTCTTCTAATCCTTTTTCAAATGCATCATCCCATACAATAGGAGTGGTTTTTAATTTATCTTTGATGTAGGTGGTGATTTCACGGGCAATTGCTGTGATCTCCTCATCGTTGTAGATTGGGGTTTTAAGTCCTAAATTCACCTCATCGAAACCAACATGGATTGGCACCTCACCAAATACATCTCTTACCTCTTTAAGTACTTGCTTGCAGAAATTAAGCGCGTATTCATTGTTGTTGATCACCTTTGGCGTCTTTCTTGGCTCAGCAGGGCACTTTAATTCAGGATAAGCGCGAATTGCAGCTTTCATGTGACCTGGCATATCAATCTCTGGCAATACGGTGATATAGCGACTTTTTGCATAGGCGATGATCTCTTTTAGGTCTTTCTGTGTGAAGAAACTTCTTGGTCCTTTTCCTGTAGGATTCGAGCGGTTACCAATTGCACCAATTTCAGTCAGTTTAGGATAAGCTTTAATCTCCATTCTCCATCCGTCATCGTCGGTTAGGTGAAGGTGGAAGATGTTTAGCTTGTGTATTGCTATCATATCGATCAACTGAAGCAAAGTCTCTTTTGAGAAGAAGTGACGCGACAGGTCGACATGCAATCCTCTGAATTCTTCAAAGTAAGGCTCATCGGTGATGTCAACAGCAGGCACATTCCATGTTAATCCGTAAAGGATCTCTGGACTGTAAATCTGGGTAGGTAGCAACTGTAGTAATGTCTGCACTCCATAGAAAACTCCTGAAGTACTCTTACCGGTGATTGATATCTCATTGTCGGTTACCTTTAATTTGTAACCTTCAGCTTTAAGATTCAATGAAGGATCGATGCTTAGGTAGATTCCTTTTCCGGATGTTGAGGCTTTTGATTTCTTAGTAGAAATAGAAAAGCTAGTGGATGTTTGTAATGTCGATTGAAGATACTCGGCAACTGATGACGAGGCCTTGTCGTGATAAATACTCGTCTGACTGTCGATTTTGAAATCGTTACCAGCAAGGCGACTGATGTTTTTTGGTCGTGGTACTATTCCCAGTTCGGTTGCCACATCTGATTGGGCAAAACTGACTGCTGTGAACAAGAAACACGAGAGTAGGATAAAAATTCGTTTTGTCATTTTGTTGATTAATTAAGTGTTTAGAAAAAAATTATTTGATTTAGATGATTGTATTTTTGCAATGAAGATGTGCTTGGATTGTTAGCGGTTGCAATACTAGTAATTTTGATCTTGGGAGAGGGTAGGAATTTCATTAAAAAAGAATTAAAATGGGGGGAGAATTGTTCAAAGTTGGTACAATTGTAAATAATGGCTTTACTAAAATGCAAAAAGCAACCTCCGGAAACGTTGTGTTTTCTGAAGATTGCTTTCTTTATGATCATCCTGCGTGAGGATGCATTTGTGCTAGTTTTTTCTTTGTTTGAACTAGCAGGTTTAATTGCCGCTCATGATTTCTTCGATAGAGAAGACCTGGAAAATTAGGTCGGCCTGACTTCCTTCGTAAAGAATTCCAATGTGCGAATCATCAATTTTAGTCATGCACGAGTATCCTCTACCGCCTCCTGAGTCGATGAGTAATTGATGTTTTTCGGGCCATGTATTTCCATCATCGAGACTTACCTTGATGGTCATGTGGTGGCGACCGTATTTTGAATTTGGATTACTGAATAACACCAATGATTTTTGTTCACCGTTTACAACAAAGTTTTCTTTGATTAAACTTGCCATACAGGTTGGTTCTTTTAGCGCGCCATTTGATGTTGGATGTGTTTTCCATGTCTTTCCTAAATTGTAGGTCACTGCTACGGCTCTTCCGTTGGTGTCGGTTTTGTCTTTACCATTTCGGTTGTCGCGCATGTTCAGCATCAAGCCTCCATCATTGAGTTCGATAATTTGTGCCTCGGTGGTATTTGGTTTTGCTCCTGTTCCAATATGCCAGTTTTTTCCGTGGTCATTACTCCAGATAATGGTAGAGTGAGGCATTTGGTTTTCATCTTTAAACTGAGCCGGGAATACCAAGGTTCCATCTTTTAGGGTGATCCCCTTTCCTGGTCCTTGCAATAGCAGATGCCATTTCTTGTCTTTTATTTGGTTGGTGATGTTGATAGGGGCCGACCAGGTTTTGCCATCGTCGTCTGATTTTACCAATACAAACTGACTGGTTTCTGTTGGTTTCATACCTTGTTTTGATGCCCACCAGTTACGCTGTCCTGGATGTCCATGTGCCCAAACGGCTGCTACCCAAATGGTGTTGGTGGCACGGTCGACTAATACCGATGGATCGCCTATACCGTTTTGATCGTTTGGTAGGCCTCCCCATTCTTTCATGTCCATGATTACTTTCATGGGCTCCCATGTTTGTCCGCCATCGGTACTGCGGTGCATGCCTACGTCGATATCTTCTTGAAGATCGGCGCCGTTGTTGTGGCGGATGTCGTAAACACCGATGAGTGTTCCTTTGTTGGTGGTGGCTAATCCTGGAATACGGTAGGTGTCAACGTTTTGGTCGTTGTGTTTGCGTAATGCAATGCCTAGGTGATTCTTTGCGATCTTTTCATTGCTGACAGCATAGGTCTTGCCATTAATCTTGACTGATATCGCTTGTGCTGCAACATTTTGGTCGATTGAAGCATCTTCATTTAGGGTATATGACACGAAGATATTGTTCACACCGTGAGTCAGCGGCTGATTTCCTGTGAAGGTGAGTTCCTGTTCTACTTTATATTGTGTGGCGAATAGGGTAGATTGAGCGATGCGACCATGTTTGCCAGCATAGTATACCTGTACATTTTTTATCGCTTTGGTTTGTGCTGTGTTTAGGGTATTGATGGTTACCTCTTCAAGATTTTGTGGTTCAGAAAATCCTGATGTATGTACTTTGATGTTTAATACAGGATTCTGTTGGTTGCGCTTCAATACAGGGTAAACGTGGTAAGGGGCAATCACCGAGTCGATCACCATTGGATTGTCGGAGAAGAAGGTGATGTCATCAATAAGGGCACCAGACTGTAATGGAGAGGTTACTGAAATACGGATGCGTTGCTCTTTACTATCGGGCAATGGAAGCAGTACTTCGTTAGGGAAATGTCCTGTTTTCAACTCCTTGTCGCCTTTATACAACATACTCCATGCTTGTCCGTCGTAGGCTTCTACCTTAAATTTAAATGGTGATCTGGAGGTCCAGCGCTCAGCGGCAAAGCTGAAATATTTTGCTTGTTGTTCTGTGGTATTAACAATCTCAACCTGCTTCGATTCTCCTCCCATGATATGTATACAGTGGGGTGTTTTATTGCCTTTCTTGGTGTAGATCTCGGCATGTTCTGCTGGGGCGATAATTGAGATGCCCTCATCGATAATTTCAGTAAAACTACCTTCGGTGTTGATGTCGAAACCTGTTGTTGAGATAACCGGATTCGTAGTTTTCGTTGTACAGCTGGCAATAAAAATAGCCAGTACTAGTAATGGTTTATACATCTTTCAGTGTTTAAAATGATTCGGTCTTTGTGATTATTTACATTGGTTTTATTCGAATTTACGAAAACGAATTTCGATGGCAAAGATAGAGTCGGAGAAATATTCAGGAGGGTAAAATCATTTCAACAATGGGGTACATATTTTACATGTGGTGAGAGAGTGGGTAGATGTTGGGGTGGGTGATGTGTTTGAATGAGAGAATTTTAAAAGAAAGGCATCATTGATGTGGTGCCTTTGCTAATATTGTTATTCGTCTCGTTTGCTTCCTTCTTTAATTACCAAGCCCATCTTGCTCATGATATGGTCGTATCCTCCTTTTGAGTGAGGGATGGTGCAATCGCTGCAGTCTTTTACGCCATTTGTGTATTTAAAATTACCGCCACACTTGTCCTTTAGCATGTAAAGCGGACAGTAACAGAATAGGCAATTGAACTCTGATTCGTCTTTAACCTTGTGACAAGGGAAGAATTCACATTTCTTGTGTTGTGTGAATTTATAGTTCTCAGTTGTTATTTTTCGTTTCATAGTTGTTGTTATTCTCGTTGACGACACCGTTGTGCTTTTTCTTGATGCCGTTGGATTTGCATTACTGCATTTTGTTATTTACAATTTCGAGGGCTAAATTAACCAAATTAGTGTTACGAAAATTGGGTTGATTTGAAAAAAGGCTTTTGCTATTTACTTCTATCTTAGTAAACTTATTATTATATTTGATATGCTCTACTGTGTAGGGAGATTATTAATAGGCTTTTATATGGTGCTTACAGCTGTATAAAGGCGATTTAGATAGCAACTATGACCACAATGAAAAGATTGAATTTATCGTATCGACTGACTGCATTGCTTGTTTTTATTTTCATCATTAGTTTTTCATGTAAAGAGAAAAGTAGCACAGAGACTGGTGCGTTTTTTACAATTCCTTTTAGTGAGATTATTAAGGATCAGCGGGAAGTTCGTTTGTCGGAATTTGCCAAAGATGTACAGATTGTACCGCTTGAGAATTCAACGAAGGCATTGCTTGGAAAGTTTGAATCGATAGCGGTTACTAAGGATTATATTTTTGTGATGTGTTGGAATAGACCTATCCTGCAGTTCTCTCATGATGGGAAACTTATTCGTGAGATTGGTGGGATTGGTAAGGGGCCGGAGGAGTATATCTTTTGCCTGAACATGTCGATTGATGAAAAGCATGAGCGTGTATATATTCAGACTCCTCAAATGAGTGTGAAGGTATTTGATTTTAAAGGGGAATACGTTGAAGCAATTAAGATTACTGGAATGAGACCATATTTTTGGGGTAGAGATAGTTTGCTTGTTAGTTATTGTGAGCCTGTTTCAGGAAGTGAGCAATTTGTTTTTACTGAGTATAATGGACCGAGTGATACTGTACAAGGAGTGCCAAACTATATCGTTTATGATAGTGATGAAAGGGCTGATCCTTTCCATATGTCGCCATTTGATGAGCAGAACTTTTCGTATCGCTTTGCGGGCAGACTTCATTTGAAGGGGTGTTATAACGACACGGTGTACTGGTACGATGCGAATAATAAGATTGTTCCTAAATTCTTTATCGATTTAAAGGAGTATAAACTTCCTGGTGATTTGATCTATGAGCGAAAATGGCACAGAACTTTGTCGCACGACCTTTGCTGGACTGGTGTGCATGAGACTTCGGATTATATTTTTATTCCTTATGGTTATCATTACAATCTGAATAAACCTGAGTCGAAGAAAGAGGAGAAGGGGTATGTATTATTTAATAAGAAAACCAATGATGGAGTAGCTGTTCAGGAGTCTTTGACGGGTGGATTTGTGGATGATATTAATGGCGGACCGGATTTTAGACCTAATGTGATTAACGACAATTCTGCAGTAATGTTGGTCTCGGCGCTTGAGATGAAGCAGTACCTTGATTCTGAGCCATTCAAAAGTCGTGAGGTGAAATCCCCTGAGGAAAAAGAAAAGTTGAATCAGCTTAAGGAAACACTAAAAGAAGACGACAACCATGTTTTGGTAATTGTTAAGTTTTGATGGTTGAGGGGCGGGTTTTATCGCTAAACCGGCGACTTATTGGTATATTCGTGGATCAAAGAGAACCACGAACAAAAGATTAGATCATGATATATTTCGATGAGCTTGTAGCTAAAACCCGACAGAAAAGTAAACCTAGCGATAAAGTATTGGCAATATCTGG
This sequence comes from Puteibacter caeruleilacunae, assembly GCA_005217565.1. Taxonomy (GTDB): domain Bacteria; phylum Bacteroidota; class Bacteroidia; order Bacteroidales; family Prolixibacteraceae; genus Puteibacter; species Puteibacter caeruleilacunae. The sequence goes on from SJCO01000014.1 coordinate 55,744, forward strand.
TAGTCCAAGAAAGGGTGGTAATACCGATATCATTATTAAACAAATGATTGCCGGATTAAAGTCGGTTGACATTAGCTCGGAGCATGTGAATTTGGGTGAGGTTGACTTTCAAGGCTGTGTAGGTTGTGAGAGATGTAGAAGAGATAAGGTTTGTACAAGGTTGAAGGATGGCATGTCGACAATATATCCTGATATCATGGAATCGCAGGGTATGATTCTGGCGTCGCCTGTACATAATTACAATATCACTGCCTGGATGAAGGCGTTTATTGATCGATTGTATTGTTTCTATGAGTTTGATAATAACACGCGTCCTCGTCAATGGAGCTCTCGATTAGCTAATCAGGGGCGAAAAGTGGTGATTGCTGCTATTTGCGAGCAAGAGCAGGTTGAGGATATGGGGTTTGCCCTGGAGGCAATGAAACGTCCTATGGAGGCCTTAGGATTTGAGGTTGTAGGAATCCTTCCAGTATTCTTAGCCTTCGAAAAAGGTGCCGTGAAGAAGCAACAAGATATCATGGATAAAGCATTTGAGCTTGGCGTGAAGCTTGGAGAAGAGATAGGGTAGGGATAAACTCCTGACTTTACGTTGCTGCATTCTGAATCTGTTTATTTATGTTCGTTGGATTGTTAGAATTTTACATATATTTGGCCAAAAGGAAGAAAGCGTGAATGCTTTACATTGTATAGTGCTGAAAACAATCCATAATAAATGAAAGAAATCTTAATTCAATTTAGACGTATCTATGTCAGATATTTAATTCTTGCAGTTTGTTTTATAATAGGTTATTCCGCGTTGAGGTCGTACTTCGACTACGAGCTTGGGATCATACATCTAAAAAAGGATTTATTGGATTATTGGCTGCCTTTGGGTGTGGCTTTTATTCTTGTTTTGGTGTGGCTTAGGCCACGATTACGGATTTTATCAGTATGTGGAAGTGGTAGCAGGACTTCCACGCTGTATTATATGGTTGCTGTAGCGTCGATGTTTGTTCCAACTTTTATCGCGCAAAACTATATGGAGGCGTCGAACAGTCACTTAATCGAGGTTGATTCTCCTTATGAAATTACTGAAGCTAGTAGTGTTGATTGTTATAATATAACTGATTTTAATGTGCTTCCATGGTATGGCGGTGCGCATAGTGCATCAAGAACCGGAGGGAGAAATAGTCAGGATTTATACTTCACCATTTACTTTGTGGTGCCGTTGGTTGACAATACTCAGCAACTGGATAATCATCGCCATAAATACTGGTATGCTTTTAAGGAAAAAAAGAGGATAAGTAATTATGGTAGTGATGACGAGAAGAATGAGAAGTGGAGAGCATTTTATGACGAAAGTGTTGCAAAATATGAAAACTACCAGTTTGCTGATTATGAGTATTTGCAGGGGCTTCCATACTCTGACGATAGAGATGGTTACATTGAAGCTGTAAGGTCACGACAGAAGAATAATTTCAGGGAGGACTTGGTTATTTTAGAGCCTATTGATGAACCTTTTGAAGATAAAGCGGGGAGTAAGTTTGCCTGGATATTTGGTTCTTTTGGTATCGGAGCATTTGTGTTTTTAATTATGGTGCTTGGTCCTTCTATCGATCAATCAGAATATCGACAATTCAAAGAAAAAAGGCCTGTGAAAGATGATGATACAATGGAGTTTCTTAAATTTTTAATTCCTCGGGGAAATCATGTTGTTACAGCTGTCTTGCTGAATGTAAACTTGCTGGTTTTTATCGTCTTAGTCTTTACAGGCATTAGTGTGATGTCGGCTACGCCTAAGGAATTATTGGAACTGGGGGCAAATCGCAGGTATGAGGTATTGAAAGGGGAGCATTGGAGACTATTTACTTCCATGTTTCTTCACAATGGATTTATGCATCTACTGATGAATCTATTCGGCATTGGTGCTACATGTGCCTTGACTGAAGCCAGACTAGGAAGTGTGAGAACGCTTTTGGCATATGTTTTATCTGGTATCGGTGGTAGCTTGATGAGTATCTACTGGCATGAAAATACTGTCAGCGTTGGCGCTAGCGGTGCTGTTTTCGGAATGATGGGGGTTATGATCGCTCTGCTTTTGACTAAGAAACAAGGGGATGACGGTGGATTCTTTTTAATTATTCTTGGATTGTTTGGTGGTGTGAGCCTGTTGTTTGGTTTCTTAGGAGGCATTGATAATGCAGCCCATATCGGAGGCTTATTGACTGGAATTATGATAGGTTTTATTTTAATCCTTACAAAGTGGAATGGAGTGGCGTGGACTGCCTTGACGCAGTGTGGTTTTTTTCAGAAAAGCTAACAACTAAAGTTAAATTGAAATATGAGAGTAATAAACAAATATCCTTTATTAATATTGATAGTGGTATTAATTATTAACTTATTTCTGGCTTTATTTCTGATTACGATTCTAGCAGATGGAATATTAATGTATGAAGTTGGATTTGCAGTAAATTTGCCAGTTCTTGCGTTGATACCTCTCGTTTTGATTTTTACCTATCTTAAATATTTCAGTCCTGATAATATTAAATCAAGAAGCGTATTGAAGAGTAGTCTAATGATTGTTTTAGGATTAGTAATTCTGCTTTTCTTTGCGTTTAACGTTCTCGTTTGGTGTGATCTATTTGATGGAAGAACAAATGCTATATTGCTTTAATGAAATGGGCGATATCGTGTTGAAGCTACTAAAATAGTCGCAATTAAAATATTTATATATGACTGTTATGCAATTAATGCCTATTGTAGAGAGTTTAATTGTGTTGCTTCGTGTGATTATTCCGGGATACAATAAGAAGTAAGAATAATAAATAATGCTTTAATATACAGTGTTTAACATCAGTGAATAGTATACAAGCATCAGTTAATTGAATACAAATCTCACACGTGTCCTGCACTATTTTTGCTCAGTATTTAAATCCTTAAATTATGAGTGAGAAAGATTATTTAAACGTAGACTTAAATGGGAAAACTATAGTTTTTACCGGCGGTACTGATGGAATGGGAAAAGTTGCGGTTAAGAAAATGGCGCAAATGGGGGCGAAAATAATGCTTCTAGGTCGTGATGAAGAGAAAGCACTTTCTGTAGTTGCAGAATTAAATGAGATAGCCCAAAAGAAGAATACGCACTATGTCCCTTGTGATTTAGCGTCGCAGGAAAGTATTCGTGAGGCAGTAGTTGTTATTCTGGATAAGTGTACCAAAATAGATTTGCTCATCAACTGTGCTGGAGCGAACTTTGGACGGAGAGTACTTAACCATAAAGGTCATGAAATGACTTGGGCAGTAAATCATTTGGCTCCTTTTCTGTTGGCGCAATTATTGTTGGATAGATTGAAAGAATCGGCTCCTGCCAGGATTGTGAATCTTTCGTCGGCAACTGAAAAAAGTGGTCATATACATTTTAATGACTTGCAGTTGAGTAAAAGGTGGAGTACTTTTCGATCTTACACTCAGGCAAAGTTGGCGATGAATATGGTTACTCGTAAATTATCTAACGAGCTTAAAGGTACGGGTGTAACGGTAAATGCGCTAAATCCAGGATTTATTAAGACTAACCTATTGAGGGATATAAGAGGTTGGGAAGCACTTGTGGGCATTCCATATATGTTCTTTTGTGCATCAAAACCAGAAGTGGGGGCGGATAGGATTTTACGTGTTGCTTTATCGAAGGAATATGAGGGTGTTTCGGGTAAATACGTTTATGAGGATGCTGTTAGAGATCCTAATCCTGAGGCATTGGATGAGGATATAGTTGATAGGGTTTGGGAGATTTCGAAGATGCAGGTTGGTATCTGAATTGTTTAGAATTAGTATCTTTAGACTTATGAGCGATTTTCTAAAAATAAATACGTTAACCGAGCTGTTTCGGTTAATGGAGTTGCCTGCTCCGAAGCATCCGTTGATTGCTTTTGTTGACTTTGAAGTTACGCCTGTTATGATTGAGATACCAGAGGTGAAGGTTGTTTGTGGTTTCTATCAGGTTAGCTTTAAGAGTGAAGCAGCTGGATCTATAAAGTATGGGCGAGAATCATACGATTATCAGGAGGGATCGTTGTTGTATATTGCTCCAGAACAGGTAATGGAATATGGAGAGTTAAGCGATAAGGAGATCAATAAAAACTGGGTGTTGTTCTTTCATCCCGACTTGTTACAGTCGTTTGGATTAGCTGAGAAGATGAATGATTATGATTTCTTTGATTATAATTCAAATGAGGCGCTTCATATTTCAGAAAAGGAAAAGCAGATTATTGAATCGATTATTGATAAAATAGAGATTGAATTAGATTCTAATTTGGATGACTTTAGCGAGGAGGTTATCGTTACTAATCTAGAGCTGCTATTAAACTATTCGAAGCGATTTTATAACAGACAATTTATTACCAGGAAGAGGTTTAGCTCGGGCGTTGTTAAACAGTTTGAGGTGTTGCTGAAGGAGTATTTTAAGAAGGGTATTCAAAAGGAAAATGGCATACCAACGATTCAATATTTCGCAGAGGGTTTAAACTATTCTCCGAATTATTTAGGCGATATAATTAAAAAGGTAACGGGAAAGAGTGTACTGGAGCATATTCATCTTGAAATAATAAGTCTTGCAAAATTAAGACTATTAAACAGTGATAAATCGGTTTCAGAGATCGCTTACGATATGGGATTCGAGTATTCTCAGTATTTCAGCCGACTATTCAAGAAGAAAACAGGTGTAACTCCTAATGAATACCGAAAGTCTGTTGGTTGATTTTATCCATATTTCAGAATGAATTCTAAGTGGGAGAATTTTTTTTTCAAAAAAAATCATGTCTTGTTCTTTTTTTTGTTGTCTTGTTGATTTTGGAAGGATAGAGATGGGCAAGCTATTGAACCTTAGAAGCTTCTCTTGAAAACGCCGCTTCGTAGAGCTGGCGCGGTTTTGAGGAATATTGAGAGGGAGACGAAAAAAAATGCTATTTGTTTAGATAATTTCTTTGTGGTAAAAGATTTTTGTATATCTTTGCAACCGCAAAACAGAAAACAACACACCATTTGTTGAGCTTCAAAAGCGGGTTTTGCAAACATAAGGTATGGTCCTGTAGCTCAGCTGGATAGAGCAACAGCCTTCTAAGCTGTGGGTCCCAGGTTCGAGTCCTGGCAGGATCACGAAAAAGCACTGAGAATTCAGTGCTTTTTTAGTTTTTAGTAGGGCCTATATCTCTTCAATTCTTATCTTTCTCCATCTAACTTTTATTCCTCCGCCACTGTGTATTTGAAGGGCTATTCTTCCTTCGCCTTTACCGATGGCTTGGTCATTCAATTCAACCATTTGTGTTCCGTTTAGCCAGGTAACGATGACATTGCCCTTTACTTTGATCTTCATTTGGTTCCATTTTCCTTCTTTTAGAACCTTCTCTTTCTCAGGATCGGGCTTTATAAGCCATCCTCTACCATACGACTCGTAAATACCTCCTGTGTGTTTGCCTGCTGGAGCTACTTCTACTTGCCATCCTTTTACTTTTGTTCCATCAACCGTAGAGCGAATAAATACTCCACTATTACCATTAGCTTCTTGTTTGAACTCGAGTGTAAGAATGAAGTCCTTGTAGAATTTATCGGTACCCAGGTAGCCATATTTTGCATCAGGACCGCTTTCTGAGATAAGGTTCTTGTCTTCGACATACCACTTTTCTGTTCCGTACTTAATCCATCCATCAAGATTGGTTTTGTTGAAGAGTGATTTCTTTTGCGCATGGAGCGCATTAAGACTCATTACACTGATTATCAGTGTTAATGTAATTCTGAAAATGCTTGTAGTCATTTGATTAATTTTAAGGGTTATGATATTCTTATGGTTTTTGTTAATGTTACTCATCCTTCCAGAATGATGCCGAAATTCAAAAGTACTAATAATGAAGGAATTAAAAATACTATGTTCTGTTTTTGCGTATAATTTATTTACAAGGGTGTAAAAATTATTGATAGTTGATTGAATAACAGTGTTTTAAAAAGGGGAGTGGGGCGTTTGTATTAGTCGGCCTTACAAAGACGGTCATACATATCCTTTAGAAACTTTAGATTTTGAATCTGAAATCTTCTGATTTTTCGAGCTACATAGTACGAAACAAACAGTCCGATAGGCGCTGCAATAAGTAATCCGGTTACTGATTCTCCATTCTTCATTACTTCAAGAAACGACATGTTTGAAAAGTAAACATGAATTGATAGGGTAATCAAGGCGTACAAGAATGGAATAAGGAACAGGTATAACTTGCTTAATCTCCCGGTGAGCCATTGCGACAATAAGCTTATGCGTTCATTTAGCCATTCTTTCAAGGATTGATTGAAGCGGTTGGTTTGCATCTTGTACCACGATATTGATCCTGAGATGAGGGCAATCATTGCTACAATACCTAATGTGATGTTGTTGATTAGGAATAATAAATCACCTGGTCTGTTAAGTGTGGTTGTGATTAGATACACTATTAATCCTGCGCTTACGGTAACCGAAACGCCCATGATAACCACGTATTTATTAATGGTTTGCTTTGCTTTCGATTGTAGTAATAATTGTAATTCATCTTTCGACTTGCTATCAATTTCAGTATTGATAGATTTCCATATTTGCTGTAATTCTGTGTTTTCCATGGTGCTATCTTTTAAGGTTATTTTTTAATTGTTTCTTTGCTCTATTGATTCGTACTCCTACATTCGACTTGGTAATACCTATAATCTCGGCGATTTCATCGTAAGACTTCTCTTCGAGATAAAGTAGCATGATTGATCGGTCTATCTCGTCGAGGGTGTGTATTGCATTTAGCAGTAATTGTAAGGATTCATTCATCGACATCTGATCTATTATGTCCGATTGCTCAGGCAGATCGGGGATCGTCTCCCGGTAATCAATACGCGATTGCTTTTTTATCCTCGAGAGCGATGTATTTATCGATACCGCATAGATCCAGGAGCCAATGCTTTTAGCATTTTTAAGACTGGGAAATGATTTCCACAACTGATAGATAATCTCCTGAAGATTATCTTCTCTGTCGGCTTTGCTTTTAAAATATACCAAGCTGACCTTGTGCAAAATCCCTTGATAGTTAGTGAGTATTTCAAGAAACTCTTCTTTGTTTGATTTCATGTTTTTTGCATCTGTTTTCTATAAAGTAGATGTTGAGCAGAAGTTTATTACAAAAAAATGGATTTTTTTTAGAGAAAGGTAGATTCTATATATTAATGTTAAGAAAAAAAGGGAGCCTGTGGCGATGTGTCTGTATGTTTGGAATAAATGTTTTATTTCACATACTTTATGTGTAATTATCTAACTACAAAATCTATAGAAGTGATGATTAAACTTGCATTGGATAAGTATTCTCTACTTGAAGAACCGTTGAGGGAGCACTAGAGCTAGGGATGGAGACTATACCTGAATTTAGGGGGCAAGGATTTGCACAGTATGCTTGTGCTGCGTTGATAGATTATTGTCTGGCTAATGGTTATGAACCAGTCTGGGCTTGTAAAGAAACGAATGTACCATCATATAAATTGGCTCAAAAACTTGGCTTTGTGCCTGCGTTAACGCTGCCATATTACCGTTTGGCTTTATAAAAATTATTGTTCATTGTAACAACGTGTGATTTTAGCTGTCTTATGTCAATAAGAAAAACCATATTAAGGCTTAATTCTTGTAAAAAAATCTAAATGAAGAAAAATATTATTCCATTATATCCTTCCAGTGAAAAGATCCTGGAAGAGTCTCAGGGGTGTTATCAATATGATACCGATGGGAAGAAGTATATCGATTTTGAATCGGGTGTATGGTGTGTAAATCTAGGTCATAGTCGCCCGAGGATTGTTGATGTTATTCAGCAACAATCAAGGAGGTCGATTCATCAAGGATATCGATTCAGAAATGCCGAGGCGGAACAACTGTCGACTGAATTGCAGCGAATTATTGGATTTGATGGTGGTGCAAGTGTGTTTCTTAGCTCGGGATCAGAAGCGGTGAACCTGTCTATTACAATGGCTCAGAAACTGACGGGTAGAAAGAAGATCCTGAAGATCAGTAATTCATACCTTAGTGCGTATGGTTTTGGTCAGATTACTCCAGATAACGAGTATGTTGTTTGTGCTGATTATAATAATATGGATGCGTTAGACGATATTGACTTCAGTGAGATATCTGCGCTTTTATTGGAGACTGGAGGTGCATCAGTGGGGATTGTGCGATTCCCGTCTAATGAATATGTGAGGAAGTTGATTGCTTTGTGTGAGACAAATGGTTGTCTTGTTATTGCTGAAGAGGTAACGACGGGAATGGGGAGACAGGGCAAATGGTTTGGTTTCCAGAATTATGAGGCGAGGCCTGATATGGTCGTTACTGGTAAGGGACTTGGTAATGGGTATCCTATAAGTGCTGTGACGATTAATTCAGATACGCTAGATCGTCTAAATGACAACCTGTTTGTATATGCTCAATCACATCAGAATGATCCTTTGGGATGTGCTATTGCTTTAGAGGTTATCAAAGTGATGGAGGAGGAGAAGGTGTTAGTTAATTGTCTGAAGATGGGGACGTATTTTGAAGAGCAATTGCAAGGACTGAAGTCTGCCTTCCCTGTGAAGATTAAGGAAGTGAGAGCTATGGGATTGATGTTGGCCCTTGAGTTTCAGGATTCTTTTGATAGTACATTTATTAATGAAGGACTGTTTGAGTCGGGCTTTGTATTTGGATACAAACTGAATACTTTGCGTTTTCTACCTCCTTTGGTGATCACAGAAAAAGAGATTGATGAGTTGATAGGTCAGCTTAACGAATTGTTGGAGAGGGAGGGGAGTCTACCCTAAATTTTGATGGTTAGTTCATGAGAGAAAGGAATTAGCCATGAAGACTATTTGTTTATGAATGATAGTTACCTTATCTGGTAACCTTTGCTATCTTTGTAATACTATGAGAATAATTAAGGAGAAAACTCTTACTTAATATAGTAAACTTGAAAAGTATAAACAGGCGACAGGTGCTTTACGGGCATGGATTCATGAGGTAAAGTATTCTGATTGGAATAATGCTAATGAGTTAAAGGCTGAATATCGAAATGCTAGTATTATTGGGGATAAAAGGGTTGTATTCAATATAAAGGGTAATGACTTCAGACTGATTGTTGATATCGAATACAGGATGAAAATTGTATTTATTGTATGGTTTGGAACTCATGTTGAGTATGATAAAATAGATGTTAAAAGGATAAGGTATGAAGGTTAAGGTATTAAAAACAGAAAAGGATTATAATATTGCTTGTGAAAGGGTTTATCAATTAATATCTAGCACAGAAAAAGCTATTGAGCCAGACAGCCCTGAGGGAGAAGAAATGGAGTTGTTGTCATTGCTTATTGAAAAATATGAGCATGAGCGTTATAGGATGGAGGCACCTACTCCGATAGAGGCTATAAAGTTTAGAATGGAACAAATGGAGTTGAAGCAGGTGGATGTCGCTCCTCTGTTTGGAGGAAAGACTCGTGTGTCGGAAGTTCTAAATGGAAAACGCTCTCTTACACTTAAAATGATTGTTTTATTGCATCGTTATCTAGGAATACCTCTTGAATCGCTGATTAGCAGTAGTAAGCATATTAAGCTAGAGGATGATAAAAAAGAGAGGTTGTTAAAAGTCCCTTCAATAAAGAGCTTTCTTAAACGCGGAAAGACAGCGATTCTTTAAGTGTGTATCACTATCGGTTCGGTTCTGTTATTGAAGTTTAGATTTGAAGAATTGGACAGTGAAGATTATGGTGTTGTAGAATTCTATATTACTAAAAGTGCATTAAAGTGCACTATAGTTTGCCTTTCTTGTTTTGATTAAGTACTTTTGTATGTAAAAGGGTATTATAATGCACTTTAAGGAGATAATAGATACTATAAAAGAACGTCGAAAGATGATGCAAGTTAATCAAGAAATGCTTGCTGAGATATCTGGAGTAAGCCTTAGAAGTCTAAAGCAATTTGAGAGTGGTAAGGGGAATCCAACACTTCAAACACTTCAAAGACTTTCGGAAGCTTTAGGTTTAGAAGTTTGTTTACGGATAAAGAAACTAGATGATCAATGAGACAGGCAATAGTAATGTATAAAGAAGAGGAGGCTGGCGTATTGACTCAATATGATGATGGTTCTTTTTGTTTTCGTTATAGTGATTTGTGGATGGCAGATAACGAGAAACCAGCTATTAGTCCAACGATGCCTAAAACACAGCAAGAGGTATACTCAAAGTTTCTTTTCCCATTTTTCTTTAATATGCTTCCAGAAGGAGCCAATAAAGAGGTCGCTTGTGGACTTCTACGGATTGATGCAGACGACTATTTTGGGTTGTTATTGGCAGTTGCGAAGGTTGATACAATAGGAGCTGTCACTGTATTGGAGAATAAAATATAATAATGAATTTGCCTGTAATAAAATATTGTCCTGGGACTTTAGCAGAAGGGTTCGATACATACAGTCCGACATGTTTGAAGCGAGTTTTCAATAATAAAAAAGTAGCTCATGTATTGCCCTATAATTCTCCTGTTGGCGGAGTGTTGGATGATTCTTTGTTTGATGAGAATCGAAAGTTGATGTCAATCTCTGGCGTTCAGGAGAAGTTCTCTGTATTGCTTGAAAAGAATAATCTTCGATTAACGAAGGAGGGGGAAAAGGGGACTTATATTCTTAAACCTATCCCATTAATTATCAATCGAGCTGATCAGATGCCTGCTAATGAGCATTTGACAATGCAAATTGCCAGACAGGTTTTTGGGATTGAAATAGCCGATAATGCTTTGATTTTTTTTAAGGATGGCGCTCCAGCATATATTACAAAGCGATTTGATGTTCGTGAAGATGGGGGAAAATGGGCACAGCATGATTTGGCCTCTGTTGCCGGTAGGAGTCCTCAGACGCATGGTGCTAATTATAAGTATCAAGGTAACTATCTGTCTCTTTTTCTTTTGATGAAAAAGTATGTGCCGGCTTATCAAATTGAATCTTTGAAACTGTTTAAGGTGCTACTATTCAATTTTTTGTTCTCTAATGGAGATGCACACCTTAAGAATTTTTCGTTATTGGAGACTCCCATGGGCGACTTTAGGTTGAGTCCTGCTTATGATTTGTTGAATAGCCGAATTCATATGGATGATAGTGATTTTGCTCTTGATGAAGGTTTGTTACCTAGGGATTTAGCACAAGGGAAAATTTCACAGCAGTTCACAAAACTTGCCGAGCAGGCAAATCTCAATGAAAAACAGGTAAAACGAATAATGGAAGTTATGACCTCAGGTTCTGAAAAGGTTGAAAATTTAGTTGCAGCCTCCTTCCTAAATGAAAAAACTAAGCGATACTATTTGCAGTGCTATCAGAAAAGATTAAAAAGGTTACTTAAGTAGTGATTTAATTAATATCTTGAAATGTAATCATACTGATTTTGTGTTCTGTGCTAAAAGTTGCTGATCCATAAGACCTACAACAAATTTACATTTTTATTCGCTTATTCTTCTGTTGCTTTTATGATATCTAATACCAACAGTCCCAGGAAGTAATGAAGGAGTGGGCGTTGATTATTATGGTGTTAGGAGCATTCCTCTAAAAACGAATCGATTCTCCACTTTGCTAAATGAGAATATTAAGTTGTAGCCTCCTTCAATTGTTTTATTTGTCTTGATTGGATAGTTGATATGCATTAAACTATCACCGACATAAATATTGTAATCTGCGTTCCTTAAGGAATCAAGATGCATCAACTTCTTAATATGATTTTTAAATATAAATTCTGATGCGAAATATTCATTTTCACTACTGAATTCAGCACATTGAATGGTATCCAATGAATTATTGATTAAAAACGTAGTATCTCTGGTCTCCAGACTATATGCAAATTTCTGCCATAAGCTATCTGCAGCAATCTCTTGAGGATTGCAATCTCGTGGTTGTGGATTGCAGTATGTGATTAATCCTATTAATGCAGTGATTAATAGAGTGTTATTTAATAGTTTCATTTGTAGCGATCTGATTTCTTGATACAACTTACATCTGTTCTGCAACTCTAATTGCTTCATCCAAGACTTCATCTCTTTGCTCTTTAGCTGCTTGAATAGTTCTTTTAACTGGATAATCTGGTTTGTAGCCAATTAAATATAGTTGACTGTTATCATATTTTAAAACCTTTTTACCAGTCCACGCAATATAGTTTCCACTCGGCAATAGCAGCCTATTGGCATCTCCATTACATCCGGCTGTTTTTTCTCCTACAGTCACTCCTAAATTGTAGTGTTTGACGATATCGATAAATGTTTCTCCTGCACTAACGACAAAAGGTGATGTTAGAAAGATATAATTCGCTTTCAGTTGTGGTTGCTTAGGGAAAAAACTGATGCTAGTTTCTACAAGCTTCACCTTCTTAAAATTAGGATAGATAATATTAGGAATATGTTGATGCGAAAGCAGGACAGTTGTATCGATCAGGTGTGGTAGTATATTGGTTATTCCTGCTTTTATGCCCCATCGCATATCAAAGATTATTGTTTTAATTTGAGGTATATCTTTAAAAGTAGTGCACAGTTCATCTAAAGTTGTGCGCGATAGATTGATATAGTATACTTCAGGTTTAACTTCTTCAATATCTTTAAGTGCACAGCTCAGACTATTAAGCGGATTACCATATAGTGTTTTTATGTTTTTCTTTCGGTTGATCTCACAATTGAGTTTTTTCCCATTTCTAATAAGTTCTATTTCTACAGGTTTCTTTTCAAAACTAAATCCTAGAATATTTAGAGCTCTATATTTACTTAATTGAGGTGATCCTGATAATATGCTTTCTGTTTGTTTCAAAACATCTAACGCATCATCTCCATTAATTTTTGTTAGAATGTCGCCTGTCTTTAACTTTGGATCTTTAGAGGCAGTTACAACTATATTGTTTTCAATCCATTCTGTACGTACAGGTATCTGGAACATTGTTGGCATGGTTACGATACCATGTCCATCTTTTAGCTTAGCAATCATACGAGACAAGGTTTCAGAAAAGTCTTCCTTACTTTTATTTGTGTATGCTTCTTTAATTGTTTGAGGTAGTGTTGCTTCCCAATCGACATCGAGTTCATCACAATAAGGATGAAAATGTTGCATTGCATTCCATGCAATTACAATGCTGGCAAGGTTGACATACCGATTGAATCCTGGATCAGTCTTCAATAATGAAAGTTGCCTCTTTAATTGTAATACAGCTTGTTTTTCTGCTTGAGGATAGGTGCTATTTTCAAAACCATACAATGCTATTGGTAGCTTACATTTAAGATTTAATCCAAGATTTTCTTGAATAGTTTCCTTAAAATGGGGTAATTCAGGAAATTGGTTTACATTGTATTGTATTTGTAGAGCATATTTACCTTCAACGGTATTAGTGGAAGAGAATTTTAGCTTATGTGCTCTTTCTGTCGAATACCAGTCGTTTTTGCTTCTATCAATTTTCCCATTTTCAAATCCCATGTTGTATAGATCAACATGTTCCCATCTTGTACCGTTTTTAACTTGTAAATCGAAATTGTCAATTAAGGGTGATACTTTCCCTTTTATTATGCATCCTATATTTATTATTTCAAAATCCTCATTGATATGTGTTTTCAATTCATATTTTTTCCACTCTTTTGACTGAATAGTACAACTCGATTTTGACAATAGAAATGAAGAGCCCTTTTTTGTGTCTCTAAGGTTCATCGGGCATAAATAAAAAAAAGGATAATCATCACAGTCAGTTGAATCTAATTTAAAGTATCCTGTAACCTTAATTTCTTTGTCCTTAAATTCCTTAACGTTGTTTATGTGTTTACAGACTAACGTAAAATCTTTAGTTGTTTGTATATTAGACCTGGTACTACTATAGATTCCATTTTCATTTACCCCTAATCCCACATGCTGCCAGGCAACAATATTGGTGTCTTTATAATTCGGTGGAGTTAGAGCTTTCCAGTTAATTGTTTTCTCTTCTCCTTCATTGTAAATGACCAATCCCTTAACAATAGGAGAGAACAGTTGCATAAGACTGTCGCGAAGCTCTTCACTTGATTTGATGTTTTCAACTTTCTGGACACCCAGAATGGCAAACTTATCCCAATCTATCTCCTGAGCTTCATCGCTAGGATGAAACCAACGGGCATAGCCATACAGACGGGCAAAGGCTTCAATGTTTTCAACTTTTCGGGAATTACATCCAAACAATAAGAACAGACTAATTAATAATGTGGTTGTTTTTATTCTTATTTTCATCATGAGTGAAATGATTTGGTTAAGATAATTTTAAGCGGTACTGTATCTATTAGTTCATTTTCAGTAATAAAAGTTACATATTTTTTACGAGACTGAATACCCCATGCAATTCTAACCTCTAAATCATCATTCTATGCTGGCTCTATGGGGGAATTTTGTTCATATAGTATGAGAAAAGTACATTAGGGCGTAAATGTTAAGTAATTGCTAGTAAATGCAACAAAATTATTAGTAATTCTGCATCTTCAATACTAATATTGCGGATCAGACATTATTAAATGTAATTTAGAGGTTCAGTGAACTAAACGAATAAAATGAAGCAGTTGCAGGGAGCGAAATTATTGTGTTTTCTTGTGTTGTCAGGGGTACTCCTGATGATGAGCCCTTTGAAAAGTATGGGGTGTTCTACACCTGTGTTTAGGTATGCACTGGAGCGCTGGGCTGCGTTCAATTACCACATTGAAGTCGTTTATAAAGGCGAGCTGAATGAGGAGCAAAAGAAGGCGTTACAATTCCTAAATAATGCTTCAGAAGCTATGTTTGCCAATGTGGCAATAACTGAGATTACTGATCCGAATGCTATAACTGTTGCAGATGATAAATTACCATTGGTGCGTTTGTTGCATCCTAAAGAGCAACGCAATAATGACGTTATCTGGGAGGGGGCTTTGACTAATGAGAATGTAGCCAAGATAATCGATTCACCAGCCCGTAGAAAAATTATTCAGAATATTGCCAAAGGCGATGCTGTTACATGGATCTTACTTAACGGATCTGATGAGGAAAGATCAAATATCGCCACAACAACATTGAATCAGCAATTAATCAAATCATCAAAAGAACTAAAATTGTCATCGGAGGCTACAAATGCAGCTGGTGATTCATTGGATATAGAAATCGTCAACAGGGGAGTGCATCTTTCAATGATCAGCGTGTTGAGGGATGATCCTAAAGAAGAGATATTTATTCAGATGTTGTTGGGTACAGAGCCTGATCTTGCATATGTAAAGCGACCAATGGCTTTTCCTGTATTTGGTAGAGGTCGTGTGTTATATGCGTTGGTTGGTCGGGGTATCAAATCTGAATTGATTAATTCTGTGTGTAAAGGACTTATCGGTTGGTGTTCATGCACGATTAAGGATCAGAATCCTGGAAATGACCTGTTAATTGCAGCTAATTGGGAGAAGATCGTTGGTGACTCTACCTGGATAGAAAAGGAGGAGGTTCCGGAGATTACTGGTTTGGCCGATTTTGTAGTGGAAGAGCAACCTCAAAAGGAGAAGATTACCAAGGAAGTTAAACCTCAGAAGATGGTGGAGAATAAGCTTACCCTAAAAAAGCTAGATACTGTTGCTGAGGATCCCCAAGAAGAAGTGCATGAGTTTGTTGCTGAGAATAAGCAAGAAGCAAAAGATTTAGATAAGAATACTGTGCCGGAACCATTGGAAGATGATAATCAAGGATTACTGTCGAATGTGTTGGTCAGAAATATTCTGTTGGTTGTTATATTGCTATTGGTTTTACTTCCAGTAGTGTCATTTGTTTTGCGAAAAAGAAAATAAGAATATTGAAATGAAGATAAGATACCTGGTTCAAAAGGAGATTAAGCGAAGGAAGCTGAATTTTGCCCTTTGTCTGCTGTCGGTGATTGTTGCAGTGGTTTCTGTCTGTAGTGTTTTTACGATGTTAGAAATCTACGACCTGAGGACCAAAGAGATTGTGCAGAAGAAGGAGCAGGAGACGAAAGAGCGAATGGACTCGCTTGAGGATGACTATCGGAAAATCACTAAGCAACTGGGGTTTAACCTGCTCATCTTGCCAAAGAATCAGAATATTAGCGATGTGTATGCCAACGACTTTGCGTCTAAGTTTATGCCTGAGGAGTATGTTGAAATATTGGCGAATACTAAATCAATGTTGATTAGACATCTTCTGCCTAGTCTTCAGCAAAAGATTGTATGGCCTGAGAAACATCGAACAATTGTGTTAGCTGGAACCAGGGGGGAGGTGCCGTTTGCACATAAGGCTCCCAAAGAACCAATGATGGTGGCTGTTCCTAAAGGTACAATGATTATTGGTTATGAATTGCATCAGAGTCTTGGTGTGAAAGTCGGAGATAAACTACGCATTATGAATCGCGAGTTTACCGTGCAGAAATGCAATGAATCGCGTGGAAATATTGATGATATTACCATCTGGATTGATCTAAAAGAATCGCAGGAGCTGTTGAATAAGCCTGGTAAGATTAATGCGATATTGGCCCTGAGCTGTCACTGTCATGGTGGTAATTTAGGGAAGATTAGAGATGAGGTGAATAGCGTGTTGCCTGAGACGCAGGTCTACGAAAAAGGAAGTAGAGTATTGATTCGTGCAGAAGCACGCGATAGGGCTGCAAAAGAGGCAAAGGAAGCTATTCAGGCAGAAATAAAACAACGAAAAGACTTACGCAAGGAGCGTGAGAATCTTGCTGCTATTATTGTTCCGCTGGTTTTGCTTACGAGTGTTGTGTGGATTGTTTTCTTGTTTATGGGGAATGTGCGTGAAAGGAAAAGTGAAATAGGAATTCTTAGAGCTGTAGGAGTCAATGAAGTATCAATAATGAAGTTGTTCTTGCTGAAGGCTTTCTGGATTGGTATTATTGGCGCTTTTTGCGGTTATGTGCTGGGAATAGGCGGAGGAAGTATACTGGGCGGACTGTTTTCTACATCGCTTGTTAATGTTCCATTGTTTGTGGCTGTAATAATCCTTGCTCCATTGCTTTCGATAATCGCTGCATGGGTGCCTGCTGTTATTGCATCGCGACAGGATCCGGCGGAAGTATTAAAAGAGGAATAGTATGATCGAAATAAAGAATATAACCAAGATATATAACAAAGAAGGAGCTGAGGTTCGTGCCCTTGATGACTATTCGCTTTCTATTGAAAAGGGGGAATTTGTTGCCATCCAGGGGGCTAGTGGCTGCGGTAAGACTACCTTATTATTGTCGATTGGTGGATTGCTTAGTCCTGATAAGGGGAGTGTTGTTATCAACGGAAATGCTGTGTATGACATGCCTGTTGAAGAGCGTACTGTATTTCGGGCTAAGACCATGGGATTCGTTTTCCAGCAGTATCATCTGATTCCTTATCTGAATGTGCTTGAAAATATTAGAGTTCCTGCTCTTGCTGCTCAGGGGGAGGTGCCAGAGGAGAGACTGGAAATGCTTATCAAGACTTTAGGCCTGAAGGAACGGATAAACCATACTCCTGCAGAATTGAGTGCCGGAGAAAAGCAGCGTACAGCTCTTGCCCGGGCTTTGTTGTTTGAACCTGATATCCTTTTGGCTGATGAGATTACAGGAAATCTTGATGAAAAGAATGTAGAGATCGTTATGAATTGCCTGTTTGAGTATCAAAAGGCTGGTGGGACTATCGTATTGGTGTCTCACGATACTGCGCTTTGTAAGAGGGCAGATAGAATTGAAGAATTGACCGTAAAATAAAACCATATTAACCGATGATTAAGATGATCTTGCGAGGCGCTGTGGGCCTCTTGTTATTTAGCTGTTTCAATATTGCGTCAGTACATGCTGAGGATTGGCCAACATGGCGATACGATGGAGGCAGAACGGCCTCTAGTCCTGAAAAGCTGTCTGATAATTTGCATCTATTGTGGACAAGACAATATACACCGCGAGAGATGGTGTGGGATGATCCTTTAAACCAGGATTTGATGCAGTATGATAAGATGTTTGAGCCTATTGTTGCCGACGAGATGCTTTTTGTTGGTTTTAATGATCAGGATAAAGTTGTGGCTTTTGAATGTAATAGCGGTAAGGAGGCTTGGTCGTATTATGCTGATGGACCTGTGCGTTTGCCATTGAGTTATAGCAACGGCAATATCTACTTTACCAGTGACGATGGTTATCTATATTGTCTTTCGGCTGATAAGGGTGAGTTGAAGTGGAAGTTCAGAGGCGGTCTTTCTGATAGGAAAATGTTGGGAAATAAGCGCCTGATTTCTACATGGCCTGCTCGTGGTGGAGTAGCTGTTGAAGATGGTGTTGTGTACTTTGCAGCTAGTATCTGGCCAATGATGGGGACTTTTATTTATGCTATCGATAGTGAGACAGGGAAGGTGATTTGGAAGAATGATGGGACGAGTCATGATTATATAATGCAACCTCATAATGCCTACTCTTTTGCTGGTGTTGCTCCTCAGGGAACATTGGCAATTAATGGTGATTATCTTTTTGTTCCTGGTGGACGTTCTGTGCCAGGGTGTTTCGACAAGAAAACGGGTGAGTTTAAATACTATCATCTGGCGGCTAGTAAGAAGTCGGGTGGTGCTTTTGTGTGTACCAAAGGCGACTATTTTGTAAATCATCATCGTGATAGAAATACGGTTTTATATAGCTGTGATAAGGGTAAAAAGGCATCAAATACCTTGGAGAAGTATCCTGTGTTGGATAATGATATTTTCTATTTCTCAGGATCATCTATTGTTGCTCGTAATGCAAAGGATCCAAGTAAGGTTGTTTGGTCGCTTGATGTGGATGCTTCGGGTGATCTGATTAAGGCTGGTAAGCGTTTGTACGCTGCTGGCAAAAACAAAATTACTGCTGTGCAGTTGAATGGAAGTGAGTCTCCAGCCGTGGCTTGGAAGAAGGAAGTGAAGGGTGATATTAGTCGCTTGATTGCTGCTAATGGTCAGTTGTTTGCTGTTACTCTGGATGGAAGAATCATGGCGTTTGGTGAAGGTGCTGAGGATAGTGAGACTGTAATTAACGCTAAAACTAAGAGTAGTAAGATTTCTTCAGCTGTATCAAAATGGGTTGATGAGCTATTGCCTGCTACTGGGGTGAATGAAGGATATGCTCTATATTTTGGTGTTGAAGAATCGGATTACTTGAAAGGTCTGGCTGATAAAGCGAATCTTTCGGTTGTTGCAGTAGAACCTGATGCTTCAAAGATTGATAAATTGAGAAGACAGTTTGATGCTATGGGTGTTAAGACTAACAAGGTAGCATTCCTTCAGGGAACGCCTGGAAACATTGATTTTGCTCCTTATTTCTCATCACTGACTATCATCGAGGATGTTAATCAATATAGTCTTGTAAAGGCTAAGGAATTATTAGATAGGGTATCGGAATGTATTCGTCCTTTTGGAGGGAAACTCGTGATTGGAGGTAAAGGTGGTAATCTTGCCGAGATTACAAAGTATGCACAGTCTCTTTCAATAGGATTGTCTAAGGTTAATACGGGCAATAAGTTTATTGTATTTTCAAGAGAAGGCGCGCCGAAGGGTACTGCTAACTGGACACACCAGTATGGTAGTATGGCCAATACGGTGAAGTCGGATGACGAATTGGTGAAGCTTCCTTTAGGGGTGCTTTGGTTTGGTGGTAATTCAAATATGGATGTGTTGCCTCGCCATGGACATGGACCTGCTGAACAGATTATGGATGGGAAATTGATTATCCAGGGAATGAATATGCTAAGTGCTCGCGATGTGTATACTGGTCGCGTGTTGTGGAAAAGGAAATTTGAGTCGCTGGGTACCTTTGGTGTTTACTACAACGAGACGTATGTGGATGCTCCTCTTCAGACGACGTATAACCAGGAACACATGCCAGGAGCGAATATCCGTGGGACTAACTATATCGTAACTCCCGATTATATTTATGTGGCTCAGGGGACTTCTTATCATGTGCTGGATATTGAGAGTGGAGAGATTGTTAAGACTGTTTATCTTCCTGGGACAAAGCGTTGTGCTTACATTGGAGTGTCGGAAAATCACCTGATTACGGGGGCTGAATTTGTGGAGTTTTCAAAGCAGATCAAAAAGAATTTGAAGACCAAAGAGGATATCGAGGTGTATAGCGAGTTGTTCGAAGCAAGGGATAAGCGACTGGGGGGATCGCATGCATACGGATTAAGTGCAAGTAGAGAATTGATCGTTTCTAACCGACATACATTTAAGCCTGAATGGCAGATTAAATCGAAGTATGGTTTTGTAAATAACGGTATTACTTCTTCGGAGAATGGTGTGCTTTATATGTTGGATAAAATGCCAACGAGTATGTTGAACTTGCTATCGCGAAGGGGAATTGAGCTTGATGGTGACTTCTCTATTACTGCTTATGATATTGCTACTGGTGATACAATCTGGCAGAATAAGACTGATGTGTTTGGTAGTTGGTTGAGCTATAGTAAAGAACATGATATCTTGCTTCAGGCTACGCGTCCTTCGCGCGATATGGTTGATGGAGAGCTTGGTGAACGTATTATCGCTCATCGTGCTTCTGACGGTAAAGTGTTATGGGATAAGAAGATCAAATATGGTAATCCTCCTATCATTCATGGTGAACGGATTATTTTTGAGCGCCATGCATATAACCTGCTTACAGGTGAGCAGATTAATCGTGAGGATCCAATTACAAGAGAAGTGATTCCATGGGCATATACGCGTACTTATGGCTGTAACTATATTATTGGTAGTGAAAACTTGCTTACTTTCCGTTCGGGAGCGGCTGGATTTTACGACTTGAAGGCGTCTGGAGGAACTGGTAACTTCGGTGGTTTTAAGTCGAGTTGTTCTTCTAACTTGATTGCTGCTAATGGTGTGTTGAATGCTCCTGATTATACGCGTACTTGTCAGTGTTCATATCAGAATCAAACATCTTTGGCTTTTATTCACATGCCGAAGCTTGAATATTGGACCAATAATGAGTTCAAATGGAGTGGTAAACGAGTGAAGCAGTTGGGGATTAATTTTGGTGCTCCAGGAGATCGATTAGCGAACAATAATACATTGTGGCTTGATTACCCTAGTGTTGGTGGAAATAGTCCTGATGTTCCTGTGAATGTGGCATTCGTTACTGCTGATCAGAAGAAGATTGTACTTCATAGCAGCGTGGGAACCAATCCCGAGGAGGATAAGATAGGCTATATCCGTACGAATTCATTTACTATCGATTCAGATGATTATTCGTATGTTGCTTCTTCTGCTATCAATGGGGTGACCGAGGTTGAAATCACGCTTTCAAAGACTCCAGAGAAAACGCATAACTATTCTGTGTTGTTGTATTTTGCTGAATTGGAGGAAGTAAAAGCTGCTAAGCGTATATTTAATGTTGAGGTTCAGGGAAAGAAGGCCTTGACTGATTTCAATATTGCTAAAGAGGCTGGAGGTATTAATAAGCTTGTGATTAAGAAGGTGGAAAAGGTTAGCGCAGGAGATCGTTTGATCATTAAGCTTTCATCTGCGGATAAGGATGTGCTGCCTTTGCTAAGTGGCGTTGAGGTTATTTTAGAAGATTAAGAAGTTGTGCTGGCCAAGTGTGAATCTTGCCAATTGTAAAGCATAGTGATATATGAAGCTGGTGAATCATGCATATGATGTGATTCACCAGCTTTTTTATTGGTGTACCTCCATTATATTTTTTCAATGACTAATTCTTCTGAGCCATCCTCAAGTGCATTAATATCGTCAAAATGAATATGACAACCTCTTGGTACATCGTCCTGCGCTAAATTGAGGAAATGATTGGCTAGTGATTTTATACGGTTGCTCTTCCTACTCTTTTACTGATGAAAAAATGATAGTAATAAATGGGGAGGTATAGCTTTTCTCTCACAAAACCGACCTCCCTTGGAATGGAAAAGCTAACTGCTTATCTGAGGACTGTTGTATCACCATAAATTCACAATTAGTATTCTTTAGTAATTGACACATATCCAACATACAAATCAGGTGGATCCTTACCAACTAAGACCACTACCGAAAAATCCTTCTTTGTATTAGAATTTTTCTGAATGACGGTTAGTAGCAGTTGTGCAATCGCTTTTTATAAAGGAAAGCAATTTCTTCTGCGCTAATTTGCCATTGTTTTGCCTCAATTATGATCAAATTATTCTCAACAATGGCATGTAGTAAAAGGATGTAAGAATAGGGGTAAAGTTTGAGTAAACTTTGTTTGTCAACGGATATTATTTTGGAAATAATAGTGAGGGAAAATCAGGAAAGAAGCAGTTTACTTTAACGGAACTCTTTTCCCTCTATGATTCGGCACAGATTCGGCTTGCATTCGGTACCGATTCGCCGGTACATCATCTTATGCAGTATTTTTTGCTCTAAATGTAGCATCTTGTGCAGTATGTAGAAATGAACGATGGTTAAGTACCACGATTATAAAGGTAGCAAAAAGACAAAAAAAACACTATTCCAGAAGAGTAAAATCACCGGAATAGTGCATGATTATTTTATTACAATGCTGATCATCCAGGATGCTTGTAAAAAGTTCTTGCTCATTGTTGAGCTTTTAGAGTTGTTATAGTTTCCGAGCTACAAGTTACAACTTATTGCTTCCTAAATATTTGATGAGACCTTTAATATCGTTTGGATATTTATTCTTTCAATTGTTGTAAGTTTGTCTGTTACATTATTATAGCGTGGTTTATACCATTCTTTTTTACTGAAAAAATTTCTCCATTTTTCTTTCTTGAAGATATAACCATGAGCTGCAAAAATTTCATTACGCATGATATCTAGTTGTGATTTACTGTTTTGTTGTAGTTCTTCAGCAGTGAATATACGTCTAGATATCTCTTGGTTGTCTCTTTTGTAAATTGAAAAAGGAAATTTAATTGCTTTGAAACCATTCTCATTTATTAAAAAGTAATCGTATGAAGTAGAGGTTGTTTTATATTCATCAGTTTCTTCAATAAGTTCGGTTTCTATTGTTTTCATCTCTAGAAGTCTTTCTTGATAGAATTTTGGTGTACACTCGCTGCCACCCCCAAGATCAAGCATGTTACCACCTACATATGCTCTGTTTAGAACTTCACCTTCAGGGGAGAATGTAAAAACCTCGAGTAAACTTGAATAGCCTCCTGCTATGTCTCCAAATTCAAGTAGACATGTAATGTTCTTTGTATCATTTAATATTCCCAATCCCTTGACATTTACTGTGCGCTCTAACTCTTCTTTTGTCATTTCATCTTTGAACAGCCCTTTGGGAATATCAACTGATTTTGAAGTAGTATCACATATTCCTATGCCATCAAAATGGTTGCGAAGTATTTGTAAAACTTCTTTGCTATTCTGACCAACTGCTAACTGTGTTGTAAGTATGATGAGCAATATTGCTCCTAAGATCTTTTTCATAATTAGGGGGACTTATATTTCTTGAAAATCAATGTGGTAATGATCGTCATGTAGATCATTAATCGTTTTTGAAAGATGCTTTACAAAGTATATTCCTCTTTGTTTCAATGCTTGTCCCGATTGCGTTTTGAATAGTTCATCCTTTAGGTTCGTCTTTAGAATTACTTTCTTAATACGTAATCCGTTTTGTCTGGCTGCATTGTCTAATGCAAGTATGTGTTTTGCTACTGAATCAAAATCAATTTTAATGTGATGAGTTACTTGTCCGTGTTCATTGGTATTTACCAGATAACGCCAGATCCCAATAATGTCAAGTGTATTATACTGTTTTTTGTTTTTAATAAGCGGAGTCATGAAGTCTACACTTAAACCATTTTGGTGAGTACGGTGTGGAAATAGTCTCCCCCCATTTTTATTGGAGCATTCCATTAGCCTGAAGAATATGTGTGGACAGGTGGCTTCACATTCCTTATATGCGCCTATTACTGTATTGTAGACTTTGGCGTTTGCATATGCTCTGTTTAGGATGTAGTAGCTTAACTTGCTGAAATATTTATAGTTTCTCCCTCTGTATGGAAGTCTGATACCATTGGTTAATGAGCCATTGCTTACACTGCCTATTGATTGACTTCTTTGGTTCGTTTTAGTTGAATATTGAATAAAGAATTCAGGATTGTCCAATACAAGGAATGATAGTACTGATAGAAGAAATATTATTTTCCACTTATGTCGCATTATTCTTTTTCCTGACTTCATTTATTCAATTTTAGTATCATGCTAAATTTAAATAAAAAATAGTCATGTTTGTTGGAGAGGGATCAGTTTTTATTAAACGATATATTTTTTTAGAGTATAAGTAGAGAGGATTTATACGTGTAGTTACATCTAGGATCCTTTCTTTGCTGTTTGGATAGATTTTCTACGCAGCGTGGAATGTATTAATTAAATTTTGTAAAATATTACAAAGAGCTACAAGGTTAGTAGAGGCATTGATTTACATGTAATTATAGAATCGGGTGATCTTAAGATGCCTGTATTTGTCTGATATTCTAGGGATGTAAGTTTGAAAAGTGTTTGAATTTATCGGACCTTTAGCTATATTGCTTACAAATCGTAATGATGGCCGATTTTAGAGAGTGAGGATGTTGTTGATTTGGGAGATTGAATTCTATAGGCTACAATTATTGATACATAATAATATATAATAGATCTTTGTTTAATGTAGTAGTATTTGCATTTATGGTAGAGAGGCTTCTATTCGAAGAATTAAATTTCAAAGATATGCGTTTTATATAAGAAAAAGTCTGCAAGCTTTAGCGGTTTTGTTACGGAATTCTTACAGCTCCTTTCCAGATGAATAACATAAGTCCTTCATTTTTTACACCCATTTGTTTCCCTTTGGACTCGTTATATCATCATTCCAGTAAGAAGTGTCGTAACAGCCGCTCTGCTGCAGACGATTTTACTAAGATATTAATTTTCAGTAGAAAGAACTTCCTTAGAAATCAAAGTACAGGCAAAAAGGAGATAATCAAAAAAGCCTGCAGGAACTGAATCCTACAGGCTGGGCAAAGAATGAGTGAAATGAACTTAATTCGAAAATACTTCTATCTCAGCAAATGACGATGAACCACACTGGCGAACATCTGATTTGCCAACTAGTTTAATATATCGATTGGTCATGGTTTGTGGTAGCATGATCTCTCGCTTTATCGGATTGTTTTCAATATTGCTGAAGGTGCCTTCAACGATTGGCTTTTTCCAGTTTCTCCCGTCAGCACTTACATAGAATGCATACTCGAAGATCATGCCTTCTTTTTTCCCATCCTGTCGCGCCAGATACGAAAATCCAGAAATCTTCTGTTCCTTTCCTAGGTCTACAATCAGCTCGTTTGCTTTTGTCATGGCAAATGTTCTGGGATTATTGTCAATGGCAGCTTGCATTGCTTTATCTTTTACTATCCAGTCTGTGCGAGCAATACCTATAGCTTCAGACAAGACCTCTGTTGCATACGATCCATCTACAGCCTTTGCGTAATAGCTAAGCTTGCCTCCTTTAGGAAGAGTAATCGGTGCGCTGTATTGTGTAAATTGATCTTTTGCTGTTGTCTCATTAAGCGAATAATAGATCTTGGCGTCGGAGCTACACGACAGGGTAACCATTCCATCATTGGATTTATTCACCTGTGGATCATCAATTAATACAGGAGCATTGAATATTCCTATTTCAGATAGCGTTAAGCAGGGGGCATTAGTTTTTACTGTTATTCTAGCACGCTGCGTTTTGACATCGTCAAAGCGAATGATCCGTTTATAACCTACTGTGGTTCCTTTCGCTAATTGCTCGAAGACTCCGTTGATTTCGGCCTCCAAGGTAAAGTCTGTTATTCTCTGCCCGAGCTTAATGTGTTCTTGAAGCATTAAGCGATTGAATGTTGTAGGATTATCAAATGTAATATCGATTACAGCTTGCTGAATATTATCCTCAGAGGCCCAGTAGGTATCTTTGTTATTGTCGGCACACTGTTTAATTGAATAGGTTGATCGATAACCGCGGGTATTGGATGCTGTAAGCTTTGCGGCTGATATCAAATTGTTAGAGAATTCACGATCTACTTGTTCTTTGAATTTTAAAAGCGCATTGGCATCGGCCTCCCTGATTAGTCCGCTAGGTGCAATTGCAATACCTAAGTTCAGTGGCGATCCTCTTCCTATTGAAGTATAATATAAGTCCATGAGGTTAGCCAGACTTCTTGGTTGATGACCTGTGTGAAAGTACCAGGCTTTAGGCCAGAGTAGGGTAGTATTCACCTCGGCGGGTATCCAACTTGTTCCTCCTTCTTCTCCACAGGTAAGCTTTTTACTGTATGAAGGATCAGAGTCGCCAGGAAATTTCCCATGTGTGCTAATGGTATTCCAGTTGGTCTCTCCACCAATACCTTGTTCGTTTCCTACCCATCGGGTACCAGGACCAACATCACTGAAGATAACCGCTCCAGGCTGATGTTTCTTTACTATCGAGAATATTTTGTCGTAACCATAGTAGGTCTTGCGATCAATATTCCGTCGTTCATTGGCACCTCCATAATAACCAGTTCCTCCGTTGGCTCCATCAATCCAGAACTCAAAGACTTCGCCATATTCGGTAAGCAGTTCCTCCAATTGCTTATAGTAGTAATCAACATAAGCAGGTCTGCCATATTCAGCATGATTACGATCCCATGGCGATAGGTATACGCCTAGCTTTAAACCATATTTTTTACATGATTTTGCCAGATCGCCCAATACATCTCCCTGTCCGTTTTTCCAAGGCGTTGATTCAACCGAGTAATCGGTGTACTTACTGGGCCAAAGACAGAAACCATCGTGGTGTTTGGCCACCAATATAAGTCCTTTCATGCCGGCTTCACTGGTTACACGTGCCCATTGATCGGTATCGAGATCTGAGGGATTAAACAATTTGGGATCTACGTCTCCATATGCCCACTCTTCTTCGGTATAAGAATTTAGTCCGTAGCAAACGAGACTGAAATATTCCATGTTGTGCCACTGCATTTGTGCCTCAGATGGCACTGCCCCATACGGTTGTGGTGGCGTTACTTGGGCACATGATATTACTCCGAACGTAAGTAGTGTGAGGATTATTAAGCGGATATATTGCATGACTTTATTTGTTTCCTTGTTTAATTAGCTTTCCGACTTTACGAAGTGTTTTTGCATCGATATCCCTGATCTTTCCGTCATAATCAGGACCAACATTGATTGAGAATATATTACCATATTTAACGGCTCCGAGGTAATGCTCATAGATTTTTTCAGCCGGATGACAGAGTCCATCGTGCTTTGGTAATGAATAGAACCAATCAGCTCCTCCTTCGTGTTTCGGCAGAATGGGATAGGTGAATTCTGCAACCAGATAGTTGTCGTATGAATCCTTTAGGTGATGCTCATTCCATACCGTACTTTTATCTCCAATAGGTCCTGGTTTTCCGCGCTCTCTGAGGTTTAATCTTCCGGCTGTCTGACCGGTATTGAAGCCAATGAAGCAATTGGGTTGAAACTTATGAATCCAGTCAACCGTTTCTTTGTGACTTAAGCCTCCGTCACCAACAGCATGATCCATCCAAAAGAACTCAATATCTCCATAAAGCGTGCATAGCTCTTTTAGTTGGGCCTTCTTGGCCGTTGGATTTGTTCCACCTTTCTTCCATTTTCCATCAACAGCACCTTTCCAATGCCAATCGCCTTCAGAAAAGTACAATGCTAGTTTGATACCATATTTATCACACGATTTCCGAAGTTTTGCTAATACATCGATGCCTAGCGGACTATTGGTTACTTTTTCATTGGTCGTCTGTGTATCCCATAAGCAAAAGCCATCGTGGTGCTTGGTTAGAAAGAGTATATATTTCATCCCAGCATCTTTGGCAACCTTGCACCATTGATCGGTATCACATCCTTTAACCGTAAAATATGACGCATCCTTGTTGGTTGTGGTGGTCCATTCCTGACCAGAAAGGGTACTGTACGACCAGCAGATGAACATCCCAAATCGCATATCCTTGATTTGTTGTGCACGCTCCTTATCATCTATCTTGTTTGTTGTTTGACCAATACTACTTAGCGATAGTAAAGTTAGTAGTAATGTAAAAATGTTAGTTTTCTTTATCATGAGAGTGATTTTTGACTATCTAAACATTCGTAATATATTTGTTACAACAAAATAGCACATTTGTAGGAGAATACGAAATGTACAAATGAAACTAAAAACTATACGATCTTAACTATCATGGCGGCTGATTCATTCGAGTGTAAAATAATAACAGGTGGTTTTAATCATGTTGATAATTCATGGGATATCACTAATGATGAGCTGAATAGATGCTTTAAAATCTATCATCCTATTAAAGGTGATGCAGTCATTACTATCGATAAAAGGGAATATAGGGTTGAAGCAGGGAATATATATTTTATCTCGGGATTTGATATTGAAGCACAGCGTTGTGATGACTTTATGGATGTTTATTGGTTGCATTTTGTGCCTGCTTCCTTACAGCTTAGTCATATTCTGCGACAGGCCGAGCCTGTTACTTCATGGCCAGATAAGGTGTTTCCTTACTTGAGCGAATTTAATCGGATTGTATATGATGTATTTGGCATTGATGACTATGAGGTTTTAAAGACATCGGCATTGCCATATTCTTTTCGTGAGGCAAAGTTGTACAGTTACCTGCTCGATTTTGTGGCGCACGTACTTCAATGTATTCCTGAAGAGAAACTTGTTGTTTCGCGTGAGTATCTAATGCTTGAACCTGCCATTAAGTATATGAATAATGAGTATAAGGAAAATCCTTCGCTTGAGGAGATTGCTTATGTTGCAAACCTGGCTCCTAATTATTTTCATCGAATATTTAAGGCTCAATTCGGACTTACGCCCTACGAGTTTATGTTGCATCTACGCATGGAGCATGCTATAAAATTGCTTACCACTACTAATAAGAGTGTGAAGGAGGTGGCATTTGAATCGGGATATAAGAATGAGTTTTATTTTCAGCGACAGTTCAAAAGACTCTATAAATATACACCAGGGAAATTGAAGAAGTTAAGACCGTTTTAAGGTGTTTCCTTTAGTAGATAGGGGAGAATAATATTTGCAGTTAAGGCAGGTTAAAAGCCTTAACTGCAAACACTTTTTATTAAGTATGATTACTTTATTCTGAAATATTCACCTTTATCATTAAGCACAGCTTTATAGGTTGTTCCCAGCGTTTCATCAGGAATATAATAATCGGTGCTGATTACCTGGGCTCCACTGCTGATGGCTGCATTCAACCGACTGTAATCGTTGTTTCTTGCTTCCATTGAACCTTCATCTGCTCTTGTACGAACAATATATCCTTTCTGAACGAGTGATTTAATTTCTTGTTGTGAGCCTATCGGATCGTTAAGGATATGAACAGCTGCTTCGGGTGTACCAACTGGTGCTCTGACAAACATTACACGTCCTTTCAGACTCTCATGACCTTGGATGTAATCGGCTAACTTTTGTCCTGTTTCATCAAGGATAAACATAAAACGACCCTGCATTTTTTTAAGCTTAGGCCATCCTTTTGTTAAAATGGCGTTCTCCAAGGTTTTAGAATCTCCTCTTACCATATCTGGCGTGATCAACATGTCGTTGCCTAGCACGTCTGTTATCTCCATATCAATACTATCAAGGGCAGTCTTGGTGAAAGGGAGTGGTTTTGTAAATCCAGGTTGATCAATTACCTGCGATTTGGTATTCATGGTAATGATCACAGGCATGTGATTAGGATTGCTGGCAGACCATGTTTTTAAGGCTTCCAAGGCATCTTTAAAAAGTACATGGTGGCTTCTGAAATCAATATCCTGAATATGGAACATCTTTAATCCAGGCTCTTTTAAACGATTATCAGTATCAAAAGCAGGAGGAGTAATTCCTTGTGCTTGTTGTAGCTGAAGTCCTATCGGATTAGCATATCGTCCACCTGCTGGATCATGAAATACATCAAGCTCTAATGACCTTAATCCAAGCTTTAACTGATCAACGATTGGAATATGATTATAATCGAGTGAAATTGCTAACGCTGAATCCTGTTGATAGATCATTTCCCATAGAGGGCGGTCAATACGTTGTTTGTAACTGTTGTGACTACCGATGGTCTGTATGTCGTTTAAACGTATCTGCTTTCCTGAATCCTTCTTTGGAGAGCAAGAGCTTGCTGCTACAAGAAGACAAAGTAGAGTCCCGTAAATTAGTTTTGAAGTCTTCATATATTTTTCTTGTCTTAATATTCGAATACAATTGCTTTATGGCAGGTGAATTTAGGGAGAATTATTTGAACTTCATCATGCTTTTTGACGAAGGGTATTGTTTCATGTCCAGGTATGGAATATATCCGTTTGATCGTTTTAGCTGTGTGTAGTTTTATAGGTGTCTCATAAAGAGGTACTAAGTCTTCAATGACTTCTGCAATTCCTCTTTTTGTGGGTGTTGCATAAAGTAGATGTAACACATATCTTTTTTTATCAGCCTGCTCAATTAGGTTGATTCTTCCATTGCTTGGTAATTCTACTTCAACAAGTGATTTGTTGTGTATTAGTCGCAATGCATTATAAAATAGATCCCGATGAACATGAGCTCCTGTTTCGAAATACTGTTTTCCTAATGAGTGAGCAATGAATATTGTATTGCCATGCTTGATTACAGCAGGATGTTTGGCATTCTCTAGTTGATACGGTGTATTTCGATGTGAGGTATAGTGCTTTAAAGTGCGACTAAAATAAGGTTCTCTGATGTATGCCAATACTTCACTACCATTTGTGGCTTTTACCTTGATTGCTGCTTCATAGTTTAGGAATGGTGATTTTGGTAGATTATCAGCTATCTCATCAGTTACTGTAGTAAAGTCGATATCATATTTTGCAGGACCAACATATTGAGCGCCAAGGTTGAATAGAAATTTATCCTGATTTTTATTTAAGGCTCCTGTACCCATTACCAATAGGTTCCCTCCATGGTCTAAGAATTCTTGTATACGCTGTGTGTTTTTATGATCTAATTGTACGCCTCCATTTATGACGATGGTTTCTATTCCATCCCAGTTGTCGAGATTATTTAACACCAGAAAATCAACTTGATTTTCCAAAAGCATCTTTACGGTACCTTCGTCGTGTTCTTTCTCTAGCGAAAGCCAAATACCAAGGTTTGCAATATCCTTACCTCCCAGAGAATACTCTTCTATTTTTTCTACATAATCAAAAGCATAACCAATGTTGCGATAGGTTTCCAATTCCATTTCCCCCGATGGATGTAACTGATCTCCAAAATTAGCTCTAGCTCCAAAAGCAAGCATTGAGGCCGCTTCGTATAGTAATGCATTTTTGTGTTTGAAACCACCAAATTCTCCCCATGCTGTATGAAACTTACCACTCATTGCAACTAGTTCATCACCAGTATTGGCAAAGAACTTTGAACGCATAGGGAATATATCATAGCCATCCCAGGTTGTTGGAAGATCTTCTAAATCCTGTTTTGTATTGTATTTAAAAAGGTCATAATTGATGGCATTCTTATAATTCATTGTGGTTGTCCAATTGTAGAACAACGATGCTTGTGGTCTGTACTTTTTCACTACGTCGGTTGTCTTCTCGAAGAATTTTCTCATCTTCTGCACATGATATTCATTGGCAGCTTGTTGATTGTTTACATCAATTCCATTGGCTTGCATATCGGCAATACTATTGGCATTGTAATTAATGTATTCAATTGGAATGATATCGTACCAAACACCATCAATATCATAGTTTTTACAGATCTCCTCGGTTTGTTTTAGGATAAGTTCCAGGTAACCACCTTCAGGAGAAAGTAATTCCCACCAGGTATCAGGAAGTCCTCTGGAAGTATCAAATTCATCAAGAATTCGTCCATTGTGGGAAAAGGTTTTTCCTTCTTTATTTAAGTACCTCCATTCGGGGTGTTCCCTGGCGTCTTTTACCGACCAGCCAACGGTTATGTAGGCCTGTACCCGCACTCCAATTTCATGACATGCTTCGATTTCTTCTTTCAGTAAATCAAACTTAAGATGTGGGTGCATTGCTCCTGCTTCTGAAGGATAATAGCACCAACCATGGTGTCCTTTGGCAAAAACATTAATAGAATTTACATTCCCCTCAATTAATGCTTGTTGAAACTGTTTTTTATCAAATTTCTCCCCGATGTTTAGAAGGTGCTCAGAAGTATGAAAATCTAGATGAATCTGACGAGTTCCTTCATGTTTTGCTTGCTGCCCTAATCCTTTAATGGATAAAAGAAGTAGGAGAAAACAACTTGATATGATTATTCTGCCATTCATATGCTATGTTTTATTGTGTTTTGTCTATGAAACTTTGCTGCCATTATTATGAATAAGGGGGGGCGTCTTTGTTACTTAATCAGACTGATAATCTTGTGAAAAAGCTCATTGTTGTTGTATATACCTTGAAACTGCTCTGCATGTGGGCCGCTTGTAAACACTGGGACTAAAGTTGCTGAATGTCCATAGGTTGCAAAACTTGGTTCAATAATACTGTAATCATGCGAGTCATAATCATCTTTTGTCCCATTTTTGGCACCTAATGTGAATCCTCCTGTTTCATGATCCGCAGTAACAATAACAAGTGTATTTTTATTTTTCTTCGCAAATTCAAGCGCTTCACCAACTGCTTTCTCAAAATCAAGAACCTCTTGTATGAGCATTTGTGATTTGTTTTTATGACCTGCAGCGTCAATTTGAGAACCTTCTACCATTAAGAAGAAACCATGTTTGTTTTGAGAAAGATAATCAAGGGCCATTTTTGTAGCGTCAGGAAGAAAATTATCCCGTCCTTCAACCTTTTTAGGCATACTCTCAGGAGGCATAAGATAACCATACTTCTTTGATGGCTTGTATTGTTTGGCAATAAGTGTTTGAATTTCCATCTCAAAGCCATTCGCCTCGAGCAAGGGGATCAGATTCTTTCCATCTTTACGATCATTAAAATATGGGAGTCCACTACTAGCAAAGAAGTCGACATCAGAAGTGACCAGTTGCTCTGCTATTTCCTCTTGCTTATCACGTGAATCAATATGTGCGTAAAAGGCGGCCGGAGTAGCATGAGTAACCGAATAAGTAGCTACCAGACCGGTTTTATATCCAAGAGGTGATAATATTTCAACGATATTAGTAATTGCAGATGTATCTATCGGTGAAACTCCAATGGCTCCCTTATAGGTTCTTTGTCCTGTGGCAAAAGCTGTTGCTCCTGCGGCTGAGTCTGTAATCTTCGTATTTGTACAAGAAGTATTAATTAAACCGATATGATTAAATTTAGAGAAACTAGGTTCTTGATCTCCATAGTAATATGCCGAAGAAAGTTGTGATAAACCCATGCCATCGCCAATAAGTAAAATCACATTAAGAGGTGGCTTATTTTCATTCTGTGTTGCCTCTGCTTTTGCTAAAAAAAAGAGCATAAGAATGGCTGTAATGAATAAGTATCGACTTGCTTTCATTATTAAATGTTTTGAATAAATGCTGTAAAGATTAGAACTCCTGTAAATTAGGAGAGATGATATGAGGCCACATCTTAAAAAACATGGCCCCATATGTTGTTATACTACCAACCTTCGTTTTGGGTTAGTGTTCCTTTGCTATTCTCAATTTCATGAGGTGGAATAGGCCATACATGATGAATACTAGGATCGAAATGAGGACGTGCTGGCCACACTTCTTGTCCTTGAGAACCATGCAATGGTTTTGCATAGTTTTCATCAGCATCACCCCAGCGGACTAAATCGTAATGACGATCTGTCCACTCACCAGCAAGCTCACATCTTCGTTCATGCTTTACATCTTCCATTGTACAGTTGCTTTTTGCAGGAAGCCCTGCTCTGGCTCTGATAATATTAATTGGATCATCACAATTTTTTCCTTGCATTGCCAAAGCTTCAGCTTTGAACAGATAAATCTCGGCATAGCGAAGTAATGGTAACCATAAGTCGGTACTAATTGGCCATGAACCAATGGTGTTTCCTATAGGATTAGCATTGGCAAACGGTTCTCTGTATTTACCGAACATATAACCTGTAACATTATTCGATGATTGATACCAAGTGAATGGTTCTCCAAAATACTGGAATACATCTCCATCTTTGAAAATAGTCCAGTCTCTACGCTCGTCTCCCTCTTCATATTCATCGAATAGCTCTTTAGTAGGTTGGAAATATCCCCAGCCGTTGATTTTTCCCCAACCTTTGTTTTCCCAGGCTACAACAGCAAACATACTACCTTCGCGCTCACTTGATACAACCGACCACATGTACTCTGGTCCTGTGTTATTGGCAATTTTGAAAGCATCTTCATATTTTTCTTCAAGCGCATGTTTTCCTGATGCGATAATCTGATCACATACTTTTTCTGCTTCACTCCAATATTGAGCATCGTATTGAGCCAGGTAAATGTATGTTCGTGCAAGATAACCAAGAGCAGCAGTTTTGTGCGCACGTCCATAATCATGAGCAGCATAAGTTTCAAAGTAAGGCAGTAATTCAGCTGCTTTCTTCAACTCATCAGCAATGAATAAATAATTCGATGCAACATTAGGCTCTCGTTCTATATAGTAATTCGATGGATCTTCCCGATCAAGAATAGGAATACCTGCTCTATGATCTCCATAATGGTAAGCCAATTCGAGATACATCACACTAGCAACAAAGTGTGCTTCACCAAGAATCCTATTCTTTAATGAATTGTCAATTTCCATTGCAGGAACATTGCGAAGCACATCATTACATCTCTTAATTACCTGATATTTTAACTGCCAAACATTGTTTGTATAGCCTTCATTACCGGTGCAATAGAAGTTTTTGATATTGTCAGGGTCAGACTTAATACGTCCGGTTACCATATCATCAGAGGCATTGACATACCAATAGAATCCTCTACCATATTGACGTAAGTGTCCGAAATTAGCATATATCGCATTTACTGCAGCAATTGCATCTGACTCGGTTTTCCAAAAGACCGCATTTGAAGGAGCTCCATTAGGTTCTTTCTCAAGAAAGTCTTCACTACAGCCGAAGAATGTAATTCCAATTAGTAAGGCGAAAATGTATCTTATATCTTTTTTCATCTTTTCTGTTTTTAGTTGATTTAGAAACTTACGTTAATACCCATGATTAGAGTGCGAGCTACAGGATATTTTCCTTTATCAATACCTCTGTTACCAATTTCAGGATCCATTCCTGTGTATCCCGAAAGAGTCAAAAGATTCTGAGCACTAATGTATAATCGAAGATCACCAATCCCTAACGGCTTTATCTTTTCCTGGGGTACGGTGTAGCCTAAGGTTACGTTCTTTATACGCATATATGATCCATTCTCAAGATACCAATCAGAGGTTGTTCCAAAGTTGTTATTCTCGTCTTTTAACGATACTATTGGAATATCAGAACCTGTGTTTGAAGGCGACCAGGCATTTAATACTTCATCAACCATGTTATATCCAAGTGATGGTCGGTACATCGAGTATTTTAAACCATTGAATAGTTTTACTCCAGTTGCTCCCTGAACAAACATTGAGAAATCCCAATCGCGATAGTTTAGTGATGCATTTAATCCAAAGGTGAAATCAGGCCAGGCATCCCCAGCAATATATCTGTCCTCATCATTAAGAGTACCATCACCATTAAGGTCGCTAAATCTTAAATCACCCGGTTTTGCTAATGGTTGCAATAGCTCTCCATTGCTGTTTTTGTGTGCTTGAACTTCTGCATCAGATTGGAAGATTCCATCGTTCTTGTAGACATAGAAAGAATATAAAGGTGAGCCCACTTGCGTACGCAGCGGCATCAATACACCCCTTATTCCATCGCCATGATTAATGAAGGTTTCTTCACCAAGACTAGTTACTTCGTTTTTGATTCGCGAAATACTTGCAGTAATATCATACTTTAGAGGCTTTTCTCTTTCACTATAGGTGAATGAAAATTCAAATCCTTGATTTTTTACAGCACCTACATTAACCCATGGGGCATTATTTACACCAGCAAGACTTGATAGGAGCTTTCTCATAAGCATATCTTCTGTTTCCTTGTAGAAGTAATCGGCAACGATATTGAACTTCCCGTTGTATAATGATAAATCTAATCCTAAGTTCGTTTGATTAGTAACCTCCCACTTTAGATCAGGATTTGAAATTCCGTCTTGAACCAATCCATTCTGCCAGTCAGGATTTTCACCAAGAAATGCATATACTTTAGAGAGATTCACATTGGTAGCATAATCAGACAATGCTCCTAGATTACCTATTTTACCCCAACTACCACGTAGCTTTAGATTGCTAATTGCTGGATGATCGTTTAGGAATGACTCTTCACTCATTCTCCATGCTGCAGATAACGCAGGATATACTCCCCAACGGTTATTTGACGTTAGTTTAGATGTTCCATCGCGTCTAACATTTGCTGTAAGAAGATATTTATTCTTGTACGCATAATTTACACGACCTAAGAATGAAATAAGTGAATTCTCTCGCTTATAATCTGTTGGTTTGATATCGAATAGCGTGGCATTGTCAAAGTAGCGTGCATACGCATCTTCGATTGGGAACTGACGTGCAGCCGCGGTGAATCCTTTGTATTCATTCTCTTGTGCAGTATAACCCACCATTGCAGTTAAATTGTGATCTTCACCAATCATTGTATTATAGGTTAAAGTTTGCTCAGTAACCCAGGAAAAGTTGGTGTATGATACATAACGAAGACTGTTTTCATCAAATATTTTACCCGGTTCAAGTTGTCTTGATGAGAACTGTTTATTGGTTGCCTTTTCATAGTTAAGACTTAAGTTCGATTTGAACTTTAATCCTTCAATAATTTCATATTCTATAAATGCATTACCTCCAACAATAATATTATCGGTTTTGTTATCAAGTCTTTTGAGCAACGCAACAGGATTAATTAAGTCTCCATATGATCCTGTCCATGGTGATCCTGGATCAGTAACACCACTAAAGGTTGTTTGAGTCTCATCGGTATATACTTTTGCTGAGGCAGGGTAGGCCAGGGCAGAGAAAATTGCTCCAGCATATTCATCATCTGTAGTTGCTGATTGCCCGTTTCCTGATCCTAACGATAGATTCTGCCCAAAAGTAATCTTATCAGATATTTTGTGCTCAGAATTGATCCTGAAGTTATAGTCATCCTGGAATGTGTTTAATAGTACTCCTTCCGTTTTTTGATAACTTCCTGAGATATAGAATGAACTATAATCTCCCGCTCCACTAACACTTACGGTATGTTTCTGGATGACTCCACTTCTGAAGATCTCATCTATCCAGTCGGTTCTGGTTGTGCGTGCATCAGGATTCAGTGATGGATTAAACACATCAGGTCGATCAACTCCGGCATTGTCGGCTGCAAGATTGTATACATCAGCCATTTGTGCTTGGTTTAGTGGATTGTAAAGATTGGAAGCTTGTTGAATTCCATAGTATGAGTTTAACTTGATGACTGGTTTTCCTTTAACCCCTTTCTTGGTTGTAACCATAATCACACCAGCAGCAGCACGAGCTCCATATATCGCAGCAGAAGCTGCATCTTTCAGAACTGTTATTGTTTCTATATCTTCAGGATTAACAGGAACAGAAGTGATACTACCATCAACAATCCATAACGGTTCTTCATTTGACAATGTACCTATACCTCGAATACGTACAGATGGTTTGCTTGTTGGATCTCCACCATTGCTTACTACTGTTACCCCAGCAACATTACCCTGTAGAGCTTCCGCTACATTTTTTACAGGACGATCGCCAACCTCTTCAAGCGAGAAGTTTGATACAGCACCCGTTAAGTCACTTTTTTTCATCGTTCCATAACCTACAGCTACAACTTCTTCAAGACCGATAGCACTTGCACTTAGTGTTACATTGATTTTTGTTTGATTACCTATTTCAATTTCTTGCGTAGTCATACCCACAAATGAAAAAGAAATAGATTCAGCACCAGCAGGTACTTGTAAGGTGTAATTGCCATCAAAATCGGTTGTGATACCTATGGTCGTTCCCTTTACAAATACCGAAACTCCGGGAAGTGGCTGACCTTCTTGATCGACAACCTTACCTTTGATTTCTTTACCTTCCTGTAAAGCATCTCCCGGCTTTTTTGTCGTAATTAAAATGTATTTATCAATTATACTGTAAGAATGTGTTTGCAAATCAAGAACCTGCTTTAAGATATTCTCAAGTGTTTCATTGTTAACTTTAACAGAGACCAGTTTTGTGTCGTCAAGAACATCTTTATTGTACGCAAAACGATATCCTGTCTGTCCCTCAAGTTGAAGAAAGACTTCGTTGATCGTTTTCTCTTCTATGTCCATTGACCAACGTGTGTTTTGTGAAAAACTGTTGGCCGATAAGCCGATAAAAGATGTTAGCATTAATAGGACTACTATTCTCATGATTCTTGTAATTTTCTTAAAGTTAGGATGTACTACTCCCTCCCAAGCTTTGTACAATCTTAGTTTTTTCATAAATTTGTGTGGTTTAAATTTTTATTTAAATCAAATAGCATAAGAGGACGGTCTTCCGGCAAGTTGCCCGTCTTCTTCTTTTTAAGAGTTTGTTTCCAGTGTATTACATAGGCTTCTTTTTTAGGATTATTACTTTCTCTGATTCTTTTTTAGTTTCTATATTTAGGATTTGCTCAATAATTTCCAGAAAACGATCGAGTGATTCGTTTGCTTTCAATCTTACCGTTAGTGTTTCATTCTTGAATTCCTTCGGATTATATTTTATTTTGACGTTGTACCATCGTTCGGCTTTTGCTACTACTTCTTCAATCTTTGCATCTTCAAACGATAATTGTTTCTTTCGCCATGCTCCAACAGCCGCAATATTAGCTTTAGATGTTTTAAAGATCCCTTTCTTAGGAGAATAGCGAATTGTTTCTCCGGGTTTTAGTATTTCAGAGACTTTACTAATGGCATGTTTCTCGGAAGTGATTTCTACACTTCCTTCATATAATGTTGTTTCCTGAATATCATCGCCTGAATACGCATTTACATTGAACTCTGTTCCGAGAGCTTTTACATTTATATCCCCCAGATTTACAATAAATGGTAGTTTAGGATTCTTAAAAACATCAAAATATGCTTCTCCATTAACTTTAATCCTTCGGTTGTTTTTGTTGTAATTTGCATTATAACTGATTGTTGTTCCTACATTTAGCCATGCTGTCGTTCCATCAGGAAGTGTAATCGTTGTTTGCTCAGCTTTTGCTGTATTTATTGTATATAGCTGTTTGCTTCCTGTGTAGTTTTGGTAGTTAAGCCAAATAGCATATAGTGTAAGTGGAATCAATAGTATCGCTGCGTATTTCTGCGCGAATGTAACAATACGAGTTAGCCTATTTCTCTTTTGCTTAATCTGATTGATTCTTTCCCATATTGAATCAACACTCATGTCAGTGTCGACAGATGATGCATCTTCCCATGTTTTTTGCATATAAGCATCTACCTCCTTTTTATTTCCATCTTCCGTGAGAAGAAGGTCAAGATCGTGCATCTCTTGTCGTGTTAATGCCTTATTTTTAAATACTAATTCAATAAGGTATTTAATGTTGTTTTCAGACATCTGTAATCTGTTTAATTATCCTAACTAACCTTTAATACGGCTGACAAAATATTTCCCGTACTCTAAAAACAGATTTTTTACAAAAAAAGAGCAATGAAGATTGTTTATCCAAGGATAATTGGAAGAAGAATTAGTGAAGAGTATTTCTTTATTGCGCTGTTTATGATTGAATTAGCTTTGCGCATGTTTTTGTCGACTGTATGCTCAGAGATATCAAGAATAGCTGCAATTTCATTGTATTTTTTCCCTTCAAGTTTGGCTAACTTGAATATTTCACGGGTTCTTTCCGGTAAATTATTAATGTTCTCGTATAAATATCTTTCAAACTCAAGATATTCAAAATTGTTCTCTGATGTGCGTTCTTGATCTCTATAGGTATCAAGAATAGTTTCTATGTATTTTCTTTTTTGGATTAATTTACGAAGATGATCATACACCTGATTACGTGCTATTGTGTATATATAAGCATTAAGAGATTGTGAAAGATCTATATTTTCTTTTGATAACCATAGCTTGATAAACACTTCTTGCACTATACCTTCTGCATCTTCTTTGATAGGAATACTTTGAGAAACAAATCCTAATAATTTGCCTTTATATGATTCAAAGATTATCTCAAAGGCATTAGAATCTCCTTTTTTTAACCTTTTTATTAGTACATGATCAATATGTATGCTGCTTCCCTCCATGCATTCCTTTAATAATAGAGGATACTAAAGTATGAAAAAGATTCCATTTTTAAGATTTTTAGCATAAAAAAGCAGGAGCCTTGTAACTCCTGCTTTAATGCACACTTCTGGGGATTCATCTATCTCCCATTTATACTTGATATTTCGACTAAGAATTTACAGTTTGCGTAATCCCTTTAATTCATCTTTTGTTGCTTCCATAATGCTGATGGCATAACCTCCACCAGGAGCACATGTTTGCGTAAGTTTTGATTTGCTGGTTACAACATACTTTTTGATTTCGTATGCCTGTGGATTGTCTTTGTAATGCGCATCTTTCTGATCGCTATATACAGTTGCAACGTACTTTTTACCTGGAGTAAGGAAGTCGAAAGCGATTTTCGATACTCTTGACGTCTCATCATTTGTACGTCCAACAAACCAATTGTCGGCTCCTTTTTCTTTACGAGCGTAGGTGATGAAATCTCCTGGTTCAGCTTCCAGTACAAGTGTCTCGTCCCAATCTACAGGTACATCCTTGATGAATTGGAATGCATCCATGTGTTTTTTGTAGGTCTCAGGAAGATCGGCAGCCATTTGAAGCGGACTGTACATGGTAACATACAATGCAAGCTGTCGTGCAATTGTAGTGCGTACATATGAATCGTTATCAGGATTGTAAGCACTAACATCTGTCTGGAAGATACCAGGAGTATAATCCATTGGTCCACCAACTAATCTTGTAAATGGAAGAATGGTAGTGTGATCAGGCTTACTTCCTCCAAATGATTCATACTCAGTACCACGTGCTGATTCATTACCAATCAAGTTTGGATAAGTACGACACAATCCGGTAGGGCGAACAGCTTCATGTGCGTTAACCATGATTTTATAATCTGCCGCCTTCTGAATAGCGTATAAGTAGTGGTTTACCATCCACTGACCGTAATGCGTTTCTCCACGAGGGATGATATCACCTACATAACCACTCTTTACAGAGTTGTAACCATTGTCCACCATAAACTGATAGGCTTTATCAAGATGGCGCTCATAGTTACGTACCGATCCTGAAGTCTCGTGGTGCATCATAATACGTACACCTTTCGATTTCGCATAGGCATTCAATGCCTTTACATCAAAGTCAGGATATGGAGTAACAAAATCAAACACATAATCTTTAGACTTTCCAAACCAATCTTCCCATCCTTCATTCCATCCTTCAACTAATACAGCATCGAAGCCATGCTCTGCTGCGAAATCAATATATGCTTTTACATGCTCGTTATTTGCCGCATGTTTACCATTAGGCTTTAATTTACTAAAGTCGGTCTTACCTAACTGTACACTAGGTACATCAGCGTATGCCCATGAACTTTTTCCTGTGATCATTTCCCACCATACACCAATGTACTTAACTGGTTTAATCCATGATGTATCTTCAATAGCACATGGCTCATTAAGATTTAAAGTGATGTGAGACAATAGAATATCTCCAGCTTTATCGCTTGCAATAACGGTTCTCCAAGGAGTAAAACAAGGAGCTTGCATATAACCTTTGTTTCCTTGAGCGTCAGGAGTTAAGAACGATTCAAAGACCATGTTCTTATCATCCAGGTTAAGGTGCATACATGCATATTCAACCAATGCAGCCTCATGAAGGTTAATATACAATCCATCATCAGTCTTCATCATAAGAGCAGTCTGCACACCTGTATCCGAAAATGGAGTCTGTGATGCATTTGGTGTAACTGCCTGCTTCATCAAACCTCTGATTTCAGAAAGCTTTGAAGTTGTATAGTCATACTCTTGAGTATCGTAATCGCCAGGAATCCAGAACGCCTTATGATCGCCAGTCATGGCAAATTGTGTCCGTTCTTCCTTAATTACAAAATAAGCAAGGTTTGGTTGCTCTGGAAATTCATAACGAAAACCTAGTCCATCGTTGAACAGGCGGAAACGAATAATCATTTGGCGACTGGTTTCAGTCTGATCTAATGTTACTGCCATTTCGTTGTAGTGGTTGCGAATCTCTTTCACTTCACCCCATACAGGCTTCCATGTTTCATCAAAAGTAGTGTATTCTACTTTTTCAACTGTAAAACCATTAAGTAGCGATTCGGTATCTTTTAGTTCTAAGCCAAGCTTACTTTCCTTGATTACTGCCTGCCCATCTCGTTGCAGAGCGTAGGTAGGAGTACCATTCTTTACCTCGAATTGCATCGAGAATAATCCGTTTGGTGATTTTAATTCTTCGGCATGGTTTACCAACGCGAGAAATAAAAATACGATAGTAATAATACTCGTTCTCATATGTTGTAATTTATGGGTTTATTGAATGTGTAGTTATTAATATAACAACAACTACTACATTCATTGTTTTCTGTTATCACGTACTATTTGTATGTGTTGAACAAATTTAGAGAGTGCCAAGCGGAATAAATAGCGGAAGTAGACTGTAAGTAGTGTTTTTAAAGAGTGTGGATTTTGTAAGATGCTGATATTTAGGGATAAGTGTGTTTTGTGTGTATTAAAGAAAGTAGATGCAAAAGTAGATGAAAGTAGTAGCTTTTTGATGAAAAATACCTTCGATAGGCTTGAACTTCCATCAACGGAAGAGTCTCCACTTTCAGCAACACGCAGTCAGGAGCTTCGCACGCTGACAGATGAGGATTATCCTTATAATCTAAATATCCATTGATCCAATAATCTTCTATCCCGGTAATCCCAACCTCATTACTTCTTGCTCAAATAAGTCGCGTTCAACAGCGGCTTTATTTCTTGCCTGTGTGCGATAGTTGTAAATAGTCGTTACAGAATAGCGGAGGAACTCAGCAACCTGCGGACTTTCAGTAATGCCTAATCTGATTAGAGCAAATATTCGAAGCTCAGTATTGAGTAGTTCATCTTCTTTTAAGATAATCTGATGATCACTTTTTAGTAGCGAGTTGAATTGTTCTACAAAATCAGGATAAAGCTTAAGGAAAGCCTTATCGAAATCAGCATAGAAAGTCTTCAGCTCATCGTCGACAATCTTCTTTGACTTGAGCATTTTTATTAGGTCTTCTTTGCCTGATGTCGTGGCTTTTCTGCGAATACTATTCCGATAATCATCAAGCTTGCCAATGTAGGTAGAGCAAAGTTTTAGGTATCTGGCGATGTATTCT
The DNA here is from genome assembly GCA_005217565.1 of Puteibacter caeruleilacunae. Classification (GTDB taxonomy): domain Bacteria; phylum Bacteroidota; class Bacteroidia; order Bacteroidales; family Prolixibacteraceae; genus Puteibacter; species Puteibacter caeruleilacunae. The sequence continues at coordinate 99,148 of SJCO01000014.1, forward strand.
TCTTGAAGAACATTTGACTTAACCAGTTTCTTGTTGATCTGCGAAACAAGCTCGTTGCTAGTCTTCAATTCCTGATTGGTCACGCGAAGCTTATTATTGATGTTTTTGATTTCCTGATTCGCTTGTGCCAGCTTGTTTTTTTGCTTCATCAAGAAGAATAATGAAAGCAGGAGTGCTAATGAAAGCAGACTGGCAATCCAGGTAAAATAGAGTATATTCTTGCGTTTTTGTTCGCGTAGTGAGGTAAAGGCATCATCAATTACAGGTAATATTTCCAGTACCTCGAAGGTGCGCAAGCGAGCATTACTGTATATTGCATCTTCCAATGCCACTTTGATATATTGATATGCACGCTCTATATCTCCTGTTTGATACAGTAGTAACGCCAGTTCGCGCAAGGCTGCATTCTCTTTTACTGCTCCTTCAACATCCGAACGGGCCGATTGGGCGAGGTACTTTATCCAATTGAGTGTGTCAGGCTCAAATTGGAAGGTATTAGCCAGGGCATAGGCCGTGATGGCATAGTTGTGATCTTTTGCCTCAAGTGAACCTAGCTTATCTTTTAATAAAGTCCTTGCTTGCAGGTGATTACCTTGATCTACTTGTTGCTCAGCTAACACCACTGCATATAATGGATTCTGTTGATTGATCAGACTGACCACAGTATCGATATGTGCAGCGCGTAAAGCGTTGTAATCGATTTTCGATGAACCATTACGTTGATATGAATGCATACTTCGGTAATAGGTTGCCATTGAGGAGTGATATCTTACGAGTAGGGGATTGGGCAATTGCTCTTTTCTTAATTCATTAAGTGTATCAAGTGCCAAATGGTATAATCCGGCAAAAATATACGCTTCTGATAGCTGCAGTAACGCCTGATGTTGCCTGTCATCTTGTTCATTAGTCAACAGCAATGCTTGCTCGGCGTAGTGTAGTGCTGAATCAATATTAAAAGAGATGTATTGTTGTGATAATTTGTATGCTAAAGTATATTTCTCATTGATTGTGGTCTCCTGCAGGTAGTCTGCCCGAAGCTTGTTGAACTCTTCCTGACGCTCAACAGTGATGGACTCTCGCTCCTCAATAAAATGATCTAACTCTTTAAAAGCTTTCTTAGGTAATGATTTAGCGCCATAGCAATAGGTATTGCCCAACAAAGCCAGGACAAAGGTGAATAATGCTATTGCTGCGTATATGTTTTTTGTTCGCATGTTAATGTGTCGTGTCTTTAAAACAAATATATGGAGTTTGATTGATATGAAAGTCATTGATACCGATAATTGAGACATATAAAAGCAACATGGAGAACAATGGAGGCAAATTAATCGTAGATTTGTATAAAAGTTAATTGATTATGGGCGTTCCAGAACTAAGAGATGAACTACATGATTACATTCGCAAAGCGGATGAAGATTCTTTGATGAAGATTTATGAATTGATTCAAAAAATCCATGAGGCATGTGATGATACGGATGAGTTAAATGAACCTGAGTTTAGTTCATATGCTCTTCCTGGAGATCCACTGAGTGATGATGAATTCAAAAAGTGGATCGAACATGCAGAAGATTCTCAATCAGTTAATTTCTCGGAAGCAAAATCACAATGGGCAGATCAAAAGAAAAATCTTCGCAAGCTTATTCGATGAGAATAACAAAGAATGCCCTCCAAAACATCAAGGACATTACTGGCTATATTGCCTACATAAAACATCAACCGCTTAACGCTATTCGTGTAGGTGATAGAATTTTTGAGATAATTGAAAAAATAGAACAGAATCCATTGGGATTTCGAGAATGTGAAGAAATCCCAACAGTTGGTAAAATCTATAGAAAAGCCGTTTGTATGAGCTGGCTTATTATTTATAAGATTAAAGACAACGAGATAACGATTCTGGGTGTTATTCACGGAAGTCGCAAACGTTCTAATGTTCGTAATCTAAGAAAGATTAAATAGGATCTTACTTCCACTTCCAAACCTTGTTACATGTAGTGCAATGGTAGCTTGACTTGAACATAGGAGAAAACACGCTAAGAATTGAATAGACGATTGCCTGTATTGCATTATCTCTTTTTAGCTTCACAATTGTAGTTGCTTTACAAAACGGGCAAGCAGATTTACTTGATGAATTCTCAACGAAAACAAACTCCGAATCAGCATTAATTTTCCCTTCTTCAGTCTTGATATAGCCACCCTCTTTTAAGCATTGAATAGCACTAATTACATCCTCCTCATGCACCATTACTTTAACTCCACCAATGGCATCAGCATGGATATTATCAACCTGAGCAGTTAATTCATCCTTCAGCATAACCTCAAAGTCGTTGCGTTCAAGATGATTTTTAACCATGTGTGCGTCCTGATGATAGGTATATGATTGAATGATTGTCCAGTTACTCATAATCTTTAGGGTTTTATTACATAATGTTCACTCAAATATAAGGTAAATAATCGAAACGACGATTTATCACACAATGAATACACCATTTGTGCTCGGCGAAATAACATTGCATTAGAATTGCTTGTTTCGCTTGATATCACTTGATTTATATGTAATTAGTCATTCGTTATTGTTGTTTGGATCATTTGTCATCGTTATTTGAATCATATGTCCATGATAGAAATGTAGTGATGTCTATATTTTTGAAAGCGTAAAGCAATTATGCAAACTTTATGAAAAGACTGATGTTCTTGATGCTGTGTTTAGGTATAATTAAAGCATTTACACAAGAAAGATGAGGATCTAAAGTTTGCCAATGAAAATATTGATAAATTTAACTTCTGGCCGACAAATACTATTTAGAAGCTATGAAGAGATATGCAGAAGTGAAAGAGTTTAACCCAACTAAGATATTTTAAGCTATGCGTTTTGTTGTTATTATAAGTTTGTTGCAATTGTTGATGATTCCATCATACGGGCAGAGGCTGTCAGCATGGGATCATGGAAATGACGAGATCAAAGAATCAGTAACACTGCCGATTCTTTATCCTACAACCTTTACACGTGAGCGTGAGCTCTTCAATTATAATCCTCGTTTCTTTGCACAGAAAATCTCTTTTATGCCTGATAATACTCCTGTAATGCGGTTTGGAGTGCAGGGCAAAATGGGGAATCATTGTTCTCAGTATCTTGGGAAATATGCTGGTCCTAACAACTTTATTCAGTACTTGGGTAAAGATGGAAAGTGGTATACTACCGATTCACATGTTCAAGCAGTAAAGTCATACCTAAAGATGAGCAAGAATACTGAGTTGAAAGTGTATTCAGGAGAACGAGAATGTGATATGGTGGAATTTGATGATGCTGGAAATGCTTATACCATAGTTCGCGCAGACCTGAACGGTAAAATGAAAAGTTATTTCTTGTGTTCTATCGATTGTATGAAAAGCTGGCAGGTTATCCCTCTTGAACGAGGCGGAAACTTTCGTATAGAAGCCGATGGATTTCACAATGACCGAAAGAATCCACCAGTGATTATCAATAAAATTAAGACTGGAATTCAACTGTTTATTCCGAAGTTAAGCAGAAAAGGAAAGATTACTCTTAAAGGCCCAATAATGTTAGCTAAAGAGCCTAAATCTCAATATCATGGCGTGATGGCAGGAGCAGGTAATGCCTCGATTACCGTGGGAGGTAGGACCTATGTTGTTTATATGGTCAATGAAGAACGCAACGGAGTAAAGGGAGTTCCTCACTACATTGTAAGCTATGATCATAAGACAGGGGAGGTGTCAAAACCATTGTTTCTTGGGGAAAGTGGTCATCGTTTAGATGGACATAATTCTCCAGTGATTGCCTGTGATTCTCATGGATATCTTCACGTATTGCTAGGAACTCACTGGCATTCTATGGTTTACTTGAAGTCTGAAAAGCCTTTCAATTCTCAATCATGGGAGGCTCCTCAGTATGTAGAGGGAAATGGAAATAATCAGTGGAGTAGGAATGGAATCACTTACCCGGGATTTGTAATCGACCATGAGAATACAATTCATTTGGTTGTTAGGGGACGAAATGCAGTATTCAAGAAAGAAGATACCGCAGATCCTGCAGATAACAAAGATTGGCAAGATATTCTTGACTACGCCATGGTATATGTGAGAAAGAGAGAAGGAGGCGATTGGGAGAACAGGAAAGACCTGGTTACGCCTAAACATAAAGATTACAGCAACTGGTATCACAAAATATCAGTCGACCGAAAAGGGAATGTTTATGTTGCTTATTTGTACTATGCCCACAATTTGAATGAGAAAGAGGATGAAGCGTATGATCGTAGATGGCCTAACGAGACCGTGAAAGATGGAATTGTAAAGAGTAAGTATAGTGCGCACGATCCTGTTTTAATTCATTCAGTTGATGGTGGTGATACCTGGAAAATAACGCAAACACCCGATTTAGAACAAAGTATCAATAAAGAATAATTCATAGATAGGTTAGTTAATTAATGATCCACCTGATTTATCAGGAAAAGTGAAGGTCTGCTTCTTTTAGTTAGAAGTCAGACCTTTTTTAAATTAAAAAACGGCTTAAGTGTAGCACGCCTAAACCGTTTATTAGCACTGAATTATTATTGATTAAATTACATCTGCAAATGTTTTAGGCTCATTACCTGTTACTTCAACCACATCATTAGTGGTAGCTTCTAATAAACCTGCTTTTGCTAATGAGTAAAGCATCACAAGGTAGTCGGCCGAACTCTCCGGTACACCACTGTCCATTGCACCTTGTTTCATGTCTTCATCACTAAGTGAGATATAATTGATCTCGGTACCTGTTGCTTGTGTAAAAAGCTTGGCAATCTCAAAATGCGACAATGCTTCTTTTCCTGTCAAGTTGTATGCTTTCTTGATATGACTGTCATTCATGAACGATTCAACAACTACTGCAGCAATATCTTTGATGGAGATGAACGACAGTTTTCCTTCTCCTGCATTGGCAACAATTACATGACCTTGCTGAAGTGGCGCCGCAGCAAATCCTGATGTAAAGTTTTCAATAAAGAAATTTGGTCGCGTAAAAGTATAATAAAAATCGTCAGACATTAACTTGCGCTCAATCTTTCTTAAGGGAGCCTCTTCATTGTGATCCACTCCTAACGCTGAATTAAAGACCACACGCTTGATTCCTTTGTCTTTTAGGGTATTAATAAAGGGTGATAATCGTTTGAATGAATCAGCATCAAGCGATGGTGCCTGAAGAAAAACACTTGTTACATTTTCAAGTGCCTTATCGAATGTTTCTGGCTTATCGTAATCGAAGATTACATTCTCAACATTGGTTTCTTCGATGAATTTACTTTCATTACGAACTCCTGCAACAACTGCTTGCTTTTGCGCTAACTGACGAACGATTTCTCTTCCTAAATTTCCATTTGCTCCTATAACTAACGTTTTCATCTTATTATGATTTTTTGATTAACTAAAACTTACGATGCAAATTTACGTGGAGCTAAAGAGGTAGAAAATGTAAAAACAGGTCAATAAATTGTAATCTTATGGGATGAGGTTTTTTATGAAGTAAAGACGCACTAAAACTCTTCTATAAGGTAATATTTATAAGGGAGTAACGAATTTGAATCCTTCTGTTCGTAAATCATTAAAGGTTTTACCTTTTCGAATGGATTCACGAATATACTTTTTACGCTCAACAATATGAATCATTTTCTCTCGAAAATTTAACGTATTATGTTTCTTTGTCGTTGGCATTGTGTCTGTTCTAAAGTAACTGTCTGTGAAATCTTTTGCTTAGTATCTACAAACTTACGAATCTCAGAAAATAGATGCAAACTTCTTTATATCATAATTAATCAATAAATCCTATAACCCAGAGATGCCCTGATTCTGATAAACCTTGGGTGACATGTCGGTTCTTGCTTTAAAGTATTTGGTGAAATTAGCCGGATCCTCAAAACCGATGGAATAGGCTATCTCCTTGATCGACATTCCAGAGTACGAGAGTAAACGTTTAGCTTCAAGAATAACCCGTTCTTCAATGAATTGTTTCGCAGTATTACTGGTGAATAGCTTAATAGCTGCATTAATCTGCTTAGGCGTGGCATTTAAACTCTCGCAGAAATCACTCACACGTAATTTATAACTGAGATCTTCTTCAAGTTTCTTACGGAACCTAAGGTATAGATCAAGAGAAGCATCACAGACAATGTCGGTTGTCTTGCGTTTCTCCCGTTCAATCAAAATGAGTAGATTCTTCAGCTGATTACGCAGCATAATACTTTGATCAAATGCATCAGGATTATTCTGATCCTCCAGCATCGATTCTAATATACTCATAATTGCTGGCGTACTTTTTAACGCAACAGGTTGAAGCGTATGATTAAAGATGATGTATTCGTATAGGAAACGATAGTCCACCTCTTCTTTAATCAGGAATTCAGGAGTAAACAGCACGGCATACCCATCAGCATTATTTTGCGGATCAATCTCATATTGCTGAACCTGTCCTGTAGCCACAGGAATAATGGTATTGTCAGAATAATCTATGGTATTAAAATCGACATGATGACGACCTTTCCCTTTGGTGAAGATAAGGATCTGGTAAAAACCTAAACGATGAACCTGCTGTGAAATCTCCTGTCGCTTTATTAGTATACGATGCAGGGGAACGATTTCAACGCCAAAGTCTGTCTTACGATTTGTAAAGTCATATTTAGGTATAGTACTATCAATCATCTTCAATAATTTTAGGGAAAAGTAAGCAATTGAAGTTACTTTTCCCTAATTGTATAAGTAATTTTCTGATTATTCTTTTTTCACGTTCAACATACCATCAATTCCAATCGATGAGTATAGTCCCTTTGTAACATTGTCAAGCATCTCATTATAAGGATTAATGGCATCACCCATTCCTATAAAGTCGACAACCGTTCTGAAAGGCCGCTCACCATGAGGTGTATCCACCAAATCAGCAATTGCCACAGCTACCGTTTCAGGTTTCTGCGCAGGACTGTTGGCTAGTGTTTCACCAAATCCTTCGAAGAAAGCTTGAGGCGCTTTCATGAATTCACCATACGATTCATCTCTACTGTCATCGCTAGGTTGTATGAGGTTATGCATGAATTCAGTCTGGAAACCTCCAGGTTCAACGATACAAGACTCAATGCCAAAGCCCGATAATTCAACTCTGTAATTCTCGGCAAGAGCCTCAAGAGCCCACTTTGATGCATTGTAAGGTCCATAAAACGGTATGGTAACTCGTCCCAAAAGACTGGTCACAAAGAACAAGGCACCTTTCTGTTGTGCTCTTAAATGAGGGAGGACAGCCCTAAGTAATCGGTGTACACCAAATACATTCACTTCAAACAAGTAACGCATATCCTTGGGGGTAAAATGTTCCTGCATTCCAATAACGCCCACTCCAGCATTGTTGATTACAATATCGAGTCCGCCTAGCTTTTCAAGAACTTGTTCTACGCCAGCATTAACACTTTCGTCTTTGGTGACATCTAATTCTACCAGATGTATTCCCAGGGAGGATAATTCTGCAGCAACCTCCTCATTTTTGCCACCTGTCGATCGCATAGTTCCAACTATTTCATGACCTCTCTCACGCATGAGTTTTGCAGCAAGATACCCAAATCCACTGCTTGCTCCGGTTATTAAAATTCGTTGTTTCATATCTAATGTGTTAAGATTAAACGAAATATATGGAGCCTTTATGCTCCTCTATAATAACCAGAAAAACAGTAAAATGATTAATCGGTTCTATTTTATTTTGTATGCTCCAATATCCAATCGTTGATTATTTTAAGGGCCTTGGGCGAGAATGTTTGCTCAAGATTCATAGCCTCAGTAATCAGACCGGTCTCACATTCCTGAAACTGATGATTTAATCCCTTAAGCTCGATGATTGAATAATCAGTGTTACCTGCTTTTTCCAAGGCTGCTTTAATAGCTGCCTGATTTGTCTTACTTATAACAAGGAGATCCTTATCGCCATTCAGAGAAAGCACAGGACAGGTTACATGCTCGAAATAATCAGCAGGATTACATCTTGTATTAAAGCGATTGTGTTCAGAAACCATTGCTGTCATTGCGAATGCTACTACCAACTCAGACAGGTCATTGCCCAATTTTTTTGAATTCATCGATTTCATCTTTTCAAAATGACTACTTAGTGAGTCGCGAACTGTATTCAGACTGATATCTTGTTCCAGTAATTTGTAGGTAAGGTCATGAAACTCCTTGGTTGCTTCGTAGTCTTCTTTAGACATATCCCCTAATTTCAGTCTTGTTTCTTTTTGTTGTAGAAACACCTCTTTCAGTTTAATACCTGGAGATCCCAGGAGAACTATAAAGTCTACATCTTTATTTTCAGAAGCACTTATGCCTGCAACTACACCTCCTTCGCTGTCCCCAATGATGCCAATTTTCTGGGGATCAATTTCCTTACGATTAGCCAGAAACTGAATCCCTGCTGCAATATCTTTCGAGAAATCATAAGGTGTAGATTCGAAGAAATTACCAGTTGATTTGTTCTTTCCACGGTCGTCGTAACGAAGAACAGCGATACCATTACGCGTAAGGTAATCAGCAATAACATTGAATGGTTCATGGTGATATCCGCCTCCATTTCTATCAGAGGGCAGACTTCCTGAAACAATAATCGCTGCTGGAAATTTTCCACCTCCTTTTGGTATCGTTAATGTTCCTGCCAATTGTACACTATCCTTTTTATTCTCGAAGGTAACATCCTCTGAAATATAAGGGTAGGGGCGCTTAGGAGTTTGTGGTCGGTATAGCGGTTTGTCGCCTCTGCGAAGATCAATATCATATAATTGACCATCCCATTTAAAGGAACCGGTCATCAAATTAAGGTCATCGGTTAGTGAACCATTAAACTGAATTTTCTTGTCAGTTGAAGCCAGATTTACTGTCTCTCCGACCAGCGTACTGTCGCAAAATGGGCCAAACTCAGGGAATATCATCATTCCGAAACATTCATTATCGGTTTGCTTCATCACATTAAACCTTATCTCAAGGGTAGAATCTTTTAATTGGAGTTCTCCTTTCCAGAGGCCTTTGTAATCTTGGGAAAATGTAGTTGTACTAATAAGTAATAGAAGTAGGAAAATTGATCTTTGCATTTGTTGTTGTTTTTATTTGATTTATTCTTTCTCAAAGGTAATGGGTTCTGGCCTTCAAAAAAGATGTATTTATCGAACGGCATGGATAGTTTATTGAACGGTAAATAGCTAGTGGAAGTGTTTATTCAGCTCATTCATGCTTATTCTCTTTCAAGCGTGTTGTTAAGGTAAAGTCGATTAAGCCGGCTAGTTTTGCGCAAGCTTTTGTGCTTGCTCGTCAAGCTGCTTCACAAGATAATCCTGAATGACAACTGGTAATATTTTACGGGATATTTTCTGAGGCATATCTATTTTAATGGTAACATGATAATCTGATTTTACAACACTACTTGTCGTGTCTTTGTCATTGGTAACAACAACATAATCAGTATGGCAGGTCCCTGTTAGATCGTATGTTTCAGTGGAGAGATCATACGATATAGAATCACAGAAAAGCTTGGTTGTACTATTAATATTATTGGTGATTGTTTTTCCCGACGCGGCAAATATCTGCTTTACGCCTTTGTAATTCCTATTCATTTCAATAGGAAGTTTATAGTCCTCTAATCCTTCTGTATCGAATTTTATTTTTCTATTCTGATTGAATGATGAGATTGTTTTTTTAGAGTATTCATTACCATTTACAATAAGTTTTGCATCATTTTTTCCGTTCATTTTGAAATCAACATCACCAGAAAAATTCACGATACATGAGTTGAAGATTAGCATTGCCGCAACGGCTAGAAGCAGTGTTCTGTACATTTTATTGAGGTTTTAATTAGTTATTTGTTTTCGAAAAGCTAATTTACAAAAATGATGTTATTATGTATGTAAAAGTGTGTTAAATTATCAGCTTCAGATAAGAAAAGTTTTCATAATTTTAGTCGATGTGAATAATAGAATGTAAACGCCTCCGTTAAATCAATTACTGGAACTGTTTAGCAGTTTCAGGATTAATCAAAAATAGAAAGAATGCTTAAGCAGTTGATCAAAGATTTTTTGAAAGATAAGTTTCTAATCGCGAAAGTCAGAAATCGTTTTTCTCCATCGGTTCAGGTTAGCCAACGTCAATTATTTCATTATTACCGTCGCTTAGCTGCCAAGAATGAATTGCCACCAATAGATGAAACAGGTTTTCGAGTTTTCTCACAGTTTGAGGAAGATGGAAAGCTGCTATATATATTCTCTGTTAATGGAATGGAGAATAAGACTTTTGTTGAGATTGGTGCGGATGATGGAATAAATAGTAATTCAGCTAATTTGTATTTCAATTTTGGTTGGCATGGTCTCTTCATTGATGGTAACCACAGAAGTATCAGACGAGGAAAGAGGTTCTTCGATAAATATCCTCACTCTTGGTTTTATAAGCCTAAGTTCGTTTGTGCAAAAGTCACCCGAGAGAATGTAAATGAATTATTGGTTGATGCAGGTATTAGCGGAGAAGTAGGATTGTTATCAATCGATATTGATGGTAACGATTACTGGGTATGGGATGCTATTAAGGTGATAGATCCGAAAGTTGTGATTATTGAAACGCACAATGAGTTTGGACTAAATAATATTGTTGTTCCTTATGATTCTAATTACTTTTATCCCGGTAAACATCCTGATTATCATGGTGCATCACCTGTTGCTATGGCTAAACTAGCTAAGCGTAAAGGATATAGATTAGTTGGAGCTAATGATTTGGGATTCAACTTTATTTTTATAAAAAATGGTATTGCCGATTATTATATCCCAGAAGTTACAGTTGAATCTGTATTAAAACATGTTTCTGTTGCAGAGGGATTTGAAAAGTATGAGGCAATTAAGGAATGGGAATATATTGAGGGGTAAATACAGTTAAAATGAAAGGATTTGTTCATGCATATACCGGAAACGGTAAGGGTAAGTCGACGGCTGCTTTTGGATTGGCAATGCGAGCAGTAGGGGCTGGGAAAAGAGTGTTTGTTGCCCAGTTTGTCAAGGAAATGAAGTATTCTGAAATAACGTGTATTGAGCAATATCTTCCACAAATTGAAACGAAACAATTCGGACTGGGATGTTTTATTCGCAAGGAACCATCTGTAGAGGATATTCAGGCTGCACGACAAGGTTTTGAGGAAGTTGTGGGCATTGTAAAAGACGATCGGTATGATATTGTAATACTTGATGAGGTATTCATTGCGCTCTATTTTCAATTGCTTACAGAAGAGGATATTATTGAGCTAATCAAAGCCAAACCAGAGAGAATGGAATTGGTTTTAACAGGACGCTATGCTACTGAACCAATTCTTGCAATGTGCGATTTGGTTACTGAAATGAAAGAAGTAAAGCATTACTATACTCAGGGAGTATTGTCGCGTAAAGGGATTGATTGCTGATATGATTTTCTTTTTCGGTGAAGTTTAGTTAACGTAGAAGTCAACATAGTCTTCCCAATATTTACGCTTTACCAAGACCCACATAGTTCCTATGCGTAGAGCATAACCGCTGCCAGACTCAAAGACATCGACCTCTACCTTTAGAATATTACCTTGATCTCTTGTGATCTCCATTCGTAAACTAGGGGCTTCAGATCCTCCGGTAGTTAATTTCACTCCCAGTAAGAAATATTTGCGGAAATCTATCTCTGGAAGTTTATATTCACTAAAAGCACCAATTCTCAATGTTGGATCGAAGGTTTTGATGTACTCATAATGATCTTTAATTACGTATCCTCCATCTTTTTTCGGGGTATAACCTTTGATGATGATCTCCTTAAACGGAACAACCGTTAGCTTTTCTGTCTCCTGAGAAAAGACATTCACAGTAGTGGTAAGAAGAAGGGTAATTGTAATGAGAATTCCTTGAAGTTTTACAGTCTCAAAAAGCTTTGAAGTTATGTTATTTGGTACCATTAGACCTAATCCTTTTTGGTTGTTATTTATTTGTAAACGTGAGGCGAGTGATTTTATTGAATAAAGAGAAAACAATTCGAGTCACATGAAACTGGAAACACCGCAGATGTTTGTCATTAGTCTATTTAATATTATTCCTTATCCGCCTGCATCCTGGATTTATTAACGTAGAAGTCCACATCCTCTTCCCAGTACTTTCGCTTTATTAAAACCCATTTGGTTGCGGTCCATGGGCAAGAACTACCATCAATTTCAATAATATCCACCTCTACAACTGTCTCATATCCTTCATCTCTTAAAACTCTAATATTTATTTTAGGCTCTTCCAGTCCCATCAATGAAAATTTCACTCCCAGTAAGAAATATCTGCGGAAGTCGATCTCTGGGAGTTTATATTCACTAAAAGCACCAACTCTCAATGTTGGATCGAAGGTTTTGATGTACTCATAATGATCTTTAATCACGTATCCTCCATCTTTTTTCGGGGCATAACCTTTGATGATGATCTCCTTAAAAGGAACAATCGTTAGCTTTTCTGTCTCCTGAGAAAAGACATTCATAGTGGTGGTAAGAAGAAGGGTAATTGTAATGAGAATCCCCTGAAATTTTACTGTCTCTAAAAGCTTTGAAGTTATGTTATTTGGTACCATTAGACCTAATCCTTTTGGGTGTTATTTATTATGTAAACGTGAGGCGAGTGATTTTATTGAATAAAGAGAAAACAATTAGAGTCACATGAAACTGGAAACACCTCAGATGTTTGCCGTTAGTCTATTTAACATTATTAGTTAGAGCGTCAATACGTTTTGGAAGAGATTTTAATGAAATGTTAGGTTTTTCCCCGGAGTAAAATAGGTAAGGACGAAGATGGAGGACTAAACTGAGCGTTCATTTTCTACTCAAACTATGAAGGATAAAAATATCTATTTTAATAGTATATTTGTGAGGCAAAGGTATAAGTCGTCGTCCGATGGTCTGAAAGTTGATAAAAACATACTTAAAATGCAAACTGAGCCTTGAGGTGAGTTCTGAAAGTGTTGTAGTCGGACTGAAATCTCTCGTTTTTTGACGGATAATTACTTTTGCTATCTCCACATTGCAATTTTACTCAACCTCCTTACTTACCCCCTACAAATCCTTGTCAAAGCCCCCTTTTTGCAGAAGTTGACAAGGCTTTTACAAGGGAAAGACAAAGCTTTGAGAAAAGTCAGAGAAGACTCCTTCCTTAATGGTGTTTTTTTCAATTTGTCAGGTTTTAATTGATCATAAGATAGCGTTGTTTTTTCACTTTTTAGCACAAAAAAAGGGACCATACCAGCCCCTTTTTTATCCTAAAATTAAGTGAATTTATGTGTGAGTTATAGACATAAAGCATTGCTTTCGCTGTAGTTTTTCTGATCAATTAAGATCGCATTTGAAATGTGTAATGATCGATTCTTCGCATAACAGAGAACAAATCAGAGAATCTATAAATTCCAAGATCCCAAAATCATCTCATCAGTTAAATCATCAACCTACAAATATTTAAATCCATTAAACCACAAATCAATGGATCTACTAATCTTAAGATCTTCGTAGCACAAGCGTTACATTCTGCTTGGTTGCAGGAACATTAATCTCATAGAAGTTGTTACCAACCGACTTGCATGTGTAGTTCTTGCATGATGGAGTAGAGGCGCTGTAAATCACCAATTTCCCACCTTCTCGCAATTTTACTTTCAATTGTTTTTCTGAAGTCTGAATATTAGCAACAGTTGCTGGAGCCAGGTATTTATCTACATTACCGATAACTGCCCAATCGTTTTCAATTGGAGCCATTAATAGCAAGCGATCAGAGAACCCTTTCAATGAGAAATTATAGCCATCTGCAAGCTTTGCTCCTTTATGCTTATACCAATCGTAAATCACCAATCCCTCTTTCGGAAGTGCCTTTTTCCCTTTATAAGGCAGCATCATCGCTGAAGCATCCTGATAATCTTTGGCAGTAATGGTTTCTTTAATAGGATCCTCTGAATTGGTAAGGTTATAACTCACAATGGCAGCACAATTGTTGGCCAAAGGAGCGATGACATTGTAGGCGTTAGACTCATCAAAAACCTCAATCAGAGCACTTCGCTCCAAAGGAACAGCAGGCGCAAGCGGCTTCACCAATTCCCCATCAGCATAACACAGTGGAGTGATATACTCATCAATAAAATCATCCGGATCGTCGGATAAATAAACCGGAGCACACGACATGGCCTTCGATACCGCCATTAGCTGTCCGCATACTCTATCGCACGAGTGAAACATATCATGATCAGGGAATACTGAATAACCTAACCACAATGTTGAGCTATACGATTGATAAATGTGATCTTTCGCCTTATTGATATCACCCAACTTGTAATCCTTACTAACCCTGGTAACCGCACTTCCTTTCCAATTCAACAATAGGGGAGTCTGCATTGCCATACAGTTGATCAATCCGTTTAGATGCTTTTCAGTTGAATGTTCAAGCGCTGCAGTCATATAATGCGTTGCCTTTACAGCATTATTTGTCCCGGTATATTTCAGTAACGATCGCGTTTGCACATCAATTTTCACAAAATCGAAACCTTGCTTGCTGATCGTCTGCATAAAATCGTTGTAGAACTTGTTGGCTGCAAGACTGTCGTCTTTTACCAATAGTAGGTTTTTATTGTTGATGAATTGCTGATCGTCAAGGGTGTTTTCCTTACTGATAGCAGTCCAGTGGGCATTAAAAGCATGCCACAAACCAGTCCATTTAATGTTGCCCTTCTCTTTCTGACTATTCAAAAATTGCCAATCGTTAGGGAATTTCTTCGCCGATGGATTAAAACTCTTCAGTCTGCGATTTTCATCATCCTGATGACCATCATCAACCAAAAACCAGCGAATAGGTAGTTTGTGTTCATCAATCTTCTTATAGGCTTTGGTGAGCACCTCCTGGTCAATGTTTTTCTTGTATTGCTCCCACGAGCACCATCCAAGGTAATTGAACATTTCAGGGTACTTCTTTTCTTCACGTCTACCGGCATATAGTTTAATCACCGGGTGCTGTAATGCTTTATTGTATGCCTGGTAACACGCCGCGTAGATGTCGGTTGAGCGCGACCAGGTAAGCATAGGTATTGTGCCTGAAAGTGGCGCTGTTCCTAAGGTCATCACCTGTGCCGTTAATGTTCCTTGCTCATCAACATGTAATTTGGTTAATACCTCAGGTGTACTAACCGTTAGAATGGTTAAAAAGCTTCCTGATTTCTCTTTCAGGATAATCATTTGTCCGTTCCGATCAGGAGTCCCTTTGGTCGACATGCGTTGTCCTTCAGGCGTAAAAAGCTTTTTCAGTGAATTTTTAAAAGCCCAGGGAAATAGCCTGTTGTCGACCATAGGCCAGGGACGCTCATCAGAGAAATAATACCCCATTTCATATTCACCAAGGTCGATAATCTTCGACGCATATACGCCTTCCTGGTTGGGCGACTGGTCATGTAGGACTACAGTCAGGATACCCTCATTGTCGCTTAGCTTTACCCGCTTGTCATTTGTTTGACAAAAAGCTTGCATTGTTGCAAAGACAAGCGTAACTGCTATTAAAGTTCTTAAAATCATGGTTTAAAATTCTGGTTATACATTAGTTGATAGTTTTGCTAAAAACAGCTTTTGTGTGTCTAACATACCCATCAGGTTCATGCAAAGTTGAGGGAATTACACTGTTTTTATGTTTAAAAAACGTCTCAAAAGAGAGGAAAATAGTCGGCACGAGGTGTTTTATTGGTGTCGTTGTAACTGTCAGGAAATGAATGGATATTAGTTTAGTGATACCTCTGTATGAACCAGTATTACCATAAAAAGGTCCAATTTTTCAACTCATAAAAAGGCAACAAAGGTATTGCCTTCATTTATCCTTTCACCACAGCCAGTGGATGTAGCTCTTCAATAATCTTAACCAGATCTTTTTGGTTGTTCATCACCGTGTGGATGTCCTTGTAAGCACCTGGAGCCTCATCTAAATCACTTGGATTGCGAACGGCATGAATGATTCCTTGTTTATTTAATTGCTTAATCTCCTCCTGAAGATCTAGTTGACGTTGCGCTTGTCGGCGCCCCATTTTCCTGCCAGCACCATGTGAGCAGGAGTGGAAGCTTTCTTTATTTCCTAGTCCTTGTACAATATACGATCGTGATCCCTGAGATCCAGGAATGATACCTGTCTCATTCTCCTGAGCTCTTGTTGCTCCTTTGCGGTGGATCAATACATTTTCGCCAAAATGATGTTCCCACGTGGCGTAATTGTGGGCGATATTAATCATCGGGAAAAAATGAACCGGTTGATTGATGGTCTCATGAAATATCTCCATAATGAATTCCATCATCAACTTCCTATTAGCCAGCGCAAAGTCGATGCAGTAGTTCATCTCATCCAGATAGTCGTGGGCTTCATTTGTTTCAATAGGAAGAAACGCCAGGTCCCATGATGAAGGCACCTGAGAATGCCATCGAGCATTGAGTCGCTTGGCAACTTTATTATAATGGTCGGCCACTTGCTTGCCGATATTCCTACTTCCAGAGTGGATCATTATCCAGATATGATTGTCGGTACCGCGCTGAATTTCAATAAAATGATTCCCACCACCTAGTGTGCCAATCTGGAGTAGCGCTTTCTTGTATTGTTGCTCTACTATCGTTGGGAGTTTATCGCGTTGAGGCATCAACGATTCGTCTTGCTTCTCCTTGTGCCAATCGAATCCTAATGGTATGCGTTGGCGTATTCCCATCATGATCTTCTTCATGGTAGACGTGGAAAGGTCGGTGAGATTGGTCTTTACGGCGCACATACCGCATCCAATATCCATCCCTACCGCATTCGGAATCACAGCTCCCTTTGTTGCAAGCACTCCACCAATAGGCATGCCGTAGCCAGTATGTGCATCAGGCATCAGTGCCACATGACGAAACGTAAAAGGAAGGTTTGCCAGGTTGCTAGCTTGTTGTAGAACATCTGGTTCCAGTCCTTCAAGCCACAGCTTGATTGGTTTCTTTTCGGTAGAGATTACTTGTTTCATATAGTGCAAAGATATTTAGATTTTAAGACAATTAGAATATGCGACCTTGCGATTACCAGACTTTCAGGTATGTTGATTTAGACTTGTGTATGCAAGAATCAAACTTTAGGCTCTGATAGCTCAAATGTCCATAAAACCTGTTTGCCAAATTATACGAAATTTCTGAATTCGAGTATAGCTTTTGTCTCATTTATTGTTGATGATATGATTTAAGGTGGATAGGCAGGCCTTACCCCCTCCTTACCTCTTCCTCATACCAACATGCGAAATGCTATAGGGATCCCTGGGAATTTGGCTAGAATCCCTAGGGATTTGTAGGGATTTCTGCCGACTTTGACCGGAAGTTTGTATGAAGAGGGGGATAGCAGAACTAGTTGATAAAGGGAAAGTTATCCAACTACTTGCTGATGTTATGTCATGGGGTAAGAGGGAAGGGCATTTGTAGCGTGCTAAGTGTTGTTATTGCTGATCAGAAGGTGTTTATTGTCAATTGCTGGCAGTCCTTCTGTTGGGGAGGTATATTTTCTTTTTAGTCCATGATAAGCGATAGCGAATAGAGGGTTCAAGAGGTCTATTTAGTGCTGACCTCATAAATTAATCTGCACAAAGACTGGGAGTGTTTAACAAAAGTCTTATTTTTGTTTGATCAACGGGTGTCGTATATCATTGCGACTACAACTAATTGAAACAACTGAACGAACAACTAAAGTTAATTGGAACATGAAGAGTGATTCTGGGCAAGATAAGAATGCCAAACAATTAAGTACTTTTGAAAAAGCGGTGATTCTTACAGCATTGATTATTGGTTTAACCGGAGGAGTATTTTTAATTCCTTTTAACTTTCCTCCAATTGTATGTGCTATATTTTTATCTATTGCCATTGCTGTATTGGTCTATCATTTCCTTGGCGGTATCTCTAGTGCTTCGTTTAATATGGGGCCGGTGAAAATGGGAGGTAGTATTGCTGCGTTGATTGGGTGTGCCTTTGTGTTGAATCATTATCTCGAAAATCAGACTAAACCGAGAGCTGGAAAGCTTATGCTTACCAAGAATTATAAGGTGTTGAATGCCGAGAGAGAGTTGATTGGAGAGTTGCCATTGAATTCGTTTGGTGTTGAATTGAATAAAACCCAGAATATTATGCTTGGCGACTCAATAGAGTTGGGTAAGATTGAAGAGAAGAACTTCGAGCAGCTTCAGCTTTTCAATGAGGTGAAAATGAATATGGATCGAAAAAGCTACTGTGAAATTTTATTCAATTTGCAGTTTACACCATTTTCTGCAGTGTTAGATTCTACTAACCGCTTGCTCGATACGCATCAGTATATTAATACTTATTATGGATTGCCTTTTTCTATCGAACCTGTTTATAAGGATCGTTGCTATCGTACATTGATAAAGGATAGGAATACCCACAAAGAAATTGGTCACGAGCTAATGTCGCGCGATGAGATCATCATGATTACTGATTTCATGGAGTCAGACTCAAAGGTGTATTTTGTGCGCATACGACAGCTCGATTTCCAGCAGAATAACTTTGTGCAATACCAGGTGATTGATGTCGACGTAAAAACGCAACGTAAAAAGAATGTCTAAGGCCTATTATTTTATATAATAAGCCTTGTTCTTCGTCCACCATGTTTCCCAGTCCTTGTGTTCGGTGCCTGGGTTTTTTCCTGTAATCTTCTTGAGCGACTTGTACGAGGCTCTTCTGATGTCTACGTATGTCTCTTTCATTGCCAGTACCAGCGGTTCAATTGCATGCGGACTGTTGGTGATGCCTAATGATTCGGCTGCCAATGCCCTAATCTTGTAATTGTCGGCCTTGAGGGCTTCCGATAGGATAGGAATGGCTTGCGGTGATCGAGATAACGCTATTGCCTTTGATGCAAACTGTCGGATGTCGGCATCTGTATCGTACAATGCTGCATGAAGTGATGACATGCCAAAACATTTATATATAAGTAAACCGATCTTCTCTGAAACTGGTGTAACTATGGCTTCATCAAATGGGGCATCGGCACGATCTTCAGAAAGCTGCGACTTCTTTACTTTTTTCGGAGGCTTCACACTGTTTGAATAGATTTCAGTCATTCTGTAGCCTGAGGAGGCTTGAAAAGCTACCGATCCACGTACCTTGGCACCGGTCCACCGTGCACCCATATTATAATAGGTGTCGGAGAGGGCATAACCAGTGGTGCGGACTGTTATCGTGAAATCTCCGTCCTCTTGATTGTTGGCAAGATCTATGCCTACATAATCTAATAATGCGATGGTGTTTTTCTTAAGCGCCTTGAGGGTTGAATCTTTATCGTTGGCTTCATAATCCTGCCTTATTATTAGAAATGCTTTCTTGGCCTTCTGGAAAGGTGATCGTGCTTCCTTAAATTTTAATAGTCGCCTGGTTGCTTTTTGAGCCAAGGTGCCTTCGGAATGATGCTTCAGGAAATTGTTGTATTCTGCAATTGTATTTAACTGATCGGCATTATTCCACCTTATCTTTATAATATGTGCATGTGCTTTTTTTGCCAGTTTATGTTTAGGGTGTTCATCAATAAACTGCTGTAGGGCCTCAATTGTATTAGTGTCCTGTGCCAAATCCCATTTTATATCTATAATTAATGATTTGGCTTCTTTTGCGAATCTACTGTTAGGGTACCGCTCAACATAGTCTTCATATATATATAAGGTGTTTTCTTCAATTGCTCGTAGCCATTGTTTCTTCTTAACAACGGCCGAAACAATCAGTATGGATGCAATGACGAATAAAATCGAGAGTGTCGATATCCTTAAAGTATTATGGGGATTATACTTTTTCATGATGGTTGTTTTTATAATTAGGGCTTTTTCAGGATACGTAATAAACAGCCATTTTGTTATCATCTCGCTCTGGAGATTTCAGAATGGACCTTTTTGAGGAGGATAGTAGTTGTTTTAATCTGAACGATTTATGTTGTGTAGAATAATGTTTCATTCGTCTGATTGATAGTGTGATGAGAGAGGTGTGAGATTTCTTTTATCAAATTTGGTTTATACATCTTTTTTTATAGTTTTACCTGTGGGATTTCAAATATAGAATAATGTTTCGAATATGAAATATTTGATATTTGAGGACTAAAAAATGGTTTGATATTGAAACGACTCAGAGAGTTAGCTCAAATCGATGAATAAAAAATGAAAAAAATCTAAAAAAAATTGATGTATTAAATAAAGTAACTTACCAATTAAAATTATTAGACATGAAAAAGTTCATTTTTATTCCTGTTTTTATCGCTGTTTTAGCGTTCACGATTCAGATTGTAGATCAAGTGTTGTGTTCTTCAATGCCAATTCTTCCTAACAAAGGATTCGGATGGATCGCTTTCCAGGCTTGGGCAATGTATTTCTTAGCTGGATGTAACGTAAAAGGTGGTATTAAAACATTTATAGGGTACGCTTTGAGTATTCTTGTTTCAATCGGTATTATGCTTTTAGGTGGAGAGTTTGCCGGATTGGGATCATTTGGAGTGCCTACTGCAATTTTCATTATTGTAATCGGTGTTATTTATCTTGAGAAGACACACGAACTTATCTCATTTGTTCCTGCAATCTTTGTTGGAGCTGGAGTATTCTTCGGAATTATGAGCTATGTTCCTGGTGCAACTTTCGGTAATGCAGCGGCTGTTGAACTTATTTACTGTGCGCTTGGATTGTTCTACGGTTTCTTAACTGTAACTATCCGTACATGGTATGAAAATCGTTTGGCTGAGGCTAAATAGATTGAATCCTGATAGGCTATGTCTATTATCCTTAAAGGAAATATAAAAAATCGTTTTAGCTTGTTTGGTTTGGTTTACATTTTTTATATATTTGAATTTCAAATAGGGAATTAAGTTTCAAAAATGAAACAAAACAAAAAACAAATCGTTTCAGTGGCGACTAACTTGCTTGGATTGAGGAGAGGAGCATATGAAACAGTTTTTTAGTGAAAATCTCAGTTTGAAAGGTCCGGTTGGGATAATGGACATAGTTTTATAAATAAAGAGTGCTGATTATAGAAGAAACTAAAATATAAGATGTAACAAGAGAAAAAAACAACGTTCAACCAAATGAACAAATTTTGATCGAACATCTTTTGTATAGTGGACATATTTGAATAGTAGAAATAAAAAAAAAGATCCTGAAGATGAAGAAATTAATTTATTTACTAGCGATTTGTGGAATTGTTACTGCATGCAGTACTTCACAAGCAGACAAAAAAGAAAAGTGTGACCAGGCAAACGCTGAGTGTTGCGCGAATAAACAAAAAGTGACAATGAAGAAGTATACAAATGAAGACTTTTATGTCGACGGAAAGTTAAGCCCAGAAAAGACACTGGCTGCTTACAAAGAAATGTTTGAGTTTTACAACTATCCTTGCGACCAATGGTTGTTGGATCATATGTTTATCACCGACTTCGGTTTAGGTGATTTTGCTAACTGTGGTATGGCTGGAGTATTCTGGGTAAACGACGAAGAGCATGGTTATTTCGCTCACGAAATTTACTTGTTGCCTAACCAGATGATTGCTGAGCACCAGCACGTAACTACTAAGAATCCTGCTAAATTCGAAAGCTGGCACGTAAGACATGGTATTGCATTCAACTTCGGTGAAGAAGGTGAGAGCGCTAATGCTCCTGCAACTCCAGCAAGTCAGAAAGATTTTATCACTGTAAGCAAGTACATCAAAACTAATCAAGGTTTGATTACTACTTTGAACCGCGCTGAAGCTCCTCACTTTATGTTGGGTGGACCTGAAGGATGTATCGTTAGTGAGTACGCTAACTTCCACGATGGTGCTGGTTTGAAATTTACAAACCCTAATGTAGCATTTACTGATATCCTAGGTAATAACTAATAATTCTTTAGACTAAATGAGAAAACTAAATCACATTGGTATTCCTACCTCAGAGGTGATGCCAAACGAAAACTACATGGAAGGTGCAAAATTGTATGTTACTGATTTTGCTGAAAGTCCAAACAAAATTGAATGGTTACGTTTCGAAGAAGGTTCTCCAATGCCAGAGTTGTTAAAAACTACTGCTCATATTGCATATGAGGTTGAGGATTTGGAAGCTGAATTGAAAGACGCTAACGTTTTGATGGAGCCTTTCCAACCAAACGAGAATCTTACTGTTGCTTTCGTTATTGAAGAAGGCGCACCTATTGAACTCATGAAATTTAACAACTAATACAATGGAACAAAAAGTTTACAAATGGATTAACAGTCCTGAAAACATCACAGCTGAATTGTTGGAAGGATACACAATGGCTTACGCAGATAAGGTAAAGCTTGACGGAGAGAATACTGTAGTAAGAACTAATGCTAAGTCGGAAGATAAAGTAGCTATCGTTACTTTAGGTGGTGCTGGTCATGAGCCTGCATTGTCTGGTTTCGTAGGTGAAGGTATGCTTGACTGTTCAGTAGTAGGTGACATTTTCGCTGCTCCTGGTGCTCCTAGAGTATTGGAAGCTTTGAAAAAGTTCAAGCGTGATGCTGGTATTCTTTTGGTTGTTTTGAACCACGCAGGTGACGTGATGAGTTCTAATATGGCTGTACAGATGGCTGAGGCTTTCGGTATCAAAGTTAAAATCCTTTTAACTCATGAAGATATTAGTGCTGGATTGGATACTCCAGACGAAGATCGTCGTGGTTTAGCTGGATGTGTACCATTGTACAAAATTGTTGGTGCAGCAGCTGAAGAAGGAAAATCATTAGAGGAAATTTACGAGATTGGAGAGCGCTTCAACGAGCAAATGGCAACTCTTGCTGTTGCAATGAAGTCATGTACTCACCCTCAAAATGGTGTTACTATTGCTGAGCTTCCTGACGGAGAGATGGAAATCGGTATGGGACAGCACGGAGAAGGTGGTGGTGGTCGTTCACCATTGTTGACTGCTGACGAAACTGCTACTCGTATTATCGAGCCTTTGATGAAAAAACTAGAGGTTAAAGCTGGTGATAAAGTATTGCTTTATATGAACGGTGTTGGTGCAACTACTCACATGGAGATGAGCATCGTATTCCGTAAAGCTGCTTTGATCTTGAAAGAAGCTGGTGCTGAATTAGTAGACGGAAAAATTACAGAAATCCTTACAGTTCAAGAGCAAGCTGGTTTCCAGATGATCCTTGGAAAACTTGATGACGATCATGTTGAGTACTTGAAGAATCGTAAATCAGACGCTCCTTACTGGGCTGTGGTATAAACTTAGATGATGGATAAATTAACAGTAGCTAATTTTAAATCCATGATCGATCAAGCTCTTGCCGATATTAAGGCAAGAGCTGATGAATTCTCTGCATTGGATGCTGTATGTGGAGATGGTGATCATGGTACTGCGATCGTTGAGGCATTAACTGCTATTCAGGGATCGGCTAGCCAAGGAACTGAATTTAAAACTATGTTGATGGACATGGCTATGACTTCTATGAGTAAGTCGTGCGGTTCAACTAGTACTTTGATTGGTTCTTTCTTTATGGGCATGAGTATGTCTGTTGCAGGTGAGGAATTGGATAGTGAGCAGGTGAAAGCAATGTTTAAGTCGGGCTTGGAAGGTGTTCAAAAGAATACTAAAGCTATGCCTGGTGACAAAACAATGATGGATACTCTTGTTCCTGCAGTTGAAGCTTTTGAAAAAGATACAACTGATATCAAAGAATTATTCGATGCAGCGGCAGAAGCAGCAGCTAAAGGTGCTGAAAGCACTATTGAAATGAAAGCTGGTTTTGGTCGTGCTCGTAACTTAGGTGAGCGTAGTATTGGTAGTGCGGATCCAGGTGCTACGTCTTGGGCTTGTATGTTTAATGCATTTGCAAGCACTTTGAATTAATTTTTATAAACTTTTGTAGGTAACTAGTTAATTATGGCTGATTTAGATGATTTAAGGGACGGTGTAAATTTTGGTTTAGGTCAAAAAGTTGAAAACCAAAGTTTTTACTTGAAAGGATGTGATCACCTTGATTGGGGGATCAAAGACCGTCTTTCTCGTATTTTTAGAAAAGAGTCTGGTAGAACAGTAATGTTGGCATTCGACCATGGTTTCATCATGGGACCAACTTCAGGATTGGAAAGAATCGACTTGAATATTCTTCCTTTAGCTGAGCATGCTGACTGTTTAATGGCTACACGCGGAATTATCCGTGCTTCTGTTCCTCCAACTTATAACAAGCCTATCTGTTTGCGTTCTGACGCTGGTACTACTATCTTGACTGACTTGAACGACAATGTTGTTGTTGATGTACAAGATGCAGTAAGAATGAACGCTAGTGCAATGGCTGTTATGCTTGCTATCGGTGATGAAAAAACTGAAGCAAAAACTGTTGCAAACTTGACACATGCAGTTGATATGGGACAAAAATTCGGTGTTCCTGTAATGGGTGTTACTGCCGTTGGTAAAGATATGGCTCGTGATGCTCGCTACTTCGGATTGGCTTCTCGTGTATGTGCTGAGAATGGTGCTAATATCGTTAAGACTTATTATTGCGAAGGATTCAGTAACGTTGTTGCTGCTTGTCCTGTACCTATCGTAATTGCTGGTGGTAAGAAATTACCTGAACTAGATGCACTTGATTTGTGTTACAAAGCAATTAATGATGGAGCTTCAGGTGTGGATATGGGTAGAAACGTATTCCAATCAGAAGATCCTATTGCAATGATTCAAGCTGTTGCTGGTGTTGTTCACGAAGGATTAACTCCTCAGCAAGGGTTCGAAATGTTCCAAGACTTGAAAAAGTAAGGATAAGATAACATATCGGTACGGGCAGTGTTTTGCCCCTACCGATCATTGTTAATCAAGAAGTTTAGTGTTGTGTAGTTGCTAAACTTCACCATATAGGAAATCCACGGTGTGCTGTAAATGTGGATTTCTTATCTTTTTTTCAGGAATTTACTAACTTAACGCCTGATAAGCAAGAAGAGTATTCCTGTAATATCTTCTTTTTTTAAATCTCAGAAAGCAAATATAACAAAGAAATGAGAACCATTCTATTATTAGCTGTTGTTTTAAGCCTATTCACAGCATGTCAAGAAGAAACTAAAATGCTGATTGCCGGATCAGGATTCAAAAAAATTGTAGAAATTGATCGCGCTACCAAGCAAGTGCTTTGGGAACATCCATTGCAAAATGGTGATGAGTGTAATCAGGTGGCTTACACAAAAGACGGAAATGTTTTTTATAGTCATAAGAAAGGCGCGTCGTTAGTAAATAAAAATCATGATGTATTATGGCATCTTGATGTAGAAGAAGGATGTGAAATTCAGTCTGCTTCTATTACAAAAGAGGGTAACTTACTTGTTGGACAATGTGGTAACCCAACTAAGATATTTGAATATTCCCCAAAAGGAGAAAAGCTTGCCGAAATTCAATTTAATATGGCTCAGAAACGTCCACACGGACAGTTCCGAAGAGTTATGAAGTATGCTCCTAATCAATACTACGTGGTTTCTCTACGTGGAGAGATTCTTAAATTAGATGGCGAAGGTAATTTGCTTGATACTTATACTGTAGGTAAGCGTTGTTTCGATTTTACTATTGTAAACGATTCAAAATGGATTGTATCATATGGCGATGGACACGCATTTGGTGTCTTTAATCCTGAAACAAGGAAGGTTGAAAAAACAATCACCAATGATGATATGAAAGGATTTAAGCTGAAATATGCAGGAGATGTTGAAGCAGTTAATGGATCTCTATTCCTTGCCAACTGGGGTGGACATGCTCGTGGTACTGAGCCTCAGCCTCAAATCTTTGAATTTGATAAAGACTTTAACATTGTTTGGTCTTTCCAAAATAACGAACTTGGTAATATATCTGCAATTTGTTTGAAATAATCGTTTTATTTACCAAGCGGATATCATTAATCCGACTGTAATGCAGGAAGCCTTGTTAGCATACGCTACAAGGCTTTTTTTATCCCTAATAAGTTTCTACTTCGCGGTGCCCCATTCCTTGAGTGGAATCAATCCAAATGCCTTCTACTGGCTCAACCTTCACGAATTTAAGTTGCTGTGCAAATTCTGGTGGAAATGCCTGCACTTGTGGAAATTTACTTAAGTACGATTCCATAATACGTGCTAATTCAGCTGGATCTTCTACAAACGATGCTGTTCCTGTCATCTGAATTCCTTGAATTTGCGACCAGTCCTGGTAGTCTTCATCTACTGTATATGCTACAGCTGGATTGTTCGCAATGTTTTGCATCTTACGCATCTGTGGATGTGATGCAAAATATACAGTGTTTCCTTCTGAAACATATTCAACCGAGTGGGCTAGTGGTTTGCCCTCAGGTGTAACTGTTGCTAATGTCATCAAGCCATGGTCGGCAAGGTATTTTTCAATTTTTGAGAATGTTGATGTCATAATGTACTGTTTAGTAAATTACTAAATATGATTTTATTAAATGTTTTTATGGGTTCATTACTTCGCTGTAGCTTCATTTGCATAATACAGCCTTCCCAGCTAAATAGAATAAATTGTGCCAATTCTCCTGTATTGTCATCTGTAGACTGATTAGAGGAGGCTATTTTCTCTTGAATGCGCGTGGTAAGCGAATTAAAAGAATCTAACAGTGCTTGTCGGAATATCTCTTCGTCATCGGCTAACTCTAATGCCATATTGCCTAACGGACATCCTCCTTGATATTCTGATTGATGGAAGAATTCAAGAAATTCAGTGAAAAACCGCTGAAGTCCGTCGAGTGGGGACAAGGATGACTGCGTAATACGTTCAAATTCGCTTGTAACGTGTTTACTGAAGAATTCAATTACTGCTAATCCAAAGTCCTGTTTACTCTTAAAATAGAAGTAAAACGATCCTTTGGGGATCTTCACTTCATCAAGAATCTCCTTGATTCCTGTGTTGTGATAACCTTTGCGATGTATAATCATCGCACCTTTTTGTATTATTTCTTCTCTTTTTGACATAATTCTAATAGACCGGTCGTCTACAAATATGCACGCTTTTATTGAACTGACAAAAAAAATGCATTTTTTTTCAAAAAAAGTGAGATTAATGAGGATTGACGGAAATTGCTGAGCGTTAAAAAGTTTGTGTCAACTTGTGAAAATATTGGGCTTGTTTATCCCTGTTTTTCGTCCGGTTTTTTTGCTCAGGTGTTTGAGGTGAACAAATTTTTTATACATTTGCAACGCGTTTGAGAAACGCTGCAAGCCGGAGTAGCTCAGGGGTAGAGCGCTTCCTTGGTAAGGAAGAGGTCACGAGTTCAAATCTCGTCTTTGGCTCAAAAAAGGTCAGTAATTACTACTGACCTTTTTTTATAATCATTTGTTTAATTTTCGCTTAATACTACATCCAACAGGTGGTGTTTCTTTCATCTTTATCATTTCTCCTTTCGAAACACTTACAATGGCATCTCTTAGGTAGTTTTTCGTAACTTTTGTTGCTTTTTGAGCATGATCGTCAATCGCTCCTTTATAAACCAGTTTTCCTTCTTTGTCAAACAAGAATACATGTGGTGTTGTTTTGGCTCCAAATGCATTTGCTAGCTTACTGTCCTTATCTACGAGATATGGGAACGTATAGCCTTTCTTTTTGGCGTGTTCCTGCATCTTCTCGTACGAGTCGGCACCATTGCGTTTTGCATAATTCGAATTTAGCACAGCCATACCTACATTTGATTTTGCTGCAACTTTTGCAATCGAGTGGTACCTGTCTTCCCACATTAGCACATACGGACATGTATTGCACGAGAAAATAACTACGAGGCCATTGTCTTTCATAACGTCATTCAGACTGACATCTTGCTTGGTTACACACTTCATCTTTACTTCTGCCATTGGGGCTTTAGCTCCAATATCCAGCTCCTGGGCTGTACTCTGTGTTATCATTCCTATGAATAGGAACATTGCTGTTAGTATCTTCATGTTATTACAAGATTTTTGGATTATTAATATTTTAAGATTACCCGATCGTATCGCTACCTTAACTATATAACTACTAACATAGTCAACTAGTTGATTGTTTGCTTAATATAAAAGTGTAAATCTAATGAACAGAGGTTTATAGCTTTTGTTATGTATTATGCGGATAAGCTAATTGTCATGTTTGGTGACGATGCTTAACCATCTATTCGGTTAAACCGGAAATCGAATAGTCTAATAGTCAAAAAATCTAGAAGTCTAATAATCTAAAAATCTAAAAATCCTCAAAAGATGATGAAAGATCTCAGAAACGTAAGAAATGAATATAAGCAAAAGCCGCTGGATGAACACATGATGGATACCAATCCAATGGATGAGTTCCATAAATGGTTTGAGCTGGTATTAGAGTCGCATGTGTATGAACCTACTGCTATGGTGTTGTCGACTATAGGTAATGATGGCTTCCCTGAAAGTAGAATTGTTTTGTTGAAGGAATTGAGAGACGATGGATTTGTGTTTTATACCAATTACGATAGTGCTAAAGGAAATCAAATTGAAAAGAATAATAAGGTAGGATTAAACTTCTTCTGGTCGACATTAGAGCGGCAGGTACGGGTGACTGGTTGCATTGAGAAGATCTCAGAGGAAGATTCAGACGCTTATTATGATAGTCGTCCGTATTCAAGTCAGGTTACAGCCTGGGCTTCTCCTCAAAGTCGGAGAGTAGAAAATCGTGCTTTTTTAGTGAATGAGGCTACCCGTTATCGTGAAAAATTTCATCCTGTAGGAATACCTCGACCTCAGTTCTGGGGTGGCTACATCATCAAGCCTGAAAAGGTAGAGTTTTGGCAGGGTAGAGGCGACCGACTGCATGATAGGATTGTGTATGAAAAGAAGCGTGAAGGCATCTGGAAGACCTATCGCTTAGCTCCTTAAATAACTGTTTCTGTTGCGAATGTTTTGATTGTGAACATATGTTCATTATATTTGCAGCGCTATGCCGAGGAGAAAGAAGTTTAGGAAAATGTGTAATCCACCAAAAATGCATGGGTTTATGCCTTTTGGTGTTGTAAGTGAGAAGAAGGAACACTTGGCGTTGCTTTTTGAGGAATGGGAAGCTATTCGGTTATTAGATCATATTGGTTTAAACCAGGCGAAAGCTGCTGAACATTTGAATGTTTCGAGGCCTACGTTGACCAGGATATATGATAAAGCACGGAAAACTATTGCAAAATCATTGGTTGAGGGAATCCCTTTTTACATAGAAGGGGGAGAAGTCGAGTTTACTGATCATTGGATGATTTGTGAGTCATGTTTTAAACGTTTCCAATGGAACAAGGGCAAGAAAATTTGTCCTGAATGTGAGTCATCAAAGATTAAGCCTGTGATTGAAACAATTCCAGCACTGCAGGTGAAAGAGGTTGCTGAGGATTACTGTAAATGTCCAAAGAAGGACAAGGAAAGTTGTAAACAGAAAGACTGCCAGTGTTTTTACAGGAGAAACGTAGAAATTAGTTAAATTTAATAGTAGAGATTATGAAAATAGCAATCCCGACTAATGATCAAAAGACAATCAGTTCTCATTTTGGTAGAGCTGCCGGATTTATGATTATTACCGTTGAAGAAGGTAAAGTTAAAGAACAGAATTATGTAGAAAATAATGCTACCGGACATGCACAGGGGCTTCATAAATCTGAATTTTCAATGATTGTTAATGGAGAACATCATCATCATGATCATGCCCGTGGTGAAGGTGAACATTCACATGAAAATATATTTAAAGCAATAGGAGATTGTAATCTTGTTATTGCACGTGGCATGGGTCGACGATTAATGGTCGATTTTCAGTTAAAGAATGCAAAAGTTATTCTAACCAAAGAATCTCAAATCTCAACGGCCGTTCAAGCTTATCTTGAAGGCAATCTGGTGAGTGATGGGGAAGTTTGTTCACATCATCATTAGAATCAAAACTGTTGAAAAAAGGGAGGTCTGAAAAGGCTTCCCTTTTTCAATGCTTTCATTTTATTCTGCTAACTTCATTTTTAAGGTCTCTTTGGCAAATGCGTATACTGCCTTTTTTACATCCTTCGCTGCTTTTGAATGGTGCGAGCTGGCAATAACATGTGCATTGGCTTCAGGAAATGCAATTCTTCTTTTTAGATCCTCGGGCGTACTAAGTTGATCATACATTTCAAGCATGGCGCTTACTTTTACAACATCATCTTGTAATGTCTCTGACCGGTAGTAATATCCTAAAAACAGTGGGCATTTAACTTGTTGAAATGTCTCTTCTGTCATGGTTGCATCCATTAGTCGTTGAAGGTATACAATGGCTTCTAATCGGTATTTACTATTCCAGTATTGAAGGTCTATTGGATCTGTATCGCCTTTGTCGCGGTAATCACTTCCGTAATTTAAACGAGCAATGTTTAATCCCCATGGTCTTGATAGTAGTGGGGCCGCAGAATTGTTGATGGCTACATTTGGAGAAAAGAGTATTAAAGCATCAACCAAGCTGGGGAATTGTGCTGCTAGTTTGAGCGAAAGTGTTCCTCCTGTGGATGTACTCATAATAATAACCTTCTTTCCAAGCTTTCTTGCTACCACCAATGCTTCCTTCGCCGAATCGTATAATTTATCCGGAGTCATGTCTATTAATGCATCGTCGGTGACGATTCCATGATCATGTAGTCGCGGTAGATAAGTATTACACTGAAAATCCTTTCCAAAGTCAACATTTAACGATTGTCCTTCATACCACGATGCCGAAAAACCATGCATATATAACAATACATATTCGGTAGGTTGCTTTAGTGAATCATTTGCCCATACAATACGTGCTTGGTTGTCTGGCTTGATATTAAAGTTCCCTTCTTTATCAGCAATCCATTGGTCTAATTGCTCAATAGAGGCAGAAACCGTTGGAAGCTGATCAGATAATATCGGTTTATCTGGTTTTGGACCAATCATATAAATGACTATTAGAATGATAAGTATTTGTAATATTCGAAGTCCTGCTTTTCGCATTGCTATATTGATTAATAGTTTTCAGAATAATGTAATCAAGACTCGTTCCTTAAAATAACAAATTTTCTTGAATGTCTGATTCAAGCGATTGGTTTATTATTAATATAGGTCTCGCTGTTGCCTTTTGAGTAATGATTACATGTAATTTTTGTTTGATTAATGAGTCGAAGATAAAAACAATGCTAATATGGTGCGAATTTTTAATCGTGAATTATACAATGATTGTCGCTTTTAAGGATAAGTTAACAGTAGAGTTTACCTTTGAGAGGAACAAAATATTTGGGGAATTTACGGTCTGACGAAAGGTGTGCAGATGGTGTTGAATGCTGGTTTTTACGCTGTTATTTTAAGGTTTGTTTTGTAGAAATAAGAAGTGCTATACAGACTTACTTTAACCAAGGATGAATTAAAAATCAAGAAATTTTAAAAACGCAGACTACTATTGCCTCTAAAGCATAATTTTTTGAACCTATAAACGTGGCTTTTTATTATATTTGCGCCATAGAAATAAGTTGCAAACACAAATCTTTTACAATAATCATTTAATAACCCAGGTATGATCCTATTTTTTCAAGGAAACAACGGGAATATTATTTCTGTTGATTCAAGACAGAATCTTTCCAATGATGACATTTCGAAATTGGTATGGCTTTTTGGGGACGCCCGACAGATAGATAGCGCAGAGCTTGAAGGTTGGTTTGTGGGGCCTCGCAAAGAGATGATTACTCCATGGAGTACGAATGCCGTCGAAATTACTCAAAACATGGGAATCGACGGCATTTTTCGTATAGAGGAGTATTTTCAGGTTGAGAGCGAAGATGCAAAATTTGATCCTATGCTTCAGGCAATGTATCACAACCTGGATCAAGATCTGTTTAAGATTGACAAAGAACCAGAGGAGATCTTATACATTAACGACATTGCTGCCTACAACGAACAAGAAGGTCTGGCATTGAGTAGTGATGAAATTACCTACTTGGAAGAAGTAGCCGAAAAGCTTGGTCGTAAGCTTACCGATAGTGAGGTATTCGGTTTCTCTCAGGTAAACTCAGAGCACTGTCGCCATAAAATCTTTAACGGTACTTTCGTAATTGATGGTGAAGAAAAAGAGCTTTCTCTTTTCCAATTGATCAAGAAAACATCTAAGGAAAATCCAAATAAAATTGTTTCAGCGTATAAGGATAACTGTTCATTTGTTGAAGGTCCTGTTGTTGAACAATTTGCTCCTGCTACTCACGATAAAGCTGATTTCTTTAAAGTTAAAGATATCAAGACTGTATTGTCGTTGAAAGCAGAGACACATAACTTCCCAACTACTGTAGAGCCATTTAATGGTGCTGCAACTGGTACAGGAGGTGAGATTCGTGACCGTATGGGTGGTGGTATTGGTAGTTTGCCAATCGCTGGTACTGCGGTATACATGACTTCTTACCCTCGTAGCGAAGGTGCTCGTGAGTGGGAGCAAGCCACTGAAGAGCGTCCTTGGTTGTATCAAACTCCAGAAGAGATTTTGATTAAAGCTTCGAATGGTGCTAGTGACTTTGGTAATAAATTCGGACAGCCACTTATTTGTGGATCTGTACTTACCTTCGAGCACTTCGAGAATCAAAAGAAATATGCGTTCGATAAGGTGATCATGTTGGCCGGTGGTATCGGTTTTGCAAATCATCGCGATGCACTTAAAGGTCATCCGGAGCCAGGACAAAAAGTGGTTCTTTTAGGTGGTGACAACTACCGTATCGGTATGGGTGGTGGAGCTGTGTCTTCTGTAGCTACAGGAGAATACGAAAATGCCATCGAGTTGAACGCAGTTCAGCGTGCTAACCCTGAGATGCAGAAGCGTGCTTATAACGCTATTCGTGCATTAGCTGAGTCGGAAAATAATCCTGTGGTTTCAATCCACGATCATGGTGCAGGTGGTCACTTGAACTGTCTGTCGGAGTTGGTTGAGGAAACCGGAGGTAAAATTGATACTTCTAAACTTCCTGTTGGTGATCCAACATTGTCGCAAAAAGAGATCGTAGGTAACGAGTCTCAAGAGCGTATCGGTTTGGTGATGAAGGAAGAGGATGTAGATATGTTGAAACGTATCTCTGATCGTGAGCGTGCTCCAATGTACACTATTGGTGAGACTACTAACGATATGCAGTTTACGTTTGAAAATTCTAAGACTGGTGAGAAAGCTATCGATCTTAAGCTTGACTACATGTTTGGTAAGCCACCTAAGACTATCTTGAATGATACTACTGTGGATACTAAATATGCTCCTGTAGCTTACGATGCTGAGCAAATTACTCACTATGTTGAGAATGTACTTCAATTAGAGTCAGTTGCTTGTAAGGATTGGTTGACTAACAAAGTAGACCGCTCGGTAACTGGTCGTATTGCTAAGCAGCAGTGTGCTGGTGAATTGCAATTGCCATTGAATAACGTTGGTGTAGTTGCTCTTGATTACCAAGGTAAAGCAGGTATCGCTAACTCAATTGGTCATGCTCCTGTAGCTGGTATGGTGAATGCTGAGCATGGTTCAGTTCTTTCAATCGCTGAGTCGTTGACGAATATTGTATGGGCTCCAATGGCTGACAAGATTCGTAGCATTTCATTGAGTGCTAACTGGATGTGGCCTTGTAAAAACGACGGTGAAGATGCTCGCTTGTATAGCGCTGTTAAAGCAGCAAGTGACTTTGCTTGTCAGTTGGGTATTAATATTCCTACTGGTAAGGATTCACTTTCTATGACTCAAAAATATAAGGATGATGTAGTTTACTCTCCAGGAACAGTGATTATCTCAGCTTCAGGTGAAGTTACTGATGTGAGAAAAGTTGTTGAGCCTGTAGTGGTGAATGATCCTTCTAAAGAAATTATCTATATCGACTTGTCTAAGACTGCTTACAGCCTAGGTGGTAGTGCATTCGGACAAATCGTTAATAAGTTAGGTGAAGATACTCCTACTGTTGCTGATGTTGATTACTTCGGTAAAGCATTTAACGCAGTTCAGGATCTTATTGAAAACGACTTGGTACTTGCTGGACATGATATTTCTGATGGTGGTATGATTACTGCTCTATTAGAGATGTGTTTCGCTAATACTAAAGGTGGTTTGAATATCGATCTTACTGAGTTGAACGAAGCGGATACTGTTAAAGCATTATTCAGCGAGAATCCTGGTCTGTTGATTCAGGTTGCTGATATGGATAAAGTAGGCGAAGCGTTGGTTAAAGCAGGTGTTGAATTCGTTGTATTAGGTACTCCAGCTGAAGGTCGTACTATTGAGGTTGCTAATGGCGACTTGAACTACGAATTTGATATTGATTCATTACGTGAGTTGTGGTACAAGACTTCATACTTGATGGATCGCAAGCAATCAGGTGAGGAATTGGCTCTTGAGCGTTACTCTAACTACAAGAAGCAAAACCTTGATTTCGAATTTGGTGGTTTCACTGGAACTGCTGCTGATCTTGGTATCGAGATGAAGCGTAGAACTGAGTCAGGTGTTAAGGCTGCTATCATCCGTGAGAAGGGTGTTAATGGTGATCGTGAGATGGCTTATAGCTTGTACTTGGCAGGATTCGACGTGAAGGATGTTCACATGACTGACCTTATCAACGGGCGTGAAGACTTATCTGACGTTAACATGATCGTATTTGTTGGTGGTTTCTCTAACTCTGACGTTCTTGGTTCGGCTAAAGGTTGGGCAGGAGCATTTAAATACAATGAGAAAGCTCGTGTTGCATTAGAGAACTTCTACAAGCGTGAGGATACTTTAAGTTTAGGTATCTGTAATGGTTGTCAGTTGATGGTTGAATTGAACCTTGTATATCCTGAGCACGATGAGCAACCTAAGATGCTTCATAATAACTCTCACAAGTTTGAGTCTATCTTCTTGAACGTTGAGATTCCTGAGACTAACTCTGTAATGTTTGATTCATTAGCTGGTAGTCGCCTAGGAGTATGGGTAGCTCACGGAGAAGGTAAATTTAGCTTACTTTACGGCGAAGAGAAATACAACATTGCAGCTAAATATGCTCATTCAGGTTACCCAGCCAATCCAAATGGATCAGCATTCGACACTGCAGCGATTTGTTCTGCTGACGGTCGTCACTTAGCTATGATGCCTCACTTAGAGCGTGCAATCTTCCCATGGCAGTGGGGTACTTATCCTGCAGGGAGAGCAAACGACGAAGTTGCTCCATGGATCGAAGCTTTTGCAAATGCTAAAAAGTGGATTGAAAATAAGACTAAGTAGTAATAATTCTACTATATATTGAAAGAGGATACCTTTACGGGTATCCTTTTTTTTGTCTCATTTTCAAATGCCTTGTAATCTGAATACCCTTGAGGTTAAAGGTAAATTAAATTTTATTCGTATATTTGCTGTCCGTATAGGTGACCGTGAGATATATGGAAAAATTTAGATTACTAGCAATCCTTTTATTGGTATCCCTTGTTAGTTTGGCGGATGGAGTTAATGCTGATCCTAGTGACTCCCAACAATCATCCAAAAAGTCAGAAATTGAGAAATTAGCTGAGAAAGTTCAGTCTTTCATTGGCGATGATGATGAGCAGGCTAAGGTGTATGGTCAAAGACTTATCGACCTGGCTCAGGAGAAGAGGGATACGCAACATATTGGTAAAGGATATTACTTCCTGGGAGATATTGCCTATTATGCCAGTGAATTTGTTCAGGCTGGAGCCCATTACGATAAAGCTATTTACTTTCTTGAACGTACCGATGATGTTGAGATGCTTGCGCTAAGTTATAGCAGTCGCGGATCTATTGCCTATTTTCAAGGAGAATATGCTGGGGCTATCGATTTATATATGAAGTCGCTTAATCTGTTTTCTGAGTTACAGTTAAAGGTTGATATTGCCAATGCATATCACAATCTGGGGATGACCTACAAAGAGCTTGAAAACTTTGATGAGTCGCTTGAATACTACAAAAAGGCACTTGCCCTTAACAATGAAATAAATCGCCAGGAGAGCGCTGCGCTTAATTTGAATGGAATGGCTGCGCTATATCTACGGTTTAATTATTATAAAGCAGCACTGCCGGTACTGTTGCAGGTTGAAGCTATTTACAGGGAACTTAAGGATGATTTGAACCTTGCTTCGGTATTGAATAATAAGGCTATGGTATATGCCGAAAGTGAAGACCTTAAGACTGCTTTGAAGCTTTATAAAGAGGCTCATCTGTTGTTTGATAAGGTTGGCTATGAACGAGGCTCAATTAATGCATTGATAGGTATTGCCAGTTGCTATGGGCAATTGAAAAACTACCAGCAGGCAGAATTGTATTTCGATCGTTGTTACAGAGAGGCTAAGTCGAAGGACTTGATGGGAATTTATCTTGGCTGCCTGGAGGATCATTACGAGATTCTTCGAGAAAGAAAGGACTACAAACGAGCGCTTTCAAAGATGGTTGAGATGAATGCCTTACGTGATAGCTTACATGGTGAAGAGCAACGTAAGGAATTGGCAAGAGTTAAGGCGCAATATGAGGTTGATCAGCAACAACTAAGGATTGAAGAGTTGGAGAATGAGAGCAAGATTGAGCAGTTGAAAGATCGTCAGAATGATATTATCTTAATCTCTCTGCTATTGGTTATTGGAAGTCTTGGTGCTATCATTATAGTTCAGGTATTTAATAGTCGCCAGAAGCATAAGCATAACGACCTTCTATCTGCAAAGAATCTTCAGATAGAGACGCGTAATTCAAAGGTGATAAAGCTAAATGACGAGCTGAAGCAGAAGAATAAACTGTTAGAGGCTTCTGAGAAGAAACTTAATGAAACCATGGAGGCGAAGGATCGCATGATGAAGATCATCGTGAAGGATATCTATAAACCTGTGGAGATTATGCATAACGATGCTGTAGAGATTATTGAAGCCATAAAAGCTAATGGATCAAATGGTGTTGAAAGTAAGGCTCAGAATATTCAGTTGAAATCGGGAAGTGTAAAAGGATTGCTTGATGGGATTCTAACCTGGACTGCTTTGCATGATGGGAAGTTGAATTATAATCCTGAATCGATAAATTTATTAAATTGTGTCGATGGAGTTCTTGAAATATTAAGTGATAATATACTGGAGATGGAGCTGCAGGTGGACAATACAATCGATCCAGATTGCCAAATTGAGGCAGATGAGGAGATGCTTATTGTTGTGTTTACTAACCTGATAAAAAGCACAATAAGATATTCTTTGCCAAAGGGAAGGATATCAATAAATGCTGTTCCTTCTAATGATGAGATTAAAGTAGAAGTTATCGATGATGGAGTAGCGAAGTCATATGAAGAGAAGAGTAAACTGTTAGAACAAGCTACTGCTTCTGATGTAACGCAAGATGACGCAGGCGTTGGATTAGGCTTATTGATGAGCTCAAGATTGATAAATATACATGGAGGAGTAATTGGTGTCGAAGTCATGGATAGTGGACGCACAAGCTATTACTTTACAATTCCAGTATAAAGCTTTATCTGGTGCAATCTTACTAGAAATATCGATAACTAAATAGATACAAAAAAAACGTTTCCTATCAACAAGAAACGGTTTTTTTATTTATCAGTTCTTTATGAATATCTGTGGGATTATAGTCCTTGGTTAAATGTTACAGACCACTGCATCCGAACCGGCCTCGTGAAAAAAATAATGGATTTAGAAGCTGGTGTTTAGTAAGACAGGGAAGCTGAGAACTTTGTTCGAAGATCACCCAGCCGCACTTAACAACAGCAAATAAATCCATTACTTTTTTCAGGCAGCCTTGACTTTTTTGCTTCGTTTTTGCGTTATGGCAAAAATGAAGAGCCTGTTCGGCTTAAGAACAATGTTTATCTCCTACCAAATAGAAGCTCTTTCAGCTTGTGGAAGGAACATATAGTCGCCTTCTTTAATATCAAATGCTTTATGGAATTCTGCAACGTTACGAAGAGGCCCAATCACACGGAAACGTCCAAGTGAGTGTACGTCTTCTTTAGTTCTACGAAGAATTTCCTTATCTCTGATGTTCTGTGCCCATACATGTGAATATGCAAGGTAGAAACGTTGGATAGGAGTAAATCCGTCAATCTTTTTATTCATATCAGGATTAGTCTTCATAAATGCAGTGTGTGAAATATTCAAACCACCAAGGTCGGCGATGTTCTCACCTAAACTTAATTTACCGTTAGCGTGAATAGTATCAAGCACAACAAACTCGTTGAATTGCTTAACCAATACGTCAGCTCTTTTAGTAAAGCGCTCTGCATCCTCAGCAGTCCACCAGTCGTTCATGTTACCATTCTTATCAAATAGTCTTCCTTTATCGTCGAAACCATGCGTCATTTCGTGACCAATAACAACACCAATTGCACCATAGTTTACTGCATCATCAGCATCAAGATAGAAGAAAGGAGGCTGAAGAATTGCCGCAGGGAATACAATCTCGTTGTTCAATGGATGGTAGTATGCATTCACCATTTGTGGTGGCATATGCCATTCATTCTTGTCAACAGGCTTATTGATTTTATTGAAGTTTAAGCGAGTCTCAAAAGCATTAGCGCGGATAACATTCAAAACAAATGCGTCGTTTTTGATTTCCAATGAAGAGTAATCTTTCCACTCGTCAGGATATCCAACCTTCACACGCATCTTAGCAAGTTTCTCTTTAGCTTCGGCTTTAGTTGCATCACCCATCCACTCAAGGTTTCCGATACGATCGTTCAAGGCCAACTTAAGATTTCCTACTAATTTAACCATACGCTCTTTTGCTTCAGGAGGGAAGTACTCTTTCACGTAAATCTGACCGATAGCTTCGCTCAAACCGCTACTGGTAGTTGAAAGTACGCGCTTCCATAATGGACGCATTTCTTTGCTACCCGACATGGTTTTTCCGTAGAAATCAAATACTTGGTCAACATACTCCTGACTCAATTTACCAGCCAATGAGTTTACAAGGTTCCATTTGAAATATACTTTCCAATCAGCAACAGAGTGGTTCTTCAAGATTTGGTCGTAAGCTTTGAAGAATTCAGGCTGACTAACGATTACGTTTTTAGGATCTTCAAGTTGTAATGCAGTAAAGAAACTGTTCCAGTCAATCGATGGAGTAAGCTCTTTCAAATCGGCAGTTGCATATTTGTTGTAAGTTTTATGAGGATCTCTGCGCTCAAGGCGAGTCATAGAAGCCTCAGCCATTGCAGTCTCCATTTTCATAATTACATCAGCTTTAGCAGTAGCAGCAGCTTGCTCTTCGCCCATTAACGCCCACATCTTCTTCAAGTGCTCAACGTAAGCAGCACGAATCTCTACTGAGCGAGGATCATCGTTGGTATAGTAATCGCGATCAGGCATTCCTAAACCACCCTGACTCATGTAGGTGATTTCCGTTGTACTATTCTTAGCGTCGGCTGAAGAATAAATGTTGAATACTGGAGCAATACCGATATTCTGGAAGTAAGCAACCAAATTATTGATTTGATCTTTGCTGTTTAAAGTCTCAATCTTATCAAGATAAGGCTTAAGAGAAGTTAAGCCAGCTTTATTTCGAGCTTCCATATCCATTCCTGAATTGTAGAAGTCG
Source organism: Puteibacter caeruleilacunae (assembly GCA_005217565.1). Classification (GTDB taxonomy): domain Bacteria; phylum Bacteroidota; class Bacteroidia; order Bacteroidales; family Prolixibacteraceae; genus Puteibacter; species Puteibacter caeruleilacunae. The sequence goes on from SJCO01000014.1 coordinate 138,661, forward strand.
GCAATTTTTTGCTCAATAGATCCTTGAGTATGCTCTGTTGAAGTAATCTTTTTGATTAATTCTTGTTCTTGAATCTGACTTTTGTCGATAAGCTTGTCAAATGAACCAAAGCGACTCTTATCATCTGGAATTGGATTTACTTTTTTCCAACCACCGTTGGCGTAAGTATCAAAATCTGTTCCTGGAGAAACAGAGGTGTCCAAATTTGCTTTGTCAATAGCCATTGTTTTTTGTGTTTTCTGTTGATCACACGAAGTAAACAAAACTAGGGCTATAACACCTAATTGAAAATAGTTTTTAATCATAGTAACAAATTTAATGTGCTCGAATTTCTAAAAAATATACAGGAGTGAGCATTAAATGTAGCATTCACTATGCTGAAGCAAAGTGAGTTGTCCTTCATTCATACCATAAAATGTTTCAATCCCGCATCTAGTAAACAATCTATGTGTAATAAATCAATCGCAAATGTTACGATTTTATTTCAGAAAATGATGTTTTTTTTCAGAAATAGGCATGGCGTATGGAATACGGAGCAAGGGAAAAGAAGACTCGTTTCTTGTTGTAGATACACCTTCCAGCGTCAGTCAGACCTGGAAGCGTGTTGTAGATTAAAAGTATGAGACCAAGGTATAGGAATTGGCCTCTTTACTTTTTTCAGGTAGCCTTGACTTTGTTGCTTCGTTTTTGGAGTAAACCAAAAATGATGGCCAGTCCGACAGGGCAATTTTGCGTTAAGTCTCCGCATTTTAGTAAATGCTATATCAAAAAGAAACAGTTTTGTTTCTTAAGAGGTTAAAATGAGAAGCCTATTGGACTGGAGAACGTTTTGGGATCAAATAAACAATGAAAAGTCAGCGCTAAAACAATAAAGCAAAAAATATTCTTTATCTTTGTGTGCGGTAACGGAACTAATAATCAACAACAAGAAACCATGTTTATAACACGATATTTTACGCTATTTCTTCTTACAATAACCTATGCTCTGCAATTGAATGCGCAATCAGGAATACTGTCGTCACAGGTAGGATACGACACGAATGAGGTGAAAAAGATCTTTATTCGTAGTGATCAAGCGCATTTCATCAAAGAAAAGACTGCCTTTAAAATCGTTAATATCCAGAATGGTAAAACATTTAAAGGACAGGTAAAAAAATGGGGGAGTAAGTGGAATGCAACATGGTGGATTGCTGATTTCTCAAAATTGAAAAAGGAAGGATCTTACCAGTTATTACTGCAAAACGCGAAAGGGCAATCTCTCTCAAGTGATACATTTAAAATTGGCGACCATATTCTTTGGAAGAATAGTTACAATGTGATTGCTCACGATTTATTAGACCAACGTGCCCGTGAAGCACGCGTAGGAAAAGGATGGCGTGATTGCGGTAGTGATCTGCAGGAGTTTAGTAGTCACGCTGTTACTATCGATGGCTTAGGTGATATACTGGAGAACTCAGATAAAGTATTGTCAAAAGAAGAACATGAATATCTGCGAAATCAACTGGTGAGAGGATGTGATTTTCTGGCATACCTACAAGACAAGGCCAAGGAGATAAAACTAGGTGATGGTGCTGTTATTCATGAAGATCGACAAGATCATGTGGTTACAGGTAATGTTGCCAAAGCGGCTAAGATGTTTGCCAAATCAAGCAGACTGTTAAGAGGTTATAACGATAGTAAGAGTAAGGAATATGAGATGAGAGCCAAGAAGGCTTTTCAGTGGATTCATCAAAACGGACCTGTTGTCAATGAGGAAGAGCAGCTATTCTATGCATCGGTGCATGGCGCTCCTAAAGGAGCAGTGCCACCAGCAAAGCAATGGATGACAAGAGATTTAGTGACCATGATATCGGCAGCTATAGAATTGTATGATTTAGGTAATACTGAGTACAAGGCTTTGGCTATAAACTATGCTGATAAGGTGATGGCACGACAAGTATCGAAACAGGACAATGAAGACGGATTATATGGGCATTTTTATACCTATAGCGACTATTCGCAGTTTGGTGGTGTGAAGTTTACAGAAAAGGCCAATATTCACTGTGGAGCGCATAGTAAAGATGGACGAATGTACAACAAGGGTGGGCATTATCCGCATTATATCTTGCCTTTCATAAAAATGATCGAAGAGTGGGGAAGTGATGCAAAAGCAAAAGAATGGAGGTCGACAGTTAGCAATTTTGCTTACGGCTATTTTATCCCGGCATGTGGCCAGTCGCCTTTCATGATTCTACCTTCGGGTTTTTATAAAGATCAAGGCTTACTTTATTTTGGTAGTTGGTACCATGGTCATAACAACATTTATTCATTTGCTGCAACATTGGCCTTAGTGTTTGAGAAATTTTTCAAGGATGATCAATTTAGATCAATAGCAGTGGGTAATATACAATGGATAGCAGGTTTGAATTGTGGATTAAAAGAGAAGGATTCTCCTGGCTATTTGTCTTATAGCATGATTTCAGGAATCGGGAATCGGTACAGGGGAAGTTGGACTAATATAGCTGGTTCTATCTGTAATGGTTTTTCTGCTAGTCCACAGTTTAAAATCACGGAACCAAGCTTAGCAAAAGATCTTCCCGTGTATTTTGATGACGAGGACTATATCGCTCATACGTTCCCATTCTTATCGGCGTTGATTCGCTTTCAGAAATAGATATGCTGTCTGCTTTCAGAAATAACACGCTGTCTGCTTTCAGAAATAACACGCTGTCAGGTCTGTCGACGCTGACAGGTGTTCTCCCAGCATCACTTTTCAACGTCATTTTTTAGCGTCTGAAGGACCTGGAAAGCCTACCAAGCTTCAATATGATGTGTCACCCTTTGCCCCATGCTCCATGCCCCACGCTCTTTGCCCTATGCTCCATGCACCATGCTCCATGCACCATGCCTCAAGCCCTTTGCCTTACGGCTTTCTGGTTATACTTTTATGCTTCTTAATAAGAATGTGGTATTTAATTGTTGAATCAGGCACAGCTATCAGCATTGGATACTTCTCCTTAAACTTTTTAATAGGCATATTATCGAACTCATCTACCAACGATTCCGACGATTTTCCATCAAGCTTATACTTTTTTAAAAACTCGTCGATCTTCTTCTGTAAGGCGATAGAATCAGCAGGATCAATAAACGGATTTACAAGACTTTTAGGATTATTACTTAGTCCCAGACTATCGGTAGAGGCCATTGATTTAAAGTCTTTCGATGGCTTCTTTAACTTTAAATGATCAGTGTCTTGAGCCATTCCACTTAGCACAATTGCCATCAAACAAGTACATAACAGTAAAAATCGTTTCATTGGAGTAAATATTACTGGTTTAACGTCTAGCTAAATTAAGCATTTTCTCAAATGAAAGCTATATGGAATATGTTAAAAATGTTGAAGAATGTTTAAAAGAAAACCCCAGCTTCAGATCAGTCGAAGCCAGGGTGATCGGTTTATGGTATCTCTCCAGATACCATCGCTATTACTCACATTCTTTATTTATTCTTAACTCATCATCTAATATGCCTGCCCATTTAAATACTTTCTGAGACATGTTTTTCAATTTACTTCTCGCTTTGTTCCTTCCTAATATGTTTCCAGATGTACAGCAATTTAATTTTGCATGTGTATTATCGTAAGATGTTTAACGCTGGTTTTAATGCAACGTATGGCGAGATCAATAGTTTCATATTGAAGGAAGGTAAATTGAAATTTTGTTTCAGGAAGGTTTGGTTCACTTATGTAATAATAGGAAGTATTAAGAAGAAAAAACCGAGTAAGGTATTAACGCTTACTCGGTTGGAATGTTATTTATAGTTTTTCAACTAGTTTTTCAATTGTATTGAAGTGATCTTCACTAACTGGAACAAGCGGCAAGCGAAGTTCATTTTTAATTAAGCCTAACTGACTCATAAGGGCTTTCACTCCTCCAGGATTACCTTCGGTGAACATCGCATCAATTAGAGGAAACATGCGGAAGTGAAGGTTTTGCGCCTCTGCGATTTCCAAGGTTAATGAATGTTGCATCAAACGACTAATTTGTCCTGGTAGTGCATTTGCCAGTACCGAAATCACTCCTTCAGCTCCTAGCGATGCCATTGGTAATGCTAAAGCATCATCGCCTGAAAGCACCTGGAAAGCATCAGGCTTACCAGCCATGATCTGGGTAATCTGACAAAGATCACCGCAAGCTTCTTTAATGGCCACAAATTTCTCCGACGAGTGTGCTAGTTTAAGGGTAGTAGCAGGAGTCATGTTAACACCTGTTCTTCCTGGTACATTATAAAGAATAATGTCAACCGGGCACTTCTCCTCAATAGCCATGAAATGACGGAACATACCTTCTTGTGTTGGCTTGTTGTAGTAAGGAACAACCGATAAAATAGCATCAATACCATCAAAATCAGTCTCCTCAATGCAGTTCAATACTTCTTGAGTATTATTTCCTCCCAGTCCAACTACAATAGGTAAGCGTTTATTATTCTTTTCCTTGATAAAGTCTACAACCTGTTTTCGCTCCTGTTTAGAAAGAGTGGCAGCTTCTGCTGTGGTACCTAAAACAACTAAATAGTTTGTTCCATTCTCGATCTGGAATTCTACCAGATTCTCCAAAGCATCAAAATCAATGCTTCCATCTTCTAAAAACGGAGTTATTAATGCAACTCCTGATCCTGCGAAATTAGTTCTCATCTTTGTAACTTTCTAAATTATTGTATTATATCAAGGTAATGACGTATTTGCTCAGCTAAAAACTGAGGAGTACGATTTGATGAGATATTCAATGAAAAATCAAATGCTTCTGTCGCTGACGTTTTCTTTCCAATCTTGAAATCAGCATTTGACATTGCAATGAAATTTCGCATTTCCAAGCTAAATTTCATCGATAAACAAATCAACATGTCGTACCCTGCAGATAAATGTGATTGTACTAAATCTGTTTTCGGAAATCCCAGCCAATTAAAGGCTTTGGGTGTAATCGTTCGCTCATCAATCTCTTCCATCTCGGTTGATAAAAACGGAATAGGTGTCACTTTTTTCCCGGCACCTTCAAAGAATGATGTTAACCACTTTGATGCTTCCTGTTCTTCAGGAACATCATCCATCCAGATTATTCCAATACGAACGGCCGACTGTAGGTTGTGAAAGCGATTGTTCCGATGAACGCTCTTTAGCTTTCGATTTAAAATCCTGGCAGCCATTCTATATTTCATACCATTTATCATATGCGTTGCAAAAATAGAAAATTTACGAATTGTAAGACTATAGAAATTACAATTTGTTACAAAAAAGTGTCATTTTTTACGAATTCTTAAGCTTTTTCGGCTAATAATTGAAGAAAATCATCTTCGGAAATGATTGGAATGCTCAGTTTCTCAGCCTTTTGCAGCTTACTAGGGCCTATTTTATTCCCCGCTAACAAATAGGAAGTCTTTTTTGAGATAGAGCTTACATTTTTCCCTCCATTGTCCTCAATCATCTTTTTTAGCTCGTCGCGCGAGTGTTTTTCAAACGATCCGGAGATCACAATGCTTAGTCCTTCCAGCTTATTGGTCATTCCTTCAAGTACCGATTCATCAAGCTGAAATTGTAATCCCGCAGCCTTTAATCGCTCAACCAATTCAACATTAGTTTCGTCGGCAAAGTACTCAATTACGCTTTGTGCAATTTTGTCACCGATTTCATCAATCTCTAAAAGCTGCTCAAGTGTAGCAGTTGCGATTTTATCTATAGATATAAGTTTCTTCGTAAGCTTTTTGGCTACAGTTTCACCTACAAATCGAATACCTAGTGCATACAACACACGCTCAAAAGGAACCTGTTTCGATTGTTCCAGACTACTAATAATACGTTCGGTTGATTTTTCCTGGAAACGATCCAACGCCTTAATTTTATCCCTATCTAATGTATATAAGTCTGCCACATTTCTGATCATGTCTTTTCCAAAGAACAGATCGATGGTTTCTTCTCCCAGTCCATCAATATCCATGGCTTTGCGACTGATAAAATGTTCAATCTTACCTTTTAATTGAGGCGGACAGTTATTGCTATTTGGACAGTAATGTGCGGCTTCTCCTTCTTGTCGCACTAGCTTTGATCCACATTCCGGACATTTTGAGATGAACACAAATGGATGTGCCAACATATCGCGCGAATCGGTATCAACGCCTACAATCTTGGGAATGATTTCACCGCCTTTTTCAACGTAAACCTTATCATCAACATGTAAGTCGAGGTTATTAATTATGTCGGCATTGTGCAACGACGCACGTTTTACAGTGGTTCCAGCCAACTGTACAGGATCAAGATTGGCAACCGGAGTAATGGCTCCTGTTCTACCTACCTGGTAGGTGATCGATTTTAGTGTAGTCACTGCTCTTTCTGCAGCAAATTTATAGGCAATGGCCCATCGTGGCGACTTAGCTGTGTTGCCTAATTCATTTTGCATGGAGGTTGAGTTCACCTTGATAACAATACCATCGGTAGCTACAGGCAAATCTTTGCGCGCTTCATCCCAATGATTGATAAACTCAATTACCTCTTCCATCGAGTCGCACTTTTTCACATGCTCTGATATCTTAAATCCCCACGATTTTGCCGCTTGAAGGTTCTCGTAGTGACCATCAGTTGGCAGTCCGGTTCCCAATATCGCAAACAGATAAGCATCAAGTTTACGCTGAGCAACAATTGAACTATTTTGCATTTTTAGTGTTCCTGAGGCTGAGTTTCTAGGATTGGCAAATGGTTCCTCTCCATTCTCAATACGAGTGTTATTTAGTTCGTTGAACACCTCAAAAGGCATTACAATTTCCCCTCTGATTTCAAATTCTTCAGGATATTGATTTCCGTGTAGCTGCAATGGGATACTGCGAATGGTACGAACATTCGTTGTTACATCATCACCTTTTTCTCCATCACCACGGGTTACGGCTTTCACTAATTTACCTTGCTGGTAATTTAAGCTGATTGACGTTCCGTCGAATTTTAGCTCGCAGGCATATGAAAATGGTTCATCAACTAATTTCTTGATGCGGTTATCAAAATCCATTAGCTCTTCGGTAGAATATGCATTAGACAATGATAACATTGGGAAACGATGTGTTACCTGTTGAAATTCAATGTTTAAGTCACTACCAACTCTTTGCGATGGAGAATTAGGATCGGCAAATTCAGGATGTTTTTCTTCTAACTCCTGCAATTCACGCATCATCATATCAAAGTCGTAATCGCTAATTACAGGCTGACTAAGCACGTAATAACGGTGGTTGTGTTCATTTAATTCTTTGCGTAATGTGTCTATGCGTTGCTTTGGTGAATCAGTCATATGTCTTGTGTTCGTATTCAAATTTCTCATTAATAACAGTTTGGCAAAAATCTCCAATCTGCCAGGGATTATTGTGATTGTAAGTAAGCAAATGTACTCTTCATTTTTGACTTGACGCAAAAACGAGACAAAAAAGTCAAGGCTGCCTGAAAAAAGCAATCGATTTATTGTGGTTGCTAAGTTCGGCTGGGTGATCTGTTCTCAAGCCGAACCGGCTTCTCATTTTTGCCTTGACGCAAAAACGAGACAAAAAAGTCAAGGCTGCCTGAAAAAAGTAATTGATTTATTGCAGTTGCTAAGTGTAACTGGGTGATCTGTTCTCAAGCCGAACCGGCTCTTCATTTTTGGCTTGCCCCAAAAACGAAGCAAAAAAGTCAAGGCTGCCTGAAAAAAGTAATTGATTTATTGTGGTTGCTAAGTTCGACTGGGTGATCTTCTCCCTACGGTCGAAGCTTCCCAGTCTCTCTAACCAACCACTGCTAAATCTCCTTACCTTTTTCAGGAGGCCATTTCCGATGCGATGGCCTTTTACTTTTTATCTTTAATGCTGTAAATGGTATCTGCTGTGGTAAGAATTACCACAATAACAACATCAACGTTCAGTCTGGAACCTGGAACCTTAAAACCTGAACCTTGAAACTTTTAATCTCGAGCTCCTCCTTAACGCATGTCAACATCGACTAGCTGGCGAAGGGCATAAGAATGGGAGTAAAGTTTGACTAAAATTTGTTTTGTGATCAATGGTATTCTGAGAAAGATTTGAAGAATAATGAATGGTAGTTGGAGTTTGGTAGAATGTTTCTCAAAGTTATCTTAAAGCTTACTTTTCTTCGATAGGCTTCGATATGTTGAGGGGTTCTGTAAGAGTAATCTACTCTATAGAGGTATTTTTCATTTAAAATGTCCCTTTTTTAGGGACATTAGTTAGAAAGAACGATAGTTGATTTTCACAGTTATAAAGGTAGAAAAAATGATGGAAGATAAAGGCAATATTTAACAAAAAGTTGGCTCCTTCATGAACATTCTGTATTGCATTTTTATTACATCATAAGGAACGGACAATAAAAACCTTAAAAATAGAATAATGAAAAAAGAACAATTATTAACTCTACTGCTGTTATTGCTCGGTGTTAGCGGGGTATTCGGACAAAAAACCGATGCTAATGTGTTTGGTGATGTGCAGGCTCATGGAAAGCACCTTCCCTTTGTGAGTGTTTACCTTGAGGGAACAAAAATAGGTACTACAACCGATTATTCGGGACACTATATGTTGGTTAATCTTCCTGAAGGAGATCATATTATTTCGGCGCGTGCCATTGGGTATAAAACCCACTCACAGAAAATTACGATTGTAAAAGGAAATACAATTGAAATCAATTTTCGATTGGAAGAGGAGGTTATTGCGTTGGATGATGTGGTGGTTACAGGTACCAAAACATTCAAACGACGTACTGAGTCGCCTGTGATTGTGAATGTTTTAGATGGTAAAACATTGGGTGATATTCAGGCTAGTACACTCTCTGAGGGATTGAATTTTCAACCAGGATTAAGAGTTGAGACCGACTGTCAGACTTGTAACTATTCGCAGTTAAGGATGAACGGTTTGGGAGGGGCATATTCACAAATCCTTATCAATAGTCGCCCTGTATTCAGTCCGCTAACCGGACTGTACGGACTTGAACAGATTCCTGCCAATATGATTGAGCAGATCGAGGTTGTTCGAGGTGGAGGATCGGCATTGTACGGATCGAGTGCCATTGGTGGGACAGTAAACGTGCTGACGAAGCGACCTGATAGAAATGAATATGAGGTTACGTCTAACAATTTGTTTATCAATGGTGGTACCTTCGATAAGATGCTGAATGGTAATATCAATGTATTGTCGCACAAGCGAAATGCAGGTGTATCATTATTTGTAAGTCGCAGGGATCGTGATGGATATGATCACAATGATGATAATTATACCGAACTACCTCAGTTGAAGAATAACTCATTTGGATTCACCGGATTTCTACTTCCAAAAGCAAATCATAAATTAGAATTCAGTCTGAGTAGTATGTATGAATATCGCTATGGAGGTGAGGATATTAGCGGGCCGGCACATGAGGCAGAGCAAGCGGAAGAACGTACCCATAATGTATTGATGATGGGCGTTGATTATGAATTGAGTTTTAATGATAACAGAAGTGCATTTATAGTCTATGCCGCTGGTCAGTCGACCGATAGAAAGCATTACACAGGTATTATTCCTGATGATGAAGATGATATCTTAAATCATTATTTAAATCCTCCTTATGGTGATACTGAGAACAAAACTTATCAGGGAGGAGTACAGTTAAACCATAAGGCTTTAGATTTCTTTGGAAGCTTGAATACATTTACTGTTGGCGCTGAGTATTTCTTTGATGATGTATTCGATGAAATTAAGGCTTATAGGTATGTAATAGATCAGAAAACAAAAAGTTTTGGATCGTTTATTCAGAGTGATTGGGAATGGAACAATGGAATCACATTACTGTCGGGTATTCGTTTCGATAAACACAACTTTGTCGACAATTGGGTGGTGAATCCTCGATTCTCGGTGCTATATAAATACGGTAGAAATACACAGTTCCGTGTGTCATGGGCATCAGGATTCAAAGCGCCGCAATCGTTCGATACCGACATGCACATTGCGTTTGCTGGAGGAGGAGTTTCGCGTATTCGCCTGGCTGATGGATTAAAAGAGGAGCGCTCAAATAGCTTCAGTGCTTCGATTAACTATGATAAGCCTACCGAGCATTATGTGTGGGGATTTACATTGGAAGGATTTTATACCAAGTTAAATGATGCCTTTGTTCTGGAAGAGGCCGGAGAGGATGAGTTTGGAATGATCTTCGAAAAGCGAAATGCTTCATCATCAAAAGTACAAGGTGTAACTGCAGAGTTGAGAGGTAATTACGATAGAAAATGGCAATTAGAGACTGGAATCACTATACAGACTAGTCGTTATGGTAATGCAGTTTCTTATTCCGATGATCTTCCTGCGTTACGTGATTATCTAAGGACTCCAGAGCGATATGGTTATTATACGCTGACTTATAACTCGGGCAAACGATTCAATGCTTCGATGAGTGGTGTGTATACCGGATCGATGAAGATTCTTCATGCTGCAGGAGCTCCAGAGCTTCCTGATCAGGATGTATTGTTTAAATCGGATGCATTTTTAGAAAATAACATTAAATTATCATACGAAATTCCGTGGGAAAATATGGATTCAGCGATTGAACTATTTGGTGGAGTGAAGAACATGTTTAACGACTATCAGGATGATTTTGATACAAGTAAGAATCGCGATAGTAACTATGTTTATGGACCTGCGACACCTCGTACTATCTTCTTCGGAATCAAGCTTAAAACATTGTAGCGATAGATTGCAATAATAGAAGATCTTTTACAGTAAAGCCGAAATGAAAGCCAGTGTGTTTTCTTTTCGGCTTTATTTTTAGTATCCATTTCAGGAAGGCTTAAGATGTGCATGTTTATTGTACATGATGAACATAAAAAGAGGCATGCTATGTTGTTGATATAGATTGAGGTAAATAAGATGATAGTTGACTGGAAGTTTAGGAAAAAAGTTTACTTTTGCAGAGGAATATGGTGTCCTTAATCAATATTTCATTGATGAGGATGAAAAGGGAACTCGGTGGAAAACCGAGACTGTTACCGCAGCTGTGATTCCGGTTAGTATTTTCAGACAATACTCGAGGCCACTGTTTCGCAAGAAATGGGAAGGAAGTCTGAAAACGGATAAGTCAGAAGACCTGCCAGTATTTCGTAATTGGTTCATGATATTCGGTTTAAATACATGGATGGCTGATTATATGATATAATCTGTATTTTTCCCGATCGTATGAAGCAGTTTTTAGTGAGAATCTGAAAATTGTAAAGATGAAGTTACGTGTAATTGTAATAGGATTACTGTGTGGAATGATGGGTGGAAAGCTATGGGCTGATGAATTGCCTATAGATACCATTGTAGTTGATGAAGTCAAGGTGATTTCAAGTAGAAGTAAGCATTTAAGTGATCAGAGTAAATCGGTTCGTTTTGACCAGCAGCAGCTTGATGCAGCCAAACAACGTACGGTGAGTGAGATGTTGATGCTGGTAACACCGCTGAATATAAAATCATATGGATCTCCGGGGGCATCATCTTCGTTATCTATCCGTGGTGCAGGTGCTTCACATACACAGGTGAACTGGAATGGTTTTCCTATAAACTCAGTGACCTTAGGATCTTCTGATTTGTCGAATTTACCTGCAGGTGGATTTAACTCCATTGACATGGTTTATGGTGCTTCGGGTGCTATTTATGGTAGTGGAACTTTCGGAGGAGCTGTGAATCTGAATAACGATATGCGTTGGGGGACTCCTGTTCCAAAAAGTCGCTTGTCGCTTCAGCATGGAAGCTTTGGTACCTGGGGTGGTAACTTATCGGTGAATGCTGGTGGTGAGCGTCTTCGCTATTCTGGATCGGTTTGGGGGAATAAATCAGATGCCGACTTTAAATATTACGATTATATCAAACGCAAAGAGTTGAATCGTAAGAATGCCGATTATGAGCAGTATGGTTTCATTCAGAATCTTTATGGCCGATTAGGGCAGCGTGCTTTTGTTGATGGTGGCGTGTGGTATCAGGTAAAGGACTTAAATCTTCCTGCTATTATTGGTGCTAATCCTAATAACGTAGAGCAGCAGTCGGATTCTACCTTGAGGGCGTTCGCTAGATTTAAGCAGGCTTTTAATCGCTCTGGTTTGCAAATTAAGGCGGCTTACTTTTACGATTATCAGTTGTATACCAAAAAGATTAATCCTACGGATGCAGAGTATTCAATCTATTCGAAGATTATCAGCGATAAGTATTATGCCGATGCTAATTACCGTTATTTTCTAACAGAATACTTAACGTTTGATGCAGGTGCTACATATAGTCATATTAAGGCAAAAGTAGATGCCTATCAGCGGCCACGAAAGGAAAATGGCTTGGCATTGGTATCTGCCTTGAAATATCAGAAATCGCGTTTATCAGGAAATATATCAGTGCGTAAGGAGTGGAATGATGCTTTCTCGTCGCAGTGGTTGTTGGGAGTGGGAGCTTCATATCAGATAATCCCTGAAGAATGGAGTGTGCGTTTTGCTGCATCAGAGAAATTCCGTAAACCTACATTTAATGATTTGTATTGGGTGCCAGGAGGTAATCCTGATTTGGTGCCAGAGAAGGGGTATACTACAGAGTTGGGTACAACACGATTATTTGATTTAGGCTCATGGGGGCAGTTTACTGTCGATTTGGCTGCTTATTACGCTCCAATCGATAATATGATTCGCTGGCAGCCTGCAGGAGCTATTTGGGAAGCCAAAAACTTTTATGAAGTACTTACACGTGGGGTTGAATTCGATCTAAATCATGAGATTTCTTTTGGTGAGTGGAAGGTGAAATCGGGGGCATCGATCGATTATAATAAAGCAACAATTGAGTCGACGACCAATCCTGACGCTTATACCGGTACAATGACCTATTCACCGTTATGGTCGGGCTTATTTCATACGCAGGCCGATTATAAACGATGGAATATTGGGGCTTCGCTACGATATGCTGATCAAAGATATTATGTAGAGAATGAGAAGCTTGATGGCTATGAGGTTGTAAATGCCTTTATGGGATATCAATTACCACTAGGGACGTCAGTTTTAGGTATCAGACTAAGTGCAGATAATGTATTTGATATCGATTATGAATTGATAAGATCGTATCCTATGCCTGGTCGCAATTTTAATATTCAATTGAGTTATACTTTTTAAAAATAATACCTATATACTATGATCAAATTAGATTCTATTAAATTAATGACACTGCTTTTAATTGCATGTACAGCAGTGTTTTCATCATGTAGTAGTAGCGATGATGACGAACCGGAAGAACAGAAGCTTCAAGTTGAAGTGTTGAAAGGAAAATTCATCACCTGTGAGGGTGATTTTGAGCAGAATAACGGAACCGTATATTGGTATGGAGAAGACGGTACTCAGTCGGACAATAACCTATTTAAGACAGTTAACAATACACTATTAGGTGATGTTGTTCAATCATTTGAGGCGGTAGATACACTTGGTTTCATTGTTGCCAATGGATCGGGTCGTGTTGAGGTTGTGCATATGGCGAACTTCAAATCGGTGTCGACTATTGAAGATTTGAGCTATCCTCGCTTTGTGAAGCAGGCTGGTGATAATAAGGTGTACATTACTAACGGTAATGGCTATGCTGATAACCAGGTTGTCGTTTATAACTTAGAGACATTATCAGTGACAAAGAATATTGCAGTAGATAAAGGTCCTGAAAAAATGGCTTTGGTGAATGGTTTTATGTATGTAACTAACTCTGGAGGTTATGACGATGATAAAACAGTTTCAGTTATTGATGTTGAGACTGACGAGGTCGTTAAGACAATTACTGTTAATTATGCCCCAGTGGACATTGAAGTTGATAAGAATAACAATCTATGGGTGTTGTGTAAAGGTGGTTTAGATGATAATTGGGCACCATTGGAAACAGCTAAGATTGTGAAAATTAATACTGCAGATAACACTGTTGCTAACACATTTGATTTTGGCGGAAGTATGGCTTCTTACGGAAACAATTTGTTAGCAATGAGTCATGATGGAAATACCTTATACTATGAAAATGGAGGTATCTTTAAGATGTCGATTGATGCCACAGCTCTTCCAACAGAAGCATTTATTGCTGGTGCATACTACGGTATTTCAGTGGATCCTACGAATGGCAAAATTTATGGAATGGATGCAACAGCTAAAATAGCTAAAGAATTCTCTCCAGATAATGGAGCTGAGACTGGATCATTTAATACAGGAAGTTATCCTAACAATGTAGTATTTGTTCATAACGATTACGAAGAATAAACTTTTGGTTTTATAATATTTATGAAAGGGTAATCCACGTGGGTTGCCCTTTTTTTATGCGCTTTATGGCAGATACTGTTGGTAATTGTGGGAGAGGTGACGAAAATCCTGTGTGTGAGGGGATGATTCTTCCCTCATTTCTTTGTCAATAAAAAGTATTTTGTACATTAGTGGTGCAAAAGAAAGCATGCTAAATGAAAGAGCAATACGAAAACCCAATGAGATAAACTTAATGAAAAACCTGAATTCTTTAAAACTGATCCCACTAATATTACTGTCGTGTGCTTCAATATTTACCTCCTGTAAAGACGATGATGATAATGTTCCGGAAGAGCCTTTAAAAGTTGAGCTTTTAAAGGGGAAGTACTTTGTGTGTGAAGGAGATCCTGGAAAGAGCAATGGAAGAATAGAGTGGATGAATAAAGATTTTAGTCGGCGAAATCCTGATATTTATAAAGAGGCAAACAATGAGGTGTTAGGAGGAAGAATTATGTCTTTTAAAGTGGTTGATACGCTTGGTTTTATTGTGTTGAATAATCCTTCGAAAGTTGAAGTTGTTCATATGCGTGATTTTACACATGTTCATACCATTAAAAACTTAGGTCATCCCAATGATGTGGTCTCTGCCGGAGGAGATAAAGTGTACATTTCCAATGGAAACGGTGTGCATGAAAAGGATACCATCTATGTTTTTGATTATAAGAGCATGAACATTGTAAAGGAAATACCTGTGGGGAAAGGTCCAGGAAGAATGTCTTATAATTATGGAGCTGTGTTTGTTGCGAATCATGGAGGTGTTGAGATTAATGATATTGTGACAATATTAGATTGCGAAAAAGATGAAAATGAAGGGACAATTGAGGTGTATGAGCAACCTATTGATGTTGTTGTGTATAGAAATAGCTTATGGGTGCTATGTAAGGGAACTCCGGTTTATTCTGAAGAATCAGAAGTTACATATAAGGGGGCGGCATTAACAAGGATAAGTTTGGTGGGTAACCATAATGATTATCCTACAGTTATACCTATTAAAGGTTTCCATACTAATGCAACTAATTTATTGGAACATGGATATGGATCTGTTTATTGTGCTGCCAATATTCTATGTTGTTATAACGCATATAACGGTGAATATGAAGATGGGATCGCTGTAGGAGCATTTTATGGGGTGGCTATTGGTTCAGGACCAGAACCAGAACACTATGTGTCTAATGTTGAAACGGGAAGGGTTGATGTTTATCGCTATTTAGATACTGAAAAAGAGGAGAAATTAACAATAGATGTTGGTCCCTTCGTAAATAGCGTCGTTTTTGTCTATGCCGATTTCGAGGAAGGAGCTAATTCGGATAATTCATGTGGGTATTATAATGAATATGGAGGTTACGGTTATTAAATGGAACAAAGCTTTGCACTAAGGAAGCAAAATCAGAAAATATAGAAATCTAATAATCTTTCAAAAAGAATGAAAATTACGAACCTAATTTTGACAGCACTAATTTGTGCTTTTGTAGTGGCGTGCGGATCTAAAGCACAGGAGAATGACAAAGGAGAGCAGCCTAAAAGCAATGTTGAGACTCCTGCCGACAATAAAGATGTGGTAGTTGAGAATCCAACACCTCCAACACCAGCTGCCCCTGAGATAAAGGTGGTACATGACACCATAATTGTTGGTGGTGCTAATATCACACCAACAAAAATGAATGTGTTCTATGTAGGAGTGGATAATCCTGTAGTGGTATCAGCACCAGGTATACCTTCCGAAAAGATTAAGCCAGTTATTACAGGAGGAGGTTCTATAAGATTCTCTGGAAAATCTGGTCAGTACGTAGTTCGCTGTAAAAGACCCGGTCGCAAAGTCAAAATAACAACGAATGCAGAGGTTAATGGAAAAAACGTAAACCTTGGATCGAACATTTTTAGAGTAAAACGTATTCCTGATCCGGTTGCAAAAGTAGGTGGGAAAAAAGGAGGGGTAATAGCTCGTAATATATTAAAGGCTCAGGCAGGAGTGGCAGCAGACTTAGAGAATTTCGATTTTAATGTGAAATTTGTTGTATCAAGCTTTGTTGTTTCTGCAACAGTGAGAGGGTATGAGGAAGAAGTAAAGTCTAATAGTTACAGGTTTACTCCAAAACAAAAGCAATTAATAGGTAAATTAAGGCCAAATAGTAAGGTCTATATTACCGATATCAAGGCCAAAGGCCCAGATGGTTCAATCAGAAGTTTACCATCAATCGCATTTCGCTTGAAATAGTATTAAATGTTTAAAATACATGGGGAACTTGATGATTGGAATTTGGTTCCCCTATTACTCAAAGACAATCGTATTAATCCATTTGTACATCAATCTGAAAATCTTTCAAGAAGAATGAAAATTACGAACCTAATATTGACAGCACTAATTTGTGCTTTTATAGTGGCGTGCGGATCTAAAGCACAGGAAAATGACAAAGGAGAGCAGCCTAAAAGCAATGTTGAGACTCCTGCCGACAATAAAGATGTGGTTGTTGAGAATCCAACACCACCAACACCAGCTGCCCCTGAGATTAAGGTGGTACATGACACTGTAATAATTAAAGAAGCAAGTATTTCAGCAACAAAAATGAACGTGTTATATGCGGGTGTTGATAATCCAATTGTGATTTCTGTTCCTGGGGTACCAGCAGAAAAGCTAATGGTTCAAATGTCAAATGGAAACTATAGAAAGTTTGGAAGATCAGGGGAGTATATCGTTCGCCCTAGACAGGCCGGACGTAAAGTTTTCATAACTGTAAGTACAGAAATTAATGGGAAAGAGGAACGGGTAGGAAGTAAGGAATTTAGAGTGAAGCGCATACCCGATCCTATTGCTTTAGTAGCAAACAAAAGAGGCGGGAAGATCCGTAAAAACCAACTTCTGGCACAGAGCGGGGTTTATGCAGAATTAAATGATTTCTATTTTGATACCAAATTTTCAGTTGTAGGTTTTTCTGTTTCTGCTATTCGAAGTGGATATCTAGTGGAAGAAGTGTCAAAAAGTGGCAGGTTTACTAAGGCGCAGAGGGAACTTATGTGTTCCTTAGGCCTTGGTAACATTCTCTTTATATCCAATATTAAAGCAATAGGACCAGACAGAATACCCAGATCTTTATCTCCGATTATATTTAGAATAGATTAGCATTAAAATACTTGGGGGAACTTGATGATTGAGATCAGGTTCCCCCTTTATACCTAGACAATCGCATGAATCCATTTTTAGATCAATATCAAAGTGCTTCAAATATCGAACTATTCCGGATAATTGACGACGCAGAGAATTATCAACCATTAGCGGTTGATGCAGCGCAGGCTATTATAGATTCTAGAAAATTGACAGAGGAGGAGGTTAATAGAGTAAAGGAAGAACTAGCGTTGATTCATCATGAGAAAATTCAAGACGAAGAGAGAAAACAATATTTTAAGCAATTGATCCTTCAAAAGTTTGATAACTTCATTGGCTTTGGAGATTTAAAGCAAGGAGAATCTGCTGAAAGTAATAAGACAATAGCAAGTATTGTTGTAGTATATGGAATTGCGTACGTGTTCATGATCTTTAGTCAGATTGATATCTTGCCAATGATGCTCTTTGAATTCAATGATTGGGACTATAGTACTTTTTTGTATTTTCTTCCAATTGTAATGCTTCCTATTGCCATTAGTTTATTCTGGAAGAGAAAAAAAATAGGTTGGATTTTGTTGTCGTTTTATCTGATCAATAAGTGTGTAAGCACTGCGATCATGTTGGAAAGTGCGTTGAGAATGGATGAAGCTAGTGATACCATCTTTGATAGTCTGTTCATCACTCCTTCAGTAAGTACTTGTGTGTTTTTATTGCTGTTCTATGGTGCGACTGTGTTGGTTATAGGAAGATCTGTTGTTAGAATGACCTTTAGTGTAAGTCGCTTAATGATGCTTATTGTCGTTGTAGTTGCCCTGATAGTCTCTGCTTTTATAGATGCACTTATATTTCTGCTTTAGTGAAATGATTAATTATATTATACGATGAAATCTGAATTTAGAACATACATCTTTGAAGAAAGTAAACCACCAGAGAAACTACCATATGGCTTAATCTTTGCGGTTCTTGTTGGAATTATTGTCTTAAACGTATGTGTCGGATTTTAAAAGTAAGTGGATTAGTATACTTGCCATTATGGGACTTGCAATATTGAATTGGCATTGGCGATATGGAGGTTTCAAATATGGCGGAAACTTAGATCTTAATGGGTATTACTCAGATGAGATGGTAATGGATTGTGAAGGAGCTAAAATTGGAGATCAGAAATATCCTCTAAGTGAGATTAGTTCGATTACTATTACTTACAACGAGGTACATGGAGTCAGAGGCTGGAATATGATTAATGGTAATTTTAAGACCAATGGTGAATCCAACGAGATTATTATCAAGATGAATGATGGCACAGTCATTCGAAAATATTTTAAAATTGCATCGCATGGTCATCTGAAAGAATTGTTACGACTAACAGTTGTCTTAAAGGAAGAGATAATCATCCATAATAATTGGAAGATCAGAAGACTCACAAACCTTATGAAGTGATTGAAACAGATTTCCCTGTCGAAATTGTACCATGATTATTATTGTTTGTTTGGATATCTTTTTTAATTTAGTTTTTGAATATAATTTTAACTAAACAACCAACAATGAAAGGCCTAACTATCGTATTATTTCTTGCGATTTATTTGCTTTCTACAGTATCTGTTGCACATGAAAATGATGTGATTAAAGGAACGGTAAGAGAAGGTTCTGAGAAATATGGAATCCCAGGCGTGACAGTATCTGTAAAAGTCAATGATAAAATATATTCTCAAGTAGTATCAGAAGCTGATGGGAAATATAAGATAGCTGTTCCTGATTCATTAGAAAGCTTTACATTGGTATACTCATTCATTGGAATGAAGACCAAGGAGATAGAAATTAATAGAAAGAAAGATAAGCATGCTAAATAAGTGTAAGTATATTGGATTAAAGCGGACTTATTCTGTTCTAAACTATCTAACAAACAACTTCAGATTATCTTTCTTGATTAAGATAAAAATAGCCGTTGGGCTTGCTTTGATCAGTACCGTGGATGCGAATGCACAGAAGAAGGTTGACTTTCCCAATACAGAAAATAAAGTTGATACCTTAAATTTAGATGTTGAACTTGAGGAAGATGATAGCTTTACTTTGTGCTATGAGGTGGTCGTGGTGAGAAGAAGATATAGGCAGAAAGATCCTAAATTTAAAGGAGGGCAGCATGCGTTAAATAAGTTTGTCCGGGAAAATGTGAGCTATCCCCAGGAAGCAATTGATAATGATATAGAAGGAAATGTTGCCGTAAATGTGAGCATTGACGAAGAAGGGAATGTGACGAATGCTTATGTTGTAAATGCAATTGGACATGGTTTAGACGAAGAGGCCTTGAGACTTGTAAGAATGATGCCAAAGTTTAAGCCTGGCAAGGCATATGGAAAAGTAACAGAGCAGAATAAAACCATTGTGATACATTTTGAGATGCCTAAAAAGTGAGAGAGGAGCTTCTAAATATTAATTTTGAAATCACCAATACTTGTAATCAGAATTGCCTTTACTGTTATAATAAGCATAATCGAGGTGAATTTGCCGGAAATCCGATGAGGACACTTCTGAGGCTCTTTGAAATAGCTGATATTAAACAGTTGACAATTACCGGAGGAGAACCTACAACTTCAAAGCATTTGTTGGAGTGTGTTGTTCATGCACGATTGCAAGGTGTAAAGGTGGTTGTTATAACTAATGCTTCTTTAGTGAAGAAAAAGTTGTTTAAACAGCTAATAAAAGCAGGGGTGTCACAGTTTCAAGTGACGGTGAATTCGAGTGTTAATGCTATTCATGACAAGATGGTTGCAATAAATGGAGCCCTTCAAAATACACTCGAGAACATTTCATTCATTAAAAAGAATGGAGGGGAGGTTATTCCTTCAATCATTTTAACTACACAAAATGTAGGATCATTAGAGGATACAGTTGATCTATTCCAGCGCCTTGAGCTCAGAACTATAATGGTTAATCGATACAATATCAGTAAAGGAGATTTTTCAAAAGAGTTGACTTTGTCGACGGATCGGTTAAGAGAGTGTTTTCAACGAATCGATACCTTGGCGAATGTACACGATCTCACTGTAACGTCTAATGTATGTACACCATTTTGTATCTTAAATCCGAAACATTATCCGAATATACAGTTTGGGGCGTGTCCCGACGATCCTAAATTTAAACCAATAACGATAGATTTCTCAGGCGATGTTCGTTTGTGTAACCATTCTCCCCGAGTTGTAGGAAATATCTTTCGTGAAACATTTAATGAGATGCTTTATTCAAGTTATGCCAATAGTTGGGTAGCAAACATTCCAACGTACTGCGCAGATTGTAAGGAGTATGATGATTGTAAGGGTGGTTGCAAAGCGGCATCCGAACAGATATATAATAGTAACTTGATTGTTGACCCAATTTTAGATTATAATGCTAGATAACACTTTATGGAAATACCTAAGATAATATTGAATAACTTTTTTACCAGGCATAGTCTTGAACAAATTGATGATTTTCCAATGAATATTCTAAGTAAGCGGTTGCAAGCAATGGTTGCTGATTTGAGTTTCAGTATGGTTGTTTTTTTCCCTTTGTTCTTACTTCTGATTATCTCCTTCTTTATTGTAGAAGCCTTCAGTCTTGAGTCGGAACCTTCAATTTTAAGTCCTATTGCCTATGTACTAATGCTTGTATGGCAATTTGTATTATTGAATAAAGATATTGCAAATGGCATGAGTGCAGGAAAAAGAACATTTGGCTTCAAAATTATCGATTTTAAAACGAAGCAGGAGGCTTCACAGATGCAATGTATGTTACGAAATGTAACCATGTTTGTTTGGCCACTGGAAGTATTAGTGACAGCATTCAATTCTAAACGAAGAATTGGCGATTTGATCGCAGGAACAGAGGTGGTGGAATGGGAAAAACATGATTTGGAATCACTGAGAGAAGATCTTGAGTTAATAGAGAAAATGCCGGTTAGAGTTTTAATTACCTCGTCAGTCTTAGCTGTCCTACTCATATATCTTCAAGTAAATTTCAATTTTATATTCAGTATAATAGAGATTTTTAATTAAGAGGAGTATGATTAAGCGATTCATTAGCCCTTTTAGATTATTGCTGTTACTACTTCAACTGTCTTTTGTAAGTTGTGCTGATTATACTAGTAAAAAAAAGGTTGTGCTTCACCATTATTCTGATAATAAAATAGTGAAATCTGATAGTATTGATCTAGTACTAGAGAGGAAGGAAACAGGAGTTAAATATTTATACACATCAGGAGTCGACACTTTAGCGTGTTCTTTTCTGAAATCTAGTGACTCAACTTTTATATATCAGAAAAAGAGCTGTCCATTGGAGTCGACAAAGATTGTTTGCATTAATAATCATTCGTATTGTGTAGAAAAATATTTATACGATGAAACTGATATTATTGATGAGGAATGTGATTTGTTCTACTGCAAGGAATATGGATTACTAATCTTATATGATCGTGGGTGGTGTAATTTGGTTATTACCATTGAATATGATGCGATAGCTGAAAAAATAATTGAAACTGTTTTTTCTGATACAACTGGATTTTATTTGGGGAATTTATCCATTCCTCCTCCATTAAATAGAGAATAATGCTTTAATTAAAATTAACATGCTAAAAAAACTAACAACTTTATTGATTGGACTACTAGCAGTATGTACCATCAGTGCGAAAGAGTCAGAGGAAGAACTTGTACGAAAATCTTTTAATAATTACAAGTCTGCTATATTAAATGATAGAGGAGAAGAGGCGGTGAAATTTGTTGATAGTAATACCATAAAATACTATTCTGAAATTTTGGAGAAAACAAAGACTGCTAAGCCGGCCGAGGTGAAATCTCTAGGATTAATGGATCGATTAATGGTTCTTGCCATAAGACATCGAGCGTCAAAAAGTAATATTCTATCGTTTGACGGGAAAGCACTTCTTGTATATGCTATTAAAGAAGGTATGGTAGGAAAGAATAGCGTTAAGAATAATAGTATTGGGAAGGTAAAGGTCAATGGAAACTTTGCAACAGGTAATATGCTGGTTAATGGCCAGGCTACTCCATTGGATTTTCAGTTTAATAAGGAGAATGGAACTTGGAAAGTTGATCTTACTGCAATATTTCCTGCAGGTACTATGGCCTTTAAAGAGATGCAGAAGAATAGCGGCAAGGATGAAAATGAGTTTCTAATGATGTTGCTTGAGATGGCTTCAGGAAAGAAACCGAAAGATGATATTTGGAATGAGCTGGAATAATAACGAAGGATTGGTTTGTAAACAGAGAGTTTTATGAGAGTACCTAAGATAATATTGAATAACTATTTTACAAGGAAGAGTATTGAGGACGTTGATAGATTTCCTATTAGTCTTTTTAATAACAGGTTGAAGTCGATGATAAGCGACTTGCAGTATTGTTTGAGCATCATGATGCCTGTGGTTTTGATCATGATGATTATATTTTTTGTGAGTGGTTTTGTTGAAGATATGGACAATTTTTCAACTTATTTATCAATCATGATGATTCCGTGGATGTTCATACTTCTGATTATCTTGAATAAAGATATTGCCTTCGGGATGAGTGCAGGAAAAAGAACATTTGGCTTCAAAATTATTGACTTTAAAACGAAACAAGAGGCTTCACAGATGCAATGTATGTTACGAAATGTAACCATGCTTATTTGGCCGATTGAAGCATTGATGACGGCATTCAATTCAAAGCGAAGAATTGGTGACTTGATCGCTGGAACAGAGGTGGTGGAATGGGAAAAGCAAGATTTGGAATCACTGAGAGAGGATTTAATGTCAATGGAAAATGGATCTTTTAAATTAATTCTCGTTTCATTACTTTTTATTATTGTGTTCACAGCTATATGCTTTATTGGGATTTTATAAAATCAACAGATATGGAAGAGTTTTATGGTTTTTTCTATGCACTTGGAATAGTCATCTTATTAATTATATTTCTGTATTTTTTTCCTGTTGCATTGTGGCTCAGTGCAACTGTGTGTGGCGTGAAGATTTCATTGTGGCGATTGTTCCTAATGAAGATTAAGGGAATGCCAGTGGATGAAATTGTTCGATGTTTAATAACTATAGTAAAGGCAAATCTTGATGTCACTAGAAAAGAACTAGAAGACTATTACTTATCTGGAGGGAATATTCAGGATGTGATATTTGGAATGGTAGCAGCAAAGAATGCCGGATTTATACTTTCTTTCAAGGAAGCAACTTCTGCACGATTTAAGGATGTTGATTTTATAAAGTCTATAAAGGATAATACAATCGAAGAACTGTTGAAATCAAGATTAAGCAATTAACGAATTATGGAGGTTTTGGATCTAAAAAAGTGGCAAATAAGGGTGATCATCCTTTTTTCATCCCTTATTCATCCTTTTATCCTTCCTGATTTATTAGCACTTAGAGTGGACAGGGGATAATTTTGTCATCGAAGTTATTTCAGTAGAATTTAAAAATTATCAGAATGAAGAATTTAGTTTTAAGTGTTTGTATAGCTTTGATTGCTACGTTAACTACTTCCCAAAAGTCTTTCGGAAGCTACCTGAATAATCGGAAGGACTCAACCATTTTTACCGAGAAAAGTGCGGTGATCTCCTTACGTAGAGATTCGAAGCCGATCAATTATTCTTTTGAAGTAAAAAAGCGGTCGAATAGGTTAGACATTAAAATCGAAAGTGTAATTAAGAAAGGGCAGGTTTTGATTGAAATTTATAAACCTAATGGAGAAAAACTGCGAAAGTCTATTAGTATTGATACTGAGTTTAAATCGGTGATTAATGTGAATTCTCAGCCATATTTGGTGAAAAAGAATGGGGAGAAAATCAATCTGGGCGATTCTATCAAATCTATAAATCTTGAAAGAATAAAGGAGATTAAAGGAGATATTTCAGAATCAATAAGTGACGCTCCGCTTGGAAAATGGATCGTGAAAATAACACCTGTAAAAGCATCGGGCAAAGTATCCTTAACTACTACTAGCCACTATGATCGTTAGTCTTATGAAGAAGGTCTTTCTTATTACTTGCCTGACTTTTGCTTTAGCGAATTGTTGGGCATCTTCTGTGTCCCCCAAAGAAGGCATCATTTATGGGAATATAGAGCTTGAGGATCGCTGGGCACCAGAGTTGTATCTTTCTTATATTCCCACGTTTGATGATATGCATCTGGTTGCTAATGGAATGATTGTTGCAAAAGCTGATATCGATAGTATCGGGAATTTTTTATTTGATATTGGTTTTCTGCCAGAGGAGCATAATTTATTCAGAATTCATATCGTCAAGCAAGGGGATACTCCCAACACGCTAACGATAGGAGGTAAGGATGAGAATTATGTGTTTCTTCTTGCAGGTCGGCGTTCTGTGATTGAAATGAATAATGAGTTGTCGAGTCCTCCTTTTAGAAAAGTGAGCTTTTCAAAATCGGTTGACAATCAGATGTTTCATGAGGTTGTTTCGATGATCATTACTGCTGATAGTATCGCCATGGGAAGCTCTTCATCTAAGCGAAAGTTTATTGAGGAGCAGATGGCTGATAAGCTGAAAGCAGTTGCAGACACAAGTTCTAATCCATTGGTGGCATTGTATGCAGCTCATAATAGTTGTTTTAGGTTTAGTCAGGGTAACGATGCTGCATTTTACCGATCTTTTAAGGAAAAGTGGAGTGGTCAGGATAACAGTTATTTTAAAGCATTTAACATGTCTAATACCATTGAAACCAACCATAGTGGGATGTGGTACTATTTATTCGTAGCTGTAATTGTTGGTGCTGCGGGGTTCCTTTTTGGACGTAAAAAGGAACGTAAGAAACCAGAATC
This sequence comes from Puteibacter caeruleilacunae, assembly GCA_005217565.1. Lineage (GTDB taxonomy): Bacteria > Bacteroidota > Bacteroidia > Bacteroidales > Prolixibacteraceae > Puteibacter > Puteibacter caeruleilacunae. The sequence continues at coordinate 163,863 of SJCO01000014.1, forward strand.
AGGAATTGCAACATTGAGTGTTCAGGAACGGAAGGTATTCGAATTATTGAAAACAGGTGCCACTAATCAGCAAATCGCAGAAGAATGCAATATTGGGATTAGTACAGTAAAATCACATGTAAGTCGTATTCTATCAAAACTAAACCTAAAGTCAAGAAGAGAGGTGTTGAATCTTAACTAAACTGTTTTTATTATTTTTATTGAGAGGTTACCTAAAATATTAAACCGTTTGGTATCGTTATTGCCATCAGTTGAATATTGATCACTAAAAATTGGAAATATGTTTTTTAGAGTACTTCTAATAAAAATAATGCTATTTGCCTGCCTTGCAGTGTCAGCACAGGATGATGTGTCAAGACGCATATCTGATGCAGCCCTTGAGCTGACCAAGCATCATGTTGTATATGATCCTTCATACTTCAGGATTGATTACCCCAATGGCGATGTCCCAAAAGGTAAAGGAGTGTGTACCGATGTTGTAATTCGCGCATACCGCAAACTGGGGGTTGATTTACAACAGAAGGTTCATGAAGATATGAAAGCTCATTTTAAGCTTTATCCGAATATCTGGGGACTGTTACACACTGATACAAATATTGATCATCGTAGAGTCCCTAATTTAATGACTTATTTCAAACGGAATGGAAAAGTATTACCAATATCAATGAAGGCATCAGATTACAATCCTGGAGAAATAGTATGTTGGAATCTGGGAGGTGGAACGACGCATATTGGAATTGTGGTTGATAAAAAATCACCTGATGGTGGGCGTTATTTGATTGTGCATAATATTGGAAACGGACAAGAATTAGCTGATTGCTTATTTCAGTATAAAATTATCGGTCATTATAGGTATTCAAAGGATATAGAGTAAATTTAGGGGCTGTAACTTGTTAGAAGTGTTTAGGGGAGATTTGACAATATGAACTACTTAATGACAATAGACCTAGGGTCGACATCTATAAAGGTTATTATTTTCGACCTGTCGGGGCGATTGCTGTCTATTGCTCAACGTCCGATGGAAAAAGTGGTTGCAATTGATAATCCACAGTTCATATATTGGAATCCTAAGTTGATCTGGAAAGGTGTGTGTGATGCTGCTCGTGAGGCTCTCGCTAAGTTACCTATGGGGGCCTATATCAAAGGGATTACAGTTACTGGTATGGGAATGGATGGTATTCCAGTAGACAAGACAGGGAGTCCTCTTTTTCCGTTTATTAGTTGGCACGATGACAGAACTATTGAGCAGGCTGAGGAATGGAAATCATCGGTGGGGGAGTTGTATAGTTTTCAACGTACAGGATTTGCAGCATGGCATATTATGTCTGTGATGCGCATGAAATGGATGGCTAAGAATCATCCCGAGGTTATGGATCATACCTATAAATGGTTGTTGATGGTTGATTATATCAACTTCAAACTATCGGATGTAATGGTTACTGATCGTAGTATGGCTTCATGTACGATGTTATTTGATCAAAACAAACAACAGTGGTCTGATGAACTTATTGAGCAGGCAGGATTATGCAAAAGTATTCTTCCAGAGGTTAAACAGAGTGGATCACATATTGGAAATATCACTGACAATGCTGCTGATGCAACAGGGATTCCATTAGGAACTCCGATCTATCTTGGAGGGCATGATCATATTTGTAGTACCGTTCCATTAGGAGGTTTTAAAAATGGATCATTGATCGATATTATTGGTACCTGGGAAAGTGTTATGGCTACAACTCCTAATCTGAACCTGTCGGAAAAGTTACTTGATTATCAGATCTGTGTGGAATCGCATGTAATTCCTGACTATTTTGTGGCTTGGGGGGGCGCAGTAGCGGGCGAATCAGTAGAATGGATGCGTAAGTTATTTAAGGGTTACGGCATGGATGCTGAATTTGAGTGGGAGACCATTCAGGAGGCACTTGAAAGTGGTTCTTCTATGAAGAATAACGTGATCTTTTTACCTTATATTTCAGGTGCAGCATGTCCAGTGGGCGACAGTCTGGCTAAGGGAGCTTTTGTAGGATTATCAAGTACAACAACTAAAGCAGATATGTTTAAAGCTGTTTTTGAGGGACTTAATTTTCAGTTTCTTGATATCCTGAAAGCATTTGAAGCATCGTTTGGTGCCAAGTTTGAGGAAATTATCGTAACTGGAGGTGGGACAAGAAATGACTTTTGGCTACAGAGTAAAGCTGATATATCAGGATTGCCGGTAGTTAAATATGATATTGAAGAGGCAACAGCACTAGGCGCTGCAATTCTTGCTGGCATTGGTGCAGGATGCTACAAAGATGCTGAAGATGCTTTTTTTGCTATCCCTAAGGATAAAAAAATAATTGAGCCTAACGCAAAGATATCTAGTTATATGCAGTCGAAATATTCAATTTATCAAGGTGTATATCCTGCATTAAAACACATCAATCAAGAACTCAAGAGTTTGTAGTTCCCTGAAGGGCCCAATCTTATTATATAAATTCCTCTAGCTCCATTCTTCGCTTACGATACACCGTAGGGGCATAACCTGTAAACTGTTTAAATGTTTTCGATAGATGATAGGCATCGCTAAAACCTAGTCGCTCAGCAATCTCTTCCAAAATATAATTGGTTGTTTCCAGCATAAACATTGCACGTTCAATCCGTTTACGCATGATAAAGTGACTGGGTGAAATGTTAAAGGTTTCTTTAAAAATAGTGCTGAAATAGGTTCGTTCATATCTCACCTCCGATGCAAGTTGTTCAAGTGTTATTTTCTCAGCCAGGTGATTGTCGATATAGCTAATGGCAGGAGCTAAGCGTTTTATCTTCTCCATCTTTATATCACAAGGATTATTGTGCTGATCAGAGAAATATGGTCCAATGAGCTTTAATAGCAATCCATTGCCGATTAAATGCGACTGCACATCATTGCTTTTTACGGTCATTACCAATTGCTTCATTTCCTCTTCAGTATATGCTATATTGATGGGAACATGCTCAATATCATACGATAAGTAATCGAAAAGGTCGATAGAATCGAATATCTTAATGGTAAAATGTACCCACCAGATTTCAAGATCAGCAATGTAATTGTATGCTAAATTCCCCCTTGGCGGAACCAAGTATAAATGATTAGGTTTAAAGGTGAAATGTTCACCATGAGTGGTCATTGTTCCAGTGCCTTTCTTAATATAGTATAATCTCGCATATGGCGTATTATCGTTTTCCATTTGCCATTCTTTGCTTAATTTTGAAGGCCTACCATCAAATATCTCTATATCTAATTTTCTTAAAAAATTATCCATATCCAAATATAATACATGTAAACCACAAAACTCACCATTCATTAAGTAAAGTGAAAACCCCTACTTTGTAATCTAATATTAGAAACTTTCTATTGAGAGTTTTTTTGATTGTGTTGAAAAATATGAAATATAATAGAGACTAAGCTTTTTTGATTCAAAAGATCTGCTTCTAAATCATGCAAATAAGGAATAATGATTGACTATTTGCATACAGAAGACTAAATCAGAAAATCTTCAAGTCTAATAATCCAAAAATTTTTTAATCAGATGAAGCTAAACCAAAGAATTGCACTTATTATTCTCTTTTTAAGTACTACTCTACTCTTTAATGATGGTAAGTGTTGGGCGATTGATGATTCAAAACCTTCTTCAGCCGAGGAAGTGGAACGTGTTCCTATAAAAAATACCTTCAATAAGAAGGCGGCTAAGAGGCTTTTAAGTCAGGGGATTAAGGAGGTTGTTTTTATAAAGCGACTTACACTTGATGGGAATCATTTTTATACGGAGTATGTAAATAGTACGTGGTTGCCAGGGGGGAATATATGTGTCTTGAATCTGGAGACAGGGCAGGTACGAGATCTTGTTCCTCAGCTAAATGAAGGAGTATTTAATCGTTTTGATATTTCATACGATGCTGGTAAGGTAATATTCGATTATAAAAAAGGCAAAGATGACGGTTATCGTATTTATGAAGTAAACATTGATGGAACGGGTTTGCGCCAGTTAACATTTCCGCAAAAGGATGAAAAAGAACTTGTAGATAGTTATGGTTGTAACTTTTATCACCATGGGACTGACGATATGCATCCGTGTTACCTGCCTGATGGGGGGATTGCTTTTGTTTCAACTCGCTGTCAGTATGGTATTCTCTGTAATGCCGGAGATATTTTTACAACCAAGGTAATGTATCGTATGGATGCCGATGGTAAAAATATGCAGGCACTGAGTAATAACTCGGTCAGTGAAGCTGCGCCATCGATTATGCCTGACGGACGAATTTTATATCATCGTTGGGAATATGTCGACAAGGCTGCTGGGAATGCAAAATGTTTATGGGCGATGCGTGCTGATGGTTCGGCATCTGTTGAGGTATATGGAAATACATTAACACAGCCTGAGACATTGATTTATGCTCGTACTATTCCTGGTGCTCCTTCAAAAATATTATCGTTGGCTACCACGCATTGTTGTCCAAATAATGGTATGGGTACGGTTGTAATTATCGATACCGAGAAGAATCTTCGTACAAAAGAACCTTTGTCGTATGTAACCAAAGATGTGGATGCACGAACGCATAATGGCTTTCATTTTAAGGTAAATGGAAAGTGGATATTTGAGAAAACAGGTGAGTCGGGCCGACTGTTTAAGGATCCTTATCCTATTTCAGAGCAACTGTTTTTGGTATCTCATAAACCCAAGGGATATAAATGGAATGATCCGAAAGCTTATGATCTATATGTATTGAATGAAAAAGGAGAAGAAGAGGTGTTGTATATGGATGAGAATACTTCTTGTTGGCATGCATTCCCTCTTGTTAGTCGTGAGGTTCCTCCAATCCTGACTTCTCCGGTTAATCCTAAGCTTGCTGAGAAGAATGTGGCAGAGTGTATTGTTACTAATGTATATGTTGGTATGCCTGAAGTTGAGAGAGGTACGGTAAAGTACTTGCGTATTATGGAGCAGGTACCGCGTCCATGGACTACTCGTAATCGTTGGAAAGGTGATCGTTCAGGTATGGCGCATAGTGCCATTGGTATTAGTCGGTTGGGACTGAAAGTGCAGCATGGTGTTGTACCTGTAGAGAAGGATGGCTCGGCTTATTTCGAAGTACCTGCAAATAAAAATATCTTTTTCCAGGCGCTGGATGAGAATTTTATGGCTGTGCAAACTGAGCGTACTTTTGTTAACTATATGCCTGGAGAGACTCGTAGTTGTATTGGCTGTCATGAAACGCGTGATAGAGCTCCTGATTTGAAGCAAAATAGAGTGGCTTTGGCGATTAGACGAAAGGCTTCGAAACCGATGCCACAACCTGGTGATGTATCTGCTAAAAAGGTAATTAACTATACAACTCAAGTACAGCCAGTATTCGATAAGCATTGTGTATCATGTCATGGAAACAAAGACCCAAAGGGAAGCCTTAATCTTACAGGCACACTCACCAAAACCTATTCGGTATCGTATGAGAATTTGATGAAGTACAAGGAAGCAATGGGTGTACCTTATGTCGGGGAATTTTCAAGTGCTAATGAAGATCGTGGAAGTGCTGATATCTCATACAAAAATGCATATCATTCAGGAGCATATACCAGTCCGTTGATTACAGTAATTAGTAATGGTTGCATTCCTCTTCGTCATCCAATGGCAGAAGCAGTTACTGAACGCTTGGTAAAAGCGCATAAGGATGTAAAACTGACTCAAGCAGAGTTTGTTAATGTGGTGAATTGGCTAGACAGTTTCGGTCAATTCTATCCTTCCTATTGGGGATTAAAGAATAAGGAGTACAAGTCTCATAAGTACTTCCGTCCAGATGTTACTTTTGAAGATGCTGTGAGTCGTGAGATACCTGAAAACTATGTAGAACTTTATAACAATCCGCCTACGTTGCCTAAAACATTGGCAAATAAGAAGAAGTAGAGGATTGATTCATCTTTAGTGTTTGTTGGAAAACCTGCGATATCTAACTCTTTAACAGAAGAGGGTGATGTTGTGGGTTTTTGTTTTGTAACTGATTAGCCTTGTGGTTGATGGTGTCAAAGGAATTGGTCTATAATAAGCATACTAACCAGGTGAAACCAATCGATATTGTTCAGAGTAAGCCATTTCCATTCATCTTTATTGATGGTATTGCTAATGAAAGCTTTTTCTCAGTAATGTATCCTTATGTATTGGAGTCAGTAAATAAGAATGGGAAATTTGATGATTTTCTTTCAGAGAATAATTTGCAACACCTCAAGGCTACCGATAATCCAGTAATCGCAAAGTTTAGGTTTAAATTTTAATTGTGCATATTTGCAGAAGTATGTATACTTCAAATGATAAGCAATGAATAATCCTTTATTATTTATAATTTGTATATGCTTCTTACTTTTAAATGGATGTGATAAAGATGATTATCCTGAACCTGTTGCAATTGAGATAATCTCTGGAGAATCGATGAATGGCGTCGCAGGAGAAGAATTAAAGGATGAAATTGTAATTAGAGTTCTTGATGAATCTGATAATCCTATAAGTAATGTGGTTTTATTTTGTGAGGTTTTGGAAGGCTCGGTGGCTAATCAGAATCCTGTAACCGATGATGATGGAACAGCAACTATTTCGTGGAAGCTGGGACCATCGGAACAACAAAGTTTATATATATACTCAACCAATAGGAAAACACAACTGAAAGCTTTTTATATGGGGGCTGTGTCTGCTTTTGCGGCCCTACCAGTGTTGACAGATGTTGATGGTAATGTTTATGAAGTCGTGCGCATTGGTCGACAAATATGGATGGCAGAGAATTTAAAAACCACGAGATATAGCGATGGCACACCAATAGATCTTGTTGAAAGTAAGGATAGATGGACTAAGCTTGCAAAGGAAGAGCGTGCATATTGTTATTACGATAACAACAGAGCGTATGGTGAGCACTTTGGCTATTTATATAATTGGATGGCTGTGAGTAATGGAGAAGGTTATAGTACAGATAATCCAAGTGGTATTCAGGGAATAAGTCCTGAAGGATGGCATATTCCAAGTGATGCGGAATGGAGGGAGTTAGGGCATAATCTAGGAGGAGTTAAAATTGCTGGTAGTAAAATGAAATATCCAAATTCATACTATTGGAAATCAGAATATCTAGACATTAATAATTCTAGTGGTTTTAATGCATTATCAGCTGGTCGTAGATATGATAGTGGTTCTTACCTGGCCAGGGGAGAGCACGCCTACTTTTGGAGTACATCAGAAAACTGTCACCCTTGTGGGCCAGCTAAATTTTGGCTTTCATCTGATGTGAATGATCTTTATTTTGGAGGTACTTCTTATTTTAATTCAGGACTATCTGTAAGGTGTATTATGGATTATAAATAGAAATAATCATTACCTTAGCCTTGCTTTTCGCATCAGAGAGGTTTGATGCAGAATAAGCCGTTTAAATTGTAATGAGTTATGTATAAGTTTTTATTTGGCCCTGTTCCTTCTCGAAGATTGGGAATGTCATTAGGGGTTGATCTGGTTCCTAAGAAAGTTTGTTCTCTGGATTGTGTATATTGTGAAGTGGGCAAAACCACTAAGTTGACTACCGAACAAGAGGAATATATCCTACTAAAGAAGATCAAAGAAGAATTAGCGGATTACTTTAAGAATAATCCTGATCCCGATTATATCACTTTGTCTGGCTCTGGAGAGCCAACGCTGAATAGCAAGACGAAGGAGGTTTTACAGTTCATCAAAACAGAAAAGCCGACAATTCCTATTGCGGTAATTACAAATGGTACGTTATTAGCTAACAAAGAGGTGAGAGAATCGTTAATGGATGCCTCGGTAGTATTGCCTTCGCTTGATGCTGCTACGCAAAGTGTATTTGAAAGAATTAATCGTCCGGCTAAGGGTATACTTATTCAGGATTGTATTGATGGCATTGCTGAATTTAGTCGTGAGTTTAAAGGGAAGATATGGCTAGAGGTATTTATTCTTCCTGGTTATAATGACTCCAAAGAGGAATTGCTTGAAATCAAGAAGGCTATTCATGAAATAAATCCTGATTCTATCCAGCTAAATACATTAGATCGACCAGGAACTGTTGCTAATTTGCAGGGAGCAACACGTAACGAAATGGAGGGAATAGTTGATTTGTGGAATTTAGATAACGTTGAAATTATTTCTGCGGCACCAGAAAGAAAAGCGGTTAAATCATACAGAACAGATATTGAAACAGCTATACTGGAGACCATTTCTCGTCGTCCTTGTACACTTGATGATCTTACAAAGATTTTAGGGCTACATGTAAATGAGGTGAACAAGTATCTTGATGTTCTCGATGACGATGGAAAGATTGAACTAATTCAGGAACAACGAGGTTTCTTTTATCAGGTAAAGGGGAAGTAAAAATCATTATTCAATGTAAAATCGTATATTTGTGTTATAGATAGATTAGAGAGAAGTACATTATGGCAACTACATTGAAAATAACACCTGTTTTGGCAGGTAAGTCTTCGAGACAGTTTAATAAAAGTTTGTCGATAAACAAATCGATGAAGATTTCATCTGAGAAAAAAGAACAGATGAAAAAACTTGTAAGTAAAATTCTAGCAAAGAAAAAATAAATTGGATCTATCTGACTTTTATTTCTCTTCTCTTTCCGTTGAAGACGTATTGGCAGACTTTGATTGTGGAGATTCTAAAATCAATGAGTTTCTTATTAATGATGCCAGAGATTTCCAGAAAGAAAAGATCACGAACACTTTTTTATTCAAAAATACCGATAAGAAAGTTGTAGCATTCTTCTCTATATCAAATGACTGCTTAAATGATCTTGGATATGATAATAGTGTTTGGAACAGACTACATCGAAAAATAAAGCTTCCAAATTCAAAACGGATACGACAGTATCCTTCTGTGAAAATAACAAGATTGGGCATCGATAAATTGATTCAAGGACATGGGATATCCCATCAGCTATTGGATTTTATAAAGTATTGGACTTTTATTGAACACAAGCCAGCTTGTAGGTTGCTGATACTGGATGCATACAATAAGCCAAAGCAGTTAAGAATGTATGAAAAGAATGATTTTGTATTTTTATCTGACTTGGATAAGAATGAAGAGAACCGATTTATGTATTTTGATTTATTAAGACTGGAATAAACAGTCTGTATGGTATGCCTCAATATGATGGGTAGGTTAAGGTGTTAGAAAACTGCGTGTTGGTTGGCCTCCTGAAAGAAGTAACCGCAATAAATCAATTACATTTTTCAGGCAGCCGAGTCTTTTTTGCTTCGTTTTTGGGGCAAGCCAAAAATGAAGGCCCGTCCGGCAGGACAAGGCCGCAACGCATTAGTATGAACACCCCACATCTTCCTTATTCAAAGGAACATTAACCATCTCATCAGCAGAATTAAGTTCAAAACAGCCGGAATCGCGCTGTGAATCTCTTTTACGACCAAAGATATCGTAATCAACGTTGAAATCCCTTTTGATAAATGTCTTATAATTGGCCTGATTAAAAGGCATGGCCACTGACTTATCCTGAAAAGTTGAATTTGCTACCGGAACCTGCAATTCCCCCCTCTTTGTAAGCTTTAGTTTTGTTGCAACAACTCCATCAGTAACACTTTTTTTGTTGGCGAAGTAGTTTGAAACAAACACCGACTGAAGCTCTTTTTTTGTATTCATAAAGTCAGGCGTTTTGTCGAAAATATTATTGTAAAAGACAATGTTCTTTGGCAACTCAAATCTGTTTCTAGTACCATAACCACCTAGGAAGTTAATGTTATACGGACTGTAATTATCGATTACTGTATTGTGGAAGATATAAATATCCTGTGTCATAGGGAAGTGGCGAGGATATAATCCCAGTTTAATACGCTCGGGATCTTCAGGAGAAGCCACACCAAAAGAGAAAACACCCGATTCCTTCGCATTGATTTTGTAGAAATAATTGTTGAAAATGTAATGATCACGACCACGAATACCTATACCATGACAACGCTTGGTTCCATTACCGATAAAAAAGTTCCCTTCAACAATACTACCACGTCCTTGTCGCAGACTGAAACCTCCGGCACAATTTCGGAAAGTATTATTGCGAATATAGTTTCTAGAACTCTTTATAGAGATGATTTCACTCTCTCCATCGCAGTTTTCAAAAAGGTTCTCCTCAATGGTAACGTAAGCATGATTCAATGTCATAGAACCATGACCAACACGCATGGCAGACCCACCATTACGATGAAGAGGAGGACGCGCAAAGAAGTTGCGGTAAACATGATGATAGCTACCTTCTTTTTTAGGAATATCCATATTGATATAAGATGCGCCAGTGGTTTTGCCAATAAAATCGCAGTGATGCACTTCAGTAAACTGTCCTTCAAGTTTAATGCTTACACCATCTACATCTGCAGTATTTAAAAATTTCAACTTGCTATAGCTATTGTATTTTCCTTTATCGCGAATCAAATCCTCAGCTTTCTTTCTTTGTATATTTGAGAACTCAATTCCCGATAAGTGAATGTAGTCTCCAAAGATGTCAATGTGGCAATCTCCACTAAAAACAACCTTGCCAGGAGTAATTGCTCTGATCATTAATGGATGATTTTTTGAGGCTTGATTGTTAACTGCAAACTTGACATTTTTATATTCACCATCCTGTAGATTAATAATGCCACCTTGTTTCATTTGAGTCAATACAGTGTATAACTCTTTGGCCGAATTTACAGTAATCTGTTCTTTGTTTTTCTTCGTTTTCTCCAGTGCCAAAACACTGTTTCCTGTTAGTAAAATCATCAGGAAGAGATACCAGGTTATTCGTAATTTCATATTAGCTTTTTATTAGATTTAAAACTTAGGTCAAAGGTAATTTGCTCTCAACATAAGCGCTTTTGAGAATGTTTGAAATCATGTAATAAATGATTCTTCTATAAAAAGTAAAAATAAGTGTTGTTGTCAGTTATTCAGAATGTTAGCTCTTGTGATGTACAATTATCCAGTAATTCCATATGATATTCCTTGTGTGTGAACATATTGTCTGAATTCATGAATAAATAGTGAGAGTATATCGTTGCTGTTATGTCTAATTTTATAGTGTTAACAAGATATATCAAATGATGCTATGTTTTTCTGATTACAAGAATCGGTTTCTGAAGGATGAAAGCTGGGAATAAAGATCGAAGTATTCGTAACAAGGAAGCGTTGTCAGAAAATCTTAAATCAAATAATCAAAATATCTTTCAAAAAGATGATGAAGAAAATTACCGTTTTAGCACTATGTTTTTTGTTGCTCGCAACAAATTATGGATTCAAGAAAATTGAAGGAAAAAGAATTTACAAGAAGGGATGGATTGACCTAAACAAAAATGGGAAGAAAGATCCTTACGAAGATCCATCTGTGGCAATAGAGGATCGAATAACTAACCTCATTTCCCTGATGAATATCGAGGAGAAAACTTGTCAGATGGTAACCTTGTATGGTTATGGTAGAGTACTTCGCGATGATCTACCCAACGAAGGATGGAAAGAAGCATTGTGGAAAGATGGTTTGGGAGCAATGGATGAACATTTGAATGGATTTCAAGGATGGGGGAAACCACCAATGGATAATCCAAATTGTTGGCCTGCGTCGAATCATGCAAAAGCAATGAATGAGGTTCAGCGATTCTTCATAGAGAATACACGTTTAGGAATACCTGTTGATTTCACTAACGAAGGAATACGAGGAATTGAAAACTATATGGCTACCAATTTTCCTACACAGCTAGCCATTGGCCAGACTTGGAACCGTGATTTGGTGAATAAGATTGGTGACATAACAGGAAAAGAGGCTCGGATTTTGGGATATACCAACGTTTATGCACCAATCCTTGATGTAGGTAGAGACCAGCGATGGGGACGTATGGAGGAAGTATATGGTGAATCTCCATATTTGGTAGCTGAGCTTGGTGTTGCCATGACTAAAGGATTGCAGAAAGATAATCAGGTGGCAGCAACAGCAAAACATTTCGCTATTTATGCCAACAACAAAGGAGCCCGTGAAGGACTCTCACGTGTGGATCCTCAGGTAGCTCCACGCGAGACAGAAAACATCCATCTTTATCCTTTTAAGCGAGTGATTCGTGAGGCCGGATTGAAAGGAGTGATGAGCTCATATAACGATTATGACGGTGTACCAATCCAAAGCAGTCCGTATTACCTGCAAGACAAACTTCGCAAAGAGTATGGATTTAAAGGATATGTAGTTTCGGATAGTGATGCAGTAATTTACCTGTACAATAAACACAAAACAGCAAAGGATTATAAAGAAGCCGTACGCCAGTCGGTAATAGCAGGATTAAATGTGCGATGCACGTTCCGCTCGCCAGATAGTTTTGTAGAGCCTTTAAGAGAACTAATTGCTGAAGGAAGTATTTCTGAAGATATCATTAATGACAGAGTGAGAGATGTATTGCGAGTGAAGTTTGAAATCGGTCTGTTCGATCATCCTTACATTGAAAATCCTGCGGAGGCTGATGAGGTGGTAGATTGTGATGCACATCATGAAGTAGCATTACAGGCATCACGCGAGTCTATTGTGTTGTTGAAGAATGAGAAACAACTATTACCCCTGAAAAAAGATAAAATTAAGCGAATTGCAGTATGCGGACCAAATGCTGATGATGCAGCATATGCACTTACACATTACGGTCCGTTGGCTGGAAAAGTATATACTGTTTTAGGCGGATTGAAAGAGAGAGTGGGCAATGATGTAGAAATTGTTTACACGAAAGGATGTGAGTTGGTTGATGCAAACTGGCCTGACAGTGAAATTCTACCAGTAGAAATGAATGCTGATGAGCGTGCAGAGATTGAGAAAGCTGTAGCACAGGCTAAACAGTCGGACGTTGCAGTTGTTGTTGTTGGAGGTTCTCAACGTACCTGCGGAGAGAACAAATCACGCTCATCTTTAAATCTACCAGGCTATCAGCTTGATTTGGTAAAAGCAGTACAAGCTACAGGCACACCAACAGTGGTTGTTGTAATAAGCGGTAGACCATTATCTATTAACTGGACTTCAGCCTATGTTCCTGCCATTGTTCAGTCGTTTTACCCTGGTGCTTACGGTGGTTTAGCCATTGCTGATGTGCTTTTAGGAGACTATAATCCAGGAGGAAAGCTTACTGTGACTGTTCCTAAAACAACCGGTCAATTGCCATTTAATTTCCCAGTTAAGCAGAATGCTCAAATTGATGCAATGGGTGTAGGCGGACTAAAAGGGAAGCGTGCTCGTGTAAACGGAGCCCTTTATCCTTTCGGATATGGATTGAGTTATACCACATTTAAATATACTGATCTGCAGATCTCTCCTCGTTATGCCAAGCAAGGAGAATCGATTACCGTTAGCTGTAAGGTGAAAAATACTGGTGACGTTGCAGGTGATGAGGTGGTTCAATTATACTATAATGATGTAGTGAGTTCGGTGACGACATACGAGAAGAACCTGAGAGGCTTTGAGCGTATCACGTTAAATGCTGGCGAAGAGAAGCAGGTGAGTTTTACAGTAACACCTGATGATCTATCACTTTTGAATGTTGACATGAAGCGTGTTGTTGAAGATGGTGAATTTACAATTATGGTTGGTGCATCATCGGAAGATATTCGCTTAAAGTCTTCTTGTTTTGTAGGTATCGATGAGGAGTCACAAAAGAACAATGACAGTCAGTTTATCACTGTTACCGATAATCAGAATGATGCAGCTTTAATGGTTGATGGGAAAAAATCGACTGCATGGGAGACGTTGAAGCAGGGGATGACTGTAAATCTTGAGTTGAATTCTGATGAAATTACTAATGAGGTGTCTATTGCATGGGCTAATGGAGAAAAGCAGTCATGCGACTTTGAGATTTTGCTTTCAGGAGGTGGCGGTCAGTATGTGACTGTTTATGAGGGTAAAAGTTCAGGAAAGACAGCTGATGCTGAAGTGTATAAGTTTGGAGGATTCCCGGCTACTGATCTTCAGGTGAAGATTAAGATTAACCATGGATCAGATCCAATGGGAATCTCAGAAATAAAAGTGAAGACGTGGAAAGGGAAAAAGGTTGAACGGTAGAAAGGTGAAACGGTGTGCGATGGGGAGAGGAAAAAAGGAAACCGGAGGACAGGAAACCAGGTGCTAAGCACGCTAGTAGGTGTAAGCAAAAAGGAAATTAATAATCTTCAAGAGATGAAGCAAGTAATAAATATTGTGGTGGCAGGTTCGTTACTAGCGGGATGCCAGACCGGAAATAAGCAGAAGGAAGTTGAAGCAGAGAAGCCTAATGTGCTTTTCATTATGAGTGACGATTTGAACGATTGGATAGGCTGTCTCGGTGGACATCCACAAGCGAAAACGCCTCATATTGATCGGTTGGCACAACGTGGAATTGTGTTTACCAATGCGCAATGTGCGGCACCATTATGTGGCCCCTCGCGATCGGCAATTATGACTGGTATGCAACCGTATAACAGCGGACTGTACAATAATTCAAATGCGCATATCGAAACGCGCAAAGAGTTAGTTACCATGCCACAATATTTCCGCAATGCCGGGTATTATGTCGCCGGTGCTGGTAAACTGTTTCATTCTCGAGGAGCCTATGTGCAATCGTTATTTGATGAGTATGGCAAAGAAGGACCAGGCGTTAGTGGCGGACCGTTTCTTCCTGGGGAAATTAATTCCGACCTACAGAATCCAACGCATACCGTTGATCGGGGTGAAGGCAAGTTAAAAGCGGTATTGCCGCTAAATGGCATGCCCAACGACCGTCCGTATAACAAGTATAATACCTTCGACTGGGGCCCGGTTGATGTGACAGATGATGAAATGGTTGATGGTGTCACCACCAACTATGTTGTCAATCAGCTAAAGCAAAAGCATGATAAACCGTTTTTTATTGCGGCAGGCTTTTTCCGTCCTCACCAGCCATTGTTTGCACCTCGCAAATATCATGATCTGTACCCGGTAGATTCAATGATTCTACCTAAAGTATTGGAGAATGACCTGGATGATGTATCTCAAACAGCCAAGGAGTTTGGGCGATTAGCAGCCACCTCTGGTACTCATAAAACGGTATTGGAAAACGGACAATGGAAGAGTGCTGTGTCATCATACCTTGCGTGTGTAAGTTTTGTTGATGCTCAAATAGGAAGAATACTAAATACGTTAGATAATAGTGAATATGCCGAGAATACCATTGTTGTCTTTATGGGTGACAATGGTTGGCATTTAGGAGAGAAAGAACACTGGGGAAAGTGGACCGGCTGGGAGCAGTCGTCACGCGTACCTTTGATCATCGTTCCTCCTAAGTCGGGCAAGTACTCAAAGAAGAACGCTACAACCAGTGCTATGGTTAGTCTGATTGATCTGTTTCCTACATTGATTGAAATGACAGGATTAAATCCTGCAGAACATCTTGATGGAACGAGCCTGGTTCCGTTGCTTAAAACGTCAGCAGAAGCACAGGCAAGAGCAAGAGTAGAAGCAAAAGCACAGGATCATATCGTAACCACTTTCGGTTATGGAAACAATACCGTAATTACGCCAAAGTGGCATTACATCCATTATTTCGATGGATCAGAAGAGTTGTATAATCTTTCAACCGATCGTTCCGAATGGCACAACTTAATTAGTAAGCAGGAGTATCGAGCCACTGCTGATTCATTAAAGGCATTTATGCCAGCCTATCCTGAAGTCAAGCATTTTGTACGATGGAAGAATTGGAAAGCAGTAATTACAAAAGATTCAGAGAAAGTGGAGTTGTATGATATTACTTCTCGTTCAGGAATCATGGATAAGGTTAATGTTGCAAACGATAATAAAGATGTACTCTTATCTATTGAAGAATATCTTGAAAATTACAATGTAGAGGACAAATATCTGATAATAAAATAACCATAACAGAGCGTTTAGGCATAGGGTATATCGTTAAATGCTACATATACTAGTGGATGTACTTTCGGGGCAATCAGCTATGCTAACTAAACGATCAAATATAAACCTATAAACGATCATGACTATAATAAAAAGCAGACGAGACTTTATTAAGACTATGGGCTTTAGTGTGGCTGTTTCTGCAATTCCAGGCTCGCTTTTCAGCAAAGAGCGATTTCTTTCAGGAGATCCATCCAAACGAAAGAATAATGGTCGCAATATTGTAGTGATTCTTTGCGATCAGCTACGTCCTGATTTTTTGCCAATGTATGGATGTGATGCCATTAAAACACCAAACCTTGATCGCTTGCAATCAATGGGGACGGTCTTTAAGCATGCCATTACCGCCTCTACAGTCTGCGGTCCGGCGCGTGCATCAATGATGACTGGGACCTATCTAAGCAATCATGGTGTTTGGGCTAATGATATACCATTTAGAGATGGAATGGATTATATGCCAATGCGAATGAATGAAATGGGATATCAGACAGCTGCTTTTGGTAAATTACATCACAAACCAGCGCTCGACTTAAAAGGATTTCAGCATGCCAGTCTGATGGAAGAAGGTCGCCTAAAAGAAAAGGAACCTTACCTGAAATGGCTTCAACAGAAGTACCCTAATGCTAAGTCGGTGTTTAACTTCGATCGTAAGAACCTTGTGTTTGATTATGAGGAAGAGGATTACTACGAACATTGGATCGCTTCAGAAACAATCGACTGGCTATCACATCATCGCAGAGCTGATCAACCATTCATGGCATGGGTGTCATTTCAGGGGCCTCACACTCCTTATGATCCACCAAAGGAGGTAAAAGGATGTGTGGATGCTGATAAATTACCAAAGCGCATAAAAGGACTAGATGAAGAGAATCAGGTGTTGAAATATCGAGGTGTATATTACAAGCCACCTATGGAAGAGATGGACAAGATACGTGTTGCTTATGCCGAAATGATTGTCGCCATTGATAAGCAGATAGGGCGTATTTTAAACCACCTCGATGAGCATGGTTTAACCGACAATACAACGTTTATCTTTTCTTCAGATCATGGCGATTTGTTAGGAGATCATGGCTTAAACACCAAAGGCCCATATCCATATCAAGGTCAGTTAGGTGTTCCTTTACTTATAGCCAATCATCCGAAGGTGCAATCAGGTGCTCAATCAAATAGTCTGACCGGAAATATCGATATCCCAGGAACTGTTCTGGATATTGCCGGGGCAGATCATTCAATCGGACTGTCGCGGTCATTGGTTGATCTGGCTCAGGAGACTCCAAAGCATCCTCGTAAGGTTAACTTCTCGGAGTATTGCGATTCGGTAAAAACAGTAGAAGATGAGAAATATCGATACTGTTACTATCCGCTTTTAGGGTACGGTCATCTGTTCGATAAGCAAAATGATCCTAAAGAATTAAAGAACTTGAGTGGAATGCCTGAGTATAGTGAGATTGAACAAAAGTTCCTGAAGAATTTGATTGATTTCCGCATTGCAGCCACCGATGTACATATCGAAGGTAAAGACCTGGTACCAGGAGTACAGGATGAATTAAAACAGTTCAATCCTGAATTCATCAGAGAAATGAAACTAGCTGGTCCTCTTTATGATGATATGCGTAAGAAACTTAAATTAAACGGATTGAAATATGACTATAATGAGGCGTTTAAGGGACGGAAGATCCTAAATCCTTATAAGCATATGACGTCGGATATTTATACAACAACCAAACTGGATTAATATCAGAACTATGGTAAAAAAGACGATGAGTTTTATGTTTGTATTGCTGATGATGATTTCATTCAGCAGCTTTGCAAATCAACCTAAGAAAACAAAAAAGCTAACACTTACTGAGGATGTTGCTAACGATCCTTACTTTAAATTGCTAAAAGAGTGGTGCGATGGCATGTTGAAGTATCAAATCACACAGCCGATGGGCGAGGGACTTGAAGGAGGATTAATGTGTCCTGATTGCTCAAGGATTCACGGACGCTGTTTTGATGCAGTGTATCCATTAATGTGTATGGCTGATCTTACAGGAGATGCTAAGTATCTTGAAGGAGCAAAGAAGTTGCAAGATTGGGCTAAGCATGTGTTGCGTGAAGATGGTAGCTGGGGAAATGATCCTATTATCACCACCTGGAATTACACAACTACTTTTTCGGTGATTGCATTGGGTGAAGCCATCTACTATCATGGACACGTACTTGATGAAGCGACATTGAAAGATTGGAACATGCAATTAGATCGTGCAGCTCAATGGGTGTATGATCATCTTCATTTCCAAGGAAAGCCAGTGATTAACTATCCTGTCTCAGCAGCTGGAGCATTGGCTGTTGCTGGTCGTACGTTAGACAACGACAAATACCTGGCGAGAGCAAAAGAGTTGGCTCACGAGGCCATTACTTATTTTACCGAGGAAAACTACCTGTTGTATGGCGAAGGAAAGCCTTACCGTGGAATTACAGCCCATGGTTGTCGCCCAATTGATGTAGGATATAATATCGAGGAGAGTATTCCAAACTTATTGATCTATGCTGAAATTGCTCATGATGAAAAGGTAAAAGACATTGCTGTTAAAGCATTGAAAAGTCATTTAGAATTTATGGTGCCTGATGGTGCATGGGACAATAGTTGGGGATCGAGAAACTATAAGTGGACCTACTGGGGGAGTCGTACCTCCGATGGTTGTCAGGTTGGTTATGGTGTTCTTGGAGATGAGGATCCTATGTTTGCTGAGGCTTCGTTGCGTAACCTGGAGTTGCTACAGCAGTGCACTCACGATGGTTTGCTATATGGAGGACCTCACTATGTTGCACACGATATGCTGCCATGTATTCATCATACTTTCTGTCACGCTAAAGCTTGCGCTGCAGTGCTAGACGCAGGACAGCTAGCTCCTAAAAAGCGTGTTAAACTACCTCGCGAATTGGCATCAGGAGTGAAAGAATATAATGAAATCGGGACTTACCTTGCAGCTAAAGGTCCTTGGAGAAGTACGTTTACAAGAAACGACTGGGTAACTGGTGAGTACTATGTTGCGAATGCCAGTGGTGGTGCCTTAACGCTGTTGTGGCACGAAAAAGTAGGACCTGTATTGGCATCGTGTTTAATTGGAGTAACCAATCGAGAGCCTACCAACATTCAGATGAATTTTGATGAATATCAAACATCTCCAACTCCACGTATCGAGATGGTTATTGATGGTGAAACCTATTATAGTGTGAAGGATTTTGATGCCAAGGTGACTTACAATGATGAGCAAGAATCATTAGCAGTTACAGTAAAAGGTCAGTTGGTTGATAAGGAACAAAACAAACCAGCTACAGGCGATGTAGGGTATACCTTTACCTATCTTTTTAAAGATAATACCGTTAACGTTAATTGTAAACTTGATGCTAAAAGTCAACTAAAAGATATTCGTTATTTCTTACCAGTAGTTTCAGTGAATACTGAGAAAATAAAACTTAACGGTAAGGTGTTTGAAGTGAACAAAGAAAAGGGCAAATTGAAAGTCGTAAGTTCTGTAAACGGAGGACTTTATAAAGATCAAGAGCGAGTATTTAATACCGAGCCAGGTTTTGAGATTGTTCCTTTGGTGTATAATCTTGAATCGGGTGAATTAAATTTAGATATATCAGTTGAGTAGTTTGATCTAAAAGTTTTCTTATTTTAGAGTCTGATTGAGCGAATCATTCAAAAACAGCCTCTATGAATAAATGTTGATTTGTGTATCTAATAGTCTGAGATATGAATAATTGCGAGAAACAAATATTCAACCTAAATAGTAACCACTTGCTTAATGGAAGCAAGTGGTTTATCGTTTTATTAGGTTTATTGATTGGAAGTGTTGCTGGAGAGAAGGTATATGGGGAGGTTTCGGAACAGTTTGTTCGCAAAAATTTCCACAATATTTCGTTGGAACAGGGGCTGTCGAATATTACGGTGATCTCTATAATTGAGGATTCCAATGGGTATATGTGGTTTGGTACACGTAACGGATTAAACCGATTCAACGGCTATGAAGTAGAGGTGTTCAGAAATGAAAATAACGACTCTACAACAATTTGCAACAATCACATTTATTCAATTCTTGAATCAAAAGATCATAAGATATGGGTGGGAACCGACAATGGTTTAAGTTGTTTTCATCCCAAGACTGGCAAATTCACCAGCTTTTTCAGCAGTGGCAAGTCTAATTCATTAAGTGGTAATACCATCAATGCAATTGTGGAAGACAAGACAGGTGCATTATGGGTAGGTAGTCAGTTTGGAATTAACCGTTATAATGAGGAAACGAACGACTTTAAACGGTATAATCTCGAATTGAAAGAACCGGTTGTTTATAGTATCCTACCTGATCATCGAGATAATCTATGGTTGGGTACAGCAAATGGTATTGCCTATTTTAATAAGAAGAATGAAAAGCTCAACTATGTTACTGATTTTAAGACTAAGAGTGGCAAGGAGCAAAGTATTGGTCGGGTAAACTCGCTATTTCTCGATCGTAAAGGGCAACTATGGGTGGGAACCCAGGAGTATGGGGTGTTGGTATATGATATTCAGAAGCAGCGATTTAGGCAATATGAGCATGAGTCGGGAAATCCCAATTCAATCAGTCATAACAGGGTTCGATCAATTGTACCTTTAGAGAACGGTGATATCTGGATTGCCACCTTTAAGGGAATCAATATTTTTGATCGCAAGACGAAATCATTTCATCGCATTGCGGGACGAATCACCGAGACTGATGACATGATGGATTTGTCGATCTATCCTATTTTTAAAGATCGTAAAGGTTCTATATGGATTGGCTCATATTTTAATGGAGTGATACTGTATGATCCTATTCTCGATAACTTCCGAACCTTCAGTCAGGAGAAACATAATGATAAAAGTTTGAGCTATAACGTAATCAGCTCTTTTGTTGAAGATCCTTCAGGGAATGTGTGGGTAGGAACCGAAGGTGGTGGTTTTTGTTATTTTGATCGCGAGACAGAGGAGTTTACGGCCTACATGCATAATGAAAACTCAAGAAATAGCTTGTCGCAGAATAGTGTTCAGGCACTTCATTTGGATGGCAAGAACCAACTATGGATTGGCACTTACATCGGCGGATTGAACATCTTTGATGTGAAGCGTAAATCCTTCAAGCGTTACGAGTTTGATCCTGAGAATGAAAATACAATTGGTAACAACTATGTGAGTTGTTTTTGTGAAGATGCCAGCGGACAAATGTGGCTGGGGACTGAAGGTGGAGGACTGAATAAGTATCAGCCTAAGACAGACGATTTTAAACGAATAACAAACATCAATACTCCTGGTTTTAAGTATACTAAATATATCAATGTTATCTTCGAGGATAGCAATAACGACTTGTGGCTGGGTACCTGGGATGGCCTAATTCAGTATAATCCTGAGACAGGCGACTATAAGCATTTTTACTCCGATAGAAACAATCAAGAGAGCATTAGTTTCAATTACATTAATAGTATTCTTGAGGATAATGAGGGGTACCTGTGGATAGGAACGCGACAAGGGTTGAATAGATTTGATCGCTCGTCAGGAACATTCAAACGATATGAAGAGAAGGATGGATTGCCCAACGGGAATATTGCTGGTATATTGGAAGATGGCAAAGGAAATATCTGGTTTGGCTCGCATAAGGGAATCTCGGTATTAAATCCTTTTTCTGATGAGATAAAGAACTTTGATTATACCGACGGATTGCAGTCGAACCAGTTCAATAAATTTGCTGCTTTAAAGACTATCAGCGGGGAATTCTTCTTTGGTGGTGTGCGTGGCTTTAATATCTTTAATCCGACTGAAATCATTGAGAATACCAATGTGCCTGAGATTAAGGTTACTGGCTTTATGGTATCTAACAAAAAGGTGGTAGTGGGAGAAAAAGGATCCCCATTAAAAAACAATATTGACGACACCGAAGAGATTGTGCTTCAGCATACTCAAAATGATTTTAGCTTTGAGTTTGTTGCACTAAATTACATTCACTCAGGAAAAAATAAGTTTGAATGTATCCTTGAGAATTACGATACTGAATGGATCTCACTGGGATCAAGACGTACAGCAGTATATACCAATATCAATCCGGGAACATATACATTTAAAGTAAAAGCATCGAATAACGATGGGCTTTGGAATGAAGTCCCTCGTACCATCAAGCTGACCATTAAACCTCCATTTTGGAAGACGCCATGGGCATACGGACTCTATTTTGTTACGTTATACCTATTATTGCTTGGTTTAATGCGCTTTAACCGTTACCGAAAGGGATTGATTGAGGATGCCGAGAAAGAACGTCGCGAGAAAGAGCGTGAGAGAGATATCAATCAACTTAAACTGAGTTTCTTTACCAATATATCACATGAGTTTAGAACACCATTGACCTTGATTCAGGGGCCTGTAGAGCGCTTACTTGACGATTCTACTTCGCTCGATAAGGTTGAGCGAAAGAGGTTGCTCCAGATGGTGAATAAGAACTCACGACGATTGCTATACCTGTTAAATCAATTGGTTGACTTCCGTAAGATTGAGCGTGGTGTATTGAAGTTATCGGTCAACGAAGGGAACCTAAATCAGATGGTGCTGCAGGTGAAAGATTATTTCGATCATATTGCTAATGAGCGCAATATGGATTATCAGCTGAAGAATAGTATCGGAGCCGATCCAGTATGGTATGATCATGATAAACTGGAAAAGATTCTTTTTAACCTGCTTTCTAATGCGTTTAAATACACCCCTGATGGTGGCGAAGTACATGTGAACACCAGTTCAGAGGTGATTGAAGGAAAGAATCATGCGATATTGGAGGTAATAAATACCGGAAAAGGTATTCCTAAGGAAGAACTCCCAAGAATCTTCGATCGCTTCTATAGGGCCGAAAAAGCGAATCATTCAGGTTTGTTTGGATCAGGTATCGGACTGGCGCTAACGAAATCAATTGTTGAGTTGCATAAAGGGACGATTACAGTGGAGAGTGAAGTGAATGTATTTACACGATTTAAAGTCGTTTTACCAGTTGAGAAAGGATTGTATAGTGAGGAGGAAATTCAACAGGTATCGCTGCGTGATGCTGCTGATGAGCGTATTGATGAGATGATGGTGGTAGAAGGAGAGCAGATTAAGCGTGACGACGACGAAGAGACGCAGGAAGCTTTGCCAAAGCTGCTAATTGTTGAAGATACGCAAGATGTAAGGGCCTTTATCCGTGATATTCTGAAACAGGATTATATTATCGAGGTGGCAGGAAATGGAAAAGAAGCACTGGCAAAAATGGAGGAAGATCTTCCAGACTTGATTCTTTCTGATATCATGATGCCTGAAATGGATGGAATAGAATTCAGTCGCGCTGTAAAGAACGACTTCCGAACCAGTCACATTCCAATTATTTTACTTACCGCAAAGACGGCAGAAGAGACCCAAATAGAGAGCTTTGAGCTGAGGGTGGATGACTATATCAAAAAACCTTTTAATCCTCGTATTTTACAGCTAAAAGTGCGTAATATCCTTGAGGCACGCCGCAAGCAGAAGGAGAACTATTCAAAGGGAATAATACTTCAGCCTAATGAGGTGCAATTGGAGGATCCTGATGAGAAATTCCTGAAGCGAGCAATGGAGGTAATTGAGGAGCATATGGCTGATCCTAATTTCAAGGTGAACGACTTTGTTGCTGAAGTAGGACTCGGTCGTACGGTATGTTATGAAAAGATCAAAGCGCTGACGAATCTTTCAGTAAATGAGTTTATACAAGGCATGCGCATGAAGCGTGCAGCCTCTCTATTGAAACAGAATAAGCTGAATGTATCGGAGATCGCCTTCTTGGTAGGATTCAACGATCCAAACTACTTCTCGAAATGCTTTAAGAAGTACCATGGATTGAAACCTTCAGATTTCGTAAAAGAAGGGGAGCGATGATTGTGCAGCGCAGTGTTGCTCTTTTCTGAGGGCTGCGTGTCGAACATTGAGAAAAAAACACCTTTCAGCGTCCGCAGGACCTGGAAGCGTGTTGGTGCTTAGCTATACTGCCCATTAGGGCAGTTAATGTCTATAGCAACTGCATAAGACCCCTTAGAATTGATCTGTTATACTTTTCAATACCTCAACAAAAAACTCCATGTTTTTGTGAATTATTATGTATTCTTTTTATAAAAATATTATTTTTGCGCAAGTGAAAGACTAATAACCTCAAAAATGAAAACAGACGACCCTCTCATCACACAAATTATAAATCCAGTAGATTTAATCCAAAGTATTCCCATTCAATCTAATTCTTATTACGCAGTTACATCGGCCTTCAAGGAGGAGTAGGAAAGGTAAGTGATATTCATAGCTGTACAGGCCCGATTTTGACTTGAAAAGAAAATTCTTTACCAATTAATAAATCTTAATGCATAATTAAATGATGAGTAAACATTTATATCTAACAATTTTAAGCTTTGCATTTATTGTAAATTCTTATGCTCAAACAACTCCAGTAAATGGTAATTTGGAAGTTTCAGGAAGTATAACAACATCAAATCAAATTAAACTCGGACAATCAATTCGTGTAACAAATCGTGCAGAATTACATTTACATTCATCAGGTGAAAACTCTGTTTCTGAGATTTTTTTTGGAAGTGATAATAGGGTTGATGACAATGTCAGGTGGGTTTTAAGTGATAGGGGTAAAAGTCCAGGAATGTTTCAGCTGTATGAAGGCCCAGCATTAAGTGGAAATTTTATTCCCAGGATGACTTTCTTAAAAGGGGGGAATATTGGAATTGGAACAAGTAATCCTGCTGCAAAACTTGAAATAGAATCGTCTGGAGCTGATTATAATGGTGCTCCAACTTTAGCTGTTCGTGATTTAACATCTCGAGGAACAATGTTTTTAGAATCAGTTACAGATAATGCAACAGACTTTGTTTTTAAAAATAATGGAGCAGGCAGAGTCTGGTTGTCTTCAAGAAGTAGTTATAATGGTTATGAGTTTAATATATATACTAATCCAGATGGAGGTAGTGCACCTGAAGTAATGGCAATGACAATAAAACAAAATGGTAATATTGGTATTGGGACAGGTAATCCTGGAACACATAAATTAGCTGTTGATGGGACAATTGGAGCAAGAGAAATAAAAGTTGAAGCTGGTGCTTGGTCTGATTTTGTATTCAATAAAGATTACAAATTGAAGGGCTTAGAAGAAGTTGATAATTTCATAAGACAAAATAATCACTTACCCGACATTCCTTCTGAAAAAGAAGTTTTAGAAAATGGTATACAATTAGGCGAAATGGATGCTAAATTATTACAAAAGATTGAAGAATTGACTCTTTATATGATTGAGATGAATAAGGAAATGAAATCTCTTAAGAGGACAAATTCAGAATTAAAAAGAGAAATTGAAAAAATGAAATCAGAACAAAGCAACAGTTTATAGCCATGCATCATACGCTATGCGGGTGATAAAGTTAAGTTTAACTTCTTTTCATATAATAAATCTCGTTTGATTTGAGATGCTCTGTCCCCTGCTTAGCGTTGCTTCTGGAGGTTAATAGCAAGAATTAGGTGGGCTGTCAATCTTACATATATTCCAATGAGAATGGACTCTATGTGGTTGGCAGCAATGTCTTTGTGTTCCTGCTTTGTCCCTGGAAGGATATTATCGTTGACTTATTTTTACTTTTAATATTTTCTAACAATGGGGAGAATATATTTACGCACACATAAATTGAATGTTTAGACTTAGAAACACCTCAACAAAAGATTCATGTTTTTGTGAATTATTATGTATGTTTTTTATAAAAGTATTATTTTAGCGCAAGCGAAAAAACTAAATTAACAACTTCAGCAAATGAAAACAACCAACCCTATTGTCTCACTGGTAAATTGTGGAAACAATTTATTAGTTCATATTCTCAGAGAATTATGTGCTTTTCCTTTTTTTATTATTGAATTACTTCAACTTGCGGTTAGAAAATATATCATGCCTCTTTTGAATGTATTTCTTAGTTCCTAACGAGACGAAAGAAAATAATCTCGATATAGTAGTGTTAGGGAGGGTATTGATATACAATTATATTCTTGAATATCCCTAGTTCTAATTAAGTACTCAATAAATAATATCCTATTTAAAAGTTTGCTATGTATTGTAAATTAATGCTTTTGTGTATCACATTAGCCATTGGTGGTGTGGTGCGTGCTCAAAATCTAATTGATCCTACAGCATGGACTGTAGGAAATTCAACTGTACCCGGTTTTGAAAATAATGGTCTGTCGTCAGAGAATCAACGAATTTGGGGAGATAATCCATTCGGGAAAAGAGGTTTGTTATGGGAAGCAGTTCCCAATTCTGCTAGTGATGCTGATGGAGGTTGGAATACGACCTATTTTTCCGTGGATCATACTAAAATGTACAGATATGTAGTCTGGATCAAGAAAACAACCTCAACTACAGGGGTAACATATTTTGGAGGTAATGCTTTACCCAGTAATCTTTTATATTTAGCAGGAGGATCAACCAACAATCCATATTTTTGGAGTGGTGATTTGCCAGAATTGCATAAATGGTATTTGCTTGTAGGGTATATTCATGGTAGCGGAGACGTGTCTCGGTCAAGTTATGGTGGCATTTACGATGGAATAACGGGAAAGAAGGTTGTAAGTTGTACTGATTTGAAATTTCCTGTAGGTACAACTCAAGCCATGCACCGTACATATCTTTATTACGACAGTCATATCAATGATCGTCAATATTTTTACGCTCCTCGTGTTGACCTGGTAAATGGAAATGAACCATCTATTGCATCGTTGTTAGGCCTTGGATCTACAGGTCAAATATCTGGTAATTTAATTGTTGATGGTAAAGTTGGTGTTAATACCGAGAACTTAGAAGATTATCATGTGTCGGTTAATGGAAAGCTTAGAGCAAAAGAAATTCAGGTAGCAACCGATTGGGCTGATTTTGTATTTGATGATAATTACCAGCTTCGGAGTCTAGAAGAGCTAGAAAAATACATCCTAAAAAATAATCATCTTCCCGAAATGCCTACGTCAAAGGAGGTTAAGGAGAAAGGAGTCTCTGTAGGAGATATGAATAAGAGGCTACTCCAAAAAATTGAGGAGTTAACACTGTATGTAATTGAACAGCAAAAGGCAAATGAAGAGCTTAAGGAAAGAATGCAACGTCAGGAAAAGCTTATAAGTGAACTGCAATCTAAGATCAACCAAGGTAAATAATGAACAAATGAAAAGAACAACTTTAATGATGGTATTACTGATGCTAACGACGACTATGTCATTTGCACAGTATAATGAAGATGGGAATTTTACGGTTAATGGTAATGTGGGTATTGGAACCGATGATCCAGAATATGGATTAGAAGTGAATAAGACTACAGCACGTTTTTCAAATTTGTACCCCACATATCGTTGGCGATGGCGTGCAGAAACTGATCTGAGTTGGAAGAAGATTGCAGAAATCAGTCTTCCTGATGAACGATACCAAGCAGCGAGTATGGAACTCATCATTTTTAATGCTTCTTCTAATTATGGGAGCTCCGTTGAAGGGCAGTATTATAAATTCTTTGTTTCCGCAAAAAGAAGTAAAAACGAATTTAATAATCTGGATACAGGAGAGGTTAGCGGACCTATTGCAGATTATGTAAGGCTTGTAAAGCTTGCAACCGGCCAGTATGAGGTTCATGTTCGTCAAGCTACAAGATGGCGTGATATGGAAGTAACAGCTCGACAAACAGGCGGATTTACATTATTCTCGTATATTGAGAATCCCATTAATGTAACTTCCGCTGGCGAGATCTATATGGCTGAGCCTATTCACATTGACTACTTCACAAATGGAAAATTTGCAGGTAACGTAGGTATTGGAACTGCACCCTCTTCAGAATATGCTCTCGCAGCCAAGGGAACCATTCGTGCCAAAGAAATTAAGGTGGATAGTGAAGTATGGGCCGATTATGTCTTCGACAAAGATTATAAACTTTTGTCCATTGAGCAGGTTGCTAACTTCATCAATGAGAATGGGCACTTACCTAATATCCCGAAAGCAAAAACAGTTAAAGAAGAAGGAATCTCTGTAGGAGATATGAATGCAAAGCTTCTGGAAAAGATTGAAGAGTTAACGTTGTATGTAATAAAGTTGAAGAAAGAAGTAGAAGGATTGAAAGAAGATAGAATGCAACAAATAAATCTAAAACAATAATTGAATTTGTGGAATTATAAAAAGACTAAAAATGATAAAAAAAAGTTTGTTTTTTGTGTTGTTAGTACTGAGTAATATCGTACTTGAGGCACAAGAAGATCCGTTTGAAGCTAATAATGACTTAGTGAAACTATCTTCACCTAGAGCGCAAGCGTTTCACATTTATGGAGAGTATCCCGTAAGTCATAAAACTGGTATCCCTGATATTTCTATTTTACTGTATACAATAGAGACTAAAGATTTATCAATTCCTGTAGTATTGCGTTATCATTCTGGAGGTTATAAGCCAGGTGGAGTGTTGAGTAATGTTGGTTTAGGTTGGACTCTTGATTATGGAGGTCGTATATCAAGAACAATTAATAATAAACCAGATGAATTTTTCGATATGGATATTAGAGATAATGAGAGTCTAAATCAAAGTGTGATGGCTGATGCTTTGTATTTAAGGGATTGTAGTGCTCATTGTTCAGGTAAAGATTGTCGGTATGATATATTTCAATATTCTGTAGATAATTATTCCGGGGAATTTATCGTTAATAAAACTGGAAATGAATGGAATGTAAATACACTAGAAAACAATCCATTAAAGTTTACCGTTAATACTGAGTCAATCTCCCATATTGACTCTAGATTAAAGGAAGAAATAAAAGGATTTAAAATTGTAACGGGAAAAGGTATAGGTTATTCTTATGGTTATGGAGATGTAGAAAGGATTGGTAATAGTTGTTTCCCAAACCATGCACCAACAAGTTGGTTGTTGAAGGAAATAACCTCGCCATACAACTCAAAAGTTAAGTATAAATATGCGTCTTTACCGACCAAGGAAATGTCAAGTAACCACAATGGTAATTACTATATTATACAAAATGACGATCCTCGGCATTTTAATGATCTTCGTCCTGAACGTACTTTATCTAGGGTGTTTGTGAAAAATCCGCCAGAGGGTGAGTCAACATGGTATTGGATGAAGACAATCGATAGAATAGACTTTGATGGGGGATACTTAGATTTTGAATTGTCGGAAGATAATGTTTATATAAATGCTATCTCAATATACTCTAATAAAGGAAAGCTTAAGAAAAGGATAGAGTTTGAACTAGAGAAAATTACTAATTCTAGTTGTAATTTATTACGAGCTATTAAAATGAAGGATGCTAGCTCAAACACTATACAAAAGTATAGTTTTGAATACAATAATTTTGCTGCGTCGACTTACACAGACAGTTGGGGATTCGGAAATTTCTCAGGTACAGGATTTGCTCGGAAAGAAATAAAGGACGTCATTAATGGCCAAGGTATTTCAAGTGATATTCATGTTGGAAACGGTTCAAATCAATCTTCATTTAGTGGAACAACAAATGGATTGTTAAAAAAAATAGTTTATCCCACCGGTGGTAGTACTGAATTTCGATTTGAACTAAATAAGTATAAAGGACATGAAGATCGAACTGTAAAAACAGGAAATGGTCTTAGGATTGCAAGTATTACAAATTTTGATAATACAGGAAAACAAATAACCACCAATTATAGTTATTCAGAAGGACATATTTATCATGATCCAGAAAGCCCATATAATTACATTCAAATATCATATGACCTGACGAAGGAGACACCTCATTCTTTGTGGGTTCGATATCGAAACAGGAGGGTTAATAATGCATTTAATGGAGAATTGCTTGATACGAAAGTTTACTATGATACAATTAGTGTTGAGAATGAGAAAGGTAACCAAGGTATTACAAAGTACATCTATAGTTATGATAATCCTCATGTTTGGGCCATGTATACAACACAAGATGGTTTTGAATGGCCTATCTTGGAAAAATATCGAGGATGGAATAATGGTGTGTTGAGGGAAAAGCATTTTATATTGAAGGAAGATTTATTAGAGAAGTTAGTAAGGAAGGAGAAGTATATTTATAGTATTATCATTGGGGAGAGCTTTTCTAATTTGGGAGTCTTTAAATTAGCTAATTATGGAGGTACAACTATCGGTGATGAGGTAATTGCACGTAACCTATTGCTAAAGCAACAAAATCCAATGTTTGAGTCAATTGATGTTCCAATATATGGAACTTATAATTATAATATCCAGACTGGACGTTGTCAATTGGCTAGAAAGGTAGAAATTGATTCTGTAGGAAATCGAGAAGTTCGTAAGGAGACCAAGTTTAAGTATAATACGGAAGGTTTACTAATTGAAAGTTCTTTTTGCGATAGTAAAGATATACCTATGAAATCAATTCTGACTTATGCCGATACTTATCAGCCAACATCAGAGATGAATCGTTCTGTTTTAGATAGTTTGAATGCAAAAAATATGGTTGCTATACCTCTAAGGAAAGAAATTTTCAAGAGTGATGGTCAGGTAAGTGGATTTATTAATAACTATAGATTTATGGAAGGTAATTCTAACTATATGGTTTTGGGATCAATGTATAAATGGAATACTGATGATAATTATGTCCCTTCGGTGCTTTTGGATAAATACGATATAAAGGGGAATCTATTGCAGAGTCATAAAAGAAATGATATTTCAGTTGCCTATTTATGGGGATATGACAAACAGTATCCTGTAATTAAAGCTGAAGGGTGTTCTTCATCATTGCTAGAATCAGTTGTACAAGAAATAACTTCAAGATATGTGAATGGACCATTTGACTATATTCTTAATCAAGTAGGGGAATTAAAGACTTTGGATGAGTTAACCAGATGGAAAGATTTTAACAAACTTTTGAGAGAACATGTAAGTATGAAGGATGTAGCATTAAGTACATATACTTATGATCCACTAACTGGTATGACATCGCAAACAGATCCTAATGGTAAAATTACCTATTATGAATATGACGACTTTGGAAGATTAAAACGAATAAAAGATGATAGCGGATCTATTCTTAAGCAATTAGATTATAATTATACAAATACAATGGTTTCAGACTAAAATATTAAAAACATATATCATGCCGGTATTTTGTTTCAAGGTGTTTGAACAGAGGAATATAGAAGATGATATTTATATAATAAAACAATGAACGAACAACATAAATACATTCAAACGAGAATGTTAAGAAAAGCGATATATGGTCGCATGCAATTGTACGATTTCTCTATAAAGTTTAGATTACTTCTTGTTTTTATGATGCTAGGAATCGTTACGATGACGAAGGCTCAAAAAGGTACACCAGATCCAGCTAAGAATTACATCCAGTCTATTGAAGTATTAAATAAAACAGGAAACAAAACTGTTGAGACAATTAATTATTTTGATGGCTTAGGGAGGTCTTCACAGGTTGTTAAAGTGCAGGGAAGTCCAGGAGGTAAAGATGTGGTTGTTCCAGTTGATTATGATGATTACGGTCGTCAGAAGAAGACTTATTTACCATATGTATCGGGCACTTCCAATGGAGTTTTTCAAGAGAACGCTATAGCGAGTCAGTTAACATTTTATGCTAATCCGGATCCAACGATTGCTCAAACCACTGTTCCATACAGTGAAGTTGAGTTTGAGCCTTCCCCGTTAAACCGGGTAATGAAACAGGGGGCCCCAGGAGAGACCTGGAAGATTGATGGATCCCATACACAACATTTTGAGTATAGTTCAAATGCTTCAGAAGAGGTTTTGTGTTTTGAAGTTAGTGGTGATAACTTGGTAAATAGCGGGGGCATTCTTGGAAGTGATGGTTTATCATATTTTGAAAAGAATAGATTGTTCAAGAATATCGTAAAGGATGAGAATTGGGTGTCAGGGTTGTTGCACACAACCGAAGAGTTCAAGGATAAGCAAGGTAAAGTTGTATTGAAGCGTAGTTATGTGGAGGAAAATGGTCAGGTTGTTCCAGCTGAGACTTACTATGTTTATGATGATTTTAACTTATTACGCTTTGTTATCCCACCTGGAGCTGTTTCAAGCATTAGTAGTGATATTTTAGTTAATCAATCGAACGAGGTGCAAATTTACAATAAAGACACTGAGTTGACGGAGGTTCCTGCAGGAAAGAATATGTTGGTAGCAGCTTCAGGTTCTACAATTACCTTAAAGTCTGGTTTTACTTTCACTGCAAATTCTTCTAGTACCCTGACAATTACTCCGGCAAATTATGGAGGATCGTTGATCTATGCTTATAAATATGATCATAAGAAACGGATGATTGAAAAGCACTTGCCAGGAGCAGAGCCAGTGTATATGGTTTATGATGCGCGTGATCGATTGATATTATCGCAGGATGGAAATCAGAGAAAATCAGATGAGTGGACATACTTTGAGTACGATAGCTTTAGTCGACAGATTGAAACAGGTTATATCGTTCATAAAAATAAAAGTCGAGAGAAGTTGCAAGATGAGTTGAAAGATTCTACCAATTATTCTCCTGAGGGCACAATGCTTGTAAAGACCTTCTATGATAATTATAATTGGAGTGGATCGGGTTATTCACCTAAACCTTTCGAAGAGGATAGTGAAAAGACTGTTTCAGCTTACCATGATGCAAGTGATCCTAATGCGAAATATTTTGGAAATGTCAAAGGACAAGTAACAGGAACAGTTCGTTCTGTATTAGGACGTAATAAAACATTAGTGAGTACCATTTATTACGACAAGCAATATCGTCCAATTCAAACTGTTTCAGAGATATTGGTTGATGATAAAATAGGTAAAGAGGTTGCAAGTACAAAATATTGGGGCTATACCTCACAACCAGAGAAGACAGTAACCTGGCAAAATATTAACACAGTTGGAGAGAAGTATGTCTGTGAAGTGATGGAGTACGATGATCAAGGTCGTTTGTTGAAAGTTAAGCATGGCATCGGAACAACCACACCAACCACAGTCTTGGCTGAAATGAATTACAATGAACTTGGTGAGTTGATTGAGAAGAACCTTCATGGTGGAATAGAGTCAATTGATTATCGTTATAATATTCGAGGTTGGCTGACAAGCATCAATAATGCAGAGTTGGATAAAGATGGAGGTGTAACTGATGATGATGATGCTAACCATTTTGGGATGGAACTATCCTACGATCAGGCGATACAGGGAGCGAATATTACAGGGGAGCAACAGTACAATGGTAATATTGGAAGTGTTGTTTGGAAGTCCGGTGATACGGATGAGCAAAAAAAAGGCTATGGTTATGCGTACGATGGTTTAAATAGATTAAAAGCTGCCGACTTTGAAGTTAATACAAGTACTAATGTGTGGTCTTCAGGAAACAATTTTGATGTAACAGGAGGAGCTCCTAAAGGAATTGATTACGATATCAGGGGTAACATAAAGAATTTGAAAC
This sequence comes from Puteibacter caeruleilacunae, assembly GCA_005217565.1. Lineage (GTDB taxonomy): Bacteria > Bacteroidota > Bacteroidia > Bacteroidales > Prolixibacteraceae > Puteibacter > Puteibacter caeruleilacunae. Next base: position 197,287 of record SJCO01000014.1, read on the forward strand.
GTTATGGAAATTCAAGTTCATATGAGAATGATCTTGTGTATAGCTATAGTGGTAATCAGTTAGCTTCAATTCAGGATAATGCCAAAGGAATCAATGGTAGTTACTCATACGATGCCAATGGCAACATGACCAAAGATGGATATCGTGGCTTTGATGTTGCTTATAATCGATTGAACTTGCCAAAGAAAGTGTCAAAAGGAGATGATGTGGTTGATTATTTCTATACCGCTGATGGCACCAAGGTAATGAAGCAAACAACAAAAGCAGGCAGTACAACTATGATTAGTTATGCTGGTAGTTTTGTATACAATGGAAACCAGTTGGATTATATTCTTACCAGCGAAGGAATGTATAAAGGTAATAAGTATCAATATAATCTTAAAGACCACCTGGGTAATGTGCGTGTTGTTATAAATGAAGGAGGAGCCGTAGTTTCGAAAAGTGATTACTATCCATTTGGTAAATTACATGACCGCCAAAGCGTAGATTTCGTAAAAAACAAATACCTTTATAACGGCAAGGAAATTCAAGATGAACAACTTGGCGGCGTTCTTTTAGATTGGTACGATTACGGAGCAAGGATGTATGATGCGGAGATAGGGAGGTGGCACTGTGTGGATCCGTTGGCAGACAAATACTACAGTAATTCTCCATTCTCATATACCTTAAACAATCCTATTATTTTTGTAGATCCTGATGGACGGAAAGTTAAAATCTTTTATTTTCAATCAGGAGTCAAAGCTGGTATCGGCCTGAATGTAGGATATTCCATTCAAGCAGGATTGGCGAGAGATGATAAAGGAATAACAAGATTTGAAATCAACTCAAATCAATATCTTAATAATAATATCGAAGAAGGGACTGGAACACCAGAAGTTTATTTAGGTGGAGATTTAGATTTGTTCACACTTGGGTATGCTACTGATTTTCAGTCCTCAACATTCAAGGGGCACTTAAATAAAATGAGTTTATTCAGTCTAAATGCGTCTCTTGTGGATGTTAGCTTCACGGGAAACGCTATAGGTTTAGAAATGGGATTATCCATTGGAGCAGGTTTAGGAAACAGTGGAAATGCGGATCAGGTTACTTCTATTTCATACTCACTAGAGGAAGCTGCTCATTTTGCCAGAAATTATGGTACTGGTCAAATATCTGTTAAAGAATCAGGTGCAAAAAGGGGGAAAAACGGTAAAATTAAAGAGCATGTTGGTCATCTTATTTTTACAAAAAGTAATGGAACTGTGATAGATACAGGAATTCAAGTAACTAGTTATAGCGATCCTGAAAGTATTAATCGTTTTTGGGAAACCTATTTATATAGATATGCAAATGAAGAAGATCGAGAAGATGAAGAAGAAAATTAGTATTTTTGTTTTTATTATTACTATCCTCATAGGCTGTTCTTTAAAAGAAAATCAATATTGTTATTACAAAGATAAAAGAGGATACATTGATAAAGATGTTTATTGTGGAAAAAATATAGATCAAGCAAAGCAAGCAAGACATAACTATATTCATATCCGTCCGAATAGCATCAGAAAATTTGATCGTATTTGCATTAAACAAGGCTTAAGATCAATAAAAGGAAAATGGCCTGTAGAAGTTATAAGACATTATCCTGAAGATAGTGTCTCCAAAGTACGGTTTAGATTTAAAAAAAGTTCACTAGCAGATAGAATAGATGCTAGGGTTTCAACTGTGTATTTGCCGACTTTTTTATTACACGATTCTCTTCCCAAAATTGATACTGTTCGATATATTGATTATTAGAACTAGTATAGGAAGTCAAAAATAGAATTTCATTAAAGTTTACATAAGCCTACTTGCAGCAATGTGAGTGGGCTTAATTTTTATCAATGAATTAACTGGAAGATGATACAGTAGAGGAGATTAAGTTATTTGGATGGAATAAAGCACCTCTTGAGCTTCAAATTTTTCTGATGTATTTATTGAATTCTTCCGTAAGGTAAATGTGTCGATAAGCAAAATCTTAGTTAGTTGAATCTAGTTTTAGTATTGCCTTGCCCAAAAACTATACTAATGTGATTGAGTTTAGTATTATACTGTACTCAATCCATTTTAATTAATCAAAAAATTGCAGCATGACTTAACTTTTTGTCCCAGTTTTGTTGAAAGTCCATAACTGACCGATCAATGAAATATTATGCATATAGTCAGATAGTGAAATAGCATTGGAAGTTAACCTTGAAAACAAAGAAATTAAAGTAAAAGATATTTCTTATCCGAACGACTAAGGATGGGAATTATGAGCGATATTTAATGAACGAATCAAGCAATGTGTGAAATAGAAAATCCCGGCAGAAATGTCGGGATTTTTTTCAATCTAAATAGTTTTAGATCCCCTCCCCAAACTAATTTCCCAAAAATCTTTCAAGGTATTTTTACAAATAGTATCATTTATGTACTTTTGGGAAGTGCTGCGGCATGCTAGTAAGGAATGTATTGAAAATTTATTGACTTATGAAAAAACAACTCAAGGCTTTTACGTTGGCCGAACTATTAGTGGTACTCGTAATTATTGGAATCTTAGTACTGATTGCCCTTCCCAATTTAATGCCCTTAATTTCAAAGGCTAAAAGTACGGAAGCCCAGATGCAGCTGGGACATCTGTACAATATGGAGAAGAGTTATTTCTATATGTATTCCAAATATTCTCCTGATCTTGAAGAGATCGGTTTTGAACAGGAAAAACTGGTTACGGAAGACGGGAATGCAAACTACCGAATAGAGATTGTAGAATCTTCAGCTACTACCTTTAAAGCAAGAGCTGTTGCTGTAGTTGACTTTGATGGCGACGGTGTATTTAACATCTGGGAAATTAATCAAGAAAAAAAGCTGGTAGAGGTTAAAAAAGACTAATGGTGTTTTGGCTGATCTTTATTGTGATGAGCTGTTGCGCTATTGCAGTTCAGGATTTTAAGAATCGGGCAGTTTATTGGTGGCTGTTCCCATTATTGCTACTTGGCATGTTGGGGTATGCCTATCAGGTGTCTGGTAAAGTGATTTCCTGGGATAACCTTATGGTGAACCTGATTGTAGCAATTACCGTGACTGCATTGTGCTCGTTGTACTATCTGGTAAGATATGGATTAAATGGATTCGAACGGTTGTATGAATCTATCGGAATGGGGGATATGGTAATGCTGCCAGTTCTATTGGTTAGCTTTTCTCCGCTGAATTTCATTGTATTCATGGTTGGTTCTTTATTTATCGCCTTACTGGGTTTTGCTCTGGTAAGTACATCAAGACGCAATGAATTAACAATTCCTCTTGCTGGATATTGGGCAATATTGCTACTAGTAGTTTTAATGGGAGCCCATTTGGGAACAATCGATATTAATAATGATAATTGGATAATGTTATGGCTAATGAATTAACAATTTCGAAAGAACTGGTTGAAGTAATTAATCCAGCACAGGCCTGGCATTATTATGTTGTTCCTAAGTCGCGCGATAACGGGACTATGGTGTTTTATGCTAAGAGTGATGACTCATTTGCCCGTGAAGAGCTTGAAATGTTATTAGGATGTGTTGTCCAGTTTGATGTCCGCAACGAGCCTGAGGTGCACAAAGCATTGGTACGGTTTTATCCTATTCAACAGCAAAAACAATCTGGTAGTCTGGAGTCTTTCTCTCAGAATTTCGATGATTTCTTGCCGAAAGTAATTCAAGAGGCAAAGATTCATAATTCCAGTGATATTCATGTCGAAGCTTTTGAAAATGTGTGTCGTATCCGATTTCGTATCGATGGAAAGCTGGTTGAACGTTATCAGTTTGGAAAGGATAAATACCCAGCCTTAATTAATAAGATCAAGATTCAGGCTCATCTTGATATTGCAGAGAAGCGTTTGCCTCAGGATGGTCGTATCTTCTTCAGAAATGGCAATGATAAGATTGATATTCGTGTTTCAGTGCTGCCTACATTATATGGCGAAAAGGTTGTATTACGACTATTAAACAAGGATACTGCTAATATTGCGCTTGATGCACTGGGATTCTCCGTGGAGCAATTAGAAGTGTATCTGAAAGGGATACAGCGCCCTAATGGTATAATCCTGATTAGTGGTCCTACGGGATCAGGAAAGACTACCACTCTTTATGCCAGCCTTCGTCATTTGAATACCGAGAATGTGAATATTATGACTGTCGAGGATCCGGTAGAGTATACTATCGATGGTATTAATCAGGTGCATGTTAAAGAAGATATTGGTCTTACTTTTGCTGCGGCACTTCGTACCTTTCTGCGACAGGATCCTGATATCATCATGCTTGGAGAGATTCGTGATCAGGAAACCGCTCAGATGGCCATACGTGCAGCATTGACTGGTCACTTGGTTTTCTCTACTATTCACACCAATTCAGCCCTTGGCACTATTTCTCGTTTATTAGATATGGATGTGCCCTCTTATTTGGTGGCTAATACTTTGAATCTATCAATGGCCCAACGATTAGTCCGTCTGCTTTGTCCTCATTGTAAAAAGGAAGTGGTAATTGAAGACGGTTTACTGCCAGAAGAGCTTAATGGCAAAATTAATACGCACTTTGTTGCAGAAGGCTGTGATCATTGTCTGTATACAGGTTATTTAGGTCGTAAGGCGATTTATGAGATCTTACCAGTAGATACTGATTTAGCTCAGAATATCAAGCAGAATAATCTTGAAACTGCAGACGATCTAAAAATTGCTACCCTGAAAGATGCAGCAGTAAAGCTTTACCTTCAAGGCTTAACTTCGTTAGATGAAATCTATTCCTATTTGTTGTAGGCATAAGATAATGAATAATGTTTCAAATCTAGATATAATAAAACAGATAAAATAATGGAGAGATTGAGTAGAAATTACTTTTGAAGAATCTATTCAAATTTGTTTGAAAATCACAATTACCACTATACTCGCAATATAGTGTAATGGAAGGGATTTTATATCATAACAAAAGGATCAACTTCTCTTATTCAATCTGTTTTCAATCAATATTAATATAAGTGAATATAATTTTATTGTTTAATATGTTTAACTGTAAGAAATATGAATAAGTTAACAAACTCGTGTTTACTTTGTATTATCCTGTTACTCGGGATTAAAGTGTGTTTATCTCAGGAACCAAAAGTTCAAGATCCAGTTCCATCTATTGGTAAACCTTCTGTCGATGCTAATGCATTAGGATTATATGGACGGTATCCTGTAAATATGGCAAATGGCCTTGTTAATGTCTCCATTCCTATTTGTAATTTAAAAACCAGAAATTTCAATCTAGATATATCTGTTAGTTACCACTCTTCAGGTATTCATGTAGCTCAGGAAGCAGGAAGTGTTGGCTTAGGGTGGAGTTTAAATGCAGGAGGTGTAATTACTCGAAATATGAGAGGAAAACCAGATGAAGATTATTCCTATGGTTTTATGAGAGATGGACATCGTATTCCAGATATATCTGACTTGGAAAGACCTCTTACGGAGTCACAAGGTTTAAGTTTCTTTGATAAGAAAGAGCAATATATCAATAATGATATCGATAATGCTCCAGATATTTTTTCTTATAACTTTATGGGAAATAGCGGGAAATTTATTTTTGGAGGGAATGGTTCCGATGATATAATTATGTTACCTCATAGCAATATGAAAATTAATATTGAAGGTAATTTAGATGGTTTCATAGTAACAGATGAAAGAGGAAATAAGTTTTATTTTAACAAAAAAGAGGAGACCTATTTAGATAATGGTTCTGAAGAAATTAGATATGTCTCATCTTGGTATTTAGGTAAAATTGTTTCATCTGATACTTGCGAGGAAATTATATTTGAATATGTAACCGGGACCGAGATTAATGAATCAGTAAGTTATTCAAGTGAATATCATATTGAACCTTTAGGCTCAACATGTAAGAATACCTATAAATATCCAATGCATACGGATTATCACCACCAGAGAAGTGCTACTACATGTAATATTTCGTGCCTATACTTAAATAAGATCATTTGTGAAAAAGGTACTATAACGTTTGAAGGAGATCGCATTCGTAAGGATAGACCATACGGGCTAGGGTATAAATATAATAAGGTTAGTGTAAATAATATTTGTGGAGATTTTGTTAAAGAAGTTGAGCTCAGGTATCGAGATTTTGACCAACCCAACACAAGCATGACAAATAGAATGATGCTCAGTAGTATTGTTGAGAATGATGAATTGGGAGCTCAGATGAAAATAACAAAACTATTTTACTACGGAGATAGTGATGTTGATTTAAAGTTACCATCAAAAGATGCATTTTCAGTTGATTATTGGGGATATTATAATGGGAAAAATAATGTTAATAGGATAATACCTCCTTTTGATCAATATAACATTAACGGGGCTAATAGAAATGTTGATTCGTTCTATTGTAGAGCAGGTTCCTTAAAGCAGATAGTATATCCAACAGGGGGTTATACATCTTTCATTTATGAATCTAATAGAGGCTTGTACAGATGTAATCGTATAATTTCTGCTGAGCAGAAATCTATTGATTATATTGCTTATGCAAGTGATAATAATGAAAATGTGGATAAAGTATTTTTGGTACAACCCAACGAGGATGGAACACCTGTTCGAGGAGAGATTAGAGTGGAGCTTTGTCCATATGCAAACGATGAAGATGCAGATTTTAGCGAATGGTGTGATTTGGTAGCAGAGGCGAGTATTATTGGATTAAATAATGTATTAGTTTCATCACCGATCCAAGAACTTAATGAAATATTTGACCGATTAAAAGAAGGAATAAATCCAGATGAGGATTGGGACCTATGGAGTGAGTCTGGATTATCGGTGGTAATTCCTGTTGAATTTAATGGTGGTGAAACAATAACGTTAAGAGCACAAAGCTTTGACTGTTATGATTACTCTTCAGAAAACTATGTGCGTTTAACTTGTAGATATTGGAATAAACTTAATAGTGTTGATGAGGATGAAACCAATATATTAGCAGGAGGATTGCGTATAAAGTGTATTGAAAATCATGATTCTACAGGTCAACTTATTTCTTCTAAAGATTTTAAGTACACTCAACCGAATAGTGAAATAACAAGTGGACGTGTTATAAACCTTCCTTTGTTTGGTTACTTAACTGATCATATATATTGGAATAAGGTCTGTGCTATTGAGAAATGTTCACATTTAAATGCTTTTAGCAATTCGATGTTGCCAATTTATAATATGGGATCTTCAATAACGTACACTAATGTCACGGAGTTTGATGGTACTGAGCAAATAAATAATGGATGGACTACTTATGACTATTCTTTTTACTATGATGAACCAAATTTGACAGATTTTACAAACGTGGATGTAGTCACTTTTGCGCAGGCTCGATTCCCATTTGCACCCTACACGAGTAAAGAGCTGTATTGTGGCAAGCTGTTAAATAAATCAGTTTATAGAAATACTGGAGGGAGTCCATGTTTGGTTAGAGAAGAAATAAATTCATATGATTTTGGAAATGAAATTGATTTTCGACGAGTTAAAGGAATTAAATACATGTATAATACGAATCCTACTAGGTTGGAAAATTGCCCTGAGTGTATGAAAATTGATGAGTCTCCCTGTGATGATTTAACGCATTGGATAACAAGGAATGATTATATTACTGGAGCCAATTTCTATACAGAATATAGGTGGATTAACCTTCAAAGCAAATTGATAAAAGAGTATTTTGGCGAAGGGAAAATAATTGAAACGGAAACTAAATTTGTGTCAGAAAACAAGGTGCATAAATTAATTACAGAAGATCGGAGGTTTAATAGTGCAGGGAAGGAAATCAAAACTAGATATCTTTATTCTTCTGATTTTATTGGCGTAGGATGGATAGAGGATTTAAAGAATAATAATATCAAAACAGTTCCAATACGCATTGAGAAGGTGGTTGATCAAACTGTTGTTGGTGGTCAAGCTTACAAATATGATTCAAATGGAAAAGTGATTGAGGAATATCGATTGGTTGGTAATTATCCTGAACATGTAAAAACAGAAAATGCCATTCCTGATTCATATCAGTTAAAAAATTCTTATAGTTATCATCCAGTAACAGGAAATATTATACAAGTCTCTAGGTATAATGGAATAACAGAAAGTTATATTTGGGCATACGAAAATACACAACCAATTCTTAAAATTATCGGAAAAGATTATAATTCATTAGAACAAAAATATGGTTATAGACTTGAATTGGTTGGAGGATCCAAAGATCAGGACGTTATTAGTGAATTTGTGAATGAGGTTATGTCAGAATCAGGCTCAGGCTCACAAGGGGTTACTTATATCCCTTTAATTGGAACTTCTAAGATAATGGATGCAAACGGTGTTAAGACAATCTTTGAATATGATAATGGTGCCCGTCTGAAGTTTATAAAAAACGACGATGGCAAAGTAAGGCAAGAATACAAATATAATTATGGACTATAAATATTTGGGATATACCATATGCCAGATTTATTCAAAATGTGAAAGAAACGATTACATAAAAGGGTGGAGCGATCTTAAAGGTTTGCTCCATCATTATTTGGTATGTGAATGGCGAGCAATGATCATAGATATAATAGCTCCAATTTAGTTTTTTATCAAGCAGTAAAAATAGTATCACGAGAAATTAATTATTGTATTGTTAATGAAAATGTTTATATTAGCTGAAGCATAACTAATTAACAATTCTCCAATATGAAAAGATACAGCCCTGTCTCTTCGTTTAAAAGCGGCAGTCTTGTTGCGACAAGACATGTTAGTTTACAAGTCCCATCTTCAAGTCTACTTTTTCTAATCAATTGTAATATAATTTTTTCAATAGAAAGTTAACTGAAGCTATTAGTTTAATTGTCGTTGCAGAATCTTAGTGTGTAAATGTACTTTACTACTATTAATTGGTATACGTAACAGTATGTTCTCGCTGATGGGATTTATGTGCTGACAGTTAACACTATCCTTTATTGTTTATTCTCAAAATTAAATAAGTAAAATGTATCAAAAAATTGCTCTATTATTTATGGCGCTAATGATGACTAGTGCTATTTATGCTCAAACCAACACATTCCCTGCTGCAGGTAATGTATCAATTTTTCAATCTGGAAGTTCATCGAGGAGTTATAACGTTTTTAATTCATCAATGCAAATAGTATCGAGATTAGAAGCTACATCTGACAGTACAGGTCAACTTTGGTTGAAAGATTCCGCAGGCAATGTCCGAGTTTATTTAAAATCGAATCATTATCCTTCATACTTCATGAATCGATTAGGAATTGGAACTAACAATCCTTCTGATATGCTACAGGTGAGGTCGGTTAACCATGACGATATTTTTTCAATAAGAAGGGATAGTCCAACTCAAGGGAATATCTTTGATTTTAGGATTACTTGTACTCCAAATGGAGAACGTAGTCTTGATGATAAGTCTCTAACACTTTTTGCAACAAAGGCTGCAGACTTTGCTGTATTGTCTGATCCAGCAAAGTCGGTCCCACAGTTTATCGTCAAGAAGAATGGCTTTGTTGCGATAGGAATAAAGACTCCGAAATACATGTTGGATGTAGGAGGAACAATCAGGTCAAAGGAGATTAAAGTTGATGCGAATGGGGGCGCAGACTTTGTATTTGAAGATGACTATGATCTGAGATCTCTTGAAGAGGTTGATAAGTTTGTCAAGGAGCGAAAGCATCTTCCAGATGTGCCTTCAGCAAAGGAGATGGAAGAGGATGGAGTTGGACTAGCCGAAATGAATAAACTACTGCTTCAAAAAGTTGAGGAGCTAACGCTCTATTTGATAAAACAGCAAAAGGAAAACGAGAAGCTTACTGAGCGAATTCAGAAGCTTGAGACACTTGTTGAAAAATAGAACAGAAACATAAAATCAAAGATTAAGATGAGAAGGATATTGTTGTTATCTGTGTGCTTGATGTTGACTGTGACAATGAGCTTTGGACAATCATTAGAGACAAGATCTTTTACAGTGGAAGGGGATTTTGACAAATTCTATCCAGTTGTTTTTATTGATGCAGGCTGGAATGCTGGAGGTACAGAATTGGAATTAACAAGAGCAGCGGTTCATTTAAATAGCTTGTGGCGAGGCTCTTTGATTGCGCGGTTTAGATTTCATACTACTTGTGGGGGGCATAGATCACATTTTTGTGATGCAGATATAAAACATGGAGTCAAACCTTTTATTGCCGATTATGATGATGCTACAGGACATAATGCATCCTATACTCTTATCATTTGGCTGCGTGGAGGAAGTACTACCTATAACTATAGAAGTGTAAATAGCAATCTTCCAGAGCCTGTTGTCTATGATGGAGTTGCGAACAGTTTGCCATTTCAGGAAGTAAATGGGGTATCACACAGCTTTAAGACTCAACTAAATCCAAAATTAAATCAAGCGGGAATAACCATGTATAGTCCAGGTTACTTCCTTGGTGCGGGTACTAACTACATGGAGGGTAAACTAGGTATTGGAACAAGGAACACTGGAAACGACAAGCTAGCAGTAAATGGATCTATAAGAGCAAAGGAAATAGTTGTTGATGGAACAGATTGGGCAGACTTTGTCTTTGCTGAAGACTATAATCTAATGGATCTAGATGAGGTTGCTAAGTTTATCAATAAAAACGGTCATTTACCTGATATCCCGAAAGCCGAAACAGTAAAGGAAAAAGGCATTTTAGTTGGTGAGATAAATACCAAATTACTTCAAAAAGTTGAGGAGCTAACGCTCTATTTAATTGAACAGAAAGCAGAGAATCAGAAGCTTACTGATCGAATTCAGAAGCTTGAGGCTATTGTTGGAAATGAGAACTAAAATATTAAATCAAAGATTAAGATGAGAAGTGTATTATTGTTTGCTATTAGCTTGATATTGTCAGTAACAATGAGTTTCGGACAATCAATTGAGGCTAGAACATTTGTTGTTCGTGGTGATATGGATAAATTTTATCCAGTAGTGTTTAAAGATGCAGGCTGGAGCCATGGAGCAACAGAACTTGAAATATCAAGGGCTTCAGTGCATATCGATAATTCCTGGCGAGGCTCTGTAATTGCTATGTTTCGTTTTCATACAAGCCGCTGGGGGCATCAATCACATTTTGTAGATGTTGACATTAAGCACTATTTAAATGTATTTATTGCAGATTATCACGATGCTTGTGGTCTAAATAATTCTCAGAATTTCATCATCTGGCTGCGAGGTGGAAGCACTACTTACTACTACCGAAGTGTAAATAGCAATCTTCCAGAACCGGTTGTTTATGATGGAGTTGCTAATAGTCTTCCATTTCAAGAGGAGAATGGACCTGCACACACTTACAAAACAACTTTAAGTCCCAAGTTGAATCAAAATGGACTTGCACTTAATTATCCTGCATATTTCCTTGGTGCGGGTACTAACTATATGGAGGGGAAACTGGGTATTGGAACAAAGAACACTGGAGAAAATAGGCTAGCAGTAAATGGTTCCATTAGAGCGAAGGAGATAGTTGTTGATGGAACAGATTGGGCCGATTTTGTCTTTGCTAAGGATTACCAATTGATGCCTCTAGAAGAAGTGGCTAAATACATTGAAGAGCAGGGACATTTGCCTCTAATCCCAGACACCAAGACTGTAAAAGAAAAAGGTATTTCTGTCGGTGAGATAAATACTAAACTACTTCAGAAGATTGAAGAACTGACCCTCTACATTATTGATCAGGATAAGAAAATGAAAGATTTCGAGCGAAAGCTTAAAGAGGCTGAGCAGGTTAAAGAGGAAATGCAACAGTTGAAAAATCAGATAAATAGAATTGAAGAACAACTAAATAATAGATGATGAGAAGATTAGCAATCGTGATTTTATTTCTGGGGATTATTTCCCAGGTCGTAGCTCAAGGGATTGAAGAACAGGTAGTAAATGAACGATACAATACAGAAGGTACAGCTGGTTTACATGCAGGAAAATGGTTTAGAATTGCCACATGCGAAATAACAGTGGGATGGCAGGACTATGGTACTACTTTCGAATTCATTGGCAATGGAGCAGGAGATAATACATTCTACTATGGGAAATTAGTTGCAAGGTTTAAACGACAAGATGCAACTGTAGGACCCGCTACACACTATGGCATGGTATTATTTGATTCTAATATCGGAGCCGAGAATGTCAAAGCAGTCCAAAATAATACAACCATCGACATTTACGTGAAGGTAAATAAGAGTTATACGGTTCTTTATTATCGAAGAATTATGACTGGTTGTGCGTTAATAACAGCCATCAGTAACGGTGGGATTTATGATACACTTCCATCGGGAGATTTGGTTATCGATTGTGAGTATCCTAAACAATATGCATCAGCAATTGATGTGTCAGGAACAATAACTGCTTCCGAAGTAAAAGTAGAACCTCAAACAGCTGATTTTGTCTTCGAAGATAACTATAAATTGAGGTCGCTTGAAGAGGTAGATTCTTTCGTTACAACGCATAAACATTTACCAGATGTGCCCTCAGCAAGACAGATGAAAGAAGAAGGGATCGGACTATCTGAGATGAATAAACTACTACTTCAGAAAGTCGAAGAGTTGATACTTTACAATATCCAACAGAACAAAGAGATCAAACAACTAAAGACCAAGATCCAACAGTTAGAACAAAATAAACGACTAAAATGAGAAAGACAACTTTCATAATAGCAGTACTGATGTTCATGTCGATGATGACATTTGCACAGTATCACAAAGATGGCAACTTTACCATTAGTGGAAAATTAGGAATAAACACAATGAATCCTTTAGCAGGATTGGATGTAAATAAAGCTACAGTAAAATTTTCCAACTTGAAATGTACGTATCGTTGGCGTTGGGGTGGTGGAAACACCAAAGTATGGAAGAAAATAGCGGACATTCAGTTGAGTGATCAGTGTTGGCAATGTGCAAGTATGGAAGTAATCATTTTTGATTCTACTACCAACTTTGGGTATTCGGTTAACGGAGAGTATTTCAGATTCAATATTGCAGCCCGAAGAAGTAGTGATACAAATAATAACCTGGACACAGGTGTTGTAAGTGGTCCCATTGATGATTATGTGAGACTTGTAAAGACTGCTATAGGACAATATGAGGTGCAGTGCGTCAAATGAAAAACTGGCGATTTATGGAGGTTGTAGCACGCCAGACAGATGGAGTTGGAGTAACATATTTAGAAGCTCCTGTTGATGGTTCAACTAGTGGTGAGATCTATACTGCTCAGCCAATTCATATTGATCACTTTTCAAAAGGCAAATTTGCTGGCAACGTTGGTATCGGAACAGATCCTTCTGATGCTTATGTCTTATCAGCCAATGGAACTATCCGCGCCAGGGAAATTAAGGTAGATAGTGAAATATGGGCTGATTATGTCTTTGACAATGACTACAAACTAATGCCTATCGAACAAGTCGCCAACTTCATCGATGAAAATGGTCACTTACCAAATATCCCCAATGCAAAAACGGTAAAGAAGGATGGCATTTCTGTTGGGGAAATGAATGCAAAGCTTCTGGAGAAGATCGAGGAGTTGACGCTGTATGTGATTAAGCAGCAGCAGGCAATGGACGAAGTCAAACAAAAAATGCAAAAACAAGATGAAATAATCAATACGTTACAAATGAAACTCAATCAAAAACTTTAAAACCAATTATAAGTTTAATAGCCATGAGTAAATATCTACACCTAATTTTAAAATCCATATTGTTTCTACAAGATAGTTACTCTTGTGGAAACTTCTTAATACCGATTTAGAGGGGCGGAATCCTCTAAACGATGAGGATAATATCTGTATATTATTATTTAATCGTCGATTTTGATTAAATGCAATAAGCAGGGTGATTGTATTAATTAGTAGCTATAATTAAAACCTTTCAAATATGAAGAATACATCTTTATACAGGATGAATTGCTTATTATCTTTCTCTTTATTGCTGATGTTGACTTTGGGGTACAAGAACACAGTAGCACAACAAGAAAATCCACAAATTTCGCCACCTGTAATTCCTCCTTCACCTGAAGCTATGGCTTTTCAAATATATGGTGACTTTCCTGTATCTCATTATACGGGAACGGTGAATATATCAATCCCTATTTATACAGTTAGTGTTGATGAAGTTCAGATTCCTGTATCTCTATCTTATCATCCATCCGGTATTAAAGTTAACCAGACTGCAAGTTGTGTAGGATTAGGTTGGACGTTAAACGGCACAGGTGTAATTACACGTGTGGTGAATGGGATTCCTGATGAATGGAGTTATGGAATATTAGATAAGTCTAAAGGTTATGATATCTATTATCACACCATTGACGATATTAATTATAGTGAAGGAGCTACCGGTGATAGTACAGATGAAACCGAGTACATCTATGGAGTGAAAGATGGGGTTAGGGATAGTGAAAGTGATACTTATTCGTTGAACTGTTTTGGATTAAGCACTAAGTTTATACTGGATGCAGATGGTAATGCTCATTGTTTTCCAAATTCAAATATTCAAATCGAAAAGGATGGAGAAAATTGGAGAGTAAAATCAATTGCAGGAACTACTTATATATTCTCCAAAACAGAATTTACCTCTACTATTTCTCTCACCCCACGAAGTGATGCCAGTGCTGAAGCGAATGCAGATCCGCGTGTTACTGGTTGGTACTTGACAAAGATTATTACTTCAAAAGGAAAGGATATAAACTTTAACTATGGCAGTAATGGTAGTTCCATAAGTTTTTCTGCAAGTGAATCGGCTTGTTATATGCCTTATGCTATGGTCAATGGATTTTATACTAATGAATTGAAATCTTTTTCGGAATTTCAGATTGAGTATATCACCCCAACTTTGAGTAGTATTGAGTTTCCTGGAGGAAAAATAAAAGTGGAATTGAGTAATGACGCAAGAACAGATGTGAGGTCACCGTCATATCCTGTTGAAAATGTAGAAATCAGAGATTTGGATAATATGTTGATCAAGAAATTTAAGTTGAGTTACGATTATTTTATTTCTGAAGCAAATGATTATTTCGGTAACAGGCGACTCAAGTTAACCAAAGTGCAGGAAATGAGTAGCACAGGAGAGGCATTACCTCCTTATGAATTTGGTTACTATGAAAGCCACAAGTTGCCGGTTTTAAGTTCTTTGGCACAGGATTATTGGGGGTTTTACAATGGAGCAATAGGTAATAAAACCCGAAGTTTAAAAATGATACCAGCTAAATCAGATATTAAAAATTCGTCAGATATCGATTATGTCTATGATGGTGCGAACAGAGAACCTAAGTTTCCAGAAATGATGGCTTGGACATTAAATCAGATAAAATATCCTACAGGAGGTGAATCTTCTTTTGAATATGAGGCCCATAATTATTACGATAATGAAACTTCATCAAATAAAACAGCAGGTGGGCTGAGAATAAAACGAGTGATAAGTAAGGAGAGTGACACTGCTATTCCAACAGTAAAGGAGTATCGCTATGATGCGGCAAAAGGAGCATTCAATTCAAGTGCTGGTTTTAATCATGATCCTCACTATTATCTGGAATATTCAGAGAATATTTATCTTCCGTGTATAGGTCCCCAGATATGTCCTCCAGGTATTGTTACTTCAGGCTATGGGGGAACAATACCTCTACAGACTGTATCCGAGATTTTTAACTCTTCACCGTTTAATGGTCTGGGACTAACCCGGGGGGCGAGTGTTGGTTATGGACGTGTTGAGGAATGGAAAGGTTATATGAGTGGAGGAGCAGCTAGTTTTGCTGATGGCTACACTGAGTATGTCTACTCTGTTCCAAATTGGGATACCTACATTACTAAAGATGCTTATAGTGGTTTTATAGACAGACTTGGTATATACGTTACTTACATGAAGGCTCATATGTTCTGGCATTCTGAGGTGTTTCTCTACCCATTTATTGATTATCCGTCGAAAGATTGGGAGGAAGGATTGTTACAAGAGAAGAGGGTTTATGATCATAATAATGACCTCAAATACTATGTCAAGAACAATTATTCCACCGGTATTAATCCAAAGAACATAGGAATGGGCTTAAAGGTTTCGACCTGTCCTTATATGATTAATGCAGCGGATAATGAACACCATATGGGTAATGTTATTTACCAACGCTATTTTATTCATTCCGATCGCACCAGGCTTGATCGTGTTCTGACAAAGACATATGAGGAATCAGATTCAATAACAACAGAGCAATTATTTACCTACAATGAGGATCATATTCTTGTAAAGGAGGTGAAGACAACTGATAGTCGTGGAAGAGAGATTACCCAAATAAAGTCTTATCCATTTGATTATAGTGTAGAACCATATAATTCAATGGTGAATGATAATTATTTGCCAGTAGTAAAAAGTATCACAAAAGTTGATGGAGTTCAAAACAGTGGTGTTGAATATTTTTATAGCTCAAAAAGATACATGACTGATGCAGATCGCAGTCAATACCTTATCGACTCTATATCTGAATTACATAACCAAACTTGGGATACAAAGGTTTGTTTTGACAAATACGACAGATTTGGGAATCTGCAACAGTTGCATAAGAAGAATGATCAACCAACCACTTACTTGTGGGCTTATAACTCAGCATTCCCTGTTGCTAAGGTTGTGAATGCAAACTATGATCAAGTAGAGCTTGCACTGGGAGGATCGTCAATTGTAAACAGTTTGCAGACTTCAACAAGTAAGAGTTACATTAATTCAAAAGGAGATATGTTGCGAAGTAACTTGACAGATGCATTTGTCTCATCTTTCACCTACCAACCAATGAAGGGGATTGATGAAGCTACGGATCCGAACGGACTGAAGACAAAATATAATTATGATAGTTTTGGTCGATTGATGAATGTAATGAACGACGATAGTGAGATCCAGAAACAGATTAGATATAATTACAACACAGAGTTATCTGTCTCTCCATCAAGTTTAAGTTTTACAAGTGGTGGTGAGACTAAGCGTTGTGCAGTTAATTCAAATGTGAATTGGTCATTAGTTAATAAACCAGGATGGATTACAGTATCTCCAACTTCGGGAGAGGGGAGTGATTCGATCTCTGTTGCTGCCTCTTATAATAGTTCGATAGCTCCCCGATCAGGTGCTGTGGTGATAAAAGCTGGAGATATAGAGAAGAGATTATCGGTTGCTCAGGCGACATCAGATACCATAATCGTATCTCCTAGAAATATTGACAATTTAGATAATCCGGTAACCGTTAATGTTTCTGCTTCTTCAAATATATGTTGGACAGTTACCATTGATCAGCAGTTTTCTCAGCCATGGGTATTGGTTGAGGATGAATCAGGTAATAATGTAAGCTCTGCTTGTGGCTATAAGACTTTGATCATCAAAGCAGATCTTAATGTGAATCCGAATCAGTTGGGCGCTGCTTCTGTTACTATATCAGGGAATGGCATAACCTGTACAATTAATATTAACTCATTATGATAGAGTAACTGTTAGTTTTATATTTTAAAGATAAAGAAATGAAATCTTTTCATTTATATATAGCAAGCATTATTCTGTTATGTTGGCAGAGTAATTTTTATAGCCAACATGAAGGGCATTATGAGCTGGATCAATCAATAAAAACGAAATTTCAAGAACAATGAACGAACAATATAAATATATACAACAGAGAATGTTAGGGGGAGCGACATGTGGTGGCATGCAATTGTCCGATTTCTCTATAAAGTCTAGATTACTCCTTGTTTTAATGATGCTAGGGATAATAACGACGACGAAGGCTCAGAAAGGAACGCCAGATCCTACAAAGAACTATATTCAGTCGATTGAGGTATTAAATAAGGATGCAAACAAAACGATTGAAACGATAAACTATTTCGATGGCTTAGGTCGTTCCTCACAAGTTATTACCGTTCAGGGTAGCCCATTGGGTAAGGATGTAATTGTACCTATTCAATATGATAAGTATGGCCGACAGGTACGGACTTATTTACCTTATGTTACCAATGCTTCAAATGGAATGTATCATCTCGATCCTGTTA
This sequence comes from Puteibacter caeruleilacunae, assembly GCA_005217565.1. GTDB lineage: Bacteria > Bacteroidota > Bacteroidia > Bacteroidales > Prolixibacteraceae > Puteibacter > Puteibacter caeruleilacunae. The sequence goes on from SJCO01000014.1 coordinate 215,316, forward strand.
AAACGGAAAATACCTATTCCAGTTCGGAGCACTATAATTACTATAATAACGTAGCGGTTAAAGTTGCACACTCAACTGTACCGTATAGTGAAGCCAAATTTGAGGCATCTCCACTAAATAGAGTATTAAAACAGGGAGCTCCAGGAGAGGCTTGGCAAGTAGATGGAGCCCATGCGCAACACTTCGGGTATGGGACTAATGCTACAAATGATGTATTGTGCTTTGAAGTAAGTGGAGATAGACTTGTGAATAGCGGTGGAGAAGCAGATAGTGATGGATTCTCATTTTATAAGGCAAATAGTCTTTATAAGAATGTTGTTAAAGATGAGAACTGGGAGTCGGAGGTTGTATCGGGCCAATTGCATACAACAGAAGAGTTCAAGGATAAACAAGGACAGGTGGTGTTAAAACGCAGCTACGTTGAAGAGAACAATCAAGTTGTACCTGTGGAGACTTACTATGTTTATGATGATTTTGGCTTGTTACGTTTTGTGTTACCCCCGGGAGTTGTTGCAGCATTTAAAGGGAGTATTCCGTCAACGCAATCCGGAGAAACCCAAGTTTACAGTGAGGATACTCAATTAGCTTCTATGCCAGATGGCAAGAAACTGCTTGTAGCTGCTTCAGGTTCTTGCATCACTTTAAAGCCAGACTTTACATTCACAGCAAGCAACACCAGTAGTCTTACCATTACCACTGCAGATTTTGATGAATCAATGATGTACTCATATAAGTATGATCATAAAAAGCGGATGATTGAAAAGCATCTACCAGGAGTAGCTCCTGTATATATGGTGTATGATGTACGTGATCGTTTGGTATTAACGCAGGATGGTAATCAGCGATCGGGAGATAATGATGAGTGGACTTATTTTAAGTATGATGACTTTAACCGACAAAAAGAATCAGGATATGTTGATTTGACTGATGATTTTCCTGATTTGTTAACCAAGCATGACACAATAATTACCAATACCTTTGGTACAGAACAATTTCTAGTAAAGACATTCTATGATGATTATAGTTGGACTGGGAAAGAGAATTATAATGCAACGCATCCTAATTTAGATATATCGCATTTACCTGAAGCAAAAGGTCAGGTAACCGGGACTATTCGATCTATATCAGGTAGAAATGATAATTTGGTTAGTACAATCTATTACGACAAGCAATATCGTGTAGTGCAGACTATTTCAGATATTATGGTTAATGGAGTAATCGGAACAGAGGTGGCAAGTACTCAATATTGGGGATTTACCTCACAACCAGAAAAAACAATTACCTGGCAAAACATTAGTGGTGTTGGAGAAAAGTACGCGTGCGAAATGATGGAGTACGATGATCAAGGTCGTTTGCTAAAGGTTAAGCATGGCGTTGGTACAACAACACCAACAACAGTTTTGGCTGAAATGAAGTACAATGAACTTGGTGAGTTGATTGAGAAGAACCTTCATGGCGGAATAGAGTCAATAGATTATCGCTATAATATTCGAGGCTGGCTGACAAGTATCAATAATGCTAATCTAACAAATGATGGTGTGAAGGATGATGATGCAAAGAATCATTTCGGAATGGAACTATCCTACGATCAGGCGATACAGGGAGCGAATATTGATGGGGAAGAGCAGTTTAATGGTAATATTAGTGGTGTTGTATGGAAGGCTCATGATGAGGATAAAAAGGCCTATGGTTATGCGTACGATGGCTTAAATAGATTAAAAAAAGCCGACTTTGAGGTTTATTCAAGTGCGTGGTCTGATGTAAGTAATTTTGATGTAACAGGAGGAGCTCCTAAAGGAATTGATTACGATATTAGGGGTAACATAAAGAGTTTGAAACGTTATGGTAATTCAAGTTCATATGAGAATGATCTTGTATATACTTACAGTGGTAACCAATTGGTTTCAATAAAAGACAATGCTAAAGGAATTAATGGTAGTTACTCTTACGATGCCAATGGCAACATGACCAAAGATGGTTATCGTGGCTTTGATGTTGCTTATAACCGTCTGAACTTACCAAAGAAGGTTTCAAAAGGGACTGATGTGATAGATTATTTCTACGCCGCAGATGGAACCAAGGTGATGAAACAAACAACAAAAGGAGGTAGTACAACCAAGATTAGTTATGCCGGTAGCTTTGTATACAATGGAAATCAGTTGGATTATATCCTTACTAGTGAGGGGATGTGGAAAAGCGATGGTTACCAATATAATCTAAAAGACCATCTGGGTAATGTGCGTGTTGTAATAAATCAAGGTGGAGCACCAGTTTCAAAAAGTGATTACTATCCATTTGGTAAATTACATGATCGCCAGAGTGTAGATTTCGTAAAAAACAAATACCTTTATAACGGCAAGGAAATTCAAGATGAACAACTTGGCGGCGTTCTTTTAGATTGGTACGATTATGGTGCAAGGATGTATGATGCGGAGATAGGGAGGTGGCATGTTGTGGATCCTATGATTGAAAAGCATCATGAATATACGGGATATGCATATACATATAATAATCCTATATTATATCCTGATATTATGGGCTTAGATACCACTATTTATGTGTTTGATAAACCATCTCGACCTAGTGATAATGGAACAAAAGGTGAGACATATTCTGCAGAGATCATTGTTGATATTGATGGTGAGCCAACAGAATCGTATAGCGGAAGTAGTTATCCAAATTCGAAGTCAAATAAAGATAATACTACAGCGTACAATACTGTAAATGAGGGAGAACATAGTTATGATAATAAATATGGACATAAAGGAAGTAGTAAAAAAGGATTGAACATTTATGATGATTCTAAAAAAAGGACAGCTAAAGGAACGGATCCTAATGGTAATGCTGTTAATATGTTAGGTGAAAATGTCCATTCAGGCTCAAGTGATAATGGTAATTATAATAGTAGAGGTTCAAAAGGATGCGTTACATTAGATCCGAATGATGTGTCTGATTTTTTGGGGAATTTTGATTGGAGTGGTTCAATAACTAGGACAAAAAAGGATGGCTCTAAAAAGACTTATACTGGCACTACTGGTAATTCATCAGGAAAAATAATAATTTTGAGAACAAATAAACATGCAAATGTTAAATATAATGAATTAAAAGCAAAGCAAAATGGGGCAACTTATAATCCTTTTACGAACACTTATCAATCTAGTTTTTAATGATTCTTGTTTTTTGTTAATATGTGTAATTGTGTTTTCAGTACAGGGGTGTAACTTCGTTCATAATACAAAGCTATCTAAAGAAAATATGAATGAAGTCACTACACAAACCGAGAAAATTGAATCTGTAAGAGAAAAGGAAAGGTGTGATATTGATATTGTTCTTGAGACAGAGGAAAATATTAATAATATTTCTGATGAATTGATTTACTTGTTTTTATATACTTTTGATGAAAATTGCAAGAATAATATTGAATTTGGAGAGTATAGTAATGAAGTACTTTTTAAGCTTTTAGAGCAGCATCCTAAGCGAGTAGTTGAGAATATCACAAAGGAAGGTATTAATTTAGATGTGATTCTAAATGAACTAGCTAATCCAATTAGCGATGTTGTTAATGTTGATGATGTATTAAAATCTATTAATACAATTTCAACTGAAGAAGGAATAAAGAATAAATTGGTTGATGCGTTAAGACGGAATAAATGAAGCAATATAGGAGGGAGTGTAAGCTGAACTCCCTCCAGTAATTTCTAGTTACTAATTCAAATAAACAGTTATTTTTTGTCTTAAAAGTTGTAAGAAAATAATAAAGAGGGTGTTTAAAACGGACATCCTCTTTTGTTTTTTTAGAATGTAAACACACCCAAGGGATTGCGAACAATAATGATTTAGATCCAAAACCAAGAGATGAGTGGCATTTATTCTACCACATTCCATCTTAATACCTCTTCTCCCTTCTTTGTCTTTCCCAACCAGCAGTGATGTCCCAGAAAATTGAAGGTATGATGTTTAAAGTCGTTGCCGTAGTTGGGATTATCGTTTTCATCACCTAGCCACACCATAAAGCTCTTTCTTTGGTTCAGGAACAGATAATACTTAGCCAGTCGTTTGAAGAGGGTACGGTATACCCTGCGTGCATCATTGGCGTTGTTGAAACCCATGATGAAATCGTCACAATACCGAACCATGAAACTAGTGTTATTTAGTAGCGGCTGTATTCTGCTTACAAACCAATCGTCGAGCACGTAATGCAGGTAAATATTACTTAGCATAGGAGAGAGGGGAGAACCAGTTAGAAGTCCTTGTGGGCGCTCTTCTGGCTTGTTACGGTTTACATTCCCTACGGCCATCCATTCTTCCACTAAATGCAGGATAACACTATCAGCAATCCTCTCCTTCAGAAACTCCATCATGTATTCATGATCAATCAAGTTAAAGTAATCTTTCAGGTCTGCCTTGATCAGGTAACGATAACCACCATAGGTCACTTGGTGATGTAACCAAGAGTGAGCATCATTCTGATACTTGCCCCTACGGTACCCAATATTGAAGTTGAAGAACACCTGTTCATACACAGGCTCCAGGATCACCTTCACTGCCTTCTGTAACAACTCATCCTCCAACGGTAACTTACCAACATTCCTAATCTTGTTCTTTACGATTACCTGCTTCATCTTCACAGCTACGGGATGGTAAACACCCTCATTCAGTTCCTTAAGCAGGTAGGGTATGGATATAGACTTGTTAATGCTTTTCAGGGAACGGCCGGAAGGAGATACAAGGGGATGATGTTTTATTCCTGTTAGACAGAAATTAAGAAGGTCTTCATCGATAAAATTGTGCAGGCCGGATAGTGTTCTATGGTTGTTAGCTTTAATCAACTTTCTCTCTTTTTTAACTAATTCTGTTATATATCTCATAATTCTATTTCTTGGTTAAGCTCTCTGTAGAGGAGACCCTAGTTACACGGTTGAAGTTTTTTCCAGTCAAGAAGCAGACTGTGTCTATTCTTGGTTTACTGGATTTTTAGATCTTCAGATTATTGGTCTTGGGTTTGGTTCATTTTGTATTGTTATTTTGATTGTACTGTTGCTCACGACTTCATCATTCATCATTGGCTTGTCTGCTGCCGCAAAAAACTCAGCAGCATCTGCAGTTTTAGCCATAGTGGTCTTGCTTGAAGAAGCCTCAGTTCCCGCAGTCTTGCTTGCTGCCTTAGCAACCCCACCAACCGTTGCTTTAGCCTCAGCAACCTCCTTACATGTAAGCCATCGTCTAATCACCTTTTTAGGCTTAAATAGGCGCTTTCTTTTGATTGTAAGATCAGTTATAATAGTACTGGGCAATTGCTCTACAATAAAGCCTCCACGCACCTTTAAACGATCAGCCTTATCAGGATTAGCTTCTTTAACTTCAGCTAAAAACTCCTTAGGCCAATCGGAAGGTTTGTAATTCTGTTTTATACTAAGATATCCATGATCCTCAGCAAGCGTGCGGTATTTACTAATGGTTGTATAGTGCAGTCCCAATATAGGAGCCAATAACTTGTTGGGTAGTTCATTTACCTTCTTCACATGATGAGCATCCTTATTGAGGTCCCCTTTAAAATTTTTCCTCGAAGCTCTCTTCTTGCTTTTGATGTAAATGCTTCCCCAGCCGATCACAGCTCCGCAACAGAAGGCTCTAAAGTTGATTAGGTCTTCTATACGGCACTTTACACTACGGTTATGATGCTGATACCATTTTGAGGCTATGCGTTTGTATCCCTTAATGTGTAAACTTTTGGTGCGGTTATTATAACTGATCCACTTCTTACGCAGCAACCACTGACGATGTTTTTCGAATGTCTTTTTACACCAGTCTAGCTTGCTACAGATATCGTCGATAACCTCGTTGGTGAGTTTAATGTTCCCACTGGCAATATACTTCAGATAGAGGTATAATCGTACCTGGTTAACCTTGCGTTTGCGCAGGCTATAAAGTAGTAGGTCAATGGGAACGGTGTACATTAATTAATATTTAGACGCATCACTATAGCGCAAACTGATCAAATTCAATCAGCAGCGCTATAGTGTGTTGCGTTATGGTTAAACGGTAAAATGTTGAAAGGTTAAACGGATTTACTCTTCCTCAAACATCATTTGATATTCTGCTGGAGAGAACCGTTTCATCTCCTGATCACAGAAGAATACAAACACATGCATGTTTTTTGGATTATCAATAGGATGTTTTAGATAATGACCATTAGTATCTCTGGTTGTTTCATCATAAATACTTGAGTAAATCTCACCATCCTGTATCAAAACATAGCAGAGTCGATCGAGTTTCCTTTCTGGATCGTTCTTCATTAAAGTCTTATTGTAAACATCTGCATCAATGAAGAAATTTATACCTCCAGCAACAGGATCTTCCTCTAAAAGAATCTGATTTGGCATGTACAGATCGCCAGTGGTCAATTTTAGTTTTGAGTAATCCTTAATGTAGCCGTCTTCATTGAACGCATTAATGTTTTCTTTTACAAACTGTTCAACGCCCTTTCCTTCACCTGTTGCTAAATCCCAGATAGGTGCAATAACAGCATCGTGAAGTATTGAAGGAAGCTTTACTTTTTTAGATATAGCTATTTCTCTCATATCGTAGTGTTGGAACTCTTTTGTTGTAGCCATTTGTTGGTAGCGCAAATCTGATATTTTCATCTTTACACCTCCTCATACCACGCCAATGAATAGTCGCTGCGATCTTTATTCACAAAGAACGCAAATACATGCACCTTACCTTCTAAATCATAAGGAACAGTAACAGAAGCGTTACCTTCTTTACGGCGTGTGCCATCACCATCACCAGCATGAAAGAACAAGATCTTAGGCGTAAAGATGACGAAACACAATTCATCCTCCATTCTTTCATCCTCCTCTTCCATTTCATCGGTCGTCCACATTATATCGATATTGTTCTCACTCTCGTCACACTTAACGATATCATATCCTTCAGGAGTAGGAAGTGTTCCATTGGTAAGGATCAGTTTTGAAAGATCCTCCAATTGTCCATCCCATCCAAACACAGCGATGTTCTGCTGTATAAAAGCCTGAACACCGTCACCATCATCAGCACACTTATCCCACGATGGCTTGATGATCTCTTCGATTAGAATTTTGGGTAATGCTACTTTTCGATTAAAGTCGAATGTTTCAATTTGCGAGAAATTCAACTCCTTCGCTGGAGTCTTTTTACATTGCATCATATGTGCCATAATTTTATCTTTTTATGGTACCGTGGTACCGGTTAATGTGTTGTTCTAGTTAGAGTTGCAAAGTTGTGAAGAGGAAAGGCCATTCCCGTATCCGACTTCTGACCATTGATTTCACTGTGTGCAACTATGTATTTTATATCATATTGCTTGATGAGTAGCTTGCACAGCTCCATTGTTTTTGTAAGCTGTTGAGGAGTGAATTTATGCCAGGCTGTTACCTCACCATTCCATGGATTTTCATAAAGGTAGACCTCGTTGGAAGGCACCTTTTTACCATACCAAGTTTTGTATTTGCCGTTGATTGTTTTAAGCTGTCCATGGTTCGCCAATTCTATGGAGAGACTATGGTTATTGAGGTTTGTAAGGCCGTTAAATTCACTTACACCAGCATGATATGCCACCTTATTAAAGTCGACGAGGCTAAATATGCTCGAATCCCTGGCAACCACACAGTGCGCGGATCGTTTGATTTCACGGCGGCATAAATACTGGGCAGAGCTATAAGCACTACCTCCAGCTGTATAATGCAGCACAAGAATGTTGTTGCTTCGTAGCGGAATGGACTTATTTTCACACTTCATCTGTGTGATTCCATCCCCCATTAAGCGGTGATTTTTAATATACATGATTATATATTTTTGGTTGAAACTTTATAATGTTTCTTTATCGGATTTTTGAGAAATAGGCTGGTGACTAGTAGTCACCAACCAAGAAAAAATTTATTCAAATTATACTCCTCTACTTTCTCATGGCTCACCCCCTTTCTTTTAGTTATTGTTGTACCCATATGAGATCGAATTATAGATCAGTATGAGTGTTTAGCTTTATTTCTTTTTCCGGCTGAAGTGCCCTCACTACATCCTTCTCGTCCAGGAATATCTTATGGCCTGAGGAGTAGCTCTTTATGTGAAATTTTTTTCTAAGAGACCGAAGTGTTTCAATGCTGATATTTAAATGGTTAGAAATGTCTTCCGGGGATTTGAGGTTTTTTAAATGCGTTCTATTGAGGGCTTTTTCAATCCGAATTAAGCGGTCGTTTAGCATCTTGAGCAGGCTAATAATCAGCGTTATGTCTCTTCGTAACTGAATGAGTTTTCTAAGATTTTTAAATACATTCATAATGTCTCTATTTTATTGAATTCGTCTGGTATTTGATTTTTAACATGTTGTTATTCATATCAATTGCCTTTCAGAGTTTTAAGACATAGCAATCCCCTTCTAGCCATGCTTTTTGAGCTATTTAGCCACACTTTATTGCATAAATGTGTCAGCTTAATAGGAATAAGCAGAGAAGAATTTCTTCTTAAAACCGAATATGTGCGGATTCTCCCATTCATATCGAATCGATTCGAATGGGGCGTCTGAGCTTAGACTTTTGGAGGGGAGTGTTCGAGTAAAGCGAGGTTCTGACCGTGGGTTTGAATGTGTTCTCTTGCTTCGTTTGCTTTATTGTGCAAAGGAAGTATTGGTAATATATGCTGCAATAAAAAGTTTAATGATTGATTAATCATGTTGTACTTTTCATAGAGCATTGATGTTATATGATGCAATAAAAAGACTACTGCATCATATGCTATATGTTGAATTTTCGTTTTCATTACAAAAACTAATTTTAATCTTAGTTACTTTGAAAATTTATGTATGATTTTTTGAGGATAACTCACCTGTATTGAATTAAAGAATTCAATCTCTTGAGTTTTCTGAATACCTTTCGTAGGTAGTCTTTTGTAGTATCGTATAATCAATCGCTACTGGAACAGTAACGATTTGAATAAATTTTTTCTATCAACAAACGTAGCGGAAATTTTTTAAATATGAAAGTAGAAAATGTAAAATTTAATTACTGATAAATATCATGTCCTTGATGTTGAGCCCTCTTTAGGCCGTCTTTAATACAACCTTTCTACAAAGTTCTAGAAAATCTCTACGAAATCACTACTGTTTTGTATGTATTTCTAAGGAAGGGGCGAGGCAGGGGTAAGGAGGGGGTAAGGCCTGAGGAGTCAAAATTGTCGCATTTTGCCATGAGTGTTTTGACTTGATTTATATGTGAACATATATTAATACATGATTTTTTATTGGATCAAATGAGTTAGTTTTGGAATTAAGTCGGCAGGAATTAGAGTTCGATAATTTTGCATCGTAAACTTCTAATCAGAGTTTCGACAATCTAACAATCCGGAATTCATTAAATCCGATCTCAGTGGAAGTATAAATTTTCAACAAGAAGAATAAAAGAGATAAAACTCTGTTAACCGACTAAATCAATTTTCGAAAACTGAAAGTCAAGAATAAAAATCCAACTAACATTTATCCGTGACCAATTCCAAAAAACTAAAAATCCAGTGCTCTGGAGATCTTTCAGAAATTATTTTCAAAAAAATTTAGTCCAATCCAGACCAAGCTAGCCCAATCTAGCCCAAAATCAGTGAGTTCGCGGTTTTTGGTAGTTGTTTTATTCAAATTTTATACTGACCTTTGAATTGCTGAAACGAAGAGAATGTATACAACGGTATGTTGAGAGAAGAGTCAGAAAGAAGATCGACTATCGATTTTCATCGAAAAATGAAAAGCAAGACTCTGGGTGATGACAGCATTGAAAAGATTGACCAGGCCTGATCCCCATCAGGTGCAAATGTGAAGACGATTAAATGATCGGAGCTACCAATTGCTCAAAATCGATCATAGGGGAATAATCGGGAATGAGAAAAAAGAACTGCTCGAAAGAATTACCAGGAACATTTTGTTAGAGGATTATTTGTTTGGAGGACGCACTTTTTGTGTCTGCAACTTGTAAAGCATAACTTGTAAATAAAAGTTGCCCTCCAGATAACCAATTTATATAAGCCAATTTTCCATTTATTAATAAATTCATCAATACATGAAAAATCTAGGCAACTTCCTTCTGGGGTCCATTTCTACATTTGGATTACATGGAGGAATTCAGCATTTAGATGCTGCATCGAGCGTGCCAACAAACCTTGTCGATAGTATTGAAGCCCTAATTAGTTTAGTTGGGGGTATCGTCAGTACTGTTGTTGTTGCTTGGTTGAAGGGACGCTGGAATCGCAAGAATAAGAAGCTTGAGGATTCCAAAGAATAGAGTGTAAGAAATCAAAAATTGATGCTCAAAAAGGTGTTGGAACAATTACTGATTGGCCCGATCGGTAAGTTGTTTTAAACATCATCAGGGCAACTCATTGATGCTACTGCCATAGTAATGATGAGCGAGCGGAAATTAGTGATTTCAAGTTAATTAAGTGTTTAATCTTTTAAAGAGTAATTATCATGGGAAAAATAGCTCAAGGAGCTTTCGGAGGCGTATCCGGAAAAGTAGGAAATCTTGTGGGAAGCTCATGGAAGGGTATTGATTATTTTCGAATCAAGGCAGACCAGATACATGACCCACGTACTGAGAAGCAAATGTCTCAGCGTCATCGTTTTGGAGGTGTTGTGGGGTTTGCAAATTTATTGAGAGAAGAGTTAATTAATCCAATCTGGAAGCACAAAGCAGTGAGGATGACTCCTTCCAATTTATTTGTGCAAACCAATATTCAAGCCTTCGATAACGATGGCAAGATTGGTGATCCTTCTTTGCTTAAAATCACAGTGGGAAAACTTCCATTGCCTTTTAATGCAAAGATTAAGGCGAGTGAAGATCCTAAGCAGATTGATATCAGCTGGAATAGGATGATGAGTGAGAGTAGTGTGCGAGGAAACGATAAGCTTAATTTGTTTATCATGATGGATGGCGACATTGTGCTTATGCCAGAGTTAGACGCTAAGCGTGCTGACTTGGAAGCTACAATTCAGGTCCCTTACGAACCAGGCATGACCATTCAGGTCTACGCTTTCTTCTCAAATCTTGATGGCACTGCCTATTCAGATAGCTTCCATGGAGAAGTGACTTTGAACTAGTCGGTTTACCATCAGGTAGCAGTCGGTTGAAATTTACACCTGCCAGCGTCGTTAGACCTGGCAGCGTGTAAATAAAATATGGTGACAACTTGTAAAGAAAAGTCACCATGTTCAGAGAGCAAACAAGGCGGCATTCCATTGCGGATGTCGCCTTTTATCATTCTCAAAATCCTCTTCACGATAAAAATATTAACCAGTACATCAGTACACAAAAGTGAGTAATCATGGCAAAGTTTTTAGGTTTCGGACCAAATATGGAAATTCAGTTTTCAGGGAAATTAGGAAATGTAGTTGGTGTGGCGAGGAAAGACGGAACATATTACGTACGTAGTATGCCCGAGAAACACAAAGATGCAAAGAGTCCAAAGCAGCAGCAACAACGCAAGCGATTTGGAGCGATGAATAAGCTCATCTCGCGCCTCAATCCAATCATTATTCGCCCAATTTGGCATGGCACTTCAAGAAAACTGCCGGGAGCAACACTCTTTTCAAAGGCGAATTATCAACTATTCGATAAGGAAGGTAAGATAACCGATTACTCCAAACTGAAGATGACTGTTGGATCATTTGCAGTTCCATTTGGTATGCGCTTCCATAATGATGAAGAATCAGAAGGAGTGATTAGGATTGAATGGAGCCAATATATTAAGCCAAATACATATGCGCCAGTTAAGCTTAATGCGCTAGCCATGTGTGGCGATGACATCGTGTTACTCGATAATCAGGATATAGATGAAGAGAATTGTATGGCTCAAGTTTCGCTTCCATTTGCTAAAGGTTCAGAAGTTCACCTTTACGTCTTTTTCTCAGGTAATATAGTACCAAGGAAACCAACATACTCAAACAGCCACTACTTTCATATTGAGACATTGTAGAAATCCAAGCCCGGAACTCATCTTGCCGGGCTAAATGTATTATTGGTGTTTATAAATTGCCCGCTATCACTAAAATATCTTTTAATATATTGTCTAATATTCAAGAATATGTTATATTAGCCAAAACGAAAAACAACTGATTAACAACTTCAAAGATGAAAACATGCAGCCCTATCTTCTTGCAGTTTTGCAATGAAGAGAACATATTAAAAAGTACTACAAATACTAGCTTTTACAAGTGTAACTTGTCCCTGGTTATTAGCTCAATTACAAATTTTACTGCTCTAAATAGTAGACAAATTAGGCTTAGTTCATAGATTGTTTTGCCAAGAAATGCGCATTTAAAGTTGCTGATTTAGGTAGATGTTTAACTTAAATTAGCTACTTGAGTATTGTCTGTTTGTGAATAATGCCTGATGAATTAGGCCTAAAATCTCATTTGTTTGATTCCTAATTAAAAATTAGATATGTATTGCAAAATTACTTTGTTATGTGTTATACTATTAATTTCAGGTATAACAAAAGCTCAAAATCTACTTGATCCATCATCGTGGACGGTCGGAAGTGATGATGTGCCTGGATTTCAAAAAAGAGGTTTGGTTGAAGAAAATCGGAGAGTATGGGGCGAAACGCCCTTTGGAACTCAAGGATTGTTGTGGGAAGCTTTACCAGATGAAGGATTCAATGCCGATGGTGGTTGGGAAACAACATGGTTTCCAATTGATCATACCAAAATGTATCGGTTTGTGGTTTGGTTAAAAAAGACCAAGTCTGTTGGGGGAATGTCATACCTAGGATGTAATGGAGATCCAAATCATGTTCTAACCTTGGATGGAGAAACGGAATCTAATCCGTACTTCTGGTACGGCGATCCCCCTGAGTTAGATAAGTGGTTTTTAATTGTTGGATATATTCATGGAAGCGGCGATCCTTCTACTACAAGTTATGGTGGCGTGTATGATGGTGTAACGGGAGAAAAGGTGGTAGATGCTACCGATTTTAAGTTTCCTGTTGGTGCAACTCATTCTATGCATCGCTCATACTTGGTATATGACTGTAACACAAGTGATCGTCAATATTTATATGCACCTCGAGTGGATCAAGTAAATGGAAACGAACCTTCTATTGCTGCATTATTAGGATTGATTCCATCATCGAAGATATCTGGTAACCTGATAGTCGATGGTCAGGTTGGTGTAAATACCGATAAACTAAAAGATTTTCAGATGTCGGTAAATGGAAATTTTAGAGCAAAGGAAGTGAGAGTTACTACCGATTGGGCCGACTATGTATTTGATAAGGACTACCAACTAATGTCGATTGAGGAAGTTGCTCAATTCATTGAAGAGCGAGGACATCTTCCGTCAATTCCTAATGCGAAGAGAGTTAAGGAAGAAGGCGTCTCAGTAGGGGAGATGAATAAGCTACTTCTTCAAAAAGTGGAAGAGCTTACCCTTTATGTAATCGAACAGCAAAAGTTAATCAAGGAGTTGCAAGTAAAGGTCAACGACCAGAACGAATAATAATCATATTCTATATAATCGAAATTTATGAGACATTTTTTTATTGTAGTAAGCGTACTGTCACTTTTCATCGTAAAATCCTACGCTCAGACAGGAGTGAATAATTCAATGGTTCAAATAGCCGAATTCAAAGCAGAAGATTATGGGCAAATGTTCGAGTCAGAAGCTAATCGACATATAATTAAGATCAAGACTCAGATCCCATTCGACGCGAAAAAACAAATGCCTGCGCTGTTTATTGAAGGTTACGACTATGGTGGAGCCAATATGGTGGGACTATCATTAGGATGGCATATGTATGCAGGAAAAATTATTCAGACTGATGCGTCGTCTTATGGTTCTATCACTCCTAAAATTACACTTGGGGTAGAAGATAATTTTATGGTCATTCAGCTTGAAAGGGAAGATGGTAGAAGATGGTACTTTTCTCGATTCATCATACGAGGATTTAATAGTATGTCTGAGAATCCAGGTTGGTTAGAGAATTGGATTTTTTCAAATGCACCACTAAATTCTAGTATCATAAAAGAAATTCCTTGTAATAACACTTTTGAAAATGGTGAGTTTAAAGGAAATGTCACAATTGGGACGAAAGGAAACAATAGTCAGTTAAAGGTGTACGGGACTATCAGTACTGCTGAGATTAAAGTTAGTGCCAATGGAGGTGCCGACTTTGTTTTTGAAGATGACTACGAGCTAAGATCATTGGAAGAGGTGGAGCAATTTGTAAAAGAGAATAAGCACTTACCTGGAATAAGTTCAGCGAAAAAGATGGAAGAGGAAGGAGTTGGCTTAGCCGAAATGAATAAGCTATTGCTTCAAAAAGTGGAAGAGCTTACCCTTTATGTAATCGAACAGCAAAAGTTAATCAAAGAGTTGCAAGTAAAGGTCAACAATCAGAAGGAATAATAATCACATTCATGTAATCGAAATCATTATGAGACATTTTTTTATCGTAGTAAGTGTACTGTCACTTTTCATTGTAAAATCCTACGCTCAGACAGGAGTGAACAATCCTATTGTTCAAATAGCTGAATTCAAAGCAGAGAATTATGGAAGTATGTTTAATAAATCAGGCGATAATAAACATATAATAAAGATTAAAACTCAGTTCCCATTTAACGATGGGTCACAAATGCCTGCTCTATTTATTGAAGGATATGACTATGGTGGTGGAAATATGGTAGGACTAACCTTAGGATGGTATATCTATGGAGGTCAAATTATTAATGCTGATGCATCATCTTATGGTTCTGTAACTCCCAAAATAACTCTTGGAGTAGAAGACAATTTAATCGTTATTCAGCTAGAGAAAAACGAATACCAAAATTGGTATTACTCTCGGTTTATCATTCGGGGATTTAATAGTAAAAATAATAATCCAAGCTGGTTAGAGAATTGGACTTTTTCAAATACACCACTAAATTCTATTGTCCAAACGGAAGTTCCTTGTAATAACACTTTTGATAAAGGTGAGTTCAAAGGAAATGTCACAATTGGGACCAAGGGAAACAATAATCAGTTAAAGGTGTACGGGACTATCAGTACAGCTGAGATTAAGGTTAGTGCCAATGGAGGGGCTGACTTTGTTTTTGAAGATGACTACGATCTAAAATCTCTGGATGAGGTAGAAGAATTTGTAAAAGAGCATAAACACTTACCTGGTATAAGTTCAGCAAAGGAGATGGAAGAGAAAGGTGTTGGCTTAGCCGAGATGAATAAACTATTGCTTCAAAAGGTGGAAGAACTTACGCTATACATGATTGAGTATAAGAAGACGAACGATGCTCAAGAGGAAAAGCTGAAAGTGCTAATGGAGCAAAACAAAAAGCTGCAATCCCAAATAGATAAACTAAATCAATAATTAAACCAGATGAGAGCATTAAGGAAGTCGTTGATTGGTGTGTTGTTGATATTCATGGGACTGACAGTCAATGCACAGGTTGAGCAGATTCCATTCTATATTCGAGGAACAGGAGGAAATCATCATGGTAATAGAACCTTACAGATCGGTAATCATGTAGTTTATTTTACTGGAGGCCGTGGACTAAGATTGACAGTACTCCAAAAATCTGATTTTACTGTAGTGACAGATCAGACATATGATACCTATGGTAGCACTGTGGAGTCAGATAATCTAGCTGCCCAATTAGATCTAATTAATCAAAACCAAATAGGAGTACTTACAAGTAACGACGCTTGGGAATTCGCAATAACCCCTACTTTAAACAGTGCTTTTCTAAGACTCGGACTAACCAAAGCTGCGGCTACTACAAAAGGAACAAGAAGACGATCATATGCAGCGGTGTTTGAAGGGGCTGGTGCCGGAGAGCAATCTGCAAAGGCGGTGGAAGTGAGTTTTATGAATACAGCAAATCAACCTTTTGCTGATATACGAGGCTATTTCTCAGAGGCATCATTTGTCGCATCCGGAACATTGCCAAATGCTTTAGTTCGTCCACAAGGAAATGGAACTGAGGTTATTGTTGATTATTACGGTAATGTTGGAGTAGGAATAGTCGATCCTAAGCATAAGTTAGATGTTGATGGTACTATAAGAGCGAAAGAAATAAAGGTATCCTTAACGAATGGGCCGGATTTTGTCTTTGAAGAGGATTACCAACTGAAATCGCTTGAAGAAGTAGAACAATTTGTGAAAGAAAGAAAGCATCTCCCTGGCATCGCTTCGGCGAAAAAGATGGAAGAGGAAGGAGTTGGCTTAGCCGAGATGAACAAGCTACTACTACAAAAAATAGAGGAACTTACCCTGTACAATATTCAACAGAATAAGAAGATCAAACATTTGGAAGAGAAAATCAATAACCTTTTAGAAAGTAGAAAAGACTAAAACCTCATTAAATAAAATCCTAATTAAAAAACTGATATGTATTGTAAGTTAACATTGTTATGTGTTGTCCTGATGATCTCAGGAATAGCACGAGCCCAAAATCTAATTAATCCATCATCGTGGACTGTCGGAAATTCTATTGTACCTGGATTTAAAAATAATGGACCTGTTGAGGAAAACCGACGAGTATGGGGTGAGACTCCTTTAGGAACGCAAGGTTTATTGTGGGAAGCTGCTCCTGATGCAGGTTTTGATTGTGATGGAGGGTGGGAGACATCCTGGTTTCCAGTAGATCATACCAAAATGTACAGATTTGTTGTTTGGATTAAAAAGACAAAGTCTGTTGGAGGACTTACTTATTTAGGTTGTTATGGTGATCCTGGTCATGTTTTATCTCTGGATGGAGTAACGGAAACAAATCCGTATTTCTGGTATGGAGATCTTCCACAATTAGAAAAATGGTTTTTATTGGTGGGCTATGTTCATGGCAGTGGAGACCCATCGACAACTAGTTATGGAGGAATTTATGATGGTGTGACAGGAGAAAAAGTTGTTGATGCTACCGACTTCAAATTTACTGTTGGTGCAACACAGGCTGCACATCGAACCTACCTCTATTATGATTGTAATACCAATGATCGTCAATATTTCTATGCTCCTCGCGTGGATGAAGTAAATGGTAATGAACCTTCGATTGCTTCATTGTTGGGGATGATTCCTTCTTCCAATATATCTGGTAATTTGATTGTCGATGGACAAGTCGGAGTAAACACCAATAAACTTGAAGATTTTCATGTGTCGGTGAACGGGAAGCTTAGAGCGAAAGAAGTTAGGGTTGCAACTGATTGGGCCGACTTTGTTTTTGATGAGAACTACCAATTAATGTCGATTGAAGAGGTCGCACAATTCATTGAAAAACGAGGACATCTACCGAATATTCCGAAGGCTTCTGTTGTGGAAGAGGACGGCATATCGGTAGGAGAAATGAATAAGCTATTGCTACAAAAGATTGAAGAACTCACCCTTTACATGATTGAACACAAAAAGACAAGTGATGCTCAAGCTGATGAATTGAAGGAATTAAAAGAGCAAAACAAGCAATTGAGGATGGAAATTTCAACACTGAGTAAGCAGTTGATAATAAAAAGATAGAAATAAAAACTATACTAAGAAAACTTAGCATTATGATCAAATACATTTCTTTTAGCCTAGTTATAGGGCTGTTTTCAATTCTAAGTTCACAGGCTCAGAATGTACTACCACTAAAACCTGTAACTACTCCACCAAGTGAATATCCAGTTGGTACTTATTTGATGGGGGCGGAGAGTGATTCCCCTTTTAGCTGGCTTTATGATGGTGGCGTTATTTTCGGTCTTAAACCAGTACATACTAACTATCGACATACACAATTGATTTTTAATGGAGAATCGAATAAGATCTCAATCCGTTCGAAAAATGGATTGAGTGATAGTTGGACCGGGTGGCGAAGAATCCTAACATCAAATCAACATGGACATTTAGGTATAGGTACTTCTAATCCTTCGGCGGCATTGCATGTTATTGGGGATGGTCGAAGTTCGTTTCGAATTTACAATAGTGAAAGTACTACCAATTATATAAGTATGTGGCAAGGCTCATATGGTGCTGTAATTGACCCAATTGGTACAGGTGTCTTGTATATTGGAGGTTATGATGTAGCAACCAAGGTAATAATGGCCCAAAAAGGAGGTAACGTTGGTATTGGAGTTGCTAATCCTGATGTAACTGCCAAGTTGCATGTTGCCGGTACTATTAGAGCTGAAGAGATCAAAGTTAAAGCCAAAACTGCAGACTTTGTCTTTGAAGAGGATTACCAACTGAAATCGCTTGAAGAAGTAGAACAATTTGTGAAAGAAAGAAAGCATCTCCCTGGCATCGCTTCGGCAAAAAAGATGGAAGAAGAAGGAGTTGGCTTAGCCGAGATGAACAAGCTACTACTACAAAAAATTGAGGAACTCACCCTTTACAATATCCAGCAGAATAAGAGAATGAAGCAACTGGAAGAAGAAATCAATAGCCTGAAACAAAAATCGAAAGACTAAAATCCTAATTAAAATTCATATGTATTGTAAGTTTATTATGCTCTGTGTCATACTGGCAATCACAGGAATGGCGCGTGCTCAGAATTTATTAAATCCATCATCCTGGACATTCGGAAATTCCACAGCATCTGGTTTTCGTAACAATGGTACGGTTGATGAAAATCGACGGGTATGGGGGCAAACACCTCTTGGTACCCAAGGCTTATTGTGGGAAGCAGTACCCGACGCAGGCTTTGATGCTGATGGTGGATGGGAAACATCATGGTTTCCAATTGATCATACTAAGATGTATAGATTCGCAGTTTGGATTAAAAAGACAAATTCTACTTCAGGTATAACACATTTAGGTTGTGTTGCGAATACGGGATATCTCTTTAAATTAGATGGAACTACGCAGTCTAATGTGTATTTCTGGTGTGGTGACCTTCCTGAATTGGAAAAGTGGTTCCTAATTGTTGGTTATATTCATGGTAGTGGAGATACTTCGACTACTAGTTATGGCGGTATTTATGATGGTGTAACAGGTAAAAAAGTGGTCAATGGCACTGATTTTAAATTTCCAGTAGAAGTAACACAGGTGGTTCATCGAACCTACCTTTTCTATGATACCAATACTAATGATCGTCAATATTTCTATGCTCCTCGCGTGGATGAAGTAAATGGTAATGAACCTTCGATTGCTTCTTTGTTGGGCATGATCCCTTCAAGTAAGATGCCTGGTGATTTAATCGTTGATGGTAAGGTTGGCGTAAATACCAATAAGCTGGAAGATTTTCATGTGTCGGTGAACGGGAAGCTTAGGGCGAAAGAAGTAAGAGTAGCTACCGATTGGGCCGACTTTGTATTTGATGAGAACTATCAATTGATGTCTATTGAAGAGGTTGCTCAATTCATTGAAAAACGAGGACATCTTCCAAATATACCAAAAGCTTCTACTGTGGAAGAGGACGGTATTTCTGTTGGAGAGATGAACAAACTACTGCTACAAAAGATAGAGGAACTCACCCTCTACAATATTCAGCAGAATAAGAAGATGAAACAATTGGAAGAAAAGATAAACAAGCTGGAACAGAAAACGAAAGACTAAAATGAAACGAACAACTTTGATGACATTGGCTCTGATGCTAATGTCAGTGATGACTTTTGCACAGTATAATGAGAATGGAGATTTCTCTGTCAGTGGAAATCTGGGAGTTGGAATCGAAGAACCTGGTTATGGATTGGAGGTGAATAAAGCAACAGTAAGATTCTCTAATTTTTATCCTGTTTTCCGTTGGCGATGGGGAGGTAGTACGGATCGTAATTGGAAAAAGATTGCTGAAATAAGTATGCCAGATCTAACTTGGCGATGTGCAAGTATGGAGGTGATCATTTTTGATCCTTATTCAAATTATGGAAATTCAGTAGATGGACATACTTACAAATTCCATCTTTCCGCTCAAAGAAGCAGAGACGTTAATAATAATTTAGATCATGGATTAGTGAGTGGTCCAGTATCGGACTATGTAAGATTAGTAAAGGTTGTTACAGGTCAGTATGAAGTTCATGTACGACAGGTTGATAATTGGCGGTACATGGAGGTTACAGCCAGGCAAACAGGCGGCGCTGAGGCATTTACTTATGTTGAAAATCCAGTAGATGCTACTTCAACAGGAGAAGTCTATATGCCTCAACCTATCCACTCTGACTATTTCTGTAATGGTAAATTTTCTGGGAATGTTGGGATTAAAACAAATCCTTCATCTGAGTATGTACTTTCCGCCAACGGTACTATCCGTGCCAGAGAAATTAAGGTAGATGCAACTGATTGGGCTGACTTTGTATTTGATGAGAACTATCAATTGATGCCTATTGAAGAGGTTGCTCAATTTATTGAGGAAAATGGCCACTTACCTGAGATTCCTGATGCCAAAACGGTAAAGAAACAAGGTGTTTCTGTTGGGGATATGAATACAAAGTTGCTTCAAAAGATTGAAGAGCTGACTTTGTATATGATTGAGCAAAAGAGAACGAATGATGCACAGGCCGAAGAGTTAAAAGCATTGAAGAAGCAGAATGAAAAACTGCAATCTCAAATAAACAAATTAAACCAATAAATAATAAGACGATGAGAGTTTTAAGAAAGTCGTTGCTTGCCATATTGATAGTGTTTTCATGTATGGTGGTCAACGCGCAAATTGAACAAGTCCCATTTGTAATTCACGGGACTGGAGCTTACCATTCTAATTACAGAATGTTGAAGATTGGTGATCGGGAGGTATACCATGCTGGTGGTCGCGGACTAAGACTTACAATTCTTCTAAAAACAGATTACAGTATTGTTAGTGATCAAGAATTCGATACCTATGGTAGTACTATTGCCTGTGATAATCTTGCAACTAAGCTAAATGCCCTAAACAAAGGGCAAATTGGTGTATTAACTAGCTATGATGCGTGGGAGTTAAACTTATCAGATAATTTGATAACAGCATTCATGCGACTGGGATTAACAAAGGCAGCAGTTACAGAGAAAACTTGTCGCCGACCATATGCTGCCATTTTTGAAGGTGCTACTGCAGGAGAGGAATCTTCAAAGGCCGTAGAAGTGAGTTTCATGAATACACCTAATCAGCCGTTCGCTGAAATCAGAGGTTATCTTTCCGAAGGATCCTTTGTTGCATCAGGAACCTCACCGAATGCATTGTCTCGACCTCAGGGGGATGGCGCAGAGTTAATCGTAGACTACCGAGGAAATGTTGGTGTAGGAACAATCAAGCCTAAACATAAATTCGAAGTTGCAGGAACCATCAGAGCTAAAGAGATCAAAGTCGATTCAAATGACTGGCCCGACTATGTCTTTGAGGAAGACTACAAGCTAAAATCCCTTGAAGAAGTAGAACAATTCGTCAAGGTACATAAGCACCTTCCAGGTATTGTCCCAGCCAAAAAGGTAGAACAGGAAGGCGTAGCCTTAGCCGAGATGAATAAACTGTTGCTACAAAAGGTAGAGGAGTTGACGCTGTATTCAATCACTTTGTCAAAAGAGAATCAAGAATTAAAGGGCAAAGTGGCTTCGCAAAAGGAAGATATTAAATCGATAGAAATGAAGTTGCAGAAACTCATTAAAGTTGTGAATGCAAAACCTCAAAAAGAAGAATACTAAATAATGAAATTAATTAAAACATTAAAACAAATATTAAGGATATGCAAAAATTAAAAG
>SJCO01000123.1 GCA_005217565.1 Puteibacter caeruleilacunae
GTGTGGCGTTCGTTGGGGAAGAGCGAAGACTTGTTGAAGGCCGAGGCTACCAGTCCTTCATCGTCGGAGTCGAACGAAGAGCAGTCTGAATCCCATTCTTTTCCAAGGTGCGCCTCGCCCTTTGCCTTCTTGTAGTTCTTTTTCTTTTCACTCTTGCCGTGTCTTTCTTGTGTCTGGTCATTCTCTGCCACACCCAGGCTTTAAGGAACAAAGCCGGGTGCATCTCATACATGCGCCAAGAAGACAACATATATAATAACAGAGTGTATAGAGATAAATGTCACAATAATCAGAGTATTTATTACATAGCGGAAGACTTATTACAAAGTAAAAGAATAAATATAAAACGAACTAAGGATCGTTGGCGCCAATGTCAACTGAGAAACGCCACCTAGATCAGATCATACTCCTCGCCTTGTGGCTCCTCCTGAACCACCTGCTCTTCTCCTGTGGGGGGTGTGAGACAGCAAGGGTGAGCTCACACATGATCATCGCTCAACAAGTTGTGGGGAATAATGTGACATGAACTCACCAAAGGTGGGAGCTCATGGAGTGTAAGGCTTATCAAAGAGAATGGTTAAAGCTGAGCATTGCTTTTAATGTTGGTCAAACTTTTATTAGCAATTACTAGATGTAAGTAAATACCAAACCATAGAGAACAAAATTAATAATAAACCCATGCAAATGCAAATGACAAATTGAGTTTAGGTTACATAATTTAATCATCAGAGAGTCCTGAGCTGCTCATGACCGTGAGCTCGGCTAGTATACCAGTTTTACACTCTGCAGAGGTTGTACCCTTTACCCACAAG
>SJCO01000129.1 GCA_005217565.1 Puteibacter caeruleilacunae
GAAGAAGAAGAAGAAAGTGAYGATGATGAAGATAATCAACCATSMACATCATCCTCCRAGGACGAAGAAACWATCCGACGCGTCGGAAAGGTAATGRGGATGATCCGCAAGATTAATCTAATGGGTGTGCCCCTRCAGGTCGARGAYCTTCTCTTTAACATTGACARGAAAAAGCAAAGRAAGAGAGGATGCTTCGSATGTGGGGAGAAGGGYCACTTCAGGGACARCTGTCCAAMTATGGCCRAACCCAAAAAGGRGAGGAGCAAAGGCAAGGCRCTAACAAGTGTYARAACTTGGGATGAYTCTTCAAGYGAAGATGAACCTCCAAGGAYGCGCAGCCACCGRTCCTCRTCACGCTCATCACGGTCATCACACAAATGCCTTATGGCAAGAGGTAACAAAAGCATTCCATCCTCTAGTGATGAAAGTAGTAGTGATGATGAAGGTGAGGGAAAGCCCTCTGTAGATGAGCTTGCGGAAGCCGTAGAATTTTTYCAGGATGTTTGCACTAARCAAAAAGCTCAACTTAAAACTTTGAAAAATAAGTTGATTAGCTCYCAAAATGATTATAAAGGTTTGCTAGAAAAATTTGAAACTTTTGCAAACTTAAATAGTGAGCTRTCAACTAAAATTGAGCTATTAGARTCTAGTGCTCCATCCACTGCTACCGATGATAGCCTTATKAAAAAGAATGAAAAACTTAAGGCTAAGTTAGCTAGCTCTCAAGAAGCTGTTGAAAATTTGCTAGAGAAAATGGAAATTCTTAGMATACACAATAATGAGCTAACTAC
>SJCO01000130.1 GCA_005217565.1 Puteibacter caeruleilacunae
TGATCATCGTAATTGTAATCATATTCAGTCGTTGTTACAATCTCATCACCACTATCTGTAAAAATCGTTTCTGTTGATCTCTTAAGGTCTTGTGTTCCACCCATTAAATGATAAACTTTATACATCGTAACATTAGTATTTAAGTTTAAATTTTCATCATCGAATGCAGGAGCAACTCTAATTAATGGAATACGATAAAAGCGTCTATCTTTTCTATAAAATAGAGCCGTATCTGTTATATTTACATTGATATCATTGTATGTTGGAGATGCATCTGCATGCTGTAACCTTGGCAAATAAAAACCAGGGAAAGTTTGTCCAGGAATATCTCTCAGATCAGAATACACATATTCATTCACTAACTCTCGTACTTTTCGATAAAAGTCAAATCCAACTCTGCAAAATTCTTTCTTCCTTAATAATTTACCTCTTAACCACTCATTGTTCATTGGGAAATGATATGGATATTGATAATAATCTCCACCATCCTCAATCGTTGTAAATTCATAATCTATCCTCCCAACATTATCCACTTCTGTTCCATAATACTCCTTAACATTAGAATAACCAATTGAATTTGCCTGAGCTGCATACAATACACATCCAGTAACATTAGTACCATGAGGATCAAACATTATCATTGACAATCTTCCTTCAAGCTTTTTACCTAAACTAAAAGTTGCAGGAACCCCAAATATTTCCCCACTTTCACTACCGAACTCTGTCTGATAACGATATTCTCGTATTTGTGCAATGCTATCATTCTCTAAACGATTAACAATACGTGCAA
>SJCO01000015.1 GCA_005217565.1 Puteibacter caeruleilacunae
ATCTGAATAAGAACTAAACGATAAACTCTGTTGCTGCGCTAACATAATCTTTCTTTGTAAAAATCTACATTACAAAGAAAGCAGTAAAAAGATGAGTTCATCAACTTTTTACTGCTTTTAGTACTTAAAACACTTTTTCAGTGCCCTTTTATTGCGATGAGGGCTTTTTTTATTGTTTACATTACAAATTTTCCTTTTCGAAGAAAGTTTACAGTCTTGTTAATATCCTCATACATTAATGTGTCTTCCTTTACGAAACTCACATGATGTCGGTATTGTGCTACAAACTCCTCAATATAAGGAGCTGACTTTAATGGTTTTCTAAACTCTAAAGCCTGAGCCGCATTATATAATTCGATTGATAAAATCTTCAAGGTATTCTCCGCAACTTTTAAAGCTTTCGTTGCTCCATTTGCTCCCATACTTACATGATCTTCCTGCTCATTCGATGATGGAATAGAATCTACTGAAGATGGAGTACACAATTGCTTACTCTGACTTACAATCGAGGCAGCTGCATATTGCGGGATCATAAATCCAGAATTAAGACCTGGATTTGCAACAAGAAATTCTGGTAATCCTCTTTCTCCTGAAATCAATCGATACGTACGTCGCTCTGAAATACTTCCTAATTCTGCCATTGCAATCGCAAGAAAGTCTAAGACTAAAGCCAATGGCTCTCCATGAAAATTACCTCCTGAGATAATGCTATCCATATCAGGGAAAACAGTTGGATTATCGGTTACAGAATTCATCTCTGTTTCAACAACACCTGCCACATATGTCACCGAGTCTTTAACAGCTCCATGTACCTGTGGAATACATCTGAAAGAATATGGATCCTGAACATGTTGCTTCTCTTGGGCCATCAATTCACTGCCCTCAAGCAATATTCTAAAATTCCTTGCTGTGTCAATTTGTCCTTTATGTGGACGTATTTGTTGAATCTCATCACTAAACGGACTAAGCAATCCATTGAATGCATCAAGAGAAGTTGCTCCAATAATATCTGAATATTTAATAATTCTAAAAGCCAGCAGCAACGTATATACAGCATGTGATAACATGAACTGTGTTCCATTTAATAAGGCTAATCCTTCTTTGGCTTCTAACTTAATTGGTTCCCATCCAAACTCCTCAAGAACATCTTTAGCTTCCCTACGTTCTCCTTTATAATTAACTTCTCCCAATCCTAACAATGGTAAGAATAACATGGCCAAGGGTGCTAAATCTCCTGAGGCTCCCAGTGATCCCTGCTCACATACAACAGGAAGAATATCGTTATTATATAAATCTATAATTCTTTGCACAGTCAATTCCTGAACTGCCGAACTTCCATAAGACAATGCATGAGCTTTCAAAAAAAGCATCAGCTTTACAACATCTGATGGTACTTCTGGTCCAACATTACAGGCATGCGACACTACCAGATTCTCTTGAAGTTTACTCAAATCACTTTTTGAGATCTTGTGGTTACACAATGCTCCGAATCCGGTATTTATTCCATATATAGGCTCACTTGACTGGGCCAATT
Organism: Puteibacter caeruleilacunae; assembly: GCA_005217565.1. GTDB lineage: Bacteria > Bacteroidota > Bacteroidia > Bacteroidales > Prolixibacteraceae > Puteibacter > Puteibacter caeruleilacunae. The sequence goes on from SJCO01000015.1 coordinate 1,535, forward strand.
TATCATCCAGATATTTTTTACACTTACTTATCCGGTGCTTTGCCTCATCGGATAACTCTAGCTTTTTCTTATTTTCAAGAATATCCTCAATAATGTCAAACGTAATTCTCTCAGGCGAAATTTGATGTATCTCTGTATTCATCTTCTTAGGTTTTAATTACAGATTATTTCAACAAATGCAAGCACAATTCATTCCCTTCTACAATGAATCGCATTGTTCTTAAAAATCTGTTGTAACAAAAATCAAGAAATAATGGGTGATTCTTTAATCTACTTTATGAGAATCATTTTATCTAATAACCTTGATTCACTCAAGTACAGATATAATAACTCTATTCTGACAATTTCTAGCATCAGATTTTGAATCAGGGGAAACGGATATCTCCCCCGGCTACTTTAGCCAACCGACATGTCCTTTCTGAAGTATTAATCATTCTCCTGCATTTTACAGCAGGAAAATAGATTATTTTTCCTTATTTGGAAAGAATTTTAATCAGTTCTACAACATCAACTAACTGCTGCTCTCCTGAATTCATATCTTTAAGAGTTACTTTATTCTCCTGGATCTCATTATCACCAGCAAGAATAACGAATGGAATATTCTTTTTATTGGCGTAATTCATCTGCTTCTTCATCTTCACTGAATCAGGAAAGATTTCCGAGTATATCCCATTCTTTCTTAATTCTGCTAAAATTGGCAAACAATAATTCATCTCCTTTTCCCCAAAATTGATGAATAATGCTTTTGTCGACGTAATGCTTTCTTTTGGGAAGAGATCAAGTTGTAACATTACGTCATAAATACGATCTGCTCCAAATGAAATTCCTACTCCTGAAACATCCTTCAATCCAAAAATACCAGTAAGATCGTCATAACGACCTCCACCTGTAATACTTCCGATCTCAACATCCTTTGCTTTTACCTCAAAAATAGCACCAGTATAATAGTTCAAACCTCTAGCAAGAGTTAGATCTAACTCTACCTCTGTTTGTACATTTAAACTGCTAAGATAAGTGAATACAGTTCTCATCTCCTCAATTCCTTTTTGACCAACTTCAGATGATGAGATCACTTCTTGAATCTTATTTAACTTCTCTTCATTGGTACCTTCAAGATGAAGAATAGGTTGCAATTTTTCAACTGCATCCTCTGCAATACCTTTCGCTAATAATTCCTCATTAACTTTATCCAACCCAATCTTATCTAACTTGTCGATAGCCACAGTAATATCAATCATTCTATCAGCTTCTCCAATAGTCTCTGCAATACCAGCAAGAATCTTACGGTTATTCATCTTTACCACCACATTGATATTCAATCGACGGTAGACTTCATCAACAACCTGAATAAGCTCAACCTCATTCAATAATGAATTAGAACCGATAACGTCAACATCACATTGATAGAACTCACGATATCTTCCTTTCTGTGGGCGATCAGCTCTCCATACAGGTTGAATCTGATAACGTTTAAATGGGAAAGTAATGTCATTTCTATGTTGAACAACGTATCTAGCAAAAGGAACAGTAAGATCATATCTCAATCCTTTTTCTGATATTTTTGTTGTTAACTTTACAGAATTACGCTCTTTCAACTGCTCATCACGAACCTTCGAAATAAAATCTCCTGAATTCAGAATTTTAAATAATAGCTTATCTCCTTCTTCACCGTATTTTCCCATTAACGTTGAAAGATTCTCCATTGCCGGTGTCTCAATAGATTGATAACCATAAATACGAAATACTTCTTTTATCGTATCAAAGATATAATTACGTTTTACCATCTCAACTGGAGAAAAATCACGTGTCCCTTTTGGGATTGAAGGTTTTTGTGCCATTTCTTTGTGTATTTATTATTTCGAAGCGCAAATTTAAAAAAGATTGATTAAACCTGATGCAATCTTTTGCAATCTACTTAAAAATTAAAGCAAAAAAAATGCCCCTAGATGGGGCATCCACTTATACTGTAGCTTTTATGTTTAAATTATAAGATGATTGAACACCTGCGTTAGCGAACAAAACACCAACAGGACAAGTTTTTAAGGTCATATCCATGCACTTACGAATCTTTTCCTCCAATTGCTCTGATTCAATATTTACATTAACGATAACATCACCAATGGTTCCTGTTTCTTCTGATTTCTCACCCTCTACATCCACTTCCAATGCGCTAAATTCAATTCTCATTTTCTTGGCCATCATTGCAAAAATAGTTGCAACACATCCTGAGTAACTCATTAAGCACACCTCTAAGGCTGTAGCTCCCATGTCATCCCCATTTTGCGCTGGAGGTAAATCACAAACAATTTCATGACCGCGTCCATTATCTACGATGGACTTGAAATTTTCATTCCAGATAGTTCTAGCTTTCATCCGATTATTCTTATTAGATTATACGATTAAAGATTTGTCCAATAATAACTTTTTACTCCAATTTAAAGACAAACAACGAGAATTCACTAAAGATTTACTTGATTAGTTTTCTGTATCGGATACGTTTAGGGCCAACATCTCCTAATCTTCTCTTTTTGTTCTCTTCATACTCTGAGTATGATCCTTCAAAGAAGTGTACATTAGATTCCCCTTCGAATGCCAAGATATGCGTTGCGATTCTATCTAAAAACCATCTGTCGTGTGAAATAACCACAGCACAACCTGCGAAATTTTCCAACCCTTCCTCCAATGCGCGTAAAGTATTTACATCAATATCGTTAGTTGGCTCATCCAGTAGAAGGACATTACCTTCAGCTTTCAATGCCAGTGCTAAATGCAAGCGATTTCGCTCTCCACCCGATAACACGCCACAGTTCTTTTCTTGGTCTGCACCATTAAAGTTAAATCTAGCTGCATATGCCCGCGCATTAGTTTGTTTTCCACCAAGCATAATATTCTCATTACCTCCTGACAACACTTGGTAAACTGTTTTATCTGCTTCAATGTCTTTATGGGACTGATCAACATAGGAAGTTTTAACTGTCTCACCAACAGAGAACGATCCCTTTTCAACACCTTCCATTCCCATAATCATTTTAAACAGTGTAGTTTTACCAGCACCATTAGGACCAATAACACCGACAATTCCATTAGGAGGAAGTGTGAATTCCAAATCATCAAATAGTAACTTTTCTCCAAAAGACTTTGCCACCTGATGTGCTTCTATCACATGATTACCTAAACGAGGTCCGTTAGGAATAAAAATTTCCAATTTAGCTTCTTTATCCTTAACATCCTCATTTAATAATTTATCATACGCACTCAATCGTGCTTTAGATTTAGCATGACGTGCCTTAGGAGTCATTTTAACCCATTCAAGCTCTCTTTCCAGAGTCTTACGTCTCTTACTTGCACCTTTCTCTTCCTGAGCTAAACGTTTTGATTTTTGATCTAACCATGATGAATAATTTCCCTTCCAGGGAATACCTTCTCCTCGATCTAATTCTAGAATCCATCCGGCAACATTATCTAAGAAATAACGGTCGTGAGTAATACTAATAACAGTACCTTTATACTGTTGCAAGTGCATCTCTAACCATTGTACAGATTCAGCATCAAGGTGGTTAGTAGGCTCATCCAATAGCAAAATATCTGGCTCTTTTAATAATAAACGACACAAAGCAACCCTTCGACGCTCACCTCCAGATAACACCTTCACAGATTGTTCTCCTGGAGGACATCTCAATGCATCCATTGCTCTTTCAAGTCTAAAGTCCAGATTCCACGCATCAAACGCATCAATTTTTTCTTGTAATTGAGCCTGTTCGGACATTAATGCCTCCATTTTATCAGGATTCTCTAAAACTTCTGGATCCATAAACTTATTGTTTACCTCCTCATAAGCCTTTAGCACATCAACCACTTCCTGTACCCCCTCTTCAACTATTTCTTTTACTGTCTTAGTTTCATCAAGTTCAGGCTCTTGTTCTAAGTATCCAACACTATAGCCTGGAGAGAAAACAACTTCACCCTGATAGGATTTTTCAATACCTGCAATAATCTTAAGTAATGTAGACTTACCTGACCCATTCAAACCTAAAATACCAATTTTTGCACCTAGGAAAAAGGAAAGAGAAATATCCTTAATTACTGGCTTGTTAGGAGTAAAAGCTTTACTCACTTTATACATCGAAAATATTATCTGCTTATCGTCGCTCATAACGTTCCAATCTGTTTATAATATAACTGTCAAATATATAAAGAATTACATTTCTTTATAAGAAAAAAAAATCAAAAAAAAAAGGCTGACACATGGCCAGCCTTTCTCTTCATATAGTAATATATTACTCTTCAGTTTATTCTTCTGCCTTTTCTGCAGCAGGAGCTTCGGTTGCAGGAGCTTCAGCAACAGGTGCCTCAACATTCTTCTTTCCACCTCTTCTACGACGTGTCTTTTTAGTTTTCTCCTCAGTTGCAGTTAACATGTTTTCATTGTAGTCAACTAACTCAATAATACACATTTCTGCATTATCACCAAGACGATTACCAGTTTTTAATATTCTGGTATATCCACCTGGACGATCCGCAACTTTTACTGAAATCTCACGAAACAACTCAGTAACAGCTTCCTTATTCTTAAGGTAACCAAATACAGTTCTACGAGAGTGAGTTGTATCTTCTTTTGATTTAGTGATCAAAGGCTCAACATATACTCTAAGCGCTTTTGCCTTAGCTACAGTTGTCTTGATTCTTTTATGCATAACCAAAGAGGTAGCCATATTAGCAAGCATGGCTTTTCTGTGCCCTACTTTTCTACCTAAGTGATTAAATTTTTTACGATGTCTCATTTTCTTACTCCTTGTCTAATTTATACTTACCGATATCCATTCCGAAAGTTAAATTCATGCTGCTCAGTAAGTCATCTAACTCAGTAAGAGACTTTTTACCGAAGTTACGGAACTTAAGAAGATCATTTCTATTGTATTGAACAAGATCTCCAAGAGTATCCACATCTGCAGCCTTTAAACAATTAAGAGCCCTTACTGACAAGTCCATGTCGACAAGTTTCGTCTTAAGAAGCTGACGCATATGTAATACCTCTTCATCAAACTCTTCATTTGCGAATTTCTCGTCTGAATCAAGAGTGATCTTCTCATCTGAGAATAACATGAAGTGATAAATTAAGATCTTAGCTGCTTCTTTTAAGGCATCTTTCGGATGGATAGATCCATCAGTTTTAATCTCAAATATTAATTTTTCGTAGTCGGTCTTTTGCTCAACCCTATAGTTTTCTACGCTATACTTAACATTCTTGATAGGCGTATAAATAGAGTCGATTGGAATTACACCGAATTCGGCTTCTACAGGTTGATTTTCTGTTGCAGGTATATACCCACGCCCTTTACCAATTGTTAATTCAACCTGAAGCTTAACCTCAGGGTCCATATGGCAAATTACCAGATCAGGATTTAAAACCTTAAAACCTGTCATAAACTTGCTTATATCACCAGCGGTAAATACTTCCTGACCAGAGATGGTAATGGAAACTTTCTCACTATCAAAATCTTCAACTTCGCGCTTGAACCTAGCTTGCTTTAGATTAAGGATAATTTCGGTCACATCCTCCATTACACCTTCAATAGTTGCAAACTCGTGTTCTACACCTTCGATTTTGATAGTAGTAATCGCATAGCCTTCCAAAGATGATAATAGTATTCTCCTTAGGGCATTACCAATTGTAATCCCATATCCGGGTTCAAGTGGACGAAATTCGAATTTTCCGAATTGTTCGTCAGACTCAACCATTATAACCTTATCCGGCTTCTGAAAAGCTAAAATTGCCATATATTCAAATAGTTTATTATTTAGAATACAACTCGACTATAAGTTGTTCTTTAATATTTTCAGGTATTTCTTCACGTTCAGGACGATTCAGGAACTTACCTACCATTTGGCTTCCATCCCACTCTAACCACGCAAATTTATTATGACGTGACGAAGTAAGAGAATCAGTTATGATTTCTAACGATTTTGACTTTTCACGTACCCCCACGATGTCGCCAGGACGTAACTGATAAGAAGCAATGTTTACAACACTACCATTAACTGTTACGTGTTTGTGTCCTACAAGCTGACGTGCAGCTCTTCGAGTAGGAGCAATTCCCAAACGGAAAACTACGTTGTCCAATCTTGATTCTAATAATTGAAGTAATACTTCACCAGTTACACCTTTAGCACGAGAAGCTGCTCCGAAAAGATTTCTAAACTGCTTTTCCAATACACCATAAGTGTATTTTGCTTTCTGCTTTTCTTTTAACTGTGTTCCGTATTCTGATTGCTTCTTTCTTCTCCTATTGTTTCCATGTTGCCCAGGAGGATAATTCTTTTGTTCTAAAACCTTATCTGGCCCGAAAATTGGTTCACCGAACTTTCTAGCAATTTTTGATTTTGGTCCTCTATATCTAGCCATCAGTTAAATTTTAATTCATTACAAAAATTATACACGTCTTCTTTTAGCTGGTCTGCATCCATTGTGAGGTAATGGGGTTACATCAACGATCTCCGTTACGGTGATGCCAACGCTATTGATAGCTCTTATAGCGGATTCCCTTCCATTCCCCGGACCTTTTACGTAAACTTTTACTTTGCGCAGACCAAGATCATATGCAGTCTTTCCACATTCTTCTGCTGCCATCTGTGCTGCATAAGGAGTATTCTTTTTAGAACCCCTAAATCCTTTTTTACCAGCTGATGACCAAGAAATAACTTCACCGTTATTATTGGTTAAAGATACGATAATGTTATTAAACGAAGAATGTATGTGGGCTTGTCCAACAGGTTCAACCTTAACAACCCTCTTTTTAGATGATCCAGACTTTTTTGCCATAATTTAATAAACTCTTTATTTAGTTGCCTTCTTTTTATTTGCAACAGTTTTCTTTCTTCCCTTACGCGTTCTAGCATTATTTTTGGTACTTTGTCCGCGCAAAGGTAATCCAATACGATGACGAACACCACGGTAACAACCAATATCCATCAATCGCTTAATATTTAGCTGAACTTCTGAGCGTAACTCTCCTTCAACTTTGAAATTTTCGCCGATAATACCACGAATCGCTTGAAATTGGTCATCAGTCCAATCCTGAACTTTGATATTACGATCAATACCAGCTTCGTCCAGAATTTTTTGCGCACTACTTCGGCCAATACCGAAGACATACGTTAATGCAATTTCACCTCTTTTATTGTTCGGTATATCAACACCTACTATTCGAGCCATATAACATTAATTAAAAATTTCCACAAAATTAATAAATTATCCCTGACACCGTTTAAACTTGGCTAATTTTTAACCCTGGCGTTGCTTAAACTTGGGATTTTTCTTGTTAATTACATACAAGCGTCCTTTTCTTCTTACGATTTTGCAATCAGAACTGCGCTTTTTAATAGATACTCTTACTTTCATTTCCCAATGATTTAATTTTTATATCTAAAAGTGATCCGCCCTTTTGTAAGATCATATGGAGACATCTCCACTTTTACTTTATCTCCAGGTAGAATCTTAATGTAATGCATACGCATTTTACCCGAAATGTGAGCAGTAATGACGTGTCCATTCTCTAACTCTACCCTAAACATCGCATTAGATAATGCTTCAATTATAGTTCCATCTTGTTCTATAGAAGGCTGTTTTGCCATAAACTTTTATATTTTTTCTGTTCGCATTCTATGAACCTAAAACATTTAGATTTCAGGTCTACACTCCAATCAATCTTGATTAAAATGTATTGACAAATATCTTTGATCTTAATGTTAATACATCAAAAAGGGATCCCGTGAACTTCGATTCTCACCCTGAACACGGTAATCCCGTATATTATTGCAATACGTCTAACGTATAAATCTTTAATAATCTTTGATGATCACACTAACGACGCTAATAAAACGTCGACGATCATTACATTACTGCAGGTCCGCTACCAGCACGTCCCTTAATACGACCAGACTTCATTAGTCCATCGTAGTGACGCATCAATAAGTGACTTTCTACCTGTTGTAATGTATCAAGTACAACACCCACCATAATTAACAATGAAGTACCTCCGTAGAAGTAAGCAAAACCAGTAGTTACACCAGCCATCATTGCAAATGAAGGAAGAATAGTTACAAAACCTAAGAAGATAGAACCAGGAAGAGTAATACGAGACATTACAGTATCCAAAAATTCTACGGTTTTCTTACCAGGTTTAACTCCAGGAATAAATCCTCCATTCTTCTTCATATCTTCAGCCATCGCTGTAGGATTTACAGTAATCGCTGTATAGAAATAGGTGAAGATGATAACCATCAAGAACATTGTCAAGTTATACCAAAATCCGGTATAGTCAGAAAATGCAGCTGCAAGACCACTCATACTTTCCGAGTCTGCAAATTGTGCCAAACTCATAGGCACGAACATAATTGCCTGAGCAAAAATGATAGGCATAACACCAGCAGCATTAACTTTTAAAGGAATATACTGACGAACGCCCCCATATTGCTTGTTACCAACAATTCGTTTTGCATACTGCACAGGAACCCTACGAGTACCTTGTACCAAAAGAATTGTAAGCATGAATACTACAAACAACACAACGAATTCCACAAGGAAAATAACCAAACCTCCACCTTGGTCTTCAAGTCTAGAAATAGCCTCTCCGATCAATGATTGAGGAAGACGAGCAATGATACCAATCATAATAATCAATGAAATACCATTACCAATTCCTTTATCAGTAATTCTTTCTCCCAGCCACATTACGAACATTGAACCAGCAGTTAGGATGATAGTAGATGTAATAGTAAACATCGTACCTTTCAACGCAAATGCAGTTTCTGGCAATGTAGCATGCAAGTTTGCCAAATACGCTGGCGATTGGAAGATAAGAATCAGTATAGTTAGATATCTTGTAATTTGATTAATCTTTCTACGTCCTGATTCTCCTTCTTTTTGCAGCTTTTGAAAATATGGTACAGCTATACCAAGAAGCTGAACTACAATAGATGCTGAAATGTAAGGCATGATCCCTAAAGCAAAAATTGACGCTTGTGAGAATGCACCTCCAGTAAACATATTTAACAGTCCAAGCAATCCATCAGATGTTTGATTTTTCAACTCTGCTAGCTGGGCTGGGTCAATACCTGGAAGAGATACAAATGATCCCAAACGATAAATTAACAGGAAAAATAATGTAATTCCTATTCTGGATCTTAGATCCTCGATTTTGTAGATGTTCTTTAGGGTTTCAATTAGCTTTTTCATTTCGCTCTAGAGTATTTCAGTGGTACCTTCTAATTTTTCAATGGCTTCTTTTGCACTTTTTGAGAAAGCATGGGCTTTAACGTCCAACTTAGATTTCAACTCCCCGTTACCCAATATTTTCACTTTATTTCCTTTTGAAACAAGACCTGCTTCAAGCAATGTATTGAAATCAATCGCAGTTACTCCTTTAGCAGCTAATGCTTCAAGAGAGCTAAGATTAATTGCCTTGTATTCAACGCGGTTTATATTTTTAAAACCGAACTTAGGAACACGGCGTTGAAGAGGCATCTGACCTCCCTCAAATCCAACTTTTCTGGAATAACCAGAACGGGATTTCTGTCCTTTATGTCCTCTCGTCGAAGTTCCACCGCGACCAGAACCTTGACCTCTGGCAATACGCTTCTCACTTTTGGTGGCTCCTTGAGCAGGTTTTAAGTTACTTAAATCCATATTGTATTACGATTTAATATTTTAAACTTCTTCAACAGTAACCAAATGCTTAAGCTTCTCAACCATTCCAAGAATTTGTGGAGTAGCCTCATGCTCTACAACCTGGTTCATCTTTTTCAAACCTAAAGCTTGCATAGTAGCCTTCTGTCTTTTTGTAGAACCGATTGTACTTTTTACTTGTTTTACTTTTATCTTAGCCATAATCCGATTATCCTTTAAAGACTTTTTCTAATGACACACCACGGTGCTCAGCTACGGTATAGGCATCTCTCAACTCAGCTAGTGCTCCCATAGTAGCTTTCACCAAGTTGTGAGGGTTAGATGAACCTTTAGATTTCGCAAGGATGTTATGCACACCAGCACTCTCAAGCACCGCACGCATCGCACCACCTGCCTTAATTCCTGTACCCGAAGAAGCAGGCTTAATGAATACTCTCGCACCACCAAACTTTGCATTCTGCTCGTGAGGAATTGTTCCATTAATTACAGGAACTTTAATCAGGTTCTTCTTAGCTGCTTCAACTCCTTTAGCAATAGCAGTAGTTACTTCACTTGCTTTACCAAGTCCCCAGCCAACAACACCATTTTCATTACCTACAACAACGATGGCAGAAAAACTGAAAGTTCTACCCCCTTTAGTTACTTTAGTAACTCGGTTGATAGCAACCAATCGGTCCTTCAACTCCATGTCGCTGGTCTTTACTTTTTTATTAATGTTTCCTGACATAATCTTTAAAATTTAAGGCCTCCTTCACGAGCTGCTTCAGCTACCTGTTTAACTCTTCCGTGATAAAGATAACCGTTTCTGTCAAATACAACACAAGTTACACCTGCTGAAATGGCTTTTTCTGCAATTGCTTTACCAACTAACGCAGCTTTTTCACTCTTAGTACCGCTTTGTTCAACGATACTTTTTTCTAATGAAGATACAGCCATTAAAGTTTTACCAGCGTTGTCGTCGATAAGTTGAGCATAAATCTGCTTGTTACTACGGAAAATGCTCAAACGCGGTCTCTCTGCGGTGCCCGAAACAATTTTTCGAACACGCAGCTTAATTCTATTTCTTCTATCTTGTTTACTTAATGCCATGATTCCTTACAATTTACTATTTAGCAGCAGCTTTACCAGCTTTTCTGCGAAGCTGCTCGCCAACAAATTTAACACCTTTTCCTTTGTAAGGCTCAGGTTTACGGAATGAACGGATTTTAGCAGCAACTTGTCCCAATAATTGCTTATCGTGACTCTTCAATGTAACGATTGGGTTGCTACGCTTATCCCCAGATACTTCAGCTTTAACTTCTGCTGGAAGCCCTAAGTAAGTATGGTGAGCATAACCTAATACAAGATCCAATACTGAACCTTGCAACTCTGCACGATATCCAACACCTACTAGCTCAAGTTTTACTTCGTAACCTTTTGATACACCAATAACCATGTTATTGATCAATGAGCGATACAAACCATGTCTTGCTTTATGAGATTTAGAGTCAGAAGGACGTTTTACAGTTAAAACGTTTCCTTCTACCACAACCTCCATGTCAGCATCAACTTTTTGTGTTAGCTCACCTAAGGCACCTTTTACAGTAACAAGATTGTCTTCGTTTACTGTTACATTTACTCCTGCGGGTATCTCGATTGGTAATTTACCTATTCTTGACATACTGTTTCCTCCAATTATGAAATGTAACACAAAACTTCACCACCAACATTCAAATCACGAGCTTCTTTGTCAGTAATTACACCTTTCGAAGTTGAAAGAACTGCAATTCCTAAACCATTCAATACACGTGGAATGTTAGTTGTGTCGCAATACTGTCTCAAACCAGGCTTACTAACTCTTTTCAGAGTTTTAATAGCAGGCACTTTACTTTCAGGATGATATTTAAGAGCAATCTTAATATTTCCCTGATAATTCACACCATCCTCAAACTTATAGTTAAGAATGTATCCTTTATCCTTTAGAATTTTTGTGATCTCTTTTTTGATATTTGAAGCAGGTATATCAACAACTTTCTTCTTTGCCATAATGGCATTTCTTAACCTGGTCAAATAATCTGCAATTGGATCTGTCATCTCTCTACAGTTTAATAATTACCAACTAGCTTTCTTAACTCCCGGAATTAATCCTGCAGATGCCATCTCTCTGAAACAAATCCTACTGATACCAAACTGTCTCATGTAACCTTTTGGTCTTCCAGTAAGTTTACAACGATTGTGTAATCTTACTTTAGAAGAATTTTTGGGCAATCTGCTTAATCCGATATAATCGCCTTCAGCTTTTAATTGCTCGCGTTTTGCAGCGTACTTAGCAACAAGTTTTGCGCGTTTAACTTCGCGAGCTTTCATTGATTCCTTCGCCATAATTAGTTCTTTTTAGCGTTTTTAAAAGGTAAACCAAATTCTTTCAACAATGCATAACCTTCTTCATCAGTCTGAGCTGAAGTTACGAAGGTAATGTTATAACCGTTAATTTTACTAACCTGGTCGATGTTAATCTCTGGGAAAATGATCTGCTCAGTGATACCTAAAGTATAGTTACCTCTTCCGTCCATTTTTCCTTCGATACCTCTAAAATCGCGAATTCGTGGCAAAGATACACAAATTAAACGCTCAAGAAATTCATACATTCTTTCTCTACGAAGTGTAACTCGAACACCGATAGGCATCTTCTTACGAAGTTTAAAGTTCGAGATATCCTTTTTAGAAATAGTCTGAACTGCTTTCTGTCCTGCGATTACTGACAACTCGTTAGTAGCAGTTTCAATCAGTTTTTTGTCTGCAATAGCAGCACCTAATCCCTGATTGATAACGATCTTCTCCAATTTAGGAACCTGCATTACACTTTTGAAATCGAATTCTTTAGTCAATGCAGGAATGATTTCTTCCTTATATTTCTTACTAAGTGATGGTACGTATTCCATTATTAAATCTCCTTCCCTGATTTTTTAGAATAGCGAACTAATTTACCTTCTTCATTTGATCTTCTACCGATACGGGTAGCTTCTCCTGTTGAAGGATCTACAAGCATCAGGTTTGAGATATGTATTGATGCTTCTTGTTCAACGATACCGCCTTGTGGATTCTCCGCGTTTGGCTTGGTATGTTTCTTCATTAGATTAACACCTTCTACAATGGCTCTCTCTGATTTTTTGATAACTTCAAGTACTTTACCTTTTTGGCCTTTTGAATTACCAGCGGTAACTACTACAGTATCACCTTTCTTTATATGTAACTTTTTCTGCATCGTTCTGTAATTTTAAAGTACTTCAGGTGCAAGAGAAATAATTTTCATGAACTGATCACGTAACTCTCTGGCAACAGGTCCAAAAATACGAGTACCACGCATCTCACCGGCATTATTTAATAATACAACGGCGTTCTCGTCAAATCTGATGTATGAACCATCCTGACGACGTATTTCCTTTTTTGTGCGAACTACAACAGCTCTCGATACAGTACCTTTTTTGATATTTGAAGCAGGCAATGCATTCTTCACAGTCACAACTATCTGATCACCAATACTTGCATAACGCTTTTTGGTACCACCAAGAACACGGATACACAAAACTTCTTTTGCTCCGCTGTTATCGGCTACTGCACATCTTGATTCTTGTTGTATCATGGTTACTTAGCTCTTTCAATAATTTCAACTAATCTCCAACATTTATTCTTGCTCAACGGACGAGTTTCCATAATTTTGACAGTATCGCCAATATTACAGTCGTTTTTATCGTCCTGTGCGTAAAACTTTGTAGTCTTATTCACGAATTTACCGTAAATAGGATGTTTTTCTTTACGCTTCTCAGCAACAACGATGGTTTTGTCCATTTTGTTACTAACGACAATCCCGATACGCTCTTTACGTAAATTTCTACTTTCCATGAACTAGATTATTTCTGATTTTCATTAAGCTGACGCTGACGTAATACCGTCTGCAGTCTAGCAATATTTCTCCTTACGGCTCTAATCTGCATAGGATTGTCTAGCGGAGAGATAGCATGGTTCAAACCACTTTTCACCAATGCTTCTTTTTCGCTTTCCAATCTTTCGATAATCTCCTTTGTCGTTAATTCTTTTATTTCAGAAGTTTTCATTCCTTACAATTTAATTATTCAACGTAATCACGTCTTACGACAAACTTGGTTGTAACAGGCAGTTTTTGAGCTGCCAAACGTAAAGCCTCTTTTGCTAATTCGAAAGGTACACCTTCCACCTCAAACAAAATACGACCTGGAGTTACCGGAGCAACAAAAGCTTCCGGAGAACCTTTACCTTTACCCATCCTTACTTCGGCTGGCTTCTTAGTAATAGGTTTATCGGGAAATACTCTGATCCAAATCTGGCCCTGACGTTGCATATGACGAGTCACTGCAACCCTTGCAGCTTCAATCTGGCGTCCAGTTAACCAAGCTGACTCTAATGATTTAATTCCAAAAGTTCCGAACGCAATTTGGTTACCTCTTTGGGCATTACCTTTCATTCTTCCCTTCTGTACTCTTCTGAACTTAACTTTTCTTGGCTGTAACATTTTTCAATTCTAAAGTTAACAAGAGTAATTACTTTCTTCTCTTTTTGAATCCACCTTTTCCGCTTCCACCACGTCCTTTAGGCTGGCTATAGCTTGGAGTAAGGTCAGGCTTACCGTAAATCTCACCTTTACAGATCCACACCTTTACACCGATCAAACCGGTTTTTGTTAAGGCTTCTGCAAGAGCATAATCAATGTCAGCTCTTAGAGTGTGCAAAGGAGTACGGCCTTCCTTATACATTTCAGAGCGAGCCATTTCTGCTCCGTTTAGACGACCAGATACCTGGATTTTGATACCTTCCGCCCCCATTCTCATGGTTGAAGCAATGGCCATTTTTGTGGCACGTCGGTAAGCAATCTTACCTTCGATTTGCCGAGCAATATTATTGGCAACGATTCGAGCATCCAATTCCGGACGTTTAATTTCGAAGATGTTGATTTGAACTTCCTTTCCAGTAAGTTTTTTCAACTCTTCTTTCAACTTATCAACTTCCTGACCACCTTTACCGATAATAATACCAGGTCTTGATGTATGTACAGTGATAGTGATAAGTTTCAGTGTTCTCTCGATGATAATCTTTGAAATGCTCGCTTTTGCCAAACGAGTATTCAAATATTTACGAATCTTATGATCCTCTTTAAGTTTATCACCGTAGTCATTACCACCAAACCAGTTGGAATCCCATCCTTTGATGATTCCTAATCTGTTAGCTATCGGATTTGTCTTTTGTCCCATTACTAATTATTTATGATGGTTATTCGCTAATAGCGTTTTCTTTACTACCCAGGTACAATCTAACGTGGTTAGATCTCTTTCTAATTCTGTGAGCACGCCCCTGTGGAGCTGGTCTCAAACGCTTCAAAATACGACCTGAGTCAACATGTATTTTATCTACATACAAATTGCTCTCTTCAAGGCGAACTCCTTCGTTCTTTGCTTGCCAGTTGGCAATTGCAGACAACAAAAGTTTTTCAACCTTTCTGGAAGCTTCTTTAGAAGAAAATTTAAGAACATCCAACGCTCTGTTAACTTCCATTCCACGAACCATGTCACATACAAGGCGCATTTTACGTGGCGAAGTTGGGCAGTTATTTAAAACTGCGAAGTATTGTTGCTTCTTATCTTCTTTTCGCTTTAATGCTGATTCTCTTTTTCTAGCACCCATCTTGTTACAAATAAGGTTTAATTAAACATGAACTTCACGCTTACTTTTTCTTGTTTCCAGCGTGACCCCTGAATGTTCTTGTTGGAGCAAATTCACCAAGTTTGTGTCCAACCATGTTTTCAGTAACATAAACTGGAATGAATTTGTTTCCGTTGTGAACTGCGATGGTGTGTCCTACCATATCAGGAGAAATCATCGAGTATCTGGCCCAGGTTTTTACAACATTCTTTTTACCTGATTCATTCAATGCTAGAATTCTTTTCTCTAGCTTAAAATCGATAAATGGGCCTTTTTTTAACGAACGACTCATACTCTAACTAAAATTTTACTGTTTACTTTTTCCTTCTCTCTACAATGTACTTGTTGGAAGCTTTCTTTTTGCTACGAGTTTTGTAACCCTTAGCTAGCAATCCTGTACGTGAACGTGGGTGTCCTCCGGATGCACGTCCTTCTCCACCACCCATTGGGTGATCTACTGGGTTCATCGCTACACCACGTACGCGAGGTCTTCTTCCTAACCAACGAGAGCGACCGGCTTTACCTGATCTTTCAAGTAAGTGCTCGGTGTTTCCAACAGTACCAACAGTAGCTTTACAAGTTACGAGTACCATACGAGATTCGCCTGAAGGTAATTTTACGATTGCGTACTTACCTTCACGGGAGGTCAATTGCGCATATGTTCCTGCGCTTCTAGCCATCACACCACCCTGTCCAGGATGAAGCTCAATGTTATGAATTAATGTACCAAGAGGAATGTCAGATAGCGGTAAGGAATTTCCAACTTCAGGTGCAATTTTGCTTCCTGAAAGGACTGTTTGTCCAACTTGGAGCCCATTAGGTGCAAGAATGTACGATTTCTCTCCATCAGCATAAACCAATAATGCGATACGTGCACTACGGTTTGGATCATACTGGATAGACTCTACTCTTGCTGGGATACCGTCTTTTGAACGAACAAAATCGATCACACGGTACTTCCTTTTGTGCCCGCCACCTATATACCTCATTGTCATTTTACCTTGGCTATTACGGCCACCGGATTTGCGATTGGGCTTCAACAATGATTTTTCAGGTGTTGATGCTGTAATTGTATCAAAGGCACCAATGATTTTGTGCCTTTGACCAGGTGTTACAGGTTTTAACTTTCTAACTGCCATATTCTATTAAATATTGCTGTAAAAATCAATACTATCTCCGTCTACTAAAGTTACCATTGCTTTCTTGTATGCAGCGGTACGTCCGTTAATCACACCACCCTTAGTGTAACGTGATTTCTTCTTACCGGCATACACCATAGTATTTACTGAAGCAACTGTAACTTTATATAATTCTTCAACAGCCTTTTTAATCTGCAATTTATTGGCTCTTCTATCAACGATAAAACCATACCGATTCAGACTCTCTGCCTGATCGGTAAGCTTTTCGGTTACTATAGGTTTGATTAAAATATCCATCTCCTAAAGTCTTAAATCTTAAATATTTCTTCCAATTTCTTCACAGAACCCTCAGTAAATACGAGAGCTGAAGCATTCAAAATATTATAAGTCGTTAATTCATCGACAGTTACAACATTTGTATCCTTCAAGTTTCTGGACGACAAATATATGTTTTTATTTTGGTCGGATAAAACGATCAACGACTTTTTATCATTGATTTTCAAGTTGCTCTGAATCGCAACCATTTCCTTTGTCTTTGGAGCTTCGAAATTGAAATCCTCAACAACCAAAATGCTGTTATCTTTCGCCTTATAAGTTAAGGCTGATTTACGAGCCAATGCTTTAACTTTCTTATTAAGCTTGAATCCATAATTTCTAGGACGAGGACCGAAAGCACGACCTCCACCACGGAAAATTGGCGACTTGATACTACCTGCACGTGCAGTACCAGTACCCTTTTGACGCTTAATTTTACGTGTACTTCCTGAAATTTCTCCTCTTTCTTTTGCCTTGTGAGTTCCTTGACGCTGATTTGCTAAATACTGCTTTACATCCAGGTAAATAGCATGGTCATTAGGCTCTACACCGTAAATAAGGTCATTCAATTCAACCTTTCTTCCGGTTTCTTGTCCGGTTGTATTTAATACTGCTACTTCCATTATTTCTGAACAATTAAGTATGAACCTTTTGCTCCTGGAACAGAACCTTTAACTACAAGAAGGTTACTCTCAGGAATAACTTTAATAACCTGAAGGTTTTGGATAGTAACGGTTTTACCACCATCACGTCCGGCCATACGCATACCCTTAAATACTCTTGAAGGGTAAGAAGAAGCACCCAACGAACCTGGAGCTCTCAAACGGTTGTGCTGACCATGAGTAGTTTGTCCAACTCCGGCAAATCCGTGACGTTTAACAACACCTTGGAAACCTTTACCTTTGCTGATACCTGTTACGTCAATCCAGTCGTTCTCTTCGAACAAATCAACACCTACAGTATCTCCAAGATTCAAGTCACCCTCAAAGTCTTTGAATTCAACTACTTTTCTTTTTGGGCTAGTTCCGGCTTTTTTGAAGTGTCCAAATTCAGCTTTAGTGGTATGCTTCTCTTTCTTGTCTTCATACCCTAACTGAACACTTTCATAACCATCTACGTCCATAGTTCTAACCTGAGTTACAACACATGGGCCAGCCTCGATCACAGTGCATGGAATATTTTTCCCCTCAACACTGAATACGGATGTCATTCCGATTTTTTTTCCAATTAGTCCTGGCATTTTTCTAATCTTTAATGATTATCAAACTTTAATTTCTACCTCAACGCCGCTTGGTAATTCAAGCTTCATAAGTGCGTCGATAGTTTTAGCTGTTGAGCTGTAAATGTCGATCAATCTTTTATAAGATGACAACTGATACTGATCCCTCGACTTCTTGTTAACGAAAGTCGAACTCAAAACAGTGAAAACTCTTTTGTGAGTTGGCAATGGAATAGGACCACTAACAACCGCACCTGTAGTTTTTACAGTTTTAACGATCTTTTCAGCTGACTTGTCCACCAAGTTGTGATCGTACGATTTCAGCTTAATTCTGATCTTTTGGCTCATAATTTAATTATATTACAATAATTCTGTTTTACCTTTTGCTTCTTCCACTACTTCCTTAGCAATCTGCTTTGGTACCTCTGCATAGTGAGAGAATTCCATAGATGAAGTAGCACGTCCTGATGACAATGTTCTCAATACTGTTACATAACCGAACAGCTCTGAAAGAGGAACAATAGCCTTAACTACACGAGCACCCATCTTCGACTCCATACCTTCAACCTGTCCACGACGACGGTTAAGGTCTGAAATGATATCACCCATATAATCTTCTGGAGTTACAATTTCCATTTTCATGTATGGCTCCTGAAGAATTGGTTTTGCTTGTGCACATGCTGATTTAAATGCCTGCTTAGCACAAATCTCGAACGACAATTGATCTGAATCGACTGGGTGGAATGAACCAAAGAATAGATCAACTTTCAAATTCTCAACAGGGAATCCAGCAAGAACACCATTGCTCATTGCTGTCTTAAATCCTTTCTCTACAGAAGGAACGTATTCTCGAGGAACTACACCACCCTTAATAGAGTCGATAAATTGAAGACCTTCTTTACCTTCATCAACTGGAGCAACACGAACACTAATATCCGCAAATTTACCACGTCCACCAGTCTGCTTCTTAAATACCTCACGAAGCTCAACTTCCTGACTAATTGATTCCTTGTATGCAACCTGTGGTTTACCTTGATTACACTCAACCTTGAATTCACGCTTCAAACGGTCGATAATAATGTCAAGGTGAAGCTCACCCATACCACGAATAACAGTCTGACCTGAATCTTCGTCAGTTTGTACCTGGAAAGTTGGATCCTCTTCTGCTAATTTAGCAAGACCTGTTCCAAGTTTATCTAAATCTTTTTGAGTTTTAGGCTCTACTGCAATACCGATTACAGGATCTGGGAAGTCCATACTCTCCAATACAATATGCTCTTTCATGTCACATAAAGTATCTCCTGTACGAATATCTTTAAAACCTACTCCTGCTACGATATCTCCTGCTCCAATCTCATCAACAGCATTCTGCTTATTTGAGTGCATCTGATAAAGACGTGCAATACGCTCTTTCTTTCCAGTTCTTGAATTATATACAACAGAACCAGCAGGTAATTTACCAGAATAAACACGCATAAAACACAAACGACCTACATAAGGGTCAGTTGCAATTTTAAATGCAAGCGCTGAGAAAGGCTCCTCATCATCAGCCTTACGGTGAATCTCTTTCTCTGAATCATCAGGATCAGTTCCAATGATATCACCATTATCCAATGGAGAAGGAAGGAAAGCACAAACAGCATCCAACATACGCTGAACACCTTTGTTTTTAAATGCTGATCCACACAACATAGGTACGATATCTCCAGCAATTGTTGCTTTACGGATAACTTCTAGCATCTCCTCTTTAGTAATAGAATCTGCATCTTCGAAGAAACGCTCTAGCAACTCCTCATCCTGCTCTGCAACAGACTCAACAAGCTTCTCTCTCCACTCGTTAGCCTGCTCCATCAAATCAGCTGGAATATCTTCCAAAACGTACTTAGTACCTTTTGCTTCATCATCATACCAACGTACAGCTTTCATCTCCACAAGGTCAATAACACCTTCGAAGTTCTCTTCTGCACCAATTGGAATTTGAATAGGCACAGGATTCGACTTCAATTTTTCAATAATATCGTTGTATACATTGAAGAAGTCAGCACCTGAACGGTCCATTTTGTTTACAAATGCGATACGAGGCACACCATACTTTTCAGCTTGACGCCATACAGTCTCAGACTGAGCCTCAACACCACCTACTGCACAGAAAAGTGCAACAGCACCATCAAGGATACGTAATGAACGCTCTACCTCAACAGTAAAATCAACGTGTCCTGGAGTATCGATGATGTTAACCTTGTACTCATTATTGTCATAGTTCCAGAAAGTAGTAGTTGCAGCAGAAGTAATAGTAATACCTCTTTCCTGCTCCTGCTCCATCCAGTCCATTGTTGCAGCACCGTCATGTACTTCACCAATACGATGGGTCAAACCAGTATAGAACAAAATACGTTCTGTAGTTGTGGTTTTACCGGCATCAATATGCGCCATGATACCGATATTCCTTCTATATTCTAAGTTTTCTTGCTTAGCCATTTTCTTTACTCCTTATCTAAACCTTTTTCAAAAACTCTTAAAATCTAAAGTGAGCAAATGCACGGTTAGCTTCCGCCATTCTATGCGTATCTTCTTTTTTCTTGTAGGCACCACCTTCAGAATTATAAGCCGCAATAATTTCATTTGCTAATTTATCTGCCATAGATCTTCCTGAACGCTTACGAGCAAACAAGATCAAGTTCTTAATACATACAGCAGTCTTTCTTGAAGGTCTTAATTCAACTGGCACCTGGAAAGTAGCTCCACCTACTCGGCGACTCTTCACCTCTACCATAGGAGTAATATTTTCCATTGCTTTCTTCCAGATCTCCAAAGCACTCAACTCTGTATCTTTCATACGCTCACTTACTAAATCAAGCGCATCATAAAAAATACGATATGCAGTTGACTTCTTTCCGTCAAGCATCATATCATTAACAAAACGAGTTACCAGCTTATCATTAAACTTTGGATCTGGTAACAAAATCCTCTTTTTAGGTTTCGATTTCCTCATTACAATTAATTTTTTTAGCGTTATTCAAATTGGCTGCCCTAAAGTCTTCAGCTGTCCTTGACAACTTACTCAACCAAACCACTTTCAAAGAAAGAAAGACAGTTTTTTAATTACTTTTATTTTTTAGGCCTTTTAGTACCGTACTTTGAACGACGCTGTGTACGTCCTTCTACACCGGCAGTATCAAGAGCTCCACGAATAAGGTGATATCTCACACCTGGAAGGTCTTTTACCCTACCACCACGCACAAGTACAATAGAGTGCTCCTGAAGGTTGTGTCCTTCTCCTGGAATGTAGGCATTCACTTCTTTTCCGTTGGTCAACCTTACCCTTGCAACTTTACGCATTGCTGAGTTAGGTTTCTTAGGTGTTGTTGTATACACACGTACACAAACTCCACGACGTTGTGGACACGCATCCAACGCAGGAGATTTAGACTTCTCCTGATTCTTCTGTCTTCCTTTTCTTACTAATTGTTGAATTGTTGGCATAAAACGTATGTTTTAAATATTTATTCCCTTTTTCAAATCACTTCAAAAGGGTTTCAAATTCAGCTTAAATACTTTGATTTTCAACCGTTTTTAGAGACTTCACTCTAATTTCGGCATGCAAAAGTATTAATTTTCATTTCAAAACCCAACAAATCTTACGAAAAAAACTGATTTTTTTGAAGTTACGAGAAATTAATTAACGTTCACACCTCTTGGAAGTTCCACTTCCGGAAAGTCTTTAAAAATACTTACTCTACAACACGATGCCTAAAAAATGCCCGCATTGGATTAACAATTCGCTGAATCAACCTCAAATCTTCGGTTACAATCTCAGCATCACCCTTCATTTCCTGACTAAACTCTAACGGAATATGATAATTTGTCTTCAAATCCTGAGGAACCATAACCTCTACAATATAATAGTCATTATTAGGAACCAAAGAGATAGATTTCACTGTCCCCTTCAACATTCCATATTCCATATAAGGATAATTGTCAAACTTGATATTTACACACTGATCCTCTTTCACCTTACCAGCCCCTTTAAGTCCCAACTTCATCCGACCTATAATTTTACTTTCATCTGAAGGAATTACTGCAAAGACCACCTCCCCCTCCTTAACAAACTGATTTTGACTCCAAAAACTAGTAAAGCTAATTCTCCCATCAACAGGAGAACGCAACACATAATCTTGACTCCATTGCTCCAAAGCACTCTTCAAAACACTCTGTACCTCGATTAACTCCAACTGCAGTTTCTTACGCTGATCGATATATTCCTTCTGTGTATTCACCACATCCTGCTTCAGCTTAATAATACCTTTCTGTGTTTTTGCTAAATCCGTTCGCACTTCATTCAAATCATATTGCTTCCTTAGAAAATCTGATTCTGTACTTTCCAGATCACTCTGCGCAACAACACCTTTCCTAAACAACAATGAATCGCGACGAAAACGCTCCCCTGCTAATCTCAAATCATGATCTAACACATTTCGCTGCGACCACAAGCGATCATAAAGCAACCGATCCATTCGCACCTCCTCCTTCAATGCCTTAATCTTTTGCGGATAATAATTAAGTTTTTCAAAACTCACGTAATCATTATATAATCGAATAAATCGAGAATAATCAGCTTGCACATCTCCAAGCTGATAATCGTCACGCAACAATAACGCCTTCTCTACATTAAAAGAATTAAAGAAAGGAACAAGCTGATCAAGTCGCCCATTAAGAGCTTCAACATCGGCTAAAAGCGCTGGATTTTCAATAACTCCCAAGACCTGGTCTGATTGAACAAATGCTGTATCTTTAACCTTAAGCTCTACAATCTTTCCCGCTTTCCGAGCTACAATATAAGCAGGAGGATTCTCAGACAAGACAGTTATCCTTGCATTAATTACATCTGGATATTTAAAGACAAAGCTTCCTAGAATAAAGAGCACAACAATCACAAACAATGCCGTAATCCCTGAACGCATTAGCCATCCCGGAGCATGACCTATGATCTCCTTAACCTCTTCACTTCTGAGTTCTATATGTTCTAGATTATTTTCGTCCATCAATACCTATGTTAATTAGTATAAATTAGGATCCCAATTCCAACTGATTCTTTACCAAATTATAATAAGCTCCCTTTTGAGCTGTAAGGTCTTTATGCGTTCCCTGTTCAACCAATGCACCATTCTCCAATACCACAATCTGATCTGCATGCTTCACTGTACTAAGGCGGTGAGCCACCACCACAACAGTCTTTCCATCAAAAAATTCATTCAGATTATGCATTATTATTCGCTCATTATTGGCATCCAATGCATTTGTAGCTTCATCAAAAAATAAAAACTGTGGATCTTTATAAATTGCTCGAGCAATTAATAATCGCTGTTTTTGTCCCTGACTAAGTCCGTGACCTTCCTGCCCTATTACGGTGTTATAAGTAAGGGGCAAACTTTCTATAAACTCCTTAATATTTGCCATTGTTACAGCATAAAGTAACTTCTTCTTATCAACTACCTCATCACCTAGGACAATATTATTGGCAATGGTGTCAGAGAAAATAAATCCATCTTGCATTACAGCACCACACTGACTACGATACCAATGCTGACTGTAATTCTTTATATTTTGCTCTCCAACCTTGATTTCTCCCTTTACTGGCTCATAAAAACCAAGCAACAATTTAACCAAGGTTGTTTTTCCACTTCCACTCGTACCAACAATAGCAGTCGTCTTTCCTGCTGGAATATCCAAATTAATATTCTTTAATACTTTTGCAGAATGTGGCCCCTCATACTGAAAAGTCACTCCTTCAATCCCTAATCGCTCATCACCTGCCAGCTCACTAATTCGCACAACATCATCCTCTTCCTCATCATCCTTTTCATGAATCTCTCCAAGTCGCTCTAAACTAATCTTTGCATCCTGTGCCAACTGCATAAACGAGATCATCTGCTCTAACGGACTATTTAATTGACCTATTATATATTGCACAGCCAGCATCATACCTAACGACATTTGACCATTCACCACAGCCGTAGCTGCCAAAACTGTAATAACAATATTCTTTGTCTCATTAAAAAATACAGATCCAGCCTGCTGGTATTGATTCAAAGCCAATCCTTTCACATTAACCCTAAACAATCCTGCCTGAATGCGTTCCCACTCCCAGCGCTTTTGTCTTTCATAATTATTAAGCTTGATTTCCTGCATACCAGTAATCAACTGAATCAATTTACTTTGATTAGCCGACATTTTATCGAATCGCTTAAAATCAAGCTCCCTTCTCTTCTTCATGAATAGGTAGATCCATCCTATATATAGTACCGAACCCAAAATGAAGATCCAGAATATGGTCATATTATAAATTGCCAGTACGACACCAAAAATCACAAGATTAAATCCTGAAAACAACACATTAAGCATCTGTGAAGTTAAAAATCGTTCTACTCTTCTGTGATCCCCTATTCGCTGCATTAAGTCACCAATCATCTTTGTATCAAAGAAGCCAATTGGTAGCTTCATCAGCTTAATGAGAAAGTCAGATATAATTGAAATATTCAATCTCGTACTAATATGAAGCAATATCCATGACCTTATAAAATCCACAGACATTCTACTAATAAACAAAACCAACTGTGCTGCCAGAATCAGGCAAATAATATCCAGGTCTTGATTATTAATACCAATATCTACAATACTTTGTGTTAAGAACGGAAAAATAAGCTGAAGCAAACTCCCCACAAAAAATCCCAATGCAAGTTGCCCCAACAACCTCTTATGAGGCTGCAAGTACTTAAAAAGAAATCCAAATCCTGTCTTTTTTTGCTGTTCTTCACCTCTTTCATAGAATTTAGGAGTTGGCTCAAGAATCAAACAAATACCTTTTTCTTCACCCCCCTTAACTGTACCTATCCAGTTTCTTTTAAATTCATCAACATCATATTTCATGTTATTAAAAGCTGGATCAGCAACATAGACCTTTCCCTTTTTTATCTTATAAACAACAACAAAGTGATTCTGCTTCCAATGAACCACGCAAGGCAAGGGAGCCTCATTTGCCAATTGTTCATATGTTATACGAACACCTAATGAACGCATTCCAATGGCTTCTGCAGCATCACTTATTCCCATTAGGGATACCCCTTCCCTTGAAATATGAGCTTTGTCACGAAGATATTGCAAACCAATATTGCGCCCATAATGCTTAGCAATCATTCGCAAACATGTAGGACCACAATCCATTGCATCAGGTTGACGGTAATGTGTAAAAGGCATAGATTACATTTTGTACTATGTCAAAAATATGACATTTACCCGAACCACCACATAAACAAGCCAACTATTTTTGCTTTTGACGAGAAATCGGCTAACTTTACTGAAAAAGACAATACACCTTAGTTCTGTCATTGAATGTCCCTAAAAAGGGTACATCTATACGAAAAGCTCCATATAACAAATAAATATCTCCTACTATCTCCTGGGAAGTATCGAAGACAATCGAACAAAAGTAAAATCTGAATGAAGTTTGGTTCACCCCCAAGTTAACTAAGACTTCTTTTCAATTGCTCCACATCAATATCCAATTTCACAGCAACACTATATATATTAAACCCAAATACTACTCTTATTGTATACCTCACTTTTATTCACTAATAACTTAAACTGTCTAAAGAGACTTATTACCCCTCCTTTAAACACCTTTAAATCTACCAAACTTTCACCACAACTCTACCAAAGCTTTTAACATTTACCTAACAGCATAATCTTTTTATCATCCCCACCAAATGCAATAATCACTTCCATACTAATAACAGACACAAAAACACTGACACCACCAATATTTCAGCACATTTCTCACAACTCAAACAAACCCCCCAAACAACCAAACACCATCAACACGCTAGTTTCCAACAAGTATCTATTGAGGATATTTTTTTATCAGTTTTAATAAATCATTTCCACTTAAAACTTGTCTCATCTTAAATAAATGTTATCTTTGATGTCCGCTCTATTAATAGCCTAACGAGCGACCAAAAACAATTAATAAAAATCATACCAATATGAAAACCTATAAAACCGAAGAAATTAAGAATCTAGCTTTACTAGGTAATGCTGGATGTGGGAAAACCACCCTCGCGGAGGCAATGCTTTACGAGGGTGGAGTAATCAGCAGACGTGGTGACGTCAACGCAGGAACAACAGTTTCCGACTACCGCCCAATCGAACAAGAGTATCAAAACTCAGTTCATTCTACACTTCTTTACACTGAATACAACGACAAAAAAATCAACTTCATTGATGTACCTGGAATGGATGACTTTTCAGGAGCAGCATATTCTGCATTAAATGTTGTAAGTACGGGTTTATTGGTTATCAACACAGCCAATGGTATTGAGGCTGGAACAGAAAACCATCTTCGAATTTCAGAAGACACAGGTACACCATTAATCTTTGTTGCAAACCATCTGGATCATGAGAATGCCAATTACGATCAATTTATCGATAATTCGAAGGCAATGCTCGGCAACAAGGTAACTATTGTTCAGTATCCAGTTGCCACAGGACCAGACTTCAACCAAGTTGTTGATGTTCTGAAAATGAAAATGTATCAATGGGGACCGGATGGAGGTATTCCTGAAGT
This sequence comes from Puteibacter caeruleilacunae, assembly GCA_005217565.1. Classification (GTDB taxonomy): domain Bacteria; phylum Bacteroidota; class Bacteroidia; order Bacteroidales; family Prolixibacteraceae; genus Puteibacter; species Puteibacter caeruleilacunae. Next base: position 28,225 of record SJCO01000015.1, read on the forward strand.
TCTAGATATCCCTGAATCAGAACTAGACAAAGCCAACGAACTTCACAATGAGCTTGTAGAAAAGGCTGCTGAGAATGACGAAGCATTAATGGAATTATACTTCGACAAAGGCTCCCTTACTGAAGACGAAATGAGAAGTGGAATGCGCTTAGGTATGCTTGATCGCTCTCTTTTCCCTGTTTTCTGTATTTGTGCAAAGAAAGATATGGGAATTCGTCGTATGATGGAATTCATTTGTAATATTGTTCCATCTCCTAACGAATTAAAACAACGTAAACTTGTAAGCGGACAGGAAGTTCCTATGAAACCTGACGGACCAACTAGTTTGTTTATTTTTGATGCATCTGTTGAGTCTCATGTTGGTGAAATTATTTACTTCAAGGTACAATCAGGAGTTATCAAGGAAGGCGACGACCTGATCAATACAAACAAAAACTCCAAGGAGCGTGTTGCTCAATTGTATGCCGTTGCAGGAAAGAATAGAACAAAAGTATCTGAATTGAGTGCTGGTGATATTGGTGCTACAGTTAAACTTCGTGACACTCGTCTTAATCATACATTAAGTACAAAAGAAGCGGAAATCGTATACGCACCTATCGTTTTCCCAACTCCTCGTCACTCTATTGCACTTAGAGCTGCAAACGAATCGGATGATGAGAAAGTAGGAGAATCAATCCACAAATTACGTTTCGAAGATCCAACATATCAAATTGAGTATTCGAAGGAACTTAAACAATTATTGGTTCATTGCCAAGGTGAGTATCATATTAATGCTTTAAAGTGGTACTTCGCTAACGTATTCAAAATTGAAATCGAAATTGTTGCTCCTAAGATTCCATACAGAGAAACAATTACAAAACCAGCTCAGGCCAGCTATCGTCACAAAAAACAATCAGGAGGATCTGGACAGTTTGGTGAAGTTCATATGATTATTGAACCTTATGAAGAAGGATCTGAGCCAAAGAATGTTTTCCAATTCGGTGACAAAGAACAGAAATTAAGTGTTCGTGACGTACAGGAACATCCTTTAGCATGGGGCGGTAAACTTGTATTTGTCAACTGTATTGTTGGAGGTTCTATTGATGCACGTTTCCATCCTGCAATCCTTAAAGGAATCATGGAAAAAATGGAAGAAGGTCCACTTACAGGTTCCTATGCCCGTGACATCCGCGTATATATCTACGATGGGAAAATGCACCCAGTTGATTCAAATGAGATTTCATTTAAGCTAGCCGGACGTCATGCTTTTGCCGATGCATTTAAAAATGCAGGAGCAAAGATTTTGGAACCAATTTACGATCTTGAAGTATTAACTCCTAGCGAGAGAATGGGTGACGTTATGAGTGACCTACAAGGACGACGCGCTCTTATTATGGGTATGGGCAGTGAAAAAGGTTATGAAAAGATTACTGCTAAAGTACCAATTAAAGAAATGGACAAATACATTACTTCACTTAGTTCAATCACAGGAGGTAGAGGTGTATTCAAAATGACATATGCTGAGTACGAAAAAGTACCAGGAGATGTTCAGGAAGAATTACTTGCTGCTTACGAAGCTGAAACAGTGGAGGAATAGCATAAAGAAACTCTTATCTAAATCCTTAGATTTCTATCTAAACCAGAAAAGCCCGGGCCTAACCAACCCGGGCTTTTTAGCTAGCAATAATTTAATAGCCTATTTATGTCTTTTCTTAAGCTCTCTGGCAATATCCTCAATACGATATCCCTTATGTGTCAACAACACAATTAGGTGATACAATAAATCAGCCGACTCATACAAGAAGTTTTCGTCATCATTAGCCATTGCTCCAATAATAGTCTCAACAGCCTCTTCTCCAACTTTCTGCGTAATTTTACGAGTCCCTTTTTGGAATAAAGTAGTTGTGTAAGATCCCTCCGGCATCTCTTCTTTACGCTTATCAATAAAGTCTTGTAACTCTTTAATAAACATAAAATCATCAACTGAATTATCCTCCCGAAAACAAGTATCATCTCCTTTATGACACACAGGACCAACAGGATTAACTTTAATCAACAATGTATCGTTATCACAATCTTCTTTTATTGAAACAACATTTAAAAAGTTCCCAGACTCTTCTCCTTTTGTCCACAAACGATTTTTTGTGCGACTATAGAAGGTCACCTTTCCCAACTCCTGTGTCTTATCAAAAGCCTCTTGATTCATAAAACCAACCATTAACACAACGTTAGTTGTATTGTCCTGAATAACGGCAGGAATCAATCCGTTACCCAATTTATCAAAGTCCAATGTCATCTTATACTATTATTATTAATTATCGTACTACTATATTATTCGATCTAAGATATTCTTTCAAATCTGGAATAGCTATTTCTTTAAAGTGAAAAATACTTGCAGCAAGTCCGGCATCTGCCTTACCTTCGGTAAACACATCAACAAAATGCTCCATACTTCCAGCTCCTCCTGAAGCAATGATAGGTATAGACAAACTTTCTGAAAGTCGTGCCAACTCAGCATTAGCGAATCCGTTCTTTGTTCCATCATGATTCATCGATGTGAACAGAATCTCTCCTGCCCCCCTACTTTCTGCCTCTTTTGCCCAAGAAAACAGTTCTTTATCTGTAGGTATTCGACCACCACTTACAGTCACCTGCCAATGATCATTTGCTTCACAACGAGCATCTATTGCGACAACCACAAACTGACTTCCAAAATTATTGGCCATATCATCAATCAACTGAGGATTTCTTACAGCTGAGGAGTTTATCGATATCTTATCTGCCCCAGCACTAAGCAATGCCTCTGCATCACGAAGCTCACTAATTCCACCTCCCACAGTAAAAGGAATATTGATATGTTGAGCAATTCGTTTCACCAGATCAACAAAGGTTTTGCGCCCCTCATGAGTAGCCGTAATATCCAAAAACACCAATTCATCAGCCCCTTGCTCAGCATACAAAGCACCAAGCTCTACAGGATCTCCTACCTCTTTGATATTAACAAAATTAACACCCTTAACGGTCTGTCCATTACGAATATCAAGACAAGGTATTATTCTTTTTGCCAGCATAATTTAGCCCCTTTTCAATAAATTCTTACTCTTATAGTTCTTTTATCCCAGAAAACGCTCCAGCTCCTTTAAAGTAAAGCGGTTCTCATAGATTGCTTTCCCTGTGATTACCGCAGGAACATTCATCTCCTCTAACTTCGCAATATCATCAATGGAACTAATACCTCCACTAGCGATAACATACAAGCCTTTAAAGCGATCGAGCAAACGTTCATACAATGAAAATGATGGTCCTGACAACATTCCATCTTTACTGATATCAGTACTAATCACCTTACTAACACCTTTCGAGACGTAACCTTCTACAAACTCATAAATATCAAGGCCTGAATCTTCCTGCCAACCACTGACTGCAATCTTTTCATTCATTGCATCGGCACCCAGAATTATTTTTTCTGCTCCATACTTTTCCAACCAGGCTCCAAATATATCAGGCTCTTTTACAGCAATACTTCCACCTGTGATCATAGCCGCACCAGACTCAAAAGCAATATGCAAATCTTCATCACTTTTCAATCCTCCTCCAAAATCGATAACCAAAGACGTCTTTGATGCAATTTCTTCCAACACCTTATAGTTAACAATATGCTTTGCTTTTGCACCATCAAGATCAACCAAATGCAAGCGCTTGATACCCGCATCTTCGAACATCTTTGCAACCTCTAAAGGATTCTCATTATATACCTTTTTCTGAGCATAGTCACCCTGATTCAGGCGTACGCACTTACCTTCAATGATATCTATGGCAGGTATGATTTCAATCATAATCTTCTTGTTAGAGTTCAATAAAGTTTTTTAAAATTTTGGATCCTATATCACCACTTTTTTCCGGATGAAATTGAGTAGCATAGAAATTATCCTTTTGTAACGCGGCACTAAATGGCAAAATGTAATCACAAACAGCAGAAGTATGCTCTCCTTTAGCAGCATAATATGAGTGAACAAAATAAACATATGCTCCTTCCAAGGATTGATCAAATATCCCCTCCTTTAGGTCTGTTATGCAATTCCATCCCATATGAGGGACCTTAGTAATAAATTCTTCCCCTTGTTTAGGTCGAAAAAGTCTCACTTTTTCATCAAAGATACCAAGACAGGAGGTATCACCTTCCTCTGACCACTGACACATCAACTGCATACCTAGACATATCCCCAGCACAGGCTGCGTCAGCTCTTTTATCAACTTATCCAGACCTGTTTTGATAAGGTATTCCATCGTTGTACTAGCCTCTCCAACACCTGGAAAGATTATCTTGTCAGCTCCTTTTATGACTTCCGGATCTGCTGAAACAATCGCATCAACACCAAGGCGATCTAAAGCAAATTTTACAGACTGAATATTGCCTGCATTGTATTTAATGATTACTACTTTCACCTCTTAATTTTTTTGAATGTAGATCGAAGAAATTCACATTCCTTCATTCGGATTACCTATCTAATTAACTAAAAACTATTGTTCTGTTTTTATAAGCCAGTGTCTTATGATTAAGGTGTGCATATACAGCCCGAGATAATACGATTTTTTCTAAATCTCGACCTTTACGAATTAACCTATTCACACTATCAACATGACTTATCCTCACTACATCCTGTTCTATAATCGGACCTGCATCAAGCTCTGCAGTTACATAATGACTGGTTGCTCCAATTATCTTCACTCCTCTTTCATGAGCTGAGTGATATGGCTTTGCTCCTGGAAATGCAGGAAGGAAAGAGTGATGGATATTAATAATCTTATCAGGGTAATGGTTGATAAAATTATCGGAAAGAACCTGCATATATCGAGCTAACACCACAAAGTCAACTTTATACTTTTTCAGCAGCTCTAATTGCACTTTCTCTTGGTCCGCTTTATTATCCTTTGTGATAGGAATATAATGGAAATCGATACCATATTTATCTGCTACCGGTTTCAGAATTTCGTGATTACTTACAATCACCGGAATTTCAACATCCCATTCTCCGGTTTGATAACGCGCAAGAATATCAAATAAACAATGAGACATCTTCGACACAAACAAAGCCATACGCGGTGTTTGAGTTGAGAAAAAGAGTCGCCATGTCATGTTATATTTCTGACCAATCAATGTGCCGAAGTAATCACCAATCTTCTCTGTAGGAATTGTAAAGTTATCTAACTCCCATTCTATACGCATAAAGAAGATACCTTCTTTTCGATCAACATATTGATCCAAATGAAGGATATTACCATTGTTCTCATCAAGGAACTCTGTTACTTTTGATACAATACCTCTTTGATCCTCACAATGAATGAGTAAAATGGCTGTATTCTTATTCACATTGATTTTTTTTAACGACTTCATAATAAAATCTCCAGTGTCTGTCCGACTCATCTATACTTACTATTGGTGCCGCCCCAACTTTAAATGTGAGACAGTCATCCTATTTAAACTTTATTTCTCCAGAAGCTCTGCTATTTTATTCTTCATAGCATTAAACTCTTCATGATTAAACAGACGAGTGAGAAATACAATCTTTCCATTACGATCTATGATAACATTTCGTGTTATCCCAGCATTCTTCAATGCAACTAATGAAAATATTTCAGCCCCTTTATCTAATCCTAACGGATAAGTGACTCCTGTCTGTTTCTTAAATTTCAATACGGTATTCAGTGGTTCATCCCGATCCAACCCGAGCAAAGCAAAATCAGATCTGTCCTTATACTTTTGCCATATTTCCTTCTCAATAAAAGGCATTTCTTTGCGACAGACTCCACACCACGAAGCGGTGAACTGTAGCATCACAACCTTACCCTTCAACTGTTCCAACGACACTTTAGTCCCATCGGTAAGTGTTACTTCAAAAGAGGGCATCTGATCACCAACCTTCACAATATATCCCCTATCATCCGCCTGTGCATATCCATGAGACTGCATTCCAATCATCATGATTACAAGCGCAACAAAATACTTCAACCTCTTCATTCTAATCATTATTATAAAATACACCTAGCAATTGCAACAAAATTAATGATAATACTAACTTTTACTTATAAATCGTTAGCTATTTAATCGAAGAAATGAAATTTTTAACATTTACATCTATACTTCCTGACTTTTGAATTGCCTTTATAAACGCACTCCCAATAATAGCACCATCAGCAAATTCGCAAGCTCTATTGAAACTACCCCTGTCTGAAATACCAAATCCAATTTGAACTGGAGATTTTAATTCCATCTGGGCTATACGATTAAAATATGCCTCTTGCTCCTCGGTAATTCCACTTTTAGCACCAGTAGTCGATGCAGATGAAACCATATAGATGAAGCCTGTACTAAGCTCATCAATCATTCTGATTCGCTCGTTAGGTGTCTGAGGTGTAATTAAAAAGACATTCGACAAACCAATCTTCTCAAACTTATCCTTAAAATCACTTTTATATTCTTCGATTGGAAGATCAGGTAAAATTAAACCGTCAATCCCACAATACTCACATTGTTGCAAAAACTTATCCCAGCCATATCGGTGAACTGGATTCAGATAGCCCATTAGCAACACAGGTATAGATATTTCCTTTCGCATATCTTTCAATTGCTCAAACAATTTGGCTATTGACATTCCGTTTTCCAAGGCTTTATCTCCACTAGCCTGGATGGTAGGACCATCAGCCAATGGATCTGAAAATGGCATCCCAATTTCCACAATATCAGCACCTGCTTCCTCTGCCGATTTCAAAATGGTAAGCGTATCATTCAACTCAGGAAATCCTGCCGTAAAATATACTGTTAATATGTTGTTCTTTTTGTTCTCAAAAAGTTGATTTATTCTATTCATCTCTTTTAGTGATTTTTGGATTATTCGATTTTTGGATATTCTCATCTATCCTCCTATATGAAAAGCATCAATCTTTATCCCTTTTATGCATGCTTTGAAAGCAGATTTAATTAATCCTTTTCCATTACATTGATATAAGTCTCCATATCTTTATCACCTCTTCCTGAAAGGTTTACCACTACAACATCCTCAGGTTTAAAGTCAATTTTCTTCAATGCAGCTAAGGCATGAGCAGACTCCAGGGCTGGAATTATTCCCTCCAAACTAGTTAATTCAAATGCAGCACTTAACGCCTCCTCATCGGTTGCACTCTTAAACAGCCCTCTACTACTAGTGAAAAGATTGGCATGAATAGGACCTACTCCAGGATAATCCAATCCTGCTGATATAGAATATGGTTCTGTAATCTGACCATCATCACTCTGCATCAACAAGGTCTTACTCCCATGGATATACCCAGTCTCGCCTAATACTGTGGTCGCGGCCGACTCTCCGGTTTCATTTCCTAATCCTGCCGCTTCAACAGCAACAAGTTTTACATCCTCATCGTCCAGGAAATGATAGAATGCGCCAGCTGCATTGCTTCCACCACCAACACAAGCCACTACGTAATCGGGATTTTGCTTACCAGTTTTTTCCTCCAACTGTACCTTCATCTCTTCACTAATCACCGACTGTAATCTTGCAACCATATTCGGATATGGATGAGGTCCCACAACTGATCCTATGATATAAAAGGTATCTTCCGGATTATTGATCCAGTCACGTATGGCTTCATTAGTCGCATCTTTAAGCGTTTGATTTCCACAAGTTGCAGCCTTTACTTCAGCGCCCAACATCTTCATTCGAGCAACATTCGGAGCTTGCCTTGAAATATCTAATGCTCCCATGTACACCACACATTCCAATCCCATCAATGCACAAACAGTTGCAGTTGCAACCCCGTGCTGACCAGCACCTGTTTCTGCAATAATTCGCTTCTTCCCAAGCTTTTTCGCGATTAGGATTTGACCAACGGTATTGTTTACCTTATGACTTCCGGTATGATTTAAATCCTCCCGCTTCAGATATATATTGGTCTTATACTGCTCGCTTAAACGAGGAGCAAAATACAGCGGAGAGGGGCGTCCCACATAATCCTTCAAAAGTGATTTATACTCACTTTTAAATTCCTCTGATTCCATAATTTCTTCATAGTTCTCCCGAAGCTCTTCAACGTTATGCATTAACATTTCAGGGATATATGCCCCTCCAAATTCGCCGTAATATCCTTGATTATCCGCTAAATATTTTGATTTTTTCTGTTTCATCTGCTTACTCTTATTCCTGTTATAAAACTCTTTAAGGCATCTATATTCTTGAGTGCAGGCTTATCCTCAAATTTACTATTCAAGTCTACACCATAAAGCTTCCCATCTATTAACGATAAACTGTCCAAATCCTCTGGTCCGATTCCACCACTTAGAAACCATGGTGTTGTTGTTTGTAAATCATCCAATATATCCCACTGAAACTTATGACCACTTCCACCATATTGTTTTGTCATCGTATCAAAAAGGAAATAATCACAACTTCCTTCATACCGCTTCAATTCCTCTTTATCAAAAGCATCTCCTACACGAAAAACTTTTATCACCTCAACATTTAATTCTTTCACTTTACGTACAAACTGCGGCGACTCATCTCCATGAAGCTGAACAACAGAAAGTCCAAATCTTCGAATCTCCCTTGCTACAACATCATAAGACTCATTAACAAATACCCCCACAAGTTTAACCTGCCGCCCTAATTGATAGAAGAAATCAGGATCTTCATTCCCCATATATCGAAGAGAAGGAGGATAGAATATTAATCCCATATAATCGGGTTTCAACAACAAAAGCTGCTCAATATTCTCCTTATATTTCATTCCACAGACCTTAACTATCATCTAGTATTTTTTTTTCTAATTTTTCAAAGAATTTGTATCAACTCTAAAACTCTTATGCCAAATTATTTAACTCTTTAACAAATTCAATACAAGCCTCTCCAGGATTAACTGTGCGCATAAAATTCTCACCAATCAAGAATCCCTGGTACCCTGCCTGACGCAACATACTAATTGTCTCAACCTGACTAATTCCGCTTTCTGATATTTTCACAAATTCATCAGGGATGCGATCAACCAACTCCAAAGAGCTCTTAACATCAACATCAAACGTTTTCAAGTTGCGATTATTAACACCAACCATGGCCACCTCTGGAACAATCTTTTCCAATTCGTCAGCACTATGCACCTCCAGTAGCGATTCTAATCCTAAAGAAGAAGCAAATCTTGCTAGCCTAGAGATTTCCTGTTTGGTAAGTACTGCTGCAATTAACAATATAGCACTTGCACCAATTGCTTTGGCTTCCAATATCTGGAACTCATCTACAAAAAAGTCTTTTCGAATAATTGGGATATTTATCTGTTGAGCCGCAAGATTTAAGTCATAAACATTGCCTCCAAAAAAACGAGTATCTGTTAGTACCGAGATCCCTGAAGCTCCTGCCTCCTCATACATCTTTGTCACCTCCACAACTCCAACCGAGTTATTAATGATTCCTTTAGACGGAGATTCTCTTTTAAACTCTGCAATTATCCCTGATTTCGTTGGATTTTTTATTGAAGCAGACATCGACTTGGTACCCTTTTCAAATAAAGGATATTTCTCCAGATCTTGATAACTAATCAGATTCCTCCTAATACTTATCTCCTCTTTTTTGTGGGCTACTATACGATCTAATACGTTCATGATTCCAGGTCTTTGATTTCTTACTAACGGTTACATATCTTTTTCAACACCTTCATTGCTCTACCATCCACAATAGAAGCCCTTGCCATTTCAACACAACTATTCAGTTCTTTTTCTGGATGCACTGTTTTAATCGCTAAAGCCGCATTAGCCTCAACAACCATATTTTGTGCTTCGGTTCCTTTTCCTTCAAGAATATCTACAAATATTTTTGCAGCCTCCTCTATTGTTTCACCACCATATATCTGTGATGCTTTCACATAAGATAATCCTAAATCTTCAGGCTGCATTAAATATTCTCCAGTTGCATTAATCAATTTGAATCCTCCAGTGAGCGATACTTCATCATACCCATCTAAGGCATGTACAATACTATATTGCTTATCTGTTTGTTGGTAGATATAGTTATATAATCGAGCGGTCTCAAGATCAAACACACCAACAATTTGATTCTGCGGAAAAGAAGGATTCACCATCGGTCCCAAAATATTAAAGAATGTTTTCATCCCGAGATCTCTTCGTATAGGTCCAACTGCTTTCATTGCTGGGTGAAACAAAGGAGCATGCAAAAAACAAATTCCAGCCTTGTCCAACTGCTTCTTCAATACATCCTGTTCATTAGTGAACTCATACCCCAGGAACTCCATAACATTACTTGATCCGCATAACGAAGAAACACCATAATTACCATGCTTCGCAACTTTGATACCTGCTCCTGCTACAACCAACGAAGAAATCGTAGAAACATTAAAAGTATTCTTTCCATCCCCACCAGTACCACACAAATCGATTGTATTAAACTCTGAGAGATCAACAGGTCTACATAATCCCAATAATGCATCTCTAAAACCGGATAATTCTTCTACATTAGCTGGTCGCATCATATACACACCAAGAAAGGCAGCAATTTGAGACTGATTATAAGCTCCCTCCGCTATTTTTACCAGAACCTCTCTTGCTGTTGAACGAGAAAGCGTTCGATGTTGAATCAAATGTTTTAATATGGTTTGCATAACTTTAAATCAAATTGTTTATAACTGCATTAACATCCCTAACTCTCCAAATTCAACCACGAAATCAACATCTGCTTGCCCTTGGGTGTTAGAACAGATTCAGGATGAAATTGAACTCCTCGCACATTGTATTCCTTATGCCGAACAGCCATAATCATTCCTTCTTCGTCTCGCGCAGTCACAACTAAACAATTTGGAAGAACATCCTCTTTTATCACCCACGAATGATATCTCCCAGCATCAAACTCATCTCCCAAACCTTTAAAGATCGGCTCTTGATCATCAGTCACTGTCATTTTTGAAGCAATCCCATGATAAACTTTATCAAGATTAAATATCTCACCACCATACACCTCGGCAATAGCCTGTACTCCAAGACAAACTCCAAAGATGCTTTTAGTGGAACCATACGTTGCAATCAATTCTTTTAATATACCTGCATCAGAAGGGACACCAGGTCCTGGCGATAACAAAATATACTCATAGTTAGCTACTTCATCCAATGTTATCTTATCATTTCGTCGAACATCCACCTGCTCTCCAGTAAGTTCTTTCAAATAATGAACCAGATTATAGGTGAATGAATCATAATTATCGAGTACTAATATTCTTGCTGTCATAACTATTCTGTTTCGTAGTTAAAAAATTTGGCCTCCACAATCGCCTTCTTCAATGCACCTAACTTATTATTCACTTCTTTGAGTTCACTTTCCTCTTTAGAGCCAGCCACAATACCTGCCCCAGCTTGATAGTACAAGGTATTAGACTTCGACAGAAAAGAGCGTATCATAATAGCATGGTTAATATCTCCATTAAAACCTAAATACCCAATTGCTCCGCCATAATATCCTCTGGCCTGATTCTCATACTTATCAATAAGCTCCATTGCCTTATATTTAGGTGCACCAGAAAGTGTTCCTGCAGGAAAACATTCTCCATACACCTTCACGCGATTTACTTCAGGTGACAATACTCCAGAAACTTCTGAAACCATATGCAATACATGAGAGTAATACTGAATCTCTCTAAAGTTCTCCACTTTTACTTGATCGGAATTACGACTAAGATCATTTCTAGCCAAATCAACCAACATAACATGCTCAGCATTCTCCTTCGGATCTGCAGCCAATTCTTCAGCAAGAACTCTATCCTTATCATCATCTCCTGTCCTTCGGAATGTTCCAGCTATAGGATTAATATAAGCCTTATCACCTTCGATAATGGTTTGTGCCTCTGGAGATGATCCAAAAATTTTGTAATTCCCGTAATCAAAATAGAATAGATAAGGAGAAGGATTAATACGACGTAATGCACGATATACATTAAATTCATCCCCCTGGAACTTTTGTGAAAACTGTCGAGAAAGCACTATCTGGAATACATCTCCCAGGAAGCAATGCTTTTTCCCTTGATAAACCATCTTTTTATAATCCAGATCTGTAAGATTTGATTTCTCCTCCATTGATGGATAAAACTTATAATGCCCAGTATTACGGTTAATCAACAGACTCAATATCTCATCAGCTCTACTATCTTCTACCAAAAGAAGATTTTCAATCAAGAAAAGCTGATTATTAAAGTGATTAAAAGCGATAACGAATCTAAAAAAACCATACCTTAAATCTGGGATTTTTTGATCTGGAACACTAGCCGTATTAAGCTTTATGTCCTCAAAATACTTAATCGCATCGTAATTGGTATATCCAAATACCCCATTTACAAACTGATTCTCTTCTCGTTCACAATCAAATTTAGCGACAAAATCATTGAGCAAATCAGCCACCTTGTTTTCTTCATTCACAACATACGATTTGATCTCCTCTCCCGGAAGAACCATTTCTGCTTTGTAATCATCAACACAGAACGATGCAATTTCATCAAAACAGATGTACGACATTGAATTTCTATTGCCATGATAATCGCTACTCTCCAGTAATAATGACTGGGGGAAGCGATCCCTCACTTTTAAGTAAATACCTACAGGAGTAATCAAGTCGGCTAAACTCCCTGGTAATTCCTTTACTGTTGAAAAAATCTTAACTCTGTTCATTATTTTTATATTTAATTTTCTGGGCAAAAAAAACGGCTTGTCGAGGTATCGACAAGCCGTTTTTGTAATATTTTTTATTTCAGATTACACACTAGCGGGTCAGCTCACCTCTCTATGTTGAAAGATCAGGCAATGCCACCACCAAGTATGTACTGTTAAATTTCTCACTTTTTCTGCTTTTAATCTGTAACAAAGAACTGAATTGTTATTTAAAATTCAAAAAGATTTACGATATTTTTTAAGATATGTTACCAAAAGGCTTATTAAAATGAGTGCGTAAGCCCCACTCCAAATATCTCTTTAAATTGTACTGCAGGTCCTTCTGTTACTGACTTTTTAGTATCATTATCATACAACATATTTGCCGTAAAATTAGCACTCAAAAATTTATTTACTTTCATTGTTACAATCAAATCCCAAAGTACATCCACATGATCAGGATCCTCTACATAATTGGAAAACAACTCAAGTTTGGTCGCAACATTTACATTGGTAAAAAGATCTTTTTTAAACTCAGCTTTTAGTGCTCCACCAAACTCTCCTTTGGACTTTTCTCCCGGATCTACACCAAAAGCACCAAGATCAGACAATCGATCATCTGCAACAGCTATCAATCGCCCTGTAGCTGGAGATAAGAACAATGAAAAATACTCACAAGGCCTATAATCCATACCCAGACCAAATGAGAAATATGCAGGAGCAAAAATATTTGAAATAGCCACATCGTCATCTGCATTCTCATAACCTTTATCAAACTGTGTCTTAAAGCCAAACAAAGCAGAATAACTCCATTTCTCACTAGCTGCAATTCCTAATTTCGAAGCTAAATCAATTCGGTCATCACTCTTCCGTGCTTTATCACCTCCCTGCTTGGTTAATCCATACCCTAAGATTAATGTATTATCCCAAGTAGTTTTATTTTTTTTATAATTGAAATTATAGGTCCCTAACAGATTTATTGAGGCAGAATTTTCACCACCAGCTGACCAGTTACTTAAACTTGTTTGACTAAAAGTAAGTGTATTTGTTCCGCTAACCGTCCACAATTTCGTAGTATCTCTTTCCTGCGCAGTAGCTGATACAACAACAACGCAAAGTAACATTATAATTCGTACTTTTTCCATAAAATATAGGTTAATCATTTGTTCAAAGAAGGGAGCCTAAAGCTCCCTTTTCAATATCATGAGTTTTGCTGATACATATGCACATCCTGCTGTGGGAACGGTATTGATATTCCCTCTGCATCAAATGCTTTTTTAACTTTTTCAGGAAGATCAAAGTATGCATCCCAGTAGTTTTCTGATTTAACCCACACTCGAACGGTAAAATTCACTGAACTATCAGCTAGTTCAGAAACCTCAACAAAAGGTGCAGGCTCAGGAAGTACACTTTTACCATCAGCTGCAACTTTTAATAAAATATCTTTAGCCTTATCTATATCATCACTATAACCTATCCCAAAAACGAAATCAACTCGTCGATTCTCCAATCTGGAATAATTGATCAATGAGCCTGTCGATAATCCTCCATTAGGAATAATAACCATCTTATTATCTGGAGTATTCATAATGGTAACAAAAATCTGAATCTCCGTCACAACTCCAAGGTATCCCTGTGCTTCTATCACTTCACCTACTTTAAAAGGCTTAAAAATTAAGATCATTACCCCTCCAGCAAAGTTCTGCAATGTTCCGGATAATGCCATACCAATGGCCAAACCTGCAGCAGCTAAGATAGCTATAAATGAAGCCATTGCCACCCCAACCATATGCAATACAGTTATAACAAGTAAGGTTTTTAAGGTAATAGAAAGTAAACTATTCAAAAATGGACGTAAAGATTCATCCATATTGCTTTTCTCCATCATTTTACCAGTTCTCTTGGTAATTAATTTAATGACCCACAAACCAACAAGGAGAACAATAATAGCATACAAAAGTTTAGGCCCATAAACCTCAACATAGCCCCACAAAGAATTTACATTTTTCTCAAGAATTTCCATAGCAAAAAGATTAAGTTATAATATAGTAACCATAACGTTTCTAATTGCTTATTGTTTCCGAATACCTAAAAAAAGTAACGGCGTATAAAATCAATGCATGATTCTTATACGCCGCTTATTATCCTACTCTCTGGTTCGTTACTCCTGAGTATCAATATTATTTTACAACATCCCTTTAGTTGAAGGCAGTTCGTATTTGAGTACATCACGTTTGATCGCCATCTTTATTGCTCTTGCTAACGCTTTAAAGACACCTTCGATTTTATGATGCTCATTTTCACCTTCTGCCTTAATATTCAGATTCGATTTTGAAGCATCAGAGAACGACTTGAAGAAATGTAAAAACATCTCAGTAGGCATATCTCCAACTTTTTCACGATTAAAGGTTGCATCCCACACTAGCCAAGGACGACCACCAAAGTCAAGCGCTACCTGCACCATACAATCATCCATCGGTAAAGCATAACCATAGCGTTCTACACCTCTTTTATCTCCAAGAGCCATTAAAAATGCTTCTCCAAGCGCAATAGCAGTATCTTCAATAGTGTGGTGCTCATCAACTTCTAAATCACCTTTAACCTTAACTACCAAATCACATCCCGAATGTTTAGCAATTTGATCCAACATATGATCAAAGAAACCTAATCCGGTTTCAATATCAGACTTCCCCGAACCATCTAAATCCAGGGCAATGTAAATATCTGTTTCTTTAGTTGTTCGCTTAACCTCTGCTTTTCGCTCTCCAGCTCTTAAGAATTCGAAAATTTCATCCCAATCTGTAGTTACCAAAACGCAGCAATCCTTCAGGCTATTCTCATCCAATAATTCTTCAGCAGCTTCTTGTTCCTGAAGGAAAATTGCTTTAGCACCTAGGTTCTTCGCCAGCTCTACATCAGTAATTCTATCTCCCAACACATAAGAAGCCGACAGATCATATGACCCATTCATATAGTTAGTCAACATACCTGTGCGGGGTTTACGTGTAGGTGCATTATCTTCAGGAAATGAACGATCAATCAAGATGTCATCAAATTCAATCCCTTCTCCCTTAAAAGCATCTAACATTTTATTGTGCGCAGGCCAGAAGGTCTCTTCAGGAAAAGAATCTGTTCCCAAACCATCTTGGTTGGTTACCATTACCAACTCAAAATCAAGGTACTTTCTAATATTATAAAGATTGCGAAAAACTTTAGGATAAAACTCAAGCTTCTCCAATGAGTCCAATTGGTAATCCACTGGAGGTTCAATAACCAAAGTTCCATCTCTATCAATAAACAGGGCTTTTGCCATAATTCTTTTTTCAAATTAGGTTATTCAAACTGTAATTAGATAAGCGCTTTTAAAGCCTCTACCAGTTGTTGATTCTCTTCTGACGATCCAATACTTATTCTCAAACATCCTTCACAAAGCTCTACCTTAGAACGATCGCGTATGATTATCTTTTCATCAACTAAATAATCATAGATTCCTTTAAGATCATGCACTTTTATTAAAATAAAATTAGCATCTGACGGATAAATTTTCTCTACGAAAGGAAAATCTATCATTTCCATCTCCATCTTTCTACGCTCATGTAACAATACCTCAACCCAGCGATTCATTTCGTCGCTATGATCAAGCAGTTCCATTGCCTTCTCTTGAGTAAGCATGTTTAGATTATAAGGATATTTAATCTTACTTAACACCTGTATAATCTCATCTGAAGCAAATGCCATTCCCAATCGAATACCAGCCATTCCCCAAGCTTTTGAAAAGGTTTGCAAAACAACAAGGTTAGGATAACGACTCAACAATCCTAATAAACTTGTTGATGGTGCGAAATCAATATATGCTTCATCGACAACAACAATACCATTAAATTGGCCGATTATTTTTAACATCTCCTGTTGATCCAAAACATTTCCTGTTGGATTATTGGGAGAGCACAAAAAGATCATTTTTGTATTCTCATCAACAGCTGAAAGTAAAGCATCCACATCTAACTGAAAATCTTCAGTAAGCAGTACTTTACGCACCTCTACAGCATTAATATCTGCAGCCACCTGATACATTCCATAAGTAGGAGCAATGGTTACTACATTATCAACACCAGGCTTACAACATGCCCTGAATAATAAATCAATCGGCTCATCACTTCCATTTCCAAGAAAGATAGAAGAACTGTCAACTCCCTTTAACCCAGCAATCTTATCTTTTAATTTTCTCTGATAAGGATCAGGATAGCGATTGAATGGTTGATTAAAAGGATTTTCATTGGCATCCAACAGTACCTCTGCTTCCCCTGAGAATTCGTCTCTAGCTGATGAATATGGCTTTAATTGCCTGATATTATCACGTAATATTTTACTTAGTTCAAACATAGCTTTTGGTTCTTAGACTGACTTATTGATCAATTACTTTTTCATACGTAGCGTTGCGGCATTCTTATGTGCCTCTAGAAGTTCTGCTTCAGCCATTTTTTCAATTACTGGTCCCAACGACTGAATCCCTTCTGGGGTAATTTCCTGAAATGTAATCTTCTTCATAAAACTATCAAGGTTTACACCACTATAAGCATTTGCCCATCCATTTGTTGGAAGAGTATGATTGGTACCAGACGCATAGTCACCAGCACTCTCTGGAGTATAATTACCTAGAAACACAGAACCAGCATTAGTTATCCGTTCTGCAACTTCAGCATAATTCCCCATAGAAATGATTAAGTGCTCTGGCGCATATTCGTTGATCAGATCAACCATTTCCTCCTGGGAATCCAAGACAATCGTACGACTGTTTGCCAAGGCTTTTTCTGCTATTGAACGACGCGAAAGATTTGCCAGCTGAATCTCCAATTCCTTCTCAACCTCAGCAATCAATTCTTTCGTATTGGTCACAAGTACAACCTGACTATCTGGACCATGCTCCGCCTGGGATAATAAGTCTGCAGCCACAAATGCAGGTACGGCAGTATTATCTGCCATTACCGCAACCTCCGATGGTCCGGCAGGCATATCGATCGCAACATCAGCAATACTCACTAACTGTTTTGCAGCCATTACAAACTGATTTCCCGGTCCAAATATTTTATTCACTTTAGGTACCGACTCTGTTCCTATTGCCATTGCACCAACAGCTTGCACTCCACCAATCTTAAATATCTTTTTCACTCCTGCTAATGATGCGGCATACAAAATCGCTGGATGCAATTTACCCTCTTTATTAGGAGGTGAACAAAGAACAATCTCTTTACATCCTGCAATCTTCGCAGGAACAGCCAACATTAAAACTGTTGAAAATAGAGGAGCTGAACCTCCTGGAATATATAATCCAACCTTCTCTATCGCAACAGATTTTTGCCAACACAATACACCGGAAACAGTTTCAACTTTCTTAACCTCCTGAAGCTGGGCTTTATGAAATATCTCAATGTTCTCTGCTGCACTTTTTATCGCATCCTTTAAAGAATCGCTTACCAGACTTTCAGCCTCGACGATCTCCTCCTCTGATACACAAGAGTTTTCCAATTCAACATTGTCGAAATGACCAGTATATTTTTTAACTGCCTCATCTCCTTTTTGACGTATTTCATCTAACACCAAACCTACCGATTCGTTCAACGAAGTAGTATCCAACAATGGGCGCTTCAGCAGCTCAGCCCATATCGATCTATCAGGATTTATTATTGTTTCCATATTAACAGTTCTTTTAAATGATTGATATCACTAACAACATTGTCAATGACCAGAGTCCTTTAAATAATGTAATGATTTTTTGAAGCTTACTACATGATCATTTTCTCAATAGGGATTGTCAAAATTCCTTGAGCACCGGCAGCCTTCAATTTACCAATAATTTCCCAGAAATCATTTTCATTTAGTACAGAGTGTACAGAACTCCAACCTTGCTCGGCCAATGGCAAAACTGTAGGACTCTTCATTCCTGGTAACAATGCGATAATCTCGTCTACCTTATCATTAGGAGCATTCAACAAAATGTATTTTTTACCTTCAGCTCGCTGTACCGACTCAATTCTAAAGATCAACTCATCTAGAATAGCTTGTTTCTCTTCACTTAATTCTGGGTTAGCAACCAATACTGCTTCAGAAGGA
This sequence comes from Puteibacter caeruleilacunae, assembly GCA_005217565.1. Taxonomy (GTDB): domain Bacteria; phylum Bacteroidota; class Bacteroidia; order Bacteroidales; family Prolixibacteraceae; genus Puteibacter; species Puteibacter caeruleilacunae. The sequence continues at coordinate 47,000 of SJCO01000015.1, forward strand.
GTTACCACCTCAACCTCTTTTAAGCGATTACTTACTAGAGTAGATCCTGAACTTACAATATCAAAGATAGCGTCAGCCAATCCAATACCAGGGGCAATTTCAACCGATCCTGAGATTTCGTGGATTTCTGCATCTATCTTCTTTTCCGTCAAAAAGTCCTGAAGAATTACAGGATATGATGTTGCAATTTTCTTACTCTCAAAATAATTCAATCCAGTATACTCATCCGATTTTGGTATCGCTAGTGACACTCTACAGCGACTAAAACCAAGCTCTTTTGCGATATTTACATTTTGCTTCTTTTCCAGTACTTCGTTCAATCCTACAATACCAATATCAGCTAAACCATCAGCTACTGACTGTGGAATATCATCATCACGAAGAAATAATACCTCCATTGGGAAATTCTTAGCCGCAGAAATCAACTTTCGTTTTCCTGATACCATTTTAATTCCAGCCTCTTTCAACAACTGTACTGAATCTTCATTTAATCTTCCTTTAGTCTGGATTGCAATTCTAATCTTTGTTTCCATATCGTAATTATATTGTGCCAAAAAAAAGGCTTACCGTTTTGGTAAGCCTTTTTGTACTATTTAATATTTTCAATTTAGACAATACACACCCGGCCTACCTCTGCAGGAAATAATGATGACCGTGATGATGATGTCTTGTATACATTCGTTTCTTTTTTTCAAATTCTAATTTCACTGCAAGTATAGTGATAATTTATAAGCACAACAACACTTTCTATGTTAATTTAAAATTAATGATTCTTAAACTTAAAATAGTTCACCTCAAGCTTCTCCCTTTATTACTTACTATTTACCCTTTAAGACAACTTCCTTTGTCGAGATGAAATAACTACCCCAATATCTCGTAATCCGCAGTATGATTCAATGTTTCTTCTTAATATGTAATGATTACCTTAAAATAAAGACTAGTATTATAAGTTATATATTCAATTAACCCTTAATTCAAAAAATCATGAGAAAGACAACCCGTTTGGGACTTGCATTAGTCGTGTTCTTTGCAACACTAAGTTCATTCGCTGCAAAAAAGGTAAAAATCAAGCTTGACCTCAAAGAAGGAACAACCTACGAGTACTCCACAATAATGCACAACACCCTTAATCAAGCAATTATGGGACAACAAGTTAATATGGATCAAAATATGATCATGAATTTCAACATGGCTGTTAATCAAAAGCTTGACAATGGCAATTTTGAAGTAATAATTAACTATGACAAGCTAATTCTAAACATGGATATAAATGGACAAAAGATAAATTTTGACACTAGTTCTGAGTCTGGAGATCCTAAATTCAATGATGCTCTAAAAGGAATTTTAGCTGCAAAATTCACTATGGAAATTACTCCAGAAGGAAAACCGGTAAGAGTATCAGGATTCGAAACTATGAGCAAAGCACTTAAAGGTAATCCTCAAATGCAACAATCTCTTCAAATGCTATCAAATGAAGAATCTTTTAAAAAATATATGTCTCAAACATTCAACTACTTCCCTCAAGGAAAGGTTAGAATTGGTGACGAATGGGACTTAGCATATGAATTGCCCATGATGATGAAGATGAATGTTGATATGCACTTTAAGCTTGAAAAAATTAGAAGAAAAGACGTTATTTTAGATGTTAATTCAAAAATCAATATTGCCCCAGACACACAAATTGAACAACAAGGGATGAAGATGAACATAAAATTAACCGGTGATCAGCAAGGCAATATGGTTATCAATAAGAAAGATGGAATGTTAGACTCCTCAGAAATGATACAGGATATTAAGATGACCATGATAACGAAAAATCCTCAGACAAATGAGGAGATTAAGATTCCTATGAATATCAAATCAGATATTAAGATGACTGTAACACGCAAGTAATTATAAAAGTAATTATAAAAAAAGAGATGAGCATTAATGCTCATCTCTTTTTCATTATTCAAACATATCTTTCATCTTTCTAAAGAAATTCTTTTCTTCTTGATGTGGTCCTTTCTGAAAAGCATCCGACTTTCCAAGCTTTTCCAACACCTTTCTTTCTTCCGAAGATAGCTTTCGAGGTATCCAAACATGCACTCGAACCAATAAATCTCCCCTACCATAACCATTTACATCAGGTAAACCTTTACCTCTTAATCGTAGGATCTTTTCTGGCTGAGTTCCTGCTTCAATTTTCACCTTCACTTTACTGTCTACAGTTGGAATCTCAACGGTAGTTCCAAGTGTGATCTCTGGAAACGACAAGAATAGGTTATAGATTAAATCATTGTCTTCTCGAACCAATTCAGGATGGTCCTCTTCCTGGATCAACACCATAAGGTCCCCAGGAATACCTCCACGCCGTGCTGCATTTCCTTTTCCGCTAACATTAAGCTGCATTCCTTCTCCAACTCCGGCTGGGATATTAATACTGATCACCTCTTCTCCTCTAACTACTCCTTCACCAGAACAGCTTGTACATTTATTGGTAATAATCTTTCCTTCACCGTTACAACTTGGACAAACAGCTGTAGTCTGCATCTGACCAAGGAAAGTATTAGATACACGAGTCACTTGACCAGTTCCATGACAGGTAGAACATGTACTATATGACGATCCTCCTTGTGCTCCTGTTCCCTGGCAAGAGTTACAACTTACATATTTCTTAACCTTGATTTTCTTCTCAACTCCGTAAGCGATCTCTTGTAAGGTCATACTTACCTTTACACGAAGATTAGATCCTCGGTTAACTCGCTGCTGACTGCGGCCTCCACCGAAACCACCGAAACCTCCAAAGCCTCCGCCTCCGAATACATCTCCAAACATTGAGAAGATATCATCCATCGACATGCCCTGGCCTCCACCAAAGCCACCAGCTCCTCCACTCATTCCTGCATGACCAAACTGATCGTAACGCTGCTTTTTTTCTGCATTACTTAAAACTTCATAGGCTTCAGCAGCCTCTTTAAAGTTTTCTTCAGCCTCTTTGTTCCCAGGATTTTTATCCGGGTGGAATTGAATTGCTTTCTTTCGATAAGCTTTTTTTATCTCTTCAGCACTGGCGTCTTTACTTACACCTAATACTTCGTAATAATCTCTTTTTGCCATTTTGTCAATCAGGTTTTTTGTAGAGCTATTCGCCAATTACTACTTTGGCAAATCGAATTACTTTTTCATTAAGGTAATACCCCTTTTGAATTACATCAACAACTTTCCCTTTTAACTCTTCTGCTGGAGCAGGGATCTTTGTTAACGCCTCATGTAAATCTGTATCAAAATCAGCCTCTTTAGCCTCAATTTCTTTTATTCCGTTTTGCTTCAAGAATTCGATAAAACGGTTATAGATCAGACTCACACCCTCTTTCATTGCTTTAGTATTGTCTGTTTCCTCAACTGAATCCATCGACTGCAATGCACGTTCAAAGTCATCAATAACCGGAAGAATATTTACCAAAATACTTTCTCCTGCCGACTTTGTCAAATCCATCTTTTCCTTCAATGTACGTTTACGATAGTTATCAAACTCAGCTGACAATCGCATGTACTTATCAGTTTGTTCCTGAAGCTTCTCACCTAATTCAGTGATTGCATCTTCTTTTTTTGCTTTCTTTTTGGAGCTTTTTTTCTTCTCTTCAGCTTCAGGAGCTTTTTCTTCAACCTCCTGTTGCACCTCTTCCTTCTCTAAAATCTCCTGATCCTCTTTTATATCTTTTTTCTTTACCATAATCAATCCGAATAATTCACTACTATATTTCGTTGTCCTCATTATCAATTTGTTTGCCAAACCAATTGAAAAGGACAAATTGACATCATTTCAGGATTCACTCTGCCAAAAATGATGGCACAAATATACAAAAAAGTAAGCCTTTGAATTTTACTAATCCAAAGGCTTACTCTTATTTATTAATATTGATTAACTTCTTACTTCAGTTGAGCTTTCAAAAAATCTTGAAGTCGCTCACCTCTAAGATTTTGCTCTATAATCACGCCATCTCCATTAATTAGGAAATTGGTAGGAATTGAACGTACACCATAAACTCGAGCATACTTAGCGCTCCAACCTTTTAAATCACTTACATGATATGGCCAGGTCAATTTATCCTGATCAATAGCAGCTTCCCAACGAGCCTGATTTTGATCCAAAGAAACACTAAAGACGGTAAATCCATCACCGTTCTTGAATTTCTTATCCTTATAATTATTGTAAGCAGCAACCACATGTGGATTTTCTCTTCGACAAGGTCCACACCATGATGCCCAAAAGTCAATTAATACTAACTTTCCTTTTAAGTCAGAAAGCTTTAATGTCTCGCCATCTACTCCCTTTTCAATAATATCAGGTGCTTTATTTCCATTTCCAGTTCCTATACTAACATCCTGGGCCGAAAGCGAACTAAATCCAATTGCAAATACTGCAAAAACAAACAATATCTTTCTCATCGGTCAATGTGTTAATTGATTAATATTTCCTTTTAAGGTACAATAGTTATGCCACGATTTTACCCTCTATAAGTATCCTTCAATACTGTCAACTCATAACAATATACGCAATTATTTGTTCAATTGATACAAGTAAAACAACTCAGAAATAATAACTAGTTGATTCGCTCAATTCGAGCTCCAATGGCATTTAATCGATCATCAATACGTTCGTACCCGCGATCTATTTGTTCTATATTATGTATTTCGCTTACTCCATCAGCCGACAAGGCAGCAAGTAACAAGGCAACTCCCGCCCTGATATCAGGAGAAACCATAGTAGTAGGCCTCAATTGTTGGCGACGATCCAAACCAATAACACTTGCTCTGTGAGGATCACATAGAATAATCTGAGCCCCCATATCAATAAGCTTATCAACGAAGAACAGTCGACTTTCAAACATCTTTTGATGAATAAGAACCGTTCCTTTCGCCTGTGTTGCAGTTACGAGGAATACACTCAATAAATCAGGTGTTAACCCTGGCCATGGAGCATCAGCAATCGTCATAATCGAACCATCAATGAAAGATTCAATCTCATAGTTCTTTTGAGCAGGAATAAAAATATCATCTCCTTGCTTCTCCATTTGGATTCCCAATCGCCTAAATGACTGTGGAATTATTCCAAGCTCATCATAAGCAACATCTTTTATGGTAATTTCGGAACCAGTCAAGGCAGCCAAACCGATAAAGCTCCCCACTTCAATCATATCAGGCAGAATTCTATGGGTAGTTCCATTTAAAGCTTCAACGCCTTCAATAGTCAACAAATTAGATCCTACTCCGCTGATTTTAGCTCCCATGCGTACCAACATCTTACAAAGTTGTTGAAGATATGGTTCGCAAGCGGCATTATATATCGTCGTTGTCCCCTCTGCCAAAACAGCAGCCATAACAATATTCGCAGTACCTGTCACTGAAGCTTCTTCCAGCAACATATATGCTCCTTTGAGGTTCTCTGCTGCAACCCGATAATAATTGGTTTTACTATTAAATTCGAAATTAGCACCTAATTTCTGGAATCCTATAAAATGTGTATCCAATCGGCGGCGCCCAATTTTATCTCCGCCTGGTTGTGGTACATAACCTTTACCAAAACGAGCCAATAATGGTCCCACAAGCATTATAGATCCTCTTAAACTTTCCGCCTGATGTGTATACTGATCCGTCTTTAGATAATCGAGGTCAACATTTGCGGCACAAAAGCGATAAGATCCCTCACCCAGTTTATCGATCTTAACTCCCAACTCAGCTAATATCTCAATGAGTTTATTAACATCTCTAATATTGGGTATATTGTTGATTGTAACACATTGGTCAGTCAGCAAGACTGCTGAAAGAATCTGCAAAGCTTCATTCTTTGCACCTTGTGGAGTAAGAGCACCTTTTAATTGATACCCTCCTTCAACTCTGAATGTAGCCATATGTATTAGGGGTTAATAGATGTAAGATTAATATTTACGTCCGCCTTTTCCTTTCTTGTCTTTTTTATCGCCCTTCTTGTTATCTTTTTTCTTTCCTCTATTGCGTTGTAATAGATCTCTGGCCTCGATTAGTTTATAATCTTCTGAGAAACTAATCTTACCATTAGATAATTCCTGTATATCCTCAAAGATCTTCTCATCCTCAACTGCATCCTTATTCCAAACCAGATAACATTTTTTCATATGGTTGGCAAGCAATTGAATCAATACTTCACGCTCTTGTCCTTCATCAAAATCTCCAGCCTTATCAACTAATAGCTGAAGCGTTTTTCCATAATGACGATACTTAATTGCATTTGAACTATAAGGAACCTTTTCAGGTTTCTCATCCAAGACTTCTTTATTAGGAGTTTCATATGGAGAATCGATATCTAATTTAAAATCAGACATAATTGCTAAATGATCCCATAATTTATGGCGAAAATCTGGAATATCACGCAAATAAGGATACATATTCCCCATCACATCAATAATTGCTTTGGCTGCTCTGTTTCTCTCTTCTCTATCCTCAATGGTCATTGTATGATCGACCATATTCTGTATATTTCGGCCATACTCGGGCAATACCAATTTTTTCCTGTTCGAATTATAATCCATTTTCTATACATTGAAATATTCAGGTAGAAATCTTAGGCATTCTTACTTGGTAATCAATTCAGAAGGCATGTTTCTGACACAAAGCTACGTTTTTTCGGCCATGGATCAAAGAAAATCTCTCAAAACACAATCATTATACTTCAAAAACAGTAAGTACCATACCTCGATCTATGACCAAAGCCGCGTCAAACTCGACATATAGACGTGTTTGTCGCAGTTTTGTCGCGACTTTGATACGTATTTGTCGAGGGCAAAAGGTACCTTTGCCCATATTTTCAAATTAGATTTCCTTGATTATAAAGATTGTGAGCAATCACTCTGAAGTAGAATATCAAAGGTAATACTATTCTTCATTATCGACAATGAATCAGAAGAATTGCTAATGCTTCGTCCGGGGAAAAGAGACGATGTTCCCCGCAGGATGATACACATTAAGGAGAAAGATTAAAAGTTATATTCACCTCTCTCCTTAAACAACAAAAAGTTTAGCTATTCACAATTCGTAATTTCGCAAACTTCAACAACAAATGTTTCTGTCCTGAAGTTGGAAAGAATACTGTTGCTTTTATATCCGGTGCTACACCTTCAATCTGCAAAACTTTACCTTTGCCAAAACGTTGGTGTTCCACAACCATTCCTGGCTGTATCTTTTCAGGGGCATCCCCTTTAAAATCTGGATTTTGAGAACCAGCAGCTTTTAATTTAACCATATTCTGCAAACGACCGTTAGCTTCTTGTCGTTTTTGAACTTGAAAAGATTTATTTTTTGATCTGCTCCCTACTATACCTCCAGAAGCCACTGCGTCAGCTCGTCCACCTCGTCCTGTAAAACCAGGTGCATCTAGGAACTCATCATCAATCTCTGAGATAAACTTACTTGGTTCACAAAACTCAAGTCTTCCCCACTTATAACGCTGTCTCGCCCACGATAAATATGCACGATCCTCGGCACGAGTGATAGCAACATAAAACAAGCGTCTTTCCTCTTCCATTTCATGCTGAGTCAACTGTCCGGAATACTGTGCTGGGAATAATTTATCTTCCATACCAACCACGAACACGGTCTTAAACTCCAAACCTTTTGCCGAATGAACTGTCATTAAGGTTACACGATCACGATCTTCATCCTTCTCATTATCCTGATCTGTTAGCAAAGCTACATCCTCCATATAGTTTGCTAATTTATTTTCACGCCCCTCTTCTCTTGCACTCACCGAGAATTCCTTTATACCATTCAATAATTCCTGAACATTCTCGTGTCTACTAACACCTTCCGGAGTAGTATCATTGTACAAATCCTTTAACAATCCACTATCGGCGGCAATCTGTTTTGCCATATCGAAAGCTTCAATTTCACCGATCTTCTCGGCAAACCCTTTTATCAATAAAGTAAACTTATTGATCTTGGTTACGGTTCCCTTATTCAGACCTATATTATTATCGGCTCCTAAATTTTCAATAACCTCCCAGATGCTAGTCTCATTCACAAGCGAAGCATTCTCCAGTTTCTCCATGGTTGTCTGACCAATACCCCGGGCAGGATAATTGATGATTCGTTTTAAAGCCTCATTATCCTTATAGTTTACAGAAAGTCGGATATAACAAAGAATGTCTTTAATTTCCTTTCGTTGGTAAAACGACATTCCTCCATAAATCTTATATGGAATATTTCGTTTTCTTAAAGTTTCTTCAAAAATACGTGACTGAGCATTAGTCCTATATAGGATGGCAAAATCCTCATAATTCAAATGCTCTCGCATTCGCAACTCTCCTATTTCTCCAGCAACCAAATACCCCTCTTCATTATCATTAAGTGCAGATAAAACCTTTATTTGATCCCCAACTTTATTCTCGGAAAACACCTTTTTCTTTAGCTGCTTTTGATTTTTTGCAATTACACTATTCGCAGCATCAACAATCGTTTGAGTTGAACGATAGTTTTGCTCCAATTTAAAGATAGAGTGCGTAGGATAATCGGTTTGAAAATTTAGTATGTTCTCAATTTTAGCTCCTCGAAAAGAATAGATACTCTGAGCATCATCGCCTACAACACAGATATTTTTATGCTCAGCTGCAAGACTTTTTATAATGCGATATTGGGCATGATTCGTATCCTGATACTCATCAACAAGAACATATTTGAATTGATTTTGATATTTTTCCAAGACCTCGGGATGGTGATGAAATAAAAGATTAGTCTTCATCAATAAGTCATCAAAATCCATAGCCCCTGCCATTGCACACCTTTTGGCATATTCTTTATAGATATTTGCAATCAATGGCATCCTAAGACTCGCATCATAATCTTTTGCCGCTTTACTCTCGGCATATGCATTGGGTGTCACCAAATTGTTCTTAGCACCCGATATTCTTCCCAAAATAACATTAGTCTTATAGGTTTTATCATCCAGTTTCATATCCCGGATAATAGAACGTACTATACTCTTTGCATCAGCTGTATCATAAATTGTAAAATTTGAAGGATATCCAATTACATCAGACTCAATACGAAGAATCCGTGCAAAGATAGAGTGGAAGGTTCCCATCCACAGATATCGGGCAACATCATGACCAACAATCGAGGCAATACGTTCTTTCATTTCACGTGCAGCTTTATTGGTAAAAGTTAAAGCAAGAATACTCTTTGCTTTATTACCCTGCTCCAGTAAGTGAGCGATACGAAAAGTTAACACCCTGGTCTTCCCTGAACCTGCACCCGCGATAACCAATGATGGTCCGTCTATCGTTTCCACAGCACTCCGCTGTGCCTCATTTAAGCCTTCAAGATAATTTTGCACGTGAAATATTTTTTTCAAAAATTAATGACTCCTTTTAAAATAACCTGGTTTTAAAAGATTATTTATAGAAGCCTCAAAAATAATATTTGTTCACCGGAATTATATCCCTTATGCGAAAATTTAATACAAAGAAGCAAAACCAAGATACAAAATGAAGAAAGATCAAAGGTAATACATAATTTTAATCGACCTTTCGCGTTATTTTTCTAATATTGCATATTACATAATCGCAGAAATAAAAGTTAAAACCCTATGAACAAGCTATATATCTTGATTCTTTTTACATTTTTCGCAACATTGGCCTATGGACAGATTTCTGCACCAAAAGCTGCTGCGGAAACACAGACAAACTATACTGCAACTTCAACCAATGATCCTATTTTCATCTTTTGCGCAAATGACAATATGGACTATAAGGGTGAACTAACAGTAAGTAATCCGTTTTCCGAATCTGCGACATATGAATGGCAAAAGTTTAATATCAATTCAGGAGATTTTGAATTTTACCAAAACGGAACCACTGGAGCAGAATCTTCCACCATCAGCGGTCTTCAAAATGGTTGCTATCGCATGATTCTGACAACAACTTCAGAAAACAGGGTATATAATGCATGGGTTATTAACAGCTGGGTAAACGCAACAGGAGCAGTTACTGAATCAAACTGTGAGCTAGTACAACTAGAAGGAAGTTTTACCAATAATAGCTGGGATTACAGAGATATCACAAGTAATGAATCATTAACCATTAATCCACAATATGAAGTATCTTGGATGGATGGAGATACAAAAGTAGGTGCATTCTTGTCTTCAAAGATAGATCCTCAAGCAGAGGATAAAACCTATGTTTTAATTGTAAATAATCAGTTTGGATGTCCTGTTGAAGCTGAAGTTTCCTATACGTCTTTGGTTCCAAAAGCAGAATTTAATGTTTCTCCTAATAAAGGACAAGCACCATTAGTTTCAACTATTTCCAACAACTCACTCAATGCCGACAGCTATCAGTGGCATTTTTACAAAAGTGAGGACCAGATCACCAAGGAATATGAAACAAATACTGAAGTCGACAGCTTAATGCTACCTGTAGCATTCAACACTGAACCGAACTTTGAGTTTACTTATGAAAATTCTGGTTGGTACCGTCTTAAACTGATTGCTATTAAGAATAACGACAATGGATTAATTTGTAAAGACTCTATCTATTTCAACAACGGACAAGATAACTTTATCAAAGTTGATACATCATTTGTAAAAGCTCCTTGGGCAATAGCCCCCAAAGATGAAAGTAGCGAAAACAAAGACTTTTTCATTAAGATACAATCTTTGAAGTCAATGAAAGTAACGGTATTTAATCGTTGGGGAAAAAAATTAGCCTCATACAGTGCTGACAATATAGCACTGGGACAAGAAGAAAAAAAGATTGTCATTTGGAATGGTAAAGTAAACGGTCGCTATGCCACTCCTGGAGTTTATTACTATGTAGTAGATGCAATTGGACGCGATGATAAGAAACGCAAAATGAGAGGTTTTTTCCATTTATTTAGAGACAAATAGCATTTCAAAAAAACAAAGCATGTTATTCAAAACAATATTTCTAGTAGTCATAGGTATTACCTTTACCTATAATCTATGCAGAGCACAACAACCATACATTTGTACTCCACAGGATTCTGTGCTTATAGAAAGACAGCTAGATAGACATAAAGAAGAAAACAACAAAACCACACCTGAGCTTATCATTTCAGTTGGCAAGTCACTTCTTAATAAACCATACGTTGCCCAAACATTAGAAAAGGGAGAAATCGAAACATTGATTGTTAATCCGTCTCAATTTGACTGCACCACATTTGTTGAGCATTGTCTGGCTATGGCCCGAACGATACGTTCTAATTCTCATAAATTCTCTGATTACACAAATCAGCTCAGATTAATCAGATATCGAAATGGAACGATCGACAACTACACCTCTCGTCTACACTATTGGAGTGAATGGATTATTAACAACCAGAAGAAGGGTATTATTACCGATATAACACAACAATCTGAAGGCATAATATATGCGAATAACATATCGTTTATGAGTACCCACAGCGATAAGTATCCTCGTCTTAAAGGGAAAAAAGAATTGATTAACCAGATAGAAAAGGTTGAGCAGGATATTTCAAGCTATGAGTTTTTCTATATTCCAAAAGATGATGTCTTGAAAACTGAAAAATACTTCAACGATGGAGATATCATTGGAATAACCACTAATATTAAGGGGTTAGATTTTGTTCATACCGGAATTTTAATCCGTAAGAACCAACGCATCCATCTACTTCATGCCTCGTCTGACAAGAAAAAAGTAGTTATTTCGCAACTTCCTCTTCATGAATACCTGGCAGCAAACAAAATTCAATCTGGCATCATGGTGCTTCGTGCTCAATAGAAACAAAATAACTTTTCCGATGATATTATTTATTCTTTCTGTAACGCATTTGCATCCCCATGAGAAAATTGCGTAGCACCTGATCTTTACACTCTCGATACTGATTTTGTCCCGGCTTTCGGAAAAAAGCACTCAATTCATGTTTACTGATTTTCACTCCAGAAAGAGCTAGCAACTCCAGCATTCCATCATCCTTAAGATTCAGGGCAATTTTCAATTTTCGAAGTACAATATTATTCGTTAATTTTTTTTCAGGTTTTGGTTGCTCTCCATCTCTTTTTCCTCTTTTCTGATTAATAAATCCATTGAGAAAAATAGCCAGGTCGATGTCATATAATACACAAAAATCTAATTCAGTATCCTTTTTTAACCAATTACTGACTTGCGAACGTGTAACATCCTTATCTGCAGCAGCAAAAACTTCAATCATTTGCTGATCGTCCAGATCAAACGCATAACGCACCCGGCGCATAATATCATTATTGGTCATCCTTTTAGATTTTAATTTTCGAATACATCGACAAAGTTAATGGATTTTTTAATCCTGCAAGCATATAAAAAAAGCCCGAAGCGAATGCTTCGGACTTTATTGCTTGGTGTTTGAAAATAGAAAGGAGGCTAAAAAGTCTTAAACAACTGATGATACGTTATGGTCACAAAACATCAACCTCCATTTGCTTTGTTCAACCATCAGTCAAAGAATTATTATAACGTTTTCAAATAATTAGAGATTTCGTTTGCTGCATTTCTTCCGTCTGCAATTGCACGAACAACTAGACTTGCTCCCATTCTTGCATCTCCTGCAGAGAATACTTTTGCTATGGTAGACTGAGTTTTCTCTCCCTCACTCTTCACATTACCACGAGCATCAAACTCTACTCCAAGGTCACTTAACAAACCTTCTTGTATTGGATGAACAAATCCCATTGATAAGAATACAAGGTCAGCCTTAATAACTTCAACTGTTCCTTCTACTTCTTTCATTTCGAAGTTTCCATTCTCACCTTTATTCCATTCAACCTCTACAACTTCTGCTCCTGTAAGCTTGCCATCTTCTACGATGAAACGTTTTGTTGCCAAACTCCAACGACGCTCACATCCTTCCTTATGAGAACTAGAAGTACGCAATACATTTGGCCAGTAAGGCCATGGATTATTAGTTTCACGTTGTACTGGTGGCTTTGGTAAAATCTCGATTTGAGTTACTTTATCTGCCTTTTGACGAACTGATGTTCCAACACAGTCTGAACCTGTGTCTCCTCCACCAATTACCAATACGCGTTTTCCTTTAGCATTAATACGATCATCTTTCGATACCTCTTGGCCAGAAACAACCTTATTTTGTTGCTTCAAAAATTCCATAGCGAAATATACACCTTCAGCATCGCGACCTTCAACCGGAAGATCTCTTGGCTTCATTGAACCTACAGCAAGCAATACAGCATCAAATTCTTTTACCAACTCCTCGCTAGTTACATCTTCGCCTACTTTTGTATTTGTTTTAAATACAATTCCTTCTTCTTCAAGAATCGCAATACGACGATCGATAACTCTTTTATTTAGTTTGAAGTCTGGAATACCATAACGAAGTAAACCACCCACTGCATCGTCTTGTTCGAATACAGTAACAGTATGACCTGCTTTATTCAATTGATCAGCTGCTGAGATTCCAGCAGGACCTGAACCAATTACAGCTACATTTTTGCCTGTTCTTACCTTAGGAGGGTTAGCTTTAACAATTCCCATCTCAAATGCACGCTCTACAGTCGCACACTCATTCTCACGAATTGTAACACCCTCTTCATGAATAGCCAATACACATGACTTTTCACATAATGCTGGACAAACTCTACCTGTAACTTCAGGCATTACATTTGTGCTACTAAGGATTTGATATGCTTCTTCCCATGCGCCACGGTAAACGGCATCCTGCCATTCAGGCATTTTACTACCTACAGGACATGCCCAGTGACAGAAAGGAACACCGCAGTCCATACACCGCGAAGCTTGTTCGCGGCGATCCTTTTCATTCAATGTTTGTTCTACTTCTCCAAAGTCTCCGGTTCTTTCTTGAACAGGTCGGTAACCACCTTCTTTTCTTTGTATATCGATAAATGCTTTTGGATTTCCCATTTTAACAAATTTTTTCAGATTAAAACAATCAATTCTCCCCTTTACGACCTACTCGTGTCTTCTTGGATCGTCTTCAGTAAGCTGAAGTTTCTTTTTCAATTCCTTCAACTTAATTTCCTCAAGTACTTTCTTATACTCGAATGGAATTACTTTAACGAACTTTGGAAGATACTCATCCCAGTTAGTTAGGATTTTAGCAGCAAGCGTACTTTGCGTATTCAGCAAGTGCTGATTGATCATTTCCTGCAATTCGTTAACATCTGCTTTATCTTCAACAGGAGAAAGTTCAACCAATCCCTTATTACAGAAGTAATCGAAATCTCCTTCTTCATCAAGAACATAAGCAATACCACCACTCATACCAGCAGCAAAGTTACGTCCAGTTTTTCCTAGTACAGCCACACGACCTCCAGTCATGTACTCACAACAGTGGTCACCAGTACCTTCAACAACAGCATGAGCACCAGAGTTTCTCACAGCAAAACGCTCTCCTGCAATACCTCTAATATAAACATGTCCTCCAGTTGCTCCATAAAGAGTTGTGTTACCAATAATGATATTCTCTTCAGGCAAGAATGAAGATCCTGCTGGTGGAACAACAGCAATCTTACCACCTGAAAGACCTTTTCCAAGGTAATCATTTGAGTCTCCCTCAAGGTTGAACTTCACTCCCTTCACAAGGAATGCACCAAAACTCTGTCCTGCCGATCCACTGAAGTTACATGTAATGGTATCTTCTGGCAAACCTTCTTCCCCAAATCGTTTCGAGATCTCACCCGATAACATTGCTCCTGTTGTACGATCAACATTTACAATATCATGAGCCATCCATACTCTCTCCTTACTCTTGATCGCTTTATTAGCTTCTCTGATAAGTTTATGATCAAGTACGTCATCAATCGACTTGATATTTAAGAATGTATTATGAATATCGTACTTTGAAGCTTCTTCTGGCATATGTAGTAAACGAGAGAAGTTCACATTAGACATCTTCCAGTTAGTTACTTCTGGATCTTCTTCTAATAGATCAGTACGACCTACAATATCATCAAATTTGGTAAATCCTAATTCAGCAAGGTATTCTCTAATTTCCTCAGCAATAAAGCGGAAGTAATTTACAACATATTCTGAACGTCCAAGGAAACGCTTTCTAAGCTTCTTATTCTGTGTTGCAATACCTGCAGGACAAGTATTCATGTGACACTTACGCATCATAACACAACCTAGAACGATCAACGCTGAAGTAGAGAATCCAAATTCTTCACCTCCAAGAAGTGCTAATTTAACTACATCACGACCGGTTTTTAACTGACCGTCAACCTGAAGTTTCACACGACCACGAAGATTATTCATGACCAATGTCTGCTGAGTCTCAGCAATACCTAGTTCCACTGGCAATCCAGCGTGACGAATCGAACTTGCAGGAGATGCTCCCGTACCACCATCAGCACCACTAATAACAATCAAATCAGAATATGCCTTAGCAACACCAGCTGCAATAGTACCTACACCATTCTCTGATACTAATTTCACTGAGACCTTCGCCTTAGGATTAGTACACTTCAAGTCATAAATCAACTGAGCCAAATCCTCAATTGAGTAAATATCGTGGTGTGGAGGAGGAGAAATCAATGTAATACCTGGCGTAGAATTACGCGTTTTCGCAATAATCTTATTCACCTTAAATCCTGGCAACTGTCCTCCTTCACCTGGCTTAGCACCCTGAGCAATCTTAATCTGAAGCTCATCTGCATTCACCAAGTAATTATTGGTTACACCGAAACGTCCTGAAGCAATTTGCTTGATAGAACTACGACGATTATCAGCAAAACGTGCAGGATCTTCACCTCCCTCACCAGTATTACTTCTACCACCGATTTTGTTCATTGCAATTGCAAGAGCCTCGTGTGCCTCTTTACTAATTGAACCGTATGACATTGCTCCTGTTACAAAGCGCTTCATAATTGCCTCTACTGGCTCAACTTGTGATATATCAATTGGATTTTTCTTCCATCTAAGAGCTCCACGAATAAATGCAGGCATTTTATTCTGCTCATCTACAAGAGCACTAAACTGCTTAAATTTATCGTAGTTATTAGTACGAGTTGACCACTGTAACAATCCAATTGCTTCTGGATTCCATGCGTGATATTCTCCATTTTTACGGTATGCATAAGTACCATCCGATTGGAAAGTCTCGTCTGCCTCATCACCGTATGCTTTCTCATGGAACATTGAAGCTTCTTTACAAAGCTCTTCCATTCCAACACCACCGATACGTGATTCTGTTCCAGTGAAACAACAATCAATAACTTCCTGGCTAACACCAATTGCCTCAAAGATCTGAGCACCATGATAACTTCTCAATGTAGAAATACCCATCTTAGAGAAGATCTTCAACAGACCTTTATCGATCGCTTTAATATAGTTCTTACGAGCCTCTTTATACTCGATATTGATCTCTCCACTATTAACCATATTATCGATTGCAGCGAATGCCAAATATGGATTAATTACACTTGCTCCATATCCTAATAGCAATGCAAAATGCATTATTTCGCGAGCCTCACCTGTCTCAACAATAATACCAATCTGCATACGCTTCTTAGCACGAATCAAGTGATGGTGTACCGCTGCTACTGCCAACAATGAAGGAATAGGCGCTTGATCTTTTGAAATCTTACGGTCGGTAAGAATGATAAAATTCTTTTTATTATCAACGGCCTCTTCCGCTTGCTTCAATAAACTATCAAATGCAGCCTTAAAACCTTCTGCTCCTTTAGCAACATCAAATACCATTGGAATAGTAGCGTGAGTAAATGACTCATGCTTCAAATCCTTAATTTTACCTAAATCGGTATTTGTAATGATTGGAGAATCAAACTTAATCAACTTCGCCTGCTCAGGCTTCTCTTCTAGTACATTTGCTGTTGAAGCACCAATGTAATTGGTAAGAGACATCACCAATCCTTCACGAATAGGATCAATTGGTGGATTCGTTACCTGTGCAAAGATCTGACGGAAGTAGTTGAAGAAACGATGCGGTTTATCAGAGAACACCGATAATGGCGAATCGTTACCCATCGATCCTGTTGGTTCTGCTCCCACTTCTGACATTGGCTTAATCAATGTCTTCATATCTTCTTTGGTATACCCAAATACGTTTGCATAGGTTTGGAAATCCTCTCCCATTGAAGAAGGAACACGATGCTTAACAACGATTTCCTCCATTTCTAGACGATTCTCATCCAACCAATTATTATATGGATTACGTCTAGTCAAATCAGCTTTTACTTCCTTATCAGGAATAATGATTCCTAATTTAGTATCAACCAACAACAGTTTTCCAGGACGTAATCTTCCTTTCTCTTTAATTTCTTCCGCTGGGAATGTTTGAACTCCAACCTCTGATCCCATTACAACAAGATCATTCTTGGTAATCACATAACGCGATGGACGCAATCCATTTCTATCAAGTGTACCTCCGATATAACGACCATCTGAGAATACTATAGATGCTGGTCCATCCCATGGCTCCATTAATGTAGAGTGGAATTCATAGAATGCTTTCAAACTATCTGGAATAGGATTCTTGTCATTGAAAGACTCAGGAATCATCATACACAATGAATGAGGAATTGATCTTCCACAGTGGAATAAAAATTCTAATACATTATCAAATGATGCTGAATCACTCTTTCCTGGTTCAATTACAGGAAGTAATTTCTTAAGATCCTCTCCAAAAACTTCAGACTTCAATAGAGACTCACGTGCTTGCATCCACAAACGGTTTCCTCTAACTGTATTAATCTCTCCATTATGAGCAACAATACGGAAAGGTTGTGCCAAATCCCAAGTTGGGAATGTATTGGTACTGAATCGCGAGTGAACCAATGCAATCGCACTCTTAAATTCAGGATCCTGCAAGTCCAAATAGTAATCTCTCAACTGATCAGGGGTTAACATTCCCTTGAATACAATTGTTTTTGAAGATAAACTAGGCAGGTAAAAGCTCTCCTTCTCAGCAAGATTTGAATCTCTCACCTCTTTCTCTGCTAGCTTTCTTATGATATATAATTTGCGTTCTAAGGCATCTGGTTCAAGGTTACCTTTAACGAATATCTGCTTAACCTTAGGTTCTGTACGACGAGCAATATCACCAACTACAGATCCATCCACAGGAACCTCTCTTGAAGAAATAAACTCCAAACCTTCCTCTGCAATGTATTTTAAGAGTACCTTCTCACAAAGATCAGCTTCTTCAGCATCGGTAGGTAAGAATACCAATCCTGTTCCATATTTACCTTTCTCAGGTAAGTTGACACCTATCTTTTTATAGAAATCATGTGGAACTTGTAATAGAATACCTGCTCCATCACCGGTCTTATTATCGGAACTAGTCGCACCTCTATGATCCAAATTAACCAATACCTCTAATCCGCGTTCCACAATATCGTGACTGGCCGCCCCTTTAATATGGGCTACAAAACCAATTCCACAATTATCGTGTTCATTTTCCGGATTATACAATCCTTGCGCTTTTGGAAACCTCTTTTGCATAATCAATGTATTTTGCTCATTAATATTTTTCCCGGGAATACTTGTTAAAACTAAAACCTCTTATTCCCTCGACTATCAAAATTGTTCGATTTTAAATCCAATCAATAATGATTTGTCATCAAACACCCTTTTTAACTTACGAAGTGATACAAAAATAGTCAGAATTTTACATTTCTCCAATAAACCAACAAGTTACCAATCAAAAAAACATGCTAAAAAACATACAAAACCCTATATTTCTTAAAAACATTTAACACATTAATCATTGATTATCTGCCACTTAGGCTATATCATGAGAACTGTCATTTCATTTATTAATTAATCATTAACAAATAATGGCTATTTGCAATCTACAACTTACAAATAGGCGTTTTTTCATCATTTCACCCTAAAAAAACACCTATATTATTTACATTTTCACACTTACTCCCCAATTATTACTTACAATTTTTCACTCGTTCCATTGTTTAAAAACCTTAGATTATATATTTTCACCAATTCGAATCGACATTAAGCGTCACAGATACATGCATCAATTCAGAACAATTAGATATTTCTTAGTCACTATTACCTGTGTCCTTATTTCCTTAACTAGTTATAGTCAAAGAAATAAGCAATCTCTTGCATACCATGAGAATCTATTTGTCGTATCCAATTTTTCAGGTTTTAACAGTCCTGTAAAAGAAAAGAAATCGGTAAAAGCTTTATTAAAAGATGGAGCCAGAGGATTTATGTTTAAGCTTCGCTTCAATTCTACAATAAATTCAATAGAGGTTGTAACAGCAGCCAATACCACAATATCTTTCAGGTCTGTTGCTGCTGACATCAACGATTTTCTAAAATCACATCCCAATGACATCCTTACACTATTCTTCGACTATAAATTTCCAACTGTAACATTAACGGAATCGCTAAAAAAAGCAGGATTATTCTCGAAAGTATGGCAACAGAATCCCAACCAAAATTGGCCACTTATCAACCATATGATAAAAGAGGAGAAAAGAATTGTTTGTTTTAGCCTTAAGGATAGAAATGACCTGACTACATCAATTAATTATATATGGAACTATGCAGTTGAACCATATTTCTCCACCAGTATGAATCCTGAATTTGATGGAAACTACTATAGAGGTAACCCACTAGGATCGCTGATGGTATATAATGGCTATAATCTACCTAAGGATACAACTGGCATAGCAATTCCATTTCGCAGTTTCGACATTAATGAGAATCCATATCTTATTTCTCACACAATTAATCTTTGGAAAAATACAGGAAAGCGACCAACATTCATTGTTTTAAACAAATTCAATTCACTCATATTTGGTATTATTGGTAATCTCCGCACGCACAAAACGGTCAATGGTACCATTACTTATAACCGAAAGCCATTAGAATTGGTTAGCTGGGAGGGATATAATAATTCAATTACCAGCGGAGACTATTCCTTTCCTGTTGTTGAAGGAGAAGATGTCTTCCTGAAACCCAAAAAACCGGGATTCCGTTTCATCCCGGAAGAGATTCAAATAGAGAATCTAACACAAAACATTATTCAAAATTTCATTGCAGTACCACTAGAGCTCAACAATAAACTAATTGCCTATTATCCTCTGGATCACAATGCAAAAGATGCAAGCCCAAATCTACATAATGGGAAAAACTCTGGTGTTACATTTATTCATGATGCAGAACGGGGATGGGTGGCCGAATTTGACGAACCAGATTACATAACCCTACCTGCCACTGAGGAATTAAATATGCGAAACCAGGACTTTACAGTTAGCGCCTGGATTAAAATAAAAACATTCAAGTATCGTGATCATACAATTTTAGGAACAGAGGAAAACTACTATCGCAAAGGACTACACCTCCAATTAAGAAATAGACAGCCATATTTCGGTTTTTTCGCAAATGACCTGATCGGTAGCACGATTATTTCTGAAAATCAATGGTACCACGTTGTTTGGAGATACACTAAGTTCAATGGAGAACAAGCCATTTTTATAAATGGCCTACCCGATGGAAGCTCTCCTAAACATCCTGCCTTCATGGGGATCGGAAATGTTATCATCGGAAAGGCGATTAACATGAAAAATTACTTCATTGGTCGAATGGATGATGTTATCCTTTGGAACAGACCATTGGGCGATGAAGAGATATGGAATCTTTACCAAGAGGTCCTTCCCATACAAAAAGACTCTGTATCGGTCATATTTAAACGAAATATGATATGGTTACTACTGGCTGTTTCTGCAATTATTGCACTAATATTGATTCGCTATCGTACTCGAATTATCAACACAATAAAGAATCAGGGAAAACGCCCAACTACGAATATCACAATTAAATCTGTAGATATTCCGAATAAGAACTTCATTAAATTATTTGGAGACTTCCAAATACTCGACAACAATGGCAATGACATTACTGATAAGTTTACGCCAAAACTCAAACAACTATTTTTAGTCTTACTATTATTTAGCCAAAAAACAGCAAAAGGTATTTCATCAGACGAATTAACGAACCTAATGTGGCCTTCTCACAATCGAAAAAGTGCTATCAATAATCGTGGAGTCAATATTAGTAAGCTAAGAAGTCTTTTGGAAGATTTAAACAAAGTATCAATAACGAACCATCAAGATCACTGGAAAGTAAACTTGTCCGATTCAGTATTTTGTGATTATACTGAGTCTCTGAAATTAATCGATGAAGACTTACTTGAAGACAACAAAGCATTTAATACTTTCTTTACCCTAATCCAAAAAGGAAGTTTATTAAAAGATACCGAGCAAGAATGGCTAGATGATTTTAAAGGTCAAATTGCCAATACCATTATTGATATACTCTTAAAAGTACTCAATCAGCTTGACATTAAGAATAGCGCTGAGTCAGCGATTAAAATATCAGATAGAATATTAGCTGCCGACATTGTCAGTGAGGAAGCATTATCTTATAAAATAAAAGCGCTTATCACAATGGGTAATTATAATCAAGCGAAGTATACTTATCGCTCATTCGCCGACCAATACAAGAATATGTATGGGGAAAGTTTCAATACTTCCTTTGAAGAATTAAAGCGTTTATAGCTGTATTTTTATAAGTACACTTATTTTTTCCACCGCCATTAAACCTTTTCCTTTACTGAAGGGTTAAATAACGTGATAACAATTTGAAATCTATTACATCATCAATGTAAAATTCGATAGATCCCTCATCTTTATACGTAAAAAGCACTATTAACCTCAAAATTAAGGTCATTAATTCATCTATCCTCAGTACTAAATACAGCCCTAAGAAAAATTAAATATGGTTATTTTATAAAAAATCAACAAAATCACAAAACAGCTGATTTACTTATGATTACACCACACACACTCACCATTTTAATTCAATTTTAATCCTCAATTAATTTTTTACATCTCTATTAATTAAGCCATTAATAAGCATACCTAAATATATTTGTTGTCGAAATTAAAATTTCAATCAAAAACCGAAGCAAACAAGATTCAGACACATGAAAAAAATCAATCTGTTTTTTAAAAAAAGAAAAACATTGGTGCTTTTTTTAGCAGGGGCAGCAACAGCTGTTGGTCTAATGTATGGGACCAACAAAGCTGTACACTACACCTCCACCGATGAATACTGTATGTCGTGTCACGTGCATGACCATGCAGATCAGGCGTGGAGACTTTCACCACACGTAGACAACAAGGGAGGAGTTATTGTTCATTGCGTCGACTGCCATTTACCACCAGAAGGAGAAGGTCACTTATTGGCGAAGGCAAAACATGGTTTCAAAGATGTCTATGGCATGCTATTTAAGGACTCTGCAGACTTTAAATGGGAGGCAAAACGCAGTCCTGAAGCAGCCAATAAGTTCACTTATGAGGCATCATGTTTAAAATGTCACTCAAATCTATTTCCTACTACATTATCACCAAAAGGAGACGATTCTCACTTATATTATTTAGAGAATCAAGACAAATTAACATGTATCAATTGTCATCAATTCATTGGACACTATAATCCAGAATCCATCCATGCACATAACGTTGACTTTGGACAATCAGATGAAGACAAGGAGATCTATTCTGAGTCAACACAGGTTAACGAATTTAAAAACTTCACGGAGCAGATTCCAGGAACCAGCGTTTCTTTTAATATGATTGCCATACCAGAAGGTTCTTTTACTATTGGTAGCAATAAGAAAGAATCATATCACAAGAAAGATGAAGCTCCAGCCAAGAAGGTAAAACTTGATCGTTTCTTCATGGCAGAAATAGAGGTTAGCTGGGATGAATACCTTGCATTCTTTAATGCCACTGCTTCAGAAGGAAGAAAAGAAGGAGAAAAAGAAGAACCAAAAGAAGATGTAGACGCTATATCTGGAGCAACACCACCATGGGGTGCACCAGATCAGGGCTGGGGTAAAGGCCAAAGACCTGCTATTACCATGTCTCATCATGCAGCAATGACTTACTGTAAATGGCTATCTCAGGTTACTGGGAAAACCTATCGTTTGCCTACTGAGGCAGAATGGGAGTATGCTGCCAGAGGTGGAACATCAACTCCATACTTCTTTGAGGGAGATCCTAAAGATTATTCAAAGCACAGTACCTGGAATAAATTATTTGGTGCAGATACTACGATCATCAATTCGTATGTAGTTTATGAAATGAACAGTGGAGGTAAAACACAAGAACCAATAGCAGTTAGAGCTAATCCATATGGACTTAAAAATATGCTAGGTAACGTTGCAGAGTTTTGTCTTGACTGGTATTCTCCTTCAGCTTACTCAAGTTATAAAGGTGATGTTATTGCCAATCCACGAGGACCTGCAAAAGGTAAAGAACATGTTGTCAGGGGAGGTTCATTCAAAAGTGATCCAAGTGAAGCCAGATGTGCTACAAGATCTTACACAAAGACTAAAGCATGGTTAAAAACAGATCCACAGATCCCAAAAAGTATTTGGTGGTACTCAGACTGTATTGACGTAGGTTTCCGCGTTGTTTGCGAACCAGGACCAGATGTAAAGTAAAACTAATGTTACCAAATTTTTGAAAAATCAGAGTCATGAAAAAGAATATAGACAGAAGAAACTTTCTACAAAAAACAGCAGTCGCTGGAGCACTAGGTGTAATTGGAATTAATGCACTTACCTCATGTGGAGATAAAAAGAGCAGAGAGGAACTTGGTCTTCCTCCGCTTTTGGACAGAGCTCCTAACGGGAAACCGTTAAAAGCAGGATTGATCGGATGTGGACATAGAGGAACGGGCGCTCTTCTAAACTTTATCAGCGCAGGAAAAGGTTGTACTGTTGGAGCGCTGGCAGATGTTTTTCCTGACAAAGTAAAGCATGTAAATGACAGACTAAAGAAATATAAGCTTGACGTACCTGAAGATAAATGTTTCGTAGGATTCGACGCATACAAAAAGGTCATGGAATCAGATGTAGATGTGGTTATCTTAGCTACACCTCCTCATTTCCGTCCTGCACATTTCAAAGCTGCTGTAAAAGCTAAGAAGCATTCATTCCTGGAGAAGCCAGTTGCTGTAGATCCAGTAGGTGTTCGATCAGTAATTGCATCTGGCCGCAAAGCAAAGACTTTAGGATTAAATGTTGTTACAGGAACCCAACGTCGTCATCAGCGTGATTATGTTGCAACTTATGAACAGGTTGCAAATGGAGCTATCGGAAAACCTCTTGCAGCTAAAGCATATTGGAATCAGGAACATGTATGGTTCCGCAAGAGAAAACCTGAGTGGAACGACATGCAATACATGCTACGTAACTGGAACAATTTCTCGTGGCTAAGTGGAGATCACATTTTGGATACTCATATTCACAATATTGATATCGTTAACTGGTTTATGGGAGCACATCCTGTTTCAGCAATGGGATATGGAGGTCGTCACCGCAGGGTAACAGGAAACCAGTGGGATTTCTTCAGTATTGATTTCGACTATGGTAACGGACGTTTCTCTCATAGTATGTCTCGTCAGATTGACAACTGTTCAAACGGTGTTGGAGAACTTGTAATGGGAACCGAAGGATACACCAACTGCAAGAACACAATTTACAATCTTGATGGCTCAGTAAAATGGAAATATGAATACCCTAAAGATAAAGATGGAAATCCAACCGACCGTGTTAAAATTCCACCTTACATTCAGGAGCACATCCATTTAGTTACAGCTATTAGGACTAATGAATATGTAAATGAAGCAGAAAGAACAGCCATATCAAACCTAACTGCAATCTTAGGTCGTGAATCAGCCTATACGGGGAAAAAGATTACCTGGGATGAAATTATGAACTCTGATCTGAAGTTAGGACCAGACAGTTATGATTTGACTGATGTAGATATGGAATTCCCTACACCAATTCCAGGAACAGCAATAAAAGAGTAAAGAGCTCTTTATAGCACTAGACCACAAACCATAACCAAATATAAATAGTACCGCAGAGTTTTTTTCAGAATCATTGCCGCAACTATCGTGGCAATGATTCTTCTAAAGAAGATTCCAAGGCAATTATTACACCTCAATAGAAGTTGAACACGAAAATATAAAACAGAATTGCACACGACAGACTAAATACAATATAATTTCAACCAAGATGACATTAACCAGAAGAAACTTTTGTAAAAGTTCCATGACCATGGCAGCAGGAGCAGGACTTGTATCAATGATACCGGGACAACTAAGTTGTTCAAATCCAAACAGTAAAGTAGTTGTGGCTTTGATTGGATGTAAAGGAATGGGATTTAGCAACCTTAACGCCTTCATGAATAATCCTGAAGTACAGGTTGCCGCACTATGTGATGTTGATGAAAACGTACTCAACAAAAGAGCTGCAGAAGTCGAAAAGAAAATGGGTAAAAAACCAGACCTATATAAAGACTTCCGACAAGTTATTGATCGTAAAGACATTGATGTTGTAATCATTGGAACACCTGACCACTGGCACTGTCTTCCTATGGTTTATGCTTGCCAGGCAGGCAAAGATGTATATGTAGAAAAACCAATGGGTAACACTATTGGAGAATGTTACATAATGGAAAAAGCTGCAAAAAAATACAACAGTGTTGTACAGGTTGGACAATGGCAGCGAAGCGGAAAACACTGGCAAGATGCAATTGATTTTGTTCATTCCGGTCAATTAGGAAAAATCAGAACAGTAAAAGCCTGGGCTTACATGTCATGGTTAAAGCCGACATATAAAGAGCCATGTGCTGCACCTGCAGGAGTAGACTATGATTTTTGGTTAGGACCTGCAGCAAAAAGAGATTTTAGTCCAAATCGCTTCCACTTTAACTTTAGATGGTGGTGGGATTATGCAGGAGGTCTTATGACAGACTGGGGAGTACACTTGATTGACTTTGCTCTATACGGAATGAAGGCAAGCACACCTAACTCCATTATGGCTACAGGAGGTAATTATGCCATAGATCCTCGTGCAATGCAAACACCAGATACACAAACAACGATTTATCAATTCGATGATTTCATTCTACAATGGGAGCACGCAGTTGGAGTAGATCTAGGACCTTACAAACGAGGACACGGCGTTGCATTTATCGGTGAAAATGCAACATTAGTTGTAGATCGCGGAGGCTGGGAAGTGATTCTTGAGAAAGCAGGGAAAAAATCAGAAATGAAGGAAATCCCAAGAATTTCAGGAAAAGGAAGCCACGGAGAACACGTTCGCGATTTCCTTGATTGTGTAAAATCACGCAAGCAACCAAAAGCCAATGTTACGATTGGAAAAGATGTCGCAGTAGTTGCACACATGGGTAACCTGGCCTACAGGACACAAACCATGCTACATTGGGACGACCAAGCAAAACGTTTCGACAATGAAGCAGCTAATAAATTGATTTATCCAACATATCGAACTCCATGGGAGTTATCAAAACTATAAACAATGAAAGCATTACAATTAGCAACAATAGCCTTATTCATGGCAGTATCTGCCTTTGCGCAGAAACCTCAAGACACAGAAGACTGGTCAAGACAGCCAAGTGCAATTACTCCAGTAACCAAAGGACATGCACCATCTGATGCTATTATCCTTTATTCTGGAAAAAAAGACATCGACAATTGGGTAGGGAAAAATGGTAAGATTGAATGGTCAACCAAAGGTAAAGCACTAGAGGTGAAGGCCAAAACCGGGATGATTTCAACCAAGCAAGGTTTTGGCGACATGCAACTTCATATTGAATGGAGATCACCTAAGAAAGTGGTGAGTGAAGGCCAAGGACGTGGAAACAGTGGAGTATTCCTAATGGGGAAATATGAAATTCAAGTATTGGATTCATATCATAACAAGACTTACTATAACGGACAGGCCGGAAGCGTGTACAAGCAGCATATCCCATTGGTAAATGCTTGTAGAAAACCAGGAAAATGGCAGACTTATGATATTTTCTTTACTGCTCCAAAATTTAATGCTGACAAATCGCTAAAATCGCCAGCATACGTAACAGTTATTCATAATGGAGTACTTATTCAGAACCATGTTGAGCTACAAGGTCCAACTGAATATATTGGAAAACCTTCATATAAATATCACGAGGCCAAATTACCAATAAAATTGCAGGATCATGGTAATCCTGTTGCTTACAGAAACATTTGGGTTAGAGAATTATCCGATCTATAATAATTATTTAGGAGACAACACCTCCTATCATTCCTTGACCATGCCTGCGTTCTGCAGGCATGGTTTTAAAATAGATGAATACTTTTCATGCTTTCATCATAAATTTAACCAGATTATTTCACTGAATCTTTTAACTTTATTGCTTTACATTATTTATTAACCAATAACCACTTTTTTATTATGAATAGATTAAAATTAATTGCCATTCTCTGGCTATGCTTTTTGGGTGTAATTACCGGCGCCCAGGCAAAAGGAAAAAGAGTTTGTGCAAAAAAAGACTGGAAACTAGCTGTTCAAACTTGGTCATTCAACCGATTCACCTTTGCGGAAGCATTGGATAAAGCAAATGAAGTTGGAGTGAAGTATATTGAGGCATATCCTGGTCAAAAAATTGGAGCTGGAATTGAGGGTACAACTCACTATTCAATGGACGAAGCTACCCAGAAAAAAGTTCTAAAACTCATTAAAGACAAAGGAATTACTTTGATTAACTACGGGGTAGCAACATGTAACTCTGCTGAAGAATGGGAAAAACTATTCAAGTTCGCCAAAAATATGGGA
This sequence comes from Puteibacter caeruleilacunae, assembly GCA_005217565.1. Lineage (GTDB taxonomy): Bacteria > Bacteroidota > Bacteroidia > Bacteroidales > Prolixibacteraceae > Puteibacter > Puteibacter caeruleilacunae. The sequence goes on from SJCO01000015.1 coordinate 74,690, forward strand.
ATCAAAACCATTACCTCAGAACCAAAATTTGAGGATATGGAATTGGTTGATCAGCTAGCGAACAAGTACAAAGTTAACCTTGCAATTCACAATCACCCTAAAGCTACTCGTTATTGGCATCCCGACATTGTTCTAAAGTCATTAAAAGGTAGAAGCGAGCGTATCGGTGCATGCTGCGACAATGGACACTGGATGCGATCAGCTATAGATCCAATTGATGGATACGAGAAAATGAAAGGACATATTATCAGTCTTCATTTTAAAGACATGAATGAATTTGATAATTTGAAAGCACACACAGTTCCTTTTGGTACTGGAAAGCACAACATCCAAAAAACACTTCAGAAACTTAAAGAAATAGGCTTCAAAGGTGTGTTTACAATTGAATATGAACACAATTGGGAAAATTCAGTTCCAGAGATAAAGCAGTCTGTTGAATTCTGGAACAAAGCAATTTCTAAATTATAGAATCCATAATCATATTAGATTAGAATTATGAGTAGACCAGTAACATTATTCACAGGACAGTGGGCAGATCTTCCATTTGAGGTGATGTGTCAAAAAGCGAAAGAATTTGGCTACGATGGATTAGAATTAGCTTGTTGGGGAGACCATTTTGAAGTTGAAAAAGCTGATGAAACCTATTGTAAAGCCAAACTTGAAACATTAGCCAAATACGGACTTAAAGTATTTGCAATTTCTAATCACCTTGTTGGGCAAGCCGTTTGTGACAACATCGACAGTCGTCATGAAAGCATTCTTCCTCCACGTATTTATGGAGATGGAGATCCAGAAGCTGTACGCCAACGTGCTGCACAGGAAATGATTGACACAGCTAAAGCGGCTAAAATCCTTGGTGTTGATACCGTTAATGGATTTACTGGCAGCTCAATCTGGCATCTATTATATTCATTCCCACCGGTAAGTCCTGATCAAATCAACAATGGATTCAAAGACTTTGCTGATCGCTGGAAACCTATTCTGGATGAATATCAAAAACTAGGAATTAAGTTTGCATTAGAGGTACATCCCACTGAAATTGCATTCGACATTGCATCTACAGAAAGAGCCTTAGACGCGATTGACAATCATCCTGCTTTTGGATTTAACTATGATCCTAGTCACCTTGGCTACCAAGGAGTAGATTACGTTGAATTTATCTATAGATTCAGTGAAAGAATTTTCCATGTACACATGAAAGATGTAGGCTGGTCTTCCGTTCCTGTAGAAGCTGGAGTATTTGGAGGACATACCGATTTTGGTGACAGAAGAAGGTTTTGGGATTTTAGAAGTCTCGGCCGAGGAAATATTCAATTTGAAGAGATTATGCGCGCCTTGAACCGTATTCAATACAACGGTCCTCTTTCTGTTGAGTGGGAAGATAGCGGCATGGATCGCGAACATGGAGCAAAAGAAGCTTGTGATTTTGTTCGTAAAGTTGATTTTCCTGCTTCTGCACAGGCATTCGACTCTGTATTTGACAAGGAGAATCAATAAAATTTTTGTGATCGAATCATGACCATAGAACCGGGAATCAATTTTGCTTTTATGAGTTCAAATTAAAGCCTGGTTCTATTAATTGATGAGTCTTCGAATTAAAATCAATAGAACAGATGAAACGAACATAACTTTTTATCATCCCATACTACACTCTCAAGTGGATGGTTGAAATCTATGTAAGTTCCTGAATGTATTAAATATTTTTAATCATTCAGTTATCAATAAAATTTAAACAGATGAATCAAAATTATAATAAGGCACGACTATTTGTTGCAAGTTGCCTGGCATTGTTAGTTACATCGTTAACTTTTGCAATGCGCGCTAAAATTGAAGAAGTTTTTGGTAGCCCTATAGCAAGTGGTGGTTTTGGGCTTTCTAAAGAAGAAATTGGCTGGGCTTTTGGTCCGGCATTTTGGGGTTTTACTGCAGCCATGATTCTTGGTGGATTAATTATTGACATTGTTAAAACCAAGAACATTGTACGCTCTGCATTTTTCTTTCATTTAATCGGTGCAATTACTCTTTTATTTGCCAATAGCAAAGGCACACTATTTCTAGCCAATGTTTTCATTGGTTTCGGAAATGGATGCGTGGAAGCGGCCTTAAATCCGTTAATTGCAACAATTTTCCCTAACCAAAAAACAAAAATGTTGAATCGTTTCCATGTTTGGTTCCCAGGGGGTATTGTAATTGGAGGTATTTTAGCTTGGTTAATGATGGACCAAATGCAACTGAGTTGGCAAATTTATGTTGCGATGCTTTTCATTCCATTGGCAATCTATGGATTCTTGTTCTTCGGACAAAATATTCCTGAAACAGAACGAGTACTTAGTGGTGTTTCGTACAAGGATATGATTAAAGCAACTGGAGCTCCTGTGGTACTAATGATCGCGACAATATTCATGTTTATTATTGCAAATGGAATATTTGAACTTCCAGCATCATGGATGTATCTTGCCGCTATCGGAGTCTTATTTATTGGATCAATTATTGAAGGTAAATTCATCAAGAAAGCAGCATTAATTTTCCCAATCATGTTCTTCTTTATGCTATTAACAGCAGCCACTGAGTTAGTTACAACTCAATGGATGAATGCTCTTTTGGGAGATGCAGGTATTAATCCAATGCTAATTCTAGTGGTTATTACAGGACTAATGGCAGTTGGTCGATTCTTTGCCGGAGGATTAGTTCACCGTTTCAATCCTTCTGGAGTATTGCTAATTTCAGCTGTATTCTCAACAATCGGACTTTATGCTATGAGTATAGCGCAGGGAGCAACAATGACAATGGTTGCAGCCATCATATTTGCGATTGGCGTATGTTATTTCTGGCCTACAATGATCGGATTTGTATCAGAGTATATTCCTGAAAGTGGTGCACTTGGAATGTCTGTTGTTGGTGGTGCCGGTATGGTATCGGTAGCAATGTTCTTACCATTAATGGGTAAAATTATGGATACAGAAGGAACGCAAGTAGCCATGCAAAACCTTGGAATTCTTCCAGCACTGTTGATTGTAGGCTTCGGAGCTCTATTCTTTGTATACAAGAACAGAAAACCAGTTGAATTATCTGGAAAATAACCAACAAAAATTTTAAACAGATGAAACGAACATGAATTTTCATTATCCGAAAATACACACACGCGGATGATTAAAATTTATGTGAGTTCCTGAATGTCCTCTACTTTTTTGAACATTCAGAAATCAAAAAATTTTAAACAGATGAAAAAGATAAGACTTGGAATGATGGGTGGTGGTATTGGCGCTTTTATTGGCGATGCTCACCGTCGTGCTTCTAGAATAACAAATGACTATGATCTTGTTGGTGGTGTGTTTGATGTTGATTACGACAAAGCATTAGAGTTCGCACAACAACAAAATATCGATAGCAACAGAACATATGCTACTATTGATGATTTTATCAATGGAGAATTAGCTCTTCCTGAAGAAGAAAGAATCCAGGCAGTTTCGATAGTTACTCCAAACTTTTTACACTACAGTTTTGCAAAGAAACTATTGGAGAACAATTTCCATGTCATTTGTGAAAAACCGATGACTACAACTGTTGAAGAAGCTGAAGACCTTGAAAGAATAGTAAAAGAATCAAATCTGACCTTTTGTTTGACTCATACGTATACTGGATATCCAATGATTCGTCAAATGAAAGAACTTATCAAAGAAGGAGTTTTAGGTGACATTCAGCGTGTGGACGCGCAGTACTATCAAGGATGGATTAACTCCATCATTCATGGTACAGACTCAAGAATTACAGGTATCTGGCGCCTAGATCCAAAACATGCAGGAATTAGTAGTTGTATGGGGGATATTGGAGTACATGCCTTCAACCTAATTGAGTATACAACCGGACTTAAAGTGCAAGAGGTATTGTCTGACCTTAGTAGTGTAAAGGAAGATGTACAACTGGATCTTGACGGAACCGTTCTTCTTCGCTTCAACGATAAGCTAAAAGGCGTAATCCGCGCCAGTCAGGTTGCCGCGGGAGAAGAAAATAACCTAAGCATTGGTGTTTATGGATCAAAAGCAAGTTTGAAGTGGGAACAGGAAAATCCTAACTTCCTATATCTTATTAGCGATTCAGAACCAACAAAAGTTTACAAACCTGCACATGGATATAATAGTACATTTGCAGAAGAAAGTCACGTAATGCCTTCGGGACACCCTGAAGGAATTTACGAAGCATTTGGAAACCTTTATAAAGGAGCTGCGAAAGCTATCCGTTCTCAGGATCTTCACGATGGTGAATTCCCAACAGTTACAGATGGTGTTCGCGGGATGAAATTCATTTATTCTGTAGTTGAATCAAATGCAAAAGGTAACACTTGGACTAAAATTTAAGTAGCATATATCCAGAGGGAATTCAATTTTCCCTCTGGATTTTAATTGGCGTAAAATGATATCACTGGTAGTACCCATATTTAATGAAGAAGATTTAATCGACGAATTACTTCGCCGGGTAGTAAACGCATTGGAGCAAACAAATGTTCCCTTTGAGGTTATTACTGTAGACGATGGTAGCAAGGATACCAGTCTGAACAAACTTCTTCAATGGCATCAGAATGATAGGCGCATTAAGGTATTGACGCTTTCACGCAACTTTGGACATCAAGCAGCATACACTGCAGGGATTGATTATGCTGAAGGCGATTATATAGCAATGATGGATGGAGATTTACAAGATCCACCTGAGTTACTACCTCAAATGTATAACATGCTTTGTTCTGGTGAATATGATATCATTTGTGGCTTAAGAACAGATCGCAAAGAAACTGGTATTCGCAAACTTTTAATCAAGGGATTCCACAGGGTATTCAGAACTGGATCTGGTTCTGTTGCCAATACTGGTAATTTTTCAATGCTAAATAAAAAAGCGACTGACGCTTTTCGTGATCTTAAGGAGAAAACCAGATATTTACCAGGGCTCCGTAATTTCATTGGTTTCAAACAAGGTAATATTGAATATGAACGCGATGAACGTTGGGCTGGGACTCCCAAGATGAGCATCTTTAAATTATTCACACTTGCCGCCGATGCAATTTTCTCATTCTCAAAATTTCCAATTAAGTTCTGTCTATACATTGGACTTTTGGGTATTATCATATCCTTTGCTGCAGGACTTTATATTCTTTTTTCCAAGCTCCTCGGATTGGCTCCATTGGGTTGGTCATCCACTATGACCAGCATATTCTTCCTAGGTTCAATTCAATTAACATTCCTTGGAGTGTTAGGCGAATATGTATTTCGTATTTATAAAGAATCACAAAACCGCCCCATTTACATTATAAAAGATTTTTATTCATAATTGACAGTAATTTATGCGCCACCTCAAAATAGATAAGATATTATTCTTCCTCCTTTTGGCACTTTCTCTTGTTGTATTATATACATACAGCATAGATGCTGGTATATCTGGAGATGAAAAAGTACATCATCTGCAAGCAGAAAAGGTCGTAGATTACTATCAATCTTTTGGCAAAGACAGGACAGCGCTTAACACTCCAAAGACCAACCTTAAATACTATGGTCAATCGTTTGATAATCTTGCTGCCTTAACCGCAAGAATATTTGACATTGATGATGTTTATGACTTAAGGCATCGAATGAACTCTATAGCAGGCTGGTTGATTATTGTATTTACGGCACTTATTGCAATTGAAATATCAGGCACAACAGGAGGAATAGTAGCTATTATTTTTCTTCTTGCCTCACCCCGCTTCATCGGGCACTCCTTCAACAACTTAAAGGATATTCCATTTGCCTTAGGTTATATAGCCTTTATTTATTTCATGATTCAGTTCCTCAAGAATCCATTAAAAGCAGGTAATAAAACTATAACTGGACTCATTCTTGCAATAGCATTTACTATCGGAATACGCCCTGGAGGATTTATTCTATTATGTTATCTCGTTTTATTTATCACTATTTGGTGGATCCTACAATATCGCAAAAAGCAAATCACAAAAGGCGAGTCAATTAACCTTATAGTCAAGATTACAGCAACAGTAATTCTAGGCTACTTAATTGGTCTATTATTTTGGCCCTATGCACTTGAAAATCCTTTTATAAATCCAATTAAATCGCTTCAAATAATGTCTGATTATCCAGTACGAATCAGACAATTATTCTCAGGGAACATTTATTGGTCAGATCAACTACCTTGGAGCTATATCCCCCATTATATGCTCATAACGATTCCTGTTTTTATTATTATTTCAAGTATTAGTTATATTGTAACTAGTTCATTTTTCAGTATTAAAAAAACACCCCTACTAGCACAAAATTTTATACTTTTCACCATAGCATTCCCTCTATTATTTCTTTTTATCAAGGGATCAAATGTTTATGGAGGCTGGAGACATTTTATCTTTATCTACCCTCCAATTATTGTATTTGGAGCATCATCTATTGGACTCTTATTAAAACAATTGAAAAACATTTTTGCAAAAACAATAATTGTTTTCATAACAATAGGAGGACTCATTGCTCCTTTTTCTTTCATTGTTCGAAATCATCCATTAGAATATACTTATTTTAATAAGCTTTCTGGTGGAATTGAACATGCTAATGGACAGTTCGAAACAGATTACTACTACCATAGTGTTCGACAAGCGACAGACTGGCTACGTAATGAAATCGAACAATATCAAGATAAAACGAAAATAACGTCCAATTTCTGGATTGACTGGTACTTCAGAGGAGATCCTCATATTGAAACCTATTACACAAATTATTACACCAGAGGTAATCAAGATTGGGATTATGCAATTTTCTGTAATGCGTACACCAATCCTTATCAATTACAAAATAAGCTATGGCCACCAGCAAATACAATTCACACAATTGATGTTGATGGAGTACCTGTTTGTGCAATAGTTAAACGCATTAGTAACGATGATTTCAATGGATATGAACTAATACGTTCTGAGCATTATGAACAAGCAATATCATACCTACAGAATGCATTAAAAACCAATCCGGGGAATGAAGCGGCCTGTATTAATTTGGCCAAAGCTTACATAAACACAGGAAGATTAGAAAAAGCCCGGGTAGCAATCAACCAATGCCTTCATGTTTTACCTGAATACGAGATTGCTCTTATGCTTCTCGCTGATTTAGAGGAAAAACTCAACAATTCAGATAAAGCAATTATTGCATTAGAGCGGATACTTAAAGCTAATCCATATTATCTGAAAGCATATGTAAAACTTGCATCGGTTCATGTTAGAAACGAAAGCTACCAGGTTGCGTTGCAATATTTAGATAAATGCCTGAGTATTAGTAAAAATTACTCAGCTGCAAAGGAATTAAAAATAAGAATTAACGAAGATTTTAGTACCTTTGAGGACTGAAATCATAAATTGAATCAAATATCTATTAATAAATTTTAAAAACGAAGATGATGAGAAAATTTGCACTTAAGGCAATGATGATGGCAATGTTGTCATTTGGAGGATTTTCAATGGTAAATGCTCTTCCTCAGTACGATGATTCAGTTACTGATACGATTTCTATTGATGATATGGATCCTATCCTCCATACAGATGAAGAAGAAACTGGGGACGAAGGTGGTAATACAGGGATGATTGCCGTTATTGCAATTGTTGTAGTTGTTGCAGGAGCTGTAGGTTACAAAGTAGCTACAAAAAAGAAAAAATAAGCAAAACTGTATAGTACCATTAATTGATTATGGTGATCAATAAAAACGAGCGTGATTCTTATGTATCACGCTCGTTTTATTTTAATATTATCGAAGAAGATTGGCTATTGCTTGCTCAACCTTATCAAAATTAAACGCATCAAATATCTCGTCGAACTTTTCAACAATACCTTCATTGCAAAGCTGACCGATACTTCCTTCATGAGAATGAGCTACCGTTCTTTCTGGATCAAAATCATTATTCATAATTTTCTCTCCTACCTGACGATAAGCATCTCTAAACGGAACCCCTTCAAGAACAAGTTTATTTACCTCTTCTACGCTAAACACGTATTTATAACGATCATCCTCAAGGATAGAATCTTTTACCTCTATATTTTCAATGGCGTATTGCGCAATAGACAAACAACTTTTCAATTCCTCAAATGCAGGAATAAAAACTTCCTTTATAATCTGTAGATCTCGGAAATAACCACTTGGGAGATTATTAATCATCATTGTAATCTGACCTGGAATCCCCTGAATGCGATTACAATGAGAACGAATCAGCTCAAATACGTCAGGATTCTTTTTATGAGGCATAATACTTGATCCTGTTGTTAATTCATCTGGTAGACTTACAAATCCAAAATTCTGACTCATATATAAACACACATCATAAGCCATTTTTGATAAAGTTGCCGCAACTGATGACAAAGCGTACGATACAACTTTTTCCGTTTTTCCTCTACCCATTTGTGCATAAACGACATTATAGTTCATTGCATCAAATCCTAGTAGCTGGGTAGTCATTGAACGATCCAGTGGAAATGAAGAACCATAACCTGCTGCCGAACCAAGTGGATTCTGATTAGCAACTCGATAAGCCGCTTGTACAAGGTGCAAATCATCAGCCAAACTCTCGGCATATGCCCCAAACCACAAACCAAAAGAAGAAGGCATCGCTACCTGCAAATGTGTATACCCTGGCATCAAGACTTCCTTGTGTGCCTCACTTTGTTTTATTAACAAAGTAAAGAACTCACGAACCTGACCTGCCAAATCCTTTAATTCAGAACGGATATATAATTTTAAATCAACCAATACCTGATCATTTCGGGAACGCCCACTATGAATCTTTTTTCCAGCTTCTCCCAAACGTTGAATTAGCATCATCTCCACTTGTGAGTGAACATCTTCAATGCCATCTTCAATTACAAACTCTCCATTCTCAATTTCTTTATAGATTTGCTTAAGTTCACGCTGAACTTCTTTCAATTCAGCATCTTCCAGCAAATCAATTTTATTGAGCATCTGAGTATGCGCCAGCGATCCCAACACATCATACTTTGCAAGATAAAGATCAAGTTCTCGATCCTGTCCTACAGTAAAATCTTCTATTAATTTATCTACGGATATTCCCTTATCCCAAAGTTTACTCATGATAACTTACTTTGCTTTAATATTTCAAAAAAGGTCGGCTATTTTCAGGTATCGCAAAGGTAACAATTAAAAATCAATTCATAAGATCCTTAAGTTATCCATTATGAGGTAATGTATTAAAACAGATTATCTTAACAATCAAGCTATTTTTATTACTCTGGAAAAACAGGGATATTTTGCAAATATTCATATGATTGTTGATCATAATCGATCAAACAACAATAATGCTGCAATCCGTTGGTAACAACCAGGTAAGGCACTTTCAACTGCATGTTATATCTTGCAATCTGATCAAAGGTATCCTGACTAATTCGCACATTCGGTGCCTTACATTCAACAACCAGAAAAGGAAGTCCTTTTCGATTATACACCAGTAGATCACATCTCAATGGATTTTGATTAATCATAACCAATCTTTCAACTCCAATCAGCGACATTGGAAACTTTTTTTCTTGATTCAGGAATTTAATAAAATTCTGACGCACCCACTCCTCTGGTGTTAGCACCAAAAACTTTTTACGAATCTCATCGAAGATTGCTAGTTTATTACGATCCTTTTTAATTCTAAACTGATATTCAGGTAGATTTAATCGTTGCATAGATACATGTCATTAATTTTTGCGAAAACTAAGCTTAATTTTTTAAATTAGATAAATCTTTGATGCATTATCTTAAAAAAGCAGGATGAAACAAACATGATTTTTCCTCATTCAAAGCTACAACATAAGAATGATCGAAAGTTTATGTGTTTCATTAGGTGTATTTGAATTTTTTGAGTATTCATAAATCAAAAAATTTTGGACATATGAAAACGAAAGAAGAAATTGTTGAGAATTGGCTTCCGCGATATACAGGCAGGCGATTAGATGAATTTGGAGAGCACATCTTACTAACCAATTTTCATCACTATGTAGATTTATTTGCTGAAAAGTTTAATGTCCCTGTAGTTGGTGAAGATCTGGTTATGCCAAATGCTTCGGCTAATGGAATTACAATCATCAACTTTGGCATGGGCAGTCCTAATGCAGCAACAATAATGGACCTTCTTAGTGCCATTCAACCACAAGCAGTTTTGTTTTTAGGCAAATGCGGAGGTTTGAAGCGAAAAAACAAGCTGGGTGATCTTATCCTTCCAATTGCTGCAATACGCAGTGATGGTACATCTAATGACTACCTACCTCCTGAGATTCCGGCACTTCCAGCATTTAGTCTGCAGCGTGCAATATCGTCGACCATCAAGCGTCACCAACGCGATTATTGGACGGGAACCGTGTTCACAACCAACAAACGAGTATGGGAATACGATGATCGTTTTAAAAAATACTTGCAAAAAACCCGCGCAATGGCAATTGATATGGAAACTGCCACTATATTTGTCGTCGGATTCTATAATCAGATTCCAACAGGTGCTTTATTGCTGGTTTCAGATCAACCAATGATATCATCCGGAATTAAAACATCGGATAGTGATCAGAAAGTAACTCGCATGTATGTCGAGGAACATTTGAATGTCGGCATTGATGCTCTTTCAGAAATTATTAACGACGGGAGCTCTGTTAAGCATCTAAAATTTTAAAACGATAGATAACGATTAACATGACATACGAACAGATATTTGCGAACCTTAGAAGTAAGAAATATCATCCGATATATTTTTTAATGGGTGAAGAATCATATTTCATTGATCAAATCACCGATTTTCTGCATCAGAATGTCCTAACTGAAGCAGAAAAAGGATTCAATGAAACCGTACTCTATGGTCGCGATACCGATATCGATACAATTATCACCACAGCAAGAAGGTTTCCAATGATGGCAAGCCACCAATTGGTTGTCATCAAAGAAGCACAGAACATTAAAAATATCGAAGATCTCTGTTCATATGCCGCACACCCTCTAAACTCAACAATCCTTGTTGTTAATTATAAGTATAAGACACTAGATAAAAGAAAAAAACTAGCTAAGCTTATTCAAAAAAACGGTGTGCTATTTGAATCTAAAAAGATTTACGAGAATCAAATACCTAATTGGATTTCGTCGTATATGAAAACAACCGGACATTCCATAACTCCTCAGGCAGGCTTATTGCTGGCAGAATATTTAGGGACAGATCTTAGTAAGATAACCAATGAATTGGACAAACTTATTATCTCACTAAAAGAGCCAAGCACCATTAAACCTGAAGACATTGAGCGCAATATTGGTATCAGTAAGGATTTTAATATTTTCGAACTTCAAAATGCCCTTGCAGAACGCGACATTTTGAAAGCCAATAGGATTATAAATTATTTTGGAGCTAATTCGTCTCAAAATCCCATACAAAAAACAACATCTTCGCTATACTTTTACTTTGCCAAACTGCTAAAATTTCATTTTCTGAAAAACAAGGCAAATAATGCTGTAGCCAGTGAATTACAGATCAATCCGTACTTTGTTGAAGCATATAAAAAGGCAGCAAAGAACTATACTCCCAAAAAATTAGTTCAAATTATTGGGATCCTCCGTGAATACGATATGAAATCGAAAGGATTGGGAAATGTTTCAGCCAATTCTGGAGAACTACAAAAAGAAATGATCTTTAAAATCCTGCATTAACATGACAATTGCATTAATCATCATAACATCCCTAATTTCGGTAATGGCTTTTAAAAATCAGTCATTAAGCTATAATATGCAATTCAACGCGAGTAAAGTGTATCACAACAAAGAATGGCACCGATTATTAACTCACGCATTCATACACGCAAATTACGAGCATCTGTTCATTAATATGATTGTTCTTTTTTCATTTGGAACTGCAATTGAAAGATATTTCGGAATACTCTTCGCAGAAAAAGGACGCTTATTTTTCATATTACTGTATGTTGGAGGCATACTTTTTTCCAACATTTACTCACTTTTTACACAGCGAGACAATTATTACTATAATGCTGTCGGTGCTTCAGGTGCTGTTTCTGCAGTGATCTTCACCTCTATTCTATTGGCTCCCTGGAATAAATTGTATTTTTTTATGATCCTGCCTATTCCGGGGATTGTGTTTGGAATTGGATACCTAATTTACTCTTACTATATGGCAAAAAAGAACGTTGATAACATCGGACATGACGCCCATTTCCTGGGAGCTGTTTTTGGTCTTGTGTTTCCAATAGTTCTTAAACCTTCTCTTTTCGTTGATTTTGTTGACAAACTATTCTTAGTCTACTAAATCAATCAAATATGGATGCACCTTACATTTTATATAACGGGAATATCTATCCAACAACAGAGAAACTAATTTCTCCTATCGAGCATATCGATAGTTTGCACATGGTAGAATTCATGCATTCAGCAGAAAACAAGATTCATTTCTTTAAAGAACATTTACACAAAATCAGGTTAACCTTTCACTTACTGGGCATGACATTACCAGATTATCTGAAAGGCAATGGTAATTTTCTGCATCGTGAGTTAACCCGATTAATAAATAAGAACAAATTATACATGGGAGCAGGAATTCAATTACACATTGCTCCTGAATTCAGAATCGCACAAACAATAGCCTTCCCTGAGAGAGAATATGTTTTAAACAAAGGTATTTTAACCGATACATACGAACATTTTTTAAAACCAATACACCCTCTCTCATCCATATATCAAGGTAGCTTTCATTTCTGGCAACTTGCCCGTTTTCATGCAGACAAAAATTACGATGAACTAATTTTTGTCAATGAAGAAAACAAGATATGTGAAGGATATGGGAAAAACATATTTCTTATCCGAGACAACAAACTTTACACTCCCCCCCTATCATCTGGCTGCTATCATGATATCCTAAGAGAAAAAGTATTATTAGCCGCAAAATCTGTTGGAATAGACATTGAACAAAACATCCAACTCGACATCAAAGATCTTTTAATGGCCGATGAGGTATTTTTTGCCCGGGCATACGATGGTATTACCTGGATGAAAGGAATTAGAGCAAGACGATATTACAATGTAAAGACTAAACTAATCCTTAGGCAACTCAATACAATAATGACAGCCTAATCAAAGGTTATAGGTTCAAATCAGCGTATTTTTGATTGAAAGTTTCAGATTGTGCTATAAGCAAAAAAATTAGAGGCCAGTTCGACTTGAAGACAAAACCAGTATTGTAGATTAATTGAATGTTGGATTCTCTGGGAAGTTCTCCCACAATTTATACTTTCCTCCTAACGACTTAACCACTTTCATCCAGAAATCAGCACTACAATCCATCACCTGATCAACCTTCACGTTAGATATTAACCATGAGTTTTCTTTTATTTCTTCCTCCAATTGACCTGGTCCCCAACCCGAATATCCTAAGAAAAATCGAATCTGATCTGGTTTAATCTTACGGTCGCGTACTAACTCCTTCAATACATCAAAACTTCCACCCCAATATAAGTTATCCATAACCCTTATACTACCAGGAATTTCATCACCTAAAGTATGTATAAAGTACACATAATCTGGATTCACAGGACCTCCAACATAAATATCAGCCTCAAAATTCGGAAATTCCTCATAGAAGTTTTGAATTGGGAAATCAACCTCTTTATTCAAGATAAAACCAACAGCACCCTCTGCCGAATGTTCTACCAATAGAATAATCGAGCGATTGAAGTAACTACCAGGCAAGAATGGTTCAGCAATAAGAATTCGCCCCTTGCGTGGCGCGATATTATTACTTTCTATCTTAAATATGTTTAGGTTTAAATCCATAGAGTATCTCTATCAATGTCTATAGCAATATATAAAAATCATTCCTGACCACAAAATTTATTAATTGAATGGCTTGGCTGCGATAAAAGGATAAAGGAAACAAATTAGTCTTTCTCAATTACAACAAAAACATCCTCGTTCTCCTTCTTCATCAAGTACTGTTCCCGGGCAAAACGCTCAAGGTTCTCCTTATTCGAGGTTAGTTCATTTAGTTTCTCGCGATCCTCCTTTATCTTTCCTTTGTAGTAGAATACATCCTCCTCCAACTGCTTATATTTACCATAATTGTCAATTCTTCGGATGATATTATGCTCATCGAAAAATAACAACCACACCAAAAAGAAGCAGAAAAACCACACATAATGGCTTTTTATGATGATTGCCCAATTAATATTTTTGCGAAAGATATTCCTCACGATTCTAAACTTTATACAAAAATAGAATATCAACAAATAAAAAAAAAGAGAAGTTGGCCTTAATACCAACTTCTCTTTCATTATACATGAAAAAAACCAAATTATTCCTGATCTGGCTCAAAGTTCGGATATGAAAAATGAGTTGCAGGAACAAAAGTCTCCTTAATTGTCCTAATCGAAGTCCACCTCAGGAAATTGAAAATAGATCCAGCTTTATCATTCGTACCAGATCCTCTGGATCCACCAAATGGCTGTTGTCCAACAACAGCTCCTGTAGGTTTATCATTAATATAGAAATTACCTGCTGCGTTAGATAAACGAGTGGTCATCTTCTCAATATTATATCGATTTTGAGAGAAAATGGCACCTGTCAATGCATAAATAGATGTTTTATCAAGAATATCCATTGTTTCATCAACCTTGCCGTCCTCATATACATAAACAGTCAATACTGGACCAAATAGCTCCTCTTGCATAGTAACAAAATCAGGCTTCATTGCGCGAACAACAGTTGGCTCTATAAAATAACCTTCCCATTTATCACATGTTCCTCCCGCAATAATTTCAGCATCATCAGCCTCTCTAACCATGTCGATTGCTGCCTTAAGCTTGTCGAATGATGATTCATCAATAACAGCATTAACAAAGTTCGTAAAGTCTTCAGGAGGTCCCATTTTAACCTCTTTTAATTGAGCTTCACATTTTGCCCATGTCTCTTCCCAAATACTTTCAGGAATATATACGCGAGATGCAGCAGAACATTTTTGCCCTTGATATTCAAAAGCGCCTCTAACCATTGCCGTAGCCAAAGCTGTTGTATCAGCAGTACCATCCGCAAAGATGAAGTCTTTACCTCCGGTCTCTCCTACGATTCGAGGGTAAGATTTATACTTATAAATATTTTCGCCAATCTTCTTCCAAACACTTTGGAATACTTCAGTAGATCCAGTGAAATGAATTCCTGCAAAATCAGCATGCGCCATAACCTCTTCTGCAACAACTGGTCCAGAAGCAAAAACCAGATTAATAACTCCATCAGGTAATCCAGCTTCTTTGAAAATCTCCATAACTACATGAGCTGAGTAGACTGCTGTTTTCGAAGGTTTCCATACACATACATTACCCATCATCGCTGGAGCAGCAGGAAGGTTTCCCGCAATTGCCGTAAAATTAAATGGAGTTAATGCAAAAACAAATCCCTCTAGAGGTCTGAATTCATTGTAGTTCCACATTCCTTTAGCTGATTCAGGCTGCATTTTGTAGATTTCACTCATACACTGTACACCGAATCTAAGAAAATCTGCTAATTCACAAGCTGCATCGATTTCTGCTTGAAAAGCATTCTTTGATTGTCCAAGAATTGTTGCCGCATTTATTTTGGCACGATAAGGCCCTGCCAATAGATCAGCAGCCTTCAAGAATATAGAAGCGCGATGTTGCCATGATAAAGCAGCCCACTCTTCCTTTGCCGCCAACGCAGCATCGATAGCTTCATTTACCTGAGTAGCATCCCCTTGATGATAATATCCCAATGTATGTTTGATATCATGTGGAGGGAAAAGTCTCTTTTTATTCCCTGTTGTAACATCCTTACCATTGATAACCATTGGAATTTCTATTTCCTGTGCGCGAAGCTCAGCTATCTTAGCCTGCAGTTCTTTTCTTTCCGGAGATCCCGGCGCATAGGAAAGAACTGGCTCGTTCTTTGCTATGGGTACATTAAAAAATCCTTGTGACATAGTTCTCAGTTATTTTATTTGGTTTTAATTGTAAATTCAAGTTCTTATTTTCATAGGGTCTTCCACAAATCTAAATAATCAGAACATTACAAACACTAATAAAAATCATCTTTAAAAAAATTTATAGATAATTACTAAAAATGCTTTCTCCGCATGGAAAAATCATTATTTTAGTCCTTGTTAATGGAATAAGCATGCTTTATCACAAATTCAAATCGTTTTTTCTCTTCGAATACAATTCGGAAAATGATATCCGAATAAAAAAGGCTACAGGATTGTTATTATTAGGCGCATTGGGTCTAATAGCAACTGTGGTATTTGCTGTGATATCGCATAAAATCTATGATAGATACTGTATACCAGGACTTTTAGTTTCATTGATAACTTCAATGCTAATCATCCGAAACGTAATTATCAACAAATTAGAAGTTGTTGAGAACGTTATCTTTTTGATTCCTGTAGCTATCTATTTCTTTTTTATCTCAAATGCATATTCACTTTATCCAAACGTCCATTCATATTATTCAACTGTATGGGGACTTGGTCTGGGATTCTTATTCTTAATTCTTTTTTCCACATCTTTTAAAAGATTTTTGTTTTACGCAGCTGTAAGTATTGGCACAATTCTCACCCACATGCTTCTGACCTCCAACATTAATCTTCTATTTGACTTTAAATGGATAACATTTGAAAATAGAATTAATCCTGTTCTTTCGCTCATATTATTAATAAGTTTAACTTCATTAATACTTTTAGCTCACAAACGAAGACTTTCATATTATGAGCAATCATTAGAAGATATAAACCACAGAATCAACTCAGTATTTCGTAAATATAAACAACCAGCACTGGTTGTTGAAGAAATAAACGACGAACATGGTGAAGTAACTGGCCTAAAGATTGTTAGAGTAAATCCTGCATTTGAAAAGACCTTTAGAATATCTAATCGGAAAATTGCAAATCACAATCTAGAGCAGGTTTTCCCCTCCTTGTTTAGGAACAATTTTAACTGGTCGCAATTCTTCCTGGGAAAAGAAGAATACTCTTCTGAAATCTACTTCGACAAGTATGAAAAATGGTTCGAAATAGAAAAAATTCAACATCCCAATAATCAAAGCATTTGTATCTTCTCCGATAAGACACAGAATAAACAAGAGTTTTACGAACTACAAGCTAGCGAATCACGTTATAAAGCGCTTTTGCAAGCTATTCCTGACATTTTCTTTGTTATTGATAAGGATGGTATTTACATGGATTATGTAGCAAAGGAACAAGACCTGTTAAAAGTAAAGCCAGATGATATTATTGGTAATTCTATTTTCGAAGTTGGATTCTCAGACAAGATGACCAGAGCTATTTTCCAAGGTATCCAAAATGTAATTCGCTTTGATAGCATTGAAACAATTGAATACGCATTTGATACTCCCCATGGAACAATGCTTTTTGAAATGCGAATGGTTAAACTTGATGACCAATCAGTGATTTCTCTTGCGCGAGATATTACAAAAAGGAAATTGACAGAACAAAAACTCGAGGAAGCAAAGAATAAAGCCGAAGAAGCTGACAAATTAAAATCAGCATTCCTGGCAAACCTATCTCATGAAGTAAGGACTCCAATGAATGCCATTTTAGGCTTTTCTAAAATGCTTGCATCTCCGGATTTTGAAGAAGAAGAACGTCTGAAATTTATCAATATCATCACACACAATGGGGAGATACTCATGAAACTCCTCACTGACATGATCAATTTATCGAAAATTGAGACTGGTCAAATCGAAGTTGAAAAAGGATATCTAAAGATTAATCAATTATTGGCCGAATTGTACAGAAACTTTACATTCGAAAAAAATCAAAACGATAAAGGACATCTTAAACTTACCCTTCAAATGGGGAATGAGAATCCCAACTTTGCGGTTTATACTGATTCAACGCTTCTGCGTGATATTATGAGCAATCTTATCGACAATGCAATTAAATTCACGGATAAAGGAGAAGTTGAATTTGGCTACTCATTAAAATCAGACAATAAGATTGAATTCTTTGTAAAAGATACAGGAATTGGGATTCCTGAAGAGGCAAAAGAAGAAATCTTTATGCGCTTCCATCAATTGGAGAATGATAAATCAAAAAATTACGGAGGAACAGGACTTGGCTTATCGATAGCACAGTATTATGCTGAACAGATTGGTTCATCTCTAGATTTCACATCTGTTGCAGGAAAAGGATCTCGCTTCTTCTTCTCATTTAAGATTGAGAAAGCTGATGGTCATTTAAAGGTAGTTTAGCCGTTTTTTCTTAATTTAGAATCCCTGAACTGCCACCTTTCTTTCCCCATATTTTTTCCAAATACAAATTTCATGATCAATTCTTCCCATACTGAGCTCAACTTTTACTACTCTACACTACACTTACCCTACAAATACTAGGCTTTTACTACTATAGGTAGTAAGTGTCCAGTAAGAGCCCAGTAAGAGGGCAGTAAGAGGGGGTACAGAAATATGGATCAAGGGATACTTTTGGGCACAACAAAACAAAGCCCTTAACTACTAAGTTTCACGATTTTATCATATTCGGCTAATAAAAAAAAGGAATGAACCTATTCATGAAGTGTATTTATCTTCTTTGAGAATTGACATTAACATATCCCACTAACATTTCATGACGAGAATTAACTGGCTTATAATAAACAAAAATTTGATAATCGTTTTCGGTCTCAAAGTAAGAACCTTCTAGATTCTGAGTATTGTAAACCCTTGCTCCATTGGTAACAAAGGCATACTGATAATTATAAAAACCTTGTTTTACCAGTAATGAAGCTTCATAGGTTTTACGCTCAAAATTATAAGTCATTTTATTTGATTCATCGCAAGTCCAATCTGTTAAAGAACCAAATACATGAACTGCTCCCGACAATAGCGGCTGTTCCATTGGTAAAGCAAAGTGAACCATAACATAATCAGCCTCTGTAAAGGGATCTGCCTTATTATATCTTTCAACAGCAAACCTGCCATTCATTTCCTCATATCCAAAGAAGCGTTTACCAGCCCTTATTTCATCTGGTAACAAAGTAAAGTGGTAATAAGGATCATGAAATGAGATATCAGCAACTCGTTCCGTAAGTCTTCCTTCATTTCGAACATCAAAATATCGGAATTCATTTCCTGCTGGGAAAACATTTTCTTCGCCATAGTCATAAATTAAGGCATTATCTCTTATATACTGTGGTTTCAAGTCACATATTGCGTTATCGAAACGATCATTCTGAACAACATGCACCTCAATTTCATCAATAGGGCTACGCAAGTTTATTCTTTCATGATGAATGGTAAAATCTACTTCATGGTTTCCTCCTTTGTATGGATCAAATGTTGCACGCTTAACAACTGCTTCAACCCCTACCAACGGTTCAACAACAGAAAACCTCCGTGATATTACAATATCATTGACATCATTATTTCGATAAACTAGCAATACATAATTACCTGATAACTTAAGCCGAATATCCTCATTAGGAATTGCAATCTGATAGTTAATGTATCCAATATTAGTATTCAAAGAATATTGATAATCATGCACAACTTGTTCTTCAAATCCTTCTATAAAATCGGTTGGATGCAGCGATGATTCTTCCCAGTTAGCAGAACAATGACGTATTGTGTAAAAATATTCATTTGCTTCAGAGTTTAGCTCGTCAAAACTTAAAATCAATTGCACATCCGAATTCAATTCTATAACAGGATTTGACATAGACCAGCCATCACGGAAAAACTGAACCGTTTTAATAGACTTTAGTCGTGTCTCGTTTTTATACAACACTTGAGTGAATCCTTTTATTGAAACTAAACACAGTACGATTATTAAAAATACACGTATATTAACCATCCTTTTATCCTGATTCATAAAGCCTTAATTCTTATTATCAATTATCTTTTCACATTAAAAGACTACCCATACTAAACAACTAATACTAATGCAATGTTATTTAATATTTATCTCTTTTCCATGCCATTTAACAATGCTTACCAAAGTTTGCGAAAAGTTTTTTAAAATGTGTACTTTTGTGCACCAAATTTTAATACCTAGATATAACATGTCGAACATAAAAAGATTGCGCAAAGGGCTAAATATCAAGCTAAAGGGCAAAGCGGATTACATCCTGGAGCAGGCAGACATGGCTAAATCGTATGCTATTAAGCCGACCGATTTTCCGGGACTAACTCCCAAACTAAAAGTAAAAGAAGGACACACTGTTAAGGCTGGAACTTCTTTATTCTTTGACAAGTACAAACCCGAGGTACAATTTTGCTCTCCTGTTAGCGGTAAAGTTGTTGCCATTCGAAGAGGCGAGCGAAGAAGAATCCTTGAAGTTATAGTGGAGGCAGATGGAGCGAACACATACGAAGAGTTCACCAAAGCTGATCCAGCTTCACTTTCCGCAGATCAAATTAAGGAATCATTATTATCAGCAGGTCTATGGCCTTGCTTTATCCAAAGACCTTATGGTGTAATAGCGAATCCTTCTGAGCAACCAGATAATATTTTCATTTCCGGTTTTGACACCAATCCATTGGCTCCGGATTATGACTTTATTCTTTCTGGTCAAACAAAAACATTACAAACAGGAATTGATGCATTAGCAAAACTTACAAAAGGTAAAGTATATCTTGGTTTACCTGCAGAAGGAGCTTCAAAATCATTCCAAGGTTTGAAGAATGTTGAAGTAAACACATTCGCAGGACCTCACCCAGCAGGGAACGTAGGTATCCAGATTCACCACACTAAGCCGATCAATAAAGGTGACTTAGTTTGGACAATTACTCCACAGGAAATTCTTTACATTGGACGTCTTTTCGAAACCGGTAGATTCGATTTATCTAAAATCGTTGCATTAACTGGTTCTGAAGTGCAGCAGCCAAAGTATTACAAAACTATTGGCGGTGCAAATATCGAGACGATAGTTAAGAACAAGACGAAACAAGAAGGTAAAGAGCGTATCATTTCTGGAAACGTACTAACTGGAACTAAAATTGAAGAAGATAACTTCTTAGGATTTTATTCTTCTCAGGTGACAGTTATTCCTGAGGGAGATGAATATGAATTTATGGGTTGGGCATTGCTTGGATTCGATAAATTTAGTGCTTCGAAAACATTCTTCGGAAGTTTATTCCCAAAGAAAGAATACACCTTGAATGCAAATCTTCATGGTGGAAAACGCGCATTTGTTCTAACAGAACAGTATGAAAAGCTTCTACCAATGGATATCCTTCCTGTATTCTTATTGAAGGCTATTTTAGCCAACGATATTGATAAGATGGAACAGTTGGGAATCTACGAAGTAATCGAAGAAGATCTTGCTCTTTGTGAATATGCATGTACTTCAAAAATTGAAGTTCAGGATATTCTTAGACAAGGTATTAATACAATGATTAAAGAACTTAGTTAATTCGCCCACTGGGGTTTATAAAATTCTGAAGATTAATGAAAGCAATCAGAAACATATTTGAAAAAACTAAGCCTTACGTTCAGAAGGGTGCCAAGTACCATTGGCTACACTCTGTTCATGATGGCTTTTTCACCTTGTTCTTTGTACAAAAGGACACATCAAAATCGGGAACCCATATTAAAGATTATCTTGATTTGAAGAGAACCATGGCTGTTGTGGTATTTGCATTAGTACCAGCATTGCTTATGGGTATCTACAATACGGGTTACCAACATTATAAAGCAATTGGCGAATTAGCAACTACAGGTTTCTTTGACATTTGCCTATTTGGATTAATAAAGGTAGTTCCTTTCATCATCGTATCCTATGTTGTGGGACTAGGTATTGAATTTGTTTTTGCACAATATCGAGGACACGAAATTCAGGAAGGATTTTTAGTATCAGGATTCCTTATTCCATTAATTATGCCTGTTAATACTCCACTTTGGATGGTTGCAGTAGCAACTGCTTTTGCTGTAGTATTTGCTAAAGAGGTATTTGGAGGAACAGGAATGAACATCTGGAACCCTGCATTGGTTGCCAGAGCATTCTTATTCTTTGCTTATCCTTCACATATGTCAGGAGACTCAGTTTGGATCAGCTTAAAAGATACAGATAAGGTTGTTGACGGTTTCACTGGAGCTACTCCTATGGCATTAGCGGCAGCTGGTACTCCTGATTATTCAGTAATGGATGCATTTATTGGCTTGATTCCTGGATCGATCGGAGAGACATCTGCATTAGCAATTCTTATTGGTGCAATTATTCTTATTGTTACAGGTATTGGTAGTTGGAAGATTATGGTATCAACTGTTGCTGGTGGATTATTTATGGGATTCTTGCTACAGACATTTGCCGTAAATGAATTCATGGCAATTCCAGCATGGCATCACCTAGTATTAGGAGGTTTTGCTTTTGGAGCGATTTTCATGGCAACTGATCCTGTATCTGCAGCACAAACAAGCAAAGGAAAATACATCTACGGCTTCCTTGTTGGGGTACTAGCAATACTAATCCGTGTTGTCAATCCAGCATATCCTGAAGGTATGATGCTTGCAATATTATTGATGAACACATTTGCACCACTTATCGACTACTACGTGGTTGAAGGTAATATTAAGAAAAGGCTTAAAAGAGCCACTGCTAACGCATAAAGATTGTAGCTATGGACAGAAATGGTAATACTTATACATTTTTATACGCTTCGGTAATGGTAGTTGCGGTAGCTGCAATCCTTTCAGCAGCGGCTTTCAACCTTAAGCCATATCAAAAGCGTAATGAAGAGATTGAGAAGATGCAGAATATCTTAGCATCAGTTGGTGTTGAAACTACTCCAGCGAATGCAGCTGACATCTATAAAGAGAAAATTGTTAGTACTTATGTAATTGACAATAGCGGAAACAAGAAAGACGGAGACGCGTTTAACATCGACCTAAAAGTTGAGCATGCAAAAGCGGCAAACGAACAAAGTCTTCCTATTTTTGAAGCTAAAGTAGACGGATCAACCAAATACATTATTCCATTAAGAGGTACTGGTCTTTGGGGACCTATCTGGGGATATATCTCGGTTGACTCGGATAAGAACACTGTGTACGGTGCAGTTTTTGCGCACAAAGGAGAAACTCCTGGACTAGGTGCAGAGATTGCAACAGGAAAATTCCAGGCACCTTTTGCTGGTAAGAAGTTGTTTGATTCAAGCAGCAAGCTTGTTTCAATTATCGTTGCCAAGTCTGGTGAACAAGCTCCTGCGGAGCACAAAGTAGATGGAATTTCCGGAGGAACAATTACCAGTAAGGCACTTGAAAAAATGCTACTGGATGACCTAACAAATTACGAAGCATTTTTAAGTAAAAAATAAGCACAATGGCAAAAGAAGGATTATTTTCAAAGAAAAATCAGAAGCTATTGAGCACCCCGCTTAATGGTAATAACCCGGTAACAGTTCAGGTACTAGGTATCTGTTCGGCACTTGCGGTTACTGTTCAGTTAAAACCTGCAGTTGTAATGACCTTGTCGGTAATGGCGGTTTTAGCTTTTGCGAATGTAATTATTTCACTACTTAGAAATACAATTCCTAGTCGTATTCGAATTATCGTTCAATTGGTAGTAGTAGCTGCCTTGGTAATTCTTGTTGACCAAATTTTGAAGGCTTTTGTTTATGATGTAAGTAAGCAGCTTTCTGTATTTGTTGGATTGATTATTACAAACTGTATCATCATGGGACGTTTAGAGGCATTTGCATTAGGTAATAAGCCTTGGCCTGCATTCCTTGATGGTGTTGGTAATGCTGCCGGTTACGGTTTGGTACTTATTATTGTAAGTTTCTTCCGTGAACTTTTAGGTTCTGGTTCATTATGGGGTTACAAAGTAATTCCTGAGAGCTGGTATGTTGCAAACGGTGGATTTTACGAAAATAACGGTATGATGATTCTTCCTCCAATGGCGTTGATCACTGTTGGTGCAATCATCTGGTTCCAGCGTTGGAAGAACCGTGATCTAATTGAAAAGTAATCGTCAATCTGAAAAGAAATAAGACATGGAAAATTTGATTAATATATTTGTCAAGTCAATCTTTATCGACAACATGGTATTTGCATATTTCTTCGGAATGTGTTCATACCTGGCTGTATCGAAATCGGTAAAGACAGCAATGGGACTTGGTATTGCAGTTGTATTTGTATTGGGTATCACAGTTCCAGTTGACTACCTATTAGAGAACTATATTTTGAAAGAAGGAGCATTGGTATGGCTAGGAGAAGGTTTTGCTGATGTTGATTTGAGCTTTTTAAGTTTCATCATGTTTATTGCAGTAATTGCTTCTATGGTACAGCTTGTTGAAATGGTTGTTGAGAAGTTTGCTCCTGTATTATACACTCAGTTAGGTATCTTCCTTCCTCTTATCGCAGTAAACTGTGCTATTCTTGGAGGATCTCTTTTCATGCAACAGAAAGCATTCCACAATATTGGAGAAGCTACTGTTTACGGTTTAGGTTCAGGTATTGGATGGCTTCTTGCAATTGTTGGTATTGCAGCAATCCGTGAGAAGGTACAGTATTCTGATATCCCAGCACCACTGCGTGGACTAGGAATTACCTTTATTATTACGGGTCTTATGGGACTTGCTTTCATGGGATTCATGGGAATCAAACTTTAATCAGGAACGAAAAAAATAATCGATACAATGATTTTATTAGCAGCTCAATCAACAGTGATCCTAACCAGTATCGTTATATTCTTGCTGGTTATTGTGATGCTGGTAGGTATTCTTCTATATGTCAAACAAAAGCTGACTCCTTCGGGAACTGTAAAAATTGACATTAATAACGGAGATCGTATTATTGAAACAAATCCTGGCGATACACTTCTAACAACGCTGGGAAACAATAAAATTCTTCTTCCATCAGCTTGTGGTGGTGGTGGTACCTGTGGTATGTGCCGTTGCCAGGTTGAAGAAGGTGGAGGCTCTATTCTTCCTACTGAGACTGGTTTCTTCAGTAGAAAAGAACAACAGGAAAATTGGCGTCTTGCTTGCCAGGTTAAGGTAAAAGAAGACATGAAGCTAAATATCCACCCTGAAGTTATGGGTGTTAAGAAGTGGGAATGCGAAGTTGTTTCAAACGACAACGTTGCTACTTACATCAAAGAATTTGTGGTTAAACTTCCTGAAGGCGAAACATTAGATTTCAAATCGGGAGGTTATATCCAGATTGATGTTCCTGCTATTGATGTTGACTTCAATGGAATGGAAGTACAGGATGAATACCGCGAAGAATGGGAACGCAATGGTATCTTTGATCTGAAGATGAAAAATCCAGAGCCAACATTCCGTGCATATTCTATGGCTAACCACCCTGCGGAAGGTAACATTGTGATGTTGAATATTCGTATTGCTACTCCACCATGGGATCGCGTAAATAACAAGTTTATGAACGTTAATCCAGGAGTCTGTTCTTCATACATCTTCTCATTGAAACCAGGTGACAAAGTAACTGTATCTGGTCCTTACGGAGAGTTCTTCTTGAAAGACAATGATAATGAGATGATGTTTATTGGTGGTGGTGCTGGTATGGCTCCAATGCGTTCTCACCTGTTCCACTTGTTCCACACTGTGAAAGAGACTAAAAAGCAAGTTACTTTCTGGTATGGTGCACGTTCATGGAGAGAGGTATTCTACTATGATCAATTTATGGAAATCGAAAAGAATTTCCCTAACTTCAAATTCAACTTGGCCTTGTCTGATCCTCAACCTGAGGATAAATGGGATGGACCAACTGGATTTATTCACCAGGTAATTCATGACACTTATCTAAGTAAGCATGAAGAACCAGAAGAAATTGACTACTATTTATGTGGACCTCCAATGATGAATGATGCAGTCACTAAGATGCTTTATGATCTTGGAGTACCAGATGAAAACGTTCTATTTGACGATTTCGGAAGTTAATAAACACTATATTGAAACCTTGTTGGAAATTCCAGCAAGGTTTTTTTATACTTACACATTGCATTGTATCTTTGTGTCTTCAATTAAGTTTTCATAATCATGAGAAATATATGCCTAATTATAGCAGTACTTTTAACTGCCGTTTCGTGTAAAAAACCTGAGCCTAAATATATATTTAACCAAGGATTCATTCATGGAACAATATATCATATAACCTATGAGTCTCCTGAGGGGAAAGATTATCAGAAAGAAATTGAACAGGAGATGCATGCGTTTGATCAGTCACTATCAACATTCCAACCAGAATCGGTGATATCACGAATTAACCAAAATGATCCGAATGTTGTAACAGATCACTTCTTTGAAACATGCTTTAAAAGAGCTCAAAAGATTTCAAAAGCAACAGACGGTGCTTTTGACATAACAGTAGCACCGTTGGTTAATGCCTGGGGATTTGGCTTCAAAAATAAAGAACAGATTAGTCAGGAATTAATCGACTCTTTACTTCAAACGGTGGGCTACAATAAAGTAAAACTTAAAGGCGAAAAGATAATCAAAGAGAATCCTAATACTATGCTCGATGCCAGTGCAATTGCCAAAGGTTATTCTGTTGATGTTATTGCGCAGTTTTTACAAAAAAAAGGATGCAAGAATTTGATGGTAGAAATTGGAGGCGAAGTCGTTGCTCGAGGTAAAAACAACAAAGGAAGATGGTGGCGTATCGGTATCAACAAGCCACAAGAGGATGCACTTTTCAATTCACAGGACTTGCACACCATTGTGTCGCTAAAAAACAAAGGATTAGCAACCTCTGGTAATTACAGAAATTTTTATGTCGAAGGAGGAAAAAAGTATGCTCACACGATAGATCCTGAAAGCGGTTATCCAATACAACATCGAGTATTAAGCTCTACTGTTGTAGCCAAAGATTGCATGACTGCCGATGCCTATGCAACCTCATTTATGGTTATGGGCTTGGATAAAGCCAAACATGTTTTAGCTGAACATCCAGAATTGGAAGCCTTCTTTATTCTATCGAGTGAAGGTGAAAACTACGAAGTGTATTACACTCAAGGATTCAAGAAGTTTATTGTTGATTAGCATCTACAAATCGTTTAAAATATTCTTAATTCTGGTCCAATAAGCCTGGTGAAATCTCATCCCCTTTTTGCCAATCCAATCAGATAGTGTTTGACTTTCACCATTCGGATCGAACTTATATTTACGATCTGTACTATATAAATCAATCCTTTCCGGGTGAAACTGTACAGCAAATACATTCGGATAATGCTGATGATATATCGCTTCAACAATTCGATGATCTAAGGATGTAGCCCAAACGATAAGGTTTTTGCCCAATCTCTCAATCGCCTGATGATGGTAACTATTAACATGAGGAAATTGCTCTTTAGACCAATCAAAGAATGTTGATACATAGTCACCAATAAAACTAATCTGATGAACACAGCTACCTGAAAGATCGTCATGTTTTTCTTCAAGATGGACATAAAAGTTTCGATGAATCTGTTCTGCCTCTAACTGAAACAATCCTTCAGTCTCCTCTCCTCCATAAACCTCAGAAGGTATATCTTGAATTAACGTACCTCCAGTCGCCACGTTCATGGTTTGCATTCCCAGACAAAAACCATTGATCAAATAATTCTTTTTACGATCCAATAAAGGTTGAAACTTACTATTTTGAAAACCACCTAAAAGGTGAAAAAGAAATGAGGCTTCAAAATAATGACGATAAGTATCGGTAACGACAGTACGTTGATGAGGTTCTTCCTTATAAATGGCAGGAGGAATATCTGGACCTCCAAAAAAGAATGCCGCGCATGATTTAGTGAACAGCTCTTCAAATTCATCACTACAATCATTTTTCTTAAATAAAACTTCTTGTGATAAATCATCCTTCAACTCCACCAAACGCATCTTTATACTTTGAAGCGTATCAACTATTGCTTTAGACTTTGCGTAGTTATATTTCTCGTCCTTATGATATACTCCAACAACTTCTACACTTTTAAGATCAAGTAATCCTTTTGCCTGTAAAACTTGAAGTACGTTAATATTGGTCACAGTAGGATGAGCAATCAAAATGCGCTTACTCACACCGTCATCCATCTGATTGGGTAACAACTGCCCTACAGCCAGTAAAGGAAGAAAAAACAATATGGAAAGTAAGTGTCTCATTTGTCAATATTTTGGATTACTAAAATACCAAAATGTATGAAAAAACACTCTTTTAAAGAAAAAACAAAGCCGGACTTTCTGTCCGGCTTTTAATTATTTCGCTAATTTAAGATTCTTTAATCTGTACTTTTCCCAGCCTTTCTTTTGTTCCATTTTGTCAAAACCCTTCGCGCAAGTAAGACCAAGTTTCTTCATATCCTTGTTATGACCAACATGCGTATCTGGGAATTGCCCATTTTTCTTCAACAAAATTTGTGTTGCTAAACCAACAACAGCAAAGGCTAACATGCCTACTACGACTAATAATAATTTAATCCATTCCATGATCTAACGCTTTAAAGCGACAAATTTAATTGTTTTAATTTGAACTTTTATCAATTTCCCGATATAACTCAAGAAGTCCTTCTATATACTTAATGTTATCAGGGTCAGAATAGTTCATCAGTACTATTAATTTTTCTGCTTCTTCATACAAATCAGCATCTGGGTATGCATTTTCTCTAGCATAATTCATGAATTTCAGAATTCGGAAAGCATTGAACAGTTGCCAAAATCGATTTGTAAAAACCACCTGATTTGTACAGTTGTTACTTAACTCGTCAATCTCCTTCTTTATCTCGTTTTCTTCAAGAAAAGATTTCAGAACATGAGGCAAACTTTCACAGACCGAGCTCCATTGGTTATCATCACATTGATAGAGTACATCAATATGCTCAAAAAATAACCGCAGAGCTTTAAAACTCTCTAAGCTATAAGTTTTATTTATAGACCTATCACCATCAATCCATTGCTGAAGAACAGGCCCCGTACCAAAAGGTACACGATTAGAAATTCTAACACCTGGAAAAACTGTAGTTCCATTTATTTCTCCCAATGCTCCTTTAGGAGTTAGCTTGTGTAAAAAATAAAAATCTTCTCCTGCCTTCTTCCTATTCATCCCTCCCTGACTAACATACGCCTCTGCTCTCACGGCAAAAGCAGAACCTACAGTATACATCGCATGAGGATATCCAACCCAGGCTAAAGCATGCTTATAATAGCGCATATATAACTCATAAAAGACAATTCCGTCGATGAGTCGTTCATCTGAGACGTTGAGAGGATGTTCAAAATAGATCGTTGCTCCAGGCATTGAAATTTCTCTTTCAAAATAGCGTTCAATCTCTTGTAGATAATTATCCTGTACCACACAGTCAGCATCTAAAGATATCAATATCCCATCAGCATTATCGACCTCGTTAAATAAAGAAATTGCACGATCCATACCAAGTTTGCGAGCCCATCCTGCACCAGCCCACTTCTTCTTCATATTGAAACATTGGATCCACCCTAATTCAAGACTTGAAGACTCATCAAAATGCTGCTGCCATTGTTCAATGGTTTTTAATGACTGAATATTCTGGTCAATTATACTTTCTGAACTTATCTCAGATGCATTTACAACCACCAACACCAATACTTTTCCTTTCGTTGACTTACATTGTTTTAATGAATCCAACACACCTTCAATCTCAGGCTCATTAAAACAAGGGATAACAACAATCATATCATAGATCCCATTCGGAATATTCTCCTCATAAAGCGGGGGATTCTGCTTTCTTAAATATTGATCTGCAAATTTTTTCATATAAAAAAGGGCCAACATTAATGTCAGCCCTTAATATAGTTGAAATAACCTTATTATTTTCCTTCTTTCTCTGCTTTTGATGTGTATCTTCCATTCAAAGCGTTAAGAACGTCTCCTGTAACATTTAGACCTTCTTCACCAACCAATACATTTGTTGAATTTAGAATGTATGTGAAATTGTGCTTCTCATTGTACTCATTCAAATAGCTTGTAATACTATCAAATAGCTGAGTGTTGTTTGCTTGTTGAATTTCCTGTAGTTTATTCGACAATTCATAATCCAATTGCTGAACTTCCTTTTCTTGTCCTGCAAGACGATCACGTTCCTTAATTGCTCTATCCTGAGATAAGAAACCGCCTCTTTGTAATTTTTCCTGGAATGCAACAGCCTCTTTCTCGAATTCCTGACGCTTCACTCCATACTCTTTATTATATGCTTCCTGCTTTTGGGTAAACTCTTCGTGTAAATCTTGAGCCAACTCATAGTTAACGAGAAGAGAGTCTAGTTTAATATAAGCTACACTTAAACTTCCATCCCCTTTTACAGTATTATTACTCCCGGACGTGGAGGCTCCTGTATTACCACTAAAATGTAAAACATAAATAACCAGTACGGCAACCGCCAGAATAGCATTAACAATTAAAGACGTTTTCTTCATAGCAAATATTTTCAGTTGAATATTTTGATTGACAAATATAACCGATAAACCGAATTTTCCAGCAAAAAATTAATGAATAGTTCAATTAATTCTTCGTTTTTCCAAAGATCTAACTTCTCGTACCACTAGTGTTAATATTTTCTTCATAACTCATTATTGCTATCCGATTTATCATGTCAAATGACATTTTACTTTCACTTTACCCCTTTTTCACCTAAAACCTGCATAAAATCATCATTTTATACTGATAAACATCATTGAAATTTACCCTTAACTATTGTTATTTTTATACAAGCTGCAGAAAGGCTTAACTGCTCAGGACAGTAAATATTTTGATCTCATGGCCTTTCTGAGCAAGAACAACAACCTTGTAGAAAATAAAATACAAAACTCTAACTAATAAAATATGATTCAAAATCTAATCGCAAAGATGCTACCGCACATGCCCAAAAAGCTGGTCTGGATCTTCTCCAAGCGTTACATTGCAGGAGAAACAATTGAAGATGGCTTGAAAGCTGCTCGTAAACTCAACGAGGAGAATATTCTTGTAACAATCGATTTGCTTGGTGAATTTATAACTAACTTATCGGAAGCTGAGGAAAACAAAGAAATGTACCTTAAGATTGTTGACCGCTTCACTTCAGAAAATATCCAGGGAAGTTTCTCAATAAAACCAACCTTCTTTGGTTTATTATTGGATAAAGAAAAATGCTATCAAAACATAAGAGAAGTTGTTAAACTTGCTGCTGAGAAAAACAATTTTATCAGAATTGATATGGAAGATTCCCAGTGTGTAGATGATGAATGGGATATTTACAAAAAGCTTAAGAATGAATTTCCAGGTCATGTAGGATTAGTTCTACAGGCATATCTGCGCAGAACCTTACCCGACTTGCGTGGATTAAATGGATCTGTAACCAAGGAAAATCCATACAACTTCAGACTATGTAAAGGGATCTACGTTGAACCAGAAGATATAGCCTATAAAGGATTTCAGGAAGTTCGTGATCACTATCTTGCAGATCTTGAATATATGCTAACACATCATATGTATGTAGGTATTGCAACTCACGACGAATACTTGGTGGATGGCTCAATTGAAATAATAAAGAAACACAACATACCTCAAAGTCAATTCGAGTTTCAAATGCTTTATGGCGTGACACCCGATTTAAGAAAAAAGATTGTAAATGCAGGATATAAAATGCGTGTATATGTTCCGTTTGGCAAAGACTGGTTTGGCTACTCAACACGAAGGTTAAAAGAAAATCCTAAGATGGTCAATGACATCGTGAAAGCCTTATTTATCAGAGGCTAAACACGGTCAATAAAAAATAGCGTATCATTGATTTGATACGCTATTTCAATTCTAATTCGTGTTATACATCTATTCTATAATAATGTCTCCTAATTTTCTTTTTGGTACGTGATGCACCTCATCCTCTGATCTCCAATATTTGATATCATCATCCTTTACTTCATCAACCACAACCTCTTCAACTGGTTTGCCCAGGGCAATAACATAAAGAATATCGAGATGCTCTGGTATTGACTTTAAAATTCTAATCTGTTCGCGTTTAATAGCTCCCATAATACAGCCTCCAAGACCTTTTTCCACAGCTCCAAGTAAAATACTTTGCATTGCGATACCATCATCGCAAAAATGATTTTTTGCAATATTGGTGTCCTTAAGAACAACAATATATGCAGTAGGTCTTTCTCCTTTTACTGGTCCATCCCAGTCTTTCAGATACCCTGCCCATGCAACCAAAGGGAAAATCTCCTCATTTGATTTTTCATCACAACATATCATATATTTCAATGGTTGTGCATTACGAGCTGAAGGCGATAATCGGGCTAAATCAATGAGCTCTAAGATTTCGTTACGATTAATCTCAAAGGACTCATCAAATCTACGATAGCTTCTGTTTTTTCGAATTAAATCTTTTATCATGGTCTTCAATTAAATCAATATATAATCTCCGTACAGAAGATGATCAATCATTTATGACCTTAAAAGTAATAAAATTCGAAACTCACACTATACCTAATATCGCGACTAACAGAGGAAATCAAATTTAACCTTTATAGTACTCATCAACAGCATCCCAATTAATAGCTTTCACAAAAGCCTGAATATAATCAGGTCTCCTATTTTGATACTTCAAGTAATAAGCATGCTCCCAAACATCAATTCCCAGAATAGGCTTTCCCTTTACCTCAGCAACATCCATTAATGGATTATCCTGATTAGGAGTTGATGTAACAGCCAGTTCTCCATCTTTATCAATAAGCCAGGCCCATCCTGAGCCGAACCGAGTAGCTGCTGCCTTTGCAAACTGATCAACAAAAGCATCGAACGATCCAAATGCATGATTAATTGCCTCAAGTAATTCTCCTTGAGGTGCCGAAGCTCCTCCTGGTGTTAATACCTTCCAATAAAGATTGTGATTAAAATAGCCTCCTCCGTTGTTACGTACACCAACAGGAAGACTAGAAACATTACTAAAAATCTGATCCAGTCCTTTCCCTTCAAGCTCAGTACCCTGAACAAGTCCGTTTAAGTTATTAGTATATCCCTGATGATGCTTCGAATAATGAATTTCAACTGTTCTTGCATCAATATATGGTTCCAGCGCATCAAACGCATAATCTAATTTTGGTAATTGAAACGTCATAACTCAATAGTTTAATTTATTATTCAGACCTTCTTGTCTTTTATTTTAAATCTTAAACAAGGTTAAATCCAAAAGGTTTGTTACGTCACAAAAGAATTTTAATCTAAGTCGTGAAATAATTTTAGTTTCTTTGCTAAAAAATAGATCTCGTGAACAAAAGAATTTTAAAACTCGCAGTACCCAATATCATCTCCAATATCACCATACCCATGTTAGGTATTATAGACCTTGGCCTAATGGGACATATGGGATCAGAAAGTTATATTGGAGCAATCGCGTTGGGAACAATGATTTTCAATTTTCTTTACTGGGCCTTTGCATTTCTACGCATGGGAACCAGTGGATTCACAGCACAAGCTTATGGAGAAAAGAATACACCTGAACAAGCTTACAATCTATTTCGTGCTTTACTTGCCGGAGGAATAGGAGCAGTATTATTAATCATCCTTCAAATCCCAATTGAAAAAGCCAGCTTCTACCTAATTAATGGAAGCTCAGAGGTTGAAACGCTAGCTCGTGAGTACTTCTATATTCGCATATGGGCAGCACCTGCTACCATCAGTTTATTTGCGTTTACAGGATGGTTTATTGGTATGCAGAATGCCAAAATACCAATGATTATTTCAATCGTTATCAATATTTTAAACATTGCATTCAATCTACTTTTCATTTTCGTCTTTGGGATGAAGTCGGATGGTGTAGCACTGGGAACTGTACTTGCTCAGTATTCAGGCTTGTTAATGGCAATATACTTCCTCTTTAAAAAGTACAGGAACGTTTTCCACCATCTAAACTGGAAGCATATATTAGATGTACACGCTTTAAATCGCTTTTTCAAAGTAAACTCTGATATTATTGTTCGCACATTCTGCATTATAGGTGTTTTTACCTTCTTCACCTCTAAGTCAGCATCGATGGACGATACACTGTTAGCAGTTAACTCTCTACTTTTACAGTTTTTGATGTTTTTCTCCTATTTTATCGATGGATTTGCATATGCCGGAGAAGCACTTATCGGAAGATATCTGGGAGCTAAAGACCTGATAAATTTCAAATTAGCCATTAAGAAATTATTCCATTGGGGTATTGGTCTTGCTGCTGCTTACACACTAATATATTTTGTATCGGGAAGCTTCATCCTTAAGATACTAACTAACAATATTACAGTGTTGAATCAATCAGAGAGCTACATGATCTGGGTTGTACTCATCCCTGTAGCAAGTTTTGCGACATTTATTTGGGATGGCATCTATATAGGTTCTACAGCATCGAAAGCCATGCGAAACACCATGTTGGCATCAACATTTCTGTTGTTTGTTCCTATTTATTTCTTCTTGATGCCCATTTGGGGTAATCATGCATTATGGTTGTCGATGCTACTTTTTATGGCTGGAAGAGGAGTATTCCAGACCATAATAGCACCTAAATCAATCTACCGATTAATAAAATCAGAAGAATAAGCTCCATCTCTAAAGATTTCCTTTTGAGACGATGATACCTTATAACCAAAGATAAATACTTCACTTTGGACTAACATCAAATGCCATGAATTATCAAAAGCATTTGATATAGCAATTACTTTACTTTTTTTACGAATAATTTTACCCATTACTAAATAGCTGCATTAGAATCGATATTCAAATGTAGCTTGTAATTCTGTTAAGAACCGTTGGCTAATCTTAATATTCATTAAAAATACAGTTTCGCCCATCCATTAATAAGCGAAACTACTCCCCCCTAAAAACTCTCTTAGTAAAGAAGTTGGAGGAATCTCGGTATCTTCTACAGCCTTAACGTAAGCGAAAAACTTCAGTAGTCGAACAGCCTCCGAATACTCTTTCTGATTCTCCGGAACTGTTTTAAGAAGAGGCTCTGCAAATCGTTTAAGTACGCATAATTCATAGATCAAAGCAGAATTAAACATGATGTCAGCATTCTCTTGGTATGGGAAAATATACTTCTCTTCTCCAACACGAACACTTCGCCAACGTCTGATGGTATCCAATGCGGAATAGTTACGATATCTACTATCTCTTATTATTCTTCTTATCAATCGATTATCAGTTGTTGGAATGTAATTATGTAGATCAATATTAATCTGTGTTAATGCAGATATAAAAATCTTGAATTTATTAACATCTTCGATCATAGGAGTCAATTGTGGATTCAATCCATGTATTCCTTCAATAATTAGGATATTACCATCTCTAAGTCTCAACTCCTTTCCATTAAAAAACCGCTTACCTGACTTGAAGTCGAAATTAGGGACCCTAATTTTCTCACCACTAAGAAGCGCTAACAGATCTTTATTAAAGTAATCGATATCAATAGCATGAATAGACTCAAAATCATACTCCCCATTTTCATCCTTTGGTGTCTCTTCCCTATTAACAAAGTAGTTATCCATTGAAATCATTATAGGAGACATACCACTAACAGCCAGCTGAACAGCCAATCTCTTACTAAAAGTAGTTTTACCAGAAGATGAGGGGCCTGCAATTAAGACGATTTTAAGATCCTCTCGTCGATCATAGATCTGTGATGCGATCTCCACAATCTTCCTTTCGTGTAACGCCTCTGAAATCTTGATTACATCACCAATTTTTCCTTTTCGAATGTACGTATTCAAGTTCGCAACAACGTGTGAGTTATGAATTTCGGCCCAATCTTTATGTTCCTGAAAGATCCCAAACAATTTATTCTGAGGAACAAAGTCCATCAGTTCATGCTCGCGTTCTGTACTAGGTACCCTCAACAATAATCCATTATGAAATCTCTCAATATCGAATACCCCAAGATACCCAGTTTCTGGAACTAAATGACCATAAAAGTAATTGACCTTATCTCTTAGAAAATGGACATAAGAATACAGGTTACCCTTATCTCGAAACAATCGGGCCTTATGCTCCAGGTTACTCTTCTTGAATAACTTTATCACCTTCTCGGTTCTCATCCCCTTGCGTTCAAAAGGAATATTCTGATCGATAAGTGCTTTCATCTCCTCACGGATTAAAAAGATATCCTCATCGGTAATATCACGCTCCAATCCCTGCATTTCACAGAAATATCCCTTCGCAATACCATGCTGAAAACTAAGCGTTACATCTGGAAACAGATCACTAACAACAGAGTATAACACAAACATTAACGAACGCACATACATTCTGCGTCCTTCAGGATGAGTATAATCGATAAACTCTACATTCTTCGGTTTTACAATTTCATATTGCAGTTCCTTTGCTTTATTGTTGACTAAGGCACCCAATACTTGAAACTTTAAATCTACCTTTAAATCTTCAGCGATCTCCAACAACGTTGTTCCCAAAGGATAGGAACGACAAACACCATTATTCTCACAGTATATTTCAATATTTTTCATGCACCTCGATTTTTCATTTTCTGATTGTACAAAGTCTGTATACATTCAGTTCCTCATTTGATTTCCGGATTAGGAGATTTTTTAGGATTAAGAAAGTTGATTGTCCCCCATTTCCGTACATCAAGATACACAAATTATATACCCAAACATCTTCTGAATACATAAATTTTGTTAAAACAGAATAAAAAAAGCCGGGGTGCGCGCCCCGGCTTTATGCATGTATACCTATATGAAAAAATCTGCGCTAGTGTTAAAGTTTAATACTAAGCCCAGTAATGAAATACAATTTATCGCGAACAGGATTATAAACCATCGAAGCCTTTATACTTGTCCGTAGTCCTTTTACAGATCCCAATTCGTAACCAGTCGTAGCAGCAAAATTCACAAAACGTGCTTTTGATGCATACAATCCTTCTTTTGGAGTTAATCCAGCAATGGCCCCATAAGATAGCTTCTTATACTTACCTGTATAACTAGCCTCCAAATACGTTGAATAATAATTGTCGCCATTATCCGGATTCTTATCATTCCCAGCAAACAAAACAGATCCAGATAGTTTTACAGGAAAATGCTTAAATTTATAGTCGACTACCAGGTCTCCCAAGTGTTGAGTTTCCTTTGAAAAATCGGTAAGTTGACTTCCAAAGAATGCACCTCCTCCAGGACAATAGTAATCAAGTACTGTGATAGTAAAATTTTTGATTTTATAACTACAGTAAAT
Source organism: Puteibacter caeruleilacunae (assembly GCA_005217565.1). Lineage (GTDB taxonomy): Bacteria > Bacteroidota > Bacteroidia > Bacteroidales > Prolixibacteraceae > Puteibacter > Puteibacter caeruleilacunae. The sequence continues at coordinate 111,852 of SJCO01000015.1, forward strand.
GTCTATTTCGTTAAAACTTCCGTCGAAACAATATGCCCCCCATCCAGATAAAGAGAATCGAGGAGAAATCTGCCAAGTTATTGTTGGTTCAACGCTTGCCGAACCTCCACTTTTTCTTCCTCTCCACAAATGCTGTGATAAGAAATCAACATTGACACTTATCTTTTTTGTCTGTACTGCATCATGTGCAGACAGATCGGTAGGTTCATTATCGGTGTTATCACCAATAGCCAACAATTGACCAACCAGCAACCATAATAATGTTATTAATATTCCTTTTTTCATCTTACACATTGATATACTTCCAAAAATCGGCGGCGAAATTACAATGCCGTTTGAAAATAAAACATGAAAAAAAACATTGATAAGAATCATGCAAAAAAACGAGTTCATAATTCGAATAATTCAGATTGTAATCACCCCTGCATTCCCCGTTATACTTAAGAGTTTACAGGCTATTCAGTAGCAATAAACTGAATTAAATCATAGATTTTTATCATTGTTTCCTCTCTAAGGAATGAATTTCTTCGCGACATAAAGAAGAATATTGAGTTTATCTCCTTCTCTTGAATGGGGGAAATCATGGTATAAACTGAAAAAAACGTGAAATAAGTTCCATTACAGGAAACTAGACTAATAAACAAAGGAAACATGAATGCAATAAGAAAAATAAAGAATTCAGATTTCGTGCGCCAAAGAAGATATGAAGCTATCGTCTTTCTTGCGTTTTTTCTTGGTTTCTTCGGTTACCTTGGCCATCACATGGGGATTGCCAACCTTTTGAATACAATCATGAGAACAGCCTGGGACTTATTGATGAATACTGTATTCTACTTAATGGGAATCACTGTACTCACTGGAGCACTCAGCAAGCTACTCATTGAATTTGGTGTGGTGCGTTTACTTGAGTTAATCTTAAAACCACTAATGCGCCCATTATTTAATCTTCCGGGAGTATCAGCATTAGCAGGTGTCATGACATTCTTCTCTGATAATCCTGCGATTATCAGCTTATCGAATGATAAAAACTTCAGTCGATATTTCAAGCGCTATGAGTTAGTTTCTCTTACCAACTTTGGAACCTCATTTGGGATGGGACTAATTGTTATCACCTTCATGGCAGGATTCGGTTATTTTAAACCTGCGATGGTAGGACTAGTAGGTGCAATATCGGGAGCAGTTATTTCAACTCGCTTGATGCAACGACTAACCAAGAAGCAACTAGGCAGCGAATGCATGGGAGATTGCTGTGAAGCTGGTCTTACTGCCGAAGCTAATATTTCATTCAAAACAGAAGGATCAACATTTATGCGTTTCCTAAACTCGATTCTTGATGGAGGAAAACAAGGAGTTCAATTAGGATTAGCGATTATACCAGGAGTTTTGGTGATTAGTACCATGGTAATGATTATGACCTTCGGTCCAAGCGATGCCGCTGTAGGTTATCAAGGTCTGGCATACGAGGGTGTACCGCTTCTACCAAAACTTGCAGGAAGTGTTGACTGGTTTTTCTATGCATTGTTTGGATTCCAGTCACCTGAGTTAATTGCATTCCCTATAACATCTCTTGGTGCTGTTGGTGCAGCATTGTCTCTTGTGAAAATGTTCGTAGCTGAAAATATTATTGATGGAAATGCAATCGCCGTATTTACAGCCATGGGAATGTGCTGGAGTGGCTATCTAAGCACTCACACAGCGATGCTCGACACACTTGGATATAGAAACCTGACTTCCAAAGCGTTATTATCGCACACCATTGGTGGTCTGATGGCTGGAATTATTGCTCATTATCTATATCTTCTTGCATCAATTTGGATTCCTATGGCATAAGATTCTCTGTGAAGTAAAAGTTACCTTTTCTCAAATAACCTTAACGATACGAAAAAAAACTTGCTCGGGTGCAAATATGTTTACCATATTTGCACCCGTTTTTGATGATACGATGACCAACAAGAAGGAAAATAGAGAAGAGTACAATCTAATCCAGCGGGTATACCGTAAGGTGGGGAAAGCTATGCTTGACTATCAGCTAATTGAGCCTAATGACCGCATAATGATTGGATTATCAGGTGGAAAGGATTCTCTTGCCCTTGTTGATTTATTAGCCAATCGTCAAAAAAAGATACCATTTAAGTTTCACATTGTTGCAGCTCATATTGCTATTCCTGAGATAGGATATAAGGTAGATACTCAATTCTTAAGACAATTTTGTGCTCAGCGTGATGTTGAATTTATTGAACATTCCACACAGCTTAGTGAGGAGAATAAAAGCAAAAAAGATAAAAACATTTGCTTTGTTTGCTCGTGGAACAGAAGAAAAGCATTGTTCCAGCTCGCCAAAGAAACTGGCTGTAGCAATTTAGCTCTCGGTCATCATATGGACGATGCCATTCATACTCTTTTAATGAATCTCGTCTTTCAAGGATCCATTAGTTCAATGCCTGCAAAACTATCAATGTTCGAAGGATCCATGAAAATTATTCGACCGATGTTAACATTAACAGAGGAAGAGGTAATGAGCTATATGCGCATCATGAAATTTGAACATTGCACAGTAAAGAACTGTCCGCATGAAAAAGATTCAAATCGTGACGACATGAAGCAAGTAATAGAGCTGATGGAGAAACTAAACCCCAATGTACGCCAATCAATTTTTGGCGCAATGACTAACCTGCAAACCGACTATCTTCCATTTAAAGAAGCGCCTTAGACCGAATAAATAAGCTCTCTTTTAAAAAATACGGTTATAAAATTTATTCATTGGTAATTATGTTATTGCGGAATCTTAATTTTCGTTTTATTTTTCAGATCCTAGGATTAGTGGCACTATATGAAAGTGCTTTCATGTTACTTGATGTAATTGTTGCTTGTTGCTATCAGGAATGGGATATCATTCCATTATTGAAAGCAACAATGATTACAGCCGCCCTTGGGGTAACTTTATACTTAGCCCCAGGCAGACGTTTATCTAAAAACATTGGATTAAGGGAAAGCTTCCTATTGGTTACCCTATCATGGATTCTAATGCCATTACTAGGAGCATTACCCTACATCCTGACAGGCACCACCAATATCATAGATGGACTCTTCGAATCAATATCAGGTTTCACCACTACAGGCTCCTCAATATTTACTGATATAGAAGCGCTACCTAAAGGGATTCTATTTTGGCGTAGTGAAACACACTGGATAGGTGGCATGGGAATCATTATGCTTGTTGTGGCGCTATTACCTATCCTTAAGAGTGGTGGAATGCATCTTTTTTCGACTGAATCATCTGCATCAATATTCGAAAAAATAAGACCGAAGATTGTTCATAATGCTCAACACCTATGGATGATATATATGGGACTAACCTTAGCTGAGACAATCATTTTAATGTTTGGCGGGATGGACCTTTTCGATGCTACATGTCATTCTTTCGGAACAATTGCAACGGGAGGATTCTCTACACGAAATATCAGTGTCGCCGCATATTCACCCTTCATTCAATATGTTATCACCGTATTCATGTTCCTATCAGGAGTAAACTTTTTGGTGCATGCACGACTAATCAAAGGTGACTATAAGAGTTTCTTTAAAAATCAAGAATTGAAACTCTATACTGGAATTGTATTGGTAGTATCATCAATAATTGCAATAAGCCTCATTGTAAAACAAAACGAAGCAATAGAACAAGCATTTCGAGATTCACTGTTTCAAGTCGTTTCGGTGATCACGGCAACAGGATTTGCCACAGCCGACTATTTGATATGGCCAACGAACTGCTGGTTATTGATCTTTTTTCTCATGTTCATAGGGGCATGTGCAGGATCTACTGGCGGAGGAATTAAAGTAATCCGACATTTGATCGCCTTCAAATATCTGGCAAACCGATTCCGCATTCACGTCAATAAAGATCGCTTCATTCCTGTGAGGTACAATGGAAAGCGTATTGAGGACAAAGTAATTCTCAATACATTTAATTTCATTTTTGTCTACTTCTTAGTCTATGGAATTGGAGTATTAATCATGCTTATAGAGGGTAATGATGTGATGACATCTGCCGGATCAATCATTACCGCGATGGGAGGTATTGGACCTGGACTAGGACTTACTGGACCTGCATCGAATTTCAGTATGTTATCAGATGCTACCAAACTCACTATCCCCATATTTATGATATTAGGTCGTTTAGAGATCTTACCAGTACTCGTAATCTTTCAAAGTCGATTCTGGAAACGATGGTAATACATTTAATAAAATTGATAATTGCCCACATGGAAAATCACTCATTACATACCGATCATATTGCAACGATAATTGAAGAATCGGATACATCACCTCCATATGTAGATTCACTGGTATAGATTAGCCAGTTTACATACTTACATCACCTACCAATCGATAGGTACCTGTACATCACATTAGAATTTTATAAAACACGTTAGGTAGTGCTAATCATTTACCCAAGGTGTTTATTGTCGTACTCAAGCATATTAATGTTTGTAGTAAAATATATTTGAAAAAATCATGGAAAAAATTTTTAATCCAGTACTATTCTCAACCATTAAGTCTGGTATCACCAGAAAACAACTAACCAATGATATTCTAGCTGGAATTGTAGTTGGCATTGTAGCCCTACCATTGGCTATTGCCTTTGCTGTTGCATCAGGAGTATCTCCTGAAAAGGGACTAATTACTGCAATTGTAGCAGGTCTGATTATCTCTGCTTTAGGAGGAAGCCGCGTTCAAATTGGTGGACCAACAGGGGCTTTCATTGTTATACTGTATTCCATTCTTGCAGAATACGGTCTTGATGGATTACTAATCTCAACCATACTCGCCGGAGTAATCCTTATTATATTCGGACTATTAAGACTTGGATCTTTACTGAAATTCTTCCCTCAACCTCTCATTATTGGATTTACCAGTGGAATCGCAATTATCATTTTCTCCACTCAAATAAAAGATGCATTAGGATTACAAATTGAGAAGATGCCTTCCGCTTTTCATGAAAAATGGATAACTATTTTCTCAAATATCGACAGCATCAATTTTTACGCAGTAGCTGTAACAGTAGCAACAATCCTGATCACACTATTTTCATCAAAAATAATCAAGAAAATACCAGGTTCTTTTGTCTCAATTATTTTAATCACCTTAATTGTCAATATTTTCAAGCTTCCTGTATCGACAATCGAATCATTCTTTGGAGATATTCCTTCGAAGATTGAATTTGCAATACCATCGGTTGAACTAGGAAATTTAGGCCACTATTTATCTCCAGCGCTAACAATCGCGTTGTTAGGTAGTATTGAATCATTATTATCTGCAGTTGTAGCTGATGGAATGATAGGATCAAAACACAGATCAAATACCGAATTAATTGCCCAGGGAGTAGCCAATATTGTTGCCCCATTTTTTGGAGGAATAGCAGCAACAGGTGCAATTGCACGTACCGCGACCAATATCAACAATGGAGGAAGAAGTCCGATTGCAGGAATTTCACACGCAATCACACTTTTACTTATCATGTTATTCTTTGGACAGTGGGCAAAACTAATTCCAATGTCTTGTCTTGCTGGAATTCTGATTGTTGTTGCATACAACATGAGTGAATGGCGCTCATTTACATCAATTCTCAAAGGTTCTTTCTTTGATATAATCGTGTTGCTGTGTACGTTCTTCTTAACTGTATTTATTGATCTTACTGTTGCTATTCAGTTTGGAATTGTGCTATCTGCATTGTTATTTATGAAAAGAATGGCAGACATAAGTAAGCGTGATTTAGGTAAGGTGGATAAAGATCTAATGACTGATTACACTCATTTGCCAAGCGAGATTACAGTATATGAAATTAGTGGTCCTTTATTCTTTGGTTCAGCAAAACAATACTTTGAAACGATAACACGCATTGGAAAAAACAGTCCAATCATGATTATCAGGATGAGACACGTTCCTTTTGTTGATAACACAGGACTGCATAATCTTGGAGACTTGCTTAAGTTCTTCAATCGATCAAATACAATGGTAATCCTTTCTGGGGTCAACAACTCGGTGCTTTCCGAGATACAAAAAAGCGATGTAAGTAAACAGATATCAGATGATCGGATCTTAGATTCCTTCGATGCCGCGATAGCATATGCAAAAAATCAACTGTCAAAGCAGTAATAACTAATAGAAAAAAGCCCTTGTCTTAAAGATTCGAGACAAGGGCTTTTTATTTATACTATTTTAATTCATCCTTCAAAAACTTAGAGGTATATGATCGCTTATTTTTGATCACCTCTTCTGGTGTACCGGCACACACTAGCTCTCCACCCTCACGTCCTCCTTCAGGACCTATATCAATGATATGATCAGCAACCTTAATCACATCCATATTGTGTTCAATAATAATCACAGTATTACCTCTATCCACTAACTTATCAACAACAGTTAATAACACCCTTACGTCCTCAAAGTGTAGTCCTGTAGTTGGTTCATCCAGAATAAACAATGTTTTTCCAGTATCCTTCTTACTCAACTCAGCAGCCAACTTAACCCTTTGCGACTCACCACCCGACAAGGTAGTTGATGGTTGCCCTAAGGTAATATATCCCAAACCAACCTCCTGCAGGGTTTTCAATTTATTGACAATCTTAGGAATTCCATCGAAGAACTCTACTCCCTGATTAATGGTCATATCCAAAACATCAGAAATCGACTTCCCTTTGTAACGTACCTCTAAAGTCTCGCGGTTATATCGCTTACCATTACATTTATCACAGTGTACATGCACATCAGGAAGGAAGTTCATTTCAATCAATTTCATTCCTGCTCCCTGACATTCCTCACATCGACCTCCTTTTACATTAAAAGAAAAACGACCAGGCTTATAACCACGAATCTTTGCCTCAGGTAATTTGGCAAACAAAGATCTTATTTCTGAGAAGATATTAGTATAGGTCACCGGATTCGATCTTGGTGTACGTCCTAATGGTGACTGATCCACCTGCACAACCTTATCGATATGATCAATTCCTTCAATAGCGTCATATGCTAAAGGATCTTTTACCGATCGATAAAAATGTTGACTCAATATAGGTTGTAACGTCTCATTAATCAAGGTAGATTTTCCACTACCAGAAACACCAGTTACACAAATCAATTTCCCCAATGGAAATTCAACATCAACATTTTTCAGGTTATTCCCGTTACATCCTTTTAGTGCGATGGTAAGATCTTTACCCTTTCTTCTCTTTGCAGGAATAGCAATTTCTCGCTCACTATTCAAATATGATGCAGTAAGTGATTTACACTTCAACACCTCCTTGGGAGTACCTGCAGCAACAACTTCTCCACCATGTCTGCCTGCGTGAGGGCCCATATCAATAAGGTAATCCGCTTTTAACATCATATCCTTATCATGCTCCACCACAATTACAGAATTACCTGTATCTCTCAATTTCTCAAGTGATTTAATCAATCGCAGATTATCACGGTGATGCAAACCAATACTAGGCTCATCCAAAATATAAAGCACATTCACTAACTGAGAACCAATCTGTGTTGCCAAGCGAATTCGCTGTGACTCACCGCCCGATAAGGTTCGTGAAGTACGGTCAAGTGATAAATAATTCAAACCAACATCCAATAGAAATCCCAGGCGATCTTTAATCTCCTTAACCACTTCTATTCCAATCTTCTGCTGCTTATCGGTTAACTTACCATCCAGGTTAGCAAACCACTCTCCTAGCTCAGACAAATCCATCTGCACTAATTCGGCAATATTCTTGCCAGCAATCTTAAAATGAAGAGCCTCTTTATTTAGCCTCATACCCTGACACTCAGGACATTTCACATGCTTAACAAATTGATTAGCCCACTTTTGTGCTTTCTTTCCAGGATTATCTTCTCGTTGATTTTCAATATGCTTAACAACTCCTTCAAAAGTCATCATATAATCAACAGAGCTCCCTAACGGAGAATTCTTCAACTGAATTCGTTCATTGGTCCCATTAAGAATAATGTTTAATGCATCTTCAGGAATATCTTTAATAGGAGTCTTTAAACTAAATCCGAATTTCTCGGCTATTGATTCCACCTGCCAAAAGATCAATGAATTCTTATATGGACCTAAAGGTGCAATTCCACCTTTTGAAATACTCAATGAACGATCAGGTATGATTTTCTCAAAATCGATCTCCGACACCTCTCCTAGTCCGTTACACCTTGAACAAGCACCCTGCGGCGAGTTAAAAGAGAAACTATGAGGAGCAGGTTCGTTATAAGATATACCAGTGGTAGGACACATCAACTGACGACTATAGAAGCGTACACTATCATCGTCAAAACCAATAACCATTGTGATACCACCACCATGTTTCATAGCCTGAGCAACAGAATCCTTTAATCGCTTCTCTCCTGCTTCATCCACAACAACTTTGTCAATAACAATTTCAATATGGTGATTTTTGTATCGGTCGACCTTCGTTCCAGGCATCAATTCCTTGATCTCTCCGTCAACACGAGCATATAGAAAACCTTTTCTTCGTATCTGTTCAAACAATTCTCTATAGTGACCTTTTCTCCCTTTAACCACAGGGGCCAAAATCATTACCCGCTTACCACTGAAGTTTTCCTTAATCAAGTCAAGTATCTGCTCATCGGTATACTTCACCATCTTCTCTCCAGTATTGTACGAGTATGCCTCTCCAGCCCTGGCATATAACAATCGAAGAAAGTCATATATCTCAGTAACCGTACCTACTGTAGAACGTGGATTTTTATTTGTAGTCTTCTGCTCTATTGAAATTACCGGACTTAATCCAGAGATTTCATCCACATCAGGGCGTTCCATATTCCCTAAATAGTGACGCGCATATGCTGAAAACGTTTCAATATAACGTCGTTGTCCTTCTGCATAAATTGTATCAAACGCAAGAGAAGACTTTCCTGATCCACTCAAACCGGTAATTACCGTTAATTGATTTCGAGGAATATCAACATCAATATTTCTTAAATTATGGACTCGAGCCCCACGAACTTTTACCTTCTCTTCTGCTCCGTTATCCATATTTTCAATCTGATTCTCTTTCTTCATCTTTTATAAATGTCTACTTCGACACTCCCTCCCTAAAACCTCTCTTTGGCAAAACAATCTGATAAGTTTTTTTTGCAGTATTATTCAGATAACTCTGTCTTAGCCAAGGATTAAAATACTTGAGTATTTTATAATTCTCATCGTGTGATTTTGCAAAATCTGCAAAATTCTTCACCGCTGATTTCACTTCAATAGTATAAGTAGGGATTATAGGATATTTGTCTTCATCTTCGATATAGAATCCATACTTCTTCGGATTATTAAGTACTAACTTCATTGCTACAATCCTAAAGACATAACGAGAAGTTTCTGGATTCAACAACAAATTATAATAATCCTTTTCTTTTTGTCGCACAATTTGTCTGCTCATACCAGTTCTTCCTGCATTATATGCAGCTGCCACCATAGTCCAGCTACCATACTTTTTGTATGCCGACTTCAGATATTTACATGCAGCTCGAGTTGATTTTTCAATGTGATAACGTTCATCAACCTCTGCTGTTACTTCCAAACCATACTCCCTGGCAGTGGCTTTCATAAATTGCCACAATCCAACAGCCGAACTTGGAGAAACCGCGCGTTCATTTAACGCACTCTCTGCTATAGCCAGATATTTGAAATCCTCAGGAACACCTTCTTCTTTTAGAATCGGTTCAATTTGACTAAAGTAACGAGGCATCTTTTTTAGAATATGAATCGTTTGTGAATGCCAATATGTATTCACCTGCAGTTCACGATCAAGACTTTCCGCAACATCAAAATATTGCAATGGTACCTGTTCTCCTGCAAAATCAATCGAGTCAGGAAGCTTATGAGATTTGTACATTGGAATTGGAGGTTCACCCTCACTCTCAGCATAAATATCTCCATCTCTTACTGGAACTGTTGAAAAGTTAAACAGCTCGGTAAAAAACCATGCCAATCCAACAATCAGCATAGTCGAAGCAATCGTGATCAACTTCCTCATAATGTGGCTCAAAATTGGTTAAAAGGCAAAAATAACCTTTTTACTTTCCATTTTCAACTTTCAGCCTTATTCTCATCTGTTTTTATCATTGTTTAACCTACTGCACCAAATCTTACTTTGTAGAAATCACACTTATCTGTTTAATATCCTGAATATTTGAGTAGTCATACTGATACAATCCATCTTTACCAATCATCAATAATGATTCACCTAAAGGAATTACATCGTAGGCATTAATTCCAGGAAAATGTGCCAATTGATGCTGATCTATGGCAAGTGGCAGTGTTACATCATAAACCTTCAATCCTGCATCTCCATCACACACAAACAGCAATTCATCATCAATCCCTAGCCCATAAGGACCTACCATATCATAAGATTTTGCAAGGAAGGGCTGAGCATAATTCGATACATTTACTACATCCAATTGATTGAGATCACCTCCACAGGTTGTTCCTCCGCGCAGAGTAACATAGGCGTAATCACCCTGCACCACAACAGGATCGCAAGACGTTACATGGGCAAAATTAGAAATAAACTCAGGTTTAAATCGATCTTCAACACTATAGATATGCATCCCATTCATGGTTCCTAAAAACAGATGCTCATTGGTAATAAATAACGTTTCCATTCCCCAAGTCAAGTAGTCTGAAGTTTTCATCTCCGTCTGTGTGGCATCACTAATGTCAAAAACAAACAACCGGTGCTCATCGATAGAATAAAGTGTATTGTCAAGCAATCCAAATCGTGCCATTGATCCTGAAACGCCATAGGAACTACCTGTTTCTGTATTCACATTGGTTGAAGGACCGCCGCTAGTGGTAAAATTTGCATCTAAATATTTTGCGCCCCAATAAATTGGATAATAGGTGTAATCAGGAGTATCAACCTCTTTTCTAACCTTGGTTATTTCCCAGTCGATAATCATGCCATTTACAGGATCAATCTTTCCCAGACGATACTTTTCATCATAAGGAGGAATCCTATAATCGTAAACGTTTTCAATTCGCTTAACCAATTGAGGTGAATTTATTGTAGAAATATCCAATACAACAACATCAACAAAACTATCTGCAAACAGATAGTTATCTTTTATGGCTATATCCATATTGCCAGGAATTCGAATAAATCCGATATATGAAGGATTTTCAGGATTTGCATTGTCATAAACATGTACACCTTTAAACACTTCATTGATAAAAATATATTGACCTTTAAGATAAATTTTCCCAGTATTCTTAAGCTGTAAATTATTTTCAAACCGGATAGCATCATTACTTCTGATCTCACTGAAACTCATATAAACCGGATCCAGTTGTAGATACTCCTCCGTTATTTTATCCTCACATGAGTTGAACGAAATCAGCAATAACGTTAATATTGAAATGATGTATATATTTGTTTTCATGGTTATTTGGTTTAGCGTTTATTACTTAAAAAGGATCCCTAGCTTCAAAGAGAAACGATTGTAGTCAACATCCCATAAATAGTGATCTTCCCGATCATAACGAAGACGATTGTAACGATACCCTACTGATAACATTAGGGTTAAATTCTCATTACAGATACAACGTGCACCAATACCTCCATTAAACATCATTCCTCCTTGCGTGTCAACATCCACCTGCTCTGCCGGACCAGGCCAAAACGACATGTAACTATAGTAGTATCTCCGAGCACTATCCGCATCCTCCAAAGGAACAAGATAACCACCCTGAGCAAAACAGAACGGTGCAATCTTCTTTGCCGACAAGACATAACGTACATCTGCAAACACTGGCATATACGCTTCTTCCAGAAATTCAATTCCTACACCAGCCCCCAATGCAATACGATTGGCAAACTGATATCCATTGATATTAACAAATGAGAAAGGAGCCTTTTGCTCATTATCACTCGAACCAGCCAGCACGCCAAATTCGCTTAGATTAAAGTATCCAATATGAGGTTTTATTAATGGTTGCTTTAACTCCTTGGTAATACTATCGATCTCTGCTGTTGAAAATACCCAAAGACTATGATCTTTGGTTCTTAAATGAATCTTTTTCCCTGGTTCTGTTTTTTCAATAGAGCCTCTTACAACACTTCCATTTTTTAGATAAACAACATCAGCCTTGCGCTTCTGTGCAAAACCATTATAGGCAATACTGCACACCAGCATACAAATAAAAATGATTGACTTCTTCATCGGATACATTAGTTTTTAGTTAATCTGATTTTAACTCATCTAATGTTATGACTCAAAGATTGTCAATTGGTTGCGTCGAAAAAAACGCTTTTTACAATATAATTAAAAAGTGTAATTGATTCCGGCATAAATCCCCACAACCCAAGGTTGAAAATCGACATGAGGATTATCAGAAAGAGGTGAGATAAAGTATTTCAACTTAGGTTCTATATTGAACGATAGGTTTGAAAATAAGCCATAGTTCATTCCAAAACCGACAGTCCCGCTATAGCTGATATCCTTTAAATCACTCGTACTCCCAGCATTGAACCTAGCGGCACCACTACCTAAGTAAACATTATTTCCAATTAAGAAATTGGCACTCATTCCACCTACAACACTAAACGCCACCTTCTTATCAACCAAACGATAGCGAACCATCAAAGGCAATTCGAGATATTCAGCTTGCTGATCCATTACTGGTGTACTATATGAAATGTTCGCAGTAAACAGATCTTCAGGGGCACCTGCCATTGGCGAGCTTTGTACTTTCTCATTTGTAGGAGACTTGATATTGACTCTTCCCCAAGCCGACTGGGTACTCCACTGGGTTGCGGTAGTTTCCACAGCATTTAAACCTCCTTTTCCTGAGAATAATGCTGAGTAGTTCGATCTTACAGTTGTTCCATTGGTTCCCTGATTAAATTTAGAGTAGAAGATCCCAGAGGAGAAACTCAATCGTTTTGAACGCCTTAATTCGACTGATACTCCCATTGAATTCGTTACCTTCAGCTCTTTTACCGAATTTCGTGAACCTGCATTACTATCATATGAAGCGGCAGCATAATCTCTTCCCCCTTGTGACACATTCGATGGATCACTTTTTCCATACTGAACTCCTACCGACCATATATCTGTTCTTCTCTCCTTCTGTTTCCTTGGTTGGAGATCCTCTACTTTCTTCTCTTTTTTGCGCTCCTTATTTACCTTTTTATCCATATTCATGAATTGAAGGTTACGGGCTACAATAATCTTTTCTGCCTCTGTAAGAAAATCTTCTGTTTCCTGTTTTGATTTTCTGGCTTGTTCCAATTCCATATCTGCCAGCAACTGATTATCAATTGGCATAGGATCTGACTGGTGAGGCATTAGTTGACTCAATTCTTCCCTTATTTCATCAAACAGATTATTGTTAATAACTTTTCCTCTACTGCCCGAATCCTTCTCTTCAATGTTTCCCGCCTCTATGCTTTTAGCCAATAATATCTGTTTGCTTTCCGTCTGCACATCAGTAGCAACTACTTCACCTTCTACTGCATCTTTTTCCCCGACCTCCTTCTCCGACGATATATCTTCAGAAGAAACAGCTTCTTCAATCTCCTTGGATTGCTCCTTTTCTACTTGAGCTATAGATTCTACGTTTGAAATATCTCCTTGTTGATTCCATAATTGCCCAATTACTAAAGCAAGCACTATAACAGCAGCAGCAACACCTGCAGACCGCCACCATACAACCACCCTACGCCGGCGACTGACAGCAGCATCAACGTTCTCCCAGATATGACCAGGAGGCTCGAGTTCCAGGTTATTCAACCGGCTCTGCATTAATTTGTCAAACTTCAAATCGTCTTTCATGCTGAAAACTGATTTGCTTCGCCCTTTAATCGAAGCTGTTCATTCACTTTACTCTTCACTATCATTCTTGCCCTGGCAAGATTAGATTTCGAAGTACCCTCACTAATATTTAACTCTGTAGCTATCTCTTTGTGTGAATACTCTTCAACCACATACAAGTTAAACACCATGCGATACCTCGGAGGCAACTCCTGGATAATTGTTAATAACTCCTGTTCTGACAAAGCATCCATTTTATCTTCCGGCAACGACTCTACTTCCACATTCTCCAGATCTTCAATTGCCAAAGCCTGATTTTGATTTCTAAATTTTGCCAGACAAACATTAACAACTACTCTTCGCATCCATCCTTCAAAGGCTCCTTTATATCCATAACTATCTATCTTTTCAAAGATCTTAATAAATGAATCCTGCAAATTATCTTCTGCTTCTTCACGAGTAGCAGAATACCTGTAACACACCCCAAACATCCGGGGAGCGAACATCTTATACAGTTGGGAACGAGCACTTCGCTTCCCCTTTTTACAGCCTTCTATTATGTCCTTTAGTTCTTTCACTTATGAATATAAAGCACGGGTTAAATGTATAAAATACTAACCCTTGCCTAAAGATACTGATACTTAACTATACAAAAGGTTGCGTCGATGATAATTTTTTTTGTAAAAAAACAGACAATTTAGTAACACTCAAAACATTGGAATAAAAAAGGGAATCGATTTGATTCCCTTTTCAATATTATCTGTGATCATCACACTCTAGAACATAGGATCCCAAGGTGGTAACATCTCAGCTTTTTCTTCATAAATATCGACAACCTTTTTGTCAAGGAACTTCTTATGAACAACCAAGCGGAACATGTATTCACTAAACCACTCATCAGTAAAAGTCAAGTAACCATTGTGACCTTTAGTGTCTCCCCAGCTATTCTCAAACTGCCACATCACAGGCTTTTCATTCTCATCAACATCAACGGCAATCAAAGCCATACCATGAGATGATCCACTCTCTCCTGAGCGAATGCGACCAGCCTTATCCATTCCAAACTTCACGTTATATACTGATTCGAAATCGTAGTTATCAACAGCTAAAATACCATGATCATTATCTAATTGCTTACCTACATCACATGAAGCATACATTGCCTCATTTCCTTTTATAGAAGCCATGGCAAATCGCTTAAGATCCTCATTAGGAAGATTCACATAATGCCAGTTTTCTCCTTCCTCAATATTTCTGTAGTTCTCAATCTCATAATGTTTGAAATAAGGTCTTGTTGGATCATTCATCAACATTACATAGTCATCGAGATTTACACCTTCTAATACAATATCTCTGTATTCCTGAGGTGTATAAGTTTTATAAGCTGATAACTCACCAGCATTGTTCTTCATTCTGTATTCAAACTTCACCGGAGGTTCTCCCAGGTTGAGTGCCAACATGCGATAAATTTCCGACAACATTTCAACTTTACGCGCGTCAATAGCTTTCGTCTTTTCTCCATTAGCTTTCATCTCGCGAAGAATCAATCCATCTTCTCTCAATTTACGTTTAACCAAACGAACCATCCATGAAGTATTCTCACTTGAATGAGTTTCTGTCATCACTTCTTTAGGAACCAATCCATACTTCTTCACAAGGTTCACAAAGTTATTCCAAACACCTCCGTCACCAGCAGGATCACGGAAATACCAGTTCACTTTACGATCATCCATAGGAAGGTCGGCTGTCTCAATAATGTTCGCTAGAAACAAGTTAGATTTCTCGAAAATATCCCAGAAATAAAGATAATTCTGAGAGAACTGATAGTTATCTAATGAATAACGATCCATTACCTTCGGACGCAATACATTCATTGATGTAAACATCCAACAGCGTCCAGAACTTTTTTGATTGGTAATACCACTTACATCTACACGATACTTAAAGTTGTGGTCGATGGTATTTACATTGTTTCGGTTGAAAGCAATCTTCTTAATATCATTAGCTGATAGTGCATTTTGCATTGCCTTCGTATACCCATCTTTTTTAAACGAAGCTCTTATTTTATCCAGATTGTCTGAACTCACCGTTTTTTCCTGGGCAAAAGCACCTGTAGCACTTAATACTATTCCCAGAATAAATACTGATAATACTTTACTCATCTGTTTTAAATTTTATAAAATTCTTTTTTGACCGTGCGAAGATAGCCAAATACAGGTATTAAAACCTTGATTTTTGCCACAAAAAAAGTCCCCTACAAAAGGGGACTCAAATATTTTCTGTTATAGATAATTACAAATGGATGACCTCTCCATATGCAGCAGCAGCAGCTTCCATTACTGCTTCACTCATGGTTGGATGAGGATGAATAGCTTTTATAAGTTCATGCCCTGTTGCTTCCAATTTTTTAGCAAGAACCAACTCAGCAATCATCTCGGTAACATTACCACCAATCATATGTGCTCCGAGTAACTCTCCATACTTGGCATCAAATACCAGCTTAACAAATCCCTCTTTCTGACCAGCGGCACTGGCTTTACCAGATGCAGAATAAGGAAACTTACCTACCTTCACCTCATACCCAGCATCTTTTGCTTGTTGCTCTGTCAAGCCTACAGATGACACCTCAGGACTAGTATAAGTACAACCTGGGATATTGCCATAATCAACCGGATCAACTTTCAATCCTGCTATTTTCTCTACACAAACAATCCCTTCAGCAGAAGCCACATGTGCCAAAGCTGGCCCGTGTACAATATCTCCAATAGCATAAACACCCTCTATATTGGTACGGTAATACTCATCTACTTTAATCTTACCATTTTCCAATTCAACACCTAAATCTTCCAGGCCAATTCCTTCGATATTGGGCGTCACTCCCACAGCAGATAATACTACATCTACCTCATGTACTTCCTCTCCTTTCTTCGTTTTAACCAAAACCTTGCAACCATCACCAGAAGTATCTACCGACAACACCTCTGACTTGGTTAGTACTTTCATTTTTGATTTTTTAAACGAACGCTCTAATTGCTTCGAGACTTCTACATCCTCATTCGGAACAACTGTTGGCAAAAACTCTACCAAGGTTACTTTCGTTCCAATAGAATGATAAAAATTCGCAAACTCACTACCGATAGCTCCGGAACCTACAACCAGCATACTTTCGGGCTGTTTCTCCAGCGTCATCGCCTTTCTATAACCGATAATTTTTTCTCCATCCTGAGGAAGATTAGGAAGAACTTTTGAACGAGCACCTGTCGCCAAAATAATATGTTTCGCTGTTAATTCCTGCTTTGATCCGTCTTCAGCAGCAACCTCAACAGTACCTTTTGCAATCAATTTTCCGAATCCATTTACGACGTCAACCTTGTTCTTCTTCAAAAGAAACTGGATTCCTTTACTCATACCTTCAGCAACTCCGCGACTACGTTCAACCATTTTAGGGAAATCAGGTTTCACCTCCCCTTCAATTGACACGCCATAATCTGCTGCGTGTTTAGCATACTCATAAGCCTGAGCACTTTTCAATAATGACTTTGTAGGAATACATCCCCAGTTCAAACAGATACCTCCAAGGTTTTCTTTTTCTACAACTGCAACTTTCAATCCCAATTGTGAAGCTCTGATGGCAGCAACGTACCCTCCAGGACCGCTACCAATAACAATAACATCGTAACTCATAAAATATAAATTAGATTCTTTTGTTCTTACTTGCTAATACTCACTTGATACAATGCAAATATAACGGCTTATGTTTCTAAAAGTTCAGCTATGCTATATGATTTTTACCCACGTTCGGCACATTATCACATGATAAACTTAATTAGTTTTAATCCATCGACATAAAACAATCTTACGCCTCCCATTATTCAGCAATACCTGGATTAAAATACATCATTCCCGTAGCATATTTTGAGTTTTTATCCAATCGAAAAGGGAAAGCTGATGTGATTTCACTTGCCGTTGTATCATACTCTTGATTGTACTTTAATTCAATCACAGATTTTGACCGCTCTTCATAAGCATGATACAACATATTCCATGCAGAACGTAGATTATAATAACGCAGCTCCTGATCAATGGTCGCCCTAAAAAGTCCATCGTTAGAGATGAAATACTTTCTTTGATATGAATTGAGCAACACAGGCTTTAAGCGAGCCAGGTCATTTCGTTGTTCATCAGGAAGAGCTGATCGCTGCAGCAGATCTCTCAAAGCGTACCCATCAAATGCTCCATTAATCTCAAATGATGCAAGAGGCCACGACCGTTTGGTTCCTACCAATCCTTTTTTCAGCTTATACTCTAAGATAGGCTGACGAATTTCTCCTTTTGTTTCTCCATACCAACGAATACGTACCTTCCAACGCTCACGATTTCCAAACAGATTATCATAGAAACAGTCCAAGCCAGGACTATCGAAGTAAATATTATTAATTTGACGGGGCTTAAATATCGATCGGAACAAGGCCGGATTCTGCTTCAGAACCATCTCCGCCCTCATTGCTGACGAATCATTCAATACGAATTTTCGTTCGTATCGATAATGATTTAAAAAAGTATACCCCTCCATACTATTTTATATTGATTTATTATCAATAAAAGACACTCTAACAGATGGACAAATCCGCTTTAAAGCGGTATTTAATTTCTCTAAATCGGCACTTCCCTTCATTTCTACCCAATAAGCTACTTCAATCTGATCTGCAGTCTCATCATAACGATTCAGGTTATAAGCCTTAAAACTCTCATTAACCTTGCTTTCAATTTGTGCCAACGAAGGTTTATCATCACCAAGAGCATTTACCGTTAGGTAAAGATTCTGACGTCTTTTAGTCTGCCCTCGCAAACTACGCAACCAAATAATACCCAATAAAATCAAAAAGGCCACCAAAGTGATCAATCGTTGATTGGCTCCCAATCCAAGACCGATGGCAATGGTAAAGAATAGATAAGCCAACTCTTCGGGTTCTTTAATCGCTGAACGAAAACGTACAATTGATAAGGCCCCAACTAATCCAAGAGACAAGGCTAATGAAGACTTCACTATCGATATAATCAACATCGTAGTAAAGGCTATTAACAAGAAATTGGATGCGAAGATTTGTCGCCCCGAAAGACTCTTGGCACAACGTGAATACGTAAACTCCAGCACGACTGATAATATCAGTACTATTACTGCATTAATAACAAAATCCCAGACTGAAATCTGAGCATTCTCAGTAATTAAAAAGCGTTGAAATAAACTCCACTTATCCATACAGTTATCTTTTCCTTGTTAATAAAAGCGTTCAGCAACCCGATGTTCTATTCCAAAAATCTCCTTCCCATTCAAATATAGCATTGAATTCTCTTCGATGAGGTGCATGAACAGGTATTTTTTCATTTTCAAATTATTCACATGTAATTTCGCGGGACCATATTCCGATTTTTTCTGAAATGCCACCAAACCATAGGTCACGTCCTCAATTCTCGCCTTATCCACCTCAATCCTTGACAAATCTTTCGAAGCGATCCCAATGTTGGCTCCTGATACTTCAGTGTTTCTAACGATCAAATGAGATTCCTCTCCTCCACTGATTCCCTTGTCTCCAGCATCTCTTATCAAGCAATTCTCAATAACAACATCACTTCCTGAAAAGTCGATGGCATCATTTCCTGGTCTTATGAATTGACAATCAGTTACCAATCCTGTACAAAAATCTGAATCAAAGGCATCAGCAAAACAAGCTTCAAACACACATGATTCTACTTTAAAATCAGAACGAACAATGTTTAATCCATCATCGCATTGCACGTTTCTTTTAAAGGTAACATGATACATATCAACATCCGCTTCATAGAAGCATACAGCGGCAGGTGTCATCCATCCTCCTTTATGTAGATTAGACAAACCATCAAATACAACATGCCTTAAGCTAGATCTTGAATTAGCCTGCAAGACATTAAATCCCTCAGCTGTATGGTCACTTGATGTTACATGAATAGGATGCTCTTTCGTCCCTGTCATCACTAGAGAAGCATAAGAAATAACCGATGCATGATTCACAATATCGATATTTGTCCCAGCCTCAACCTTCACCACAACATCCGCCGGAATAATTACAGTACGATCGACAATCACATTTCCAGTCACAATTAAGGTGTCACCTTTAATCTTTCCGAAAGTAGATATATCTGCTATGTTCTTCTTCGCCCGGTTAATATTTTTTGGTGCTGGCCAGTTATAAACAGGAATACTCATGATTTCATCTTTCGACAATTCAACTTGAAAGACCTTGTAATCATTACCACTGTCAAAAGTAAATTTCCCAGCCTGATTATCCTTATATCTATTGATCACTCGCGAAATACCATCATCCACATGGAGTATTCCTTCAGCCCTTCCATCTATTATCTTCACATCTACTCCACTGAAGTTTTCTACTTGATAAGTAAACTTATCACCTTTTTTATCCTTATAAATATGCACAAACTTCGAGCATACATCCATATTTCTCACCGTATCTGCATGATTCAATCGCCAAACTTGAGTCTTTAAGAAATCATAAAAACCTCCCTTTCTTACACGCTTTTCATAGTCTGATAAATTCTTCCTGATTAAATCTACATTTTCATAGAAATAGGGGATATTCAGTTGATAGTGTTTTCTATCCTGTTGCAAACGTAATGTTAGGGAATCCAGCCCCGTTTTAAACTCTTCTAGAGAATTCTTTAAATACTCTCCTCCCGCATAACGTTTTAAGTACAGTATGTATTTATCCACAAACTCATCATGAAGAAATGGTGTATACAACATCTGCTCTTTAATAGGCTTATTTTTAAGCATTGAAGCATTTACATCACCAAATATCGATCTGCGCATATCTCGTGGTTCTGTATCATCTATTCCTCCATCGAAATAGATCGGCTCCAGGCGATTAATAACCGGATTGTAATAGTAACGGACATTATGCCATGTAAAACCATGATAAGCATGGGTTAGATCAAGCAATGCGTAGAATCGAGCTAACTTATCAACATCAAAAATTTCATCCAAAGGAAGTGTTTGATCTCTGAAAGCATCCAGCAAATCTTGTGCTGCTATAAATTGCAATTTCTTATCAGGCGATTTCTTTAGATCTTTGGCTCCATATGGTTTTATAACCGCACCAACATAATACGGAAGCAACATAGGCTTTTCTTGTTGTTCTGTCTTAATCAGACTCCAAAATCCCTCTTCCTCGAATCGAATGATAGGTCCTTCTCTTCTGCTTCGCTTTTCCAATAATTGCTTTAGGAAGTGTTCCTCCCAGGCATATATACCCTTATGCTCTCCATTGATCGAAACGTTTATGAAATCATATGTAGTGGTGAGTATATCTTCCTTTTCACACAACTCATGCAAAAACCATTCGTTAAGCCATCCCCTGGTAGCAGGATTCTGAATAGAAAATTCCTCAACACCATTCCAGGTTCCTTTCTTTAATTTGATACGAAACGACCACTTGTCGGTTTTTAAATGATCCAACCAATCTCCTTTCAGTCTTAATTTACACAAGAAGTCATCATTCTCATCAAAATAAATTGCCTTCACCCAATCATCATCATTGGTTTCAAGAATTCCATTTTCAAAAGCTTCAGCTCGTTTTAGCACAAGCTTTTTGTGAGCCATATCTGTCAGGTAAAAATGAATACCTTCCGGAGCCTTTCCTACTCGTTCAGGCCATTCAATATGCTTGGTCACCACCATGTCATCAAAGTACACCTCTTGACCATCTGGATTCCAGGTATAAATCTTCAATTTAGTCCCTTTAAAATTTGGAGGAATAACAACACGACACCTTAACTCTGACCAATCATCATTGACCTTTTCTCCTGTAACAGCTTTCTCATAAAAGTTTTTCGGATCTTTCGACTGAACAACCAATATTCCTTTATCACCATCCCCTTTGCGCTTTACTTTAACCTCAAATTTATCATTAGGGCGAACATTGCGAACAATCAGCGAAAAACCATAACGATTTTCCTTATTTAAACGAACAGCATATTGTCCTGAAAAACATGTATCTCCACTTCTGGTTCTCAGATCACCTGATTTCACAAAAGGATTAGACCAAAGAAACTGCTCCTCATCAAAGTCTTCTGCACCACATGAAATACTCCATTCCTCTTTTACAGAGAACAGACTATCAGGTCGACAGCCAACAAGGCATATCAATATCAACAGAAAAAAATATAGTGGTTTTAAGTTGTTCATTTTCTAAATTTGGGAACTAACAATAAAAATAGTTCTGACTCGTTTCTTTTGCAAACATATGATGCCATGAAAGTAAATATCGCACTATTTTTTTTACTTTTCTTTTGTTCTAGCAACCTATTTTCAATAGATATCAGAAGATCTTTTATACCATCAGATATGGTAGTAACTGAGGATGGGCATGTTTTATTGTATGGTACAGAAAGAGAATCACCGACAGAAAGCAAAAAACTGGCGTTATACAAACTCGATTCTATTTTTAATATTGATTGGCACAAGAATTACGGAGGTGTTCTTCAAGATGAAGCAGCGAAAATTAAGATTGCAAGAAACGGAGATATCTTGCTCGCTGCAACAATCTGGGATGGCGGAAGTCCACGAGAAAGTATGAGTATCATACGCTGCTCACCAGAGGGTGAAGTAAAGAAACAAGCGCAATATGGAGGATATCACGCAGAATTAGCATTAGGTATTTGTGAAACTTCCTGGAATAATCTGATTATTTGTGGTTTCTCGAAAAGCGAAGAAAAAAATGGGAACTGTTATGTTGTTTCCGCAAATGCAGATACAAAAAAACAGTGGGAACAGCACTGGGGAAGCAAGTGGGTTGACTATGCATTTGATATCACACAATCTCATGATGACAATCTACTCATCTATGGCTCCCAAGGAGGATTTCATCTTTCAACACGTGAGGATTTTCACAGTCATGATGCAGATCTTCTATTGATCAAATGTGACAAACTAGGCAATAAGATCTGGCAAAAAACATACGGAGAAAAAGGGCACGATCAAGCAGTAAAGATTCTTAAGGATCATTCCGATGGGTATTATTTACTTGGAAGTACCCAAAGTTATGGGGAAGGAAGCTTCGACATTCTTTTAATGCACATTAACGACTCAGGTGAAAAATCCTGGCATAATACTTTTGGCTCTAACAAGCTTGACCAGGCAGCTGATTTCATGCTACACGACAAATCTCTTTATCTTCTCGGCATAACTACCAACAAAGAAAAGGTACGTCAGACTTATTGGGTAAAAACAGATCTAGACGGTCAACGATTATTCGAAAACTCGACTTCTTCAACAATCCATGAAAAAGCCATAGCCATCGACATGCTTCCAAATGGAAACATCATCACCTGCTCGTACTCCATTTCATCAAACAACAAAACAACAATTATCCTACGAAGATTTAACCAGAAAGGGGAACTCCTGAAAAAGATTACACTCAATTAATCACTCATAGACACTATTTATCAAAACAATTTCTTCAAATCATTCACGATCCTAACTGCGGTATCCGATTTCCTAGCCTCTGGAAAATACCATTTATTAGAAGCTTGTTTGAACTGTTCTTCAAGCGTTAGTCCATTACTCTCTAAATCTAATCTCATCTTTTCATAACTACTATAAAATGGTATGGTATACTTACTCCATTCGACAGGATCATATGTAATGTAAGGATTCCCAGCATAGTCTTGCATAGACCAATATTCTTTCCAGTTTAATGAAAAGTCATTCAGTTTCTGACTTAAAATATGTAGTGTATTTAAATACTCAACTCCTTTATAATTAGCAACAGAAGTAATATTCGACAGAAATGGAATTTCGTTGTAATAGTCTATTGTAAAAGTGATGTTTGCAGGTATACGTTTATAAAATAAATTACTCCAATATTGCTTTGTACTCTGTTCTACCCTGATGATGTGCTGGTTTTCAGAGCAAACATGTAGAATACCTTTTTCTGAACCATTTTTAAACGATATCTTGAAAATTGGCATTTGCCCAGCAAAATAAGTTGTATCTAGTCTGAATTGATAGCGTTTCCAGAACTTAATAGTCAATAAACCATGCCTCTCAATACATCTAAAGACATTCAAATTTGAACTCCCTCCATTTACAGGATACTTATTTATTAATTGACCACCTCTACCTTCTTTGAAAATTTTAATCCAATCATCATGTGGTGTGGTACATTTTAAGTTTTCACAATAAAAATTATAATTTGACAAACAACTTGCGTCTTCCCGCTCTCCTGAATATATTGAATAACCTAACGATTCCATATACATAACATATCTACCATTGTACCTGGCACATTCACGAAAATGTCCATAAGCAATGTGTGGTGTTGCCTTCCTTTTTTCGTTGTATTTAGTAATCGTTCGCTCCATAAACTTCCTAAGGTTAAACTTTTTCTCGCGGACTTTAACTTCCTTAAGAAGCTCCGGTTTAGGAACTAACTTATACACATCAATCTTTTGTGCTGAATTTAAATCTAAATTCAGCGTTTCGTACCCCAGGTATTGAATCCTGATGCTATCTGTTTTATTAGCCTCTGTCAAATACAGGTGGAAGTTTCCCTCGATATCTGAAGTTGTTCCCAATGATTTTTGAGCATAAACAATGTTAGCATATGGAAGCGGTTGTTTCGTCTTTTTATCTATAAGTTGACCTTTTATGACGAATGCATTCTGGCCTAAAGCCACAACACTGAACAAACAAAAAAAGAGTAATAACTTTATTGATTTCATGTTTTTAGGATATTTATTCTATATAAGGTTGTGAGCTATTTGTGGAACTTTCTTGTACTATTTACGAGTATTATCGCATTATAAAGGTCAATTATCTTTTAAGTATCTCAGACACTTTAAATCGATACACCTTAAACTCTTCCCATTCTTCATCAATAACACCGTTAGCATAAAAGTAGGAATCATCGATGCCAATAACCTTAAATCCTTTGGGTACATCTACATCAGCAACTAAGATTCTATTTTGATAAATCTGCAAACCATCTACAGCACTCTTCAATCCTTTCTGATATGACCTCATTAGAATATCATATTCTTCAAAGTAAATGATGTCGGTATAGTATCCTTTTGACTCCCTTTCTTCTACCATACGCATCCCCCCTTCTCTAGCATTTGTGCTTTCAAAGTAATTAGTATCCATCTTTTTACCTGGCACTCCAAACGTATTGGTATTGTCCCATTCCTGATTGTATTCATATATCAGGTGATCTGGCTCATACATTACGTAAATTCTACCATCTCTTGAAATATCATAATCGAACCAACTGAATTGTCCAATGCAACTGTAGTCTTGATAAACAGGAGATCTTCGTCCTTCCATCTTTATTAACTCCCCTGTTTTCTTATCCACTTCAAATATTATTCTTGATTCTTCATAATACCTTCGAAGGGCTGGATTCAAATTATCAGCCATACACTCTATAGGGAAATATAACTTGTTATTGTAACTCTGCATTGTAAAGTGCTTTTCATACTCAACATCATAAATTTGAGACATACCAGGATTAGAAGCAGCATTAAGTGTTTGCTGAGAAATCCGTTTCCCTTTTCTTAGTATCAGACTAGACTTTTTATTCCAATTCTGATCAAATAGAAATATACAGTCACCGCCTCCAAAAACAATAAATGAACCATCTTTAAGAACAGAAAATCCATCTACCTCAGATATTGGAACCTCATTTGGTCCTTTCCCCAATGTTAATCGTTCTCCTAAAAAATGTCCATTAGTATCAAAGAGGAGAACTTTTCTCAACATTTCATCCCAAAAAAGAATAACATTATTATTGAAAAAGAATTTCCCAATATAGGATGATGAAACTTTATCCATAACAATAGAATCAACCTTTAATCTTTCGGTTACGAGATTCATCTGACCAATTGGTTCGGCACCAAAATAACTTTCATGAGTACGTTCTCTACTGCAGCCAAAATTTAGAAAAATAAAAGCTAGTACACTAACGAAAGGGATCATAAGTCTATTCATAATTTTCAATCAATGGGTTGTTAATCTATAAACAGTACACTCTAAAAAAGAATCTATTTATTTAAAACCAAAGTTAGTAAAAAATGCACATTCTTATTAGCATATTATTATTTTCCATGGTCTATCTTTTTAATCTTCAATCATCATCAGATACATTCATCTGTAATCAATCTTCAATGAAATTCAGATAATTATTTTGTTCTGTACCTCATTTGTTAATAACTTTGGCGCGATTAATTTAGGAACCTATTCACCATTCACACCTAAAACCTAAAACCACAAATTACCTTACTGAATAGGCTTAAATTAATTACATGGGTGGATTGTATATTTATTTTTCATTTTAAATCAGAAGATAATCCTTCCTTATGGATTTGTTCTGTTGAAATGCGGACTAAACTTAACCTGACAAAACTATGGACACTGGAGATAAGTATATCCTATCTCAAATAAGAGATAAAAACAAGGAAGCCTTTTCATTCTTATTTGAAGGCTATTTTGAAGAACTTGTTCGTTTTGCAGAAAAAATGCTCTTCGATGCAATGAAGAGTGAGGATGTCGTAAAAGATCTATTTGTACACCTATGGGAGAATGCCACAAACCTTGAAATTAAAACATCAATAAAAGCATACCTTTATCAAGCCGTTAAGTACCGCTGTCTGAATCACCTAAAAAAAGTAGATATTAAGTCTGCCTATGATTTAACCGAAATAGATGGAATACTACTAGACATAGATGAGGAAGATGATGATCCTGCATTTATTGAACAAGAAATATCAAAAGCTATTAAAAATCTTCCAGAAAAAATGGCACTGGTTGTCGACATGAAATACCTAAAAGGTATGAAACGATCAGAAATTGCAAAATCACTGAATATCTCTGAGTTAACAGTAAAGAATCAATTAGCACAAGGACGTAAGTATTTACGAAAAGAACTCAAACATCTCTTTTAAAAGGCCCATTGCCTCCAATCTTTTTAATTTTTTTAGAAAAAAGTTAAAAAAAGAATAGTCCTTTTTTGTGAACCTGTTGTCTAAGGGTAAAACATTTTATGCAACCTAGAGTGAAAATATCCTTAGAACTAATAAAACGAAGAATAACAGAAGAAATTACCCCTTCTGAAGAAGTTATTTTTCAACTCTGGATAACTCAAAGTGAAGATCACTCACAATTCTACAATCGTGCTGAAAAATATTTCCAGCAAGGTCCCCACTACAAGGCCTCTCCTGAAAGAACAAAACAAATATTGAGACATCTGGAGAAACGATTAGAAAGACTCAACAATCGACGCAAACTTATTCGCACCTATGGTGCCGCAGCTTCAATAGCTGCTAGTATTCTTATCGTTTTATCTCTTATCTTTTTCCAAAATAAAGCTCCTGAAGCTGTTGCCGATTCAGCCCTTACACCTGGAACAGAAAAAGCAGTTCTTATCCTTAACAATGGAAAAGAAATAGAACTAGATAAAAACAAAAAGATCAAAATTGATAAGAAACAGTCCGCAAAAGTGATCGACAATACCTTAAAATATGAGGACATTAAGACAAAAAAAATTACTTACAACACATTGAAAGTAAATCGGGGAGAAACATTTAGTCTTCACCTTTCTGACGGAACAAAGGTTTACTTAAACTCGCAAACACTATTGCGTTATCCGGTACAATTTTCCGAAGATTCAAGATCTGTTGAATTACTGGAAGGTGAGGCATTTTTCGAGGTAACCAAGAATCCATCAAAACCATTTCGCATAACATCGAACAACCAAACCATTGAGGTATTGGGAACTTCTTTTAATGTTTCGGCCTATAGCGACGAAGATTATATTCAAACCACCTTGGTGGAAGGAAAAGTAAAGATGTTTAATCCAACATCCCCAGAGAAAGAGGAAATACTACTTCCAAACGAACAAATAACTGTCAGCAAAAATGGTGGTATCTACTTAAAAAAAACTGTCAATACTATAAATTATACCTCATGGAAAGATGGGGTTTATTACTTTAATAATGCCAGCCTGAAAGATATCATGAAAACACTATCTCGTTGGTACAACTATGAAGTAGTATTCGCAGATACCACTTTAGCAAACGTAAAGTTTGGAGGCAAATTTGAACGAAAGGAAAATCTTAACAACCTATTAGACTTCATAACAACTACAACTGACATTCAATTTAATACGGAAAATAAAACAATTCACGTGAAGTAATACCAATCAATTAAAACTGAAACCTAAGTAAATGCCTATGACAAAAAACTAAACCAACTCGAGAAGAAAAAAATGGCGGAAACTGATGCCACAGCTTCCGCCCCCAAGAAGTTTAAAATCAATTAAGAATTTAAATCCTAACAAAATTATGAAAAAACTGATAGCTTTTAAACAAAAGCTTCGGATAAGTAGTGGTATGGCTTTTTTTAAGGTCCTATTATTGCTATTCCTGATACAAACAACACAAGTCCAAGCAACAGAAAACTATGCACAACAAACCAAGATCAGTATCAAACTTAAGCAAGCTTCTGTTGTCGATGTTTTGAATGAATTGAAATACAAAAGCGATTTTCAATTCTTCTATCAATCTAATTTATTTGTAAAATCTCCCAAAGTAGATGTTGATATTCAAAATGCTACTTTAATGGAGATTCTTGATCAAGTGATCGTTCCCTTAGGTTATAAGTATACCGTTAAAAATAAAATGGTAGCGATAGGCCTACAAAAGAAAAAAGAGGCACCTAAAACAGCACCCAAAAAACAGCAGCAATCAGATACCTTTAAGATTACAGGACAGGTAACAGACGCATTTAATGATGCTCCAATTCCTGGGGCAAGTGTTGTTGTAGTTGGAACAACCAACGGTACCGCTACCGATCCTGACGGTATTTATGAGATCACTGTAAAGAAGGGAGATCAATTGATGTTTTCTTTCATTGGTTATGAGGCACAGACAATTAGTGTCGACCAGGTTAAAATCATCAATATCAGACTCTCTGCTGCTGCTGAGATGCTTGAGGAAGCTGTAGTAGTAGCATTTGGTAAGCAAACTAAGGAAAGTGTAGTATCTTCAATTTCAACAGTCGACACAAAAGAATTGAAGGTTCCTTCGAGTAACTTAACAACCGCACTATCCGGGAAAATGGCCGGATTGGTTTCCTATCAATCAACAGGAGCTCCTGGAGAAGACAATGCCCAATTCTTTGTGCGTAGTGTTACTTCATTTGGTAGTGGTGTAACTTCTCCACTTATCTTAATTGACAACATTGAAATGACATCCAGCGATTTGGCAAAACTTAGTCCTGATGACATTGCCAGTTTCTCTGTTTTAAAGGATGCTGCTGCAACTGCTTTGTATGGAGCAAGAGGTGCTAACGGTGTTGTTTTGGTTACCACTAAAGAAGGGAAAAAGGGAACAGTTAAGGTATCTTTTCGATACGAAACATCTCTTTCAAAGCCAACCGAAGAGGTAGATATTGCTGATCCGGTTACATTTATGGAATATTCAAACCTTGCCAGCTTAACACGTCACGATCAACTAACGTATTCGCAGACTAAGATTGATTTAACAAGAGATCCAGATCGAAATCAGTATGTATATCCTGCCGTGAACTGGAGAGATATGTTAACTCAGAATCATGCGATAAACCAGAGAGCAAACATCAACCTTACAGGAGGTGGAAATGCTGCCACTTATTATATCGCAGGGACTTTCTCTAAAGACAATGGTATTTTGAAAGTTGATAAAGTCAATCCATTTAACACCAATATTGATTTAAAACGATATTCGGTACGAACAAATGTAAACTTAAATCTAACCCAAACATTAGAAGCCAAAGTTAGGGTAAATGCTACTTTTGAAGATTATACCGGTCCTATCGGAGAGTTTGGCAGTGGAGGTGCTAATACCTATAACAAGACTCTATTAGCCAATCCTGTGCTATTCCCTGCTTATTACGCACCAGACAAAAACTCTCAATTTGTTGATCGTATTCTATTTGGTAACTATTCAGGCGATCCTTTTGGAAATGGTACTCCTGACTATATCAATCCATATGCTGATATCATGAGAGGTTACGAAGATGTTAGAAAAAACACTTTTCTGGCCCAATTAGAGTTACATCAGAATTTAAATAGCATCACTAAAGGATTAAGAGCTCGCTTTATTGGAAGTGTAACACGTTACTCAGGTTTCAACATCAAAAGAGAATATCAACCATTCTATTATCAATACATGCAAGGAAGTTATGATCCAAGTCAATCAGATTTCCCTTATGAACTTGCTCTTCTGAATCCTGAAGGAGGTTCTGATTTTATTGATTACTCAGCAGGAGATAAATCTGTTACATCTCGTTCATATGCTGAGGGAGCAATTCTCTACAATAGAAAATTTGAAGATAAGCACGACGTTGGTGGTCTTATTGTAGGTTCATTTAAAGAGAGTTTAAGTGGTAGTCCTAAAAACCTTGATTCTTCCCTACCTTCAAGAAATGTGGCTTTTGCAGGACGATTTACCTATAGCTACAAGAACAAATACTTTGGAGAATTTAACTTCGGATTAAATGGTTCCGAACGATTTGATGCAGATCATAGATGGGGATTCTTCCCTTCTGTAGGTTTAGGATGGCAAGTATCAGATGAAAATTTCTGGGCAAGTATAAAAAGAACGATTCCTAAGCTAAAGGTAAGAGCGACTTATGGACTGGTAGGTAACGATGTAATTGTATCTGGTCAGGATCGCTTCTTCTTTACTTCAAACGTAAACCTCAACGGTAGCAAAACAGGTAATTTTGGTAGCAATCCATACGACACCTTCAGCCTTCCATCTGTTGCAATATCTCGATATGCCAACAAGGATATCACCTGGGAGGTATCTTACAAATCAAATATCGCGCTTGAAATCGGATTATTCGATAATGATTTAACCTTCCAGGCGGAATATTATAGAGAACGTCGTACAAACATTGTACAGTTCCGTCCTGACATTCCTTCGACAATGGGATTGACTGCAAATATCAGAACAAACTATGGTGAAGCTAAAGGTGAGGGAATCGATCTTTCTCTCGATTTTAACAGATCTATTGGTAGTGACATGTGGTACATCATCAGAGGGAACTTTACCTACGGAACTTCTGAGATCACCAAATATGATGAGCTGGATTATTCTGGCATTGCTCCATGGAAATCAAGAGAGGGTCAAAAAGTAGGACAAACACGTGGCTATGTTGCAGAACGATTATTCATTGATGATGTAGAAGTTGAAAACTCACCAATACAGCGTGTAAGTGGAGCAGGAGGAGGATACCAGGCTGGAGATATCAAATATCGAGATATCAACAATGACGGAGTCATTAATGAGTTTGATATTGTTCCAATGGGGTACCCATCTAATCCTGAAATACAATACGGTTTTGGAGGATCATTTGGATATAAAACATTCGATTTCTCGTTATTCTTCCAAGGATCATCTCGTTACTCATTTTTCCTTGAACCAAAGAAAATGGCTCCTTTTGTTGAAGTATATGCTGGAGGAAAAAAAGGAAACAGAGCAATGCTGAACTTTATCGCTGATGATGTATGGACCGAAACCAACAGAGATCCTTATGCTGCCTGGCCTCGCTTATCTGCCGACAGAATAACTAATCAAGATGGCAACAATGTTTCTTCAATTGGTAACAATAACAACTTTGTTAATAGTAATTATTGGATGCGTACAGCTAGTTACCTGCGCCTAAAATCGGTTGAAATTGGTTACAAGTTACCTAAGATTCATGGTGTTAAAGCCAGGATTTATGCTAGTGGGACCAACCTGTTAACCCTATCTGATTTCGATTTATGGGATCCGGAAATGCGTGGCAATGGGCTTCGTTATCCTATCCAAAGAGTATTCAACATAGGCTGTCAGCTTAACTTCTAATCAGAAAATTTAATTCGTATGAAAAAGATACAATATATCCTGGCGATATTCATTTTATCCATCCTTACTGGATGTAACAATGTACTGGATATCTTGCCTGATGACAAACCAGAATTGGAGGATGCCTTTAATGACTCGTACAATTCTGAAAAGTACTTATTCACATGTTATAGTTACCTTCCTCCTGTTGCAAATCCTGGTAATACGCTAGGCCTTACTGGAGGAGGTGATATCATGTACTCTGAGGAAGATAAATCTCAATCATTGTCCTCTGGTCAGCCAAACCCAATGAAATCCTTTTTCCAGGGAAACAATGTAGCAAATCCTTATATGAATTTCTGGGATGGTAACAACGGCGCTCCAAAAGCACTTTGGCAAGGAATTAGACACTGTAATGTGTTCCTTGAAAACATTTTGGTCGAAAATGGTGGACCACAAGATTTAGATGATGAGACAAGAGCAAAATGGATGGCTGAAGCAAAAACAATTAAAGCCTATCTTCATTTTTATCTCTTCCAACTTTATGGACCTATTCCTATCCTGGATAAAGCAACTCCAATCTCTGCCGGAGATGATGAAGTCAATGTTCATCGTGCCTCTGTCGATGAAGTTGTAAATTATATAACAAGTACACTTGATGAAGCAATTGTTGATCTGCCCGACTTATTTGAGCTAGACAATGCCACTGAATACGGTCGCTTTACAAAAACCATTGCAAAATGTATTAAGGCAAAAACTTTGGTATTAGCGGCAAGTCCCCTTTTCAACAACAACAATTACTACAATGGAGTAGTCGACAATCAAGGTAAAGAGCTCTTCCCTGCTGGGGATAGCCAGCAGCGTTGGACGCTGGCATTAGCTGCTTGTGACTCTGCATGTAGAAGCGCTGAAGCCGATGGAGCAATCATTTTAATATCAACAGACGGAGGAAACAATGCAATATCAGGAATCAATTCATTAAATATCAGCGATACAACAAAGGCCATGATCAGCCTTCGACAAGCAATTACTGAATCTTGGAATCCTGAAATAATCTGGGCTACTAATGAGAATACTAAAAGAATTCAACAATTCTCAACAATGCTTAGCAACAGCGAATGGATCAATGCTCAAGGTGCAGGTGGAGGAGAACTTGGACAGCGCCATGGTCCCACAATTGATGTTGTAGAACGCTTTTACACGGCCAATGGTATTCCTATTCAGGAAGATAAAGAATGGGCAACCAAAGGATGGTATTTAAATCGCTATCAAACACAGACAGCTTCTGATGACAATGCTAAATATTTAATAAAAGCAGGAGAAGAAACAGCTATTCTTCATTTCAACCGTTCATTGCGTTTTTATGCTTCAGTTGGATTTGATGGAGGAATCTGGGAAGGTCGAGAAAAAAGTCTTTCCAGTCCATCTGTTCCTAGCTTTCTTGCAGGCAAAGGTTGTGGAGAGAAAAGTTATGGTGGATATGGGAACTTTTCTCCTACAGGTTATTTAGCCAAGAAACTAAGCCACCTAAAGACTACCTATGCGGCATCGCGATTGGATCTGAGAGAAGAGAGATACTCTTTCCCAATTATTCGCTTGGCTGATATGTATCTTTTATTGGCAGAATGTCTGAATGAAGTTGGAGGACCTCAACAAACAGATTCACAAGGGAAGAGTTCCTATGCCTATTTGGATGAAATCAGAGCACGTGTTGGAATGGAAGGAGTTGTAGACAGTTGGGATAAATACGCAACTGATGAAAATAGAAGTAAACCATCCACAACCGAAGGTTTAAGAGATATCATCCATCAAGAAAGACTTAACGAATTGGCTTTTGAAGGTTTCTTTTACTATGATGTTAGAAGGTGGTTGATAGCTGAAGAGGTACTTAACAGACCAACAACGGGGTGGAATATGACAGGAAAGACAAAGCAAGAGCTATACAATATCACGGTATTAGCACAACCACGATTCTCAATGAAGGATTACCTAATGCCCCTAAAGACAAATACACTGTTACAAAACCCTAATCTGGTTCAAAATCCAGGTTGGTAGTTTTATTAAGTTGTTTTTAAAAATTAATAAGATGAAACGAATCAAAAATAAAATACGCATTCTCTTGGTTGCACTTATTAGCTCAATGATATTGGCTGCTTGTGCAGACTCTTACCTGGAACTGGAAAAGGTTAAAACCGACGACATTGCTCCAGGAACGATGACCATTAACCAGGTAATTCCAAAACCTGGAGCACTGGAAATCCATTTTACATTGGCTCAAGGAGATGCAGATGTTGCACAAATAGCAGCATCTTACACCAACAAGAAGGGAGAGAAAATGGAATTTACCGTGTCACGCTACTCCTCATCCATTCTTGTAGAAGGCTTCACGGGTACTGACGAGGTTACTATAAACATGGTAAGTATCGACAATAGCGGAAATCAATCGGAAAATACTGTTGTAAAAGGTACACCATTACTCTCTCCAATTGAGTCTGCTCTGGAAACGATGGAAGTATCAGCTGCATTTGGTGGTGTTAAGATTGATTGGGAAAATCTTTCTGGTGACCTCTTGGTAATACATGTCTTAACTGAAGATACATTACAGATTAAGGGTGAAACAACTTTCACTGAAGACGCATCTAAGAGAATCTACACTCAGGATACTTTGAACAATAAAACCTATGCATATGTTCGTCAATATCCCGACACTGAGCAAAAGTTTGGTTTCGTAATTGCTGATAAATGGGGAAATCGTACGGATACTCTTATTGGACACTGGACTCCTTACAGGGAAGATCCTATAGAGTACCAACACATCAATGCTTTAAACGTTTTTCAATTTCAGTATGCAAGTGGACAAAGTAAGGATTATGCTTCAGAGGGTATAATTCCAGAAACGGGGATTCAAAAGGACGGATTATTCTACTCAGGTGCACATGGTCCTAAAACACTATTCGACAATAAACTGGGTGGAAACCAGTTTCACTGTACAAAGTTTACTGAAAACATGAATGATGGAGATGATTCTACGACTCAACCTGTGCAAACAGCTTATGCTACCTATGACCTAAACGTAGATACGCGCCTAAGTAGGATGAAAATTTACTGGCGTTCATATTTTCTTTATGCTGGAACCTCTGTTAAGCACTTCCGCTTCTGGGGTACAAACGATGAAAATGCCGACCGTTTTTCAAAGTTTCCGGAAACATGGACATTGATCGGAGAATACATCGCTCCTGAAGCTATAGATCGTAATAACCTAACTGCTGATGAGAAAGAGGCTGCTACAGGTATGGAATTCTCTATTGAAGATGATAACATAAATCCAGATGCTCAACCGAAGACAAACTTCCGTTATCTCCGCATTGAGATGCTGGATAGTTACGACAACACACGTATGCAGTACACCTGGAATGAAATCTATCTTTGGGGACAAATTGAAAACAAGTACTACGAGTAATGATGTTAAACAATTTAAATCGACTGAGAATTATGCTTAGATATATAAAAAATGGGATCATCGGACTATGCCTGCTTTGTGGCATTGTAAGTTGTGATGATGCAAGTAGTTTTCTTGATCAATATACTGAAAATGGTCCTATCATTTACGCTGCAAAAGTAAATGAGCTGGCCTTCCAGTCTGGCTACTACAGAGTGAGGGTAAATATTTTCCCTTCTGATGACGTCAACCGCGATTATTGTATGTTAAAATGGAACATTACCAATGATGTAAAAGATTCTGTTAAGGTAGAATACAGCGAAGCAAACTATGATGCCGAACTTGAATGCTATTACAAAATCATTGACGTTTCGGAACATAATATTCAGGGAAACCTATTGATCGAAGCTCAAAATGTTGACATTTTCGGCAATAAATCCCTGAAAACCAATGAAGGTGCTTTTATTTACGGACTGGTTTATCAATCAGCCTTATTAAATGATGGGATTGGATTCTCACCTGATGTTGATGAAATTATAATAGGTCGAAAGATCGGTTCAACGGGTAATTTTGTCAGCTATGAGAAAACAGATGGAACTTTTACTGATGAGGTTTTTATAACAGATAACACATTTCCATTAGTTAATGCAAAGATAGGAGGTGTTGTTCGTAATAAAACAAAGTTCCACATTCATGAAACAGATATTGACACATTGGTAACCACCAAATACACCGAAACCATCATTCCATATCCTCCTGCACAGATTGTTGATTATTGCACGGAAGCTAATGATGATTTAGCTGCAAAGTTTGCTTTTGACGGATTAGTGAATCACAACTCGTCAACAAATATGTGGCACACAGGATGGATGGATCCCGATCATCAAAAATTCCACAATAACAATAGCGATCCTACATTAGCTCACTATTATGTGATTGATTATAAAGATGAGTTTACGATGAATTCGATCACCGTTTATAATGACGTTGTTGGATTTTTGAAAACTGTTGATGTATGGATTAGCAATGACAGTGAATATATTGCCAATAGTGATAAAGGCACAGATAGAACTGTAGCAGATTATTGGAAAGTACCACATGAAAACACATGGACAAAGATTGGAACTCTGAGTTTTGAGAAAGCTTCAGACTTATCACGCCGACTAGAACTTGAAACACCACAGGAGTTCAGAATGGTAATGCTTACAATGCCAGACTCCCACAATACCGGTAATGGTAATATTCGCATATCTGAAATCAAAGTGGATGCAAATAGAATTATTGATTAATTAAATAAATTAATCACCCCTCATCGAAGGCCGCCTTTTATTAGGTGGCCTTTTTTTATCTACTACATTAACTCATTAAGTGGTACAAAATCCCAGGTTAATGAGCGTTTCCCTGGAATATGAGTAAAGACCAAAACAAGGTCATCCTCCTGCTTCAAGTATTCAAAAATATTCTTGTATTTACTGTTGTTTAATCCACAACCCAGAAAGTAGATTCCATTATCACACTTCTTATCAACCTTCTTTTTGTTGCCTCCCATATCTCCAATCAAACAAACGACCTCAACTCCCCGAGCATGCACATCAATGAGTTTAGGATAAATCGCTTTTTCAAACGTACTTTCCACATCATCACAATTGAAATTGTAATATTCCAATCCACTGTGGGCATAATTTGTAGGCTTAGGCAAGCCTGGAATATTATTCCATACACCATGATGAGTAAAAACTACCAGATGGGATGACGAATTTATGGTATCACAAACATTCGAGATAATCTCATATTGTTCATCCAACTCTTCACAATGTGCAGGAGTTAAATTTGTATTTATCACCAAATAGGTTACTCCTTTGTGATAATGGGCATAATAAGTTTTTCTTCCTGTAGCTTGTTCTAGCCATTCCCAGTTACCATTACGGGCATCATGATTACCCATCACAAAAAACGTCATCGGATTCTTGAGATCAAAAACACGATCCATATATTCAACGGTTGTATACTTTAGCAAAGCCTCAGAACATACATCACCCCCCAGCCAGATGCCATCAAACCGCTCTTTTAAATCCATCACTTCCAGTCGCTCGTCCACTTTGTCACCCCTGGTATGCCATTTATAAGGATGTCCAACAAACAGATAAGTCTCTTGCTCTCCACTTATATTCGGCAGTTCCGGCCTCACATAAAATCCTCGCTTGAGCATTACTCGTGCCATCACCTTCAGTTTCTGGCATTGCATCGGACAAATACTAAAATATATGCCCCCTATCACTAGTAGAATAAGCACTATCAACAAAAAAGAAAGTAATCGTTTTTTCCTCAACATACACCTATTGTTAATGTCAATCAGATCTCCTCGTGATTAACAGGTTGATTGAATCGCTCAATATTATAAGCATTATAACCTGAACGTAAGTTTGTAAAACTTATTGAATTATCAGCCTGTTTTTATATCCAGCTGTTGGATATTTTAGGTAAATTAGTCTTACTCTCTTCAAAAAGTACCACCTAAAATCAACACACAAAAACATTGTTTATCCCCACCATCATGGAATGACCTTTTATGCACCTTTCGCCCCCACTAATCTTTAGGTAAACTTTAGGTATTCTTTACTTAAATTCTATCTAAACTCTATCCTGGATAAAACTTAGATAAACTTTCATTAGAGAATGAATACACATTACATATAGATTACTGTCACTAGGTCCCCCCTGATTTATATCCGATTTGTCATCTGATCTTATTACTAAAAGCATTTTATAAACAATGGTAAATTGTAAGCAACAGGATATACACTGAGCTTTGTCAAACTCAGTCTTAACACTATTCAACATTAATGGATATAAGGGATTGGAAAGAAATAATAACAGTCTAGTTAGGCAAAGAATTAGATTCAATCCTTTTTATTCGCAAATCATCAAGCAGTAAATCCTCCTTAGCTTGATTACTGAAAAAGAAGACCAAGTCTCCTTCTACTTGATCAGGGATGTCAAAATCAAAGTGGCTTTGTTCCCATTCATTATGATTGACATCGTCAATTTCAATGGTCCTCTTAAAACCTCCTTCCACTGATAAATGGAATAATCCTTTGTGATGTTGTCCTGCGTTTTTAAACTCAAAACGAATATGATCGCCACCTTTAACATTCGGGATTGTAGTGCCCATTCCGTATGGGTTTTTATTGTTCAGCGTACAACATTTCTCATCTCCTTTTACAGTAATTGCCTTGCCTCCTGAAAAATACATGTAAGGATCTGAACTTAGAATGTATTCTCCATCAGAACTCTGTTGCTCAACTGCACAGAAAATTTCATTTAGCTCATAATCCTTGTAAGGATCGTGCAAATTCCGCAAATCATAAAGTCTGACTCCTTTATGCTCACAAATCATTTCTTTATAGAAACATTGAAACAATGAATGACTCATGTCTCTCGGATTCGATACCAATAAATATTTTGCACCATCTCCAATCCGCTTCCATATTTTCGCGGGAGAAGTGTGCCCATCCAATCGTGTCCAACCACGTTGATTCATTAAATATAAAGTCATGGCATTTGTTGGATCAGACAACGATACTACTGCATCTGTCCGATGAATACCATGCTGACGAAGTATCGGTTCCATCTCTTGATATACCAACAACTCCTTTAATGGTGTGTATTTATAGTCAATGCGACTGCGGACCTTCCCAATAGATATCAAACAAACGAGCATAAATATGCCAGCAACGATCGTTGATACCTTACTCGAATATCTCTTTTTCAGTATCACAACAAACAACAGTAACAAACCAACAAAGAGCGGTAAAACCGGAGCAAAGTAATAATCGTGTTCTTTCATTTTAAAGATCCACATGGCAACATAACTTAGCACACCCACGAATAAAATCCCTAGATAGATTAGGACCTCCCTCTTTATCTTCCGCAAATTGAATAAAACAAAAATCAACGCAACGCCTAGAAAGTACCACAGGTAGATCGAGAAATAATCTTTACCTCTCGCATTCCAAATATTTGTCAGCATAGTCTTTATCTGAAGCCAGGTAAAGTTCCAGGCAGGATAGATGTTATTAGCGAAGTAAATACTACTATGCTTCTCATTATAACTAAAGGCATGTTTATACCATAAGAAGTTTATAAACAATGCCACGAAAATTGTTCCAAATAAAGACAACCAATCTTTACGTTTCGCTTTTAAGAAAGGAATTACCAAAACACAGGTACAGCACAAAGCTATTACAGCAACGAGACTCGTAATTTTCATCAAACCTGCAAGACACACCATAACTCCAAAATAGATCAACGATCTCCTTCTCTCCTTTTGCAGAAACCTGTATGCATGATAAGCAGCAATAAGCATAAAGTTGAACGCAGTGATATCTGTTATAAAGTTATTGGCATAATAGGAGTAAATAGTCGACATAAATGGCATAATTCCAATTAGCACAGCCCACAGGTAATCCTTTGTAACATCATAAGCAAAGCGAAAAAGATAAAACATCCCCAAGAACGCAATAATCAAGTTGGTTAACCTAAACCAGAAATCATGATAACCAAATATTTTATACAATATGGCGACTCCATAATATAACAACGGTGCTTCACTTACACTATAACCTGTTTGTCGATCGTCAGAACGAAGATTTAGCAACTCTGGCTGCCAGAAATCCATCCCATTGGTATAATAGTTCAACGCAAAACTGGCAGAATCAGCCTGACGCCATGCATGCATTCCCTGAGGAGGATACTTTGTGGTTTTATGGTATTTATAAACCGCTCCAACAAAAAGCATAATTACCACAAAACTGATTGTCCAATAAGTTGATTTATTCTTAAAGTAATTCAATGAAGACATGTTAATTCTGACAATTACTATTTTACTGGTATGCAATACGCTGCCATCATTTTTTAGAAACAGATAATCGGTCATTTTATTGTATCAATGAACAAAGATCTTAGAAAAATCAAACAATGTTTTTCATACTAATATCTTTATGGAATATTTATCAAACAGTCTTGATATTTGCCAGAAAGCCTATATATTTACGGAACGATCATAAAAATAAATACCTTATGGCTGGCAAACTCATTAGTACTAAAGCCAACTTTGGCACTGCTCCTGTATTCTTAACTGCGTTATCAACAATCCTTGGTGCAATCCTATTTCTACGTTTTGGATGGGCCGTTGGACAGGTTGGATTTCTTGGAGTAATCGGAATTATTATTCTTGGTCACTTGATTACCATACCTGCAGCGATGGCTGTTGCAGAAATTGCAACGAACCAAAAGGTGCAAGGAGGTGGTGCATATTATATCATTTCAAGATCGTTCGGACTCAATATTGGAGCAGCCATTGGTATCGCACTATACCTCTCTCAAGCCATTAGTGTAGCATTTTATGTCATCGCGTTTGGAGAAGCCTTTGAACCTGTAATAGATTATATAAAGGAAGCTTATGCTATAGATATCTATGATCGAAGAGTCATTACTCTACCAACGATGGCTTTACTATCGTTTCTGATCCTTACCAGAGGAGCTAATATGGGAATGAAAGCATTGTATGTGGTGGTAACAATCCTTTTAACCTCTATCGCATTCTTCTTTATGGGACACTCCGATATCTCTCCGGTAGAAATCAATTTCAATGCCCATATTTCAGAGCCTAAAGATTTCTTTTATGTATTTACGATTATATTCCCCGCCTTTACGGGTTTGGCTGCAGGACTAGGTCTTTCAGGAGACCTAAAAGACCCTAAGAAATCAATACCTCGAGGCACTTTATGGGCTACAATTGTAGGAATGGTAGTCTATATTTTTGCTGCTTACAAGTTTAGTGTATCTGCTACTCCAGAAGCCTTGGCTGACGATCAGCTGATCATGAGTAGAATTGCCATATGGGGACCAATCATCCCTGTAGGATTAGCAGCAGCAACACTTTCATCAGCATTAGGCTCGATTATGGTAGCGCCAAGAACACTTCAGGCAATCGGTGTAGACGATATTTTCCCTAAAAAGGGATTTAACAAATGGTTGGCAAAAGGAAAGCCTGGCTCTAATGAACCTGTAAATGCATCGATCATATCAGTAATCATTGCCTTTTTCTTTGTGGTTATTGGTGATGTAAATATGGTTGCTCAAGTAATTTCAATGTTCTTCGTGGTGACCTATGGAGCAATCTGTCTGATTTCATTATTAGAGCACTTTGCCGCTGATCCTGCATACCGTCCAACATTCCGGTCGAGATGGTATCTATCTGCTATTGGTGCCTTTTTCTCATTTTGGCTAATGTTTAAGATGAACGCACCATATGCTACAGCCTCCTTGATAATTATGGGAATCATCTACCAGGTAATCTCGAAATACAGTAAAGATAAACGCGGATTAAATAAACTATTCAGAGGTGTGGTCTTCCAGATGAGTCAATTCCTTCAGGTGTTTGCGCAAAGAGCAGACAAAGAGGATCGAGAAGTTAGTTGGCGTCCATTTGCTATCTGTATCTCTCACGACACCTTTAAACGAAGATCAGCATTTGATATGTTACGTTGGATCTCGTACAAGTATGGTTTTGGAACCTACATTCATTTTATCAAAGGATTGTTGAATGAAGAGACCAGTCTTGAGTCTAAGCAATCCTTAAAACGACTAATCAACCTGGCTGGACATAGCAAAAACAGAGTATATCTTGATACAATCATTTCGCCTTCATACACCTCAGCAATTGCACAGGTAGTCCAATTATCAGGCATTTCAGGCAAAGGGAACAACATGATCTTGTTTGAGTTTTCAAGGTCAAAACCTGAGTCGTTAAATGATGCGATCAACAATTACAAATTAATCAATTCAGCAGGATTTGATATTTGTGTACTAAACACCAGCTACAAAAGCTTTGGTTATAAACAAGAGATTCACATTTGGATCAGTACTGATGATTATGAAAATGCAAACTTAATGATCCTATTGGGGTACATTATTCTTGGTCACCCAGATTGGAAAAAAGGTTTCATAAAAATCTTTGCCCTCTATCCTGAAAATGAGCTAGAGCAAAAACGAGATGAATTAATTTCTCTAATTAAATCTGGAAGAATACCAATTAGTACATCCAATGTAGAGATGATTCCGATTGTTGAAAACCAGAATAAGAAGCAAGTTATAGAGAAACATTCTGTAGATGCCGATCTGTCGCTTATTGGATTTAGAAGTGAGACACTGGAAGAAGGAATGGAGCTATTTAGTGGCTATGGCGACATGGGTAACATCTTATTTGTAAGCTCAAATCAAGAAAAGGAAATAGATTAAGACAACTAAATTACCGTTAATTGCGTTATGCTTTATAATCACACATGTGGTTATGTGGATCTTGAATGCTCAAAATTCGTGCTTTTAAGAGGTATCTGATATACCTCTCTGCGATTCTTTTATTCTAAAAGATATAAGTATCACGCAAAATCTTAAGTCTTATCTATAATGAAAAGTATTCGAATAATTTTCGTTGCATGTGCCCTAATACTTGGAGCACAAAGTTGTTATGGTCCTTTCCAACTAACTAGAAATCTTCATGAATGGAATGGAACTGTTGGTGATAAATTTACAAATTCACTTGTCTTTTTTGCATTTGTGGTTATCCCTGTTTATGAGGTAACAATTTTAGTTGATGGAGTTGTTTTAAACACGATAGAATTCTGGACTGGCAACAATCCTATTGCCATGAAAGAAGGAGAAGTAAAAACAAAAAAAGTTCGAAGCAAGGGAAATACTTATTTGATAACAGCATCGCATTGCAGGTATGATATTGAAATTATTGCAGGAGATGCTAGCGGACAAAAGGCTACACTGATATATGAAAAGACAGATGAAAGTTGGAACTTACTTACACCACATGGTCTTAAAAAGCTAGTCCGCAAAAACAACAACAAGCTAGAGAAAAGTACCTTAATTGATATATTCAGGCCTGATGGAACATTTATCACGTTAAACGCTGAAACAACATCAGCTCAAGAAGTTCAACAGTTATTAATGCCTGAACTGTTAACAGTGGTTGAATAATAGGTCGGGGGTAAGCTTATGCTACCACCCAGTAGTCCCCTATTATCCCTCTCTACCTACCCCCTACCTAATACACTAGTAAATTCCTCGAGTTTTAGAGGTATTTAGGCAGGGGGTATCCATAATCGAATTATATTTACGCAAATGAGTTTCGGGTGCTTAATGTTTAACCTTTTAACTTTTTTGTTGTTGTGGTTACAATATTCTTCCTAGTTTTGTTTGCATAACATTGTATAAGAAATAGATATTTGGAGATTAAGAACAATAAACTAGTTACACTTAGGGTTCTTATTTTCAAACACATTGACATTAATTTGAAAAAATAACAATGGAGAGAATTGCAATTTTCCCAGGATCATTTGATCCATTTACAATTGGTCATGAGTCGATTGTTAAAAGAGCATTACCGATGTTTGATAAGATCATCATCATGATTGGATATAACTCAAACAAAAAGTCATTCTTCCCTTTGGAGACCAGGAAAGAATGGATTGAAAGAGCTTTTGACGGTGAACCTAAGATTTCGGTTGATATTCATGAAGGATTAACTGTTGATTTCTGTAAGAAAGTGAAGGCCCAATACATCCTACGCGGTTTAAGAACATCGGCAGATTTTGAATATGAGAGGGCGATTGCTCAGGTTAACAAGTTAATGCACGAAGGTATTGAATCGGTATTTTTATTGACAAAACCTGAACATACTCCTGTTG
This sequence comes from Puteibacter caeruleilacunae, assembly GCA_005217565.1. Taxonomy (GTDB): domain Bacteria; phylum Bacteroidota; class Bacteroidia; order Bacteroidales; family Prolixibacteraceae; genus Puteibacter; species Puteibacter caeruleilacunae. The sequence continues at coordinate 155,784 of SJCO01000015.1, forward strand.
CATCAACCATCGTTCGAGATATTATTTTCCATGATGGAAATGCAGATCAATTTTTACCATCAGGTGTCACTAGTGAAGAATTAAAAGCTGCCCGTCAATAGCGGGCAGATCTGATAAAAGAGATTAACAATGAAAAAAAAAATAGCTCTCCTATACTGTCTTCTTCTATTTTGTTTTTCTATTCAGTTAAAAGCTAAAGAAACAAGGATCTTTGGAAATGCACCATCATATGCATCTAAAGAAATCGTATTCTTTACGCTCCCCGATCACATAACATTAACACCTCAGAAGTATCCCCCAGTAAAGGTGAGTCCTACTGGTGATTTTTCTTTCACCGTTGATTGTAAAGAAACTGCTCCAATATATCTTGATCTGGAAAAGCTTCAAGGCTTTTTATTTATTCAACCCTCACATGAATATAAAATATTGCTTCCTCCATTTACTGGCAAGACAGCAATGGATAAGGCTAACGCTTATTTCAAGCCAACTCCAATCCATATAAAGGTAGTTGATGCTCCTGCTAATTCATTAAACAAGGCAATCAACAAACTTGAATTCACATTCAATAATGCTTTGCAACGATCGATTCAGTCGTTAGTCTATAGAAAATCAAAAGCAGCTAAAGAACAACTACTTAAAGTCATTGACGATCAAAGTACCGCGAGTCCGGAACCATATTACAAAGCGTATCAGCAGTATTTAAAAGATTATACCGAAGCATTAACATTCTCAGGAAAAGAGAAAGAATTTGTACAACAGCAACTTTCTTCGTCACCTGTGGGTTATGAATATTCATGCTATAAGGAGCTATTTGAATTGGTAGCCAAAAACTATTTGAAGACATCAAAAACTACCATCAATAACACCCCAATTCAAAGCTATATTAATCAGGGTAACTACAACATGGTAGCAAAAGCCCTGAAAAGCGTCGGTATATCATCGGTTGAATTTTCAGAATACTTGATGTTGCAGAATTTATATTCGGGATTTTTCAACAACTATTATAGTCGCAAAGGAATTCTGAAAATTATCGAACACATCAAAAACAATACCTCATCAAAACGGCACCAGTTAATTGCATCTAATATTTATAATAAATTAACAATGCTTGCCGAGGGAAGTGTAGCACCAACATTCGAACTTCTTAATAACCAACAAGAATTAGTAAAACTCAATCAGCTAAAAGGGAAGTATATTTATCTATGTTTTTTGAATACCTCAGAACGTGTGAGTCAGGAAATGCTTAAGTTCTTAACTCAACTAAATGGAAAATATTCAGAGCAATTAGAGATTGTTTGTCTGGCCTTTGATAAAGATTTTGAAGCTGCATCTAAACTTTTTAAGGATAAAGGATATCAATTCAAATTGTTAAAAGCCTCGGGGCATGAAAAATTGATGCAACAGTATAATGTAGTTACATTTCCGGCTTTTGTATTACTTGATAAAGATGCAACGATAAAAGCTGCTCCTGCCAGATCTCCTACTGAGAATTTTGAAAAACAATTGGTCACCTTTTTGCACCAGGATAGATTAAGCAGATTTAAATCTCAGAGTACAAGAAAATAACATCTGTGTCGATTTTGAATTTCTCATTAAAAAAAACTTAGTATTTTTGTATGAAATTTAGGTCAACATAAAGAAATACTACCATGGAAGAAATTCAAAGTGCAGTAGCAAAAAAACTTCTGGAAATTAACACCATTAAAGTTCAGCCCAAAAATCCATTTACATGGGCATCAGGATGGAATGCACCAATTTACTGTGATAACAGAAAAATTCTTTCTTATCCTGAAACACGCGATTTTATTTGCAAGCAATTTTGCGCATTAATCCGTGAGAAATATCCTGAAGCAGAAGTAATAGCTGGCGTTGCAACTGGTGCCATTGCACATGGAGCATTAGTAGCTCACGAGCTAGGTCTTCCGTTTATTTACATCCGTACGAAGCCAAAAGGACACGGGCTGGAAAACCTTATTGAAGGAGACCTTCAACCAGGTAAAAAAGTTGTTATTATTGAGGATCTTGTATCAACCGGAATGAGTAGCTTACATGCTGCTGATGCTGTTAGCAATTTCGGTGGAGATATTCTTGGAATGCTTGCAATTTTCACTTACAACTTCCCTGTTGCTAATGAAAACTTTGCAGCTAAAGGAATTGAACTTACTACATTAAGTAGATATCAGGTTCTAATTAACCAAGCTCTTGAAATGGGTGAGGTTTCAGAGAATGATATTGAAAGTTTAATGTCGTGGAGAGAAGATCCTGCTAACTGGGGAAAATAATTCTCGAAGATTTTATACTTTTGCAGCCGTCTGCCTGGTGGTAGATGGCTTTTTTATTTAAATAAGAACGATATGGCAACTTGCGAGTACGTTAGTGATATTAAAATAATCAATAACAATCAGGAGATCATCTTCAATTATCTTTCAAGCTTTGAAAATCTTCAGAATTATCTAACTGAAGAGAATATGGACAAGCTTGGAGAAAAAGTACCTAAATTGAAAATCAAAGATTTCAAATCAGATGCAGACTCTTGTAGTTTTACTGTTGATGGATTTGGAGAGACTGGATTAAGAATTGTTGATCGTGAAGCTCCTAAAAACATAAAGATTACAGGAAATGGAACCGTACCTTTCCAATTCAATTTTTGGATTCAATTACTTCCTGTACAGGAATACCAGACCAAATTAAGGTTGACCCTTCGTGCAGATCTTAACATGATGATGAAAATGATGATTGGCAATAAGTTAAAAGATGGTATCAATCAGTTGGCCGATACTTTAACCGCTTTGCCATATAAATAATGATATTTTCTCAAAGAGGTGGAATTATAAAACATATTCCACCTCTTTGAAATGATATTCTTTAGAGATATTCTCTTCATCCTCAATAATCAACTGACCAATCGCATTTACCCCCTTTATTACTCCTGTAAATGTTCCTTGCTGATCTTTAAATTCAGCTTTTTCACCTAATCGATACAAGCGCTCATGGAAAGCCTGATTGAGTTCCTCATTAAATCCACTTTTTAGCTTACTATACCAGTAATCAGTACAGTCACATATCGATTGAAGTGTACTATCCAGTTCGTAATCAACACCTGTTAATAACTTCAAAGATATTGGATTGGGAGCATCACTTACAAACACTTCCTGATTGATATTTAATCCAACTCCAACAATTGATGAGGCAATTTCACCTCCTCTAATGGCATTTTCAACTAAAATTCCAGCAATCTTTTTATTACCAACATAAATATCATTAGGCCATTTGATAGCAACCTCTGCAACATGCTGCTTCAAAAAGTCGGTCAACCCAAGAGTGATCACTTTAGAAATCATAAATTGACTCATGATTTCCAGAAACGATGGATACAACACAATACTAAAAGTTAGATTCTTATTGGCTTCACTTTCCCAATAATTATTTATCTGTCCTCTACCAGATTCCTGAAAACCTGCCAAAACGACAGTCCCCTCCACTGGCTGTTTTTCAGATAGTTGTCTATTGGCATAGTTATTGGTTGAATCTACTATGTCTAATTTTATTGTATTTTTTCCTATTAACTTCATGAATATTGATTAGATTCGGTAATTATGACAAGGTTAATGTAAAATTTGAAATTTTACTAAATGAAGACAAAAAAATTATCTTTGTAAATATTAAATAACCATATGACACAAAAAGCTAAGTTAAATCAGAGCGAACAATTAATCGACGCAATCGTTGAAGGTATAAGAAGAAAGAAAGGGGAGGAAATAATATTAGCCGATCTAACCAAAATAGGAAATACCGAATGTGATTATTTCATCATATGTCATGGTAATTCCAACACACATGTTGATTCAATTGCACAATCAGTTGAAGAAACAACAATTGAATTAGCGGACGAAAAAGTTTGGCATACTGATGGATACCGTAATTCTCAATGGATTTTGCTTGATTATATGAACATCATGGTACATGTATTTCAACAAGAATATCGCGAGTTTTATGATCTTGAAAGTCTATGGGCAGATGCAACTATAACAAATATTGACTCAGAGTTATAATAATAGATAGTCACGATGACAAAAAATAACACAAATAAAGGGGATAAGAATATTAAATTCAATCGTCCTAAAATGGATTTAGGGGGCAAAGGACAAAAGCCTAAATTTAACCCATATTGGATTTATGGAATCCTAATTGTGGTTTTTCTTGCTTTAAACTTTCTAAGTTTCTCAGGAGATCCTGTGCAGACTGATCAGATCAAGTTTAAGGAGATGCTCCGCAACAGCGATATTAAAAAGGTAATGATTATCCCCAACACCGGGAAAGTCGAGGTATACCTAAAAGAAGAGAGCAAAGAGAAATATGAGGATCAATTTAATGGCATGAATAAGCCTGGTGAATTCGGACCTCACTTTTTCTTTAATATAGCATCCGTTGATCACTTTACCGAAAAGCTCGACAAGATGCTGCAGGAATACAACCAAACAGATCAGGTAATCGTAGACTCCAAGCTTGAGGATAATACTTGGGGACAGTTCTTCTGGTCGTGGTTCCCATTAATTGTAATCATTGTACTTTGGGTATGGTTCTTCCGCAGAATGAGCAAAGGTACTGGTGGCGGTGGCGCTGGTAATATCTTCAATGTTGGAAAATCACAGGCAAAGGTATTCGATAAAGATTCTCATGTATCAACAAACTTCAAAGATGTAGCAGGACTTGCAGAAGCGAAGCAAGAGGTTGAAGAAATTGTTGAGTTTCTTAAGAATCCAGGAAAATTCACAAAACTGGGAGGTAAGATCCCTAAAGGAGCTCTGTTGGTTGGACCTCCGGGAACAGGAAAAACCCTGTTAGCCAAAGCTGTAGCCGGTGAAGCAAACGTTCCTTTCTTCTCGATGTCAGGATCTGACTTTGTTGAGATGTTTGTAGGTGTTGGTGCTTCAAGGGTACGTGATCTTTTCAAACAAGCGAAAGAGAAGTCACCATGTATTGTATTTATCGATGAGATTGATGCTATTGGTAGAGCTCGAGGTAAGAATCCAAACATGGGCTCAAATGACGAAAGAGAGAATACACTAAACCAGCTATTAACTGAGATGGATGGTTTCGACACTAACTCTGGAGTTATTATTCTTGCAGCAACAAACCGTGCAGATATTCTTGACCGTGCATTAATGAGAGCTGGTCGTTTCGATAGACAAATTCATGTTGAACTACCTGACTTGAATGAAAGAAAAGAGATTTTCCAGGTACACCTTCGTCCGCTTAAAATTGCTGAAGACCTGGAGGTTGAATTCTTATCGAAGCAAACACCTGGTTTCTCAGGAGCAGATATCGCAAATGTATGTAATGAATCAGCATTGATCGCTGCGCGTAGAAACAAGGATGTTATTGAGAAACAAGATTTCCTTGATGCCGTTGATAGAATCATCGGTGGATTGGAGAAGAAAAATAAGATCATCTCACAACAAGAGAAAAAGACGATTGCATTCCATGAAGCTGGTCACGCAACAGTGAGCTGGTTATTGGAACATGCACATCCGTTGGTAAAAGTAACCATTGTCCCACGTGGTAAAGCCCTTGGTGCTGCATGGTATCTTCCAGATGAGCGTTCTATTTCTACAAAAGAGCAGATGCTTGATGAAATGTGTGCGACTTTAGGTGGACGTGCTGCTGAAGAAGTTGTTTTCGGTAAGATTTCATCTGGTGCACAGAACGACTTGGAGCGTGTTACCAAACAAGCATATGCAATGGTAAGTATTTTCGGTATGAGTGAGAAAGTTGGAAACATCAGCTACTACGACTCAACAGGTCAGTCTGATTTCTCATTCTCTAAACCTTATAGTGAAAAGACTGCTGAGCTTATTGACGAAGAGGTTAAAAAGATCATTGATGGGGCTTATCAAAGAGCTATCGACTTATTGAAGAAGTTCAAGGATGGTCACGACAAATTAGCTCAGTTGCTATTGGAAAGAGAAGTAATTTTCTCTGAAGACTTGGAAGAAATCTTCGGCCCTCGAAAAGGAGACAAGGCAATTGCTGAGAATAGCGAGACTCCTAAGCTGGACGAGAATAATGAACAAAAAACTGAGGATTCAGAATCGACCACAGAAGCATGAGTTCATCAAGAGAAAAAATACTAGAAAAAATAAAATCAGCATTGGCTGATAAAAAAACTGCCGGAGAAGTCGATCGTGACTTTTCCGGTTCTATTTATCATGAAGTTGAACTTCCACTACATGATGCATTCAAGAAACAGCTAGAATCAATTAAAGGTGAAGCACATCTTTGTGAAAACGAGAACGCTGTAAAGGAGAAAATAGAGGAACTTATCGACTCAAATAAGTGGCAACATGTTGCATGTGTTGATCCTCAATTGCAGGCAGTGCTACCTGAAGCGGTTACAAATAATCCTGGCATCGACAATGATATAGTTGATACCTCGATTACACGATGTGAATATTTGGTTGCACACACCGGATCTGCCATTGTTTCTTCAAATACACCATCGGGGCGCAGATTAAACGTGTTTCCTCCGGTACACCTGATTGTAGCTAATGCATCGCAATTAACGACTTATTTGGATGAAGCTATTGAAAAGATCGAAAAACAATATCCAGATGAGAAACCATCTCAGATATCGATAATTACAGGTCCGAGTAGAACAGCCGATATTGAAAAAACACTGGTTATGGGAGCACATGGACCAAAATCTTTAATTGTATTGATCAATTTATCAAAATAAGTATAAATCTATTTTCTGAATATCATTCAAATATTACCTTTGTAGCCTTGCGAATTCATAAAACGGCTAGGTTTGAGTAATTTTTTAACAAGAACAATTACAGGGATTCTATTTGTTGCGATCCTTATGATAGGTATCGTGTACAGTAGTTGGAGTTTTTTTGTGCTATTTTTAGTTATCCAGTTTTTTTCGCTACGTGAATTTTACACGCTTAGCGAGAAGGCCAAAATATTCCCCAATTACACGCTTGGATTAGCAGCAGGAGCATATTTATTTGTAACACTGTACTTCGGACTGTTAGGTGTATCCTCAATGAAATACACCTTAGGTATCATTCCTTTAGGCCTATTAATATTCATTTGCGAGCTTTTCAGAAAAAAAGAAAAACCAATTGAGAACATTGCATATACAATCATGGGAATTGTTTTGATTGCACTCCCCATCGCATTGTTTAACTTCTTTGTCTTCCCTTCATATATTGCAGGAGAATACTTTCCATATATCCTATTTGGAATATTCATCATACAATGGGCCAATGATTCAGGAGCTTATGTAATTGGTGTTAGCTTTGGAAAACACAGACTCTTTGAAAGGATTTCACCAAAGAAATCGTGGGAAGGTGCTGTAGGAGGAGTATTATCTGCTCTATTAGCAGCATTCCTACTATCATTACTTGTTAAAGAACTTTCTTTGATACACTGGCTTGTAATAGGCGCTATTATCTCAGTATTCGGCACATTTGGCGACTTAGTTGAATCGTTATATAAAAGAACGCTTGGGGTAAAAGACTCAGGATCAATATTACCTGGTCATGGAGGAATGTTGGATAGATTTGATAGTATCGTATTTGCGGCACCAGCTGTATTTGTGTATTTATACTTGACTTTTGCCTAATCGTTTTATTTCTCTAATTTTACAGTCATAAAATTTAGATTATGACTGAAAATCCGATCAAGCTTTGGACCATACCAAACTTTGTAACCTTATTAAATCTTTTATCAGGTGTAGTAGGTATACTTTTTGCCTTACAGGGCGAACTTAAAATTGCAGGTATACTAGTTATTATTGCCTCAGTATTCGACTTCCTGGATGGCTTTGCTGCACGTATGCTTAAAAGCTATTCTTCTATTGGTGCACAGCTAGATTCATTAGCAGATATGATATCTTTCGGATTATTACCAGGTATTTTAGCTTTCTCACTAATCTCATATGCTCAATATGGCGGAGTGGTTGCCATCAATAATACAACTTTAACTTCGGCAGATTATCTTTACTTTGCAGCAACAGCGCTCATTCCAATGTTTTCTGCACTAAGATTGGCTAAGTTTAATATAGATACCCGACAGTCAGATTCCTTTATCGGTCTACCAACACCTGCCTGTGCCATATTATTTGCCAGCTTTGCAATTCTTGCAGAAACAACAACCTATCCAGAGGTTATTGCCGTGATTTTAAATCCTAAGATCATTATTGGTTTTGTTGTTATATTCTCTATTCTTCTTGTTTCAGAGATACCAATGTTTAGTTTTAAATTTAAACACTTTGGATTCAGCGGAGATAATAAATTACGCTACTTCTTTTTACTGTTATCAGTTATATTATTTGGAACATTATTGCTTTATGCCATACCAATAATCATCATATTATACATCTTAATATCATTTATTATTTACCTGGCAAAGTCATAAAAAAACCCGGGTATTCCCCGGGTCATAAACTTAAATATTTCCGTTATTAAGCGTTATTCTCTTCATCGAAATAACCTTCGTATTTTTTTAAGGTGTAACTAACCAGCAAATAAGACACTGCGATTAATACTGGCCAGGATAATACCCATAATATCTGAGTCCAATACATATCCAATCGTTTTTTAGTTAATAAGCATGAGAATCATTCTCCATTTCTTCTGCATCGATTTTCTTGCCATCCATTGATTTCCATACGTACCAGATGTAAGCAAATACAAATGGAACCATAATTGACACATAGCTCATGGTAGTAAGCGTAAACTCACTTGATGACGCATTCTGAATCGTCAATGATGACTGTAGATCAGCATTAGATGGATAAAAAGCAGTATTATTCAATCCTGCGATTAAGAACAAAGAGAATACTACCAATACAACACCACTTCCAGCATACCATATTGAAGTTTTACTCTCTTTCATTATGGCTGTATATAAGGCCCACAATACACCCACAACACCAACTAGCAGCAACACTAATACGACTGGCATATCCAATAAGTTGTGCAGATACTTATAAGCCTCCATGGTTACTTCTCCAGTTTCAGGATTGTAGGCATAACCATCCTTCAATATCAACTTGATTAAGAAGAAAAGGAAGAATACGAGGAACAATGCTCCATTAATAATTATTTGCTTTTTCCCTCTAGTAGCGATTTGTTCATCATTGATATTATTATTCAGGTACATGATTCCCAATACACGAGAAAGAAAGAATACCGATAAACCAAGGGCTACATTATGGAAGGTAAGCACAGCTTCTAATCCACCATAAGGAGTCTCCCATTGCGAGAAGTTCATTTCATTAACAGAGAACATAGCTCCGTTAAAAAATGTACCTACAGCTGTTCCAATAAGCACTGTTCCTCCAAGACCATTTATAAATAAAAAGGTCTCAAAAGTACGTTTACCAAGAAAATTCCCGGCTTTTGTTCGATATTCATACGACACCGCCTGAATGACAAAACAGAATAGGATTGCCATCCAAACCCAATAGGCTCCACCAAAACTAGTGGAATAGAACAAAGGAAATGAAGCAAAGAATGCACCACCAAAGGTAACCAAGGTAGTAAAAGTTAACTCCCACTTACGTCCAAGCGAGTTCACAATCATTTTTCGTTCGTTATCGTTTTTCCCTAAAGTATAAATCAATGTCTGACCTCCTTGTACAAACATTAGAAAAACCAACAAAGCTCCCAGCAGGGATATAATCATCCACCAGTATTGTTGTAACATTAAATATGAAACAGATAGCATCATTATTTATTCCCTCCTTTACCTTTAGGTCCGAAACCAATTTGTTTTACCATGATTCGTACTTCTGCAATTAGCAACGTAGTAAAGACCACTGCGAATAACCAGAAAGTAACCTGAACAGCACCTGTACTAATACGTGACACAGCAGCCATTGTAGGCATTAAATCCTGTATAACCCATGGCTGGCGACCAACCTCTGCAACTACCCAGCCTGCTTGTGAAGCAAGGTAAGCCAGTGGGATTGTCCAGATAGCCAATCGAAGGAACCATCGTTTTTCAATAGCCTTCTTTCTTATAATCAAGTATAATACATAGACAAAGAATAGTAAGAAATACCCTCCCAGTGCTACCATTAAGTGAAAACTATAAAACATCAATGGTACATGAGGGATCAACTGATCTGTATTGGTTATATAGCCATATCCAAAGTACCTAAAATACTCCTTTTGAAATGCATCACTTGTAAACTCATTTTTGAGCGTTGTTTCCAACTCCTTATTCCCTGATTTCTTGGCCTCCTTAAATTCCCTCAACTTTGCGATGGCTATTTTCCCTCGCCTGATTTTCTCTTCAGCCGATAAAATATTATGCTTTTTATTTCCGTCAATCAAGTCCTTCACACCAGGAACGAAAGCATCCCAGTCGAGAAAAGCCATATAAGAAAGGACATTGGGAATCTCTAGTTTCAGTGTAAAATCTTTAAGGTTTTCATTTTCCGGATCACTCTCCGAAGTAGAAAAGAATCCAAAAGCGATCAATCCTGCTCCTTCCTGACCTTTATATAATCCTTCAAGTGCAGCAAATTTCATAGGTTGAGCACTCGCCACCTGACGTGCAGATCCATCACCAGAGAATATGGTATATACCGAAGTAAGAAAACCAAAGATCGCAGCCACAATAATACTCTTACGAGCAAAAGCAAGATCTCTCTTCTTCATAATGTACCATGCAGATACTCCCACCACGAATATCGCGGCCAACACATAAGAAGATGAAATTGTATGCAGAAACTTATTCACTGCCATTGGAGACAAAGCAACATCCCAGAAGTTAGTCATCTCATTCCGGGCAGTTTCAGGATTAAATGTCACCCCTACAGGCTGCTGCATCCATGCATTAGCTACAAGAATCCAGTAAGCCGATAAATTAGAACCAATTGCCACCAACCAGGTAGATATTAAGTGAAACTTCTTGCTCACTTTCTTCCAACCAAAGAACATCACCGCAATGAAGGTGGTTTCCATAAAGAAAGCCATAATACCTTCGATAGCTAACGGTGCTCCAAAGATATCCCCTACAAACCAGGAGTAGTTTGACCAGTTGGTCCCAAATTCAAATTCAAGGATAATACCAGTGGCAACACCAATAGCAAAGTTAATACCAAAAAGTTTCATCCAGAACTTCGTAGTAGTTTTCCATTCCTCTTTTCCTGTTCTCACATAGATCGTCTCCATTATTGCAATAATGAATGACAATCCGAGTGTTAGTGGAACAAAAATCCAGTGATACATGGCCGTAAGAGCAAATTGAGCTCTGGACCAGTCAACCAGTGACATGTCTAAATTGTCGATCATAATTATTCGTTGGTTTTAGATGTTAGATTTTCAAGCACGTGATCTCCTCTCTCCTCGTCCGTTTCAAAATTCGTTTTAAGGATGTTTGGGAAAAAGAAAAGCTTTAACACAAAAAACATGATAAATAGCTTCAGCAATATGATTGCCCATAAGGTTTTACCAAGCGTCATTGAACGGAAACCTTCCACATAGAATTTAAATATTCGTACAAATAGATTTTTCTTTCCTGCCATACACATCCACCGTTAAAAGAAGTTTTTTAGTTATGCCTCTCAAGTTATTAAACATATTCATTATCCCATCCCAATAAATGATGTTTTATATCACAAAAACAAACATTCTCAACAATCATTTCTATTAAAAGTTCATAAAAATTACAATAAATAAAGAACTGAGTAAACAAGATGCATCCTTATTTGTTTTAAAATACTGAAATTAAATTAAAACCAAATCCTAACTGCCATGACCAAATTCAAGTCACTTATATTATTCATGGGCTTGGTCGTATTTTTCGGCCACACAGTGAAGGCACAGGAAATGCCTATTGAACCAGAAATCGGAATCGTTGAACATCTAAACGAATTCTTACCAGACGAAATTATGGTTGTTAATGAATCAGATGAAAGAGTGAATCTGATTGACTTGCTTGACAAACCAACAGTAATTAACATGGTTTATTACAGGTGCCCTGGAATTTGTAGTCCCTTGATGGATGGAATAGCTGATGTTATTGACCATTCTGACATGAAACTAGGAGAAGACTATCAAGTATTCACCATTAGTTTCGATCCGACTGAAGGCATTGTTCTGGGACAAAATAAAAAGAAGAACTATCTCGGTCTGATGACCAAAAAGGAAGATGCTGCAAAAGGATGGAAATTTTTTGTGTCGGATAGCGCCAACATAGCCAAGATAACCAAGGCTATAGGGTTTCAATACAAGAAAACTGGTAATGATTATCTTCATGCAGCCTCTATTACGTTTGTCAACCAGGATAAAAAGATTACTCGATACTTAAATGGAACCTATTTCCTTCCTATTGAATGGAAAATGTCGATTATCGAATCATCGAAAGGTAATACCTTACCAACCATTAACCGTGTGTTGCAGTTCTGCTACACCTATGATCCTGCGGGACAAGGCTATGTATTAAACGTAACTAAGATATCAGCAACCATTATCCTCTTTTTGGCAATGGTTATTTTCTTGTTTCTAATATTTAAACCCAAAAGGAAAGCGAACAAATAGATCTAAACATGGCTGAACCTACAATCAACTTAGAACAAAGCTTTTACGAGGTAAAAAATTACAAAAGTCCTATTCTTAACTGGATACTTTCGACCGATCACAAAAGAATCGGACTGTTGTACCTCTATTCAATCATGACTTTTTTTGTTGTTGGTGCGCTTTTAGGACTTGCAATGAAACTAGAGTTAATTGCTCCTGGCAAAACGATCATGGAGGCACAAACTTACAATGCGGCATTCACATTCCATGGGATCATCATGATATTCTTAATCATTATTCCTGGTTTGCCTGCTGTATTTGGGAACTTTCTATTGCCTATCATGATTGGTGCAAAGGACGTTGCATTTCCCAAACTTAATCTACTTAGTTGGTGGATATATGTATTGGGAGCAATTGTGGCATTATTATCACAGGTAATGGGTGATGGTCCACCAGATACAGGCTGGACATTTTACGCACCATATAGTTTCAAAACAACCAGCACTGTACTTCCTGCACTAATAGGAGCATTTATCCTGGGATTTTCATCCATTCTAACAGGATTAAACTTCATTGTAACGATTCATCGTATGAGGGCACCAGGAATGACATGGCTGAAAATGCCACTATTTCCATGGACACTTTATGCAACGGCATGGATCCAATTGTTGGCAACTCCTGTAGTGGGAATAACATTATTAATGGTCATTGCAGAAAAGATGTTCCAAATTGGATTCTTTGATCCTGCCTTAGGGGGTGATCCGATTCTGTTCCAGCATCTCTTCTGGATATACTCACACCCTGCTGTGTATATTATGATTCTCCCCGCCATGGGAGTAATCTCAGAGGTTATTCCAACCTTCTGTCAGAAAACAATTTTTGGTTATAAGGCAATTATAGCCTCAACATTGTTGATTGCATTTGTAGGTTATTTCGTTTGGGGTCATCACATGTATACTGCAGGAATGAGTGACACTGCACTATGGCTCTTCTCGTTATTAACATTCCTTGTGGCAATACCTAGTGCGATAAAAATATTCAACTGGATTGCCACCCTCTATAAAGGTTCTATTAATCTTGAAATTCCGCTATACTGGGCACTAGGCTTCCTGTTTCTTTTTATGATCGGCGGACTAACAGGATTGGTGCTTGGATCAGTTGCAACTGATGTCTATGTACACGATACCTCATTTGTTGTAGCTCACTTCCACTTTGTGATGTTTGGAGGAACAGGTACGGGATTCTTTGCAGCATTGCATTATTGGTTCCCTAAGATGTATGGGAAATCATATGATAACACCTGGGCAAAAGTAGGCTTCTGGGGATTTATCATTGGCTTTATGATGCTATATATGCCAATGTTTACGCTTGGTATGCAAGGAATGCCTCGACGTTATTTCGACTATCTCGAACAATTCCATGGAGGCAATATATTATCCTCTTTTGGTGCAATCATACTAATAGCCAGTTTAGCGATTGTCATTATTAACCTGGTGACATCTGCCAAGCGAGGTAAAAAAGCGCCCAAAAATCCTTGGGATGGTATCACGTTAGAATGGCAGGTTGACTCTCCTCCTACGTTGGAGAATTTTGAAACAATTCCTGTCGTTGAAAAGGGACCTTATGATTATAAAAAATAAGCTATATGGAGAACCAGGTACACATACAAGCACACGATCACTATGATCATGAAGGCTCGAAGTTAGGAATGTGGTTATTCATATTCACCGAGTTCCTATTATTCGGAGGATTGTTTATTACTTATGCAGTATATAAATACATGAATCCGGTGGCCTTTCATATGGCTGCCGAGGAACTAAGTGTGACTGTAGGAGCTATCAATACTGTAATCCTGCTCGTTAGTAGTGCAACAATTGCAATGTCGATATCGGCCATGCAATACAATGATGTAAAACTAACCAAGCGATTATTGTTAGCGACTATATTACTGGCGATTGTATTCCTTGTAAACAAGTATTTTGAATGGGGTGCAAAAATATCACATGGCATCTATCCAGGATCAGAACAACTAATGGAAGTAAGTCGCGGAGAACTTCTCTTCTATGGACTCTACTTCTTCATGACAGGACTTCATGCCTTACATATAATCATTGGTGTAGTCTTCATCGCTGTTGTTTATTTTAAGGTAGCCAATGGTACTGTTCACGCTGAGCGATATGTATTACTCGAAAACAGTGGTCTGTACTGGCACCTTGTTGATGCAATATGGATATTCTTATTTCCGTTATTCTATTTAATAACCTGAAAAAATCGATACTCATGGATAACCACAGCAAGCATATCGTACCATATAAAACCTATTTGATAATCTTGGCAAGCCTTATTGTCTTAACCATACTATCAATCTTGATTACCGAGATTGAACTTGGAGAATATTCAACTGCTGGAGCATTGATATTTGCATCTGTAAAGACATTTCTTGTGCTAAGTTATTTCATGCATTTAAAGTTCGACAATCTAATATTGAAGATATTTGTAGGACTTGTAATTGCCGTATTTGTGGCTGTTGTTGTGATAACATTCATGGATTATATTCACCGATAACGAACCGACTATGATAAACCGAGAATTAATCGATGCCTCAAACCTGGTAGCGGGAGTAGACAAAGCTTTCTGGGTTATTCTGACCATTTCATTTATATTTTTGATTGGTCTTACTATAACCATGCTTTACTTCGTTTACAAGTACAATAAAAAACGAAATCCTAAAGCAACACAAATTGAAGGAAGCATTAAACTTGAAATTATCTGGACCACCATTCCTTTAGCGCTGGTCTTATTAATGTTTTATTACGGCTGGCAAGGCTATACTCCAGTAACAGGAGATCCTCCGGATGATGCAATGGAAGTTACTGCTGTTGCGCGAATGTGGAGCTTCCAGTTTCAATATGAGAATGGTAAAAAAACCGACACATTATATCTTCCTAAAGATAAACCAGTAAAGATCAATATGAAGTCGCTGGACGTAATCCACGGTTTATTTATTCCAGCATTTAGGGTAAAATCAGATATGGTTCCTGGTCGTGACGACATGTTTAGGTGGTTTATTCCTCACTTAGAAGGTAAATTTGACCTATTCTGTACCGAGTACTGCGGATTGAGTCATTCATACATGTATACCTCTGCCGTAGTTATGCCTGAAGATAAATTCAATGAATGGTATAAAGACACCACAAAAGTAGTCATCCCCGCAGGAGGGAAACCAGGTCAGGCTGGTTTGGGAGTAATGAAGCGTATCGGATGTATTGCTTGTCATTCTTCAGATGGAAGCAGATTAATCGGCCCCTCATTCAAAGGATTATATAATCAGCCCAAAGTCGTAATTATTGGAAAGGAAGAGAAAGAGATAACCGCAGACGATGAGTACATCAAGCGCTCAATCTTTGAACCTAATGCTGAAATCGTTAAAGGCTTTAACAAAGGCCTGATGTTGTCATATAAAGATCAACTTACAGATGAAGAAATAGAACTGATAATTGAATATCTGAAAACACTATAATGATTAATCGCTTAAAGACATATTGCAGATTACAACCAGTACTAGGAAAATATAAGATATCTCTTCCTGTTGGCTTATCAGCCCTGACTGGCTATCTGTATCATCATGGCGCATTCGATTTTAAAGCGATAATGGTATTCTTCGGGATATTCTTCTTCTCTGCGGCATCAAGTACAATCAACCATATCCAGGAAAAAAAAGAGGACAGTCTGATGCCTCGAACAAAAAACAGACCGTTGCCAGCCAACCTTATAAGTGTGACGGAAGCAATCGTATTGGCAGTGGTAAACCTTATAATTGGTATAGCCTGTATTATACCATTTCACAATGTATTAGTATTGGTTTTAGCATTTGTCGCTTTATTCTGGTACAACTTGATCTATACCCCCCTAAAGAAGGTCACTGCATTTGCCGTAATTCCGGGTTCAGTAACAGGGGCAATTCCTCCAATTATAGGATGGATTGCTGCAGGAGGTGCTCCTCTTGATCCACGCATCATTATCATATCCATATTTTTCTTCATCGGTCAGATTCCTCATTTCTGGCTCTTGTTACTTTTATATGGAGAGCAGTATGAATTGGCTAAAATGCCAAGTCTCACAAATATATTTTCACGCCCACAACTGACTCGCTTAACCTATACATGGATTCTAACTGCGATGGGAGCTGCTCTACTGATTCCATTTAAAGGAATAATTTCAAATAACGCACTAATATTTGCGACATGTTTCATTGTCTTCTATGTTATTGCGTTTACATCTATGACATTCTTTATCAAGAAAGAGCTGAATGCGAAAAAGATATTTATGCGCCTCAACATACTTTATCTACTAATGATGGTAGTTCTTGTAGTTGAAGGTATTACTTAGTGTCTAATCCTTCTTAAATTCTGAAACAATGGTAAAATTCTGGTTAGGAATAATTATTGGAATCTTGCTCGGAGCAGGAATAATGATTGCAATCATTTATACTGTGATCCCTTCAATGTTATTTAAGACAAGCAAGTCGCCACACAATTTTGAGAAAACAATTCAACAGGTAGAACATCACGCAAAAGAACAAGGTTGGAGTGTTCCAAACATTTATAATCTCCAGGCAACAATGGAAAAACATGATTTCCATGTACGGCCTGTAACCGTTTTCTCAATGTGTAAACCATCACATGCATTTAAGATTCTTAGTCAGGATGAAGAACGTATTGTATCAACCATGATGCCATGTCGCCTGGCTGTTTATGAACGAGAAGATGGCTCAACTTATATCGCTCAAATCAATTCAATTCTAATGTCGAAACTAATAGGAGGACTGGTAAAAGAAGTGATGACAGATGCCTCAACTGAAACAATTGAAATTATTGACAAGGTAATTAAAGAGGAATAATCAGCAATCACACACAATATCATACCTTAAGAAATCATTCAATCTAATTGTTTAAAGCTATGAGAACACTATTAACAATCAGCTTCATTTTGTTGATAATATCATGTGGTCAGCAACAAAAAAAAGAAGTAACAAGCAAAGAACCTGTGACCACAACAGTTACCCTCCAGGTAAACGGGATGACTTGTGACCATTGTGAGATGGCTATTCAAAAGAGTGTTGGTGCGATTGAAGGAGTAGACAAAGTAATTGCCAATCATGAAGACTCAACTGTAACAGTAAAATACGATAGTAACAACATCAAGTTATCACAGCTATCCGAAGCGATTCAGAAAAAAGGATTCACCTATGTAGGGGAAAAGAAATAGACAGTCTGCCTGAGGCCTTGACCTCAGGCATCCTTTCAAGGCATTATAACATAAAATGGAAACATCGTTATCCTGCGTCTCCTATGATAACTTCTGTATCTTTATCGATATAATAGTCGAACCTACCATATAAGACATTCATTCCCTTATGAGCTCCGTTAGTTATGGTAAAACCAAATGTTCCCGATAAAATTATTCCGGAGTCTTCCTTTGGCAATACCTGCTTAAAATATACCTGCCCGGTTCCATACTGATTCCCCCCAACGCCATCTTCAAAGTAATAACCAAGGTTCTCTTCCCCATCCAAAGAAACTTTCTCTCCTTCCAGCTTCTTCAAATCGTTAAAAGATTGAATTCCTAAATCGGTAAGATGAAAACCAATGCACGCGCTACGGCTATTTGTTTCCCCAAAGAAACACACCTCAAGACTATCCTTTTCCGGCCATATGTGGATAGTTGAAACCTGCGTATAATTGGGAAAGCTAAATGATCGTACAGACTCCCATATTTCATCATTTATCAAAGCTCCGGCGACATCGTTACCAGTCTCCGTATATTTTGGAATACGAGGATCAATTGGATCGGGAATAAAAATCCCTTCACAAGCAACAAGTGCAAAACAGCTTACAACAAGTATTAGTCTAACGATATAACTGTATTCTTTCATGACGGAGGTTAAATTTAATTCCTACTGACAAGCAAATATTTTTTAAATCATGAATCATATTCCCAAAATTCCCACGCTCATCAATTCCATAATAATCAAGCAATGGTTGCAATCCATAAGTTAGCCTGGAATAATAACTTAAACGCCCCTTTCCAGAAATATTTGCACCGAACATCAATCCAACATCAAAATGCTCATAAGTATCCATACCTCCCTCAACATTAGTCTTCACTAGTTCTGCCAGTTCAATTCCTGTATGAACAGAAAACTTCGGAGACAAAGAATAATCGATGAGAATAGGAAACGAAAGATAATTAAATCGAAAATCATAGTCCTTCTGAAAAGACTGTTGATAACCTTTCTGTCTGAAATTTATCTCATTAATTAACGACAAACGTTCAAAACGTTTTATTGGATAATACTGCACTGAAAAGCCAACGTCATAGCCCAATATTGGTTCTTTGTTTTCAATATGGATATCACTCCTGATATTACTTAAGTTTCCTGAAATAGCAACTGCCACTTGAGCATTGCCAGTTTGGTATAGCAGCATGATAAGAGCAGTAAACACAAATAAAAAAAATTTTATACAGCTAAAGATTCTTAATGACCGTTTCATTTATAATATTTTGAAGTTAGCATATAACAATGTTATATATGGAAAGTGTCCTCTTTATCAGACTAACCTCCTATAACAACGTAACAACAACTGCAGTCTGAAGAAATGGATCAGGGAACGCTTCCCTCCGCACCTACAATCTCTCTGGGTAGCACTAAGTTACAAAAATATAATTGAAAAGTTCAAGTTAGGGTAATCAAAAAGAAAAGCGATAAAATAATAACACCCGCCGGATCTATTATCCTGACGGGTATCATCTTATAGAAAATTATTGTTTAGGAGCTGCAAAAGTCAACACATCATCTCCTGTGATTTCTTCTCCTCCTAAGATTATTAAGCGTTCAATTACATTGCGGAACTCCCGGATATTACCAGTCCAGTTATTCTTTTGTAACACTTCAATAGCACTGTCATTAATTGTCTTGGATGGCATACCATACTCTGTACAAATCTGCCCTATAAAATGATTTGCTAACAACGGTATATCCTCCTTGCGATCATTCAACTCAGGAACATGAATTAGAATTACACTTAAGCGATGATACAAATCCTCACGGAAGCGATTTTGATCAATCTCCTCTCTTAGATTTTTGTTGGTTGCTGCAATAACCCTTACATCAACTTTAATGTGTTTATCTCCTCCAACACGACTAATTACACTTTCCTGTAAAGCGCGCAATACTTTAGCCTGTGCTGAAAGACTCATATCTCCGATCTCATCGAGAAAAATTGTTCCTCCGTTTGCTTGCTCAAATTTCCCTTTACGCTGCTTATTGGCTGATGTAAAAGCTCCTTTCTCATGACCAAACAATTCACTTTCAATCAACTCAGAAGGAATTGCAGCACAGTTCACTTCTACAAAAGGACCAGAAGCTCTGTTGCTTTGATCATGTAATCGACGTGCCACAAGTTCTTTGCCTGTACCATTGGCTCCAGTAATCAACACTCTGGCCTCTGTAGGTGCTACTTTATCAGCCATATCTACAACCTTTTTGATTGCTTCTGATTCACCAACAATCTCATACTTCTTGCTTACTTTTCTTTTCAGCACCTTAGTTTCGGTAATCAGATTTGACTTATCCATCGCGTTGCGGATCGTAATCAGAATACGATTCAGATCTAAAGGTTTCTCGATAAAATCGTATGCACCCTTCTTTATAGCCTCAACTGCCGTATCAATATTGCCATGACCTGAAATCATCACGACTGGCACATCAGGCTTTATTTCTACAATCTTTTGTAATAATTCAATACCGTCCATTTCAGGCATCTTGATATCACACAAGATGATTTCATAATCATTCTCTTTTACCTTCTCGAAAGCATCAAATCCATTCTCACTCAAATCAACCTGATAGCTTTCATATTCCAATATATCTTTTAGTGTATTTCTAATACTTCTTTGATCATCAACAACTAGGACTTTCGACATGGCTTACTGTTTACTGATTAATATATTCCGATAATGCCCCCTCCTTTAGGGAGTAACCGGTTTGCATTATGGTCTTGATTTTGGTATTCTTTAGAATAAAATTAACAAATATGGAAGCATAAGCAATCATCTTCTTCCTTACCGGATCTGTATCCTTCATGAGTTCCATGATATCATCAGCCTGCTCCATTAATTTCATATGAATACGAGCATAATCAAGCAAATTTAATGCCGAATTTTTCCTATAGGTTGTCTCTGGAGGTATATTATCAACTAAATCTGCAAATGCATCAAATGCTCCTGCACACCCTACGAGTGTATTAACTTCATAATTTTCAAGAGTCTGCCACAATTCCTCAAGACTTCGGAAAAAATATTTTTCAATCTCCTGAATTTCCATATAATCCGAAGGCAACTTAGGATCGAACAACTCTGCAACACGAGCAATCCCTATTTCAAAACTACGTTTCCATTTTATTTCTCCATTCTGAACGAGGATAAATTCATTGCTACCTCCTCCAATATCAAGAATTAGAAAGGTATCTTCGGCTGCAGGTACAGCCTGCATTACCCCTTTAAATATTAACTCTGCTTCCCTATTACCATCAATAACTTCAACATCCACACCTGTTTCTGTCTGTAATATATCCACAAATTCCTGTTGATTAATAGCATTACGTACTGCAGAGGTTGCAAAAATCTTTACTGAAGAAACATCTGCATATGATCCTATTGTGTTTTTGTGCTTCTGGATGGCTTTTAAACCACGCTCCATTGCTTCGGTAGTCAGTACATTGCGGGTTATTCCTCCGGCTGCCAATTTTACCGGTTCACGCTCACTCACTATCATCTCAAGGGTACCATTATTTGAATACTCAGCAATTCCAAGATTACAAGTATTAGTCCCCAAATCAATTATCGCTCTTCTCATTTAATCTTCTTTTGATCTACTTAGCTTAATAGCCTTGTACAAGGTAGGAAAATGCCATGAAAGTTTAAAACGGAATGTCTGATATTTATAATCATTGTTACCAGTTTGATACTCCAGGCCGACAGACATCTTCTTTCCATTAAACTGTAGTCCAGAACGATACACCAGTGGTTTATTAAAACCAGTCTCTTCATAGGCATGATAACCTGCCATAGATTGATAAATCTCCATTTTATTGGAAATCAATCTTATCTCAGCTCCTCCCAAAGGCCCCTCATCCTGACTTACCTCCTCACGATTAGTCTGCCACACATACATTCCACACATTCCACTTAGCTGTAAGCATTTTAATCGATGTGAGTTCAGCTTAATCCTCTTTCCGAGTTGAAACTGGTAATAATGCGCAGGGGCATCGGTATACCTTGCATGATCCAGTCCTCCTGTGGTGGTTTTATAAGCTCCTACAACCATTAAATCAGGAAGATGCTTCCGATCTTTAAATATCTGAATAGAAGTACCGAACCAAAGATCACCATCATCAGTCATGGTACCAGTATCATCATAATAGATCTGTCGCTCATCCCGAATAGCATTTGTCATGCGAAATGTCTCCGAAGGATATCCCCACACCTGGCAAGAAATAATATCTGCAACAATTGGAAAATCAAGACTCAAGAAACTATTTATTGCTTTATCTCCTTTTCTATAATGTCCATCTGCACCAATAGTCACAATAATTTGATCACCAACAAGCGCATCTCCGACCTCAGGAACAGGCAAGGCATTCGGCCCCATTTTCCCTGGAGCTAATAGAAGATAACGATGCACATGACTACTGTTTTGAGGAATAAAATCATTTGGCCGTTGTGCCACACTTTCATAACACAATAAAACCAGCACTGCAAGTAGTGAAAGAAATGTTATTGTTCGTTTCATAAAAGTCAGTTAATGATAGTATTAATATACAAAACTATCATCAACTGGACTTCATATATTGATAGAAATTTTAGAACAATCCTTCAACCGATAGATAACGTTCTCCGGTATCGTAGTTAAATGTTAGGATTCTTGATCCTTTTGGTAATTCTGATAGCTTTCCAGCAACAGCTGCCAACGATGCTCCCGAGGAAATACCGATAAACAATCCTTCCTCTTTTGCAGCACGCTGAGCATATTCAAAAGCATCTTCTTTAGTTACCTGTATTGATCCATCCAATAAAGTAGTGAATAGATTTTGCGGAATAAATCCAGCACCAATCCCCTGAATAGGATGTGGGCCAGGCTCTCCTCCGGCAATAACCGGACTTGCTGCAGGCTCTACCGCTAATACTTTAAGATCAGGCCATTTTTCTTTAAGTACTTCTGCAACACCGGAAATATGACCTCCTGTACCAACACCAGTTATTAAATAATCAAGTCCTTCAGGAAAGTCATTCAATATCTCTTGAGCTGTGGTTTTACGGTGCACATCAGGATTGGCATCATTATCGAACTGTGAAGGAATCCAGGCATTATCAATCTCTTCAGCCAACTCTTCAGCCTTATTTATAGCTCCCTTCATTCCCAATTCTTTAGGCGTAAGCTCAAGCTCAGCACCATGGGCAGTAAGTATTCTTCGGCGCTCGATAGACATCGACTCAGGCATCACTAAGATTAAACGATATCCCTTAACAGCAGCAACTAAAGCAAGTCCTATTCCTGTATTACCTGACGTAGGCTCAATGATAACGCTATTCGGTTTTAAGATTCCTTTGGCTTCAGCATCTTCAACCATTGACAACGCAATACGATCTTTAATACTACCTCCAGGATTAAATTTTTCCAGCTTTACATACACCTCATAATCTTCAGGATATAACTTATTAATCCTAACATGTGGAGTTCCCCCGATTGTTTCTAAAATACTATTAAGCTTCATATCAATAATGTTTTGGTTAAATATTTTCGTTTGGATACAAAAAAAGCCTTTCTGCATGCAGAAAGGCTTTTTGAAATATATGACTTAAAGTTTGTCCTCAAGTTTAGACACGACCTACCTTTCTGCAATCTGAATAAGAGCAGCAACAACAACAATCCGTATATGTCATTAAAAAGGTATTCATCAATCTTATTTTACTATCACAAGTATAATGAAATAAATTCTTTAATTCATACTTCAATATCCTTTTTAACGTTAGCGTAACGATTTTGTTTACATACTAACATTAAAAATTAATAATTTTTATATCGCAACCATTTAAGAAGCTCTTTCCAACTGGCTTTCTTACCATACATTAAGATTCCTGTACGATAGATTTTACCAGCGACCCAAATCGCTCCAACTATTGAAGCCAAAAGTATCGACATACTTAATGCGAGTTCCCATAATGGTACCCCATAAGGAATTCTCGCCATCATTACAATAGGCGATGTCAGTGGTATCATTGATCCCCAGAAAGCCAAGGGACCATCAGGATTTCGTACAACCGAGATCATCATCATAAACGAAATGATAATTGGTAACATAATTGGAAACATAAATTGCTGAGCGTCTTCCTGGGCATCCACTGCAGCTCCAATAGCACCGAAGAATGAGCTATAAAGTAAATATCCACCAATGAAGAAGAAAACAAAAGCACCTATGATTAATGGGAAATTGATTCCACTAATTATTTCAAAAACCTCTTGTGCTTTCGCATTGCTAAATTGCTGCATTTGCTCTCCACCCATGGCTGCATTTTGTGCCATCAGGTTTTGTGCTTCCGCTAAACCGTCACCTCCAGTTGTAAAATACGCTTTAGCCACAAATACCAATCCAACACTTAGGATCACCCACATCACAATCTGAGTCAATCCTACAAGTGCAATACCAACAATCTTACCTACTAGAAGCTGAAATGGTTTTACTGAAGAAACAATAACCTCAACAATACGATTCGATTTCTCTTCCATCACTCCTGCCATCACCATTTGGCCAAACATGATCAGAAACATATAGATCAGGAATCCGGTAATACCTCCAATTATACTAGCTAATCCGGCCGAACTCTTTTGAGCCTTTCCATCTTCTGAAATCTTTGATGAATTGATTGAAATAGATGTTTTGGTCGATGCTAAACGTTTTTCTAAATCAGGAATGCTCAATTCAGTAATTAACTTATCACGCTTCGTCTTTTCCATAATCGACTCCAGCTTATTGCGTATTCCTCGTTCAATATCCATAGTGATTTGACGATCAGAAAACAACAAAGCTTCATTAGACGTGTAAATGTTAGCAGGTATTTGCAACAATGCATAGAAGTTATTCTTCTTCAAGTCATTTCTTGTTTCTTCCAGTTTTCCCGGATCCACATATTGAAATTTCATATAGGAATTATCCTTAAAAGCATCTTGAAACTCACCAGACTGATCAACAACGGCAATGGTCTGAATCTCTTTCTTATCAACCTTCTCCAATAAAATGGGAACAAAGATAAAAGACACCATGATCAATGGCATTAAAAATGTCAACAGGATAAAACTCTTCTTTTTCACCCTGGTCAAATATTCTCTCTGTAATACGATAAAAGTCTTATTCATGATTGTTGTTTTTAGTTCTGATTAGCTTCCTTTACTACGCGAATAAATACATCATTCATACTTGGAATCACCTCGCTAAAAGAGACGATATCCACAGCAGGAGCAATCAAATTAATCATCTCATTGTTTGAAATCTCCAACTGGTGCTTCAACTTAATCGTATTATATCTTTTTGCTTCAGCATGATCTAATATCTCAATGTTTCCATTTAGATTTTGTTGCAAAGCGCTTAGTTCTCCTTTAAACTTCACCTCGTAGGTGTTTGTTCTGAACCGATCACGAATCTCATCTATCTGTCCGTCAAGGATCTTATGCGACTTGTTAATAAGTGCAATATTATCACAAACCTCTTCAACAGAAGCCATATTGTGCGTAGAAAAGATAATTGTGGAACCTTTACTCTTTAACTCAAGAATCTCTTCTTTAAGCATATTGGCGTTAATAGGATCGAATCCACTAAAAGGCTCATCAAAGATCAACAACTTAGGTTCATGCAATACAGTACAGATAAACTGCACTTTCTGCTGCATTCCCTTCGAAAGTTCCATCACCTTTTTATCCCACCAAGGTTGAATTTCAAACTTCTCAAACCAATACTTGAGTCGTTTTAAGGCATCTCTTCTCGACAATCCTTTCAATTGAGCAAGATACAAAGCCTGATCACCAACTTTCATTTTCTTGTACAATCCCCTTTCCTCTGGAAGATAACCAATCTTTTCCACGTCAGAGGCCACAAGCTTCCTTCCTTCAAAAAACAACTCTCCCGAATCAGGTGCAGTAATCTGATTAATGATACGGATTAATGTTGTTTTTCCTGCCCCATTGGGTCCGAGTAATCCAAAGACACTACCTTCTGAAATGTCAATACTTACTCCTGATAATGCCCGATGTGCAGCATAATTCTTTACAATGTTCTTAGCGCTAAATATTGTCATAGATATACGTTGTTCTCCTGTCGTTATAGGATGATAGATAAACAGGTTTAAATTACATATTAAATAGCATTAACGAAACTCTCGGATAATTAGTATTACCCGACAGGAAATAATTACAAACAAAAAATAATGAGTCAATAATTTAATGTTTAGCAAGTCATATCCATAAAATTAATTAAAAATGATGATGAATACTTTCCTCAATATATGGATGATTCTTAGGATAAAGATTCATCTTTGATAATGCATTTAGTACCATAAAAGCAAACAGACCTGTGTATCCAGCAAAGGTTCCGATTTCTAGCCAACCAAAACTGTTCTCATGAACCGTTCCTGGCATAATTTGAAGATAAAGATCAATATATTGACCAATAATCAGAATTATTATCATTGGTATCAGCACAGGCTTACTTCTTGATGTCTTCCGAGGCATTAAGATAATAAAAGGAAGAAACCAGTTGATGAATAAATCAACAAAGAAAAGTGTCTTCCAATCTGACTCCCAACGATGTACAAAATACGCAGTCTCTTCAGGAATATTTCCATACCATATTAGCATAAACTGAGCAAACCAGAAATATCCCCATACGATACACAACATGAACATGTAGCGTGAAAAATCATGCAGATGACTATTGTTTAACATCGGGAAGTAACCCACTTTATTCAAAAGAATAACAATAAGCGCAATTATTGCCGATCCATGAAAAAAAGCTGCGATAAAGTTCTTCAATGCAAACAGGGTACTAAACCAGTGAACATCGATTGACATAATCATATCAACAACAAAGAATGGAAAGGTTAAGGCCAATACAAAAATCGTCACTCTTGAATAGTATACTGATTTTTCAAAGAAACCTGTTCCTCCTTGCAGGTCCTCCTTTAGGGTCAATTTCTTTAGATATCTGCTTAGTAAAATCCATAATGCAAAAAACATCACGATTCTTATCATCATAAATGGGATATTCAGGTATGGCAACTTCCAGGCAATGATCTTGTCAGTCTCTGCGATCCCCTCATGAGTCCAGTGATAAATGGAGTGCATTCCAAAATACAAAAGGATAAAAAAGACAGCCGCAATTGGCAAATACGCTCCCATAGCATGCGGCACTCGCTTAAATACAGCCGACCAACCTGCATTCGCGATGTACTGAATCAGCAAGAAAAACAACGCTCCTATTGATAGAGAAACAAAATAGAAGTTGTTAAGAAGGTAATTCGCCCAGGTCTTATCTGGATTAATAAGAAATCCAGCTACAAATGTTATTACACCAACTACCATTAATGCAATACACAACATCTTCAATTTGCTTGGGAATACATATTTAACATCCAGATTCATGCTGTCAAGTTTTATTCATTTATACTCACAGAAAACACTCTTACTTTTTCACCTGTTGTAATTCAGTCCTGATATAATTCACCACAGCCCATTCCTCCTCCTCACTCATCATATAACCATGGGCGGCCATAATACCATGCCCCACATTTATTACATGATAAATATCTCCGTCCGGAACATCCGTCATCTTCACATTGATCAGACTGGCTGGAGGATATGGATACTTTCCATTGGTATATAAATTCCCTTTACCATCGCCCAACGGACCATGACAGTTCATACAGAAAATCTCATATTTTACTTTCCCCGTTTCTATAGATTCTTTATTCACTTCAACCGGATTCACTAACTTTTGTCCTGCTAACAATCGATCTTCATCCGTCTTCTTGTAGGGATATAAATTTACACCGCGAGGTATGGTTCCCTCAACCGGTTGTTGCTGTAGTTTACCATCCTTAGCATTTGGATTAGGATCATAGGTATCGTAAGCTTCAGAATAATACATATCAGGTGCATAATCCCAGCCACGAGTATTCCTGTTGCGATCACATCCTGCCAGTACTATAGCTATCAAAAGAATCGTTGTCTTGTATAAATCGTATCTAGTCATGTTTACCGGTTTATAGTCATCGTATTATTTTTCCACAATATCCTCTACTCCATGCCTCTTCAACAAACGATACAGTTCATCCTTGTTATCTTTTATATCAGATGCATTAAAAACGATTACGAATTTATCATCGGTTGCTCCTTCATGTATGATCTCCGCTTTTTTCCCTGGAAATATCTTTGCCCTCGCAGAGAAGAAAAATAGTGTTCCCAGCGTTACAATGAGAATCGTTGCAACTAAGGTGACCACAATGAACGATGGAAAGGCATTAAATGGCTTACCACCATATATCAGAGGCCAACTAATTACCGCAGCATAATACATAAATCCCAACAATCCCAACACAGCAACAACTCCTAAAGCGAAAGCAGCATGTGTCATACGTGTCTTATGTCCCATTCCTGTCAGGATCTCATGAATTGGATAAGGAGAATAAACCTCTTCAATTTTATATGAGTTTGCTTTTAGGTCTTCAAATGCATCAAGCAAATGTTCCTCATCACCAAAAACGCCTAATAAATACTTATTCTTCATGGTTTCGATGTTTACGTTCGTGACTCGGTTTGTCATATTTCGCTACGCTCTTCACCTCGTGAATAGCGATCATTGGAATATATCTGAAGAACATTAATACACCTGCTCCGAATAATCCCAATGTTCCTATAAAGAGTAAAATTTCAATATATGATGGTGAATAACCTGCCCAGGCAGCAGGGAGAAAATCTTTAGCCAACGTGGTTACAACAATATTGAATCGCTCAAACCACATTCCCAGATTAATGAACAATGAGATAATAAAAACAGCTGTAATATTAGACCTGATCTTCTTCCACCAAAACAATTGAGGAATAAATGCATTACAAATTACCATTGCCCAAAACTGAAATGCATATTCCCCGAATACACGATTCTTGAAAAACATGTAATACTCGTACTCAGATGCGGAATACCACGCAATGAAAACCTCAGTAAAATAGGCAGTACCCATGATCAATGATACGAATATCAATACCCGTGTTACTGCATCAACGTGACTATCCGTTATAAAATCATTCATTTTATAAAGCTTTCTGATCATAGTCACCAGCGTTAACACCATCGCAAATCCCGAGAAGATAGCCCCAACTACAAAGTATGGAGGAAATATTGTGGTATGCCAGCCAGGCACAACAGATACAGCAAAGTCGGTAGATACAATCGAGTGTACCGATACCACAAGAACTGCAGCAATTCCACCTAAGATAAAAGCCAGTGCTTCATATCGCAACCATTCCTTACTTGAGCCAGTCCACCCAAAAGCAAAGAAACCATAGACTGCTTTTTTAATTTTCGACTTGGTAGTATCACGAATCGTTGCAAAATCAGGCACCATACCAAAGTACCAAAAACTTGCTGATATAAGAAGGTATGCAGTGATCGCTACAAAGTCCCAGAACAATGGGGAGTTAAAATTTACCCATAATGGCCCCCTGGTATTGGGATATGGTAGCACAAAAAAGAAGTTCCAAACACGTCCCATGTGAAGTAATGGGAACAATCCGGCACACATTACTGCCACAACTGTCATTGCTTCGGCTGCTCGGTTAATAGAGGTTCTCCATTTCTGACGAAGTATCAAGAGGAATATAGAGAAAGCTGTTCCTGCATGACCAATACCAATCCACCATACAAAGTTGATGATGGCCCAGCCCCAGCCAACAGAATTATTCAATCCCCAGCTTCCAATTCCTTCTGTTACCGTTATATATTTAGCATACAAACCTAGTCCCAGCATAACAAGACTTATCCCCATTGAAATAAACCACCATCTCGGTGTTTTCGCATCAATAGGTCTTACAATATCCTGCGATATCTGTCCTAAGCTTTTATTGCCTTCTATTAGTTTTCCTCTAAACTCCGTATTGTACATAGCAACAGTTTTAGTTTATTTCACCAATTACCCTTTGTGCGGATTTCTAATCTTTGTAAGATATCCTACCGATGGTAACGTATGTAGCTCCTCAATCAAGTGATAATTGCGAGGATGTTCAAAAAGCTTCGAGATTCGACTCTCAGGATCTTTCAAATCACCAAAGACAATTGCATCAGCCGGACAGGTCTGCATACAAGCTGGTTGTATCTCTCCATCATTTAATTGTCGGTTTTCCAACTTGGCTTCAAGTTTCTTTTCCTGAATACGCTGTACACACAGAGAACACTTCTCTACAACTCCCCTTGAGCGTACGGTAACATCCGGATTTAACACCATTTTACCAAGATCATTGTTCACGTTGAAATCAAACTTCTCGTTGTTGGCGTATTTAAACCAGTTGAATCGTCGCACTTTATATGGACAGTTGTTAATACAATATCGTGTTCCAACGCATCGGTTATATACCATCTGATTCAATCCCTCATTGCTATGCATGGTAGCCGACACCGGACAAACGTTCTCACATGGAGCATTATCACAATGCTGACACATTACTGGCTGATGGTAAGTTTTGGGATTTTCAGGATTTTCGCTGTAATAACGATCAATCCTTATCCAGTGCATAATCCTTCTATTTCGCACTTGCTCCTTACCAATTACAGCAACGTTATTCTCTGCCTGACATGCAATCGTACAGTTTCCACAGCCCGTGCATTTATTAAGATCGATAGCCAAACCCCACTGGTGAGCTGGAAATTCCGGCTCGTCATATAATGTCACATGATGCTTTTCATGGCGTTCATGAGACTCATTACCTGCATTTGCTTTGCGACTATATTCTTCTAAAACTGCTTCCCTTACAATCTCTCGTCCCTCCATAGAATGATGCGTCTGAGTCATTGCTAACGGATAAGTCTTATTTAATTTCTTGACAGTAGAAAATGCTTGATACATTCTTCTTCCCTCAACAACATTAATGAAAGGATAGACATTAAATCCTGCACCTTCGGCAACCTTTCCTGAAACAGATCTTCCAAATCCCAGTGCTACTGCAATGGTATTCTCCTCTTGACCCGGTTGAATAAATACAGGGAGTTCCAGATCACCAAGGGCAACCATATCTTCATTATCTACTCCCAACTCAATAGCCTTCCTTGGTGAGATAGCTGCAAAATTATCCCAACTCACTTTTGACACAGAATCTGGCATTTCCATTGACCATGGATTATTGGCCATTGCTCCATTCCCTTTACCATTCATCTCATAGACAACAACTTCTACATCTCCCTGTGTCTTAGATACGCTTTTAATTCTCGTTGTCGTTGCCTTCAAAGAAGTAACATCAATGATTGGTTGTTCCTCCGGAACACTTATCTCATCAAATACACCGCGTTGCAAAACAGTATTCCACCAAGATGTAAATTCCGTGTTATCCGTCTGCTTTGGAAATACATTTGCTTCCCAGTAGAATTTAATAACATCCCTGTAGTTACCCGTTTTTCCACACCACGCAAGAAATACCTCCTGTACAGGGCGACTATTAAACAATGGGTGAATTGTTGGTTGGATCAATGAAAACTTACCATCTGTAGGTTCTGTATCCCCCCAACTCTCCAGGTAATGCGGTAATGGAAGTATATATTTACAAGCCTCTGCGGTCTCTTGTTTCTCTTTAGCAAAAGCCACTGAAAGTTTTAGCTTTTCTATTGCATCCTTTATTGCTTCTCCTTGAGGATAATTATAAACTGGATTTACATCAACAGCAAGAAGAGCATCAACCTTTCCATTCAATAAATCCTCAACAAATTGGCTCATTTTACGATCATCTCCTTGCTTCACTCTGTTAGTTGAAATCATGTCAATAGTTGCTCCATAATTTCCTAACATTGAGTTTATGGCATTTACAATCACTTGATGATCTGGATTATTAGATCCACAAACTACAAGCGACTCTCCTTTTGACAGAAGTAAATCCCTAACAATAAAACTAAGATCAGTGGAAGACTGGTCAACTGCATATGTAGTCCCACCCAGTTGTTTTGCAATCTCATTATATAGATTCAATAATACTATTCCTTCATCTGATGATTTTATTACTACCCGCTCATCGGCATTAGAACCGGTAAGTGTCATCATCGATTCTACCTGATAATGACGACTCATTTGCTCTTTCAAATCGGGATTTCTTCTAGATGAGTACTGCTTTGTAAATTCAACAGGACTAATCCAGGTTCCTAAAAAATCAGCACCAAACGAAACGATAACTTTGGCTTTATCAAAATGATAGGTCGGAATTGCTGCTTTTCCAAAACTACGGTCATTTGCCTCAAGCATTCCCGATGAGGATACAGCATCATACTGAATCCAATCTAAACCTTGGAATCGCTCTTGTAGTTCTGTAATTACTTGTCGATATGTAGGAGATATAACTGTTGATGTTAGTAATACGATTTTTCCATCCGCCTGGGCTATCTCCTCCAGCTTTTGAGGGATTTCATTGTTTACTTTCTCCCACGTAATCTTTTCTCCGGTAGCAAGTGGCTCTTTGTAGCGGGCCAAGTCATACAGACTCATTACCGAAGCTTGTACACGGGCACTTGTGCCACCCTTGGTTAACGAGGATTGTTCATTTCCTTCAATTTTAATTGGGCGTCCATCTCTAACCTTTACCAATACGCCACAATATTCGTTCTCCTCAAAATATGAAGAAGCATAATAGTTACATTGTCCTGGAATAATCTCTTCGGGACGCACCAAGTAAGGGATTGCCTTCTCAACAGGTTTCTTACAACTAGCCACAACGGCTGCTCCCGCAACACTAAATCCAAAAACTTTTAAAAAGTCCCTACGCGTAGATGCAAAAGTCTCAATAGATTCCGGATCATTTAAGGCTTTCTTATTGGCAATTTCATTCGTTAATTCCTCTTGCTTCAATTTAGAAGAATCGTTTAGTTCTTCAATACTTCTCCAATACTTGTTCATTCTTTCTTAGCTATTAAGGGTATTGAATAATCAATCTAATAATGACATCGCATACAATCATTCGAACCTAGTTCATCTGCTGTAAAGGCATTCTTATCCCCTCTTGCATACGCCTCATGTTGCTCCTTATAGCTTGAATAGTATTTGTTTTCTCCCATATTTACATGGGTTTCACGATGACAATTCACACACCAGCCCATCGACATATCACTTTCCTGCTTTAATACATGCATTTTCTCCACTTCGCCGTGGCATTTGTTACAGTCTAATTTAGCGACTCCTACATGTTGTGCATGATTAAAATATGCGTGATCCGGTAATTTGTGTATCCTGATCCACTCTACAGATTGTCCGTTTTCAACCGCCTGATGAATCTTATTAATTTCAAACTGTCCAGAATTAGATCCCTCCCTTACAAGTGAATGACAATTCAGGCACAAATTCACTGACGGTATACCTGCTGATCTGCTTTTATCAACAGTATTATGACAATATTTACAATCAATTTGATTCTCTCCTGCATGAACCTTATGTGAGAATTTTATAGGTTGATCTGGGGCATAATCTTTTGAACGACCAAGAGCCTTTGCTTCAAACATGAGCATCTTTGCCTGATAGCCTCCACAAGCCAGTAACACTATCACTGGAATAATGCGGTACTTGATACGACGGGTAAATATCAAATCAACTAAAGAAAGTGTAATAAGAATTCCAAGAAATAGAAATAAGAAAAGGTTATTCACACTTGGTTTAGGTTCAACACCATTATCCACTACTAGAGAATCGAGATAAGTTTTAATGGCTTTTACATCCTCTTCTTTGAATTGATACTCCTGATGCACCTCCGACATCTTATTGCCCATAGGTTCCATCAATACCTTCTCTAAATCTTTATCAGCCTTGGCATGATAAAGATTCGCAATCTCTAATGCTGAAGGGTACCATGAAAACGTATCAATTGCAACAACATGATGGCAAGAAACACAAGATTCGTGTTTACGATCAAAGGGCAACAATCCCATAAACAATCGTTTCCCATCCTTTATTACTTCCTTTTTTTGCGTTTGATGATCATTATCAACGGGATTTTCAGCAGCCACGACGCTAAAATCTACCAGTAAAACCAGAAGAATAATACTATGTACAATGCGACAAATTCCCCTTATTTGTCCCATGTTAGTTAGGTTTATATGCATGCTCAATCAAATTTTACAAGTTCAGGTTGAGACTTTTATCTTCATTTTAAACAATAAAATGAACATATTGTTTCCCCCAATTGATAAAAATTTGAATGATCTAACCTTAGGCTAAAGACTCACCATTTAGAATCCCAACTCACCCTCATGAAAAAACATGATATCCTCCTACGCATCCAGATTTTGAGTTAAACCTCTTACCACTTTAAGTTTATCCAGAAACTCTTTCGCCACTACCCTCAACACTGTATAAAATGGTATGGCAAGAATCATTCCTACAATCCCTGCTAAACTTCCTGCTATTAAGATAACAATAAAAATCTCCATTGGATGTGCTTTTACACTAGAAGAGTAAATTAATGGCTGGAAAAGAATATTATCCAACACTTGCACAATCACAAATACCAACAACATAAATCCTAACAAAGGAAGTGTATGCGCCATAAAATTGGCTTCAATATTTAAAGCTACTCCGATTATAATTCCAAAGGTTGCTCCCATCCATGGTCCTAGATAAGGTATCACATTGAATAAGCCTGCTACTAAACCAATCACCACAGCATGACTGAATCCAATACCAACAATAGTCAGACCAACTGTATCGAGTAATCCAACCATAAACACCTCAACAATTATCCCTATAAAATAGCGGCGCAACAAGAAATGAATTGATGTTAATATTTTATCTACTCGCTCCTCATAGCCTGAAGGAACAAGTGTAAGAATACTTCTTTTGAACAATCCTTCATCTTTCAAGAAGAAAAACGAGATAAAGGAAATTGAAAAGATCGCAATAAATATATCTCCAATAGTACTGGCAACATAGCTCAATACATCTGATATCTGTGAGAAATCAAGATTCTGCCCCAACTGTTCCTTTACTATTTCCTGAAATGTTTTATTCTCTATTTCTATTGGATTTTCTGATGTCAATGCCAGCAGCTTCCTTATTGGAGCCTCAATTTCCTCAATAACCGAGTTGATATCCACAGCTGATAAGGTCTGAAATTCAGAAATAACCAATGGTATTATAAAGCGAAAAAAACCAAAGAATACGATCCATAATGCAACCAGGGTAACCATTGCACACAAACTTTGCGAGGGGCTAAATTTTCCAATCTTCACTTTCCCAAGCAATTGCACTAGAGGTCGTCCCAACAAAGAAACAACAAAAGCAATCAGAATATAACTAACAATTGATCGGAAATACCATAAACAAAATAATAATAGAAAAGATCCTAGTACAAGGAAAATATTGCGTGTTCGTTGATTCATCTCTCTGTGAATTATGAAGTTACTAACTCTACTGTCCTTTAGTTTTGTTGAAAGGTACTACGCAAATATAGTACTAATCCTGTTTAATTCACAAATAACAGGATCGTCTTGAATGTTAAATATTTCGGTGATTAATGCGTTAAGCTCAGTGTTAGTAAAAACAATGGCAGCGTACACATTACTTTTGCGAAAAAAAAGAAGATGTGGATTTTGTGG
The DNA here is from genome assembly GCA_005217565.1 of Puteibacter caeruleilacunae. Classification (GTDB taxonomy): domain Bacteria; phylum Bacteroidota; class Bacteroidia; order Bacteroidales; family Prolixibacteraceae; genus Puteibacter; species Puteibacter caeruleilacunae. The sequence continues at coordinate 191,266 of SJCO01000015.1, forward strand.
GGAATACTCTCAGCTTCATTACTGGGATTCTATGATATTTTTAAAAAGCTATCGGTCAACAATAACAATGTTATTCTGGTTCTTTTATTTTCCTGCCTTACAGGAACACTAATAAGTGTTGTTGATATTGCTGGATCAATTATTAATCCCCAGTTCATGATAGATGCTAATATTTACGCACCGACTATCTCTGGACACGAACATTTATTAATACTACTGAAATCATTCATTGTTGTCATCGGATGGATCTTTGCATTTGTTGCATTAAAACATCTGCCAATTACCATAGTTACCCCTATTAGAGCAACAGGACCTTTATGGACCTTATTGGGAGCAATTCTTCTTTTCAGCGAACAATTAAATGGATTTCAATACCTGGGGATATCTATTACGTTGGCCTTTTTCTTCCTCTTTTCAACAGCAGGGAAGCATGAGGGTATCAATTTCAGAAGCAATAAGTGGATTTACTTTATCATTCTGGCAACATTGCTTGGTGCTGTCAGTGGTTTATATGACAAGTTTATCATCCGAAAAATTGATCGTGTTGCAGTTCAAGTTTGGTTTAGCATTTATCAAATAGTCATATTACTTCCTTTTGCCATCCACCAGTGGTACAAAAAAAATCGCACCCCATTTGAGTGGAGATGGTGGATTCCATGCATCGGTCTCTTTCTGATATTGGCCGACTACTTTTATTTCTATTCACTAAGTTATGCCGACTCGATGATATCTATTTTATCATCCCTTCGTCGAGGTGGTATTGTAATCGCCTTCACCTTTGGTGCAATTGTCTTTAAAGAGAAGAACATCACCAGAAAAGCGTTGTATTTATTGGGTATCTTATCTGGCATCCTGATTATTGTATTAAGCAGTCATGCTGAATAAAAAAGGCCATCAGCAAAACTGATGACCTTTCTTCTATATTTGATCTTATCGAATTAACGATAATTGACTTCCTATTTAATCTTTAATGGATTATCCACCTTCGATTTAAGTAAAGCTACATCAAGCACTTCCATTGCGTCATTCACAAAATGGAATTTCAATCCTTTAATATAAGCATCCTTTATCTCTTCAAGATCTTTTCTATTATCCTTAGACAAGATGATCTCTTTAATACCAGCACGCTTAGCAGCAAGAATTTTCTCTTTAATTCCTCCCACAGGCAATACTTTTCCGCGCAAGGTAATTTCTCCGGTCATTGCAATTCCCTTTTTCACTTTACGCTGAGTAAATGCCGATGCCAAAGCAGTTAACATGGTAATACCAGCTGAAGGACCATCTTTAGGAATAGCTCCTTCAGGTACATGCACGTGTACATTCCAGTTATCAAAAACATCTTCCGGAATATTTAAACGACTTGCTTGCGACTTAAGGTGCTCCAATGCTAACATTGCTGATTCTTTCATCACATCACCAAGATTTCCAGTAAGGGTTAAACGCCCTTTTCCTTTACTCAATCCCGACTCAATGAATAAGATCTCACCTCCTACAGCTGTCCAGGCTAATCCTGTAACAACTCCAGCAAAGTCGTTCCCTTGGTATTTATCCTTACTATATTCTTCAACACCCAGATACTCGCGCACCAATGCCTTCGTTAGCTTTGATTCAATTTCTTCCTCAAATGCTATTTTTCGAGCAATGCGACGAATAACCTTGGCAACTTTTTTATCCAATTCTCTAACTCCCGACTCGCGAGTATAGCTTTCAACGATATATTCGATTACCTCATCAGGAATCTCCAAAAGACCATTTTCTAATCCATGGTTTTTCAATTGCTTAGGGAACAAATGTCTCTTTGCAATCTCAACCTTCTCTTCAACCAGGTATCCACTAACATCAATCAATTCCATACGGTCACGCAAGGCAGGACTAATGGTGCTTAAAGTATTAGCAGTTGCCACAAACATTACTTTCGACAGATCATAATCTACCTCCAGGTAATTATCGTGGAATTCTCCGTTTTGTTCTGGATCAAGAACCTCCAATAAAGCAGAAGCAGGATCTCCATGAAAATCCTTCGATACCTTATCAATCTCATCCAAAATAAAAACAGGGTTTGAAGATTTCGCCTTCTTGATATTCTGAATCACGCGACCAGGCATCGCTCCAATATAAGTCTTACGGTGACCTCTGATCTCAGCTTCATCATGCAGTCCACCAAGACTCATTCTGATAAACTTACGACCTAAAGATTTAGCGATAGATTTTCCCAATGATGTTTTTCCAACCCCAGGAGGGCCATACAAACAAATAATTGGAGATTTCATATCGTTCTTCAACTTCAACACTGCAAGATGCTCAAGGATACGTTCTTTAACTTTCTCAAGACCGAAATGATCTGCATCCAGTACCTCCTGTGCATGCTTCATATCGAAGTTGTCTTCAGTAAACTCACCCCAAGGTAAATCCAATAGAGTCTGCACATAACCAAACTGCACAGAATATTCACCAGCAGCAGGATTTAAACGGTGTAACTTGCCAACTTCTTTCTCAAAATGTTTAGCAACGTCCTCACTCCATTTCATCTGCTCTGCACGATCCTTCAGCTCCTGAATCTCCTGGTCAATAGGATTACCTCCTAGTTCATCCTGAATTGTCTTCATTTGCTGATTCAACATAAACTCACGTTGCTGTTGATCAAGATCAGTCTTAACCTTACTCTGGATATCTTTCTTAAGCTCCAACATTTGCACCTCACGAATAAGGTAGCTAATCGCTTGAAGACCTCTTTCTTTCAAGTCATTAATCCCGAGTAATGTTTGCTTATCCTCTACAGCAATATCTGTATTAGAACAGATAAAGTTGATAAGGAAAGTCGCATTTTCAATATTCTTAACAGCTATTGAAGCCTCTGGTGGAATATTTCCCGAATACTTTACAATTTTTAGAGACAAATCCTTTAATGACTCTATAATTGCCTCAAACTCCTGAGTCTTTGGAGGAATAATATCTTCAATTGAAGAAATTTTTGCTACGAAGAATGGATCTTCAGCAATCATCTCTTCAAGTGTGAATCTTTTCTTACCCTGGATAATTACAGAAACGTTTCCATCAGGCATTTCCAATACCTTCAAGACTTCTGCCATAGTACCTATCCGGTGCATATCGTCAACTGTTGGTTCGTCAACCTCTCCCTCAATTTGAGCGACTGCTCCCAACAATTTATTTCCCTTCTTTACCTCCTGAATAAGCTTTAATGATTTTTCCCGTCCAACAGTAATAGGAAGTACTACTCCCGGAAAAAGTACAGTATTACGAAGCGGTAATATTGGCAGTGTGTCAGGCAAACTGGTTGCCTCTAAATCTGCATCATCCCCGTCAGCAATAATTGGAATAAAAGCATCTCCGTCATCCATCATGTCTGACAAAAACATATCTGATATTTGTTGATTTCTATTTCTTCCCATTGTTGTATAATTTCTTCTTATGACAAAATGTCTGTTTTCTGCTACGAATTCAACATCACCACATACTAGGCAATAGCTATGCCATTTCATCCATGTGGATCAAAAGAATTTGCATTTTGGGATTTTAGACCTCAATTATGGCAAACAAAAAAAGCCCCGCAATGCGGAGCTTTCCATCTCGTATATTGAAAAAATTACTTTTTTCTGTTTGCCATATGGTTCTTGTAGCGATTCATAAACTTATCAACACGTCCAGCGGTGTCTACAAGTTTCATCTTTCCGGTATAAAACGGATGTGATGTATTGGAAATTTCCAATTTGATCAACGGATACTCCACACCATCAATCTCAATGCTCTCTTTTGAGCCAGCTGCAGATTTAGTAATAAAAGTGTGTCCGTTTGACATATCTTTAAAAGCTACAAGCCTATACGTGTCTGGATGTATACCTTTTTTCATCGTCTTCTCCTTTTGTCTTGTTTTTACGGGTTGCAAATTTAGATACAAAATTCTAATCTGCAAAAACTTTTTGCTTTTTTATTGAAAGTTTTTTTGTACTGATTTACAATGGGTCAAAGATAATAACTTATTTCTCATCATGCGAAATTATCGGAACCCTTTTAAACTCTTTGTTTCTATCGAAGAGATATCTCAATGTTAGATGTGTTTTCATCTGCTCTCCACCCACCGATTGATACAATGAAATAATCTTAGGATTGAAGTCGCCAGCCCACGAAAGTTCTATTTCTCCAATTTCAGGCCACTTATGCATCAATTTATCCATGTGCCAGAAAATAGCCGACTCCACTCCTGATTTTTGGAACTGAGGTACTACCCCCATAATTAGTATTCGTGTTCGGGTAATAGTCTTAGTCTTCTTATAATAAAGGAACTTAAGAATATTTACCGCATTCATTTTACCATTCAGTTTTCTGAGGATCTGATTCACATCCGGCACCATTACAAATAGCGCAATTGGCTTATCGTTATGGTAGGCAAACCAGATAAACTCCTCCTCCAGGATAGTCTTAGCCGAGCTAATAAAGTTCATAATCTCTTTACGATCCAACGGCTCATAATGATCATGAAACCTCCATGCCTCATCATAAATACTCACAAAGTCATCTACAAATTTGTCCTGCTCCTCAAACTTGAAGTGCTTAAAGCTATATCCTGGTTTCTTGGCAATCCATCCCGCAATTTTCCAAAAACGTTCAGGGAAAGGTTTCCTATAGTTCAGGTGATAGCTATATTGCTCAAAGTACGTTTTAAATCCGTAGGCCTCGAACAGTTCTTTGTAGTAGATAGGATTGTAAGGCATTCCATACCCCTGAGGCATAAAACCATCAACCAACAATCCCCAATTCACATAATTCTCACCAGGATTAACGGGACCGTCCATTGCCTCCATACCTCTTTCTTTGAGCCATTCACGCGCAGAATCAAACAAAGTGAAAGCACATTCCTTATCATTTATGCACTCAAAAAATCCACATCCACCAGTAGGCTGATCATTTATATGAGCTTTTTTCTCACTATAAAAAGCGGCAATTCGCCCTACTGGTTTATCATCTTTCACCAATACCCAGCGAATTATATCACCGTCTTTGAGGTAAGAATTTTTTGATTTATCAAATGCATTATCCACCTCCACTTCCAGCGGACATGCCCAATTTTCATCCCCTTTATAAATTAAATGAGGAACCTTATGAAAGAGCTTAACTGACCGTTTATCCTTTACTTCAATCAATTGCATAGTTGTTAATTTTAGGAGTTGAAAAAGTTAATCATTAATAATTGGAGCGCGCTCAAAAGCGATTGTAGGATCGATCATATACTTCATTGTAATATGAGTCTTTGCTTTTTTCCCTCCTACTGCCTCAAATATGGATATCATTTTCGGATTAAAATCCCCTACCCATGAAAGCTCCAATTCATCGAACCAGTTCTTTTTCAACAACACCTGTCGGGTATGCCAAAACAAAGCTGATTCCAGTCCACTTTTTTGAAACTGTGGAACTACCCCCATTGCCATAACCCTGGCCCTGGTGATTTTTTTTCGCATCTTAAGATACAATAATTTTAATATACTGTACCAATGTAATCGACCATTAAAATACTGAAGGATCTGATTAAAGTCAGGCATCATAAAAAAGAAAGCTACTGGTTTGTCTTTATGATAGGCAAACCAAATAAACTCCTCTTCTACAATAAATTTTGCTTTATCAATCATCTCCTCGATTTCCTCATAAATCACAGGCTTGTAGTTACCATGACTACTCCAGGCCTCTTTATGTATTTCAATGAAATCACGGATAAACTTTTTCTTATTCTTATAATCGAAGCATTCGAACTTAAAGTCTGGTTTATTGGCCACCCAAGCAGCAATCTTCCAAAATCGTGAAGGAAGGTCAGGAGCCTTCTTTATATCCAGGTGATAAGAATACTGTTCGTAATTAGTCTTAAAACCATAAGTTTCAAATAAATCACGATAATACTCATGATGATATGGCATCCCATACCCCTGCTTTATAAAACCATCGACCAATAATCCCCAGTTCTCCATATTTTCACCAAAGTTCACTGGTCCTTCCATGGCTTTCATTCCCTGTTCCCCCAACCAATTCTTAGCCAAATTGAACAAAGTATTGGCAGCCTCTTGATTGTTGATACATTCAAAATAACCACAACCTCCTGTAGGAATATCAGTCTGGTAAGCCGATTCGCCATTAACAAAAGCAGCAATACGTCCTATTAACTGGTTATTATCATCCTTTAAGATCCACCGAATGGCTTTTCCATTCTTGAAACAATTATTTTTTTCCGGATCAAAAACCTCTTTTACTGATCCATCTAACTGACAAATCCAATTAGGCTCTCCCTTATAGAGAATGCGTGCAACATCACAAAACTGCTGTTCTGTCTGTTGATTGGTTACTTCAATTACTTGCATATTTAATTTCAGATAATAGCTAAATAACTCTTTTCTTCTGGTTGCTGACTCTTACAACACTCCTTAATCACGACTCGCGAAACGAGCTAGTAATTTCAAGATTTCTAAGTACAACCAAACCAATGTAACCATTAATCCAAAGGCCGCATACCATTCCATATATTTAGGTGCTCTTGCTGCCGCAGCACGATCAATGAAGTCGAAATCAAGTATTAAATTCAATGCTGCAATAGCCACAACAAACAAGCTAAAGCCAATACCTATGGTACTTGATCCATACATGAAGCCCATATTGGCACCAAACATCGATGCAATCCAACTAATAAAATAGATCAATGCAATTCCTCCGGTCGCAGCCATAATTCCCATTCTGAATTTTCCTGTCACACGAATTGTTTTACTTCTATATAGAAATAACATGAGCACAAATACACCGAAGGTCAAACCAACAGCACGACTCACGAGGCCTTGACCTCCAAACTTTGCTTCAATAATTGCAGAGATACCTCCAAGGAACATTCCTTCCATCAGCGCATAAACAGGAGCTAAAACACCAGCACGTCGTGGACTGAAACTAGTAATCATTGCAATAATAAAACCTCCTATTCCTCCAATCAACATATAAGGTGCAACTGCACTAGTCGCCTCTGCAGGAAAAGCAGGATTATATGCACCTGAAAACTTACTCCACACATAAGCAGCACTAACAACTACCAATAGCAATAATACTGCGGACTTATTCATTGCCCCTTCTATAGTCATCACTTCCGCTGAAGAATCAGCATAAGCACGATCAAACGCCTTTTTCCCAAATATAGGATTTGATGATTTTGTAAAATTCATATTCAAATATTTTTTTGATACGCACACAACAACTGTGCTAAAATCGTTATTTTATTACTCTTTGTTTCCTAACATCTCCTGCACCCACGGACTCGACAGCTCCTCAATCAACTCATTAGCAAGAGTTTTTGCAGCTTCCGACTCATCCAATTTTAATTGTTCACAAAACTGAATAGCCCATTCATTGAGTAGCTTACTCCTTCTGCCAAGTTGACCGAAAGACCTAAAATAAACATCATGAAGCTCTGAATCTTTTGCCAAAGGAGCAATAACCTCAAAGAAAGGTTCAAACATTTCATCCAATGCCGACTTATCAATAAACGCTAAGCGGCCCATCAACATTAATCCGGTACATTTAACCAGATACTTCTTACCTCTACACCACTCCAATGCCTTTACAAAAGCATACCTTGACTTAGGTAAAAGATTCATAACAGCCTGCTCTGCAATCTCCAGTGTCTCGAAACTCTTCACCCAGAAATCAAGCTGCTCCTCTGTTGCTTTATCCGGTTCTTCAAGCATCGTTGCTAATATCATGGTCTCACGCCACTTCTTATTCCAAAGTTTTAGCGCCAATAAATGATTAGGTTCATATTCCGAGGCCATGCGTTTCAACGACACAATCGATGCCCCCATATTTACCTTATATTTCAATCCCTTCTTCTCCATAGCTTCTGCTGTGGCACCGTTCATTACTGTTCTAAGCTGTCGAAGAATATGTTGATATTGCTTTTCTATCTTATCATCATCTAAAAGAAAGTTCATCATGATTGTTGCATTATTTAATAAATCGCAAGCTCCAAAATTACAAATACTGTTGAAATTATGATAGAATAAATCAACCAATGTTTTACGGGGATATACTCAAACCATCGTATGCTATACTTTTTGATCAATACCCTACCAAGCATCCATTTCTCAAACCAATAGGCTACAACTGTGGCAATTGCAATCCCTGAAAGCCCTAAATAATTAACCAAAATAAGACTAAGCGATACATTTAGAATTAACTCAACAATAGAGGCTTTCATTATCTCCTCCGTACGCTTCAATCCTATCAATAAAGTCTGTGGAAAAACCAACCTACTAACAACCAATAAAAGATAGATATTAAAAATTGTTGCTGCTGTCTCAAATTCCGGAGCAAATAGAATTGGGAATAATTCATGACTCATCATCATCAACACGATAGACAAAGGGAATAACCAATTGATCAACTGCTTTGACTTATTCTTGATCTTCATTGCGACCAAAGAAGCTGATGATTCTCCAACCTCGGCAACCATGGCACTACTAAAAGCATTAGCCAGCAACAAAGCCAACGGTAGCTCTCGCGCACCATAACGAAATATCGCAAAATCAGTTTCAGAGAATCTACTTGTAACAATGTACCCATCAATATATTGAGCAGAGCCACTAAGCAAGGTTGCTCCAATCAATGGGACCGACAATCGGATATGCTCCCGTTGATATGTCCAGTCTACCTGAAACAGCGTAAATCGTCTCAACTCAAAAACAACCCAAAACAATTTAACAACAGATAAAACCACAAGACCTTTCAAGCTATAGCTAATATCAAATCCAAGCATCGGAGGTACCACAACGACTAATAGTTGTAGCGCAAAAACAGTTCCACCATACAAAACGATAGCAGTATTCTGTTTCTCTTTCAAGTATACATACTCCATCAAATTCGATGGCCCGGAACACAGCACATAAACAACAACCAACCACCAGTAGTTAAATTGAGTCCCTTTTAACAAGGAATCGGATAACGAACCACGCCACACCAACAACAACACTGCCATCAATAGAGAGCAAAGCGACATTAAAATGAAGACATTGAAATAAAGGTTCGATTTATTGGTTACTCCACCACTCTTCTCTGCCAACATGGTTTGAATTATTCCATTCACCCAAAAGAAGGAAACCGATCCTGCAACAAACAAAAACGTTTCATAAACACCGATCTCAATTGTCCTGACGCCAGATTTCACCAACAAAACACCTGTCGCGAACAATACTCCATACCGAATTAACTGAAATAGCTGTAATGCCGAAATATTATTTAATCTCTCCTGAAACTGCAAATTCTATCAATTTTGATGATCTTTCATCTATAAAACGTAAAAATATAGAAATCTTTTATCTCCGTAAATTTTTTATACACAGACACTAAATCACCATCACTAAATTTTTTCAAAAAATATCATGCAAAAATATTTGGCCGAATAAAAAATAAAACGCTATATTTGCAACCGCAAAAACAGATGAGCACTATATGCTCAGAACGTTTTAAACATGGTGGATGTAGCTCAGTTGGTTAGAGCGCTGGATTGTGGTTCCAGAGGTCGCCGGTTCAAAACCGGTCTTCCACCCCAAAAGCTTCACCGAAAGGTGGAGCTTTTTTGTTTATATCTTTTCACATTATCAACAGCACTACGAATAGCACTGTTGATAAGTTGTTAATATCCCTCTTATAACTTCGAAGTTATCAACTCTGGATGTTCATGATAAACCTTCAAGATCATTTCTCCAAATAAAGTGTTCGCCCATGCAAACCAATCTCTTGTAAAGTTTTTAGGATCATCTTTATGAACTCCTTCATGCATAAAACCTGTTCCTCCATGAGTATTTTTCAACATCCTTAAGCCTTCGCGAATTTCCTTCTTGTCTGTACTAGTCATACAACGCATAGTAATTGACATTGGCCAGATATAATCCATACCAACATGTGGTCCTCCCACACCCTCGGCATATTTTCCCTTAAAGAAATAAGGATTATCCTCGCTCAGTACAAATTTGCGCGTACGTTGATAAAGTGGATCATTTACATCCATTGCACCCAGGTAAGGTAGCGACAATAAACTAGGAATGTTTGAATCATCCATAAACAGACGATTGCCAAATCCATCCACCTCAAATGCGATAATCTTACCATATTTAGGATGATCATGAATCGCATACTTTTCCAAAGCAGCCTCCACTTCATTTGCAAGCGCTTTACAATCCTCTGCCAATTTTTTCTCCCCTTTCAATGTCTTCACCATCTCTGCCATCTGGCGCAATGATACTACAGCAAAATAATTCGAAGGCACCAAGAATAAGAATACAGTAGCATCATCAGAAGGACGGAAAGCTGAACAGATCAATCCCACTGGATTTATAGGATTTCCCCAACCTCTACCAGGACAAGTATCAGTTGCGATTGCAGTATTCCTCATAAATGAATAAGGTCCACGATCTGACTTTCGTTGCTGCTCCTTAAATGTTTTCAATATCGCTTTTTGTGCTTCCAGCCACTTACTATCAAAAGGAGATGCATCGCCAGTAGTCTTCCAATAATGATAAGCCAATCTGACACTATAACACAACGAGTCAATTTCCCATTTGCGCTCATGTAACTCTGGCTTCATATCAGTGATGTCACTTTCCCAATGCGAACCACTCGGACCAAAATTAAAGGCATTAGCATAAGGATCAATCAACACACAATCAGTCTGGCGGTTAATCAACCCTGCAACACATTTCTTCAATTTTGCATCCTCTTTAATCAATGGAAGATAAGGCCAAACCTGTGCCGTAGAATCACGCAACCACATTGCCTCGATATCGCCAGTAATCACAAATGTATCCGGACGACCGTTCTTTTCGGCAAATTTCACAGTAGTATCCAATGTGTTTGGGAAACAATTTTCAAACATCCATGCCAATTCTTTATCCCCCATTACTCCCTTCATCTCTTTAATCTTTGCCTCAACAGCATCACTTACAAAGTTACGCTTAGTCAAAGTTGGTCGATTAGATGAAAAATTTCCGGCAAATGCATTACCGGCAAAACCTGGCGCAGCCATGATACCCAAAGCTGTAGCACCCGAAATCTTAATGAAATCTCTTCTGTTTTTCATGATTTGTGGTAAATATTATGGTTTATAAAATGGTTAGCATCAAAAGTAGGCTATTTTAAAGACGACACCAAAACTTCTTTTTTTTGTAATTTTTTCACTCCATTTGTCAACCAATACAAAATTGGCTTGTCATTAAGAACGAAACCATTTATAAATTGGCTCAGAAGGAGATTGTACATAGTAAGTTAATTAAAGATTGCATAAAAGGGAAGAGTCGTGCCAAATACAAGCTATACGAACTCTACTCCCAGGCAATGTTTAACGTATGCTATCGCATGATGAATAATCGCGAAGAGGCAGAGGACATGCTACAAGAAGCATTCGTTCTGGCTTTCCAGAAACTTGACTCTTTTCGCTTTGAATCATCATTCGGTCACTGGTTAAAAAGACTTACAATTAATCAATGCATCAATCAAATCAACAAGCGCAAAGTTGACCTGATATATTGCGACGATTATTACCCCAACCTCTCTTCTGACGAAGAAAAGCCCAAAGAAATAAATGTTTCGAAAATTAATGAAGCAATGGAGCAACTACCCGAAGGAGGAAGACTTGTTTTTTCACTCTACCTTCTTGAAGGATACGATCACTCAGAGATTGCCGAGATATTAGCCATATCTGAGTCGACCTCAAAAACACAATACATGAGGGCCAAACGTAAAATTGCATCAATTTTAAAAACAGAAGAAACACTGACAGAATAATGGAAGATCGATTCGAACAATACATCAAAGAACATCGTGAAGAGTTCGATTTTCGAACTCCCTCCCCTAAAGTATGGGACCAAATTGAGAAACGCACAACTCCAACAAAAACCATTCAATTGAGAAGGGTATTCGCAAGAGCTGCCGTTATCATATCTGTAGTCTGCCTTGGCGGACTAACTTATATCGGAGCACGACAAATGGGTATTCTTCCCGGAAGTTCGTATGCGACTTCTCAAAATCCTGAAATTAGGGAGCTTTTGGAAACAGAAGCCTATTACTCTGTAGCTGTATCCGGCAAGCTAAAAGAAATTAATAAGTGCTATGAGACACATCCCGAACTTGAAGGAGAGATCAAAGGGGATCTGCAAGAACTGGAAAGTCTTTATCACGAACTAAAAAGAGACCTCAAAGAGAATATTGCTCAAAAAGAGGTTATAGAAGCGATGATAAAAAACAATCAAACAAGACTACAGATTGTAGAACTGGTACTTAAACAAATAGACTGTTAAAAAACAAATTATGCGCAAATTAACAATACATATTTGTCTCACTTTGATTTTCCTTCTCGGGCTTAGTCTACACTCTAAGGCACAGTTTACCGAAACTAGGGAAATCAATAGATCATTCAAGGTATCGGAAGATGCCCGTATTGAAATCACAAACAAATATGGTAAGGTAGATATTAACACTTGGGACAAGGATTCTGTAAAAATCCACATTAAACTAAAAATAGAGGAGAAAAAACTGTCTCGCCTACAAAAAACCCTCAGTAATATCGACTTTAATTTCAACCAGACTTCACACCTTCTTTTAATCACAACACAAATAGGGAAAAGCAATTCTGGATTTGAAAACGAGCTTTTCCGCTTAAAAGAAACAGTCTTAAATAGTGGCGGAAGCACAACGCGCATCGACTATAAAGTCTGGCTTCCTAAAAACAACGACTTGAAGATTGACAATAAATTTGGCGACATATACATTGATGATTATCCTGGACAACTAAGAGTCGTACTTTCTAATGGAAAGCTTAAAGCAAACAATCTTTCAGGAAAAAGCGACCTTTCAATTCTCTTTGGAAGCGCATCAATTACATCCCTAACGGATAGTCGCATCAAATCGAGCTACAGCGACTGGTACGTCAAAGATGCAGGATCAACAATGATTTCAAGTAAATCTTCGACAATAGAGTTTGTGAAGGTCAACAAATTCTACGCAGAATCTCGTCGCGATCGATTCAGAATAAGAGAAACCGTAGATTTTGAAACAAACGGAAACTTCTCAGATTATCGCATCGAACATATTGCTGAGCGATTAAGAGGATCATTAAGCTATGGCGATTTCGAACTATCAAATGCCAAACAAGGCTTTGATCTCATCAAACTCACATCACGATCAACTGACATCAGCTTAGGGTTTACCAATACCGATATCTTTAATTTCAAAATTGACCGAACCAAAACATCATTCGATTACGACGACAAGTTTACCGTTGAAGAAGATGAAGTAATATCAATTCGCGACAGTCGTAACAGAACGATCGGATATCTTAATAAAAAACAAGATAAAGATGAGGACAAACTTATCATCTTATCAACAGGTGGATCAATAAGAATATCGTCTGATTAGATTTAGATATCTTCCGCAAAGTAGTTGTGAATTTTACACACAAAAAGTTAATACTAATCTTAAATTCAAATAATCTTCAAAAAAGATGAAGCACTTTAACAACCAAACATTGAAATTTATCATTGTTGCAACATTAGTCATAATTTCAACAACCACTCCCTTTGCAAAAGCTCAAGCTCAGGACGCAAATCATGCAGTCGGATTAAGAGGAGGGTACACCTCAGGACTTTCCTATAGAACTTATATTGGTCCGGAAGATTCATATCGTTTCTTACTTTCAGGTCGACATGATGGACTTCAATTAACTGCACTAAGGGAATTCCATCGTTATCAACTTTTCGATTTTTCTGATGACCTAAATCTGGTTTTCGGTGCAGGAGCCCATGCTGGCTACACAAAATCGGACGATTATTACTGGGATGGCGGAGTATTAATTCGTCGTGATCGTGACACACATGCAGTATTAGGAGCGGATGGATTAATCGGACTGGAATACAACTTCTGGGAAGCCCCTATTTCAATTGGACTAGAAACCAAGCCATTTGTTGAACTTTTCGGCGAAGACAACTTCAGAGTTAAGCTATTTGATATTGGCTTAACCATAAGATTTAAGTTCAACTAACATCTCCGTAACGCATTCGCTTTTATTCACATAGATTTTCTACCTTTGCCGTCTAAAGTAAACAACATGAAGGATACAAAGTTAGGGGTCTATGTGGCGATTGTATTATCCATGCTCTTCTGGAGCCTCTCATTTGTTTGGGTAAAAATCGTATATGTGAGCTATAAGCCAATCACAACGGTATTTTTACGCCTCATAATTTCATCAATAATACTGATCATTTTTGGTCTCATTACCAAAAAAGTACAAATCCCGGAAAAGAAGGAACTCAAATACCTTCTTCTCCTATCGTTCTTTGAACCATTCCTCTATTTTATGGGAGAAAGCTTTGGGATGCTCTATGTATCATCCACACTAGGATCAGTAATTATTGCAACCATTCCACTATTTGCACCAGTGGCAGCTTGGTATTTCTACAAAGAGCGACTCGCGACAAAGAACTTAATGGGAATCATTATCTCATTTATTGGTGTTTCAGTAGTTGTTCTAAATCGTGACTTTAGTCTGAAGGCCGCTCCCATTGGCTTAGCACTAATGTTTGTTGCCGTATTTGCAGCGGTTGGCTATACAGTTGTCCTTAATCGATTGTCGCACAAATACAATCCTATATCAATTATACTTTATCAGAATTTCATAGGTATATTCTTATTTCTACCATTCTGGCTAATTTTCGACATGAAAGACTTCATGGCAACACCATACGATTCAACAGCTATGATTGCAATTGTAAAACTGTCGATCTTTGCCTCCTCTTTAGCATTCATTCTTTTCACCTATAGTCTTAAGTTTTTAGGTATAGGAAAATCAAATACATTTATCAATGCAATTCCTGTTTTCACAGCTATCTTTGCATTCTTTATTTTGGGCGATAAACTAACAGTTCAAAAATTTGCTGGTATCGCCATTGTTATATCAGGACTGTTTCTATCGCAACTAAAAACTGAGAAGTTAAAATCATGGAAGATATCAAATATTACACAACCGAAGAGCTTAAAGAAAAATCGTTAAACAGCAAAGAAGCAACCAAAGCAGTTTTCACCAAACTTAAAAAGAAGAAACCAAAGGACCTGGATAAAGTCGTCCACGACCTTCACTTCGAAGCATTCGATAATTTTGACTGCCTTGATTGTGCCAATTGCTGTAAATGTGTTGGTCCTCTAATTATCGACAAAGACATTGAACGAATGGCTAAACATCTCAAGATGAAGCCAGCCGATTTCATGGAACAATATATAAAGGTTGATGAAGATGGCGACTATGTATTCAAGGAATCACCATGTCCGTTTTTAATGCACGACAACTACTGCATCATCTATGAGTCAAGGCCGAGAGCATGCCGTGAATACCCACACACCGACAGAAAGCGCTTTTACCAGATCCTCAATCTAACCGAAAAAAATCGTGAAACCTGTCCGATTGTATACGAGATCACTGAAGAGATCAAAAAAATCTACAAATAAGGAGATTCACTGAATTTTATATCATAAGATTTAGCTTCCGATATGCAGAGAATCGATTTTTATTCTCTGCATACATACTTCAGAAGTAGATATAATCAACAAAAACACAGAATCTTTAACCAATTGAGACCATCTCAATCAGAGGAAGGATCCACCTTTGTTCCATATCTTCCCTATACATTCCCTATCTATCCCCTATCTCATCTCTATTAGTTTGATAGGGAAAATACGGGGTTGAGATGGTTTTGATAGGGAGAATAGATAGTGAAAAGGTCACTCCTGGGTCGCTAAGTCCTTATCGAATTTGTACTTTATATCACAATCTTCTTATTTTTACCTCAAAGAATACTAAATATTGCCTTTGCTCGTTTATGATGTGAAATCGATAACGAGTTTCAATTGCAACCAACATTCACAGAAAGGTAAAACAACAACTGAATGAAACGACTTTTTACACTCATAACATGTATATGTCTTTTCTCAACATTGCGGGCACAGACAGGAGGAGAAAACACCTATGACTTTCTGGAGTTGGTAAATTCTGCAAGAGCAGCAGCATTAGGAGGATATCCTATTGCGCTTAAAGACAGCGATCCTAATCTGGCTTATTACAATCCAGCAAACCTTTCCGACGAGTCCGATCAGGAGATTACCTTAAACTATGTGAATTACATCTCTGACATTAACCTGGGTTATGCTTCCTATACATTCCACAAGAGTAATATCGGTAATTTCTCTGCAGGAATGCACTACATTAACTATGGAAAATTCCAGGAAGCAACTGCTGATGGGACTAAAACAGGAACCTTTAACGCTGCGGAATATGCATTAAATCTTATCTACTCAAGAGACATAACAGATCGCTTGTCTGTTGGTGTTAATATAAAACCAATCTATTCCGTTTTAGAATCATACAACTCATTCGGAATTGCAGCCGATCTAGGTGTAATATATTCCAATCAAAGTGGCTTATTCAATATGGCACTTGTTGCCAAAAATATGGGAACGCAAATCACTACCTATTACAAAAATGGCGACCGTGAAGATTTACCCTTTGACTTACAATTCGGGATTAGTCAAAAGCTTGAACATGCACCTTTTCGTTTCATGCTAACACTAAACCACATGCACGACTGGAAGCTTGGGGATTTACCAGGGAAATATAAAGAAGACGAAAAAGATACCAAACAGTTTCTTCGTCATGCGACATTTGGAACAGAAATTTATATTACACCCAATATTACTGTCAGAGCCGGCTATAACTATCAGTTGCGACAAGAACTTAAAATCGAGGAAAAGACCTCGACCGTTGGATATTCATGGGGATTTAGTTTTAAAATCTCGAAATTTAGAATTGATTATGGATCTTCAAGGTATCACCTGGCTGGATCATCCAATATCTTTTCTATTTCAACAAATCTAAAAAGTTTATACGGTAGATAAATCAATTGGTCGTACACCCTTCCATTACACAGGTAGCCAAATCTATTGACTCTGACAGACACTTCAGTCCCTTTGCACTATACTTCAAGCACATTGCCTCTTATGCACTTTACTCTTCGCTCTTTGCCTCTTTTAATTAATCGGATTATATTTGTAGGTCAATAAAAACACAACAACTACAATGCGAAAGATTACAATAGCCGTTGATGGACATTCTTCATGTGGAAAGAGTACCATGGCCAAAGAGTTAGCTAGAGAATTACAATATATCTATATCGACAGTGGTGCAATGTATCGCGCAGCTACTTTGTTTGCCCTTCGTAATAACTTAATCAACAATGGGCAAGTCGATCAAAAAACACTTATCAGTAAACTTGATCAGATTTGTATTGAATTCAAGTACAATGAAAGCTCGCAGAAAGCAGATACCTGGCTTAATGGTGAGAATGTGGAGGAAGAAATCCGACAGCTTCCAGTTTCCCAGAACGTAAGTCCGGTTGCCACCATTAAAGAAGTACGTCAGAAGATGGTTGCACTACAACAGGCAATGGGCCAGGAAAAAGGCATCATCATGGATGGTCGTGATATTGGAACTGTTGTTTTCCCTGACGCAGAACTTAAAATTTACATGACAGCCAGCGAAGAAGTACGAGCTCAACGTAGATATGATGAGTTAATTGGGAAAAAGCAAGATGTAAGCTTCGAGGATATCCTAAAGAATGTTCGCGAGCGTGATTACATTGATCAGAACAGAGAGGAAAGTCCGTTAAGAAAAGCTGATGATGCACTTATTTTGGACAATTCAAACCTGACACCTGTCGAACAACTTCAATGGGCACTTGTTAAAGCCAATGAGATTATTCAGCAATAAGTTGTCTGAATACTAAATTTGGAGATTATGCAAATAGAAATAGATAGTAACTCCGGATTCTGTTTCGGAGTTATCAATGCAATAAAGATGGCCGAAGAGGCTCTCGACACCAATAATAAACTTTACTGTTTAGGCGACATTGTTCACAACAATATGGAAGTCGACCGCCTGAATAAACTTGGATTAATCACCATTACTCATGCTGAATACTTCAGACTGGAGAACTGTAAGGTATTGATTCGTGCACATGGAGAACCACCTTCAACATACGAATACGCCAGAAAAGCCAACATTGAACTTATTGATGCAACCTGTCCAGTAGTACTTCGTTTACAAAAACGTGTAAAAACTGGTTATGAGGCACTATCAAGCGATGAAGGTCAGGTGGTTATTTACGGACGTAAAGGGCATGCTGAAGTCAATGGATTAAATGGACAAATTGAGGATAAAGCAATTATCCTTGAAGGCCCTGAAGATCTTTCACAAGTAGACTTCAACAGACCAATTCTTCTATTCTCGCAAACCACAAAACCCATAGATGGATTCACCGAAATCGTTGAAGAAATTCAACAGAAAGCAAAGAGTGATGTAAAAGTCCATGATACCATATGTAGACAAGTATCAAACAGGGTACCTAAGATACAAGAGTTTGCTGCAAAATTCGATCTAATCATTTTTGTAAGTGGAAAGAAGAGCTCGAATGGTAAATCTCTTTTCAAGATGTGTCAACAAGCCAATGCTAATAGTCACTTCATCTCCAATCCGGAAGAACTTGACGAGAAGTGGTTCGAAAATATTGAATCGGTGGGGATTTGTGGCGCCACATCTACACCATTATGGTTGATGACCAAGGTCGCTGACACGATAAAAGAATTAGTAGCTGAATAAATTGTTAACAAGTTATCCAAGCTTAAGAATAAATTAAAGTCTTTTGAATTTGACACTTGCTAATTTCACTACTTTTGCGTTTGAAACCAAAGACATTTTAAAACTATGGCGGATACTACAATAAAGAAAAGGGGTGAAATTAAAAAGATAGGTGTACTTACCTCAGGAGGTGATGCACCAGGGATGAATGCAGCAGTACGTGCCGTTACTCGTGCTGCTTTGGCGAAAAATTTACAGGTGGTTGGTATCATGCACGGCTACCAGGGAATGATTAATGGCGATATTAAAGATTTTGAATGGGGCGATGTAAGTGGAATCCTACACCAGGGAGGAACAATTCTAAAAACGGCACGAAGTTCAGAGTTTCGAACAGAAGAAGGAAGAAAAAAAGCATACAAGAATCTTGTCAAGCATAACGTAGATGCATTGGTCGTAATTGGAGGTGACGGAACATTTATGGGTGCATCTATTTTCTCAAAAGAATTTGATATTCCTGTAGTTGGTATTCCTGGAACCATCGACAATGACATGTATGGTACTGACTATACCATTGGCTATGACACTGCACAGAATACAGTAATAGATGCAGTCGATAAAATTAAAGACACAGCTAGTTCTCATGGACGTATCTTCTTTGTTGAAGTAATGGGACGTGAAGCAGGACTACTTGCATTAAGTTCAGGTATTGCCTGTGGAGCTGAGGCGATTATTATCCCTGAAGCAGATTCAGGAAAAGCCGATCTTGAAAATTTCCTTGCAAGAGGATACATGTCAAAGAAAACTTCAGGTGTTGTATTGGTTGCTGAAGGCGATAAGGCTGGAGGAGCTTTAAAATTAGCGGAGCGGGTTACAAAAGATCACCCAGATCTTGACGTTCGAGTTTCCATTCTTGGACACATGCAACGTGGCGGAACACCAACTGCATTCGACAGGATTGCAGCAAGTCAGATGGGAGTAGCTTCGGTTGAAGCACTACTTGACGATCAGAAAAGTGTAATGATTGGCTTGGTGAACAACAAAATAACACATGTTCCTTTCAACAAGACAGTTAAAGAAAACCGACCAATCAACAATGACCTATTAGAAATTCAAAAGGTTTTGAACCTTTGGTAAAAAATATTCTTTAGTCTAACTTTGAAGCTGTACTCTAAATGGTACAGCTTTTTTTAGCTTATATGAGCACGCAGCTATTTGCAGATATTATCATTCCACTACCGTTGAAAGCAGATTTCACGTATCGTGTTCCCGACCGTTTTCTTGATGAGATAGCAGTCGGCAAACGCGTTATTGTGCAATTTGGAAAGAAGAAATTCTACAGCGGCGTTGTACGCAAGCTTCACCACGAAGAACCAAAGGGATTTGAAATTAAAGAAATTGAATCGATTCTTGATGAAAGTCCTGTTGTACACCCTAAACAATTTGAATTGTGGACATGGATGGCAAATTATTACATGTGCTCTGAAGGCGAAGTCATGAAGGCGGCACTTCCTTCAGGGCTAAAACTGGAGAGTCAGACGAAAGTAATTTTCAATCCTGACTTTGCTGCACAACAGCAACTTCCAGCACAGGAGGAGATCATTTTCAGGTTACTGTCGGATAAAAAGATAGCCACGATTCAAGAGGTAAACAATGCTTTCGACACTAAAAATGCCATCACTCCAATAAAATCATTGCTGAACAAAGGGGCAATTTCAATCGAGGAAAAGCTCTCAGAAGGTTACAAACCAAAGAAAGAGAAGATGATTTCGTTGGCTCCCAAAATTCAGATGGAGAAACACGTTCAAATCATCCTTGATTCATTAAAAAGAGCAAAAAAACAACAGGAGGTCCTTTTAGAATATCTTCATCTATCAAGATATTTCACAAATGAAAGTCAACCAATAATTGAAAAAAGTAGGTTAATGGAAAGGATACCTGGTGCTGGGAGCGCAATCAAGTCACTAATAGACAAGGCTATTTTTGTGCAGACCGAGCAAAAGGTCAACCGTTTAAGCCATGGTAACGACCAGGTTCTTCCCTCAAAATCGCTTAATGAAGCACAGCAAAAAGCCTACAAGGAGATAAAGCTGAGCTTTAATACATTTCAAACAACACTGCTTCATGGGGTCACGTCAAGTGGTAAGACTGAGATTTATATCCGGCTAATTGAAGAATATATCGAACGCGGACAGCAGGTTCTATATTTACTACCAGAGATAGCGCTTACCTCGCAAATCATACAACGCTTGAAGAATGTTTTTGGCGACAAAGTTGGTATTTACCACTCCAAATTCAATGATCAGGAACGTGTAGAAATCTGGAATCGGGTGCTTCAATTCGAAGATGCTACATCTGATAGCTATCAGGTTGTGTTGGGTGCACGCAGTGCATTGTTTCTGCCATTCAGCAAGCTCGGACTCATCATCATTGATGAAGAACATGAAACAAGCTACAAACAGTTTGATCCTGCACCAAGATATAGTGCAAGAGATGCGGCAATTGTACTTGGACACTTATACAAGGCCAAGACCTTGTTAGGTACAGCAACACCTGCCGTTGACACCTACTTCAATGCAAAAATGAAGAAGTATGGTTTGGTTGAGCTAACACAGCGATATCAGGACATAGAGCTCCCGGAAGTGATTGTAGCCGATATGAAAAAGGCCTACAAACAGCGAACAATGAAATCGCATTTCACACCTGAACTCTTTACGGGTATTCAGACTGCACTTGAGAATAACGAGCAGGTAATTCTTTTTCAGAACCGACGAGGATTCGCTCCATTCTTACAATGCAAGTCGTGTGGATGGATTCCCAAATGTCGCCATTGCGATGTTAGTCTGACGTATCACAAATACACCAACAGTTTGAACTGCCACTACTGTGGCTACAAACAGAATCTACCACAACGATGCGAATACTGTGGTAGCGAAGAGATAAGCACAAAAGGATTTGGTACAGAAAAGATCCAGGAAGAAACAGAGATTCTTTTTCCCGATGCTAAGGTAGCACGAATGGATTTGGATACAACCCGTGCAAAAAATGCTTATGAGAAGATCATAACATCATTTGAACAAGGAAAAATCAACATCCTCATTGGAACTCAAATGATTACCAAAGGTCTGGATTTCGAGAATGTTAGTACCGTTGGAATCCTCAATGCCGACAACATGCTTAACTTTCCTGATTTTAGATCGTTTGAGCGAAGCTATCAACTCATCTCGCAAGTAAGTGGTAGGGCCGGACGTAAGCACAAAAGAGGCAAAGTATATCTTCAGACTACAACGCCTGAACATCCTGTAATCATTGACATTCTCAACAACGACTACTATCACATGTTTAGAAGTCAGGCTTTGGAACGTCGAGATTTTAAATATCCCCCTTTTTACAGGTTGATTAGTCTGAATATCAAACATCGAGACAAGCAAAAGCTGGATCAAATAGCTGAGCAATTGGCAGCTGATCTTCGGAACTCATTTGGCAACAGGGTTCTTGGGCCACAGTACCCAGTGATTAACCGCATTCAACTATGGTACCAGAAGCTTATCTTTATCAAGCTTGAAAAAGATTATCCACCTTCTGCAACCAAGCAGATGATACAGGAAAAAATTGATGCCATAAAAGCAAAGCCAGGATTCAGTTCTGTGATGATTTTACCAGATGTAGATCCTCAGTAATTAAATCTGTCAAACGCTAGTTTTCAAACAGTTTGACCGCAGGTTTAAGCAACACATCCAATCTTCTAATAAATCAATGAGTTAAATCTTTTTAGTTTTTCTTACAATATTTAACTTCATGACCACAGAAGTTCTTATTTAAAGTATTAATTTTGAGCACACATTGAAAATTAAAAACTGGGCAACCATGGGGAAAATTATAGCACTTGCCAACCAAAAAGGTGGGGTTGGGAAAACTACGACAGCAATTAACCTTGCAGCAAGTTTAGCTATTCTTGAGAAGAAGGTATTAATTATCGATGCAGATCCTCAGGCCAATGCCACATCAGGTGTTGGTATTGACGTTCGCAATGTTAAATCGAGTATTTACGATTGCGTTGTTGATGAGTTGGATCCCAAAAGCATCATCATGAAGACAGAAATCGACAATCTGGATATCATTCCTTCACATATCGACTTGGTAGGTGCAGAAATTGAGATGCTTAACTTGCCCAATCGTGAAAAAGTAATGAAGATTGTGCTTGAACAGATTAAAGATGCCTACGACTTCATCCTGATCGATTGTTCACCATCGCTAGGATTGATTACAGTAAATTCTTTAACTGCAGCCAACTCAGTTATCATTCCTGTTCAGTGTGAATACTTTGCCCTGGAAGGTCTTGGAAAACTTTTAAATACCATTAAGATCATTCAAAGTCGACTTAATCCAGCACTTGAGATTGAGGGATTTTTATTAACCATGTATGATTCAAGATTAAATCTTTCGAATCAGGTATATGATGAGGTAAAACATCATTTTCAGGAAATGGTATTTGACACAGTTATCAAGCGTAACATCAAACTTAGTGAGGCACCTAGTTATGGAAAGCCAGCGGTACTATATGATGCCAATTCTATAGGAGCTGTGAGCTACCTAAATCTTGCTCGTGAGGTGTTGCAGAATAATGGAATGACAAAGCTTAGGGCTGAGGAAAAAATTATTGATTAAGCTAAAAGTTTTTAATTTTGTCGTGATTTTGCCTTTAATGACATTTAGGCAATAGTTAAACCTGAAGCCACAATAGTGCTACAATTCAATATTAGCAATTGATTCAGGTTATCAACATTTTAGAGACACATCAATCTTGAATGTGTTAGTTAAAACAAATAATTCGTTAGCAATAAACAGATAGGTATGGCAAAAAG
Source organism: Puteibacter caeruleilacunae (assembly GCA_005217565.1). GTDB lineage: Bacteria > Bacteroidota > Bacteroidia > Bacteroidales > Prolixibacteraceae > Puteibacter > Puteibacter caeruleilacunae. Next base: position 214,837 of record SJCO01000015.1, read on the forward strand.
AAATGCATTAGGTAGAGGTCTTGGAGCTCTTATTGATGATGCCGATAGAGTAAAAGAACCCAGCTCATCTATCAATGAAATAGATATTCGTAAAATAGAAGCAAATCCTTATCAACCGCGAACTCATTTTGATGAAGAAGCATTGAGTGATTTATCTGCATCTATTAAGGAGATCGGTATAATCCAACCTATCACCCTGCGAAAAATCAATGGTGATAAATTCCAGATCATCGCTGGTGAACGTAGATTCCGCGCAGCAAAATTAGCTGGATTGGAAAGTCTGCCTGCATATGTCAGAGAAACTGATGATGAAAATATGCTGGCAATGGCACTTGTTGAAAACATTCAGCGAGAAGATCTTGATGCCATTGAAGTTGCATTGAGTTATCAACGACTAATTGATGAGTGTAAACTTACTCAGGAAACACTAAGTGAACGAGTAGGGAAAAAACGTTCAACTGTTACAAATTACCTAAGACTACTAAAGCTTCCTGCGATCATCCAAAAAGGTATTCGTGAGCGAGCTATTACAATGGGACATGCTCGTGCCTTGGTGAATATCACTGATGCTGATACTCAGATCATGATTTTCGATCAAATTATCAAGTACGACTTTTCTGTTCGTAAAGTAGAAGAAGTTGTACGTATGCTCAACTCCGAACAAAAGGAAGAAAAGAAAAAAACTAACCAGGAAAAGTTCCCAGGAGAGTTTAACGATTTCAAGAAACAGCTGGACAAGTTTTTCCAGACAAATACTGATTTCAAAATGAACGACAAGGGGAAAGGAAAAATTGTAATTCCATTCAACTCTCCTGTTGATCTTGAGCGTATTGTGGCAATTTTAGACAAATTAAATTCATAGGTAGGTTTTGAAAAGATTCATATTTATACTTGCAGTAATAGCTGGGTTAGGATTGAATGTGGGGAAAGCTAATGCCCAGATTGATACCTTAAAAACCACCAATGATTCCATTCAGCTAGTTGATTTGGGTAAAAAGTTACGCCCGGGAAAAATTCGTCGTGACAGCATCCGATTTGCAATGGCAGCAGCAGGACACAATGCGAGAAAAGCATCTATCTTATCGGCTTCATTCCCAGGATTAGGACAGATTTACAACCGTAAATACTGGAAGCTTCCAATTATCTATGGAGGATTCGCCGGTTTGGGTTACGCATTTGTATTCAACAACAACAATTACAAAGACTATAAACGAGCTTATTATGATATTCTGGATGATGATCCGAATACCAAATCATATGAGCAGGTTATTAAAACCCAAGGATTGGACTATGAAAATCCCAGCGACCGTAAATTTGCAACCGATGTTTTGCAACGCGGTAGAGATTATTATAGACGATACCGAGACTTATCTGTTATTGGAGCGGTAGCATTATGGGCACTTAACATCATTGATGCAAGTGTTGACGCACACTTAATCGACTTTGATGTTAGTGACAAACTATCTGTAAATTTCGAACCGCTTCCAATGAGTACTGTTACCAACCAGCAAGTGGTTGGACTAAGATGTAATATTAAATTTTAACCCCACCCTTATCTTCTTAAAAGGTACTTTGAAAAAAACTGAAAACACATGAAATTTCTACCAATATTAGCATTGCTTTCGATAGCGTTCTTTCACAATACATCATCGCTCACGGCATCGCCGGCAGGAAAGGACAACGATTTAAAAAGAGCTAAGGTCATTCGAATATCATCGATTGATACTACTGGATATGAAAAAATACTTACCTATCCTGAAGAGGATCTAGAAGAGATCTTTGCTGAAAAAATGGATAGCTTAGTTACTTCATGGTATGTGCAGAACGCTTTTGTACTAGATAGCATCAGCTTGGTACAGGCTACTGATTCAATCACTGGAAATGTGGTTCCTGATTCAATTTACATCCAGCGATTACAAAACCTGAATTCATTCATCGACTTATCGTACAACAAAACTGTGAATAGTGTTATCAACCTATATACCAAACGCAACAGTCGTAGAAATTTGGTAGAGGTGATGCTAGGACTTTCACAGTATTACTTCCCCATGTTTGAAGAGATTTTAGATAAGTATGATATGCCCCTCGAATTGAAATATCTTCCAATTATTGAATCAGCCCTTAACCCTAGAGCGGTTTCAAGAGTTGGCGCTTGTGGATTATGGCAGTTCATGTACGGTACAGGTAAATATGTGGGATTAGAGATCACCTCATTTGTAGATGAACGTAGAGATCCATATAAATCGTCAGTAGCTGCAGCAAAATACCTGAAGAAGTTGTACGATATCTATGGCGACTGGCATTTGGTGATTGCTGCTTATAACTGTGGCCCTGGAAATGTAAACAAGGCAATGCGCAGAGCTGGTGGAAGCAAGGATTATTGGAAAATCTACTATCGTTTACCTAAGGAAACCAGAGGATATGTTCCAGCATTTATAGCCGCTGCTTATGTAATGAATTACTACCAATTGCACGGTTTAAAACCAAAGCAACCGACCTTTAATATTGTTTCCGACACCATTCAGGTTAAGGAGTATTTAAACCTGAATCAGGTAGCTGCTCAATTGGATATTCCTATTGAACAGTTGAGAGACTACAATCCTCAATATAGAAAAGATATTATCCCTGCAACTAAAACCAAACCTTATATCTTGAGATTGCCACACAATGAAGTAGGAAACTTTATTGATAATCAAAGAGCAATCTTCACCCATAAAAGAGAAGAGTATTTCCCTGATAATAAAATCAAGGTTCCCAACAGCAAATATGCTTATGTACCAGTAGACATCAAAGGTAAAGACAAGATCTTTTATAAGGTTAAATCAGGTGACAACCTTGGCTTCATTGCCAGCTGGTTCCATGTACGACTAAGTGATGTACGTTACTGGAACAATATTCGCAGGAACCTTATTCGTGTAGGACAGAGACTAGTTATCTATGTACCACAAGGCAAAGGAGATTACTATCAGAAATTTGATAAGATGAGCTTCACTGCCAAGCAACAATCTATTGGTAAAAGCGCTGTTACTGCATCTACACAAAAAGCACCTGTGAAGATTGATCCTAGTTACGTTTATCACACAGTTCGACGTAATGAGAACTTGTGGACCATCGCTAAAAAATATCCTGGAATTTCAGCCAATGATATTATGCGATTGAATCGTATTTCAAATGCTCGCACCATTTCGGTGGGACAAAAATTGAAGATTAAAAGCAAGTCCTAATTTAGGATTTCAGCAATAAGATTGAATCAAATCACTCATTATAAGCAGAATTCATTCAATAAATTATGAATTCTGCTTTTTTCGTTTTAATTTTTGGCTATTACTAAGCTAACACTAAAACGAACATGAAACCTTGGAGATCATTTATATTCTTCCTGATCATATTCCTACTGATAGGAACGATCTCCTTTTTCTCTGACAAGGGCACAATAACCATCTTTAATTCTTTCAAATTATCATTCCCCTACCTGATACCCCAGGAAACAGTAGAAGATATCCCTCAATCACCATCTCAACCTATTGAGGATGTCGACACAGTTATTATCCTGGCAGAACCACCTTCCGACACATTGGTTCTGCAACCGACAACTAAACCGTCAACTGTTGATACTAACTTGGTAAAACTGGAATTTGCAGAAGAACACGCGGATAGTACTTATTTCACATTTTTACAGCATAAACTAGCAACCGCTAATGAAAAACCAGTGCACATTCTTTATTATGGCGATTCCCAACTGGAAGGAGATAGAATTACCTTTACATTACGCAAAGCATTTCAACAACGCTACGGAGGTAATGGCATTGGACTAATACCCTTAAAACATACCTATAACTCAACACACGGCTTCAACCTAACCGTATCGCCCAATTGGAAAGGATCGGTTATCTACGACAAAGATGTTAACTACAAAGATTTTGGCTTAATGTGCCAATATGTATCATTGGGAGATACTTCCTCCACCGATCATCACACAGATCAGGCGTGGGTACGAATCCGAAAACTTAAACGCAACAAAGGAGGGAATAATGACTTCACACGCCTAGGACTTTTCTACACATCGCCCGACTCAAATGCTGTGGCTTCTTTCATCTTTAAAGATACTGTGGCCTTTCAATTCAACCTCAAGCACACAAAAGATATTCAACTTACAAAGTTTTCTTTTCAAAACTCTCCTCAGCTATTTAAAATGCTTTTCGACACACGCAACAGACTGAATATACATGGCTTCTTCATGGAAGGCCCCTCAGGAGTGTATGTCGATAACATCCCTCTTAGAGGTTGTGTATATCCCAAGCTTTCAGCTATAGATCAAACCGATCTACAATTCATGCTGAACAAGCTCAATGTAGGAGCAGTGATCATGCATTTTGGAGTCAACCTGGTCCCTGACATCAGAAAGAACTACAACCTATACACGATAGCCTTAAAGCGAGAAATACACACTATCAGAAAACACCTGCCTGACGTCCCCATCATCATTGTAAGCGTTTCTGATATGGCAAGAAAGAGTGGCAATAACTACCAGTCATACCCCAATATCCAATTGATCAAGGAAGCTCAAAAAATAGCTGCGTTCGATACAAAATGTGCCTTCTGGGATCTTGAAAAAACCATGGGTGGGAAAAATTCGATGATCAAATGGGTGAAGAACAGCCCTCCTCTTGGCAATAAAGACTACATCCATTTTAGTCAAAGAGGAGCAGATAGCATTGGCACAATGTTGTACTCGTCAATTAAGCAGAGATTAGATTGGGAATCAAAAACGATGAAAAGATGAATGCATTAAGTCAACATATCACATCATTTTTTCAGTACCTTCCGGACACTCCATTCGTATTTAACTCATTTATGTTTTGGATATTCTTTTCTCTGGTGATTGGATGCTATGGATTCTTTTACAACCGCACAGTAATGAGAAGTGCATATTTGCTTGGGATAAGTCTGTTCTTCTATTACAAAGCCAGCGGACTCTTTCTTATTCTCTTGATACTATCATGTATATTGAACTATTGGTTTGGTATTAAAATACAACGTTCAGCAAAACGCAATGCTCGCATATGGCTGGCAGTCTCTTTAATTTACAATCTGGGCACATTAGCATATTTCAAATATGCATATTTCATAACAGACAGCATCAATCAATTATTCAATATAAACCTTAAAGTTATTGACTGGCTTGCTGTTTGGCAAAATGCACTTTTCGATACTCACTTTAATATTGATAATATTATTCTGCCAGTTGGTATTTCATTCTTCACCTTTCAGGCAATTAGCTATGTTATTGACATTTACAATAAGAAATTAACAGCTGAAACCAACCTCTTAAATTTCAGTTTTTACCTGTCATTCTTCCCGCAACTTGTAGCAGGACCGATTGTCAGGGCTTCAAGTTTTCTCCCTCAAATCAAAGAGAAATACCAACTCAGCAAGGCTGAATTTGGACACGCTACCTTCTTAATCATCAAGGGTTTGTTAAAAAAAATCATCATATCAGACTATATCTCCGTGAATTTAGTCGACCGTGTATTTGACACCCCTTTAAGTTATTCTGGTATTGAAAATCTCTTAGGCATTTATGGTTATTCCTTACAGATTTACTGTGATTTCTCGGGATATACCGACATCGCCATTGGACTTGCATTACTTATGGGATTCAAGCTACCTATCAATTTCAATGCGCCTTACAAAGCCATCAACCTTAGTGATTTCTGGCGTCGTTGGCACATTTCATTATCTACATGGTTAAGAGACTATTTGTACATTCCTCTTGGCGGAAATAGAAAAGGCTCATTACGTACCAATTTCAATCTTTTGATCACCATGTTACTAGGAGGACTATGGCACGGCGCTCATATACGCTTTATAATATGGGGAGCTATCCATGGTATAGGACTCGTGGTTCAAAAAATATTTAGTAAATATATTCACATCAAGCATCAGGCCTTTAGTTTCGGGAAATACATCAGTATTTTCATCACCTTTAATATCGTCTCCATCAGTTGGGTATTCTTTCGGGCAGATTCAATGCAGAAAATAAGAGAAATGCTCTATCAGGTAACACATTACTTCAGTCCGCAATCAATTGTCGACGTTTTCTTTGCACACCAAACATCACTCTGGATTATTCTACTAGGATTTATAACACACTGGTTACCCAATCCTTCCAAGGAGCTACTGAGAGGATGGTATATTCGTTCTCCTTTCTGGGTAAAAGTAAGCTTCGGATGCCTCGTAGCGATCCTTCTATTCCAAATGTCGGCTACTGATTTACAACCTTTTATCTATTTCCGTTTTTAAGAAAGAGAAAACTGTTAAAACGTTGCTAAAATCTGCTAAATTTACAATCAAAAAATTGGGCACTAACGGAAAATCCAATAGATTTGTACGTTATTAAATGCAACAATATCATGTTAGAAATTATACAATCAGTTATCAAGCAGGAGGCTGAAGCAATTGCTAATATTCCTGTTGATAATTCATTCAACGAAGCAGTTGAAACGATCCATAAGGCAGTCCACGAGAAGAAGGGCAAATTAGTAGTAAGTGGTATGGGAAAAGCAGGTCAGATTGCAATGAATATTGCAACTACTTTTAGTTCTACCGGAACTCCTGCAGTATTTCTTCATCCAAGTGAGGCACAACATGGAGATTTAGGAATTGTACAGCCTAACGATGTTCTACTATTAATTTCAAACTCTGGAAAAACCAGAGAGATTGTTGAGTTGGTATACTTGGCTGATAAATTATGGAAAGGACTTCCATTAATCGTTATCACTGGAAACAAAGAGAGTGAATTGGCACAAACTGCTGATGTATGTCTCTGGACTGGTGGACCTAAGGAAGTATGTCCTTTAGGATTGACTCCAAGTACCTCTACTACAATTATGACCGTTATTGGTGACTCACTAGTTGTTTCAATGATGCATAAGATCGGTTTTAACAACGAAGAATATGCAAAACGTCATCATGGTGGATACCTTGGAGATAAGTCTCGTCGTCAGGCGAAGACCGAACAAGTAGAAAGCAAATAAAGATATCATGAGAATAAAAAAAGAAGAAACGGTAGGATTAGTTATTGACATACAGGACCGATTGGTTGCTGCAATGTCGGAGAAAGAAGTATTGGTTAAGAACAGCAAAATTCTTGTTGAAGGATTGCAAGCACTAGGTGTACCAACTGCATTCACACAGCAGTACACAAAAGGACTTGGAGATACAGTTGCTGAACTAAAAGACGTAGTTGAAGGATTCTCTTTCATTGAGAAAACTGATTTCAGCTGTTGCCAGGTTGAAGAATATGCAGCATGGCTAAAAGAACAAGGAAAGAAAAACGTTGTTCTTTGCGGTATCGAGTCTCATGTTTGTGTTCTACAAACTGCCATTGATTTAAAAGAAGCAGGTTACAATCCAATCGTTGTTATGGATTGTGTTTCTTCAAGAACAGAAGCGAACAAAGCATTAGCTGCTGAGCGTTTCCGTTACGAAGGAATCATGATGACTTCATATGAATCAATCCTTTTTGAATTAACAGGATCAGCAAAAGCTGAAGGATTCAAAACAATTTCAAAATTGGTGAAGTAATATATTGAATCACTATATGAAAAAAGGGATAGCAAAAATGCTATCCCTTTTTTCATATTATCTCCGATAAGAATTTCTCTTAGTATTCAATATCGTAAAGATCTTTTCCATCAATCTCAAACTGAGCAACACTAATATCAGTCATTGGATGCTTGATCAATTGCATCAACAAATCAGGATTAATAGTAGCAGATTGAGATCCAGCCATACTGATACGATGAATCTGGTCGACAGTCTTAAAGCTTGCAGCTAACACTTTAGTATCCAAACCAAAGTCGTAAATATTCTGTACGATATCAGCAACAACTTCAATACCATGTGATGAGATATTATCCAAACGACTCACGTAAGGAGCAACATAATCAGCACCTGCTTTTGAAGCAACCAATGCTTGCTGCTGAGTAAAAATAGCAGTAGCAGTAACATTAATACCCGCATCTTTCAAGATTCTCATGGTCTTATACCCCTCTGGAGTTACAGGAATCTTTGCAAAGAAATTATCTCCAAGATCAAAGTAAGCTTTATACTTCTTTGCTTCACGAACCATATCCTCAGCAGTATTACTCAACACCTGCATGTGAATCATTCCTTCTCCAACAATCTCCTTCAATGCTTCACCTGCAACAGAAAGCTTCAATCCCGACTGTTTCAAAATAGTAGGATTGGTAGTAACACCTTCCAATGGGAAAAACTCGTATAATTTCTTCAAGGCCTCTAAATTGGCCGTGTCTGCCATATAAATCATAATCTTATCTTTTAAAACTAACTAAACCAGTGCAAAAATACCGAATATGCACTAACGATCAGCACACTGCCGCACACATTCGGTATTATATTAATTCAACCTTAATTCCTCAATCTTAGATAGCTGGAGCATTTGCCAACAAATATTCCTCTGCCTCGATAGACCATAAACCGTTATTACGCTTCGTGATCTCATCCAGCTTCGCGAACAACTTGTTATCCTTACCCTTTTCCTCAAACTCAGTCAATGCTGTTAGCGGTAAATCAATGTGTGTATACATCAATTTCTTTCCTCCAGGAATATTTGGAAGATTAAGCGTAGTTTCGATCACAGCATTCAATCCTCCAATATGGGTAACCAGCCCTGCAGGATCCAATCCTTTGTTCATATACTCAATCGCTTCAACCAAATCAGAAGTATTACCTCCACTAGTACCAACAATATGCGTTGATTGATAGTGTACATTGTAGAAGTTCATCTTAGCCTGGAAGTCAGGTCTTGATGGTCCTGCAAAGAAATTCAAACAACCATCAATAGCCATAATAGCATCACCTTGCTCAATTACAGGAGCCACAGGAGCAAATACAAACACATCGTTATATCCTTCTCCATCAGTAAGTGCCATCAATTCTTCAACAGGATTATCACATTTACCCGTATTGATATATACCAATTTAATACCATTCTTAGCAGCCTCCTCAGGAGGGAACAGGTCGATTGCACGATCCAATCTTTCCTGATCAATATCGGTAACCACCAACAACTTAGGCTGACGATCTTCACGATGAATTGCATAGTTAATAGCAGCCAATCCTAGAGGACCAACACCTGCTAAAATAGCCATGTTACCACCCTGTACAATCTCCATATTATGTACATATGAACCTTGTTTTGTGTGGTAATTAGCATGCATAGCACCAATCACACATGAAAGAGGTTCGGCCAATGAACCAGGATAAAATCCAGGACCATCATATGGTAACAAACAATCTAACTCCATCACCTCAGCCGGAATTACAATATACGTTGCATTTCCTCCGACATACTGATAAGAATAACCTGGAGCACTCAAAATACCAACAGGTCCATCCTCATAATTCAGTGCAGGCTGGATAGAATACTTCTGTCCAGGCTTAAACTTATCCTGCCACTTCTTACCAACCTGAATAATCTCTCCTGAAAACTCATGACCAATCATGGTTGGATTTTCAGCAGCATCATTAGGAATACGTTTATGATCCGTACCCTGAACAGCAGCCTTGTATGAACTCATACAGATACTGTCAGAGATCACGCTTGCAAGGATTTCATCATCCTTAATTTCAGGCAACTCAAACTCCTCGAGTCTGAGATCATTTTTGCCATATAATCGAATCGCTTTTGTCTTCATGATCTTTCCAATTCTCTATTCCCCCAAGGGGATCCAATTTCTATATCTTATCAGCCTATTTTAACATTTCCTGTCCGCCTGTTACAGGAATTGCCTGGCCTGTTTCATATTCTTGTTCTACAACGTAATAGATAGCACGCATCACATCCAAAGGAGTACACCCCCTACCTGCAGGAACCTGTGATTCATAATACTTCTTCACATCCTCAATAGTCTTCGCCCCTGGTACCTTACCAGCTTTCAGGTACTGTACAAATAATCCATTTTCAGGATCTGCCCATAGCGGACCATCAAAGAAGTTTCCAGGACAAATCGAGTTAACTTTGATATTGAAAGGCATCAACTCCAGTGCAAACGACTGAGTTAAACCAATACCTCCGAACTTACCTCCTGCATAAGTAAAGTTCTTATTACTCCCCTTCAATCCCGACTTCGAATTAATCTGAATGATATCAGTAAAGTGAGATGAACGGAACTTATTCTGCACCTTCATCACTGCTGAAGCATACTTCGAGCACAAGAAATACCCTTCATAGTTCACCTTAGTCATCAACTCAAAAGTCTCTGGAGTCATTTCATCAAGACCACCCGCTCTTAGGATACCTGCATTACTTATAAACAGATCTAATCCTCCAAACAACTTAACAGTTTGCTCAATCAGGTTCTGAACCGATTCTGGACTTCCAACATTTGCCTCAACAAAGAATACCTTGTTAGCACCTTTAATGCGACCAGTTACCTCTTCAACCTTTTCATTACCTTTCTCTACATTAAGATCTGCAATAACCACATGCGCACCCTCTTCGGCAAGGTAATCAACAATACCACCACCAAATCCTTGTGCTCCACCTGTTACAACAGCAACCTTACCAGCCAAACGACCTTCAGTTACCTCCTCGCCAACAGCAAAGCATCCTTCACCTTCAATATCAACGAGCTCTGGAGCTCCACCATTTTCATTCACATAAGCAGCAAAACGCTGTTCCAACTCCTCTAAAGTAACATCCTTACCCAAGGTCAATTTACTAGAACAATCTTTCACCTCCTTATTAAGCACAAGTGTACCTACCTTTTCTCCTGACATTAACATTCTCAGCGCTGGTAGAATTTCTATATAGTTCATCTGCATTAGATTTTTCGATTTCTGAATTATTAGATTCATTGATTAACTCTGAAAGAAATAAGCAATCACTGCGTTACCCAAGGCAACGAATGTTTCCCTTTCTTCCATCTTTGCACAGCCCTGTGCATCAACAAATCCCTCTTGTCCCTTAGCAATTAAATACTGATGAGCAGCAACCACACAAGCACCTTCATAACCTGTTTTCTCCAACTCATCGGTCAACTTCTCGCCCCTGCAATCCAAGGTAAGAGGAGTCATCTCAGGAGTATTATGCTCGGTTCCCATCAATACAACAAAACCAGCATCATGGAACGATTGCACGAACTCATTAAATATTTTCAGACTATTTCTTGAAGGAATCAACTCCACACATCCAATCCCCTTTTCTTTTAAGGATTTCTGCATTGCCTCCCAATCACCTTCAAAGTCGGTAAAGTTACCATTTGCATCATCAAGCAGTACAGGATAGCACGGGATACCACCTGCAGAAATAATAATTTCTTTAACAGCCTCAAGACTATAGAACGCTTCATCACTTTCAGGAACAAATGCTGCTCCACCTGTTTTAAGCAAACATCCCCTGATTTCATTTTCAACAGCTGAGATTTTATTCACATCAGCCTTCAACTCTTTACCACCAAATATTTTTTGAAAAGCCCCCTTTCGTTCTTCATCAGAACCAAACTTTTCAAACACTGCCAAGCGAATTGCTTTGGCGATATGCCTTTCTCTTACCAATTCCTCGGCAAGATCATTTTTAATCGACTCAAAACTGATTTCCAATGCTACGCCAACCTCATTCAAATGAGCGTCAAGCTTCTCCACCATTTGCTGAGTCTGCAGATTACTTTCCACCTTTAACTTCGCCAGCTTCTCAGCAATCTCTTCATTCAATTGTACAGGATATGTTAAACCCTTTCCACTAAAATAGGTACGGCCCGGATTACTTGGATCATTTACACGAACACCATTAGCCTGCAAATCCTTTTGCAACGCCATAAATTCGATGTTAAACAATGGAAAAACTTTATTCTTAACAGCCTGATCATGAAAACTCTCATAACCATCTGTCACATAAAAGTCGTTAATTCCAAGCACCTTTACACCCTCCTCCTGCGCCAATTCAAACGCCTCAAAGATTGATTCAAATGCACTAAATGAAAATGGAGTATGAATATGCCCGTTTACTTTAGGCTGCTTCTCCGCTCCATTTTGCTCATACCATTTTTGCAAATCTGCAATAGCAGGAAATTCAGTTAAAAAATTCATTTGTCTTGTTTATTATGGACTAAATCCTAAACTTATCTAAAAGATTGAGCTACACCTAAACAGCATAGCTCAATCATTATTACTTTTTAAACGCCTAATTTGTTGCGCCTTATCTGTTCATTCTTCGTGAAATTATTTTTCACCACATGCCCTTTTAAAGGAACGATCTTCTCATGAATAGCATCAATTATCCACTCTTTCTGAGGGAAGAAGTACTCTTCCAATTCAAATGCCGGAGTAATCCAGTTACGAGATCCAACAACCACAGGAGGGGCATCCAAATAATCAAATGCCATTTCTGTAATGTTTCTGGCAATATCATTCAAGTAAGAACCACGTGCTGATGCATCACTTGACAACACCAAACGACCAGTCTTCTTCACTGACTCAATCACCTCCTCATAATTGAATGGAACCAACGTACGAGCATCGATAACCTCAGCACTCATGCCATACTTCTCTTCCAACTCATCAGCAGCTTCCAATGCACGATACAATGTTGCTCCAATAGTCAATATTGTAACATCTTTACCTTCACGCTTAACATCAGGTTCACCCATTGGAATTTCATAATACCCTTCAGGAACACCCTCTTTATGGAATTGTTCTCCCATATCGTACAAACGCTGACTTTCAAAGAAGATCACAGGGTCGGTTCCCTGTAATGCAGTATTCATCAATCCTTTTGCATCATATGGAGTACTTGGGAATACCACTTTCAATCCAGGAATATGCGCGCAAAGTGATGTCCAGTCCTGCGAGTGCTGTGCCCCATACTTAGAACCAACAGACACACGAATAACCACAGGCATCTTAATCACATTTCCACTCATCGCCTGCCATTTAGGCAACTGGTTAAATACTTCATCACCACAACGACCAAGGAAATCGCAATACATAATCTCAGGAATCACGCGGCCTCCACACATTGCATAACCAATAGCTGTACCTATAATCGAAGCTTCTGATATAGGCGAGTTAAACAAGCGATGATAAGGAAGAGCCTCTGTCAATCCGCGATAAACAGCAAAAGCACCACCCCAATCACGGTTCTCTTCACCATATGCAACCAACGTAGGATCTTTATAGAATCGATCAGCAATAGCCTCAAAGATTGCATCTCGGTATGCATACATCTTAATTTTAGAGAAAGGTTTACCATCACCATTAAACATGAAGCGCTCTTTCTTAGCCAGCTGTTTCACGCGAGGATTCTCCTCGTAAGGATGATTCACCTCAGGTTCACGATCCTCCATCTTGTCGACCGACTCATTAGAGAACATCATATCGCCAAGCAACTCAGGATGTTTCTCAACATCCATATGAGGAGAAACCTTATCATCGATAGAAAGTGTCATGGTATACGCCATCAACTCAGCAGTAGCAGACTTAATCTGTTCCAATTCCTCAGCAGTAGCAATTCCTGTTTTCTCCAACTCTGCACCAAACCATGCAATTGAGTCATTTGCTTCCCATGCCTCAACCTCCTCTTTAGAACGATAAGAAGAAGCATCAGAAGGAGAGTGACCACTATAGCGGTAAGTCAACACATCCAACAACACAGGACCTTTACCTTGCGCCAACAATTCACGCTTACGCTTATAAGCATCAATCACTGCCAATGGATTATATCCATCAACGCGCTCTGCATGCATTTGATCATCATTCACACCAGCACCAATACGAGCAGCAACATTATATCCCATGGTTTCTCCACAAGTCTGACCTCCCATACCATACTGATTATTCATGATATTGAACACAACCGGAAGTCCGCCTTTCATTGCACCTTCCCAAAGTTGCTCAAACTGATCCATCGCAGCGAAAGACAAGCCTTCCCAAACAGGACCACAAGCCATTGAAGCGTCACCGATATTAGCAACAACAATACCATCTTTTTTATTCACCTTCTTATAGAGCGCTGCACCAACAGCGATATCTCCCGAACCACCAACAATAGCATTGTTAGGATACACACCAAAAGGAGTAAAGAATGCATGCATTGAACCACCAAGACCTTTATTAAAACCAGTCTCACGGGCAAAAATCTCGGCAAGCGTTCCATAAAGCAGGAATTTAATCGCCAATTCTCTCACTGATCCTTTATGATCCTTCTTCACTGGTGCAGCAGTTGCACCATCAAAGTGAGTATCCATAATCTCAGTCAGCTGCTCATCGCTCAACTTCTTAATAGCAGATAATCCTTTCGCAAGAATCTCGCCATGACTACGATGCGAGCCAAATATATAATCATCAACATCAAGGGTATAAGCCATACCAACAGCCGCAGCTTCCTGTCCGATAGACAAGTGAGCAGGCCCCGGGTGATTATAAGCTATTCCCTGATATTCTCCTGTTGTTTTAATTAAATTCAACATGGTCTCAAACTCACGAATAACCACCATGTCATGATAAATCCCCATCAACTCCTCTTTGGAATAATTATCCTTCTCATCGGCAACCGACTTCTGATATTGGTTAACCGGAATTGGTTTTAGGTCGATCTGACCAGCTTTTCTGACCTCCGTAGGGTCTATAAATTGTACTTTAGGCATTATATTAGTTCTTTGGTTTTAAAAAGTAAAAATGGTTTCCTTAATAATTTCACTCACTGTTGGGTGAGGGAAAATCACCTCTTCAACATCCTGAATTCTTAGCTGAGCCTCAATCATTGAGCAAGCCCCATAAATCATTTCAGAACAAGCACCTCCGACCATATGAACTCCGAGGATTTCGCCATATTTCTCTCCGGCGATCACCTTACAGAATCCATTCTTTCCTTCTGTTTCAGCAACAAAACGACCAGCATATTGCATAGGCAATGTGCGTACATTCACTTTGATACCTTTATCTTTTGCCTGTTGTTCGGTCAAACCAACACCAGCAATCTCAGGATGAGTGTAAACTACACCAGGCACCGCATCATAACGCATCACATCCTTTCGTCCAAGGATGTTATTTACTGCAACTTCGCCTTCGCGACTGGCAGTATGAGCCAATAATGAAAAACCAGTTACATCACCACATGCATACACATTAGGAACATTGGTTCTGCAATTCTCATCAATCTTAATTCCTTTAGGGGTAAACTCCACACCAATATTCTCAAGACCGATACCATCAACATTTACTTTACGGCCAACACAGACCAACACCTCATCGCCCGTTACTGATTGTCTTTCACCATCCTTTTCAAAGATTACCTCTTTCCCCTTCAGCTCAACAACCTTTGCATTCAAGTGGAAGTCAATACCTCGCTTGGTAAATTCTCCGCGTACCATCTTGCAAATCTCTTCATCAACACCTGTTAATATCTCTGGCAACATCTCAATAACAGTCACTTTAGTACCAACAGCATTAAAGAAATCGGCAAACTCAGAACCTATAACTCCTCCACCAATAATCACCAATTCTTTAGGTTGCTCTTTAAGCTTTAGGATTTCCCTGTTAGTCAGCACAACCTCTTTATCCAAACCTGGAATAGGAGGAACAGCAGCTTCAGAACCAGTACACACCAATAAATTAGTTGCCTGAAATTCCCTACCATCAGCTTCGATAGTAATCACGTCACCTCTACGCTCCTTGATTGTAGCGTGAGCCATTACCACCTCAGCCTTGGCATGCTTCATCTTCATTCCAACCCCGGCAACCAGTTTCCTGACCACCTTATCTTTTCTTTTCATGATTTTTGGGAAATCAACCTCAACACTTCCTACGTTGATTCCAAACTTCGCAGCTTCATGAGCCGACTCCAAAATCTTCGCTGAGTTCAATAACGTTTTTGTAGGAATACATCCCTCATTCAAGCAAACACCACCAAGTGCACGTTTATCAAACACTACTACACTTAAACCCTTTGCTCCGGCACGTTCAGCAGCTACATAACCAGCAGGACCTCCTCCCAGAATAGCTATATCATATGTTGTTGTTGTCATACTTATACCAGTTAAAAGCTTAAGTTTTCAATCTGTTTACGAATCTCAGCAAGGAACAAAGTAGCCTCTCCACCATCCAATGATCGATGATCATAGGTTAGCGATAATCCCATGAATGGCGCGAAACCATATACACCTCCGCCTAAGTCTGTTGGTCGAGGTACAATAGTACATACACCAAGAATAGCCGACTGTGGAAGATTGATCACCGGAGTAAACATCTCTACGCCATAGTTTCCTAAATTAGAAACAGTAAAAGATGCAGCCTCTGGATTCAATAACTCAGGATTCACACTCCCCTTTCTACACTGTTCAGCCACCGTTTTCATCTGAGAAGCCAATCCTTCGATAGACAAATCATCTGCATTACGAACAGCTGGAACCATCAAGCCTCTATCGGTATCAACCGCCAGACCTAAATGCACCTTATTGAAATATTTTACACTATCTCCCAGGAAATGACTGTTTACCTGAGGGAAATTCTTCAACGCCTTGATCACAGCGAAGCAAACCAAATCGTTAATTGTAATGTTCTGTGATATTGTACCCTCTTCCAATTTCTTTTTGAAAGACTTGCGCAATGCCATAATATTTCTGGCATCGGCACCCATATGGTGGGTAAGCTGTGCCGAATTCTGTAATGAACTATGCATAGCCTTCGCAATCAACTTACGAATATTTGGCAACTTCTTAATTTCAAAATCATCGCCATATACCTGGTTGGTAGTCACCAAATCAGCGCTGGTTACTCTACCTCCCATTCCGGTACCTGTAGTCACCGTTTGAAGATCCTCCTCTTTAGCAATCTCTTTTGCCAATGGAGTTACCCTTGGCAATACTTTAGCTGCAGCCTCAACATCACGCTCAATGATCCTCCCCTCTGGACCAGTTCCCGTGACTTTCTGATAGTCAACACCTAATTTTTCTGCAGTATTCTTAGCTCTTGGAGAGATTTTTAGACGCTCATCAGAGTTAGCTTCCCTTACAACAACCGTCTCCTCTTTAACCTCAGTCTCAACGACTATCTCCTCTTGAGCAGCAACATCGGCCTGTTGAACATCATCTCCACCACCAGGTTTGAATTCATCAATCGACTCTCCTGCTGCACCAATTACCGCAACATTTACCAAAACAGGCACTTCATCGCCCTCTTCAAAAAACACCTCAAGAAGAATTCCTTCTTCTTTTGCCTCCTCTTCAAACGAGGCTTTATCGGTTTCGTATGAAAAAAGGATATCCCCTACTTTTACTTCGTCCCCTTTCTTTTTATACCACTCACCGATAATACAGGTCTCTACTGATTGCCCCTGTCGAGGCATAATCACAGGTACCGCCATAGTTCTTAGTTTTATTTGTTAGAATATTTTATTCAACTTGTATTTACATCTATTTTATCATTCTTCCACTTTTCATTCCACTTCTTGCATTTCTCGTGGCTTTCAAAGTTTCCATTCAGCCACGTTGTAAAATTATATTTTATCACTTGTATTTACAAGTTAATTTTTCAGCTTTTAAATATTTTTTTTATTTTTGACCTGAAAATCAAACTCATTCATGCATTATATCTACAGGAGGTAGAGTTTTAATTTTAGGTTAACATGGTTGGAGCGAAAAAAATGCCGCAGTATAAGAAGCTGTATGAAATATTAAGAAAACATATTACTTCAGGATTATACCCCGAGGGAAGTTTGTTGCCCTCTGAGAATGAACTGTGTGCATTGCATGGGCTAACCCGACCTACAGTTCGTCATGCCTTAGATCAGCTGGTAAAAGATAGCTACATCATAAAACAGCAAGGCAAAGGATCAATTGTTAGCAAACTACCTAAAGATATTGGAATCTTATCGATTCATGGATCTACATCAGCCATTGGTAAGGAGCACTTAAAAACGCTGATCATTGAAAAGCCAGCCATTAAAGCCTGGGATACGCCATTCATGTTTGAGTTAACCGACATTGAAAGAGAATCGGGATGTATTTGTTTCGAGCGCTTGCGCCTCGTAAATGAGATACCGGTATTTTACGATATCACACATATCCCCAATATCAATATGCCACGTTTCGCCAGTAGAAACTTTAAAAACAAGTCGCTTTTCGAAATTCTACGCACAGGCTATCAGATTGAGATCATTGGAGGAGAACAAAGATTAAAGGCCATTCCTGCCGATAAACGCATAAGCAAACACCTACAGGTAAAGGAAGGGCATCCCATCCTGCATGTAGAACGTAAGATGAAGACAAACCGACAAGGTTTCTACATCTACTCAACACTTTACTTTAACTCTGAGAATCATTCAGTTTGCGGAACGTTTTAGGGGATATTTAGAAATAAATATTATCATAGAAAACACAATTAAAGAACAGGAAATTCACTTGACTTCCACGTCATTTTTACTAACTTTACAATCATGGAACTCAACCATTGTTCTTTTTTTGCATGTGTCATTTCATGCAACATTTAAAGCAAAAGATACTGCGTGAAATGCAACACCACCGAATATGGACCGAATGTGAGCCGAATACCTACCGAATGACAGTGGGATAAAGGTACCCTGAAAGAGGGTTGCTTCTATCCTGAATCTCCTTCACATTTATTTCCAAAATAACATTAGTATATCATCAAATTTTAGTCAAATTCTACTCAAATTCGTACATACTTTTACACCATACTATTGTTGATATTATGTTGGTAGTAATAAATCATTTGCATCTTCAAATTTTAGTTGTACATTGCAACCATATTTAAAAAGATATGGAAAAGCTAAATAACCAAAGGAACTCATCATCTAGTCTAATTAGTGTTGCATCGCGATTGCTATCATCGCATTTACAACAGGCATTTGCTGTAAAGAATATTGATATAACCATTGAACAGTG
>SJCO01000016.1 GCA_005217565.1 Puteibacter caeruleilacunae
TAGACCGATCCTTTCAACCAATCCGGGCGTTGATAAAACTCGTCGTCCTTTTCACAACTCCAAAGGAGCAACAGAGTAATAAAGCCCAATAGAACTTTTCTCATAAGCTTTTTTTAAAAGATTAAACAATAATTTTAGTTTGGTTATAATTGTTGGAGCATCTCTCCAACGGTTTTTTTCTTTAGTATCTTTTTAGTTTTTTAATAGTCGTTAGTTTTAATTTTCAGTCAATGAAATTTACATTGCGAATTAACATTTTTTCACACTTAACAACTTTCAAGAAATACCCAAAGACTTATGAGATAAGTTCAATTTTCTGTCATCGCAGAAATAACCATCAGAGAAGTGAAATTATTTAAGTATCGTTGTGACACTTAAAACAAAATTAAAATAACAGCCAACTACCACAAACCCTAACAAGCTCTTTTTTAGGCATTTTAACAGGTTTTAGTTTTATAATTCCAATTCATTAAACATCTAGCTGTTTTTTCGTATTTCGTTCATCCTTTTATAAGTTTCATTCATTTTCACTTTTAATTATCTTTCATCCGGTAACGCTACCGTAATTCTTCAAAACATTTACTATCTTTCGTTACTATTTCCTAAAACCTAGCTAATACATCAATGAAAAAACTTAGATTTTTATTCATATTGGTACTGTTGTATCACTCTGTGTGGGCTCAACACGATATCGATTTAAACTTCATCCCTTTATCGACAGAGAATGCTATTTCCTGTAATTCGATAACTTGTTTCTTTCAGGCAAAATCAGGAGAAATATGGATTGGTACCACAAATGGCCTCAATAGATTTGATGGAAACAAAGTCCACCAATACTACCATATCATTGGCGACAGAACATCGTTGGCAGGAAATTACATTTATGATGTAGAGCAAGATGAAAACGGAGTAATCTGGATAGCGACTGGTCTTGGATTATGCAAATTTAATCCAACAAGTAATACCTTTAAAAAGTATTACCCTATCCCTATTGAACGAAATGAAGGCTGCTTTTCGATTCTTCTTGATAACAAACAAAATTTATGGATAGGTACGAATAAGGGCTTATTAAAAAAACACACGCGTTCCGATGGTGAAGAGTATTTTGAGATCTACTCCGAAAAGTTAAAAAACGTATCAAAGATATTTCAGCATGACGACGAGAACCTTATTTTATTTAACTGGTCGACCTTATTTCAATTTTCATTAAAAGATTCTAGCATAACTTTTATCGGCCCAAGTAACCCCAAAGAGTCAAGCTATAACTTTAGAGCTTTGTTTAAAGACAGCAAAGGTAGAACATGGGCTGGTGGCCTGAACAAACCATTGTACCGATTATTGAAATATAACGATGGCTTTGTATTAAAAGACACGTTTCATGTGTTTAAAAATAAAGATGTACGATGTATCAATGAAGATCATTCAGGCAACTTGTGGATTGGTACTTCTAAAGGAATGGATATCATCCACCCCAATGGAAAAATAAAGCATGTTTCGCAGAGTCAGTACAATCCAAATGGCCTAGGTTATCCTTCCATTGTGGCTATGATGAAAGATAAATACAATTCATTATGGATTGGCACCTTCTATGGAGGTGCAAAGATATACCGTGAAAGAAATAATTTATTCCACAATATTTTCCCCACCTTCAGAGATCATAAGTTCACGACCAATGTGATCAGAGGAATGTCGTTCCGACCCAATGGTGATTTATGGGTAGGGACAGAAGGTAGCGGCGCATTTATTTGGAATCAGGAGCAGAACAGGTTTCAGACTATTCCAGGTTTATCTGGTAAGAATATTAACATTCATAGTATCGACACCCTGGCCAACGGCAATGTGCTATTGGGAACCTATAAGTCAGGTGTTATTGAATATGATCATCAAAAGCAACAATTAAAGAATTTAAAAATTCATCGGACATGGGATGATATCTCCTCTGTGAAATGTGACAAGCAAGGAGATGTTTGGATCACAACCATGCACTATGGACTAACCAAATATGATAAATCAAAACAGCACACCTGGAATAAACGCCTACCAATTCATATAAAAGTCCATCAACCTAGATATACCTGTATTGCCAGCGATAATCTGCTCTACATCTGTAATGGTACTGGAATAACTGTTTATGATTCCACAAAAGACAAGGTTGTTAAAGATAAATATGCAACCAAGCTCACGACACGACTTCGTTATAAAGCTGCTCAAACTGTATATGAAGATTCAGAACATAACATATGGATTGGATCTGAAGACTATGGCCTTTACAAATATGACTTACAGAGTGATACGATAATAAACATCACTACAAGCGAGGGATTATCAAATAACTCAATATCCGGAATAATTGAGGATAACAATGGATTAATTTGGGTAACCACTGAAAACGGACTTAATTCTGTTTCGAAAAACTTAAGTAGTATAAAGACTTATAACCACACAGATGGATTGCCTTCAAACCAGTTCATTCCTAACTGCATCAGCAAGGATTCTCAAAATAATATCTATATGGGAACAGTCAATGGATTAACAGTTTTTAATCCAAATGATGTTTCTCCGGATATGACGAAGATAGAGGTGGTTATTTCCGACATCAAATGGAATAATGAACAACTAAAGCATAACTCCTTTAAAGGCATTCCTTTTTTTGAAAATGGGCAATGGAACGATGTACATCTCTCGCATGATCAAAACTCGTTTACTATTTCCTATACAAATTTCTACTTTGGTGGTACTAAAAAACTCAAGTTTGCTTATCGATTGGTAGGAGTATCAAAGAGCTGGATTGAGACCTCAGATCGTACGGTTAATTACAACAACCTAGCTCCAGGCGAGTATACCTTCGAGGTGAAAGCAACTAATCCTGATGGTAGATGGAATCCCAATCCAACGAGTATGCACATTGTTATTCATCCTCCATTCTGGAAGACCAATACAGCCATCATGGGGTATGTTATCCTGTTTATCATCATCGTCTTCATTACGACAAGGGTTATTAGAGCAAGAATTAGATTAAGACATGAATTAAAGATCAGCAAAATCAGACGGGAAAAGGAGAAAGAGGCCAATAACATGAAGTTGCGCTTCTTCACCAATATTTCACATGAATTCAGAACACCTCTTTCGCTAATCGCTGGTCCTGTCGATAATCTCTATGAAATCGAAAAAGATCCTTATAAGAAAAAGTTACTGGAGATTACACAGCGGAACAGTAAAAGATTGCTGAACCTGATCAATAATCTTCTTGATTTTAGAAAGGCAGAGCAAGGATTTATGAGTCTTGATTATACAAGGGTAGATATTTCAACATTTGCTCAGCAACAACTCAATGGTTTTGCTGAATGGGCTCAAAAGAAGAACATTTCCATGGAATTAACTGTCGATGAGAAGCTAACCTTCTGGACCTTCGACAAAGCCAAAATAGCATCGGTATTCTATAACCTGCTTAGCAATGCGATAAAATACACACCTGAGGATGGTTGTGTAGAACTCGATATTCAGCTGCAAAATGGAGACTTACTCATACAGGTGACCGACAATGGGAAAGGGATCTCTCCTGACGAAATAAGCAGTATATTTGACCGTTACTACCAATCGCAACAAGACGATTCAGCTCAGTTAAAAGGTTCAGGAATTGGATTGGCTTTAACAAAGGAAATTGTGAAAATGCATAACGGGTGGATTGCTGCGGAAAGTATTCCTAACCAAAAGACAACGTTTACAATCACGCTTCCTCCGAAGAAAGATGTGTCACTGGAGAGTAACGCAGAAGTGTATCCAGATCAAGATATTATCAATGATTTAAATGCAGCAGATCATCCTCAACATCAAAATGAAAGTAAAACGATTTTACTGGTTGAAGACAATGAGGATTTGAGAACCTATTTATCGAGTATACTACAGCAAGAGTATCAGATAAAAACGGCAGAAAACGGTCAAGTGGGACTTGAATTATTAGCTGATCTATCACCTGATCTTATTATATCAGATGTAATGATGCCAGTGATGGATGGCATAACATTCTGTAAGAAAGTAAAATCAACGGTTGCAACGTCACATATTCCGTTCATTATCCTCTCTGCAAAGGAAACAATCAGAGACCAGATTACAGGATTAGAAAGTGGTGCCAATGCATACATCCCCAAACCTTTTCACGCCAGATACCTAAAAGCTCAAATAAAAAGTCTGCTAGATCTACAGTCGAAACAGCACGAAGCATTAACAGGACCTACAGCTCCTCAGGTTAATGAGCTAAACATGAATAACATTGACTCTACATTCTTGAAGGACTTAACAAACTGTATTGAAGAGAATCTGCTGAATACAAGTCTGGGTTCAGCCTTCCTTGCTGAGCAACTTAACATGAGTAAGAGTACATTCTACAGGAAAATAACAGCTGTAACAGGCAAAGGAAGCACTGAGTTCATCCGCATAGTCCGCTTGCAAAAGGCTGTTAAACTTATGCATGAAAACAAATACTCAATCGCAGAGATAGCCGATATGGTTGGTTTTAGTACACAGGCCTATTTTGCCACCTGTTTTAAGAAGGAATTTAGCGTATCTCCAAAGATTTATATTAAGGAGCAATTAAAGCAATAGCATACAGTAGTCATAAAAAAAGGTGCCCGATTTGGGCACCTTTATATAATCAAATATCTATCGTTATTCTTATGCTGTTTCTAATACACCAGCTTTAATGTTAGCTTGTGCAGCAGATAATCTGGCAATAGGTACACGGAATGGAGAACAACTTACGTAATCCATACCTACAGTATCGCAGAACTCTACAGATGATGGCTCACCACCATGCTCTCCACAGATACCAACTTTCAATTCAGGACGAGTAGAGCGACCTCTTTCAGTTCCCATGCGAACCAATTGGCCAACACCTTCCTGATCTAATACCTGGAATGGGTCATTCTTCAAGATACCTTTGTTTAGATAAATTGGTAAGAACTTACCAGCATCGTCACGAGAATATCCGAATGTCATCTGCGTAAGGTCGTTAGTACCAAACGAGAAGAACTCAGCATACTTACTTACCTCATTTGCAGTAAGAGCAGCACGAGGAATCTCAATCATAGTACCTACCATGTATTCAACCTCAATACCTTTTTCAGCCATTACTTCAGTAGCAACTGAGCGGATAATGTCGGCCTGCATACGGAATTCCTGAACTGTACCAATCAAAGGAACCATAATCTCAGGTTTAGGATTCAATCCTTTAGCCTTCAAGTTACAAGCAGCTTCGATAATTGCACGTGCCTGCATTTCAGTAATTTCAGGATAAGTATTACCTAAGCGACAACCACGGTGTCCTAACATTGGGTTAAATTCGTGAAGTCCGTCAACCTTAGCTTTTACTTCCTCAACAGAAACACCAAGTTCTTTAGCCATTACTTCCTGAGCTTCTGGCTCATTAGGAGTAAACTCATGCAAAGGTGGATCTAACAAACGAATAGTAACACCGAATCCGTCCATAGCCTCAAGGATACCTTCAAAGTCGCCTCGTTGCATGAACAACAATTTACCTAGAGCAGCCTTACGACCTTCAACATCATCAGCAAGGATCATTTCACGAACTGCCTTAATACGGTCACCTTCGAAGAACATATGCTCAGTACGACATAATCCGATACCTTGAGCACCAAAGTTTCTAGCAACCTCAGCATCGTTAGGAGTATCAGCGTTAGTACGCACATACATACGAGTATAATTATTCGCTAGGTCCATCAATTTACCAAAGTTACCTGATAACTCTGGAGTGATAGTACCAACTTTTCCTTCATAAACATCACCAGTAGTACCGTTCAACGACATCCAGTCACCTTCGTTATAGGTAACACCATTGATAGTCATCTTACGTGCTTTATAGTCTACACCAACTTCACCAGCACCTGACACACAACATTTACCCATACCACGGGCAACAACAGCAGCATGAGAAGTCATACCACCACGTGCAGTCAAGATACCTTCAGCAGCGTGCATACCTCTAAGGTCCTCAGGAGAAGTCTCAATACGAACCAAGATTACTTTTTCACCTTTAGCTGCCCACTCTTCAGCCTCATCAGCGAAGAATACAATTTTACCTGTAGCAGCACCTGGAGAAGCAGGTAGTCCTTTTGTTAAAGTCTTTGCAGAAGCAATTGCTTTCTTCTCAAATACAGGGTGTAATAATTCATCAAGTTTATTAGCATCCTGACGAAGCAATGCTGTTTTTTCGTCGATAAATTTCTCATCAACCATTTCCATGGCGATACGAACCATAGCAGCACCTGTACGCTTACCATTTCTGGTTTGAAGCATCCAAAGCTTACCATCTTGAATCGTAAACTCAAGATCCTGCATATCTTTGTAGTGATCTTCCAATCGATTTTGAACTTCATCAAGCTCCTTATATACTACAGGCATAGTTTCCTCTAGTGAAGGATATTTTGAAGCTCTTAATTCTTCAGAAATACCTTGGTTAGCAGCCCATCTTTTTGAACCTTCCAAAGTAATTTCCTGAGGTGTACGTACACCTGCTACAACATCCTCGCCCTGAGCATCAATCAAGTACTCTCCGTTGAAGATGTTTTCTCCTGTTGCTGCATCACGAGTAAATGCAACACCAGTAGCAGAGTTATCTCCCATATTACCGTAAACCATAGCTTGAACGTTTACCGCAGTACCCCATTCTTCTGGGATTTGTTCAAGTTGGCGATACAAGATAGCACGTTCAGTATTCCATGAATCAAATACTGCACATACTGATCCCCATAGCTGATCCCAAGGATTAGCAGGGAACTCTTTTCCGGTCTGAGTTTTTACAACATCTTTAAAACGCTGTACAATCTCTTTAAGATCTTCAGGTGTAAATTCGGTATCTGAGATATATCCTTTAGCCTCTTTCACTTTATCCATCTCAACCTCAAAAGGATCATGCTCACCTTTCTCTGCTTCAACGCCCATTACAACGTCTCCATACATCTGAATAAAACGGCGGTATGAATCCCATGCAAAACGTTCGTTCCCTGATTTCTCAGCTAAGATCTTAACTGCGTCATCATTCATACCAAGGTTCAATACAGTATTCATCATACCAGGCATTGAAACTCTTGCACCAGAGCGAACAGATAGCAATAGAGGGAAAGCTTCACCAGTGGAACCAAATTTTGCGTTCATTACCTTTTCGGTAGCGGCTACACCAGCTTCAACTTCAGCTTTAATCAAATCAATAACGGCTTCACGTCCTTGTTTGTTATACGCTGTACACACTTCAGTAGTGATAGTAAATCCTGCGGGCACAGGAACACCAATAAGATTCATTTCGGCAAGGTTAGCACCTTTACCTCCTAATAAATTACGCATGTCGGCTTTGCCTTCGGCTTTACCGTCTCCAAACGTATAAACATACTTAACCATAGAGTGTTTTTGTTTTGTTTTTTGTTAGTTATTCATATATACTTGGGTGTGCTGTATCATTTTTATGTGATCGCTAATGTAGTCGTTTTTTTCAAGAAATAAAACTTTTTGAAACACTGTTTCCGCTCCACACGTGAGCATTTATTGGTGAATACGACCATACAATTAAGAATAATCCCAGTACGTATGAAATGTTCAATCATAAGCACGTCACACTAACAATGCAAATGCTTTACAAGTTCATTCATCCCCCTATTAAATTGATTTTAACATGCTTTAACAATTATTTCAAGATCTTAACTAATATAGACTTTACTTTTAGGGTGAGTTTAGATTAAAGTTTTTTTCATAGGTTAGAATAATTAGAATAGCTAGAGGGTTGCATGGCGCTTCCCTCTTTTTTATGTTTCTATTTTTTCATTCCATTTTCCTGATTCCCGTTCTCTGTTCTTACAAAAAGTCATTTGGAAACCATTTCACAATTGGAGCGTGAGCTTATTAAAAAAGTCATGAAATTCTCCTGCGATAATATCGTTTTACCATCACACCCTTAACCATTCAACCCTCATTTAACAGATTTTAACGTTGCTTATCAGTAGTTAACTTAATATCGCCCTACATTTGTATCGTTAAGTTTAAGCAAAGACAATAAGATTTTTTCATAGTAAGTTTTTTTTCATAGAAATAGGTTTGGGTAAAAAAGGGATGAGCCACCACTCATCCCTTTTTACATTTGCATTAACTACTATTCTTTTTTTCTGTATTGAAGCGGAGATATCCCAAATTGCTCTTTAAAGACTCGCGAAAAAGTTTTAGAAGAACCAAAGCCACATTGCTCTGTGATCTCACCCACTGAAGAACTAGTTTGCTTAAGCAATCTCGCGGCCTCCTTTAATCGATGAAGACGTATATACTCAACAGGAGTTAATCCAGTTAGTGCTTTCAACTTTTTATATAACGTAGAAGAACTCATCGCCACCATTAGGGCCAGCTTCTCTACCCTAAAATCCATATCTCCGATGTGTTCTTTAATGGCAGTCTCAACCTTATTTATAAATTCACTATCCATCGAATTCTCAATAAGAGAATTTACCTTCTCGTCGGGTTCTTGCGAAAATCGTTGCTGAAGCATACGGCGCTGTTGTAATAACTGTCCGACCTTGCTTCTCAGGATATCCTCACTAAAAGGCTTGGTTATATAGGTATCAGCTTGTGAAGAAATCGCTTTTAGCATCATCTCCTCATCCGCCCTTGCGGTAAGTAATACGACGGGAATATGACATGTATCAAAACTATTCCTTACTGAATTACATAACTCCAAACCATCCATTACAGGCATTATGATATCTGAAATAATCAGATCAGGCTGATGTAGTTTAATTAATGCCATAGCCTGCTGACCATCAGATGCTGTTAGAATCCGATATTGTTGAATAAAAGTTTCCTTTACAAAACTTCGAATATCTTTTTGATCATCAACAATTATCAGCAGAGGCTTATTAGCTGAGGTGCTTTCATCAACATTAGACTCCTGGCGATATTCTTTATTTTGAACCGCAGTTTTAGGCAATAGCAAAGAAAATACACTACCTACGCCTTCCTTGCTGGCGACTGTTATATCTCCTCCTAATAACATCGCATATTCTTTCGACAATGCCAATCCAATCCCTGCACCTGAATAAGGTTGATTCTTCCCCTTCTCAAAGCGTTCAAATATCCTATTAACCTCATCTTGAGGAATTCCTACTCCCTGATCCTTAATCCTAACCACGACATATTCTGTATCAGACACATCAAGTGTCAATGTTATCTTATCGTCGGGAGAAGAATATTTTACCGCATTCGTCAGTAAATTATACAATATGGTTTCAACCAATTCACGATCGGTATTTATCCAGATAGACTCATCAGGTAATTCAACAACAAAAACATCCTTAAACTCCCGCAGACTAAATGCATCAACGATAGAAGTCAGAAAGTCGTTAAAACAGAAATTCTCCTCAACCACCTCTATTTCTGTAGACTCCATTTTCTTTAGATCAAGAATATTATTAACCATTCGTGATAATCGATCTGTATTATGAAGCACTCGTCTTAATTCCTTTTGTACTGATTCGTTATCATTCACTTCATTCACGACACGATCGACTCCACCTTTAATAAGGGTTAATGGAGATCTTATTTCGTGTGATATATTCATAAAGAAGCGATATCTCACATCTTCAAATCTCTTCGATTGATAAAGTTCATGACGTCTTTTCAATCGCCGAATAACGAAAAAACTCACACCAATGATGCCAAGCAGTATGCAACCAATGATTACTAATATTCCCCATAATTGTTGCCACCAGGGTGTTAGTATAACAAACGGATAAGCAATAGCGTCTGAAGTACCTTTCTGGCGCACCTCAAAAACATAATCGCCAGGAGATAATTTGGTCCACGTTTTTCGATCATCCAATGTGGTTGACCAACCGGAGTTATTACCCAACAATCGGAATTCATACTCTACGGGTTGTGATACATCATAATTCAAACAACGGTATTGAAATCCGATGGTTTTTAAGGTATGGTCAAAAGACATTTGAGAATATTGATTAGTACCCAGGTTGGCCGAATAATATAGTTTACTTTCTTCATCCAAAATACGATAACCATCTACCTCACACCCCACCAGCATCACCTGATTGGCATGATCTTTAGATTGAACCTCTTCGGGAAAGAACCGACAGAATCCATTTCTTGTACCGAAATACAGATAACCAGCCCGATCTTTTGAAGTCCCCCTGGTAAAACTATTGCTCATCACCCCGCCCTGAAGCTTATGTTTTTCCATTTCCTTACGTTTGGTATCATAAGAAAGAAGTCCTATCGAGGTCCCAAGCCATAATACTTCCGAAGCATCGCACTGTATGGCTTCAATTGTTATATTTTCATATTCACCACCAAGATCTACTTTTGTAAAAAGATCTTTGTCGGAATTATAGTATAACAATCCATTACTTGTTCCAAACCAAACATCCTTGTTTATCGAGGTGGAACAATATAAGACATGGTTTCGGAGCGTATCCGGCCCTGTCCCATAGTTTTTTATATCATTCTTCTGAAGGTCCCATCTATAAAAACCATGTTCCCATGTAGATAGCCATACTACTGAATCACCAGTACTTGTGATAACTGAAAAACTATTTTCTTCAAACACATCAGGATCACTTAATTCGTTAAATGCATGATCCCAGGTATTATCTTCAGGTGTAAACCTTGCTAGGCCATTACTCGTCCCAACCCATATTCTCCCATGTTTATCTTCGTATAAGGTACTTATTTCACCATCTAGCCCAATATCAATTTTTACAGCTAAAAATGACTGATTCTGTCGTTCTTGGCGAGCGATATAGAACAATCCTTCACCTGCAGCACCGAACCAGATATTCTCATTGTTATCCTCATGGATGGGAAATATTTTTCCGTCGCTCAAAGGATTGTCCTTTTGAGCAGAATCATCAAATGAAACAAACCGTGCTTTCCCTTTCTCCAGGTCTCCTAAGCGCCAAATATTCACACCTCCACCAAATGTACTTATCCACACATCACCGCGTTGTGTAACCAGAGGATAACTGATATTGCGATGAGTTAGTCCTTCCTTTTCATTATAATCGAACTTATAAAACTGGAAAACGCTCGACTTAAAAGTAATCCTAAAGAAACCATTGTTACGAGTGCCAATCCACAGATTATCCTTCTGATCAAAATAAAGGGTAGTAATATAATAGTCACTTAGATCATTCAGAATATCATAACCATTATCGAATGTAGGGTGATCAATAATATTTTTTAAAGACCACACTCGCTGAGACTTTTTCTCATAAAATTCTATGCCTTCAGAAAAAGATGAATACCAAATAGTGTTATTGGGTCCTAAGGTAATGTTCCGATACTTCTCGCTGGCTGGGGAACTAAAAACTTCAGCGTATTCTTTTTTATCAATCGACTCAACACCCTCTGCGTTTTCATACGTAGTAGAAAATTCAAGACGCTGAAGATCAAACCTTATTCCTTGCTGATGAGCATTCAGGGCAATCAAAGTTGCCTGTTTTCCAGCAACTAAAGATTTTACAGCAAATGATTCTCCCTCAATTTCGGGAATATCAAATTTTACAAACTCCTTTCCATCAAAACGCATTAAATGTTCGTCTGAAGCTATCCAAATAAAACCAGCTCCATCCATTACCATTGCATGAATGCCACCTCCGGGATATCCATTAGTCTTATCCCAATGATGCAAAACCATTTCACGCTTCAAAGCGAATACTGGACTACTTAATACTAAGACAAATAGTATGAATAGAAAACGGACCATTGATATCATTTCATTAGTTTATCAGCACAATACAGCACAGCCAAAATACAACAAAAAAAGGGATGAGCCACCACTCATCCCTTTTAACATTTATAATACTCCGCTTCAGGTCACCCCCACTAACACACTACCACCAATTAACTAATAAACAAAAGCTCTAAAATTTCTATAAAATTGCACTCGCTCATATTCAGCAGGATCTTTATTTTCATCCACTGCGAGCTTACCCTTAAAGTCATCAATATGTTTAAAGTCGTGGCGTTTCATCCAATTTTCCAACTCCTCAATCATCTCTTCGATATATTGGATACCATTTTTGTATAATGTGGAAACTACATGTGCAGAAGATGCACCTGCCAATAGCACTTTTATTAATCCATTGCCATCGTGCACACCAGTAGTTGCAGCAATATCTTTCGTTATACGATTAGCCATCAGGGCTGTCCAACGTAACGGCAACGACAAGTCACCCGGAGAGCTCAATACATGACCACTTGTAAGCGTTAATTTATCAATATCGAAGTCAGGTGCATAAGCTTTATTAAACAACGTCAATCCCTGGATATCTTTATCAGCCAATTCTGCAATAAATTTAGCTAACTCAGAAGAGTAATTACTAATCTTTATTGATAAAGGTAGACGCGTCTTCTCTCTCACATGATCAATAATATCGAAATACGTTTTTCTATAAGCTTCAGCCGTTAGATTCACGTCAGAAGGCAACAGAAAAATATTCAATTCCAAAGCATCAGCACCGGCTTTCTCAATCTCCTCAGCCAGGTAAGTCCATTTTTGCGATGAAATACAATTTATACTGGCAATAATTGGAATCTCAAGATCTGCTTTGCACTCTCTTATTAGTCTCAAGTATTTACGAATAGAATCTTCTTCAAGGTCAGCATTCAGAAAATCATAGTTCTCAGGAAAAACAATCGAACGACCGTGCATTTCATGCATTTTCTCCTCCATTTCGAAGATAATCTCCTCTTCAAATAACGATTTCAACACAACAGCACCTGCTCCCGCATCCTGAATCGCTTTAATCTTTTCAAAATTATCAGTAAGACCAGAACTTCCTACTACTAATGGGTTAATTAGTTCAAGCCCCAAATAATTTGTGGTAAGTATAGACATATTTTTTGGGTTTTAAGATTTTTACACAATTTACAATATTCAACGTACAGATAAAAGTTAGGTTTACAATAATCCTCAGAAATTCCTGCTATTTGCGATAATATTTATATTTCATGACATTTTTTCAGTCTTTTCTCTCCCATACTGCCGTAATGTCCTAATCCAAAAACCATTGCGCGCCAATATGGCCACTACAGAAGTTTGGCAAAACAATTGATCTCATCTTTTCGGAAAACAGATAAGCATCAGTTGATCTGCATATCCAATAATCTATTAAATCATTAAAAGATGAACTTTAATAATTTTACAATAAAATCGCAGGAAGCCATACAACAGGCTTTTCAAATTGCTCAATCATATAATAACCCGGTTATTGAACCTGGTCATATCTTAAAGGGAATATTTCAGAAAGCAGAAAATGTAACTGGCTATCTACTGAAAAAGCTTGATGTGCAGCTTGAAGTGTTCACCCAGGCCTTAGACAAGATTGTAGAGTCGTATCCTAAGACTTCAGGAGGAGAAGTATATTTATCATCGGAAAGCAACAAGGTACTACAGAAGTCTATTTCATTGGCCTCAGAAATGAACGACCAGTTTGTATCAGTGGAGCATGTTCTATTGGCGCTATTAAATAGTAGCGATGCTGCCGGGAAGCTTATGAAGGATAATGGCATTTCGAAGAAGGCATTAAAAGAAGCAGTACTTGATCTACGCAAAGGAGCCAAAGTTGAAAGTCAAACTGCCGAAGATACCTTCAACTCATTAAATCGCTTTGCCATCAACCTAAATGAGCAAGCCCGATCAGGGAAACTAGATCCGGTTATTGGTCGCGATGATGAAATCAGACGTATCCTTCAGATATTATCACGCCGTACAAAAAATAATCCAGTATTGATTGGTGAGCCAGGAACAGGGAAGACGGCCATTGCTGAAGGCTTAGCACATCGTGTAATCCGAGGTGATGTTCCCGAGAACCTTAAATCGAAACAGATCTTTTCACTTGACATGGGAGCATTGGTAGCTGGTGCAAAATATAAAGGAGAGTTTGAAGAGCGCCTGAAAGCCGTGGTAAATGAGGTAATTCAATCTGATGGTGAAGTCATTCTGTTTATCGATGAAATCCATACACTTGTAGGTGCAGGGAAAGGCGAAGGTGCAATGGATGCAGCCAATATTCTTAAACCAGCCCTTGCAAGGGGAGATTTAAGGGCAATAGGTGCAACCACACTAGATGAATACCAGAAGTATTTCGAAAAAGATAAAGCATTAGAGCGCCGTTTTCAGGTGGTGATGGTTGAAGAGCCAAACCGATTCAGTGCTATATCCATTCTTAGAGGCTTGAAAGAACGCTATGAAAACCACCATAAGGTACGTATTAAGGATGATGCAATTATTGCTGCGGTTGAACTATCGCAACGCTATATTAGTGATCGTTTCCTTCCGGATAAAGCCATCGACTTGATGGATGAGGCTGCATCTAAGTTACGTTTAGAAATGGATTCGGTACCTGAGGAACTTGATGAAATTGAACGCAAGATTAAGCAGCTTGAAATTGAACGAGAAGCAATCAAGCGAGAAAAAGATACCATAAAGCTTGAGCACCTAAACAAAGAGATTGCCAACTACATTGAAGAGCGATCGAAGTTACGTGCTCGCTGGGAATCGGAAAAAGCGGTAATTGATGGTATTCAGCAGAACAAAGCGCTATTAGAGGAGCTTAAGTTTGAGGCTGATGAAGCAGAGCGGACTGGTGATTACGGTAGAGTAGCAGAAATCCGCTACGGTAAGATCAAAGAAGCTGAAGAAAATATTGTTCGCTTTAAGCAAGAGCTTCAGGAGATGCAAGGTAATGATGCAATGATTAAGGAAGAGGTAGACTCAGAAGACATTGCTGATGTAGTTGCACGTTGGACTGGTATACCTGTATCGCGCATGTTGCAGAGTGAAAGAGAGAAGTTACTGAAACTGGAAGATGAGTTACACAAACGAGTAATCGGACAGTCGGAAGCCATCACTGCAGTAGCCGATGCCGTACGCCGCAGTCGCGCTGGCTTACAAGATGAGAAACGCCCGATTGGTTCATTTATTTTCCTTGGAACCACAGGAGTAGGAAAAACAGAACTTGGGAAGGCACTGGCAGAGTTCCTTTTCGATGATGAAAATATGCTTACACGCATCGACATGTCAGAGTATCAGGAAAAATTCTCGGTAACGCGACTAATAGGTTCGCCTCCAGGATATGTAGGTTATGATGAAGGTGGGCAGCTTACTGAAGCCATCCGACGCAAGCCTTATTCGGTAGTATTATTCGATGAGATTGAGAAGGCGCATCCTGATGTATTTAATGTACTGTTGCAGGTATTAGACGATGGACGATTGACCGATAATAAAGGGCGTGTTGTTGATTTCAAGAATACGATTATCATTATGACCTCTAATGCTGGATCGGATATCATCCAACGAAACTTTGAGCATCTAACTGATGAAAATCGTGGAAAGGTAATCTGGGAAACTCAAGAGGAATTATTTAGGTTATTACGGAAGACCATACGTCCTGAATTCCTTAATAGGATAGATGATACCATTATGTTCCTACCGCTGACAAATAATGAGATCAAAGAGATTACTCGCTTGCAGATCAACCTGGCAATGCAACGTTTATCGAAACAAGATATACAGCTGACCATTACAGATGCAGCTTTAGACTGGATAGCACAAATAGGATTTGATCCTCAATATGGAGCACGTCCTGTAAAACGATTGATTCAGAAGTATATCTTAAATGAACTATCGAAATCGATACTGGCACAAAAGATTAACACGAATAAACCCATAGCGATTGAACTGATTGATGATCGACTTGTTTTTAACAATTAAAAAGAGGAGCCTTCGAGCTCCTCTTTTTTCTTATCACTTAATTCAATAGTGCTTAACTATCAATTCGAGATTTACTACAATTAACTTTGCTGTACTGCAATCTTTTTCTCGGTATACCTATACTTGGCATACAACAGATAGAATGCCATTAATAAGTTCCCAAAATAATTCACATATAACGGTACATGATATTGGTTAGCCATCACATCGTTATAGGCAATATACATTAAGGTGAACACCTCACCTAACAACCACATCCAGATGAACATTAAGCTAAGATCATCGGTCTTCTTTGTCCGCCATGTTTTTATTACCTGCGGTAATCCACATATCGCAAACAGGATGCTACCAATCCATCCAAAAGTTTCAAATGTCATCGTCCCCACAATTCGCTCTCCTCTTCAGTTGTTATCACTACAAGTGACTTAGTTCTTCCTCTAATTCTTCGACCGCCTGATTACATGAATTGATAAAATCATCAACATAAGCAGGATAATCGTTAATGTTATCACCTTGCTCGGTCATCAATTGAAGTCTTTTCAGCTTTTTGCCCATATCTTCCATACCGACTACCAATACAGAGGACTTCGCCTTATGAGCTTCTTTACCTAATGCAATATATTCCTCATTTGCAAGATGACGTCTTAAGTTAGTTGTAAACTCAGGAACCTGAGCTATAAATAATTCAAGCATCTCTTTTATCACTAGAGACTCATCTCCCGCAACCTCCCTCAAATAGGAGAGATCAGTTATTCTTTGTGTTGACATAGCAGTTGTTTCTTTAAGATTATTCTCGTGCTTTATTTCCAATAATATACAACAGTACAACAGGACCTAAAACAGCCCCCTAAAATAGTTCTTTTTTGCTAAAACCCGTATACTAAAATACCCTTCGTAGCTTATATTACTGAAAAACACAATTTAAGGTTCGGTATTTTTTATGTTTTTTAATATAGAATAAAGATTTTATTGTTGGATTACTTAATTCTTTTGATGCTAATCGGTTTATTTTGTTCCCCTACCACGATGTTTGCACGCCATAAACCACCTCCTACTTCTTCAAATTGAATGTTATCGGATTTGGGCTCTCCACTACCAAGATAAATAGTAAATGGACCGCTTTCTTTCATAATAAATGACACGCCATCTTTTTTATATTCTATATCATGAATAGCTTCTGGAGATAAGTATTTATCCGTTCGTCCTATTATTCCCCAACCGTCATTTACGGGTACCAATAAATACAACCGATCATTGAAGCCAGTAATGCCCACATTAAATTCTTCTTTCAATAAACGTCCTTTTTTGTTGTACCAATCATAAACAAATATTCCCTCCTTTGGGATATCCCATTTCCCCTTGTAAGGTTGCAACATTATCGCTGCATTGGCATAATCTTCTTTTGTAATACTTCCTGTTAGTCTGGAATCATTTTCTCCAAAATTATACAGCACAATAGCCGCCGATTTATTGTTTAGCGGGGCAATAACACGGAATAGTTGATCCGAATTAAAACTCTTGAATAGATCATTAGGCAGAGGAGCAGCAGGTGCTAGCGGTCGCAATAACTCGCCATCATTATAACACAAGGGATTAATATTTTCCTTTAGAAACTCTGATGGATCATCTGATAAGAATACAGGGCCACCAGAGATAGCTTTAGAAACGGCCATCATGCTACCAACAGGCTTATCATTTGAATGAAACATATCATGATCACCCCATGCAGTTTGTCCTAACCAAGGAATTGAAGTATAGGAATGATACAAATGCGCTTTCGCTTTTGATAGGTTTCCAACTTTATAATCTTCACTGCAACGTCCTACGACACTATTTCCGCAATAGAGCATATTGATTGTAGAATGCCAATTACAATTCATCATAGCCAATCCTTTTTCTTCAGCGGTTTTATGAAGCGTCTGAGTAAGGATTTGGGCAGCCTTAACGGGATTGTCTACTGAATTAATATTTGTTTTAGGCAAACCTCCTAATCCTGCATTATCCTCAACGCCCGCATAAAATGATAGTCCATCAGTTTGAAAGTCTATTTTAACAAAGTCAAAACCACTCTCTTTAGGTATAGATAAAAGGTAATCATAGAAGGCGTCAGCAGCCTTACGATCTTCTGCCTTTGGCAACAGTTTTCCTCCTTTAGAAATCATCATCTCATCCGAAAGATCTCCGAGTTTACCCGGAGCTTTAACACCGTGATTATTCCCAAGAAACGCATACCACAGTCCCATCCACTTTATCTTCGACTCCTTCTTCAAAGAGGTAATTGCCGACAAGCCATTGGGAAACGTTTTGGCAGGTTGTAGACTTTGACGATTAAAGAAACCATCATCGATTAGAAAATAACGCACAGGTACGCCTGATTTTTCGATATTCCTAACCGCTGCAGTCATATTGTCTTGATTGATATTTACTGCATATTGTTCCCACGAGCACCATCCAAGATATTTAAACATCTCAGGATATACTTTATCCTCTCTTAATTTCGTAACAAATGGAAGTTTTCTGGAAGATGACACCTCATCCCAAACATTGTAACAAGCTTCATAAGGATTGGCTCCATACGCCCAACCTACAACCGGAACGTCTCCTTTGACATCTCCCTTACCATGGTGCCCTAACTTTAATACGATATTTGATTCTGTGGTATCAAACCAACTATATCCATACTCTGAAGCTAAAGGAAAAATAGAAAGGTACTTATTATCGGAAATCTTCAATAAAAGAAACATTCCCCCCTCCTTCAATTCTGATAATTCTTCCTTATTGAAAACATTACCATACACTCTATTGGCACCTGTAGGCCACCAGGAACACGAGTAATATATCCCTTTCTCATAATTGGGAAGAACAAGATTAGCAGTCATAAAAGTGCCATGTTCATCGGGAGTCCCAACAAAATCATCATTAAAGATAATTCCTTTCTTCTTCAGGGTTATAAAATCAATTACCTCTTTCTTATTCTGAGCAAAAG
Source organism: Puteibacter caeruleilacunae (assembly GCA_005217565.1). Lineage (GTDB taxonomy): Bacteria > Bacteroidota > Bacteroidia > Bacteroidales > Prolixibacteraceae > Puteibacter > Puteibacter caeruleilacunae. Next base: position 18,768 of record SJCO01000016.1, read on the forward strand.
AAAGATGAGTAGCAATAAAAAAAGCTAGTGTTAGAATTGTTCGTAAAGTCATTTCTTTAAGTTTATATTTAGATCCACGCCAAAACTACTCCATCAATGAAAATCAACCAATTACATGCGTTACCAATAAGTGGACAAATGTTCACACTGAAGTACTGATGAAAAAAAGTCAGTCCTAATAAGCAAAGAGACTTCAGTATTACCGCAACATTCATATCCAGGATTCAGTAGACTAAAATATATAAGCGGAGATTCTGAAACACCTTTTAAATTACGGAAAAATGCAATATAGAGAAGTGCCCAAAACAGGAGAACGACTGTCGGCATTGGGTTTGGGCTGTATGCGCTTCCCAACAATCGACCACGATCCCTCGTTAATCGACAAGGATAAGGCAAAAGCCCTTATTCAAGTCGCCATTGACAACGGAATTAATTACCTCGACACAGCCTATCCTTATCACGGAACAGGTATTATGGAACCAGGACAAAGTGAACCTTTTCTTGCCGAGGTATTAACGCCCGAACAGCGAGAGCAAATCAATATCGCAACCAAGCTCCCCTCCTGGTTAATAAAGCAGGAAAATGACATGGATATGTACCTTAATCATCAGTTGGAGCGACTGCAAATGGAATGTATCGATTATTATCTGTTACACACCCTAAACCGACAGCTTTGGACGAATCTTAAAGACGTGAATGTTACAGCGTTTCTTGATCGTGCAATGAAGAATAATAAGATCAGAAATGCTGGATTCTCATTTCACGACAACAGTGTGGAGCTATTTAAAGAAATTATCGATGCATACGATTGGTCTTTCTGTCAGATCCAATACAATTACCTTGATCAGAATTATCAGGCAGGCAAAGAAGGCTTAAATTATGCTGCAAGCAAAGGACTAGCCATTATCATTATGGAGCCCCTTAAAGGCGGCAGTCTGGCTGCAAACCTCCCATCTGAAGCAATGCATCTATTCAAAGAAGAAAACATGCAAAGAAGTCCGGCTGAATGGTCACTTCGCTGGCTATGGGATCACCCTGAGATCACCACTGTACTTAGTGGCATGAATCACATGAGTCAACTTATGGAAAACATAAATACGGCACATTCCACACATCCCAATGGTTTAACTGATCGTGAACATACAACCATCAGAAAAGTAAAACATATACTGCAGAATAAGGTGAAAGTAGGCTGTACAGGCTGTGGCTACTGCATGCCATGTCCGGTAGGTGTTGATATACCGTTGAACTTTAGTTACCTCAACACCTTTCACCGTTTTGATGATCGTACAACGCAACAAAATACAAAGATCATGTATTACGTCACCCTTTCTGATCAGGAGAAAGCCACCAACTGTAAAGAGTGTGGCAAATGTGAAGGACACTGTCCACAGCATATTCCAATTAGAGAAAAGCTAAAAACAGTAACACAAAGTCTATCAATGATACTTTAGAAGATAACCGAAGGGAGCCAAAAAAAAGAGGCTCCCTTTTGGAAACCCCTCTTTGCGCTATTATTGTTTGTTTTAATTAGTTTGCTTAGATTAAACAGTTTATCGATTAACCGACACTGAATTTAATTAGAAGTTAATTTTTAGCTTTATTGCAGGATAGGCGTCCTTTAAGAATCCCGTAAAGTACACTTCAGGAACAATCACAACATGATTATTCAATCGCTTGGCCAATCCAATCCTCATCTGATCTTTATCGAAGGTAGTACCATTTCGTTTTACCAGGTAACCAAACGATGCCCCGTACCAGTTGTTTTTTTCTGGATTTGAAGAAGCATTATAGGAGTAACCAAAATCCATCCAGTGATTGATATTTTCTTTTCCTGAAGAGAAATCGTACATCCATTCATACTCCAGTTTAAAAGCCTGGCGAGACAAGCCTTTTTTGCCCAATTGAACAATCATTGAAGCGAAGAAACCACCATTCCAATCACCTTTGATATTACTCAATGAAGGTCCGCCTGTAATAATGATCTGATCAGCAGCACTTCCATGCCTTTGAAAGTCCAATTCCGAGATATCTCCCTCGCCTTCCACATTAATCCACGAACAAAAGCGACTGCAATCATTATTTCTTGGAGTATCCCCTCCCAGAACAACCTCATCTATCTTAGGTAGCAGTGTAGCATAATCGTAATCAGCCAGTTCTTTCAATTGCTCAAAGCGATCAAAATGGATTAATAGGTTAGGATTAAGCTCTAAAGTATTCTTTCCATTCACCATCAAAGCTACAGCCTTATCCAATGGAAACACAATCTTCTTTTGCGACGGTTTCTCTTCAATACTCATCGTCAACTGAGTCTCTTTCATATACTGTTTATCGGTCTTACAGCGGATAATCACCGACTTATCAGGATTAAGATCTTTAATGCTCAACACCTCCCAGCGCTTCAGAAAACGCTCAAGCTCAGTCTTCACATCATTAATTTCCAGCAACTCACTCTTATCACCATAAGAGGTACGGTACTCAATAGTAGTTGCATTAGGCATTTGAAGTCGAATGGTATCAGGGGCATAAGACTTTGCCGATGAACTTAAACCGTTAATCACCATTAAAAAAGTCAATGCCAGTGCTATAATGATTCTATTTAAATGTGTCATTTTTAATCTATTTAGATGATCAATTTCCAGAAACACGCTTGAATAATGGCGCCGATGTTTCAACCACGTTCCTGTCTTTTGTCAATGTTATTTTTAATCTGTTATCATATGCTGGTTTTGCTTGCTCCACAACGGGTAAATCTTTCGAAAGTCGCGATAAAGCCTTTTTATCTACAGCTATTGAAAAGTCTCCTTTTTCTTTTTTTTCAGTAACAATCACAATCTGTTGTGAATTGTTGTATCCTGTCTTTTGACTGCCCGCAGTCATCAATCCCAAACTATCGCGCAATACATTTGTTTCGTTAGAGAAATAGCCAACCTTCGCCTGCAAGAGCTTATTTTCTTTCTCTAATTCACCAACCTGCTCCTTAAGTTGTTTGATCTCTTTCTTCACAGCTGCAGGAACCACTTCCTTAATCTGATATTTAATCTCTACTTCAGTCTTAATGATCGTCTTAACTTCTGGTTGTTTAGCTACAACGGGCTCTTCAGCCTGAGCCTCTACCTGGTTATTCTGTTTATGTTGATTTAGTTGCAATCCATTATTAGTTTCATCAGCTGAAGCAGCTTGATTAGCCTCTATTTGCTGCTGCAGTTCAGCCATAGCCTCTTCATGCTGCAATTTCATCTGTCTGTTGCGATGAACACTATAGACTAAAGCCCCCGACATCATAAAGAACACAACAATTACAGCCACTTTCATAAAAGGAAACTGACCTTTATCCTTAGGCATATCATTCTCAATGGATGCCCACAACGCCGACTTATTAAATCCCACATCACTAGGTTTATTATCCCAGCGATCAAAAGCGTTTTTTATCTGATGTTCAACGGACTGTTTCATATTGTAATTCTGTTTTACTAATCATTTCTTTTAATAATCTTCGAGCTTTGCTCAATTGCGATTTCGATGTCCCCACTGAAATCCCCAACTGTTGAGCAATCTCCTCATGCTTATATCCCTCTATGGCATACAGACTAAAAACTGTACGATAGCCGTCAGGAAGATTTAGGACCATCTCAATGAGGTCATTTTCTAAAAGTGTAGCATCAGCAGTAATCTCCGATTCTTCCACTTCTTCAATTAACTCAAGAGACTGATTAAAACGAACATTTTTTCTGATTTCCATCAACGATTGATTAATCGTTATGCGCTTCATCCAGGCCTTCAGGGCAGCCTCACTCTCAATATCAGTCTTGCTTATCTCCCTGAAAATATTCAGGAAACTTTGCGACAAGACCTCCTCCGCCAACTCACTATTCCTTAAGTAACGATAGCTTATCCGAAACAAATAATTACCGTACCTATTGAAGAGCTCGTGCTGTGCCTTCGGTTTATTTTTCTTTAATGCCTTTATTAGCTTTTTCACTTATGCGTTGTTCGTTTTTTGTTCTTACACCCTTAGAATGCAAGGAACGTAGAAAAGGTTGCCTGAAGATAGACAACTTTTTTACTTTGGTGATTTTACTTATAATAAATTGCTGTCTATTATTTTTACAGCTGTGTTAACATATTGAACAACAAACCGCCCAATATACTTTTGCAACACTCACATTTACAATGCACTATACATATGGCATTATTATCGCATACCAACCTCATGTAACACTATGAATAATAACACGTTTTGCAATTACAGCATCATGTGGTATCTTAAAAAGCATAAAACAAACACCATGATAAAGTATTTTTTCAAACTAGAATGGCGGAATCTAACACGCAATAAATATATCTCAGCATTAAAAATATCAGGATTAGTTATTGGGATGTTGGTATTTATGATAGCCGGTTACTATGTACTACATGAAACCAGCTTCGATCACTTCCAACAAAATGCAAGCAAGAAGTTCCACCTCGAAGTACGAGATAATTTTGGAGAGGATTACTTTGCTCAAAGTCTGCCTGCCACCCTAACCTATCCTATTACCAGCAGATATCCTGAAGTTTCCAATAGCACAATATTTGAAACCAGAGAAAATCCAGTATATATTGAGCAACACGACAGCTTTGTTAAATCACAGCAGACCAAGATGGCTTTTATTGAGGAGAGCTTTTTTGATTTCTACAGCTACAAATTTATTGTTGGAAACGCCCACACAAGTTTTGAGCAGTTCAATCCACTTATCATTTCAGAAGAGCTAGCTCAAAAGCACTTTAATGGCATTAACTCAATGGGCGAGGTTGTCAAACTTCGTATTAACGACATCGCTTATGAGTTCATCATCACAGGCATTGTGGAAAATCCACCTGGAAACTCCAATGCCAGCTTCCATTGGATCGCTAGTTTGAATCAGTTCATGAAGAGTATTGGAAAGCCTGACTACAAATCAAATTGGGACAGTAAATGCAGGTGCAACGTTCAACTTGCCGATGGAGCCAATACCGATGAATTTGTTCAAAAACTACAGAAGGATTATATCGCTCAGGCAAAACTCGATTATGAACCCAACATAGTTGCGACAAACATCACCAAATTGCATTTAAATAAACATGTAAATAAAAGGATTAAGATATTCTCTGCACTAGGGATTCTTATCCTGATTATATCTGTGGTAAACTATGTATTACTTTCAACAGTAGAGCGCACACAGCAACTACGCTATCTAGGTATAGAAAAGATTTCAGGAGCTGAACGATCGGACCTGCTGCTAAAGAATACCATCTCAACCATTCTGTATGCAATTATGGCTTTTTCAATAACCGTTGGTCTGTTTGCATTTTCCAAGCCATACTTATCACGATTTTTTGAAGGGTTAACATCCTCTAATTTAGATCAAACCATCATATTTACAGCATTAAGTATTACCATTCTATCGATTGTAGTATTGGCAACGCTCATCAATCATACAATTAATAGAAGTCAGAAACCACTGGATATCCTAAAGAATAAATTCTCCAGAGGAAAAACAGGGAAAGTGGTTTTTAACTCCCTATTGGTATTTCAATTGATTGCATTCATTGCCCTAATATCAGCTGCCATTCTTGTACAAAAGCAATTGAATTTTATGCAGGAAAGTAAGCTAGGATTTAATCAAGAATCGCTTATAACCTTAAGAATAGCTCCTGAAGATGTAAAATCACATGAAGCCTTTAAGACTGAACTGTTACGCCATCCCAACATCACAGCAGTAGCAGCAACAAGCGCACCTCCAATGTCAAGTCAGATGGCCATCTATGGGTATGTTTCCACTGACAGTCTTGGTAATAAATCTATTAAAATGACCGAATACATCCATGTCGACAGGGATTTCTTCACCACCATGCAGTTAGGATTTAAAGAGGGAGGTAAGTTCCCGGAAACAGCGGCAGGATATTGCGTAGTAAATCAAACATTCCTCGATGAAAAGAAGATTAAAGATCCGATGGTGGAGAAGGTAGAGCTAGGCGGGAAAGAATACCAGATATGTGGAATCCTAAACGACTTTCATCAAAGAGCAATGAAAAGCAAGATTAATCCATTCGTGGTATATCTTAATCCAAATCACATTGGCTATTCACTTATAAGGTTTAATGGCAATGCAGCACAGACAGTAGATCTACTCAAGACTACTGTGGCGCAATATCTACCAAATACCGTATTTGAGTACGAGTTCATGGATCAAAAAATAAAATCGGCGTATGAAGAAGAAGCCCGTTTCAGTAAGATCATCAATATTCTTACCTGCTTATCGGTGTTGATAGCTGTATTGGGACTTCTTGGATTATCTTATTTCTCAGCTTTAGTGAAAGTTAAAGAGATAGGGATTCGCAAAGTAAATGGAGCAAAAATATCAGAGATATTGGCCTTACTAAATAAAGACTTTATCAAATGGGTAGCGATTGCCTTCGTTGTTGCCTGTCCGCTTGCATATTATACAATGAACAAGTGGCTTGAGAACTTTGCCTACAAAACCGAATTGAATTGGTGGGTATTTGCCATATCAGGACTCTTCGCCCTGTGCATTGCCCTGCTAACAGTAACCTGGCAAAGCTGGAAAGCCGCCACTCGCAACCCAGTGGAAGCGCTGAGGTATGAATAGTGGATTTCCTAGATTTTGAATTTTACAAACGATCTTCGATGTTTCTGCAAACTTCGTTAATTCTCAAAACAAAGGATTAACGAAGTTTGGCCTTAGCCAATATTGCTTTTGTGGATATTGGAAAAGAACTAAAATCCACAAAAGCTCTACGATTATTGGCTAATCAGCCTTTACCTTCACATTGCTGAACATATACAGATTATCACTAGTCCTTAAAGGTTTGCCGCTTGCCGTGGTCACGTTCTTCAGAATCACCTCCTTGGTTATGTTGTAAGGAAATTTCTCGACATAAGAACCATCAGTCATTTTCTTGTTGAAATTTGCAAAAATGGCAGCTCCTTTATACTTCTCCTTATAATTGGAATCATTGATTTGAAGATTTTCAATAGTAATCCGCTCCGGCATATAGCAGGTATAACCAAAATCATGCTGACCAGAATAAAAGCCATTGATTAGGTTGACACTAGAGAAATTCCCATTAGAAGGTTCAAAAACGCAATTACGAATAAAAAACTCTCCCTGCCAAGTACTACCATAGTCTGAACGCAAATTGATGAGGCTTCTTCCATAGATAGTAGAATTCTCCACCGTAAAAGTTCCAGTACCGATGGCATTAATCCCCATGTGTCCTAACTTCGAATTACGGATCGTCACATTGGCAACTCCCATATGGGCATCGAATCGTGAAAAAGAACAACCATCATAAACAAGATTCTTACAGTAATTAGAGGCTAGAATTCCCCAATATGTTCTATCGTTAATGTCATTTGTCTGCTTACAGTTCACGATAGATACATTAAGAGCACGATTAATCAAAAGATCATAGGTACCCATAGATACCGGCTTCCCTGCACGACCAATGGTACGATATGTTTTGTGTCCAGTCAGGATTGAATTCTTAACTGTTACGTAAGAGCAATCTCTGATATTAATGAAGCCCCCATAAGGAGCCCCATGATCCCCTTCACCGGTGATCCGATGTTCCAAACCATCCACCAAAACATTGGAACGCTTAATCATTATATTTCGACTATGATAATTGTATTTCGATTCTGCTTTGTTGGCAATAGTGGTAAAACGGCCTCCTGTAATGGTTAGTTGAGTCTCGTCAATTGGCAATGCCTTAATATCTGTGATCTGATCAAAATCCCAAATAATCGGAGCATCCATATCTACGTTACCGTTTTTATCCACTACAAAAACATCCGTCTGTGAAGACCCATTATTCTTATTCAATCCAAAACGAATGTAGCGTTTTACGTTCGAGTCAGTAACAGTGATTAGACAGGCACCAGGCAAGGAAGTGTCTATTTTTCCCTGTCCTATTTTAAGAGACGAAATCCCCTCAAGCTTAATAGGTTGTAGATTTGAGCAAACTAAAAAGACAGGTACTTTATGATTTTCCACTTCAGTATCGTCAATAATGAAGGAGGCAGTCCCAAAATCAGTGTTGGTACGGACAACCGCAATACGCTCCTTCCCGCCAATATAGTATATCGCGCCCTCATTGGCTTTCACCGTTAGGCCATGCTCATTGGCAAATGCATGAGTTGCTGCGATTGAGTTTATTTCATCAGTTTTGCCATCGCCAATGGCACCAAAGTCGCTATAGGATACAAATCCATTGGTTTTAAACTTAGCAACATCCTTAGGGGAAACATTTACATATAACTCCCCACTTTTATTATTGCTAACCTTAGTTTTTTTCTTTTTGTAAGTGATCACTACATTTTTGCCACGACTATCAGTCTGCCCCTGCGCTACAATTGCACAAGAGAACAAGAAGAGTACCAAGATAAAATTTTTCATTATCAGCGTATTATTTTCATTTAGCGGACATGAAGGTCCACTGATTATTAATCATTAAGTTCTTGGGTATATTTACAATCACATTTAGTAAGCACCTCTCTTTCAGGAGTTTTATCGAGTAGAGATATGCAAAGATTTTGTAGAGTTGCCCTAGATGTTGTTTAAAGCTTTATCACAAACAATAAACACGACGAGTAAAAATAGCGAAATAAATTTTCCCGGACAGTCAATATTCAAACATATTCTCAAATTAAAATGAAGAATACGATTTAATCGGAGCCATGACATTGACCTTTATCCTCCTCTATGAATGGTATTTCAATCCCTCTTGCATCAAGAAATTGGAATTCTATAATTGTATCCAAATTGCTTCTAGAAACACTCATAAATAAACTTCCCTTTTCTTTCTGAATTATATCTCCAATCATTAGAAATTCATATACTTTACGAACTTCGTAACCAAATAAAATAACCTCAGCATCTTTATTATTTTCGAAAATTATTTTTTTGAAGTTACTATTTTCTTCATCGATATATTTGTCAATTATAGTCCCATTAAATTCTTTACACTTATAGCTATTAACTACTGCTTCAATATAATCCTCTGACGAAGGAGCTATTATCTTAAACCAAATTTGGAAGCCAACAGTAGCAAACATTGCTCCGATCACCCATGTTAGTAGTATCTGTTTTTTCTTATTAAATTTTTTTCCCTGAAACATCTGTATTTGTTTTCCAATTACATCGCCAAGATCAATTCCTATTCGATAAGAAGATGTTTTACCAAGCCTCCTTATTCCTGTCATCATCAGTGTGGTTTCTTATGAAGAAATACACTTGGGATATATAACTCTAACATGATCGAATCCTTTCTTTGAGTATGATATTGTTTATAACTAACAACTGCAATACTTGAATCTCGCAAATAGCTTTGCAAATAGACAATTTGATTATTTTTCAATTTATTCAAAACACTAATATCATGGTGTGTGTATTGTTGATCATATAATTTAGAATTACAAAAATCGATTAGATTATTTATATCTTTTTTATATGATACTCCGTATGGCTCATCCAATTTTCCTGTAGCATCAAATAAATAATATTTGTCTTTCATTGTTGGACTATGAAAGTTTCTGGTATAATACGACACGACATGATAAATTGAAAAACTTATGACCATCCATGCTAAAGCAGATATTATAAGTATTTTGATCCATTTGTTTGCGATAATCTTTTCAACCTTACTCTTCTTATTTCTCATTTTTAATATGCGTAGGGGTCTTATATTGCCCATTCATAAAATCAATAGGCTTGATGTCTGTTGTTACTCTAAATAAATTTTTATCTCCTTGCTTTACCTGGCAAGCTAGAAAACCTTGCTCATCTATTGAATAGCTAAAGATATCTCCTTCTATTCCTTCAGTATCTTGGTGTGTGTATACCATATAAAACGCCCCCAATGTGCCCGCCTTGGAGAAGCAAAGTAATACTCAATTGCTTTGGGCCTGCACATGCCACATGCCCTGTTTCGCATCGTAAAATCTAGCGCCGTAATCATACCAAGCGACTTTTCCCTACTCCCCCAAAAATGCTATTTTCCGTTGTACAACATGGAAACTCACAACGAAAATACATTTCCATATCACTATTCCTTTTCATAACTCATCATATTAAATCATTCTATACGACCATAATTGGTAATAACCTACTCACTTTTTTTCATGCAAGTGGGTTATATTTTATTCTTACTTTCACAGAAAAAACTAGACTACTCAATATCAACTGCCCCTAGTCCTTCTGGAGATAATTTCATTAAGTAATAATCAAAAATGACACTTTTATTATTCCTAAATTCAATTTCTGTTGGTAAACCTCTATTATCAACTGGCAATTTTGAACGAAATCGAAAGTGGGTAGTATCTAATTTGGATTCAACAACTTTGGAATCATCATTCTTCTAAGCTTTCGCGTTATATTATTTTGGAAATTTACTCAAACCAAGCTCCTTATATTCATTTCTTAGCTCAATAAATTTAGGATTAGTTATTTCAATTTGTTTTATATACACTTTTGAGTTGAACTTTCTAGGGTACCCTATTTTATTCATTGTATAAACCACAAGTGTATCACTTACAGCCTTATAGAAAATAGTTTCACCATTTTTATATATAAAACTTTTATCTTCATTATTTCCAATTTCTTTTGAAGAGGTAGAGATTGCTATCTTTTCATAATTTAAACCTCTTTTTTCATTCTTCAGATAAATAGTCTCCTCTAGTTGAGGATACTTTACTTCAATTATTTCTAAGCGTGTAGAGGAAAGTTCAATTATAAAAACAATAACATACATTGTAATTCCAACACCCAAAACGGCAACTACCCATATAATAATCTTTTTCACCATTTTTATTTCCTCCTTTTTACACCAGCATTAAATCCTGCAACAATTCTTCTCCCTGCATATGGTATTTCACCATAATATGGTGCTCCTTGAAAGCTAATACCAGAATGAACCGCTCCAGCAATTCTCATATAGGTTCTAAGGGAAATATATTTCCCCATTAATTTACCTGTAGCACCATTTAGTCCAGCTAAATAATTTCCTGTTGAACGAGCAGTAGCATATTTCTCATTTAACTTCTTCCCTGTTGCCGAACCATAAGGTGCATATTTGCGGCTTTGTTTTATATCATATATTCGATTAGGCAAAGAATTAGCAGCAACATCAGAAAGGTCCATTTTGTTCGCACTTCTATTATTTAAATCTATGGTATAACTCCATGACTCACCAAACATAATTGTTGCTTCTCCTTGTAAGGATGTAAGAACCTTCCCTGTTTCATCATCATGCGACCTAAACTCATCCCAATATTCTGTTTCTCCCATATTTTCAGCATCTTCGCCTGACAAACGAGCTATTTCTACCTCTGTTTCATTTCCATTTTCATCTTTTACCGTTTTAGTCTGGCCTTCATAAGTAGCATATTCTTTAGGTAGTTTATTGTGTCTGTAAACACGATTATCATCATCATCATAAACAGCGACAACAACTCCTGTAGAATCGGTATGAGTTGAAGTCCCATCTGGATCAAAGAAACTGATCGGATTATTCATTACATACTGGTAAAGGGATTGAGTAAAATAACTTTCAGACAAAGGGTCTTGACAATGCCACCTCCCTATTTCCGCATCATAGAACCTTGCCCCGTAATCGTACCAAGCGACTTTTCTCTACTGCCCCCAAAGGCGATTTACCGTTGTACAGCATGGTAGCCGACAACGAAAATAGTTTTTTGTATCACGTTTCTTTTTTCATAATTCATCGTATAAAATTATTCTGTACGACCATCGTGGTAATAACTCAAACACATTCTGCTGTAATCTCCCTCGCAACCTTTCAACAGATTAAAGATAAAAAAATAAGTTCGATAATAAGGATGTTAAATTGGCAACTGTAATAATTTTTCTTTCCCTATTCCTAACTAATCTCTTTGATCTAACCAACCGTTCCTTCTAATGTTACATATCCACTTCTGCTGCCATTATCGGAAGGTATGAACGTAACGAGATGAAGCCATCCATTGAGATTGCAGCTAAAATGTCGGACCTGCTGGATGTTTCTTTAGATTATCTGGTTGGTAAAACCGATGTACAACTGGACAAGAAAATCCTTAAAAGCATCCTGAATCTCAGCAAGTTATCCAAGAAAGACAAAAACCTCATATTTGCTCTACTTGATGCATTTATCGCTAAAAGAAAAATTCAAAGTATTCTATAATAAGAAAGCCCGGCCGTGATGACCGGGCTTTCTTATAGAATATATCTATCGGGCAACAAGATTAAAATATTTACTCACAACATGGCCTAAATGGAATAATACTAAATACAAAAGGGAAATCATAATACTCACTATCTAGTTCTTTTATATCTCCATCACCATAGACACACAGCCCACGATCCTTAAACAATGATCGTATTTTATCTCCATATTTAGTATACAAACAATTTTCTTTAACGGTCAATGAATCGGTTATTAAATACCTGTAGTCAAGCAATCTATCTCCACTTTTGTTCTCAAGAATAAGAAGTATTATTTTTTCATCAATAACATCGAATTCATTATTCTCAGTACTTATATGTAATCGAATAACACCTTTTCCGCTAATGGTATCTCGTATAACCTTGTCTTGAAAACATATACTACTAGTATCGCAGAGAACTATACTGACCTGCTGCTTATTATTAATAGTAGGAGATCCCTGCTGAGAAATATTACATGCCAAGACACCAACAAATATTAACAAGTAATTAATACTCATAATCTAATGTATTAATGGATAAAACTTCGCTAATAGTGATGCTTTTTGATTAGCTCTAATTAGAGGATAATTATTGTAGAGTCCCGAGGTATTTTTAACTGCACCTCTTTTAAAATTTTTAACTGCTGACATAAAAGTATTGGAAGAATATTTCGTACCATATAGCAATTTTTGAAATGAACTTTCATAAATCCTTCCAGCCTCATTTGATCTTCCCAGTGCTGTACTCGATCCACCACCTAACTTCCCTGTTTTAAACGAATACTCGTCAGAAACGGAATATCCAAAAAGCATCGCTTCGACTTCATTAAAAATTGATCCCCCTCCTTGTCCTTTTTCATGTTGGTAACCATGAAAGAACTCATGAGCAACACTTTCAACCTTTGCACTCTCTGCGACAGATTCCCCCAATAAGGCTCCAGCATGAATCTGTCCTCCACCATTTTTACTTTTTACAAATGCCATAGCAGGAATATTTTCTCCGTCCTTATCTTTTGCAAAAGAATTTGTCATATTGTAAGCATTTTTTGAACTAGATAGCTCTCCAAGTACTTTTGATCCATTAGTTGTTACATTGATATTATTTAACACAGATATGGATTTTTTCACAAATTCATTACTCCCTTCATAATCCATTCCTGCTGTATATAGCATTTTTTGACTCTCTCCATTTTCATCATTGTAATGAATCCAAATTTCCTCACCATTAGGATCTATAAAGAGCATTGGATTATTTGCTACATAATTGTACGGAGACATTGAATTATATCTCTCTGCTTGTGGATCCACCGCATGCCATCTCCCCAACTCTGCATCATACATCCTTGCCCCGTAATCATAACATTGACTCTTACTTCTTTATCTAAAGGCTATTTGCCGCTGTACAGCATCGTATCGAACGACAAAAATGCATTTTAGTATTACGTTTTCTTTCTCCAGTTTCATTGCATTAAGTTATTGTGTAAGACTATTCTTAATTTTAACCCACTCACATTTTTACATCCAAGTGGAGTATATTTTACCTTCTTAATTTAATTCCAAAAAACCACAACTCGCAAACTTTCGGCAATTGGAGGCAACTATGAAAGTATTAATAAGTAAAAAACATCCAAAAATACTTAAGCGACGCACCTTCTGTTGGATAAACACTATTTTCCCGGATATCAATATTCACACAATTCTCATACAAATACTCTTTACGTGTAGGAATCCCATTCACATCTTCATCAAGCTTTTTTTGTAAATAGTATAGAGTACTATCAAGATCACTTTCAATAAATCGAGCATAAGGATTTACTAGTTTCCAATCATATCCATTTATATGCCAACAAATATCTATCTCATCACCAATAGGTGAAATATTACTAATATCTAATTTTGCATAATTCGACTCTGGAACATTTCGATGCTTTCCGTTCATAATATATCTAACACTGTCCTTGGTGATTATTGTTATATAATTTGTTTTGTCTGGAGACTCAATAATTATTCTTTCCCACCTTGTAAATCGATGATTTAGATAAGAATATACTCCAAAAACAAATAGTAATAAGAAGACAATACGTTTAAAAATATTTTCCATTTCTAACATCTTTCATAAATAATTTCATTCCAATAGGATATCCATGTTTCTGAGCCTTCCGACTAACTTTAGGTTCAGGTCCACCTTGCAGCAGATCGAATACGATCGTTGTTAACTTCCATGGAGCATTTGCTCTGCCTGCCACAATTCCAGCAGCAATATTTCCAAAATCCCTTGCAGAACCAAATTTCCCATCCTTATCAACACTTCCTCTATATTTATGTTGAATTTCGTTTTAGCACCGTCATTGGCATCGCCACCTACTACCGTACAAGTTCCATCTTGATTTTCGGTTACAAGAGTTGAAGCATTCATTCCCATATAATCAATAAATCTTACTGAATTATTATCTGCATAAACATACAAAGATTGATGTGGGAATTTCTCTGCAAGCGGATTAACTGTATGCCACCTCCCTATCTCCGCATCGTAATACCACGCACCGTAATCATAATTCTCAAAGAACTCGTCGTTTAGCTCTTTACCGTTATAAAGATACTTATTTACTGAAATACTAGCAACTGTGTGCATTGATCCAAATGGGTAGTAGTCAACTTCCTGATCAACAACTGCTGTGTTACCAATGTAGTGGAAGGTTATGCGATTGTTGCCCAGGTGGTCTTTGAGATAGTAATGGTATACTCCTTACTGAGCATCGTAAAAGCCTTCAGAGGTTAACACCTTATCCCAAAAGTTCCTGCCTGATAGATGAAGTTGCAGCAGTACTCAATACTTAAAGCTCCTGCTACATTGGTTGTTTTCTGCCATTTTACACCTAACGCGTTATATTCGTACTGTGTATACTGTGAACTTTTGATGTACTTCTTTGGAAGGTTCATCTCATCAAAGAGATGTACTACGTCGAAGGCTTACATTCTATTAATGTAAGTATGAAGGTGACGAAGTGAAACCAACTATTGATGTTGCAAAAAAACTTGCTGATGTTCTTGAGACCACAGTGGATTATTTGCTTGGCGAGACCGAAGACGGGGAACTTTTAAAAGACCCGACCATGTTAAGGCGATTAAATTATATTGCCAAGTTCCCGGAACAGGATAAAATTCGCATTCTTCACACCATTGATGCAATGATTAATAATCATGAAAATTAAAGGATTGAATGTATAAAAAAAGCCACTCATTGAGTAACTTTTCAATTTTTACTTGTTTCTTAATGTATAACAAGTAAATTCTAATGTGGAATAATCTTCTACCGTTGTAAATATGTTATACCTATCTGGAATGTAAAGTTTGTTTTTAAATATGAAATACGGATTGGGTACTCCTTGATCAATTTTGTAATAAACATTAGTTCTAATATCTACTAGTTTTACATAAGACACCCACGGACCTGTCCATGTTTTTACATTTTCAACTTTATATTCGGGATTCGCACCTTTTGGTAACTCAATAAGCATATTATTTCTTTCTTCCTGAAAATCATTTGGATTTCTAATACAATTTATAATCTCAGATGGTAAGTCTTTGAATCTTAATTTTTCATGTTTCAAAGTGCTTATATTTTGTCTATTACAACTACAAAAAAGAATCACAATGACTAAAAAATACCAGTATCTCATTTCTCTTCAGTTTTATTTATCCAATCATCAACTCAATTATGAGAATCGCCCCATTGTATACCTCCATCTAGTTTCCACCCATTAATAATGGGGAGGGGGGGGGGAATATGAAGTTGGATAAACACAGTTATTGATCTTATTCCACATAAATCTATAACAAATAGCAACAACATTGAAAGTAAAAAAATCCAGCCTTCATATCTGCTGGATTCCTTTTATTGATTATTTTCTTTTTTTGACAATAAAGTCTCTTTAAAAAAAATAATCATACAAAGCACATACACCTATTATAACAAGTAGAACTCCAAAAAACATAATTCTGTTCATTCTTGCCTGTTTTTCCGTGCTCTTTAATAAATTTACTTTCACCCAAAAGTCAGTTATTTTTTCACCAACCAACAATACTATAACACCCATTAAAAACATAACGACTCCTAGAATATAGCCATTACTAGGCCCTTCCGCTAACATATTTTTTTATTTTTTAGTATTACTATTTTTTCTTTCCAATCCTTCTGTAGTGAAGAAACTAAAGCTATTAATAGTTACTAGCTCTTTCTACTATAGGATTTTTGAGTCCCCCTCCTCAGAGTTTTCCGGAGTATATCCCCAAAATGAAAGAACCTCCCACATTTCATCATTATCACGCCTCCAAGTCCCAGATTCACCTTCATAAAGCCCTGTAGGATCTATAAATCATACTGGATTATTAAATCCATATCTATAAAGAGTCCAGTCTGATCTGACTTGTCTAAATGGATAACTACATGCCATCTCCCGCTCTCCACATCATACATCCTTGCACCATAATCATAATTCTCAAAGAACGCAGCATCTAACTCGTTATAAAGATATTTATTTTCACTGAAACTATCATAAGGGAACATGATTCTGAACAGACATTATCCGCTAAAGCACCACATAAACAAGAAAGGTTGATTTGTTACAGGAACAGATGGCAAAGAAATCAGGCACAAAATACCTTGCTATTAGGCATTATGGACGCAATGAGGTGAAACCATCCATTCAAGCGGCTAAGAATATTGCTAAAATACGGAACACTACAGTGGGCTACCTGATCGGTGAAACGGAACAGGAAAACCTGTTTAAGAATCACGACATGCATAAACGACTCAATGAAATTGAAAAAATGGACAGTGAGGACAAAGGACATATCCTTTCAGTTGTTGATGGTTTAATTAAAAGCATCAAGCTTAAAATATTTCTGCACTGTATGCATCTTACAAACTATTACATAAAACAAAAGCTGCATTAATAGTGTAGCTTTTGTTATTTTATATCAGAGCCTACTGAGAGGAAAAGTCTTGCGATAGCTGGAGTCTTAGTTACACGTTACGATAAGCGAAAGACGCTAAACATCACCATTCAGGTATTTCTTCTCTATTCTTAACCTGTTTCAGGTTAATATTTAATTCATTTGATACCTTATTAATCTTGTCTAAATTAACAGTACTATTTGATAAAATATTCAAGTGCAATCCATACCAAATAAAATCAAAAATAACAATTTGACCAACTAACTTTAATAATTTTGTTATATCATTCAGGTTGAATTGTTTATTACTATTGAATATACTAGATAATAAAGGTTCTTGTATAGGTTCAATTGGCTTACCATATCTTTTAAGAAGAGCATTTTTTTTGTGTATTTATGATATAAATCTAATTCCTTGAATTTACTTTCTAGTTTAGAATTTTTCTCATAAAAAAACACTCCATTTATACCATGAGGATTAAGTTCCTCAATAAACTTGGTGTCTACCTTATTATAAGACAAGTCCCTTCTGGCCAATATAATTCCATCTTGAATAAACTTTTTTAAAAAAAGAATACCATTCTCCGTATCTGAAAAACCATTATGGTAAACATCATGATTATATATCACACTTAAATAATCAAAATCTCCTTTTTCATTAAATCCTTCAACTAATGAATGGATTTTCAATTCATCTTTTACTAATAACAATTGTTCCATTTCTTATCTTAATGCTTCTCCATAAGGGATTGATATTTTATTTCCGTTTGCATCCGTAACGTTATAATGTCGATATTTATATAACTTCAGAAATGGTATCAATACTATGCCAGTTTACTTAAATACGTAATCTATCCAATTTGCACCCTTCATTTTATACTTACTTACATTATCGGTCTTTGGATTAACAACCTTCATTGAGCTAAAACATTGCCACTTCAAGACTAAAGTATACTGCCCTTGGGTACCATAATCCAATATCATTGTATCGCTTTTAAAGGTTAAATCCCTTGCGTCAATAAAGTTACCTATTAGACTTTCTCCGCTGACATGTTCCCAGTTATGGTGTCTTAATACTCTTTCTTTCATTAAGTACTGTCGGTCAATGTGATAATAAATCAGCAAAAGAACAACAATACCTCCGAAAATATAATATTTCCTTTTCATTGTTATTATCATTTTCGTCTTTGCAGTACTGATATGACGTTCTTAAAAATTTCCCATTTTGAAATACTCTCATAAGGTAACCATAACCTGTTTTCCTAATTTTCTATCTACTCATTTAAAAAAGTCTTTAGTGCTACCGACCATGTAAGTCGTTTCTCCATGGACTCCTTTATTCATGTTTGAGGTCATATGGCTTGCAGCCGGATATAAAGAAGGCCAACATGATCCTTCTTCCGCCATCGGATCCACAACATGCCACCTTGCTAGCTTCGCATCATAATACCTCGCACCGTAATCATAATTTTCAAAGAACTCGTTGTTTAACTCTTTACCGTTATAAAGATACTTATTTACTGAAGTACTTGCAACTGTGTGCATTGTATACCACATCTAGTTTCCACCCATTAATAATGGGGAGGGAGAATTTGAAGTTGGATAAACACAGTTATTTGATCTTATTACACATAAATCTATAACAAATAGAAACAACATTGAAAGTAAAAAAATCCAGCCTTCATCTCATCCGGATTCTTTTTATTGATTATTTTCTCTTTTTGGGCAATAAAGTCTCCTTAAAAAAAATAATCATACAGATCACATACACCTAATATAATAAATAGAACTCCAGAAAATATAATTCTGTTCATTCTTGCCTGTTTTTTCGTGCTCTTTAATAAATTTACTTTCACCCAAAAGTCAGTTATTTTTTCACCAACCAACAATACTACAACACCCATTAAAAACATAATGAGTCCTGGCATATAGCCATAACTAGGTCCCTCTTCTAACATATTTTTTACTTTTTAGTATTACTATTTTTTCTTTCCAATCCTTCTGTTGTGAAGAAACTAAAGCTATTAATAGTTACTAGCTCTTTCTACTATAGGATTTTTGAGTCCCCCTTCTCAGAGTTTTCCGGAGTATATCCCCAAAATGAAAGAACCTCCCACATTTCATCATTATCACGCCCCCAAGTCCCAGATTCACCTTCATAAAGCCCTGTAGGATCTATAAATCATACTGGATTATTAAATCCATATCTATAAGTAGCCTGATCTGACTTGTCTTAATGGATCAACTACATGCCAGTTCCACATCATAAAACCTTGCAACGTAATCATAATTCTCAAAGAACTCATCATTTAACTCATTATAAAGATATTTATTTTCACTGAAACTATCATCAGGAAATATGATTCCAGGTGGACATTATCCGCTTAACACCACCCAAACAAGAAAGGTTGACTTTTCACAGGAACAGTGCTTACCAGAATCTCTGCATATAATAACGAGCTCAATAGATCTTGCCGGTCTGTTACCTCTCAGTAGGAAAAAAGCTAGAATATTACAGCAAATTACAATCTTTTTTAGAAAATACTGTAAATTTATAACTGTGCTAGAGCCCTTAATGTCCCTGTCATAAGGAATGGATACCTGTTAGGATATGTAACAGGCCAAAGGCTTACCGTATTGCAAGTATTACGAGCCATAATTGTATTTCTTTGGCTGATTATCTCTTTGAATTATTGATTTCTCAAGGTTATAGACATTTGTATTACTGTTACTGCCGTACCGCAAGGAATCTCATTTTAAAACAAAAAAATCCCGATATAGGAGCCGGAATCTACTGTATAAAAAATACATAAAAACAACTAATCCATTACAAATGCACTGATAATTTCTGTTCTAACGTGCCATGATTTGTCTTTCTTGGTAGCTTTAGTCAAAACAAATTTTGTTCCAGATGTGGTTCTAGTTTTTTTACTTTTTACTCTTAAAGATACATAATCATTATTTTTCATTTTTTCTACCATATACTTTTCAATATCAAAAACCTCAAATTCATACAATTCAACAAAACCATTGATTCTTTTCAGAACCATTCGTTCATCGTCAATATACAAGATACACATATAAGAACACTGTGTCCAATCATAATATTCTAAAACTAATATAGAATTAACATCACGATGATTTAGCTTTACTTTCCTATAAACTTGTAATCTTGCAGCTTTTATATCTTCTGTCCAAAAAGTCTCTTCAACAATTTTGGACGCTAAGCAGACATTTAGTTTTCTTACGAGTGGACTACATCCAGATAACAAAACGAAGAATCCAACAAATAATAATAAACGTATATGTTTCATCCTACTTATTTTCATCACTTATTACGTTTGTACACATAAGAAGAAGACTTGCCGCATAGTGGAGTAAGAATAATTATATTATTCCTTTTAAATAAGAATAAATTTATTCCCTCTATTGATAAAAAATTTCTAAGGGTACTTTCCTTTACAAAAACTAACTGTTGTTTTAGTTGGGATAAAATCTTTCGTTTATCAAGCCTACCTTCTTTTGAAATTATAATGAAAGAAAATGATTCTCTTGATTTAAGTCGCTTGGCAAAAGTTTCATATAAATTTGGAACATAACCAGAAATCAATTTCTCATTAATTAAGTCAGCAAAACAAAAATCATTATTTCCTCTATAAAAAAAATAATCTCTAATCTTATACTTTTCTTTATTATGCCCCTTTTGATCTTTCTGAAGCCAGAATATTATTGTACTATCACTGGTATTTGTTATTTTATATGAAATGAATTCATGTTCTGAATCATCCACAAAATATCTACTGCTATCAACTTTTATTTCTAAGTTATCAGTTTGGGCAAAACAGTAAGTAAAAACAAAATTAAATATCAAAACCATAAATACTTTCATTTTTATTTTCTCCCTTCCATGTTAATAATAGTTTCTTTTTTTTATCTTATTATCATATTTTTTAACCTCGTATTAGTCTCTGTTAATCCCTGCGGTTGATGATTCGCTCCTTTATGATCTCTTCCATTACGAATGTAAAGTAAACCATGTCCATTTGCTGCATGACTATACAATTCCGCCCTTCCACGATCTGATAAATTTTTGTTAATAACAATTCCATGATTACCATTAGGTGAGTTTTGCCTTCCATCTCTATCAAAGAATAAAGTTTACCCATAAAACCAGCTTCCCCAGTTGAAGTTACTACCATTGTGTCTCCATTCGGATCAACATCATTGGGGTATTGTGAATCTTGAGGAAGACAGGGACAATATTTTCTATACGCTCGACAACCTTATAAGCTGCTAAATAAAAAGCGAGATAGAAGAAAAGCCCGGATTTACGGGGCTTTTTCATTCTATTTTGTTTTTTTTTAGAAAAACACAGCCATCTCCTACAAGCTTTTTCTTTCCCTTAACTTGTAGATTAATATTTATCTCCTCTTTCAAGTTTAAATCTCTGCCTCCTCCTTGCATTGCGCCTTTTAATTCTATCACTTTACCTCCAGGCAACAATTTCCACTTTCCTCCTCCTTGAAACAAATCTCCTCTTTCTGCATACAAGAAGGTACTATCTTTAAATATAATTGTCGTGTTTCCTACCATTTCTCCTTTATTACAGACATAAGTCGAGTGCTGAATCTTTGAAACACTGCTTTTTACAGAAGCGCATCCAGCTACTACGAATAGGAATAGAAAATAGATTAATATATTTCTTTTCATACTACTTATAAATTGGTGTATAATCTAAATTGAGGCTTCTATATAGTGCATTGTATAACAAATTAAATTTCCCTGTACGATGTAATTCAATTTGAGCTCTCGTTGAATTAACATTCAGGACCACTTGGCACGTTGCTATAAATTGAAATTCCTGCCTGATTAGTAAACCCTCTTACATCGCCTGCTGTGAGTCCGTACATTCTTGAGTTGTTTGCAAATGCAAATTGACGTGTAAAAGCACTGACTTCATCAGTTATCATACAACAAACCAGGAGACCCATTTGACTGAAAATCTATTTGACCAGTCTCAAACTGATACCCATGCACTAATTCATGGGCAAGCCCTCCAGCTTTCAAGTAAGACTGAGAAACATTTATATTAATGACAGCATTTCCATCAGCATTAGTTCCTCCGTATTCTGCATTCCCATCACTGGAAGCTGATGAATAATTTGTATTTACATTATACACAGTACTGGAATTACGCATAACTCCAATTTCATCTATTGTGCTTTGATACTGTCCTTGTCTAAATTCAGACCCTGCAATTCTTCTGTCAAGCCCATTTGTGCTTTTACCTTTAGCTGCTCGTTTATCAGCCCTAGCTTGCATTCTACTTTGCCGCTTTTGCTCATTGGCAACGTTATTTCTTGCCTGACTTTCCAGGTTATTTACTGCCGCGATATCTCCTGCTATCTCCATCCCATTCGGGTCTATGAAGATTATAGGATTGTTTGCACAATATGCATAAGGTGTAATATTCATGTACTTTTCAGCCAACGGATCAACACTATGCCATATCCCGATCTCCACATCATACATCCTCGTATCATAATTCTCAAAGAACACATCGTTTAACGCGATATAAAGATATTTATTTTCACTGAAACTATCATAAGGGAACATGATTCTGAGCAGACATTATCCGCTAAGCACCTCCTAAACAAGAAAGTTTGATTTGTTACAAGAACAGATAGCAAAGAAATCAGGTGCAAAATGCCCTGATATTGGTCGTTCTGAACACGATAAGATGAGGCCATCAATTAAGGTTGCAGCTAAAATGTTCAACCTGTTGGATATTTCTTTAGATTATCTGGTTGGTAAAACTGATGTACAGCAGGACAAAGTAATTCTTAAACGTATTCTGGAACTCTGCAAGTTCTCCGATGAAGACAAAGACCACATATTTGCTGTACTTGATACATTTATCGCTAAAGAAAAATTCAAAGTATTCTATAGCAATAAAGCCCGGCGATGCTGGGCTTTATTATTACTTTATTTTAATCAATTTATAATTTTCATCCTTTAGCAATACATTAATTTCATCAGGATCATCTTTTAAGTATTTAACTAAACAAGAATCACCAATATTATATTAAAAAAGCCTGGCACATTTTCCTCTTACGCCAGGCCTTAATTTTTTTATTTATCGCCACAAGCCAAAAAGACTTGCGGTAGTTAGAGGGGTATTAATAATATAGTAATTTATGGATATATTTGCTCCTTCTTTCTAATTTGAGAAATATTAACATCCTTCACTTTTATTATATCTAAAATCTTTTCACCCTGCTCATAATCGAAAGAATCTAAAATTATCAAGATATAAAAATCACCAGAGCCATTTTCAAAATAAAATACTTCTAAGTTATCCATATTGACATTGTAAGTATACCTTCTGAAAATACTCTCTAAATTATTGTTTTGTATAGAATCTAATAATTCATTGTAATTATTATCACAATAAACAAATCCTCCAAGAAAATATCCGTTTTTTATGTTGTTTAATTCCCTACTCCCTAAAATTAGCTCTTCAATCTTTTCGAAGTACGAGTTTTTATTCTTTCTAAAAAATCTAATCATAGCTTATTTCAAAATTATCTTGTACCACTGCCATACTTATCCCAATCATAACTGTTCATAAATTCCTCCGGTGTCATTGTTCGTGAATCTGGCATTAGATCATGAACTTCTTCACCTATTTTTTCTCCTACAATTCCTCCAGCTATAGCTCCTCCTAATCCGCCAATAATAGCTCCAGGAAGACCTGCAATAACAGCTCCACCTTTTGCACCAAGTTCTCCTCCCATTATAGCACCTGTCCATGCTCCACCTTCTTGAGCCACAGCTAAACTTTTATCATCTGCAGTTGCTATATTAACAGTTGACACAACTACACCTGCTGCAAGATTAGCTCTTCCAACCTTTCCATAAGTTTTTACTTTATTATTTACTGCGGCATTTGATTTATTTGCAGTGCCATTAACTCGTGTAGATTCGCTTTTCATTGGGCGCATTTTTTCGGCTTTAGCCTTTAAAACAGCCGGAGTACTCTTTCGAGCTTTAACTTTTGCTTCTGTTCTACCTTTACTATCCGTAGCATCTAAGTTAGAAACAGTTACTACATAGTTATTTCTAACACTTTCACCTTTTGTGCCAGTAAAACCTAACCATGAAAATATGCTTTGAGATGCTCTTGTTGCTTTCTTCTTTTCCTCTTCCTTTCCTTTTTCTTGAGCTCCCATTCCCAAATAATCTTTATATTTTATTGGGTTGTTTAAGGCATAGTGATATGAAGATTGAGGATAATAAACTTCGGCAAGAGGATCAATTGTAGTAAAACGTGCCAAACTAGGATCATATAACCTCTTCCCATAATCATAACAAATCCAACTGAGCCTTCCTAAGTTCTTCATCTCAAACGTCTTTGTGATTCTGCAGGTTTTGGGATAAATATACCAGGAACTTTTCCAAACTTAACTATTATTAAAATTGGTCTATATGAAATAATTGCTCTCTTTTTTTTAAATGATAATCTATAATATTCTTCCCCAAAAAACTCTTGAGAATATTGCTCCCTTTTATCTATATATAAATCAACAATATCTCGTAAAATGTTGTAAAATAAATCCCAATCATTTATACCTCCAGTATCGTCCGGCTCCACAAGCATATAATATACGATATGAGGTATCTTCTTTAATCCGATAAAAGGAATTTCCTTTTCATGACAATAGATTGGTTTTTTTAAATTATCACATATAACGAAATGTCCTTTAATTGCTAATGAAATACTATCTGGTTTTACAACAACATTATTGATAATTAATTCTGAATTAGACTTTATCCCTATATCTAAAAAGTATTTTTCACCTGCGTAAGGAGCAATTGGATTATATTTCCTGATGATACAAGCTGTAAAAATCTGCTTTTCATTAATCATATCCTTCACCACTAATTCAAGATCATCTCGACCAACAAACAAAGAACTATCCCTCAACATATTATCCAGTGTTCTTTTTATCTTGACTTCTTTGTTTAATTTTTCACTCCACAAGAATGTCAATCCTTTGGTCTCAATATCTGATTTATAGCGAATTCTACATGAATTAAAGCTCCCAATACAGATTATTGTTGTAAGTATCAATACTAAATTCTTCATTGCAGTAAATTGTAAGCCTTCGGCTTGTTACATATTGGTGCACTTGCAAGACAAAATTGGGAAAACAATTAAGTTCAGCAGTACACTTCGAAAAGCTAAGACTAAATATACCACTTTTATGTTTGCTACCAATTTAACAAACATCGCTGTGATTTACCTTGCCGTCCTGTCAAATGTTGCATATCCAATACTGTTCCGTTTGAACGACATTGAAAACATGGATAAAGTAGAAAAAGAACATATCCTGTTTATATTCCAAGTACTGAGTCAAAAAAGTAAGATTAAAAATATGGTTGCGCTTTAAAAAAGCCCCCGTTTCCCGAGGCCTTTTGATCATGTAGACTATAGCTTCTTCCTTGCAGAAATTTACATAGGAGGAAAATCAGTTGTAGTGCTCTGCTCCATTACTCTTTTGAATTTAGAACTATCATTCAGATAATAAAATACTGAATACAACTCGATGTATTTATTTTTTAAAATACCATGATTTAATACTTTATTTTGACACGAAAAGTATTTATAATTCAGAACTTTTCTCATTGAATCAATTAATGCTTGTGTCTTATTTGCATCGAAAACAAAATCAATAGTGTCACCAACGAGTGAATAACTTCCTGTTTCAAATTTTGAATTAGTTTCTGTAAAAGAAATGTATTCAGCATTGTCAAATAAAAACAGGTAACAATAATCCCCATAAAATTTTTCTGAATACTTAGTGTCAGCTATTGGGGAAAAATGTCTATAAACATCTCCATAAAAGTATTTGGTCTTACAATTACTTAGCAATAGTAATGTTCCTAATATTAAAATAAATCTCATATAGAAAATGTTAGTATTAATAAATATAACCTCTGGTGCGTTTAAACTCCCTTTCAGCTCTATTAGCTTTTCTTTCATGTGATCTTTTCTCATTAGGGATCATACCTAGCTCTCTTCTGTAAAATAATTTCCCTTTCTTTTTGCTTCTAGTATCTCCATATCTTCTGTTGTTCCATGATGGAGATTCAATCACTTCTCCGGTTTCAAGTGCATTGTCATATGCTTTCTTAGTTGTGACCTGTGCAATTGCATTTCCAATATTTATCCCAGATTGAACATGGTCATGAATGTAGATCGTTCTACTGCTTCTTTTCATTTGCCGCCAACCCCTTCTACCTTGTCTAGTTTTTCTCATAATTTTTCTGTAACTCTTAGTAGATTCATCTCCAGGATTTCCAATTTTTTCTCCATCGATATCAATAAATCTAATAGGATTACCTACGCAATAACCAAAGGATGATAAAGAATAGTAGTTTTCCGCCAACCGATCCACACGGTGCCATCTTCCTATCTCGGCATCATAAAACCTATCCCCATAATCATACAAGTCCAAAAAACGCCACCAAGTTGTTCATCCTGAATTTCCTTGCCATTATAAAGATATTTATTTTCACTGAAACTATCATAAGGAAACATGATTCTAGGTGGACATTATCCGTCTAACACCACCCAAATAAGAAAGGTTGACTTTTCACAGTAACAGATGGCAAAAAAATCAGGCGCAAAATGCCTTATTATTGGGCATTATGGACGCAATGAAGTGAAACCATCCATTCATGCGGCTAAGAATACTGCTAAATACGAAACACTACAGTGGGCTACCTAATTGGTGAAACGGAACAGGAAAACCTGCTTAAGAATCCAGACATGCTTAAACGACTCAATGAAATTGAAAAAATGAACCAGGAAGTTAAAGGACATATTCATTCTGTGATTGACGGGTTTATAAAATCTATAAAAATTAAAAAGTATTGCTACACTATAACAACAAACACAACTACTACGGCCAAATTAGTTGTTTTTATTTCAACCTGAGAA
This sequence comes from Puteibacter caeruleilacunae, assembly GCA_005217565.1. GTDB lineage: Bacteria > Bacteroidota > Bacteroidia > Bacteroidales > Prolixibacteraceae > Puteibacter > Puteibacter caeruleilacunae. Next base: position 45,974 of record SJCO01000016.1, read on the forward strand.
TACTGAATCAACTTATCTTATTGCTGTTCTATATCAAATAAATCTGGCTGCAAGTGTGGAACATAGCTACAAGGTTGATCAAAGCTAATAGCAATAATTTTAGAATAAAGTAGTTTAAGTGCCTCCTTATTTGTTTTGTCTAGCTGCCCAAACGAATGACCCAAATGAGATAGAGCAGCATCTTCTCGACTTTTATTCATTATGGAGACATAAACACTAACAACGTCAAATAAAAGTTCCCATTCTTTCCGATTTAGACCATTGCTTTGCTCAATATTGGCATTTACATGCAAAATAACTTCTGGCACCTCTATTTGCCCTACAACACTTAAAGAGTCTATCCTCCTTTTTACAGGATAAACACCATTTTGCATATCAGTAAAGTTAGATTTCATAATCTTACTTAGATCAGAGGCAGGGAATGGAACTCCATCAACGATCAATGTATCTTCTCCTTTGATACAAAATGAAAGTGTATACAAATCATATTGTCCTTCATCTTCTTTTGCGGGATACTTTACATCTGAGATGATTAGATTATCCAAAGAATCTTTATACAGCAATTGAGGCTTATATTCTAATTGTAATATTTTATGATTCAACAGCTTCACTTCATTCTCAGAATCTAATTGAGACTCCCCATTTAATTGAGCTGTTATAATTTCCTCAATGGATGCATTATCCAATTTTTTAATTGCAGTTTTGGAATGATTACAACTTACGACCACCAATACTGCAAAAACAATAAACATTTTAGTTGTGAGTACCTTCATACTACTTTATTTGGATGTATTTACCAGCTTCGTAATTAACTCGAATATTAGGATAAACTAGATTCCGAGTTGATTTGTTAAGCTTTGGAGCATAGACAAAATATCGAGCATTTGGGCTTAATAGGTATATATTAAGCTCTCCCGGTTACTTTCCGCGGAATTTTTACGGGTAAGGATTTCGATATTACCATTCTTGTCGTAGCTTACCTGGCTCAAATCAAACTTACTAGATGCTTCTTCAAAATTGGATTCCTGCTTCTAAAAATAGCCTTACTCAGACGTTTTTCTAATATCAAAACGTAGATAATGTACATGATCAGACACTTACAAAGGTCATAAGAAAAACTCCACACTATTTCTAACGTGGCGTTCTATTCACATTGATTTCGTTCAGTATTATAAATTTTCGACTACCTTTTTAATGCAACATAGCTAAAAAATATGCTGAACTAATCCGGTAGCTAATAGTTATAACAATCAGTGAAACATCAATTACAAGATTCATTTTTAGCTACATACGTAAGAATAAATTTTGTTAACTCATAATTTGTTCTATAAATTTTATCATTCATCGTAATATTTAAAAGACCAATATACACTCTATTGTCTGCGACAAAGAGGGGAGGTTTTATACTATCAGATTCTGATAATTTTTGAGGTACTAAAACAGGCTGTCCGATAGAGTAAGATTCAATCAAGATATCTTGTCTAAAAATGTTAATTACCATCCAAACATCTATTGTTGATTTTGTTGATAATTTTAAATTCGACAATTCAATAGAAGAAAAAAACTTATTAATTACTTCTATATTAGTTATTGTAATAGATTCTTTCTCTTCATATCCTATAACATCTTTAACATCAAGACGAGTCCCCATTCCCTTAACCCCCCAAGGTAGATAGTGGAAAACGATTCTATCAGTTTTAGAAGTTATCTGAGCCTTTGAAAATAAACTAATACACAAAAGAAGTATCAAAAATAATATATGAACTACTTTCATTCTATCTCTTTTTTAATTCCATTACCACATGTAGAAAACGGACCTCCTACAGCACGAAATTTGTGTGTCCAGTAATGAGCTCTTCTTTCAGCTTGTTTATAAACACGAGCTACTGGATTTTCAATTTTCGTAATTACAATTTTTTCGTTTTGATCATCATAAGCACCTGCATTCTCATACCAATCCATATACTTATTAACCTCATCCAATGTTGCAGATAATCCAGATGCTTTCTTTTCCAAGGGATCATAGTATTCGACATACTTATGGCCTAATTCATGTATTAAACCAATCGCAGGAGATTGTCTTCCTCCTTCATTCGTGATAATCCCACCTTCTGATGCCCAATTAATTTTACCTGACGCGCTACTTTTTTCACACCATTCGACAATAATAATTGCAGTATAAGTATCATCATTTGCTAAAGTATTAATAATTCCCAACTGATCAGCTCCATCATTAATTAAACCATTTAAAGATGTAAATGCAGCATCCACGAATTCATTTTTCACATCACTCATATTAACGTAATTACCATCTACGTCGTAAAGTTTTTGATTTTTGTACTGATACTTATCATTCTTTCCTTCACCATAATAAATCCAAATTTCCTTTCCAATTGAGGATCTACCACATGCCATCTTCCTATCTCCGCATAATAAAACCTATCCCCATAATCATACAAGTCCAAAAAAACGCCACCAAATTGTTCATCCTGAATTTCCTTGCCATTATAAAGATATTTATTTTCACTGAAAGTATCATAAGGAAACATGATTCTAGGTGGACATTATCCGCCTAACACCGCCCAAATAAGAAAGGTTGATTTGTTACAGGAACAGATGGCAAAAAAGTCAGGCGCAAAATGCCCTGATATTGGTCGTTCTGAAAACGACAAGATGAGGCCATCATTTAAGATTGTAGTTAAATGTCCGATTTACTGAATATTTCTTTTAAGATTGAATTTCGTTAGTCGTAATTCATAGTTTTGATTCACCTCGTAATGACTAAAACCAACGAGGGAAGACTTTCTACTATTTAAATACCAAACATGCTTCCTGATATTCCCATTTCTTTTGTTTTTCGCCTACTTCAAGAAAGTTTTTAACATCAGAATATGACTTATCTTTAGGAATATTCACAGATATAAGGTTTTTAATGTGACTACCTTCCCAACCACACCCCAACTTCACAAGCTCGGCACCAACACTTTCCACTTTACTCTCATCAAAAACAACTAATTGTATGACGCTATTCCCAGAAGCTTCGATCAAGCTATCAAAATACAACTCACCATTATCATTCTCAACAGAAACTATATCATCTAAAGCTATATTTTTGGCAAAAAATGGAACATTATCAATCCTATAATTTTCTCCAATTTTAGTAGCCCATACACTTTCTATTTTATATGATCCACCTTCTTCGTATAATAACAATACCTTTTCTTGCATATTTTTATTGTTGTTCTGGCAAATCGATACCCTTTTCTTATTTACAATCTAGGCATAAAATCTCACCGCTATATGGAGTTACACTACCTCCTCAATTTTGGATCAATATGATTTACATGCGCTTCATTTAACCTCTATTTTCAGTAGCATATTACTATTTCTACTTTCTGTGAAATCAAGCAATACGTTCAGACTAGCTTTATAAACTCTGACAAGCAAAGAAATACCTCTACTCTTCTAAGTTTAATATTTTTCAAAAACATAGGAGATACATGGAGTTCTAGATTTAAAAATCCCTCGCTCGTATGCTTGCAAATGTCTCTTTGCTAATCCCTTGAATCTCTTGTAGCGTTTCTTATTTATTCTTTTAATTGAAATAAAGTCATAAATGACATCTACCATCATAATAATTTCCAGATTTTGACAATCCTCTCTTATTTTAACTGATATCCATTCCATTCCTATAAATCCAAGTAATAACTCTTTTGTTTCAGCTGGAACTTCTATCTTAAAATAACCATCTACACCAGTTGAACCTAGAGCAATCGTATCCATATTATGGATTATCGCTTTAGGGATAGGTTCTATATCTTCTGATATAATCCTTCCAGTTATTATCTTAGTCTCTTGTCCGCTAAGTATACTTGTAGATAGAATTACAATTAAAAGGCTTAATAAAACTTTCATTTTATAGTGGTTTATTTTTTCCAATATCCTTTACATACCATCTTGCTAGTTTCACATCAAAGAACTTGTCAATCTACTCTCTGCAGCAATAAAGATATTTATTTTCACTGAAAGTGTCATAAGGCAACATGATTCTGAGCAGATATTATCTATCAAGCACCACCTAATAACAAGAAAGGCCGCCCCTAACCAGGAACAGCCTTTCTGAAATATTTGTAAAATAGTTTACTTAGTCTAGTTTGTGGATTACCAAACCTGAGCGCAGTTTAGGCTCAAACCAGGTAGTCTTAGGAGGCATGATGTTGCCAGTATCAGCAATATCAATTAGCTGTTGCATTGAAACAGGATAAAGTGCAAATGCAGCAACCATCTCACCATTATCAACGCGACGCTTCAATTCACCCAATCCGCGGATACCACCTACGAAATCAATACGCTTCGAAGTACGAAGATCTTTGATATCAAGGATAGGTTCCAACACTTGATTAGAAAGAATAGTTACATCAAGCACACCAATAGGATCATTATCATCATAAGTACCCTCTTTGGCAGTCAGGCGATACCACTTACCAGCCATATACATGCTAAACTCATGCAATGCAGCAGGTTTATAAATATCCTCGCCCATGCAAGCAACTTCGAATGAAGCCTCAAGCTTTTGAATAAACTCCTCTTCCGATAAGTCATTCAAATCTTTCACCACACGGTTATAGTCGATAATATTCAACTGATTGTCTGGGAAATGAACAGCCATGAAGAAGTTATACTCCTCATCGCCAGTATGATTAGGATTCTGTGATTTCTTCTCTTCACCAATACGCGCAGCAGCTGCAGTACGGTGGTGACCATCAGCAACATAAGTAGAAGGCACCTCGTTAGCAAAAAGCTCCTCAATACGCTTATTTGTCTCAGCTGAATTGATTGCCCAGAAATGATGACCGAAACCATCCTCTGCAGTAAAATCATAATCAGCAGGCTGATTCTTCACAATATTCTCAACGATCTCGTCGATTTCAGCAACCGCCTTATACGAGAAGAATACAGGCTCAATATTAGCATTGGTAAAGCGAGTAAGCACCATGCGATCCTCCTCCTTGTCAGGACGAGTCAACTCATGCTTTTTAATGATACCATTGTGGTAGTCATCACATGCAGCACAACCAACAATACCATATTGAGTTTTTCCATCCATAGTCTGCGCATAGATGTAGAACTTAGCCTCATCATCCTGCACCAACCACTCATTATTTTGAAAAGCAGTTAAATTGTCAACCGACTTGTTATAAACAGTATCAGAGTGAATATCCACTCCCGGCTCACAATCAATCTCTGCACGCGTAACATGAAGCAACGACTTCGCTTTGCCTTCAGCCATTTGCGCAGCCTCTTCGCTATTCATTACGTCGTATGGCAAGCATGCCAACTCTTCTACTACATCCTGTGGAGGACGTAAGCCTTTAAACGGTTTTACGATAGCCATATTCTTGGTTTTATTAAGGTATTAAAAAAGAATGTCTGAGCCTCAGGCCAGAGGCACAGACATCCGGCATATCTAATGTTAGTTTACTTTAAAAGTAACGTCACCTTCCTTAAGGAAAGCCACAATTTGGTTAGCTGCAGCAACACCTGCATTAACGTTAGCCTCGAAAGTCTGAGCACCCATTTTCTTAGGAGTGAAGAAGAATCTTCCTTCGAATTTCTCAGCAAATACATCTTTTGAATCAGGAGCAATATCAGAGATATATTTAAAGTCGGCACGGTCTTCCATCAACTTGATCATACCAGCCTCGTCGATAACCTCTTTACGTGCAGTATTCACTAACACACCACCTTCAGGCATCTTGTTCAACAAATCGTAGTTGATAGAACCTTTGGTTTTGTCGTTAGCAGGAATGTGTAGAGAAATGTAGTTACATGAAGCATACAATTCCTCAGCAGAAGCAACAGGAGTAACACCCTCAGCCTCTAAAGCAGCATCCTCAACAAATGGATCGAAAGCTTTCACTTCCATACCAAATCCTTTAGCGATACGAGCAACATTGCGACCAACGTTACCATATGCATGGATACCGATAGTTTTACCTTTCAACTCAACACCAGCAGTACCGTTATAGCTGTTACGCGCCAACAATACCATCATACCAATAGCCAACTCAGCCACAGCATTAGCGTTTTGTCCAGGAGTATTCATCACCACCACATTTCTTTCAGTAGCAGCAGCAAGATCAACGTTATCGTAACCAGCACCGGCACGAACAACGATTTTCAATTCTTTAGCTGCATCCATTACCTCAGCAGTAATTTTATCTGAACGGATAATGATAGCAGCAGCATCAGCAACAGCCTCTAAAAGCTGAGCCTTATCAGTATATTTCTCCAACAATGCCAATTCAAAACCAGCAGCGTCGGTAACTTCTTTAATTTGGTCAATTGCAGCAGGTGCAAATGGTTTTTCGGTAGCTACAAGAATCTTAGTCATAATTCTGTAATTTATATATTCGATTTTGATGTGATAAATAAAAAAGAGTCAGAGTAAAAACCCTGACTCCAGCTCATTATAGTATTATAATTTAGCTTCAAATTCTTTCATGGCATCAGCTAATGCCTGAATGCTTTCTTTTGGCATCGCATTGTAAGTAGAAGCACGGAAACCACCAACTGAACGGTGTCCCTTAATTCCTACCATACCTCTTTCAGTAGCAAATGTAAAGAAGTCTTTCTCCAATTCTTTGTACTCATCAGACATTACGAAACAAACATTCATCAATGAACGATCAGCCTCATTAGGAACTGTAGGAACGAACATCTTATTACGATCAATTTCATCATAAAGAACTGCAGCTTTCTCAATGTTGATTTTTTCCATAGCAGCCAAACCACCTTTTTCCTTCAACCACTTCAAAGTTTGAAGAGCAGCATATACAGGAACACAAGGAGGAGTGTTGAACATAGAACCTTTATCAATATGAGTACGGTAGTCAACCATTGAAGGCAACGTACGCTCAACCTTACCTAAGGCGTCTTCACGAACAATTACGAAAGCAACACCAGAAGGAGCAAGGTTCTTCTGAGCACCACCATAAATTACATCATATTTAGAAACATCAACAGGGCGACTGAAGATATCTGATGACATATCAGCTACAAGGCGAACACCAAGATCAAGATCCTCTTTAATTTGAGTACCGAAAATAGTGTTATTAGTAGTAATGTGGAAGTAATCTGCATCAGCAGGCACTTCGTATCCCTTAGGAATATAGTTATAGTTGGAATCCTTGGAAGAAGCTACTTCTACTACCTCTCCAACCAACTTAGCTTCTTTAATAGCTTTTGCAGCCCAGGTACCTGTGTTCAAGTAGGCAGCCTTATTCTGCAATAGGTTGTATGGTAGCATGAAGAATTGAGAACTAGCTCCTCCACCAAGGAAAAGCACGTGATAACCTGCAGGAACATCAAGCAACTCTTTTACCAAAGCTTGAGCCTCATCCATTACAGCAACAAATTCCTTACTGCGGTGCGAAACCTCCATCAGCGACAAGCCCGTACCGGCAAAGTTTAGAACTGCTTCAGCTGTGTTTTTGATGGTGTACTGTGGCAGGATAGAGGGTCCTGCATAAAAATTATGCTTCTTCATCGTTTAAAATTTTGTATTAATTATATTTTATCGTCTTTATCTTCTTTACTCAAATAAATGAAATAGAATACCCTTTACAACTGTCAAAAGTCATACATGTTGTAAAACAATATTTCTCCGAACAACACTAACGGATTGTTCGAAACAACCTTTCATTTTTTAAACAGAATAGAATCGTTGGCGTAAAAGTCTACGATTCCAAAACCAGACATTTATTATCATAAACAGGAATTACCTCAGAGGTATCCGGCGTATGGCAATAATCGATGCAGTCGTCCAGTCCTTTTGACGCTAAACGTGCTTTTTGCGCTGCTTTTTGGATATACGATTGAAGATCAGGTTTCGCTTTTTCCCATAAATCCAATGCTGCCAAGGCAGAATCACAAATGGTATGAAACTTATCCGACTCCAACAATTTCTCAGCCAGAGCACCGGCAAATACAGTATCCTCCAGACTAAAGCGATCTTTCCATGAAGCACAGAAAATCAATACGGGAGCATTTTGTTGTTTTATCCAGTTAGCTACAGCTGTAAGATTGAGAAACGATCCAACAACCACCTTTTTCGAATGACTCGCCATATTAATTGTACGCGTACCATTGGTAGTTGAGTAAACGATATCTTTACCAGCTACTCGTTCTTTTGTAAAATTAAACGGCGAATTACCGAAATCGGCAAAATCTAGCACATAGCCGTCACGTTCCGACGCTACAGTGTATCCCTTCGCTTTCATCTCGCGCGCCTCCTCCACTGTTGATACAGGAATAATCTTATTTACTCCATTATCGAAAGCAGCACAAATTGACGATGTGGCTCTCAATATATCAACTACTACTACTATATTCTCATCATCTGCATATCTGTCGTACATTGCTGGCGACAGACAGACCTCAATACGATTGGGATTTCTATCCATTGTCATGGCTAATGTTTAAGGGTGCAAAGATAGGGTATTTTTACTCAAAACATGACTTTGGTCATTATTACCCCACCTCAAATTAACATCTAATTAAAAAAACACCCGAATAATTTATAATTCGGGTGCTATATACTGTGTTTTACTAATAATTTTTAAATAAATGGGAGCTTCACAATTTCAGCTTTCAATCTACGTTTACGAACCTGGATATAGATTTCAGTTCCTAATTTAGTATAACCTTTTTTCAAATATCCCATTCCGATACCTTTTTGAAGAACAGGCGATTGAGTACCTGAAGTAACCTTACCAATCACTTCTCCCTCGGCAGTTACAATATCATAATCATGACGAGGAATACCTCGGTCGATCATTACAAATCCACGTAAACGCTTGTTAATACCGTCTTCTTTTAATTTCAACATGAAATCTTTATCAATAAAATCCTTTTCGTCGGTAAATTTGGTAATCCAGCCCAATCCTGCCTCTAAAGGAGAGGTAGTATCGTCGATATCGTTACCATATAAGCAGTATCCCATTTCAAGACGTAAGGTATCGCGAGCACCTAAACCGATAGGCTTAATACCTTCCTCCTGACCAGCCTCGAAGATAGCTTTCCAGATAGCGTCGGCATGATCGTTATAGAAATACAACTCAAAACCACCAGCACCAGTATAACCGGTTGCCGAGATGATCACATTATCAATACCAGCGAATTTACCCACAGTAAAAGTATAGTACTTGATTTCGTCAAGATTTACATCTGTAAGCTTCTGCAAAACGGCAGTAGCTTTAGGTCCTTGAATAGCCAGCTGACTAATATTATCAGAAGCATTTTCAAGTTCAGCTCCTTCAATTTGATTTTCAACCAACCAATTCCAGTCCTTCTCAATATTGGAAGCATTCACCACCAACATATATTTATTCTCCTCGTAGTAGTATACCAACAGATCATCAACGATACCACCCTTACCATTAGGGAAGCATGAATACTGCGCCTGACCGATAGTCAAAGCAGACACATCGTTTGTTGTCACCTTTTGTACAAAGTCGAGCGCTTTAGGGCCTTTCACCCAAATTTCGCCCATATGCGACACATCGAACACTCCTACTCCGTTTCTCACGGTCATATGTTCATCGGTAATACCCGAGTACTCAACTGGCATCTCGTAACCAGCAAAAGGAACCATTCTAGCTCCACATTCTTTATGAATAGCGTTAAATGCAGTTATCTTCATTGATGTTAGCTTTTAGATTTAATTACCCACAAATGTAACGAAAATAACCGCAGCGTTTATATGAGTATTGTCAGGAGATGGGGAGAAAAAACATACTACATGCCATTGTTGAGATTAATTTGATCATAGAAAAGAAATTATCAAGAAAAGTAACTGTTGCAAAATATGAAACAGTTCAGAAGCAAGGTAGTCGCACAGTTTAAAGAGAGTCTATTGTTTAAAAGAACGAACTCATTCCTCTATCATATATTCATCAAGCTTTTTAATAAAGACATCAAGCCTTTTACTCTTGTATTCTTCTAAATTAAGAATAATTATTCCTCTCGTTTTTCGATTTTCATATCCTGACACCTCAATTGAGTCAACAAATACTTCGGCCAAACTATCCACTTTTAGAATATTCAAAGAACTCATCTATAGATGGTACTTTTTTATGTATTCTATAATATAGATCAACATGCAACCACCAATCACTCATCTTTGTAACAACCTCTGTAGACTTATAACAGCAATATTAAGCACACTATTGCTGCCTGCAATATGCCAAAAGAAACACTATACCCATGATTAATATGCTCCAGTGTCTTTTTTCACGTCACCTTCATTACCCCTCCATTACGAAACTTTGAGCAATGATTCGAATCCTACTTCCTGTGGAATTGGTCTCAATTTCATAAAAATATAAGTCGATATTATTTATCAAACCTCTCCATCTTTTATACAAACTTTTAACCTCCTCGTTTTCTTTCCCCTCAGCATGAGCCCTATAAATACTTTCTTCACATATTACTCCAAAGTTCATATCTAGATCAGCCCAATAAACATCCTCAAAGGAAAGAATATTGCATTGACCATCATTCCAGACAATTTCAATTTTAATATTATCATTCTTCCCTGGATTATTTCTATCAATTATTATATTCTTTATAATGGCATCGTGCCAACTTAAGTTATTAAATTTCATAGAATTATTATTTATGCCACAAAGGCCATTCTGTTATTTCAAAAATGTGTCTCCTTCTTCCATTTTTTTGCAAGTCCAAAGATCTCATTTGGCAGATAAGAATGATTAATTTTACCCACCAATCATTGATTGCACGCCGTAAGAGTCGAATATAGCAATGATTTCCTGCAGGCGTTCCGGACTCGGTTCATCCATCTCGCCTTTGTCGTAGTCTTCGCCAAGCTTCTCGTATTTCGTTTCCGCAATGTTATGAAAGTGCAACAAATTAACCAATGGCTTTTTACCTTCAAGACTGGCAATTAGCTTAGCCGATTCGTGTATATTCCAGTCATCGTCATTCACACCTTTTATTAGCGGAATACGAATATTCATATCCACACCAGTGGCAGCCAGTGTTTTAAGATTAGCCAGAATCATCTCATTGGGCACACCGGTCCATTCTTTGTGTTTGTTCGAATCCATCATCTTTAAATCATAAAGAAAATGATCGGTTCGTTTTGCAACTTCCATCAGCACTTCTGGCTTGGCATATCCGGTTGTATCCACACATCGGTGAATCCCTTCTTCACCACAAGCATCCAGTAGAGAAATGAGAAACTCATGATGCAACAAAGGTTCGCCGCCCGAGAAAGTAACGCCACCTTCTGACTTATCCATGAACATGGTTTCCTTTTTGATTTGTTTCATTACTTCATCCACACTCATAACCTTGCCAATCATTTCAATTGCTTTAGTTGGACATACATCAGCACAAATGCCACTCATGGTGCACAAATCCTTATTTGTAACAATGCCATCACCGGTAAGTGTTAAAGCATTTTCAGGACAATGTTTCACGCATTCTTCACAAGCAATGCACTTGCTATGATTATACATTTTTTGCTGATGCCTCAATTGGCTTTCAGGATTATGACACCATTTACAACGTAAAGGACAACCTTTCAAAAAGATGGTGATACGAATGCCTGGCCCATCGCTGATGGCATAGCGTTTTATATCAAATATTAAGCTTGGTAGTTCCATAGTTATTGCAAATATCTCGTTGATTTGCTCATTTATTAAATTGTTGATTGTTTTCCATCGCCTTCAGTCTACCGACTAACCAACAAGTTTAAAACGATTCATTCTCTGTTCTGTCAATAACTTCTTGCTGAAGGTCGGCATTCATATCATTGAAGTAATCACTATATCCGGCCATTCGTACCAATAGATCTTTATAATCTTCCGGTGATTCCTGAGCTGCCCGTAAGGTAGCTGTATCAACAATGTTAAATTGAACATGGTGGCCACCCATAGTAAAATAGCTACGAATGAGTTTACCCATTTTGGCAATATCCTCATCGCGCTTTAGTAAACTTGGTAAGAAACGCATATTCAGCAATGTGCCGCCCGATCGGGTATGGTCTAATTTCGTTAATGAGCGGATAACAGCTGAAGGTCCATTTATGTCGCACCCATGCGAAGGTGATGTACCATCAGAGATAGACTTACCAGCTAATCGGCCGTTTGGTGTGGCACCCATTACTTTGCCAAAATATACGTGACAGGTGGTAGACAGCATATTTAAGTGATATTTGCCTCCTTTAATATTGGGTTTACCATCAATGGTTTTTACCAAATCGTCGTATACCTTTAATGCAATTTCATCTGCATATTCGTCATCATTGCCAAAAAATGGAGTTCTATTAACAATGGTTTGTCGTAATATTTCATCGCCTTCAAAGTTTTTGGCAACAGCTGTTAAGATGCGATCCATGTCGAAGGCTTGCTTTTCAAAAACATGGTATTTTAAGGTTGCCAGACTATCAGTTACAGTGCCTAAGCCTGTACATTGGATATAGTTGGTATTATAGCGAGGACCACTGTTGTAGTAATCCCTGCCTTTTGAAATGCAATCTTCAATGACCACCGACAGGAAAGGTGCCGGAGCATACTTGGCAAACATGGTATCGATGTAATTGCTTACTCGCATTTTTTGATCAACAATATATTCGATTTGCGTTTTAAAAGCAGCGTACAGCTCATCGTAACTTTTAAATGTGCGAGGATCACCTGTCTCACATCCAGCCATCTTACCTGTAACGGGATCGACTCCATTGTTTAGGGTGACTTCAAGAATTTTAGGAACATTCAGATAACCTGTCAAGACATACGCCTCTTTACCAAAGGCACCTACTTCAATACAACCACTACAACCTCCTTCGCGTGCATCTTTTAGTGATTTACCCTGAGCCAGCATTTCTGTAATGTAGGTCTCAGGACTAAATACCGATGGGTAACCATGTCCCTGACGGATGACTTTACAGGCTGCATTCAGGAATTTATCTGGTGTAACATGACTAATGTGTACTGATGAACCTGGTTGCAAGAGGTGGAGTTCTTCAACCACTTCAAGCATAATATACGACACCTCAGTAACCCCATCAGAGCCATCTGCTTTAACACCTCCGATATTGATATTCGTAAAGTCATTATAAGTGCCACTCTCCTTGGCTGTAATACCCACTTTAGGAGGCGCAGTCTGATTATTTACTTTGATCCACATGCAACTGATCAGCTCTTTGGCTTCGTCGCGTGTAATTGTTCCTTCAGCAATTTCTTTTTCGTAGAATGGTGCCAGGTGTTGATCGAAGTGGCCGGGATTCATGGCATCCCAGCCATTTAACTCCGTAATAGTTCCCAGATGCACGAACCAATACATTTGTATTGCCTCGTGCAATGTGCGAGGAGCATTTGCCGGTACCCAACGACATACTTCTGCTATTTTATTTAATTCGGCTTTACGCTTAGGATCAGTTTCTGTTTGTGCTTTTTGCTCGGCTAAGTCGGCATGCCGTTCGGCAAAAACAATGGCTGCATCACAAGATATATCCATTGCCTTTAGCTCTTCAGCCTTATTATTGGCCTCCGGATCATTTAAATAGTCTAAAGAATCGAGGTGTGCTTTAATATCGTTTTTGAAATCGAGCATCCCCTTTTTATAAATCTTGCCATCAAGACAAGTGTGGCCGGGTGCCCGTTGCTCCATAAACTCTGTAAATAAACCTGCTTCGTAGGCGCGTTTCCATTCTTCGGGTACATGATTAAAAATACGCTCACGTTGAGTGCGCCCTTGCCAATAGGGTATCACCTCGCGTTCATAGGTATCAATATCTTCCTGGCTGGTGGTATAACGTTGCTGATCGCGTGTGTTAAGCACGTGAAAGTCTTCTACACTATGGCAGGTTAATTCCGGAAAGGTAGGAACTGCTTTTGGCTTGGGTCCACGTTCACCAACAATCAATTCATCATCACCTAAATAAAGCGTTTTCTTTTGGCAATGGTCGAGAAATGTTAGTGCACGAAGCACAGGAATGGAGTACTTTCCATAGTGTTCTTTGTAAAAGGCTGTTTGATGCAAAGCACGCTCAATTGAAATGCTAGGTTCGGCCTCAAAGCTAAGTTTTCTTAATCGTTGAATGCGAGGATTCATCCCAGGGCCAAGACTATCGCCTAAAGGTGGGTAGAAATTTCCTTCGGACAAAGCACTTCTTTCAGCATCTCTTTCCTTGTTTTCTTTTCCTATTATTTCTTTAATGGTTGGAAGTCCGGCACCATTGGGATCAGGACGACCTTTTATTGATTTAGTTGTCATTGTAGTTTGTTTTAATGGGTAATAGAACCAGCGAATTGAAGCCAATAATCAAATAACTGGCTTACTTACACTTCGATTTAACTCATAGAATGATACAGGAATTAAGCAACTAATGAGGTTAATTGCTTCTGGTTAGCGCAGATAAAACATCAGGCATTCAAACAAACAGCGGTATCCTTTTATTTTATTCGAATGTTTCACAATATCTTTTTAAAAGTATCAGTGCCTTAAAGTTACAAAAAATATAGGTCTTTGCAAGACGGTGGGATTAAGTGCTAGAAATACGCGTTTAGAGGTTCTTTATTTTTGCTCTTTATCGGTCATCAAGCGCTGCTTTTAAACGCTTAATGTTATTTGAATTTTTAATAGATTGCTCTTTTGTCAATCTGTTTTCTCCCTCCACTCAAATCAAATTGATCTCCTGCAGCATCAATAAACTGAAGCTCAATTATTGTATCTAGATAGACTAATAAGGTTGAATTTAATTCACCAAAGCAGCGAATTAATTTGAGCTATGCTTCTGATTATTATCTGGCTCTTTGAATGGTATTGGGATTCCTCTGGAGTCAAGAAATTGCACTTCTATTATTGTATCCAAATCACACCTCGACACATTAATAAAAAAACTACCTTCCTCTTTTTTTACTGTATCTCCAACCATCAAAAAATCATAAACCTTACGAACCTCATAACCATATACATTCTCTACCTTCCTATTATTAGTCTGCACTATAATTGTTCTAAGATTATTGTTATCTGATATGAATTTGTCAACTATAACTCCAGAGTACTTCCTAGTACGATATTGATTAACCAGACCTGCCCTATATTCCTCTGCTGACATTCCCATATACTCAAACCAAATCGGGAAGCCTATAGTAGCAAGCATTGCTCCGATCACCCATGTTAGAAAGATCCGATTCTTTTTATTCATTTTATTTTCCTGTAACATAAGTTTTAGTTTTCAAATCATCAATTACAGTACAACGTCTTTCCTTTTCTCTCTCTCCTCAACATTATTTCATTTACACTACCACCACATAAATTATAAAAGACAGTATCTTTTTTTATTTCCTCAATGATTGTCCTAATAGGCTCCTCTTTTCCTCTAAAACGTTTCATATCTCTCACCACATCAAAAGTCTTAGAAATAAGAATCCCATGCTCTCGAGTACAAAACATCCAATACGGTTCACAATCACATTCGTGCAGACCATTCGAGTAACATTCAACCGTAAATACCTCGCCCCCAACTTCAATATCCTTAGCATCCTCTAGAGACGCTAAATGATGCTTACTTCCATTTACAATCTCATATGCTTCATTTGCATCCCTATCTATCTCGATACATGTATCATAGAAATTCAAAAGACGCTATTACATTATCTAGAGACTGGACCTTTTTTAGATTGCTTAGGCTAGTAGGTGTAGAATAAAAGGAGAAGTTTTAAGCCTCTCCCCTTTATTCTACTAATGAATAAAATGCAATTTTACATTTGATTCATCTTTTATTAATTTGTTTTCTCACTCCACTTAAATCATAATGATCTCCTGCGGCATCAATAAACTGAAGTTCAATTATTGTATCTAATTGATATCTAGACAGACTAATAAAGAGACTCCCTTCTTTTTTTTTAATAGTGTCACCAATCATTAGAAAATCAAAAGTTTTCCGAACTTCAAATCCAAATATCTGTACATCTCTTTTATGATCATTTTGTAAAACAATCTTCCTTAAGTTTCTATTATCTTCATCAATAAACTTTTCAACTATAACCCCATCATAACTCTTAACCTTATAATTGTTTATCATCGATATGATAACCTCTTCCGAAGAAGGAGAGATATACTCAAACCAAATCGGGAAACCTATAGTAGCAAGCATTGCTCCGATCACCCATGTTAGAAAGATCCGATTCTTTTTATTCATTTTATTTTCCTGTAACATAAGTTTCAGTTTTCCAATCGACATAACCGACATCAATACCGACTCCATAAGATATTGTTTGAATTTTAAACATCGGTTCAAGATTATCATCAGCACTTGCATCAGTTCCATAAGCTCCTCCGTATGGACCTAAACCAAAGCTAGTTTCATATCCTTTGCCCTTTATATCATCTCTTGACACTCCATTTAATTGGAAACTTGAGCGATTTTTTGTTTTCCATTCCTCAATAGCAATTCCAAAAGCTACTCCTCCCTTAGTAGACTTTTTCTTTGTGAAATAAAAACCTTGGCCATACTCATCTTCAAATATCCCAAAATCAAAACCAATACCCTTAGTATCAGAGACTCCCCCGACAATTTTCTTAGGGAAAGCAATTTCAAAACTCAATCCAAATCCTCTAATAAAGTCATGCTGTTCATAAGTTTCAAAGATCATATTCTCTTCTTTCATCTCCCCAATCTTGTTATCAATCATAGGGCTGATTACCTTTTCCTCATGTTTAGCAATCTTGTGATTTTCTACCTGAGGATTAGTTATCGAACCGTCGCTAAGACCAACATTGGCGGTTACAACAAAGTTAGCATTTTTAAAGGAATCACTCCAACTCATATTGTTGTTTATCTTGTTATCGGCAACTCCCATTAAATAGTTTCCTACTGTTGCCCCAATCCAATATACCAACTCTGCAAAGAATTCACCACTTGGATCGTTGTATTTTAATGGATTATTCAAACAATAACTGTAGCGATTGAGATTCTCTGTGAAATCCAAATATTGAATATTATTATCCGGAGATAAAAAGCGACCAACGACGGGATCGTATAAACGACCATTCATATTAATCAATCCAAACCATTTCAGATGTTCATGACCCGAAAAACCTCTTCCAGCAACTAATGAAGGTTCACTTCCTGGTGTGTATGAAATCCAAGTAGATGGATTTCTTTGACGCCCCCAGGCATCATAACTAAACTCTT
Source organism: Puteibacter caeruleilacunae (assembly GCA_005217565.1). GTDB lineage: Bacteria > Bacteroidota > Bacteroidia > Bacteroidales > Prolixibacteraceae > Puteibacter > Puteibacter caeruleilacunae. Next base: position 63,201 of record SJCO01000016.1, read on the forward strand.
GAGTTAAACTACTTCCTCCATTAAATAGCTTCACTTGATGAGTAATACTCCCCAGATGATCTCGTAACATCGCATAACAAGTGGTTGTTCCTCCTTGTTTAATCGCCACTACTGGTGCTGTATAGGCATCACCTCCAATCCATGTATATTCCTTAGTTACACCTCCTTCTGTCTCCTTGACGTAGGAATTTCCGGCATAAACCCGCTTCAAAATTGTTGTGGAATTATTCTTAACCTCCATTATACAACGCTGCTCATCACAGTTGTAATTAAAAGCTGCAGAATAGCTTCCTTCCGAAATTGAACTTACACTCTGGAATGAGTTATACTCAATATCCTGCAGATGCGATGAAATTGAACTCCCTGTTGTAGTCAGGCCTGTTAATGCATACGGATTGCCTGATTGTGTGTATGTAAAATTCGTTCCTGCATCATACTTATTTTGAATGTTTCCATTATCAAAATAGGCAATGGAACCTACATTCGAGTTATGATTTATTGAAGTAAGTCTATTTAGTCCATCAAAAGCAAAGCTCTCTGATTGATTAATCTTGTTATTCTTTCTCTCAGTCATATTGCCTGTTGTGGCCTCATATAAATATTGATAATTCTGCACGGCACCAACAGTTGCCTGCGTTTGATTTCCAAATGCATTATATGTGAAAGTTCCATTCAAATTATCTCCATATATAGCTGCATCAACCTGATTCCGGGCATTCATCCCCGTGATTTTCCAAACTCGTTTACTACCAACCCAAATCTCATCCATATACTGAGATATAGTGTTGTATTTTAGTAACTCCACAGAACCCGAAGGATGTGTCTTTTGTGAAATTCTTCCTTTGGAATCATAGTCTATTTGAGTCGTGTAATTGACGCCATCAATCTTATCTGTAACACTCCCAACTTTTCCATCTGATTTATAGCCAAAAGTTCTGGTAAAAGAACTCCCCTTTGAAATTGACTCCAGCAATTTATCACTAGTACCATAAGAGTAAGTCCATGTTCCTTCACCTGTCTTGCTTAACAAGCGACCATCGCTATGATATGAAAACGAAGTTGTTTGACCTCCAATCACCTGAGATGTTAACTGCCCAAGATTATTATAACCGTAGGTTACTGTTCCTGCACTCGGATCAATCATTTTGGTTTTATTACCTGCAAGATCATATTCAAATGACGTTATCACATTATCAGGAGACTGGATCTTTTTTAGATTTCCATCAGGATAGTACGTGTAAATAATATCCTTTCCCGAGCGTGTCGCCTTGGTCAAAAGTTGCCTGTTATCATAGAATCGTGCTGTTACAATTCCTTCCTGTGTAGAGGTCGCCTTTAAAAGGTTACCTTCATTTCCATAACTGTGACTCAATGTTCTCCCAGAAGGATGACTAATGGAAGTCAACATATTATAGGGATCATCGTAAGCATAAATTGAAAATTGAGCAGCTCCACTAGTATAAGGATCTGAAACTTTAGCCAGCTTGCCATCATCAAAGTACTCCTTGTCGACCTTTATCATATTGCCATCAAATCCGGAATACTCATTTCGCAATTCATTTCCGGTAATATCATACCAAGTTTTACTTGTCATTGGTGCAACATTGCTTAATACTTCTTCATAATAAACGGCATGTGTAGGTCCACCTGTTGTAGCCCATCTCATGTTTTTATTAACAATACGGCCATCAGAATAAGTTTCCTTAGAAATCCTTCCAAAACTATCGTACTCATAAGTTATCCGGTTACCTTTAAAATCTTCCTTCCACCACAGTAATCCAATATCATTATAGTCATAAGTTGTTACATGATTAAGCGGGTCAGTTTTTGAAGCAACATGAATCCCATCGTCTTTATATAAGTAACTTGTAACACGAGATTGACCTGATCCTTCAATGGTTTCATCTTTTACCATGCCATTGTCGAAATAGTTATATTTCTTCACCAAGGCTTTAGATGATCCTGCTAATAATGTCTCCTGTTCCAGCAAATTACTTACAGAATTAAATATTCTGCTAGTCTGTTTCGTTATAGTGGAACCATCACCGACATAAGTCACAGTTGTATTAGTCGGTCGCCCCAAGAGCCATGCGGATGTATTGTTATTATATAGAACATTAGTCGTAATTGTTCTTCCTCCTCCAAAATCCTGCTTTCCATATACTTTATTGCCATAATTATCGTAATTAGATGTAATTGTTACAGAGTTATTGGCAATTTTATCTTCTTGTACAACCGTTGAAAGATAGGGAAAGAAGGTCTTATTGGTTGGACTTTTGTAGCCCCATGTGTTATTTGTAACCTTAATCGGAAGATTATTAATTTCAATCGTGGATTTACTTAAATACGGATAACAATAAGGAGACTGAAAACTATATTCATCAATCTTCTTCGTATTTTTAGCAATATCATTTTTTGTAACCTTACCAAAGGTTAAGAAATGTTTTCCTAGTCGATGCATTATAGCCCTCTCGTACGAATATTCTACACGATTCTTTTCTCCTTTCCAGTTATCATACTCCATCGAAGTTACAACGGGTAAGGCTCCATTATAATAAAAAAACGGATAACTTCCATTAAAAGCCTTTGTATAAAAGGAGCCAGAACCTTGAGATAAATATCCATAGTCAATTTGCGTATGTTTGTTTATCCCGTCAAGTATATCGGTTAGAAGAATTCGTGAATTATCGTTAGACTTGTAAATCCTATAATCAACATCAATAATTTTACGCTCAATAGAGAAAATATCTTTTGCTCCATCTCCATCAAAGTCTCCGAATTTATCTACTTCTTGATCATCTCCCAAAGGTCCATTATATTTGTGTAAATCCATCTCCGTGCTGTTTGGTATCCTTTGCTCCACCACATATATAGTTCTGAAGATAGCACCTTGTCCATCATCTTCTCGTACTAATAAATCATCAACTCCATCTCCAGTTAAATCCACCACTTCAACATCATGAGGTCGTAAACTTGCGTAGTCTGACAATCTATCTATAGAACGTATGTGGGTATTACCATAATTCTGTCCTTCTTTAGTTAGTCTGATTTCCCATTGCACGGGTTCAGTAGTGGTACTTCCATAATAAAATACATCAGTCAAACCATCACCATTGAAATCTCCTAATCGAAAGAAATCATCCTTGGTTACATCCAAATTTATATAGGCTATTTCATGAAATTTATTATTAACAAATCGATACCCCATCAGATTGCTACCGCTGTCATCAAATATAGCAATATCCGTTTTTTCATCACTATCCCATTTACCAACGAGAACAGTCTTTAATCCATTAAAAAGATTAGAAACTCCTGAGTATTGCAGCGATAAATTATCCAAATCAGACTGTGAAACAGAGTATATTTTCCAATTCTTATATTTATCAAATACAAGTACATCATTTAAACCATTTCCATCAAAATCTCCAATTTGCAATTGATACTTTCCAATAATTTCCTGATTACTAATAAAAAAACTCGTACTATGAGATATCGTATATTTAATACGATGTTTGCCATCGCCAATATATTCATCATATATCAGATCATCATCACCGTCACCATCAAGATCAACTGGATAAAATTCCATCTCATTAATATTACCAGTTAAAGAACCATCAAACTTAAAATCGAAGTTATTATCACCCCTACCTGATAATAACTTCCACCCCTGATACTCCCCATCTTTAGCCACACAAAACAAATCACTTAAACCATCACCATCAAAATCTCCAACAGTAACCTTTGATTCTGCAACAATTGAGTTAACAAATCCTGCTTCCACTTTATCAAAATATAGATTCTCAGGAGTGATATAATGAAATAATGTAGAATTTACCTGAATATCATTCGCACCATATTCAACAAGTTCATTCAGTAAATATTTATGATCTGACTCCTGATACTTTAATTCAATCTTCTTAACTATTTTATCATTGTATCGAACTTCAATTTGACTCAAAAGTAGATCATTAATGTAATAATGTGACAATAAATAACTTCCTTTCAAATATTCTTTCTTTTTGTAATCAAATACTATAGAATAATGCCCGAAATCAATATTAGCAGGATAGACTTTTTTATCACTACCTACTAAATATGTGTAGTCAATCCTATTGTTATTTCGATCTTTTATTGAACTAACATACCACTTGCTAGCACTTGAATTATAAACCGGGATCTCGGCAGATTCAGGAGTATGACCATATTCCACAACTACCCCGTTTTTGCGCTCTTCTTTAAAGGTTCTTGGACCACTACCTAGAACACTATATGATTTAAACCGAGAAATGATATCTTGTTCCGTTCGATATTCGGTATTATCTTGACCATATACGCCTGAAATAGCAACTAGCCGTTGACCATCAACATAAAAACGATCATCATAACTCATTGAAATCGCCTTACTGACACCATCATAATACACAGTTTGAGGCCCTCGTTCAATACATGATACACCCCCAATGTTCCAACCAAATCCAGCTAATCCCTCACTATTATTACTTGAGTAGTTTAATGAAATATTCGGATTAATACCATTAGGTCCATCAGGAACAGTTATAGGTATTGAATAGGTTGCCCCTCCCATTCTATTCACATCAAAAACTCCTTCAATCGTACCAACATGCAAACTTGTATTTAAAGTCCTATCATTTATTAGCGGAGGAGTATTGGATACAACAGTGGAGAATGTTGGTGCAACAATATTCGCAGTTAACGAACCGCCGTTTGCTGTATACGTATATCCTGATTCAAAGATGATTGAATTATGTGCTGTATGTGTTTGATTTCCTGATTCCGCACTATTTAGCTTGACAACGTAAGATTGTCCTTGCGAATATGATATACAAGCTATTAGAATAAGCAAGGTAATTCTTATTCGTCTCATATCTTTATATATTAAATAAATTATTTACTCCTTAATTATTTTCCAATCTGAAAGTTTTCCGTCAATATTGACCTTCATCAAATAAACACCTGCAGGATGTTTCGTCAAATCAATATTTGTTACTCCCGTATGAACTGGCTTTTTAACAATAAGACTTCCCTTTATTGAATAAATCATTAATAGACCATTTTTAACATTTCCAGCAACATCAACTTTTAATGCCCCACTGGTTGGATTAGGATATACTTTTATTGATTTACCTAACAATGTGGAACTTAAATCTTCTGATAACATATTATCCTTCACGTTCCCGTTACCTAATTCTAAGTCATCCTGAACAAAAATAGAGTCATTGAGCGATGCACTTTTCAATTGTTCAACAATCATAGATCTAGTTTCTCGATTTCCTGTAGCATCATAAGTAAAACTTACCTGATCCTGAGATATAGCAACCTTGCATCCTATTAAAAATACCGTTAACAGAAACATTGCTCTAAATACCAAAACTCTCATAGCCTTATCAGTTTTTCGTTGCTTTTAAAATAGCTTGCTTGAGTTCATCAATTTCAGCTTGTTGCTCTTTTAAAGCCTCTACAAGAACTGGAATCAGTGATATGTAGTCAATACTAAGATATCCATCTTTATCTTCACTAACAAGCTCTGGAAAAACCTCCCGAAGGTCTTGAGCTATGAATCCTATTTCGGTTGTTTCCTTGGTCTTTCCATCTTTTTTAGGCTTCGGAGCATACATTGTGTTATATTTCACTTCTCCTAGTGATTCAATAGTATGTGAAGCTGGTTTTTCCTTTTTTCTTACCTCTTCTTCTGGCAGTTTCACATAAGATACTCCTTGCAGATTCTTTAGTCTGCCTAAACTTCCAGAAATATTCTTTATATCCTTTTTAAATCTAAAATCTGACGAAATTTTAACGGTACCATATACTGCAATATCTCCGGCAACATCAAGCTTATATGATGGAATTCTTCCTATACCAATATAACCATTATCTTTTATGAATAATCTATAATTTCCATTATAGGTTAGCGGCCAAGGTCGCCAAAGATTTAATCCTCCCTTTTCACTCCAATATTCGAGTGCAAATTGGCCTCTATTGGGTGATGCCGTTGATTCTCCAAACGTAACATTTCCATATTGATCATGGAATAAATGCACAAAGTCATCTGTTATTTTTAACTGAGCAGAGGCGTCATCAACAAAAATAAAGCTACAAACAAAAACTAATACCATGGTAATCTTACTAAACTTCATAGTTCTATACTTTTTAAGGTTAAAAATGTTCTGAAATACCCTATGATTGATTTAACTGATTTGATTGATTTCTTGAATCGGGCATTCATGAGTATATTCTCAAGAACCGTAAAAGGTTACCCATAAAATCATAATTTATATTTGATCTAAAAAAACAAACACTATGGAATCTCTTTAAAAATCAACTTTCGTGCATAAAAAAAATTATCCGAGTTTTAATCCTTACTCGCATCAAAAAAACAGGACACACCTTAATAAAAAACGCACAAATTACAGATCCACAACATCAGACTAAAGAGATTTTAGTTTACAAATAGCTCCTACTTCAGCAGTTCCAAGACCTTCTCCAACTCTCTTTATTATCTTCTAAACTTTTATATCAGGAATGATACCGATTGCATGACTCTGTGTTTCATCAAAATAGGATACATGCATAGCAAACAAAAAGACTATCATCTTCAAGGTAGCCTTGCTCAATTTGTCTCTCTCCGATTTATCCTTACTTTGGAATTGTTAGAATGGCCCCTTAATGTCAGAAACTGTATTGCTAAGCAAATAAAATATTCACTCATTATTCCCTTAATTTTACTCTTCTGGAATAGTGTTTTTATTCATCTTTTTGCTACCTTTATCATCGTGGTAATCAACCATCGTTCTTTCACTTGGGCAGCATAAAATGCAACATTTTCCACAAAAAATACTGCATAAGATGCAACACCGGCGAATCTGTACCGAATGCAAGCCGAATTCATACCGAATGATAGAAGGAAAAGACTTCCATTAAAGTATACTGCTTCCTTCTTTATTTTCTTCCATATTTATTTCCAAAATAACATCAGTCGACAAACAAAGTTTACTCAAACTTTACTCCGATTCTTACATGCTTTTACTATATGCCATTGTTGAGGTTAATCTGACAATAAAAGAATCAAAACAATGTCAAATAAGCTTGAAATAATCCATCAACTTGTTGGAAAAATTCCGTGGGAACAAAAAATGTGGTGATTATTTCAAAAGTAAAAACAATTGAAGAACTAATATTTTATATAAATAAAACAATTGAGAACAATTGGTCACTACCTCAGTCCTCTGAAGATCTGGAGTGGTGCATTAAAAACAACCATTTGGTTGTTACAACAGAATTACCATGAATTGACTATAACGGAAAGACCAATTCTTAGTCTTCACTGGCACTAATCAAACTGTTTTAACCATGCATTTGCAGAATCTCTTCTACTATAAATAAACTATGGCTTTAAAGATTTGTATATTTGATTAAATTTCAAACTATGAATAAATCAAATATCAGAATATATCAATCAGTAGATGGAAATACTGAAATTAATGTTCAACTTGACAATGAAACCGTTTGGTTGAGCTTGAATCAAATGGTTGATTTGTTTGAACGTAACAAATCGGTGATTTCAAGACACATAAACAATATATTCATAGAAAAGGAATTATCTAGAAAGGCAACTGTTGCAAAATATGCAACAGTTCAAAAGGAAGGTAATCGCACAGTTCAAAGGGATATTGAGTTTTTCAACCTTGATGTTATAATATCGGTCGGATACAGAATTAAATCACAAAGAGGAACTCAATTCCGCATCTGGGCAAATCAAATTCTAAAAGATTATCTGATTAAAGGTTTTTCATTAAATGAAAAACGATTATCTCAACAAAATGAGCAATTAAAAGAACTGCAAGAATCAGTGAAGATTTTAGGGAATGTATTAAATTTCCGTCACTTAACAAATGACGAAAGTATTGGACTATTGAAAATAATTTCAGATTATGCCTATGCATTAGACATTTTAGACCAATACGATTATCAAAAACTAGAAATAAAAAATACTTCCGGAAAAGAAACATATCAGTTGACTTATGAGGAAGCTATAACCCAAATAAGAATTGTCAAAAAAGCTCATGGGAATAGTGATTTGTTTGGACATGAAAAGGATGATTCATTTAAAAGCTCTATTTCAACAGTTTATCAAACATTTGGTAGCCAAGATTTGTACCCAAGCATCGAAGAAAAAGCTGCTAACTTACTGTATTTCATCACAAAGAATCATTCATTTTCGGATGGAAATAAAAGAATTGCAGCATTCTTATTTTTATATTTCATGGAAAGAAATGCTATCTTATTTGACAACAACGGAAATAAGCGGATTGCTGACAATACTTTAGTTGCTTTAACATTAATGATAGCTGTTAGCAAACCTGAAGAAAAAGACATTATGACCAAAGTGATTGTTAATCTAATTAATAGGAACAATTAAGTACCTCGCAATCTGCCACAACTCAGACTCTTTGCCATTATGGACTATTTGAGAATGAAACAAAATAGCTAGAATAAATGGAACATATTATGAAAGATAGAATTCCATCCTCTACTCCACCAGCTCCAAAGCCTTCTCTAAAAACTCATCTCGCCCATCTTTCACTCCCTTAATTGTCTTCTCAACTTTTATATTTGGAATGATACCAACTCCGTGATGCTGTGAGCCATCATGCTTTAACGCCCTCATTCCTGTCCAACTGATTCTATTGGTACCTGGAAGGCTAAACATATTGACTACCCCATTTGTACCTGCTGTTGGCTCACCAATAATGGTTCCAAGTTTATATCCTTCAACAAAACTCAAACAACTTTCAGCCTTACTAATTGCTCTTCCATCAACAATAAAAACAATCTTCTTTCCTCCTAAGTATGGCTTCTTTGCTCTCAAATCCCATTCTCCCGTTTCATAACCACTAATACGCTCCAAGTCGGGATAAATGATTTGAGGAATTTGCAACCAACCTTTATCGTTTGCATCTCTTTTCAGCAATTGACAAATAAAATCAATCGTTCCTTTTGGATGTCCCCTGAAATCGCAGATAATAGCCTTTGAGCTTTTAAGTTTCGACATCAATTTATCGATCGTCTTCATCCCAATTAAATCGAAATTCAAATAAGCAATCTTCCCATCCTTGTAAAATTGATACACCACAGGCTTATCATCCCTACTCACCTCAACCTGTTGCCAGGTATATTTGCGTTCCAACTCATATTCTTTCGAATTAATCTGTAGGGTTAGCTTACTGCCCCTTTTACCTTCCAAAGACCTTCGTTTAGCGACATAGTTCAGCCAACCATCGGTAGCTGCAGAAATACGCTCCTCTGTCGACTGGAAAAATTCTTGCGGAGATAGATTATCAACTTTCTCAACAACATCACCTCTTTTTATCGCTAATGAAGAATCGCCTACATGTGTAATTACCAATTGATCTTCCACCCACTCCCACAGGATCGATGGCATAAAATTCTGAGCATACCCACTCATCACCTTCACATGACCATCATGCAGTTTAGCCGTAAGCATCTCCATTGTTTTAAGATGATCTGTTCCACTTTTATCCGAATACGATTGCTTTATGGCCCATGATAATTGTGCGTCCCAATCAACATCAACCTCATCAAAATACGGATAGAAATGCTTGAACACATTATGGGTGATAATAACGTTACCAAGTCTGAAGTACAAATCCTCAGGACGATCTTTCATTGTTGCTACTACTTGTCTGAGTTGCTTATACTCCGCCTCATCGCTCTTTGGATAGGTGGCTGTTTCATTACCATACACAACCAATGGAATCTGACAATAAACATTAGGAGAAATCTCTTTTTCAATAATCTCACCGAAGTTTGGTCTGCTCTCAAAAAGAGGTTGCGCATCTTTGGTGATAAACTCACCAACATAATCGATTCTCGCACATCGCTGTCCTGAAAAACTATTGTACTCATCTATTTGATATGAATAACCTCTTCCATTCCCATTCCAGGCAATCCCTTTCTTCCTTGAAGCGGCTATTTTCTCATCCTCAAAATCGCCATTCTTAACCTCAACATTTACCCATTTACCATTCTCCTTAACTGACAGTTTAAAGTTATCGGCGTACAGAGAGCCTTTACCTACCAAGTAACACCCAATTGACAATTTAACGATACCAGGCTTAATGGTTCCGGTCATTTCAAACCGCTCCCACTGCGTGCTATTCACTGGATTATTTACAGTTTTATTGAATAGTCCGATTTGATTATTCTTCTTTTCTCCCAAGATCCAAAAGCACCCTGAACCCTCACTGCCTTCCTTCAGTTTAGCCCATCCTTCAACTTTAAACTCCTTACCAATCAGGTTAGCAGGATTTATGAACGTTCGAATATCGCCAGACTGCGCAGATTGATCAACCAAATCAGCTCTATTTACCCTTACACTCTGGTATGGCGACTCCTTATAACCATCGCCAAACAGACCATAACTCACTCCATTATGTTGCCAGTAAATTTGTTGATAGTCTTTCACGTCCTTGGGAATCAACTGACGCCTATTAAACTGCATTTTATCTTGCTTAAGCATAAATTCAGCCGTAGGGGCTATTGGATGAAATAGTCGATTTAAGGTGCGCACTAACGCTGCATTATTTTCACATTTCTCAACCTCCTTTGAGCCATATGCAGCAAACTGATCCCAGTTCATCCCATAGGCCTCATCACTTGGATGAAAATACTTCACATACCCATAGGCTCGCGAAAAAGCAATCAGATTATTCACGTTCTGACTACCTTGGGAAAAAACAACTTGACTCGTTAAAATGCTTACTACTATCAATAACTTTATCCTCAACATTATGGTATATATTTTTTTATCAATCTAAGGGTTTATGGTATATCACGGAACAGTCGATGATATCAAACCGACAGCTAAATCTAGACATTTCCTTAGTACAAAAGAAAATTTATAATGATTATTAACATATCTTCACAATCATTCTAATTGTTATTTGAATTGGTAAAACATTGAAAGGAAAGAGGATTCTTAAACCAAAAATACGGCTGACTATATAGAGCTTAAACAACTAATAAAGAGACTCTCCTTTTCGCTCCATGCTCAACATTATATCATTCATTTTACCACACCATAAGTTATAGAAGACGGTATCTTTTTTAATTTCCTCAATGATTGTTCTAATAGGTTCCTTTTTCCCTCGAAACCGGGTCATTTCTTTAATCCTCAAACGCGATTTCGTGAGCAACACTCCATGCTCATCGGTACAAAACATCCAGAAGGCCTCTCCATCGTATGAAGCTCTTGCACTAGAATAGCATTCTACTACAAAAGATTCATCTCCAACGAAAACTTCTTTCATTGCTTCAAGATAAACAACATCTCCTCTATACGTATCGCGTAGTTCCCAGATTATCTGTTCGTCATAATCAATTTCATAACAAACATCTCCGTAGTTATTTTTATCGTCATATACCACATTATTATACACCATATAAGTTTTCCCATCATTCTTAAAAGATGCATAATCAGCAACGACTTGCCATTTCTCATGCCTTCGATATGATCTAGCCTCATATTCACATGATCGTGCTTGTGCCTTCCAGTATTCCGACAGCCGTGGAATAATTATTACCCCGCAACTAATAATCAGAAACCAACTTATCAATTTTATTTGAGCGTATTTAGTTTTCATTGGAGTTGTATCACTTAAGAATATCTTATAATTCCTTTAGCCTCACCTTAAGATCAATCAAAAAGGTTTATGCGGCGTTAAGGACATTACCATACCAATTTTAAAAAAAGTCTGTTGCATCTCCTCGACTGGCACTTTTTTTTAATTCCTTTACCTTTAATTCTTTACTCAAGGAGCCAACAATCCTATCTATTTTTTCATTTTGAGCATTAACCATCGGAGAGAGGAAAACAACATAGAAAACAAGTAGCAATAAATGTTTCATCGGTCTAATCAATTTATTAAGGTTTGTTTTTTATAAGAAACCAGTCCTCATTACATCTTTACTTAAAAGTAATCAAATTTAATATAATTAAAAGAAAATGAGAGGCAATATTATAATCGTGTCTTCCAAAACCTCGTTTACAGTTTCAGGCTAGTATGGAGTCCTAAAAAAGGAAACCATCCCAAAACGTCCAACACAAAAAAAGAGCAAGCAAAACAATCAAAATAAAATATGGTTTATTGTTTTTATACAACCACATGAGTTCATATTTCAGAATAATCCAACTGGCTCGCTTAAAGTCATAAGAGTCCGGATATTTAAAATACTCATCAGCAACCTCTTTCCCAGCTAGTTCCTTCAATCGATTATAATCCTTTTCTCTAACTTTTTTCATGTTATTATCCATGTAATAGCTCCTCCAGTTAAAGGTCGTTAAAGCTTCTTTGTTTCACTAAATTCTCACCTTTACATTTCCTTCACGGCTTTGTCTATGCGTTCCGACATTACCATTTTCAGGTATTCTGTACAATTGTGAAAAAGGTAGCAGTTCATTTCAATCATCAATCGGGGATCAGCTACTCCTTTGGCGTAATCTTTCTTTACCAGAGGCTTTATTTCATTTAGCTTCTTTGTCAGTGCAGAAACAACCAATTTATTAAGCTCAGCATAAGGTCTACCTTTGTTGCTTTCAAAGGCCTCCTGCACCACTTCATGAATAACTTTAAGAGACTCATTCTCTTCTGGACATTTACCCAATGGCATTAGAGCCAACTCACGATACTCAGGAGAAATGTCAAGCGTACGGAATATTAGTGTCTTGGTGTAGAGCACATTTAACTGATCTTCGCTTAGCTCAGGATTCTTCAACTTCATATTAAGAAGGATTTCACTTACATCCTTAGGGTACTTCTCCCTGGTCACTCTACCAATCTGGAAAAGCCTCGACTGCATCTCCCCGAACGGAAGTTGCTTGATCTCTTCAATATTTAGGTTAGCACAATACTGCTCAATTATGCGATCTAATTGATAATCCTGAGCATTACCTGTTTGAGTAAAAATTGTAATAAAAAGTGCTAGAGCTAATAGTCGCTTCATAAATCGAATTCGTTTATTAAAGATTGAGCAAATCATTTCGTCAATCATTCGTCGCTGAAATTAAGCAAAATAACGAGAGACGGGAAAGTAATGAGAGAATTATTTTAGATAAATAACCTCGGGAACCACACGATTTACGAGGCTAAGCACTTCTATTTTAATATCTCCTGGTATACTAATTCTGCAATGGCACGATAACCATCCTTGTTGGGATGTACACCATCTTTTTGAGTAAACATTTCAGGTTTGTGCTGAAGAGGAGTGTTTAAATCAATAAAGCCAACACCTTTCTTTTTGGCTACTTTCTTAACGTATCCGATCAACTCTTGTAAACGTGGTTTTCTGATTGTTAGTCCGTCGATACGCTCCTTACTCAATCCGGGAGTCTCCAACACCATTGGAGAAGGGGCACAGATCCAAATCTTAGGTTTCCAGGGCAATGCTTTTAGCTCATCAATCAAATCGCAATAATCGCCTTCATATTCATCTTTATACTCCCAACACTTGCGACTACCACAGGTTCCCATGCCACACGTGTCGTTGGTACCAAGACTGATAATCACTACGTCGGGATTCGATGCTTTGATTTTTGGAAGCTGACTCCATACTGTAGGCCTTCCCTTGCGGAGAAGGGTGCTGCTACTTACACCGAAATTGGTAACCTCATACCTACTTCCTAACAACGATTGTAACTGCGCAGGATATGAATTCTTGCCCGGATCCTTTAAGCGTGCACCATAGGTAATACTATCACCCACACAAGCTACTTTCTCTATTTTCTTCTTTTTACTCCATCCTTCACCAATCAATGGCAAGGTAAGCAGACAAACCATCAGGATTATCGCTATTGAAAAGCGTGATCTTATTTTCATATTCAATTGTTTAGTCAATTTCAAAAGTAACAATATTGTACTCGCTTGAAGCAATTATATCGCTATAAATCAAAAATCATCTATCTCAGAATGGTTATACTCTACATGAAAATCAATAACTTTTTTTAACGAAATTTATCTTTTAGATAAACATAATTTACCTAACTTGCTCAAGTTATTTTAAGACTGAAATCATGGTAATCAAATACTTATCGGTAGTTATTTTGGCAATAATCCTCTTGATGACAACGCAGGTGCGAGCTCAGGAAGAAAATTCAATTCTCCTCACTGATTCTATACAATCAGGCTACCACATGCAGCCAGAACTTGCACAACCAGTCTTTCCGTTATTACTGCCAGCGCTAATGCCAGCAACAAAAAACAAGATCTACCCTAAAGCATTCAGAATACCCATTACTCACTTTCAAGACACAATAAACTACTCAAAATATTTCAAGGAAAATCCCCATGCTTTTAGTCTGCCAGAATACCCAGGACTTGCCGATTACCGCAACTATGGAGGGACATTAGGGAGGAGTTATTTAACGAATAACACCACTCTCAACTATAGCGCATTTATCAATGTTCAGTATGGATATGGTTTGTCATCAAAGCAGATCGTATTTGGAGGAAATTTGCTAGTAGATATGCCCATCACTCAAAGATTACACCTGCTTAGTTGGGTACAGTATGTTACCCCTGGCAACAGTAATGATCCGGTATTTAATATGCGCCAATATTTCCCGATGAGCAATATTGGCGCAAATCTGCAATACAAATCCAGTCGGCGTTCGCAAATAAAGGTCGGTGTTGAATATCAATATGACCAGAATGACAAAACCTGGAAGCCTGAGTCGGGAGGTAAAGTTCAGCTAAACTTTTAAACTACTCCTTCAGCATGGTGATGATACCTTGCTGTAAACCATCAATCTCAGCTAATCCCTTTAAACGGCCAACAAAAGGATAACCAGGATTGTGTTTCTCTGGCGAGTCGCCCGGTAATACATGTCCGTGATCAACGCGCATTGGTACACGTAAAGCATTCTCATCACACTTCTCTCGTCGCCTGATCTCTTCTAACAGTCTTTTTACAATGGCAGGCATAGGTACGGATCCTTTCAGATGTTCAGCTTCGTAAAAGTCCCCATTCGATTTAGTCTGCGTACTGCGCAAATGAACGAATTTTACACGTTCAATTACCTCATCTAACATCTCAAGCAAGTCGTTATTCTTATTGGCACTCAATGAACCTGTGCAAAACGTTATACCATTAGCCGGACTAGTATTTGCCTTCAATATCCATTTTAAATCTTCACTATTACTCACAATTCGTGGAAGTCCTAATACCGGCATTGGTGGATCATCAGGGTGAATACACAATGCTATGCCCATCTCTTCTGCAACAGGAGTAACCTCATCGAGGAAGTACTTTAAGTTTGCACGTAATTCATCTTTCCCAATACCATCGTATTGCGACAATCTTTCTTTGAAAATCGTTATCGCATCTTCGTAATTATCAGCACTGATTCCATCAATAAAGCCCTGTGTCTTAATGATGATTGTATCTACCAGTTTCATCTTCTGTTGCAACGTCATTCGCTTATATCGCTCACCTGCTGCTTCGATAATATGATTAGGATATTCTACCGCATCAGCTAGTCGCTTTAGCAGAAATAAGTCGAAGACTACAAAGTCAATGAAATCGAAATACAGACTAGTTCCTCCTTCCGGCAACTTATAATCTAAATCCGTTCGTATCCAGTCGATAACTGGCATAAAGTTATAACACACTGTGCGCACACCACATTGCCCAAGGTTACGTAGACTCTTCTTGTAGTTTGAAATATACAGGTCTCTGTTGCTTCCTGCATACTTTATCTCCTCGTGCACTGGCAGGCTCTCAACAACCGACCAGGTCATGCCATGAGATTCGATATTTGACTTGACCTTTTCGATCTCATCAACAGGCCACTCAACTCCATTGGGAAGATGATGTAAAGCGGTTACAATACCCTCAACTCCTATGGCTCGAATATCGTCAAGAGTGATGGCGTCATTGTAGCCAAACCATCGCCATGTTTTTTCCAGCATAATCTGTTTCCTTAACGATTAAACTCCACTAAATGCGCTAAATCCACCGTCAATAGGCAGAATAACACCTGTAATAAAACTTGCAGCATCGGAACATAAGAACTGTACAGCTCCATTCAATTCATCCAGATTCCCGAAGCGTTTCATTGGGGTGCGACCAATAACTTTTTCACTTCTTTCGGTCAGACTACCATCTTCATTCAACAGTACCTTACGATTCTGATCACCAATAAAAAAACCAGGTGCTATGGCATTTACTCTAATGCCTTCTCCAAACTTTAAAGCAACCTCTGAAGCCAACCATTTTGTGAAGATGTTGATCCCTGTTTTTGCCACAGAATACCCAGGAACTCGAGTGATAGCTGAATACGTAGCCATTGACGACACATTAATGATACTTCCATATTTCTGATCAGCCATTACCTTACCAAATACCATGCATGGCAGTATTGTTCCATTCATATTCAAATCAGTAACAGCATTAAAGTCCGACATATCCATATCAAAAAAAGATTGGTCTACATCTAAAGTAGCTCCTGGCAAGTTACCTCCAGCGGCATTTATCAAAAAGTCGATCTTTCCCCATTTCTCAAGGATCTGACTACTTACCTTATCTAATGCATCGATATCAAGCACACTCCCCTCTAGTGCCATAACTTCACCACCTAATTCTTTTAACTCTTCCTGTCGGGCATCCAGCTGCTCTTTACGAATATCAACTATCGCCACTCTTGCTCCTGCTTTTACTAATCGTCTGCTGATATTACTGCCTAAAACACCGGCACCTCCAGTAACTACAGCAACTTTTCCTGTTATATCAAATAAATCGTTCATATCGTGGATTTTTATCATTTAAACATCACATATACAGTGTGATTAATCAGATTCAAAGTTATTCAGAAGCATTTTTACGTTCAAGTATGATTAACTCGTTTTTTAATACTATTTTCACATTCAAATAGTTATTCAAGTCGATCATGGGATCAATTTATGAGCAAATATCATTTTCTCCATTTAGTACTATTATTGCAAGGTGGAATAAGGACAAGTACTACTCTACTCCTCTTCATTATCATGATGAATACGAGATAATATACAATCTAAACAGTAGTGGAAAAAGATATGTGGGCGATTCGGTTGAACCATTTGAGCCGTGCGATTTAGTGTTACTCGGGAGTAAATTACCCCACACTTGGCAGAATGATACTATTTTTTCAGAGAAGAATTCGGAAAACGTAAAAGCAGTTGTCATTCAATTTGGCACTGATTTTCTTCGATTAATTGAGCATTATCCTGAATTTGCAAGCATCAAAAATATGCTTTATGAGTCACAACGTGGACTATCATTCTCGACAGAGATTATAGAAAAGAACCATTCATTACTCTTATCTCTTCCGCTTATTGATGATGGCTTTGAGCGGATTATCAGCATTTTGAAGTTGTTACATCACATGGCTCAGCCTGATTCATATCGTCATCTGGCTTCTCCGGCATATCTTTCTCACGATGATGAAAGTAATTTCAACAGAATAACGGAAACGCTTAATTATATTGCGGAGAACTATCACGACAAACTTACGCTTGATGAGATTGCAGAAAGATATCATATGAGCACGACTGCTTTCTGCAACTACTTCAAACGTAAAACGGGCAAGACGCTAATCAATTACATCAATGAAATACGTGTTTCGCAGGCTTGTAAATTACTATCCGACACAGATAAACAGGTCGCTGAAATTGCCTATGAATGCGGATTTAACAACATCTCAAATTTCAATCGTATCTTTAAGCGCTTAACGAATAAAACTCCAAAGACCTACAAGCAGCTTTGGAGGAAAGTATAGATTGATGTAGTCAGCTATTTGTAATCTTGAATCAAACAGCATACACTTCAAGTGTCCACATCATAACCATTGCTGCCAGTCCGCCGATAATCAAAAAAGGAAGGATTAGTTTAACCTGTTTGGCTGTTATATCTTTGGTGCCGTTAAATCCTTTACGCTGAAATATTCCTGGATGTTGTTCGATGAATTCAGCTCCTTTTTTAAAATATACCCATCGTATGCTCAATGCCCACAAAACAATCACTGATAAGTGAAACAGCAAGACTACAGGATTGAGTAATCGAGGAGTTAAATATTCAAATACACTTTCAGTAATACCACTCAAGCTCCCGACCATAATAATTAGCCATGGAATATTTCCATACACCAGAAAACCAAGAAAGAATTTGTCATAACCGTCCTTTAAATCTGGTCGTTCCTGAATATATTTCTTCGATTGAAATTTTAATACTAAAGCGTTTACTACAGTTACCAATATCAGTAATATCCATACGTGTTTTAAAAGGAGTTCCATTGGGAGAATCTTTATTAGTTAGTTTATTGATTTACTTTAATCTTCGAGGCTTTCTTCAATAATGTCCCAGACATAAAGCTCATATTGCTCTTGTTTGTAATCATACCAATCTTGCAAATAATCGGAATCGTCAATCAAGTATCTAAAATTAGCAAATGGTTTTCGTCTGTTTATCGCATTAGTAAGCTTCTCCTGAAAACGTTTATCACCGATTTGATCAATAAAACGTTCCATTATCTTGTACGAATCGCTCGAATGCATTGGATCGACCTGAATGCATCTTTCCCATTCCTCATTCTTTAAATCCCAATTCTCGAGACCGCACCCTGTCACCATTTCAAACTCATAAGGATCATTCACTAACTTCTCTGGTACTTCTTCGACTTCAAGTGTATCGGGATTAAAATAACATATTTCTCCTGCTTGAAGACTATCCGCGATATAATGGACCGTTTTTTTATATTTTTTAGGTATTTCTATTTTCACTTCTTCATAAATTTCATCCTTTAAAAATTTATGAACCCGTTCTAATTTCTCATAATCAGTAAAAACAGTTCTGATCATTCCTAATACCTCACCTTGTAATCGATCTAAATCCATATGTTCAGATTTTATTAATCCAAATTAAGTGCCCAAAATTCATCACTCATGGCCGGACGATTTTTATATTTCTCCAACAGTGAGTTTTTCAAGGCTTTTGCAGCAGGCATACCATCCTTTAGCTTCGACATTGCCTTTAAATATCTCACCAAATCTCTATAAACACTCCGACCTGCCCGTTCTGCCTTACCTTCAATTGCAACTTTATAGCAATCTAATAATTCAGAAGAATACTTCTCTTTAAGATACTCGGTATATTTAATGATTGTTTCAAGATCTAAAGACAAACGAACTAATTCAAATAGTTCATCTATCATTTCTTCTTCAATATATATTCCCGCCATATTATCTAGCGAGATTCCGCGAATGTGACCATTCTTTTTGTCCTTTAGTTCTGCAATTAATTTATCTCTACGTTCTTTCCATCCTTCCCTGGGACTTGTTTGTTTATACAGCTTGAAGTACTCAATATCTGATGAGTTCTCTACAAAGAGCTCACGAACCAATTTATTGAATTTAAATGCTTCTTTTCTTTGTTTGTATAGCTCCAGTAATTGATCTTTCCATTGATGAACTATCCCCCGAGTGTTATCTCGTTCTGCATCTTTTATGCCTTCCAATATAAGCTTTTCAGCTTTCTTATGATCTTCACCCGACAATGCCTGGTCTACTCGTATTTGTCTGAATTCTTTATATTTCAAATGATCATCGATAATTTGTTCTGCTTCATCGGTTCTTCCTTCTGACTGTAACAATTCAATTTTTCTACCGAGATATTTCTTTAAGGCATATTCGCTACTCCAATCATCTTTCTTCTTTAAGTCAATCAATCTATTATCGATAAACTGATAAGCAATCTTCACTTTCTCCAAAGCGATAGCTGCATCAAAAAACAACTGTTCCAATATATCTCCAACGCCATAGTTGTCATAGTCTGAGTTTTGCATTTGTTGACGAAGCCAATTAAAGATTGTTTCTTTAAGCTCTGATGATGGCGTACTTTTTAATACATTTCTTACAACTTCAAATGATTCAACGATAAGATCACCACATCCACCAGCCGAGTCATCCATATACTCAATAACCTTTATACTTTCCTCAGCAATTGCAGCTGATATACTAAAAGCTTCATTTAAGGTTCCGGTTGAATAATAGTAATCTGCCTTTCTTTGAAAATTACTCACATCATGGGTAGCATTAAAACTGTGATCATAGTCGATATATCCCTTGTAGGTATAGTTTTCAAATACCTCACTAATCTGTTGCCGGTAGTAAGGAATATTATTGTCATTCTGATCAGATGAAGGTTTTGCGAAAGTTAATTGAACCTGATGCCTGAAGTCCTTATTCTGATATCCATAATCGAGCATGAAGCTCCTCAGTTCCTCTAACGTTGCGTCTTCTATTAGCTGCGTCCAATCTTCCGTTTGAAGCTTGTGATCGGAATCTTTTGGACTGACCTGATCTCCTTTTATGGCTAAAGCCACTGCGGCAATATGTTTGCAGATGTCTGCATCATGAGGGCAATCGCAACCATACGTTGTCACATTATCGTTCTCATCAAAAACGATTGTTACTTCATAGTCGCCATAGTTGCCCTCAACTTGAGCATACCAGTCGCCAAGATTACACTCGTCTAGCTCTATAATCTTTCTTCTCTCTAAATAAGCTCGTCCCCTATCCAATATAACGAAAGGGATTGTTTCTATAAATTCGTCTAATGTCATGTTTATTCTATTATTTTCCAATGACCGCCTTTAGCTGGCCCTATTCGTTTTAGTTTGCCTTCTTTCCTCAGTATTTCAAGATTTCTTTCAATAGATCGTTCTGATATACCAATTTCTTCTGCCATTTCAGGGATTGAGATCTTCATATTTCGTTGGATTAGTTCAAGGATTTTCCCCGACGTTTCTCCCGACACACTTGTATTTTCCCCGACGTTTCTCCCGACATTTTCTCCCGACATTTCTTCCACAGTAATACCCGACGTTGCTTTTGCCTATAATGTAACTTTCCAGTATCCACTCTTTGTAGATCCAATTCGTTCTAATCTACCTTGTTTCTTTAGCTTATCGAGATGATATTCAACACCTCGTCGGGATAATTTAGTAGCCTCTTCTAATTGTTTTGCTGTTATATTGGGATTATCTTTGATTAAAGAAATGATTTCTTCCACAGTAATACCCGACATTTCTTCCACAGTTTCTTCCACAGTTTTCTCCACAGTAATACCCGACGTTGCTTTTGCCTCTAATGTAACTTTCCAGTATCCACTCTTTGTAGATCCAATTCGTTCTAATCTACCTTGTTTCTTTAGCTTATCGAGATGATATTCAACACCTCGTCGTGATAATTTAGTAGCCTCTTCTATTTCTTTTGCTGTTATATTGGGATTATCTTTGATTAAAGAAATGATTTCTTCCACAGTAATACCCGACATTTCTTCCACAGTTTCTTCCACAGTTTCTTCCACAGTTTTCTCCACAGTTTCTTCCACAGTCATTTTAAAATCGACTATCACAGAATCAAACTCTATATCATATTCTGGTACAGTGGAATTATATGCTTTCCAATTTTCAGCTATTTTATCTAAACCGAAGCCAGCATTCTCTGCCAACTTTGCCATACGGAACAATTTTGCTAAAATAGGATTACGAGGCAACGAAATATCTTTACTCTTCAGCTCCTCAAATGGCTTTGGCAAACCTCCGGGGTTATAGAATTCGATGTGATTAGAAAAAACACGAACACGCGGACAAGCAGGAGAAAAATAATCGGTGTGCATAAGCATATTCACCAATGCTTCTCGTATACTTTCAAGTCCTGGTGATAATTCTTGACCAAAACCTTCCGCTGTTAATATAAACTGTACGTCGACCTTTTGCTTTAAACGAGCAAAGCATTCAAAGTAATACTCCCAAAGGTTTTCCTGCTCTTCAATACGGAAAGTATATCGCTGTCTAGCATCAGAATATGAAACTCCAGGTACTTCCAATAAATCAACACGAAAATCAGCGAAGTATTTTTCTACAACTTCCCTTTTTCCAAACATTAACAATCCGGCATAGGTACATTTTCCGTCTTCCATAATACGAAGCTTCTCTAAAAACTCAGCTTCTTCAAAGCGATTATAACTAGCACTGGGATTAAACCTTGCCATATAATCACGATAACGATTCAGAGAGACATTGCTCAAACTCTCACGATTGGTCCCTGCTGCGAGCTCTGCAGTTTTTGTTCCAAATGCACGGTCTCGCAACATGCAATCAATTTCTTGTTGGGTAGCTCGTTGATCTGCACTACCTCGTCGAATAAATGTATTACTTTGATTATTATAATAGACAGGCTTATTCTTATGCACTGGAACATAAAATGCCAATACAGTTTTATCTTCAAACTTATATACCTCCTGCTTAGTATCTACAAAAACATTAAACTTTGTCCCTCTTAGTGTGTTCAAGAAATCTTGCTCTAGCTTCTCTGCATTTCCAACACCTGAAATTTCAAAGTTTAATCCTTTTTCTGTTACACCCAACACAATCCAACCACCACTTGTATTTGAAAATGCTGAAACTGTTTCCCAAACTGCTTTCGGTAATTCACTTTTAGCTGCTTTAACCTCGAAATCTTCCCATTCGAGACTACTAAGCTTTTGGATCAATTCTTCTTTGGTCATTAAACTCTACAGGTTAATAGTTTTTGATTATATCAAAATTATCAACAATGCAGAAACAAAACAAGGTTAGTGGTTATTTTCTTTCAAAAAAGCAATCAATTAATTACCTTTAAGGCTATTAGAATGATTTTTCCGATAGTATAACAAACAATTAAAAATGGAAAATATGGTTCCCGTAATTCTAGAGAAGACAGACACAGGTTACTCGGCATATTGCGATTATTTACCTGGTTGTGTAGCTTCAGGGAGCAGTCTCAAGGAAGTAAAGCAAGAATTCACTGCTGCAGTAGAATTCCATCTTGAGGGTATGCGCGAGGATGGAGAGACCATTCCTCCTGAATTTACGAATGAATATGAACTAAACTTTGAAATTGATATAGAAGAGTTCTTCAACTGGTTTTCTGGTATTATTACCCAATCCGGCTTATCAAAAATGGCTCAAGTAAATAAGAGTTTACTTAGTCAGTATGCAACTGGAGATAAGAAGCCTCGTAAAAAGCAGTTAGACAAAATTCAGCGTGCACTGCATAAGTTTGGAGAAGATTTATTGGAAATACGTTTCTAAAATCAATTTATTTAAAAAGGCCTATCACTCTCAATAGGCCTTTCATATAAAAGGTTCTGCTGATGCAGTTACAGCAGAACCTTTTTCAATAAGTAGTTTTATTTTAGACCAAATGGGATCTTCAAGTTAACACTAATATTTCGTCCCATATTGTGATAACCAACCTCCTTTAATGTCGAAAGATGATCGGTATACGTTTCATTAAACAAATTATTAGCTTGAACAGATAAGGTAATCACTTCATTCTTCAATTTAATCTCACCTCCAATACCGGCATTAATCACCACATAGCTATCGGTTTCGGTTTCAAAAGCCGAAGGATTATCCTGTTTTGCTGCATTTAATCCACCAAGCTTAAAATATGGATTCTTCAAGAAGTTAAGATCAGAACCTTGGATCTTCATCTCGAATCGCAATTTATTTTGAGGGATAAATGGCAAATAACTTCCATCAGTTCGCTTTCCTATCAAGTAAGCATAACTAGCATTCAAATTAAGCCAACTCACAGGCAGCACATCAACAACCAACTCTCCGCCATATAACTTTGAATTTGTCTGTTGATACTCATAAATTCGATCTCCATGTTCTGACGTTTCGTCAGTTGGAGCCATGTATATGTAATCATTTATCCGATTATAGAAACCTGACACATCAACCATCACATGTTTTGAATGATAATGTGCACTTAAGTCACCCTCATAACTGCGCTGCGACTTCAAATCGGAATTTCCTCTCTCAAAACGTTCGCCATGCATACCATCCTGAGTTAACTCAGCAATATTCGGAGTCCGATAAGCCGTTGCCACATTGGTACGTAATAACACATGAAGTCCTACATGATAGGTTGCACCTAATGAAGCACTTAAATTATCATAATCAGAATCAACAGCAGCCATATGCTCATCGCCTTCAGTTGAAATATTTCGGAAATCATATCTAACACCAACCTGTGTTTTTAAATCCTCAAAGAATGTATGCTGAATCAATCCAAACGCTGAGAAATCATTTACATCGGCATCGGGCAATACATGTTCAGGAGCTTCATTATTCCTATTTGTTTTATTCGCCCCCTGTATTCCCAGGATATATTCCGATCCTAATCCCGATGGGAAATAAGTCTTTACCTCATATGAAAACGTATTCATATCCATATCAACCATTTCCTTTGCTGGCTTACTATCATCAGTCTGCAAACGCCTATTATTCATTTGATACGACGCATTTACATCCACCTTATATTTATTTAAAAACAATGTATTTCGGGTAGCAACAATATGATTGGTTAAATCCTGATACCATACATCGTTATCTCTACCATGGTCGGTAACCAATGATATAGCAGGACCGACACACATTCCTAACTTAGGCCGATTATAGTCGTAATAAAACCGAAATACTCCGTTTTCTTTTTTAATTCCGAAGTTAGCCTTAAAACTATTTTCATTAAACCTGGTGTTAGGAACATAATCACCATTTCCATCTTTAAAGTCGGCGTGACTTTTAAGACCACCTCGCACGCCCCAGAACACTGATTCAGAGCTTCCTTTAACACCTACATTACCTACTACACCTCGCGTATTAGAATGGTATTGCATATTGTAATCACCTCGAACTTTACCTGTAGGAGCAGGCTTCTCCTTAATCACATTAATCACACCTCCAACTGCGTCAGAGCCATAAAGCAATGAGGCCGGACCTTTTATAACTTCTACTCCATCGCTTCCAAATTCATCAACGATATAAGGGTGGTTCTCTGAAAACTGAAAGTTCTCCATCTTCACTCCGTTGTTCACCAGTAATATATTAGTCATCGACAAGCCTCGGATTACTGGTTTTGCCACTCCTGCGCCCTTTGAGATCATATCTACACCTGGCAAAGCGGTAAGGGATTCAATAAATGATGGACTCCCATATGATTCAACCTTTTTGGCAGACATTAACTCGATTTTAATGCTGTTTTCATGCTGTGAAGAGTATGTTCCTCCCGAAACCACAACCTCCTCTGCTTGCAAAATAGAAGGCTCCATTTCAACATTCAATTCGGTATCATGCCCATTAACAAAAATTGTTTTAATAATCGTTTTATACCCAACAAACGAAAACTGTACTTTAACCTTTCCACTTGGTAAATTCATCAACGAATACATTCCGTTCTCATCGGTTAAAGTCCCTTTATGTTGTTCAGGAATATAAACATTTGCTGAAGGCAGAGCTTCGTGACTTACCTTGTCGACAATCCTACCTGTAATCTTATTTTGAGCAATACTTTTTTGGTACACTAATCCCAATAACACGACAATGCACCATGAAATATATTTAATCTTCATCTGTTTAAATGATTTCTAGATTATTAGATTTTATAAATATCAATTGACTAGAACAGTCAATCCTTTTTTATGATACGAAGCCAAATGGGGGTGCTCTTAAGAAAATACAGTATTGAACAGTACGAACCGTTACTCCGGGTCGGTATATTGGATAGTAAACTGAGAGGAGCTCTGGCGCTCCTGCAAAATAACTCTTTTCTGCCTGAATAAACTCAACAAAATCGAAGGCACAAATAGAACAGATCTTATGCTTTTTACTTAATTCTGACTTATCAGCATGACAGCAATCAGAATGCTCGTGATGCACATATAAAAAGTGCGTCACTTTAATCAGACTGGGACTGAGGAATATCAGAATCAGTATTAATGAAGTATATTTTGCTAATGTACCTGTTCTTGTCATCTCATAGTATTAGTTCATGATTGCAAGACGGGCATTTATGAAGTACAAACCGAAGTTGAGCAATCCGCTACCTCATCCCTTTGCAACTTGAAATAACATTTATACTACTATAACAAAAATACCTCATTTTGGATCAAATTTCAAAGAATCATTTCCTCTATTCCTCCTTTATAATCCCCTACTTCCCCTCATCAAAGCCTCAATTTTCCTATAGTTGAGTAGCATCAAGTAAGACTTATACAAAAATCAATCAAGACTTCGATAAGGCTAAAGCAGGATTATATCAACACATGAACAAACACTTAAACTACTCAACCTCAACACCTACTCCATCAACAAGAAATCCATCATTATCGGGCCACACAGATGTTGATCGGAAGCGTACATACGACAATCCGTTGTGGCATTGATTTAGTATTGGAAGTTTTTGTGAAATTTCTTTACCGTTTATAGCAACATGGCAAAAATCATCCTTATCTAAGTCCCATTTAAATGTGAGGGTATACCATTCCTCCCTTTTCATCACAGCATTTTCACCAACCACTCCATTTGAAGGAATATTGAAATTATACATTGCCCATTCCTCTCCCTGGTAATCCGAAGGTTGATACCATCGATCAGTCAACGCAATCATACCTCCCCGAAACTTCTTCTTCAAATAAATCCTGGTTGTCAATGTCCCTTTACGCCCGGCTGGGAAATTCCATTGAGCACAGTCGCGCTGACTGTATACTGTGGAGTCTGCCTCTCTGCGTACCTGAATTACTCTTTTATCAGCAAGTGTTGGATGCTCAACCAGCTCTGCTCCTTTCTTCCGATTGTATCGATAATGATACCAACGGGAATATATTGGCGAACGAACCAATAGTTTATGAGAACTCCAATACGTTAAGCCCTGCGACAAATCGTCTGATGCACTCTTCTGATAGATCCAATTGGGATCAACCAATAAAAATGCCCGGTGCCCAGGAGCTTGTCCGCAAGCAATAAGCAAATTCCCCTCTGGTGTTTCGGCCACTTTAGACTCATTCTGACCTTTATCACCAGGATGATTTACAAACGCTGAAGAATCGCGCATTGCATCGAGCCATAATTCACGGAAACCATGCCATGTCTTCCCATCATCCTGAGAAATTGCGACATGAATCACATCGCGATTGGTAAAGCTCCACTTATCCTGTGTAACCGAAGGATGCATGCTCATGGCATTATTCCATACTACCAATATCTCTCCCGTTGAAAGTCGCTTTGTGGTCACCCATGAGTTTGGTCCGCATTTAAACTTAGTAGGCCTTGCCTCACTCCATGTTTCTCCATTATCGCTTGAAAAGCTCTCCCATAAATGATCATTTGAATTACGCATCAGCATCCAAATTCTTCCATCGTTTAACTGAACAAACGATGGCTCCACTGAACCTGTCTGCCAAATATTAGGGATTAAATTAGGCACCTTCGATCGATTCGATGGCATCCATGTCTTTCCATCGTTATCACTATAATAACATCCAGCACCAGTATTATTGCCATGAACACCCGACAATACCCTTTTTTTACCATTAGGCATATCTATCCAAAGACAGTTACCATAGCCCATACCGCTGAACCTTAGCGTGTCAACCAGATGATTATGACTCCAATCTTTTCGTCCGTTTTGAGAGCGTACGTACTTATAATTTCCTTTTAATCCTTTCTCTGAATGGATATAGAAAATTACAACCTCTCCGCTAACCGGACTAATCGTTGCGAAACATTGCTTTCCAGGACCTGTATTTCCTAAAACCTCAGGATCAGTCCAGTTCTGTCCTTCATCAGTAGTGGTCATAGAATAAATCTCATCACTAAAACCACCATGATCCCAGTCGCCCTTGCGATATATAAACTTGATCGATCCATCATTATCAACCAATAAATTGGTGCCTTCATTTGATGGTGGCTCTCCTAAATAGATTGGAGGCTTGGCATTGGCAATATCTAAAGGATTTCTACCTTGAATATCGGACTGCTGGGTAAATCCTGCAGCAATCCAATAACTAAGAATTAGCGGAAATATTAGCTTCATCTGTTTATTCTTCAATATTATAAAACTTCTCATTGATTTTGTTCTTCTTCAGATAACTGAGCATAAAGTCCACAATTTTTTTATTCTGATTGCTTACATCATTCTGCTCTGATATCCCTGTACCTTCGGCTATATGGTATAACTCAATATCTCCGCTTTTCAATTTACACAATTTCCATTTCCCATACCTTACAAATTGAACGTATCTATCGTTGGGAAGGTATTTTTTCAGTCTGTCCTTTAGCGACTGATAAGCTGGTTTGTTGGCAAGGTTACGCCACTCCTCTGGATCATCTTTGATATTATATAGCTCCTCTGATCCATCAAAATAGTGAATATAACTCCACTCACGCGTATGAACCACATGATTTCCATGAGCAATAGTAGTCACCGTTGCTTCATCCCACGACGTTTCTGGATTTTTCAACAAAGGGAGTAAGCTCTTACCTGCCAAATCGTTCTTTGCAGGCACACCAGAAATGTCTATTAGCGTTGGAAAAATATCGAGTAGATTAACCGGTTGATCACAAGCTTTTACAGTGTTAAAATCGGCTACCGACTTCCCTTTGGGAGGAACAATAATGAAAGGAACACGCGTAGAATTTCTCCAGGGAGTATGCTTGCCCCAATGCTCTTTTTCGCCCAAGTGCCAACCATGATCGCTGAATAGAACAATCCAGGTATTGCGACCATTCGGACCATAATCTAACGCATCAACCAACTTACCAATCTGAGCATCAGCAAATGAAATAGCAGCCAAATATCCTCTTACTAATGGTTTCCACTGATCATGCTTAATACAGGTCTCATGCTTCCCCGATGTCCAGGCTCCATGCGCCAATTGAACACCCGAATACGGAATATCAAACATGTCGCCAGCAATAGTTTTTGGCAAAACCACATCATCTAAATCATACATATCGAAATACTTTTTAGGCACATAAAAAGGCTGATGAGGTCGATAAAATCCACATGCCACCAAGAATGGTTTATCATGCTCTTTTTGCAATTGTTCTACACCCCACGCTGCAATCTTACCATCAGGCATCTGATTATCGGGAATATCAAAGGCACAGTAATCCCAAGTTGAATATTTATTATTTGGTCGATCTACCAATGCTCCTGTATTTTGAGGTAGCGTAACATCAAAACGCTTAATATACTTGGTAGGATCCATTCCCTCAATACTCATCTCCTCGGCATTTACAGGTCCACCAATATGTCCGGCATCCGGACCGTAAGCATCCCAGTTTTCGGGAATTTCACATCCATATCCATGATTTATCTTCCCTGCACCCAGCACCTCATATCCATGTTGTCGGAAATAAAGGGGAAATCCTATAGCCTCGGAATACTCATTATAGTGACCAATATTATGGTACACACCATTTTGCTCAGGTCGAAGTCCTGTCATCACTGCCGCCCTCGACGGTCCGCATATAGGAGAAGCACAATGTGCATTAGTAAAAAGCATTCCTCGTTGGGCCAATCGATCGATATTTGGTGTATGTACCGTTCCCGGATACCCTTTCATACACCCTACCCAATCGGCCATATCATCTACAGCAAAAAACAATATATTCGGTTTTTCAGTCTGCCCGAAAGCAGAATGTGAAATCGCCAATAATAGTGCAAAAAATAGTCGCGTTGTTCTCATTATTTTAGGTTTATAATCATCGATACTGAACGGCATTACCCAACAAACCATCCAATGATTCTACGGATAAATGCCTTAAAACTTTACATCGATAAAATTAGCTCAGGCCCACACTCTTCAGGGGGTAATCATCCTTCAAAAAAGAGGAAGATTGATCTGCACAAATAGGAACATTCTTGTCAAGTTTTAATCAAGCAAATCAATAATCTAACGCAAATAAAAGAATCAAAGACAACATTTACTCCCTGTATTTCAATGCACATAGACTGATATTAACTAGACATTAATCCATGAGTAAGCAATTAATAAAGTTGTAATTAGATCCCTTTTAAGCGTGCAACCTTATTATTGTAACTTCAAATAGTATTTAACCACAAACGAATAAGAAGATGACAAGTACAAAACACATTATTATTACGATGCTTCTCCTGAGCATTTCAATGTTGTCAATGGGTAATACCGATGGATGGCATATCACAACGACAGACAATAGTGATTATACCGGAATTGCTGTTTCAAATGGAAGAATTGGAATATTAACTTCAGACAAACCATTGCAGGTACAGCATATTGTTCTTAATAATGTCTACGATATGGATCCTGGGAGTAAAGTAAGTAGAGTTCTGCACGGTATGAACTTTGGGAATCTTGATATCTACATTGACGACGAAAAAATCACAGAGGATAACATTGACAACTGGAGTCAAACATTAAACATGAAAAGGGCAGCTTTTACTACAACTTTTAAGTTTAAGAATAAAGCTATAATTACTTGTACAATATACGCTCTGCGCAATGTTCAATACACTGGATATATCGATGTAAAAATTGAGGCGAAAGAAGATATTAGTACTAAAGTTGTCGGTAAAATTATCACGCCGTGGGATTATCAAACACCTGAGCAATCATATAAAGTTTTAAGAGACGTTGAAACAACCATGCCAATACTCCAGTCTGTTGCTAAAAGTCAGTTTGGGGCTCACACTGTTAGTACCTCTGCTACATTTATATGGGAAGGTATCAATTCCTCAAGAGAGCATCAGCGCCCAGTGCTACATCATGACATCGTATCAGATAAAGAAAATACACTGTCGTTTCAAAAGACAATCAAAAAAGGGAGTTCGTTAGGGTTCTCATGGACAGGTGCACAATGTACAACAAAGAATTTCTTTGATCCAAGATCTGAATCTGAAAGAATGATCATCTTCAACCTGCTAACTCCACGGAAAGATTTGATACAGGGCCATATAAATCTTTGGGATGACCTTTGGCAAGGTGATATCATTATAGAAGGGGACCTTAAGTCGCAACAAGATGTAAGATTGGCTTTATATCATTTATATGCATTCGGAAGAGGTGATTCAGACTTAAGTATTGCTCCGATGGGATTATCTCTACAGTTTCCATATAATGGACATATCTTCTGGGATACCGAACTATGGATGTTCCCTCCGTTGTTAGTTTTCAATCAAAATATTGCACGGTCTCTAGTTAACTATAGATCAAATAGATTGGAAGCAGCAAAACGTAAAGCAACGAATTACGGATATAAGGGAGCAATGTTTCCATGGGAAAGTGATGATACAGGAGAAGAAGCAACTCCTCCATTTGCATTAACAGGAACTTTTGAACACCATATTACCGCAGATGTTGGAATTGCCTTTTGGAATTACTACAGAATCACTCACAATAAGAAATGGTTAACTGAAAAGGGCTATCCTGTTCTAAAGGGAATAGCTGATTTCTGGGTAAGTCGTGCAGATAAAAATGATGATGGAAGTTATTCCATTAAGAATGTTGTTGGTGCCAATGAATTTGCTCCGAATGTTGATGACAATGCTTTTACTAATGGGGCCGCAATAACAGTACTTAATTACGCAACTCTAGCTGCAAAAGAAATAAATAAAGAAGCAAATACCACATGGAAACTCGTTGCCGACAATCTAAAAATTCATAAATTCAAAGATGGAGTTACCATGGAACACAGCAACTATGATGGCGACAGGATCAAGCAAGCTGATGTCAATTTATTGGCTTATCCTCTCAATATTATCAATGATCAAGAAACAATAATCAAAGACCTAAAATACTATGAGCCTAAATTGGCAAAAGAAGGACCAGCTATGGGAAAGTCTATTTTCGCCATAATCTATGCCCGTTTAGGAGATAAAGAAAATGCTTATCGACTATTTAAGGAGAGCTATATTCCTAACTCAAGAGCTCCATTTGGAGCGTTGTCAGAGACTGCAACATTTAACAACTCATATTTTGCGACTGGAGCCGGAGGGATGCTGCAAACAGTTTTATTTGGATTTGCCGGATTACACTTCACTGAAAAGGGTATTGTTCAAAAGAATCCTTGTTTGCCAAAGCAATGGAAATCGCTAACAATAAAAGGAGTTGGTGTACAAAAAAAGACCTATAAGATTGAATAGTAGTAAAAAATTGAAACGACTTCTCTCTATTCATCCAATTAGTAAAAGTCTTAAGGAATAACTAAGTATGACCGCCAATATTATTACACATTATTGGCGGTCATAAAAACCATCTTATATACACTACTATTTATTGCAGAACTCAAAGAAACCTAAAGCTTCCAATTCATTTTTAATCTCATTCTCCTCCTCATCTGTTATCGATTGAAGAGGAAGTCGGTTTGGACCTAAATCGAGGCCCATGAATTTCATGATGCGCTTTCCACAAACTATATTTCCTCTATACTTTCCTAAAACATTAATAAACTGATGTGAAGAATGTTGTAGTTTTCTAGCTAACTCAACATCATCCCCCTCTAGTGCCTCAACTATACCTTTATACAAGCTAAAACAATGGTTATAGGTACCACCAACACCTCCATGGTTGTTATAGGCAACACTATCAAAAAACATTTCATCAGCTCCCCAAAGCATTTCAAATTTACCATCTGCGATAAAGCGACATTGCTCATACTCGTACATATTCAAATCTGTAAATTTCACTCCTCCAAAACTTGGAATCTCCTTATCCGCACTCTTTAACAAATCAACCACCGAAAGATTAACACCATTTAAAGGAGGAATATGATAGTAATAAAATGGGATACCAGGAGCAGCCATTGCCACTGCCTTACAAAAATCAACTAATTCCGTGTTACGTCGTGGAGGCAAAAAAGCAGGAGCCATTGCCGAAATAGCATAAGCTCCGGTCTCTTGGGCATGTGAGGCCAATATCTTTTGATCCTTTAAATTTGTTCCGCCGGTATGAACAATAACTTTTAAATCATTACCTGTCGCCTCAATCCATGCTTCTGCTACACTCTTTCGCTCTTCAACATTCAATAAAGCTCCTTCTCCCGAACTTCCACAAATAAAAGCACCATCAATTCCATTTCGAATCAAAAAATCGGCATAATCAGGAATAAGCTCTAAATTCAACTCTCCATCACTTTGCATCGGAGTAAAAGGAGCGGCTACAAAACCATTTATTTTGTTCATTTCTATATCTTTCTTTTTAACAACAACATCTATTCTAAAACCAATTATTCTACAATATCCTCAAGTAGAATGTCATTAGGCAAATTCGCATTTACCTCTTTCAGCCATCCTTTAAGCTTTTTAAGCAATTCTGATGTTTTCTCAGGATGCACCTTACTTAAATCATTTAGTTCTCCTATATCGTTACTCAAATCAAATAAACGAACCTCTTTGGTTCGATAGTAATATATCAACTTGAAATCACCTTTACGGATCGCTCCTTCCATTCTACTATGTGGATAATGCCAATATATTGCCTCTCTACCTGTATGTGTTTTAGTCCCTAGTAATACATCTTTGAAGCTCACCCCATCTAAATGCTGCTCAGGCATTAAGGAAATATTGGCTACATCAAGAAATGTTGGATAAAAATCACTCGAGATTAATGGCTCATTACATATGGTCCCTTTGTTTACCTTTCCTTTCCACTGAACGATTGTTGGTACACGTATTCCCCCCTCATCAAGGTTATGTTTCATACCTTTCAACGGAAGATTAGATGTCGCACTACCCTTACCTCCATTGTCTGATGTGAAAATTAGAATAGTATTCTCAGACAAATTCAATTCTTCGATACAATCCATCACGCGCCCCACATTCTCATCCATATGCCAAACCATAGCCGCATAGTTTGGATTATTCTGAATTGTTTTTTCATTCTTATTCGTTTCAATCAATGTATCAATTCCCATTTCATGCCTTTTCCTGGTAAACCTGTCAACTACCTCTTTCTTTGCCTGTAACGGAGTATGCACTGTATGAAACGACAAATAAGCAAAGAATTGCTTATCCTTATTTTTTGTTATAAACTTTATCGTCTCATCGGTAAGTCTATCTGTAAGATATTCTCCTTCAGGTCCGTCCTCCATAAAAGTCAGGTGATGTGGACTAAAAAAACGTTTATGACCTCTACTTCTATCAACATCTGGGGCTTCAATTTCGGGATGTGCCAACCTCCATGCCCATTCTAAGTCCATTCCACCAATAGCAACATCAAAACCATGATTGGTGGCCCAATGCTCTTTTGCATAACCTAAATGCCATTTCCCGAAATATCCAGTTTTATAACCATGTTTTTGTAATACTTCGGCAAAAGTTTCTTCCTCCAGAGGAAAATGATGTGATATATATTCTGGATCACGCTCTGGATCTAATAGATAAGTAGTAACACCAGTACGAACGGGTGACTTACCCGATAATATTGATGCACGAGTTGGAGAGCACACAGGTCCTCCTGAATAGAAGTTTGAAAATGTCATACCTTGCTGCGACAACCTATCAACATTGGGAGATTCATAGAATTTACTTCCATTATATGATAGATCACTCCATCCAAGATCATCCACCATAATAAATACGATATTGGGATTTTTCTCTGGCTCCTCCGTCTTATATGAACAACTAGTATTGACTCCGATTAGTGCGGCAAGCCCAATCAGATGAGATATGTGTTTGCTTTTCATGATTTATTGGTAATTATTCTAGTTTGCTAATTCAATTTCTACATACTTAATTCCCTCATATGGCGATTTTTCTCCACATTCATACAATAAACCAATATTGCCATTCGGAAGAATTGTTAAACACGAATATGCCGATGGTCCACCATAAACCTGTTTCTTATATTTCCAGGTTTTTCCATGATCATCACTCAAACTTAAGCTGATGTTTTTGCGTCCCTTTTTAGAATTATTATTTGAAAGTATTAGCAAATCTTTCTTCTTATTATTAATCTTAAATACATGCTGGATTATTGATCCCTGACAATTAGGATCAGGCAAGTTCAAATCACCCTTAGGCTTACTCCAGCTATTTCCTCCATCGTTAGAAATAGTAATTGCTCTACAATAGCGATATTCCATTTGATTGCGAGCATTAATCATCCAATCGCCATTACTTAGCTCCACCATTTGTGGCTCATTAATATTCTCAGCAACTTCTATTTTATCCCACGTTTTACCATGATCATCACTATAGACCAAAATAGTTGCCATCACTTTAGTGTCCTTATTTATAGTACAAGGCACAACTAATTTCCCGTCTTTCAATTGCACACCTCTACCTGGTGCTGACCAAATACTTTGCCAGTTATCTTCACGAAGTGCATAGTCAACATGTATAGGATTCGACCAGCTTTCACCCTCATCATCACTATATACATATTGAACCATTAAATGCCTTCTTTCCCGATTAGGGCCCTCCGTTACGTTGTTCCGGCCAGGGCAGAACGCGTAGAAAAGGAATATCCTACCAGTTTGCCTATCCTGCAATAAGCATGGATCTGCAGCTCCATGCTTACCTGCAAAATTCACAATACGCTTCAAAGGAGTCCATGTTTTACTTCCTTTTCCAAGTTTACGCATTACTAAATCGATATTATTAGGCACATCTCCTCCTCGATCTACGCGAGCATCACAAACTGCAATCACAGTTCCTTTTTCCGTAGTTATCATCGAAGGGATACGAAATTCGGCAATGTTATTATCTCCTTTAGTAAATAAAGCGACAGGCTTTCCAATTTTAATTGTATTCTGTCCATCTACCTCAACAAAAGCAGCAACCGCAAACAAACAGATTAATAGATATTTTAATATCCTCATTTCCTTAAGCATTAGTCTATTTCACGTTATAATTTCCATCAGTTAAATATTCAAGAGATAGTTTGACAAAATTCAACCTACTTTTTTCTGTTTCATAAAACAGACCTATAGAACCATCCTTGAGCTGTGTTAGGCATGAATATCCATATCCTCCTTTTGTAATATTCTTCGACCACTTCCAAGTTTTACCTTCATCATCACTAACCTTAACAGTTCCATTCTTTCTTCCTTTAATACTGTCGGGATTAGAAAACACCAATAACTGTTTCTTCTTTTTCTTTGGATGAGGTATAGATATCAAACTTGCCATGCAGGTAGGACATGCCAATGAATTATCAAATTGAATGTCTGACCAGCTTTTACCTTTATCATTACTAGTAGCAATGGCTCGATGTTGCCTTCCGTAATGATTTCGTGAATTTACCATCCAGGTACCATCTTTCAATTCTACAAGCTGAGTTTCTGTTACTGATGTTTTTTCATCACCCCATGTAGCTGATAGTCGCCAAGTATCACCATGATCATCACTTATAATCAAGTAAGGAGTCATTGTTCCGCCATTAGCTTCATCTGTTGTATAAATACAGAAAACCAATTCTCCATCCTTGGTCTGAATTCCTACACCTGGAGCGGTTCCAAAGAACTTCATGCTTGGTCTTTTGCATTGCTTTGTTATATCAATTGGATCGGACCAACTAGCGCCTTCATCTTTAGAATAAATAGCATGAATCTGACAAGTATGACCATCGAAACCTGCTTGCGACTGACGAATACCGACACCTTGTCCCATTGTGTACAAGGCCCACAAAGTGAGAGTTTCTTTATCATAAACCATCGCGGCATCAGCAGCTCCCCATGTGATGTCATACCCCTCAGGCTTACCATAATCCACGATTACTTCAACGTTGCCCCACGTTTCTCCATTATCAGATGAACGACGGATTGCTAAATCTACATTATTGGGAATATCACCTCGTCTATCAACACGAGCATCGACCATTGCAATTAGAGTTCCCTTGGGAGTACTAATTAACGATGGTATACGATATTCTGTTATACCTGCCAAACCAGGAGAGAACAACTCAGTTGTTTTCATTTCTTCTTGAGCTATAACTTTTGTGGAAGGGCAAAAAGGCCATATACCTAAAAATGTAAATAGGAATAATAAATGATTTTTCTTCATGAGTAATTAATTTTAATTTACTTCGTAAAATTGCATTGAGAACATCAAACTATCTGGGTAAAAATCGTGCAAAAAGGATGCTTACACATAAATAAGCTAGTCCATCTCCACTCTCACCCAATCAATCCATACACCCTCTTTATCAACACCTTTACCGTCTACCAAGGAGCGAAATCTCAAATACGAAATTCCTGTCTGAGTTTTGTTTATCAATCGCAAGGATGAATACAATTTACCATCAACAAACAAGTCACATTTATCCTTTAATAAATTCCATTTCAATGAAATGATTTGCCACTCTCCATTTCCAAATTCTTTCGCATCGAGAGTGAACATAGCTGTTTTTTCACCGTCGAAATCATTAGGATGACGATGATGATCAGTTAATGCAATGGCAGTTCCTTGTGATTCTTGAGGAACTCTAATCCTCATAGTCAATTCCCCAGTTGTACCCGATGGAAAATTCCAAACAGCTCCATCTCCCATTGTATTCTGATCTGCTTTACGAATATGAAGAACTTTTCCTCCTTTAGCCTTTTCGCTACTGATCAATTCTGGGCCTAAAATTCTTCCCGGTTTTATTGTTAGTTTTTCAAATGTGTAACACGACCATTTTTCCAGACCATTAGAAAAATCATCTTCCTGACTTGTTTCATAAAGCCACTCAGGAGAAATCCTAAACATTGCTTTTCCTCCTCCATGTTCTCCTTGTCCCGTTACTAGTATTATTTTACCATCTTTGGTATAGGCTGCATTAGGATAAGCTACCCCTGAGTCTCCACCTGGCATATCGTTCTGATTATTCCGCGAAGGAATACGGAAAACCTCTCGAAAACCTTTCCAGCTCTTACCATCATCATCCGACACAGCCATATGAAGAACATCCCTGTGGGTGTAAACTCTTCCAAAAGTGTCTAACGCCGGATCACCAGTGTTACACCATGTAACTACGATTCTTCCATCAGAAAGTTTTAAAATATCCAAGGGAGAATTTGAACTATGAAAAACAGATGGCTGTGCAACCGACCAACTTTCTCCTTCATCCTCTGAAAACGATTCAAATTGCCACCCTGTTTGAGTGCGACAAAGCATCCAGATACGCCCATCATTTAATTGCACAATGTTAGGCTCAACTGCTCCGTAGTTATTTCCATTATAATCCTCATAGACTGGTGCTATAATTTTACTTTTTGACTCTATCCAAGTCTTTCCATAATCATCAGAATATACTACGCCAGTATAATGATCACCAAATGGAGATTTCCGCGCCCATGCTCTTCGATGAAAGCCAAAAATCAGTCTACCACTTTCTGTTTGTGTAAATCCTCGAATCGCACCAATCCATCCATCGGTAATCTTATGCAAGGGAGTCCAGCTTTTCCCCTCATCTTTTGATACACTATGCAGAATATGGTTGTCCTTTTCTTGAAAAACTAAAAGATGTACATCCCCACGATCATCAATAAGGGTTCTTCTAGGATATTGCCAAATCAATGAATCTTCAAAGATGACTTTTGAATCTGTCCAAGTAAATCCACCATCATTCGATTCTTTCATCATCACTTTATCACTATATCGATTTGGAGCATGATACACTCTGATTATACCATCAGAAAAGACTTGCACGGTTGCCTCATTAAGAGGAGATTCCCCTAAAAAGACAACTTTACCATCACCATTCCCCGGTCCATACAATTCTTCCAAATCGTACTCTTCATACTTGTTTTGTTCTACTGTTATTTGTGAAAATAACCTACTGGCAACAAGCAACTGAATCATTACTATTGACAGAGTAAATATTGTAATTCGTTTCATCCGATTAATATTTTTTGATTATTGATCTTTAAGCATTTCTTGTATAGCGCTAGCAATTAATCCAGCTAACTCTTCATGCCAACTATCATTAGGATGAGTTCCATCCAACAATAAATCATCAATATCTTTACCTGATAACGAGTACCTCTCATATATCTTCCATTGATCAACAAGAGGAATATTTTTCTCCAAGGCAATCTTTCTTATGACCTCCACATACTTTTCCAGATTATCGTAACGCCACTTTTCATGTCTTTTCCCCAATGCATTGGGTGTCATTAATAATATTTTACTCTCATTATCACTTATCTCATTAACAATAGTTCTCAGATTACGCTCGTAATCATCTAATGGGATTCTAGGTTTGTTGGAGTCTCCATCAAACCAACTGTCATTAATTCCAAAACAAACCAATGTGATGTCAGGCATTTCATCCAAAACAGCGTCTTGCAGTCGATCCTGAGCATGCTGAATTTTATGCCTATTATTATCTGTCAAACGACCTGTATGACTGCCTCCAATACCTCTATTTAATACAATATTGGGGATCCCGATCTTATAAAGTAATTCTGGAAGTCTCTGTGAATAAACTCCGGTTATCGTATTTCTGAATGCGGTTGTTGAATCACCAAAGGTCACTATCTTCAATCTTGGAGGGACTTCATTGTAAGTACCTCGGCATACAACGTTGCGAACAGACATCACACCTTTAGACTTTCCATTTGAAGGGATAAATTTCAATGAGTTTATTTTTGTATATTCTCCTGTCTCAAACAATCTAGTGGTTTGATGTTTCCCATTGATAAAAACCTTCATTGAGGCATTAGCCATATCCCACTTCAAGGATACATTTTGCCATTTGCCTTTTTCTGATTGTAAAGGATACAAACTACGAGATACATTAAGTTCATATATAAAAACAGGATTCTCATTATGACTGAGAATTATCTTCCCTGCAAACAATGAATCAACTTTTAGGTCCATTTCTATTTCTCCGATTGTTCGATCTGAAAAATTATAGCAAACCTCCTCATTAGTCACAACAACTTTCTCCTGTTGCAATACAGAAACAGTTTCAGACTGACAGGAATAAGTCGATATAAGAATAATAAGATAATACTGTATTTTTTTTAACATGCTTCGAATTTCAACGTTAATATTACCTGTTTTATTAATGAGAATATCAGAGAGTAATAACTCCCTGATATTCTTATCCAACAACCTTAGATCACTATCGTTAAAAACGATAACTAAGAACAAAGGTTTTTCTGTATCCTCCTAATTCCATGGATCATTATCTCCAAACTCTACGACCTCTATAATCTTAACGGTGTAGGTGTTTGAAACTTTCTCATCTCCTGAAGTAATAGTGTAGGATTTTGATCCAGAGGTCCAATCTTCTGTTTGTCCTCCATCGGGAGTCATACTTGACCACATTGTTGGAGTAACATAAACTTTAAAGCTTGTCCAGTCATACCCAGTAAGAACCTGTACCACAACCTCCTTTAACTCATGATTATAAAAGGTCCGTTGTCCTTCATATGGCACATCTCTTACATCAATAGAAACCCTTACAATTCTTGCATCATCTTTGGGAGCAATTCCGTCAGAATCGTATTCATCATCACACCCCACAAAGGATAAAATACAGATTGAAAATATGGCAATTAATATCTTTTTCATTTTACTCGTTTTTAGATTAATATCCTGCTGATTGTACTATTTTGTTGTTTTTCAACATTACTCCCTCAGAGATAGGCCAATAATAATAATCCCATACTCCTGAATCAGTTGAATCATCACCTCTACTCTCCATAAAACGAGGAATTTCTAATCCCGCTTTATGAGCACGAAGCAAGTCCCACCAACGCTTATTCTCTGCAGCCAACTCCCTTGCTCTTTCATCAAGAATTTCGTTCTCAAGAGTTGACTTATCTGTAGCACCATCGTAGTCAGCTAGCCCTGCTCTATTCCTTGTCATATTCAAGATTCCCACTACATCTGAAGGATTACTTCCTAAAGTATTTAATGCTTCTGCCTTTAATAGTAACATATCAGACCAGCGATAAATTGGAAAGTCATTGTCCCAGTATCTACGATTATCTGTTTCAACTAATATACCAGGGAACTTGATACACACAATCGTTGTTCCATCATCATGAATGTCAACCATTGTATTAATATCCCGAAGATCTCGAGTATCATAAAAAGGTCCTTCATCATCAGTTTTATCAAATGGATTATCATGAGCTTCAACGGTTTGGTATTTATCGAAAATACTATTCATCTTATTGTCAAAATGAATAGTATTTAATCCTTCCGTAGCATATGCAATTGGAAAAGTTCCTTGCATTTCATCAGGAACATTATCCTGACGAAGGGTGAAGCCACTAAATACATTATTCTTAGGATCAACTAAATAGTCAAAGAAATTCGCCCAGATATACTCAGGACTGTCATTGGCCTGACGAGTAAAAATAGATTTCCAATCATTCTCGACAAAACTTACTGTTCCACCGCTTGCAGCAGGAATAGCATCGATGGCACTGATTGCCGTTTGTAAATCAGCAGTTACAGGAGAATTCCGATCCGTTAAAGCCTTGCCAGTCCACATATAAACTTCAGCTTTCAATGCGTATGCAGCAGCTTTGCTTATAAAATTTTTGTCCTCTATTCCTTCTGGCAAGCCAGCAATTGCCTTCTCTATATCAGACTTAATTAGACCAAAGACTTCCTGTTTTGGAGCTCGCGCATAGTAAGTCTCAAGCTCTGGCTTACCCATAGTTGGTTCTAATACCAAAGGTACATCTCCATAAATTCTTACCAGGTCAAAATATAAAAAAGCTCTAAAGAAGTGTCCCTTAGCTGCAATTTCTGATTTTTGCTCTTCATTATCAAAAGTCAATTTCTCAATTTCTTGAAGCAACAAATTACAATGATGGATAGTATTATAATACCCAGTCCAATCGCCACCTCCGAGTAAAGCAGTTTGTGTATGCAGCTGAGCATGTCCGGTAAGACGAGGACCTAATCCACCAGGGGTCAGAACATCCGAACGCCCATCGGTAAGATTCATATAGTTATTATTCCCACGAAGTATACCAGCAACATCAGCCTGAATCCCTACAGCATAGATGGCTGCATCATTAGGATTAGTCCAGAATCCAGCTCCTGTGATATTATTAAATGTATCAACATCGAGATGATCGGTACACCCTACTAATGCAATTAATCCAAATACAATTAG
The DNA here is from genome assembly GCA_005217565.1 of Puteibacter caeruleilacunae. Lineage (GTDB taxonomy): Bacteria > Bacteroidota > Bacteroidia > Bacteroidales > Prolixibacteraceae > Puteibacter > Puteibacter caeruleilacunae. The sequence goes on from SJCO01000016.1 coordinate 105,210, forward strand.
TTTGCATTTATTATATATTCTTCTCATACTTTTCAATATTAAAATTTGACATCTAATCCAAAACTTATCGTAAGTGGCGCAGGAGGGACTGATCCGAGCTTGTCGTTTCCATCAACCTGCGAAGGATCAGGTCCTTTATAATCAGTAAGGTATCCAAGATTTTGTCCTGACACATACGCACTTACATCTGATAAGCCAATCAAATTTGCCATTGTTTTGGGCAATGAATATTTAAACTCTATGTTTCTTAATGCCAAGTAGTCGGCACTTTGCATCCAAGGTTCTGCATTTCTCTCAAAGTTCCATGAAGTATGACGGTTCGCCCATTGATAACGACCATACAGATTATCACCCTCTTCTAGCCAGGAATCCCTAACAACAACCGACGGTCTATCTCCTCCTTGTGCCTGAGAAATCATTCTCATGGTATGCCAATCATATGCAACCGCACCAAGAGAAGATTCAAGAGTAACAGACAACTTAAAAAGACCTACATTCTCATTTTTATAATGAAATGATGTAGTCAAACCTAAACGCTTATCAGGTGTTGCCCAACCTTTAAACTCACGATCCATTGAATTAATCAATCCATCACCATTTAGGTCTCTCCACATTACATCACCAGGCTTTTTAAACTGTCTTTTATTCCTCGACGATGCAGAAATTTCATCATAGATCTTTGCATTATAAACATCTGCCTCATCCCAGTTCTGAATAATACCATCATTCACATAACCATATATTCCTCCCCAGCGTTCTCCTTCAGCATAACCACCTACCAATAATGGATCTCCTGATGGATCATTCGGGTTGGTAATATTCGTTCCTCCAATTCTATTTTTATCGGCACCATTCACAGGAAGTTTCAATGTTTTTTGAGTCATCAAATAATCGAAAAACCCAGATACATCCCATGCAAATTTATCTGTATTAACCAGATTGGCATCGAAAGTAAACTCCAATCCTCTACTGGCAAACGTTCCAATATTTGTTCTAATTCCGCTAAATCCCGTAAAAGCAGGAAGTGGTTCCAAAAACAAACGATCAACTGCTGCTCTATCATAATACTGGATTGAGGCATTGAGTTTATTACCTTCAAAGAAAGTCATATCTAATCCTCCTACCCATTCGCGAGTAGTTTCCCACACCAATGATGTGTTCTGAAGGTTAGACTGCAAGACTCCACCTGCATTAGCATAACTTACAGTTGAATAAGCACCTCTGGTATCATTAATACTTAAGCCTGATGATTTACCTGCTTCACCATATGAAGCAGTAACTTTAGCCTTCCTAAACCAAGGCATTCCAAGATTACCCCAGAAATTCTCTTTATGAATATTCCATCCTGCTGAAATACCAGGGAATGTTCCCCATTTATTTTCTTCTGTAAAACGATAGTTACCGTCATATCGCAATGTTGCATTTAACAGATATCGCTTTTTATAGTCATAAGAAACCTGTCCAAACCAACTTTGTATCGCAGTTTTTCCATAAGCCGTTTCTACAGTTGTATTTTCATTTGGGATATCATCAATTATTACAGGAATCAAATCTGAAGCTGCACCAAAAGCTGTTCCTTCAATATCATAGGCATATGTATTTCTAAATGAAGTACCAGCCAATATATTCACTGAATGCGCATCATCGAATACTTTCTTATAAGTAAGAATTCCATCAAACTGTGTGTGCAAATCATTTGTCTGAAATGCTGACTGACTTCGCTTGGTTCCCTGAATTTCATTCTCATAAATAAATGAGGCAAAATTAGAACCATATTGACGAACCATTACTGAAGGCTTAAACTTTAATCCATCAAGAATCTCCCACTCCATATAAGCATTAATACGCATATCTGTATTAATCCTTTCTCTAAGCAGATTGGTTTCATAGAATTTAGGATTCCACTTTCCACTGTTTTTTATATTTGACGCTGGCGATCCATCATCATTAAATAATCTCGTAGTAACAGCCTGTCTCGCACTTCTCTCATACCATGTATTCCCTTCTCCACGGTTTTCATCTTCAAGAGAATAGTTGAATTTAAAGCCGGCCTTAACCTTCTTACTCAATTGAATATCAGTATTCGCATTTAGGTAGTATCTTTGATAATCATTGAATACACCGATACCACTAACATCGTAATAACTCATTGAAACGCTATACGTAGCCTTTTCTGTTCCACCACCGATATTAAGGAAATAAGTATCTCCACTACCGTTTGTAAATATGGCATCTTGCCAATCATTTACAGGATAAACCATTTGACGGCCTGTTACCGGATCAACAGTTTGTACATATCCTTCAGGAACAACTCCATTATTATAGGTTAGAACATCATCCAACCAATACAACTGAGAGGCTGCATTTTCGTTGTAGCCTGATTGCTCTGGAGAATAGGGCTGAACCGATGAATACCAATGTGGTCTTCCTTGGATAAACTGGTAAGCAAGAGAGCCTTCGTAATTAAGTGTTCCTAGACGCAGATAATATAATTCCTCCTCAGGAGTCAATACATCTACTTTATAACGTTCTGCACTTTGAAATTCATGCGCATACTTAAATTGCACATTAAATTTTCCTTTCTTTCCTTGCCTGGTTTTAACGATGATTACTCCATTCGCAGCTTGAGCTCCATAAATAGCTGTTGCTGCAGCATCTTTCAGAATAGTAAACTCTTCTACATCATTCATGTCAATTGCTCCGATATCACCTTGCACAAAACCATCGACAATATATAATGGTTTATCTCCTCCAAAACCAGGAGTTGTACCTCCTCGAATTTGAATTGCTGGAGCTGATCCCGAACGACCATCACTTTGTACAATTGATACTCCTGACACCTTTCCTATCAGCGCATTTACTGCATTCCCTCCTGCTGGAACATTTTGCAAAGGTTCTGCATCAACTTGTTCAATAGAGGTCGTTACAGTAGCCTTCGACTGACTTGAATATCCAGTTACGACAACCTCTTCTATTGATTCCACATCAGGGTATAAAACAAGATCAATCTTAGATTTTCCTGCAACTACCACTTCCTGACTCTTAAATCCAATGAATGAAAAAACCAAGACACTGTTTTCTTCTACATTAAGACTAAACTTACCATCAAAGTCAGTACTAGTCCCTTGTGAAGTACCTTTAATAACAACAGTAACTCCTGGTAAAACATTTCCAGACTTTTCTTTTACCGCACCAGAGACTGTTTTAGATTGTCCATATCCCGAATACTGGAATAAAGTCAAACATATGACAGTTAAAAGCAACCCTATCCCCCGTGCAATAGGATTTCTAAACTTGATTTTTTCCTTCTTGTAATTTCTCATAAAAATACATTTTTAAAAGTTTTAATTAATTAAATTAGATTACACTGATAAAATTAGAAGGAGAGATAAAGACCTGTGTTATACGCATCTATCATAAAAGAGGAAATCAGATGAGATTTGGTGGACAAATCTTTCAAATGAGAGGAATTGAATTCTACAACCACAAAAAACAATGAAAAAACGCTTAAAAATGTATAGGTTTAAATTAAAAATAAAGTACTCGCAAAATGCACTTGAATAGATTCATCTTCCAAATCAAATTAACTGCAGTCTTTTTGACGATTTATGCTAGTGTTCATGCTCAAAATAATTTCTGGGGAAAAAATGAAACCGAAATTATATTTAACCATTTAACTTATGAACACGGATTGAGTTCTAATGTTACCAATTGCATTTTAAAAGATAGCCAAGGTTTTATTTGGATAGGAACAGATGCAGGGCTTAATAGATTCGATGGCTTTGATGTAAAAATATACAAGCACAAATCAGAGGATATTAATACGATAAGCAATAGTGTAATACGTACATTATTTGAAGATAGCAAAGGTAATATATGGATTGGAACAGATCGAGGTTTAAACATCTACAATCCCAATACCCAAACATTTCGACACTTCTTAAGCGAAGCAGATAAACCTGGTAGTATTTCTAACAATACTATTTCATCAATTACCGAGGATAAGAATGGAGATATCTGGATCGGAACATTCTTTGGATTAAACAAACTCACAGAATGGAAAAATGGCATTCCGATTTTTAAGCGATATTATACGTTAAAAAACAAAACAAATTCATTCAATAATAATCGGATTTTCTGTTTATACACCGATAGCAAAGATAACCTTTGGATTGGTACAGAAGGAGGTGGTCTATATCTTTTGGCTGCAAATAATAAAAGGTCTGAAGCAATCCACTTTGATCATATATATTCCAGACGAAATGATGGTTCAGAACTGAGCGAATCTACGGTATTCTGTATTAATGAACTTTCAGAAAGCAACCTATACATAGGAACAGATCATGGCTTCACAATCTTAAAAAAGAACAATAATAAATACAACACCAAACATTACATTGCCAATAATGAAACCAACTGGTTTACTGAAAACAGGGTATACTCAATTGTCAAGGATATTAAAGGTAAAATATGGATAGGAACATTTGGAGGGGGACTTCTTCAATTTAATGAAGTTGAAAATTCATTTAGAAAGTACACAAACAATATCTACGATAACAAATCAATTAGTCGCAATCACGTTTATGCACTCTATCCCGATAGAAATGGTTTTCTTTGGATCGTAACAAGAGAAACTGGCATAGACTATATCAATCCGGATATTCAGAACTTCACAAACATCAACTATCATCCTGATAATAAAAACAGTATATCAAGCAATATTGTAAAGTCTATTTCCGAGGATAGTGATGGTAACTTCTGGTTTGGCACCTATGGAGGTGGCCTAAATAAATATAATCCTAGAAAATACAAATACGAGTCTTATAAATTAAATCCATTAGAAACCGAATCAATATCAAGCAATATAATTGAAACTACATGTATTGATCATCTAGGAAGAATTTGGCTTGGAACGCCTACTGGATTAAATATGTTTGATCCTAAAAAGAATACCTTCAAAACCTATAAACATAACAGTTCAAAACCAAACAGTATTGTTGATGCAAGTATTTGGTATATCTTACCAGCTAAGGATAAATCAGGTTTATGGATCGCCACATACAATGGATTGGATAAATTCGATTGGGCCAGTAATACTTTTCTCCACTTTAAAAATAATGCAAAACTTAAAACATCTCTTAGTTATAATAACATCAGAGCTCTTCTGGAAGATTCTAAAGGAAATCTTTGGATAGGTACCTGGGGAGGAGGATTAAATAAGCTAAACCTGAATAAAACAGACCAACTAGATTCGGCTAAATTCATACATTATCGACGTAATTATTCAACTACAAATGGAATAAGTAGCGATCTAGTAAACACCCTTTTTGAAGATTCAAATGGTAATCTTTGGATAGGAACACAGGAGGGATTAAGTAAGTATAATCCAACAACAGATACATTCACAAACTACGATGTCTCATCAGGATTAGCAGACAATATTGTAAAAGGAATTCTTGAAGATAAATATGGAGAGCTTTGGATCAGCACACAAAAAGGATTATCTCAGTTAAATCCTAATACAAACAAATTCCACAACTTCTATTATGAAGATGGAATTCAAGGCAATATATTTAATCTCTCTTCCTGTCTTGTAAACTCAAGAGGTGAACTGATGTTTGGTGGAAATTCTGGTATCAGTATTTTTAATCCTGATGACGTTAAATTAACCAGTAATCCTCCCAAAGTGTATATTGAAGACCTTAAGGTTAACAATACGAGAATTAATCCAGGGGATATATTAAAAGATCGTGTTTTGTATTCATTAAACCTAAACAGAACCGATAAGATAAAACTAGATTACAATGAAAATGTTATTGGTCTTAAGTTCAGTGCCATTGAGTTTTCTCACCCCGAAAAAATATTATTTTCATACATGTTAGAAGGTGTAGACAAGACCTGGCAGACTACAACCTACCAAAATAGGGCTATAACCTATGCTAATTTAGAGAAAGGGAATTACAAATTCAAAGTAAGGGTTTCTAATATCTATGGTGATTGGTCTAGCGCAACCAAAACTATTTCTTTTCAGATTTTCCCTCCTTGGTATAAGACTGTTCTTGCCTACTTAGGATACTCCCTATTTATTATTGGCCTTGTCTTATTCGTTGGTCGACTTATCCTAATCAGGATAAAAATAAAACGCGAACTTGATAAAGAAAAATCTGAACGGAAGCGACAAGCTGAATTAGATCAATTTAAGTTACAGTTCTTTACTAATATCTCACATGAAATCAGAACCCCCCTTACCTTGATTTCAGGACCACTACAGAAGCTAATTCATCGTAATTCAAAGATGAATAAGGCACAAATTGATCAGCAATTATTTACAATAAACAGAAGTGTTTCGATACTTACAAAACTCGTCAATCAAATTCTTGATTTTAGAAAAGCCGAAAACAACAGTATTCAACTCCAAATTAGATATTCTGATATTTGCAAACAATTAAGAGGGCACATTGATGATTTTAACGATTATGCTACTGATAAGAACTTAAAACTGAATTGGAACTCTAGCTTCAATTCAATACACTACTGGTATGATATTGATATCCTTGAAAAAGTGTTCTATAACCTCTTGTCTAACGCCATAAAATATACGTCTGCAGGTGGTAACATTAGTATTTACCTTAAAAATCCAGGAGAAATAGAACTCCCCCGAAACACACCTCACAACAAAGAGGATTACTTCTGTTTTATAGTTGAAGATACAGGGATAGGAATTAGTGACGAAGATAAAAAGTACATCTTTGAACGTTTCTATCAAATAAATTCAGCCAATAAAAATATGCCTGGAACCGGGATAGGATTATCGCTAACAAAATCATTGGTTGAACATCACAAGGGATTTATTACATTAGAAAGTCAGCTGGGAAAAGGGACTCAATTTACGGTTTGGCTTCCTGCTACCAAAAGCTTCTTCGCTCCTAGTGAAATACTGACATCAAACCTAGCAGACGAGCAAAACGTCTCTAATGAAGTACATTCAATTATTACGACATTAAATGATGATACTATTCCAGATGAAGATGCACTAAATACCGAATCCAAAGAGTATTCAATTCTTATTGTCGAAGACAACGCTGATTTAAGAAAATTCATATCCGACATCTTTATCCAAAACTATAATGTTATTGTCGCTTCAAACGGACAGGAAGGCTTGATTAATGTGGAAAAACATAATCCAGACCTGATAATTACCGACATTATGATGCCAATTATGAGTGGAATTGAGATGACAAAAAGTATTAAGAAAAACATTAATTCCAGCCATATCCCCGTTATTATGCTTACTGCAAAAAACACGATAGACAATGAGATTGAAGGATTAAAGACCGGAGCCGACTATTATCTTTCTAAGCCATTCAACATTAAACAATTGGAATTAGTCGTAAATAACACGATTGAATCAAGAATAATATTACAGAAAAAGTATTCTGGTTTTAACATCCCAAAAGCAACCGATCCCAATGTTCTTTCGCTTGATGAAAAGTTTATAATTAAAGTTACTCAAATTATTGACGATATGATTTCCGATCCTGAGCTTAGCGTTGAAACTTTGGCAAGTATGGTTAATATCACCACTGTCAGTTTGTATCGCAAGATTAAAGCATTAACAGGTATGAGTCCTAATGAATTTATTCGCTCATATAGATTGGAAAGGGCATCAAAATTACTTGTTCAAAAAAAATTCAAAGTATCAGAAATAGCTTATGAGGTAGGTTTCAACGATCCGAAATATTTTGGTAAGTGTTTTAAAAAAACATATGGTGTTAGTCCAAGTGAATATGTAAAATCAAACACGAAAGATACTCAAAATTAACCAGCCAGTATCATTCTTGTATACCTATACATTTCACCACAAGGCAACATGTAAACCATGCCCTTGTGGATTCAACTAATACAATAAAAACAGTACTTCCACGCAACCTTTTCCATTCTTTCCCATCGTGTTGTTGAGTGAAAAATAAATGGAGTGTGCGGACATTCCAACGGTAACAACAAAATTCTTAAAAATGAAAATTAAACTAGTGATTTGCGCATTGCTGGCAATGTCATCATTGTGCAGTTGCAGCAAGGAAGAACCATTTAAATGGGAAGCCGACAACAACATTAGTGTCATGTCTTTTAACCTCAGGTACGATGAGCCTGCCGATGGTAAAAACCAGTGGACCAACAGAAAGGTAGCATGCGTAGAAATGATTAAAAAAACTGAGCCATCAGTTTTTAGTATTCAGGAGGGATTACATCACCAGGTAACGTATCTCGATGAACATTTGGTGAATTACAAGTATGTTGGCCAAGGACGAGATGATGGTCATACTGGTGGAGAAAGCAACGCCATCTTTTATTCAACTGCACAGTTTGAATTATTAGACAATCAAACATTCTGGCTGAGCGAAACACCTGATGAGCCTTCATATGGATGGGATGCTGAATGTAAACGCATCGTTACATGGGCTAAACTGAAAGACCTAAAAAGTGACAAAACGGTATTCGTCTTCAATACCCACTTTGATCATAAAGGTAAAACAGCCCGTAAAGAATCAGCCAAATTATTGGTAAACAAAATCCATGAGATAGCCGACGCTAATTCTCCTATATTTATCACTGGTGATTTTAACGCACTTATAAGAAGTTCGATTTTTGATCCTATTACAGATGAATATTTCAGTGCACGACGATTTGCTGATTATAGCGACAATACCAAATCGTTCAACTTCTTTGGAAGATGGTATTTAAGTAGAAACATCGATTTCATCTTTTACCAAAATGCCCATGCACTGTCCTTCAGAACAGTTTCTGAGGATTATGGAGTACCATACATTTCAGACCATTATCCAATAATTACGCACTTCAACTACTAGCCTGCATTATTCATAAATCTAAAAATCAAAGGATGAACTTTAAATCACTAATAATCATATCAATATTCCCTCTGCTACTTTTACAAAGCACTCAATCGGTTGGTCAAAGTAAAAAGAACGATTGGTTCAGAGTACCAGGATTCGGTCCTGAGAGTCCGTTTTCTCTAACCGACGAGGAGACTTTTATCGGAGTAATAGGAGCTGCAGCCTTGTCATACACATTGGCCGAGGTGCTCTTTAAAGACGGTGAGAATTTAAACTACTATCAGGCACGTGCAGGGATGAATAACGAGTATGCCTGGGGACTGAAAAAGGTGTACCATCAGAATTTTGGAGTGGAAAACAGAGTCGCCCGATGGTTTGCCTTTGCCATGGAGTTTAACCTTCAGGAATGGAATGATCAAACACCAAATATTGAGAACAAAGATTCATTCGGACTAGGTGCTGGTATTATGACCTATTATCGTTGGTATCTGTTCGGAAGAAAACGCATTAGTCCATACCTCGAATACGGTACTGGCTTGTTCTATGGTTTTGAGAAGTTCCCACACAATGGATCAAACTTCACGTTCAATCATTCAACGCAGTTGGGAGTAGAATACACTCTCAAAGACAAGAATAAGGTGCGCTTAGGTTATGGGCAGTTCCATCAATCAAATAATGGATTATCAAAATACAATCCAGGCTACGATGGCAATGGCTTTAGTGTTAGTTATTCGTGGTTTTGGAGAACATCGAAATGGTAATATTTATTCCTCAATTATAAACGATAAAGTTATTGTCTCATACGAAATCGTTTAGTTAGAGGGATATCAAAAAAAGAGGAATACCACAATGACTGTAACATTCAATCACGTGGTTTCCTCTTTGCTAGATTATCACTCTAAATAACTATACTATCTTATTTGAACTGATGTAGCTTCTTGTTTGATCCACACCAACCAATCGTGCTCAAACTGAGCAAATCCACCAGAATAATTGACATCAAGTAGCTCAATATAAGATTTCCTTACATTAGCACTCTTCTTAAACTCTATTACGATTTTCTTAAGCAAATCAAGGTGTTCACTCATCAGAAAGTACACCACAGAATTGGATTGAGCATACGTTGTAGAACCATCTTGTTGCCAAGCCTGATTTGATAACTGAAAGAACTCGGTTAATCCATATAATCCACCTTCATTATCAAGCTTAGTAATACTCTGTTTATAATTCCCGGCAACATCAACAAAATACTTCTCGCTATTCTTACTCAATGTCTGAAATATCGTGGCCAATCCTTCGTTTAAAATGATTGCTCCTCCGTTTATTTCTGAAGCAAATACCGAATGTGTACCTTCATGTAAGAAGATATTTTTAGCATTGCTACTTACATTGTTTTTATTGATCATGTAAAGCTTCTTATCTTTGGGAGAATAGAAGCCACTTGGATTAGCACTCGATTTTCCTAACTCATTTAATTGATATGCTTTAAATGCATCAGCATCGGTAAAATACACAATACTCACAGGAGTAGTTCTTGGGGCATAGGCAAACGTATCAACAAAGTAATCATGAATAATTGCCAACTGCTCCTCCCATTCCACCTTTTGAGCTGTCGGTATTACATCTTGTTTACATTCCCAATTAAAACTCAGAACACCCTCTTGTGCTTCCTCTTCTACAATCTCCTCATTTATTACCTCTTCGCTTACATCACTCGACGAGGAACATCCCCACAACAACACAATTAAGCAGAACAATAGAAATCTCATTTTAAACTCCTTTTGATTATCGTTAGTAATTCAGCATTTTAAGTCCCCTACATCATCTTCTCAATTGGTTGCAGAGCAGGATCGCCAAACAACACATACAGCAATATGTTTTGCTTTATTCTTCTTGGATTTTCAGGCTTCTCGCGTACGGCTAACTGATGTGAATCAAATTTCATTTTAAGCAAATCACCGTTAATAAGCTCCTGATATGCTTCACCAACAGTTCGTCCCTGCAAAAAAGTCTCTAACACTGGCATCAATCTTGGGAAACCACTATTCAATCGCATATGCCCGAACACTACAGCTGCACCTTGATCAAGAGCCTTTAGTGCAAAAGCCTCACGCGGTACAATAGGAAATCCATCAGGAGATATCTTCATTGGTGTAAGATCAGAGTGCTGCGTTGATGCCGAAAAGCAAGAACCACAAAGAATAACCTTTGAATTCAGTGGTTCAGATAAAGCATCAATATCAACGCCACACGAAACGCCCGGCAAACCATGGCCGTGAAGTACCCACAGCGATGCATCTATAAACACACTACTCATTGAATCAGGGATATGCTTCACAAACTGCTTTGGTTGCATGGTCATATTATAGCTTTTATCGCCCGACAAAAGCGGTCCGCCTACAGCATTTTTCTTATAGATATTAAGCATTGGTGCATCATACCCGTAATCGGCAAACAGATTATGGATAATACCATTCTTCTGCAATGATCTCAGCTCTTTCTGATTTGGAATCATGCAAATTGCTGCAGGAGCCAGTGCTTTCCTGGTCATAGGCTCATAGTTGATTGTCCGCTCAACTAACGCCTCAAATTTCTCTGCATCAGATGCGATTAACACGCCTGGGTAGGCATCCAACAATGGATCATCATCAAGGTTACATAGCAACTCATAAACCCCCAACAACATGTTCTCACGATACGATTCTAGTCGCGGTGCAATGGCTGCATATTTAGGTTTTAGCTTCATCAATTGCTTGTGAAGTTTCTTCAACTCTTTTTCATCTTTATAAAGATTGGCCAAATCGGCAGTTTGAATAATCTCTGCTTTTCGGTACTTAGCCAGCTTATTCAATGATTTAAGATATTCCGCATCAGTATGATCGGTTAAGATCACGTAAGCATCACCAATTGCCTTATGAGTGGCTGTACTAAGGATGTATTCCGTGTTTTTCATGGCTTTCATTGATGGACGCTTCCCATTCTCTACACGCTCAATCTCATCAACTTCAGGGATCGATAATGTTGGCTTATCTCCCCAATCACCTGGAAATACAATTTCAGTCTTTAACTCATCCTTCTTCGGACAACAATTCTTCTGTGCAAAGCCACTTAGTCCTAATGCGACTAGCAACGACATAACTACTACTTTCTTCATCTCTGGTTATATAACGATTATTAGATTACTGGATTATTCTATTTTTTGATCTTCGGCTTATTAGATACCTGCTATTGTAAATGGTTTAAAAGATATCTAAATCGCGACTCACAACTACTTTTCCCTTGTAGCGTGTAGCAATCTCTTCAAGTAATTCCTCTTCGGTTGCTCCCCAATCTAATACATGATACAACACCACCATCTTAGGCTTTGTCTTGGCTGCCAACTCTCCCAACTCTAACGTAGAGGTATGCTGTTTTGAATGGTAATTCTGCCAGAAAGCTGACCGCCTGTCAAATCCCTTCTGAGAATACACTTCATGCACCAATATGTCGGCATCTTTTGCATACGCTGCAATCTTCTTGCAAGGTGCTGTATCTCCTGAGATCACAATCACCTTATCAGGCGTTACAAACTTAAATCCCCAGGCATTAGGCCATGTACCATGTTTCACCTTAAATGCATACACCTTAACATTATCATCAGAATAAATAATGCCTTCTTTCAGAAATTCCCGAACATTTACCCGCCAACCTTCATTATTCGCAGGCTCTGCGCCATACAATCGGTACTTAATATCATCAGCATAAGCCTCCAGGATATGATCGGTCATCTTTTGCGTCCCTTCTGGTCCGAATACCTTCAATGGCTCATTTCGTCCCATCACCCAAGGTGTAAGAATTAAGTCGGGGTAACCAGTTGTATGATCTGAGTGCAAATGAGTAAGAAAAGCTGTCTTAATATTCTTCACATCCAGTCCTTTGATTGAACCTTTATAGCGAGGCGACAATGCCGCTGCCTGTCGTATTAAACCAGGTCCGAAGTCCACAATATACGGGGTATCATTCACCACAATAGCCAATGAATTACCCGACCTTACTGGCGATGGATTAGGATTACCAGATCCCAATACGACTAACTTGGTGATCTCCGAATCAGAGAAATTTCTTTGTGCATAAGAGTGAGAGATGCTAAGCATGATGATGATTAAGACGGTAAGATTTAGCTTCATATTGATTCCTTTTTTCACCTCAATTCTTAATGTATGAGGTACTACATTCAACAACAATACAAAACTACCAGTCAATGAAATAATAAAGAACGATATCATGACGAATCTCTGAATAACAGATCTTTTGTCTTTTTTCACCTCCCTATTCCGACAAATAGCATTTTCAAATTAGCTAATTATAGACATCTCAGATAAAATGTCTTTGATTAATTAGAGATCTTTAGATTATTGATTTAAAGATTTTCTGATTTGGCCTCATATGTGAGAAGAATCAACTGTTAGTTTGCACAAACATCCACTCCTGTTATCTTTGTACTAGATGTTACGCTAAAAGCAGTTAAATGGACAATATAATAAAGAGCATTCGTAGTTTTTACCCCATGTCTGATGAATCGATCAATCTTCTTTCAAAATATTTTGTAAAAAAAGAATTCCCGAAAAAGCACCTGGTTATTGAGGGAGGAAAAATGGACAATCATGTTTATTTTATTGAGAAAGGATTGAGTCGGTCCTACTGTATTGTCGACGGAGAAGAGGTTACCTCATGGTTCAGTCGCGCAGGTGATATTACATTTGCCCTTTTGGCCTTATATCGCAATGAACCAGGTTTTGAGTATGTTGAAACCATAGAAGACACAACGATGTATGCCATAAAAATTGATGATCTTAACGCACTATATGAGGTCAACTTAGACATTGCTAACTGGTCGAGAGTCGTGCATCAAGAATGTGTTCTTAGTCTGCAAACACGCCGTATAGAGCGACTCCAGATGTCGGCCAAGGAACGTTATGAGATACTGCTTAAAGAACAACCTGATTTATTTGCCCGAGTTAAGCTCACCTACCTGGCATCATTTTTAGGAATGACACCTCAACATTTAAGTAAAATGAGGGCACAGACCAAGAGCAATGATATTCATCCCATTTTTTAATATACATTAATTATTTGCCAATTCGTATCGTCTAAGTTTGTACCACACTTTTAAAACTAAAGACTATGGTACAGACTTCCTTCTCACAACAGGAGAGAATTGGCTACATGGATGTTATCCGTGTAGTAGCTTGCTACATGGTGGCAATGATTCATGTGCGTTTTGCATTCGATTTAAAAACCGATTCAGCAACACAGTTCTATGTTACTTTTTTACGACCTTGTGTTCCGTTCTTTATCATGATTTCAGGGGCACTACTACTGCCCATTAAGTACGACACAAAAACATTTTTCAAGAAGCGTTTTTCGCGGGTACTCATTCCATTCTTAATCTGGTCGGTTGCTTATGTTTTCTTACCTGCACCATCAAAGATTAACTTTGGCGGTTTAGAAAATGCCCTCACCTCAAGCGATCTCAGTCCTGTTGTAAAGAGTATTTTGATGATTCCCATCAACTTTACCTGGGTGAATGTACACTTCTGGTTTATGTACACCATCATCGGATTATACCTGTTTATGCCTGTCATTTCACCATGGATTGAGAAGGTGTCGAAAAAAGGATTAGAAGCATTTCTGATGATCTGGGCAATCACAACCATTCTATTCTATGCTAAAATATGGTTCCCTCAAATTCATGGAGTCTGCGATTGGAATGAGTTTGGTATGCTCTACAATTTTGGAGGATATCTAGGCTACCTGGTCTTAGGATATTATTTACGCAAGTACAACACCCTTTCAAACCTTTATAGTGTAGGATTAGGTCTCATCCTCTTTATCATTGGAGGTTATTTCACCCACAGAGGATTGTTATTCTCATTGAATCATGGCGATCAGATGACGTGGATAGCTGTTGAAGGGCAAAAGGTAGAGTTCTTCATCAACAATTTATCGATCAATGTTGTAATGATGACCGCCGGACTATTCATGATGTTACAAAAAGTATCTCTGAAAGGCGTTGCTAATCGCATAATGGTGGAGTTATCGAAATTCAGTTATGCCATCTTTCTGGTTCACTACATTGTGAACATATGGATTTTAAACTACATCGGAAAAGGCGAAGGCATTGGAATTACCTCCTGGCTGGGACAACCTCTGCTAGCGCTATTGGTGTTTATTATCTCATACGTCATCGTAAAATTGCTGTCGTACTTACCTAAATCGAAATACATACTAGGCTAATGTCGAGACTTACACAACGAATAGCAGTTGTTGATGCGCTGCGTGGCTTTGCCATTGTTAGTATTCTTCTGTTACATACATCCAATCACTTTTTGTATGGTGTGATGCCTGAGAATACCTCAACAATAATGCAGACTTTAGATGCATCAACAAAGAATATCCTGTACTTCTTATTTGAAGGTAAAGCCTTTGGAATATTTGCCATACTGTTTGGCTTTACCTTTGGATTACAGTATTTCAGGGCACAGGAAAAAGGCAACGACTTTAGATTGCGTTTTCTTTGGCGCATGTTGTTGCTTGCTGGTTTTGGTTACTTAAACGCTGCCTTCTTTGCGGGAGGTGATCCCTTGGTATTTATGGCTATTGTTGCGGTAGTATTGCCAATTGTTGCCCGACTAAGTTCTAAATCTTTGATTGTAATTTCCGTTCTGCTGATTTTGCAACCTGTTGAGCTGTATAAAGCGATAAGTTTATGGCTCAATCCCGACCATGAATTGATTTTCAATACTGACCATCTATACAATCTGTTAAAACCAGCAGTAGATGATGGAAAATTCATAGCCATGGCAGTGACCAATATCACGATAGGATTAAAAGCATGCTTAACATGGGCGGTGGAATTTGGAAGAATATCACAAACGCCAGCGCTCTATATCATTGGCTTTTTACTGTACAAGCATGGAATGTTTGCTAGTGGAACTAATAGATTCTGGAAAAGATTAGTAATAATCTCAGCAATCAGCTCTCCACTATTGTATCTGCTAAAATCATTGCCTCAGGATACTAATCCTGTGATGGTACCGCTACAAATAGCAACTACCATGTGGTATAACTTATCATGTATGTTATTACTGATATCGGTCTTTGTATTGCTCTTTGAGACTAGCAGATTTCAGCGACTAACAGCAGCATTTCAAATCTATGGAAAGATGAGTCTCACCAACTTTGTCTTCCAATCGATCATAGCAACGTTTATATTCTACCCATATGGAATGCATGCATCACCGGGTATATTCGTAAGCGTAATAATAGGTGTAGTGATAGCCATCGCACAAATACTGTTTAGTAGTTGGTGGCTACGAAAATACCGACAAGGTCCTCTTGAATATTTATGGCGCAAAGCCACCTATTTTAAAGTCTAAAGCATTTATGTTACTTTTATCGGGCTGATAGTTTATATCCTATCAGCCCATATCATAAATACATCTCTCGTCATGGAAAACATTGATCAGATAGACCGAAAAATATTAAACATACTTCAGGATAACGCAAAAATTACTCATCGTGAGATTGCCGAGAAGCTTCATCTTACCAGAACTCCCATTTTCGACAGGGTGAGAAAGCTTGAACGAAGAGGCATCATCAAGAAATATCTAACGCTGCTAAATCCCAAGAAAGTTGGTCGCGATTTAATGGTTTTATGCTTTGTTACCTTAAAGCAACATGGCGATGAGAATGTCATTCGCTTCAAAGAAGAGATCATCAGAAATCCTAAGGTAATGGAGTGTTACCATGTGGCCGGAAACTTCGATTTCTTCCTGAAGGTGATGGTTAAAGATGTTGATGAATATTACCTGTTTGTGGTGAATGAACTAGCCATTGTGCAAAATGTTATTCAGGTGCAGAGCTCATTCGTTCTGAAAGAAATCAAATACCAACTAAACTTCGAACTGGAGGAATAAGAGCAACGAATTCCTCATTATAAGACCAATAGATCGCTTTTAAGGGCATAGTAGTATCTCGTTATGATAGTGACTATAAAGTAGCCGATATGCTGCAAATAATCGCAAGCTCTAGTTTTTTGAGTAGTGAATGTAAGAGTAGTACGAAAATCGAACCTGCTTCAATTGGAAGATAGATTACTTGATGTTTATATCGCGAAATTTGAAATAAACCAGAGAACATAGGATTATGATAAGAAAATTACTTCTCTTCTCCTACTATTCCTTACTAATCCTTACCAAAGCCTACATACTACGGGCATTGAGTAGGCTTTGACAAGAATTAGACAAGGCTCAGAGAAGACTCAGAGAAGGCTTTGAGTAGACCAAGACTGGTCTCTGATGATCTGATCCATGAATTCTCGTAACGATGTATAAATAATCAATATCACATTTAGAAGCGTTTTTACTGAATCATAAGAACAAGCAATTGATAGCATTATAAGAATCACTATCTTTGTGCTGAACTAAAACGTTTGGATGTTTAAATTTAAGAAGGATCTGGTAAAGTAAATAACCTTTGATAGTCGATCTAAGGTTATCCCGTAATAAAACTCAGGCATATTCTTGTCGGAGTCATTTCTATATCTTTATTTTAATAACATTTTGAGACCAAACATGGTATAACTGTATGCCTATGTGGTGGTTTTAATTACCTAATTTTAAACATCATGAGTAACGAAAATAAATCAATTCACGAATTCGACCTTGAACTTATCTGCGAGTATTACGCAAACGTAGAACGCCAAGGCCCTGGCAGTCCGGAGGTAACCATTAAGGCCTTAAGCTTTATTGATAACCTGACCAGTGAGTCACGCATTGCAGATATTGGTTGTGGTACCGGTGGACAGACAATGGTACTTGCACAGCATGCTCCAGGGAAGGTAACAGGTGTTGACTTGTTTCCCCGGTTCATTGATCTATTCAATGCTAATGCGCACAAACATAACCTTCAGGACAGAGTTACAGGGGTAATTGAATCAATGGATAACCTTTCTTTTCAGGATGAGGAACTAGACCTAATATGGTCGGAAGGTGCTATTTATAATATCGGCTTTGAACGAGGCCTTCAAGAATGGCGCAAATTCTTGAAGAAGGATGGTTATATCGCAGTTACCGAGGTTTCATGGTTTACTGATGAGCGACCTGCTGAGATCAACGAGTTCTGGGAGGATGCTTACCCGCTGATTGATACTATTCCTAACAAGCTTGCTCAAATGCAAAAGGCAGGTTATGTTCCTGTTGCTTCGTTTATATTACCTGATGATTGCTGGACAGAACATTTCTATGCACCACAAGTTGCAGCCCAGGAAGCTTTCTTAAAACAGCATGCAGGTAATAAGGCGGCTGAAGATTTCATCGCAAATCAGCGCCACGAAACAGCTCTTTACAACAAATACAAAGCTTATTACGGCTACGTTTTCTATATCGGCAGGAAATTATAAAAGATAAATATCAGGTGCTTTTTATTGCTGACATTTTCAATCCGTGACCAAGTGTCGCGGATTGATTTATACTAAAACAACCTTGTAAAACTGAATCAAAAACACCAAATCACCCTTGTAAAACTGAATCAAAACTACAGATTTACCTTGTAAAACTGAATTATAATTCCAAAACAACCTTGTAAAACTGAATCAAAAACTATAAATTTACCTTGTAAAACTGAATCAGACATGGAAAGATACGCTTTATCAGATTTAATGAAATGGCTTAAAAAGACTCGGCGAAAACCACTTTTATTAAGGGGAGCTCGTCAAGTTGGAAAAACCTGGCTTGTTGAAAAACTCGCGAATGAAGAATTTAAGCACTTCATTAAAATTGATTTTGAAGCAAATCCTCAATTTATTTCATTCTTTGAAAAAGACTTAGATGCCCAACGAATATGTAGCGAAATAGAATTAGTTTCTGGTATAAGTATAACACCAGGGAAAACACTCCTCTTTCTCGATGAAATACAAGCGTGTCCCAGAGCTATAATGTCTCTTCGCTACTTCTATGAAAAAATTCCAGAATTACATGTAATCGCAGCAGGCTCTCTTCTTGAGTTTGCATTAAGTGAGATTTCTTTTCCTGTCGGAAGAATTCAAACAATGGAGGTTCATCCAATGAGCTTTTCAGAATTTCTTCTTGCTTTAGATTATCAACAAGCAGCATCTATCTGCAACAATCCTATTTCTGAAATTTCAGCACCGGTTCATAATTTTCTTCTGGAACAGCTTCGAATTTATTGGTTAGTTGGGGGTATGCCTGAATCTGTATATGAATACGTGCAAACAAAATCAATTCAACAAGCCACTGAAATACAAGATGAAATATGCAACACATATAGGCTAGATTTTGGCAAATACAAACCAAAAACTGATTTTACTTGTCTCAATACTGTTTTTTCGGCTGTTGCTGCTAAAGTTGGCCAACAAATCAAATATACAGGTCTTGCCAAAGATTATTCAATATCAACAATAAAGAAGGCATATGAAAATCTCATTTTAGCACGTATTACAAGTAAAATAAAGTCTGTTTCTTCTCCCGGTATTCCTTTAGAAGTACTTGCTTCAAAGAAAAAGTTTAAGAGTATATTTCTGGATATTGGTCTAATGAATAGGGTAATGGAATTAGATTACTCTGAGGTTCTACGTTATGACAATCTATTAGCTATATACCGAGGACAACTGGCCGAGCAATTTATCGGTCAAGAGCTTATTTTTGCTTTAAACAAACCGCTATATTATTGGTCGAGAGATGCAAAAAGCAGTAATGCAGAGATTGACTTTTTATTATATAAACAGGGAACATTTACTCCAATTGAAGTAAAAGATGGTCCATCAGGTAAATTGAGAAGTCTTCATTTATACAGAAATGAATTCCAACCGGATTATTCTATTGTTTTTCACTCAGGTATGATGGCAGAAATTCCTGAAGAAAAAATTTTATTTCTTCCATTGTATTTCGCCTCCTCTTTCGTCCAATATGGCATAAATATTTAAAAGAAGTAATTATCAATTCTATTTTTTTGATTCTGAATGATCAAACATTTACCTTCTTTTACAACCTCATCCCTACAGAAAACGTCCAGTACTTAGGATCAAAACTTACAGTCCAATGTATTCTATCACTATCCCAATCGGTATTATCATACTCAATACCTCCTAAATCAAGACCTACGCTCCATCGCTCTGTGATGAAATAAGTAATTCCAGGAGCAAGTTTTGATTTAAAGTAGTCAAAATCATCAAACTCCATCTCATATGGATCAATCCGCATAGAAGAAGAAAACATCGAATCCGCGCTCTGAATAACCCCTGTAGCATCAGTTTTCTTCTTGCCGTATCCTACTTGAAGTGTTCCATTGATATACAATCGATCAATTATATTGTGGAAATAACCAAAATACAGTTTTGGCATAAGCACTTTTGATTTTAAATCCATTTGCTCTCTCATGTAAAACTTTTCGCTCGCCAAGAAACTCGACTTCTCCTGTTTCAATTTATTGTATTCCAATCCTATTCCTATCAAAAAACCATTGGATAAGAAATACTTTATTGCTCCTCCCACTTCCAGATTTTGCTCTATCAATCCTGAACTATTAAATGCTACACCACTCGTTGATCTGGTTTTAGTATAACGTCCATCAGCATTGATCAGGAAATCACCTTTTTTAATCTGAGCCGAAAGATTCAACGTGCAAATAAACATTAGGGCAAGTAAGAAGTATTTTTTCATTACATAAATTTTAGTTGTTCTTAATGACCTCCAGCAACATACACTCACATGAACATAACTTACTTATGTAAAAAATATTACACAACACCGGCCTTAACTTATAAAAAAATTAAGGCCGGTGCTTATTAATCATTCACTTACCTACTTACTCACTAACAGTAATGTTATACGTTTTAGTTACACTTTTCTTCTTTCCATCCTGATCCACATTGGTAAAGACAAATGTGGCGGTATAATTTCCAGGTTCTGAGTAACTATATTCAAAGCTTGATTTCTGATCCACAAAAGAACTTACAGGAATTCCTCTATCTCCAGGAATCGGGAAATCAATCTGAGTTAAATCCAATGGAAACATCAATGCATAACTATCCATCGATGTAGAGCTATACCATCCTTGACCTCCAGTAATACACCACCCGGTATTCCATGGCTTCCAATAACGCGTTTCATTCGACATGGTTACATTCTCCATTCCATCACCACTGGTTCTAAAGTCTTTTCCTCCGTCAAAAACGTCAGATATTACCTGTACCTTATAATCCTTGACAAAGTAGTTCCCCATAGTTGTTCCCCCATCGTAGTTTCTGAAAGCAAAAGTTACCTTTTGGGCGTCCGATGAACTATATGATTTCAAATCAACAGTTGTTGTAATCCAATCGCCTCCCTGGCCATGCTGGCATTTACCAAATTCTACATCTGGAACTTGCTCCCACGTAGCTTCCTGGAATAACTCCTTTCCTGTTTTATATTCGTTTTTAAGCCTGAAGGCATTAACCAGATTCTCGACTTGTGCATCTACCTGCTCATCTGTTAATCCCAAAGAATCAACACTTAATGAATCACTCATCGACTTGGTATATTCGCTTACTTCAAAATTGATACTTTTAACCGAATCAATTCCAACATAGTTCTTAGAATACCATAGCGACATAAATTGATCGCGTCCATCCCATTCTCCTTTCGATGTAAACACAAGCTGTAGACTACCCTTTGCATAAATAGAGTCTTTTCTATTATAGTCATGTCCAGGCTCACCCGAATAAAAAGACACTAAATCAGATTGTTGATCAAAAGTAAATTCTATTGTCTCATTTGCTTTTGAACTTATTTTAATTGTAGAATTATCAATTTTAGGCACCTCTAAATCATCGGAACATGAGATTACCACCACTAACATTAAAAAGATATATAAATATTTCATGTGCTTTAAATTTTTAGTAACCGGCATTTTGTGGTCTTAGATTCTGATTTTTATCTATTTCAGTCTGAGGAATAGGATATAGCAGAAACTTCTCACTAATCAATTCTGATGCTTTACACCATGGTAAGCCATCATCTCCCTGTGCAATATTCTGCACCGTTGACACAAGTGTTCCCCAACGCTTCAAATCGTACCAACGTATACCTTCATAACACAACTCCCACGAACGCTCTTGCACTATCGCATCTTTAAAACTATCATACGATAAATCAGTTGTCAAAAACGGTAAGATGGTATTATCTTCTTTTTTGTCATCTGGTCGGGCCCGATAACGAACTTTATTTATTGCATCGCATGCATCCTGATTAGGTCCATTATTAATTTCATTCAATGCCTCGGCATACAACAATAACACATCAGAATAACGCATAACAACCCAATTTAAAGGATTAGCATATGGGTGATAATCTGGTGCACTCCTACGCTTATACTTTACAATCATAGCATTGTTATAATCAAGTTCATTCTGATTTCTACGCTTCTCTACATTCCACTTAAAACGAGTATCATTGACATCGTAGCTTTTCAAGAAACGAGGAACAGGTTTATGATCAGACCAAGCTCCTCCTTCCTGTTCTACATTACGATCAACACGTCCGATTCCCCAGGCTGCGACATTACTTCCCTCTCCTCCAACAGAATATGCAATCTGCACCAATATTTCGTGATACTCAGAATCATATCTATCATCTGTAATATCTCCAAAAAGTTTGGCATAAGAAGGATTCAATTGATGTACCTCTTCTGAAAACATCTCTTCACACGTCGATTTTACATCATTCCAGTGCTCCTTCTTGTTATTAGGATAACCAGCCAAAGTAGCATATACCATTGTGAGCATACCCTGTGCACTTCCTTTGCTAAACCTTGGATGCTGAGTAACCTTATCGGCCGGTGGCAATAAACTTTTCGCGGTAGTTAGGTCTGTTAACACTTGCTCATATATCTCACTCACAGAGGCCTTCCCTGGATACAAATCAGAATTACCATTTGTTCCCTTTAACAAAAGAGGAACCTCTCCATACAAACGTACAAGATTAAAATAGATCAATCCACGGATAAACAATGCTTCGCCAATCATAACATTAGCCGAACCTGTACCAAAATTGGCAGCTTCCATCTTGTCAAGAAACATATTAGCAGCATTAATTCCCTTATAAGCTTCTTTCCAATAGTTTTCAATATCACCTGTTTCTGCGGTAAAGTTTAGGTTCATGATCTTAGTCCAGCCCTGAGCCCAACCATCAACAACAAACTCATCAGTCGGGCCATAACCTATTTTATCAACCGATGGATACATCTGTTTCTGCAAACAACCATACACACCAGTAAGTGCCATGGATGCACCATCCTCATTTTTATAGATATTGGCCTCAGAATAAAATGTCGATGGTTCTTCTGTCAAATCTTCACACGATACACATGCAAAAAGTAACATTGTTGCGAATATGATACTTAAGTACTTCATTTCTAAAATTTTGCTTTAACACTAAATATTGCTATTCTCGCCGTAGGATAGGTTCCATTATCAATTCCTTTGGTCATTGTCCCTCCACTTGTTGATGCCTCTGGATCAGCTCCTGAATAATCTGTAAGTGTCCACAAATTCACTCCTGACAAGGAGAACTCCAAATGTTTCATGTGCATCTTCTTCGAAATCTTTTTGGGAATTGTATATGCCAGAGAAACAGTTTTTAACTTTAAATAACTAGCGTCTTCAATATATCTCGATGAGACAACCCTTGAGGGCCCTTGATATTGTAGTCCGGCTGCCGGCATAGTTGTATCCTGATTGTCCAATCGCCAATACTGCTTCGTACTATGCAACTTATTACCACCACCGCCTAACTCCTCTAATTGTAGACGAGTCATGTTAAATACATTTCCTCCATACTGATAGGTAAAATGAATATTCAGCTTTAATCCTTTGTATGAAAAACTATTAGATACACCTCCAAAGAAATCAGGATTAGACTCTCCAATGACAATCTTATCTTTATCATCAACGATTCCATCGCCGTTCATATCCTTGAACTTTACACTTCCCGGGTAGATTGTTCCAGCGTAGACAGGTACATTTCCCTTAATAGAGTACGATTCCTTTAGTGGATCATAGTTAAAATCTTCTAAGCCATAAACACCATCCCAAACGTAACCGTACATCTGGCCAATTGGATCTCCTACTCTGATGATAAACTCATTCTTTGTATAATCCCATGGTGAATCGATGATCTTATAGGTAGACTCGTCATTTAACTTCTTTACCTCATTTTTATTGAAGGAAATATTAAAGCTAGTATGCCAACTAAAGTCTTTCTTTTTAATATTCTGAGAATTTAACGAAAACTCAAATCCTTCGTTCTCCAACTCCCCAATATTGTCAAGAAAACCATCATAACCACTTGTATAAGGCATACTTACCTTATAAAGCAAATCACTGGTCTTTTTGTGGTAGTAATCTAATTCTAGATTTAACTTTCCTTTCATTAAACCAACCTCTAATCCAATATCTGTTTGTGCGGTCTTTTCCCATTTCAATGCTGGATTCTCAAGCGATGATGATCGTACTCCAGTAGTCTGCTTGGCATTATCGAATGTGTAATTCTCATAACTGTATTTTCCCAGCGATCCGTAAGGTGGAATTCCCTGACTACCATTGATCCCATAACTTGCACGTAATTTAAGATTAGAGAAGACCTTCAGATCCTTAATGGCTTTCACTTCATTCAATCTATATCCAAGTGCGATCGATGGGAAGTGCCCCCACTTATTCCCCGCTCCAAATTTTGAAGAACCATCAGCTCTAAAGGTTGTGGTCACTAGTAATCGTTCTTTGAATGTATACGACAAACGACCAATAAACGAGTGTAAAGTCCACTCACTTTTGTCAACACGTGGATTACCAATATCCTCTCCACTAGGCAATCCCCAAACACCTAATACATCATTAACGAAACTTGCTGAACGTACCGAAAAACCAGAACTTTCACTTCCTTGCTGAGTAAAACCAAACATCGCACTCAATCGGTGATTTTCACCTAACTTAGGGTCCAGAAATACCAGATTATCGTTCATATACCCCTCATACTTACTGGTTCTAAGATCAGCTGTTCCGTTGTAAAAACTACCATTAACCGTTTTTACACTCTGAAAGTTTTCATTCCTACTTTGTCCACTCGACATGGCTCCCCTGAAAATAAACTTCACCCATTTCAATGCTTTATATTCCAATTCACCATTTAATCGATAGCTATACTGATAACGATCATTTTGTACATTTTGCAAGTGAACAATTGGATTAATTCTTGTCTTTATGGGCTTTCCTTCATCATCGAGACCAAACTCTGACTCTTTAATATCTACATATGGATCATGTGGTGCATATTTAAGCGCGTTCAAATAAACACCATACGTTCCACTTACACCATCTCCATAATAATGTTGCTTCGAAAAATCAAAGCTACTGCGAACAGCAATTTTATCAGAGAACTTATGTTGTCCGTTCATCTTTAGATTCAACCGATCGTATCCAGTGTATTTCACTACACCTTTCTCATCGTTATAGCCACCAGAGATATAATACTGTGTTTTACCAGAATTTCCACTAGCCGAAACCCTGACATTATTCTTTTGTCCGAGCTCCAGGATCTCATCCTGCCAATTAACTCCCTCAACATCCTTATACTTTTCTGCCCAGTTTTTGTAATACTTACTCCAGGGATTGATGGCATCCATCATCTGGTAATATTCCGATCCATTAAGCATATCAAACGTACGATACACCTCACTTATACCTAATGAATAATCAACGTTTATTTCATTTCGCACATCCTTACCAAACTTATTGGTAGTGATAATGATTACACCATTTGCGCCTTGCGAACCATATATCGCAGTAGACGAAGCGTCCTTAAGAATTTCTACAGATTTAATCTCTGAAGGGTCGATGGTTGATGGATCAACTCCAATAATATCATCAACAACATAAAGTGGACTACTACTACCATTGATTGAGTTCATTCCTCGAATTCTAACGTTCATACCTCCTCCAGGACGTCCGTCGTTCGATGAAATTTGTACTCCTGCAACACGACCAGCTAAGGCTTCTGAAACATTAGACAGGGCCTTCGATTCAATCTGTTCGGCCTTAACCGATCCAATAGAACCTGCCAAGTCTCGTTTCTTCATACCTCCGTAACCAACGGCAACTACTTCCTCAATTCCGATAGCATCTTCCGATAATGTAACATCAATAACCGACTGAGATCCAACTATCACCTCTTTTGTCTCCATGCCAATAAACGAGAACTGCAGAACTGTTTTTGCATTTACGCCATTAATGCGATATCCTCCATCAAATTTAGTTACCGTACCATTGGATGTCCCCTTAATCAATACAGTAGCACCTGGTAAGGGCTCCCCATGCTCATCGGTTACTACTCCGGTTACCGACTTTTGTTGCATACCTGCAGTCACCCCATTCATCACTTTATCTTTGTTGCGATGAACGATAATATAGTGATCAACTATTTTATAGTTTAATGATGTACCATCAAGTACTTCATCTAAAATATCGGTTACTTTAGCATTTTTAAAATTCACCGATACTTTATCAAGATCATTAAGTTCTTCCTTCTGAAAGAAGAAATAAAAATCACTCTGTTCTTCTATCTCCCGAAAAAGCTCAACAATACTATTGTTCTTCATCGAAAGATCCAACTTCGCATTCTGAGAATAGGAAGAGGCACTAACAGAGAGGAATCCAATCAATAAAATGGTAATAGTTAGCTTCATTTTTAACAAAAGTTGTCGCCACGAATGGTATATACCAATCGTATTAGTAAATTTTTTCATACATTTGAATGGTTTAAATTACTTGTGAGTTTTTTAAATCTTTAACGGTAGAGATGCGTCACCATTTCTGCCGTTTTTTTGTTTTAAATGTTACTCCACGATTAGTGATCTAATCAAAAAACATGGAAAATTTCGTTAGGTGATCTTTTCAAATTTTACATAGGCACTATTTTATTGAGATAATTACTTTATCCTGTGCTCCCAACACTCGGGTATATTTTATTTTCAATGGTAACAATACCTCAAAGGCTGCAATAATCTGATCGAAAGGTTTATTTTTTAGGACTGTTCCCGTAAATTTCATCTCTCCAATAGCCGAATCTGCAAATTGGATATCCACATTATACCAACGCTCAAGCTTAACCGCTACTTGTGAAAGTTTCTCTTCATCAAAAACAATCTTTCCTTCACGCCATGAGATATAGTTCCTCGTTTTAATAGTGCGAATATTTGCCTCGTTTGACGTTTCATTTATAGTTATTTGCTCTGAAGGTTTCAAAGTTGCCAATGTTTCTCCTTCCTGGTTATTTACCTTCACTTGACCTTCCAGTAGTGTTATCTCACTTATATTATCATCGTGATAAGCTACCACATTGAACTGTGTACCCAAAACCTCAACTTCTTTTCCCTTAAACTTTACTTTAAAAGGTTTATCCATAGAGGTTACATCGAAGAAAGCCTCTCCTTCCATTGATACCTGTCGTTCTTTCTCTCCAAAGCTGTTATTATAGCGTAATGTAGTTCCTGAATTCAACCAAACCTTTGTCCCATCAATTAAAGTCATCTCCGACATTTGTCCTAATGGTACTTTAACCTCGGCATAACCACCCAGTCCATCACTCTTATTCCACCAATTAGTAAGTACACCTCCCAAAACAAAAGCCAACACAATAACAGCAGCTAATTGTACAATATTACTAATCATCTTAATCGTTTTGCCTCTCAACCCATTCGATACATTACCCCATGATCTTTGTCGCGACACCCCGGTAAGCTTCTTTACTTCTGAAAAATCGTCCTTCATATTTTTCAGCGTTCTAAAATTCTTACGATGCTGATCATCTTCAAGTAGTTCGGTGAATTCGCTCAACTCCTCTTCCGATATCTCCTCATGCAACCTCGCTGCGGCCAAATCCCAAAATTTATCACTCTCTTTTTCTGTCATTTTGCTTTTTTCATGAACAGTTTCAACAACTGGCATTATACTATACCCTGATCTGATTTAATAACTGAGAGAAACGACTCTCTACATGAATGACGGAAAAGTGATTCAAGGAGGGTGACAGGAAAGTTATTTTTTTTGCAAAAAATAGAATAAATAAAAATCACGAGGCTCAAGAGTCTCCTTTAAAAACCTGTAAGCACGGCCTATTTGTGACTTTACAGTATTCTTGGAAATATTTAATTTATCAGCGATTTCCTGGTACGACAATGATTCAAATGCAGCTAATTCCAGAATTTTTCTCCTTTGCTCCGGTAGCTTTGCTATAGCCTTATATAGCTTCACATAGCGCAATTGTGCATCAAATTCTGTTTCCTCTGCAACCTCAGGAAACTCTTCAACAATATCGACTAACTCTTGTCTTTTCCGATGATGATCGATAATTAGATTCCGAAGTATGCGAAACAAATATGATTTTAAAGAGATCTTAATTTCCAATTTGGACCTATTCTCCCAGAGTTTAATAAAGCAGTCGGAAACAATATTTTCAACCAGCTGATCATCACGAAACGACTGCTTCGCAAATAAACACATCTGATGAAAATATCTTATATGAAGCTCATTTAGAGCCTTCATATCCCCATTCTGGATATTCTCCCAAAGTTTTAAATCTTGCACTGGTTGTGGTTTAGGTTTAGAGTTACAAAAGTAATATACTGCCAAGAAATAAAAAATTCCCCTCTGTATTTTGAACACAAACATCCGTGATTTGTATACAACTCCCCTACTTGTACTCCCTAAATTTGCACAAGAATCAAAAACACACAATTGCTATGGAGTTTTACAATCACACATCGAATTGGGTAAAAGGAGAAATGTTTGAGGCACTTTTTATTGGTGTATTTGGCCTTCTGGTTATGATGGCAGCCGTCCTATTTTGGAAGATCGGAAGTACACCAAATGCAAAAGCTTTATTGATACCTCTAATGGTGGTAGGATTAGTGTGTGCCAGTAATGGAGTGAGTATGTATTTTTCCAATCAAAAGAGATTGGTTGAGTACAAACAAAGCTATCAGCAAGCACCTGAAACTTTTGTAAAACAAGAAAAGGAACGCGTTGAAGGATTTATGTATATGTATAAGGCCACCAATATAATGGTAACGGTATTCATGCTACTTAGCATCGGGGCCATATGGTTTTTCAAAAATCACCATATCCAGGCAATAGCGATTGCATTAATGCTATTTGCTCTATCAGGTATGGTTATCGACTACTTTTCAAAGGAGCGAGCATTAGAATATCATAGTCGAATAACAACAGAATTGAACCACTAAATCCTTGCGTTTTATGGGGACCACATTCGAACCACATTCGAGACACATTAATACCAAATTGCGAAATCACTGCGAAAGCCCTGAGGATTTGGCGGTATTTTGGCCGAATTTGGCCAGAATGTGTCTCGAATGTGGTTATAAAACCATCAGCAGCAAATCTGTCCGCTAAGTTTAAATTCTTTTACAGTCATGCCATAAACTTTCTTGAACGAACGGGCAAGATGACTGCTATCGGTGAAGTTCAACTGCCAGGCTATCTCTTTCATTGTAAGATCGGTGTGCAAAACTTTGGTCTCTACAATCCGTAGCTTCGACTTAAGGATGTAATCGGCCAGACTAACACCTGCCTGCTTTTTAAAGTACTCTGAGAAATACGATTTAGCTATTCCGAACTGCTCTGCTAACAATGGGATCCGCAGTTTCTCTTGATCAATGATATGGGTGTTTATGTAGCGTAGAATCTCTCCAAACCTATTGTCAATCTCATTGGCTTGGTCAACATACTTCTTCTCAATACTTCGCGCCAAAATGTTCAAAATCGATGCTAGTGCTCCAGAAATAATCGATTCAGAATAACTATCCGAGGCGGTATATTCCTGATATATTGATTGAATGTTGTTAATGATAAATGCACGTTCTCTTTCTGAAGAGATAATATCGCCAGGCACCTTATTGTAGTTGGCCAGGATATACGCAATCTTATCAAACCAAGCATTGTAATCAGTCAACCGGTCGGACTTTAAAAAGTAATGATCAGTAAAACGGATAAAATAAAACTTCGAAGGTTGATCAATCTTAAATCCATGACAATCTAAAGGAGGAAGTAAGAAAATATTCCCCTCGTGATAGTCGAACTCATGCTGATTAATACACTGCTTTCCAGATCCTTTTTCCACATACACAATCTCAAAGAAATTGTTCTTATACGGTCTCTTTTCCCAAACATCAAGCTCCTCAATATGGATCTCAAAAATCTTATTTAACGTTGCTACATGCATTGTATCAATATCGGTTAGTTTGATACAAATATAACTTTTAAAGACTCTAAACTATCAAAAACAGTAGATTTTCACACAACTTCCCAATAATCGTACAATTTTATCCCATTTCCCTACATTGTCGTTGATGCTCAGCAAGAGTAGCTTTGTAACAAACTGTTATTCAAAAGGCACACACTAAATACACTTCAAATATTGATCGTATAAAAACACCTGTATTACGATTTAGGTGTGAACAGAAATAATCAGAAAATCGTTTAATCTAAAATTTAAAGAAATATGAAAGCAATTGGATATAATCAAACCGGCCCCATTACTGCCGAAAATGCATTAATAGCATTTGATACAGATACTCCTGAAGTGGGTCCTCACGATCTTTTAGTAGAGGTGTTGGGTATCTCTGTTAATCCGGTAGATGTAAAGGTACGCACAAGGATGGAACCTGAAAAAGGGACAAAAATTATTGGATACGATGCTGCAGGTATTGTGCGACAAGTAGGTAGTAAGGTCAGTAGGTTTAAGGTTGGTGATGAGGTGTTTTATGCTGGCGATATAACGCGACCAGGAACGAATGCTCAATTTCAGGCTGTTGACGAACGCATTGTTGGTAAAAAGCCATCGTCGCTCGATTTTCCTGAGGCAGCAGGTTTCCCACTGACTTCAATCACTGCATGGGAGATGCTATTCGATTCATTTGCGTTGAATGAAGGCGACGGAACAGGTGAGAGTCTGCTTATTATTGGTGGAGCAGGTGGTGTTGGATCAATCCTTATTCAACTGGCTAAAAAGCTAACTGACCTGACAGTGGTTGCAACAGCATCGCGACCTGAGACTGCTGCATGGGTGAAAAAGATGGGAGCGGATCATGTAATCAACCACCGCCAGTCGCTTGTTGACCAAATGAAGGAGCTGAATCTAACACCTCGTTATGTTGCTTCGTTAAATGCTACTGATCAGCATTTCCCTGGCATCATAGAGCTTATCAAACCACGAGGACATATTGCATTGATAGATGATCCTCAGTCGCTCGATATCAACTCCATTAAGCCCAAAGCACTGTCGTTTAGCTGGGAGTTTATGTTCACGCGCTCCATGTTTCAAACTGATGACATTGAGAAGCAACATGAACTACTAAACAGGGTATCAACACTTATCGACGATGGTACGTTAATCTCAACTGTCACCAATAATCTGGGAAGCATGAGTGTGGAGAATCTCATTCGCGCACATACCGAACAAGAAAGTGGTCGCGTAATCGGCAAGAATGTTCTAAGTGGAATTGCAACTGAGTAATCGCTAAAAATACATCACTCAACAAGATTTATTATTTTTACACCACAATTACAGATTGGCAACTGACTACAAATTGTAGTCGGTCCGATCTGTTACGTAATAGAATAAATTCTTGATTTAAATGCAACAACATACACATTGGGCAATATACGGTTCTGGTCTTTCCATGGAATCGCCTTTCATTAAAAAGCTACTTAGAGGCAATGCGCCTGAACCATTTCTTCTTCTTGAAGGGAAAAAAGGTGTCTTGTTTTCAAATCACACGCTGAATCGCTTTATCAAAGAAGAGGCCATTCACGATGATTACACCCTTACAGAGGGAGAGCATCGAAGTATTAGAACCTTCTCTAGTGGAGAACAGAAAAAGGCTCTACTGAATCACCTTCTATCAAAGAATCCTGATTTCCTGATACTAGACAACGCATTCGACATACTGGATAAAGCGTCACAAAAGCTTTTAAAAGGACGCCTGACTGAACTCTCGCAGCAAATGCCTATTATCCAAATATTCAGAAGAAAAGAGAACGTTCTACCGTTCGTCGATAAGATTGTTCGTTTTGAGGATGACAAAATAATATTCACAGGAACAACAAATGAATACCAGGCTTTGTATCAGCAAACCAAATCATTTTCTTTGAATGGTAATATTCCTCCTGCACTGGTGGATTTCGATCCAATGGATGATCCTTTGATTGCGTTTAAAAATGTAACCGTAAGTTACGACGACAGGTGTATTCTGAATAACATTAACTGGGAGATTAATCAGGGCGATTTCTGGCAATTGATGGGGCCTAATGGCTCTGGTAAGACTACCCTTCTGACCATGATTACCGGAGATAATCCGAAGGCTTATGGGAAAGATATAACGCTGTTTGGGAAGAAGAAAGGATCCGGTGAAAGTGTGTGGGATATCAAGAAAAAGATTGGCTATGTAACTCCTGCCATGACTACTTTATTTAGGGGCAGACATACTGTTGAAAGTATGGTTATATCAGGATTGCATGATTCCATTGGGTTGTACAATAAACCGTCGTTTATGGAAAGGGATTTGGCAGCTAAATGGATCGAATTGATTGGCATGACCGACATTAAGGATAAGTGGTTTTCACATCTTTCAGAAGGACAACAGTGCATGGTGTTAATTGCTCGATCAATGATTAAGCATCCGCCACTATTGATCCTTGATGAACCAACACATGGTCTAGACGATTACTTTGTTTCTATATTGATTGAGCTGGTCAATAAAATAGCAGCAGAGAGTCGCACCACCATCATCTACGTCTCCCATAAAGATGAAAAAGGTCTGGAACCGGAGATAACATTCGAATTGATCCCTGATAAGAGTGGTTCAACAGGTAGAATAAAACAGTAAAATTTCAGCTATAAAAAAGGGAGTTGATTTTTAAGTTCAACTCCCTTTTTCTTATGCTTGTAGCTGTCTATTTATCCGCAGGATTTTTGTAGCCTATCTTCTCAAAAGGAATATCTTCAAATCCTTCGATCTCAGAAAACACCCTGGCATCTTTCTTTAATTTGAAATTCATGGATTCTTCATCAACAAATCCTGGATTATCTTCTGTTAGCCAGTTATCATCCTCAAAAGGCATCCACGCTTTGTTGTGGCGATATGCTTTCTTCACCTTATAGAAAACATTTTTTGATACAGTATTTCGTTTGGGTAGAGCAGGATCATCGTCCCAGTATTTTGCCAACTCAGGGTAACGTGTACTATATGGCGGTTGTTGGTAGTTTACGGCCTTTAATCGCACATCGTAAACACCTCCCTTTACCAAGGTATTCTTCGACCAGTTTGAGTTGCGGTTATCGACATGTATTCCTAATTCTGCATCTATAAAAATGTTATTAGAATAAGGATTATCAGTCCCTCCTCCAATGAGCACAGGCATCTCGCCCGGCTTGTAGAAAATATTTCCAAACACCTTCATTCCACAGGCTCCATCATCATGATAAACAGCCGACGTGGCATGAATACTATTCAAATGATGAAAGAAATTGTAGCGAACAAGGTGACCTCTTTCTGAGGGATCACGACCATAATATAGAGCTCCCTGATCATGTACTTCCTGACACACATGATGTATTTCGTTATACTCAAAAAGATGGTCATTTCCTCGCATCAATATGGCCATACTAGGGGCATCGAATAACTCACAGTTAGCTATACGGTTGCCTACACCGCTGATATCTATTCCTGCCCTGTACGACTTTTCAATGCGATTAAAGTTGTGAATTTTACAATTTATCACTGCATTATTTCCTGGCTTAAGCGTCTTTCTATCACCTCCACTTAGATGGATACCACCTGCTCCGGTATTATAGATCTTGCAATTATCAACGACATTGTTCTGCCCTGCTCTTCGATCGAAAACGGTATCATCATAAACATGCTGCAAATAACTTCCAACCTTTTCTGAAGCCCTTACACCAATACCATTATGCGACAGATTTTTAAAAGGAACAATACCTTGTCCCATGCATACTGCCATCATCCCAAGGTTGCGAAAGGTGCAATTATCAACGTGAATATTGTTCGAGTTCTCGATATATATCCCCATTCCTCTGGAACATTCGAATGTAATATTCTCAAAGCGAATATTATTGGCATCAATAATACTCACCATAGGTGTTTCAAGAATTGAAATCTCCAATTTCTTCATGATCTCATGAGGATAGAAATACAGTTTCCCCTCCTTACGATCGAGATAAAATTCTCCTGGCTGATCGACCTCCTCAAGAATGTTGTATACAAACCAGCGATTAAACTTCATTCCAGTACCAAAACCATACAACGAAGGTTGCTTGGTTTCAAATACCTTATTGGCAGTATCAATTTGGGCAAGCTCCACAGCATCCTCTGCCCATCCACGTTTAAAGTATCCTGAGATCCAAATGTCCTCATGCGACTTCCACGACTGTGGTCGGTTGGTATCGAATGTAAACTTTCCGCCTCGATTAGAGAAATCACCATCACGAGGCACTGATCCAGAATCAACGATTTTCCCCATGGCTATGGTAGAATCATTCGGCCATCGTGCCAACGAGAAAGGTTCTCCATTAACGAATAATTCAGCCCATGCAGGACCAAACGGACGAGCAAATCCCACGGGACGTAATTTCCCGTAATCGTAAATGCCCTGCGACTTAAGATCAACAACTCTGATATGATTTCTTACGGCTGCATCAAAACGCTTAATCACGTTTTCATCCTTCAACTTTTCAGCTTTCTCAGCTGCTATTTCAATACCCCCTGTAAGACTAACAGCCTCGTTTTTGTAAGCAGAAAAAACAAGATTCAATCCTTCAAGATCATCTTCATTCGTAAGTCGGAAGGTACTCCTTAACGCATACTTCCCTTCTCTGAAAAACACATGATAGCTCTTTGTATCTTCATCGTTCTTCTTTCGATTTACAATTTCCTCTTTTGCTCTTTTCAGTGAAGCAAAAGGGTTACACTTTGATCCGGTTCCATTGATGTCACTTCCGTTATTTGCAATAAAAATATCGGATTTGTTAGTACAAGAAGTTGCTAAGATGCATAGGCACCAACACATACCAATAAATAATTTCCAAGGTGTTCTCATTAGTAATTTTTTTGATCTGATTTTATGGTTTTAAAACGATAAAATTGCAGATTATTTGATAGAAACAGGCATTGGCGACCAATTAAATGATGGTATATTTTCGGGAAACACTGCAACATATTCGGGATTACACCTACTTTTTAAGACTTCATAAACCATCCATATCCTTCATTGATACAATTTTGTACACATTAACCTATAATCGTACAACTTAACCCACTACTGATACAATGCTTATGCCTTTGACTTCTTGTAGCTTTGCAATGTAGATGAAACAATAAAAGATTAGGCATGGATGCAATTAAAATGATTGAAGAACGCAGAAGCGTACGTAAGTTCAAAAATGAAAAGGTAGACAGAGAAACAATGAAGGAGATTGTTTCAATTAGTCGCTGGGCTCCTTCATGGGGAAATTTCCAGGTAGCCAGATATACATTAGTCGACAACCAAGAGACCATTAAAAGACTTGCCACCGATGGCGTTGATGGTTTCGTGTATAACATCAATACCTTAAAGGAGGCAAAGGGGGTTGCTGTTTTGAGTTTCGTAAAAGGGAAAAGCGGAAAACTTGAGGGCGACGATTATGCAACTTCAAAAGCTAATGTTTGGGAGGTTTTTGATGCAGGTATTGCATGCCAGACTTTCTGTTTGGCGGCACATGCTAAAGGTGTTGGAACATGTGTTATGGGAGTTATTAATGATGTATCAATTGCTGAAATTGTTGATCTCCCTGAAGAGGAGACAGTAGCTGCGCTTATCGTTTATGGTTATGAAGATGGGGATCATGCTAAACCAACTCCTCGAAAAGATGTTAATGAAATACTACGCTTCGTCGGAGAATAATCATATTAAAAGCTAATGAATTATGAGTAACCAGAAATTAACAATTATTGCACGAATTCTAGCAAAAGAAGAATCAAGAGATTTTGTAAAGAGTGAATTACTTAAGCTAATTGATCTTACCAGGTCTGAAGAAGGATGTATTAACTATGACCTGCATCAGGATAATGAAAATCCTAACTTATTTTTGTTTTACGAAAACTGGCAAAGTAAAGCATTATTACAAAAACACTTGGAAAGTCAGCATTTAGTAAACTATGTGGAAGTCACCAAAGATGCGGTAGAAGAATTTACGATTAATGAAATGACGCACATTGCGTAAAAAGTATTATCATTCAGTATGTCACAACTGATAAAGCAACACCAACAGCATGAATAAGTCTGTTGGTGTTGCTTTTTATTCCTATTTCGGTTTTATACCTTGTGCGTAATAACCTTTCTTCAAAAAAGAATTAAATAGTGGATTCAACAACAGGGTTGACATAGCCTTTGCAAGAAGAACTGCCGATTTATCTGCCGTCTTAGCCGAACCTGCCCCAAAGAGTGGATTAGGTGCAAACTCCAGCACTTCATGTTCAATATATTGAGCCCATTCTCTCCCAACAATTTTTTCTACAGCCTTTAGTCCTACCGTATAAGAACCAACTGCTGGTCCTGCTGAGAAGAACTTGCCATCTACAGCTATCTCCTGATCGGTTGGAGTCACTCCTATTTTTGGTAAAGATTGAGCCTGCTGGTAATTGGTAGCTGCATTCTTCCCCTCAAGTAATCCTGTTGCTCCAACCAAGAAAGTTCCTGCACATACACAGATAATTGCAGAAGCATTCTTTTCCTGATGTAGGATGAAATCAAGTACCTCCGGATCTTTCAGATATTTGGGGTGCGTAGCCCCTACAATCAGGACATCCAGCTGTGGACAATTGTCAAAAGTAACTGTACTTTCTATATCAGGACCAAACCCGATCATCGATTTAGAAGTCCCCTTAGTATGTGAAACGTAATGAAATTCACAATTGGGTAACGCTCCAAATACATCTACTGCTCCCATTACATCTGGGATAAAAATGTTAGGAGCTGCAAAAACACCCACTTTTAGAGGTTTTGGATCTTTAGGCACCTGAAGAACAATATTACTCAATAATGGATACTGCACCAAAGCATCATATTCTAACGTTAACTCGGCAAACTTAGTCTTCCATTTGCCACTTAGCTCATAGTATACAGCAAAGGCCGACTCAATAGCTCCTGTCGACGGGCCTGAAGTCAGCAGTTTGCCATCTTTAATACTCTTTCTCTTATCAACTACATTTAGAATTTCCTTCCTCAATCGATCCAGAGTGTTCCGATCGGCAGTTATCTTTTCATCTTTTATTAGTCCTGCTTGAAATAAGGTCCAAACTCCATTAGAAATACCAATCACATATTTGGCTTTCGCGGCTTTAGCAGCCACAAACTTTAGAAGATCTTTATTAACACTCTCTCTTTCACTCATCTCCCCTACTACCAGCACATCTAGCTCAGGACAATCATCATAAGTGGCATTAGCTACTACAGTAAAATCAGACCTTCCTATTACTGGTCCTTTTGCTTCTGCAATATAATGACTCCTTGTTTTTGGATTGAAACGGAAAATAATATCGGTCTCAATTATATCAGCCATTCTGCATCCTGGAGTTAACACAAACCCTACATTAACCTTCTTAAATATACTCATAACACACTCATGTTTAAATTACTGAGTGCAAATCTATCTCAAAGGCAGTGTTAGTGTGTAGGACTAAAAAAGCTGATATCAGGACAAATCAATCATCTTACGAAATTCTATAGGGGTAACTGATTCGTGCTTTTTGAAGAATCGGCTAAAGTAAGAAGGATCCTCAAATCCCAATCGCAATGCAATTTCATTGACAGTTAACTCGGCCATAAATAGCAGGTATTTTGCTTCAATTATCTTGATTTTACTCAACAACTGTGATGCTGACTCCCCTGTTGCTGCTTTTATTGATTTGTTCAGATGATTTGGAGATACTGATAACCGCTCAGCATATTCTGCTATTGAAAGTTGGGTAGCAAGATTATCATACACTAGTTTTTTAAATCTGTAACTCAAGTTAATTGCTGCATTATTAGTTGCATATTCATCGCGACTAATCATATTGAGTTCAAGCAACAACGTTATCGTGTAGGCATTTACAATATTCAGATTATTGGCTCCAGTGGCATATTCATGTAGTATCCTGTTAAAGATATTTTCATAATATATGCGCATATCACGTTCAATTGAATATTTCGATTTACTCCATGTTTCAAGAAAATCAAGATTGAATATCAGTGAGTGATTATCCATAGTCCCAATCATTCCATCACTTTGAATATAGAATACCACACCTTTGCATTCAGTCGACTCAGCTTCAATTGAAAAAGGCTTCATTGGTTGAATGATTAGTAAATCGCCCTCAATCAGATCATAATCATTATACCCCACCTTAATTGCTAGCGTTCCCTCTGTGAGTAAAACAAACAATAGTCCCGTTTCCCTCACTACTGGCGTTGGCAATTTTATAGAAGCAAGAAATTCTTCTAAGAAAATGCACAAGTAATCACTCTTACGCTTAAAATAGCGCTCGATAATACCCTTGCCTGGATTCTTTGGCATGTGCGCTTTTCTCTCTTTTGGATGATGAAGGAATTCTTTCATAGAATCTGGATTATTTTCAATCTGATTAAGTTTATTATCTCCAATTATATAAGATAGAACTTACATTGAATTTCAATCATTCTCATAGGTATAACGTAGAATGCTGGTATTCATGTTCGTTTCATGATAATAAAAATAACAACTTTGAGCTTATCTATTCTAATAAGTGATTGATTTGTCCCATAATTGGCATAAATCACTCCATCATCAGTAAACTAATCTTGCTTTAAACGTTCAATAATATCCAAGGTCGTTTTATTCATGTCAGTCCACATGACTGTTTCTACAAATTGACCTAAGGTTGGGTGATATTCTGGCAAGTGTGCTTCTAGCTCTTCCAGTGCCTCATTAAATTCTTCCAGAAGTTCCAACTCCTCTTCGCTAAACAACTCAGTAAAATCTTCCGATTCGGGCATGTATGAATCTTTCCAGTGTCGGAACAGTGCTGCCAATACTTGAGTATCGTATTCATCATTCTGACAGCTAAGAAGCACCTCCTTGGAAGTCCACAGGTGCAGTACACTAAAGATATTTTGTCTGTTCAACTCATGGAATTCATCATCAGTAACACTATAATCTTCCTCTTCTTCCTCAGCCTCTTCTTCTTTCTTGGCAATGGTATTTTTTAGCGGTCTCTGTTTGATTCGAACCTGGTAATAGTAGAATGGAGCGTATATAAAATTGAGAAAAATCAATGCATAAATAGCCTTCGAATACTTGTCGTGCTTATGCCAGAAACGTATACAAAAGATCCAGTGAATTAAAATACAAATTGATAGAGGTAAAAAGTAAAGTTTAATATCCGAGTCTTTCGTAAAGCTCATAAAATCTTTGTGATCTATAATATCAGTAAAAATCAAGACTGCCCCCAGTAATAATGATGTAACTAAGCACAATACATTAGCCCAGAAACAAATACGAATAAAAATATTGTCTTTGGTGTCTATTGAGAAGTTATTGTTTGCCTCCATAAAAGTTGTCGTTTATTAAGATTATGTTTCAGTCGATGAATTTAGGGAAAAAAAAGTTACATCGCCAGAAACATTCGCTCTCTCTGCAAGAAAAATCACTACAACAGTTAAGTGTTTCTAACTTTTTGGCATCTTAACTGTTTCAATAGTATCTCAATTAACAGAAGCTGTTTTATCCATTCCCCCGCAAATTTATGTCGTTTGCCAGTATTAGTTTAGTACGAGAGAAATTCTCTTCATCTTTGCAATGAAATCGAAAAGAGACCAATCTTGTATTAATAAACCGTATAACCACTATTATTGATGAAACAGATCGTGATCATTTTACTTGCTGTTCTTACAGCATGGATGCCTTTAAATACACTAGGGAACAGTCCTGAAAATCCAGTGGAGGATGAAAAAGGAAAAGTTGTAGGAGAAGTTCAGGACAAGAACTCAAAGAAGCCTATTGAGTATGCTACAATTACCATTCATAATACCGATGGAGACCAGTTAATAACCGGAACAATTAGCGATGCTCAAGGTCAGTTTACCCTAAAGGACATAAAAAACGGCTCCTATTATATCAGCATAAAATTCATTGGATATAAAGAACAAATTCTTCGGGATATCACCGTAAAGGGACGAAATTCATCAATCAACATTGGCAATATTCTGCTAGAGGAAGACAGTCAGGCTATTGACGAGATTGTTGTTTCAACCAATCGCCAAAAAATCAGCTATCAGATAGATAAAAAGGTAATTAATGTGGCTGAGCAAATTACCTCTGCATCAATGTCTGCCGTTGAAGTATTGGAAAATATGCCATCAATACGCGTGGACATTGAAGGAAATGTTTCGCTCCGTGGAAGTACCGGATTTACCGTTTTAATCGATGGAAAACCAACAGTCCTTGACCCCAGCGATGTTTTAAAGCAAACACCTGCGTCGACCATCCAAAATATAGAAATCATCACCAATCCATCGGTTAAATATGAACCTGATGGAACCGGTGGAATAGTCAATATTGTAACGAAAAAGAATAGAACACCAGGCATACAGGGACTGGTTAATTTCAATACTGGGTCTTTCGGTCGCTATGGTGCTGATTTCCTGCTCAACTACCGTAAGAATAACATGAATTTCTTTATCGGCAGTGAACACAGAAGGTCTCCCTATGAGGGAAATTCGTATAACGAACGCAGAACGACTATTGATGGAACAACTACCTATAACATCTCTGAAGGAGAAAGTAATCGTCAGCGCAATGGGAATGACCTGCGACTAGGTATTGAGTGGGATATGTCGGATAATGATAACT
The DNA here is from genome assembly GCA_005217565.1 of Puteibacter caeruleilacunae. Classification (GTDB taxonomy): domain Bacteria; phylum Bacteroidota; class Bacteroidia; order Bacteroidales; family Prolixibacteraceae; genus Puteibacter; species Puteibacter caeruleilacunae. The sequence goes on from SJCO01000016.1 coordinate 146,095, forward strand.
TTTCTCTTGAGGCTCGGGGTGGTAGATATGAATCACTCTATGACTCCAGACTTAACTATTTCACCCAACAAAATGACGAAATTCCATTTCGGGAGATAAGTGAAAATGAATCAGGAAGAAGTGCCAACTATATATCAACCAATGCGAATTACATCCACAAGTTCGATGAGGAAAAACATGAATTGGTAGCGCAATTAAACTTCAGCTATCGAGATGGGGATGAGCATGCCGAGAACTTCCGACTAGATGCCAATGAAGATGTAACTGGTGCGACCAGAACTACTGAGGTTGGCCCTGGGAAACGCTGGACTATGCGCCTGGACTATACAAAGCCTTTTGATAATGACAATGCGCTTGAAACAGGATTTCAGCTACGAAAGAGTACTAGTATTGATGAAACCACCTTCAACATCTACGACATTACAAATAAGGAGTTTGTGCTTCAACCTGATTTCAGTAACAAGATTGATTATGACCATAACATTTATGCCGTGTATGGTATATATCGAGGAATGTTCAACAATTTTGGTTATCAGGTAGGACTACGAAGTGAATATACATACAGAGAGGTTACTCCAACAACATCTGATGAGGTATTTACCATTGATCGTTGGGATTACTTCCCCACCCTTCACATTTCATTTCAGTTTCCGAAGGATCACCAGCTAATGACAAGCTACTCAAGGAGAATTGACCGACCAAGAGGATGGTATCTGGAGCCTTTTATCACCTGGAGTGACATGTATAACGTACGACGAGGGAATCCGGAATTAGATGCAGAATATATTGATGCACTGGAGTTAAGCTACGTTAAGAATTGGGAAGAATCGCAGTTTTCACTTGAAACCTATTACAGAATTAAGCACAACAAAATTGAACGTATCCGCTCGGTATATGATGAAGGGATTGTTTTATCAACGTATGAGAATATTGGGAAGGACTACTCTCTGGGTATGGAGTTAATGTATTCTACCCCATTATTTAAGTGGTGGGAAGTTTCTTTTACGGGTAACATGTTTGATTACCGCATTGATGGAGAGCGCAACAATGTTTCATACGATATGAGTTCATTCACATGGAGTAGTCGGATGGCAAATACATTTCAGGTACATCAAAACTGGCGTTTACAGCTCGACGGATTTTATAACAGTCCGACCATTAGCACTCAAAGCGAGAGTCGTGAGAACTATGGCGTAAACCTCGCTGTAAGGGCCGATTTTTTGGATAGAAAACTATCGACCACACTTCAGGCGCGTGATTTATTCTCAACAATGAAATATGAAAGTACCATTGAAGATGATAACTTATTCAGTCTTCGCAAATATTCAAACAATGCGCCTTTACTTTCTTTAACTTTAAGTTACCGTATTAATAATTTTAAACCAAAGCGGCAACAACGAAATGGAGACAATCAGAACGGTGGTGAAGAGTTTTAAGAAATAAACGGTATATTGAATAAGGTAAAAACCATGAGAATGAAAATGGATAAAAGAATCATCAGCACTATTCTTGTTCATGTTATTGGGTGGACTGTATTTGTTCTACTCCCTATCTTCGTACTTGAATCATTTAGTAGAATAAGTCGCTATGTTCCGCTTCACTACTACTTATCGTTTATGCTACTCATTCCATTTTTTTATATCAGCAATCATTTAATCAAGCAAAAGAAGGCCATACGGTATTTATCGGTCATGGCCATCCTTTGTCTGGTCTTCTATTATCTGCCAGTATTGGTAGGTGAGATCTTTCCCTCCAATGATTTCAACATCAGGCTATACGATATCAAGCCCTCACATCAGGCTAAAGTACGTATGGGCACATCCATCCTTCTGCTTATTACGTGGGCTTTTAGTATTATCACTCATTTCTACAAATTAAGAGAGAATGCCAGAAGGTTAGAAGAGGAAAATATGAAGGTTCAATTGTCGCTACTCAAGTCACAGATTAATCCTCACTTCTTCTTTAACAGTCTGAATGCCATCTATTACCTGGCGATGCAAAAATCGGATAATGCTCCCAGGGCAATTATTACCTTATCAGATATGATGCGCTATGTACTTACCGATGCAAAAGTTGAGTACGTATACCTGAATCAAGAGATTGAATATCTTGACAAATACATAGAGTTACAGAAGATGCGTATACCTGAAAAAACGAAATTGAAGTATACTGTATCGATTGATGACGACTATGTTAAGATTGCTCCTCTTATCTTTATTCCTTTTGTGGAGAATGCATTCAAGTTTGGAATTAGTGCCAATCAAGAGTCTGAGATCAGAATTATTATCATTGCCGATTCCAATCAGGTCAGTCTGTTTGTCGAAAATCAAGTATTTGCCAATACCGACAATGAAAAAGGGACCAGGAATGGATTAATAAATGTAAGAAAACGTCTGGACTTAATGTATCCAGGGAAATACACACTAACAACAAAGAAAGAAGGAAATACATTTACTGTAAAACTTTTAATCATGCTTGATGATGAATAACCAGACTAGCAATAAAATAAAATGTATAGCAGTTGATGATGAACCATTTGCATTAAAAATCATAGAAGAGTTCTGCAATCAAATACCTTCAGTTGAGCTTACACACTGCTTTAACAACCCTGTTGAAGCCAATCAATATTTACAACATCACAAGCCCGACATAGTCTTCCTGGATATTAGAATGCCGGATATTTCAGGAATCCAACTGGCTGAAACCATTAAATCTCTTCCTTTTATCATTTTCACTACAGCTCATGCCGAATATGCAGTAAAGAGTTATAGTCTTGATGCCATCGACTATCTGCTAAAGCCGTTTGATTTTGAACGGTTTTACAAAGCAATTCAAAAGGCTGAAAAACACCTTCGCTATGTCAATCAAGATATCGCATCAAAGGCCGAAAAAGACTTTATTACAGTGAAGGCCGATTATATGAATATCAAGATTAATATTGATGATATTCTATATATCGAATCGGTGGATAATTACGTAAAAATCCATGTACAAGGAAAGCACTATATGCCTCAACTGAGCATGAAAGCTGTGCTAGATATACTACCTATTGAGAGATTTATAAGAGTCCATAAATCATATGCGGTAGCTCGCAACAAGGTGAGTTTTTTCAATAATAAGCAGTTAACCATTGATGATATTAGCATACCGATTGGGCGCACTTATCTGCCCGGATTTAAAGATGCAATGCAGTAAAGGGACCAACATGCATTGACACATGATTGATCCCTTCACTATAATATTTTCCAAGATTGGATTTATGAACTACGCCTCAACACACGCTAACTGCTGCTTAATTTCATCAAAAGCAACATGGGTATCATGATGTGTTTTAAAATCTTTCACAAACAAGGTGCTTACCGGAGCAGAAGATTTTGTTTGAAAGATAATATCGTGACCAACACACAATCCTACTTCAAGATTAAGCTCGGTACCATGACTCGCCAAATAATCCGCTTGTCCGGCAGGATTACAAATAATTCCTTTCTTATTGATCCCTAAAAACTCATCCTTTCGATATTTCCCCAGCTTACAGTCGATAGCAACCACCTCAAAGCTATCAGATAAATATTCCTTAAGGATCTCTGCCTCACGTGTACAAGCGATACAATGGGCAATACCAATCTTCTCGTATCCTGCTTTTGAAGCGAAGTTCTTAATCATTTCAATTCTGTTGTTTTTATTGCCTGCAACCTCCTCTGCGCTATGCATAAGTTTCAGGTCTTTTTCATCATATAATGTGTGCATTCGATTTGTATTTTGAGCGGCAAAAGTATTTTAATTTTACTTCCACACAAAACAAGCCTGCGCTTTTGTGAGATAATTCTCATTTACTTCACAATTTCTAAAGATTTTAAACGAAATTATCGATGATTGAATGTGTGAATTGTATGTTAAAAAAGGAGTCAAACTCCACAAATTTATTATATTTGATTCACGCTGTAACCGAACAACTATTGATGCCTAAAAATGACATAGCACACTTGCTTTTGAATAAGCTGGATATTGATATATCCTCCTTAAAAGCATCCTACCTGGAATCTGTTCTAAATAAGAGGATAACAGAGACTAACACCAAGGATATTGAGAGCTATATAAAGATGGTAGAGGTAGACCAGGGAGAACGCAGAACACTTCATTATTCATTGTATAACGATTATTCCCATTTTTTTCGCAATCCGCTGATGTTTGAATTTAGTGCACGACAGCTATTGCCAAAGCTTATTCAACAAAAAGCTGAGAATAATGGATTACTTAGAATGTGGACTGCAGGCTGTGCCTCGGGTGAAGAATCATACACTGTGGCAATCATTCTGAAAGAATTATTCCATCAAATGAATATGGAAATTCCTACAACATTAATTGCAACCGATATTGAGGATAGGTCGCTTGAGAAAGCGCGACAAGGAGTGTATTCTGAGAATGCTGTAGGAAATGTGAAGCACAAATATCTTGAGAAGTACTTCCATAAAAGAAACAATCAATACCACATATGCGAGTGTATAAAAGAGATGGTGATATTGGAAAAATACGATATTGCTGATAAATATTCGTATGCTCCACCTAGTAGTATATTTGGCAGTTTTGATATCATTGGCTGTAGAAATGTGCTCATTTACTTCAATGAGAAAAGTCGGCAAGCAGCAATTAATAAATTTTACAGGGCTTTAAAACCTGATGGATTATTAGTCTTGGGTGAGTCTGAATTCCTCCCTGATAATCTGACAAATAAATTCGAGAGACTAAATAGTATTTTATCGATCTATCGTAAAAAAAATATATATGAAGATGCTTAATTTCAAACATCAAAAACAGCGATTAACCTTTTGGTTCCTCGTCATTACCATAATTCCGCTAATGGTAACATTTGGTTTTTCGTATTTCCATTTACGCAAACAGATAAAGCAGCAGGAAATAGAAAAGCTATTGGCGGTAAGAGATTTGAAAGTAAAGGAGATCAACGACTGGATAGAGCATATTGAAGCCGATGTGAGCATGCTATCGAGAAATTCCAGAATTCACGAATGGGGACAGGCATTAACCAATAACTCATCAGCTTCAGTTATTAAAGACAAACAGGCTTATGTAGAATATGTATTCAACTACTGGATTGAAGAAAACCAATATGCAAAAGAGATATTTGTAGCTGATGCTACAAGCGGTTCTATTCTTCTATCGACGAATCATTCAAATGAAGGGAGCAAAATAAACACCGAAGATTATTTCAATACCTGTCTCAATGAAAGACATTCATCAATTAAAGATATTTATAAAGCCAAAGAAAATGGAGCTCCTGAAATGCTCTTTGCCGGACCGGTTATAGATCCTGATAGCAAGGAAGTAATTTGCGTTGTGGCTATTAAAATTAACCTTAATGCTTCGCTTTACGAACTCATGCTCAATAGAACAGGTATGGGTAAAACAGGTGAAACGCTTATTGTAAATGAGGATGTTTATACCTTAAGTGAATTGCGCTGGTACAATGATGCTCCGCTAAATCTTAAGATTGAAGCAAATCCGGCAGTCAAGTCTTCCCAGGGAATTACTGGTATTGAAAAAACGAAAGATTATCGGGGTATCGAAATATATGCAGCTTATACGCACATCGACAAAACCAATTGGGGATTTGTAGCAAAACGCGATGTTAAAGAGTTAAACACTCCTGTAAATAACTTCACCGTTAGCTTTTTATTTATCCTATTTGCATCAATTGTTGTACTCATTATTATTTCTCGTATCATTGCTCAATCTATATCCAACCCAATTACCAATATCTCTAGAATTGCAGAGGAGTTTAAAGAAGGAAATTATAAGCTACGAACACAGGTAACATCAACTGATGAAATTGGAGATCTGGCATCAAGTGTAAATGAAATGGCCGATACGCTTGAGAAACATGCCTATGTACAGAAAGGTCGACAAAAAATCTCCGACTCTCTCATATCGGTTAGTAATATTGATAAGTTCTGGGAAACCATTAGTAAGCATTTCATGACCATTGCCGATGCTAATACTTGTGCATGTTATATTCTTGATAATGAAACTGATGTTTTCAGACATGAATATAGTATCGGTCTGAATAAAGAGATGATGACTAGTTTTTCGGCCAATGAGTTGGAAGGAGAACTTGGATTAGTTTTAACGAGCAAGACACTTATTCACAAAACGAGAGTAAATAAAGATACCCTTATAAAACTTAAAACAACGGTTTCTGATTTCATTCCTGAAGAGTTGATTTCATTCCCTATTCTCCATGATAACGCGGTGTATGCAATTATATCATTGGCAAAAGACGGGAAGTTCAGCACAGAAGTAACAGATATTATCAATCAAACTTCTGTTACTCTAAATGCTGCTCTTACAAATATTCTATCAACAACTACCACTGAGCTACTAGCGAAAGAATTGACTCACACCAATAAAGTACTAAAGGATCAACAATTGGTTACTCAACAGCAAAACGATGAGTTACAGCGACAAAGAGATGTGCTAAATTCGCAAGCTCAAGAGCTAAAGAGACAAAATGCAGAATTGGAACAACAACGTAATCATGTGGAAGAAGCCACTCGCATGAAGAGTGAATTCCTTTCAAACATGAGCCACGAACTACGTACTCCGCTTAACTCTGTGATGGCGCTATCACGCGTGTTACTCATGCAAGCCCAGGGTAAATTGTCGGACGAGGAAATCAGTTACCTTGAGATTATTGAACGCAACGGGAAAAACTTATTAGCACTAATCAATAGTATCCTTGATCTATCGAAAATTGAAGCTGGTAAAATTGAAATAGCAATCTCGAAATTCAATATCAATAACACCATCCAAATTATTACTGAGAATTTATCTCAACTTGCAAGAGACAAAGGATTGGAAATTAGATTCGATTTAGATGATAGGATCAGTATGATTGAAAGCGACGAAAATAAAATCATACAGATCATTCAAAATATTATTGGTAACGCCTTCAAATTTACCGAAGAAGGACATATCAGTATAAAAACCCAACTTAAAGACAACCATGTCAGACTTGCGATAAAAGATACCGGTATTGGTATATCGAAGAAGGCTTTATTGCATATTTTTGAGGAGTTCCGTCAAGCGGATGGATCTACCTCTCGTAAATACGAAGGTAGTGGTTTAGGCTTATCTATTTCAAAGCGTCTGGTGGATCTTTTGAAAGGGAAAATCTGCGTACAAAGTAAAGTTGGAGAAGGTAGTGAGTTTGAGATCATCCTACCACTAACATGGGGCGATGAAGAGGTCCTAATTAGTCAGGAGCCAAGCAGGGATACCGATTATTCTTCTAAAAAAACAGTGCTGGTAGTAGATGATGAACCTGAAATTTCAATATCAATTGCTACTAATATCGAAAAAGCTGGCTACGCGACTTATCAGCTTAACCAGGGAACAAAAGTGGTTGAAACAGCAAAACAAATTCAACCTTTTGCAATTACCCTTGACTTGTTAATGCCCGACATGGATGGGTATGAGGTGCTACAAGAATTAAAACAGGATCCTGAGACAGCCAACATACCGGTAATTGTGGTTTCAATATCAAAAGATAAAGATACTGCATTGGCCTTGGGAGCTGTAGGATATATCTCTAAACCGGTTGTTAAAGATGAGCTGGTAAAAGAGATCAAAAGAATATCGACGTCTCCGCTTAATGTATTGGTTGTTGAGGACAATGAATTTGAACGTAAAAATGTTGTAAAATTCCTTGAAGAAGATAACTACCTTGTGACTGATGCAGAGGATGGTATTAAGTGTTTAGAGCTACTGGATAAGATTCTTCCTGATGTGGTTATTCTTGACTTGATGATGCCAGGGCTGGATGGTTTTAGCGTAATAGAAAAGATAAAACAGAATCCTGAGACCGCTAGTATCCCTGTGATTATCACAACGGCAAAAGACCTATCAACAGGGGAGCGTAATAGCCTTGAGGAACTGTCATTCTCAATACTAGAAAAGAACTATTCAACAGCCAACTCTTCGCTAAAACGCATTGTGGAAGAGTTGCAAAAGCTCGACAATAAACCGGTACCACAAGCAATAACAGGTAAGAAGCAGATATTAATCGTTGAGGATAATAATGCTGCAATTATACAACTTCAAAAGGTACTTGAAAGAGAAGGATATATCATCCATATTGCCAAAGGTGGTCAGGAAGCAATAGACTTTGTTGGCCATACCATACCAGATGGCATAATTCTCGACTTAATGATGCCTGAAATAGATGGTTTTCAGGTACTAGAGAATATTAGAAGCACTGACGAAACACGCCATATTCCGGTATTGATTCTTACTGCAAAGAATTTAACTAAAGAGGATTTGCAGGTATTGAGTAGCAATCACATTCAACAGCTCATTCAAAAAGGAGATGTGAATGAACAAGAACTGATTTTCAAAGTAGAACTAATGCTGGGCAACAAGCCTGCAAATCGCATAAAACAGCCTGTAAGGAAGACAGTAGAATTACCGACAAAGGCTGTTGGCAAGCCTCAATATAGTGGTAGCGGCACTCATAAAATTCTTGTAATAGAAGACAATCATGATAACCTTACTACAATAAGCGCAATATTAAAGCCGAAATATCGATTGATACTTGCGGAGAATGGAAAACTGGGAATCGACAATGCATTCAATAGTGATCCTGATTTGATATTGCTTGATATGATGCTCCCTGAAATGAACGGACTAGAGGTACTTGATGTGTTAAGAAAAGATACCAGAACTTTAAGCATACCAGTCATTGCTCTTACAGCGCAGGCCATGAAAGGTGACAAAGAAAGATTCTTAGCTGCAGGATGTGACGACTACATGTCGAAACCTATTGATCCACTGAACCTACTCGATATCATCTCAAAATGGCTTAGTTCCAAGAATTAAAAAAACGATTATGACGAAAAGCAAGATACTTGTAGTTGATGATAAACTAGACAATCTAATTAGCTTTAAAGCAATCATTCAGAGTAATCCCATTGAGTGTGAATTATTGTCTGCATTATCGGGACGTGAGGGCATAGAAATGGCCCTTAGGCACTTGCCCGATGTAATCATTCTGGACATACAAATGCCTGAACTTGATGGCTTTGAAGTCTGCAAATATCTCAAAACCAATAAAGACTTAAAACATATTCCGATTATCCTGCTAACAGCAAAATACGATGACGCTCAGAGTAGAATAAAAGGTCTTGAACTAGGTGCTGATGCTTTTCTCTCAAAACCAATCGATGATGGTGAACTGATCGCTCAAATCAAGGTAATGTTGCGAATAAAGCATGCCGAAGATAAGCTAAGAAACGAAAAAGTGGTGCTTGAAAAGATGGTCGATGAACGGACGAAAGAGCTTCGATTAGCCAAAGAAAAGGCTGAACTAAGCAACCGCCTTAAAGTCGAGTTTCTCCAAAATATGTCGCATGAGATTCGAACACCAATGAATGGTATTATCGGGTTTTCTGACCTACTCGACACGCCTGAGCTGGAAGAAGAAGACAGGAAATATTATCTTAAGATTATACAGAATAGTAGTCAGCAGTTACTAAAAGTAATCGACGATATTCTTGAAATATCAACTCTTGAGACCAAACAACTGGTTGCTATTGATGAAGCCTTCAATCTTAACGAATTACTAGACGAATTATACTCGGTATTCTCTTTAAAGGCAAAAGAAACCAACCTTCCAATTTATCTTAAGAAAGGATTAGGTCATCTTGAAAGTTGTATCTCAACAGATAAAACAAAATTGAATAAAATACTTAGTAACCTCCTTGAGAATGCAATTAAGTATACACCTAAAGGTTTCATAGAACTGGGATATTCCCTGGAAGATAAACAACTGGTAATCTATGTAAGAGATACCGGCGTTGGTATATCGCAAGAAAACAAAGAAATAATATTTGATCGTTTCACCAAAGGGCGCATTAAGGTAGCAGGCAAACGTAGAGGTTTAGGATTAGGACTCTCTATTGCCAAGGAAAATGTATATCTTCTTGGAGGTGAAATATCAGTGGAATCAGACATTGACAAAGGCTCAATATTCACCATTAAAATTCCTTATAAACACTGTAAAAGTGTAGCTGCAAAACAAGATAATGATTCATACTCGCAACAATCATGTAAAAAACAGAGCTACACAATATTGGTTGCTGAAGATGAAGAGGTAAATTACTTGTACATTGAGGCTTTATTCAACAAGGTAAATGGCTATAACTATCAGCTAATATGGGCAAAAGATGGACAAGAAGCAGTTGATATTTGTATGAATAGAGATTGCATTGATCTGGTATTGATGGACATTAAAATGCCAGTTATGGACGGACATAATGCTACGAAAAAAATAAAATCGGCTTTACCTGACCTGCCAATAATTGCCCAGACAGCATATTCAACTAAATCGGAAATGGAAATAGCGTTACAACATGGTTGCGATGGTTTTATATCCAAGCCACTGGTTAAAGAACAGCTATTTGAACTGATTAATAAAATTGGTAAGACAAATATAATGACCAATTAAAAGAACAACTCCCATTAATGAGCAGTTACCTGTTACTCACTAATGGGAGTGCCTATTCTTACTGGGCAAGAATTACCTGAACGGCTTTCTCTAAAATTTCATCTTTATTGTTTTTCACACCTGCAACAGTTCGCTCTACAACAACATCAGGAATAATCCCTGTACCTTGGAACTTATCGCCATTACCAAATCGGATAATCTGTCCGGTAAATGACGTTTCACCACCTCCAGGTAAGTGTATCTTAGTCATTTCGCCATCAGTTCCTTGAGTTTGCTCACCTACGAATGTCACATTAGGGAATGCCTTCAAACAAATAGCGATATCCTCAGGGCGACTAATCATGGTTTTATCAACCAGAACAGCTATCGGCTTAGCGTAAGTAAAGGTTCCTGGATTAATCTTACTCATTTCAAATTCCCAATCTTTCACATCACATGCCGAAACAACAGGGACTTCACTCAACCTGGTGGGCACCGACTGCTGACAAAGCATCTGTAGAAACGTTTGATAATCGGCCGTTGGGTATGAGCTTCGTAGGTCAATAATCAATGCATGGGTATTCTTCATCTTCTCTAGTTCATTCTCCAAATCTGATGAATTCTGAAACATTGCTAAGTTTAAATAACCAATGTTGTTATCTAATGTAGCGCATGCTGGTCGTTTATCTCCCGCTCCCATAAACTGAAACATGTGCATTGTTCTAGGAATCTTCACCGCCTTTTCATTCCCTTTATCAATCACAGTAAATTCAATAGCACTTCCTGGAGCTCCTGTAAAATAGCCAGGATTAATAACCGTAGCCAGTAATCCCTGACGGTTAGTTGATGACACCTTTTGAGCCTCCGCTTTTAGGATATCATTAATGCTTAAACCATCAATGGCAGCAATCACATCTCCAACATGAATATCTGCTTCAACTGACTTATCCACAGAAGTCACAACAACCCTATCATCGAGCCATTCAAATTTCACTGGAGCCACAAATATCTTAGAGAAATCGAGAATTGAAGGATGGAATGTAGATACATGTGAATCATGCAATGAAGCCATCATCTTTTGAATCATTTCATAATACTCCTTATCTGAATGAGTCGTTTGTGCTTCTTCAAGATAGGTTTCCAATGCTTGAGCCCAATCAACATTGCACTGCTCCAAATAAGGATAGAAGTGCTTTACGATAGTCCAGACCTTCATTACACCCAGAATTTTCTCCTCTACAGTCAGTTCTTTTCCGACACTCTCATATTTCCGCGGAGAGATATGTAATGAGAAATTACTTTGGGTTGATTTCTTTGGAGTCTGACCAATTAGTTCATCTATCTGTTTTGAAGTAATGGCGTTACTCACATAATCATAATCAAGCTCTGTTGTAGCCTTATCAAAATAGAATGAAGTATTAAGGATAAACTCATAGTTATCAAATGAATATTCCTTTAATCCTTGTTGTCCGGCAAAAACAGGCCCTTTATCCTCTGCTATGACAAAAGTATTGGCTCTATTCAATTGTAGCGACTGCACCAGTGATCCATAATATGACAAAAAGCTGTTGTTTACAACAAGGTACAATGGTCGTTCTATTGCTGTGAATTTACTAAAATCACATTCAGGCAAATACTGCTGAAGCTTCTGTTGATACGCCCCCAACGGCATCAACTTACCATTACCAGGCTGATCTCTATCATCTTGAGCAATCTTCCATCGTTGCTCGTAATACCACCAATCGTTATATTCATCCCATCCAAAATGCTCTCTCGTCACAGACTGCCCAAGATAAATATCCTCAGCAATAAACATCGACATTAAATAATGAAATGGAGAGTACGAATGCCAATCAATATCAAGCGGTGCAGAGATCCGACAGTCTAATACTAAAGGCTTTGATGATTGTTTTGCTGTGACAACAGAATCGAGGTATACAAAGCTGGTTACATTCGACAGTAAATCGTTTGATATCCTAACATAATCAAACTTCTCTCCTTTTCCGATGTCTGCTATACCAGCCTTCTTTTTATGATGATAGGGTTGAACAACCGTAAATGGATCGTCCAACCCTATCAATAGCTTTGAATTTATATTTTTTAGGAAAGCTTCTTCTGGGGAAGTCTCTTTGATCGTTGGTAAAAATTTCACCAATTGCTTTTCCCAGTTTACATCTTTATCAGCCCTAACTATTGAAGGGTGAAACAAATAACACTCTCCCCATATTTGAGCTACTGTTTGCAGTTGTTTGGTATTATATTCCTGTGCGATCACGATACAACTCATGATCAGAAGTTGAAAGAATAAAATTGTTCGTTTCATTTTAATGGTAAATTTAATTGGTCTAATTGCTCAAACTGTTCTTCTAAATGTCATAGAACAGACCAATAAATCTAATCATAATATTAATAACACACCAATTACAAACAACTTTATTTCTTACAATATCAATTACATACACCGAATACGAACCATAGTGCAACTGTTTACTGCGCCAGAATCACCTCAACAGCTTTCTCTACTAATTCATCTCGTCCATCCTTAATGCCTGCAATAGTAGGATGTACTTCAATATCGGGAACAATACCCACTCGCTGGGTTTCTTCACCATTGGGATAGTATACCCCAATACCTGAAATCATGGTTCTCATTCCGCCAGGTAAGCTAATTGATGAAACATTACCATCAGCACCAGCAGTTGTACTTCCTATGATTGTTGAGTTTGCCCCTGCCCGAAATGCCATGGCAGTGTACTCAGCCTGACTTTGTGATATCTCATTAACCAGCACCACAAGCTTACCTGTATATGGATGACTGCTTTTAGCAATTACCAATTTAGAGCCAAAGGTAAACTCTCCTGGACATTCAATGTTTCCTTTGGTAAATTTCACAAATGGTGTTGGCGAATCAACGAAATAAGTTCCCAGTAAAAATGGTACAAATGTAGAAGGGTAATTTCTGATATCAATAATGATTCCCTTGGTATTTTTAAACTGATCCATCATTGTCTTGATATCTTCTTTTTTAATACTCTTAAGGGTAATATAGCCTATATTGTTGTCCAAAAGACGATAGCATTTCTCATTATCTTTCTTATACCAGCGATAAATATTCAGCCTATTGCGATGATAAAGCTTAAGCTTTTTATTCTTTTCTTTTCCATCGCGCAAGTAAGTAATATCAATCTCCTGCTCCTGAGAACGCAACATATCAGCCGATATATCTCTCAAACGAGTAGGTTGATTTGATGCCGGATAGTATTTCGATATATTAGCAACAATATCATTAACCGCGCGACCATTCACCTTTGTTATTACATCGCCAATTTCCAATTCAGCCTCTTCCTTTAATTCAGGATTAAAATAGTCGTCGACAACAAGCTGCTGCCCAATAAAGCGACAATGAACTGGTGCAAAATAACGTCCTTTCCATTCTTCGATCTTGTTGTTTCCACTCATAAGAGTAGCGTGGGAATCATTAATTTCTCCAATCAACTGAGTGGTCGTAAATTCATATTCCAATTCATTCGTTGCATTTATAAACTTAGGAATATAAGCATTCAGTGTACTATTCCAATCCTTTTGTATCAAGTGTTTATATGGGAAGAAATAGTTGATCATATTCCAATAGCGATATAGACATAGCAAACGATAACCGGCATCAGGATAACCAACGGTTTTATAGGCATTCTCATGTGTAAACACAGGATTACCAACTCCACGAGCCATTTTTATATAGTATTGATTGCCTCTACTTCGATACTCAAAAACTTCCTGTAGTTTAGCCTTCAGCGACTCGTTTTCGATATCCTTAAACCATTTCATATCAGGCTTAAGTTTTGCCTCTTCATCTACAGGTTTGCCCTTTCTACCTTGCTTCGTCTCTCCAAGTCCGTCGATCCACTTTATCAACTGCACATCACGTTGCGCATTGTTCTCAACCGACAAGTAAGTTGGTAAGATTCTAAACAGCTCATAATCCCAATTATAATCACCCTTGGCTATTGCCGGATGATAATACTTCAAAAAGCCCCATACATGACCTAACAATTCAAGGTTAGCGGTTATATCGCTTGTCAATTCGGGAAATACAACCTTTGATCCTGCATCAAACTCTTTATCTTTTTCAGCATTATACATTGCCTTTTTTACTTCCTTTAAGGTCTGTACATCTTTGTCATCAATCGTTAAGACCAAGTCATCGAACCACACTTCTCCCTTGCCAACAAGAATACCAGCAACATAGATTTGCATACCTTCTTCAGGATACTGCAACGTTATTGAATATTTCTTCCAATCGTTTGTCCCAGTAATACCTTGATTCTTCATATTATCGAAGACAAGAGAGACAGCATCTCCATCAACCCGAAGAAGCAGTCCTGCATGACCACCCTCCACATTTTTGGTTTTCATATACCCCTCCAATTTTATGGTTTCACCTGAATAACTGGCTGGGATTCTGTAAGCCAAACACCCAAATGAGCCATTGTCAGAAGACGTAATTTTACCTGCATATTTACCCGAATGGCTAGTAGTGTCAACAGTCAACGGGTACTCTCCCCATTTAAACCATCCATCTGATAGTCCTTGAGTGTTAATTCTTTTTTCAAATCCTAGATTAAACTTCTGATCTGTTTGTGCCTGGCATTGGAGAAAGAATAATGCCATTAAGAGGAATGATAATTTTCTCATTATTGTGCTTGTTTTAAATAGTTGAAAATTGAATATCTAAATTGGGCTTACCTGTAATTTTAAGGAACAAATCAAGGATACCAATAAACATATTCCTGATAAAGATAACTATTACCAACATTGAAAATTGTATAATTACCATTGTTTTTTAAAATCATCAATAACATTTCCTAAATTTACTTGACTAATAATTAACGATCGTATGAGAACTGACATCAGTATTGGGATATTTGATTTAATAATCTTCCTTGGCATTATTCAAGGCTTATTCCTTGCATTCTTTTTCATCAAAAAGAAAACACCAGGCAATAGAGCCAACTTAATTCAAGGTTTGCTTATATTATTTCTTTCCCTAACCATACTTGAAGAGCTTTTAAATAACACAGGCTATATTGTCAGACTCCTGCCGATCACTGATTATTCCGAGCCATTAAACCTAACTTTCGGTCCTTTGGTTTACTTGCACCTGAAGCGCTGTCTTTATCCCGATTTAAAAGAAAAATCATGGCTTCATTTTATTCCTGCCATCTTTTGGTTTGTATACATGTTCTTCTACTTCGTTCAACCAGATGCAGTGAAATATAATTCGTACTTAAACACCAAACATCCCGACTGGCAATATCTTGATGCTGTTTTAACTGTCGATGAGGATCCGCTAGGACTACGTAACTTTATCAATCAGGCAACATTAATCCACCTGTTATCCTATATTGGATTAACGTTTTATACTTTACTGCAAAAAATGAGAAGCATGAAACAAGGTATTTTCAATACCTCAAATAACCTGCTTCGTCTACTAAGAAATACACTTTTACATTATGTGATTATCGTAGTTATCTTTGCTTGCACCAAGTTATACTTTGGTATGGATAGCGATATAGGAAGCTATTTTATTGCTACCTACATATCATTCATGTTCTTTGTGACGAGCTATCACATCATGAATAAATCAGATTACTACGAATATCCCAACTCATTTCTACAATTTCCTTTGACAAAATACGAACGTTCTTCTCTGAATGATTCCGATAAGATGAGGATTATGAATAAGCTTCAACAGATTATGGAGCGTGAGAAGTATTTCAAAAATAATCTGGCATCTCTTACGAGTCTGGCAAAAGAGATCAATGAAACATCACACCATGTCTCACAGGTCATCAATGAGAAGCAGAAAAAAAACTTTTTCGAATTCATTGCCTCCTACCGTATTGAGGAAGCTAAAAAGATACTATCCTCTAACTCACAGATTACCATTGAAGAGCTTGCCGAGGAGGTTGGATACAACTCAAAATCATCATTTAATAGTGCTTTTAAGAAATACATGCAACAAACACCCTCTGAATTCCGCAAGAAAACAAACACCCCATAACTCACTGATAACATGCACAATTAATCGCATCACAATGTATAATCCGATAGGATTGTACACCGAGCTTAACGGGTAATTCGTTGAAAAACTCCTTGTCCGGTAAATTTGTCTATCATTTAAAAACACGAAGTAATGGACAAGCAAATTCAACACCCAAAGGAGCGACAATATTATATTGATTGGCTAAGAATAATCTTAATATTAAGTGTCTTTTTATATCATATAGGTATGATTTTTAATGCTAACGACTGGCACATTAAGAATGATGTTACCTATGGTTATGATAGTGCCCTTGGTTATACAATGACCTTTCTGGGACTATGGCGTATGCCACTTCTTATTCTTATCTCAGGAGCTGGAACATTTTTCGCATTAGGGAAACGAACTCCTGGTCAATACCTTACCGAACGTTTCAAGCGTCTTCTTATTCCACTCACAGCTGGGATATTTATTCTTGTGCCAATCCAGGTATTCTTGGAAAGAGTGCACCTGTATGATTCCCTTTTTGATTACTACCCTCATATGTTTGAAGGTGTTTATCCTTCTGGAAATTTCAGTTGGCATCACCTTTGGTTTATCGCATATTTATTTTTCATTGCTCTACTGATCACACCTCTATTAAATGTCTTAAGGAGCCATCAGTTTAAGCGCTTTGTACAACGTTTAGAACCAACAATAACAAGACGATTAGGAGCAAATATTTTTCTCATACCAATTATCGCTTCGCAGTTATTATTGAGGCCATATTTTCCAGACAACACACATGACCTGGTAAATGACTGGGCTGCGGTTACAAGCTTCTTTCTTTACTTCCTATCGGGATATATCATCATCTCAAGCAATAAAATCACACACAGCATAAAGGAGAATAAATTCTTCTACCTCGCTCAAGCAGTCATCGCTACTTATGCCCTATTCTCATTTCATTCAATGAATCTTACGGAAGAAACTAGTAGGTTAATCTGGAGAATTATCAGCAATACCCTGACATGGTCGTGTGGTATTACTGTTTTAGGTTTTGCGAAACAATATCTCAATACCAATAACAACTTCAGACATTTATGTAATGAAGCGATTTATCCATTTTATCTGCTGCACCAGCCAATCATCGTCATCATGGCTTTTGTTTTAGTACCTTGGCAAGTAAGTGTTTTCTGGAAAGCAACTATTATAATTATTTCATCATTCAGCCTTACCGTTCTCGTATATTTCTATCTGGTAAAACCATTTAACCTGATGAGAGTAATCTTTGGAATGAAACCAATTAAGAAAGCGGTGCATCAAGCAAAGAGAAAGGAAGTACTAGTAACCTCCTCCTCTTCAAACTATCTTAAAAACTAATGTCTACAATTCTATAGAGATCTTAACCTTTCCCCCTAGTCCTTTTTCGACAATATCATATAGGGATTTCAGAGTCATGTTGCTACCATTATTCTCAACTCGAGAGATATAACTTCTCTTCTTGTCAAGTTTTTCAGCAAGCTGACTCTGGGTTAATTTCTTTTCTTCCCGAGCCTGACGAAGTAGCATTCCAATTTTAAATGACTCAAACTCTCGCTCAAGTTCATCTCGACGTTCTGTACCTTTCTCACCGTACACATCATCTTTTATTTCTGACCAACTTTTCGTATTCATGCTCTAGTTTCCTTTCCTCTTTTCTTCAAAATACTCGTTCATTAAATTGACTGCAAGTTCAATTTCTTTTCTTGGAGTCTTCTGTGTTTTCTTTTGAAAACCATTCAATAGAATCACTAATCTACCTTCGTCAAAAAAACAGAAAACCCTCCAAATATTAGTTGATAGTTTTACCCTTGCTTCATAAAGTCCTTTTGCTCCGATGATTGATCTTAGATATTGATTTGGAATCCTTTCATAAGTCTCTATTATTTCGATAACCTTAAAAATCTTATCTTGAATTTTTATAGGTTGACTTTTTAGAAAATCTTCAAAATAACTTCCATACGCAATCACCTTCCGTATTTTATTCATAGATCAAAGGTAACTTAAAAGTTACATTTCAACAAAAATATTTTAGAAACAGCTTTAATGACAATTACAACTTAAATCCCACTCCAAACGTCCAGTTCTTTGGTTCAAAATTTACAGACCAGTTTGCATTATCAGTTTCCCCATCTAAACTTGAATATTGAACTCCTCCTAAGCCTAAGCCAAGACTCCATCTATCAGAAATAAAATAGTTAAGCTCTGGAGAAAGTTTTGCATTGAGCAAATCAGACTTCTTATTTTCTACCCAGCTTGGAAAAGATGCAGGCCCGATATTACTCAACATATTTTGATAACCAGCCACTACACGACTCCCTGCAAAACTTTGCACATCAGTTTTTAGTGTACCATATGCAACCTTCAGTGTACTACTGAAAAATAATTTACTCACGATATTCTTGTAATAACCGATGTAAACTGCTGGTAACGCAGCTTTTGACTCAGCATTTAACTCACTTCGGATTAAACTAGTTCTTCCATCATCTGACTGGTTAAACTGAGTGATGGTACCTTCCTCTTTTAATTGATAATAATCAATCCCTAAGCCCATAAGAAAATGATTCGATATAAAATACTTAAATGAAGCCCCAAGATCTAAGCTCTTTTCTATTGAAGAGATGTTATTTGATGGGATACCGGTTATCTTAGATGTTTTCTCATAACTACCATTGAAATTCAATAGTATATCCCCCTCCTTAATTTGTGAAAACACATTCACCGACACCATCAAAAGTGCCAGTATAAAAAGATTCTTTTTCATTTTAATTGGTTTTAGTTGTTATTCTTTACCGCGTTCATCTAATTCCTTCTTCACGCTAACCAGTTCCTCTAACACAGCTATTTTTTCGTTAAGAGTGTCAATCAGCTTGTCTCTACTTTTCACGTTATCCTTATAATTATTGTTCAGTTCTTTCAGCAAGGCAATCTGTTCCTTTAAACTGTCAATCACATTATTCTGACGATAGACAATACCTATCAATTCCTTTATTCGCTTATTATCTTCCATAATCGTCAAAATTGCAGATAATATTACAAAAACAGATCTTTTCCAGCTATTTCTTCCTTACTTCAACCGTCTTTTCCTTTCCATCCTTATCTTTCAGCTTAATTACAAACACATCATCCGATTCAAATGGTAATTCTCCAGTTAAATAATCGCACGCCGTATTAGATGTTAGGTCTATTCCATTCACTTCTGTTATAACATCACCAAAATGCATCAAGCGTTTCAGTTGTCTATCCCAGACAATTCCCACAATCAACTGGTCTTCTTTAAGAGAGGTCCTGAATCCAAGCGTCTTTTCCTTTTTATCAACCGTTGATGTTTTCGAACTGTAATAAAGTCTACGATGCTTATAATCCAGTGTAACATCACCATGATCAAGTAACTCAGTTCCTATTCTTGAATCAGGATGCTCTGTCGTAAGCAAATTAACATGCTGAAAATTCACCCCTGCTATATCTACTGTAGGAATTGTAGTCTTGAAGTGCTTTGTCGACTCTCCATATCCTGAAATACCGATGGCAGATCGTCCAACACCCTCTTGATAGTCTTCGATTACCTCATGAGCAGCTAATCTAGTAAACTTCTGTCTGGCAAAGCGAATAAAACCAGGATCCCCACTGTCAAACATTACCCTATCCGACACATTTCCTGTACCTCGAAAATCCATATCAACATATGGCGTACTTTGATTCTCTAACAAAAACATCTTAACAGACTGATCCGGTAAATCTAATTTCTCTTTCCTGTCTGTTACAATTAACGTTTCGCTGTCCCTTGAAATCTGAACAATAGACTTACGCAGCAAATTACTTCCGATGAGGCCATCGATCCCATAACAATCAAGCAGTGGATTATTATAAACCAGAAATGGAACATCTTCGAAGCGTACATTTCCCAATTCAATTGAAGGAATCATAATTGCAAACATCGATGATGCTGTTCCATTACAGTCGGTCACTTTCGCTCCACCCATAAGTTCATGTTTAAGATGTACCATTACATCCATTTTAATAGAGCACGGAGCTCCTGTATCAAGCATAAAACGATAGGTTTTCCCTTGGATCTTTATTGGAACAATTATACGCCCACAATAATCTTCAATCTTAATTTCAGTAAAGTAATTTTTAGCGGTTTTACAGCCTTTATTAACGTTAATACCATAAGATAAAATGGATATCGATAAAAAGATCAGTAATAAACTTAGATGTTTCATTGGGTTGAGAATTATTGGTTATTAGATTTTTACATTGGTATCAACTATGACACAATTTACTCTTGACGTTTTTTGATAAGCATATAGCCAGACCATACTGAGGTTAGTCCGAATACAACCATACCTATCAGAGCCGCCAAATTAATATTCTTCAAGGTTCTAATGGCTTCTGAATTGTCAATCTTTGATGGAGCATTAACACCTAATGAAGATGTTGCCTCATTCATTTTATCAAGAAATTTGATCATATCGTTTAAAGTCAGGTCTCTTGATTTCATTTTCACTAGCGAGGTTTTTACAGGAAACTCCTCAAAGGTTTTTATATACTTCATATAAGCTGCAGATGAAAAACCAACCAAGGACATCAGTAAAACCAAAATAAGATAAATGCGTTTCATGTTTGTTTGTTGCGTTTTGAAATAAATAATCTCCATATCAGATATACAGCACCAACTGCAGTAGTTACACTCACTGAATGATACTCATTTATCCAGAGGAAATAGGCTAGAATAAGGTAAACGAACGGGATCATAACATCATATACCCTATTTATTTGCCTCAGCCTCATCTTTACTGATTGTGAAGCTCTTGAAAACACCTCATCCTGTAGACGATTGAAAAATATAGGAATAAAATAAATCACTAAGCCAACACCTAGATAAACCGCTGTACCAACTATCAAGAATCGCTCAATGCTATTTTCAAAGACAGCATTTCTTAAGAAGAACAAACAAAAACAGACAGTAACAAACAACAGGAGCGGTTTAAATAACTTATACCATAATGTTTGAAGGAATTCTAATCGTGTCATATCAGATTCATTAAAAGTACACCCTACTACCTCAGACAATATCTCTCAAAATTCTTCAGCGCCTTTTTACTAAATCCTTCATCAATCACCAACAGCTTCCCTTCTGAATTAATAAATACCATTGTAGGTGTCCCTTGTACACCATACTTAATCTTGGCGTCGCTATGATTTCCCTGAAAATCAGATCCTAATTCCCAAGGAATTTTATACTTGCTCTTATACCCTTTAAGCTGTTCCTGATCATCAGCAAAACACAGACTAACCACCTCGACTTTATTGTGATCTAATCTTTCATAAATATCAGCAATGTACTTTATCCCATCTCTCCCCATACAACTAAGACCATAAAAAATCAGCAATACATCCTTCTCTTCAGCAATATCTGAAAGATTGTGCTTCTCAGCATCACTTGTCGTCCAGGAGAAGTCGTAATACTGATTCCCTTTCTTCAACTGGTCAGTCTTTACATGCTTATCTAACGATAGCGCATAAGCCTTCAATTTATTCTCAGGAGTCAGCTTGTCTAATGCCCACCGAATCTTGCACTTTTTCATGTGCTTTCTAACCAGATACATATTTGTTAGGCTCACATCGTTGTTGGGATTTTCACTACATACCTTTGCGACTTCTTTCAGTGCTTTATTGTATCCACAGTTGGCCCATATACTATCAATACTGGCGCGACATTGTTCTTTAGTCAGTTCTGTTGTTGATTGGGCATTTCCGTATGAAAATACCATTAGGAGAATTAGTATTATAAAAGGTCGTTTCATGATATTTAGTTTTATTGGAACTACTACAATTAAAAATTATTTATCCGATAGATTAAGTCTTAAATATGAATAGTTTATGGGATCGTAAAGTTTAGATTCATTAAAACAATCCTCCCAGCAGTCTACTGTAAAAACCATTACGTTTAGGTCTTTTTTCTCTTTCACCATCATCAGGATGTACCATGTGCAGAACCCTAAAATTCTTCTGATTAACTGCCAATCGAAAAACACCATCATACACGTAAGGCATTGTAATTTTCCGATCACCATCAATCAGTGTAACAACACCCTTCGATACCTGATACTCAAATCGACTTCCCCCGAAGAATAGTTTGCCAAAATGAGGCTCCATCACAGCCACACCATCAGCTTGAAAATCGATTAACACACTGTTAAAGTCGAATAGTTCGGCTTTCGATAAATTAGTTAATTCAGCACTTGGCTGCATAGAAAAGCCCCCGATAACAAACTTCCCCCGAACTTTTCCAGGATTAGATGGAACAAATGCTGATGTTCCAATGAAGACTACAATTAGCACTAAAATTGCTACACTACGGTTAGCTAGTTTAATCAAATTATGACTCATACAAGGTTGCTTTTTTAGTTTGACTCGCTAATTTACAAAAAAACAATTATCATGCCACACATTACCCAAAAAACGCAGCCTTCAAAAACTTAATCTAGCTGACTCAATTTTTGGTCATCAGCCCCTACTATAGTGAATTTCTTAACAAGTGAATGTCCTTGTTCGTCAACAAACGTTATTACATGGTCGCCCTCATCAGGATTCAACTCTTTTTGATGAATCTGGCAGGTTGAACCTATAAACTCACCATCAAGATGCCAAAACACCTCAGTCTGGGGATTCTGATGAGCCAGCTCAAACACCACCTTACCGCGGGTTCCATCCAGCTCTATAGGAACGAATATACGATCGTTGTTACGAGGATAAATCAACTCCATAACCTGCTGCTCACGAACCGAATTACAGTCTTCCCGATAAGGAGGTAACGGTCGGTATAACGGATTACGTTGCTTGTAATACCACTCCATAGCTGGAGGCAATACAAACCAACTTTGATGCACCATATTACTTACCAATTCACAGTCGGCATTTACTCGATATCTACGAGTGGCATCAAGATGTACCAATTGATGATATTTACATGTTCCTGATCGCAAGCCGGCCTTTGCAATCAATATCGTATCGACATGCTCACACCACCGCCCGGCAAGAGCTCCACTTTCGCGACAAACAGCAGCCTCCACCATGTCATCATATGGTTCATCAAACCAACCCGTTTCAGGCAACAGACCAAATACATCAAACATTAATGGCGCAGCCATACTCACACCTGTTAGTCCTGGGCGACCTTCTCCGTCGGCATTTCCAACCCATACTCCAACAACATAATCAGGTGTTACTCCTATAGCCCAGGCATCTCGAAAACCAAAACTGGTTCCTGTTTTCCATCCAACTTTACGAGCAGAAGAAAACGATTTCCATCCACTCTCCCCATCCGGACGATTAACTTCTAACAAGGCTTGCAATGTCTGATATGCCGATGCTGCACCTAATAACGATTCCTCACTCCCACGACCTCTTCTTAAAGAATCGCCCAATACATATTGAGGAGCGTTTAAATCATTCGGGAAATATAAGCCATCATAGGTATTGTAATGCTTAACACATCTGGCTAAAGCACCATACATTCCACACAATTCCCACAACTTTCCCTCTGCACCTCCTAGTATCAACGATAATCCATAATGACTCGCTGGTCGGTTTAGCGTTTCCATCCCCATCTTTTTCAACAGGTAATGCAAGCGTTCCACCCCATAGTCTCGCAACATACGCACAGAAGGCACATTTAGTGAACGTGATAATGCTTTTTGTGCTGGTACAGCACCATCATAATGGAGGTTAAAATTCTTTGGCGAATAGCCGGCAATCTGCGTAGGAATATCAGCAATAAGCGTGTTAGGAAGAATCTCACCATCGTGAAGCATACTGGCAAAAAGAAACGGTTTCAATACACTTCCCGTACTTCGGGGAGCACGAATTACATCCACCTGATTACCATGATTCTCTTTTCCTGTTTGTCGTGTATTTCCGATATAAGCAATCGACTGATTATGCTCTACATCTAACACCAACACAGCCATATTATGAATCTCATTGGCTTCTAAGTCGTGCTGATGACGCGAAACAATATGGTTTATTCGCTGTTGCAGTCCTTCATCAATTGCACTCGTAACACATTCCCCTTTATGTTCTTTATGAGCACGATCTAACAAATGCTGAGCTGTTTGAGGCAAGCGGTGAATCTTTTGTGGAACCTCTTCCATTTTTGCCAGCTTGCAAGTAGTCGAATCAATTGTTCCCAGCGCACATAACCGATCAAGCAGCCTATCGCGCTTACGCTTTAATCGAATGCTATTCTTTCCAGGATAAATCAGTGACGGAGCATTAGGTAGGACAGCCAACATTGCAGCTTCAGCCCATGATAGATCATCTGCATCGCGACCAAAATATCGCCATGCGGCAGCATCAATACCAACAACGTTACCACCAAAAGGAGCATGAGATGCATACAATGCCAGTATCTCATCTTTAGAATAACGCAACTCCAGTCGCGTTGCCCAAATCATCTCCACCAGCTTCTGATAGATGTTTCTCGATTTACCTTTACGGGCAATACGCACCAACTGCATACTTAAAGTACTTCCACCGCTAACAATCTTCCCTGCCTTAATATCCTGAATTACAGCACGCCCCAATGCCACTGGATTTATTCCAGGATGATATCGAAAATACTGATCCTCAAAGGTAATCAAAGCAGTTGCAAACTTCTCTGGTGTATCCCCTCTTTCAGGGAAACGCCACTGTCCATCATCAGCAATACGAGCCCCCAATAATTTTCCCTTCCTACCATAAAGAATTGTTGATGTTGGATCATCAAACAACTTTGCAGGCAGACAAAGCCAGTATACAAGCAACAGAATTGCTGCTCCAAAAAGGAATACCCACTTTCGTTTGCTTTGCCAATATGTTAGAGAAATGAAATTCATTACAATGAGGCCTCACTATATGAATAAAGAAGCTCCACAAATTGCGGAGCTTCAAATATTTAATCTTATTCTTTCACCACTTCAATCCACTGACCCGGTTTTCTGGCGTGGATGCGATCGTCATACATTGCATCACAGCTTACTGTTGGCAGATAATATCGTCCCACATATGAAGCATTCAGTGCAACACTAAACGTCTTAACCTTTTGCTTATTGATATTGAAATAAGTATACACCCGATCGTCGCGGATATCCTGATAAGTAGGTTGATCTTCCTGCTTCTCCTCATCAATATCACCGAAACGTGTATTTACGATTTCCCAACCTGATGGGAAAATCTGAGTCAATGCCATTTGCTCATAATCGTTCATCGTTCCTGGATTCTTAATCGTTACCTCTGCCATAAAATCAGTTCCCTGTGTAAGCTTGCTAACATCAATTGCTTTACCATTCATATCGGTATATTTCACCTGAAGGATAAGATTTGATGATGCTGCAGTTTTATCGCCAGTCTCAGGAATACCGCTAGTCATCACTCGAGCATATAAAATACCTTCAGATCGATTACTGATGTTAACCTTAGTCTCACCTGTTGCAACCTCAAGAGGTACCTGGTAAACCGGACGATCAGAAGTCAGCTCTTTCGCTGCACCTCCATTTAAGGCATACTTGAAACTCAACCTTCCTTGATCTCCCTGTCCGGCAAACTCCGACATGGCAATCAAGCAATAAGCAGTAGTCTGCGTACTCATCCATCTGTCGCGCGACAATTCCGCTGATATTTTCTGTACAATAGGGAAGGCTTCAGTCTTGCGATCCATCAAACTCAATGTTTCTAATATCATGGCTCTATCGCGCAATGCCGAACCAAATGTTCCCCAATGTTCACGATAAGCTTTCACCTCTTTACTCAAATCTGTGATCAACTTCACGGCCACTGCCTTTTGACCAATAATCTGGTACGTAGCAGCCAATCGCCATTTTGCAGCATCGGTTAAATCCGAACGCTCACGCAACCTGTTCATCGATCCCAAATCAGGAGAACCAGCCAATGCCAGTGTATATAGACGATAAGCCTGCATCAAATCATTGCGTCGATAGAAGTAACCACCACGGAACATGGAAGGCTCCCACGACTGGGCTGCATTTTTCTGATATCTCAACCAAGCCGACTTCAAGCCGATTGGCAAGGTATATCCTTTCTCTTCTGCTTTAAGCATAAAATGCCCTGCATAACTCGTTCCCCAATCACTAGGTTCATCACGCCCCGGCCAATAACTAAATCCTCCATTGGCAAGTTGGAAACTCATCAAGCGGTTCAAGCCAGCACGTACATTCTCTTCAATCTTCACCTTCTGCTCTGAAGTCAGCTCCACAACAGTCTGCAAGAACAATTGAGGGAATACCGCTGAGGTAGTCTGCTCGATACAACCATGAGGATAACCAATTAGATACTCCAAACGGCGACCAAAGTCAACAGGAGGGATAGATGAGATTTCCAATACTCCTTTATTGGTACCTTTCATACCCGGAAGCTTAACCATGTGCTCCCAGCTCTGACCGGCTTTTAGGATTGTGTCAACCATATTTACAACACGTGGATTTGGATTACGAACATCCAACTCAATATCGTAGGTTGCCTTATCGCCATTACTTTCTGCAATCACTTTAACTTTACCAATACCAAGCTTCGAGGCAACTTTCAAATCAAAGTCGACTACCTGCTCACCAACCTCTGTAAACTTAATATTCTTTTGCTGTTCTCCAGTAATTTGGAGATATTCATTCGATTCAATACGAACCTTCACATCTTTCACCTTAGGATCCATTGCAAAGACTGTCACCGGTAGTTTCACCGATTCGCCAGGTCCTAATACCCTAGGCAAGGTAGCCAGCACCATCAGCGGTTTACGTACCTTAGATGTCTGCTCTGCCGAGCCATAAGCTCCCTGATCTCCTGCCACAACCATCGTCCTTACAGAACCAACATAATTAGGCATGGTAAACTGATGTACCTTACTATCACCAGCCTCCAATGTATACGGACCGTAGAACATTACCACAGGCTTAAATCTATTTGCTTTTGCGTCTTTCTTTCCTCTCAGATTCTCATCACCACCAACAGCAAATGCTTTCTCCAATCGTGCCCCAAAGGCCCCCATTACCAAATCATACATATCCCAACTCTTCACACCCAAAGCTTCACGGGCATAGAAAGTATTCCAAGGATTAGGCGTTTTAAAACGAGTAAGATCAAGCAGTCCGTCATCAACAACAGCCACCGTATAAGTCATTTTCTTTCCATTGGTCTCAGCAACCTTCACCTCAAACTTCTTCTCTGGCTCAATGACATCAGCCACCTTAACCGAAGGATTCAGTCGCGTTGCAGGATCTTCAACCATAATAGGAATAACACCATACATACGCACAGGTAAATCATTTTCAACCTGAGCATGAGGCTGTACAAGACTAACATGCACATAAGCATTAGGCGCCATATCAGGAGTTACTTTGAAAGAAAACTTAGTCTCTTTAGCTTCTGTATCTACCCAGAAAGCGTTCAACACCTTCGCGCCAGTCTCAATACTCACCAGAGCTTTACCCTGTTTTGATGAAGGAATCTTCACTGTAGCCTGCTCACCTACCTGATACTTCTTCTTATCAGCACTAAATGATAAAACAGTTGCCTGTCCTGGCATTCCTTCTGGAGTTACACCATACCATTTCGAAAAATATGCTGTTACACCAGCCGAATGACCACTTTCAGGATCCATTACCCTAATCAGGTATCGTCCGTAATCGCGCCAATTATTATATGCAATGTTCAATTTGAATTTAGCTTTACCCATCTGAGATGAAATCACCTGCTGCGATACCACGCGTGTTGAAGAGCGCCCAATATAGGAAGCCAGATTCTCATCATCAGAATCCCACCACCAACGCCAATCGATCTTATATACTTTCACCATCAGCTCTTTCCTTGTCAAAGGATTACCTTCTGGATCAACAGTTGCCACTTCTACTTCATGATCCTTATCGGTAAGGAACCAACCATTATCAGATTCAGGCAAACGCATTCCAACAAACGCATTGTACGGAGCGTAAGGAATGCGTTGCATATCGATACTATAATCGCCACCTGCCTCAAATACTCGAGTAACAAAATTCGCATTCAGCATTCCTGGTGCCGATGAATTTCCTTTAACGTTAAGCTTAACAACTGCTTTACCATTCTGATCGATCTTACCATCGAATACCACTTGCTCGTCGGCGTAGAACGACTTAGCAGGATCATCAAACTGATAACGTGGATATCCTTCAAAGGAAGTCTTACGTGGAGATAATCGCAGACTAATATTGGCTTTCATATTACGAGCAGTTGCTCCATGCAACCACTTCACATCCATCGTTGTTTGTTGTTCCGCCTTACCAGCTTCCAGCATCTCTGTTCCAAAATCAAGATTGATCTTCAAACGATTAGGCTTAACAGTCTCCACTTTTATTCGTTTGGTAAAAGTAGCGCCCCCCACCTTTATGCGAGCATTCCAGTTTCCTGTTGGTGCTTCCGGATCGGTAGAAGTGGTAAAAGCATAAAAACCATTCACTCCTTTAGTACTCACCTTGTGCTTAACCACCTGTCCTTCCGGATTTCTAAGCTCAAATATCACAGGATGATTGTTTGGCAACACCTCATTTTCATCCTCCAATACAAATGTCAGATAGATCTTATCACCCGGACGCCAAACGCCGCGTTCACCATAGATATATCCTTTAATCCCTTTTTGAACAACCTGTCCGCCTACATCAAAATTACTTAGCGACAAGGCAGAGCCATCATCCAAGCGTAAATATCCTCGCTGATCACCTTTCTTCGCAACCAACAAATAAGGTTTACGATCAAGCTTTATCTCAGTCAAACCATCATTACTGGTCTTACCCGAAGCCATCAACTGATTCTGATAATTATAGATCTCAAGGGTAACACCAGATTCAGGAGCTACAGTAAGCAAATTACTCACAGCACAAGTCAGCGTATGGTCATTTCCTTCTTTTGCTATGATACCAAGATCTGATGCAAATATATTGCGTGATACAAAGTGATCTGAATTGTAATATGAAACATGACAAGGATTGCGTCTCTCATTCCAACGATAACCACGTGGATTGTAGTAGCTGCTGTACCAACCAGGTTGATCCCATTCTTGCATCTCATCTTCCAGCTCTTGCTGAGCTGCCAACTCTTCCATGTTAGTCAGATTTTCATCTGTTTCCTCATCTCCGCATCCGTATAATGAATAAGCTTTACGGAAGCGCAATTCAACGCGATAAATTGCCCCTGGATGTACATCAATATACTTGGCAATATCGATGGTATGAGCATTCCATTTTCTTAAATC
The DNA here is from genome assembly GCA_005217565.1 of Puteibacter caeruleilacunae. Classification (GTDB taxonomy): domain Bacteria; phylum Bacteroidota; class Bacteroidia; order Bacteroidales; family Prolixibacteraceae; genus Puteibacter; species Puteibacter caeruleilacunae. Next base: position 175,927 of record SJCO01000016.1, read on the forward strand.
TACCGCTTGATTCTCTCCAAGATTCAGTTTCTTCTGAAGAATCAAACGTCCGAATTTACGTAGTTCTCCAGAATTATTCATGCGATTATCCTGGAAGAAACTCAGAATATTCTTTTCAAATATTTCAATAACACGAAGATCAACAGCCTTTAAACTTACCGCTTCAAAAGGCAATATCAAACCTTGTGATGATGGGGAGATTACACCTTTACCAATGAGACGAACAGCTGGTTTAATATCCTCAAATGTTACCATCATCGTGGTACTCTTGTACAATGGATAATCCATTGCATTACGAACTCCTTGCTCTACACTCAACTCCTTATTTCCAGATAAACGTCGCTTAGGATAAGCTTTTAATTCATTTCCATCGATAATGAATTTAAAATCAGAATAATCCTGAAGGCGTATTAAACCTTTTAGATCTTGTCCCTTCTGCAAAGCATCAGAAAAACGAATAGAAAGATACTGCTCTGGTTTTTGAACCACTAAAGCATTCAGTACCTTAAATACATTCAATGCTGGAACCTTCACTTCCAGCTCACCTTCTTCACTCAAACCAATAGGATCGCCCTCCCAAGAAACCTTTAAAACACCTTCAACATCCTTACGCACAAGACTGTCAACCACAAAATGGTGTTGCTTACCATCAGCAGCATGAGTCCACTGTACAGGCATCTCCTGACCGTCATATTCGGCCTTCATTACCTTCTCTATTTCTTGATCAGCAATTACGTCGGCAGTAGTAATGTATCCCTTAAAATTTTGGGTCCCCATGTCCTGCTTATCGTACGTTTGCAATCCCTCTCCTGTAACACTAAAACTCTGGCGGATCACCTGAAAGCTAAACGACAGCTTTTCATACTTCGATTCCACCTCAAGCAATTTACCCAGCATAAAGTCGGCCTTATATTGGCGACCAGAGACTAACTTCTCACTTGGATGAAACTCAATGGTACGAGCATCTTTCCAATACGCCTTACCGTCGACCTGGGGGGTCAACTTAAACAGCTGCTCTTCGATCTCCTGACCTGCCATGATCTCTTTCTCTGTCTCTTCAGCAAGTTTAATTTGTAATGGTGCCTTAGCCGAGATCACACCTGTTGTGAAAGCTGTGACATACTCTCCAAAGCCAGGATCAACTTGAATAGGCTTAGCAGGCTGATTGTTACATGAAATAATCGTGGTTAGGATAATAACCAGCGACAAAAGGAAATTGAGTTGTTTCATCTGCGTTGTTTTATAAGATTATTTGATAAAATGATTTCTAGATTTTCAGATTCAATCTACTGTTTTAATGAAAAAACAGGTAAGCCAGTAATATTGAAGCAATGATCCCTGCAAAATCAGCAATCAAACCACAAACCACGGCATAACGTGTCTTTGAAATTCCAACAGAACCAAAGTACACTGCCAACACATAAAAAGTAGTATCAGTAGCTCCCTGAACCGTACATGCTACTTTTGATGCAAACGAATCAGCACCAAAGGTTTTCATCGTCTCAACCATCATACCACGAGCACCGCCTCCACTCAACGGCTTCATCAATGCCGTAGGTAATGCATCCACAAAATCGGTATTTACTCCTACAGCCAGCAGTGCCATTCGAATACTTTCAACAAAAAGATCCATCGCTCCTGAACTTCGAAATACTCCAATCGCTACTAATATGGCCACCAAGTAGGGTATAATTTTCACCGCGACAGCAAATCCCTCCTTTGCTCCCTCAATGAAAGACTCATAAATATTTACCTTCTTTCTTAGCGCCAACAAAATGAAGATAATCATTATCGAGAACAATATTACATTACTCGCGACTCGCGAAATCAGGGTAACAGTCTCCCGTTCCTGTCCCGACAAAAACCAGATAAATCCTACCACAAAAGCTGTAAATCCACCTATGTAAGCCAGAATCGTTTTATTGAACAAGTTAATCTTTTGGTAGATTGCAACACTGATTAATCCTGCCAACGTAGAAAAAAACGTAGCCAACAATATGGGAATAAATATATCCGACGGATCAGCGGCACCAAACTGAGCACGATACACCATAACAGTTATAGGCAGAATGGTTAATCCTGAAGTGTTCAATACCAGGAACATAATCTGTGCATTCGATGCAGTATCCTTTTTAAGATTAGTGGTCTGCATCTCTTTCATTGCCTTTAAACCCATTGGCGTTGCTGCATTATCTAGTCCTAACATATTAGCAGCAATATTCATCATGATAGAACCAGTAGCCGGGTGATTTCTTCCCAATTCAGGAAATAGCTTCTCGAAAAAAGGTCCTATCAATCGCGTCATTATTCGTACAATTCCACCTTTCTCTCCAACCTTCATCAAACCTAGCCATAAGGTTAATACCCCTGTCAGTCCCAGAGATATTTCAAAACCTGTTTTGGCCATATCGAAGGTCGACTCCACAATAGCTGGAAATACTTCAACATCGCCCCATACTAATAATTTGAATAAAGCAACCACAAAGGATGCAAGGAAGAAGAATATAAAGATATAGTTTAATGCCATGTAAGGGTAATTAAGCAAGATTTACCGGAAAAACCGACTCATCTAACATTATTGTTCATTTTTATGTAAAGATAAAAAAATCCTGTGAGGCTAGCCCCACAGGATCATATAAATAGTTTTTAAATGCGTCAACCTAATTTAGGACAACATAAACTGTCCACATTTAAAAAATCTGTAAAATCGTTTGTTATCTAATCAAGGATATCAATTTCAGCAATAGTTGCCGACTTGCTTCCTCCTGCGCCATTAATAAGCTCAACTTGAACATATTTTCCTTTCACCTTTTTGTCGAACAGTTTTGTTCGTGGCGTTGGATCATTAATTAAGTTACCAAAATCAAAAGTCGCTACCTCTTTCCATTTTTTACCATCCATACTTACCCTGAAAGTTCCTTTCTCTATTAAACCTTTCTTAAAGTCTGTTGGTGGAGTATAAATAAATCCTCGAATAAGAACCTCTTTCTTTAGATCTAATGTAAAACAAGGCTTTCCATTACCCGAGTTCCAGAATGTATTAATATCATTATCTACAGCTTTTTCCGCACTGTATCCTTGTTCTTTTGAATCAGCTTTGGCATCCCAATCTTTTTTAATGATTCCGAACTCCACATCAGTCAAACTACCATCCTGATTTTTGTCGAAAGCTCTTGCCTTAACCTCTCCAGAATTAAGAAAAAACGGTTTTGAGTAAACCTTCGATTTCTTCGTTGGCTCTGAACCATCAATAGTATAACGGATAACAACATTATTGCTTAAGTTCTTCTGAAAATCAATACCATGACTTTTCCATGAGAATTTATCTTTCTTAGGCGCAATACTCACAATTCCGTCAAGATCTCTGCTAATATCCAATTGAGGAGGTCGTGGAGTATAATAATGTGCTGAAACAGCAGAAACAGATGGATTACTTCGTCCCTCAATAATGCGCAGACGTAGTTTATTTGTCTTAACATCAGGAAACCTTAATATTCTCTTATAACCTACAGTAGTAGCTTCTGCAATCTGCTGCCAACTTCCATCCACCCAAGCATCAAGGGCATGTTTCTCTATTCTCTGGCTTTGCAAATGAATAGCCTCTTGAAGCACAAAACGGTTAAGCGTAATTGTTTTAGGCAATGTAATTTCAAAACTCCCTTTACCATTCTTTGCAAGAACATAGGTGTCATCATTATCATCAAGCAATGCCTTGTCGCCTTTTGCCTTTTTAAGCAAATCATTACCATAGGTTTCACGAATACGCTTTCCAACTTCAATTAACACACTTACATCTTCATCAGAAAAACGTCCCTCCCTATTAGGAGGTATATTAAGGAGTAGGTTTGTATTACCACCAACACAACGTTCATAGATATCAAAAACATCATCGGCACTACGAACACGCTGCTTATCATCATCGCGGTAAAACCATCCTTCTCTGATAGAAGTATCCGTTTCAGACAGTAGGAAATGAAGATAGGTTCCATTTACCAAAACTGATCGACTACCAATATCTCCGTGCATATCAGGGAACATATTCATCTGACGTGGATCTTCAGGGAAAGTAACAATATCCCATTCCGATTCGCGGGTAGCACCTGATTCATTACCAACCCAACGAACATCTTCTTTCCCGAAAATTACAGCTTCCGGAGCCAATGTTTTAATCAGCTTCTTCCATGCCAGATAATTATACTTTTGTCCACCTTTGCGTTTCGGGTGCGCACCATCGAACCATACTTCATGTATAGGACCATATTCAGTCAAACACTCGAACAACTGATTTAGCATGTATTCATTATAGTCATCCACTTTAAAAGTAAAAGTAGTTTTGTTTTTAAAAGGTCGCCCTTCTACCGGTCTTGGAATCACCCTCTCGGTATATTCACTAAGGTTACCATATAACCCTTCCTTGTTTTCAATCTGGTATAAATCAGCAGGAGAAAGGTAAACTCCAAGTTTTAAACCATATTTTTTACAAGACTCAGAGAGTTCTTTCAAAACATCACCTTTTCCATTTTTAAAAGGAGATGACATTACACCATGCTTGGTATAACGACTCTGCCATAAACAAAATCCATCATGGTGTTTGGCTGTAAACATCACCAACTTCATCCCAGCCTCTTTGGCCACTCGACACCACTGGTCGGTATCCAAATTCTTCAGGTTAAAAACTTTAGGATTTTCAAAGCCATCACCCCATTCTTTGCGAGTAAAGGTATTTACACCAAAATGAACAAAGCAGGTATATTCCAGCTTTTTGTAATCATATTGGTTTTTAGTCGGCACAACCTTAGCCGCCTTCTCGATGATAGCTTGTTTAGAGTCGCCATCTTCAATTTTTACTGTGCTTTGTGCTTTTACATTAATCGCTAGTGCGAAACACAAGGCTGATAATAAAAATAAATTCTTCATAATAGGTATCGTTTTACTGTTTAAACCATCCCAATTCAGCAATGGAAACAGACTTGTGATTTAAGTAATATTGATCTTCCGGGCCGCAAGTGGTAGCATACTGTTTTCTTTATTGCCTGAAGTCGCTTATTACTCGTTAACTTTTTTTCAGCATAAATTTACAACGATTTAGCAGACAGAACTATCACCCTTGTTAAATAATCTATCACCATTGTTAAACCAACTAATATTCAAGACATTCCAACTAAGATGTTATATGAGTATTGCTTGTATTCAGTAACAGATTTTTAGCCTTGGTGCTAACGGTCTTCCTTTAATTTGAACGTAATGTGAAACTACCGCCTAGTCAAAACGACTGCCATTTAATGTTTTGTGATATCATCAAATTGAGCTTCAACGCCCTTAAAAATTTAGCTTTTATCAGGCAACGTTATGCCATAGAAATCGACATATTAAAGTGGTATACTTTTTTCAGTGTCAATTTTAAGAAATACACCATGTAACAACAACATTAAAATATAAAAGGAAATTGTTCTAATCCCAACTACTACCAGCGAACTACACCTCTCATTAGCAACAACATACCCTCACAACTAATTAAAACGATTCGAATGGGTTCTTCGCCATTGCCAGAGTAGTTAACATTTTTTAACATCACTTAATCTTTGCTTAACGTTGAGTTGTGTTTTATAACATATATTTGCAGTGAGATTTTTATTCATAGGTTTTACACCGACGCTCGTCGGTGATAGTTAGTTTTATTGGTTTAGTTAGTTTAGTTAGAAGAGAAAAGGACGGTCCCCACCGCCCTTTTTGTTTTTTATACAGTTACCATATCGTAACCATCATCTATTTAGCTTTCTTTTTCACTTCATCATACAACTTTGCCATAGCCAATAATGGATTGTGTCCCAGGTAAGCTGGCGATGGATAATCGCGACCAATATTACCTTTACGCTTTACTTTCTTTGGATCCCCACCATGAGGATGATAAAACTCCCAAATCTCGCCAGTCTGCGCAAATTGTTTTGCTGTAGAATCCAATGCCCTTTCCAACAAGATTTTTGCTGCATCATAACGGCCATAATGAATACAGCCTTTAACAATCCAGAATGTCATACTATTCCACACCGGACCTCGCCACATGCGCAATTCAAACTTAGGATCACTCATCGATACTGTTGTTACTCCCTGAACCGCCAAGAAATGCTTTGGATTAAGAATAAAGTTATCAATCAAATAATCGGCCCGTTCTTTTGATGCAATACCTACAACCATCGGCCAGAAATTCTCAAAGACATAGTGTTGTTTTGAAGAATCATTTACCGACCAACTATCGAAATAACACTGCTTCTTATTGTTGAACAATTCATTATTAATGAAATCTTTCAACGACTTCTCTCGCTCTTTGAAGTAAGTCGATTTCAAACCTAATTCTTTTGCCCATTCTCCAGCAAAATGATACAATGCACACACATGACTGGTTGCATCGATACATGCCTGCGGACCAAGGTCTGCTTCATCGAACCTTACACCAGCATCAACTCCACTCTCCCAGTGACGATCGATAATATCGTGATAAAAGAATCCCTTACCTTTGGCCTTACGCTCATTCTCAAACCAGGTAATTTGTCGCACCAACGCTGTAAAAAAGTCTGGTAATATTTCTCGATTACCTGTCAGACGCATATATTCATCAACAGCATATACCCACATTGGAGGATGCCCTTCAGTAGTTTTATTCCATCGCACAGCTTTAACTTTACCATCCTTACGAGGGAACCATATACTTCCTGGCAATAATCCATGTGGTTCCTGATTTTTGATATCGTTATACAGCTGATCAAGACCATGTTGTTTATCGTACACAAAGGCATCAAAAATTTGATGTACAATATCCCAATGACCAAATGCCGGAGCAAACCAATATCCAGGTCCTATTTCCTCCCAAGGTCTGTCGAATGGATAGGTCGCCGGATGCGTACTCTTTTTGTGCAAGTCGAGCGTGTATTGCAACACTGGTTCCCAACTTTTCTTTCCCGGTAAATCGGTTTTATTACCGTTTAAATCTTTCCCTGCACTACTTGCAATACTGCATGCTGAAATAGCAATTAGTAGCAAGTAATTCTGTACTTTCTTCTTCATTAATTTTTTATTTTTAGATTCTGGTTGAGTCAAATGTACAAACATCGATCGTTGAAGTTTGATACAGATGTTGTATTCACGTTAATTTAACCGTTAAGAATAAGGTAAGACACAACGCATCAACAACATGACAAGACCATGCTTATCACTTGTTCTTAGAATCAAAAAATATATTTAGGATATTATTTTCATAATCGTCGACCATTTCTCCAAGTATTTCTAGCTCATCACTCTCCGGAGTACCTAGTTTTGCATCAAAAATTTCTTCCAACCTGCTCAACGCTGCATTGTAATCCTCTTCTGTTTTAATCGGTTTTAATTCCATATCAAACAACTTTAATGGGAACTCAGTCTGACTAACTACTAAAGTATCAAAAAAATCTCAAATTCTTCAGCTACCTCACTTCTATTACTTCTTGTACCACTTAGTTCTACCGATGACCACATCTAAAAAGAGGATGTCAGTTTTTGTTGCAAGTCCAGTATTATCTCCTTCATATTTTGTTCCATCAAGATAAAGTAACAGTCCATCAACAAACATTACTGATTCCTTAACATTTTGATCTTCATCTCTACAAATGTCGGACCTGCTGGATGTTTCTTTAGATTATCTGGTTGGTAAAACCGATGTACAACTGGACAAGGAAATTCTTAAAAGTATCCTGAAACTTAGCAAGTTCTCCGACGAAGATAAAGACCACATCTTTGCTGTACTTGATGCATTCATCGGAAAAAAGAAAAATTCAAAGTATTCGATAAAAGCAAAAGTGTTTGAAATATTACATCAATTCGATTCCTTTGCTTTTAGGGTATCTTCAATGCTTTAAATCCAATACCAATAATATATATTGAACTACACCTCAAATATTGTATCCAACGTTTGGAGTGCAATTCAACTTATGGACTATGTGGTACAAAATGTTAAGCCAAACAGGTGATCGTCATGTAATTAATTTTAACACCGACTATATATAACAAAAGCCGCATTTTAATATGCGGCTTTATTGTTTTAATTCACAAACCAGAAGCCTTATTTTCTGCGACATAGCCAGAGGCGCACACAGAACAGTCAATATTGTTGTCTGATTGACTCAGTGAAGGGAAAGCTAAATTAAAGTCTGCAACTCATTTTCTATGGATAACATTTTCTCTTTTTGAAAACGATACAATACATAAATTACTAACACTATTATCAAAATAATAGATATTCCAAATAGCACAAATTCAAACTTATCTTCCCTAATTGCCATTGTTATTATAGTTAACACAAATAACATCAGTAATACTGGTGGAATCAACACTCCATATGATACTTTAAAGATGATTTCAACTTGGTTATTATTCTCGTAAAATTCCCCAAATATTGTTAGAGGTAATCCTCTCGAAATAAAAAAGAGATTGCTTTGTTTAAACATTTTAAACTTAGTGACAAAATATCCTATTCTCATTTCTGGAATAAAAACAAAGTTTGCTATTCTCATAGAGTAGACTCCATCTTTATTGTTCCAACGGCAATAAGTCCTCTTAATGGTTCTTTTGAAAATTATAATTCCTGATTTAAAGTACCTCAAATTAAACCTATGAATATTAACTAATATATAAACATGGGCTACTAAGCAGACTAAAATAAAGACCAAAAATATTACCTCCATCCTTTCTTAATTATCTTTTTATATCATTGCTGTCCCATTAAAATCTAATAATCTTCTTTGAAATGTTTGAAATATAGTTCGTTGCAGTCCTTTTTCGATTAAACGGATTTCATTTTTCACTTTTGCTATTCATAAAGAGAGTAGCAAATGCATACGGATAAATACGTTTTCGCTCAGTTAGTATCTTTTCTAGACAGGAATAAGTTCAACTACATCGTTCGCAAATAAAAGGGAGACAAATACGTTAAACATTTCACTTGCTGGAATCAACTTCTTGCTCTGATGTTCGGGCAATTATCAAATCGTGAAAGCCTGAGAGATTTGATTATCGCTCTTGATGCTTATCGTTCTAAATCATATCATTTGGGATTAGGCAAGAATGTTTCAAAATCATCTTTGGCCAGAGCTAACCAAGACAGAGACTATCGCATCTTTGAGGAGTATGCTTACTATTTGGTAAACGTAGCCAGGCAGAAACGAGCTTCTAACATCTTCAAATTAGATGGTAATGTCTATGCCTTTGATTCAACAACGATTGACTTGTGTCTTTTGGTATTCTGGTGGGCAAAGTTTCGCAAGAAAAAAGGAGGAATCAAAGTGCATACATTATATGATGTAGAAACACAAATTCCAGCATTCGTTCATATTACTGAAGCTTCAATACATGACTCTACAGCAATGAAAGAGATTCCTTATGAATCAGGATCTTATTACATATTTGATCGTGCATATAATCACTTCAAGATGTTGTATAAGATTCATCAGATAAGAGCTTTATTTGTTGTCAGAGCAAAGAAGAATCTTCAATT
>SJCO01000138.1 GCA_005217565.1 Puteibacter caeruleilacunae
GAGTTGGTCAACCTGGCCATCTCCCAAGAGGACTGTATTGTAGTTCACCGGGCAGAGAAGAAGAGAAAGGCATCAATGGCAACACCATCCGCTCAGGCCCAGAGGTTCAGGATTGTTTCTCACAATCAGAGCAGGGGTTTTCAGCAGCAGGCAGGCAGATGGGTGATCAGGCCACCTCAGCAGCAGCAGCAGCCGGCACCCAACCGCTATCCAGCTCCCGCACCATCCGCTCAGGCTCAGAGATTCCGGATTGTTTCTCACAATYAGAGCAGGGGTTTTCAGCAGCAGGCAGGCAGATGGGTGATCAGGCCACCTCAGCAGCAGCAGCAGCCGGCACCCAACCGCTAACCAGCTCCCGCCCCAAGGAACAATCAGCCTCCGCAGCAGCAGCAGTTCCGCCAGGGCAATGGGAACAAGTGTTTCACTTGTGGCAATGTGGGCCACTATGCCAAGAATTGTCCCAGGAACCAGCAGAGGCAGATGCCAGCACCAAATCAAGACAAGGGAAGAAAGCAGAAGGTGCAAGTCAGGCARGGGAAGCTCAACTTCACTACTCTGGAGGAAGTACCTGARGGAGCTCCTATCATGACCGGTAYCTTTTCAGTTTATAATCATCCTGCTTTAATTCTGTTTGATTCTGGTGCATCTCATAGTTTCATTAGCCARAAGTTCAGTGCTAAATGYRAACTGCCATTCTCTCACTCAAAAGGGTCATTCATGATAGTCACACCTGGG
>SJCO01000139.1 GCA_005217565.1 Puteibacter caeruleilacunae
AACTCTGGAGATCCAGGTGCTGGAACAGCAATTCGTATTCGTGGTACCGCTTCATTGAACGGAAACAACGAACCATTAATTGTTGTTGATGGTATTCCTTTCGACACGAATATCTCCGACGACTTTGACTTTGCTACGGCAAATGAAGAAGATTTCGGATCACTGGTGAATATTTCTCCTGAGGACATCAAGAGTATTGAAGTATTGAAAGATGCGGCTGCAACAGCTATCTGGGGTGAGCGTGGATCTAATGGTGTTTTGGTAATTACCTCAAAACGTGGTACAGTAGGTAAGACCACCATCAATTTCTCTTCTAAATTCAGTTTCCGTGAAGAACCTGATCCAATTCCAATGCTTGATCGTAACCAGTATTACGCATTACAGCAGGATGCCATGTGGAACAGGATGAAAGACTTTGAATCTGTTATGGATTATCAGTTTTTGGAGTATGAATACAACGACTTACAAGACTTTTTGAATCCTAACTTCAAATATTACGACGAGTTTAACGCCGAAACCAACTGGATGGATTTGATTACTCAAAATCCAATGACACAAGATTATTCATTGTCAGTGAGTGGAGGTGGTGACCGTGCTCGTTACTATGTATCATTAGGTTATCTTACCGATAAAGGTACAACCATTGGAACAGGGTTAGATCGTTTTACCAGTAGAATCAACATCGACTATAAAGTATCTAAAAAGTTGACTTTCTCTACCGACTTCTCTTTCT
>SJCO01000140.1 GCA_005217565.1 Puteibacter caeruleilacunae
TTCTTCCTTTACTACCAGCAACCTGATTTTTTGCATTAGTAGYAGCAATGTTCTGTTTCGTTTGTTCATGTATGGTAATCATTTGTTCAACATGTGCAACAGCATCTACATTTGGGGCGTTCGCAGCATTAAGTGAAATCAAATCAATAGGTGCCCTAGGGATGTAACCATAAACAATCTGGAAAGGGCACGTCTTTGTAGAAGAATGTGTGGCATGATTGTAAGCAAAYTCAACATGAGGYAAGCAATCCTCCCAACGTYTCAAATTTTTGTCTAAAAYAGCCCTAAKCATGGTAGAYAAAGTTCTATTTACTACCTCAGTTTGTCCATCAGTCTGAGGGTGACAAGTRGTGCTAAACARCAATTTAGTTCCCAATTTATTCCAWAGAGATCTCCAAAAATGGCTTAGAAACTTAG
>SJCO01000141.1 GCA_005217565.1 Puteibacter caeruleilacunae
TGTGCATTGCCTGGCGAGCTTCAAGGTTGTCGCCATGTTCAACAGCAGTAGGAAGGTTTTTGAATACCATATCTACAGATCCTTTAGAAAGGATATCGCTGTAATCATCGGCTACGTTAGAAACATAAGCTTCAACACCATGACTCAATGCATCCAATCCGGTGTTAGCAGTAAGCTGTTTAGGCATACTGGCTGTTAAATTGGCATCGGTAATTGAAACGTCCGGAAGAATTTCTCCAGAAACAATAGGATATTTAGTTCCTTTTGCTCTATCTGTAATAACAGCAAGAGCAGTATTTTCAGAACCAGTACCGCTGGTAGTTGCAACAGCTACAAAGTAAGCTTTGTTACGCAATTTTTTAACAGCAAAAAGTTCTTTTAACTCTTCCAGTTTTGAATCAGGATACTCATAGTAAATCCACATTGCTTTAGCAGCATCCAAAGAAGAACCACCACCTAAACCAACGATGACATCAGGTTGCTCCTGWGTAATGAATTTYGCACCTTTAATAACTGTCTCAATTGAMGGGTCTGCTTCCACACCATCAAATACAACTGATTCAATATTAGCTTCCTTTAGGTAAGCTCTTACATTATCAAGTGTACCATTTTCTTTGGCAGAACCTTTACCCATCACGATGACAGCTTTGTTACCTTCTAACTCTTTTAATTTTTCTAATGATCCCAAACCATGAAAATGATTTTTAGGGACAGCAAATTGTGCCATAACT
>SJCO01000142.1 GCA_005217565.1 Puteibacter caeruleilacunae
TGTATTTGCGTACGATGTAGTTGAACTTATTCCTGTCAAGAAAAGATACTAACTGAGCGAAAACGTATTTATCCTTATGCATTTGCTACTCTCTTTATGAATAGCAAAAGTGAAAAATGAAATCCGTTTAATCGAAAAATGCTTGTAACAAACTATATTTCAAATATTTCAAAGAACATTATTAGATTTTAATGGGACAGCAATGTCTACATTTCATTAGTTATCGAAATATAGATGGAACTAATAAAGCTTTTCAGCAAGCTGAATTTCTAATGAGACAAAGAATACCGCTATTTTGGGATCGGTGGTCATTACCTAGAAGATTAGCAGAAAGGCGTGAGCTCGTATCTGACACAGAACTTAATCGATATATTGAGTCCAAAATAAGAGAGTCTAAAATAGTTTGGGGTATAGAGTCTCCCAAGTATTCAGAACAATATAGCTATTCCAGAATAGAGCGTAATTTGGCGTTATCATTGAATAAGCTTCAATTAATAGAAGAAAGTCAAATTCATTTTTGATGACTTTGCTTATATTTCACCATCTATTGTAAGCATCCGGTAAACTACGTCATTTTTAGTTGATGGAGTTAGCTAAGTTTGTTTTTAAATTTTAAAACAAGCGATATGCTCAATGCAAAAAAATTTAGTGCTATCTATGAGGACTATCTGGCTTCAGGTCTAACGGTTCGTGATTATTGTAGCAATCAAGAGATGAATGAGGCAAAGT
>SJCO01000145.1 GCA_005217565.1 Puteibacter caeruleilacunae
AGGGTCAAGTTGTAGCACATCTCCCCCTAAACATGTGCATCACTTTGCAACGGACTTGTGAGGTCCAGGGAGTGTTTGTACAACTTGAGCACCATAATAAGTAACAAAATGCAAAAAGGAACATGATCAAAMGCATAASTACATGTATGCTACAATTCAATCCAGGTTCCGCGAATCTATGACATTTAGCTCACTACGCAACCTGCAAAAGGTCTTCTCATCTAGAGGCTTAGTGAAGATATCGGCTAGCTGGTTCTCGGTGCTAACATGAAACACTTCGATATCYCCCTTTTGCTGGTGGTCTCTCAAAAAGTGATGYCGGATGTCWATGTGCTTTGTGCGGCTGTGYTCAACAGGATTWTCCGCCATGCGGATWGCACTCTCATTRTCACATAGGAGTGGGACTTTGCTCAGATTGTAGCCAAAGTCCCKGAGGGTTTGCCTCATCCAAAGTAGTTGCGCGCAACACTGWCCTGCGGCAACRTACTYGGCCTCAGCGGTGGATAGGGCAACRGAWGTTTGTTTCTTAGARYTCCAKGACACCAGGGACCTTCCTARRAATTGGCACGTCCCYGATGTACTCTTCCTATCRACCTTRCAYCCAGCATARTCGGAGTCTGAGTATCCAACYAAGTCAAAGGTAGACCCCTTTGGATACCAGAGCCCGAAGCAAGGCGTAGCAACCAAATATCTAAGAATTCG
>SJCO01000017.1 GCA_005217565.1 Puteibacter caeruleilacunae
TCATCACACCGGATAGATCTTAAAGGTGAGTCTCTAAGAAAAGGTGTCTTGAAGAGTGAGTAAATAATTTTTTTCCTATTATTGCACCATCTTTCAAAGTGGCACCATTTGGACCGTTTTTGCTGGCATGGTCACTCCGTTTTAGCCAAGAGGATGTAAAGCTGTTAAATTGAAAGTAAAAATAGTTTAAATGTGATAGTTTTGGATTGATCTGCATTTTTAGGCAAACCTTAAAGACTATATTGTTTCTTAAATGCTAACATTGCTTTAAAATTTTAATAAAAAAGGCCGATTTTGTGATAAATCATTTTTGAAATTGAAATTAATTTATACATTTGCTGACGTCAACAAGAAAATAGATGACAAGAAATGAACTTTAGATCACTAAATATTGAAAATATTAACATTATTATTCGCGTAATCGTCCTTCTACTTTATGCGAAGTGAGAATGGTGTATCAGTACAAATTAAAATGAAAAACCATTCTCGAAGTACAGAATGGTTTTTTTTTAGAATAGTGGTCAAATAAAAGATTAAGAAAAAAGAAGAATTTAAAGCAAATATGATTAAGCAAAATATCCATATCATTAGTGTAAATATTATTATTCTCGTGAATATTGTCCTTCTCTGTACATGCTGAGAAAGGTTAAGATTTTGTATATAATCAAATGCCTTTCTCTTACCTGGGGAAAGGCATTTTTAGTATAAAAAGGTACGTAAATTAGAGTTAGATATGCAACGGAAATTAAGAAGCGAAACAACTACAAAAGGTAGAAAAATGGCAGGCGCCCGCAGTTTGTGGCGAGCTAATGGAATGAAGGAAGAGCATTTTGGGAAACCGATTATTGCCGTCGTCAATTCATTCACGCAGATGGTTCCGGGGCATACCCATTTACATAAAATCGGTCAGAAGGTTAAGAAGATGATCGAGAAACAAGGCTGTTTTGCAGCTGAGTTTAATACGATAGCAATTGATGATGGTATTGCAATGGGGCACGACGGTATGTTGTATTCATTACCATCGAGAGATGTAATTGCTGACAGTGTAGAATATATGTGTAATGCACACAAGGTTGACGCTATGGTGTGTATTTCAAATTGTGATAAAATTACCCCAGGAATGTTGATGGCAGCTATGCGTTTGAACATTCCAGCTGTATTTGTGTCAGGAGGTCCGATGGAGGCTGGAGAAATTGACGGGAAACAATACGACTTGGTAGATGCTATGGTAATGGGAGCCGACCAATCGGTTGATGAGGCTACCTTGGAACGTGTTGAGCAGAATGCTTGCCCTACCTGTGGATCTTGTTCGGGAATGTTTACTGCAAACTCAATGAACTGTTTGACTGAAGCATTGGGATTATCATTGCCAGGTAACGGAACAGTTGTGGCAACTCATGCTAACAGAAAGAAATTGTTCAAGAAGGCGGCTGAGTTGATCGTAAAAAATACATATGATTATTATTTCAATGGTAACGACGATGTGTTGCCACGAAACATCGCTACCCGCGAAGCATTTATGAATGCAATGACGTTGGATATCGCGATGGGAGGATCAACAAATACAGTGCTTCACTTATTGGCAGTGGCCAATGAAGCAGAGGTTGATTTTACAATGAAAGATATTGACGAACTTTCAAGAAAAGTTCCCGTATTAAGTAAGGTCGCTCCTAATTCAAACTATCACATTCAAGATGTGAACCGAGCAGGTGGAATTCTTGGAATTTTAGGTGAGTTGAATAAAGGTGGAAAGATTAATACTCAGGTAAAGCGAATTGATGAGAAGAGCTTGGCTGATGCGATTGCTTACAATGATGTAAACGGAAAAACAGCAACCGATGAAGCTGAAAAAAGATATTTATCTGCACCAGGAGGATTTGTGAACTTGAAATTAGGATCACAAAAGAACTATTACGAAGAGTTGGATCTTGACAGGGCAGAAGGTTGTATAAGAGATGTTGAACATGCTTACAGTCAGGATGGAGGATTGGCTGTGTTGTTTGGAAATATTGCCCGCAATGGTTGTATTGTAAAAACAGCGGGGGTTGATGCATCTGTATTAACCTTTAAAGGAACAGCTAAGGTGTTCTATTCACAAGAAGAAGCATGTAATGGTATTCTAGGAGATAAGGTTCAGGCAGGAGATGTTGTTGTGATTCGCTACGAAGGACCAAAAGGAGGCCCTGGTATGCAAGAGATGCTTTATCCAACGTCATACATTAAAAGTATGAAACTAGATAAGGCTTGTGCATTGATCACAGATGGTCGTTTTTCAGGAGGAACCTCTGGATTATCAATTGGGCATATTTCACCAGAAGCTGCGGCAGGGGGAGAAATAGCCTTAGTACAAGATGGAGATGTTATTGAAATTGACATCCCACAAAGAAAAATTGAATTGATTATTTCTGACGAAGAGATGGCAAGTCGTAAAGCCGCAGAAGAGGCAAAAGGACGAAGCGCTTATACTCCGGAAGGAAGAGGTCGTCAGGTTAGCAAAGCGCTTCGGGCGTATGCGAGTCTGGTTTCATCAGCCGATCAGGGAGCAGTTAGAGTAATAGATTAAGTATATTGAAAAGTAACTAACAAAATAGATACAACATGGACAAAGCTACCCGAACAATTACTGGAGCTGAAGCGGTGATCAAATCATTGCTTGAAGAAGGTGTAGATACCGTATTCGGTTATCCGGGCGGTGCTATTATGCCGGTTTATGATGCGATATATGATTATCAGAATCAGATTAACCATATTCTATCGCGACATGAGCAAGGACTTATTCATGCTGCTCAGGGATATGCCCGAGTAACAGGAAAAGCAGGTGTTTGTTTTGCAACATCCGGACCAGGTGCAACAAATTTGATTACTGGTTTGACTGATGCAATGATGGATTCTACTCCTTTAGTCTGCATTACAGGTCAGGTGGCATCACCACTATTGGGAACAGATGCATTTCAGGAAGCAGATGTGATTGGATTGACAATGCCCGTAACAAAGTGGAATTATCAGGTAACAAATGCAAGTGAGATTCCAGAGGCTATAGCAAAGGCATTTCATATTGCCTCTTCTGGTCGTCCAGGACCTGTTGTTCTTGATATTGCAAAAGATGCACAGTTTCAGGAAATCGACTTCCAGTATGAGAAATGTACCAAGGTCCGTAGCTATGTCCCTTCTCATAATGTGGAGCCAGAGAGCGTTGAGGAAGCGGCAAAATTGATCAATTCTGCTAAAAAACCTTATGTGTTATTTGGTCAAGGAGTTATTTTGTCGGGTGCTGAACAAGAATTGAAAGAGTTTGTTGAAAAGACTGGAATTCCTGCAGCATGGACATTATTAGGCTTGTCAGCATTACCAACTGATCATCCATTGAATGTTGGTATGTTAGGTATGCATGGAAATTATGGTCCTAACGTGAAGACCAATGAGTGTGACCTATTGATTGCTGTGGGTATGCGTTTTGATGATCGTGTTACTGGCGACTTGTCGAATTACGCTAAACAAGCGAAGGTAATTCACATTGAAATTGATCCTGCAGAGATCAACAAAATTGTTCCTGCTGATGTTGCATTGTTGGGTGATGCGAAAAAAGTACTTACCAAGTTAACTGCTAAGGTTGAAGCCAATTCGCATGAGGAATGGTTGGCCGAATTCAGGGCCTGTGATAAAGTTGAGTTTGAAAAAGTCATTGAGAAAGACTTATATCCAACAAAAGAAAAGTTAACCATGGGAGAAGCTATTCGCATGGCTGCTGAAGCAACGAATAATGATGCTGTGTTGGTAACTGATGTTGGTCAACAACAGATGATGGCTTCTCGTTACTTTAAATTCTCACAAAGTAGAAGTTGCGTTACTTCTGGAGGATTAGGTACCATGGGATTTGGTATTCCTGCTGCAATGGGAGCCAAAATTGGTCAACCTGATCGCCATGTTGTTTGTATTGTTGGTGATGGAGGATTCCAGATGACCATGCAAGAGTTGGGATGTATTGCTCAGTATAACATAGGTGTTAAAATAATCATCTTGAATAACAATTTCCTTGGTATGGTGCGCCAGTGGCAGCAGTTGTTCTTTGATCGCCGTTATTCGTTCACCGAATTACAGAATCCAAACTTTGTGAAACTATCAGAAGCTTTTGGAATTCCGGCAAAAAGGGTTGCCGAACGAGATAATCTTCAAGGTGCTATTGAGGAAATGATTGCACACGAAGGACCATACTTGTTAGAGGTAATGGTTGAGAAAGAGGATAATGTATTCCCTATGGTACCTACAGGAGCATCGGTATCAAATATACTTTTGGAACCTTAAAAAACGAGCGTTATGGCACAAGAATTTATCATATCAGCATATACAGAGAATCACATCGGATTGTTGAATCGTATTACAATCATATTCACACGTCGTAAGGTGAACATTGAAAGTTTAACGGTATCAGAATCTGCAATAAAAGGAGTTAGTAAGTTTACTATTGTAGTTAAACTATCAGAAGAAAAAGTAAAGAAGATTGTTCAACAGATTGAAAAATTAGTTGAGGTTTTGAAGGCTTTTTATCATACTAACGACGAAATGATTTATCAGGAAGTGGCCTTATATAAGGTTCCTACTGAGGAATTGACCAAAAGTAATCAGATTGAAAAGTTAGTAAGACAGCATAGTGCTCGAATTCTTGAAATAACAAAGGACTATACAGTTATTGAAAAGACTGGTCATAAGGAAGAAACTCAGGTTCTTTTCGAGGATTTAAATCAGTTTGGAGTTCTTCAGTTTATTCGTTCAGGAAGAATTGCTATTACACGCTCACCAATCGAGAAACTATCTGTATTTCTGAAACAAAGAGATGCAGAATTGGAGAGTCTGGATTAAATAATTATAAAAGTATCGCCTTTTGGTGATAAATTGAAAGCGATATAGAATAGTATTGGTTAAAATTGTAATTCAAATTGCGGAATTACTTAGAAAATAGAAAAATTACATTAAAAGTTTAAATAAATCATGGCAAATTATTTCAATACACTTTCATTGCGCCAGCAGCTAAACCAGCTGGGAGTATGTGAATTCATGGATAGATCTGAATTCCAGGATGGTGTTAAAAAATTAGAAGGAAAGAAAATCGTTATCGTTGGTTGTGGAGCACAAGGATTAAACCAGGGATTAAACATGAGAGACTCAGGTCTTGATATTTCTTATACCCTTCGTGATGCTGCAATCAAGGAGCAAAGACAGTCGTATAAGAATGCTGTTGAGAATGGTTTCAAAGTGGGTAATTACGAGGAGATGATTCCAACAGCTGATGTTGTGATTAACTTAACTCCAGATAAGCAACACACTAATGTTGTAAGCGCTGTAATGCCATTGATGAAAAAAGGTGCTACACTTTCTTACTCACATGGATTTAACATTGTGGAAGAAGGAATGCAAATTCGTGAGGATTTAACTGTTATCATGGTTGCTCCTAAATCTCCAGGATCAGAGGTACGTGAAGAATACAAGCGTGGATTTGGTGTACCTACATTGATTGCTGTGCACCCTGAGAACGATCCTAATGGTGATGGATTCGAAATTGCTAAAGCTTACGCTGTAGCTACAGGAGGTCACACTGCAGGTGTATTGCGTTCTTCGTTTGTTGCAGAGGTGAAGTCAGACTTGATGGGTGAGCAAACTATTCTTTGTGGATTGTTGCAAACTGGATCTATCTTGTCATTCGATAAGATGATTGAGAAAGGTATGGATGCTGGTTATGCTTCTAAGTTAATCCAGAACGGATGGGAAGTAATTACCGAGGCGTTGAAACATGGTGGTATTACTAACATGATGGATCGTCTTTCAAATCCTGCAAAAATTAAGGCTTTTGAATTGGCTGAAGAGTTGAAGTCAATCATGCGTCCTTTGTTCCAGAAGCATATGGATGATATCATGTCTGGTGAGTTTTCATCAACAATGATGGCAGACTGGGCTAACGATGATAAGAACTTGTTGACTTGGAGAGCAGCAACAGGAGAGACTGCTTTCGAAAAAACTCCAGCAGGTGATGTTGAGATTAGTGAGCAAGAGTACTTCGATAATGGTGTATTGATGGTTGCATTTGTTAAATCGGGTGTTGAATTGGCATTCGAAACAATGACCGAAGCTGGTATCAAAGATGAATCAGCATATTATGAATCATTACACGAAACTCCATTGATTGCAAATACAATCGCTCGTAAGAAATTGTTCGAAATGAATCGTGTGATTTCAGATACTGCAGAGTATGGTTGTTATCTATTTGATCATGCATGTAAGCCTCTATTGGCTGATTTCATGAAAGCTATCGACACCAACGTAATTGGAAAACCATTCAGTAGCGATAATGGCGTTGATAACCAGGAGTTAATTAAAGTGAATGAAGAGGTTCGTTTCCACCCAGTTGAAGTTGTTGGATACGAATTGCGCGAGTCGATGACCGCAATGAAAAAAATTGTCTAAAGATTAGGCTGCCTAATACAGGTATTATAGATAGGAATACTAAAAACTTTTTGTTATGAGTGACAGGTTGTACATTTTCGACACCACATTAAGAGATGGGGAGCAAGTTCCCGGGTGTCAATTAAATACGGTTGAGAAAATTGAAGTGGCCAAAACACTGGAGGAACTAGGGGTAGACATTATTGAGGCAGGTTTCCCTATTTCAAGTCCGGGTGACTTCAAATCGGTAGTTGAAATTTCCAAAGCGGTTACATGGCCAACAATCTGTGCCCTCACAAGAGCCGTGGAGAAGGATATTCAGGTTGCAGCAGAAGCGCTCCAATATGCAAAAAGGAAGCGTATTCACACTGGAATTGGAACATCATATTACCATGTTCATTATAAATTGAATTCTAATCCTGATGAAATTGTAGAACGTGCTGTAGCTGCTGTTAAGTATGCTAAGAAGTATGTTGAGGATGTAGAATTCTATGCAGAGGATGCAGGAAGAACAGATAATGAGTATTTGGCAAGAGTTGTTGAAGCTGTAATTAAAGCTGGAGCAACAGTAGTAAATATTCCTGATACTACAGGTTACTGTTTGCCAACTATGTTTGGTGAGAAGATTAAGTATCTGTTTGACCATGTAGATGGAATCCATAATGCTACCATTGCAACGCATTGTCATAATGACTTGGGAATGGCTACGGCTAATACAATTGCAGGTATCCAAAATGGAGCACGCCAGGCAGAGGTAACTATAAACGGTATTGGAGAGCGCGCAGGTAATACATCTCTTGAGGAGATTGTAATGACTATCAAGAGTCATAAAGACCTAAACGTTCATACCAATGTTAATAGCAAGCATATCTACAGAACAAGTCGCATGATTTCAAGTTTGATGAACATGCCTGTTCAGCCTAATAAGGCTATTGTAGGACGTAATGCATTTGCACACTCATCAGGTATCCACCAGGATGGAGTATTGAAGAACAGAGAGAACTATGAGATTATTGATCCTAAAGAAGTAGGAATTAATGAATCATCGATTGTTCTTACTGCTCGAAGTGGACGTGCCGCATTGAAGCACCGCTTAGAAATTCTAGGATTCAAACTTGAGAAAGAGAAATTGGATCAGGTTTATGAAGAGTTCTTGAAGTTAGCTGATAAGAAGAAAGATATCAAAGATGATGATATCGCCTTGTTGGTTGGTGATGTTCGCAAGGAAGAGCGTCGTATTAAGTTGGACTTCCTTCAGGTTGTTACAGGAAAAGATCTTGTACCAATGGCTACAGTTCGTTTGGACATCGCTGGGGAGAAATTCTCTGCAACAGAGTCTGGTAACGGACCTGTGGATGCGGCAATTAAGGCTGTGAAACACATTATTCACCGCAAAGTGGTATTGGAAGAGTTCTTGATTCAAGCGATTACTCGCGGAAGTGATGATATCGGTAAGGTGCATATGCATGTTGAATATGAAGATCAAATTTTCCATGGATTCGGTGCCCATACTGATATTGTAACTGCTTCGGTTGAGGCATTTATCGATGCGATTAATAAGATGAATCCGGTTAGTGCCTAATTGGATATTGTAGAACAGATTAAAAGACAGAAAATTGGAACCAAAAACATTATTTGATAAAATCTGGGATGCTCACGTGGTGAAGCAGGTAGAGGGTGGTCCCAATGTTGTATATATTGATCGTCACTTTATTCACGAGGTGACTAGTCCTGTTGCATTTTTAGGACTTGAGAAACGTGGATTAAAGGTGTTGCGTCCAGAAAAAACAACGGCTACACCTGACCATAATGTGCCAACCATTAATCAGCATGAGTCGATTAAGGATGAGTTGTCACGTAACCAGGTTGAGGCATTAAAAAACAATTGTACTAAGCATGGTATTACTCATCATGGATTAGGAACTGAAGGACACGGAGTGGTTCATATTATTGGGCCTGAAATGGGACTTACACAGCCTGGGATGACCATTGTTTGTGGTGATAGTCACACTTCAACTCACGGTGCTTTTGGTGCGATTGCTTTTGGTATTGGTACAAGTGAGGTGGAAATGGTATTTGCTTCTCAGTGTATTATGCAGCCAAAGCCAAAGAAAATGAAGATTGCTGTTAACGGAACTTTGAAAGAAGGAGTAACAGCTAAAGATATCGCTTTGTACGTGATTGCACAGATCTCTACTAGTGGAGGAACTGGTCATTTTATCGAATTTGCTGGTTCAGCTATTGAGAGTCTGACAATGGAAGGTCGTATGACCCTTTGTAATATGAGTATTGAGTGTGGTGCTCGTGGAGGTATGATTGCCCCTGATGAGACTACATTTGAATATGTACAAGGTCGTGAACATGCTCCAAAAGGAGAGGAATGGGATAAAGCATTGGCTTACTGGAAAACATTGAAAACCGATGAAGGTGCAGAATTTGATACAATATATGAATATGATGCAGCTGACATTGAGCCAATGATTACTTTTGGAACCAATCCTGGTATGGGAGCGAAGATTAAATCTTCTATTCCAACAGGAGATGATCTTTCAGGAAGTGATAAAATCTCATTTGATAAATCATTGGAGTATATGGGTTTCAACCCAGGAGATCAATTGGAAGGTAAAGCTATCGATTACGTATTCGTAGGTAGTTGTACCAATGGACGTATTGAGGACTTTAGAGCAATTGCAAGCTTTGTGAAAGGAAAGCAAAAAGCAGAGAATGTTATTACATGGTTGGTTCCAGGATCAAAGGCTGTTGAAAAGCAAATTATTGCTGAAGGATTAGATAAAATATTTGAAGAGGCAGGATTCGCATTGCGTCAACCAGGATGTTCGGCATGTTTGGCGATGAATGATGATAAGATTCCAGCAGGAAAATATTCAGTATCTACATCAAACCGAAACTTTGAAGGACGTCAAGGACCAGGTGCAAGGACTTTATTAGCAAGTCCGCTTGTTGCTGCAGCTGCAGCTGTTACAGGTAAAATCACTGATCCTCGTGACATCATGTAATCCATAACTCATAAAAGAATAGGACATGCCAATTGATAAATTTAAAACATTAACATCACCAGGTATTCCGTTACCAATTGAGAACGTGGATACTGATCAGATTATACCAGCTCGTTTTTTGAAGGCGGTAGAGCGTAAAGGTTTTGGAGACAACCTTTTTAGAGACTGGAGATATGATAGCAATAACGAGCTAATTGAGGATTTTGCTCTAAATAATCCAAAATACTCAGGAGAGATTTTGATTGCTGGAAAAAACTTTGGTAGTGGTTCCAGTCGTGAGCATGCTGCCTGGGCCATATATGACCATGGTTTGAAGGTGGTTGTATCGAGCTTCTTTGCTGATATCTTTAAAGGAAATGCTTTGAATAATGGATTGTTACCAGTTCAAGTAAGCGAAGACTTTTTGACTCAATTGTTTGAGACGATCGAGAAAGATCCAAAGTCATCGTTTGAGGTGAATCTTAAAGAGCAGACCTTCGAAAACAAAGCAACAGGAGAGTCGGTATCCTTTGAAATTAATCCTTACAAAAAAGAGTGTTTACTAAATGGGTATGATGATATTGATTACCTGGTGAACATGAAGGATGAAATAGAACAATTCGAAAAGAATAGATAAGCTATAGATCAACTCTCCCGGTAATTACTCCGGGAGGGTTATTTTTTAGAATCGTTAATTACCTGTCATATGACTAAGATGATATATGTAATGGACACCACGTTGCGCGATGGAGAACAAACAACCGGTGTTTCATTTACAGAAGCGGAGAAACTGGGAATGGCAAAATTGTTGCTTGAGGAGGTCAAAGTTGATCGCCTGGAGGTAGCTTCTGCCAGGGTGTCGAATGGAGAGTTTCGTGCAACGCAAAAAATCATGGACTGGGCCAAAAGTAAAGGCTGTCTGGAAAAAGTAGAGGTTTTAGGTTTTGTTGATGGCAAAATCTCTATTGACTGGATTACTGATACGGGAGGTAAGGTGATTAACCTTTTGTGTAAAGGTTCTTATAAGCATGTTACGGAACAATTGAAGAAGAGTCCCGAACAACATGTAACTGATATTAAAGAGTCGCTGGCTTACGCAAAGGAAAAGGGAATAGGCGTTAACATCTATCTAGAAGATTGGTCTAACGGGATGAGAAATTCCGAGGACTATGTATATTTCATGGTCGACCAGTTGAAAGATGAATATGTAAATCGAATTATGCTTCCTGATACGTTGGGTATTCTGGATCCAAATCAGACCTTCGACTTTTGTTCGAGGATGAAAAAGCGTTATCCAGATGTTTGTTTCGATTTTCATGCACATAATGACTATGACCTTGCTGTAGCAAATGTATTTGAAGCCATTAAAGCCGGGATCGATTGTGTACACACAACCGTAAATGGTTTAGGAGAGAGAGCTGGTAATGCACCACTTTCAAGTGTTGTGGCAACGGTGATCGACCATTTGAAAATGCAGATGTCGGTAAACGAATCTAAGTTGAATAAAGTTAGTCGACTAGCAGAGACATTTTCAGGCATACGTATCCCTACAAATAAACCACTAATTGGAGAATTCGTTTTTACTCAGTGTAGTGGTGTTCACGCCGATGGTGACAATAAAAATAACCTCTATTTTAATGATTTAATCCCAGAGCGATTTGGTAGAAAACGTAAATATGCCCTGGGAAAAACTTCAGGTAAGGCGAATATTAAAAAGAACCTGGAAGAACTAGGTTTAACGCTTGATGCGAAGGATTTAAAACGAGTTACAGAAAAGATCATTGAATTAGGAGATCTGAAGGAGACTGTTACCATTGAAGATCTTCCTTATATTGTATCTGATGTATTGAAGAGTCAGTCGATAGAAGAAAATATCAAGATCAATAACTTTATCCTTTCCCATGCCAAAGGAATGCATCCGAGTGCAACAGTGAGTCTTCAAATTGGAGAAGAAAGCTATGAGGCACATGCATCAGGCGATGGTCAGTATGACGCTTTTATGAATTCATTGAAGAAGATTTACTTCAACCTGAATAAACCTTTCCCACAGCTGGTTGATTATTATGTGTCGATTCCTCCGGGAGGAAGAACTGATGCGCTTGTTGAAACGGTTATTACCTGGCGTATCAATAAGGAGTTCAAGACAAGAGGTTTGGATACCGACCAGACAGTTGCTGCAATTATTGCAACAGAGAAGATGCTGAACATCATGGAGAATGAGTTTAGTGCAATTTAAGTTAGAATAATAGAAAAATAAAATATAAAGGATTTATCATGAAATTGAATATTGCAGTACTTCCAGGGGATGGTATCGGACCAGAGATCGTGGATGAAGCATTGAAAGTAACTAAAGCAGTTGCTAGTAAATTTGGACATGAGTTGTCATATGAATTTGGATTAACAGGAGCAAGTGCAATTGATCAGGTTGGAGAACCTTATCCAGAAGATACTCATCAGTTATGTATGAATTCTGATGCAGTATTATTTGGAGCTATTGGAGATCCTAAATTTGATAACAACCCAAAGGCTAAGGTTCGTCCGGAACAAGGTTTGTTAGCAATGCGTAAGAAGTTGGGATTGTATGCTAATATTCGTCCTTTGACAATCTTTAAATCTTTATTGGACAAATCTCCTTTGAAGACTGAGTTGGTTGATGGAGCTGACTTTGTATGTATTAGAGAGTTAACTGGTGGTATCTATTTTGGTCGTCCACAAGGACGTGCAGAAGATGGAAATACTGCTTATGATACTTGTGTGTATACAAGAGAAGAGATTGAGCGTATTTTGAAATTAGGATTTGAGTTTGCAGGTAAGCGTCGCAAGAAGCTAACAGTTGTTGATAAAGCAAATGTATTATGTACTTCTCGTTTGTGGAGAGAGATTGCTCAAGAGATGGCACCTCAATATCCAGATATTGAATTGGAGTACATGTTTGTTGATAATGCTGCAATGCAAATTATCCAGTGGCCTAAGAAATTTGATGTAATGGTTACTGAGAATATGTTTGGTGATATCCTAACTGATGAAGCAAGTGTGATTAGTGGTTCATTAGGATTACTTCCTTCAGCTTCGATTGGTATTCATACTTCTGTATTTGAACCAATTCACGGATCTTATCCTCAGGCTGCAGGTAAAAATATTGCCAATCCAAATGCTACAATTCTTTCAGCTGCAATGATGTTCGAATATGCTTTCAATTTGAAAGAGGAGGCAGCATTGATTCGTGCGGCAGTTGAGCAGTCGATCGAAGAAGGTGTTGTGACTGAAGATCTTGCGGGAGAAGGTAAAGCTTGTTCTACATCTGAAATTGGTGATTGGGTTGTAGATTATATTGAAAAGAACTAGTTCAAACTAGCCTGTATTATTCATGCGTTTAGTTAAGTGCATATACGACTTGAAAGACCTGCCGATGTAGTTTCCTACTTCAAAGGGATTTCAAGGATGTAGATGTGCTGAAATAAACGCACTTTAGGAAATTTTTGAAGAAAAGTTCATTGTCTCACAGGTCTAAACAATTCCCTGGATAACAACATGTTTATGATTTATCTTCAAAAATTTATGAATATGCAGGCTAGATATGAAATGATCTCCTTTGGGAGATAACGGGTGTCTTTTTTTAAAGACACCCTCTGTTGTTTCTTAGAATATCGTTATTGGGAGGTTGCGATATGCTGAGAAACACGAACAGAACCTAAGGAATAAATGATGCTGTAATTGAAGATAGAAATGGAAGAAGACAATAAAGGATATTTTCCTGCGCTGAAGGATATTGCACAGGCAAAACTAACCCTGAATTCGGTAATACAGTCAACACCAATGACTCCGAATTTGAATCTTTCCGCGAAGTATGATGCCAATGTACTTTTAAAGCGAGAGGACCTGCTTGTGGTTAGGTCTTATAAGCTTCGTGGAGCTTATAATAAAATAAAGAACATCCCTGAAGAGCAGTTGAAAAATGGCATCGTATGTGCTAGTGCTGGAAATCATGCACAAGGAGTGGCCTATTCATGTCAGAAGTTAGGTATCCAGGGCAAGATTTATATGCCAACTACTACCCCTAAACAGAAGATCAACCAGGTAAAGATGTTTGGGAAGGAATTTGTTGAGGTTATTTTGCATGGTGATACCTACGATGCGGCCTGCACAATGGCAAAAGAGGATTGTGAAAAGAATAAGAAAGCATTTATTCATCCTTTTGATGATCAGCAAATTATTGAGGGCCAGGCGACTGTTGGATTGGAGATTTTACAGGATTCGAAACAACCTGTTGATTATATCTTTATACCTATTGGTGGAGGTGGATTAATTTCTGGCGTTGGGAGCTACTTTAAGCAGATGAGTCCAGATACTAAGATTATAGGTGTTGAACCTGCAGGAGCTCCTTCAATGAAAATCTCTTTGGAGAAAGGTGAATTAGTTGAGCTTGATGATATCGATAAATTTGTTGATGGTGCAGCTGTTCAGCGTGTTGGTGAGATAAACTTTGAGATTTGTAAACATGTTGTGGATGACATTGTAACAGTTCCTGAAGGTAAAATCTGTACAAAGATTCTTGAGCTATACAATTTAGATGCAATTGTTGTGGAACCAGCAGGGGCCTTATCAATTGCCGCATTAGATTATTATGCCGATAAGATCAAAGGTAAGAATGTAGTGTGTATTGTTAGTGGTAGCAATAATGATATTACACGTACAGAGGAGATCAAAGAACGTTCACTGTTATATGAAGGTTTAAAGCACTATTTCATTGTAAGATTCCCGCAGCGATCGGGCGCTTTACGTGACTTTGTTGATAAAGTACTTGGACCGAATGATGATGTAACGCATTTTGAGTATTCTAAAAAGACCAACAGGGAGAAGGGGCCTGCTGTGATAGGAGTGGAGCTTCAGAATAAAGATGATTTCGACGGATTGGTTGAGCGAATGGTCGAAAATGGATTTGTGTATACTTATTTGAATGAGAAACCAGATTTATTCCAGTTTCTAGTTTAAATTGAACCAAATATCAATATATAAAAAGAGGCTATCCTTTATTTAGGTAGCCTCTTTATATATTGTATGATTCGTTTATTTTTCAATACGGATTCTAGCGTCTACTGATAGAATTTTACTTCCTTTAGCCAATAATGGATTGATATCGATCTCTTTGATTTCAGTGGCAAATCTTAGGAGAGAGGATAGGCGTACCAGAATCTCAGCAAAATACCTCTGATCAACTGCAGGATTGCCTCTGTAACCTTTGATGATTCGATATGATCGTAACGATCTGATCATTGAATAGGCTTCGTTCATCGTCAGTGGAGCAAGACCAGAGGTAACATCTTTAAGCACTTCAACAAATATACCTCCCAGACCTGTTAACATTACGTGTCCGAATTTTGGTTCATATTTGGCTCCAATGAATAACTCTGTACCTTCTGCCATCTCTGCCATCAACACACCCGTAGCATCCTGAATCTGGATGAGTCTGTTGAATTCTGCTTTAACCTGTTCTTCGCTGTTGACATTTAACACTACTCCACCAACATCTGTTTTGTGAACCGGACCAACAACCTTCATCACCAATGGAAATCCGATTTCATTGGCAGCCTGTGATGCCTCAAGTTCATTGGCAACAACAAGTTCCTTTACCATTGGTATCTGAGCTGCTTTGAATAATTGGTGAATGACTTGTGGTGATTGATACCCGTCATTACAGCTATCAATAACTCTTCGTATTTCCGTAACATTTACGCCTTCAAGAATAATCTTCTCTTCCGAGGGTTTCGGAGTGTAGTATACCTTAGTTAAGGCTCTTCCTAGCAAAACCTCATCAGGGAAATTAACATTTCCACGCCCCAGGAAGTAGGCTAAATCTTTCTTCACATTGATTACAGAAGGAAGAATAGGATAGATTGGTTTCTTGCAAGTATGCATCTTTTCATTCAAGACCTTGTAGACATCTCTTACTGGAAATAAACCAGGACTGCCAAAAATAACTGCCATTCCATCGATTTCATCAAAGTCACTTTCACAGGCATCAATAATATCTCCAAGTTGTTCGGCCGTTCCGGTTGCAAGAAAATCAATTGGATTCTCAACAGAAGAGCCAGGAAAAAGTTTTTCCTTTAGCGCTGTCTTTGCAGCTGAATCTTTTATTTCAGGAATTTTTAAACCTCCAGCTTCCAATGCATCGGTTAACATGACTGCTGGTCCGCCTGCATGTGTAATGATTGCCATATTTCTTCCTTGCAATTCTTTACACATAAAAACACAAGCAACTGTAGTTAATTCTTCTCGTCCATAGCATCTTACGATCCCAGCTTTACGGAATAGTGCTTCAACGGCTGAATCAGAACTAGCCAATGCTCCTGTATGAGATGATGCTGCTCTACTACCAGCCTGTGAACTTCCAGCTTTTACAGCCGCAATTTTACAGCCCTTGCGAATTAACGAAGATGAATGTTTTAATAGTTTATCTGGATTATTGATGTTCTCAATGTACATTAACTTAACAGATGAGCTAGTCTCAGGATCATAAGTTTCATCCCAGTATTCTAATACCTCTTCAACTCCTAATTGAGCACTATTGCCCACCGAAAAGACACTGGAGAAGTGCAATCCTTTAGGAATGCCAGATTCCATGATGAAGACTGCTGTTGCTCCTGAACCTGAAACAAAATCAGCTCCTTTGCTTTCTAAGGTTGGAACAGGTGTTGTAAAAACACTTGCATGTTCCTGAGTAATGATACCAATACAATTAGGGCCAATCAAACTTCCACCAACCTGATTCACTTTATCAACAATGCGTTGTTCTAAAGCGGCACCTTCTTCATCTTCTTCGCTAAAACCTGCTGAGATAATGATAAAACCACGCGTGCCTTTTTCGTCGGCTAATACATCGATAGTATCAGGGCAATATTTAGCGGCAATAGCTAAAACTGCTAAATCAACTTGTGGTAGCTCATCTACACTTTTATAACTTTTTATCCCTTGAACTTCGTCCTCTTTGGGATTAATGGCATAAAGTTCTCCCGCATAGTTATGATCTATGAGGTTCTTTAAGAGTTTACCACCTGGTTTGGATGTATTGTTAGAAGCTCCGATTACTACTATGCTTTTTGGGCGTAACAGTTTTTCAGAAATCATATCTTTGTCTTTTTTAGTTTGAAACAAATTTAGTAATTACGTAATAGGCAAAACTGATCTTTTTACGGATTAGGTATATTGTTGAACAGGATAGGTTATTTTTATGGTTACAGTTTGATAGAAATGACCCATTTTAGTATTTAAATTATAAGTATGGCAAATCTTTCAGAGCAAAAAATACTCGCTTATGTGAATCATGAGTCTGATTATCAGGATGTAGTTGAATATGCTGCATATGTGGCTAAATGTTTTGATAAGGATTTGTGTTTATTTAATGTTGCTAAGAGTAAAACCGAAAAAGCCCAAAAGAGTTCAGGGTTGTATGTAATCAAGGAAAAAATGGAAGAACGCTTTCCAAAGATTCGGACAAGCGTGCTTGTGATTACAGGAAGTTTGGAGAGCAGTATGGAAATGCTTGCTGATGCTTATGATGCTGTATTAATGGTTGTGAATCGCCAGTATTATGGAGACGTAGTCAATGGATTCAGGGAATCAGGATTCCCATTTTTGTTTGTAAATGGAGTTGGGAGTGCGGAAGAGCGATTCGAGCAAGTTTATCTTCCAATTGATTTTAGACGTGAAAGTAAAGAGGCTAGTATATGGGCCAGTTATTTTGGTCGATTCTGTAATTCATCAGTCTCGGTATTTGGCGCAAATGAAAAATATAGCGAAGAGAAGAAAAAAGTACACAGCAATATAAGTAGTGTACGGCAGCTGTTTGGGCAGTTTTCATTTCCTGTGCGATATGCAATAGGTAAAACCAGTAGCTGGGGGATTCAAAAGGAATCATTGATAGCTGCGAAAGAATTAAACAATTCGCTTTTTATTATGGTTGGTAGTCACTATAATTCTCCTTTCGATTATCTTATTGGTACTCCCGAAAAACGAATTCTCAGACGTAGTGCAGATGTACCTGTATTATGTATTAATCCTCGAAAAGATATGTACTTATTATGTGATTGATCCTCTTAGTATTTTTTGTTCACCGATTTTATCCGTTATATAACATATTTATTTATGTATCTTTTTTAACGATTTCGCGCTAAAAGAAAGAGACAACTAGAGGGTAAATCTTTTAAAAATCGGTACTATGAAACGGAAATACATGTTTATTTTGGCGTTCGTTGCAGCCGTGGTTGCTGCTTTGATAGTGAGCACTGATTCCTCTGTAAAAATTGACCTTTCTTTTTTCGAAGAAGAAGCCGATTTTGATATTCCTATTGAGGAATGGATGTATAGTGATTTTTATTTTTCATCAACTACTGCTGATGCAACTATGGAAATAGAGGAGTGGATGACAGATGAGAAGTATTGGAAATAAAACATTCAAAAAACTGTAAAACGGGTATCTAGATACCCGTTTTTTTTGCTTTTTACCCCTGTGTTGACCGTTAAATACCCCAATAATTTACCTGAGCCTCTTTACTTTGCACATGTATTTAAGAAACGTTATACACGATTAGATATTACCGGGAAAAATAAACGGTACCTATGGAAGCATACAGGGTGGCCCTCTCAATCCACCCTGTCTTTTTTTTATAAAGCTTACTATTCTGCAGTTTCTTTACCGCTGGAATTTGCTCACAAAAGATTTCCAAACAAAAGTATTCTTTGAAGATTAGATATATTGTTGAAGTGATAAGATATGTCGTTTTTTATCCTCACGTGGATGGTAATCTAATGACCGATATTGCTCAAACGAATCACTGTTTTCAGAGTGACGTATAATATTGCATTTGGGTAGATAGAAAAATAGGTGCGATAGGATTGAGAATTGTAACTGAAGAAAGTATTGGGGACTATCAATGAAAAATCAAGGAAGAGTGAGTAATTGGGAAGAAGTATATTTTACCCAAGGATCATGAGAATCAAATCATGATCCTTGGGTGAAGTATTAGTCTACTATTTCCATTTCATCAAGCAAGTATCCTGCCCCCGCAAATTTATCGATAATAAATAGTGCATAGCGGATATCCAAAACAATATTACGACAACGGTCAGGATCAAACATGATGTCGCTCATGGTACCTTCCCAGCAGCGATCGAAGTTTACACCTATAAGTTGTCCTTCTGCATTGATAACCGGACTTCCTGAGTTGCCTCCGGTAGTATGATTGGAAGCGGAAAAACAAACTCTTATTTGTCCGTTGTCATCAGCATAACGACCGTAATCCTTATTGTTATATATCTCCTTTAAGCGATCAGGAACATCGTAATCATAGATCTCTGGATTATCTTTCTGCATAATGCCTTCAAGTGTTGTATAATGGCGATATCTTACGCCATCTTTAGGTTGGAAACCTTCCACTTTACCATATGCTACCCGTAACGTTAAATTGGCATCAGGGAAGAGTTGTTTATTGACACTCATCTCCATGATCCCTTTCATGTATCTTTTCTGTACTTGTTTTATACTATCCGTAAGGTGAGCATAGTTAGGCCAAACATTAAGTGTTCTTGTTTCTACAAACATTTCATATAGCTTAAACAGCGGATCGTTTTGAAAGATCTCTTTAGCTTTTTCGTTGAATGTAGAAACCAAGTCAGAGTATTTCTGTTGGTCAGTAAATACCGACTTGTCATAGATTTTTAATAAGTACTTGTCTCTTTTTTCTTTTTTCAGTTTTGAAAGTTTAACCGGTACAAATTCTTTTGGCAGATCGTTAATGTATTTATTGAATAGTGCAATAAACACTTTCCTATCGGTAGGTTTATGATAGTCCTTAAAGTGTGATGTAGACAATACTGTTAAAGCTTTCTGTGATTTCTCAATCTGTTTATCATCCATTGAACCAAATAAGCGTAATACAGGATTGGTCTTTGCCACTAGTTGTAGTGCATCGGTTCCTCGATATACAATCTCACTATAATAATCGTTGGCTTTGCTGTATGGAGCAAGCTGTTCGTACAAACCTTTGAATGATTCAAGAATGTCGCCATACGACTTTTTTCTAGTCTCTGATTGATTTACCCAACTGGTAAAATCTGATTCAAACTCTTTTTTCCTTTCAACTGCCTTTAGTCGTTTTAGGCCCATTATTTCGCCTTGCCACTTCTTCCATGAGTTGCTGGTACCTGCATATTTTGACGCATATTGAATTCTGATGGCAGGATCACTTTTCATAGAAGCACCTAGGATGGCTAATTTAAGATCTCTAATGGCAACTTTATCTGGATCATTCTGATTAATGATTTGATCTACTGCAATTGAAGGAAGGTATTCTTGTGTGCTACCAGGATAACCAAATACCAATGTGAAATCATTTTCCTGAGCTCCTTTCAATGAAATAGGAAGGAACTTCTTTGATTTCATTGGTACATTATCTGGAGAATAGCTTGCAGGATTACCGTCTTTATCGGTATAAATACGGAAAAGAGAGAAGTCGCCAGTGTGTCTTGGCCACATCCAGTTGTCGGTATCTCCACCAAATTTACCAATTGCTGAAGGAGGAGCACCAACAAGACGTACGTCTTTATACTCTTCATAAATATACAGAAAGTATTGGTTCCCATAAAAAAGAGGCTTTACGTCGGCAACATACTTACCATTCTCGACTGCTTCTCTTTCAATTGCTTCAATATTTTCATCAATAATCTTTTCCTGCTCTATACGATCGGGAATGGTATCTTTCCATGTAATTACCCGGTCGGTCACATCTTCCATTCGTTTCAGAAACTTAACTGATAGTCCTGGATTAATTAATTCCTCTTGTTGTGACATTGCCCAGAAGCCATTGGTGAGGTAATCATTTTCAACGGAGCTGTGTTGTTGAATATAGCGGTAACCGCAATGGTGATTCGTAATCAGAAGACCTTTGTCTGAGATTAATTCTCCGGTACATCCTCTTCCGAACAACACTATGGCATCTTTTAAACTGGCCTGATTAACGCTGTAGATATCTTCAGCGGTCAATTTAAATCCCATTTTTTGCATCTCCTCAATGTTATACTTCTTTAAAAGCGTTGGGAGCCACATACCTTCATTCGCCAGGGCAGCCTGACCGGAAAGTATACAAATAATCAGTAATCGAATTATTCCTTTTATCATAGCTATTAAATCATTTCAGATTTCAAAGATATAAATTAGATAGAAGTAAACGAATATGAATTTTTTCATAATCTGAGAATCAGGAGGAATGGTTCACCTTATATGATTTTCTTTTCTACTTAAGGAAAATTGATATCGTGATTTTAGTTTTAGGAAAAGTATGTAATTTTGAAGACAGAAAGGTGTTGAGGAGATGTTTTGAATTAATAATCTATTTAAAGCAGCAGGGATATTTCTTATAATAGACTATTCAACCTCGTTATTTTAAAGAATGAACAGCGAAACAGACTTAAGATTTAAGCGTTTTTTTGAACAGAGTTATTCTGTCATCCTAATTATTGATCCTGAGGGTGGACGAATTATTGATGGCAATAAAGCGGCAATAGATTTTTATGGTTACTCTCATCAAGAGTTAACATCAATGAAGATCTCCGATATTAACATGTTAGGAAGTAATGGTGTTCAACAGAAGATGTATTTGACTGTCGAAAAGAATGGGCAGCAGTTTATTTTCGACCATAAATTAGCTAATGGACAAATACGTAATGTGGAGGTACATACAGGTCCCGTTGATATTGGAAATAGTCAGCTAATTTACTCAATAATTCATGATATAACCCCAAGAATAAAAGCAGAACGCGAGCTTGTAGTTGCTAAGGAAAAAGCCGAGGAAGCTGATCGATTGAAATCAGAGTTTCTTGCAATAATGTCGCATGAGCTGAAGACTCCATTAAATGCAATTGTCGGTTTTTCTGACTTGATAAAGAATAATCCTGATCTATCACAAGAAGAGGTTGTAAACTTTGCTTCAATAATAAATAAATCAGGAATGCATCTTAACTTTGTTATTTCCGATATTTTCAATCTTGCATTGTTACATACAAACCAACTAACAGTAGTGAGAAGTAAATCGAAGGTTGTTGATCTGGTTAATGAGCTCTCAGAAACAGTTAGTGTTGTATACAAAACATCACAAGTAGGATTTGAATATCATATTGGTAATGGTCTGGATAACGTGGAGATTGATTCTGATGTGGAGAAAATCAGACAGGTACTCTTAAATTTGTTGGATAATGCATTTAAGTATAGCACTTCGGGAGTAGTAAAGTTATTAGTCTTACAGAACCAGGAAAAGATTATGTTTTCCGTGGAGGATCAGGGAAAAGGTATTGATCCGAAAGTAGGAGATAAGATTTTTGAATATTTTGTGCAGGAAGATAATTCCTCTTCACGAAGAGTTGGAGGAACTGGTGTTGGATTAGCAATAAGCAGGGGAATCGCCGAATTGCTTAAGGGGAGTATTTATTATGAGTCAGCACCTGGAGTCGGATCGAAATTCTTTTTTAGCGTACCTATTGTTTTTAAAGTGGATGAAAAATAATTAAATGGTTACATCTTATGCTATAATCCGTCCAAATTATGAATTCAAGAGTATGGTTTCTATTTTTGTTTAAAAATTGATATTCATGAGCATTCAGTGTACGTTTATTGGCTCTGGTAACTTGGCAACCAGATTGGCGCTTCGCATGTTTGAGAAGGGTATTGCTATAAAACAAGTTTATAGTAGAAACTTAGACAATGCAGAAGCTTTAGCAAAGCAAATTAAAGCAGAAGGAGTATCAGATCCTGCGAAAGTGAATAAGCAGGGGATAGATCTTTTTATTGTGGCTTTAGCCGATAAAGCCTATGATGAAGTGTTGCCTTATATTGATTTTGGGGATAAGATTGTTGCCCATACTGCAGGAAGTGTACCGATGAAAAAATTAGCAGAGTCGGCAAATACCATTGGTGTTTTTTATCCACTGCAGACTTTCTCAAAGGGTAGAATGGTTGATTTCAATGAGATCCCACTATGTCTGGAAGCTGAGTCAGATGAGGTCTTAAGGTTTCTGGAAAAGGTTGCAAATATTATTACAGATGATGTGAGGGTTGTAAGTTCAGAAGATAGAAAGCAGCTTCACTTAGCTGCTGTTTTTTGTTGCAACTTTGTGAATCATCTTTATGCACTTTGTGAATCAATTGTGAATAAAGCCGATTTGAATTTTGATATTCTACGCCCCTTAATTAAAGAGACTGCCTCAAAGATTGAAACGTTGTCTCCTAAGGAGGCGCAAACGGGGCCGGCGATTCGATATGACAAGAATATCATCAATAATCATCTTGATTTGCTTGATGAGGATGAGAATTTGAAAAATGTATATGAATTATTAACCAGCAGCATTTTTAAGCTGCATAATCAATAGAGAATGGCTTTTTTTAAAGAAGAATTGATGAATGTGAAAGCATTTGTTTTTGATGTGGATGGCGTATTGTCAAAAGATGTTTCTCCATTAGATGCTGAAGGAAATCCTGTTCGCACAGCAAATGTAAAGGATGGTTTTGCTATTGTAAATGCAGTGAAAAGTGGTTACCCAATAGCAATTATCACCGGAGGAAATACACCATCTGTTATCAATAGATACAAGAAATTAGGTGTTCCTTATGTATATGGGGGGATTAAAGATAAGCTGCCTTGTTTGGAAGAGTTTATGGCAAAAGAAGGAGTTAAGGCTGAAGAGATCTTGTATATGGGTGATGACCTACCTGATTTCAGAGTCATGAAATTTGTGGGCTTACCAACTTGTCCTGCCGATGCTGTAACAGAGATTAAAGAAATCTCAAAATATATTTCCGACAAAGATGGGGGAGAAGGATGTGTTAGAGATGTAATTGAGCAAGTGTTGAGAGCTCATGAAAAGTGGATGAATATTGAGGCATTGCATCGCGCTGCCTACTAGTATAATGAATTAGGATAGATTCCCTCTACAAGGGAATCTAATCTTACTTGTTAATTTCCTCAAAGTTCTCTTCGGTAAAAATCTTTACTCCTTGTTCTTCAAGTAGAGTTGCAGTAAAACCTTTTCCCGGAATAATCTTTCCAGAGAATGTTCCATCATAGATTTTCCCGTAACCGCATGAAGGGCTACGTTGTTTTAAGATTGCATACTCTGCACCAACAATTTTAGCAATAGCTGCTGTTTTTTGAGCTCCTTCCTGAAAGACTTTAGTACAATCTTCTCCTTCAGTATTCACGATTTTAAGCTCATTGTCTTCCTTAATTATTTCGCAAGACTTGCGTGGTGTAGGAAGACCTCCCATTACTTCCGGACATAATGGAATTGCCTTTCCCGACTCAACTAGCTCACGAATTTCTTCAATTAAATTTGCATTACCATCATACCGACATTTAATGCCGGCCAGGCAAGCACTTACAATAATTTGAGGCATATTTGTATTTTTACAGATTGAAAGCTCGAAGTTAGCGAAAATAGAAGATATCCAGATAAAATTTTAAAGATGGCTACAGAGATCGAACGCAAATTCTTAATAAATCACAATAAATCAATTCCTTTTGGAAAAGGTGTCAAAATGGTTCAAGCCTATTTATGTGCAGACAAAAGCAGAACAGTAAGGGTTCGAATCGCAGGAGACCAAGGGTTTTTGACCATCAAAGGACCTACGCAAGGTGTAAGTCGTAAGGAATTTGAATATGAAATACCTGTTGCTGAGGCTATCGAATTACTCCCATTATGTGATGCTGTTGTTGAAAAGATTCGCCATTGCATTTCTTATCAGGGAAAAGTGTGGGAAGTTGACGTTTTTAGTGGTGATAATGATGGATTGATACTTGCAGAAATAGAGCTAAGCAGTGAGGATGAAAAATTTGAGTTACCAGAGTGGATTGGCGAAGAGGTAAGTGGAGATAAACGATATTTTAACTCATATTTATCACGAATTCCATTCAAAAACTGGTAGCTTTGTAGCGTTTTAGGAATGGTTTTTGTAAAGAAAACTATCCATAGAGAGAAATACATAAACCAGACATACTTATTAACCTTTGAGGTTGTACAAATATTTATTCCACTGATGCAAAATTGAATAGAAATTGTATGACTTCTGAAATATGGAATTTAGTAAATGAAATCGGTAAATTTACTCGTAACCCTTCTCTTGTGTATATTTTGTTATTCAGCATTCGCAGGAGAACCAGAAATGGGTGTCAAAAAGAAGAAGGAAAAAACTGATTTACAGGTAGAGAAAGACAGTATTCAGACTGTCCTGCAGAAGATGAATCAGTTTATGGATGAAGAAAAAGGATGGTATTTCCCGAAAAGGGAGCTTGAAAGATCAGTGAAGACATTAACCTCACATGTTGAGGCAACACCAATTGATAGTCTGTTTGTGCGACTGTTGAAGGTGTACATGGGAGGAGAAACGCAATGGATATCTCGTGATGTTTCCGATCTTACAGAAATTGATACAATTCCAGGAGTTATCACATCCTACGAATTGGATGAGAAAATGCGAAGAATTGATCGCGCGGTGAGGAATAGTTTCTACGATAGTTTAATCGTTGTGCCTCCTGCACTATTTCAGAATATTGAGGGAAAGATCGATCTATTACCTGAAGAACAGGGAGAAATGTTGATCGCTACAGGATACAAACAATTGCCTGAACGATTTAAGCGTTTGCCAGAACCAACAGGAAATAAGCAGCAGGACTCTTTGAAGGTAATCAATTTTCAGGCAGATCGTATCGCCTTTGTTGATTCATTGAGAAGGTCATACAATGACTCATTGATTTTTGCTTATCGTGATTCAATTAGCGCAGATTATAGAGAAAAGGTAGTAACCTACTATTCTGATTCTATTCAGACTGCTTTTAAGGATTCCATCGATTTTTATAATCTTAACCTTGTTACTCAATGGAACGATTCGATTGTTGAACAAGCTAATAGAGAGATTAACGATTATGTAGGCTTGCTAACTGAATATGCATTGAATGATTCGGTTCAGGTAAATATTCAGAATCTTTCTAATCAACAGACAAGTCTGTTATTGAATAACAATGGAGGAAGATATACCAGGTTATGGTTGAAAAATGAGCAGAATGACTCGTTGAGTGTGAAAATTGAAAATGTGAATAATCGATCAATGAAGATTTTGATTGACGACGGAGTAACAATTTCACGCTTTAAGGAGCAGCAGACTAAGGATTTTGCTTTTAACGTAAAGAAGACTAAAAAGAACCTGAATAAAGTTAATCGTAAGCTAGATGTCTATACTCCATGGAAAGTAGGAGGTTATGGAAATGCTGGTTTTACGCAGACTTATATCAATGATTATTGGAGTAAGGGAGGAAAGAGTTCTTTAAGTATCTTGGCTGTATTAAAGGGATATGCAAATTACTTGAAACCAAAATTAAAGTGGGAGAATAATGCGGAAATTAAGAATGGATGGATGTGGATTGATGAAGATGATGCAGAAGTTCGTAAGAATTCAGACCGTTTTTATATAGCCTCACGTTTGGGTATTTCTGCATTCAAGAAGTGGTACTATAGTGCGGAATCTAACTTTGAAACCCAATTCTTTAATGGATATAAGTATCCAAACACAGACAATAAAATATCTGCATTCTTAGCTCCAGCAAAATGGCAGGTTAAGATTGGTTTGGATTATAAACCAAATAAGAATATGTCGTTGTTACTTTCTCCTCTGACATCGAAGACTGTTTGGGTTAGGAAAAGCTCGGGTGTTGATCCTACGAGATTTGGTACCAAGGATAAAGACACTTATCGTTTGTGGGTACCTGGTTTTTCTGCCGACTGGAAGTATAAAAAGCAGATATCTCCAGATGCATCATGGACAACTAAGTTAAAGGTGTTATTCGACTATCGTGATCCAATTGCAAAGCGAGATATTGACTGGGAAAATATAGTGTTAATGCAATTGACACAGCGCGTAAATCTGAACTTCAATACGAAGTTGATTTATGACGATAATGTGAAATTTGCTACAGGAAAGAAGGATGCTGATGGTAAGGATATTAAGAAGCCAAAGTGGCAGTTCAAAGAATTTGTAACTATTGGATTTTCTTATAAATTCGATCGTCAGTTATATAAAAATGTAAAAGACATAAAGTTTAGATAGGAGGTTTTGATATCGGGATTTATTTAATCAGGCTGTGTCTGTAAATCCAATAATCAAATCATCCAAAAATTGTTATAGGGATGAAGGAATTAAAAAAATATTTCAAGCTGGATGCAGGTCCTGAGGATATCTATAATGCATTAACGAATCAGGTAATGCTGGAAATATGGACCGGAGAACCTGCTGTTATGTCAACAGAACCAGGGAGTGAATTCTCATTGTGGGATGGATCAATTGAGGGGATCAATGTTGAGTTCGAAGAGAACAAGAAGATTGTGCAAAAGTGGTTTTTCGAAGAGGAGGAATCAATTGTTACAATAAAACTTCATCCAGATAAAAAAGGAACAAGTATAGAACTTCGTCAAAATAACATTCCAGATGATGCTTTTGATAATATATCAGAAGGTTGGGCGGAAGACTATTTTGGTTCTTTAGCGGAATTGTTTAAAGCATAATATAGAAAAGCGGAAGAGATAAATCTTCCGCTTTTTTTATAATAACGCTTGATATAAATCGAAGTTTTCCTGGTCGAAGGTAACGAAGACGACTTGTTCAATTTCAGGATGATCAAGCAAAAATGATTTTACAGTTGCAATAGCTATTGCCGCTGCTTTTTCTTTAGGGAATCGGTAAACTCCTGTGCTGATGTTTGGAAATGCGATTGTTTTAAGTTGATGCTTGCTAGCTAACAGTAATGAGTTTTTGTAGCAACCTTCCAAAAGCATCTCCTCGTTATTATTCCCTCCATGCCAAGCAGGACCTACGGTATGGATAACATACCTGGCAGGAAGACTATATCCCTTGGTTATTTTTGCTTCTCCTGTACGACAGCCATTAAGTTGTTTGCATTCATCCAGTAGTTCTCTACCTGCAGCTCTATGAATGGCTCCGTCAACACCTCCTCCTCCAAGTAATGATGTATTAGCTGCATTTACAATTGCATCAACATTCAATTGTGTAATGTCGCCTTGAATTAACTCAATCGTTTTCATTGTTACTTTTTTTGTCTCCTGAAGATACGAAAAAAGGCCGATGAATGTTCATCGGCCTCGGTACTAAAGAATGAAACTTTAACCCTGCAAAATTAATCTGTCTTTTTGAAAAAATGATCAATACTATACTTTCCAGAACCATAAATCA
This sequence comes from Puteibacter caeruleilacunae, assembly GCA_005217565.1. Lineage (GTDB taxonomy): Bacteria > Bacteroidota > Bacteroidia > Bacteroidales > Prolixibacteraceae > Puteibacter > Puteibacter caeruleilacunae. The sequence continues at coordinate 27,718 of SJCO01000017.1, forward strand.
GCAAACAGAATAACATAAGCAGGTAGTATAAGGGAATTTCAAATCCATTTGCACTGGCCTCAAATCCATTACCTCCATGGACCGTTACAATCGCTACAAGCATAACAAACATCAATGGAATTGCAATAATCCTGGTTCCTAATCCCAGGAATAATAATATCACACCAAGTGCTTCAGTCGATGCTGCCAGGTATGCGTTGAGCATAGGGAGCGGGTAGTTCATACTGGCAAACCAGTCGCCTATGCCTTCAATATTTTTCCACTTCATTATAGCAGGATTGTAAAATCCATAAGCAAGAATTAGCCTTAGAAATAACAACGGTAGACTTGTTAATTTCGACAATTTCGATTCTATGTTATTCATATATTCTAGTGCTTTCATGATTTCATTTTTTAATGTTTCCTAAATCCAAGTATAAAGCCTTTATCTAAGTAATGGTTTAGAAAATCAGTCACTTTATTGTGTAACAATTGAATATCATTGACTCCGAACAAGTGTATGATATCGGCATAAATCTCTTCCATAGGTTTGGGGTGTTCAGACAATGTTTCAATAATAAATGCAAACAGAGCAGATAAATTGTTGAATTGAATCCTTCCACTTTCTTTTTCTCTGAACATTAAAAGGAAATAAACTCCTTTCTGGTCTATCAATCTTGATGGAGGTGAAATATGTACAGGGTATTCCAGCTTTATGAGTCTATACTCAGGATTGATAGCGATAATATCTTTAACCCAATCTCCTTTTAGCTTATAATTAGGATAACTAATATCTTCCATCATGTATAGCTCAATTTCCAGCCACTCGAAGAGTAACAGATCATCTAAATATGGATGCGTGGCTAATCTAACAGTTTCAGTGTTGAGATAAAATTGCATAAACTCATATGGTAATTTCCAAATTTGTGGAGTCTGACAATTATGATTACTGAAGAAACGATAGATTATCTCATCCCAATGATCATCTTTTAAATGCTCATATGTAATGGGGAAAGCTGACTCTATAGTATCTTTTACCACATTGAATACTAACCTACGATAAGTTGGTAATCTTTCTGCTTTGGTTCCAGGGATGTTTACGCTGATACCATCTCTGCAATATTGAGCCAACGCTTCTTGATGACGATATGTTTCAGATTTTAATAGCATGATCTTTGGTCCATTGTTTATCACAAATTTTCTGTAATTGCACTATTTCTTCCTGAAGTTCTATTGGTTGAGGAATATTAAAATCTCTTTCCAATAGAACTGGGACAGGATTCATTTGTGCCAGCGTTGATTCAAAAAGATCATACACTGGATCTATAATAGCTTCTCCATGCGTGTCGATGATGAGATCATCTGATACCTTTTTATGTCCAGCCATGTGTATGTACGCAACTTTATTTAGAGGCATATTTTCAATGAAGGCCTCTGCATTGTAGGTATGGTTGTGCGCATTTACAAAGACATTATTAACATCGAGTAGCAAATCACAATCAGCTTCTTCAACAATTGTTCGAATGAACGTTGCTTCGTCCATTTCAGCAGCAACAGGGGTGTAGTATGATACATTTTCAATTGCAATTCTACGCTCAATGAAATCCTGAACTGTTTTTATGCGATCCACTATGTGTTTAATAGCATCATCACGAAAAGGGATGGGAAGAAGATCGTATAAATGAGCATTATTGCACTTTGAATAACTTAGATGTTCTGAGTAGATTTTTACATTGTACTCTTTCAGGAAATCTTTAATGTCTTTTAGGAAGTTAAAATCTAATTCGTCGGGACTTCCAATTGAAAGAGATAATCCATGGCAAGTTATGGCATAGCGTTCCGCTAATTTGTTCAATTGTTTCTTCCAGTAACCACCAATATTCATCCAGTTTTCAGGGGCTAACTCCACAAATGCTGGTTGAATGATATTACCAGATAAAAACTCGTCTGCAAAATCTCTTCTAAATCCTATGCCTACTTTACCATTCATGACTATTCTCTTTAGGTTAAAAGAAAGCCGACCGTAGCCGGCTTCCCGATGCACTGATTAATTCCCACACTTGCCCTCTCCACATTTAGCTTCTTTGCTTTTGCTGTCAGATTTTTTCTTTGCTTCTTTCTCTCCGCACTTTCCTTCACCGCATTTTGCATCTTTACTTTTGCTATCTTTCTTCGTTGCTTTTTTCTTGCCATCCTTTTTGGCATCAGCATCTTTCTTTTCCCCACATTTACCTTCTCCACACTTTCCTTCACCGCATTTTAGTTCAAGGGCATTCACAGGAGAATCAAATGAGGATAAAATCTCACTTCGTATCTCTGCCCCTGATCCAAGGGATGTATAATCAAATAAATTTGCTGCAGGAGCTGCAGACAATGATGATATACTTAAAACTGCACCAGCTAATAATGTTCCCTTAAGTAAATTTGTTTTTTTCTTGTTTTCCATGATTATGCTTTTTATGATTATAATTCTTTCGTAAAGACCTCAATGGTCGCTTGTTTGATAATAAAGACGGAGAGGTCTTTATTTCCTTACAGATATTTTTATTTTTTTTTGAAAAAAAAGAAATGGATAAAGAAAGGGGGAATGTAAGGAAGCTTGAAAAGCGTGTCAATTACAGTAATATTGCGAGTAGGATTACGTCGTTTAGTTAAGTGTAAAGCGATCTTTATTACTTATTAATTCAAGAAAGACTGTATGTGGAGAATATAGTATGCTGTAGGGGATCGTATGCGATTAGAGAAGCAATAACAAAAAGTTATGAATCTAATTGGTCTTTAATTCTTCTTTGGGTTTCTTCTTTTTTGTTCTCTGACATACGGAGCTCACTAGAATGACTACAGTATTTGGCTAGTTCTATTGTTTCCTTGTCGATAATGTGTGATTGTTTTTTATACAACCTACAGTAGACGCATGCTTTCATGTGTAACTTTAGTTGTAGGTTTCGGATAAAACTCAGTTTCCCCTCTTTTTTCTTTTCAATGAAAAGAGTTGCTTGCTTGCAATTTAATATGAATAGATCTATTAATTTCTGCATAACTTATTCTTTAGGGGGAGTTATATACCAGTTTTTTTCCAGACAATTTCTTAATTGGAGTTTAGCCCGATGCATAAGCACCCAATAGTTTGACGAAGATAGATTCAGTTCCTTACAAATATCATCGGAAGATAACTCATCCATATTCTTTAAGACAAAGACTGAAGATGCACGAGGGGATAGAAGTGTTAAACATTTCCTCAATATTTCATAGAATTCATCTTTCTGTAAATTAGAGTCTGCTTCTTCAGTCCATTCATGTGGTCCGTTCTTCGACATCCAATGATCTGTGTATTTTCCTGATTGATGGAAATATCGACTTAAGTATTGATCCTCTGTTTCAGAATCAATGGTATTACTAGATTGTGATTTTGATGTTTTTCGGTAATAATCAATAATCTTGTTGCGTAAGATATTGTATAACCAACTTTTCTCAGAACAGTCTCCTCTAAATGATTTTAGTGCATTTAATGCCGAGTAGAATGTATCCTGAACGATATCTTCAGCTGTCGCGGTGTCATTTAGTCTACTTATGGCAAAACGAAATAATTCATCAGCATAATTTGATACCCATAAGTTTGGATCGCATGAGTAAACAGTCTTTTTAGTTGATTCTTTATTGATTTTCACCATGTTAGATTGGTATGTGTTCTCATTGTAAAAGATAATAACTTTTTATGATAATGACAACCAGTAGAAAATGGCTGTTTTTTTGTGAAAAATCTAGAACCATTCCGGCTGTTTCCCCGTTTTATAAATACAGACTAACACTTCCAAATATAGAACGAGAGAAAACCTTAGAAAAGTAACTAAACAAAGCAGCGGGAGTTATTCCCTGTATTTCAAGATTTGACGATAATCTAACTTTATTGTGTGATTGTTATTTCATGCTGTTGAGTGGTGAGAAAGTAAAAATATTATTTTGTAAGTGTCATGAATGCAGAGGTATTAATGTATAAACCTGGGAAAATTCAACTTTGGTTTGAAATCCTATTAGTGTTTGTAGGGGGACCTTTGTTGTTTTATTTCGAGATTCTTGATTTCTCTTTTTTGCCTTTATTGTTGGTCGCCGCAGTTATTGCCTCAGTAATTCTACTATCGGATAAACGCTTCAATTTTCGAAAGCTCTTTAATGTGAATGGGGTATTGTCAGAACTGCTAAATATGTTCTTGATATTTATTCCGGTTGCTTTGATAATGGCCATTATGGTATACTTGTTTAATGAAGAATATTTCTTTTATCTACCATTGACGAAGACCAAGGCTTGGGTGATATTAATGTTTATTTATCCGGTATTTTCAATTATTCCGCAGGCAATATTGTATAGAGCTCTGTTCTTTTATCGGTATCGACGACTAGTTGGAAGTAGAACGAGATTACTTATTCTTAGTGGATTCCTCTTTTCTTTCGGTCATATCTTCTTTGGTAATTGGGTGGCAGTGGTACTTACTTTGATTGGGGGATTATTGTTTGCCTGGAGATATCAAAAGACAGGTAGTCTGTTGCTTAGTATCTTAGAACATATACTCTACGGGTGTTGGATTTTTACCTGTGGATTAGGAATGTTTTTCTTCCAGTCAGGATCCATCTGATTACTTAAAGAGCATACTGCTACAAACATTATTCAACCTTACTTGCTGATGTTTAATAATGTCTGTAGCAATATGAGTTACTTGTGCTATTTTAGAACAAATTTCTGAACTCGTTTATTGGTGGTTTCACCAACATATATATCCCCATTAGAAGCCATAACTACAGAGTGTGGAAGATCGAATTGTCCTTGTAATGATCCTTTGGATCCTATACTTTGAATGATCTTGCCTGAATTACGATCCATAATTAGCAAGCGCATTTGATCGGCAGATCCTTCTGTCGCTAAAATCTGATTGTGTGGCGCTAAAGTAAGGCCAAATACTCTTCCTGTATTGGTCCATTTGGTAATGAAATTACCTTCGGTATCGAAAACCTGGATACGATGATTTTCACGATCAGCTACATATACTCTATTGTTCTCATCAACCTCAATGTTGTGAGGATTCATAAAATCACCATCAAAATCTCCCTTCATTCCCCAAGCTGTGATGAATTTACCATCTTGATCTAGTTTTACAATTCTGCGGTTTCCATAACCATCAGAGATGAAGATTGAGCCATCTTTAGCAATAGCTATATCTGTTGGTTTATTGAAATGTGTCTCATCTTCATCAGGCTCATCTGCTACTCCAAATGATCGAATAAGTTCTCCATCTAATGTGAATTCGTGAACTTGATGACCTCCTGTGTCGGTTGCCCAAAGACTACCATCGATGATTTTTACCTCGTGTTTACCTGCTATTGTGCCTTTTCCAAATGCTTTTAAGAATTTCCCTTTTGCATCAAAAATAAGAATCGGTTCATTTTCTCCTTCTCCTCCGGCCACATACACTCGACCGTCTTTCCCAACTGCTACTCCTGTGATACTTCCTACGGGGTAATTCGGATCGGTATGCAGTTTCCATGCTTTATCAACTTTATAACTTGCATTGCCATGCGCCAGTAAAGATGGGGCAACAGATAAGGCAACGCCTGTTAATGCTGCTGCTTTTACAAAATTTCTTCTGTTTAGTTTTGATTGCATAGGATAATATTTTAAATGATATTTTTATATTCTTGGTTCCAGTTCAACATCTAAGTCTACAGTTAATTAATAATTAATGCAAACGATTGCGCAATTTGGGGATTATCTTTTGCTTTTAAAAGAAATATTGATTGAAAATTTGGTCTTAACTATTTTCTCTTCATCACAACAAGTACTGCTCCCGTTAAAACAAGTACTCCTCCAAGTGCGCCAAACCAGTTGATTTTTTCAGGAGCTATCCAGGTTACTTCCATGAGAGACAATACTGCCATTGCGGCAAAAGTAATTACTGGATTCATTGTGATAATTATTGAGATTTTATTGGCTTCAATATATTTAAATGCTGCAGCTAACGTGCCATATGCCACAAGTGTGTTGAGTCCCAGAAATGCCATTAATGTCCATTCTCCAGTTGATAAACCTGCAAGTGTTTTAAAATCGGCAAAAGGTATAAATAGGAGCATTGGTAATCCGTAAAGAATTAGATTAATGGTTTGTGGATGCATCGTACGAACAAGAATCTTTTGGAGTACTGCATAACCTGTCCAGGCTACGGCAGCAAGAACTACCCATAAAGCTCCTGTTTTAAACGACGATTCTTGCCCTACCATCATGCCTAGCTGCTGCTGATAGAAAAGTATAAAACCTATTGCTGCGATACTGAATCCAATAAGTTGTATCCTTGATAGTCTTTCTTTAAAAAATAACACCCCGGAAACTCCAAGAAGAATTGGTCCCATTTGAATAATAACCTGAGTATTACCAGGAGAAGTAAAATGGATACCATGCATATATCCTACGTAATTTGTTCCCAGACAAAGTGCTGCTACTATTAGGAGGACAGGAGGTTTGATCAGAACCTTTAATTCTTGTGGATTGCGATATCCATGTATTGTGGCCAAGATTACAAATGCGAGGGTAAAACGAAACCATACAATGGTCATAGGATCAACATCTGCATCTGCCACTTTTAGAGCAATGGATAAAAATCCCCATAAAAATGCCGTAGTACCAGCTAATAGTGTTCCCTTTATTGTATTGTTCATTTATCAAGTTATTGTCTGGAATCAAGATCTCTTAAAATAAAGAAAATGATTTCAAGTAATTAAAATAGTTGTTAATCAGGTGCTCATGAAACCATAATTGGTTGCTTCAGAATCTGACTTTTGCAAAGTACTGATTATAGATTTAAATTCATTTATTTTCTAAAAGGATAGTTTTTGAGATGGGTAAAATTAACAATGGATACAAAAAAACCTGATCAGTTATTCTGACCAGGTTTTTAAAGTATAATAAGCTTGATCTTATCTTAATTCAGCACCCAATTCGTTCTGATAAGTTTTAATCATCTTTTGCATGATCTTATCAATCTGCTTGTCTTTGAGTGTTTTCTCATTGTCACGAAGAATGAAACTAACAGCATAAGACTTCTTGCCTTCTGGAAGATTCTTTCCTTCATAAACATCAAACAAGTCAACATGACGAAGTAGTTTCTTTTCTACTTTTGTTGCAATATCCTTGATTTGTTTGAAAGAAACTGACTTGTCAATTAGCAACGCAAGGTCTCTTCGTACTTCAGGATATTTAGGAAGTTCAGTGTAACTTACTTTTGCTTTAGATGCTTCTTTTTCTACAATATCCCAGTTAAAGTCGGCATAGAATACCTGTTGACTAACTTCAGCAACTTTAAGCGCTTTTGCGCTCACAAATCCTAAGGTAACAACTGTTTTTCCTCCTCTGGTAACATATGAAATGTTCTCACTCCAGATATCAGAATCTTTTGTTTCAAGTACAAGACTATCTAAGTTGATTCCTAGGCGTTGAAGAATGCTAACAACATAGGATTTCAATTCAAAGAAGTTTGAACCAGCTTCTGGACTTGTCCAGTTTTCCAATTCTTTGTTTCCTGTTAACCAAAGTCCAAGATGCATTTCTTCGTAATACTTATCGGCAGGGCTTGCAACATCTTCTTTATCATTCTTGAAATAGCAATTTCCGAATTCATATAGACGAAGGTTATTGCTTCTTCTGTTAATGTTATATGCAGCCGATTCTAATCCTCCAAATACAAGGTTTTGACGCATTGCGTTCAAATCCTGACTTAGTGGGTTGAATATATTTACAGTGCTTTCTGCACTATGGTCTTTCAATTCTGTGTAGTAACCAGATTTCGTTAACGAGTTGTTCATAATCTCGTTAAAGCCACGAGCAGTAAGCATATCTGAAATCAGATTTCTAATCTGCTGAACATCTGGTTTTGCTGAATATTGGATTGTTGAATTAACCGACTGGCCTGGTTCTACGTTGTTGTATCCGTAAATACGAAGGATTTCCTCAATAACATCGCACTCACGCTTAACATCAACGCGATATGGAGGAACACTCAATTCAAGTCCTTCTTCTGTCTGGCTATCGATTTTAATCTCAAGACCCGAAAGAATGTTCTTGATTCTTTCAGCACCAAGATCTTTACCAATTAAGCGAGCAACATTGTTATAAGTCAGACTAACTTTAAAGTCTTCGTTAATAGAAGCATCTCCAAGTACATCAACAATCTCAGAAGAAATTTTACCTCCTGCGATTTCTTTGATCAATAAAGCAGCACGTTTTAGAGCGTACATAACAGTATTTGGATCAACTCCACGCTCAAAACGGAATGATGCGTCAGTGTTTAATGCATGACGACGAGCAGTTTTACGAACATATACAGGATTGAAATATGCACTTTCAAGGAAGATATCAGTTGTTGTTTCTTTAACACCTGATTTGATTCCTCCAAAAACACCTGCAATACACATACCGTTGTTCTCGTTGCAGATCATTAGATCATTCTCATGAAGTTCACGCTCAGCTTCATCTAGTGTTGTAAACTTAGTGCCTTGAGGCATTGTTTTCACAACAATCTTTTTGCCATCAATCTCTGCAGCATCAAATGCATGTAACGGTTGACCTGTTTCGTGCAATACATAGTTGGTGATATCAACAACATTGTTAATTGGAGCAAGACCAATCAGTTTTAGTCTGTTTTGCAACCACTCAGGGGATTCTTTAATTTCAACACCACTGATGGTAACTCCACAATAACGAGGACAAGCCTGTGTGTTTTCAACCTCTACAGGAATTTCTAAAGAATTATCATCTACTATGAATTCCTCTACAGAAGGTCGTTTGTATGCGCTTTCTTGTTCTTGTTGTAAGTAGGCAGCTAAGTCTCTGGCAACACCAATATGAGATCCACCATCAATACGGTTTGGTGTTAAATCAATCTCGATTACATAGTCGCTTTCGATATTGAAGAATTCGCTGGCTGGAGTTCCAACTTTAGCGTCGGCTTCCAATACCATAATTCCTTCATGACTGTTACCTAAACCAATCTCATCCTCGGCGCAAATCATACCCATCGAAACTTCACCGCGGATTTTTGATTTCTTAATCTTAAATTCGTTGTCTCCATCATAAAGAATAGTCCCAACAGTTGCAACTACAACTTTCTGTCCTGCTGCTACGTTAGGAGCACCACATACTATCGGTAGTAGCTCTGCTTCCCCAACATCAACTGTTGTTTTACTTAGGTGATCACTGTTAGGATGAGGTTCACAGGTTTTAACTTCACCGATAACCAATCCTTTTAACCCTCCTTTGATGGTTTCAACTTCTTCTACTCCACCAACTTCAAGCCCGGTTTGGGTTAAAACCGTCTCTAGTTCTTCTGGAGAAAGATCAAGATCAATGTAATCTTTTAACCAACTATATGAAATATTCATTCTTGTATGATTTTTCGCTAAAAATTTGAATTAGCAAAAGTAAGAAAAACCGTTCAAGTGACAAATCAATATGGCTTCAAGTTGTTGTGATAGTCAATTAATAGCATTGATTTTAAATGGAGTTTGAAATGACAGAATTGAATGATGCGATTTGAAATGATTGTATTGTTAATTATTGGGGCATTTATAATAACTCAATATAAGCTGTAAAGAGGTTGAATTTGAAGGTAAGACTTTGACAGTTAACGGATATTGTTATCTTTGTAATGCTCGAAAAACCAATATTACTATGCCGCCTATTTTAATCGTATTTGCCAGCGTGATGCTAGCAGCGTTGATTGTGTATTATAGCATACCAACGATCATTACTGTTGCGCGTTTAAAGCATCTTTATGATGAACCCAATGAACGAAGGGTTAATACTACTGTGGTACCAACATTAGGAGGTGTGGCAATTTTTATTGGGATTAGTCTTGCTGCCTCTCTTGCCAGTTATGGATCCAACTTTAAAGAATTGCAATATATTCTTATCGCAATGGTAATCATGCTTTTTATTGGTTTGAAGGATGATATTTTGAATATCAGTCCAACAAAGAAGTTGATTGCTCAGCTTATTGCGGCTGGAATATTGGTTTTCTTTGGTGATATCCGGTTTACTAGTTTGCATGGCGTATTTGGAATTTATGATATTAACTATGTCTCGAGTGTGTTGATAACCTGTTTTCTTGTTATTGTTCTAATTAATTCTCTAAATCTAATTGATGGCATTGATGGATTGGCTTCAGGTGTTGGAATCATAACCTGTGGAACCTTTGGTTTATGGTTTTTTATGGCTGGTTATATGACCTATGCAGTACTGAGTTTTGCTGTTGTTGGGGCATTACTGTCATTCTTCGCTTATAATGTTTTTGGAACGCGGAATAAAATATTCATGGGTGATACGGGATCTTTGATACTGGGATTGGTTACGGCTGTTTTATTAGTTAAGTTTAATGAGTTGAATATCATAAAAAACAACCTTTATTGGGTTGATTCTGCTCCTGCCGTTTCATTCTCAATAATGATAGTTCCTCTTATCGATACTATACGAGTGTTTACGATTCGGGTATTAAATAAGCGTTCACCTTTTTCTGCAGATAAGAATCATACTCATCATAAGCTATTGGAATTAGGATTATCTCACCTAAATGCAACTTTGCTGATTGTGAGCATCAATACTTTCTTTATAGCTGCAGGTTTTCTTATGCAGGATTTTGGTAATTATGTACTACTTACCTTTAATTTGGTGGGAGGAGTACTTGTGGCTTGTTATCCTTCATTCCTGATTAAACTTAAGAACAATCTTCAGGCAACGAAGAATGACTCATTGCTGGAAGTTGATGTAAAAACAGGAAAGTTACGATCCCGGCAAACTATAACTCTTCGAGCATTTATACAAACAATGAATTTTTCAGATGAACGGGAAGAGGATTTATCCAGATTAAAATCAAAGGGAAAAAAGAAAGAGGACGTTGCCGTTTAGATACGACTTAATGGAACAAAAAGGAATCAAGTCGCCATCTTTTCTCCGTATCAAAACTATCTATACTCCGTATTTTCCCTATACTTTTGATAGGGATAATATAGGGATAGGATAGGGAATGTATAGGGATGATATAAGAAAAGGATATCCTGGAGGATACCCTTTCTTGACTAATATCTAGTTGTTATTTTATTTATACCAGGCTTTCAGGCCTTCCTGATTCTTTGGATTACAAATATTCTTTGCTTCAGGTGTATATAAATAGTCTAGTTGGTCAGCGAAATATGATGTTACCTTGTTTCTTACCATCTTCATTGTTGAATTCAACAGGTGATTTTGCTCAGTAAAAGCTTCTGGTAAGACAGCTATATTTGATGGCAACCATCTTTCCGGGAACTCTCCTTCGAATTTACCTCCTTTAAGATACTCGTTAACCTCTTTCCGTATTAGATGCAATGCTGCATCAATAGCTTCATCTGTCCCAGGTTTAATACTTCTCTCTTCTAATTTTCTGTTTATTGCTCCAATATTTGGAACAATCAGACCTACAGTGAATGGATTCTGGTTGTTGAAGAGCATTACCTGATCGATGTATGGTGATTGGTCTATCAATGCTTCCTCAATTCCCTCAGGACTGAACTTTTCTCCGTCGTTTCCAATTAAGAGACTTTTGAAACGACCTAAAACATGAAGGAAGTTGTCTTTATCAAGGAAACCCATATCTCCAGTGTGTAGCCATCCATCCTTTAACGTTTCGTTAGTCGCTTGTTCATTTTTCCAATAGCCTAACATCACGTTGTCGCCTTTGATCACGATTTCTCCTTTTTGTCCTTTGGGTAGTTCATTCCCATTTTCATCAAGGATTCTTAATTGCAGATTATCTACCAAACGACCAGAAGTCCCAAATTTTACAGCATGTAGAGCGTTCGATGAAATTACAGGAGATGCTTCGGATAGACCATAGCCTTGACACATTGGTGTTCCGATGGCATAAAAGAAGCGTTGCAATTCGATATCTAAAAGTGCTCCTCCACCGATGAATAATTGCAGGTTACCACCAAAGCCATCTCTGATTTTACTGAATAAAATTTTATCATATAAGGCAACCAATGGTTTAAGGAAAATTCTTAAACCACGGCCTCTGTCCCATCCAATTCCATTGTAGGCATAGGTTACTTTTAGGGCATGGTTGAATAGACGTTCAGCTTTTGTCCCTTGCTTACGGATACTAGCCTCAATATTTTTCCTAAAGTTCTTAGCCAGAGCTGGAACACTCATTAACATATGAGGTTTAAACTCTTTAATGTTGCCAGGTACATTTTTTAGGGTATCCAGACTGTTTCTACCAATCTGAACTGATCCTATAGATGCTCCATTTACCATAAAACTGTAAAGACAGGCAGTATGGGCAAATGAGTGATCCCAAGGTAATATTGCCAGTGTTTTATAAGAAGCAGGTATATTCATTAAGGAATTTGCCTGGGCTACATTGGCCGCATAGTTTAAATGTGATAATATAATTCCTTTTGGATCGGCTGTTGTTCCACTGGTGTATGATATATTTGCAGGATCATTATCCTTAATGTTTTTCCAGACCTTATCAAAAGAGGATTTATTTTCTCTTAAAAATGTTTTTCCCATCGACATAACCTGAACGTATTCAAGATCTTTTTCTGAAGGATTTTCTTTGCCATCAATGTAAATTACCTTTTCCAATAAAGGAAGCTGGTCTCTGATTTCTTCAACCTTTGATGCCTGGTTTCTGGAAACAATGATCATACGAGCACCTGAATGCTCTAATCTGAACTTTAGTTCGGTTTGTGCTTCAAGCTTAATTGATAATGGAACGTTAATACCTCCGGCATATAAGATTCCTAACTCACTAATGAGCCAGGCATTTTGTCCTTCTGCTAACAATCCTATGCGATCACCTTTTTGAATTCCCAACGACATTAAGCCGGCTCCAAAGTAATGAACTTGCTTATGAGCTTCTGCGTATGTGGTCCCCTCATATTCTTTCGTCTTCTTCTCCCAGAGAAGCGTGTTGTCAGGAAATTGCTCAACACTTTGCTCAAAAAGTTCGGTCAATGTTCTCATTATATCCCTTGATAATGTGTTAATTATTCGTTCATCAATCGTCAAAAATATAAAAAATGAATTGAATTCGAGCGGAACATGCAATAATCGACCAAAGGAGTATCAAAAGTTTGTGAAAGAATGTAAAGATTAATACTAAATGTGATTGATCGTTACAGTAAGATTATATCGTCAGCAGATTTGAGATGGAAGAGCCTGGCAATCGTTGAACGTTAAAGATACCAATAAGTAGGTAGGCGTAGTTTATTATTTATAATAGTGTGTTCTCTTATTGAATGGAATTTAGAGGATATAAAAATCACCAATAATGGCGATTGTTCGTAGCAGGTAGTGCAAGTAACTTTGTCCTGCAAATACTTAAAATTTTGGTTGATATGCAATTTGTTTATTTACAATTGCTCTTGTTGATGATGAGCATTACTTCAGTTTTTGCACAAAAACATATAATTCTTTTAGAAGAAGGATCTGAAAAACCAGTGTCGGATGCTTATGTACAATGGCAATCTCTTCATGGAGCACGGGAGCCAGAATTTACTGTTTCTGATGAGCAAGGAGGGATAGATATTACCTCTAACGAGGATCGTCTGGTATTAGTTGTATCTCGTATTGGCTATGTGTCAGTCACTGATACTTTTGATATGAAAAAAGTTGAAAGCATTGACTTGAAGCGCGATGTTCATAATATTGATCAGGTGGTAGTTACCGGCACACGAACAGTGAAGCGTTTGGCCGATGTACCTGTAAAAACAACAGTAATCAGCGCATCTCAAATAAGGAAATCTGGAGCTGTCTCTGTTTTGGAAACGTTGGAAGATTATATGCCAGGTGTTGTTACAGAATCCAATGCTATGGGAAACAATATGCGTATAAAAGGGCTGAATAGTCGACATATACTATTTCTGGTTGATGGAGAACGACTTGTTGCAGAGGGAGCTGGTGGGAATATAAATTTTGATCAGATTAACGTTAATAGTATTGAACGTATCGAGATCGTAGATGGTGCAGCTTCAGCTTTGTATGGTTCAAATGCGATTGGAGGAGTAATCAATATTATAACAAAGAAACCAATGCATTATTTTGACCTTGGAGTTAATACTTCTTATCAGAGTCATAACACCATAAAGCTTCAGACTGATGTTGGCGTTAATCGTGAAAAGGTCTTGCTGAGAGCGGGAGTATTTAGAAACAGTTCAGATGGATTTGATCTTGATAATGGCCCATATGCAGCTCGATATACCGATTTTGGGGGGGATGTAACATTGGGATACAAGTTTTCAAAACGGATAAGAACAAATTTTGTAGGTCGCTATTTTCAACACGAACGATTTAATCGAGCTATTTCGATGGATGTAAAACACGATCTGAATCGTAAGCTGACATTGGGCGCTAATGGTAATGTTGAATCGCGCGATCGCACCAATGATCTAAAAATCAGCGTAAACTTCGATAAGTTTTATTCCTATGATGTGATGGAGAAGAAGAATGATGATTTGGAGGAAGGTTTTAATGCATCATATCTTTCATCCAGATTGGTTGATCGTTTTTCTAACGATGATCAATGGGAGTTAGTAGGAGGATTGGAATATAACTATGAGCAAATAACAACTAAAGAGTCTAAAACGCTGGGGGAAATTCCAACAAAGAAATCGGTTAATGATGTAAATGTTTTTGGTCAATTTCAATATACTTTCTTCCGGAAAGTTGATGTTGTAGCAGGTGCTCGTTATACATACAATAGTCAGTTCAACTCTGCTTTTAGCCCCAGTTTGTCGATGATGTATCGGTCAGGTTGCTTTAAGGTTAGGGGAGGACTGGGAAGATCATTCAGAGCTCCGAGCATTAAGGAGTTATATTATAAATTTGATCACCAGGGAAGTTTTTGGATTTTTGGGAATCCAGATCTTAATGCGGAACATGGAGTTTATTCCTCTCTTTCGATAGAGTTTTCAAATGACAAGTTTAATGTGTCTCTTGGCGGGTATCATAACCAGATTGATGATAAAATAACAGGATATGTAGTTATTGAGGATGGGAAAGATAATCGATATTATAAGAATGTTAGCAGCGCAACCTTAAAGGGGATTGATTTGAATGTTTCTTGCCACATTATTAAGCCTATTGTATTGAAAGGAAGTTATAGTTACTGTGATGCTCAAGATGATTTGACGGGCTTACAACTGGAGAGTAACGTGAAGCACAGTGGTACAGTTGCTTTAAACTGGTCTGGGGATATCTTGCAAAGTCCGCTTTCTGTCCAGTTTACAGGACGGATGAACTCACCTCGTTTGTATCAGAGTTTATACATTGATGACGAAGGGAATGAGGCGCTTAGTTTGAATGAATCTGATTCATACAGTATATGGAAGGTCACGTTAGTAAAACCATTGCGGATTAAAAAGCATCAAATGGAGCTTACTTTTAAGTGTGACAATATTTTTGAGTTTAAAGAACAAGATTTTATTAACCCTGGAAGGCAATACCTTTTGGGGGTGAGATATAGATTTCAATAAAAATAATGAGATATGAAAAATTTATTTTACTTATTTCTTGCGATAACTTTAATTGGATTCACATCGTGTGACGACGATGATGATCCTTCTGGTGCAGGACAAACATTGAGTCAATCAGTTGATGCTTCTTCAAAAACAGACTGGCAGTATTTTTCGTTTAAAGACGGAACGATTGTTGGAACAGGAAAAAACAACGACGAAGATAATGCTACATGGTTTGCCCGCAAGGATTGGGATATTGCTATTAGCACCTATCATGTAAGAACCAATAGTGGTTTATCAACAAGTGTAGGTTCGACAGGAGGAGTTTATACCTGTGATGCAGATGTTAAATATTTTGATTTAGTGGAAGTTCCTGCGGGATCAACATTCGCTGTTGATAAAGTTATTCCGGTTGCAGGACATGGAGGCACAACCGACTATATTAAGTCAAATGCTCAGGTGATTCAATTTGAATTAAAAGAAGATGGCAGTATGGTTATGCCTCCCAAGTATTTACCTTCTCCGATATATATTTTTAAAACTGCGGATGGTAAGGAAACTTATAAAGTAAACTTCACTCAATATAAAAATGCAGATGGAGTATCGGGGCATGTCGAGTTTGATTATGCGATTCTTTATTAGGCGAACTTTTGCTATGGATTAGATATAAAATGTATCTGAAATGAAAGGGCTGTTGGTATTGTGCTACCGACAGCCTTTATGGGTTTAGGGATTTGTTCTTTATTTAGTTGGTAGTGAAGAATAATGTGACGGCTTGCTATATGAGAGTAGGCCATGTTATTTGATAAGACGTAATTTTATATTTCATTATGAGATTTATTAAAAAGAGTATTCGGGCAGTCATTTTATTGTTGTTGGTATTTGTTGTGTGGGAGGCCTATGTATTGTTTGTTGCTCCCACGCGTATTGCAATAGTTTCATTTCCTGGTTTTATGACCGAGAAAATGGAGCGGGCCAATACAAATTCCTGGGTGAAGTTAGATGCGCTGGAATTATCAGAGTTAGATCAGTTGGATAAATATCCATTGGCATTGGTAAGAGGACATGGTATCAGGATAAGTGCGGAACAGCTTAGTTTTATAAGGAAAGCCATGGATCAGGGAACAAAGGTTTATGTGGCTGATGTAACTAATCCAGAATATGATCTTACTAATATTCAGGGGAAAGAGTTAGATTATATCTCTGAATTAATGGAGAATAAAGGCGCAAGGAATTACCGTAGTTTATTTAATTATTCCAGAACAATAATTGATGGGAAGCAAGTTTTTTTGGAACCATATGATGATGCAGTGATTATCCCAGATGATTTCTTGTTTCATTTGGACGAAGATTTAACTTTTGCAGAAGTAAAAGAATACGAAAAATATTACCGTGAAAAGGGGCTTTACAAGGAGGGAAGACCTCGGGTGGCTTTGCTTGCTGGAAATATTAATATGCAGAATTCTAACGCAGAGCACACGGTTAAGTTTATTAACAGTCTTGAAAAAGAGAACTTGAATGTATATCCTATCAGTTCTTTTGGAATCAAAAAGTTAGAAATTCTGGAACAAATCAAACCAGATGTTGTACTGTTGCGTCCCCATGGAAGAATGGTTATGGGAGCAAAAGATAAAGCTGTAGCATGGTTGAAAGAACATAATGTTCCTGTGCTTACTCCTATTACTGTTTTTGGAGAATATGAACAATGGTTGACAGATCCGCAGGGAATGTATGGAGGTATGATGTCGATGAGTGTTGTGATGCCAGAACTAGATGGGGCTGTGGCTCCTTATGCGGTAGTTGCTCAGTATAAGACTGAGTCGGGTAATCTTATTTTTGATGGCATTGACAATCGAGTGGAAAGTATCAGTAAAATGGCCGCTCAATGGGCTAATTTACGTTTTGCAAATAATAAGGATAAGAAAGTTGCAATTTATTATTTTAAAGGACCTGGGAAAAATGCAATGGTGGCATCTGGTTTGGAAGTTATCCCATCGTTATATACTGTTTTAAAGCGACTTCAGAAAGAGGGCTATAACGTGGATGGCTTGCCTGCCACTAAGGAAGCGTTTAAAGAACTATTGATGAAGAAAGGACCAGTGTTAGGTCCATATGCTCATGGTGCTTTTAGTGATTATTTGCAGCATGGTGATCCAGTGTTGGTTGAAAAAGATAAATATGAGGCTTGGTGCCGTAAGGCTATGCCTCAAGATTTATATCAGAGTGTTGTTGATATATATGGTCCTGCTCCCGGAGAGTATATGAGTGTTGATAAAGAAGGAAAGGATTATATAGCAGTTACATGTGTTAAGTTTGGTAATGTTTGTCTGTTGCCTCAGCCTTTACCTGGTATTGGAGATGATACCCAACAACTGGTACATGGCGCAAAAACAGCACCACCGCACACTTATATTGCGTCCTATTTGTGGACGAGGTTTGGATTTAATGTTGATGCAATTTTTCACTTTGGGACACATGGTAGTTTGGAGTTTACACCTGGTAAACAAGTGGCGTTATCGGACTATGACTGGGCTGATAGATTAATTGGAACGACACCTCATTTCTATAATTATACAATTAACAATATTGGAGAGGGAATAATTGCTAAACGTCGAACATATGCAACATTGTTGACTTACCTTACTCCTCCGTTTATGAAGAGTGGATTGAATAAGGATTTAGAAGCTTTGCATAACAAAATGGATAAGTATAACAGCTTACCAGGAGGACCTGTTCGAGAACAGTATGCTATTAGTGTGAAAGAGTTAGTTGAAAAGCTGAATATTCATAAGGCACTGAATCTTGATTCTACCAAACGATTTACCAATGATGATGTTCATCAGGTGCACGAGTATCTTGAAGAAATAGAACAGGAAAAAGTTACTGCAGGATTATATACACTAGGTGTACCTTATACTGATGATAAGTTGAATAACTCGGCAAGACTGATGTCGCTTGATCAGATTGCATTTTCTATGGCTGAACTTGATTATCTGAAAAAGAAGATTTCATTACAGCAGTATCAGGATGCAATGTTTGTATCTAAACGATATCGTCCGGTAGCACAACGAATTGTTAATAGATTGTTGAATGGAGCAAAAGCTCAGCCCGAATTGTCTCGATTGATCTCCGTAAAGGAACTTGAAAGAGCACATCAATGGGAAATTGATAATAAGGATGTTGATTTGATGGCATTGATGATGAGTCGTGCTGGTAGTAAAAAAATGAAGTCGCAGTCGGTTGATGAGTCGAAGCTCCCATCGTTAATCGTCAAACTATGCAGTGATGAAAAGAACAAGGCATACATTGAAAGGTTGAAATCGGATAAAACTTTTGCGAAGTCTTCCAGGATGCTAGACGAGGCAAAAAGAAAGAAGGCGATTAAAATGGCCGAAAAAATGAAACGAATTGCTCCAGAGATGTATGAAGCTGTTTCAATTGTTAAACAGCCCGATATGTTAGCGTTGTTAGCGCTAATGCAAGATAGTTTGCTGAGAATAAAAACATTTGAATTGATTAACGATGAGAATCTAGCTCAGAAGATTGAAGAAAAACATATAGAGAGTTTAAAAGAGAAGGCCAGAAAATGTGATGACGAAAAGACAGTTGAATGGATCACGCTTGCTATGGCGAATAAAGTTGACGGAAAGGTTCAGAATGCTTCGTTGGAAGAGTTGAACAAAGGATCGAGTCTATTGGAATTTGTACAGAAAAATACGGAGTGTTTATCTTATTGTAAGCATAAGATTTTTACCTCACAAAAGGCAAAAAAGGATAGCTGGAATAATAGCATCGCTCAAGCGATAAAAGATATTACAGACGCTGTTGCCATCAAAGAAAAAAGCGTTGCGCGTTATGCTAAAACAGTTTTAAAACTAGAAGAGGCAATTCTGAATGTTCAGAAGAATAAAAATAATCTGGCTATAAGTTCAGAAAAAGAATTAATGTCAATAATTAATGCGCTTAATGGAGGTTATACAGCACCTTCATCGGGAGGAGATCCAATTGTGAATCCTGCGGCTTTACCTACAGGGAGGAATATGTATTCGGTAGATGCCGAACGTACGCCGTCGGATGAAGCGTGGGAAGTAGGTAAGCGATTGGCCAGGTCATTATTGGCTAAGGAGCTGGAATTGAAAGGACATTATCCTAAAAAGGTTAGTTTTACACTCTGGTCGAGTAACTTTATTTCTACCGAAGGGGCTACAATAGCACAAATTTTATACCTATTGGGAGTTGAACCTGTACGGGATGGTTTTGGTACGGTACGTAACTTAAGGATTATTCCGATGGAACAGCTTAACAGACCTAGGGTTGATGTATTGATACAAACATCAGGGCAATTGCGTGATATTGCAGCTTCTCGTTTGGATCTGATAAACAAGGCTGTAATGTTGGCAGCTGAAGCCAATGACAATGATAGTTTGAACTTTGTTAAAAGAGGATTAGTAAATGCCGAAAAGTTCCTGTTGGAAAAAGGATATTCTCCATTGGATGCGCGGAAGTTTTCTGCGAAGCGGATTTTTGGAGGTGTAAACGGGAATTATGGTACCGGAATAACAGGATTGGTTGAAAAAGGTGATGCCTGGGATAATGAAGAACAAATAGCACGTCAGTATATTAACAATATGGGGGCGATTTATGAAAGTGGAGAGAACTGGGGAGTATTTAAACAGGGCATTTTCGAAGCCGCAATGCAAAATACCGAAACAGTGGTTCAGCCTCGTTCAAGTAATACTTGGGGACCATTAAGTCTTGATCATGTCTATGAGTTTATGGGGGGCTTAAATTTGGCTGTAAGAAATGTAACAGGTAATGATCCTACTGCTTATTTTAATGATTTCAGAAATGTTAATCGTCCTAAGATGCAGGAGCTTAAGGAAGCGATTGGCGTAGAGACAAATTCTACAGTGTTTAACCCTAAGTATGTAAAAGAATTGCTTAAAGGAGAGGCTTCAGCAATGAGTACATTCGCTGAAACTTTCCGAAATACTTATGGTTGGAATGTGATGAAGCCAGCCGCTATTGACGATTATATCTGGAATAATTATTACGAGGTATTTGTAAAGGATAAGTGGAAGCTGAATGTCAGACAACGGTTTGAAGAAGAGAATCCATATGCTTTGCAGGAAATGACATCGGTGATGCTTGAGACTGCTCGTAAGGGGTATTGGGATGCAACAAATGAACAGCTTAAAGTATTGGCTCAAACTCATGCAGAGTTAATTCGTGATTACAAAGCCGGATGCAGCGGGTTTGTTTGTGATAATGCAAAGTTGAAAGATTTTATCGCGAAAAAGTTATCACCAGAAGAGGCTTCAGCCTATAAAAACGCTATTAGTAGTATCCGAAATGTGGCTTTCGATTCTGATCAGAAAAATGTGGTGCTTAAAAAGAGTGAAGAGCAAAAGAGAAGTTCTAAGAACGAAAAAGGACAAGAAAAAGATAGCTATACCTGGATGATTATCTTAGGTTGTGTGCTATTGTTGGGAATCTTTTTCGTTGTAAAGTCAAGATCTTACAAATAGTTAAATAATGGAATATGATAATCTGCAGGTACAGTCCTTTTAACCGGTGCTTGCAGATTTAATAGAACAATAAAATATATGAATATGGATAATCGAATATTTCGCATTACAATTTTGTGGATATTAATATTGATTGGTCTGATTTATCATACCATACTGCATTTGACACCGGCCTTTTATGGAATTGATATTGTTAAGCATAATGCCACCGGACAGATGCCGTTAAGTATGATTATTACCTTTGGATTGACTTATGTGATTCCTGTTATAGCAATAGTTGTCATTAATTATTTATACCTGAAAGTGGCATGGAAAATTAGTTTCATTTTAGCTGTATGGGTGCTATTGATAAATACTGGACATATGTCTGAATTATTTATAGCTACCAGACATGATCCAACTCAATTATTCGTCTTGATTCCGGAATTATTGCTTGCTATTTTGTTGGTTGCTGATTCCTGGAAACTGCGAAAATGCCTGTAACTGACTGTATTTAATTGCGTATGGAACATATTTTGCAAATAATAGTTTTTTTAACACTCATTAAATACTGTACGAAGGCAGGGCTATTTGAGCATCGTATGGGAATGGTTGCTTATGCACTCTTTGTAGGAGTTGTTGCTGTGGTGCTTTTCCCGTATGTCTTAAAAACGAATAGCGATATATTTCAGCAGCTTCTGTCAAGGAAAAATGATATATCTAATATCGCCGTTTTGATAACCATTGAAGCGATTTCGGGCATGTTGATTAGCATCGGTATGCTTGGAGATTTGTTTTCTGGTAAAAAACGACGCCAACAAAAGATCGTGATGCTTACTCCTGGGGTAATGATTGTAGGGGCAGTGTTTTTTCTTGAATTGGAATTGATGAGATATTTGGCAGGAGCAGACTTTGTTATGGTAAGAATTGTTTGTGCCGCTGCCTTGATTGTGGGTGTGTATTTGTTTTCCTGGATCTTACGGAAGGTGCTTCGGGATAGAGAAATACGTTTTGAATTGAAATTTTTAACCAATCTGTTGCTATTGTTTTTGGCAATTGTACTCAATGCCGGAATTGCCGACTATAATCAGAGTAATTATCAGGCAAAACCGGAATTGACTAAGATGCTGGTGTTTATGGCAATTGTTGCAGGTGGTTTCATAATTGGGTATATATTATTTATTAAAAGAAAGATATTTAAAAAGCGAAGATTGAAGTAGATTATATCGATTTAAAATATGATTTTACTTCCAATCACCATCATTTCAAAATTTATAACTTATTATGGATATTATTACAAACACATTATACTGGCTTTCAACAGGATTATTGGTTCCTGTGATTGTGCTTTTATTGATTTTCTTTGTTAAGGCGCTCTTTTTAGGAGGTAGCTTTTATGGGCAGTTTATCAACCGAAATAAAACCAATCATGAAATTAAAAAGTTGATTAATACCAGTGGGTCAGTTGAGGTTGATATGACACAATTTTCAAAGAAGCAATGTGAAGAAAATGAATTGATACAAACCATTGGCGATTTGCAACAGAAAGATTGTAATCAGGCTTACTTAAATAAATTAATTGGAGATTATGAAATTATAGCTGACAGGGATTTGGGAAAATCCAAAACACTGACAAAGCTGGGGCCTATGTTGGGTTTAATGGGAACACTTATCCCAATGGGACCAGCTTTAGTTGGTTTGGCTACAGGTGATGTTTCATCCATGGCCAGTAATATGCAGGTGGCCTTCGCTACAACTGTAATTGGTATATTTATTGGAGCTGTCGGTTTTATTACTTTGCAAATCAAACAGCGTTGGTATGCTGATGATATGAATACGCTGGAGTTTATGGTCGATACTATCATCGAAAATCGCTTTAGTGAGTCAAAAGAAAGTCCAATTAAGTAGAGCAAGAGAATGAAACGAAAAAGAAAACTTCTTACGAGTACAGAGGACAATGATCCATTGTCGGTGTTGACCAATCTTTTTGATGTATCAATGGTATTTGCCGTTGCTCTAATGGTAGCATTAGTTGCCAGATACAAGATGAATGAGATGTTCTCAAAGGATGATTTTACAATGGTTAAGAATCCTGGTTCGCAGCAAATGGAAATTATAACCAAGAGAGGGGAGAAAATTGAAACCTATAAAGCCTCAAATGAGAGTAGTGAAACAGGTAACAGAGGAAAACGTGTTGGTGTTGCCTATCAAATGGAAAATGGTGAAATTATCTATGTTCCAGAGTAGTTAGGTTAAAAAGGAGAATGAAGGGATAGGTGGGCTGATTCACTAATTGTGATGATTGGTATTTGATTGTTGTTTTGTGTGGTGTTTGATACTAGAGAACTATAGGTATTGGTTGCGTTGTTATGGTTTGAAATCCTAATAAATAGGTATTGATGGTAAGTTGAAGAACTATTATTTTTGCGCAGTAAATACTTTATGCGTTCTGTAATGGGGGAGATTAGGAAGAAACTATTGTGGTTATTTGTTCTCATCTTGAATTCTGCGTGTTTATTGGGGCAACAATATTCCGTTTCAGGTAAAGTGACGAATGACAAAGGTATATCTGTGTCATTTGCTGCGATTCAGGTAAAAGGGACAAATATATTTACTTATACCGATGAAAAGGGATTATTTCGTTTAGATGTTGCCAAAGGAGATCTGATTCTGGAAATTACTTCGCTTGGCTTTAGGGCTGCGGAAAAGGTTCTGGAGATCAAAGAGAATATTGATGATCTGGAATTGATTCTTAAAACAGAATCATTGCATCTGGATGAGGTGGAGATTACTGCGAAATCAGTTGTTAGTGATGAAGGAACCAGTACTTATAAAATAGGTAATCAGGCTATCGAGCAGATTCAGGCAATGAGTTTAGGAGATATATTGAATCTGTTACCGGGACAAAAGGTGGTTCCTCCTAATATGAATAAGGTACAACAGGCTAATCTGAGAACTGCATCTCCATCTGATGCAAATTCGTTTGGAACTGCAGTGGTTATTGATGGTGTTGCATTAAATAATGATGCGAATCTTCAGGCAAAGAGCCCAGGGACATCTTTTGGCGGAGGAATGGCTACTCCTGCTCAAGGAGTCGATTTAAGGGCTATAACAGCTTCTTCCATTGAGTCTGTTGAAATAATTACGGGTGTGCCTTCCGCGAGATATGGAAATATTACATCGGGTGCAATCATAGTGAATAAGAAAAAAGGGAAATCACCTCTTTATGTTGGTTCTAATTTAACCTCAACATCATATCAGGGAAGTTTTACTAAAGGATTTAACCTTCCAGGCAACAAAGGAATATTAAATACGAATGTTGCTTATACCTATTCAAATGCGAGTACTGTGGATCGAACAACCTTCTACAATAATGTTGATCTTGGGTTAACCTGGACTTGTTCAGTGAGAGATGATATTAAGTGGAATAATACAACTTCGTTTTCCTTTGGGTTATCAGATGATGGACATCGTCAAGATCCAGATGAAATATATCGTTATACATCCGATGTTAAGAATCAAAGTTATCGTTTGTCATTAAATGGTTTTGCAGACGTGCTTGGAAAACTTTCTTATGCTGTTAGTGGTAGCATTACGAATCAAAGTTCTTATTTTTATAATACAGGGGTTAATGGTCCTGTACCTATAGTGGAAGGATTGGAATCGGGGACTTATTTTACAGGCTACACAAAATCTATCTATACACAGATAACAGATATTAAAGGATTGCCAATGAGTTTTGACTGGAGTGTCTATGTTTCACAAAACCTAATGCCCGGAAAATTTAGAATCTCTTTTGATACAGGAGCACAGTATAGCTACAGTAAGAATAAAGGGAAAGGACGTGTAATTTCTGGAGGTGTATCTTTACCTGCTGGAGTAGCAGGAAGTCGTTCTGCTAAATTTCATGATATTCCAGCCTCGCAGAATTTGTCGTTATGGCATGAGAGTGATCTTAGCCTGACACACAATGATCTGATCTATAATGCTCGTTTTGGATTTAGATATGATTATATGAATCGTAGGTATCATCTATTTTCTCCGAGATTATCTGGGGCGGTAAAGTTCTACGATTTGTTGAGAATTCGTGGAGCCTGGGGACTTTCCTATAAGGCTCCAGCAATGATTCAGCTTTATCCTGGCCCGGTGTACCAAGACTATACTAACATGAGTTACTATGCTCCTAATCCATTGGAGAGATTGGCCATTGTTACTACTTATGTGTATGAGGCTGAAAATGATCATTTAAAGCCAAGTAAAGGGAATACGTTGGAATTTGGTATCGACCTGGAAAGTGAAAGTTTAACCTGTAAACTTACTGGATATTATAAGAAATTGACTGGTGGAATATATCATAGTCCTGAATTACTCCTGTTGTATCGACAGAATTATCGGATTGTTGACACCCCAGTTGATCAACCACCAATTGTAGAAGAAATTCCAGGTGACATTGATACATTGATTAGAACAAAGACTATTCCTCGAAATGTCTATTCTGACCGTAGTAGAGGTGTTGAATTGACGATTATTCCAGCTAAGATTAAGCTTACCAATACGCGATTAAACTTAACCTTCAGTTACATGAAGACAACTACATTCAATGATGGCCATTATTTGAGAACGTCAAGCTATGTAATCGGAGATACTAAAACAAAATGGGGAGTTTATGAGAATAATAAAAAGGATATCTATCTGGGACGCGGAAATCTGACGGTAATACAGCAAATACCTTCCCTTGGATTAATATTTAATCTGACAGCCGAATTAAATGTTGCTAATTACAGTAAAACCAGACAAGGGAGCTTGTATCCATATGCCTATTATAGTCCTGATGGAGAATATAATTCAATTCCTGAAGAAGAGCAGGATTCCCCGAAATATGCTGATCTAAAGTTGGCAGATAATACCTATGAGGTTTATGATAAACCTCCGTTTCATACGAACTATCATTTGCAGGTGAGAAAAGAGACAAAACAAGGACACTCGTTTCGTTTTTTTGCCAATAACGTATTTTGGCATAATCCTGAATATGAGATAAAAGGTAATCGAAGAAGTTTAAATTCAAGAATTTCTTACGGATTTGGAATGTCATTTAAATTGTAAAACTAATAATCCCATTAGAAGCAAATTATTGTTGGCAGCCAGGCATATTTTGAGTTTGCCTTTCTGTTTTATATGTATAAACTCAATCGTTTTGTTTAATAAAAATTTATTGTGATGAAAAATTTAGTCTTATTAGCTACATTCATATTTAGTGTATGTTTCTATGCATGTAATGATGATGATGATTTGCTGGGATCTGCAAGTATTCAGCTCTCTGTTGAAGATGATTCTAAAAGCGATATTGATCTTGAGGGAATAGAAGTAAAACTGACTAATGTTATTGACAATACAGAAAGTGTTGCGAAAACCAATACAGATGGTGTTGCCTTTTTTGAGGTATTGGCAGCAGGAACTTATAATGCTCTTGTCTCAATTAATGAGCCAGAAAAGAATTTGATAATCAATGGAACAAGGAATGACATTGTGATTGTAAGTGAGGAAACAGCTACAGTTGATGTTGAATTAAGTGTTGTCAATCCAAAGGCAGGATTGGTTATAAAAGAGATTTATTCTGTAGGCGCGAATGATGGATATAAAAGTTTGTTTAAAGACCAATTTATTGAAATTTTCAATAACTCAGGAGAAACCTTACATGCCGATGGTATGTATGTTGCAAATTTGTATGGAAACACAGGAACTGCCGGATCAACAACAGATGAACCAATTACTAATGTGTTGAGTGTTGACGATTATGTATATGCGGATTTTATTGATCGCATTCCCGGAGGAGGTGCCGATTATCCGGTGGAGCCAGGTAAAAGTATTATTATCGCATTGAATGCCATGAACTTTAAAGAGGATAATCCTGCAGCTGAGTTTGCCGTTGATAATACTGGAGCAGATCTTGAACGCTACTCTGTGAAATGGTTAGAAGATAAAGGATTAATGGGTAATTCATGGTTTGATTTTGATAATCCTGAAGTGCCAAATATGACCAATGTTTATATGATGGCCCCCCAAAACTTATGGTTGTTTAATTCTTATGGAACAGCTGCTGTGTTGGTGGAGAAAGATGTGGAATTTAATGATTCGGGAATCGTAGATTATGAGACTGATAAATCTTCTTCAGTTTATAAACTAATGAGAATTCCAGTGGAGAAGGTGATTGATGGAGTTGAAATATTAGAGAATTCCAAATCGGGAGCATTTAAAAGACTACCTAAAAAAATAGATGCTGGTTTTTCTTATTTGAAGGCTGATGGAGGTGCATTTTATAGCAGTATGAGCTCTCGTCGAAAAATCGATGAAGAATCATCTAAAGCCCTTAAGCGTGTTGTATTATTAGATTCTAACAATTCGGCCGTAGATTTTGAATCAATTGATGTTCCATCTCCTCGTAGTTATGATGATGTAAAATACTAGAAGGTTGGTTATTAGGCAATACGGTGTTTTTAAGCATTCGTATTGCTTAATGTTAATATATTATTAGAAGATTCAGGAATTCATAAAAAATTATGTAGATGAAGGAAAAGGTGATACTGTCTGTCCTTATTTCGATGTTCATGTTTCCATACATGTCCTGGTCTGATGATACATTGTATTGTGAAGTCGAAAGTGTGATACAACATGTAGATTTAACTTTATACAGGTATCATAATGTTTATTCAAAATCCCCTTCCTTGCTATCTTTATGGCGACCCACAAACAGGAGTTATTTCGATTTTGATTACAATGGGGGAAAAGGCGGTTTTTTTCATCCTCAAAGTTATCAGAAGATATGGATGTTGAACTTTAAAACAGAGTCGCTATATCACAAATCGGAATCGCCGTGGTCTTTTTACGGACAGTTTGCCTATTCGAACGGGAGAGTTGATAGTGTTCGTTACAATTTGTCTTACGATATTGAGTTGAACGGATCACCATATTACTATTTCATGAAAAAAGCAGGTGATTGGAATCTGCAGTATTATTATTTTGATGCTGCTGCGAGCAGGGTTATTAACAGAAAATTGGCTTTGGCTTTCAATATAAAATATAAAGGGAAACAATTTTTTAGACTCATTGATACACGAAACAGTCAGACTAAGCTTGAAACAGAGCTAAAGCTAGGAGCCACTTACACGGTTAATAAAGGCAATAGTATTAGTGTTACAGCTCAGTATGAATACGACAAAATGGAGCCATCACTAAGTAATAAATTTCAACATTCTTCAGCTTCCGAAAAGCTCTTATATAATATCTATCTAAATGCAGGAATGGGGACTTATTTTAAGGCTGTTACTTACATTTGCGTTACAACGTATCTAGTTCCAGGTGTTTCTGTGCAGTGGATTTCGAATCCATCTTCTAACCATATGAACAGTCTGAGCTATTCTTGTCGTTCAGGTAAAGAGGAGTGGAAGAATAAAGCAATTTATAGTGCAGAAAAAGAGAATATTTATTCAAAATATGAGTTTCAAGATCATACGGTTAGTTTTGCAACCAAAAGGGGATTAACAAAATCGACTTTTGATGGTTTGTTTGATGCTCAGATTTTGCAGGGTAAAGGGTTTAAATTTAATGATACTAGTAAAAAATATACGCAGAACTATAATTTTACAAACATTAATGCTGAATTTCAGACATTGGTTACGCGTAAAGAATCACTGTTTGATCAAATGTCATTGGGCGTAAAACTCGATTTTACTAAAAAGAGGGATAAAAGTTATGCCTGTTCGATGGAATATGTCAATGCTCTGTTTAATGTAGGAATAAGAGCACATATGAATATAAAGGACAAATACTTGTATGTGAGCTTACATCCTGGTTACTGCCATAATTTTTCAAAGGAATACGATGAGGGTATTGCTGGAGATAATATCTATACTAATTGGATTGGTAATCCTGTTTATGAATTTGTTTCTACCAACTGGTATTGTATGGATGCTAAAATCGGATTGCGATCGGTTATTGATAAATTTCCAGTAGATTTTCAGTTGAATTATTTTCTGAAGAAAACTACTGGAGGTCAGGATGTCCTGGGGGACAAAACCGCAGATCATTTTACCCGAATGGGATGTAAATTCAAGATCTATTTTTAAACGTTGATAAAATTAATATAAAAATAAAATGAAAAATCTAAGTCGATTGATAATGATATTATTAGTAATTGTTAGTTCATCGTGTAGTAACGCTCAGCGCAATTATAGTAGCGACAACCCAGCATATGTCATATATGATAAAAATGGCAATAAGGTTAGTTACGAAACCATGATTAAAGATATTTGTAAGGCGGATGTTTGTTTGTTTGGAGAACTGCATAATAACCCGATTTCTCATTGGTTGGAGTTGAATGTTGTAGATGATTTATATAAGGTGAAAGATTCTTCATTGGTTATGGGGGCTGAGATGTGGGAAGCTGATGGACAGGGTGTGTTAGATGAGTTTCTCAAGGATAACTTTATTGATGAAAATACCTACCTTAGAAGTGCTCGTTTATGGTCGAATGTATCGACTGATTATATGCCTTTGATTAAGTTTGCAGCGGAAAATAAGATCAAGTTTGTATGTTCGAATGTTCCCCGGAGATATGCAAGTATGGTTTCGGATCGTGGAGATGCATGTTTGGATTCATTGAGTGCTGCTGCTAAGAGATATTTACCTGAACTACCTGTTCATTTTAACATGAAAGAGAAGATCTATGAGAAATTGGCCGAAGGATTCAAGCATGTACAGGATACTCCGATGAAGGGATCTGATATGACTAATTTCATAAAGGCACAGGCGTTGAAAGATGCAACGATGGCTCATTTTATTAATAAAAATATGGAGCAAGGCGATTACTTCTTTCATTTTCATGGCGATTTACATTCTGCATTTTATTCTGGTATTGGCTATTATTTAAAACATTATAATCCAACATTAAGGGTTAAAACAATATCAACGGTTTTGGTAAAGGATGTGCTTAAATTTGATAAAAAGAATTCGCGTGCCGATTTTAATATTGTTGTCCCAAATAATATGACTAGCACTTATGTTGAATAACGAACCAATTGTAACTGTTGAGAATGTTTCGCATCGTTATGCGTCAACTCAGTGGGCTGTGAATAATGTTTCTTTTGATCTTTCTAAAAATGGAATTACCGGACTTTTAGGGTCTAATGGTGCAGGAAAATCAACATTGATGAACATCATGTGCGGTGTGCTTACTGCAACCAAAGGTAGGGTTGCAATTAATGGAAAGGACATAAACAGAAAGAGGGTTGAAGCTAAAATGCAACTAGGTTTTTTACCTCAAAAACCCCCTCTGCATATCGATTTAACTGTAGAAGAATATTTAAGGTATACAGCAGGATTACGTCTGGTTGAACGTAAACACATCAAGCAATTTGTTAATGAAGCAATGGCAAAATGTGCCATTACTCACTTTAAGGACCGATTAATAAAAAACCTGTCTGGTGGATATCAGCAAAGAGTTGGGATCGCTCAGGCGATAATCCATAAACCTTTGTTTGTTATATTGGATGAGCCAACCAATGGATTAGATCCAAACCAAATCCTGGAGATTAGAAATTTGATAAAGGATATTTCCCATGACCAAACAGTGTTGTTAAGTACTCATATTTTGTCAGAGGTTGCAGCTATGTGCGAGGATGTTAAAATGCTTGAACATGGCGATATGGTTTTTGAAGGGAATATAACTGAATTTAATAATTGTGTTAAGTTGAATTCTGTTAGTGTACACTTAATGAATCCACCTTCATTGGATATTCTGAGGGGGCTTGATGGAGTAAGTTCAGTTGTAGATAAAGGAGAGAACAATTATTTGTTTAATCTTGAAAATGGTAGCATTAGTACCGAATATATTATAAAACTCAGTATTGAAAATAATTGGCGTTTATTGGAGATAAAACGAGAGAAAGCCTCTCTTGATGAGGTGTTCGCATATTTATCTCAAAACGAATAGCCGATAAAAAATATTCAGAACAAATGAGACAAATTATAAAAATTGCTAAAGCTGAATTAAGCGTTCTGTTTTTCTCTCCGATAGCATGGCTGGTTATCGTAATCTTTGCATTTCAATCTTATTTGAGCTTTGGCGATACGCTGGAAAATATGCTTAAAGATCAAGAGGTAAGAGGAATCCTGAGTAATGTAACTGTTGATCTGTTTACTGACTGGGGAGCGATTTATCAGGAAATGCAGAAATATCTTTATTTGTATATACCTCTCATTACTATGGGATTAATGAGTCGTGAGTATAGTTCAGGCTCAATAAAGCTATTGCATTCATCTCCTGTTTCCAGCTTGCAGATCGTGGCTGGTAAATATTTATCTATGATGATCTATTCCTTCATTATGATTGCAGTCATAATTCCTCCAGCAATTTTCGCTGTATATTCGATTCCGGATGTTGATATTGTTTTCATATTGAGTGGAATGCTTGGGTTATATTTATTGCTCTGTGCATATTCCTCTATCGGATTATTTATGTCATCATTAACCAGCTATCAAGTGGTTGCAGCAGTGAGTACGCTAGCAATGTTAGCTGTTTTAAATAAGGTTGGAGAACTGGGACAGGATACCTATTTCTTAAGGGATATCACCTATTGGCTCGCATTAAATGGTAGGGCAGAGCAGTTTATTTCTGGTTTGATCTGTAGTGAGGATTGCTTGTATTTCCTTTTGGTGGTTCTGTTGTTTCTTGCTTTTACGGTATTGCAGTTGTCTCATGCCAAAATGAAAGGTGCTGTGTTAACAAAGATTGGTCGTTATGTAGGTGTTGTTGGTATCGTAATTGTTCTTGGGTATATTTCATCACGTCCCATGCTGGTTAAATATTATGATGGCACCCGAACAAAGGCTAATACCCTTACAGAGAATAGTCAGGAGATTATTGAAAAACTGGACGGGGGATTAAAAATCACCACCTATGTGAATATGGCTGATGATAATTATTGGATTGGGATTCCACGGTTTATAAATCGCGATCTGGAAAATTTTGCACAATATATCCGCTTTAAACCTGAGATTGAGACCGAATATGTTTATTACTATGATGAACCTTATCGGAATGCGAGCTATGGAAAACCTGGAGTTTCATCGGCAGAGGAAAGAGCACGTCAAACCTGTGATATTTTCGATATGAACTTCGATAATCTTCTCACTCCAGAGGAGATTTGTGAGCAGATTGATTTAAAAGCAGAAGATAATAGTTTTGTCCGTTTAGTAGAACGAGAAAATGGCCAAAAAACGTTTCTTCGTATGTTTGATGATATGAGTAAACATCCCGGAGAAAGAGAAATCTCTGCAGCATTTAAGCGCTTAGTGATGAAGTTGCCTAAAGTTGCTTTTTTGCAGGGTAATGGAGAGCGGAATATCAACAAAGTGGGTGATCGTGATTATCGTGATTTTACGATTAGTAAGACTTCCAGAAGTGCTTTGGTTAATCAGGGATTTGACGTATTGAAAATGTCTCCAGATACGTTAACTGAAATTCCTGCTGATATTAAAATCGTTGTCATTGCAGATTTAACCAGCCCTCTATCGGATAAAGGTTTTGGGGTTGTTAAGAAGTATGTGGATCGTGGAGGTAACCTTGTGATTGCTGTAGAACCGAATCATCGAGAGTATTTTAAACCTTTGCTTGATCTTTTTGGTGTTTCTATATTGCCTGGTATTATGGTTCATCCAACAGAGAATTTTGCAACTTCTTTGACTCAGGCAAAAGTAACCACCTTGGCATTTGACTTGTCGTATGTATTTGGCACAGCTTTGATGCGTGGAGTTGTGACCATGCCTAATGCTGCTGGTCTGGATTTTGAATTAGATAATGAATATGAAGTGATCCCTATTGCAGCAACTCGAAAAGAGGGAAGTTGGAATGAGATGGAAACTACGAATTTTATAGAAGATACAGTTTCTATAAATAAGAAAATTGGAGAGCAAGAGCGTATTATACCATTGGCACTGGCTCTTGAACGTGAAGTTTCTAAACGTAAACAACATGTTGTCATATTGGGGGATGCCGATTGTATGAGTAATGGTGAAATAAATAAAAAGAGAAAGAAGCTTAGAGCGTCAAATTTCTTTTTCACAATGGGAATTTTTGAATGGTTATCAGATGGTGAGATGCCTGTCGATGTAAGAAGGGATAGTGCTCCAGATGATCATTTTACAATAGAATTATCCGATCTTGACTTTTGGAGAATTCTATTATTGTGGTGTTTACCTTCTATGCTTGCTGCGTTAGGTATTTTCATAAGGATACGGCGTCAGCGACGTTAACCATGTAATAAAATCTGTTAAAGATACCTGCTACTAAATCGACTAATCTGATTAAGTAGCAGGTATTATTGTATCGTTTGATTTCTGATTCTATAAGCACCAGCGCTTATCATTACTTTTCAGCAGAATTTCCTCCATATAATAAGATAGATCGTTCCTTTTTACCGATGATTTTTAAGAATAGTATTGCCTTTGAAATACTACTAATAAGGGATTGTTAAGCTACCTGTATCAAAAATAGATATTTGAAAATAAGGCTGGAGGTATGTTTAGTCCTCGACGAAGATGGATCCAATCCACGCTTTAATAAAAATTAGATTATTCTTTAACGGGGTATTGTGATTGGTATCGGTTAAGAATTAGTTCAGAAGATAATCCCATGAAACGACAAATATTTAATTAGACTGCTTGTTTGTGAATTTAGGTGTAACGAATTCATAATCTGTGATATATTGTGAAATTATCTTTTGTAACTTGTAATTGTTTTTGAGATGAGGAGAAGGAAA
The DNA here is from genome assembly GCA_005217565.1 of Puteibacter caeruleilacunae. Lineage (GTDB taxonomy): Bacteria > Bacteroidota > Bacteroidia > Bacteroidales > Prolixibacteraceae > Puteibacter > Puteibacter caeruleilacunae. Next base: position 61,550 of record SJCO01000017.1, read on the forward strand.
TAATGCAGAAGTGTTTTTAATAACTCTAATCTTAATCATTATGAAACAAATTGGTTTAATTGTGTTGGTCGTTCTTACTAGTTGTTTAGTTACTAGTGCCCAAAAATGTAAAGTGTATATTCCAACAGAGGAAGGAACAGAATTGGTTTTCCATAATTATGACAAAAAAGGGAAGCAGGTTGCAACAATAAGTCAGAAGCTAGTTAGTGTTGAGGAGAAGATGGATGGAACTTACTACACATTACATCAGAAGATAGATGGTCCGGATTATCAAGAAGCTATTGAAATGGATTTGAAGTTTAAATGTACAGGAGAAGAGTTTATATTTGATATGAATTCCTTTGTTAATCAGCAACAAATGGCAGGAATGGGCGGCGATACTCAAATGAAGGTTTCAATGGATGCTATTACTATTCCATCAAACATTAAGGCTGGAATGAAGTTGGATGACGGTTTTATAACACTAGAGTTTCAAACAGGACCAGTTAAGATGAAGTCAACAACAAGAATTTCGAACAGAGAGGTTGGATCGGAGGATGAAATTGAAACACCAGCAGGTAAATTTAAGGCTTTTAAGATATCATCAGAAATAGAGAGTCAATTTAGTATGGTGAAGGTTCGAGCAAAAGAAGTGGCATGGTATGTTGAGGGAATTGGAGCTGTAAAAACGGAGTCGTATTCAAAAAAAGGTAAGCTGATGGGAAGTACTGTATTGGCGAGTATAAAAAAATAGTTTCACATATTGAATTGGCATGTTTATTGTTAAAAAGAAAATAAACATTTGTACAAGGGAATCTTCAAAAAAGAGATTCCCTTGTGATCAAAATTAATATAAACAAGATTGCGAAATGAGAAAAGTACAACTATTAGCCGTAGTAATTACAATGTTGTTTTTGGGATCATGTGCTCGTCAGGTGACTCGAATTTCAACAGATCAAATTGTAGACGTTAGTGGACGATGGAATGATTCAGATTCACAATTGGCTGCTAATGCCTTAATTGAACAAGTATTGGGAGAAACCTGGATTGAGAATTTTAAGCAAGAGAATGGGCGGAAGCCAGTTGTAATTGTGGGATTGGTTTATAACAAATCGCATGAGCATATTGATACGAATACTTATATCAAAGATATGGAACGAGCTTTCGTTCGAAGCGGAAGAGTTCGATTAGTTCAGGCAGGCGAAAAACGAGAGGCATTAAGAAAGGAACGTGGCGATCAGAATGAATATGCTTCAAAAAGTAGTGCAAAGAAATGGGGCTTGGAATTAGGAGCTGATTTTATGTTGCAAGGTGATATAAGCTCTGTTGTTGATGCTTATAAAAAGACCAAAGTAAATTATTACCAGGTAAACATGGAGCTTTCTAATCTTGAAACCAACGAGATTGTATGGATTGGAGAAAAGAAAATTAAAAAAGTCATTAAGAACTAATTTATAAAAAGTATAAGGGATGATCTTTTTAAAGAGTCATCCCTTGTTATTCGTCAAGATTGATAGAAAGAGATATGGTTAAGCAGCTGAAGGCTTCTATTTTATTTATAATTATTGTCATCCTTGTAAGTGGTTGTGCAAGCTACTATGATAAAAACATCCAGTTTAATAATTATTTTTCATCCGGCCAGATAGAGCAGGCGAAGGCAACTTTAATTGCGTCTGAAAAGAAGGTTAAACCTAAGGATCAACTCCTCTATAATCTAAATCAGGGAGTAGTTAACAGGATGACTAATAATTTCGAAGAGAGTATTGATTACTTTAATAAGGCTGATTTAATGGTTGAAGATTATCGGAAAGGATTTGGTACTGAAGCGTTGGCACTGATTTCTAATCCTATGATGCGACCATATAAGGCAGAGGATTTTGAGGGTATTATGATTCACTATTATCAGGCTCTTAACTACTTAGAGATTGGTAAATATGATGAGGCAATTGTTGAGTGTAAAAGGATTAATATTCAGTTGAATGCATTGAATGATAAGTATAAGGATCATAAGAATAAATACCAACAAGATGCTTTTGCCCATTTACTGATGGGATTAATATATGACGCCCAGAAAGATTATAATAATGCATTTATAGCCTATCGAAATGCACTAGAGGTGTATGAAAGTGATTATGCCAAAAACTTTGGTATTTTAGCTCCTATTCAGTTGAAAAAAGATTTGTTACGCAGTGCTGCACGAATTGGTTTTACACAGGAACTCCAAGAGTATGAAAACAAATTCGGAATGAAGTATGAAACTTCAGGGGCTGAAGATAGTGAGCTCGTTTTCTTTTGGCTTAATGGTGTAGGACCGGTGAAAGAAGAGTGGTCGGTGAATTTTAGCATGGTAGCAGGAGAGGCCGGCTGGGTTGTGTTTGAAAACGATGATTTAGGTTGGTCATTCCCGTTATATGTTGGAGATTTGGGGAGAGATGAACAACGTGGACTTGAAGATCTAAGCTTTGTGCGTGTTGCCTTTCCAAAGTTTGTAGAACGTATTCCTGTATTTCAACAAGCACAGGTGGAGTGTGACTCCTTAATCTATGATTTGGAAGTTGCACAGGATATCAATGCTGTTGCATTTAAATCTCTTAAAGATAGAATGCTTAGAGAGATGGCGAATTCTTTACTGCGTTTGGCAGTGAAACAAGGAATGGAACATTTGGCTCGTAAAGAGAGCGATGGATTAGGATTTATTGTTAGTCTGGCTAATGCAATGACAGAAAAGGCAGACACTCGTAATTGGCAAACTTTACCTCATACAATTTTTTATTCCCGGATACCTGTTGCTGCAGGAAAGGATCGTTTGAACTTATCAGTTTCAGGAGGACATGGAGTTGAAACATATGACATCCCAATTAATGTACAAAAGGGAGAAACGAGATTTATGAGTTTCCATAATCAGGAAAGTCAACCATTACCCAATCATTAGAAAATTAAAAAGGCTATCGAATTCGATAGCCTTTTCTTTCCAAGTAGAGAACAGTTTATTCAGCTTTTGGCCTGAAAGTAATTTCAACAAGGTTTGCACCTTTTACAAAGTCATTGGCCGCCTTCTGAATATCTTTTATCGTTACGTTATTAACAATATTTTCAAAATTTTCAGGAGCTGTTATATTTTCGTTATCAAAGTATAACGATCTTAGTGCTCCTAGCCAAAAACCATTCTGTTGTACGCTTTCTCCGCGTTGTTTCTTAAGGTTTTTAACTGCTTTATCAAGGTCGATCTGTGTAGGACCATTCTCAATAATTTGGTTAAGTTCCTTAAATATAATGGTTTTCAAGTGATCTGCTTTCTCAGGATCACAATCAAATTTAGCAAATAATCCGAATTCTCCCTCAGGATAACGCGAAAGAGATGAAGAAACACCTACTCCATAAGTACCTCCTTCTTTCTCACGTACTGATTCAATGTATCTTAAGTCAAGGATTTGCTTCAAAATTGTTGCGTAAATTTTTCCTTCAGTCGAATAAGGTACCTTTTTCGACCAAGAGATGTTTACTGTAGCTTTAGGTACGCTTAGTTTAAGATAAATATCCTTTTTAGTATGTCCTTTTGGTGAGTCAACATGATGGTCTACCCAGTCTTCCTTGCGATCTTTGTCTGTAAGAGCTCCAAGATATTTCTCCACAACAGGCTTAGCCTCTTCAACAGGAATATTTCCTACAAAACAGAATGTAAAATCACTTGCGTCCTGGAAACGATCTTTATAAATCTTTTCCATTGTCTGCATGTTCACCTTCTTCAAGTACTCATTGTTCATAAGTAAAGTTCTCTCGTGGTGATCAGTAAGAATCATAGATAATGAGTCCTGCATGATCTTTTGAGGATTGTTTGACATGTTCTTAAGGAAGTTCTCATAACGTTGCATTAATGCATTGAACGCTGTTTGGTCAAATCGCGGATTTTCGAAATACAGATAAATCAATTGCATCATTGTTTCGAAATCCTTAGGTGAACAAGATCCTGAAATACCCTCAGTCAATTCTCCAATCTTAGGTGAAACACTAACATTTTTACCTGTAAGCATCTTTTGTAATGCAATAGCATCAAAGTCGCCAACACCAAATGTGCCGATGAAGTTGTTAGTCATACCTGCTGAATATAAATCTTCAACTTTGTATTGAGATTCTCCTCCACGACTGAAGGATGTAAACATCAACTGATCTTTATTTAATTCAGAAAATTTGTATGCAACTTTTACACCATTGGCGAAAGTCCATTCTACTGCATTTAACTCTTTAATAGGTTTTTCTGATACTAGTTTTGAAGCAGGTAGTGCATCTTCAGCAAGTAATGAAGATCCTGCAGCTGCGTCAACATATGGTTCAACTTTAGAATTTTCAATCTTATTAATGATAGCAAAAGTCTCTTCTTTACTCAAGTGTTTTACTCCTTCTCCTTCTGCACCAGAGATGATAACAACTCGGTTATTAGGAGTAATGTATGAAGGAGCAAGCTTGTTCATCTCTTCTAAGGTTATCGTAGGTAGGATAGATTTTAAGAAATCCAATTCAAATTCGATACCCGGAGCAGGATCATTATCAATGTAATGCGACTTAAACTCACGACAGAAAGAATCATGATTACGTTTATCTCTACGCTTATATGCAGTTTCAATGCTATTTAACAGATTCACTTTTGCTCTGTCTAACTCAGACTGAGTAAAACCATGTTGTCTAAGTCTTTCTGACTCCGTCATGATGGCTGTAAGTGCAGTTGCCTCATTTTTCGAGTCGCATCGTGTGGAGATACTATAGGCATCTTTGAAGCGACCCATAAAGCCTCCATTAGAGATACTTCCGCTGATAAAAGGTGGATTTTCTTTCTGAAGCAATTCATTGATGCGCTGTCCCATCATGCTGTTAAATAGATTGTTACGGTAAATTGAACGTAAATAGTCCATATTCTTTGCTTCAGGAACAACCGCATCTCTTTTTATCATGATTGATATATCAGAAGTTGTTGCTTCAGGATCGGTTGAAACAGTGAAGATTGGTTCTTCATTGTCAGGGATATTATAATACTCTCTTTTCTTAGGATTGTCAACTGCTGGAATTTTAGAGAAAAGATTTTTTACTTTAGTCTCCATCTCATCTGCATCGAAATCACCAACAATGGCTATTGCTTGAAGGTCGGTTCTATACCAATCATGATAGAAGTCACGAATTGTGTTGTATTTGAAGTTGTCAATAACATCAAGACTACCAATTACGTCACGTTCGGCATACTTAGAGCCTTTGAACATATAAGGTTGTGACTTTTTGAACAGTCTAAAACCAGCAACTCTTCTAGTTCTCCACTCTTCGTGAATAACCCCACGCTCATTGTCAATCTCTTCGTCTGTAAGAAGAAGGTAATTTGACCAGTCATTCAATACCAATAAACAAGAGTCAAGTAGGGATGCTTGTGTGGTAGGTACATTTGATAGGTTGTAAACGGTTTCATCAAAAGAAGTATAAGCATTGATATTACGACCAAAAGCTACACCATGTTTCTCAAGAAAGTTAATGATCCCTTTTCCTGGGAAATGTTTTGTTCCATTGAAGGCCATATGCTCTAAGAAGTGTGCAAGACCATTCTGGTCATCGTTTTCAAGCATGGCTCCTACATTTTGAATAATGTAAAAGCTGGCACGTTCTTTGGGTTCTTCGTTGTGTCTGATGTAATAAGTTAATCCGTTCTCTAATTTACCGTATCTAACTTGTGGATCAAGTTTAACGGGAGCATTTGGGTCGAACTGAGCATGCGCGTTACCGATGCTAAGAAGGAATAACCCAACTGCTAGAAATGAAAATAGTCTTCTCATTGTGTTAAGTTTTTAAATGGTGTGTTATCGTAATCATTCTATTTGATATTCGAACCTATTGGTGTGAAGAAGGGAGAATGAATTACAGTCAAATTTAATTAAAATTTCGGGAAACCAATAAAATGTTTATTTATAGCCGTTTCTGTTGATTTATTTGCAATTAAACAAATCAAAAATATTTTGGTTTAGATACTAAAGAATCAAAATGATTTAAATAAATGTTTTTGAATAAGGAATACGCTATATTTGTTAAAATAAAGGGGAATAGAAGAAGCATAAAGACATTAGATTATGAAACGAACATGAGTTTTAACATTCTGAAGTACGTATAAATTATCGCATGTGCGTTGATACGAGAATGATTAAAAATTCATCAAAAGTTCCATCTTATGCAATTGGTAATAATAAATTTAATAAGATGAATATAAATAACCATCGCCCAAAAATATTAGTGACCAACGATGACGGAGTTAGGGCAAAGGGCATAAAGATACTTACTGAGATAGCAAAGGAATTTGGAGACATTACAGTTGTTGCTCCTGATGGACCTCGATCGGGTATGTCAAATGCTATTACTGTTCAGGATCCTATTCGTTTGAAATTAGTTCATGAAGAAGAAGGATTAAGGGTATATAGATGTAGTGGAACACCTGTGGATTGTGTAAAGCTGGCTTTGAACCAGTTGTATGATGAGCGTCCTGATTTTGTGCTTTCCGGGATTAATCACGGGCCAAATTCATCTATTAGTCTGTTGTATTCAGGAACTATGGGGGCTGCTATTGAGGGGTGTTTACACAATATTGTTTCTGCAGGATTTTCATTATGTAGCTATTCTTCGGATGCAGATTTCTCACAAGCGAAGCCATTTGTTCGCAAGGTACTGGCAGAGTTGATCTCTAATGGCTTACCACAGGGTGTGTGTCTGAATGTTAATATTCCAGAAGGAGAACCAGTTGGGATAAAGGTCTGTCGACAAGGAAAAGGTTTGTGGGTTGAAGAATTTCAGAAACGACAAGATCCTGTTGGGCGAGATTATTATTGGCTGACTGGTTACTATGAGAACCATGAACCTGGTGCAGAAGATTCAGATATTCATGCTTTAGACAATAAGTATGTTTCAGTTGTGCCTGTTACAGTAGACATGACATCATATGAAATGCTTGATAAGTTGAATGGATGGAGTTTAAATAATGTCGAAGTTAAAAAGATTTAATAAAGGGTGGTATGGTGTAATTGGAGGAATTGTTTTTCCTTTAATTATACTGATAAGCGTTTCCCAAACAAAATCTCTGGATTTATCGCTGTCGGAATTAAATTTTAGCACTTGGAGGTATGGTATGATAATAAAAGTCCTTAGCCTTTGTGTGCTGTCGAACCTCATTTTATTCTATTGGGGATTAAAAACTGACCGATTAATATTCTCGAGAGGGGTGTTGTTAGCAACATTTATTTATGCTTTTATAGCGCTTTGTTATCGTATTTTGGGATGATAAACCAATTGATCTAACAATCTTATAATCCAGCAATCGTTATAAATTGAAAGGAACATGAATTTTCATTATTTCTTAATTGCACTAGAGAATGAAAATTCAGAGAGAGTTCTGTCTTATCCGATTGGAACAATAATAAATAGAGTAAGATGAAAGGAACATGAATTTTGACATTCTAAGTTACGCACACGAGAATGGTTATATTCATGTAGAGTTCCATCTTATGCAATTGGAAATAATAAATACAATAAGATGAAATATTACATCATCGCAGGGGAGGCTTCGGGCGACTTGCACGGATCTAATTTAATGAAAGAACTAAAGCTCGTGGATGAGCAAGCTGAGTTTAGATATTTTGGAGGTGACCTGATGAAATCCCAAGGAGGTACGCTTGTTAAACATTATAAAGAAACTGCATTTATGGGATTTCTTGCGGTGATTAAAAATTTGGGGACTATAAAGAAGAATTTTACCCTGTGTGAAACTGATTTACTTGAGTTTGCTCCAGATGTATTAATTCTTATTGACTATCCCGGTTTTAATTTAAGAATGGCAGAATTCGCCAAGAAGCATGGAATAAAAGTGTATTATTATATCTCTCCAAAGATCTGGGCATGGAAACAGGGACGCATAAAGAAGATTAAAGCATTTGTGGATGAGATGTTTACAATTTTGCCTTTCGAGACAGCCTTTTTCAAACAATTCGATTATCCTATTCATTATGTTGGTAATCCATCAGTAGATGGTTTAAGTAAACGGCCCAATCAGGATGAAGACTTTAATACTTTTATTAAAAGAAATAATTTAAAGAATCGACCCATTGTTGCACTTCTGTCAGGAAGTAGAAAGCAAGAGATTCATCATAATCTGCCAGAGATGTTGAAAATGGTCGCTCACTTTCCTGAATATCAGTTTGTAATTGCAGGTGCTCCGTCGTTGGATTTGGACCTTTATAAAGGTTATATCGGAGATCATGACGTATCGCTCGTTTTTGATGAAACCTATGAATTGTTGCAGCAAAGTTCAGCTGCTTTGGTTACTTCAGGAACAGCTACATTAGAGACGGCGATTATGAATATCCCTCAAATTGTATGCTATAAAATGGCAGGTGGTCGTTTGTTCTTTGAGATTTTAAAATTGATCGTAAAAGTACGACTCGTATCGTTGGTCAATTTAATTATGGAAAAGATGATTGTGCTGGAGTTATTGCAACACCATGTTAATGAGGATGAGCTTAAAGCAGAATTGCAACGCATATTAAAAGATGAAAGTTATAGAGAGGCGATGTTGAATAACTATGAAGAAATGCGTCGAAGATTAGGGGGACCAGGTGCAGCAAGAAATGCTGCTCAAAAAATGGCAGCATTGCTTAAACAGAAATAGAAGATATGTTTAGTCTAATCAAGAAAGAAATTAATTCATTTTTGAGTACTATCGCTGGATACTTGGTGGTAGTTCTTTTTTTAGCAATAACCGGATTGTTTCTATGGGTATTCCCTGGGAATTTTAATATAATTGAAGGTGGTTATGCTTCTTTGATTGGCTTATTTCAAATTGCTCCATGGGTGTATCTCTTGCTAATTCCAGCAGTGACTATGCGATTGTTTGCTGAAGAAAAAAAGAGTGGTACATTGGAGTTGTTAATGACACGTCCTTTGTCTGCAGTTGAAGTGGTTGGTGCTAAATATCTGGCTGCATTATTCATCGTATTGCTCTCATTGGTTCCTACGTTGGTTTACTATTACTCTGTATATCAATTAGGAGATATTCCTGGGAATATAGATACGGGTGCTACTTGGGGAGCATATATTGGACTGTTTTTCTTATCAGCCATTTATGTTGCTATTGGATTGTTTACATCATCGATCACAAATAATCAAATTGTTGCATTTTTATTGGCAGTGACGTTGTCGTTTCTGATGTATATTGGTTTTGACTTTATAGGACAGTTAAGTTTTAATCCTGATTTGCAGGCCATGTTTGTCGGTTTAGGGATTAATGAACATTATTTGTCGATAAGTAGAGGTGTGATTGACACGCGTGACATTATCTATTTTTGTAGTGTTATAGGGATGTTTTTAATGTCTACAGTATTTGTTATTCGTACTTCTCCAGTCGCTGTCAAAAGGATGAAGTCTTTAGGAATTATTGTGTTGGCTCTTATTGGAATAAATTGGATTTCTTCAAAAGCATTTCATCGATTGGATTTAACTGCTGAAAATAGATATACCTTAAGTGAAACCACCTGCGATATTCTCAATAATCAAAAAGAGGCAGTGTGGATTGAAGTATATTTGAGTGATGATATTCCTGCTAACTTGAGAGGATTTCAACGTGCAATCGTAGAGAAAGTACAAGACTTAAAAGCGGTGAGTCAACGACCAGTGCGTTATCGAATAATTGATCCATACGCTGAAGTTGATTTAAAGGATCGTAAACAGTATTTCCAATATCTCATGAAACGTGGATTGCAACCTATCGATGTGAAACACCGAACCGATCAGGGCGAGCAAACAAGAAGGCTTTTCCCTGGTGTGATTCTGCGAAATGAAAATCATGAGGTTGCATTAAATCTATTACGAGATAATCCAATGCTCAATTATGAACAGGATATTAATAATGCAATTGAGGCTTTGGAGTATGAATTTGCAAGAGGCTTATCAGTTTTAAGTCAAGATAATAAACCTCATGTTGCATTTGTTACGGGGCATGGAGAGTTAGACGAATGGGAAACGGCAGATTTGACATTGCATTTAAAAGAACGATTTAGAATCTCAAGAGTTTCAATCGATAGTCTGAAAGGAAGTAATGATATAGCACTTGCAATTATTGCCGGACCTAAAGAAGCTTTTTCTGAACGAGATAAATTAATACTTGATCAGTATATAATGTCGGGGAAGAGTACATTGTGGCTGATTGATGCAGTGAATGTAATTACGTCTGAGTTGGAATCGAATGGACAAACGGTTGGATTTCCTGCAGATGTTAATCTAAAAGATCAACTATTCCGGTATGGAGTCAGATTAAATGCTGACCTTGTCCAAGATCAAGAATGTTTACTGATTAAAGCTATTGTGGATCTTCCTAATGGAAAATCGCGAGAAGTTCCTGCACCATGGCATTATTCTCCACTAATATCTTTATCTCAAAATCATGTAATAACGATGGATATAAATCGAGTGAAGGGGGAGTTTGTTAGTTCTATTGATTTTGTTGGGGAAGATGAACAAGTGAAGAAGTCTGTTCTTTTGACCTCATCACGATATGGGAGGAAAATAAATGCTCCTGTGGAGATTCAATTGTCTTCAATAAGTGCACCTCCAGCGAAGGAATTATTTAATCAACAATCTATACCTCTTGGTGTATTATTGGAAGGGCAGTTTCAGTCGGTGTTTAAGAATCGCTTATTTGATGCGAATGTTATTGATGGGGAATTGCAATCAAAAAGTGATGATCATACGAAGATGGTTGTACTTGGAGATGCAAATATCATCGCGAATAAAGTAAGACGAGTCCCGGGTAAGAAGACAGATTTCCTACCTTTAGGATACGATCGATTTTCACGACAGACTTTTGGGAATAAAGAGTTTTTATCAAATGTTGTGAGTTATCTCTGTGATGAATCTGGAATAATGAATTTACGATCACGTGTTTTTAAATTACGTTTGCTTGATAAAGTAAGCTTAAAAGAGAATAAAACTAAGTGGCAGTTGATCAATGTTTTATTGCCTGTTTTGCTGTTTGTCTTTATCGGAATTATATTTAATGTGATGCGGTGGAAAAGTTATTCACAATAGTTAATATTTTCATATATATAAGCATAGGTTTAAATATCAAAACTTTGTATATTCGTATGAATTCCACTTGAGGTAAAAATGTTACCTTTGTCTGGATTTTTTAAAGTAAATAACTACAAAAAAATATTATCCAATGAAGTTTGTTGTATCAAGTACTGAATTATTAAGACACTTAAACGCGATAAGTAGGGTAATTAGCAGTAAAAATACATTGCCTATTCTTGATAATTTTCTTTTTGATCTTGAAGATAATAAGTTGACGATTACAGCGTCAGATCTGGAAACAACACTTATTACTTATATAGAGCTTGAGAATACTGATGGAGAGGGGAAAATTGCTATTCCTGCAAAGATCTTGATCGATACATTGAAGGAATTTCCGGAGCAGCCATTGACTTTTAATGTGAATATGGAGTCATTTGCTATCGATATCTTCTCAGAAAACGGAAAGTTTAGTATTGTTGGTGCAAGTGGTGCTGACTTCCCTGAGATTCCTGAAATTACAGAGGGAGCAACAACCATTAATGTAGGTCATGATGTATTGTTAAGTGGTATTAATAAGACATTATTTGCTACCGCTGATGATGAACTTCGTCCGGTGATGAATGGTGTGTTTATCGAGTTAGGCAATGAGGATATGACTTTTGTTGCTTCAGATGCACACAAATTGGTTCGCTACAAAAGAACTGATGTACAGTCGGAAACAGAATCTTCTTTCATTTTACCAAAGAAGCCTGCAGGCCTATTGAAGAACCTTCTTCCGAAAGAAGAGTTTGATGTTAAGTTGGAGTTTGATAATAAGAATGCATTCTTCACAATGACAAACTTTAAACTGGTTTGTCGTTTAGTTGAAGGAAATTATCCTGCATATAACGCTGTAATTCCTAAGAATAATCCTAACCGATTGACGATTGATCGTATGGAATTCTACAATACATTGAAGCGTGTATCTGTATTTTCTAATCAAGCAAGTAACCTGATTAAGTTAAAGTTGTCAGCTAATCAGTTGGTAGTATCGGCACAAGATATTGACTTCTCAATTTCTGCTGTTGAGCGTTTGAATTGTAATTATGAGGGAACAGAAATGGAAATCGGATTTAAGTCTGCTTTCCTATTGGAAATCCTTTCAAATCTTTCTTCAACAGAAGCATTGGTTGAACTGTCTGATCCTACTCGTGCAGGATTGTTACTTCCTTCAGAGAAGGAATTTGAGGATGAGGATGTGTTGATGCTCCTTATGCCAATGATGATTAATGTTTAAGGACTAAGTTAAAATTAGATAATAAGGAACCTAACGAGACTTCTCGTTAGGTTTTTCTGTAAATAGGACAAGAATATGGAGTTAAATCTGAAAAATCCATTGGTATTTCTTGATTTGGAGACCACCGGGATCAATGTGGCTGCAGATAGAATAGTTGAGATTGCATTGATAAAGGTGCTTCCAGGAGGTAAAGAGGAAAAGAAACTTCTTCGAATCAATCCTGAGATGCCAATTCCTAAACATGCAAGTGAGATTCATGGAATCTATGATGAAGATGTTAAAGATGAGCCTACTTTTAAAAGTGTAGCGAAATCTTTAGCTAAGTTTATTGAGGGGTGTGATCTCGCAGGGTATAATTCCAATCGATTCGATATCCCTTTGTTGGCTGAGGAGTTTTTAAGAGCAGAAGTTGACATAGATCTTAAGAAAAGAAAGTTTGTTGATGTTCAGGCTATCTTCCACAAGATGGAGAAAAGGACATTGGCAGCGGCATTGAAGTTTTACTGTCAGGAGGAACTTAAAGATGCTCATAGTGCTATGGCCGATACACAGGCAACCTATGATGTGTTGAAAGGACAGCTTGATATGTATGAAAATGTAGAGGTTGAGGATGATAAAGGAAAAGTAAGTGTTCCTATACAGAACAATGTGGATGCATTGTCTGATTTCTCTACATTCGATCGCAACGTTGACTTTATGGGCCGAATTGTTTATGATGAAAACAATGTTGAAGTTTTCAATTTCGGTAAGAATAAAGGTGTTCCTGTAGAAAAAGTGCTAAAAGAGCAGCCTGGGTATTATAGCTGGATGATGAATGGTGATTTTCCACTTTACACCAAGAAGGTACTAACTGCTATAAAGCTAAGAGGTTCGTTTAATAAATAGAAAAGTGTTATGAAAATTATTTGTATAGGTCGCAATTATGCCGCTCATGCAAAGGAATTGAGTAATGAGGTACCTAAAAATCCTGTGTTTTTCTTAAAACCAGATTCTGCATTATTGCAGAAAGGGAAACCGTTTTATATTCCTGACTTTAGTGATGAAATCCATTATGAAGTTGAATTGGTAATTAAGATAAAACGACTAGGGAAAAATATAGGAAAGAAGTTTGCTCATCGTTATTACGATGAATTAGGTATTGGAATTGATTTTACAGCAAGAGATATTCAACGTGAATGTAAAGAGAAAGGTCTTCCTTGGGAGATTGCAAAAGCTTTTGATCATTCTGCCGTAATTGGAGATTTTGTATCAAAATCAAAATTTGAAAACCTTGAGGATATTGAGTTTTCTCTTCTTAAAAATGGTAAGGTAGTACAGCTGGGAAATTCAGCTAATATGCTATTCAAAGTTGATGAGATAATCTCCTATGTGTCTAAGTTTATGACACTAAAGATTGGAGATATGATTTTTACTGGAACTCCTGCTGGGGTTGGGGCTGTAGCTATCGGAGATCACTTGGAAGCATTTATTGGAGAAGATAAAATGTTAGATTGTGAAATCAAATAAGGTTTTTGATTGTTATAAAGAAGGAATTATAAATAAGAAAATTAAATACTTATGTTGAAAGCAGAAATTCATACAAGTAAAGGAGTAATGAAAGTAAACTTTTACGAAGAGGATGCTCCTGGAACAGTTGCAAATTTTGTAAAACTTTCAAAAGAAGGATTCTATGACGGATTAACATTTCACCGTGTAATCCCTGATTTTGTAATTCAGGGAGGATGTCCTGATGGTACAGGAGCTGGTGGTCCTGGTTATTCAATCGATTGTGAATTAGATGGGGATAATCAGTTTCACGATAGAGGTGTATTATCGATGGCTCATGCTGGTCGTAATACAGGTGGTTCACAGTTTTTCATCTGTCACAACAGAAAGAATGTGGCGCATTTAGATCGTAATCATACTTGCTTTGGAAAAGTGTATGAGGGATTAGATGTTATTGATGATATCCGTGCTGGTGATCTTATCGAAAAGATCGTTATTATTGAAGAATAATATATTTGGAGTGTCACTCATGGTGACACTCTATTTTTTTTTCGCCTTCTTCTTTTTCTTCTTGTTTTTCGCCTTTGGCTTCTTTAATTCAGAGTCATCAAAATCGATATTATCAAACTCTTTCATCAATGATTTCCAGTCGTTAGTGTGATCTGATGTGAAATCAATTGTTTCCTGATAAGTTTGATTGTCGAATTCTAATTCTGTAATCGGCTTGTCAAGGTAGGTTTCTATTTCGTCCAGGATGCTTAATTCTTCTTTACTACAGAATGATACAGCTTGACCTTTGTGTTTTGCACGTCCTGTTCGTCCAATTCTGTGTACATAGTTTTCTGCCTGCTCAGGAAGATCATAATTCACTACAAAATCTACTTTAGGAATATCGATTCCGCGGGCACTGACATCTGTTGCTATTAAAACTTTTACCTCTCCTTCTTTGAACCTGGTTAATACGTCTAACCTGTTTTGTTGATCTTTGTCGCCATGGATTGTAAGTGCTTCAATATTTACCCGGGCCATTGCTTTACATACGCGTTCGGCACGTATCTTTGTTCTCACAAAGACTAGTATTTTACTGTCAGGATTTTCGCTTACCATACGCTCCAGAAAGAATCTTTTATGATCTGGCTCTATGTAAGTCACAAAGTGAGATACATTTTTTGATACAGGATCTTTTGGAGAAATTTGAATTCTTACAGGCTTATTCACTAATGAGTAAGCCAGTGATTTAATCTTTTTATTAATTGTGGCAGAGAAGAATAGTGTCTGTCGTTTTCTTGGAAGAAATTTAATAAGATCTTTAATGTCTTTGATAAATCCAAGATCGAGCATATGGTCAGCCTCATCAAGAATTAGTACTTCAATCTTGTCGAGTTTGATGTGTCCTTGGCTTACCAGGTCAAACATCCTTCCAGGTGTAGCAACCAACACATCAATTCCTTTTTGCAAACGATCAATCTGGGGATCTTGATCCACACCTCCAAATACACAAAGCGTCTTAACTTTTGTGCTTTTTGCCATTTGTTGAAATACCTCAGTTATCTGAAGAGCGAGCTCTCTGGTTGGAGCCATTACAATACACTTGATTCCATTTGATCGATTGCTTCTTTTTTGTTTATGAAGAATATCGATTACAGGAATAGCAAAAGCAGCAGTCTTTCCTGTTCCTGTTTGTGCTACTGCTAACACATCGTCTCCATTTAAAATTGGAGTTATGGATTTGTATTGAATATCTGTTGGTCGTTTTAAACCTGCATCACTGATATTCTTTTTTACTTCCTGTGAAAATGGATATTTCTCAAATTTCATGATCTTCTTATCTGATATTGCAACAAAGGTACATTCTTATTTGGGATTATTAAGAAAAGAAAAGGTACAGCCGAGACTGTACCTTTGTATTTTATTGATACATCTTTTCGCGTTGGGCTTTAATTTGTTCATCGGTGATGTAGTCATCGTATGGTATCATCTTATCAATCATACCAGTTGGTGTTAACTCGATGATACGGTTACTAACCGTTGAGATAAACTCATGGTCATGCGATGACATAAGAATATTACCTTTGAAATTGGTTAATGTATTGTTGAATGCTTGAATAGATTCTAGATCCAAGTGGTTGGTAGGTGTATCTAAAATCATAGCATTGGCATTTCTCAACATCATACGTGAAATCATGCATCTCATCTTCTCTCCTCCAGAAAGTACATTGGCTTTTTTGTAAATTTCTTCACCAGAGAAAAGCATCTTACCAAGATAACCACGGATAAATGCCTCACTTGTATCATGAGAATACTGTCCTAGCCAATCAACAAGATTGAGATCAGTATCGAAGAATTCAGAGTTATCAAGCGGTAAATATGCATTTGTAATAGTTACTCCCCATTCATATTCTCCACTGTCTGGTTGTTTGTTTCCAGAGATAATTTCGAAGAACGCAGTCATTGCACGTGGATCCTTGGATAGGAAAACAATCTTATCTCCCTTCTCAACATTGAATTCAATATTTTTGAAAAGAGTTTCTCCTTCTATGCTAGCACTCAATCCTTTTACTTCAAGGACTTTGTTTCCAGGTTCACGTTCAGGAGTAAAGATGATTCCAGGGTATTTGCGAGTAGAAGGTTGAATTTCTTCAACATTCAACTTTTCCAACATTTTCTTACGACTGGTTGTTTGTTTTGACTTGGCAACATTCGCACTAAAACGAGCAATAAATTCTTGAAGTTCTTTCTTCTTTTCTTCTGCTTTTTTGTTTTGAGCTTGTTGCTGACGAAGTGCTAACTGACTAGACTGATACCAGAAACTATAGTTACCAGCAAACATTTTCACTTTACCAAAGTCGATATCTACGGTGTGTGTACATACTGAATCAAGGAAGTGTCGGTCGTGAGAAACGATTAATACAGTGTTCTCAAAGTTTGCTAAATAATTTTCCAGCCAAGTAACGGTTTCAAGGTCAAGATCATTGGTTGGCTCATCCAGTAGAAGATTGTCTGGCTTACCAAACAGTGCTTGAGCTAGAAGTACACGAACCTTTTCTTTTCCACTGAGTTCTTTCATCAGACGGTAGTGCATATCCTCTTTGATACCAAGTCCGCTTAAAAGCATTGCAGCTTCACTTTCTGCATTCCATCCATCCATATCGGCAAATTGTTCTTCTAATTCTGCCGCTTTCATTCCGTCTTCATCCGAAAAGTCTGGCTTTGCATAGATCGCGTCTTTTTCTTGCATGATTCGCCAAAGTTCTGTATGTCCCATTAAAACAGTGTTTAGGACAGTAACTTCGTCAAATTCAAAGTGATCCTGCTTAAGTACAGACAAACGCTCTCCTGGTTCCAGAGAAACACCTCCAAATGTAGAGTCTAAATCCCCAGAGATAAGTCTTAGGAAGGTTGATTTACCTGCTCCGTTTGCTCCAATAATACCGTAACAATTGCCGCTGGTAAATTTTAAGTTTACATCTCTGAAAAGTGTACGCTTTCCAAATTGTATACCCAGATTTGATACTGTTATCATTTTTCTAAATCTTGAATTTCCTTTAATTTTTTCGGGCGGCAAAAGTAATCAAATCATTTTACTAAATACATGATTCTTAAAAATATGGATGTGTTTAATTGAATTTGTTCAGGCATAGTTAATATAGTCTGACTATAAACAACAATTTGTGTTGAAATTTTACTTCAGAGAAAAGCAATTATTTAATGTAAAATAACGGCAAAGTCAGACATTCTCCTGACTTTGCCGAAAGTAGTTTATGCCGGTCTTACTTTGTATAAAATGCTGTATAGAACAGGGATAAATAAAAGTGTTATCACTGTTGCGAATAATAATCCTACCATTATTGATGCAGCCATCGGTTCCCACATTGTTCCTCCTCCAAGGTATAGTGGAATCATACCAAATACAGTAGTGAATGAGGTAAGAAGAATTGGTCGGAATCGTTGCAGCGATGCTTCAATGATTGCTTCATATGGTTTCCGGTTATTCTCCGTTTGTTCCAATTCAATCCGATCAAGCAATACAATTGCATTGTTGATAACTATTCCAGCCAATGAGATTACTCCAAGGAATGCCATAAATCCAAAGTACGATCTTAACAGGATAAGTCCCAATACAACGCCAATAATACCAAGAGGGATTGAACTGAGGACCATGATAGTTTTTCTTACTGAATTGAACTGAATAACCAATAGCATTATAATGATGAATGCGCTGAGTGGAAGGTATTTTATAACGGCTCCCATATTTTCTTCGGTATTCTTACTTTCTCCTCCTAGTTCATAAGCATAGCCCGTGGGCCATCCTGCAGACTGTTCTTCTAACCAAGGTAAGAGTTCACCCATAATCTCAGAAGCAGTTTTGGATTCTTCCTTTTCTGAACTTACAGAGATGTTTCGAAACAAGTCTTTCCTCTTTATTTGGGGATACTGCCACTCAGGAACTATTGATGCTACCTGAATTAAAGGAATATTTTTTCCTGAAGATTGTGCATATATGTTAACACTCTCCAAACCTTCTATATTTAGTGTTTCCGCCCTCTCATTTCTCATAAGAATTGAGATGCTTTCGTCTCCTTCTCTGTATTCTCCAGTAGAAACACCTGTTAATGCTGATTGTAGTGAAATGGCAATATCTTGATTGGTGACTCCTGATTGACGTGCTTTAGCCTGGTCAATGTCGATCTTAATTTTCTTGATCTTTGGTCCCCAGCTGTCTTTTATATTTTTGGTTCCAGCGATGGTTTTAAGTTTTGTTTTAATCTGTTCGCTCAATTGAAATAATATTGCAGGATCATCTCCTGATACATTAATTTCAATAGGTGTTCCACCTCCTGCATTTCCCAATCGTTTTACTTTTATATCAGCATCAGGAAATGTGTTGAAACAGAATTGATCAAGGGTACGAATAACCATTTCATTATCTTCCCCAGAAGAGGTGTTTAACAGCATGTGTGCATAATTCGAATTTGCCTCATCTGGATTATAACCAAGATCATATGATTCAGGTCCTTTCCCAATAAACGAAGACCAGTCAATTATTCCTTTCGTCCGGTTATCATCGACTAATAACTCTTCTTGTATGTAAGATTCAATTTTAGCAACAGTTTGAGATGTTGTTTCAATTCGTGATCCCAATGGAAGATTAATATCAACGGTAACAAGGTTCCTTTCACTATCAGGAAAGAAAATAAATGGGACAAGATTAAAGCCAAATAGGGATATGATAAAAAGTCCTATGACAGAAAGAATAAAAAATCCTCTTGCTTGCAATGCCTTTACTATTAGAACCTGATACTTTGATTTGAGGAAAGAAATGATCCGATCAAATAGGGATTGTTTTACCTGTTCAGTACTCTTTGTAATGCGTATGAATAAGTACGACAAGAATGCTACCATTGTTAACGAAAATAACCATGATGCGACTAACGCTGTTGTAATCACAACAAATAGAGGCCCCATTATATCACCCATTACCGATTCTGCAAGATAGAACGACAAGAATGCTGCAGATGTTGTTAATGTAGATATTAATAAAGGAGTGAAAAGTTCTTTACATGACTGAACTGCGGCGTCAAACTTGTCAAGTCCTTCCTCCATCTTAACCATAATCGATTCTGATACAACAACAGCATTGTCTACCATCATTCCAAGAGCCATAATTAATGCAGCAAGTGTTACCTGATTTAGTCCCATATCTATGATTCCCATGAACAGAAGGGTACAAAGTGTAACCATCGGGATTAAGCTCGCAATAACAAGACCTGTTCTTAACCCAAGGAAGATGAGCATAACAACTAATACAATAACGACACTCTGAAGTAGATTTGAAATGAAATTATCTACTGCGTCATCAACATAAAAATCTAGTGACGAGAGACGTTTTAAGGTTAGCCCTATGGGAAGTGTTTGCTGTAATTCTTCAATCTTCTTGTCAATTTGCTCACCAAGTCTAACTACATTAGCTCCTTCTTTTAAAGATACCAATAAAGCAAGCGCTGGAGCTCCATCAACTCTTACGTATGAGTTTGCAGGGTATACATAGCCTTTGTAAATATTGGTGATGTCACCGAGGTAAACGACTTCTCCACTTTGTCCAACAGGAAGAAGCATGTTTTTAATATCCTCTATGGAGTTAAAGTTTCCTGTTGGTTCAAGAATAATTCGTTCGGATTGTTGATTTATTTGCCCTCCTGAATAAAGTATATTTGTTGAAGCAATGGTGTTTTTTAATTGCCCTGAAGAGAGACCATATTTTGCAAGCTGGGCATTATCGAAATCAATGTATACTTTTTCAACTTGGTCTCCATTGATTTGTACTTTTGCTGCATCAGGTAATTTGATGATTGCATCTCTTATTTCATCGGCATAGTCTTTCATTGTTTTGTATTCAATACCATCACTGACAAGACCGATCATAATACCATATACAACCCCAACATCGTCATCTTTAAAGTTGTAGGTTACTGATTCAGGAAATTGTAATGTTTCTAGCTTTCGTCTGATTCTATCCCATATTTTCTGAAGATCTTCTGGCGCAACTTCATCCTTGAGTGTAACATTAACAACAGAAAGACCTGTTCGCGACTGACTGTTAATCTCTTTAACTTCAGGGATTTCCTGAATTTTTTTCTCAATCTTATCAGTAACAAGGTTCTCAACGCGGTTAGGGGAGGCTCCTGGAAAGTTGGCAACAACAGAGGCAACTCTCACGGTGTAAGGAGGCATACTATCTTGTGATAGATTCTCAAACATTGAGATCCCAAGAATGGCAACCATTATGAATATCATAATAGCTACACGACTTTTGTTTATTGTAAATGCAGTTAAGTTCATGCTATAATCTTATCAGTGTGACTAAAGTTTTACAATATCTCCTTCGAGTAAAGTATTTAATCCAGCTGTTGATATTTTTTGACCAATCTTTAAGCCTGATTTAATTTCAAAACCATCAGGTGTAAGTCTGCCTATATTTACATAGCCTTTTGATACAGATGCGGTATTGTCACTTTCAGGAGTTAGTATTAAAACAAAGCGTCCTTTATTATCTTCTCCTACTGCAGTCGCAGGGACAATGATATTGTTAGAAATATCGGTATTGTCTAATTTAAACTTAACATATGCTGGCATCCCAGGTCTTATTGCTTCGTCTTCATCCAGCATTCTAATTGTAAGTGGATAAGTTGATCCCCCAATGGTGCTGTAACCAACTTCAAATATCTCACCTTTGAATATCTTTCCAGGAAGAGGAGAGAGGTTAACCTGTGTTAGCATACCTTTTTTTAATTTATAGATAAAGCTTTCAGGAATCCCGACTAAAATCTCGATTTGTCCTATTGCACTTATCGTTGCAATTGTCGATCCGGCACTTGCAAGTTCATCTTCTTCCATAGCAATATTGGTGATTATGCCAGAAAAGGGTGCTTTGAGTTTGGTGTATGAAACTTGATTCTGTGCGGCAATAACTTTTTGGTCTGCAGCAGCAAGTTGTGCTTCTGCAGACTCAAAACTTGCCTTTGCTGATTGAAAGTCACTTAGCGAAAGACTGTTATTTTCGAATAGTTTTTCAACTCTGTAATAATTGGAGCGAGCATTGACCAGTTGAACCTCCATAGATTTCTTGTTGGCTTCAGCCTGTCTAAGTTCTACAAGGAAATCTTCTGGAGAGATTTCAGCTAATGTTTGTCCTTTGCTAACCTTGTCTCCAATTTTCACATGTCGCTTATTAATAATTCCACTAACCTTGAAGCTTAAGTTCACTTCTTTATGTGATTGTGTGGTTCCCGAGAATGTGAAAGAATTTGATATTGTCGATTCAGTGATCGTTATGTAGTTTACCGGACGTATAGCTTTTTTAGTTTGTTCTTCCTTATTCCCACAAGAAGCAGCTATAAGAGCAATCGTAATTATTAGTGTTAGGGTACGTATCATGATATTCTTATTTACTGGTTAATATTGCCATTCTTAACTCGTAGAAAAATAGTTCCTTTTCTTCCTCTGATGCAAGGAAATAGAACTTTCCAATTGATCGCTCAACTGTTAAGAAGTCGATGATAAACTGGTATATTGCATTGGTTGCAGATAGTTCACTTTGCAATAGTGAATTCTGCGCATCAATCAGGTTGATAACGTCAATAAGACCTTGTTTATAATAGTCTTGAATAATTTCAAAGTTTTTATGCGCTTTTTCTCGGGCAATCTCAGACTGTACAGTGCGCAGATAGGACGCATTGGCAGTGATAATTGTAGATCGAACCTGCAACTCCAATTGCTTTCTAAGATCATCTTCCTGATCTTTTAACTGGAGGATTTCCAATTGTGTTTTTTGGATATCATGACGTTTGTTGCCACCTCCAAAAATTGGAATGGAAGCTCCAACTCCAATACTCCATTCCCAGTTTTTTGTTGGAGATGTAAAGCCTTGTGGTGGATCCGCTAGGTCCACCCGTTTTAACGTTTTGCCAAGATCAGCATTAATTCCTATTGATGGCATAAATGTGCTTCTTCTTTTTGATTCTAATAGTCGTTGCTGTGCAGCAATGGTTGTTTCAATTTGCTTTATTTCGGGTAGATTTTTGTTTGCACAGTCTACCATATGGTCGGCAAGCTGTCGCACCAATGCCGGAGAGCTTAGCATTTTATATATTCGAGAGTCATTGATTAGTAAAATGCTATCTTTTAAACCCACCTCTTTGGTTTTGAACTTCTCATTCTGAGGCCTGTCCAGAAGGTGATTTAAGTAATATCCTGCTTGTTGGGTTTGTGTTTTTGCGTCATATATGTTTATTTTATTTTGAGCTAATTGAGCTTCCAGACGATAGACATCAGATATCGATGAATGTCCAACTTTTTCTTTCGCTTTTGAAACATCAAGGTTTTGTTTGGTAACCTTGAGGTTTTCATTCTGAATTTTCTCAAAACTTTTAGCCTGAAGATATTGTAAATACGCGGTGGCAGAGTTAAGAATAATATCAAGTTCTGTTTTGTCAGTTGCATATTGCTCACTTTCTTGCAATAATTTTTGAATTGCTACATTGGAAAAGGCAGAGCCATTATAGATTATCTGAGTTAATGTAGCATTTGTTGAAAACGTTAGAGGAGCAGTTTGACCTCTTGAAGCATCAGCACGCTTATCGTCAATAAGAACTCCATTGGCCGAAGCTTCAACCTGTGGCATTAACTGAGATTTTGCTTTACTAACCTCTTTGGCTGCAATCTCAGGTGATTTTTTAGCTGCTTTTAGTTGTAGGTTGTTTTGCAAGGCTTCTAATATTGTTGATTGTAGTGATCTTTGTTGAATTGAATCTGCTTGATGTTCAGGATTGATAAGAATAGAGCCAGCCATAATATCCCAGCCAGGGAAAATGTTGAGCTGTGAAGCTGTAGCCAGATTGAACAACAAATCACTTTCAGGCATATCAATCGATACTGGTAATTCGGCAGCATTCTGTCCTTCTAGTATTTTCATTACATCTAATGCAATTCTTCTCGTGTAAGTTGAAATAATATTAGGAGGCAAGCTACTTGCCAAAACTCCAGATTCTACAAATGTCCTTCCCAATAAAGCGTAACTTGGTATTTTGTTGTGATTAATTTTTTGCATCAATTGCTTAAAGGGAATTGAAGTTTCGTCGTAAGGAGCAACATCAAGAAAGTATGCGGCATCAATATTGTCATCAAACTTCTTAATATCTTCGGAAGGATCACCTGATAGGGGGATAATTTTGAACGGAATATCAAAAATAGATTTTAGGTATTGATCAGCCCATACATTTCTTATGTCTTTGTAATAGCTACCTATGACGATTCCAATATTGGAGAATTGTGCTAATTGTTTAAAACGTTCGAAATCTGCTTTTATATCGAAAGGTGATTCGATGTATGTAAAGTTTGATATACCACTAGTTCCTATTGATGTTTTGGGAAGCTCCTGCAGATTGTTGTCAAGTATTAATCCTGCGATGCTGGGAATAGTATATTCTTCCATTTGGGATAGCATCATTGATGATAATGCACCAAAACAGACAATAATATCAACATCATCACTTGATGTTGTTTGATCCAGCATCTGCTTTATCTTCACCGGGTCATTATCCCCATATAAAAACTGAAACTCTGGAGTGTAATTAAAACGAAGGATATTATTGATTTCCTCAGCTGTTTGAGTGGTTATCTCCTCGTTAGATAATTTATGTCCATCTTCAATAAATGCAATGTTGACTCGTTTCTGAGCATGTGCTAATGTTGCAAAAAGTAGCATTAGCAATAATGCAAAAGACACTTTTTTGTTCATTGTAATAGATTAAGGGATTAGTTTAAGTTATACTGTATCATTCAACTTATTATTGTTAACATGAAACAACTAAAATTGTTGCGAAACTATAGGAAATGTCTAACAGACACTAGTTTTATAGGTGAAGTAGTTGATTGAGTCGGTATACTAAATATTTTTGATGGTGAGCTATACTAAGTTGTGATTACAAAAGCTCTCATTTGTTATCTCCTTTGAAATTATTAATGGTGTTGCTGTATTCTTGTTTACAATGATAGTAATGAGGTGGTTAATGGAATGTCGGGTGTGTGACATTTTGCTCTTTTTGAAAAATAATTTTTGGAGATTAAAATTTAATGCTTACATTTGACGGTTTGCTTTTAAAAAAAGGGTAAATAAATGGAAAGATTTGATGTGATTATTGTAGGTGCCGGCCCTGCCGGCATTTTTTCTGCCTACGAATTAGTGAAAGCAAAAAAAAAGCTTAAAATTTTGATCCTTGAAAAGGGTCGAGATATCTATAAACGTAAGTGTCCCAAACATACCAATGGAGGGAAATGTGTACACTGTAAACCATGTAGTATTACTACTGGTTGGGCAGGTGCGGGAGCATTCTCTGATGGTAAACTTTCCTTGTCTCACGAAGTCGGAGGAACGTTGCCAGAGTATCTGGGTATTGAAGAGACTATTGATCTGATCAAGTATACCGATGATATATACTTGAAGTTTGGTGCAGATTCAAATGTGCATGGGGAAACAGAAACTCGTGCAATGAAAGATATCAGGACCAAAGCGATCAATGCAAACCTTAAATTGGTTCACTGTCCAGTACGACATCTTGGAACTGAAAAAGCTCAAGAACTTTATAAAGCCTTATATAACTATGTTGTTGAGGAAGGAGTTGAAGTTAAATTCAATTCTCCAGTCAATGATCTAATTATAGAGGATAATGAGATTAAAGGCGTTCGTACCAATGGAACCATTTATTCAGGAGATAAGGTTATTGTTGCAGTAGGACGAGAGGGATCGGATTGGTTACAGCAGCAATGTGAAAAGGAGTCTATTGAGACTGAAGTAGGGATTGTTGATATTGGTGTACGTGTAGAATGTCGTAATGAGATTATGCAAGAAATTAACGACAATTTCTATGAAGCCAAGTTGATACATTATACCCGCACATTTGACGATAAGGTTCGTACATTCTGTTCTAATCCTGGTGGATTTGTTTCTTCGGAATATTATGAAGGCGATCTTGCTGTTGTAAATGGACATAGCTATAAGGATCTGAAAAGTCAGAATACTAATTTCGCATTATTGGTTTCTCAGAAATTTACAGAACCATTTAATGCGCCTATACAGTTTGGTAAGCATGTCGCACGTATGGCTAATATGTTAACAAGAAATCAGATTCTTGTACAGCGCTTTGGTGATCTAGTACGTGGCCGTAGAACCACAAAGAATAGATTGTATCGTAACAATATTATTCCAACATTGAAAGATGCAGTGCCTGGGGATTTGAGCCTTGTGCTTCCTCATCGTATTCTAATGGATATTATTGAAATGATAGAAGCTTTGGATAAGGTGTCGCCAGGAATTGCTTCTGATGAAACCTTGCTATATGGGGTTGAGGTTAAATTCTATTCAAATATTACAAAGGTTGGAAAAGATTTCCAATCAAGTAATGTTAAGAATCTTTATATGGCAGGAGATGGAGCAGGTATTACACGAGGTTTAATGCAAGCTTCAGTGAATGGTGTTGTTATAGCAAGAGAAATTCTTAAAAATATTGTTTGATTCTTTATTTAGCAGTTTAGATTCAAAATTTTTGATGTGATGTAAAGGGACCGTAAGGTCCCTTTTTATTGTTATTTAACTTTATAGTTAGGGTTAGGAATCGGAAATTTAGCATTCATCTCTGTTTGCCATTTTTTTAGCATATCCTTTAGTTCTTTTAACTTTTCAGGATGTTTCACCGCTAAATCAGTTTGCTCTGAAGGATCATCTTTCAGATTATAAAGCTCAACTTTTTCTTTATCGTAGAACTCTACTAGCTTCCATTCATTATGTCTTAAAGCAGCCCCCGGTGTCCATGCACTTCCGTGATAGTGAGGGTAGTGCCAATATAGTGTTTCTCTATCAATGGTATTACCTTCAGTAAGAATTGGCTTTAGACTAGCACCATCCTTATGTTGATTCGGTTTCATTGGAATTCCTGCTAAATCAAGTATAGTCGGATAGAAGTCGTTACTTATGACCGGCTGATCAATAACTCTTCCAGGTTGCTTTTGTTGAGGTGTCTTAATGATAAAAGGAACTCTAATACCTCCTTCGTAACACCATCCTTTTCCTGCTCGCAATGGTTCGTTTGATGTTGGTGCTCCTTTTCTGTAAAGTGTTGATAAACCTCCGTTGTCAGAAGTGAAGACAACAATCGTATTCTTATCCAAATTGAGTTCTTTAAGTTGAGCCATTAAACGTCCAACGTTCTCATCCATGGCATATACCATTGAGGCATAGGCGGCATCAGCTTGCGTTATTCGTGTTATTCCATCATGCTCATCACGATAAGATGTTTCTTCAATTTTTAACTCTTTTAGCTTCTTCTTGAACTTATCAAGGTGGCGTTTGCTTGCTTGAATAGGTGTATGAACCGTATAAAATGATAAGTAAGCAAAAAATGGTTTTTGCTGATTGGTCTTAATGAAGTGAATTGTTTCATCAGTCAAGCGATCAGGAAGATATTCTCCTTCCGGACCGTTCGTTAATCTTGGATTTTTGTATGGAGAATAGTAACCTCCTGGAGGTGATCCTTTATGGTGTCCTCCAATGTTAATGTCGAATCCTTGGTGCTCTGGCCAGAATTCTTCAGTCTCTCCTAAATGCCATTTACCGAAAAAACCGGTTGTATATCCACTTTCTTTTAAAGTCTCAGCTATTGTAACTTCGGAAAGAGCAAGGTTATGTTCGTCAACTGTTCCTAACAAGCGTTGATTCTTAGGATCTCGTCCTGGGATCCAGTCCGTAATATTGAGTCTTGCTGGGTACTTTCCTGTCATCAGACTGGCACGGGTTGGACTACAAACAGGACACGAAGCGTATCCATTGGAGAAACGAACTCCTTGTGACGCAAGTTTGTCAATGTTAGGTGTTTCGTAAAATGAATTGGGATTATTACAGGTAACATCAGCCCAACCTAAATCATCAACAAGAATGAATAAGATATTCGGTTTAGAGGATTCTGTTTTAGGGCCAGAAGAATTGCATGCTGCAAAAAGTGAGCCTGCAAAGAATAAGCCTAGGCCTAGTTTTTGAGAGTGTGAATTCATTGTATTTATAGATTTTATTGAGGTGATGAAATTAGGAAAGTTATATTTGACAGGTGTGGAGAATCGTTCAAAAAGATCGTGAATTTGTATTTTACAAAGAAGGCTTAATTGTTCAGTTAAGCCTTCTTGATTTTATCTATTGTTTCTTTTTAATCCAGGTTATCTGATGCCATACATATTCAAGTGGTCCTTGCTTGTAATGTTTGAGCCATATTTTGCAAAATTGTAATTGCAAAATGAAACAAACTATCCCAACCAAAACACTTTGCCCTACAGATAATACAGGAGCAAGATTCAGTCCTATTGGAAAATAGAGAATGAATCCGATTATTGACTGCATAATATAATTGGTAAGACTCATTTTGCCATATGGAGCAAGTTTTAATAATAACTTTTGGAAAGATGTTTTATAATAGATAATGATGAATGACGAAATCAAGACTCCTGTGAATGACAGGTTTCTCCACATCGTAATTGATGCTCCTAATGTTCTTTTCTCAATTCTGGTTAAGTCATTTAACTGATATCTCACAATCAAATAAAGAGGAATAAAGGCAATGGTACAAATTAATAGAGTTTTCCACCAAAATTTGATATTGTTTGCTTTAAAAGAGAAATAATCACCTCGTCCAACTACCATACCCATTAAAAATATGCCTGCAGTTTGGATGTATCGTCCATTCTCAACTGCCCACATATAACTAAAGATTTGCCCATGGTAGAAGTTGGCTTTTAATGTTTCCCATAAAGAGCCATCAACAATTATTGTTTTTAAAGCACGGATATGTGGACCAACAAGTGATGCTGGAAGCGAATAGGTTGCATCAGCTTGAGCAATAAAATATCGGATTAATTCTACAGGTTGAAGAAGTAGAATCGTTGCCAAAATTACTACATATTTTGTTTTCCAGTGTCTTGTTATAAACAGGAAAGGGGCAACTGTGGCAAACAATAGTAAAACATCGCCAGGAAAGAATGTTGCATTGATAAAAGCAAATCCTACCAGCAGGAATATACGCCAAAGAAATCTGTAGCCAAAATCGTGACCTTGAATGGCTCTACGATTAAATTGAATGAAGAAGGTGAAGCCAAATAGAAATGCAAAAATTGCATAAGCTTTACCTCCAAAGAGAAAGAATAGCGAATCCCATACTTGTGTGTCTAATTTCTGTAACCACGAGGGCAGTGTTGCTTTGTCAGGGAATGTATAAAGGTTAAAACGCTCAATATTGTGTAAAAGCATAATTGCCATTACTGCCAGACCGCGAAGAGCATCTACTACTTCGATGCGCGGTTGTCGGGACATGCCAGTTGATTGATTTGAATTTGTCATTGTAAGATCTAGTTAATAATGCGGATGCAAAAATAGACAAATCAATCGAATTACAGACTTAAAAATGAGCTCTTTGGTAAATATTCCTTATTGGAATTTAGGATATAAAAAACGGGATGCAGATGAGGCTCTGATCCCGTGTTTTATATTGATATGAAGGTTTGATGTGATCTTATTTTGTTACAGGATTCATATCCTGAAAGCCATCTACAGCAACTATATACTCTGGATCTTCCATAACATTTACATCTATAATGTCTTCTGCCTTCTGTATTAATCGTCTACAGTCAGCACTAAGATGCTGTAAATGTAACTTCTTTCCTGCTGCGTTGTATTTTTCAGTGATTTTATTGATGGCATCAATCCCAGAATGATCCATCACTCTCGATTCAGAGAAATTGATGATAACCTCTTGAGGATCGTTTTGAACATCAAATTTTTGCATGAAAGTTTGTGTTGATCCAAAGAACAATGGCCCATAAATCTCGTAATGCTTAACACCATTTTCGTCAGTTCTTTTCCTTGCACGAATGCGAATTGCATTATCCCAGGCGAATACCAAGGCTGAGAAAATAACTCCTGCAATTACTGCTACTGCTAAGTCGAAAGCTACAGTTAATCCTGTTACAAGAATAATTACGATAGCATCGGTAACAGGAATTTTATTGATTACTTTAAATGTACTCCAGGCAAACGTTCCAATTACAACCATAAACATTACTCCAACAAGAGCTGCAATAGGTATCATTTCAATAATCCCAGAACCGAATAGGATGAAAGCTAGTAACGCCAAAGCAGCAGTAATACCTGAAAGTCTTCCTCTACCTCCTGATTTGATATTAATAATACTTTGACCGATCATTGCGCAACCACCCATTCCACCAAAGAATCCGTTGATGATGTTTGCACTTCCCTGGGCGATACATTCTCGGTTCCCATTTCCATGTGTTTCAGTCAATTCATCAATAAGGTTTAACGTCATTAATGATTCTATCAGTCCAATTGCTGCCAAAATAAATGCGTATGGAAGCATAAATTTAATCGTCTCCCAGTTTATTGGGATAATAGGTACATTAAATGTAGGTAAACCTGCTTTAATACCTTCTCCTCCTCCTGAAATAACGAATGAGCGAACTGTCTCTGTCTCAATATTTCCAAAGATCACAATTAATGAAACAACAAGAATACCAGTTAATGCAGCTGGAACTTTTGATGTTAATTTTGGAAGAATAACCATAATTGCCATGGTTAATCCAACTAGAGCAAGCATGGTGAATAAAGACACTCCAGTTAACCATTCTCCTCCGGATTTAAACATTCCCAATTGAGATAGGAAGATTACTATAGCTAGTCCGTTAACAAATCCCATCATTACTGGATGTGGAATAAGTCTAACGTATTTTCCTAATTTGAAAATACCAGCGAATATCTGAATCGCTCCTGCGAGTAACAATGTGGCGAATAAGAATTGTAGTCCTGCATTTGATCCAGCAGCTCCAAGGGCATTCCCCTCTTTGACTAATGATACCATAACAACTGCCATTGCTCCCGTTGCTCCAGATATCATTCCAGGGCGACCACCAAAAATGGAAGTTACGATACCCATCATGAATGCTCCATACAATCCAATAATAGGAGAAACTCCTGCGACAAAAGCAAAAGCTACAGCTTCAGGAACAAGAGCTAATGCTACAGTTAATCCTGATAGTATGTCATCTTTAAATGAAAAACTTCTTCTTTCTATGAACTCAAATTTTCCAGCCATCGAAATTCTGTTTTAACGTGAATGTAATTTGAAGCCGCGAAAATACTATATTTTGTTAGTGAGAAATGATGAATGTAGTTGGTTAATAATTTCTTAATGAAAATATTGGACGAGCAGGCGTTGTAATGTGTTGGTTATGAGATGTAAATGGTCTTGATTGCTTGTGGCGTTACTACAATAAATGTGTTTAAAGTAAAGGTAGCATAGAAAAATAGTGGGTTCTCATAAAGATTTGTATCTTAGAAGCCGAAATAATGAAGTAAAAAAAGAGGTCGCTTTTCTTGTTAGAAGCGACCTCTTTATTTTTATTGTTTTTTGTATTCAGGATTGCGTTCGATCGGTACAGGAGCTTTTACCTGTTTCCTCCATTTACGCAAATCTTTCAGTAACTCTTTTGTTTTTTGAGGATTATCCTTTACAAGGTTTGTCGATTCAGAGAGATCATTCTTTAAGTCATACAACTTAAGTGTACCATCCTCGAAATCTTCTATTAGTTTCCAGTCTCCTTTTCTAATTGCTCCAGATGGAACAGACCGGAAACCTTTTGTTAATTCTTCAGGATATTTATATCCTTTGTAATTCTGAAGATACGCAGGGAAATGCCAATAAATAGCATCTCGTTTAAGATCTCCTTCCTGGAAGAAAAGATTGGTCAAACTCTCACCGTCAAGCTTGTAATTTTTAGCTTTACCACCCGATAATTCTACGAATGTTGGATAAAAATCGATACCAATAACCGGTTCATCACATGTAGTTCCTGCTTCGATTTTTCCTGGCCACCATGCAATCATAGGTTCTCTAAAGCCTCCTTCATACATGCAACCTTTTGATCCCTTTAATGGTCTACACGATGTTGTTCCCCCATGTCCCCCATTGTCCGAAAAGAAAATAATTAATGTATTATCTTTCATATTCTTCTCTTCTAACTTTTCAATGATTCTTCCAAGACTTTCGTCCATACTCTGAATCATCGCTGCATAAGTAGGATTATCTTGCCCTCTGTCAGGTGATTTTGAGGCATAGTGTGGAATGTATTCCTTTTTCCCCTGTATTGGTGTGTGTACCGCATAGTGAGCAAAATACATAAAGAAAGGATCATCATTTTGATCATCAATGAAGTTGATTGCTTCGGATGTTAATCGATCAGTTAGATATTCTCCTTTTGGCCCATCAGGTAGTTGAGGATTTTTGTAAGGACTAAAATAACCTCCAGCAGGAGATCCTGTGTGATTCCCCGCGATGTTTACATCAAATCCTTGCCCTTTGGGTCCTGTTTCAGCTCCTTCTCCAAGATGCCATTTTCCAACATGACATGTTGCGTAACCCGATTTCTTCAGCGCTTCGGCCATTGTAACAAACTTAGATTCAAGAGTCTCTTTGTTAGGTGTGGCTATTAGTTGACGTTTTGCTGAATTTCCTCGATTTGGATTACCTACCGTATAGATGCCATGACGAGGAGTATATAAACCACTCATTAAACAGGCTCGTGTTGGAGCACAGTTTGGTGCATTTGCATAGGCACTGGTAAATACCATTCCTTCTTTTGCCATTTTATCTACGTTGGGAGTTTCATAGTATTTACTTCCCATGAATCCAACATCTCTCCAACCAAGATCATCTACCAGGTAAAGAATAATATTTGGTTTAGTCTGCTTGGAAGGCACTGGCTCTTTCGCTGAAGCCTGCAGCGCAGATACAGCTGCAAGTCCAACTGTTAATATCAATTTTGATTGCATTTTATTATAGCTTTTACATCGTTTTTTTAAGTTCGCCTTCCCACCATTTCAGGTAATTTTCATTGCTTACATTGGGAGCTAAACCTCTACGTTTTTTCCATTTAACATCCTGCTTATTCATAAACTGAGTCCAATGGTCAATCTCCTTTTGGTCTTCAGGATAGGTTCCTTTGTCATAATTTTGTACCCAGCGATCCATCTTTTTGCTTAAAGACTCCTTAATTTTTTTATAATCAGGATTGTTAGCCAAATTATTTAATTCATGTGGATCTTTGCTAAGATCATATAACTCTTCTGCAGGTCTTCGTGATGCCATGAATTTAAGCTGATCGGCAGATAGTTTTCCTTGATTTTTCAATACTTCCATCAGTACGATTGTTGGGTACATATTTCGCTTGTATGCATTGTACTGAGTATATGCTTTTTCTGGGTAGTAGTTACGGATGTACTTGTACTGGTCTGTACGAACAGCTCGTATTCTGTCTACTGTTTCATCACGTCGGTCCCTAACGGTATATACTTCAGTTCTTGATTTATGCTTACCTAGAAAATTCTGTCCTTGAATATGTCCTGGAGTTTTTATGCCTGCCAATTTTAAAGATGTTGCCGATAAATCAATATTACTCACAAGCTCACTCCTTACTTCGCCAGCATGATTAAGGCTAGGATATCTTACAAGCAGAGGTGTGTGCGTGCCTCCATCATATAAAAACTGTTTGTGTCGTACCATAGGTCTTCCCTGATCTCCAACAAAGAATACATAGGTGTTTTTATCTAATCCATCTTTCTTAAGGCGTTCCATGATTTCTCCAACTTCGCGGTCTACTGTTTGGATTGTTTCCAGGTAGAGTGCCCAATCCTGTCTTGCTACCCAATGATTAGGTAAATACGGTGGCAGTTCAATCTTTGTTTGATCAATAGGGCGTTGTGGATCATGTTTAAACGCACGGTGCGGATAATGGAGCTGTATTTGACCAAAAAACGGCTGACCGTCTTTTCTTTGAGACCAATCTGTACCATCATAGATTTCGTAATCTGTTGTGAAATTATAATCACGTTTTCCTGGTTTCTCAGGATTAGGATGCTGACCATTAAAGGTGAAATATCCAGCCTCTTCAAAATACTCAGTAATAACCTTCACATTCTGAGGTAACGGTTTCTTCACTTCATTTCGGGTGCGATGTTGATGACAATTGATAGATACTGGGTACATTCCGGTAACCAGTGAGGATCTACTAGGAGAACATACAGCAGTCACTGTGAAGCAGTTTTCAAATCTAATGCTCTGATCTGCAAGTTTATCAATGTTTGGTGTATGGATCAAAGGTGTACCGTAGCATCCCAAGTCGGGACCTAAATCGTCGGCTACAATCCATAAGATATTAGGTTGTTTTTTCTCTTCGCATTGAGCATACGATACCTGTCCTACTGCCAGGAAGGCAGTAAGAGAATATAAAATTGTATGTCGCATTTTTTTAGCTTTTAATGAATGATTAACTAATCTTTGTTATTGTATCTGGTTTTTTTAGCGTTACTTATGTAGTGGATAATCCTCTGAGGGTTTTCGAGCCTCCGTCATAATCTGTTTGATTTTTTCAACCACATCAGGATAGCGATCTGCTACGTTCCACAATTCAGCAGGATCATTTTCAAGGTCAAATAGCATGATAGGACCATTATGGATTTTGTTTACATTCAAACGTACACCTTTCCATTTATCCAATCTAACAGCTTGTTTTCCTCCTTGTGCAGGAAATTCCCAATATAAATAATTGTGTTTGCGTTGCTTACGTCCCAGAAGAGCTGGAAGGTATGATATTCCATCAATACTATCGGGAACTTCAATCCCAGCTAAATCACACGCTGTAGGTAGGAAATCCCAAAATGCACTAGGATGGTTGTTTATGGTTCCTTCTGGAATTTGTCCTGGCCATGATGCAATGAATGGAACACGAATGCCTCCTTCGTAAAGATCTCTTTTATAACCAGTGAACGCACCATTACTATTGAAATAATCAGGATCGGCACCTCCTTCAAGGTGTGGTCCATTGTCTGAAGTAAATATGATAATCGTATTATCTTCGATTCCCAATTCTTTAACTTTTGCAACAATTTCTCCTACGTGATCGTCAAGTAAAGTAATCATTGCTGCAAATGCAGCGTGAGATTCTGGTTGACTTCCATAGCCTCCACTTTTATAATAAGGTCCACTGTCAGTCCCTTTGTATGCTTTCTCTGGATTTAACTTTCCTCTAAAGCGAGCCAAATAATTCTCTGGTACCTTTAATTCTGCATGGGGTATAATTGTAGGAACGTAGCAGAAAAAAGGTTGGTCTTTATATTTTTCTATAAAGTTTAATGTTTTAATGTGGATAAGGTTAGGAGCATAAGTCCCTTCTTCTTTCCCCATATTTTTATTCAATCTTAACTTACTAAGATTTGACCATAGATGATATGGGTAATAGTTATGTCCTAGTCTTTGGCAATTATAGCCAAAGAATTCATCAAATCCTTGTACGGTTGGATCACCTTCAGAGCCAGGATATCCTAGTCCCCATTTACCAAAAGCACCTGTTGCATATCCTTTGCTTTTTAGTAATTCAGCAACAGTTACTGCATCTCCAATCAATGGGAACTGACCTTCTGGATTCCATTCTCTATTTCCTCTAATAGGCGTATGTCCGGTATGCTGTCCAGTCATTAATGATGATCTGGATGGCGCACAAACTGTACTCCCTGAGTAGTGCTGTGTGAAAAGAACCCCCTTTTGGGCCAATTGGTCTATATTAGGAGTAGAGAAACGTTTCTGTCCATAGCAACTAAGGTCTCCATATCCTAAATCATCAGCAAGGATGTAAATAATATTTGGCGTTTTGGGCCTTTTAGCATTTACTCCTCCAGCAAGGAGCAAACCAGCAAATAACGCTCCTGTATACTTTAATCCAGTTGTTAGCTTTGTCATAATATATCGGTTAAAACAATTTCTTTTCTAAAACAATATAAAATGGGGTATAATGAGTTTTCCAATCGACCAAATACCATCCATCAATTGTAAAATCTCCTTCATTAAGGTAAATGTCATCAATAGTAATCTCTTTTATTCCTTTTGCTTTGTTAGGAATAGTAATGTTTTTATTACCTATTCGGAACAACATTGAACCTGTCTTATCAATGGGATTTCTAAAGTAACATTTTGCAGAATAATGGCCTTCTTTTGCAATGGTTACATCCCATGATACATGAATGTCGTCTTGATCCCATATCAATTGCATGCCCCTGGCATCATTTCGATTCAAAATTACTGGATTCTCATGAGGAGAACCAATAATTATCCTTTGAAGTTTGTTAATATTTGGACTATCCATAATGTCCTTATACCAACCTTCTAATTCTTTTTTTAGGATTGTTGCTGTTTTCTCCTCCTTATCAATGATGTTTGTAGTCTCGTAAGGATCAGATTTTAAGTTGTATAGTTCGAAATCTTCAATGTTAGCATTTGCACCACAGTTCCCAATTAATTTATAATCTCCTTTTCTTACAGCCATATTTCTGTAGAGCTCAGGATAACTGCGTTGCCATTCAAAAAATAGGGATCTGTTAGTTGCTGTCTTTTTTTCTCCTTTTATTGAGGACGCAAAACTAATACCATCAAGTTTATGATTGGTATGATAATCGATGTTGCAAAGTTCTGCTAAAGTAGGAAGTATGTCAATGTGTGCAGCTGGTTCATTTATTTCTTTTACATTAGATAGAGATTTAGGAGTCTTTATATAAAATGGAACATGAATTCCTCCTTCACGAACAAGACTCTTTTTCCCTCTGAATCCGCCTGTATATCTATATTGCTGAGGTCCATTGTCGGTCATGAAAATGATGATTGTATTCTCATCGAGACCTTCGGTTTTCAATGTTGTCATAAGTCTGCCAATATTGTCATCGATATTATTGACCATGGCATATACTTTTCTTGCAGCTTCTTTATCTCTCTCTGACATCTCAGCCACATATTCTCCACGATTTTTGAAATATTGTGGATCAATGTCTACATCCTTAAACTTGTTATAGTATTCCTCGGGAACCTGAAGAGGTATATGAGGTGCATTATAAGATAGATATAAAAAGAAAGGTTGATCTTTCTGTTGTTTAATAAAGTCTATTGCTTCGTTGGTGAACACATCAGAGCAATACCCTTTGCTCTGAAACTGTTTCCCGTTTTTCCATAATATTGGATCAAAATATGACCGGTTTCCTTTGTCGTAGTTAAATACATCTCCAACCTGTCCGATTCCTCCACTTAAGTGCCACACCGAAGTGGTAAATCCTTGATCTTGGGGTCTTGATGGATAGCTATCGCCTAAATGCCATTTGCCAAAAATTCCTGTTTGGTACCCTGCACTATTAAATACTTCAGCTAAGGTAGTTTCATTTGAAGCCATAATGGAACCACCAGAATAGGTATCATAAACGCCGGTCCTGATACTATAGCGACCTGTCATTAAGCTTGATCTTGTTGGTGCACACACGGGAGAAACATAAAAATTCGAAAACTTGATACTTTGGCTTGCCAGCTTATCAATAACAGGTGTTTTAACCTGTGGATTTTTGTGTATTCCCAAGTCTCCATAGCCCTGGTCATCTGTAATGATAAGGATTACGTTAGTTTTAGAATCGTCTACTTTTTTTGAAGCGAAGCTGCTTACGGAGAGTAAACTTAATCCTAAGATAGCAAGATTTTTACCTGTGTACATAGCTAGTTTTTTATAGGTCAACTAATTTAATAGACTTTCGAGAGATGTCCAATTTCAATAGGTTTAATTTTACCAGTTTTTCATGAAAAACTGGTAAAATTGTCGGCAACGCATTTTTCGAAGAATAGCATTGCCGACAATTGTATGTTTAGTCTCCTAATTGTTTAATTTTAAATCGATCAATTGATGGTGAGGTGCGGGATTCTGATAGAATCTGCTCCATTTTTTTCACGATATCAGGATGACTCTCTGCTACATTGTTTTCTTCACGAATGTCTGTTTCAAGATTATACAACTCTAAAGTCATATTCCCTTTAAAGATATTCTTTCTGATAGCTTTCCATTTACCCATTCTAATGGCTTGCTGACCATTGTACGATGGAAATTCCCAGTACAGTGCTTCGTGCTCTTTTTGTTTTTTATTCAACAAAGTTGGAAGATAACTTATTCCATCTACATCTTGAGGTGTGCTTGCTCCAGCAACTTCACATAGTGTTGGAAGTACATCCCAGAAAGCTGAAATATGCTCAGTTTTGCTTCCAGGTGCAATTTTACCTGGCCAGCTTGCTATCATTGGAACACGAATTCCACCTTCATGTAAGAATCCTTTTCCCCAACCATATTCTTCATTAAAAGGTCCTCCACTGTTAAACCAAGGAGAGTCTGTACCCCCATTATATGTTGGTCCATTATCAGAGGTGAATACAATTAAGGTATTGTCATAAATACCAAGGTCTTTAAGTTTTTTTACAAGAAGACCTACCTGGTCATCGAGATAAGAAATCATTGCAGCATAACCTGCATGTGGGTATCTGTGAGGGAAATATCCTTTATTGCCTACATAAGGTTTCTCATCACCAAATTTCTTCGTGTAATAGTCAACCCATTTCTGTGGTGCCTGAATAGGTGCGTGTGGAATTGGTGTAGCCCAATATAGATAGAATGGATTCTCTTTATTCTCATCGACAAAGTTCATTAATTCATCAAACATGATGTCAGGAGAATAATCATTCAAATTATATTTAGCGTAACTCTCCTCTTTTAGTGGATCAGCACCTTTGTCGAGTTTTGTATTCGGTGCAATTGTATCATTGTTGAGGTAGATACGATGATCATTCTTATACAAGTGAATAGGGTAGTAGGTGTGAGCTTGACGCTGACAGTTATACCCACAGAAGAAATCGAATCCTTGCTTTGTAGGTCTTCCTTCTGTATTTGGAGCTCCTAGTCCCCATTTCCCAACAATTCCAGTTTTGTATCCAACTTGTTGTAGAAGTCTACCAATAGTTTTTGTGTCATTAGGTAGTGGACGTTGGCCTTCAAGAGTGGAATCAGCAATCATTGCTTTGTAACTCCAAACGTTTCCTCTTGAACCCCATTCATCGTTTCCTCTAACATACGAGTGACCACTGTGCTTTCCTGTAAGTAAAACACATCGAGAGGGGGCACATACAGGAGATCCTGAATAGTGCTGGGTAAAGATCATTCCATTCTTTGCAAGCTGATCAATGTTTGGTGTCTCAATGTGTTTCTGTCCATAACAGCCTAATTCACCATAACCTAAGTCATCTGCTAAAATATAGATGATGTTCGGTTTTTTAGGAGTGTTGCTCTCCTTCGTTGTACACGATGAAAATGCAGTAATTGCTGCTAATCCAATTGCAAGTGTACTGTTTACTTGTTTAATCATTCCTTAAAAAATTAAAAGGTTTAGTGTAATTTTATTTAATAATGATATTTAATATGGTTTAGGAACACGAGGTTCTTTTAACCATTTTGCGAGTGCCACAGTTAAGTCCTGTGCAATCTCAGGATATTGCTTGTATAAATTCCATCGCTCATAAGGATCCTCTTCTAAATTAAATAATTCAAGTGGTTGTCCTTCTTTTGCCAGCAATTTCCATTTTCCTTTACGTACAATCTCTGTTGCTACCGGCTCAGGGCGTTTATCTACCGTTATGCCATAGTTGCCATTGTTTCCATAATAATCGATAGACCAGAAGACATATCCTCGATCTTTGACTGGAATTCCTTCAGTAAGCAAAGGTAGAATATTCTTTCCATCGGCATGAGCCGAACTATAATCTATATTGGCTGCCGAACAGAATGTTGGAAGCAGGTCTGTAGTATGACCAAGCTCATCTGTTTGCTTTCCTGATTCTATTTGTCCAGGCCACCAGGCAATCATTGGTACCCTGATTCCTCCTTCATGGAAATCGACTTTGCGTCCTTTGAACATTCCCGGACTACCGATATATGCAGGACCATTGTCACTTGTTAGTATTACAAGTGTATTTTTCTCTATTCCTAATTTACGTAGCTTGTCCAATATTCGTCCAACACTGTGGTCTAAACGACTAACCATTCCTCGATATAAAAGGTCTTTCCCTTTTGCCCGAGCACGGTATGGCTTCATGCTTTCTTCTGGTGTTGGCTCATAGGGGGCATGTGGCGTGTCAAACCAAAGATTCAAAAAGAATGGATGATCTCCGTTTGCTTGGTTGTTAATAAAATCCAAAGCCTCATCTGTTTTAACATCAGTCCAGTGTTTATCAATGGGAGATATGATTTTCTCATCTCTTACAAGATGTTTTGCTCCGTCTTTATAAAGTCGATTCTGCAACATTGCAGGAGCACGATATAGTGGATCTTCCAACATTGCAAGGTAATGATCAAAACCGTGTTGCAAAGGACCCGGCATACTATTCTCACGGTTCTTTACATGTTTTTCATTTAAACCGCCTAAGTGCCATTTCCCTACGTGTTTGGAAATGTAGCCGGCTTGTTTTAGGAGTTTAGGTATGGTTGGCATGTCATTGTTTAAATACATTTCCTTATCATTGAAATGACGACCAACATTGTATCTTAAAGGATATTTTCCTGTCATGATACTTACACGAGTAGGGGTACATACAGCTGAGCCTGCGTAAAACTGTGTAAATTGCAAGCCTTCAGATGCCATTTTATCTATTTGAGGAGTCTCAATTTTTCTACTTCCATAACAACTGAGATCTCCATATCCCAAATCATCAGCAAGCAGAAGAATGATATTAGGCTTGGAGGCTTGTTTTATTGATTTGCTTATATACCCCTGGGCGGGCAGAACAGAAAGAAGTCCAAGACTTCCGACTAAACATCTTGTGGTTAATGTCAACATGGTTTATCTTTTAATAAATGGTTTTATCCAAATCATCATATTTTATTTGAAGCTTATGTAGTTGCTCCTTGAGAGTGGTGATGATATTCTGGTGTTTAGTACTGTTTATTAGGTTGTTCATTTCAGTAGGATCTTCTTCTAAATCGTAGAACTCCCATTGATCTATATCATTATAGAAATGAATTAACTTATAACGATCGGTTCTTATTCCGTAATGTCTTTTAACCATATGTCCTCCAGGATATTCATAATAATGATAATAGATAGAATTCCTCCAACTATCAACTGGATCTTTGAACAATAATGGTTTTAACGATTCTCCTTGAATATCTCCAGGGATATCTACTCCAGCAAGATCTAAAAATGTTGGTGCATAATCAATATTTTGAACTAGTTGAGTAATTGCTCCCTTCTTCGTATATCCCTTTGGTAGTTTCATTAGTAGAGGAGTGCGTAACGACTCTTCATACATAAAACGTTTATCAAACCAACCATGTTCTCCCATATAGAATCCTTGATCCGAAGTGTATACAATTATCGTGTTTTCACTAAGCTGTTGATTATCCAAGTAATCTAAAAGACGACCAACATTGTCATCAACTGATTTGACACAACTTAAATAGTCGCGCATATAGCGTTGAAATTTCCACTCGGAAAGTTCTTTTCCCTTTGGGTTACGATCTTTAAAATCTTGAATGATAGGATTGTAATGCTTATTCCATGCAGCTCGCTGTTTGTCATTCATGCGTTTGAGCATGTTCCTCGCTGTTTTCCCAAGTCCAAGTCCAGGTCTTGCAGTCGTGATGTCATCATCGACCATCTTTAAATCATAAGCAAGATCCATATCGCCTGTATGAATGCTCATGTGCTGTTCTTTTGCTGCAGTTCTTCCTTCATAGTCATCGTAAAAATTGTCAGGAATCGTAAAGGTTTTATCTGCATACAAATCTAAATCAGCCGTATCTGGCATCCAGGTTCTATGAGGAGCTTTGTGGTGAACAAGTAGACAAAAAGGTTTTGTTTTGTCTCTCTGTTGATCGAGCCAATTGATCGCAAAATCGGTTGTTAAGGTAGTTGCATATCCTTCAAATCTTTTTTGTTCCCCCATCTCAATGAAATCGGGATTGTAATATTGTCCCTGCCCCGGAAGTATATTCCAATAATCAAATCCTGTAGGATTACTTTTTAGATGCCATTTCCCAATGAGTGCTGTTTGGTAGCCTGCTGCTCGTAACAACTTGGGAAAAGTTTGTTGAGAACCATCAAATGTCACTCGATTATTTATCTGCCCATTCTTGTGAGAATGTTTACCTGTGAGCATGACCGCCCGACTAGGTGCACAAATAGAATTCGCAACAAAACTGTTTTGAAAGATAACTCCTTCTTTTGCAATTCTATCGAGATTTGGCGTTTGGATGTATCGACTATCGTATGCACTAAGTGTTTGAATAGAATGATCGTCTGTCATGATGAACACAATATTCGGCTGCTTTGGGATGTCAGCTTTTTGTTGACATCCCAATGCTAATATAGAGATACACCCTAGTGAGAGGAAGAGTGACTTGTTCATGGTTTTATGATTTGCTATTTGGTTTCCACTAAGCCTGCTTGCCGTTTTTCTTTATCCATTTGCTGGTCGAACTTCTCGAGCATTGTCTTAAGTTGTTTCACTTTTTCTGGATGTTTTTTGGCAAGATTATAGTCTTCACTGATATCTTCTTCAATATTGTAAAGTTCTGCGCCTTCCTTTTGAAGAATTAGCTTCCAAGCTCCTTTTCTTACTGCACTAATTTTCCCTTGTTTGGTGTAGTAATAAAATGGACGTTCCTCCAATGTTTTTCTCGGATTAAAGAATAGATCAGAGATATCTTGTCCATCAATCTTTTCTTTTGGTAGTTGTGCATTTGCTAATTTACAGAACGTAGGAAGAATATCCATGTTTGTAACTACCTCTGTACATAATTGCTGTGGTTTGATTGTTCCGGGCCACCATGCAATGAAAGGTTCTCGCATACCACCTTCCCAGGTTGTCCCTTTTGCTCCACGTAATGGCCCTGCCGAACCTCCTTCTGTCTTGTAAACTTTCCAGGGGCCATTATCTGAAGAGAAAAGGACTAGGGTGTTTTCAGCTACTTTCGCATCTTTTAGTGCTTGAAGAATTTGTCCTACACTCCAATCTATTTCTTCAATAGTATCGCCATATTTGCCACGTTTACTTTTTCCTTGAAAATCATCAGAGGCATAAATAGGGATGTGTGGCATTGGTTGTGCAAAGTATAAGAAAAATGGCTCCTTTTTATTCTGATGTATAAATTCAACAGACTTCTCTGTTAAACGTTTTGTTAGATAACTTTGATCAGGATCTAACTCTAATGTGTCCGCCTGAGAGATTACAGGAAGGGAATATCCATAGTCTTTTTTACTTCCCAGTAAATACTGTTCTTTGCGACTCATGTCATTACTGAAAGGCATACCAAAAAACATATCAAAGCCATGACTAACAGGTAAAAACTTTTTTTGATGACCAAGATGCCATTTGCCTACACATCCTGTTGTATATCCTTGTTCTTTTAGTAATGTTGCAATTGTTTGTTCTTTGGGATTCAAACCTTTTTTCGATCTGGGGAATAGTACATGTTCATGTAATCCAACACGCTTTGGATAGCTCCCAGTCATTAATGCTGCTCTTGATGGAGTGCACACAGGTGCTGCTACGTAAAACTGAGTAAATTTAATTCCTTCACTTGCCATTTGATCCAGGTGTGGAGTCCTAATTGTGGGATTGCCATAGCAACTTAAATCTCCATAGCCCAGGTCATCAGTATATATGATTACAAAGTTTGGTTTCTTATTCTTGCTTGCTTGCGTTGTTATTGGGGATATAGCTCCTAAGGTTAGTGATCCCAGTAAAATGGTTTGTGTGAGTTTGTTCATGTTATATCAATTTAATATGACAAAGATGAGGGAATTTGATTTTTGACTTGGAGTGGTATCGTACAATTGAGGTGTTTTTTAGTCCCCAACTGTTAATTCAAATAGGAATGGTTGTAATAAACGAATGTCGTTTAAAGGAGTGAATTCTATTATTTTTGATCATGATTTATCTGTGCTTACAAGCTCTGATTACATCCTTTTTTAATTGTATTCTCTGATAATTACATCATCTAATAATGTGTCTATAGCTACTCTGATCAAGTATATTTTCAGAATTAATTTAGTATCGCTATTTGCCGAATCAATACCTTCTGTTCCTTAATTCCTGTGCTATTCTACTCAATGTTGATAATGACATTGATTTAGTATCATATAAGTAGTAGTACCTATAATTAATTGAGTAATAAACATTCTTTCTGTCTTTATGTTGTTAAGGTAGAAAAACGAGAGTGATGGTTTATATTTTATAGTAGAATTAGTCTAAATAAGAATAAAGGATATGTTCGAAGTTTATCATCCGGTAAAAGGAGAATTATTTGAGGTAATCGATAACAAAGGAAATATAATCAATCAGGAATGGTTTCCAGAGATTGATGATTCTACCGTGTTAAAAGCATATAAAGATATGTTGTTTGCACGAACTGTTGATTTAATGATTGTGTCATATCAGCGACAGGGAAGGATATATACTTATCCTCCTAATTATGGTCAGGAGGCGGTATCACAGGCTGTGGCCTCGCAGGTAGATGTTGAGAACGATTGGGTTGTTCCTGCCTTTAGAGAGTTACCTCTTTACCTGGCTAAGGGAGCTCAATTGAGAGATGTGTTTTTGATGTATATGGGAGATGAGAAAGGTGCATCATGGTCTGAATCCAAAAGAATGCTTCCTATTTCTGTTCCTATTGCAACCCAGTTACCTCATGCAGTTGGTCTCGGATATGCATTAAAAATGGATAAGGAAAAGCATGTTGTTTATGCCTTTGTTGGTGATGGTGGTACATCTACAGGAGATTTTCATGAAGCAATGAATTTTGCTCAGGTTTGGAAAGTTCCAGTTGTGTTTATTGTTCAGAACAATCAATTTGCCATATCTGTACCATTTAATACACAATCTGGCGCTGATACTATTGCTGTAAAAGCAATGGGATATGGAATGAAGGGTATACGAGTTGATGGAAATGATTTTTTCGCAATGTATAGTGCAGTAAGAGATGCATCAGATTATGCGAGAGAAGGAAGTGGTCCTGTCCTTATTGAAGCTGTAACATATAGAAAAGGTGCTCATACAACCTCTGATGATCCATATAAATATCGGACTAAAGAAGAAGAGGAGGAGTGGGATAAGAAAGATCCGTTGAAACGGTTGAAGTATTATTTAATGGAAAGGGAGCTATGGAATAACAAGGATGAGGAGCTACTATTAAAAACATTTAAGAAAGAGATCGATCAAGCATTTTTGGATACTGAAAATTCTATGTCGTATGAATTAAATGAAGTATTCGATCATTTATATGCAGATCAACTTGGGGATTTAATTCGACAAAAGAAACGATATAAAGAGTTCATGGAGTGGAAAGCTAAGCGTCAGGAATCAGTACAAAATAAATAACGTGACAATTTCAAGATAGAAAACTGTTTATCCATAATTCATATAATAAAGAATTTATAAAACTACAGTTAATGAAGATAATGAATATAGTCAAATCCATTAATAATGCATTGGATTTGATGCTAAGAGAAAATAATAAAGTTGTTGTCTACGGGGAGGATGTCGGTGTTGAAGGAGGTGTATTTCGCGTAACGGAAGACTTGCAGAAGAAGCATGGTGTAGAACGTGTGTTCGACTCACCGTTAGCAGAATCAACGATTGTTGGTTCTGCTATAGGAATGGC
Organism: Puteibacter caeruleilacunae; assembly: GCA_005217565.1. Classification (GTDB taxonomy): domain Bacteria; phylum Bacteroidota; class Bacteroidia; order Bacteroidales; family Prolixibacteraceae; genus Puteibacter; species Puteibacter caeruleilacunae. The sequence continues at coordinate 106,539 of SJCO01000017.1, forward strand.
TATAGCTGGTTATAGGCCTGTCGTTGAAATTCAGTTTTCAGGATTTGCTTACCCTGCTCTTGATCAGATTATTTCACATATGGCAAGAATGAGAAATCGTACTCGAGGTAAGTTTACTTCTCCGGTTGTTGTGAGAATGCCTTACGGTGGAGGGATTAATGCCTTGGAAATGCATTCCGAAAGTATGGAGGCATTTTATGCACATACTCCCGGATTAAAAGTGGTAATTCCTTCAACCCCTTATGATGCAAAGGGATTGTTGATTTCAGCCATTGAGAGTGATGATCCTATAATATTTATGGAACCTAAACGTATTTATCGGGCAATAAAACAAGAAGTCCCAGAGGAGAAATACGCAATACCTATCGGTAAAGCAAAGGTGTTGAAGAAAGGGAATGATGTAACGATGATTGCTTATGGGGCAATGATTCGTGAATGTCAGAAAGCAATAGTTATGGCTGAAAAAGAAGGGGTAGATGTAGAGTTAATTGATTTAAGGACTATTTATCCATTGGACAAAGAGACTATTGCTGACTCAATAAAGAAAACGGGTAGAGTTGTTTTTGTCGCTGAAGAGCCAACAAGTTTTGGTGTGGGATCTGAAATTATGGCTTTAGCTAATGAAGAAGCATTTCTTTCTTTGGAGGCTCCTCCTAAAAGAGTGACAGGATTCGATACCATTGTGCCGTATCCTCAAGGAGAGCATTTTTATATGCAAACACCTGAGAAAATATTGTTTGAATTATTGGAAACAGCTCGTTTCTAATAAGATCTATTTAGAAAATTAGGAGGTAAATAATATGGGGTATGTATTTAATTTTCCAGATATAGGAGAAGGTCTCGAAGAAGGGATTATTGCAGAATGGTATGTTAAGATTGGAAGTGAAGTGGAAACAGGAGATCCTTTAGTGAAGATGGAGACTGACAAGGTGGTCACGGATATTCCTTCTCCGCGTACAGGGATCGTAACGAAAACCTATGGTAAAGTAGGAGAGGTAATTGAAGTCGGCTCTCCTTTGGTCGAGATTAATATTGCAGGAGAAGAGGAGGTAAAACAAGAAGAGGTACTGGAAGAAGAAGGTGCCGGAGTTGTTGGAGTAATTGAGGTTGCAGGAAAAGATGACGTAATGCCTGTGTCTGATGAAGTGGTTACAAGTACGAAGAAGGTTGAAGAGAGCGGTCGACGTAAAGTTCTTGCGACACCAGTTGCCAGGGCACTGGCAAAAGATTTAGAGGTGGATATAACATTGATAGCAGGAACGGGACCTGGCGGAAGAGTGATGAAAGATGATATTCGCAATTTTCAGTCTAATATGAATGGGAAACAGACCGATTCAAATTCCAAAGCCTTATCTATTGAAGTATCGAAGGATTTGGATGAATTAGGAGAGGTTGAAGTTGTTCAGATGAGTCAGGTGCGAAAAACGATTGCCCGTAACATGATTCACTCTAAGCAAAATGCTGCGCATATGTCATTGTTCGATGAGGCTGAGGTGTCAGAGCTTGTAGCACTCAGAGATAAAATAAAAGGAAAGTATCAAGAGCAAGGTGTAAAGATTAGTTATCTGCATTTTTTACTAAAGGCGATTGCGCTTACTCTGAAAAAGTTTCCATCTCTTAATTCCGTCATGAATATGGATGAAGGAACCATAACGTTGAAGAAATATTATAATCTGGGATTAGCTGTTGATGCCCCTCAAGGATTGGTTGTTCCGGTTCTTAAGAATGTCGATCAACTTAGTATTGTTCAAATTTCACAACAGTCAAATGATATTGCACGAAGGGCCAGAGAAGGAAAGTTATCAATGAATGATTTGAAAGGAGGAACATTCTCAGTTACTAATTTTGGTTCTATTGGGGGACGATTTGCTGTACCTGTTATCAACTATCCTCAAGCAGCTATCTTAGGTGCCGGAAAAATTTATAAGAAACCTGTTGTGAAAAATAACGTAGTTCTACCTGGAGTGGTTATGCCACTGTCAATTTCAGTAGATCATAGGATTGTGGATGGCGGTGAAGTTACTCGATTTATGAATGATATTATTGAGTATCTTGAAAATCCTTATTTATTGCTGGTAGAGTAATGAAATAAATAAAAACATGCGACTAAATTTAACCCCTTATGACCTTCCTGATCGTAAATTAATGAATCGGGAAGAAGATGACTTTTTAATTTGGCAGCCTTCAAAGGATAAGATTGTACTTGGCCAGAGTAATCAACTTGAGCAATCAGTAAACTTTGAAGAGGTGTATACTGATCATATTCCTGTATATAAACGACCGTCAGGAGGACATACAGTGTTACTGACTTCAAAAACAATAGTTATTTCTGTTGTGGTTATGGAGGATGAACTGAGTAAACCTCATGCTTATTTCGATATTTTCAATGACGTGGTAATTTGTGCTTTGAAAAAATTGGGAGTTAATGGTCTTGCTAAGAAAGGGATTTCTGATATTACAATTGGAGATCGAAAGATTCTTGGTTCATCAATTTATCGGTCGAGAAACAAACTGTTGTATCATGCCGTACTAAATGTTGCGGAATCTCCAGTGAAGATTGCCAGGTACATATTGCATCCGACGAAAGAACCAGACTATCGAAATGGTCGTGATCACGAAGCGTTTGTTACTTCATTGATGGAACAAGGGTATCAAATTGAAATTGATAAAATTATTGATCAAATAACAAAAGAATTAGAAAAACAAAAGGCCGGTTAAAACCGGCCTTTGTGGGAGGTTATCCCAAGTAACTTTTCAATAGTTTACTTCTTGATGTGTGACGCAATCTTCTGATTGCCTTTTCTTTTATCTGACGTACCCTTTCGCGGGTTAGTCCAAATCTTTCTCCGATTTCTTCCAGGGTCATCTCCTGGCATGCAATTCCAAAAAATAATCTAATAATGTCGCTTTCGCGTTCTGTTAAAGTAGCAAGCGCACGATCAATTTCTCGGGAGAGTGATTCATTAATCAGCTTCTTATCAGCGTTTGGTGAATCGTTATTAACGAGAACGTCCAATAAACTGTTGTCCTCTCCTTCAACAAAAGGAGCATCAACAGAGACATGACGACCTGAGACTCTTAAGGTATCAGCTACTTTATCTGCTGGAAGTTCTAATTCATCCGCAAGTTCTTCTGGCGATGGTTTACGTTCGTGCTCTTGCTCAAATTTAGAGAACGCCTTGTTAATTTTGTTCAAAGAACCTACCTGGTTCAATGGAAGACGCACGATACGTGATTGCTCTGCTAGTGCTTGCAAAATGGATTGACGAATCCACCATACTGCATATGAAATAAACTTAAACCCTCGAGTTTCATCGAACTTCTCAGCAGCCTTAATAAGTCCTAAGTTACCCTCGTTAATCAAGTCAGGTAGACTAAGCCCTTGGTTCTGGTACTGCTTGGCGACAGAAACTACGAATCTAAGATTCGCTCTGGTAAGCTTTTCAAGTGCAGCCTGATCACCTTTTTTAATTCTCTGCGCTAATTCTACTTCTTCTTCAACCGTTATCAGTTCTTCCTTTCCAATCTCCTGAAGATACTTGTCTAAGGACGCACTTTCACGGTTTGTAATTGATTTTGTGATCTTTAATTGTCTCATACTCTCTCCTTAAAAAATCGCGCAAATATAGCGTGTTTTTTATTTATAATCAAGCCTAAATCAGCTTTTAGGGGTTATTTAGATTGATTGTCGTTAACGATCAACACTAAACACATAGTAGGCTGGTTCTCCATTTGGATATATTCCTTCTACGAGAACTCCTCCGGTTACTTTTTTGATGATGCTGACAAAGTCTTCGTTTGAATTTATTCTTGTTTTATTTACTTCTACGATGATGAACCCTTCACGGATACCTGCATCTTTTAACTGTCCTTTTCCAATTTCTACGATACGAACACCATTTCGGATACCCAATTTTGCTTTTTCTTCATAGGTGATCTCCTTAATTTTTGCACCTAAGACTTCTACTGTGTTTTTTGCAATCTCAGTATTGCCGTGAGTGTTACGTAAGGTAACGGTGAATTGTTTCTTTTTGTTGTCTCTTTTTACAAGAACATTTACTTTATCTCCAGGACGGAACTGACTAATCTGCTCTTTTAATTGAGCTCCTGAATTTATCGCGTTACCATTTATGGCAATAAGGACATCTCCTTTTTCAATTCCGGCTTCATCTGCTCCACCATCTTCAGTTACTTCTGCAACGTAAACTCCTTCAATCTTATCCAGATCATTTTCTTTTGCAAAGTCAGCAGTCACCTCTCTGTACATTATTCCTAATAGTGCACGTTGTACAATACCAAACTCTTTCAAATCGGCAACAACCTTTTGCACAATTGTAACTGGTACAGCAAAAGAATAACCCGAATACGATCCCGTTTGAGATGCAATTGCAGTATTAATACCAACAAGTTCACCGCGCATGTTAACCAGTGCTCCTCCACTATTTCCAGGATTCACTGCAGCATCGGTTTGAATAAACGACTCAATTGGTATTTGATTCTGACTTCCCTGAATGATATTAATATTTCTTGATTTCGCACTAACAATACCAGCTGTAACAGTTGAAGTTAGATTGAATGGATTACCAACAGCAAGCACCCATTCTCCTAGTTTCAAATTATCTGAACTTCCGAATGTTAGGAACTTCAACTTTTCTTTCGATTCTATCTTTAATAATGCCACATCAGTACTAGGATCAGTCCCTATCAATGATGCTTCATATTCTCTGTTATCGTTCAAAACGACCTTTATTTTGTCGGCTCCATTAATTACGTGATTGTTGGTTACAATAAAACCATCGTCTGAGATAATTACACCAGAACCACTTCCTCGTTGTATTTGCGGTTCCTGAGGATACTGACGATAAGGATTTCCAAAGAAGAAATCATATAATGATCCACCACGGGCATAACCTTCTCTTTGTGTTTCAGTCTGAATGTGAACAACGGCATGGACCGATTTCTCTGCAGCATAAGTAAGATCAGGTAACTCTCCAGGAGGAGGTGTCGACATTGATGCAAATTGTGCAGGTGTATCTATTGTATGTTGGATTGTTGAAACTTCTGGTCTGTTAATGTAATTGACGTAAATATAAAGGGCTAAAAAACCTCCCAGAAATGCAATAGCTGCATTACCTAATACCTTCTTAATGTTTTTCATAGCTATTATATTTTTAAAGATTAATACTATTTTGTTTACTTATTCGAATAGTAGAACACAAAAATAGAACCATTAGTTTTAATATAATAGCTTGACAGCCTTAAGTTAACATATTTTAACACCGTAAATTTTAATTTTAGGATTTCTTTAACTTATAGCTCTAAAATGCTAAAAGATTGTTATTAACAGCGGCATTAGTATTATCTTCGATTCTGAAAAATTGTCTTGTTTGAGTCTGGTAGAGTGACTATTTTGCAGACCAAAGGCAATTAAAGTGTTTGTCTAAGCATCCAAAAATCTAATAATCAATGAAACAGATGAGGGTACATTTTTATAAATATCAGGGAGCAGGTAATGATTTCGTTATTATTGATAATCGCGATAAGTTATTCGATGGAAACAATGTAGAGTTAATTGAGAAATTGTGTGATCGTCGTTTTGGAATTGGAGGAGATGGATTGATGCTTTTGGAAGAAGATGAATCAAGCGACTTCTTAATGCGATATTTCAATGCAGATGGTAGGGAAGCAAGTATGTGTGGCAACGGTGGTCGCTGTATTGTTGCATTTGCTCATCGATTGGGATTATTTAATCAGTCTACGCAGTTTATGGCTGTTGATGGTTTACATGATGCAATCATGTGTGACGATGCAATTGTAGATTTAAAGATGATTGATGTTGAGGATATTGAAGCAGGACAAGGTTTCTATTTTATGGATACCGGATCACCTCATTATGTAAGGATTGTGAATGATATCAGCTCTATTGATGTGTATAATGATGGTCGTGCCATTAGATACAACGAGCGCTTCAAAGAAGTTGGAACTAATGTTAATTTTGTACAGATCGTGGATGGCGCTCTTACTGTATATACTTATGAAAGGGGAGTGGAAGACGAAACTTTGGCATGCGGAACTGGAATAACTGCTTCTGCAATTGCAGCAGCTATAGTTGAGGAGAAAAACGAAGGTACTTTTCCTATAAAGGCAAAAGGAGGAGATCTAGAAGTTCGTTTCCAGAAAGCGGATGAAGGCTTTAACAATATCTGGTTGAAAGGCCCTGCAACATTTGTTTTTGAGGGTGATATCGAGGTGTAGAAATTAGAGGATATTAAAATATAGTAGGCGGTAAAATACTAGATAATATAGTATTGCCGCCTTTTTTAGTGCTTTCATTTTTGTTGGGTAAATCTGTTAATAAGTAATTTTTGATCTTTGAGTAATTTAGCTTAAACTTATCGGTGGATTTTAATTCTGATTCAAGAAAAAGTGAGGCATTGATTAATCTAAATCTTTTAATATATGAAGCTAAAAACAACAACTTTAATCTTTCTCATGGTATTAATATATGGGATGAATTCTTCATTTGCACAATTTTCGTATAATCCTGGATACTATGTAGACCTTAATAAGGATACAATTCGTGGTGAAGTTTTATTTAACAACTTGACAAGATCACCAAAGCAAATGAAATTTAGACAGGGAGATCAAGTGAAAGTTTTGACTCCAGTTGATGTATTAGCCTTCGGAAGTGAAAAGGCCAAATATGATAGTAAGGAGGTGTTAATTGATACTATTATGTCGGGTGATAATGTTGATGATTTAACAACAAAACGAAATCCTGTTTTTGTATCAAAAAGACTATTCTTAAGAGCGTGTTCAGAAGGTAAGCTAAATCTTTACCTATATAAAGGAGATCACCAAAGAGATCACCTGTTTGTTGAGAATAAAGATACAATTATGGAATTGGTTTATCGACGATACTTCGAAGAAATGAACAAGCTGGATATGGTTAAAACACAAATAATAGTGAGATCCACCAGTCCTTTGCAGCATAAACGAAAATTTGTTAAAGAAAATAAACTTTATATCGGACAATTAACGATATTAATGGCTGATCAACCTGCTATTGTGCAAAGAGTGCGTGGATTGAAGTACAGAAGACAGGATATTACCAAATTAGTTGATAGTTACAATCACAAAGGAGGATCAACCAAGAAGAAGAAAAAGAAAAAATAATTGTAATAATTTATTTATGAGGGCATTTACATCAGGACAACCAATTGCGGCGTGGTTGTTAAGGTTATCAGTCGTGATTGTTTTATTCTATCGATATTGGAATACATTACTGAGTTTTAACTTCGACTCTGTTGGATATATAGTAACGACGATTATACTATTAGGAGCTGCTTTATTATTGATTGGCGGATTTTCTCGTGGCCAGGGAATGACGATATTATCAGCTGTGTTGTTATTTTTTGCTTTGCTCGTAAAGTCATATTTTGTTGTGCCTTCGGGCATAGAAAACTTGATTCCACTACTATTACCATTGTCTGTATCCGTGTATTTTATTTCACATGGGAGATAGTTGTTATTCTGATAGTTAAGGGTGGATGTTTGTCGCCTCTTATTGGACAATTTTACCCTTAATTACCCTTTATTTGACCGAAATAAAACCGAAATATTAACCAGGTTGCGCTAATATTGTGTTTCAGTTATTAAAAAAGAAATAACCATGAATAAAGCGACAAAGTTAGTGTTACCAGTTGTGTCGGTAGGAATGCTTATGCAGGCCGGTTGTTCCCAAAAAGTGGAGCAAGTAAAACCGAATGTTCTTTTAATTGTTTCTGACGATCAAGGGTATGCCGATCTTGGATGCTCTGGATATGCATCAGATGTGAAGACTCCTAATCTTGATAGATTAGCAAATACTGGAGTAAGGTTTACCAATTCCTATGCAACATCTCCTATATGTAATGCCTCCAGAGCAGGCTTGATGACAGGTGCATATCAAGAACGATTTGGAACCTTCTGGTATAATGGTCTTGGAATGACTCATCCTGAGTTTACTACAATTGCTGAGCATATGAAACACCAGAATTATGTGAATGGCTATGTAGGAAAATTCCATTACGGTGGAGATCACAATCCTGGTAATCGTAATTTCCCGTTAGATCATGGTTTTGATTATTTCTATGGAAGTGGTACACCTCGTAAGCACTATCTAATTCATAATGCTGCAGCGGAGGCTGAATTTCAAAAAGTGAAGGAAGAATCAGGTAAATGGGGACAGAGTCTGCAGCAGGGACCTATGTGGATTGGTCGTGAAAAAGTTGATCAGGATGGTTTTGCCACCGAACTTTTTGCAGAGAAGGCTTGTGAGTTTATGGATAAAAATAAGGATAAACCATTTTTCCTTCAATTAGCTTTTAATGCGGTGCATAACTTTACGCATCAATTACCAGATGAATATTTAAAAGAGCATAATCTGAAAGGTTACCACGACTGGGATCCATCGAAAGAGGAATATATGGACTGGTATCGGGCTGCTCGTTATCCAAATAATCCGGAAGGTCGTGCACTATATTTGGGACAGTTGTACTATCTCGATAAAGAAGTAGGTCGAGTACTTGACTACCTTGAGGAAACGGGATTACGTGAAAATACCATTGTTATTTATATTAGTGATAATGGTGGATCAACTCCTATTTATGCTAATAATGCACCATTAAGAGGAAGTAAGTATACCTTGTATGATGGTGGTATTCGAGTGCCTATGATTATTTCATGGCCAGAGAAGTATAAGAAAGGTATGGTAAGTGATAATCTTGTTAGTGCGATGGATATTTATCCAACCATTGCAAAAGCAATCGGATCAGTTGCTCCTCAAAACCTAAATGGTATTGACTTGAATGATCTATTGACAGGCAAAGATAAATCTTTAGAACATCCATCTCTGGTTTGGGATACTAAATTGGAACAGGCAGTTCGAAGTGGTAAATGGAAATATAAAGCTGCTAATACTGATGAACATGGAAAATTTGAAGGCGTAGAGGTCGAAGTAGGTGAATTCTTATATGATATGGAAGCTGATCCGGGTGAGTCGATTAACTTGGCAGACAAGTATCCTGAGAAGTTCAAAGAGTTAAAGAAGATTTATAAAGAATGGCGTGCGGGATTAGAGTATCCAGGGAACCTAAAATCAATTGATAACAACAAATAAAATAAAAGCCGGTATTAACCGGCTTTTTTTATATTTTCAACCAAGTGGCTTTGTTTAGATAATCATAACTGAGCTTTACACTTTCCAGTGAATCATATTTTTTGAAACTATCCTGCTCCACGAAAAATAATTTGGCACCAGCTTCTTTGTGAATATTAAAGATACGTTCAAAATCGATACGTCCTTGTCCTACTGGGGCAAAGAAGCGATCTTCTGTTTTTGCCATATCTTTCACATGGAGTATCTCAAATCTACCTGGATGTTTTCTGATAAATTCTACAGGATCATATCCAGCTTTGGTTACCCAATAAAGATCTAACTCAAATGTAACTAACTTAGGATCGGTCTCGTTGATAAGCACATCCATCCCAATTTGATTATCCATTTTTTTGAATTCAAAATCATGGTTGTGGTATCCAAATCGGATGTCATACTTTTTAGCGATTTCCCCCATCTTGTTAAATGTTTCGGCAGTCGCTTTATAGCCATCAATGTTTTTTCGGTGTTCTCCTCCTAAGTAAGGAAGAATAACATTGGGCGTTCCTACTTCAGCGGCACAGGCAAATACTTTTTCTGCATCTTTTAAGGCAAATCCAGTATGGCTACTGTTGATTTTTAGGTCAAATTGCTTTAGCTTGGCTGCAAATGCTTTTGGTTGCATGTCATAAAAGGTTCCTTTCTTAACATTGAAACCTGCTGCTTCCACTGAATTGTAGCCAATTTGAGCTACCTTCGCTAACGTTCCGTCAAGATCTGTTTTGATCTTATCGCGTACCGAATAAAGCTGGAGACCAATGATTTTTTTCGTATTACACGAGATCATTGGTAGTACCATAGCTCCTGCGGTGAAGGCCATGGTTGTTTTTAAAAAATCTCTACGATTGGTCATAAATTAATGTTTAATGAAATAATGATACGCTTTGTTCTCTGGTTTAATATGTTCCAAAAGTAAAGTTATTCTCTCAAATATATAGTACCTTATTAAGATTTAATTTGTTCTTTCTCTTCATGATACATCATTTTACGTACGAACAAGATATCTGAAAAAGTGATATCATCTGAGAGATAGTCTTTAGCATCTCGTAGTCCAGAATCTGGAAATTGTTTGAAAAACTTTGTAATGGGGCTAATTAGATCTTTATCAACAAACAGTGAGACGTCTAAATCTCCAGTGCCAACAAAGTATGCAAGGTGTCCTTCAATGGTAGCCTTTGCAAGCTCCCTCTCTTTTGCAATATCATTTATATTGAGCCCCTGTTTAAACATTTCAAATGTTCTCTGCTTAGAGTTTTTCTTAGGAACTAACTCTAACTCCTGATCTTCTTCAATGTTGACGGGGATGTTGGAATCTTTACAAAACTGATGGATTATTGCTATAATTTCCTTTCCATAGTTTTTCAGTGTTTTTTTTCCAACACCAGGTATATCTTTAAGCTCCTTTAGATTTAGGGGTAAGGTATTGGCTAACTGAACAATTACTTTTTGAGTTACGATCTGTGATAATATGAGATTCTTTTCTTCTGCAGTGGTTAGTCGCCAATCTTGTATTCGTTTATATAATTGAGGATAATTGGTTTGTACTTCTCCTTTGGTTGCTCTTTGTTTTTTATCTTTTTTCTCATCCTGGCGGATTAAAGCTTTTGCCCTTGTCGATAAGTAATCCTTAACGATAAAACCTTTTTTACAGGATGTGAAACAACTGATTTTCAGGGATGAAATTTCTTTGATTTTTCTTAATCTCTCACGGATGTCTTTTTCAAGACCATAATTATCGGTTTCAAAACTACTGGAAGTTAATGGTTCCATCAGGTGCATATCCATATTCTTGAGATAGTACTCACTACTCTTTATCAGTCTTTCTTGTAAAGGCTGATGTTCCTCTATATCATCAATGTTTCTCATTTGTGATTGTATGATGAGCAGAAATTTTTCACCAACTGGCAGTAGTTCGTCTTTGATATATGTTCTACCTTGCTGGATAACCTCAGGGAGGTTTCCCATAATTGTAGAATCATTCTCATTAATTATCTCCTCACATTTACTATATTGATACATCAGCTGATGAAAACGGAATAACTCCTGTAGCAGTGATAGTTGATAATCCTTTTTAGATGAATGCAGAACTTTATCATCTGGTTCATTTTCCTCGACATGACGGGTAAAACCATCTACCTGCTGATCTGAAATCACGGCTTTAAGTGATATTTTACTGCTCAGGACCATACCTTCAAGTGTCTTACATCTACTTAATGCTACATAAGTCTGACCATGAGCAAATGCAGCCTGTGCATCAATGATTGCCTTCTCAAAGGTCAAACCTTGACTTTTATGTATGGTTATTGCCCAGGCTAGTCGAAGTGGGTATTGCAGGAAACTACCAACCAATTCCTCTTTGATATCTTTGGTTTCGGGATCAATTGTGTATTTGACATTATTCCATAGTTCCCGATCTACGAGAATCGGATCTATATCGGTAGGACACTGGACCTCGATAAGACCTTCTTCAATATTGGTTATTCTTCCAATCTTACCATTGTAGTATCTCTTTTCATGACTACTGTCATTTTTAACAAACATTACCTGTGCTCCTACTTTTAGAGTTAGCTCCTCCTGGGTAGGATAGGCATGTTCAGGAAATATCCCTTCAACTTCTGCAATAAATCGATGAGCTCTTTTTGTGATGACATCAAGCTCCTTATTATTGATCTTATCCGCACTTGAATTATGGGTGGTTAGCCTGATATAGCCTTCGTCAGGTTTAGGTGAAAACTCAGGATGATAACGCTCATTTAACTTACTTAGAGTTTCCTGATTAAGAGTATTTGTTCTAACAGCATTTAACAAACTAATAAACCTTTTATCCTGTTGTCGATAGATGTGCTTTAACTCAATGCCCAGAACATTAGACTGTTGGTAGGCTTTGCTGTGAAAAAAGAACATACTTTTATAATGAGATTTTAGAAGTTGCCATTCATCATGTTTCACAACCGGAGCAAGTTGCTGTAAGTCGCCAATCATTAATAGTTGTACACCGCCAAACGGACGTCGTCTATCTTTGAAACGTCTGAGTACATGGTCAATTCCATCCAATAAATCGGCTCTTACCATACTAATCTCATCGATAACCAACAGATCCATCGACCTGATGATATTAATTTTTAGCTTGGTGAACTTTCTGTGATTAATTTCCTGTTCTCTTGAATCGGGAATAATTGGACCGAAAGGCATCTGGAAAAAAGAATGGATAGTAACTCCTCCTGCATTAATGGCAGCGACACCTGTTGGTGCTACTACAATCATTCGCTTAAAAGCGGAAGTTCTTAGTCGGTGGAGGAAAGTGGTTTTACCAGTTCCGGCTTTCCCGGTAAGGAAAACATTACGATTGGTATAATTGATAAAATTATACGCTAAATTTAATTCATAATTAGTATTCATTGCTTGAGGTATTATTGCAAAAAAATGTGATCAATTAATCACTAGGTGAAGTTACTGATAAATGGAGATTTTATTAAGTAATTTGATTATTAATTCAAATGGGAAGACATGAATAAGCCCCGCTTTATTAGGCGAGGCTCGGTTTGGGAAAATTCAATGTATTTCAAATCGCTTACATTGAGTGGATGCATATGTAATTCAATATTATTCGGTCTTAACTATTGTTGATGTACGTGTAATTGAATAAACAGCAAAGAAACCTACGGCTCCATTGGAAACATTAGTTGATATATTTGCTGGTGGTCCGGAAAATACTGGATTTTGTCCTTCTTCCATTTCATTGAGTTGATCCAAAAAGTCATAATAGTCTTGATTGATCGAGTATGTTTCTAATGTAATCTGATCGTTATTTTTAACAATTTCATCTTTTTGTTCTTGAAAAAGTTCTGCGACATCAACTCCTTTGGTTGTTTCTCCATTAAAATAGATATCCTCAGCAATGGTTAGTTCTGTGATCGTATCTGTTACAAGCTTATCATTAATACGGCATCCAAATCCATAAAAATTGTCTTCTTCTGGATTATCTTTCATATATAGAGATACCAGCCAATAAGCTCCCTCGTCATCTCCATAACCATACTTAGGATCATAGTGCATTTTTATCGAATCGACAGAATATGGATGTGGCATTTGTGCTTGTGCACTGTAGTTTTCATCAGTCCCATCATTATTGATATCAACATTGGATATGCTAAGTTCATATTGTTTTCCTGGTAATCCCCTAAATTCTGTCTCGCTTTGGTAAAAGCCAGGAGAAGATTCCATAAACTTGATAGTTCGAGAGCCATCATTCACACTCACAATTGCATCAGTAATTGGTTTTGCTTCTTGATTATAGAATACTTCACTAGATTCTGTTAACCTTACGAAATGTTTCTGGTTATCAGATGTAATTCTAGCATCTACAGTTAAGCGAGCCTCTCCTGTGTCAACTTTTATGTCGATTTTTTCAGTGCAAGCAGATATGAGGAGAATGAGTAGTATATAGTTGTAAACTGTTTTCATAACACGTTAAAATTTAAAGTTATAGGTGATTGATGGAACGTAGGTGAATAGGTATGTCTTCTCAGCATACATTACATTCGGATTGTTATCATCTTGCTCAAAAGTGATGTACCATGGATTCTTTCTTCCATAAGCATTATAGAGTGATATGTTCCATTCTCCCTGCCACTTTCTGTTAGGTTTCTCTTTTCCTTTTATTGTAACTGCAAGGTCTAATCTATGGTAGTCTTCCATACGGTAAGAGTTACGGTCAGAGTAAATCTTAATAAATGAACCTTGATAGGCAGCCCTACCTGTAGGAAGTGTTATTGGTGAACCCGTGGTATAACTAAAATTGGCCGACAAGGTGGTGCGAGGGGAGAGGCTATAGCTTAATGCGGCCTTTATATCGTGTGGCTTGTCATATGGTGAACGATAAGTTTTCCCATTGTTGATTCCGTTGACTTTTCGTTTTGATCTCGACCATGTGTATCCTAACCAACCTTGGAATGCACTAAAGTTAAATTTAGACATGAATTCAACACCATACGATTCACTTGATCCAAATCGAAGTTCTCCTTCCAGCTCTTTATTTAGAAGTAGTTTTGCAAAATCTTTGAAGTCGATGGTATTCTTCATCTTTTTATAATAGGTTTCCACCGATAATTCAACTTTATTATCCTTTAGGTTGTGGAAATACCCAATGGCAAACTGATCAGAAAGTTGAGGTTTGACATTGGGAGAAGCCGGAAACCACACATCGAGAGGCATTCCTCCTGATGACTTTTGGGTAAGCTGCATATATTGACTTGTTCTTGCATAGCTTGCTTTAATGGAAGAATTTGATCGAATGGTATAATTCAAACCTAGTCGTGGCTCAAAGTTGCTATAAGTGTTGAATATTTTACCTTTCTTATATTTTGTAACACCTGTGGTATTGTAGTTTTCATCAAATGAGTAAACAGTGCCATCTCCAATATTATTGAACATCGAGAAACGAAGTCCGTATTTTAATGTAAGTCTGCTACCCAGTTTTTGTTCATTGGTAATGTAAAGGGCATGCTCCAATGCATTTGAATTGGGCACTCTATATTCATTTAAAAACGATTGCTCTTCAATCCCTCTTGCATATCCTGGTTCAAAACGAAGATAGGAGGTTGATCCTCCAAATTTTATGGTATTCGAAGGATTCAGGTAGTATGTGTAATCAAGTTTTAACGACCAGTTTGTTAATTCTGAATCCCATATAAATGCTTCTGCTCCATCTTTATTTGATAATTCATAGTTGTACTTGCTATATAGGAGCGTTGTGTTTGAAAACAATTTGTTTGAGAATAAATGATTCCATCGAGCAGTAAAAGTTTGATTTCCAAACGACAGACCACTATCATCACTTTTGAACTGGTCCTTTCCAAGATATGATGAGATGAATAGTCTGTTTTTATCATTAAAGCGATGATTAACCTTGGTGTTTAAGTCGTAAAAGTAAACGATGTTGTCTTTAATGTCTTCATCCGATGATAACCTTAAGAATAAGTCGGCATAACTTCTTCTTCCGGAAACGATGAATGAAGTATTCTCTTTTTTTCCAATAGGACCTTCAAGAGTTAAGCGTGATGAAACTGTACCTATTCCACCATAACCTGTCACTTTTTTTGTGTTACCATTCTTCATCCTTATATCAAGAAGAGAAGATAAGCGTCCTCCAAAGCTGGCAGGGATATCTCCTTTGTAAAGCTTAATGTCACTTAATGCATCGTTATTAAAAATCGAAAAGAATCCGAGCAAGTGTGAGGCATTGTATACAGGAGCCTCATCCAGAATTAGTAGGTTTTGGTCGGGATTACCTCCACGCACACTAAATCCGGTGCTTCCTTCTGCCGCTGATTTGACTCCAGGAAGCATCTGAATGGTTTTTAGTACATCTACTTCACCCATTAATGCAGGGAGCTTTTTGACGGTATTTGCTTGTATCTTTACCGTACTCATCTCCGGACGTTTGATATTTTTTACAGGATCATCTCCCTTTACAATTACTTCACTTAATTGCTGATCTTTTGTGTTCAGTTTAATATTGAACATCTTATCTGAGGTAATATCTACTTCAACAATTTGTGGCTTGTATCCAATAAAAGAATAGGTAATCTGATGTTTCCCCGGAGTTAAATCTAAAGAATAAAACCCATAAGCATTTGCAGTTGTTCCTGAACCTTTATTGTTTAGGAAGCACGTTGCTCCAATTAGGTCTTCGCCTGTTGAAAAGTCACGTATATAACCACTAAGAGTTACTTTTTTCTCAGGCATCATCTTAAATGAGATTTGCCTGTTGGCAATCCGATATTTAAGATTGAGCTGATTAGCAATCTCTTCAATTAAAGCTTGTAAGCTGTAGGTATTTTTTTTGATGCTTACTTTTCCGTTTTTTAGTTTGTTGTTATTTGAGTAGGTAAAATTGTATGAAGTCTGTTTTTTTATCTCATGAACTAGTTTTTCAAATAAGTAAACTTGTTTATTTAACTTGATCAATTCCTGCGACTGCTTTTGTCCCATTGATTGAAGACCTACCAACATTAAGAAGACGGTAGTAAGGGTGTAAATGCTTTTTATCATTGCTAATTGTTGTTTCGTATTCATAAATAGGGTACCCCAATTTATTTGTCTAGTGGTACCATAAGCGAGTTCTCTTTTATTAATTTCTTGCTTTTAAAAGGATCTGTTTTTCTGTTATATCAAAATCTAAGTCTAGTGAGAAACACATAGAATGTAGGATGCTTTCTAATCCTTCGTTTTCAAAGGTTGCTGTTAGTAATCTTTTGCCAAGAGTGGGATCTTCAAGTAGAACTGGTTGCTCGAAAAGCTTTGACAAATCGCTACATATCTGTTTTAATGGTTTTTTTTCGAATGATAAATGTCTTACCTTGAATTTATTTGTAGGATCTATTTCATTATGAATGAGCAATACCTTTTGAGTATGGTTAAACTTAGCGATGTCTCCTTTGTGTAATTGGATGATGTTAGCATTTGAATTAAAACCTTTGAATTCAACTACTCCTGATTTTACCTTTATTATAGTTCGATCCTCTATTTCCGATAACCAAAACGATGTACCTAAGACGCGTGTTTGAGTAAAGTTCGTTGATATGATAAATGGTTTTTCAG
Source organism: Puteibacter caeruleilacunae (assembly GCA_005217565.1). Classification (GTDB taxonomy): domain Bacteria; phylum Bacteroidota; class Bacteroidia; order Bacteroidales; family Prolixibacteraceae; genus Puteibacter; species Puteibacter caeruleilacunae. The sequence goes on from SJCO01000017.1 coordinate 123,337, forward strand.
GATTTCGTTCAATATCAAAAAATGCTTCCCCTGCTAGTCGCACAGCCCTAACTTTCTTTGAGAAATTGTTGTGAAACTCTATGCTACTTCCTCCAGCAAGCAATACCTTCGAATCGTCGGGTAGTATAATTTCTTGATCTACTTCCTCCCAATTGGTGATTAGTGTTTGATTGTTGATAAGTTTCGTTGAGTAGTAACCAATAATAGTTGTAGCCATTATAATGGCGATAACTGCTGCATGTTTAATAAGTTGTTGTAAACGTATTGTTCTTTTAACTCTTTTGTCTTGTCTTATTTTTCTGTAGGCCTTATCTGCGTCAACATGTATTGCGTTTTTTCTTTCATTTTTGGCATTCCAATAGAGGGTAAGCTCATTAAAATAGCTTTCATGCTTAGAATCTTCCTTTATCCATCGTTGAATGCTTTTTTTCGTCTCAATATCACATTTCCCATTTAGATAATCAGTCAATATTTCTGTATTCATTTTCATGGTTTGCTCCTTTGATGCAACATAAGTTGATTGTAAACAAAGTTATTTTAGTTGCAAACTTGTTTACTCTATGGATAAGACTGCTGACTTTTAAAAACCCCTATTGAGAATTTAGTTTTTTTAGTAAAAAAAGATAAATTAAATATTCTTTTTTGCTGAGGTCTTTTCTTAACTTCTTAATAGCGAGATTTATATGGTTTTCGATGGTTTTTTTAGAAATCCCTAAAGATTCAGAAATTTCGGAATACGACATTTGCATTTCCCTGCGCATAATGAATATCTCACGACATTTAGGAGGAAGGTTGTCAATGGCCAGGGCTATTTTATTTTTTACCTCATTTAAGGTCTTTTCCCGATGAAGGTCTAACGGATCATCTATGGGATCACTTACTTCGTCAATTGAAACAATTGCTGTTCTGTATGATTTTTTTAGATAATCAAGACAAGCGTTTTTGACTGCCTGGTACAGATACGATGAATGTGATGTCTTAATCTTTGAGTAATTATTCCAGACCTTGATAAAGACTTCCTGTACAATATCTTCACTTGTATCTTTGTCCTTCACAAAGGAGAAGGCATAATTACACAAGGTCGGATAAAGAGATTTGAAGCTTTCCTCAAATTCTTGTATGTTACTCGAAAATCGTATCATAGTGCATTAGTTACTAGATCAACTCAATAATTACGATTTAATAGAGTGAGTTTTTATTACAGGGTTGCAAGAAAAGCATTTTTAATGAAAAAAAGCCGGACAACACTATGGTTATCCGACTTTATTTTGTGCGAATTATAGGTAACTAATTAAGTTCTATACATTATAAGTTGATGATGCAGTGTCACCTCCACGTCCAGTCCAGTTGGTATGGAAGAATTCTCCACGCGGTTTGTCTACACGTTCATAGGTGTGTGCTCCAAAATAATCACGTTGTGCTTGAAGCATATTCGCAGGTAACTGTTCGCTTCTAAATCCGTCGAAGTAGGTTAATGCAGAGGCAAAACAAGGAACCGCAATACCATTCATCATTGCAGTTGCTACTACATTACGCCAGCTTTGCTGAGCATCTTCTACTTTCTCCTTGAAATATGGATCCAACAATAGATTCATCAATGTAGGATTATTGTCAAAAGCTTCTTTAATCTTACCAAGGAAAACCGAGCGAATGATACATCCTCCTCGCCACATTAATGCAATACCTCCATAGTTAAGATTCCAGTTGTATTCCTTAGCTGCCTCTTGCATCAGGTTGTATCCCTGAGCATAGGAAACAATCTTAGATGCAAGCAATGCTTTGCGGAGATCTTCAATGAATGCTGCCTTATCTCCTTTAAATTCAGGTTGAGGACCAGTGATTGCTTTGGATGCTTCTACTCGAATATCCTTTTGTGCTGATAGACAACGGGCAAATACCGACTCACCTATTAGTGTTAAAGGAATACCTAAGTCTAATGCTGAGATACCTGTCCATTTTCCAGTTCCTTTTTGACCTGCAGTATCTAAAATCTTTTCAACAAGAGGTGCGCCATCTTCATCTACAAATCCTAGAATATCACGGGTTATTTCTATAAGATAAGAATCTAACTCGCCTTCATTCCACTCTTTGAATGTTTCATGCATTTCAGCGTGAGACATTCCAAGTAGATTTTTCATTAGGAAGTAGGCTTCTGATATAATTTGCATGTCACCGTACTCAATACCATTGTGTACCATCTTAACAAAGTGACCAGCTCCGTTTTCTCCTACCCAGTCACAGCAAGGAGTTCCATCTTCTACTTTCGCAGCTACTGCTTGAAAGATGTCTTTTACATGTGGCCAGGCTTCATTTGATCCTCCTGGCATCATTGAAGGTCCAAGAAGCGCCCCTTCTTCTCCTCCCGATACTCCTGTGCCGATATATAATAAACCTTTGCTTTCAACATATTGGGTGCGACGAATGGTGTCAGGATAATGTGAATTTCCACCGTCAATAATGATATCTCCTTCTTCCAAATGTGGAATGATCTGGTCGATGAAACTGTCAACAGGTTGTCCTGCTTTTACAAGCATCATTACTTTCCTAGGACGTTCCAGAGAGGCAACCAACTCTTCTATTGAGTGGGCACCAATGAATTTTTTCCCTTGTCCACGTCCATTGATAAATTTGTCTACTTTATCAACAGTTCGGTTATACACGGCTACAGTAAATCCTTTACTTTCCATGTTCAGTACCAGGTTTTCTCCCATTACTGCCAAACCGATTAATCCTATGTCTGCCTTCATAATGTGTTGGTTTTAATATTATATTGATTTCTTTATTTTAATTTTTTATAACCTAGAAAAGGTTTACTTACATGTTACGGCTTTAAATCCTAATGCTAAAAGTTTTTGTTGTGCTGATTCTGGTATAGTACCAGTGACTTCGAAAACAGGATATTCTCTCCTAATACCATAATCGCCCCTTTGTTTCTCAAACGTTTCGACAGATGATCTTAATTTCTTATCATCATGTTCGATTGGATATGTGGTTAAAATAGCTTTACCAATGATAGCTTGATCCGAACAATTCTCACAATTACCTACATTAATGATCGTTGAAGTTGGAAGATCAACATTCGTTGGTTGCCAGTTGTCAATTCCTAGTTTAAAAAAGCGACTGATAGCTTGCACACTCATCATTGTTCCATTTGCTTTACCATCCTTGGAATATCCCGCGATGTGTGGTGTTGCAATGTCAACTAGCGATAAGAGCTCAAGATCAATGTTGGGTTCCTTTTCCCAGCAGTCGATAATCGCCGCAGAAATCTTATTTTCTTTAATGGCATTCTTTAAGGCATTGGTTTCATTTACCTCTCCTCTACAAGTATTAATAAATACAGGGCATTTCTTTAAAGAATTAAAGAAATTTGTATTTGCTAAATGCCATGTTTTGTCAATCCCTTCATTAGTCAAAGGAACATGCAGTGTAATTATATCTGCTTCTTGCTTGATTGTTTCAAGGTCAACAAACTGATTTGTTTCTTCCTTACGTTCCCTGGGAGGATCATTCTGAAGCACTTGCATGCCGAGAACTTCGCCCATTTTTACTACTTTTTTCCCTACGTTACCAACACCAACTACACCAAGAGTTAATTGATCTAACTGGAGACCTTTTTGTGCTGCAATATGGAAAATTGAAGCTGTGACATACTGCTCAACTGATGCGGCATTACATCCTGGTGCATTGGTCCATTCAATGCCTTTAGTCTTGCAATAAGCGGTATCAATATGGTCAAAACCTATGGTGGCCGTGGCTATAAATTTAATACGAGACTGTTCAAGGTTCTCTTCATTACAGATTGTTCGTGTTCTGGTAATAACTGCATCGGCATCTTTGAGAATCTCTTTTCCTGTTTCTGAACCGGGTAGGTAAACAACCTCTCCAAATGGTTCAAGTGCACCATGTATGTAAGGTATCTTATTATCTATAACTATCTTCATTACTTATAATGATTATTCAATTTAAGGATGTCAGAATTGAGTAACTTACTTTTTCTCCCTTCTCTCCGATTCCTTTGTCCGGTTTTCCGGTCTCTGTTTTCCTTATTTATCTTTTCCTAATATTCTTTCCATCACTCGTGTGGTGTTGGCCGCTGTTGTTACGTTTGCAGGACTTTTTTCATTCCCTAATAATTCGCTTACAACAGTCTGGATAAAATATTGTTCAACATGTGTTGGCTTTTCAAAGTAAAATTCCTTTTCTCCGTGTGGTGTTTTTACTTTTATAGGACTAAACTTAAACGTTGAAAATTCAATCTTACCTTGATCTCCAATAATGTCTATGGTGTCAATATTGGTATCTTCGGCACAAGTAAAACACCAATTTCCAGTAGCAGTTACTCCTGAGCTGTGTTTCCAGGTTGCAGAAACGGTGTCTTCGGCAGGATATAAGCCCCCATGATTGGTCGAAAATCCATTTTCTTCTGTAATTTCTCCTAATATATATGAAAGGTAGTCCAGTTGATGTGCAGCTAAGTCAACAAAATGTCCTCCTCCTGAAATTTCAGGTATAACACGCCATGCCGGATTTTTTGTCTGCAAATCGCTAGGTGATGGAGAACGATAGAAGCGAAGATTAACCAACATTGGTTTACCAATAGTTCCCTGTTCAATCAACTCCTTGATCTTTACAAACAATGGAAGAGATCTTCGGTAATAGGCTACAAACAATGGTATACCTGTTTGATTGGAGGTTTCAATCATTTGCTGACACTGTTCAAAATTTAATGCCATTGGTTTCTCAACATAAACAGGTTTGCCAGCTTTTAAGGCCTGAATCGCATAAGAGCAATGCGTGTCTGGAGGTGTTGCAATGTAAATTGCATTCACATCTGGATCATTAATTAACGCATCAGCATTATCATACCACTTGGGAACACGGTGTCTGTGTGCATAATCCTTGGCTAATTCTCCATTACGTCGCATCACCGCCACTAAAGAAGAGTCGTCGATCAGGTTGAATGCAGGCCCACTCTTCTGCTCTGTTACATTACCGCATCCTATAATTCCCCAGTTAACTTGTTTCATATCTGTATATAAGATTTCTTAAAACCGATTTTTCCAGGCCCATAAACCCAGTGCCGGATTAGAAATATAGAAAATTTCTTCACCGTTATCAAGTGTGTTGAAACCATCATTTAGTTTCATTGGGTCATAAATCTTTGTCATTTCATTATAGTCTTGCCACCTAAAACCAACTGACTCAATCTCTTCCTTTGTTAAATTACCTTGTGTTGGTGAGGTACAATATGTAATATTAAATCTTCCTTCCGATGAGCCATGAATCAGATGGGCTGCAGCACTTAGATTATTTCTTAAGTCTTCGTTATCCTTTACAGCCTGCAAGGTCTTGGGAGTGCCACAATACCCATATTTACGAATTAAACGATCAATATCTTTGTCTTCCCCAAATTCAACGAGTTTAGGAGCAAGTACAATGAGCTCTCCTTCATCAGCAATAGCCATTCGTGTACGATAGATACTTTTATTACCAAGCCATGTGCTTGTAAATTCTTCCGGATCGAGATAGACAACAACCTTTTCCAATTGGTGCTCTAACAGTTCAAAATTAACCTGTAGTGATAGTTTTGCTGCTTGTTCAAATGTTTCCTGATCATCACCTATAAACAATCCACGCATATGCATATTCCCATCTTTTCCTTTGCCCATTACTGTTAGAATATAGAGTATTGGCAGCTCTTGACCGAAGTATTCAGATCCATAATTGAATAGTTTACGTACAGGAGTGTCGGCACGCCCCATCATTTTCTCCATGCCGTATGCAGCTCCAACAAAATGACTTTTGTTGATTCCTTCTGCGCCACCTGTTCCAACAAATATATTCTTATTGTGATTAGCCATGCCAACTACCTCATGCGGGACTACCTGTCCGATGGAGAGAATAAGGTCATGACCACCATCTCGAAGCAACTTATTTACCTGAACAGGCCAGGGAAAATCAACTGCCTTATCAGAGACGTCTTTAACAAAATCAGCAGGAACTTCTCCAAGGGTAACAACATCATTGCGCCAGTCGTGAATCCTGAATAGTGCTTTAGGTATCGGACCAAACATTTTGGAGATTTGTTCATCAGTCATCGGATTGTGAGTTCCCAATGCTGGCAAAATATCTGTCAATTGATTCCCAAAATACTCCCACGCCATGGTCGTTATTGGACCCGCATATGAGTTTAATCGTGTAAAGTCAGGGGGGATTGCCAAGACTTTCTCTTTATTTTGGATGCGATTGAATACCTGAAAAAGTACATCTCTTAATTCATTATCTGAAAAAGAGTAATCAACAGCACCTTTTGAGTAATATATCATGTGCCTAAAGGTTATTTTGAATTGTTTCCCAATCTGGGTCTTCAGGAAGATATGCATCAAATTCTTCTATAAGACTTTGCTCGTAGTCTCCCTCGTATTCCATATTGTAAAATTTTGGAAGGGCTTCTTTATAGAATCGTTCCCACGACTTTTCTTCGTGTCCGGGATTGATAGGATAAAACAGTACTCCGTTAGATTTCGCTGCTTTGAAATCGCCGGGTGCATCTCCAATCATTAGTATTTTATTGTCGGGATACTTCCCCTTTGCAGCAAGAGCAATATGTTCTGTCTTGGTCCCAAATTCTTGTCCGGCAATAACGCTCACTAAGTGTTCGATATCATTTTCTTTCCATTCTCGAACAAGAGCTTCAACTGGAGTTTGGGATACGACAATCGCATCGGCTTGTAGTGTTATCCTTTCCAAAGATTCCTTAACATATGGAAAGGGAGGCATACCATGAACCATACCAGTGATTGTTTCATTTACAGCAACAGACCATCCAAAGGTTTGATTGATTATAGCATCATTGACTTCTGAAACGTATCTTTCCAGTGCTGGATTTCCTAATTTTGTTTCCTTGCTAACCCAGTCTTTTACGGCTTGGATATTGGGCGCCTCAAAGTTGCGGGCTTTAACTTCCGGACGTTCTACTATTAATTCAAAGAAACGTATAAGTGCCAGAAAACGGTTAATACCCCTAGTCTTCGAATATAAATTCACAAATTCCCAGGTTTCCCTGGCATATTTGGAAATTGGCTGAAGATTCCAATGCTTAATTAAGTTCGGACAGAAACATTCTTTTTGCTTAATTTCCATGGTGTCAAAAACACACCCGTCAGAGTCGATTCCAATGAAAAAATCTTTAGTAGGCTTAAGCTCTTTTAGTTGTTGTTGAAGTTTATCCATTGTGCTATGTTTTAATTTCTATTTGAAGTGATTCGTAACCTGCCTGTGATATTTCAGGCAGGTAGTTATGTTTTATTTTAACAACACGATTCTTGGTGCAATTGCACATTGAAATGCATTGTTTCAGGTTTACGATACAACTGCCCTATAAGCTTGAGGGATATATTTTTCAAGCTTCTGGGGGGCGAAGACGCGTTCAAAGCTGGTGAATCGCTGGATGCCGTTGATAACAGGAACCGACACCCAGTCTTCTCCTATTAGTGGTCGTACGTAATTGAGGAACTCATCTGTTACGTCTACTCTGCTCTCTGCAATCCATTTTTGAGGGAAGAACCTTTCTGAAAGGGCTACTTTCTCCAATGGAACTTTATCGTATCTTACGTTGTAAATAAATCCAGGCTCTCGTAGAATAGTTGCCATCCATCCATTGCCATCATTCATGGCTATATCAACAGCTTTCTGACCAACTCGGTATGCTTCGTTAAGATCAACGGTTGATGCATAAATCATTGCATGTCGTTGATCGGTTCCAGGTATCTGACCTCGAGCAGAGCCTGTTGCATTAATACCTTCTTTATTGAGATGGTTAACAACAGATTGTTGTACCGACAATTGACTGGCACCAAATGAGGTGTGCCCAAATGAATCTTTAACAGCTCCAATATCTCCAACATCAAATCCCTCACTAACAACTACAATACAGCGACCATCCTTCTTGATTTGGTCATTGACTTTGTCTGTAAGCTCAGCAATTGAGACCTGCGATTCAGTCATATAGATTTGTAAAGGCATTTCTCTGTTTGGATCAGCTAATCTGGCCGCCGCTGGGATATAGCCTATTTTTCGTCCCATAGCTTGAACTACCATAACAGGATCGGCAGGAGATGATCCCATGTTTTCCTGGTTAATGTTTTGGATCATATGAGACCAGTATTTTGCAACACTGCCATAACCTGGCGTATGATCGATTAGTGTAAATTCACTATCACCAACGTCATTATCAATGGTTTTTGGGGCTCCAACTGCTATTAGTTCTAATCCATGTTCTTTGGCAATCTGACTAACCTTAAAAGCGGTATGTTGAGAATCATTACCTCCAATATAAAAGAAGTATCCTACCTGGTGAGTTTTAAATATCTCAATGAGTCGTTCAAAATCTTCATCCTGGTGTTCTTTTAATTTGTAACGACAGGTTCCTATACTTCCTGCTGCAGGTGTTGTTCTAAGCAAGACAACTTCTTCATCGGATTGAACAGATAGATCGAGAAGCTCCTCTTTCAGTACTCCTTCTATACCATGCCAACCTCCATATACTGTTCCAAAAGTTTCTGGGAATTGGCGACAACTCTCAATGATCCCTCTTAGTGTACTATTGATAACCGATGATGGTCCTCCTGATTGAGCAACAATGACATTTTTATTCATAAGGCCTTTTTTTATTGGTTTCTAATGAGGTTTTATTCAATAGGTTCTGTAAGTTACTAAAAAAGATTTGAATATGCGTGTGCGAACACGGAAAAATTAATTGAGAAAGAAAACAAAGGGATCTGTGAATGGGAAGTTAAATGAACAAAAGGATACGAAAAAGCCGGCTGTGATGGCCGGCTTTATTATCTATAATTCTTTGTAGTAATCAACATTCTCTTTGGTGACAATATCAATGGAAGTGTAATTTTCTTTGATGGTCTCCTTACGGGCGATGATATGGTTGAATAGGGTGTATGTGGCATTGTAGCCCTGCTCCTCTGGTCGCTGACATATAAGAAATTCAATAATGCCAGAACGTAAGTGTTTCGCATTTTCTGGAATTAAGTCATATCCGATAAGGAAAATATCTTTCAAATTACGCTTTTCAATATATTTTGCTACACGATGTGCTTTTGAGTTGGTAACATAGATACCTTTAATGTCCTTATTTTTATCAAGAATGTCATCAAGCTCTTTGTGCAAAACATGGTCTTCCTGATCATTGCTTTTCAGACTAACAACTTTTCTTTTTGGTTCTTCTTGTTTGTCGAAATATGCAGTGAAGCCATCTTTACGTTGATTAAGGTGGTTGAGGTTATCTTGATCATTGGCAAAATTAACAATCAACAGTGATTCTTGCTTTGATACACATAAATCAAGTAATCTTGCCGCCAGGGCTCCACTTTGTAATGAATTTTGCCCTATATAACTTAGTTGAGCCTGTTCCTTTATATTAGAGTCAATGAAAACATATGGAATTTCCTGCTGTTCCAATTGTCGTATTACTTCAATTGATTCCTTCAAAAAGTAAGGTGCTAAAATTACTCCTTGTGGATCGTCTTCGATAAGCTTTTTAGAACTTTCAACGAATGAATTTTTATCAAACAGATCGAAAAAGTGATAGCTTATATTAACGCCGTATTGTTGTATTTCACCTCGAGCCTTTTCGATTCCGGTCATTGGTTTATTCCAATATGATTCCGATGTAAGAGGCTTTGGTATGAAAATGGCAAAGTTGTAGTTCTTTTTCGATGCTAAACTACTTGCCAGGATATTAGGTTGATAATTAAGCTCTTTAATTATCTTTAATACTTTTTCTTTAGTAGCCTCCGATACCTCTCCTCTATTGTGAAGAACCCGGTCAACAGTACCGATAGATACACCTGCTTTTTGAGCAATGTCTTTAATTCGAATTGTTGATTTTTTCTTGTTCAAAACCGCTTAAATTATTTGATTAATGTGCAAATATACAACTGATCAGTTTATTCCCAATAATTCTTTTTGTTGGGTAAACTAATTCGGAAAATTCGAATAAAGATAAATAAAACTTATGCTATTGTCCAAAAATGACTTAGAATCGAGCTCGATATCGGTTGTGTAATTTTTTCTTTAGAAACCTAATTTGAGACACTAAACCTTCTTTGAGCAGGAAAATATTACTACCTTGTTGACTCACTGAAAACTTTCCTTTCAAATTTTCAAAAATAACATGTAATTACCCACAAGTATTCCTCTGATCACCCCAATTTTTACTACTCTACACTACAATTACGCTACAAATACTAGGCTTTTACGACTAATAGTAGTAAGTGTCCAGTAAGAGGGCAGTAAGAGTCCAGTAAGAGGTTGTACCTGTGGGATACCGAAAGGGGAGATTGAATGTAGTGCAAGTCATCCGGGAAATAGTAAGACATGTGATTGGTTGTGTGAAGAAAATATTACTTATAACATGAACGAAATTAGTGGATTATGTTTTTTTGTGTTTGTTAAATTTTGCAGAATATTTGCCTGAAATAAAATTAAAAACTATTTTCGTGACCGTTAACGGAAATAACGGTGGCCATATTCCTGTAAAAGGGAAGGTCACTGCTAAGTATTTAAAAATTAAACATAAAGATATAGTGATGAAAAAATTTCTTGATGAAAACTTTCTCTTGCAGACCGAAACTGCAGAGCGGTTATACCACGAGCATGCAGCTAAAATGCCTATTATTGATTACCACTGTCATATTCCTCCTCAAGAAATTGCAGATAATAAGCAGTTCGCTAACATGACTGAAATCTGGTTGAAGGGAGATCATTATAAGTGGAGAGGTATGCGTACAAACGGTGTAAATGAAAAATTTATTACTGGAGATGCATCTGATTGGGAAAAGTTTGAAAAGTGGGCTGAAACAGTACCATATACATTGAGAAATCCATTGTATCACTGGACTCACCTAGAGCTTAAAAAGCCTTTTGGTGTTGAGAAATTGTTGAATAAATCAACAGCTAAAGAGATTTGGGAAGAGTGTAATGAAAAGTTACAGACTCCAGAGTTCTCATGTCGCGGAATTATCGAACAAGCTAATGTTGAAGTAATCTGTACAACTGATGATCCAATTGATTCTTTAGAGCATCATCTAAAGATTAAAGCTGACGGATTTGCAACAAAAGTATTGCCTTCATGGCGTCCAGATAAAGCAATGGCTGTTGAAAATCAAGAGACTTATAATCAGTATATCGATGCATTGGAGAAAGCAGCAGAGAAAAGTATTGGTTCATATACCGAACTATTAGAGGCATTGCGTGCACGTCACGATTTCTTTAATGAAGTTGGATGTCGTCTTTCTGACCATGGATTGGAAGAATTCTATGCAGAAGATTATACTGAATCAGAAGTTGCTGCAATTTTTGTGAAGGTTAGAACAGGAAAGGAATTGTCGAGAACTGAAGTGTTGAAATTCAAATCTGCTATGCTTTATGAATTTGGCGTAATGGATCATGAAAAAGGATGGACTCAGCAATTTCATGTAGGTGCAATTAGAAATAACAGTAGTCGCTTATTTACCAAATTAGGACCAGATACTGGATTCGATTCGATTGGTGATTGGTTGGTTGCAGATAAAATGTCTAAATTCCTTGATCGTCTTGATCGTGAGGATAAACTTACCAAGACTATCCTTTATAACTTGAATGGTGCGCACAACGATGTTTATGCAACTATGATTGGTAACTTCCAGGATGGGTCAGTTGCTGGAAAAATGCAATTTGGATCTGGATGGTGGTTCCTTGATCAGAAAGATGGAATGGAAAAGCAGATGAATGCGCTTTCAAACCTTGGATTGTTAAGTCGTTTCGTAGGTATGCTTACCGATTCAAGAAGTTTCCTAAGTTATTCTCGTCATGAGTATTTCAGAAGAACACTTTGTAACCTAATAGGTAATGATGTAGAAAACGGAGAAATCCCTGCAGATATGGATTTATTAGGATCTATGGTAGAAAATATCAGTTATAACAACGCAAGAGATTATTTTAATTTTTGAAAATCGGAGTAAAATTGTATTTTTGCAATCGATTGCACTAAAAAGTAGATGAGAACTGCAAAATTGGAATTCAAGCATTTGGAGAATTTCATCAATATTGTGCAATGGGCTTGACTGAAAAATAGGTGGGGGTTAAAAACTGGTATTGAAATTTATAGATCAAAAAAATAAAAGTAACAGAGATGAAGAATAAAGTAGTAACCTTTGGGGAGATCATGTTGCGTTTGGCAACACCTGGATATTTGAGATTTAATCAGGCTACAGAATATTCTGCTACATTTGGTGGAGGAGAAGCTAACGTTGCTGTATCATTAGCAAATTATGGTATACCGGTAGATTTCGTTACTCGTCTTCCTGAAAATGATATTGCACGTGCATGTATCATGGATTTGAAGAAATACGGAGTAAACACCGAGAACATTGTTTTTGGTGGTGATCGTGTGGGAATCTACTTCCTTGAAACTGGTGCTGTAAGTCGTGGTAGTAAAGTTGTTTACGACCGTGCTAATTCAGCAGTTTCTCAAATTGAATTGGGAATGATCGATTGGGATAAAGTATTTGATGGTGCGACTTGGTTCCACTGGACGGGTATTACTCCTGCGATTTCTCAAGGTGCTGCGGATGTTTGTTTAGAGGCTATTAAAGCAGCTAATGAGCGTGGAATTACTGTTTCTTGTGATTTGAACTACCGTAAAAACTTATGGAAGTATGGAAAGTCGGCAGGAGAAGTAATGCCTGAGTTGGTAGCTGGTACAGACGTAGTTCTTGGTAACGAAGAGGATGCAGAAAAGGTATTGGGAATCAAACCTGAAGGTGTTGACGTAACAGGAGGACACGTTGAGGCTGAAGCATATTTGTCAGTTTCAGAGCAAATAATGAAGCAATTCCCTAGATGTAAAAAGGTAATTACTACATTACGTGGTTCTATCAGTGCTAACCACAATAGTTGGTCAGGTGTTCTTTATGATGGAAAGACTCTTTTCAAAGCAAACAATACTTACCAAATTACTCACATTGTTGATCGTGTTGGTGGTGGTGATTCATTCATGGGTGGATTAATCTATGGATTATTAACTTGGCCAGAAGATGATCAAAAAGCATTGAACTTTGCTGTAGCAGCTTCATGTTTGAAGCACACTATTTATGGCGACTATAATCAGGTAACAGTTGAAGAGGTAACTAAGTTGATGGAAGGAGATGCTTCCGGAAGGGTTGCACGCTAATAAGAACTTATAATATTATTGAATGAAGCGAATTCCCGTAACAGCGGGACTCTTCATTCATTAACGATATGATTTAATCAAAAAGAAATGGCTCGTTTTTCAAGAATTGAAGTAGCTTTAAAGATGAAAGAAACTGGAATCATTCCTGTTTTCTTTCACAAAGATTTAGAGATTTGTAAGCAAGTTGTAAAGGCTTGTTACGACGGAGGTATCCGTGTGTTTGAATTCACTAATCGTGGAGATTTTGCACACGAGGTATTTGGAGAGTTAATTAAGTGGGCTGCAGTTGAGACTCCTGATATGATTATTGGTATTGGATCAGTTGTTGATGCAGGAACGACTTCACTATACATTCAGTTAGGGGCAAACTTTGTAGTTTCTCCTTTATTGAATGAAGATATGGCAAAAGTATGTAATCGTAGAAAGATTGCATGGTCTCCAGGTTGTGGAACATTGTCAGAAATTAATTATGCAGAAGAACTAGGAGCAGAAGTTTGTAAAATTTTCCCAGGATCATCTGTTGGAGGACCTTCATTTGTGAAAAATGTAAAAGGACCTTGTCCTTGGTCTAGTATTATGCCTACAGGAGGAGTAACTCCTGATGAGGATAATTTGAAAGAATGGATTAGTGCTGGAGTTCACTGTGTAGGAATGGGGTCGCAGTTAATTTCTAAGAGCGTAATTGAGTCAGGAAACTATGGTGAGTTGACTGAATTGTGTGCAAGTGCACTAGCAATTGTGAAGAAGTATAGAAACTAGAAATAAAACCGTTAAAATGACTACACAGAAAGCACCTGCGGGTAAGTATCGTTACCGCATTTTGGCCATGTTATTCTTGGCCACAACGATCAACTATTTTGATCGAAGCATTATGGGAGTGATGTCGCCAGACCTTATTGAATGGTTTGGATGGACAAAGAAGGATTATTCTCACATTTTGGTTGGATTCCAGATTGCTTATGCACTTGGATTGTTAACTATGGGAGGTATTATTGATAAGTTGGGAACCAAAAAAGGTTATTTCTTGTCGATTGGTATCTGGAGTATCTTTGGAATGTTGCACGCAACAATTGGCCGTGGATTTAGTTTCATTGGTTTCTTGCTTGCACGTTTTGGTTTAGGTTATGGTGAGTCAGGTAACTTTCCTGCAGCAATTAAAACTGTTGCGGAGTGGTTTCCAAAGAAAGACCGTGCATTTGCAACAGGTATTTTTAACGCTGCTACCAGTATCGGTGCCATTGCAGCTCCTTTCGTTGTTGGTGCAATCGTACACTGGAGTGGAGGAGATAAAGGACAGGGAGAATTAACTCACTGGCAGATTCCATTCTTGATTACTGGTGTGTTGAGTGCAGGTTGGGTTTATATGTGGTTCAGAACTTACAGAAAACCTGAAAATCATCCAAAACTAACAAAGGAGGAGCTTGATTATATCCAGAGTGACTCAGGAGTTGAGTCAACTGAGAAATTACCTTGGAAATCTGTATTCCCAAAGAAACAAACCTGGGCATTTGCTTTGGCAAAGGTTACCGATGCTGTTTGGTGGTTCTACCTATTCTGGGGAGCGATTTTCCTTGCTGATAACTTTGATGTAAAAATTAAAGAGATGGGATTACCATTCTTGGTGATCTATGTGATCGCTGATGCAGGTAGTATCTTTGGTGGATGGCTTTCTGGTGCTTTCATGAAAAAAGGATGGTCATTGAATAAGGCACGTAAGTTAACTTTGTTAATTTGTGCATTAATAATTCTTCCAGTGTGTTATGTTGCATTTACTGAAAGCAAGTGGGTTGCTATTTGCTTGATCGGTCTTGGAGCAGCAGGTCACCAGGCTTGGATGGCTAACATCTTTACTTTAGCTTCAGACGTATTCCCTAAGAAAGCAACTGCTTCGGTTGTTGGTATTGGTGGTATGGTAGGTGCTGTAGCTGGTATCTTGTTTAACATTGTGTTAGGTCAGGTGTTGGATTCAGCAAATAACACTGGATTCTTCTGGGCGTTCCTTGTTGCTGGTGCATCATATACAGTGATCTTAGGACTTGTACACTTGATTATGCCTAAGATGCAGCCATTGGATGAAAACCTTGAGTTGATTCCTGAAAATTAGAGTTGTTGTTAGTTACTTATACTAAGTTGAAAGTGGGCTGTCTGATTTAATCAGATAGCTTCTGCTTCAACTGAAAAAAGGTTCTTCTATTTAGAAGAATCTTTTTTATTTTATTGCTTTTTATTTTTCCTATCTAAACTGCATCGGCATTGGCTTACGACCAGCAAAGTTTTTAAACTTCGATTTCAAAGTTCCTTTGATGGTGATACCAAAACTCGACATATCTGCGGGTTTTATTGGATAGTATTCAAGTCTTATCTGTATTGTTTTAAATACCAAAGACTCATTACGAATACGTATTCCAGGACCTACACCGCAATATACTTTCTGATTTCTTAAGAATTTATTTGCAGGTCCAATTAAAGCCACATCGGCAAAGAAATAACTTGCCATTTTGAATCCATAAAAGTCTTTGTTGTGAAAGAATACCGATTCTGAGCTCAATGAAATACGCTGTGTTCCTCTGGCTTCTTTACTCTTAAATCCTCTAATCCCTTTTTCCTCGTTAAGCGTTAATCCTTCCGGATCAAATCGTCGAATTCCCACAGTGTAATTCAGATTAAGAAACTGACGCGCTTTGTATTTGCCAAAGAAAAGCATTCGAGAGAAGTAATTGGCTTCTAAGTCGAAGAATCCTTGCTCAAAATGCCTTCTATTGAAGAAACCTCCAAGTGATAATGAGGTGTATAGATATGATCTTCGTTCAGTAAGAAGCTTTCCTTTTGCGAAAGATATATGAGAATAGAATCGCTCAAGGAATTCATTGTTATCGTATCCTCCAACCAGTTCAAGTCGGTAGCCTTCAGGAATATCCTCGGTACTACCAAATCCATAAATAAGATTGTTCTGTCTGTGCGACCATTTCGTTAGAGCAAGACCGCCAAGATACATTACGGAATGAGAAAAGTACTCTCGTTCTTCTCCGTTTTGAGGTTGTTCAAAAAAGTGACGATGCTCTACTCTCGCCGATGCAACTAACCCTGGAGCGGATGGATTTTTCGATTTGGTAAGGAAAAACTTTCTTCCATACCATAATTCTGTATAATTGAATTTTAAAGGAGAAGTACTTATCACCGGATCGTCCAGCCAAATCCTATAGCTTTTGTCAATATCAAAGAAGGCAATTCCCCCGGCATATTTAGTTTTTGGTGAAATGAATTCACGTTCCAGAGAAAGCCCATAGGTGCGATATTCGTAACTGTCATATAACGCTAATGTTAAGTCGATAAATCGACCAGCGATATTTCGGACAACATAGCTTGTTTCGTGACCGAATTTTGGAGTGGAATCATTTCTAATAACGAGTTCGGTTGAGAACTCATGTCCGCGACCAAACATGTTACGGTTGTAGATTCGATAATTTCCATCAATTCCATTTCTTACCTTTAAGCTTAGTCCGTATGAGAATGCATCCTTGGTATATATAGTTATATCAACCAAGTTGGGTTGATTAGGTCTGGGAGTGATTAAAAAACGGGCATCCTTAATGAACTCATAGGAACGAAGAATACGCTCACTTTCCTGCATTAGGAAAGGGATTAAGGGATCTCCAGGTTTAAAAAGTAAGTTTTTTCTAATGAATCGCTTTTTTGTTCTCGTATGGATATCATTGGCAAACTTAGTAATTGCATTAGTTGCTTTAGCATTAGGATTCGCAAATGTAGGTCCAAACACATCTAATTGCTCAAACTTAACAGATCCAATCACCTTGCATTCGTATTGTTCAAAGTAATCAGCCCGATCAAATTTCAGGGGGACGGCTTTTGACGCCGAAGAACTGATCAGTAGCTTATGCATAAGCTTAGTTAACCTCTTTTTATAGGCTCGAACTTTTAGAGAGTCATAAAAGGCCTGTGTATTTGGCACGGTAATTAACCTTGTCTCACTTTCAATTCCATTTGTGCCATTAAGTGGTTTTATGATTGGCATCATGAATACAAGGGTATCTCCAGATTTTGTAACACAATAAGGCACACTCTTTGGAAGTTCCTTTGCAAATAAGTCTCCAAAGTTTACCACCAGAATAATTAACCAAGTAATAAAAACTCCTCTACTATATTTTCTCTTTGCTATCCTCACCAATCGCTGTAAACCAAATATGAAATTCGAAATTATTAAAAAAGATACACAAAATTCATGCAAATAATATTTCTTTTACGAAGGAATTGATTGTGATGTTGTTTTTTATGTTGTTAATAGCAGTGTGATTGAATTGAAGGATTAATATCTTAAAACGGTGAAGACGTTGCTATTATAGGATTTCAAAAGTCAACGGGAGAGAATATTTTATTCTAGTGCCGACAAGTTTTATTTTCATAAGTAATCTTTGATTTTAATCGTGACCTACGAAGAAGGTATTTCCATGTTAAGAAACATGTGTTTTTTACCTCGAATGATATTGCAAGGATGATTTTTTAATGAATTCAACGCAACCATTTTTAGATATCGACATCAAGTAATTAGATAAAAAAGTTAGAGGTATGAAGAGGAATTATTTGTTGTTGGTATTGTTATCCCTCTTTATCGTTGGGATAACATCGTGTGATGATGACGATGATCACTATTCTCTAGGTAAATATTGGATTGCCATGGGGGAGATTGATAAAAGTGATGGTGATGCCCAGTTGTTTGAAATTGAATTGGATAACGATGATCGTTTAATCCCGGTTGCAGGACATCTTCACTATATAAACAGAGTGGAGGATAACGATCGTGTGTTGGTAAATTATACCATTCTTGATGATGCAGATACAGATAATGATCCGTCTACATTTTATGTAAGGATCAATGATATCGATAAAGTATTGGCCAAGGGGGTAATTACCATGACAGAAGCAATACAGGATAGTATTGGAAATGATCCGATCCATGTTGAAGACGCTTGGGTGAGTAGTCATTATCTGAATTTTGAACTTAAATTCTCTGGAGGATGTGAAACACATTACATTAATCTGGTGAATGAGCCTGCTGACAATCCAGAAGGAAGTGATGTATTGAAATTGCAGTTGCGTCATAATGATAGAGGTGATCAATGTGAGGCATGGCTTTCAGCTCTGGTGAGTTTTGATTTGAATAGTATTGAACATGGGGATAATGAATCAATAGACATAGAGATTTCGGGTAAAGAATATAATGATGAAGATTATTCTTATACGTTCACTTATGAATTCAATGGTGATTAGTCCTTTTCACAAACATTGAATTTAAGCCTGTTGCAATCCTGTAACAGGCTTTTTTATGTTTTATATCCTGTCTTAACTCATTGTTCTGTATTTAGAGATGCTTATCTTCGTTGCATCAATTGTAATTGTTTATTGTAAAATCCATAAATATGAGAAGAATATTATTGCCTGTGCTTTTAGCTGTAGTGGTGCTAAGTTCGTGTTGTAATAAATGCGAAAATCAGGACGTTGCAGTGAAGAAGAATTATATTCCTGAATTTGGAAAATTAACCTCAGATGTGATGACTCCCGAAGTGTTATGGTCATTTGGTCGTATCGGAGGTATGGATGTAAGTCCTGATGGAAAGTCTGTACTGTATGGGGTGAGTTATTACAATACTCCTGAAGATGCTTCTTATCGTGATTTGTACTTGGTTGCTGTTGATGGAGGTGAACCTGTACAGCTAACCGATACCCCTGAGAAGGAGTTTTCAGCAGTGTGGAGACCTGATGGAAAGAAGATTGGATATTTGTCTGCCAAAAGTGGAGATGTGCAATTGTGGGAGATGAATCCTGATGGAACTGAAAATAAGCAGGTGAGTAATGTTGCGGGAGGTATTTCCGGTTTCAAATATGCTCCTGATTTGAGTAAGATCTTTTACACTAAGGATGTTAAACTTGATCAGACAGTTAATGATATGCATCCCGATTTACCAAATGCAAATGCCAGGATTGAAACAGATATAATGTATCGTCACTGGGATCATTGGCATGACTTTAAATACAGTCACATTTTTATCGCTGATTACAAAGATGGAGTTTTGGGAGAAGGTAAAGATATTATGCCTGGTGAGCGTTTTGATTCTCCAATGAATCCTTGGGGTGGAGTTGAGCAGATTAGTTGGAGCATGGATAGCAAGAAATTGGCTTATTCTTGTAAGAAAATGGTTGGTAAAGCGTATGCATTGTCCACCAATTCTGCTGTTTATATGTATGATATCGAAAGTGGTAAAACAATTGATTTTACTCCTGATTATAAAGGATATGATAAGAATCCTACGTTTTCTCCTGATGGAAAGTATATGGCTTGGGAAAGTATGGAGCGCGATGGGTATGAAGCTGATCAGATTCGTTTAATGGTTGCTGATCTTGCAACAGGTAAGGTGACTAATTATTCTGCTGAATGGGAACAGAATGCAGAAGGATTGAGTTGGAGCTCAGATAGTAAGTCAATCTATTTTATCAGTGATCATCATGCAACGGATGAGATTTATCAGTTAATCCTGGCAGATGGAAAGATTAATAAATTAACAGAAGGTATTCACAATTACCAAGCGGTAGTTGAAGCAGGTAAATATTTAGTCGCACAAAAGGTTTCAATGTCTCAACCGGCAGAGCTTTACCGTGTGGATCCAGAGACAGGAAAAGATACACCTCTGACTACTGTGAATGCAAAACTGTTGAATCAACTAGAGTATGGAAAGGTTGAAAAGCGTTGGATGAAAACTACCGACGGGAAAGAGATGTTGACTTGGGTAATCTATCCTCCTCATTTTGATCCAAACAAAAAGTATCCTGCAATTTTATACTGTCAAGGTGGCCCTCAGGGAACAGTTAGTCAGTTTTGGAGTTATCGTTGGAATTTCCAAATGATGGCAGCTAACGGATATATTGTTGTTGCCCCTAACCGTAGAGGTCTTCCAGGATTTGGAATGGAATGGCTAGAGCAGATCAGTAAGGATTATGGAGGTCAGAATATCAAGGATTATCTTACAGCAATTGATGAAGTTGCGAAAGAACCATATGTTGATGAAACACGTTTAGGTGCTGTAGGAGCTAGCTATGGAGGTTTCTCTGTATTCTATTTAGCAGGACACCATCAAAAGAGATTTAAAGCATTTATCTCACACTGTGGTATATTCAACTTTGAAGCGATGTATACTACAACAGAAGAAATGTGGTTCGAAAATTGGGATGTTGGGGGAGCATATTGGGATAAAGCCAATAAAGCAGCTCAACGCTCATACTCATTCTCTCCGCATAAATTTGTTCAAAACTGGGATACACCGCTAATGGTAGTTCATGGAGGAAAAGACTTTAGAATTCCATACACTCAAGGTATGGGAGCTTATAACGCAGCTATATTAAAAGGATTGCCAGCGAGATTTTTATATTTCCCTGAAGAAAACCATTGGGTACTGCGCCCGCAAAATGGAATTTTATGGCAGCGCGAATTCAAGGGATGGCTTGATAAATGGTTAAAATAGTATAATACCAGAATAGATGAATGAAAGGTCGCAGTGATGCGGCCTTTTTTATTATCCCATTGTACCTAAATGGAGTTTGTAAACGTAACTTTAGTTAATTACAAACAATAAGTTATGCGGAGATCGATCAAACACTCAAGTTGAATCCTGGAGCAATAATCAATGCATTGAAATATTTTTAAGTTGAACTGAGTAAAAGGATAGGGCAATGATCTCGAATTATATACGTAAAAATATAAGTAGGTATTTCACAAAGCAAGATGAAGTTGCATTTACGAATCGCATACCACGAGATGAGGATATTTCAAAAAATATCCAGAATATTCGGGACTTGGGAATATATTTACATATTCCGTTTTGCGAGCAAATTTGTCCTTATTGTCCATATAATAAGGAGATCTTGAGTGACGAAGCTAGTGCTAAGTATGTAAGAGCAGTGCTTAAAGAGATCGATTATTATGCTGAAATATTACAGAATAAACCGATTACTACATTTTATATTGGTGGTGGTACCCCAACTACGATGGTGGGAAAAGGAATAGAGGTAATTATTGCTCATATATATAGGCGTTTGAATATACAATGTGCGGTCCACATGGAAAGTCACCCCAATCATCTAACTAAGGATAATCTGGATATCATTCGAAGAATGAATGTTGATTATTTGAGCATTGGAGTTGAAGCTTTACAGGATCATCATCTAAGGATGATTGAAAGACCTTATTCAGTGTCGGAAGTGAAAAGAAGCATAAGTAGGGCAGTAGACAGGAATTTTAAATGTGTGAATATTGATTTTATATTTGATTTGCCAGATCAGACAGAATTAGAGATTGAGGAAGCAGGGGAGATAATGACAAAGCTTGGCATTCAGCAAGTGGCTACTTATCCTTTGTTTAGATTTCCATATACGCGAATGGGGAAATCAGTAAATGATAAAAGGAATGCTGTTGGCACGATGTTTCGTAGAAGACGATTGTTGAAAATTCTGGAAAGTATATTTTATTCTTCAGAGTTTGAGCGTTCTTCAGTGTGGGCTTTTACCCAAAAAGGAACAGATAAATATTGTTCGGTAACTGTACCTTCATATATCGGACTTGGAGCAAGTGGAGGAAGCTATTTGAACGATGTCTTTTATGTGAATACTTTTCGTGTGAAAGAGTATGTTGAGGCTATAGAAAAAGGCAATTCGCCAATAGCATTATCAATTGATCTATCTAAAGAAATGCAGATGTCGGGCTGGTTATACTGGCGGATATATGAAACGAAATTTGACAAACGTGATTTCACAGAAAGATTTAATGTGAATTTTGATGATAAGTATGGAGTAGTCATGAAAGTTCTCGAAAAGATTGGTTATTTGAAAAATGGGAAGTTTAAAGTTTCTTTGACAGATAAAGGGACTTACTGGATACATGCCTTTGAAGACTTTTTTTCTATTGATTACATTAATAAGCTTTGGGGAACATCAAGAAATAATCCATGGCCTGAAAAGGTTAAGTTATAGGATGATTGGAATAAGGAAATATAAAAAAATTCCCTGTAATAGTTTTCTGAATATCAAATGAATTTGTAAATTAGTAATGAAATAATATTATGACAACTCTATGATCCCTTTAGAACCTAACAACTTTATTGTCTTGCCACATTTCAATCCTGGTGGTTTACTAAATGATCATCTGTGTTTACTCTCGGAAATTACTAGAATAATCATCCATATAAATTTTAGAAAATGAAAAAACAGCTTCTGTTATACGTAGGTTTGTGCCTGTTGATGGCATGTACAAAGGTAGATTATCAAACCAAATACAGGGATTTTAACAATGCTTGGGAACGTGAAAATCTACATGGCCAAGTTAAATCGTTGGTTTTGTATAAAGCCGATTTTAGTGACAATAAAGGTCTTGAGTTAAACGACAGAGTAGTTTGTGCCAGAAAAGAATTTACGAATTTTGGAGAATTGACTTTACGAGAAAATTATGATCGTTATGGAAGTTTAAATCAATCTGAAAAATTCATTTACGATGAAGCTAATCACATGGTAAAATATTCGAATGAGAATTTTACTGCGGCATCAGTAATGGTTGAACATTGTAAGTATGATGAGTTGGGGAATAAAATTGCCAGTAATGTAACCTATAACGATTACAAAAGAATGACAGCTAGTTTTGAATACGATGATAGAGGAAATATTATCAATCAGACACAAGTTGATATCGGTGATACTGCTACTTATAAGTTTGAATATAAGTATAACGACAAAGGTGATATGTGTTGGAAAAAGCGTTCAAACGTTAAGTCTGATGGACTTAAAGCTGTCAATGAAGTGGAATTTGCCTATGATGAAAAAGGGAATTTGATTAGTGTGATAAATAAATCTGATATATTCGGAGAGATGAAGTCGTTAAATGAATATGATAAGCAAGATTTGTTACGTAAGACTACTCAGTATAAAGATGGGGAGATTTCAAAAGAAACCACTTTTGATGAGTATTTCAATCCTGAATTGGTAAAGTTTTACAAAGAAGGAAAACTAATAAAGGAAATGAAGTACGAATATGATTTCGATCGACAGGGGAATTGGACATCACGTAAAATCGCAGTGAAAGAATTACGTGAGTCGGATGCTGTATTTACTCCGGTGGTTAAGGAGTCTCGTGACATAAAGTACTTTTCTTAATTCTTTTTCAAATAGATAACAACCGAATTGGTTTGTATTATTGTTTAATAATGCTAACCTATTCGGTTTTTTTACGTTCTATATATTAGCTATCCCTTTAGCCACAAATGAATACCCTATAATTCTTTACAGGGTGAATTAAAAATTGTGCTTATGGCTTCCGGTATGTTAAATATAGATTGGTTGAAGAGGGTTGAAAATACCTCTTCGTTAAATGATGAGAAGAAGATTCCACCGACTCGTCGTAATTTTTTCAAACTTTCGTTTTTAGGTCTTGTTAGCTGGAATCCAGTCATGAATTTATTAACTGCTACATTATCTGATCAGATAAAAGTTCGAAAAGGACTGGGGAAGGTGACGTTTTTATTAAACGATGAATTGGCTTGGTGTATTGATAGGTCAGACTTTCCTGCAGGTAGTTCAGTTCGCTTTCATGGAGGAGGAGACCTTTATCTTTTAGAGCTAAGTAATGCAAGAATGCCAGGGGTAGGTGTAAGCCTGGATATGAAGGCCAGGTTGATGCGGAATTCGGGAACCTGGAATATTCATATTAGTATTGAGGGACTCGGAATTGATCAGCAGTGTGGATTGGTAGAATGGCTGAAGGGGGAAAGGATAAATGGTTTCCTGAAAGAAACAGTGGATTTGAAATTTAGTACAAGGTCTGCTGTTAAGCTAGGGCGACAAAGTGTTCATCTGGATAAGGACTGGAATATTTATTTCGACAATGGCAATAGAGTTCGCTTTAAGCATGAATATGTAGAGTTGAATGTTTCGAAAGCTATTGTACGAATGCCTCGGTTGTCAACAACTCAGTTACTCAAGGGGGATCGTGTGGATCTTTGTGAGATTCAATTTCCAGATTTATATGTAGATGAATTGTTAAAGGGCGTGTTGTGGAATCGTTTATTTGCACTCTCGGCCAATCGGCGAACATTGAATGGGGTGCGGATATTGGTCGGAGATGAGGATAAAGAAGGAGGGCGGATGGCTCACCTTTTAAGCGTGCAAAAAAAGGATGCCTCAATTTCTTTTCATCCTGAGTTGGCGGATGAAAATGGGACTTTGAATCTGACCAATGGATTGCTATGGATCAATTATGGAAGTATGGAGGTTGAGTATAATTTGTTGGCCTCGGTTGATCGTCAGGCTGCTTGGAATACTTCTTTCAGAGAATCGCTTTATATTGCTGGAAATGATGAAATCAGGAATTTTCAATTAAGAGGAACCTGCGATCATATTCTGGATTTTCAATGTGGCGCACAATTGTTGGGAATGGCTCTGCCTGTTCAGCATGCAACTAGTTTACCTGTGTACCTGTCGAAGCCTGCATATATTGGTTTTTCGGTAGGAAAACTCTCTGGCGGCACAGACGAAGGAGAGGTAAATTATGATCCGCAGATTAAGCAAGTAAAGATCAAGCTCAAGAAATCTATTCAATTGAAGGTGTTAAGACCGGAAGATTTTATGGTATTGGAGTTTGAGTTCTTCAATTTTAAATACATTAAAAAAGAGCAATTCTCATTCCTGGAGATTGATAATAAGAAAAAACCGGCCAGTATGATTGTTCATTTTCAATCGCAGCACTTGATGGAAGAGGCTTTCTGGGAAAAGAATGCATTGGGTGGAGAGAATACACAGAATCCCCAATTGCCAGTTCGCAAGGTACGGTCAGGTAAGAGTAGGTTGGTATATGATGTGCCATCAAGTTATGGAGGAATGCCTTTAAATATGAAGGATATTTTGAACTGGAGTGAGTTTACACTACGTATAAATCCACGTGCCAGGATTACTTTTGCAACAATAGTTGAACCATTAAAAAGGTTTGCTGTAGGCACTACTAAATCAAAAAAGAAAATTGTGCCTAAAAGAGACATGGGTAATAAGTACAGTGTGCGAGCGGTAGAGAATAGAGGAAGTGTAAATCGTAAAGAAGATTTGTATACCCCAGAAGTTGTGCAAAATATGTTGCCAGCTAAGGCAAGTTCTCAGTATAATAAATCGGTGATCGCTTCTGTTGCGAAAAAAGCTTTGTTGGTTATGGGGCCACCAAAAGCCTTTGAAACTTCCATTGAAGCTCCAACAAGATTAATGATATCGCCAAATCAAACTGGTGATTTCTTCCATGAAAGGGAACTTGAGGGCAAATCGATAATAATTAGTTCGGGGAACGGTGTTCAAAATACTTTTATAGCAGATTCGCTTCATACCAATAAAGCGGTGATCTATGAATTGTGGCACTCTCAGCTGGGCGTTAAGTTGAAGGATGGTCAAGTTGCTGTAGATGTATTGCCAGGACTAAGAACTATTCGAGCGCTTTGGGCAAGAGATGCTCGAAAAAACTATAAAGATCGTCCTCCTGCCAATCAACCGTTTCTAACTGCGTTGGATAGTGTTGATCGTCATCAGATTGTGCATGAAAGTTCGAACTATTTAATTAAAGGATATACGCCCAAGTCGGTTAATGTAAACCGACTAATGTTGACCGGTTTAGGTGCATGGATCGATTTTATAGGGAATTTTAATTATCCTGATTTGGATGCCATTGATGATTTAGACCTGCTGTTGTGGGAACATCGCTCAACCTTAGGGCGCGACCATTATGTCAAGGTCGTTAGGGCAGGTTATCTATTCCCATTCGGACATAAAGCTGCGCTGGTTAAAATTACCGAACGAAAGTTGGATGATGGAACACGATCGGCTTTGAATAGGGTAAGAATGTTTATCGTAGTGTTGGAGAAAAACGTAGAGTATGGTGCTTTTGATCCTCAGAATAAGTTTATTCCATTTAATTTTTCTGAGGTACGCTTGAATACGTCATATACACCTAATATTGATCCTCCGGGAGAAATTATTTCATTTGGTGGCGACTATAATTTCTGGGTGAATGTGAATGGTGCAGCTTATTCTTTTGATTTCACGATGACTGATAAAGAGGGAAGTAAAACCAAGATGTTATTGCCTCTTATCTTTGTAGGGAAGTCTTCTGCTCGAAAGGTTAGCAGGATGGAACAACTTGCCAATATTTATAATGCCGAATTTAATCGTGCCAATGCAGGTTTTGCAAATCAAATGGTTGCCTATGCAGATAGTCTGGTTCCTGAGGATACTTATTTTGAGACTAAGAGTATTCGGTTTGGTGCAATGGCCAAAAATTGGGATACTGTTAAGTTTCATCCAACGATATCTTCAGCACAGGTGTTTGTGAAAGAGATTGCAGAACTGACAGGTAATAAAGATGCTGTACAGATTCAACTGGAGGATGATAGAAACGATGCAGGACTGTTTGCGAGCTTGATTAGTGGTGCAGCGCTTGATTTTTCAGGAGGAACCGATAGCTCGGGTGGATTTGCTGCTCCTAATACAGCAATTAAAAGTCTCTCAAAGTTACAGGGGCCAATTGGTGGTACTGTTGATAAGATGAAAGATTTGGATTTTGATCCGGAAGAGTTCTTTGGTTCTTTGGTCAATATGCCGATGGCAAAACTATTTGGTGTGATTAACATTTTCGAGTTGATTTTTGGTGATATCAATATCAATAATGAGGCAGATGATTTTAAAGGTGTTGTTGGAGGATTGACTAACCAGATTAGTGATGCAAAAGATGAGCTAGTTGCATTGCAGGCTGAGTTGCAATCAGCGGCAGAAGATGCCCAGGAAGCCATTGAACAGCAGATAGAGGCTGTTAAAGCGCAATTAACATCATTTGCCAGTCAGATAGAGGATGCTGTAGCTAATGCTACTTCTAAGATTCCTAATCTAAAAGTATACAAAACGGATTCGGCAATGATGGTGGAATATGCATGGATTCCTGAATTAGAAGCTAGTAAATCTCTGTTTGGTGGATTCTTGATTTTTAATGTTCAAAATCCGACGGAGGCCATGCAGATTAAATCAAAGTTGAAGCGACCATTTGATATATCTCAAAAGACAGAGATGGGAGTTAGTGGAGAGATCAATGACTTTGATGTGGAATTAAAAGAGTTGATTCGTTTAGCATTTGAACAGATTAAGTTTACAGCGGGCTCAGGACAAAAGTCAGATGTAAAGGTACGTATGGCTCAAGATGATCCATTCTTGTTTTTAGGACCATTGACATTTATCAACAAATTGCAGGAAATAATTCCAGGCAATGGATTTTCTGA
Organism: Puteibacter caeruleilacunae; assembly: GCA_005217565.1. Classification (GTDB taxonomy): domain Bacteria; phylum Bacteroidota; class Bacteroidia; order Bacteroidales; family Prolixibacteraceae; genus Puteibacter; species Puteibacter caeruleilacunae. The sequence goes on from SJCO01000017.1 coordinate 150,922, forward strand.
TGGACCATACATCAAGATTAGTCCTTCAGGTGTAAAAGCAGGGTATGACCTTCCTATTCCTAGTGTGGAGGTTGGGGTATGTTCAATTGCAAATATTAGTCTTGGCGCCTCAGTGCGATTGCCATTTACGGGAGAACCGCTTACGTTTAGCTTTAATTTCTGCAAACGTGAGAGTCCGTTTATGTTGACCATATCATGTTTCGGTGGAGGTGGTTATTTTATCCTCACCTCTTCGGTGAAGAGCTTCGTGAGTATGGAAGCAGCGTTTGAGTTTGGTGCTGCAATATCCATCAATCTTGGAGTTGCCAGTGGTGGAGTGTCGGTGATGGGAGGATTTTATTTTAAGATGGAGATTGTTGATGAAAACACGCAAACTACGCTTACAGGATATATCCGAATTAATGGTCACTTGTCAATACTTGGTTTGATAGGAATATCTCTTGAGTTCTATCTTGCGTTTGTGGCGATGTTTGAAGGAGATAAGGTGAAGAAACTATATGGTGAAGCTACCGTTAAAGTTAAGGTTGAGGTATTGTTCTTTAGTAAGACCGTGAAGGTTACCTGCCGAAGAGAGCTGAAGGGTAATGATGCGGATCCGAAGTTTATTGAAATGATTGATCAGCAAGACTGGTTGGATTACTGTTCTGCGTTTGCAGAAGCAGTATAAGTTGAGGCAACAGTGAATTGTCTTGAGATCTACTAATCTTATAATCTAAAAATCTTTTAACGAGATGAAGCAAAAGATCATAATAACAGCATTGCCTAATGGGGTAATCAACAAGGATGGACAACAATATCTTGGGGTATCAGCATTCTTATCCATTCGGTTGGAGGATGATGATGAAAGAACACTTAATGATTTTCCTGATATGTTGGAATGGAGTCAGAAGATCAAGCAGGCTTCTTTTATCTTGAGAAGAAATTCTGGTGAAGACATTGCTTTGTCTCTCAATCAAGAGGTTATTGATGATGAGCTATGGACTAAGTTATTCCATGAAGATATAAAAGTCCTCAAGTTTGTACAAGAGGATCTGGCTGTTCATCGCATTCATTCCTATCCGGTAAAGCATGTGCAGGATTTTGTAATGAAGACTTATCGGAAATTAGCTATAGAATCACCTGATCGATTGATTAAGCCTGATCGGTTAATTGATGCGGAGAACTTTGGTGCTATATCAAAGTTTAATATTCGAGATATAAGGGAAGTAACCGGCCAAACAGGGGCTACAACAGCTTATGTACGTAAGGACATATCGGAGAAGGATTTGCTAAAACGAGAAGATGATTATCAGAAACGATTTGAATCGGTGTTGAATGATCGAAAGTACATACCTTATAGTCCTACAGCTAATCCTAAGATGGATTTTATTCAGATGAGGGATTTTCATAAATTAGATCGACCACCAAGATATTCGTCTCTTCCTCAAATAGAGAAACCTGAATTTGAATTTCACGACGTTGTTTCGATTATCGGAAATTACCCCCAGCTACAAAGAAAAACTGCTTTGATTCTGGATTTTGAATTTCTTCTACCTGATGATTTTGATGAGGTTGGAACAATCCGCATTATTCCTCAAAATATTGATTTTACAACAGAGACAGAGGTGTCGGTGCCAGCTACGGCATATCATTATACTGAAAAGGGTTTTTATGTAAGGGCAACCGAAGATAGTCAGTATCAGAAAGGATTTGTAACACTTAATTCTGAGCAGTTCACAGTGTATCAGGTGGATGTTGATGGAGCGGCCATAAAGAATAATAATATGGCTGATAATAAGATTCAGGCTAAAGTGAAGGATATGGTGGTGAGATATAACTTATCGCGAAGTAAGGCCCTTGCAGAAAGAAATATCCCACAAGAAGAGCCAGAGGAAGAAGGAGTACCAACGATGCGCTCAGCAGGTGTTGCAATTGGTAGGAATGGTATTGCAGAGGTTCTGCATCGACGATTTAAAGCTGGGAATAAGCTTCAAACAAAATTATTGAATGTAGCTGATACGGATCCCGATTTGAAGGTGATTATGCCTGCCGAAGTATTGTATTCTGACGATGTAAACCAAGGTTTCAGAATGGATATTGCATATGACTCTAATCCCGAAAAGTGGTATTCTTTGCATTTTCGACAAGATCGTTATCATTTTGTGGATAGTGAGAATAATGAGGTTGCGATTGAGGGAATTGTTCCTGACGAAGGATTTACTCAGATTGGTGCTGCGGAGGATACAGAATATCCTGAAGATCTCTATGCAGCAGAGACATTTCTTCGCTGGGAAGGTTGGAGTTTATCGGTTCGCCGACCTGGTTATGCAATTAACGAGGCTGAGGATGATTCGCCAGATGAAAGTAGACAAAAGGATTTTGTCTATAAAAATAAGCAGGATGAACAAGTGAAATACGCTTTTGATCCTACGCGTGAGTTTAGATTACATGCTGAATCGGAGATTGTAAAGGGGACATTGCCAATGTTGAGGTTTGGTCGCGATTATTTAATTCGGGTGAGGACTGTAGACTTGGCAGGAAACAGTGTCACGCTTGATTTTCAAGCTGAAGATCCGGTGAAGAGTGTTGTCCGAGGTTTTGAATATATGAGATTTGAGGCGCTGAACAATCCGGTGTTGTTGCTTGGAAATCCCACAAAAGATGGTGAGTCTAATGAGCATATGGTGGTAAGAAGTAATTTTGATATGACCACAGAAGAGTATGCTTCCACATATAAGGGAACATCTGCCGATAAAGCGGTCATTGCTACTCGTCATTTATTACCACCTAAAAATAGTCAGCAGATAGCTGAGTGTCATGGGAAGTTTGATCTGGCTTTTGGTGATAATCCTTTTATTGCACAGGAGATGTATCAGTTGATTACTTCACGTGATGATCTGTTGGAAGATTCAAGTGAAGGTTTTGAGAAAGTTTATGAAGGCGATAATGTTGAGTTGGTTTATTTGCCAGATCCAATGGCTGCAGGAGTTGTTTTCTTTGCTGCTCCGGGTCATGAAAAAACGCATAGTCAAGATTTTGAACCTAGATTATTTGGTTTCTTTCAGAACTCAGAGGTTAGTGTAAATGATACAAATATTAATATTCCAGAGAAGGAGTGGTATAAGGCAGAATCACTACGAATAAGACTTGAAGAAGGAGAATGGGGATCAAAATGGGATACAGGTGACAGAATATTTACCGTTTTTCTTCCCAAAGGAACAAGGATAGTATTAAAGTATAGTAGCTTTTGGCGTAAAGATGATCTGGAAGAATTAAGTGGTCTTTGGAGAATGATCAAAGAAGAGAATCCGAAGAATCTTCATTTATTGAAGAAGCTGGCATATTCTGGTCGACATTGGATGTTGAGTGCTCCACGAGAACTGGAATTAGTTCATGCTGTTCAGCAACCAGTATTACCTCCAGAGATAGAGGATATTCGAACTGATAGAGATTATGATGATACTTTTTCTTTCATTCATACTCGCTTGTCGGTACATGGGAATAGTACTGAAAAGATTGATTTTAATGCCAAGTGGATTGATCCTGTAGATATTCCTTCTGAGATAGAGCCTCGTACGAAGGATGGAAGTAGCTTAATAAAAGATGTAAGTGTTGATTATCATGATGAGATAATAGTGAAGGGGAGTTTCCCAAGTGAGGGGAAGACAGATGAGAAAAAGAAAGCTGTATTGTCAGTAAAGAAAAAAGACGAAGGAACAAAAAGAGCGGTATTGTCTGCAAGAAAAGCACAAGTGTATCAAGTGCAACCGCAAGCTGCTTCTGTTGTCGCTCAGCTTATGACATTGCCTTTGAAACATCCTTTTGGAGATACGAAACATCGTTGGGTTGATTATCAACCTGAGGGAACAACCAGGTATTCCGAATATTTTGAAAGTCTGAAAGAAGCTAACGCATTGTTGTTTACTCGAGAAGGAATATGGAATGAAAAGGTAAATATTTTGAGTTCTGCCCGTCCTGATGCTCCGGTTGTTGAATATATTATTCCAACATTTGAATGGCGAAAGTCGAAGAGTGAAAATGCTATGCGTCATGATCGATTAGGAGGTGGATTACGTGTTTATATGAAGCGACCATGGTATTCTTCGGGAGCTGATGAGAAACTAGGAGTTGTGTTGAGTTCAACTGGAGGTTCATTGAATAAATTAACCACGATGGTAGCAGGATTTAAATTTAATCCTACCCTTACACAGTGGGCTATTGACCCGGCTTTCCCATCTAAAGTATTTGATAAGGCCGGACCAAGAGCTGAAAATTTTAGGTATGGTCCAACGGTTGACCGAGGAATAAGTTTTCCAGGAAGAGCGAATCAGAAAGTTGATGTTGTTGGATATCCTGTTGAATTCGACAATGAGAAAAATCTATGGTATGCTGATATTGGGCTAAATACAGGGAATCGCTATTTCCCATTCGTAAAACTTGCTTTGGCTCGCTACCAGGAGCATTCTGTAAGAAAGAATGAAAATGATGTTTGTTTATCTTCTGTTGTATATCCTGATTTTATTCAGATTGTTCCTTTCCGTAGATCTACAGTCCGTTTTAAGAAGGATCAGATGAACTCAAAATTTGTTGTGGAACTAGAGGGATCTATGCCTTTGCCAGCAGTGGGGCGACAATATGCCAATTATTTTGAGATCTCATTTTTGGATCCAGTATTGGGGCAACCATTGCATGGAGTTGTTGATGACGGTAGAAATGATAATAGAATGGAAGGGAAGGATGCTACAATTTATCTTACTACAGGCGAGGTGAAAAATTCATATTTCAAGGTGAGTAAAGAATTCAGATTACATCGAAAGTATAAAGAGGCTGCCTTTGAAATTATAATTAAAGAGTTTGAAGCGATTCCTACTCAACGTGGAGTAAAACCTTTTGCTGAAGAGAACCAGCCTAGACTGGTATATGCCGATATTTTCAAGGTAAATGCGAAAGAAGACTAACAATAAATGCCATCACTATTAATGATGGCATTTACTTTCTAGAGTTAATGGTTATCACTATAAATTAATCGATATATGTAGTCCGGCAGGTCTGGGTACAACATGATATCCTCCTCTACAAGTTTGGAAATAAAGATTTCCGGTTGAGAAATAAACATGTCCACCAACACTTAATCGCTTACATCCATGTGGCAATGTTCTAACAACCATGTTTCGAGGTGATTCAATTACAACGTATCCAATGCCGGGAAGATAATCATAACAGTAACCATCTACATAATAGTAGCTTCTGTGATGGTGTCTAACAACTACAGGTTTTCTGTAAAAATTAGTTACTACTACTCCGTGATTATGGTGGCGATACCATTTGTGTTTCTCATAATGACAGTGTCTATCATGATGAGGGGAATGATACCTGTAAGAATGGTTCCTGTGATAATTTCTATGATATTCCCTATGATGATTCCTATCGTAATCCCTGTGATGATCTCTATGGTAGCTTTTGTGAGCATATCGATCCTTTTGTTGATGATGGTTCCCGCGGTATTTATTTTGATCGCAGTGATTATATTTCTTATCTGCCTTATAGCGACCATCATCTCTTCTATCCCATTTGTATTGGCCTTTATCTTTAGGGATATATCTTTTCTCATGTTGTTTGTGCTCATACTTTCTTTTGTCATGACTGTTTTGACGATGACGCTGTGCATGAGTTTGAACAGTACTGGCAACCATAAGGGCTGCACTTAAGGCTACTGTGGCGTATATGTATATTGACTTTTTCATAGCGTTCAATTTTTATCAGTTCAACAATATCTCTCTCCTCTGTCTTATTCTTCCTTCTCTGTTTTAAAAGTCAATTTACCGGTAAACTTTACAATAGAACAAACAAGCATCGTGCCAAAAATTAAAAATTTAAATTTCGTACTTTTGTAAATGAATAAAATGCTACGTCAATGAGGTTCAATAGCCGGTTCAATAAAAGCTCGTTTCGCTGGGAAGATACTTTGCTCGATACTGCAGGGGAGGTCATTCCTCAGGTATATAATTCCTTGAAAAATTATCGATTGGTATTGCTGGTTGCTGATGCAGAAGGCCGGATCGGTCATATTGCTGGCAATGAGGATTTTTGTTCGCGATTGAGAAAATATAAAATTCAGGAAGGAGAACAATTGAACGATAACTTATTGATTTCTTTTTCCCAACCATCAGAAGTAATTCATGATGATTGGAAAGTGTTTCGATCAAAATCATGGTCTTGTATTGCAGGGAAGATCTATAAGAATGAAAAAGACTCGGTAGGGAGAATTGTTTTATTAGGAAAGTTTGAATCTGTATATGGGCACTTGTTAGCTGTTTTGGATGCGACGCGAATGGCGATTCAGAATAAACTGCTGGCACATAAAATCTGGCACAGTCTGCATGACAATAAACAGTTTATTTATGGGATCACCAATAGCATTGAATTTGGAGTAATGGCAATGGATCGTGAAGGAACCATTCTATTTGTAAATGATGGAGCATGTAGAAGGGTAAATATCCGAAGACGAGACCTTTTGAATACTAGTGTAGCCAAGATTATGCCATCATGGAAAAGTATTTTTCGTCAGGTGATGGAGGGGAAGCGGATTATTAATGAAGAGTTGGAATTTAATAATGTGACTTCTCGATTTGTTTTTAATGCAATGCCTATTCTTGATGTGGATGGAACAAATGAATTACTTGGCGCCGTGATTTCCTTTAGAGGGATGCAGCGAGTAATTAACCTGGTAAATAAATATACCGGAATGCGTGCGCGATATACATTTGATGATATTATTCATGAGAGTCATCAGATGAGTGAACTTGTGAATTATGTGAAAACAGTTGCAGATGGTCCTTCAACAATTTTAATTCAAGGTCCTAGTGGGACAGGGAAAGAAGTGATTGCACAGTCTATCCATAATGCTAGTCGACGCTCGGAGTGTGGTTTCGTTGCAATAAACTGTGCTGCTATTGCAGAATCTCTTATTGAAAGTGAATTGTTTGGATATGATGATGGGGCTTTTACTGGTGCTAAAAAAGGAGGCCATCCCGGAAAATTTGAATTGGCAAACCATGGAACCCTATTTCTTGATGAGATTGGTGAAATGCCCTTAAATCTTCAAGTGAAGTTGTTGCGTGTGCTGCAGGAAGGAACGGTTACACGAATTGGAGGTGATAAGGAGATCCCTGTGGATATTAGAATAATTGCTGCGACCAATAAAAATTTGAAAGAAGAGGTAGATAAAGGGAATTTTCGTCTGGATCTTTATTACCGACTACATGTTATTCCAATTGAAATTCCAGCACTGAGAGAAAGACAAGAGGATATATTGCCTTTATTTAAGTATTTTCTTAGTAGTAAGGCTGTAAAGTTGGAGCGAAATATTCCATCAATAACACCGAAAGTTCATGCAGAATTACTGTCGTATAGTTGGCCTGGTAATATTCGAGAATTGGAGAATTTTGCAGAGATGTTCATTAATATGAATGGCAAAGTAAAGATTACTCACCTGGAACAAGTAAAAGAGCAAAATCAGCAAATGAAGCCTGCTTCAGAATTAAGTGAAGTTGAGGGAACGCTTAGTGATGTTGAAAAGGTGGTCATTGCTCAACGTTTGGAAAAAATGGAAGGGAATATTACCCGTGTTGCTCAGTCATTGGGTATTGGAAGAAATACGCTTTATCAGAAAATGAAAAAACATGGATTAGATTAGGTGTTCAAAAATAGGACGGTGTACTAAAAGTGAACGCCTAAAAAATAAAAGTGTCCTAAAATAGAACATGTGACTTGCCTTTATTTTATAGTTTGATTTTATTAAGTGTCACTAGGTCAGTGTTTTGCTATTTGTGGCATGCTCGTTGTTTATAGTCTATACGTAACCATCACGGTAACCATTAACTATGAGCAGGGTAAAAATAGAGATATGTTTAGGAAGTTCTTGTTTTGCAAGAGGTAATGACAAATTACTTCCTGTGATCAAGCAATATATAAAAGCCAACTCCCTGGAGGAAAAGGTAGATTTTAGGGGAGAACTTTGTACTGGTTTATGTCGTAAAGAGCCTCACATTAAGATTAATGGAGAGGTTCTTTATGGTATTAATACTACGAATATCGCTACCATTCTGGATAACTATTTTTACAGCTTCGCTCATGAATGATTTATATCCAATATATACTGAGGAGTATAACTGTCAGGACTGTTATAAATGCGTAAGAAGATGTCCGGTTAAAGCCATACGCATTGAGGACAATAAAGCTTCTGTATTACCTGATTACTGCATCTTGTGCGGAACATGCGTTGAGGTTTGTCCGTCAGAGGCAAAGAAAATGCGTAATGATGTTGGGAGAGCAAAGGAACTTTTAAAGAACGAATTAAAAGTTATTGCATCTATCGCTCCATCTTTTGTTGCAGAGTTTGGTGATATTAAAGTAGGCCAACTCATCGCAGGTTTGAAAGAGCTTGGTTTTTATGCTGTATCAGAAACTGCATTAGGGGCTGAATATGTTTCGGAAGCAACAGCTGAATACCTGGAGGAACAACCATCAGGAGTTTATATTTCATCAGCATGTCCATCAGTTGTTGAGGAGGTTAGAAAATATCACCCTGAATTGGTTAGTCAGATTGTTCCTGTAAAGTCTCCTTTATTAGCACATTGTGAATTGTTGAAAGATAGATGTGGTGATGATGTAGTCGTTGTATTTATCGGTCCATGTATTGCAAAGAAATTGGAGTCAGACCAACATAAAGACACCCTTAAGGCTGCGATAACGTTTCAAGATCTGAAACAGTGGTTTGATGAAGAAGGAGTATTGCCCGAGTTGTTGCCGGATGGAATGACATTTTATCCATACTCATCTGTAGACGGAAGTGTTTATCCAGTGGATGGTGGAATGAATTATGGCATTAAAAAATTTCTGAAAGAAGATGATGTTACTTTCATGTCTTTTTCGGGGAGTGACAATGTTAGTGATGTACTTCAAAATGTTGATCAGTGGGAGTTATCGGATAAAGTATTTCTTGAGTTATTAACATGTCGTGGAGGATGTATTAATGGACCGGGTAAATCAACCCAACAGGGAATTGGAATTGGGAACCATAGAGTAATTCAATATAATAAGTGCGCAAGTTTAGAGGATAATGGGCAGAAAGGAGGCATGAATGGAAAATATAATCTGTCCTTATCCTTCTCAGCGCATGAGCAAGAGCAAGTAGTAACTCCAACCGAGCAGGAAATATTTGATGTTTTGGAAACTGTAGGGAAATACAGTATAAAAGATCATTTGAACTGTGGCGGTTGTGGTTACAACACTTGTCGGAATTTTGCAATTGCAATGTTGCAAGGAAAAGCTGAGCAGGCCATGTGTGTATCATACATGCGTCAGCAGGCACAGGAAAAAGCGTCTGCCTTGTTACAGCAAATTCCAGCGGCAGTTGTTGTGGTGAATAATCACTTAAAGGTTGTGGAATGCAACCGGAAATTTGCATCCTTGATAGGAGATGAAGGTGAAATGATTTTTGAAGTGAAACCTCGCATGGAGGGATCAGATATAAAGAAGTTGTTTGAGCATTATCAGTTGTTTGAAATGCTACTTCAATCAGGAGATGAGGAGCTACAGCGGGATGTGACTATAAACGGGAACCGCTTGCATGTATCATTGTTTACAATTCAGAAAAAGAAAATTGTAGGTGCGATAATCCAAGATTTATTTGATCCTATTGTAAAGAGTGATTATGTGAAGAATAAAGCTGCCGATGTTATCCAACGAAACATGGAGACTGTTCAAAAGATTGCATTTTTATTGGGAGAGAATGCTTCTTATACCAATTCAATGCTGAACTCAATTACCAAATCATTCGAAAAAGAATAAGGTGAATCAAAGTCCGTTTTTTATAGAGATTGATACATTTTCCCGCATGAAGGAGGGAGAGCCTATTTGTGGAGACTGTTTTGTAACCAAGAAGGTAAAGACAGAACAACGCATGGTTATTGTATTGTCTGATGGTTTAGGAAGTGGAGTAAAGGCAAATGTATTGGGTAGTATGACTGCTTCAATGGCTGCGAACTTCATTGTTCAACATGAACCTGTGCAACGCACCGCAACGGCAATCATGAAAACGTTACCTGTCGACAGCGAGCGTCAAATGAGCTATGCAACCTTCACAATTATTGATATTCGTCATGATGGGGAAACTCATATTGTTGAGTATGGTAATCCGCGTTGTGAGATTATAGGTATTGATGGGGTGAGAACTCCCGAGAGAAAGAAGGTTTATGTTGATGAGTTTGCTGATGAGTCGAGGGTAATGTTTACTTTTTCATTTAAAGCAAAGAAGGAGGATCGGATTGTATTCTATAGCGATGGCGTAACACAAGCAGGGATGGGATCCTTGAATTATCCATTTGGTTGGGAAGAGGGTGGTGTTCGAACTTATTTAATGAATCATTTAAAAGATACTCCTCAGATTTCCGCCAGGGATCTGGTACGTAAGGTTGTTAGTCATGCTGTCGCAAAAGATTACTTTGCCCCAAAGGATGATATTTCTTGTGGAGTGGTTTATTTTAGAAAGCCACGAAAAATGCTAATATGCACAGGGCCTCCATATCATAATGAAGATGATGCAAGAATGGCTGATCTGTTGAATCGATTTGATGGGAAGAAAGTGATTTGTGGAGGAACAACCGCCCGCATTGTAAGTCGGGAGTTGAATCGGGATGTCAAGGTTGGGATGGTATCAGAAGGAGGTTTACCACCTAGCTCCAAAATAGAAGGATTTGATTTGGTAACAGAGGGAATCCTAACATTAGGTAGGGTTACAAAATTGTTGGATGAGTTAAATTCAACCACTATCAACGGTGATGGACCAGCTGTTGAAATGATACGACAGTTTTTTGAAAGTGATGAAATTAAATTTTTAGTTGGGACAAAGATCAATGAAGCTCATCAGGATCCTAATTTACCTGTGGAGCTGGAAATCAGAAGAAATGTTGTAAAAAAAATCGTTCGATTGCTGGAAGAGAAATTTTTTAAGGAAGTAACTATACAATATATTTAAGCTGGTAGGTATGAGTAAAAAAGTACAAGTTAAAATCTGTTTTGGAACCCATTGCTATGTAATGGGTGGTTCACATCTGGAGATGCTGGAGGAAAGCTTACCAGCAGAGTTGAAAGATTATGTTGAGGTGTCAGGTTCTCCATGTTTTGGGCATTGTGAAGAAAAAACAGCTGGTACACCTCCATTTGTTGAGGTAAATGGGACGATTATAGAGAAAGCGAATATTGAGTTAATTATTAATTATATCAGGGAGGTACTGGCAGATGGCATACGCGAATAACGCAACAATGATAAGAAGGGAGCTTATTACAAGACTTTGTAAAGCATACCTTGATGACAAGTTGGAAGAGATTGACCGGATTCCATTGATTATGGCTCCCCGGAAGTCAAAACAGGAGAGTAGATGTTGTGCGCATAAAACCAGGGCTGTATTAAAGTATCGAATGATGGCCTTATTGGGATTTAATGTTGCTGATGAGGTTGATGAGTTAACCCCCTTAAGTACTTATGCAGGATATGCACTGCGAAAGAAGAATAAAGGAGAGGGATTCCTGACAGTCGTTGATGAAGCTTGTTACGCATGTAATAAGGCCAACTATGTTGTGTCGAATCTTTGTCGCGGTTGTGTTGCCAGACCATGTAAAATGAACTGTCCAAAAGATGCAATTGAATTTGTAAACGGACAGGCTAAAATAGATCCGGAGAAATGTGTGAACTGTGGTATTTGTAAAAACGAATGTCCATATCATGCAATCATATATGTTCCTATTCCGTGTGAAGAAGTATGTCCTGTAAATGCCATTAGTAAGGATGAGGATGGAGTTGAGCATATTGATAATGATAAGTGTATCAATTGTGGTAAATGTATGATTGCATGTCCTTTTGGCGCAATCATGGCAAAATCACAGATTGTTAATATACTTCAATCTATAAACAGTAATAAAAAGACTGTTGCGATGGTTGCACCTTCTATCTTAGGTCAGTTTAAAGGATCATTTGGCCAAATGGTAAATGCGATTAAAGCACTTGGTTTTGATGAGGTGTTAGAGGTTGCATCAGGAGCCGAATTGACTGCAGATCATGAAGCTGCAGAACTCAAAGAAAAGCTAGATGAAGGAAATAAGTTCATGACTACATCTTGTTGTCCTGCTTATGTTGATGCAGTTGCGAAACACATGCCTGAGATTAAGGATTATGTATCCGATACCCCAACGCCAATGCAGTATACTGCAAAGATGGCAAAAGAAAAGGATCCTAACTGTGAAACTGTATTTATCGGACCATGTGTGGCTAAACAAGCCGAGGCTCAGAGAGACGATGCAGTCGACTATGTGATGACTTTTGAAGAATTAGGATCTTTTATGTTGGCTAAAAAAGTGGATATTCTGGAGTGTTCAGAAGAGATAGATATGGCTGAATTTCCTGCTACCGGACGTTGGTTTGCAGAGTCAGGTGGTGTTACTAAATCAGTATTGCACCGTTATGAAGATACAAGCTTTGTGAAGAATATGACCATCAATGGATTGGATAAGAAGCAGATTAAGTTGTTGCAGAGAATGCCAAAGCTTAAGGTTGATACCAATTTTATTGAAGTGATGGCTTGTGAAGGAGGTTGTATCTCCGGACCAGGAATTGCTTGTAATCCAAAGGTTGCAAAGAAATTGTTAGCTGCAAATTTGAAGTCAAAATAGCAGCAGATAAAGTAGAGTGTGTTGAAGAATCATTAATATGCTATCGTCCCTTAATTTGCAAGGAGCAGCTGGACTTTAAGATCCAGTTGCTCCTTTTTTATTTAAAGGTCTTTTATTCATTACCATGTTATCCCCTGAATCAACTTTCCTTCAGTGTAATCAGGTAAATCAAGAGATAAAATACGACATAGTGTTGGCACCAGGTCAGTTGCTGAAACTTTTGTGTTTACAGTTCCTGGCTTGATGTTGCTTCCAAAGAAAATCATTGGGATATGGTTGTTTGCAGTGTACTCAGTACGCTTGTATTTGTATTTTGGCCACCATCCCTGCTCAAGCATATAAAGGATGTCTCCCGATCTCTTGTAGTTGTAAGTGTTAATAAAGGAAGTCATCTTGCCATTAAAAGTTCCACCCTTTTGCAATAAGTGTGTTGGTATAGCAATTTTTACTCCTTCAAAGTCATTGAGGAAATTTGCTGCTTTATTCTGAATATCATCAAGATTGATTTTATTCTTTTCAATCAATTTGTGATTAAGATAGATCTGATTGTCGGTATCCTCTAGGATCCATTCTCCTTGGCCGTAAGTGATATTTAAGAACGATTTTAATAAGGCAATTGAACTTTGTGGGGTAAATTCTCCAGCAGGCATGCGTAGATCTTCCTTGAGAAATTGTGGAGAATATGATGCGGATACATTCGATGTTAGAAAGATAAGATAATTACCTGTACCAATCTCTTTGTCAAGATATCTCAATAGATGCATGATCTCTTGATCAAGTCGCAAATAGGTGTCTTGCATTTCGATAGAGTTAGGACCAAAAGAGTTATTTTCGTAATCCATTGAAGAGAAGGTGACAGTAAGCAAATCGGTGTTCTCATCTTTACCAAGTTGTTCTTCCTCTATCAACCTTAGAGCGAAATCTTTTACTAATGTATTCCCAAATGGCGTTGTTTTCAATGGCTTAATGCTCTCTGCTCGCTTCTTTAATTTATCAAGCTGATATGGAAATGTATTCCATTTCTCGTAATAACCTTTTTCGAGGATATAATCATCGGCAAGACTTTCAGTATACATTGAAGTAGGAAGGAGTGTAGTCCATTCTCGCGTCATGTATTCATTTGCCATATTCTTGGTGTTGAAGTCTCTTATCCAGTTCGGAAATTCTCCCATATAGTACGAACTGGTTACCATATTGCCTGTTGTGATATCCAGCCAGAAAGCACCATTAGCAGCATGACCTGCCGATAATACTGCAGAAGTATTATTTAAAGCTACACTGTAGACTTTGGAGTGAAGGGAAAACGATTTTTTTAAATAATCTCCAATTGTTTCGGCACGAAGGTTTGATGCTGAACAGTTTTCTTCTTTTGAATCACTACCCAATGTAATAAAATACTCGTCCTTAACACAGTTGATGGTATTAGCTTTCATGCGATTGTACCACTCATTACTAATAATTCCATGTGTCGACGGATTTGTCCCTGTAAATAAGGTTGCCATTCCTGGAGCAGATTTTTGAACCAGTTGTTCAATACGTGCATCACTACATACTGAGCCGCTCTCGACAAGTTTTTTAAATCCTCCTTCCTGGAATTTATCCCAATACCTTTGAATATAATCGGTACGCATATTTTCAACAACAATACCAACGACTAGTGGTGGTCGATTTTTGTTCTGTTCGGTATTTCGTTGTGCAAAAACAGTATTTACGAGTATGATCAGGCCTAAAAAGATTCCCAGTGCTTTCAACATCATGATTGTATTTGAGTGGTTTAAATGCCAAAAGTAGGAAAATATTCTCGACCTTTAATGGAGAGAAGTCTAATTCAACACTTTCAGGATTAATAATTGCCTGAAAGTGTTGAGAATAGTATGTTATCTAAAGCTGAATGCCAATCCTGCATTGAATGAACTATATTCAGATTTATTATATGAAGCTTGTAGTTTGAGGAAGCCGATTCCGAACATGAATCCAGCTTTGTAACTAAAGTTGTCAGAAGTGTACCCAATACTAATTGGATCAGTTTCAGAGCTGTCATCGGTGAAAACATATGCCATTTGTGCTATGGATGCACCGGTATCTGGAACAGGATATTTTCCCAACAGGTCAATATCGACTTTACTATGACTTATTCCAGCACTGGTAAATAAAGTTAAAGGTCCCAGTTTTTTTGATAATATAAGAGCTGCAGATGTGGTATTTATACCAATCTCTAATTCTTGATTGTCTACAGGAGTGTAATCATCATCAATAGCACCATTGTCGAAATCAGTAGGTAAAAGTGATAGAGGAGTCGTTGATGTAATATTGGTAAAACCGCCAAAGGCTGCCAAGTCGAATGGTAAATGTTTAAATCCAGGAATCCATTCTTTAAAATTGTGTTTTACTCCTAGTCCGAAAAGACCAATCTCTGTTTTACTATCACCTGATCCAAATTCCATTTTAGGAACATATCGACCAATAAGATCGGTATGAGGAATTAAACCGAAACCAACCTGAACCATTGGTACTGGTACATAGTTTTGATCTATCCCTGGTGGTGCATAATAAGTTGCAATCTTTGTCCCCTCATAGTATAAACCCAGTTTAGGGCCTTGTTCTTCCGCTCCAGTAACAGTAGGAGAAATACCTGAAGCTCCATCTTCTACTTTTGTGTTTTGTAAAGCAAGTTGGTTGATATCGAAAGTTTTTGCAGATCCAGGAATTTTTACTGCACTTACATTTACGGAAATATCAAAGCCAAACTTCTTGTGCGATTTTGCGGTAGTATACCAACCGTTGTTTAGTCCATCACCTAGTGAAATCGCATAGGGTTCAAGGTATGAACGTATCATTAAACTAGCGTCGTGTGGTCCCGCCTTCAGAAAGTCAATTACATCTTCCTGAGCCTTAACATTAATAGCAATTAGCAAGAAAAATAAAAGCTTAAAAAGTCGTTTCATATGCAAACAGGTTAATTGATTTTAGTTTGTAGGATTATAAAAACTCCGGAATACTAGATCTTGTATAAAATAAAAGAAGAAAATAATAAAGATTGTAGAAGTGTGCATTTGTCTTCTCGGTCCCTTATTCTAATTCACTCTTCCTGTATTAAATTTACACACCAGATTATAGCAATACTTGAGCAATAATCACTCTTAACAATTGTCGTTTTTTTGAAAATTATCTTCTTGATTGATAATGAGATCAAATTTAATAAAGAAAAGGGTTCTTACAACATTCGCGCGGATAATGTTTTTAGGAGATAGCATAGTTGTGCTCTTTTGAGAATGAAGAAATGAAAGAACTTTAAAGTGAGAAGTTCTCTAAAAGTGAGCCAAATTTGCCAGAATTGCTATCTTTTAGTGTTTGCATGATCTCAGTTCTATTGTTCATTACAAAGGGACCATACGTGACTATTGGTTCATTTATAGGTTCTCCAGAAAGTAATACAGCTTTACTATCTTCGGTAGCGGTTAGTATTATCTTTCGGTCTCGTGATTTTTCAAACCAAACGAGATCTTTCTCTCGTGAATGGGAGAAATTGTTGATTGTGAATCTTCCTTCGAGATGATACAGTAGCGTATTAAAACCTTCGGGAATATGTATATGCTCGGAGGAACCAGTTTTCATTTCAATGATTAAAACTTTGGTTGAAGTATATGATGAGAATGGTCCTTTTATTCCTTTGTGTTGACCACTTATAATGTCGACAACTACTTTGTTGTTTGAGTTGCTTTTGGGGATTTCTTCTTTTTGAAGTGCATGATATACAGGTGTGTTCATTTTCGATTTGGCAGGAGAATTAAGCCAGAACTGTAAAATATTGTAATTCCCTCCCGATCGTGCCAATTCTTTGGATGGACGTTCGCTGTGTATGATTCCTCTTCCTGCATTCATCCACTGTACTCCTCCTGCTTTTACAATATGATCATTACCTATTGAATCACGATGATGAACACTACCTTCGAGTATAAGCGTGATAGGAGAGAATCCTCTATGTGGATGTGGTCCAACTCCTAATTCTTGTTGATGTTGTTTCCCTGGAAGACGGTCGGACCAATGATGAATCAATACAAAAGGATCGACATACTTAATGTGTTTGTTGGGGAGTGCCTGATTTAGCAAGTTTCCTCCCATATTTACCTTTACAGCTCTTATTACTCGTTTTACTCTCAGCATACAATCTTGTTTTAAATTAATGCATTTTAGCATTAAAGTGGATGTAGTGAGTGGTTAACTAGTTGTATTAAATTAACGAGATATCAGGTAAATAGTTTATATGCCACTATTGTGATATATCTGAATAGCGGGTAAAACTTCAGATTAAGCACTGGGCTTTTTTCTCTTTACACCCCTTAGTGCCTCAGCCTTGAGAGGATCTTCAGGCCAATAATGTTTAGCGTATTTTATTCTTAACTCTTTTCTTACTTCGAAATAGGTATTAGCCCAGAAGTTTCTTAAATCAGATGTAATCTGTATCGGTCTGGATGCAGGTGATAGTAAATGCATTAAAACAGATACCTGGTTATTACATATCTGTGGAGTTGTTGTCATACTGAAAACTTCCTGTATACGAACAGCAAGAATCGGAGATGATCCATCAGCTTGATAATTAAGTTTTATTCTTGAGCCACTTGGGACTTTAATTCGCTCAGGAGCCAACGTATCTAATTTTTCCTGAAGCTCCCATGGCAGAGCGTGTAATACAATGTCTTTTAAATTAAGTTGTTTAAGATCAGCTGTCTTTTTAATATTGTTTAAGTAAGGTGTTAACCAATCTGCGTTAGTTTTAAGCAGGAACGAAGTGCTAACATCAGGCCATTCGGAAGTTGTATCCCACTGACTAAGAGAGATAATTCTGTTTTGTAACTGTGTAAATTCATCATTGAAATTCAAAAGCAGCTGTCCTTCTTTTTCTATGGCCTTATTTAATGCTTCCATGATATCTTCAGGATCGGGGTGTTGAAGAGGCTTGGATTGGAGTATGATATTACCAATCCTCAGTTCCGAGACAGCAACGATACCTCCCTTGCGGGTATCCCATGTGATAGTTTCGATGGATTTAACCAGAGGTTGAAGATCTTGAGGATTAAGAGGGGAGGCAAGAAAAATCCTTCCCATGTCAGCTTGGGCGTTTACATGAGCAATAGCTAACCAAGGTTCATAAGCTAAGTCGTCATCTTTTCCTGCTTTTACAATTGCACCATTGGCCATTTGGAAAGGGGCATTATTCCCTGGTTTTGCATGTGCAATACGCTCAGGATATGCATGAACCAGAAGAAGGCCTGTTTCATATGGATTTACTGCACTATTATCGGCTTTTATTTTGAAAAGGTTGCGATATGAAGCAGCTGCTTTGTCGATTTTATTCATACTCCGCAAAGTACTTGTTCCTGATCTGTGTCTTCGTAAGGCTTCTATACGCAGGTTGATATCTATTCCAGCATCTCTTGTCAGCGGATCTCTTTCTTCCAATATTGCGGCAATATCGGTCGCCAATGGAAGCATGTCACTATGTTTTGCCATAATTAGCATGTGCGCAATTCGAGGATGACAAGGAAGATTGTGTATTTCTTTACCATGGGGTGTTATGGTATCGTTTTCGAGTGCCTGCAGGTGATGTAATGTAGATTTGGCCTGAAATACAGCATGCTTGGGAGGAGGAGTTAGCCATGTTAGCTGAGTAATATCTTTTACTCCCCATTGTGCCATGTCAAGCATTAATGATGCAAGATCAGCTTCTAAAATTTCAGGAGTGCGATGTTCCTTAAGGTATTGGTGAGTAGCCTTATTCCACATCCTGTAACATACCCCAGGTCCTAGTCGTCCTGCTCTTCCGGTGCGCTGCTCTGCAGAATCTTGGGAAATATCAATTGTTTGTAATTTGGAAAGACCACTGCGGGAATCGAATTTAGATGTGCGACTATAACCACAATCTACAACAGTAGAAATACCTTCTATTGTCAGACTGGTTTCTGCGATTGAAGTTGCAAGAACTATTTTTCTTTTACCATTCTTGTCAGGAGTGATTGCAGCATATTGTTTGCCCGGAGGTAGCATCCCGTATAAAGGATGGATGGTAATATGAGATAGTTCTTTTCTTAGGATGCTTTCACACCTTCTAATCTCTCCTACCCCTGGAAGAAATACCAAAATATCACCTTGCTGTTCTTCTGCTGCCCTTAATACTGTTCTCGCCGTTAGTTCAGGGAGCATCATCTCATCACGTTGATCAGTATATATGACCTTCACAGGAAACATTCTGCCTTTACTTTCCACGATTTTTGCATTCAGAAGTTCACTCAGCTTAGGCATGTCGAGTGTTGCCGACATGATTAAAATGCGCAGATCTGGGCGGAGGATTTGTTGAGACTCTCGACAGAGAGCTAATGCTACATCTGCAAAAATACTGCGTTCGTGAAATTCATCAAATATCACCAGACCTACATCTTCCAGAGCATTGTCGGATTGCAACATACGTGTAAGAATACCTTCTGTAACGACTTCAAGGCGAGTGTTGGGACCTATTCTTTGTTCAAATCGAATGCGATAGCCTACTGTCTCTCCAACCTGTTCATGAAGTAATTCTGCGATACGTGCAGCAATTGAGCGTGCAGCCAATCGTCTTGGCTCAAGCATTATTATTTTTTTCCCGTTTAGCCAGGGTTCTTCAAGAAGGGCTGGAGGTACCAAAGTACTTTTTCCTGCGCCAGGAGGAGCACTAAGTATTAATGTGTTCTCTTTAGAGAGCTTTTTAGTAATTGCTGGAATTGATTCAGCAACCGGAAGATTGATATTTGAATAAGTAAATTTCAATGCCTGCTTTTTTTATGCAGGCAAAGATAGAATATTTTCAATGGTCAAGAATAGGTTAAAATGAGTAGCCGATTTTTAAGTCTAATCCCACTGCTGTTTCCCAATCAAAATGTTCTTCTTTATAGGTTCCAATACCAGCCGCAAATTCAAAGATCCAGTTTTTTCCAATGCAACGTTTTAATCCCCATTTGGGGATAATGCTATAGGAGCTAATTGATTCAGCATTGTCTCCTATGCTTATGTCTCCCAGTTGATGGTCGATTGAAATCGAAAGATAGTTCCCGGCATTGTGAATTAGCTTTTTCCCTTTTTGTTCACGTTTAGTACGATTGTAATAATAACGAGGTTCAAATCTAAGGACTGGTGCAACCAACCAATAGTCGCCTCCCCATAATGAATATCCAAATGCACCTCCCAGCATAATCTCTCCATTTAAAGCAATTTTTGAGGAGATAGGATGCTCATATGCATAACCTAATCCCAAAAAGGTTGCTTTGATGTTATGTGTTTTGTTGAGATCAGAATTTTGAGAGTAGCTCTTTGTGAAACATAGGAGAAGGATCACTGCACATAAATAGTATTTCATCTCATTAAATTTATTATTTCCAATTGCATAAGATGGAACTCTCGATGAATTTTAATCATTCTCGTGTGTGTATTTTAGAATGCTAAAATTCATGTTCGTTTCATCTGATTAAAATTTTTTGATTTCTGAATGTTCGTAAAGAACTAATAGATCCAGTAAATCACATAAGAATTGTTTTCTATCCGTATCAAATAATATGAGCGAATAAAATTAGAAAAAATAATATGTTTATTGCAGTCTTGGGTTTGTGTTTTTTTATTGAAATTGTTTTTTATAATTAACCTTGTTTAATGAGGTTTAACCATGATCACTTACCATGTATTTGCATAAATATTCCATATAAGAGCAGATTAACAACAGAATTTATGCTGATTCTGTTATTAATCGCATGACTTAATATTTGATACCATTATTGATATTAATTAGTGGAGGTCGTATTTAGTCGTTATCTTCCTCCTCTAGCTGTTTTATCGTTTTTTTCAATCTTCGATATTCAATAGTACTGAAAATAAAATGACCTATAAATCCGATATAAAGTAAAGTTACTCCATGCGGATAGTGTTGTAGTCTGAAAATTGCCCCCAGGATAATCAATAAAGCCGTGAATCCAAGAAAGGCATTCATTATTCTGTCGATCTGTTTGTTGTTCATAGTTGCTAGTGTTTAGTGATTGGAATGGTTGCTTTTATTACAATGAATATATGAAAAAAAAATGAGGATTTAAAAGAGATAGAAGGATGATTGAGGCGTATCATGATAAGAATGAGCTTGTTTTGATCAAGATTATGTTGTGGAATATACCAGGAATGCATATGATCAACGCTATATATTCCCTATACTTCCCCTATGTATTCCCTATTAAAAGTATAGGGAATATATAGCGTTGATATGGAGATGATACGGAGTTATAGTTAATGGAGTAATAGTTGAAAAGGACTATCGTAGGCTTTTAACTTTTCGTTTTGGATGTGTTCTTAAGGCGTGAAGTATCAGTTTGAGGAGACGAAAAAAAGGCTGTTCAAGTGAGATGAACAGCCTTGCGAATTACTTATATAAACTGCGAATTTAATAAGTCGAAATAACTAGAGAGTACTTTCCTTCAGCGTCATCGGATTCTATTTTCAGTTTCCAGCTTCCTATATATTTGCTTTTCTCCTCCTTTAGAATAAGAACATGCGACCATTGAAGATCGGCTGAAGGATCTATCAATACTTCTTTCATGGGATCTCCATTTGGAAGCAAAATAGCTACTTTAATTTCGCCATCTTCACATTCCCCAACAAGTTCAATCTTAATTTTCTTGATATTTTCATCCACTTGAAAGGTTCTGCTTGACTTAATCGTTTCTCCATCAAAGTGTTTTGATAAACGTAACGTACTTGACTTGTCGTCCCAAAACGAATCAAAATGATATACCTTTGGTAAACGTTTTAATTCTTCCTGTGCCATTTTTCGAGCTTCTTCTACCTGCTTCCTTATTTCCTCTTTTTGCAGATAGATCTCTTTTTTAAGCTCATCTTTTTCTTTCTTAGATTGAGCTGTAGCTATAGATGGAATCATGAAGGCAATCATCACTGCTATCAGCCCAACAATCCTTATTTTTTTAGACCTGTTCATGATAAGTATAGATTAAGTTTTCATTGCTATTGTAAAGGTACATATCATATCGCTTTTTTAGTGTTAACGACGCGTTAACGACGGGTTAATGATTTTTTCATTAAGCTAAAACCATATAGATTTACAGCTGTTAATGAGTATTAGAGATATACTAGGAGAGTATATTCGGTGTGAATAGTTATACATAATTAGATTATAATACTTAAATTCAGGAAGAATTTAGAAGAATGAAGCAGCGCTATATCTTTATATTGTCGTTTATTGCCCTAATAGGACTTGTTGTAGTGCAAGGTTATGTAGTTAATGAACTCTATCGATTAAAATCAAAAGAGTTTGATAATTTGTATGGCGGGCATGTTTATAGGGCAATGGAATACATCGACGCTGAAATTGATTTTCAGCCCTTAGATAGTGTATTTGTTAATCTTAATGTGCTTGCTTATGAGATATTTGAGCAGAGTGCAGAATTTGATATTGTTCAAGGTGATGATAAGATCAAATCGCGAATCGTCGATTCTTTTGAAAATATCGTTAGTGAACACGAACAGATTACTCCTTTTTTGAGGGAGTATCTAGCTTCGTATAACTTGGATCCTGATTTTAATTCAGGCTTTCACGTTCGGGAATTGAGTTTGATCGATAAAGGGGAAAAGTATCAGATCTATAAATCACGAAAGAAGATTGAGCATAATGAGGAGTCACGATTTGTTTCTGCAAGTTCGATGTTTGCACGTTCGTTGATTTATGAAATGGATAATTATAGCTTCGTTATCGATTTTTATATCGACTTTACCCATAAGAAAATGATTATCCTCAATGAAATGAAGGGAATATTATTGTTGATAACCTTTGTGATGATTGTGATTATGGCTGCCTTTATTTCCACATTGAGAAATATGATGAAGCAAAAGAAATTATCAGATATCAAGACTGATTTTATCAATAATATGACGCATGAGTTAAAAACACCACTGTCAACTATTGCGGTAGCCAGTTCATCGCTCACCGTTGAAAAGATTCAGCAGGATAGGGAAAAGACGAAGATGCTATCGGGAATTATAAAAAAGCAGAATCGTCATTTAACTCAAATGATTGATCATATACTGGATATAAGTGTTATTGATCGGAATGAGTTTAACCTTAATAAAGAAGAAGTTGAAGTTATACCATTCATACAGGAAATAGCAGAAGCATTTAGAGTAGAGTATAAGGATTCAAAGGTAAATCTTGTTGAAGAATATGTGCCGGGACCATTCTCAACGCTTGAATTAGATGCTTTTCAAATGACCAGGGTAATTAATAATTTACTGTCGAATGCAGTAAAGTATTGTGATGAGGATCCAAGAATAATTATACGGGTTATTATTGATGTTGATTTAGTCATAGAAGTTGCTGATAATGGGATCGGTATAAGGAAAGAAGACTTGCGAGAAATCTTTACAAAGTTTTACAGATGTAACCATGAGCATAAGCTTAAAGTAAAAGGATTAGGGTTAGGTCTGTATTTTGTACGAAATATAATAGCTGCCCATGGAGGTAATATAATGGTGCAAAGTGTTCCGAATAATGGAACTACATTTAAAATTAGTATTCCTCGAAAAATAAGTGAATCATGATAAGAATTCTTTTGGCTGAAGATGATATAGATTTAGGAAATGTGCTATCTCAGTTTTTGCAGATGAGTGGTTATGAAGTTATGCTTGCCAGAGATGGTGAGGAAGCGCTTGAATATTTTAAGAAAGAAAAAGCAGACATATGTGTTTTTGATGTGATGATGCCTAAAATGGATGGTTTTACATTGGCAAAACATGTTCGAAAATTAAATAGCGATGTTCCTTTTGTGTTCTTAACTGCAAAGAATCAGAAAGCAGATATATTAACAGGATTGAAACTGGGGGCCGATGATTACATAACCAAACCATTCGAAGTGGAAGAGTTGGTGTTACGCATACAGAACATTCTGAAAAGATCACATGTAGAGCAACCTGATGTGCTGGAAATTGGAGAAGTGACGCTTTATTTTAATGAATTTAAGTTGAAGACAAATACAACCGAGCATAGATTAACTCAAAAAGAAGCTGAGCTATTGCGCTATCTGATTGTTCATAAGAACAAAGTACTCAAGCGCGAGGATATCCTTGTGGAATTATGGGGTGATAATGATTACTTTATGGGACGAAGTATGGATGTGTTTATCAGTCGAATTCGTAAATATTTAAGTGCCGACGAAAGGTTGTATTTGGATACGATTCGGGGGGTTGGATACATTCTGGGAGAAAATTAATCCAGTATTATAAAGTTCAACGGAACGCACAATTTGTTACATTTGAAAGTTAAACCATGGATTTTTAATGTTGACTTATCATGAAGTGATTTATTTTGATGAATGAAAAACAGTAGAGATGGAATTGGACAAAGTACTTTTTTGGAATGTTGATACCCAGGTTGACTTTATTGAACCAACGGGAAAGCTTTATGCTCCGGGAGCTGAAGAAATAAGACCTATACTGGGTAAAATAACCTCTTATGCAAAGGATAATAGAATTAAAGTGGTGAATACAGCCGATCACCATAAAATTACTTCAGAAGAGTTATCTTCTCATCCAGATTATATTGATTCATTTCCTCAGCATTGTATGGCAGGCTCAAAAGGAGCAGCATTTGTGGAGGAAACAAATCCTGACAATCCATTAATTTTGGAATGGGATAAAGAGTATGTATTGCATGAGGACTTTTTTGATGCAGGAAAACACCGTAACATTTTAATCCGAAAGGATTCGTTTGATGTGTTCGAGGGAAACCCAAATACTGAGAACTTTTTATCATTAATAAATCCAGAACGGATCTTTGTTTATGGTGTTACTACGAATGTTTGTGTTGATTATGCAGTCGTGGGATTAGCAGAACGAGGATATGAGGTTTTCGTGATTGAAGATGGGATAAAGGAATTGCCGAATATTCCACTTCCTTTTGATAAGTGGACTGAGTTGGGAGTAAAGATGATAAAATTTGAAGATATAGTGAATTACTTATAAAAGAAAAGCGTTTGAAGTTATCCTTCAAACGCTTTTTCATTATAGAATGTATTTTCTAATATTCATCTGAAACGTCAGTAAGTACTTCGTATCCAGTTTCCGTTACAAGAATTGTGTGCTCAAACTGCGCCGATAGTTTGTTGTCTACAGTTCGGGCAGTCCAACCATCTTGCTTGTCTACTTTTGCTCTAGCCTTACCCTGGTTGATCATTGGTTCAATGGTGAATGTCATACCTGGTTGCAGCTTAGGACCACTGTTTCTGCGTGCAGCATGGTCAACCTGAGGGTCTTCATGGAAGTCAACACCTACACCATGTCCACAAAATTCGTATACAACGCTATATCCTTTCACTTTGGCATATCGTTGAATAGCGAAACCAATGTTACCAACATGGTTGCCTGGGCGTACTTGCTGGATTCCTAAATCCAAACAATGTTTAGTGGTTTCAATTAAGCGCAACGCATCCTCTGATACTTCTCCAACGGTGTACATTTTACTGGTGTCACCATAATATCCATCAAGAATGGTTGTAACATCAATGTTTAAGATATCACCATTTTTCAGAATGGTATCCTCCGATGGGATTCCATGACATATTACTTCGTTTAATGAAATACAACACGATTTAGGATAACCGCCGTATCCAAGTGTTGCAGGAGTTGCACCATGTTCAATGATGAAGTCATGAATTTTCTGATTTAAAAATTCAGTTGATACCCCTTCTTTTACAAACTCTTCGATATAAATTAACGCTTGAGCCGCAAGTTTTGAGCTTTTACGTATCCCGTCAATCTGTTCTTTACTCTTAATAATGATTCCCATGTTTCTGAAAAATTTTCGCAAAATTGGTTAAAACCTCGTTGAATTCAAAGGATTATGACCTACTTTTGATGTTCAAAATAGTTTTGGTTATGACTACATCAAATAAACTCAACGAATTTAATACAATTCTGAAGGACGAAATGTTCATTAGTTCCTATCAGGTTGACAAAATGGGATATTTAAGTATTCCTGCAATTGGAAGTATTCTGGAAGAGTTAGCCTGGAGACATGCTGACTCGGGAGATTTTGGTTTCGACGCATTGAACAATCAGAATATGTTGTGGGTGCTCTCTCGGTTATCTGTAAAGATTTTACAGCGTCCACAGTGGCGTGATCAAATCATTATTAAAACGTGGTCATGCGGACCAGATGGGATATTTGCTCGTAGGGAATTTCAGTTTGAAGACCGACAGGGGAATGTATTATTAACGGCTGTGTCGCATTGGTTAATTTTGGATGGGGATACACATCGTATGATCCGTTTGAATAAAATGATGGATCTATTTCCCGCTCATGCAGCCATTGAACATGATTTCTCGCCAATAAAGATTGAAACTGTTCATGCAGACTATAGTGGGGAATATGAACAAGTTCGTCATAGCGATATCGATTTGAATAAGCATATGAATAATACAAAGTATATGCAGCGTCTTATTGATAGCTATGATGAGGAGGTAATTGATAAATACAGGATATCAAGCTTTGAGGTCAATTACCTTAACGAAGCAATTTTTGGAGATCGCTTAAAAGTCGTTCGACAAGATCCTGAAAATAATGAACAAAGAACAACGATTATTCGAGAGTCGGATCAAAAAGAGATGGCTCGGATTCAGTTTAATTGGGAAGAAAGATAAAGAAAAAGAGGACACCGATTAAGAAGGGCACTGAAAAAGTGTTTTAAGTACTAAAAGCAGTAAAAAGTTGATGAACTCATCTTTTTACTGCTTTCTTTGTAATGTAGATTTTTACAAAGAAAGATTATGTTAGCGCAGCAACAGAGTTTATCGTTTAGTTCTTATTCA
>SJCO01000147.1 GCA_005217565.1 Puteibacter caeruleilacunae
TCTAAATGTAGGTTTAATCTAAATGTAGGTTTCAAAATCAAACTCCAATATGGTGGGGTTCYGAAGACAAGAAGACGGGCGGCTGAACTAGCACGCGCGCTTRCAAGCAAGTAGCGAGAGCTAAACTTGATCTAAACAAAACCCGCTGTTCTTGGTGGCGGCTAGGGGGTTTATAAACATGGGAGGACGACCACAAGGGTATTGGGGTCGTGCTGCAACCCTAGGATACGTCCCTAATGGACCTAACTTGATACACGACCCATTGGGCCAAAATAGGGTGACGCAGCACCATGGGCAGAAAAGGCASRAAATRTCTCGGTAAGRAAACAATGATTACGGCGGCCTCAGAACAGATATGACTATAATTCYGGATCCATATGAAAGTAGACTTGATAAGGTT
>SJCO01000148.1 GCA_005217565.1 Puteibacter caeruleilacunae
GGACGGAAGGCCAGCGCAGCTTTGATATCCGCGGGTCAAATGAGCGCTTGAACAGGGTCTTCGAATTAAATCAATTGCTGTACGACGGCTATCCTGGTCAAGACGAAGCGGACCGCCGTGGGAAGAAACCGGCGGTGGAGACTGGAGGCGACCCTGCGCYGGCGGCCGCCCCYTCCTCAAAAAAGAGAAAATTAGGTACTGCGATGGGRGGACTTRGGGTGTCTGATAGTTTTGCTAGAGAGTTRATGAGGAYGTGTGCGGCCCCGGGGGAAAGGATGTCTTCGCCCGAGCTCCGGGAGTCTTCRGCTCGGATGCTGAGGGTTACCGGGGGTTGCTGGCCTAGAAATGTTCCTATCCCCTGCGCGGCTGAGGAGGACTGTTTTACATCTCGCATGGTTCATCAGTGGAGAGTTTTTCCTTACGGGCGRAATATCGGTGCTGTTGTKTGGGCAGTGATGGACAAGGATCGCCAAGGKGCGGCGCRRAAACGCCAGGCGACYGTSAGGSTKCAYGAAGCTMGGCCGAARAGGCAGTGGGGAACGGCGAAGGCTGMGGCCTCCGGCGGAGGCARGCCGCCKYTGCCGGCGAAGGYGGGCGCCTCCGCGCCTGGCAAGGCGCCGGAGGCGACGGTGGGCGCCGGAGGCCCCAAGCTGTCGAAGGTGGTGCCGTCCGTCAGCGGAGTGGCGGAGGCTACGAAG
>SJCO01000149.1 GCA_005217565.1 Puteibacter caeruleilacunae
GGTAGCTGTAATACGGCATCAGTAAGTGTAACAGTAAATGCTGTTAACGATGCGCCAGTTGCGGTTGACGATATTGCTACCACAACAGAGGATAATCCAATAAGTAATAATGTACTAAGTAATGATAGCGACACTGAATCAGATGTGTTGAGTATTGTAACCTTTGTAGTGGATGGAGATGGTAGTACTTACAATGCAGGAGAGACAGCAACTATTCTGAATGTAGGAACTATTATTATCAATTCAGGTGGAAGCTTTACTTTCACACCAGCAACAGATTATCATGGCCCTGTTCCTCCTGTAACTTACACAGTAAGTGATGGCAATGGAGGCGAGGATCACGGAGAATTAAATATCACAGTAACACCAATCAATGATACTCCTATTGCACATGGAGATAGTAAGACCACAGCGGAAGATAGTTCTGCAGGTGGAGATTTGAGTGTGAATGATATTAAGAGTGGTGACGGTGGTAATGTTTGGAATGTAAAAGAAGAGCCTTTACACGGTACGGTTGTTCTGGAACTTGACGGAAGTTATATTTATACTCCAGATGCAGACTATGTAGGTCCTGATAGTTTTACCTATAAGCTATGTGATACCGACGGTAGTTGTGATGAAGGTACTGTAAATGTAACAGTAACATCAGTAAATGATGATCCAATTGCGGTTGATGATGTTGCTACTACACCAGAAG
>SJCO01000154.1 GCA_005217565.1 Puteibacter caeruleilacunae
GAGCAATTCGGAATAAAAAATGCACCAAAAATACAAAATAAATAGCATAAAGAGCATATTGAGACCCGAGTTGCAATACGACACATGTGTGATCAACTTCAAGCCACATTTGAAATATCGATCACATTCATTTCACTTCTTAGAGAACAAAATCTTGTTTCATCCAAAGGTTTTGTAAAAATGTCTGCTAATTGATCATCCGTGCCAATGGAATAAATAGAGATATCTCCCTTKCCAACATGATCYCTTAAGAAGTGATGTCKTATATCAATATGCTTSGTTCTTGAGTATTGGACCGGATTTGTAGCCAATTTTACCGCACTCTCATTATCACACATGAGAGGCACATTCTTRAAAATRATYCCATAATCCAATARRGTTTGTTTCATCCATAATARTTGAGCACAACAATTWYCGGCYGATATRTATTCCGCCTCGGCGGTAGAKAGAGCAACSGAATTTTGYTTYTT
>SJCO01000018.1 GCA_005217565.1 Puteibacter caeruleilacunae
ATCTGAATAAGAACTAAACGATAAACTCTGTTGCTGCGCTAACATAATCTTTCTTTGTAAAAATCTACATTACAAAGAAAGCAGTAAAAAGATGAGTTCATCAACTTTTTACTGCTTTTAGTACTTAAAACACTTTTTCAGTGCCCTTGCATAAGGCAAGACGCTTTTTAATCTTATATCTATAAACACTACTTCAGTCCGCTTCGCTCTAACAAAGCTTCAATAGTAGGCTCTTGTCCTCTAAAGTTTTTGTAAAGAATCATTGGATGAATTGATCCGCCTTTCTCCAAAACATTACTTCTGAAAGATTTCGCAGTTGCTTTATCAAAGATTCCATTTTTCTGGAACAACGAGAAAGCATCAGCATCTAGCACCTCTGCCCACTTGTAACCATAGTATCCTGCAGCATAACCACCAGCAAAAATATGAGAGAAAGCAGGACTAAATGCACTTCCTTTCACTTCATCAAACAATTCAGTTTTCGACATTGCATCCTTCTCGAACTTCACTACATCACCTTTGAAAGGTTTCGTAATAGAATGCCAAGCCATATCATTCATTCCAAAACTCAATTGACGCTCTGATGCATAACCAGCCTGGTAATTCTTTGCTTTAAGCATCTTGTCGATCAATTCTTGAGGAATTTTCTCACCAGTTTCATAGTGAACAGCCACTTTATCCAACCACTCACGCTCTGTTGCAAAGTTCTCCATAATCTGTGAAGGTAATTCTACAAAATCACGGTAAACACTAGTTCCTGATACAGATGGATAAGTAGCATTTGCCAACATACCATGTAGAGCATGTCCAAATTCATGCAAGAAAGTAGTCACTTCGTCAAACGTCAACAATGAAGGCTTAGTTGCAGTTGGCTTATTGAAGTTACAAACAATTGAAACATGAGGACGAATCATCTTACCATTGATATTACTCTGTCCTCGGTAATCAGTCATCCATGCACCACCTTGCTTACTTTCGCGAGGGAAGAAATCAGTATAAAATACCGACAAGAAATTACCTTTCTCATCATACACTTCATATGTCTTAACATCTTCGTGATACTTAGGAATATTGTTTACCTCTTTGAATGAAATTCCATATAATGTATGAGCCAGGTCAAAAATACCTTTTGAAACATTCTCAAGTTTGAAGTATGGCTTAACTGCTTCATCATTGAAACCATATTTTTCCTCTTTCAATTTATCTGAATAGTAAGACCAATCCCAACGTTTAAGTTCTTTTGGTCCTCCATTATTCTTTGCGAACTCCAATACCTCGGCATACTCTTTCTTTGCGAACGGACGAGAAGCATTGTGCAAATCCTCAAGGAATGCAGTCACTTTCTTAGGAGTTTCTGCCATACGTTCTTTCAATACATACTCTGAATAGCTGGAGTATCCCAACATATTGGCCAATTCCAAACGAAGATTTACAATCTTCTTAACATTCTCGTTATTGTTATACTTATTATCCTTGTTACCTCGTGAAGTGTACGCACGATACATTTTTTCGCGCAATTCACGATTATCGGCAAACTTCATAAAAGGAACAAAACTAGGATACTGTAGTGTAAACATCCATCCTTCTTTTCCTTTACTCTTAGCAGTCATTGCAGCACCTTCGCGAATAGATTCGGGTATACCTGCTAAATCTTTCTCGTCGGTTATCAACAACTCAAATGCATTAGTCTCAGCCAAAACATTCTCGCTAAACTTCAAATTAAGTTTCGACAACTCAGTTTTGATCTCAACAAATCTTTTCTTCTGCTCATCATTCAGGTTAGCTCCATTACGAACAAAGTCTTTGTAGTAATTATTCACTACTGTTTTTTGTTCTTCAGTAAAACTCAACTGATCCATTTTATCATGAATCGTCTTAACTCGAGCGTACAATCCTTTATTCAGAAGCATTTTACTTGAGAATGCAGTCAATAAAGGAGATACTTCCTGTGCAATTTTCTGCATCTCACTGCTAGTAACAGCCGAATTCATATTAAAGAATACAGATGCTAAGCGACCCAATTTTTCACTGCCTTCTTCCAGTGGAATAATTGTATTATCAAAAGTTGCTGCTTCTTTTTGAGCAACAATAGCATCAATACCCTTCTCTGCTTCTTCAATTCTCTGCTTAAACGCCGGCACAAAATGCTCTGGCTTGATATCCTCAAATGGTGCTGCCTGATGAACAGCACTAAACTCCATCAACAATGGATTTGCTCCTTCTTTATTCATCTTCTTTCCAGAATTAAACGACATGACAGTCATTGCAGTCATGCATAATAAAAATAGTTTTCTCATCGTAAACAATCATTTTGGGAATGAATATATCAGTATAATTAATGTTTTTCCTTCCGTTTTTGTTTAGTCTTCTTTTTTTCTACCGACCAACCAAACTTTCCAATCAACTGTCCTAACTGGTAATAATTCCCATGAGAATATACCAAAGGACCCGCCTGCTTAAGGTTAAACTGTCCTTCTTCATTCATATATTGATCATCAACCTGAACATTCACAACTTCTGCTAAAAACATATGATGAACTCCCAAATCAACAATCTCTTTCACTTTACATTCGATATGCACTGGCGCCTCTTCAATAATAGGAGCGCTCACTTTTTCTGCTTTACCAGGAGTAAGATTCATCTCCTCCCACTTATTGAATTTACTTCCTGATCTAACACCGCACCAATCGGTAGCTTTGGCCAATCGCTCGGTAGTTAGATTTATTACAAATTCCCCTGTTCGTTTAATGATATCGTAAGAATGACGCGAGGGACGAACTGAGATATAACACATTGGTGGATCAGAACAAACAGTACCGGTCCAAGCAACCGTGATGATGTTATACTCTTCTTCATTTTCTCCACAACTTACCATAACTGCAGGTAAGGGATAAATCATTGTTCCAGGCTTAAAACTTGTCTTTCCCATAATACATTAAAATTTTAGCAGTCAAAGATATCAAAATAGTAGTAACAGTTATTCCTCTTGCATTACACTTTGTCCTCAATACTAGTGCAAATCCTTCCTTGTCATGCCGGACGGGACTTCATTTGGCTTACCCCTAAAACGAAGCAAAAAGGTCAAGGCTGCCTGGTAAATTTATCACTTTTTCCAGGAGGCCGATTCGGTTGCGAGGGCCTTGTGTTTTTTATCTTTACTTCCTTTGCAGAGGAGGCTGCTGGAGCGCTTATGTTACGGGGTAGGAGATTTGTTTGGGAATATCCTTCGTAGCTACAGACATTGGCTGCCCTAATGGGTAGCGATGCAACATGGAACTTACAACATTCAACCTCTATTCAAAAACACGTTGTCAGGTCTAACGACGCTTACAGGTATATGCAACGTTGCATGGAACATGGAACTATGAGGCGTCAGCCGAATGTGAAACTTGAAACCTGAAACATATTTAAGTATCTTTATCTTCATAATTATCGTTGAAAACAAAAAAACAAGATATGAATCCAGACAGATACAAAAACATGCAGTACCGTCGTTCCGGTAAGAGCGGTCTTTTGCTTCCGGCTATTTCATTAGGACTATGGCACAACTTTGGTTATGTCGACCTCTTTGAAAATGGACGAGAAATGGTTCACAGAGCCTTTGACATGGGAATTACTCAGTTTGATTTAGCTAATAACTACGGTCCTCCTCCAGGATCTGCTGAAGAAAATTTTGGTAAGATCATGAAATTCGATCTTAAAGCATACCGCGATGAGATGATCATCACAACAAAAGCTGGTTATCTAATGTGGCCAGGACCATATGGCGACTGGGGATCGAGAAAATATCTTATTGCAAGTCTCAATCAGAGTCTTAAACGCATGGGCTTGGATTATGTGGATATTTTCTACTCACATCGATATGATCCCAACACTCCATTGGAAGAAACTATGGGAGCACTTGATTTTGCCGTCAAATCGGGGAAAGCACTATATGCAGGAATCTCTAACTATCCTCCTGATAAGGCACGCGAAGCTTTTACGATCTTAAAGGAATTAGGAACACCTTGTGTTGTTCATCAGATTAAATATTCAATGTTCGTAAGAGAGCCAGAAAAAGAATTATTTGATGTACATTCCGACGAGGGAGTAGGTTGTGTTGCATTCTCTCCTCTTGCACAAGGATTACTTTCGGATAAGTACCTTAACGGTATTCCTGAACATTCCAGGGCAGCTAAATCACATGGCTTTTTGCAAAAAGAAGCCGTTGCTCCAACACTATATAAGGTTAAGGCATTGAATGAACTTGCACAACAACGTGGGCAGTCTCTTGCTCAAATGGCAATTGCCTGGCAGTTATATGACAACCGCGTGACTACTGTTTTGGTAGGAACAAGTTCGGTAAAACAGCTTGAAGACAATGTTGAAGCGTTAAATAATACATCATTCTCTCAAGAAGAGATCGACAAAATCGAAAGCATTCTTTCCCTACCTTCTATTGAGACCAAATCTTAACATTAAGACATAAAAAAACGAGGCTACTATAATCAAGCAGCCTCGTTTTTTATATGATGTTCTTAAATTATTTCAAGATAAACTTCGTTGTTCCAATATTATTTCCGTCAGCAAAAACATCTACGGTATATTCACCTTTCATCAATTCTGAAGCTTCAGGTGCATAGAATATATTCACTGGTAACTCCTCTCCTTCATACTCCACTTCACGTTTTGCAGAATAAGGAATTTTCAGGTCTTCAAACTTAAATACATTATTCTTCGACTTCAACATAATCAACTCATCAGGTCGCGAAATTCTGATATACACATTCTTCGCTCCCCGTCTCGCAGTTACATTCTTACTCAGCGTGAATGAGATTCTAAATTTGTTAACCTTTTTTACCTTTGGAGTTGGTTTACTACGATTAGTGATTGCTTCAGCTTTCAAATATTTAGCATCCAAAACTGCTGCTTGTGCAACCTTTTCCACCAACTTCTCTTTTTCTTTTTCCAGCTGTTTCTTTTCCTGGCTGATCTTCACATTCTCCTGCTTAACCTCCTTATTTTCGGCAAGCAATATTTTATTACGACGATTCAATGAATCAATTTGATTAACAAAGCTACGCATCACCTTACGCAAGGATCCCATCTCGGCTTTATATCTATTAATCTGCTGATAACTTGCCTTTTTAATCTGCTGCACTTCAGTTAATAGATCCTTAACCTTTGTTTGTGCCAATTGCATATTGTAATTCAACGTATCATTCTCTGTGCGCAATGAATCATAGCTGACCATCATACCACTCAATTCAACCTGAATTGAGTCCTTCTCAGCATTTAACTGCTTCACAATCTCACTATGCTGTCCGCGCTGCATAAAAAATAATCCGGCAACAACGATCAATGCCACAGCTAATGCAATGACAATAATATTGTTTCGCTTATTCTTTGCTTGATTTACTCCTGCTTGTTGATCTGTATTTCCCATTACTCTTTCTATGTTTTAAAAACAAGTGGTATTCTACAAAAGTAGGACTTTTTTAGCGTCGAAAAAATGAATATCGTCTGAAAATCATTCTTATTAGAACATCAGGATCGTTTATTCGAAATAATTTTCTAATTTCATCTTATTAAATTTATTATTTCCAATTGTATAAGATGGAACTCTCCATGAATTTAATCATTCTCGTGTGTGTTTTTAGAATGCTAAAATTCATGATCGTTTTATCTGTTATAAATTTTCTAAATCCTTGAATTTTAGAAAAATTTAAATACATTGAGGAATCCACATGGAGTTTTCGTTTCATGTGATTTAAAGGCTCATGTTCTTAGATAAATTGTATTACATAAACTGGTGTAAAATAATTAGAAGACAGGAGTCACGAATAAGATGAATGACAACTCATTTCAAACGGAGGAACGCTTAAAACGTTGTCCTTCTACATGAGTTCTATTCATCATGACAAAATAGAGGAATGGTTAAAAAGAAGAAAAAAAAGAAATTTAAGAAGAATAAGACCTTCAATAAAAAGGTATTGAAGCGTCATATTATTGATATCTTATACGAAACACCAAAGAAATCATATAACTACAAGCAAATTGCATCAGTGTTATGCATCATTGATCCTGAAAACAAAAAACTTATAAATATTGCTCTGGAAGAATTGAAGGAGGACAATAAGGTTGAAGAAGTTCAACGGGGTAAATTCAAGATCATTGCACAGTCGGGATATTTAACAGGAGTCATTGACTTAACACGTCAGGGATTTGGTTACTTAGTCTCCGACGAAAGTAAAGAGGACGTTTTCATCGCACAGGCAAACTTGAAAAATGCCATGGATGGAGATAAAGTAACAGTACTGGTTTATCCTCGCCATAAAAAGAGAAGACTGGAAGGCGAAGTAACTGAGATTATTGAACGTGCCCGCACCTCTTTTGTTGGGACCATTCAAATGTCGCGCAATTATGCTTTCCTTGTGCCATCGGTTAAGATGAACTTTGACCTGTTTATTCCTAAAGAAAAACTCAAGGGAGCAAAAGATGGGCAGAAAGCCATCGCAAAAATTACCGAATGGCCAGAGAGAGCCCGTAATCCTTTTGGGGAGGTAATCGAAGTACTCGGTGAAGCAGGAGAAAATGAAACCGAGATGCATGCCATCCTTGCCGAATTTGATCTTCCTTATAAATTCCCGTCGAAAGTACTTAAGGCTGCAGAGAAAATCAGCACCGAGATCACACAGGAAGAGATTGATGAACGAAGAGACTTTAGATCAATACCTACATTTACCATTGACCCGACCGATGCAAAAGATTTCGATGATGCATTGTCGGTACAACAACTTAAAAATGGTAACTGGGAAGTTGGTATACACATTGCCGACGTTACACATTATATTCAGCCAAGCACAACGCTCGATAATGAAGCCTTGAATCGTGCCACCTCTGTGTATCTTGTAGACAGAGTAGTACCTATGCTTCCTGAAAAATTATCGAATGGCGTATGTTCATTGCGACCACACGAGGATAAATTATGCTTCTCTGCAGTATTCGAGCTTAACGATAATGCGGATGTAATATCTCAATGGTTCGGACGCACAATCATACACTCCGATCATCGTTTCGATTATCAGCAAGCACAAGAGATCATCGAAACCGGAGAAGGAACAATGCAAGAAGAAGTTTTGTCGTGTAATAATTTGGCAACAAAACTTAGAGAAAAAAGATTTAATGCAGGAGCCATTGCCTTTGACCGTATTGAGGTAAAATTCAATATTGATGAGGATGGTAAACCACTAGGCATATACTTTAAAGAAGCCAAAGACTCCAACCACTTGATTGAAGAATTCATGTTGCTAGCCAACAAAAAAGTAGCAGAGTTCATTGGCAAACAGGAAAACAAAAAAGCAGAAAAGACATTTGTATATCGTATTCATGACAAACCAGATCCTGAGAAGCTAGAATCATTCAATCGCTTTGTAGCTCAATTTGGATATGGTATCCAACTCAATACACCTAAAACTATATCTACGTCACTTAACAACTTGTTGAATAATGTAACTGGAAAGAAGGAGCAGAATGTAGTTGAAACACTTGCAGTGCGTACCATGGCTAAAGCTGAGTATTCGACAAGAAACATTGGACACTACGGACTTTCATTCGAGCACTATTCACATTTTACGTCTCCAATACGTCGATATCCGGATATGATGGTACACCGATTACTGGATCGTTACCTAAAAGGAGGTAAATCGGCCAATGCTTCAAAATATGAGGATATGTGTAAGCACTCCTCAGATATGGAGACCAAAGCATCCAATGCTGAACGTTCATCTATCAAGTATAAGCAGGTAGAGTTTATGAGCGATAAGGTTGGTCAGACATTTCAAGGTGTGATCTCTGGAGTTACTGACTGGGGAATCTATGTTGAGCTTAACGAGAACAAATGTGAAGGAATGATACCACTACATGAGTTAGATGATGATTTCTATATGTATGATGAAAATAACTATTGCATCATTGGACAGCGTACTGGGAACAAGTATCAACTGGGTGAAGAATTAACAGTAGAAGTAGTGAGAGCCAACCTGTTAAAGAAGCAGCTTGACTTCAGACTTGCTGATAACGAAGAGAACGAGAACATTTGATATCAGAGATTTTTTTTATATTTGCCAAAACCCAAAAAATGTCAGCATGGCGGTGAACAACGAAAATGCAACAAAGAGAGACCTCAATCGCGAAAATATACTGAACATTGCTCAAGAAATTTTTAGCAAATACGGATACAAGAAAACTACCTTAGATGACATAGCTAACGCTGTGCGCAAAGGGAAAAGTTCATTGTACTATTACTTCAGTAGTAAAGAAGACATCTTCCAGGCTGTTATTGAAAAGGAAGTAGAGATCCTTAAGGCAGAACTAGAGAAGGTGATTATCAAAGATACATCTCCTGAACAAAAGATGAAGGACTATATCTTGACAAAACTTAGAACCTTCCGTTCTCTTTCAAATCTTTATGATGTATTAGAGAATGATGTTGCAGAAATTGGCTTCATTGGAAAAATCAAGGCACAAAGTGAGCAAACTGAAATCAGGCTTATTAAACGTATCTTAATCGAAGGTGTACGTAAACATAAGTTCGATATCCGTGATTTCACCCTAATAGCGATTGGTTTTACCACAGCAATCAAAGGTTTAGAAATGCCTCTTACTGCAGGAACCTATAGTAATGTAGATGTAGAACAAAGTGTTGATAATATCCTTAACATCCTGTTCTATGGGATCATGAAAAGAGACTAAAAGACTCAAAATATTGAATGAAGAAAGGAAATCCTTAGGGGTTTCCTTTTTTTATGTCCTCACGCCTAATAAACTTCATTTATGATGTTAAACAACATACATAAATCATAAATTGACTATAGATCACCACAGCCCGAACACCTTGATATTTGCGTAGTTAATAAAAGTTAAATGTATAGAAGATTGAAACATATGAAACATCTTTCCGTAACAGTAAGTGACTTTGCGTTTAAATTGGACTTAGGGGTTGATTGGTAATGTGAACAGCAAAGTTGTGAAAGGTTAATTAGTTGTTCGTTTTTTGAGAGAAGCGGTGGAGAGCCACCGCTTTTTCTATGTCTTTTTTATCGGTTGGGAACAACAATTTCTACATCTAATGGAGTATCATCTCCAACCAACAAATTATTTACCTTGTAATGTAATTTTATTTGTCTCATCTTTCTTAACTCTTCAGAGTTACCTCTTAACTCAATTGAGACAGTCCGGTGAGCTTTTAATACAACTTTATCCTTACTTTCCACTCCTACCGATGGCCGGGATGTGGTCAGTACAAAATCTACATCAGAGTAATTATGAACTTGAATATTCTTCACCTGCTTATTACGAATCGAGAAATTGGGATTTTGAATCTCCAGGCTAGCATTAAATAATGGTGCCAGATACTCCTTTGCTCCAACAATGGTATCTCCAAAATAAGCAGCTGTTCTTCTACTAAACAAGGCTTCACGAATGGCCGACGTCGACTTCTCTTTTGCAAAAACCAAGGTCATTGGTCGATGACTTTTCTCCAGATCGAACTTCATACCAATAGGTGCATGAATATCCGAATTGGCAAACATCGTCAGTTTCTTTTCTTTTGCCCAGCCAACAGCTTCAGGATAATACTCCTTCATATTATAGACTTCAATACCATGCAACATTCCATTTGCCAATAACTGAGAATGAACATCAAACCATTTTGTTTCATCGGGTTGCTGCGCCTTCCATCCTGGATGATTCCAGATTAGAAAAGCACCTTGTTCTTTGGCCTCACGAATAGCTTCCATCGCTTCTTCTCGCTCCAGAAGATTCGCATTTTTAATGAACAAAGCATTTAGATGACCCGGAGGCATCGATCGTGTAATTTCTGCAGCACGTACCAACACCAAACCAACACGGTCGGCTGCTGGTTTTGCAATCTCGTACGAACGATTATGATCTGACTGAATATCCTGTGAATGTGGGCGATATTCGATATGCTCAGTAATAGCAATAGCATCTAATCCTTCCTGCCAGGCTTCTGTCACTCTTATTGTAGGCCAAACACTACCATCAGAGAATACGGTATGCATGTGAAAATCACACTTCAACGTTAGGTATCCAGGAATATCGGGGATGTTAATCTCATTACGACTCTGAGCCCAGCTACAGATCGATATGATGAGAAATAATAGAATTAATCTGATCCTCTTCATTTGGATAATAGATTTTGAATTATTTATGATCGTTGGTTTGTATCCTGCTAAGTTAGAAATCATTCAGTAATAAAAAAATACCTATGAATATATATAAAATGGGAAAACATGTCCGGAAGGATTATTCTTTCCCCCCTATCAAAACCATCCTAAACCTATATTTTCTCTATCTGACTAATAGGGAATAGATAGGGAAGACATAGGGATGATATAGAGGAAAGATAGTGAAAACAAGGATCCTTCATTACACCTTCATCTGCATGGGTAGCTGTAATGTTCTAAGAAATCATATTGGAATGGATTAAATTCATGCACTTGATCTAAATGGAATGATTAAATTTGCACCATGATTGATCCGGGAACAGTTGAACGAATTCATGATACAGCTGAGATTGCAGATGTAGTACAAGATTTTGTAACCCTCAAAAGAAGAGGTGTTAACTACATCGGTCTTTGTCCGTTTCACAATGAGAAGACACCTTCATTTATTGTTTCTCCTGCCAAAGGTATATTCAAATGCTTTGGATGTGGAAAAGGTGGCAACTCTGTAAACTTCATTATGGAGCATGAACAGCTGTCATATGTTGAAGCTTTAAGATATCTTGCCAAGAAATATCATATTGAAATTCACGAGCAAGAGGAGACGCAAGAGCAGATAGAACAACGCAACGAGAGAGAAAGTATGATGATTGTATCAGCATACGCTCAAAAGTACTTTACCAAGATATTACACAACGACGACCAGGGAAGAAATGTAGGTCTGGCCTATTTCCGACAGCGTGGTATACGTGATGATATTATTAAGAAATTTGAATTAGGTTATTGTCTCGATTCTAAAAGTGGGTTTACCGATGCAGCAATGCAACAAGGTTATCAATTGGAATTTTTGGAGAAAACCGGCTTAACAATAAAGCGCGATAACTGGATACGTGACCGCTTTGCTGCAAGGGTAATTTTTCCAATTCACAACATAGCCGGAAGGGTAATTGCCTTTGGAGGTAGAACACTCAAAAGCGATAAGAAAATTGCCAAGTACCTCAACTCTCCTGAATCGGAAATCTACCACAAGAGTAACATTCTGTATGGAATGTTTCAAGCTAAGCGGGAGATTACGAAAAAAGAACTCTGCTATCTTGTAGAGGGATATACTGACGTACTGGCATTTCATCAAGCAGGTATTGAAAATGTTGTAGCATCTTCAGGTACATCGCTTACTTCAAATCAAATCAGGTTGATTAAGCGCTTCACTGACAATATCACAATCATTTATGATGGTGATGATGCAGGAATCAAGGCCTCCATTCGTGGTATTGATCTAATCCTGGAGCAAGGTCTTAATGTAAAAGTGTTACTACTTCCTCAAGGGGAAGATCCAGATAGTTTTGCCCGTTCGATGAGTGCAACAGAGTTGACGACTTACATCGAGCAGAACAAAGTAGACTTTATCAATTTCAAGACAAATCTTCTTTTGAAGAATACCGACAATGATCCTGTTACTCGCGCCAAAGTTATTAGTGAGATTGTGCGTTCTATTTCTATGATACCTGAACCTATCGTGCGATCGGTTTATATAAAAGAATGTAGTTCCTTGCTGGATGTAAAGGAAGAGATTCTTTATCAGGAAATCAGAAAAATAAAACAGAAGGAATCGGAAGATCTTCAAAACAAACAAGCTCGTCAACAAAGAATTCAAGAACAAGAAGCACCTACAACTCCGCTGATTTCACAAGGCAAAGATCTTAAGTGCCAGGCTGAAGAGCGGGAAATCATCAGAATATTGCTGAAGTTCAAGAACTATAAACTCTTTGAGGAGACACTTGAAGACAATACCGTGGAGATTGTAACCGTAG
Source organism: Puteibacter caeruleilacunae (assembly GCA_005217565.1). Taxonomy (GTDB): domain Bacteria; phylum Bacteroidota; class Bacteroidia; order Bacteroidales; family Prolixibacteraceae; genus Puteibacter; species Puteibacter caeruleilacunae. The sequence continues at coordinate 12,038 of SJCO01000018.1, forward strand.
GCGACTTCATTGTAAATGAGATTGAAGCTGAAGAATGGACTCTTTTCAATCCTGTATATCAGACGATTTTGGAAGAAAGCACAAACCTTCCATCCGACACAGACTTCAACTGTCAGCGTCACTTTACCATTCACCAGAATGAACAAGTCAGTCGTGTAACCAGTGATATCTTAGCTGAGAAATACACTGAAAGTAATCGTTGGAAGAACAATGGTAGCTATGTAGAATCGGAAGAAGATGTTCTCGGTTCTTTGGTACCTAAGATTGTAATTGAATACAAGATGGCTAGAGTGAAACTGTTGGAAAAACAGATATTAGAACAAATGAACACCATCAACTTCAATGAAGATCCTGAGTCGTTCATGCAACTTCAACAACAAATGATGAACCTTAAGAAGGTAGAAAAGGTATTGTCAGAAAATTTAGGAAAACGAGCCATTACTGGTTAAAAAATATAAGAACTCATGCGAACAGTAATTATCGAGAATCAACAAGAAATAGAGGACGTAATTAAAAGTTGTAAAACATGCTATATCGGGATGTCTGATTCATCTGGTCAGCCATATGTACTTCCGATGAATTTTGGTTATGCCGATGACGAATTTATTCTTCACTCAGCACCAACGGGACGTATGATTGATATTCTTAAAGAAAATCCAAAGGTATGTATTACCCTATGTGATGGTGATGAATTATGTTGGATGCATGAGAAGGTAGCCTGTAGTTATCGCGTAAAGTCAAAAACTATTGTTGCTGAAGGGGAGGTTCGTTTTATTGAAGATTTTGATGAAAAAGAGCAATATCTTCATAAGATGATGAAACAATATACCGACAGAACCTTTAAATTTGGTGCTCCTGCTGTTCGCAATGTATGTATATTCGTTGTGAAGCCAGCAAATTTGTCGGCAAAAGAATTTGGAGCCACCCCTAACACTCCCTGGGTAAAAAAATAAATAAGTTCAAAGCACATGGTATTAGTTACAGGCGGAACAGGAATGCTTGGAGCTCACCTGATATTGCATCTTCTTAAAAAAGGAGAGCAGGTAAGAGCACTTAGAAGAAGCACCAGTGATTTAAATAAGACGATTCAAATTTTTTCGTTTTATGAAAAGGATCCCATGGAGCTATTCAACAAAATTGAATGGGTTGAAGGAGATATTCTTGAACGTCACAGTCTGGACCTAATTCTAGATGATATTACAACAATATACCATACAGCTGCCGTTGTTTCTTTTCAAAAGAAAGACAAATGGACAATGCTTGAGAACAATGTCGATGGTACTGCAAACTTAATCAATGCCGCCCTTGATGCAGGGATCAAAAAATTCTGTCATGTTAGTTCTATTGCTGCATTAGGGAAAACGGAAAATGGAGATCCAGCTGACGAGACTACAATTTGGTCGTCGGAGAAGAAAGTATCAGCCTACAGTGAAAGTAAGTTCTTTTCAGAGATGGAAGCCTGGCGAGGTGTCAATGAAGGAATGGATGTAGTTATTGTCAATCCTTCTATAATACTTGGCCCTGGTGACTGGCACACTGGTAGTCCTAAGTACTTTTCAACAATTGATAAAGGACTTAAGTTTTTCACTAAAGGAGCCAGTGGATATGTGGATGTAAACGACGTTTGTCGCTCTATGCTCATGTTGATCAACTCTTCAGAATGGGAGCATGTAAAAAACAAGCGTTATATTTTAAATGCTGATAATCTAGCACATCGTGATGTATTTAATAACATTGCAGATGAGCTGGGTAAAAAGAGACCATCAATCCAAGCCAGTAAATGTATGTTAATCATTGGATGGTTACTATCATCAATCAAGGCCGCACTAACTGGAAAGGAAAGCACTTTAACCAGATCGACATTACGCAGTGCCAATAATGTTAGTCGCTATAACGGACAATTAATAACAACAGTTATTCCATTTAATTATACCCCCATTAGCGATTCAATAAAAGAAATAGCCAAGATCTATAAACAAGCTATATCAAGCTTATAATTGCTGAAACAGCAAAAATAAAATAGTGAATAAGAGATGAAGAACGAGGAGGCATTAAAGCGTTATCATGAGATCAGGGATAAAATTGATGAACACTGTTCTAAACTATACGGTGAACATCAATCTGCTATGAAATGCGCGAAGGGATGTAGTGAGTGCTGTATGAATTTTGATGTCTTTCCTGTTGAATTATATAGTATTCAACAAGCTTTGAAAGATTACACTCCAACAAGTGATCAATTGACACCCACAAACAGTGAATCTTGCATATTTTTAAAAGACAAAGTATGCACTATTTACGAAGCTCGACCTGTGATTTGTCGTACTCATGGTTATCCACTATTATACATGAACGATGAAAACTGGGAGCTTTCGTATTGTCCATTAAATTTTGAGGACCAGGAGCCAGATTATTTTCACTTAGAAAACACCTATCCTCAGGATCGATACAATAGTGAATTGTTTTTGGCGAACAAAGCATTTATTGAGTCAATTCCAGGGAATCCTTTCTCTGAATTTGATTTAATACCTATGAATCAGATTTTTCAGACAAAACTCTTTGAAAAATAGGCATTGTGATTAATGCTTTATAAGATGTAAAGAAAACAGCATAAAATTCTGTTTTTTAAATTGTCATGTTTAAATTTGTGATATTACATGTGACCTAACCTAACTATCTTAATATATGAAAATTGTTATTGGTATACTCCTTGCTTCCCTTTTATGTTTAATTTGTCCCTATACATGGGCAAACAAACTAATTGTCAATAGCAGGTACAGTTTCTATTCCAATGAAGATTCCATTGAGATCATTGTGGCAAATCCTACATCAAAGATTATTACTAAACTAAGCGCTAGTCATAGTAATAGTTTAATTGATGCTCGGTACACAATAAACAAAGACAGACCATCCTGTATCAAGTTTGCCTCATCGGAGCTTTCTGAAGGGAAAAACATTGTAAACTGTGTGATTACTTATAAGGATAAAACACATGAGTCGGCAACTGTAAGTATCTTAAAGTACTCCCACAAACCGAATGAGGTAAAAGTTGATTACTTAAATGGAGGTCTTATTGTTGATGGCTTACCATTTCTTCCTTTTGGTTTTTATACCAGTTCAAATATGGGAGATCTGGCACTTCAGGAAGTTTATAACGGATTTAACTTTCTGGGGCCTTATCAGAAGATTGATGACGAAACAATTTCACAACGTAAAGCCTACATGGACCGTTGTGCCCAATTAGGAATAAAAGTTCACTACCATATCAATGCTCTAATTGGTTCTGGACACAATAAGGGAAAACAAGAAATTACCCTTAGTGAACAAAGAAAAAGAGATGAATTGCTCAAGAAAGAAATTGAGACTTTTAAAGATCATCCTGCTCTCCTCTCCTGGTATTTAAATGATGAACCGTTGGGACAAGGAAGAGATCCGAAGCTAATTGAACGTGCATATCAATTGGTAAAAGAACTTGATCCACATCATCCTGTAAGCATTGTTTTTATGATGCCACATCGCGCTAATGAATTTGCAAATGCAATGGATATTGCAATGACAGATCCATACCCTGTACCTGGTCCGTTGAACAAAGTCCCTGAGTCCGTTGATCATTTAATGCGACATTTTAAATATCAGAAAGCAGTTTGGCTAGTACCTCAGGCTTTTGGAGGAGGAGAATTCTGGGAAAGGGAGCCTACAGCAGGAGAAATAAGAGCGATGACCTACGCTGGATTGATCCGCGGAGCTATGGGAATTCAGTATTTCATTCGCCAGGCACCTCATATCAGACCTAAGTCGAGAACCACATGGAATGAATGCTCCAAGTTGGCACTAGAGTTTCAATCGCTTGTTCCATGGCTCTATTCTGGAGAAGGACAGATAAAACTTACAACGAACAATCCATCGATCTTAGCTGCAGCATGGAAATATAAAGGATCCTTGTTGGTAGCCGCAGTGAATATGGAGAACAAACCACTGCAACTTGAAATAAATATTGCTGAACAAACTAAAGCAACACAAGCTGAAGTTATTTTTGAGAATCGAAAGACAGCATTTGAAGAAGGTATAATTAATGAATTTATAGATGCTCATGGCACTAGAATTTATGTCATTGAAAATCCTAACACAACAAATCTGGAAAATGTTAGTCTAAACAATCTGACAATTAATCCAGGTTTTGAATACTGTCCGACACCTGGAACCTTATCTGGCTGCTATACCTCATCAGCTCTGGCACCAGACTATAAAGGAGAAACCTATTTTATTGATTCTCGCCAGGCAGTAGAAGGACTTCGATCATTACGTGTAAATCTTCCAGAACCAGATTGTGGTTTAGATTTTCGATTTTACAAATCGATTATCTCACAGGGTACAAGTTATCAGTTCTCTGTTTGGGCCAAATGTACAGCTGACAACCAAGCAACATTTTCATTAAAGCTTGATGAACTAGGGATGGAGAAAACCTTCACTCCAACCCCTGAATGGAAAAAGTATAATTTCTATTTTAAGTTGGATAAGCCTGTGAGTACTGTACATCCCAAGTTAACAACCAATGGAAAAGGTACGATATGGTTTGACCTATTGCAATTAACTCCGGAACCTTCGATTAATCTATCACTGGATCCATCACATGGAGCTAAAGTTACTTTGCAGTCGGGAACAACAAATGGAATAATACGCTACACAATTAATGGAGGAAAAGTAACAGGAGGAGCCAAGAGGTACCGTAATCCGTTTAGCATACATAAAAAAAGAACCATTACTGCTGGAGTTTTTGTTGGTGATAAGAAAGTTGCTGAAAGTTCGAGAACAATCAACATTCATAAGGCAATAAATAAATCGATAAATTATACAATTCCGTATTCCGATAAATACTCCTCAAAAGGAGACGTTAGTCTTTTAGATGGCGTGACAGGTAGCACCACCTATTCTGATGAAACCTGGATGGGATATGAAGGTACAGATATAGATTTAACAATCGATTTGAACACAACAATCAAAGTTGAGCGAATAGCTACTAATTTCCTCCTTAGTGTTAATGACGGTATACATCCGCCAGAAAAAATTGAGGTTTTATTATCAAACAATGGTAAAGAGTTTGAGAAATGGGGTGAAGTAGTTCTTTCTGAAGGATCAAAACAAGCACCTCCTTCAATATTGCCAGTTACAATTGATCGTACTGCAGCAAAAGCCAGATATATTCAATTTAAGGTAAAGAGCCAGGGAACAGTTCCTCCCGGATTCTTATTTTCCGGAACAAAATGTTGGCTATTTATTGACGAAATAATTGTAGAATAAGGATAAAAAAAAGAGAGTCTTTTCGACTCTCTTTTTTTTATTTTATATTTCCAATTCCCATCCACTGCGGGTCTTGCGTTTAATCATATTCTCGGCATACTCTAAAGCATTCACCTCTACCCACTCTCTTTCATACTTTGGCACAGGTCCATCATTATTGATTCTAATAACCTTTAGAATTTTTAGCTTTTCATCTGGCTTGATATTGGTGAATTTCATATTCTCACCGTCCCATCGTAAGATACGACCTAATCCTGCCAAACGTGGAGCAACAGTTCCCATTACGACCATTTCATTGAAAGGTCCTGCAAACTCAAAGTGTGATTTCGGCGTTTCACGATCTGAAGCTTTCGCTTTACAAGCGCGAATCCAATCTTTCTCATGACCTCCAATACCATGCTTCACTCTCCGCTCTGTTTGAGGTGGAGTATAATCAACAAATTTATCTGCAGGTAACATCTTAGGATTACGGGCATAACAACCAGTTATAATCTTTCCTTTAGTTCCAACAAACATCACACCGCCATCGCGATCGCCAAAAGCCTCTCCATCTTCCAATTCAAATGGTCGGTCAGGCATTAAACCTCCATCATACCAGGTTACTTTTACTTCAGGCATATCTACTTTTTTCAAAGCCTTACGTTCGGGGAAATAATAAGTAATCTTTTCAGCTAAAGGTCCGGATTCAATATTCCAGTTGGTAGAACTTGCTTGAATACCTGTAGGATATTTCAATTTTAATGATCGAACTACAACATCCAGGATATGACAAGCCATATCACCCAAGGCTCCAGTTCCAAAATCCCACCAACCTCTCCAGTTCCAAGGATGATACATCGGACTGAATGGTCTTTCTGGTGCAGGTCCTAACCAAAGATCCCAATCCAACTCAGAAGGAACACTAGGCTTCTCTGTTGGTCGATTCAGGCATTGTGGCCAAATAGGTCGATTTGTCCAGGCATGCACTTCTCTAATCTCTCCAATATCCCCATTCCAAATACTCTCGCATACCCAACCAGTATGTCCCGAAGAAGCCCCTTGATTTCCCATTTGGGTAACCACATCATACTTCTTTGCAGCTCTGGTTAACATTCGAGATTCATAAACGGAATGAGTCAGAGGTTTCTGACAATACACATGCTTACCCAATTTCATTGCATCCAGCGTAATTCGCGCATGTGTATGGTCTGGTGTTGCAATAATTACGGCATCAATTTGATCTCCAACTTGATCAAACATCATCCGATAATCTTGAAAAGCATAAGGTGCTTCACGATCGGGATGGTCCTCTTTCAGCTTATTTAGTACTCCCTTCAAGCGGCGTTCATCAACATCACATAACGCAACAATATTTTCATCCATACAGTTACGCATATTGGCTGATCCCATACCTAATCCTATTACAGCAATTTTTAATTTACCTGCTGGCCACTCTTTTTTTTCAACTGAACAACCAGCAGTAAGGTAAGCAGGAGCCGCAGCAATGGAGGCTACAATAGCTGTTTTTTTAATAAATTCTCTTCGAGGCAAGACGCCTGATTTTTCACTCATAATGATCGGTATTAAAAAAGTTAATAATTTATGGTTTTCAAGGAATGATAACGCTTGGTTAAACGCCTTGAAAATTAACTTATTTCACTCACTTAATCAAGGAAACTGATCAATTATTCATCATAACAGGTTGCATCTTTTTGAAAATATAGAAGTGTTCAATTAAATCATTATACTTGTACCTATGAATTTATTATTGGCAACATTAGCAACCTTTTTCTTAAATCTTCCATTTGGATACTGGAGAGGTGGAGTTAGGAAATTCTCCTGGCAATGGTTTGTAGCGATTCATGTGCCTGTTCCGTTTGTCATTGGATTCAGGTATCTATTTGAGTTGGGATTTCAATTTCACACCTACCCATTAATGGTTGGCGCATTCTTTCTAGGCCAGTTTATTGGAAGTCGATATAGAATTAGCAAGTTACCTAAAAGAAAAAGTCCCGAAGCCTAATTGAAAAGCCCGGGACCTTTAGAATATTTTCTAATCAATGTTCCTTCATATGAAGGATACATTATTTATTTCTTTACACGCTCAACGTATGCGTTGTTACTTGTATCAACTTTGATGATGTCACCTTCATTAATAAACAAAGGAACCATAATTTGAGCACCAGTCTCGACTGTTACAGGCTTAAGTGCTGTTGAAGATGCAGTGTTCCCTTTCTCACTTGGCTCTGCATAAGTTACTTCCAAAGTAACCTTTTCTGGCATATCTACAGTCAATGGAGTTTCAGTTTCGGCATGAAAGTTAATCTCCAAAACCATACCCTCTTTCAATAGTCCTGGATTCGAAATCATAGTCTCTTCAATAACTACCTGCTCGAAAGTTTCGGTATGCATAAAGTTATATCCCATATCATCCTGATAAAGATACTGATGAGGACGACGCTCAATACGTACAGTATTAACTTTTACTCCTGCAGAAAAAGTATTATCAATAACCTTACCGGTCTTAACATTCTTCAACTTTGTTCTAACGAAAGCAGGTCCTTTACCTGGTTTTACGTGTTGAAATTGCACAATTGAAAACAACTGTCCATTAAACTCAATACATAATCCGTTTCTAAAATCTGATGTACTAGCCATATCTTTGTTCTAATTTGATTTTTTTCAATTTCTGCAAAAATAATCAAATAAATGAAGATAAACAGGTTATCGTATAATTAGGTCATCATTTCAGATGAAATCCTTCAGGTGAAACATATTCTACCAACTCACACTTAAGTGATCCTACTTTAATATCAAGATCAAGCAACAAAGGAACTTTATTGCGATCATTAGATATCCAGACTGTCAGTGCATCTGTTTTCTTAAATATCTTCCCCTTTTTCACCTGAGGAGCTAATACGAAACAATTAATCTTACCAAATCTTGTTTGTAGGTCCTTCTTCCCTAGATAAATAACATCAATCTTATAGATCTTATCAGAATGCCATAGTGGGACGCTAAATTTATCACCTTTTTCAAGACCTGTAAGTAACTCGTGTCCCCTGAAGTAATAAAATACAGATAGCATATCTGTAATGTTATCATCTACTGCACGCCAGCCCGATTTCTGACTATAGGCTGAATCTTTTTCATGATAAAACAATGTTTCGTTGTAGTAACGATAATTCTTCTCTTTAACATTTCGAATCGCCTTCAGTGGAAGATTTGTTGCAGGATCAACCCAACTTTCATAAATATCATCCACTTTGTATAAAGCATCAACAATACCTACCGAACGTCCTCTAACCTTTAAGTGTGTGGTCATTTTTCCATCGAAAAGAGTATCGTTGGCCACAAAAGTAGCCTTACCTCCTCTGATGAATCCAAATCGCATAACAAACTCTAATCGCTCTTTATCCGCTGCTTCGCTTTTAAACGAACCTAACGCAACTACCACAATCAATATAAAAGTCAGGACGTTTCGCATATTCTTTCTATTTTAAAATGTTCTTCTTCGGAACTGTTGCCACAAAGTTTTTTAAATAAAACGGTTCATAATAGGCAACATCCACAAACGCTTTCTGTTCAAATGCGTTTAATGCTAATGGTATCATAAATTGTGCCGAACTTTTCACCCCTTCAATAAAAACGGCATTCTCATCGGCAATTGTTCCAATACATTTATCCGCTCCATTACCAAAAAACACCACCTCTTGCTTAAGAAAATCGGCATATGAATCCTCGTCGATAATATCAGCACTAACCTCTTTTTTCACCTCATTTTGCTGATCATAAATCCCAGCATATACTTCCATTCTCCTCGCATCAATCATTGCACAATATAGTCGATTATCGCTTTGCGTAAGTTGATAATCCGCATTATTCGTTGCAACATGATTTGCCATTGCTTGTAATGGAGATACTGCAATCATTGGAATATTGGCACCGTAGCACAATCCTTTAGCAACTGATGTTCCAATTCGTAATCCGGTATAGGATCCTGGTCCTCCACTAATAGCTATCGCATCAAGATCTTTGGCCTTGATGTTTTGCTCATTCAAAATCTCATCGACAAATACTGCCAACAATTTAGAATGATTCATTCCTTCGCCACTTTCTTTCAAAGCAACCAAAGCATCCCCCTTACTCAGGGCCACCGAGCAAACCTCAGTAGTTGTTTCAATATGAAGTATTAAAGCCATAACAATTATATTTTCAAGGCCCGAATTTCTTTATTTTTTTTTATATCCCAAAGTAATAACTAGAACGGATTGAAAGAAAGAATGTTTTGGTAATGTACAATCTTATTGTATTCTGATGTTTTTTTTATAGTTTAGAATAATTATCCGGTATGTGTAGTTGAGTCTGTTTACAATTTTAAACCAATCCACCTTTAATGTTGAAAAAATTCCTGGCAATAATAACCTTTAGTATCCTAATAATTTCAATCGGATATAGTAAAGATAAGATCATGGTTATCCATTCCTATCATCAAGGATTGGATTGGACAGATAATATTACCAAAGGGATAAAAGGGCAATTTCAGGAATTTGGCGATAGCCTTGAACTATATGTTGAGTACCTCGACACGAAACGAAATCCCGGGACTACCTATTTCAACAGACTTTCTCAATTCTATGAGACAAAACACCTTAATCAAAACTTCAAGGCTATTATAGCGGTGGATAATGTAGCCCTTAAATTTGTCACAACTAATCGTGATAAATATTTTAAAGATATCCCTGTTGTATTTGCTGGTATTAACAACTTCCAGCCATCCATGATTGAAGGAGATCCTCTTATTACCGGAGTATGTGAATCTGCAGATTTTCATCAAACGCTGGATCTAATAAATCATCTGCACCCCAACCTCAACAAACTGTACATTATTAATGACAATAAGACGACAACTGCCAAAGAGAATAAAAAAATACTAAAGCTTCTTGAAAGCAAATATTCATATCAATTTGAATATCTTGAGGATCTAACACCTGAAGAACTCGCTGATAGCATCCGTAATATTCCGCCTAATGATATTATAATGCTACTCACTTACAACAGTGATAAAAACGGCAATTTCATGTCGTACAAAGAAAGCATAGAACTGGTCTATCAAAACGCACAGAATCCTATTTACAGTGTTTGGCAATTCTTTTTAGGCCGTGGTATTGTTGGTGGTTACCTAACGAGTGGTAAAAATCAGGGAATTGTTGCAGCTCAAATGGCAATTCAAATACTTAGAGGTAAAACACCTTCAACCATACCAATTATCAATATTCCGCCTCAGAACTTTGCCTTTGATAACAACCTGTTGAAACAACACAATATTGAATTTGACATGCTCCCTCCTGGTGCTGTAATTATCAATAAACCTGCAGATTTTTATCAGGTTAACAAACGCTGGATATTCTGGGCTTCCGGGATTGTCATCTTTTTATTCATCGTCATTCTTGTACTGGTCAACGCTAATTTTCAGAAGAACAAAGCCCAAAAATCATATCAGGAAGAACGAATAAAACTTAAACGCTCATTAGAGGAACAAACTTTAATTGCAAACATTGTATCTGCCCTGAACTCAACTAATGACTTCAAAGGGGTAATAAGACAAATACTTCACCTCATTTCTAAATTCTATAATGCAGGAAAGGTAACGCTATTCAGTTTTTCGGAAAATGATTCCATCAATGAAATAATAGGCTCTCTTGTGGTTGAACAAGATGATTCCATTCAGGAATTACAACCAGAGGAATTTGGGATGGTAAACGATGTGGTGATTGAGATGAAAAAGGAAAACAGTAGAATTATCTGCAATAGTTTGTCTGATGCTCCTGCTGAGGTACATCCATATCTCATATCAAGGAACATTGCGTCGATGATTTTACTGCCCCTGTCAATTGACAACAAAATCATGGGCATGGCTAGCCTGACTAAGAGTAAAGACTATAATTGGAGTGAAGGAGAAATAAAGCTATTTGAAACCATTGCCCAGGTTATTGCCAATGCATGGGAGCGAAATTATCAGATGGAGATGCATCTTGAATCTAAGGAAAAGCACACTGATGCGCTTCATATTCTTGAAAAGTCATCTCGCATGGCTTCGGTTGGTGTTATTGCATCTGGTATCACGCATGAGATCAGACAACCACTGAATGCTATTAAAGTAACTGCAGATAGCGTACTATTCTGGCAGAAAAAGAATCCACAGGATGTTCCTGAAATTTTGGGGAACAAAATGAAATCAATATCCGAAGGGGCACAACGAATAGATGACATCATCAATCAGATGCGCAATTACTGGATTAAATCAGATCCTTCTCAGCGATCGGTCATTGATTTAAACGCAGTAATACAAAATGCGTTAAATCTAGTAGAAAGACAGATATATAATCATGGCATATTTCCAGAGAAAAATCTTGCATACGGTAAAATATTGATTCATGGTAATAGTCTGCAACTGGAACAAGTAATCATTAATCTAATCGTTAATGCTATTCAAGCACTAGATGATGTTGACCAGGATGATCGTCGCATTATCATTTCAACACACAAGGGAATGACCCATGCAACAATTGAGATATCCGACAATGGACCTGGTATTGACACCTCGGCTGGTGAAAAACTCTTCGATCCATTTTATTCAACAAAACAGACGACCCACGGTACTGGACTAGGATTGGCAATTGTTAAAACCTTTACTGATCAAATGAAAGGGCAATTACAATACACCAATAACGATAACGGAGGTGCTTGTTTTAAGATTACTTTTGCCCTCGCAGAAGAACAAATATTTAAACCTTAAGAGATGAACATACTTGTTGTTGACGACGAAGCATTAAGTAGAGAAGCAATAGCATCATTTGTAGAAGAACAATTGCAACATGATGTCACTCAAACTGACCATGCAGATGCAGCAATTGAATTATTTAAAGCAGATGATTTCCAAGTTGTGATCACTGACATCAAAATGCCGGGAAAGTCGGGGATAACACTTTTAAAGGAATTAAAAACAATTAATCCTGCAGTAGATGTTATTGTTATGACAGGTTTTGGTGATATGGAGACATCCATTAAAGCACTCAAGTTTGGAGCAACTGATTATCTCCTTAAACCTGTAAATGTTGAAGAATTGGCTATTTCTATCGAGAAAATTGATGAATACCATCGTGTAAAGGAGGAGATAACCGAGCTGCAGAGTTCTGTCAAACAACATGATCAATCAGAGCAACGCCAAAAGAAACAGATAAAGCAGTTAAAACAAACTATTAGAGAAATTTCGGGCATTGGTCAAATTGGCATCTTCTCAGCCTCAATGAAGTCGGTTGTAAACCTGGCAACCAAATTTCATGAGGATCGTACTTTGCCAGTTCTGATTAATGGAGAAACCGGAACAGGAAAAGAGATTATAGCCAGGCTAGTTCATTTTGGCAATTCAGATGAAGAGTCACGTCCATTTGTTACCATCAACTGTTCTGCAATTTCTCCGAGTCTTTTCGAAAGTGAATTATTTGGTTATGTTGAAGGAGCCTTCACAGGAGCTAGAAAATCTGGAGCTATAGGAAAATTAGAGGCAGCACAAGGAGGTACGCTATTTCTTGATGAAATTGGTGAGCTCCCACTCGATTTACAACCTAAATTATTACGAGTACTACAGCAAAAAGAAATGTATCGGGTTGGAGGAACGGATAAAGTAGATCTGGATGTTCGTATTGTTTGTGCAACGAACAGACCGTTAGAGGAGATGGTAAAAGAAAAAACTTTCCGAAGTGATCTATATTATCGACTAAATCTGGGCTCAATTATTATTCCTGCATTGCGTGAGCGACCAGAAGAGATTTTACCCTTAGCACTACTATTTCTTGAAGAACAATCACAACGTCGTCAACGACGTTTTAAATATATATCCAGTGAAGCACAAGATGTGCTTACCGAATATGAGTGGCCGGGAAATATTAGGGAACTCCAAAATGCAATAGAGCGAATAACTCTATTGTATGACGATGTAGAGGTGAAGCCTGTTCACCTTTCCTTCCTCAAAAGTGAAGACCAAACTGATATTGCTGCGACTGCATTAAACATCCATGAAATTGTCCTTCCGGATGACTATCTCGACATCAACTTATTGGAACGTGAAATTGTACGAAAGGCAATGCTTAAATTTGACAACAACAAATCAAAGGTTGCCGATTATTTAGGGATCACCAGAAGTGCACTTCGAAGTCGCCTAAACAAGCTTTAACATTAGCATATTTAATACGCCAACAAGTGTTCAATTTTGAACACTTGTTCATTTCTGAACACCATTAAAATGCCATTGTTCAGTTTAGAACAATGTCTCATTTTGAACACAATTCTTCCCAAATATTTTTTTCATCCTCATTTACTGACACTTACAGAATCATCTTCAATGCAAAAATCCTTTTGGCACGGTAGTTGGCTATTATTTGGCAACAGACACGAATTTTCCTAACAAAATGTCTGCAGTGACATAGGAAAGAAGTAAAATAGTTCATTGAAAAGTTGAATACAAATCCTGTTTTTACCTAACTAATGGGTTGAACTGACACAAGTACATATCCAAAAAGAATTAGGGTGCCAGCCTTTGGATAGAAGGGCAGATTTTGAGGAGTGAAGATGGATGAGGAGATTAAAACAACGTACCGTGGCGGATGATGTGATGAAAGCGTGAGAGAGAGAGATGTGAAGGATGAGGAACACGATGAGGCGATTGAACGAGGAGCATGATGAAGCGAGAGAACGGAGCAGAAAGATGAGGCGATTGAACGAGGCGGATGACGAAGGGATGAAGTGAAGAATGCTGAGGCGAAAGATGAAGGGTTGATGTGAAGAAGACTGAGGCGTTGAATGAGGAGATAGATTTATACGTTGTTAATTGATGGCAAAGAAAAATTGAGGTTGAGGCAGAGAGACAGAGAAGGACGATGTGAAGTGGAGAATCGCAAGGAAGAATGGGGCAAGAAAGAGCGATTCAAAGAGGCGTTTGATTAATTCATCGGCATGGCACAACAGGTACTAATTATGACGTAACCCCTCCAGTAGGAAAAGGGGTTAATGACGAAGAGAAGAAAACTGGATTGGCATTAAAGTATGCTTTCAGGGGTTGCGACAAATTAGTTCAACATTAACTCCCATTCAAAAAAAAGATTGAATAGAAACACCTTATAGGTGTATCTGAGAATATATAATCAAAATGGTAAATGATTTCTGGGCATATTTAGCCTATACTCTTAACTCTAGTAGTAATGACAGGCTACAACCTGACAATAAATATAGTTAACGTTGTCATGGCTTATTGCAGGTATTGTTGCCGTCAATGATTGGGATATCAGCGCCGTACATGTTGCAGCTTATTCGTTTTTTGGGTTTTTATTTGGCGCTTGATATCCTGACCGTTACTAAGTAAAGTACTGATCATTCCATTTAGATTAAAAATACTTTTTTCACTTAGACTAAAACAAATAAAGAACTAAACATTACGCTGAAATTAAAATTGCCTGAATCATGCTAAACGGAAAATACAAATTACTATATGAAGATCTCGTAGCAAAGATTCAGGCAAGTAGAATATTTCATGATCCACTAAGTACCTTAACACAAGGCACAGATGCGAGTATTTATCGTTTAACACCACAATTAGTTGTCAAAGCCGATAATGCAGATGAGGTTGAATATTTCCTAAAACAGATTAATCTTCATGAAATACCTGTAACTTTTAGAGGTGCAGGAACAAGCTTGTCAGGTCAGGCAATAACAGATAACGTTTTACTTGTTACAGGACAGGGATGGAATGCATGTAGCATAAGTGATAATGGGAAATTAATCCATTTGCAGCCTGGAATTACCGGGGCACAAGCAAATGAACATCTGGAAGATTTTGGTCGTATAATAGGCCCGGATCCAACCTCAATGAACACTGCAAAAATTGGAGGTATTGCCGCAAATAATTCAAGCGGAATATTTGGTCGGATTAAACACAATGCCTACCACACATTGCATAGCATGAAATTAATCTTTCATGATGGGACATTTCTGGATACAGCCGATGAGGAAAGCAAGGCTGCCTTTATAAAGACACACAAACAGTTACTTGAAGAAATAAAAAGTCTTTCTCGAGCTGTTAGAGCAAATGAACCTTTGACTGAAAGAATCAGACAAAAGTTCAATCTGAAAAATACCGTCGGCTACAGCATCAATGCATTGGTTGATTTTGACGATCCTTTCGATATTATTCAGCACCTGATGATTGGTTCGGAAGGAACACTTGGTTTTATAGCCGAGATCACACTTAAGACAATAGAAAAACAACAATTTAATGCATGTGCATTAATAATATTTGATAATGTGGTAACCACCTGCAAAGCAGCAAGAGTCTTACAACAATACTCCGCAGCTGCAGCAGAACTTATTGATAGCAATACTTTAAGCGCAATCATACAACATGAAGATGGACTTTCACACTTGGAAAACCTTCCTCAAAATAGCACTGCTCTTATTGTAGACATTAATTCTGATAGTAACATTGAATTAAATCAGCGCATAGACGCATTAACAGATGCTTTGCAGCAACTTAATCCATTGTATCCTATTACCTTTTATCAAAAGCCTGAGGAAAAAGCAAGTGTTTGGAAAATTCGTAAAGGCTTATTTGCCTCATTAGGAATTTCAAGAGAGCCTGGAACTGCACTATCTGTTGAAGATGTTGTTTTTCCATTGAATCATCTTGAGGAAGCTCTTCATGATCTTCAAATACTATTGAATAAACACAAATACTTTAAAGCTGGGATATTTGGTCATATGCTTGATGGCAATATACACATCGCCATATCACATGACTTTACCGAGCAGCAAGAAGTAAGAAAATATAAGCTCTTCATTGATGAATTAACCACTTTGGTGGTTAACAAGTACAGCGGGGCCTTGAGAGCCGAACATGGAACCGGCAGAACTATGGCTCCGTTTGTACTTTTCGAATGGGGAGATGAAGCCTATGAACTTATGAAACGGGTGAAACAGATCTTTGATCCTAAAAATCTCTTAAATCCGGGCGTCATTCTTAATGACAATCCAAAAGTTCATCTTCAAAACCTTAAACCTTTTCCTAAGGTTAATGAGTTTATTGACTCATGTTCGGAATGTGGTTTTTGTGAATCTATATGTAGTGATGAAGATTGGTTCTTGTCTCCGAGACAACGGATAACAGCCTATCGTGAAATACTTAGATTAAGAAAAACAGGAGAAAATCAACAGCGTCTGGCCCATCTTGAGCTTAGTTATCAATGCAAGGCCAACAAAAACAAAACATCGGAAGGTATATGCTCATTTTCATGTCCTGCCGACTTTGATAAAAAATCTCTTCAGAAAGAGTTGGAGATAAAGGAGCTTACCTTTCCAGATTCCAATTTTAAAACCTGGATTGAGAATGGTACGGCTGGAATAGCAAAGCTACTACGGTCGATTACCAATATTCTTCATTAAAAAAATAGGAGTCTGAAACCAGACTCCCATTCATATTTTAATTAATCATTGATTGCTTTTAATGCTTGTGAAACGTTTATAACGTAATCACCAAGTTTCTCGCATTCTGAGAATATATCATTGTAAAGGATTCCGGTTTGATAACCATAAATCCCTGTTTCAATATTATTCAAATGCTCTTGCTTTAATATATCCCTGAAGTTGTTTATTTCTTCTTCTTTCTTCTCTGCCGTCTCAATTGTGATGTTATCCTCCATTTTCAGGTTAACATTCATAATATTTAAAGACTCCTCAGTCAATCCAACGATGATATTCAGATTATTTTCAACCTCCCCTGGAAACTCGATTTTTTCTTCTCTACGTCGGTTAAATGCCATTGCTAACTTCAAGCAAGAATCAGCCATACTTTCAATATCATCAATCATCTTGTACAGTGCTCTGAGTCTTCTTGAGTTCTTATCAGTAAGTCGATTCTCCCCTACTTTCATCAAGTATCCTGCAATCTCGAGTTCTATACGATCACACCACTCCTCATGTCGCTGAATCTTGGCTAATTTTTTTGCAAAATTCTTATCCTTTTGTTCATCTTTCAACGACTGAACCTGACGAAACATTTTCATCACCTTTTCTGCAAATACAATCACCTCTTGTCGCGCTTGATAAATGGAAGCATCGGGTGTTGATAACATACCGGTATTTATATGCGTTAACCTAAACTCATCGTCATTCTCAGCATTTGGTACAATTCGCTCGACTACTTTCGCAATAAAACCAGCAAATCCAATCAGAACAATTGTATTTAAGATGTTGAATGTACTATGGAATATTGACAAGGCTACAGGAATTGCAGTGACAGAAGTATGAGGATCCTGTCCACCAAATTCCCCATTCAACCATGTAACCAGTCCTAAATAGAATGGGAATATTAGCATCACCCACATTACTCCAAACAGGTTGAATATCAAGTGAGCTCTGGCCGCGCGTTTTGCCGATGAATTTGCAACCATTGCTGCTATATTGGCTGTAATAGTAGTACCAATGTTCTCTCCTAATACCATCGCTGCTGCGACATCAAATCCGATCCATCCACTGTTACACATGATAAGTGTTAATGCCATGGTCGCACTCGACGATTGAATTACAACCGTTAACACAGTACCAATACCAAGGAATAACAAGTAAGAACCGAATCCCATTGAACTATACTCCTTCAGGAATTCCAATATCTCATGGTTATGACTAATATCCGGAACAGCTCCCTTCAAGAAATCCAATCCAATAAACAACAAGGCAAATCCCATTACCATCTCGGCCCAGAACTTACGCGTACGATTCTTTGAAAATAAAATCGGTAAACTTAAACCTATCAAAGGCAGTGATAATGAACTGATACTAACTTTGAATCCCAATATTGAAATCATCCATGCTGTTACGGTTGTCCCAATATTGGCCCCCATAATAACACCAATGGATTGAAACAGTGACAATAGTCCGGCATTCACAAAACTAACAACCATTACTGTTGTTGCTGATGACGACTGTACCAATGTTGTGATCAATACACCCGTCAATACACCTTTGAACCTATTCGATGTCATTGAAGCTAATATCGACCGCATGCGTTGTCCGGCCACCTTTTGAAGTGATTCACTCATCAACTTCATTCCATATAGGAACATCCCCAGTGCTCCAACAAGTGTTAAAAAATCCCAAAAACTATAATCCATTGTCCCTGATTCTTAGAATTAACTTTGTTTTAAAAATGGTTATTAGAGCAGGCAAAATTAATCTTTTACGCTACCGAAAAAAATCTTTTTTGTTAATTCCGCATAGGTACAAAAAATAGTGACCTTTGTTTATCGCCAATATTGTACTATTTTCGCCTAATTATTTTTTGAATTCGAAATTATTATGTGGACAAATATAGCTCGCTTTATTCTCAGAAACAGAATATTACTTTTAGTAGTACTGGGAGTAATTACTGTTTTTATGGGGTATCAGGCCCAATTTGTGGAAATGTCGTATGAATATGCGCCTCTACTACCTCAAAAGGATACTGCATACATTGAATACCAAGATTTTAGACACAAGTTTGGTGAAGAAGGTAATATCATCGTTGTAGGTTTACAGGATGAAGATTTCTTTAGAAAGGAAAAGTTTGAAGAATGGACCAAACTATGTGATAATCTTGCCGAAATTTCCGGTGTTGAAGATTTACTGTCTGTATCAAATGCCTACCAACTGAAAAAGAATAAAGCAGAGAAGAAATTCGAAGTTGAAAAGATTTTCCCACACAAAATAAAAGATCAAAATCAATTAGACAGTTTAGTTAATGTCTTCAAAAATCTTCCTATCTACAAGGGATACTTGTATAACGAAGATACCAATGCTTACCTTTTGGCTATTACGGTGAATAAAGACCGTATGAAGTCAAAGGCTCGAGAGAAGCTGGTTCGGGAAATTGAGACGACATGTCTGGAGTTTGCAGAACACAACAATGTAAAACTTCACTTTTCCGGATTACCTTACATTAGGGTAATTACATCAATGAAAATAAAAAAGGAACTATTCATGTTCGTTGCATTGGCAATGGGAATATGTATTATCATCCTTTTTCTCTTTTTCAGATCATTTAAAGCTGTTCTATTCCCCTCAATAGTTGTTTTGACAGGTGTAGTCTGGGCTGTTGGTCTAATATCGCTATTTGGCTACAAAATCACTTTATTAACAGGGATGGTACCTCCATTACTGATTGTTATAGGTATTCCGAATAGTATCTTCCTCCTCAATAAATACCATCAGGAATATGTAGCGCATGGAAACCAGGTGAAAGCCCTACAAAGAGTAATCACCAAAATAGGTAACGCTATATTCCTAACCAACCTGACAACAGCTTCGGGTTTCGCTACCTTTACAATTACAAGTAGTGATATCCTAAAGGAATTCGGAGTAGTAACTTCTTTAAATATCCTGGGATTATTTATCCTTTCACTGTTGTTAATCCCTATTTTCTTTAGTTTTCTGTCGGCTCCAAAGCCAAGACACACAAAGCACTTGTACAACAAGAATGTCCGTAAGATTATAAAAGGATTAATCTCCATTACTGAAAATCATCGTAAGATGGTATATGTTGGAGCAGGTGTAATTCTTGCGATTAGCTTTTATGGAATCTCGTTGATAAAGAGTAGTGGATATATGGTTGATGATATTCCTGAAACTGATCCGGTATATGTGAACTTAAAGTTCTTCGAAAGAAACTTTGGTGGACTGATGCCACTTGAGATTATGATTGACACCAAACGCCCTAATGGTGTAATGAGTCTAACAACCATTAAGAAACTTGATCAGCTCGATAAGAAGTTAAGTGAGTACGACGAATTATCAAATGCTTTATCGCTATCGAAGTTAGTAAAAGTAGCCAAACAAGCCTATTATAATGGGAAACCCAAATATTATAAGCTTCCTTCCAACACTGAGAAGAACATTATTCTTTCATACGCCACAAAAGGAAATGAAGGATCTCAACAGCTTCACTCCTATCTCGACAGTACCAGACAGGTAACTCGAATGAGTGTGTTCATGAAAGATGTTGGTACGGTAAAGATGGATAGTCTATATCATCAATTCCATGAGGATATAAAAAAGATATTCCCTCCAAAACATTATGATGTTACTGTTACAGGATCTAGTGTTATCTTCTTCAAAGGAACACAATATCTGGTACAGAATCTATTCGTATCACTGGCATTAGCCATCCTATTAATCTCGTTGTTTATGGCGATGATGTTTTACTCATGGAGAATGGTTGCAATGTCACTAGTACCGAATATTATCCCATTGCTTTTCACAGCAGCGATTATGGGCTTTACAGGAATTCCGATTAAAGCATCAACCATACTGGTATTTAGTGTTGCCTTTGGAATATCTGTGGACGACACGATTCACTTTTTGGCAAAATACCGTCAAGAACTAAGTGTAACGAACTGGGATATCGGACGTTCAGTTTTACTTGCATTAAAAGAAAGTGGAGTGAGTATGATGTACACTTCAACAATATTATTCTTCGGATTTGGAATATTTAGCGTTTCAAGTTTTGGAGGGACTGTAGCATTAGGAGTTCTGGTTTCATTAACTCTTTTAGTTGCAATGCTTTCAAACCTTGTGTTATTACCTTCACTGCTAATGGGACTTGAAAAGATCATTACTAACAAGTCATTCAGAGAGCCACTACTTCATATCTATGATGAAGAAGAAGATATTGAATTGGATGATCTTGAAATCATTCCTGCAAAAGAAATCAAACAACTATAGAGTATGTATACGTTCAATGAAATTCTCAATTTTGTAAATACTCATCTTGATGAGGAATTAAAATCATTACAGACCAGACAGCCTTTAGGTCTATATAATCCTATCGTTTACGCCATGGAGCAAGGTGGGAAGCGCATAAGACCATGTCTGACATTAATGGGCTACAACATGTTTGCAAAAGATATGGAACAAGCATGGCCTGCTGCAATGAGCATTGAGATATTTCATAACTTCACATTACTTCATGATGATATTATGGACAACGCAGATATCCGAAGAGGAAATCCAACAGTCCATAAAAAATACGATGAAAATACTGCAATCCTTTCTGGAGATGCTATGTCGATTCTGGCATATGAATATCTTACCAGACTGAATACCAATCATAATACCCAAATCTTACAGCTGTTTAGTCACACTGCTCTTGAGATTTGTGAAGGTCAACAATATGACATGGATTTTGAAAATCGCAATGATGTATCGGTTGATGAATATTTAAACATGATCCGCTTAAAAACCGCAGTACTATTAGCATGTAGTCTAAAGGCCGGTGCCCTATGTGCTGATTGCTCACAATCAAATGCGGATACACTTTATGAATTCGGGATCTCAATAGGATTAGCGTTTCAACTTCGTGATGATCTTCTTGACACCTTTGGAGATGCCAAGACTTTCGGTAAACGAATAGGTGGAGATATCGTTGCAAACAAAAAGACGTTTTTACTGTTAAAAGCATTAGAGTTAGCAAATACAAGTCAAAGACAACAATTAGACGACTTGCTCGCATCTGACTCAATAGAGGAAGAAGAGAAGATCAATGCCGTAAAGCAGATTTTCGAACAATTAAACATTCGAAAACTAACTGAAGACTTGATAGAGACCTACTATTCCCAAGCCATGGAACAGATTGAAAGTATTGACATTCCAAACGAACAGAAGGTCCCATTAATTGGTCTTGCTAAAAAGATGATGCAACGAGAATCATAAGCGCCAAAGTATTGATTTGTAAGTGTATTTTCTTTTACTACTTCATTATCCTATTGGTTAAAATGCTAAATTTGTTAGGACTTAATGAGTAGAACGTCAGAATTGTCTGACCTAAAACAGGACATACATGACTCAAAACGTTGGTAAAATCTTGCAGGTTATTGGACCTGTTCTAGACATTAGCTTCGAAAAAGAAGGAAGCGAAATCCCTAACATTCTTGATGCACTTCAAATCGAAAGAGAAGGACATCCAAACTTAATAGTCGAGGTTCAGCAACATATCGGAGAGCATACTGTTCGTACTGTGGCAATGGACTCAACTGATGGATTGAAAAGAGGAATGGATGTTATTGCAACAGGGACTCCCATAAGAGTTCCATCGGGAAGTAATTCTATTGGACGAGTTTTAAATGTTGTAGGGGAACCTGTTGATGGTTTAGGACAAATCACCAAAGAAGGAGGAAAAAGTATTCACAGCGCTCCTCCTAAATATGAAGACTTAACGACTGAAACCGAAGTATTATACACCGGTATTAAAGTAATTGACTTGATTGAACCATATGCCAAGGGAGGTAAAATTGGCCTCTTTGGTGGAGCCGGAGTAGGTAAAACAGTACTCATTCAAGAGCTCATCAATAATATTGCATTAGCTCATGACGGATTCTCGGTGTTTGCAGGTGTAGGAGAACGCACTCGAGAAGGAAATGATCTTCTAAGAGAGATGATTGAAGCCAACATTGTAGATTATGGCGAAGAGTTTAAAAAGAACATGGAAGAAGGAGGCTGGGATCTATCCAAAGTAGATCAGGAGAAGCTTAAGAGTTCGAAGCTAGCCATGGTTTTCGGTCAGATGAATGAACCTCCTGGAGCACGTGCTCGTGTAGCTCTTTCAGGATTATCAATTGCGGAGAGCTTACGGGATGGTGATGGCACAGGTGGAGGTCGCGATATTCTATTCTTTATCGATAATGTATTTCGTTTTACACAAGCAGGATCAGAAGTATCAGCTCTACTTGGACGAATGCCTTCGGCAGTTGGATATCAGCCGACATTAGCCTCAGAGATGGGATTTATGCAGGAAAGGATTACTTCTACCAAGCATGGATCGATTACTTCCGTTCAGGCAGTGTATGTACCCGCTGATGATTTAACCGACCCAGCCCCGGCAACAACCTTTGCACACCTTGATGCAACTACGGTATTAAGTAGAAAGATTGCGGAGTTAGGAATTTATCCTGCAGTAGATCCATTAGATTCAACTTCACGAATTCTAACTCCGGATATTGTGGGAGATGCACATTACCATTGCGCCCAGAAAGTCATTGAACTCTTGCAACGCTATAAAGAGTTACAAGATATTATTGCAATACTTGGAATGGAAGAACTATCAGAAGAAGATAAAATGGTTGTGCATAGAGCTAGACGTGTACAACGATTCTTGTCTCAACCGTTCTTTGTTGCTGCGCAGTTTACCGGACTAAAAGGAGCACTTGTTTCAATAGAAGATACAATCAAAGGCTTCAACATGATTATGGATGGAGAAGTTGATCAGTATCCTGAGGCTGCATTTAACCTCGTTGGAACAATTGAGCAAGCTATTGAAAAAGGAGAAAAACTATTAGCTCAAGCATAATATAACGCTTATGTTTCTTGAAATTGTAACACCCGAAAAAAAGATATTCGAAGGAGAAATTACACTCATTCAACTTCCAGGAAGCAAAGGTACATTTGCCATTTTGGATCATCACGCACCAATTGTATCAACACTTGCTGCCGGTAAGATTCGAATTGTAGATACCTCTAATAGAACACGCTATTTTGATGTAAATGGCGGAATTGTAGAATGCAAACGTAACTCAATTGTTGTTCTTGCTGAATAAGATTTTTAGCAAAAGGCAACATATATACAGGCCATTAATTGATGTATTAATGGCCTGTAGTTTTTTCTATTTGTATATTAAACCTACAATCTTTTCAAGCCATTCAGCATCAATTTCATCAAAACTTGAGAACTCCTGACTGTCGATATCCAATACGCCTACCACATTATTGCTTTTATCTCGAAGCGGAACAACAATTTCTGAATTCGATCTAGAATCACATGCAATATGTCCTGGAAACTTATGAACATCCTCCACAACAACTGTTTCCGCTGCATTAACCGCAGCCCAACAGACTCCAGTGTCTTTTGCCAACACCATACAAGCTACTGGTCCTTGATAATTTCCAACAATTAATTCTCCATCCTCAAGTAAATAAAAACCTGTCCAGAAGAACTTATCCATCTTATGATGCAATACAGATGCTACAGATGCCATTCGAGCCCTGGGCAACTCACACTTTTTTAACAGTGTCTCTATTTGATCATATAAACGACCATAACGTCTTGCCTTCCGTCCTTTTTCCTTATCAGTTGTCATATCTATTGTCTTTATCATTTTTTATCTATCGATCATTCTGACAGCCTTAAGCATCAGTCAAGACTACATCAATCGATCTCAAAAATAATACGATAGTCGATAGAATCAAAGGCTTGTTAAGTCTCAATTCATATAACGTGAACTAACAATCATTAAAATCTGTATATTTGCTGTTCAAAGATGCCACTAATGGAAGAACAATATAATAGCTTATTAGATAATATTAACTATCCCTGTGATTTACGAAAGTTGGAAGTAGACTCACTGCCAAAAGTATGTGAGGAACTACGACAATTTATCATTGATGAAGTATCCAACAATCCAGGTCATTTTGGCGCTAGCCTTGGAGTTATTGAACTCACAGTTGCGCTTCACTATATCTACAATACCCCAAAAGATAAGCTTATTTGGGACGTTGGACATCAGGCTTATGCCCATAAAATACTTACAGGGCGAAAAGAGCAATTCCATACAAACCGAAAATATAATGGTATTAGTGGTTTCCCTAAAAGAGCGGAAAGTGAATATGATGCTTTTGGTGTTGGACACTCTTCAACCTCGATCTCAGCAGCATTAGGAATGGCTGTTGCTGCATCACTGACAAAATCGAAAGATGAAAAGGTTGTTGCGGTTATTGGCGATGGTGCTATGACTGGAGGAATGGCATTTGAAGCAATGAATAATGCTGCCGGTAATAACTCCGACATCCTGATTATTCTTAACGACAATAATATGGCAATTGATCCCAATGTTGGTGGTATAAATAGCTATTTATTGGATATTGCACGCTCACAGACATACAATCGTCTGAAAAAGGATATCTGGGATGGTCTTGGTAAAATTTATGGTCTTGGTAAAAAAACACGAAGACTTATGCAATTGACCGAGAATGCAATCAAGCAAGCGATCTTAAAGCAAAGTAATATGTTTGAAGCGCTTGGAATAAGGTACTTTGGTCCTGTTGACGGACATGATGTGGTTTACTTAGCCAAAGTACTTGAAGACATGAAGCATATTCCTGGTCCTAAATTATTGCACGTAATTACCCAAAAAGGTAAAGGTTTTACTCCTGCTGAAGAGAACCAAACTGAATGGCATGCTCCGGGAGTATTCGATAAAACAACGGGCAAAAGAATTGTAGAGAAAGAAACACGACCTTGTCCACCGAGATATCAGGATGTATTCGGCTTAACATTGGTCGAACTTGCTGACGAGAATGAGAAGATTGTTGGAATTACGCCAGCAATGCCAACAGGATGTTCACTTAACTACCTGATGGAGAAATATCCGGATAGGGCTTTTGACGTTGGAATTGCAGAGCCTCATGCTGTTACATTCTCTGCAGGACTTGCATCTAATGGTATAGTTCCATTCTGTAACATCTACTCTTCATTCATGCAGCGAGCTTATGATCAAGTGATACACGATGTTGCTATTCAAAAGCTACCTGTTATATTCTGCTTAGACCGGGGAGGACTCGTTGGAGCTGATGGAGCTACTCATCACGGTGTGTTTGATATTGCATTCTTAAGAAACATCCCTAACATGATTGTATCTGCTCCTATGGACGAGCTAGAACTTCGTAATTTGATGTTTACAGCACAGAAAGTTCTTCCAGGACCATTTGCTATTCGTTATCCAAGAGGTAAAGGTGTAACCCCTGAGTGGAAATGTAAAATGGAAGAATTACCAATCGGAAAAGGAAGAACCATTACAGAAGGTCAGAATCTTGCATTTTTAACTGTTGGACACATAGGTAATACCATTGTAAAAGTCAATAAGATGCTCGAAGAACACGGTCTTCAGGCTGGTCATTTTGATATGCGATTCATTAAGCCGTTAGATGAGGATATGGTTCATCATGTGCTTCAAAACTATCAACACATCATCACTGTTGAAGATGGAGTGATTCAAGGAGGATTTGGCAGTCTAATCAGTGAATTTATGGCTCTGCATGGATACAAGAACAAATTAGAAATTATGGGTATTCCTGATCGCTTTGTAGAACAAGGAACTCCATCAGAGCTATATAAGGAATGTAACCTCGACAGGAAAAGCATCTTTAATAAGGCAATGAAGATATTGACCAAAGAGTTTACAGCCTAATGGATACTTAATTCATTTTTTGCTGCAATCGTTTCGATACATTGAAAAAATTGATTTAACTCAGAGCTACTCAACATTGAGGGACGAAGATCTATCTGTTGGTTATTCTTCAGGTTAAGAATAAAATAGGTTTTCTCCTTCTTTAAGGAGCTTATATCATCCCATGAATAGTTATTTGTTGATCTAAATAATCCTTCTTTAATCACAATTTGCAAGTCATCTACCTTACAATAAGCAGCTTTTTGTAATGTAGGAATTAGATAAATCAGGGTTGAACACAAACTACAAATCCCGGCAATACACATGACTACTGCTTCCAAAAGATTCCCCGTGGAATATGAATGAATACCAAAAAAGATCAAACTACCTGCTATAAACGGTAATAACGCTGTAATACGTTTATTTAGGTTAAACCTCTTATTGGAATATGATTCAAATTCAGTCATTTTCATCCTTTTTACGACTTCTAAGCTACAATTTTTCCATCAAAACCAGTAATATATTACTTGTTTTAACACAATGCGTTGTTACACTCAATGCTAAGTGGGCACACCTCAATGTCTATATCGATAAAGTACGCGATAGGATTGCAACAGATTCGCCTATATGTCGGCTTTGGGCCGTTCTGAGTTATAAAGGGATTATCATTAGGATCTGTTTTTCCTAAAGATTTCTTAGTTTGACCATTATTTATTTATCTTCTTTCTATAATTTTATAAAGCAATACTCGTTTGATTGTACATAAGCCAATATGAACGCTAAAAAGATTAGGCATTGAATTTATATTTTAAGAAACGCTGGTGGAAGATATTCTTGCTTTCAGGTGCCATTATAATTGGATCCATCTCTATTATTGTCACTAATGTCATTGTTGACGGTATTGAGAAAGAAGAACGAAAGAAGGTAGAAATGTGGGCTGAGGCTACGCGTATGATCACCCAGAACGATCTTAGCGGTGTTAATCTTACATTTATTTATGAAATCATTCAGAAAAATGAATCAATACCTTTAATCGTAATCAATCAGGATGGTAAAATCACTGCACATCGTAATCTTCAATTAGAAGAGCCAATCATCGATGAAAACCTATATAAACACCTGGAGAAGATACGAAATCAATATCCTCCTATTGAGTACAAGGTATCAGAAACCGAAACACATAAAGTTTACTATTCCGACTCAGCCCTACTTATTCAACTAAGATATTTCCCGTTGATACAAGTTGCCGTCATCTTTGTTTTTATCATCATTGCCTATCTTGCGTTCGATTCATCGAGAAGAGCAGAACAGAACCAGGTTTGGGTAGGTATGGCAAAAGAGACAGCACATCAACTGGGAACACCAATCTCTTCATTAATGGCTTGGGTTGAATTAATTAAACTCCAGGAACCAGAATCAGAGATTGTAAAAGAGCTTGATAAAGATACCACACGACTACAGAAAATAGCCGATCGATTTTCCAAAATAGGTTCAACGCCTCGTCTTGAGATGGAAAACCTCGATGATTTAATTACAAACGTCGTTGATTACTTGAAAACAAGGGTTTCCGATAAAATTGAGTTCAAAACACATTCTTTTAGTCCGAATCCGGTCTTTGCTCCTTTAAATCTGTCTTTGTTTGAATGGGTAATAGAGAATATCTGTAAAAATGCTATTGACGCGATGAACGGTGATGGACAAATTTCGTTAGAGGTTTCCTCTTCGAACGACCATTATTTTCTAGATATTACAGACAATGGTAAGGGCATTGCAAAATCGAAGTTTAAGACCATATTTAAACCAGGATACACAACCAAAAAGCGCGGTTGGGGTCTTGGATTATCTTTGGTTAAGCGAATCGTTGAAAACTACCATTCAGGTAAGATATTTGTAAAATGGTCGGAACTTAACAAAGGAACAACTTTCAGAATTGTACTTAAGAAGAAACTTCTCTAAAACAATTAATATAAGAGCACATCCGCCCCGACAGCTATAATTAAAGGTTGTCTGGAGGGAATTTTTATCATCTCTAATATCAAAAAGTTAAGTAACAGAGGATTTTAAGCCATAAAAAAATCATTTTTCTTTAGGTGTTTCCCTTTTTTTTATACTTTTGCAAAACTTTTTGAAGATGGCTATGGAGACAATTAAAGATTTTACCATACCCTTCAAAGGGCTAAAAGAAGGTAAACACGAATTTAAATTTACCGCTGGTAATAGGTTCTTTGAAGCATTCGAAGGGAGTGAAATTGAGAAAGGCGACGTATCTGTTTCAATAACAATGGAAAAACGAACCACCTTCATTCAATTTAATTTCCATATCGAAGGATTTGTAAATATTTTGTGTGACAGATGTCTGGACACTTACGATCAAGCTTTAGATAATGACTTCAAACTCATTGTTAAGTTTGCGGAGGAGGAATCAGACGAAGGTGATGATATTGTATATATCTCTTCCTCTGAGCATCAGATAAATGTGAGTCACTATATTTACGAATATATCATGTTAAGTATACCTATTCAACGTATTCATCCTGAAGATGAGCATGGTAACAGTACTTGTAATCAGGAAATGTTGAATAAGTTAGATGAATATACGGTCCGTGAAGAAGAAAAAGAAACGGATAACCGTTGGGATGAATTAAAAAAATTATTAGACAATAAGTAAAAGTTATTAAAAATGGCACATCCAAAGCACAAAACATCAAAAGCGAGGAGAGACAAGCGTAGAACTCATTACAAAGCGACTCCTGCGACATTGGCATCTTGCTCAAACTGCGGTGCGACTGTAAAGTATCACACTGTTTGCGGTGAATGCGGATACTACAGAGGAAAACTTGCAATTGAAAAAGATATCACTGTATAATTTCCCATTCTGATTTATTTCAGTTTGAAATTCAGGAATAGAGAAGTATTACTTTTTTATTCCTGATTTTTTGTATCCATACCCCTACTTCATTAAACTTCACTAATCTCCTTTATTTCAACAAAATAACCATCTCGCTCCTTCATAAGACAACAACAATTGGCAAAGCATTAAAGCATAATTGTCCTTCTTTACTTTCAACATACAATTGCCAACACTTTAAATGTTTGAATTTTCATTCTTTTACAGCTCTAATATTGTTCACGTATTTTTTTAATATTTCACTACTGAAACTCTTTACAATTCGCAATAATTTGTATTTTTAAGCATTAACACAATTAAAGTCATGGGGAAATCGAATAGCGATATAGAGAATAAAAATATCAACCTAATCTCGTCAGGAACTGTAATAACAGGAGATGTGATCTCTCAGGGTGATATTCGTATTGATGGAGAATTAAAGGGTAACCTAACTTCACAAGGTCGTGTGGTTGTAGGTAATACCGGAATAATCAATGGAGAGATTGAATGTCGCTCATCGGAAGTGTCGGGCAAGATCATTGGAAAGATACAAGTAAAAGAGCTTTTGTCGCTAAAGGCAACTTCTTTGTTCGAAGGTGATATCGTTACTGGAAAATTAACGGTTGAGCCAGGTGCTGTATTTAATGCAAGCTGCAAGATGAATGGAGAAGTAAATACTGGTGGCAAACGATAAAAAAGGCAAAAAAAGATTTGACCATTTTATTAAGTATTCCAGTCTCTCAATGGAGATGATTGGAATCATTGCTTTTTGTACTTGGGGAGGCTATAAGTTGGACCAAATGTTAGGGAATGAACGTTACTACTGTACAGTAATTTCGTTATTCATCTCTGCTTTGGGAGCTGTTTATTACGCATTACGTAAACTTTAACACCATTATTATGGAGAAGCCTGGATTCAAGTTTTTTAAGAATCTTTCGATTCTAACACTATGCTTAGCATGCATTGGAACCGTCCTGTTTTCCACTGTTTTAAAAGCCTACTACCTAAACATTTTCCCTGTTACCTTGTTATTTTTTTATGTGATCACGACATTAATTCACTCGTTTTTACTTTATGCTAGCAAAAAGAGTGCAGGTAAGTTTCCAGCATATTATTTACTGGTTTTAATGTCTAAAATGTTCTTTCTGGGAGTGTTCGCAGTGATATATATTATTGCTGATCGATCGAATGCGGTACCGTTTCTGCTGTTTTTCGTTACAATGTATATAGCCTATTCCTCGTTTTCTATAAAGGCTATTATGAAACACCTGTAGAAACCAGACGACCACAGCTCCTGAAAATAATGAGAATCATTGATTTGATTAACAAAACTGATTTACACTCGAACTAACTAGGTAAAAACAGATGAACAGGATAACAACCATATTAGTAATCGGAATTTTACTCACCACAACTCCATTGTTCACGTATGCCTCCAGTGATGATAACAGTACTGCATCGGGATTTAATGCAGGAGAATTTGTTATGCACCACATATCAGATTCTTATGATTGGCACATCATGTCAATAGGAGAGAAACATATCTCGATCCCATTACCGATTATTGTTTACAGCAAGACTAAGGGCCTAAACTGTTTCTTATCCAGTCGGTTTGATCACGGTCACAGCTCCTTTAATGGATTCAAAATAGAAGAAAATGGCACGAACAAAGGTAAAATAGTTGAAGTTATTGGTAATACGATGAATACTGATAACACAGCTGAATTGCCTTGGGATTTATCTATTACCAAAACAGTTGCAGGAATAATGGTGAGTGTGGTACTAATGCTTATGATCTTTATAAGTGCTGGTAAGGCTGCACAACGCAATAAAGGGAAGGCACCAACAGGTATTCAGAACTTTGTAGAACCAGTAATTCTATTTTTAAGAGATGATGTGGCTAAGCCAGCCATTGGAGAAGACAAATACCAACGCTATATGCCCTATCTTCTTACAATCTTTTTCTTTATTCTTATCAACAATCTATTGGGATTAATTCCAATTTTCCCTTTTGGAGCAAATGTTACAGGTAACATCTCAGTAACCTTAGCATTGGCATTATTCACCTTCATCGTAACAACAGTATCGGGAAACAAACATTACTGGAAAGAGATTATCAATCCTGATGTTCCAACATTGTTAAAAATACCTATTCCTCTAATGCCATTAATTGAATTTATCGGTATGCTTATTAAACCTGTGGTTTTGATGATCCGACTATTTGCAAATATGATGGCAGGACACATGATCATCAGTATATTCGTTGCACTGATCTTTATTTTCGCCAATCTATTTGGTCCTACGGTAGCCTATAGTGTAGCTCCTTTTTCAATCCTATTTGGCGTATTTATGACTCTGCTGGATGTACTGGTATCATTTATACAAGCATATGTATTCGTGTTCCTTTCTGCCATATACATAGGTATGGCAACCTCGGAACACCATTAAATATTGACAATTATTCACCTAAAATAAGTGAGTTATGTTATCAATTCTTACTGTTTTATTAGCAGATATTGCAATAGCAAAAGTAGGTGCCGCAATTGGTGCCGGGATTGCTGTAATTGGAGCCGGTTTAGGTATTGGCAAGATAGGTGCAAGTGCAATGGAAGCAATTGCTCGTCAACCTGAGACTAGTGGTGATATCCGCTCAAACTTGATTGTAGCTGCAGCACTCATTGAAGGCGTTGCCTTTCTAGCTGTTGGTACTTGTGCTCTTATTGTACTGTTATAAGAGACTTTAACAGCCTTGCATGATAATGGGATTGCCGGCATCCTGCAAGGCTTAATCTAAAACAACTGAGTGAATCGCAATGTAACCTATCATAAAAAGAACAGGCTCTGCCCTATTATGACAAGTTTCATTCGACAGAAAACTTAAACCATACAGATATGAATTTCTATCTTCTTGATCTTTTCGTAAATCCTGACTCAGGGACCATTATCTGGATGATAATCATCTTTATAATTGTCTGGGTAATCCTTAAGCGATTTGCATGGAAGCCACTATTAAATGCGCTTAAGGAACGTGAAGATTCTATAGCTGACGCATTAAGTACAGCAGAGAAGGCAAAACTCGAAATGTCGCGACTTAAAGCTGATAATGAACGAATAATCCGGGAAGCCCAAAAAGAAAGAGATCTAATTCTAAAGGAAGCAAAAGATCTTAAAAATTCAATCCTCGAGGAGGCAAAAAAGCAAGCTAAGGAAGAGAGTAAAAAAATCCTTGCAGAAGCAAGTAAAAAAATCGAAGAACAGAAAGCCGCCTCTATTGCTGAAATGAAGAAGCAAATTGTAACTTTCTCTGTAGATATTGCTGAAAAGATCCTTTCTCAAGAACTATCTGATTCAAGTAGGCAAGAGAAAATGATCAAGGAGATCGTAGATGATATAAAGTTCAATTAATGATTTACTTATTATGAATCGAAGCTTGATTACCGTTCGCTATGCCAAAGCTTTATTTTCTCTGGCTTCAGAGAATAATATACTCGATGAGGTGTATAAAAACATTATTGAGATAAGCCAGCTCGTGGAGAACAGTCCTGATTTTATTCTTCTATTAGAGAGCCCTATTGTAAAGACCTCAAAAAAGCTAGAAGTGTTATCCTTAATGTTTAAAGGAAATGTTAATGAATATGTCCTCAGCTTCTTACTATTGATAACTGAGAATAAAAGAGAGGTACATATTCCTTCCATTTGCACAGAATTCAAAGAGCAATACAGACATAGTCAAGGTATAAAATCAGCCATACTCACCACCTCCCATAAGATTAGTAAAGAACTGGAATCCCATATAAAAACCTTTTTGTCAGAACACTTTAAAACTAAGATAGAACTAACGATACAAGTCAAGGAAGAAATTATCGGAGGACTTATTCTTCGTGTCGATGATCAACAGATTGACGAAAGTGTCTTAGGAAAACTGAGAAGGATCAAAGAAGATTTAGAAAAAACTCAAATTGTTTAATCCATCCTAATTTATTAGGAACCAGATAAAAAAAATACAACCATGACCGACATAAAACCAGCAGAAGTTTCACAAATCTTAAAAAGGCAAATCGAAGGATTTAATACGCAATCCGAACTAGAAGAAGTAGGGACTGTCCTTCAAGTTGGAGATGGAATTGCACGGATTCACGGATTATCCAATGTGGAATCCAATGAACTAATAGAATTTAGCTGTGGAGTTAAAGGTATTGTTTTAAATCTTGAGGCCGACAATGTAGGAGCAGTACTTTTAGGCTCTGCCGAGAACATCAAAGAAGGCGACAGCGTAAAGCGCACACGTAAAATTGCTTCGATTGATGTTGGAGAAGGAATGTTGGGAAGGGTTGTGAACACAATAGGTGAACCTTTAGACGGCAAAGGTCCTATCGCTGGAAAGACGTTTGAAATGCCTCTAGAGCGAAAAGCACCAGGAGTAATTTATCGCCAACCAGTAAAACAACCTTTACAAACAGGTTTAAAAGCAATTGATGCCATGATTCCAATTGGTCGTGGTCAACGAGAATTGATCATTGGCGACCGTCAAACAGGAAAGACTGCAATTGCTATTGATACGATCATCAATCAAAAAGAGAACTACGACAATGGAGAACCTGTATATTGCATCTATGTAGCGATAGGACAAAAAGGATCCACTGTTGCCAATATTGCAGCTACACTTGAGAAAAGCGGGGCTCTGGATTATACTGTAATCGTTACTGCAACGGCTGCAGATCCTGCTGCACTGCAGTTTTATGCTCCATATGCAGGAGCATCGATCGGTGAATATTTCAGAGACACTGGTCGCGATGCATTAATCATTTATGATGACCTGTCAAAACAAGCCGTTTCATACCGGGAAGTTTCATTGCTGCTTCGTCGTCCTCCTGGTCGTGAAGCCTATCCTGGTGATGTCTTTTACTTACACTCTCGCCTACTGGAAAGAGCAGCAAAAATAATTGAGTCAGATGAAATTGCATCACAAATGAACGACCTACCTGAATCGTTGATCGGAAAAGTAAAGGGAGGAGGATCACTAACTGCACTTCCAATCATTGAAACTCAGGCAGGAGATGTATCGGCATATATTCCCACTAACGTTATATCCATTACTGATGGTCAGATATTCCTTGAGTCTAATTTATTTAATGCAGGAGTTCGTCCGGCAATTAATGTTGGTATCTCGGTATCGCGTGTTGGAGGTAACGCGCAGGTTAAAGCCATGAAGAAGGTCGCGGGAACATTAAAGCTTGATCAGGCTCAATACCGGGAGCTTGAAGCATTTGCAAAATTCAGCTCAGACCTTGATGCTGCAACCATGAGTGTACTTGATAAAGGTCGGAAGAATGTAGAAATACTGAAACAAGGACAATATTCTCCAGTAAAAATAGAGCATCAAATCGCAATTATTTATTGTGGGACCAATGAATTACTGCGTGATGTTCCTATTGACAAGATTAAAGAATTCGAAGAGGATTTTATCAGTTCGATGGAGACAACCTATAAAAGTACACTGGACCAGTTAGCACAAGGTAAATTGACCGATACCCTTACAGAGGTAATTAAGACTGTGGCACTCGAGACCACATCAAAATATAGAGACTAAGAAAAAATTACATGCACGAATGTAGGCATGTTAGGAAAAACAGAAACTGATTGATATGGCCAATTTAAAAGAAATTAGGACAAGAATTGCATCCGTAACAACAACGCGACAGGTTACTAGCGCCATGAAAATGGTATCTGCTGCCAAGTTGAAAAAAGCGCAGGATCTAATCTTGCAAATCAGGCCGTATGCTGACAAATTACAAGAGATCTTGTCTTCGATAAGTTCTGCCCTTCGTAATCAGGAAGAATCGATTTTTACGGCACCTAAAGAGCCCAACAAGGTTCTTATTGTCGTACTCTCATCCAATAGAGGTTTGTGTGGTGCATTCAACTCAAATATTGTAAAAAAAACCATTGATCATATCGAAGAAAATTACTTTCTACAATACAAAAGAGATGATCTTCATTTTCTCGCCATAGGAAAACAAGGAGAAAAACATCTTAGATCGTTAAATCTACGAGTTATTGGTGAGGAAAACGCTCTGCTCGATAATATAAGTTTTGAGAACACCACCATCTTGACTGAGCGGTTAATGGATTATTTTAAAGCTGGTAAATATGATAGGATAGATATCGTTTACAACCAGTTCAAAAATGCAGCGGTCCAAATTTTAACCGCCAAGCAGTTTCTTCCCATCAAACCAGACGAGAAGCGCTCGAATGATATTATCTTGCTTGACTATATCTTCGAACCATCAAAAGAAACAATTATCGAAGAGCTAATTCCCAAGTCATTAAAGACTCAGTTTTACGAAGTCCTTCTCGATTCAAATGCAGCCGAGCATGGAGCCCGCATGACTGCGATGCATCAGGCTACAGATAATGCAACATCGCTCATCGATGATCTCAAGTTAACTTACAATAAGGCACGACAAGCAGCTATTACAGAGGAAATTTTGGAAATTACAAGTGGAGCTGAAGCTTTAAAAGGATAATGTATAAATCAAAAAAAAGAGATCTCAACAAGATCTCCTTTTCTATATCTTCTTTAGTATTGCTTACAATATCAACATTGCATCACCATATGTTCCAAAGCGATACTTTTCTTTCAAGGCAACTTCGTATGCGTTCATAACCTTATCATAGCCACCAAATGCACAAACCATCATCAACAAAGTAGAATATGGTAAGTGGAAATTAGTAACCATTCTATTAGCTACTCTAAATTCATATGGTGGGAAAATAAACTTATTTGTCCACCCTTCAAATGGTTTTAAATGACCTTGCGTTGACACAGAAGTCTCTAATGTTCTCATTACAGTTGTTCCTACTGCACATACGTTCTTACGCGCATCTTTTGCTGTATTTACAACATCACAAGCATTTTCAGGTATCCAGATTTGCTCTGAATCCATCTTATGTTTTGTTAAATCTTCAACATCAACATTTCTAAAATTACCTAAACCTACATGTAAGGTAATCTCCGAAAAATCAACACCAATAATCTCAAGACGTTTTAACAACTCACGACTGAAATGCAGTCCTGCTGTTGGAGCAGCAACAGCTCCTTCATGCTTAGCAAAGATTGTTTGGTAGCGATCCTTATCCTCAGGCTCAACATCACGAGTAATGAACTTAGGAAGCGGAGTTTGTCCCAATCCATACAAGGTCTTTTTAAACTCATCATATGGTCCATCATACAAGAAACGTAATGTACGACCTCTGGAAGTTGTATTATCAATTACCTCAGCAACCAACTCATCGTCTCCAAAATACAATTTGTTTCCAATACGAATTTTTCTTGCTGGATCAACTAAAACATCCCATAGTCGTTGTTCCCTATTCAATTCTCTCAACAGAAAAACTTCGATTTCTGCTCCTGTTTTTTCTTTGTTACCATACAATCGAGCAGGAAAAACCTTGGTATTATTAAATACCATTACATCTTTATCGTTGAAATAGGTAACGATATCCTTGAATAGTTTGTGCTCAATTTCTCCCGACTCCTTATGCAACACCATCAATCGGCTTTCATCCCTGTTATAAGCAGGATGAAGAGCTATTAATTCATCAGGTAATTCGTACTTAAATTTGGATAACTTCATAAAAGTATTGCTTTTTATATATCTATTTCGAACCCCGTTATACGACAAAAATCGACACTTGTTACATTGCGTCGATAATTTTTGTAAAATCCTCCAGATTCATGGCATCCTCCACCTTCATTTCTCCAATTCGTGTTCTTCTCAAACCTGTTAGGTATGCCCCACTATTAATGGCTTTACCGATATCGTAAGCAAGTGAACGAATATATGTTCCTTTACTACATACAATACGCAATTCAACCTTAGGCATTTCAAAACTTAACAGCTCAATCTCACGAATGTTTACAATTCTGGATCTAAGTTTTACCTCTTCCCCTTTTCTTGCGTAATCAAAGGCACGTACACCATTAATCTTCACTGCAGAAAATACCGGAGGTGTTTGTTCAATATCTCCTAAAAACTTTTCACAAGTCGCTAATAAACTCTCTTTGGTGATGTGATCTATATCAAACTGTGCATCTTCTTCCATCTCGCTATCGTACGAAGGTGTAGTTGCACCAAATTTCAGAGTAGCAATATATTCTTTCTCGCCAGCCTGAAATTCTTCAATACGCTTTGTAGCTTTGCCTGTACACAAAACCATCAACCCACTGGCCTTCGGGTCTAATGTCCCCGCATGACCTACCTTTAACTTCTTATACTTATATTTGAATTTTCTCCAGATTACTCCTCTTACTCTCTTCACCACATCAAAAGATGTCCAATCTAAAGGCTTATCGATAAGCAGAATTTCCCCCTTCTGAAAGTCAACGTTCTCAACAGACTCCATCATTGCAAAGCAATTTATTAGGCAATTAAGTGATTATTTTAAAAATCAAGCTGCAAATATAGCAATAAGACCAACAATAAAACAATAGATTCCAAAATAAATTAACTTGCCCTTATTCACGACTTTAATCATGATCTTGCAGGCCAGTAATCCTGAAACAAAGGCAGCAATGAAACCTATGGCAAGAGGTACAAATCCCATATGATTTTCAGTAGTCATTCCCCCAGACATTATATCCAGAAAATTAGCACCAAGAATAGGAACAAGAACCATTAAGAAAGAAAAGCGAGCCATCTCTTTTTTATCATTACCTAAAAGCAGTCCTGTTGCAATTGTAGATCCACTCCTGGAAATACCTGGCACTACAGCCATTGCTTGCGCAACACCTATGATTGCAGCACTCTTATAAGAGATCTTTTTCTCTCCTCCTTTATTGAAGAATGTAAATGTTAAAAGACTAGCTGTCAATAAGAGCATACATCCTACCATCAATAAGTTTCCAGCATAAAGAGATTCCACATAATCCTTAAAGAAAACGCCAACAACAAGAATTGGAATCATTGATAATGCAATTTTCATCACATATGAGGTTTCCTCCTTTTCCCGTTTAAATACACCAGCTATAAGGCGAATAATATCTTCTCTGAAAACAACTAAGGTGCTTAATACCGTTGCACCATGAACAACAATTGCAAATAATAAATTCTCTGAGGAGTTCACATGAAGTAAAACACCACCTAACTCAAGATGTCCACTTGAACTTACTGGCAAAAACTCGGTTAAGCCCTGAATAAGTCCAAGAAGAATCGCTTCATACCACGTCATTGTTTAATACGATTTTGATTATTTATTGGATTTTGGTTTTTTCATTATTGCATAGATCTCAAACAAAAAACCCAATAAAACTACCATCGGGGCAAGTGTTATTCGACGAAAGTTAAAAACCTCATCATCAAAGACATTTGGATCTTCACTGCCACCACCAATCATCAACAAAAATCCTAGAACAATTATTGCAAATCCTATTAGTAGAAGTCGATAGTTTTCTTTTCCTAATGCAAATCCATTATTAGCAGGTGCTTCTTTCCCTTTACTTGACATGATTTCTTAAGTTTAAAATAAGTCATCGAATTTCATCCGAAGATATCGGTCTACAGCGAATCGTGTTGAGAACCACGAAATGAAAATTCCTAGCAAAAATACCAAAACAATCAAGAATCCAAGCATATTCATATCATGAAAATTGATAAATGCTTCTAATTGATCATGGAAACCATAGATTAATCCCAACAGAAGCACACTAGCAACAGAGGATCCTAATACTCCGATTACTACACTTCGAAAGATAAATGGTCGCCGTATAAATGCCCTGGTCGCTCCAACCAACATCATGGTATTAATCACAAAACGCTGTGCGTATACCCCCATACGGATGGTGTTATTTATTAAAACGAAAAATATTAACAACAGTACTCCACTAAATATTAGCAAGAATCCACCTATCCGATTAAGATTCCGATTGATAATACTTACCAGATCTTTCTGATAGTGTACTTCCTTTACCAAAGGATTACCAGAAAAGTATTTCTCAAGAACAAGCATTGAGTCGGGATTAGAGTAACCTGCATGCAATTTCACATCAATTACCTCTTGCAGAGGATTATATCCCAAAAAGCCAACGAAATCTTCTCCCAGATCCTCTGAAAGCTCTTTTGCTGCTTGTTCCTTATCAATGTAACGTGTCGACTTTGTAAAATCTGCAGCTTTTATGGTTTTCTGGAACTGTACAACCTCGGCTTCCCGTATATCATCATCCAAAATAATCGTGAGGCCAATATTCTCCCTCACATAATCTGCCAACCTCTTTGCATTAAGAACAACCAGACCAAGCATTCCCATTAGGAACAGGACCAATGATATGCTTAAAAAAGAGGTTATGTATGATCCTACAAAACTCTTTCGAGATCTATTCTTACTACTTTTCATCCTCCGTTGCTAAAGATTGACGAATTCCGTAAACAATAGCCCCCACAACTGCAAGCAGAAGAATCAATGAACAGAGCAAAGCAATAGTATTACCAGTGCTAAACTTCGACGGTTCAAACTTAAATTCAATTGTGTGTTTACCTGCTGGTACCTCCATAGCTCTTAACACATAGTCAGCCTGAAAATATTCACTTTTCTTTCCATCGATGTATGCATTCCATCCCTTTGGATAATAGATCTCTGAGAACACTACAAGCTGATTATCCGCACCATTAAACTCATATTTCAGGTAATTGGGTTTGTAATCAGTTAACGCAACACTTCCTTCTCCGCTATATTGATCTTTCGTCAACTGTGACTTAAACTTATTATTTACGACAACCTCATCACCAGTATCAACTTTTGCTAAGCTTTCAATCTCCTCATTTGCACTATTCACCATCTTAACACTCTTCACTAACCAGGCATTTCCCAGGGCATATTGATTATTTAAAGGTGGAGCATCCTCTTTGTAAACAAGATACTTCGTATTCAGCATGTTTAATACATGTAACGAACTCATTACACTATCAAGACTTGCAGGATTCTGAAAACCTGCAAATATCGCTCTCATATCTTCAGTGATTCTGTAATCGATTAGCTCTTGATAACGACGCATCTTCGCCCCGTGGTACCCACCAATCGATTTATGGAAGTACGATGTACGTGCATCATTGAAAGGATTATTTAGATTAAGAACTCTATAGCTTAGATCCTTATCTTTCAAAATCTCAATATCTGATTTCGCCAGCTTAAACGGTTCCTCAACCTGCTTCTTTGAAACAAACTGATCATTGTTCAGGTAGCGCTTATTAACTCCCCAAAGATCAATTAGCACAAGCAATCCAATTCCGATTATTACCATGTTTGCCTTGATCTTATCCATAAGGAATAACCAAATGGCCAATGCTCCAAGTGCGATGAAAGCAAATGAACGCATCGCATCCACTTTTAAAAGTGAAGCCCTATCACTGCGAATAGCCCCTAACAACCATTCTGGTAACTGTGCATCAACAGGACCTGAAAATGAACCTGATATTCCTGGAATCATGGCAACCAACAGACAGAAACCACCAACTATAGCGCCACTACGAATAAGTGCCTTTTTCAACTCCTTTTTATCCACTCCTCCCGACAAAATCTCCTTGAGCGCCAGCATTCCCAATAATGGTATTGCAATTTCCGCAATAACCAGAATCATGGAAACCGTCCTGAATTTATTATACATTGGGAAATGATCCAGAAAGAAGTCGGTCAATGGCATAAAATGCTTACCCCAAGCTAGTAATATTGACAAAACAGTTGCTGAAAGTAGCCACCATTTTACCGGTCCTTTTATAATAAACAAGCCAAGTACAAATAAGAAACAGATTAACGCCCCTACATATACAGGCCCAGATGTTCCTGGTTGATCCCCCCAATAACCTGGTAATTGTTTCACAATATTTTTAGCACCAGCTACACCTTTTGATCGTAACTCTTTATACGACTCAGAATCGGTATCAAATCCTGCTGTTGAAGATCCTCCTTTATAGTTTGGAATCAATAAAGTGAAGGTCTCTCCCCTTCCATAACTCCATGCCGTAGCATAATCTTTATCTAATCCCGATGTTTTATTCTCTTTATCAAATGTCAGCTCAGATTTACCTCGAATTGAATAGTTTCCATATTCAATGGTCAGCATCAACTTCCCTATATCAGTACCAATTGCAATAACTGCTGGTAATATCAAGATAGCCACAGACTTGGCGAAATCTACAATCTTCTTCTCACGTATTGCATAAATAAGTTCTACAATACCGAATATAAGCAATAACAACAATCCATAATAAGTGATCTGAGGATGTCCTGCCAGCATTTCCAACGCCAAACCAATGGAGAATATAATCACTCCCCACATCTTTTTGCCTCTAAAGACCATATATACCCCTGCAATTACCCATGGCAGATAAGCAATGGCTATTGCTTTTGAGTTATGCCCTGCTGCAATAATGACAAGATAGTAGGATGAAAACGCCATAGCAACGGCACCAACAATCGCAAGCCATTTCCGGATATCAAAGGCTAGCATCAGCAAATAAAAACCGACCAAATAAATAAAAAGCATCGATACTGGTCTTGGGAATCCCTCCAGAAACTTTCCAGTGTATTTCACATAGTTATTCGGATAAATCACAGAAATTAAATAAGCAGGCATTCCCCCAAACATAGAATTAGTCCACAGGGCCTCCTCGCCTGTTTCTGCTCTATAATCAGATATCTCCTTCGACATTCCCTTATAAGTTACCCCATCATGTTGAGTGAGTCGCTTGCCCTCCAATACAGGATTAAAGTAACCAAAGGATAAAATTGTAAAAATCAGTAATGCAACCAGGTGCGGTATCGTCTTTTTTAACAAATCGGAATTCATGAGCTTTGTATTTGCTTTTAATGGCTATTAATTTTTCGCTTAACGAATGTTAGAAACAAAAATATATCTTTTTACCGCAACTTAATCTTGTTAATACTATTTTTGTTTATTATTGTTCAATTACCAACAACATTATGGGTATCATTCAAAAGCAAACCATTAAAGGATCCATATTCTCGTACTTAGGAGTAGCGATAGGTTATATCTATGTCATTCTTCTAATGCCTAAATTTTTCACAAAAGAAGAGATCGGATTAACACAACTGTTTGCATCTATTTCTGCAATTTTTGCTTTGTTTGGTACATTGGGATTTGTAAGTGTTACCAATCGATTGTTCCCCTATTTTAAAAATGAAGACAACAAACACAATGGCTTTTCATTTCTGGTTATACTTACAACTATACTGGGATTTACAGCGGTTATTTCGGCATTTCTAATACTTAAACCCTGGGTTATTGAGCGGAATATTGAAAAATCTCCGTTACTGGTTGAATACCTTTATTTTCTGATCCCATTGATTTTCTTTCGACTCTTTTTCACCATACTTGATGGATACAATAAGGCATTGCTTGATGCTGTAACCGGAACCTTCTGGACCGACTTTGGATTTAAGATGTTAAACCTCATCTTCATCTGTATGTTCTGTTTCAGATGGATTGATTTCCGCACCTACATGTTTTGCTTCGTATTCGCATTAAGTTTTCCTGCGATACCGGTATTGTTTAAATTGATTCGAACACATAATATTTCACTAAAACCTCAACTGGGTTTTATCAACAAAGGTCTATTCAAGGAGATGCTTAGTATTGGTTTCTTCGGCATCCTGGGAAGTTCCAGTGGAATTGTTGTTACCAATATCGACCGTATTATGGCCAATGAATACCTGGCCCTCGGAGCTACTGGTGTTTTCAGTGTTTGTGCTCTCTTTGGCAGTATACTTCGTATTCCCAATGCTTCGTTAAATAAAATTGCAACACCTTTGATTGCTGATGCGTGGAAAGATAATAATCTACAGGTAATTGATTCAATATATCGAAAGAGTACCATCAATCAGCTAATCATAGGTACACTACTCTTTGTTGGTATATACAGTAACCTGGATAATATCTTCATCATGCTGGGACCAGAATATACATCAGGAAGAAATGTAGTTACCTTATACTCCCTGGCATTTTTGATTACCATCGTTAATGGCGCCGGCCCGATCTTGCTCAGCACATCGCACAAGTACAAGGTACAAACAGTCTTTATGGTGATTGTCTCCGTGCTAACAATCATCTTTAATATGATCTTTATTCCTATATATGGTATTGATGGCGTTGCCCTGGCTACGGTACTAACTTATTTAACAACGTTGATTTTTAGAGTCACCTATATCAAAATGCAATTCAACCTTTTCCCATTTAACCACAAACACTTACTGACTATCGCAATGGGAATAATTAGTTATCTTCCAGCATATTTTATACCACAACAAGACTGGTTTGTTGCTGATATCATCATACGAAGTGCAGCCATCACAATTGTATTTGTTGGTGGGACGTACTTATTCAGACTATCAGACGACATAAACAACCTCATTATCAACACAATTCGACAAATATCAAATATGATATCAAAGAAATGATAAATAAGAAAATACTTTTTATAGCAAGAAATATACCGGTTCCAGGACAGCCAAATCCCAATGGAATCATATTAAAGATCGCGAAAAATCTAAAAAGTACATCCATGACTATCGATGTACTTTTTCCAAAAGAGATTGTACCATTCTTCTTAAAGAAAAAATCAAAGTACAGTTATATCTCTCAACTGCCAAAACAGTTTTCCTTACAAGATTTTGCTATTGCAACGATCTCATATTTCAGAATTCCCTCTGCTGTTTTATCTTTTCTTTTAATCCACATTTCTTGCATATTAAACAAAAAGAAGCTGGCAAAATATAAGGATTACGATTTAACCCATGCCCATTATATTCTACCTGATGCCTATTTTTCTTATTGGTTAAAGAAAAAATATCAAATCCCTTATGTTATATCGGTTCGGGGATCTGACTGTAACTTTATCCAACGTTTACCTCATTGGTGGTATGTCCATAAACTGATTCGAAGAATACTTTCAAATGCTGATACTGTACTCTGTCACAATAACGGACAGCAACAAATGATAGAAAAGCTAGGGATTCAATCTCAACTTGTAAAACATGGTATTGATCCTATCTTCTTTGAGAGAAAAGAGAAAACGTCAACAGATTCCATTGTTCGCATATTATCAGTGGGAGCTTTAATCCCGATTAAACAAATCGACTGGGTGGTTAAAGCTGTTATGTCGTACAATGGATCCCAGAAGGTACAACTGACCATCGTTGGTGACGGTCCGGAGTATGAAA
Source organism: Puteibacter caeruleilacunae (assembly GCA_005217565.1). Taxonomy (GTDB): domain Bacteria; phylum Bacteroidota; class Bacteroidia; order Bacteroidales; family Prolixibacteraceae; genus Puteibacter; species Puteibacter caeruleilacunae. The sequence continues at coordinate 56,727 of SJCO01000018.1, forward strand.
AACTAGAAAAGCTTAGTGAATCATCATCCCACTCCATTTTGTTTGCCGGGAGAAAGAATAAATACGAGTTATCAGAACTCTATCAACAAACCGATATTTTTGCACTCCCTGGTCGCCAGGAAACCTTCGGATTGGTATTTGCTGAAGCAATGGCAGGAGGTTGTGCAGTCATTGGTTATAAAGGTCAGGGTATTTATGGGCACTTCCAGGAAGATCGAGATATCCTGTTCGCCTCTTCCTATAATGACTTTGAGACGAAAATACATCGTTTAATTGATGACCAACAACGTCGCACCTCTATTGCACAACAAGGACAAGAACAAAGCAAATCGTTCAGCTGGGAAGAAGTGACACGAAATTATAGCACTATATATCAGAAAATCTGGCAGAGTAATGCTTAAGATATTCAACTATTCTTTCAAATCTGTTACAATCTTTTGAATTGAATAAAGATAAGCATAGTGCCACTGTCCCAATTGATAGTTTCTAAAAGGTTTTGTTTCATCAGGCAGTATTGATTCATCAATCAACGTATCCCATTTTACTGATGAATCCATCAATTGTGTCCTCACACCACTATATGTACCTAGCTTCTTTTTGATCACCATATTAACCTTCGGACCAAATTCAGTAAGCCAGTTATTCCAGATTTTTTTGATCTTTTTACCGTCTCTTCCAATAGCATATAAAGAAGGATTTATCTGGTAAAGATCCTTATGGGCATTTACGTAAAGTCTTTGATTTAAGAGTAATCGCATCGATAAGCGACTAAATAAATCCACCAATTCATTGTCATAAAAGGGTAACAACAACTTCATGCCTTCCTGGAAATCAGGAATAGCCTGTCGCACAATATATCTTCTTTGTCTGTTCTCAAGATTCCATCTTAAGTATCCAGAAATGATTCCATCATCAACCGACATGTTTTCGGCCAGATTATGTCTAAAGATCTCCATATGACGTTTAGATAATTGCTGTGTTAGTGCCGACGACTTCCATTTAATGATGTAATCAATAATGTCATCCTTCGACTTCCATAGCTTCATTTTCATTCCAAGATGGGCTCCTGCAATAAAATCCCCTGAGTGACCTGGAATATGGTAGTCGCATTTTCCCTGTAGTCGCTCATAGTTCAAAAAGAATATTTCGCTGGGATAGCCACTTGTTATCCGGTTAGACGAACAGCCGACACGTTCAAATTTTGGCAACATCTCGGCATCATTTATCTGAACAATATGTTCTTTAACGTTTCTCAATTCTTCAGAAACTTTCAATGCAGTATTTATCTCATCATGATCGCGCTGACATCCCTGGGTCATCGTATATGAAGACACACCTCTGTAATCAAGGTGAGCATTTATTAAACGACTATCTAAACCTCCCGACAAAGGTGCATAAAAGCTACTTGAAGTAGCATTAAGATGATCAGCATAGCGATCCATTATGCGATTCCAAATATCTTCAAAAGATTTAGCAGCTCGTCGTTCTGCATTATCTTCAAAAGTCAGCTTGAAGTGGTAATACGAGTTTCTTTTTTCGATGAGGTTCTCCCCTTCTACAGAATATTCAAGAATTGTATGAGGCGGGACTTCTGTTACATCTTCCAACAATGTTTTATCTCCCTGTACATAACCAAGACACAGATAATCGACCAAAGCATCTTCTCTAAAGATTTGCTGTTTAACCAAAGAGCGATAATCATCAGAGATCATCAACTGATGATTATTGGTACGATAAAACGATGGATAAAAGCCATAGCGATCATTGATAATCAATAAACGATTATTTTCCACCACGATTATAGAGAATATACCGTTATATGATGGAACATTTTCAATAAGACATCCTTGCATATAGTGCTCTTTTAGCACATTATGAAAGTCATCTTCTACATATAATTTATCTTCCCAGACCACATTTCCACGAAAATAGAACTGTGTCCCATTTACTTCAAATGATTTTCCCTCAATATGATTCTCTGCTGGCGAAAATTCTACCTTCATTGTTTCCGTTGTTATTCAATAGTTAGTTCCTATAGTACCAAAATCAATAGTCAATTAATCCTTATCCCTCAACCATCAATCATTCTTCATTGGTCCATTCAATATTTCCACTAACGCTTTTGTCAGATTCTTACGATCAAATTTACTAACATCTCCCTTAGAGATATCTGCTGAAGTAGAATCTCCTTTAAAAAAGGCCAACAAGCGCTCTTTAAAACGGGATACATCGTTTCCTGTAACAAAAGCACCATGATTGCCTGAATGTAAGATTTCAGCAACATCACCTTCTTCTGATCCAATAGCCAGAATAGGCTTACCTGATCCTAAATATTCAAAGAACTTCCCTGGAATATTACCCTTCACAATATGAGAGTTATTTAGTATCAATAGCAACAGAGAAGCCTTCTTGTACTTTTCAATAACTTCATCATGTGCCACATAACCTTTGAAGATAAATCGTTCTTTTACCTTAGGATAATTTTCTAGCACTCTATACACTTCCTGGTCAATCGATCCATAAATAATAATCTTCGTTTTTTCGTAAAACTCATCGTTCCCCTCCATCAGTGCATTTAATGCTTCAAATAATCCATGTGGGATTCGATATTCAGAAAGAATTCCGGCATAAACTATATTAAAAGAATCATCTTCAGCTACATCTGTATCATTTTCAAAGTCTTTGCCATCAAAACCATTGGTTATAACACTTACTTTACTACGGTCTTTAATGTTCATCTCCGAAGCCCAAGTGTTACTTACCGACAATACATGGTCTGCTTTATCAAAAACTTTCTGCTCCAGCTGGCGATGCCTTTTCCATGCCAGTGAACTAAGATGCATCTTATCCAGATAATCCATCGTTGACCATGGATCCCGGAAATCAGCAATCCATTTAATATCGAAATGCTTCTTGAGCTTCAATGCAATCAAATGCATACTATGAGGTGGTCCCGTAGAAACAATCGCATCAACAGGGTGATCCTTTAGATACTGCTTTAGATACTTAACGGAAGGACCAATCCAGAATTTGCGGGCATCAGGAATAAACAAATTCCCCCGTGTCCATAATGACACATATTCAACTAAAGCTGACTTCTTCCTGTCGGTAGCAAAACCAGGTTGAATTTTATCCTCTTTCTTTATTCCGGCAAAACGTTTATAAAGCTGATATGGTTCCCAAATTGGTATTTTCACTACCTCCACTTGCTCGGGAATATCTTTCTTTAAAGATTCATCAACAACAGGGATCTCCGGATTCTCTGGAGTAAAGACTACCGGTTGCCATCCATTTTCAGGAAGGTATTTCGAAAATTTCAACCAGCGCTGAACTCCGGCACCTCCCGATGGAGGCCAATAATATGTAATGATAAGAACTCGTTTCACGTGACAATAGATCGATTAATGATCGCCTAAATTACCAAAAAAGCCCGAAGAAAATTCTCCGGGCTTCAATTATATATATTTTAAGGTCTTTTAGTCTAAACCTTGATCTTACTGCAGTTGAATTACAACTTCGCGAAAAGATCTTTAAAGCTAATCTGCGATCCAACAAGAGATCTCAATTGATCAATTGAAACTCTTTCTTGCTTCATTGTATCACGATATCTGATAGTTACAGTATTATCTTCAAGAGATTGGTGATCAACAGTTACACAGAATGGAGTACCAACAGCATCCTGACGACGGTAACGCTTACCAATTGAATCTTTCTCGTCATACTGACAGCTAAAGTCGAATTTCAGGTCGTTGATAATTTCACGAGCTTTCTCTGGAAGACCATCCTTTTTCACCAACGGCATTACAGCCAACTTAGTTGGAGCCAATACAGTAGGTAACTTCAATACAACTCGCTTATCTTTCTTACCATTAGCGGCTTCTACCTCTTCCTCACAATAAGCAGCAGACATTACCTGTAGGAACATTCGGTCAACACCAATTGAAGTCTCTACTACATATGGTACATACGATTTGTTCAATTCTGGATCGAAGTATTGAATCTTCTTACCTGAGAACTCCTGGTGTTGCGACAAGTCGAAATCAGTTCTTGAGTGAATTCCTTCTACTTCTTTAAATCCGAATGGGAAACGATACTCAATATCTACTGCTGCATTTGCATAGTGAGCCAATTTCTCATGCTCATGGAAACGGTAATTGTCATCACCAAATCCTAATGCTCTGTGCCACTTAATACGAGTCTCTCTCCACTTATCAAACCAGTCTAGCTCGGAGCCAGGGCGAACAAAGAATTGCATTTCCATCTGTTCAAACTCACGCATACGGAAGATAAACTGACGGGCAACAATCTCATTACGGAATGCCTTACCAATCTGTGCGATTCCAAATGGAATCTTCATACGACCAGTCTTTTGCACATTCAAGTAATTAACGAAAATACCTTGCGCAGTTTCTGGACGAAGATAAACTTTCATCGCACCATCAGAAGTAGATCCCATTTCTGTAGCAAACATCAAATTAAACTGACGAACATCAGTCCAGTTTTTAGTTCCTGAAATCGGACATGCAATTTCATAGTCTACGATGATCTGCTTCAACTCCTCAAGATCATTATCATTCAATGCCTTGGTAAATCGCTCATTAAGTACTTCAATCTTCTTCTGATTAGCTTGTACTCGAGGATTTGTTTCACGGAATTGTGCTTCATCGAAAGAATCTCCAAAACGTTTTTTCGCTTTTTTGATTTCTTTCTCAATCTTATCTTCAAATTTTGCACGCTGATCTTCGATTAAAACATCAGCTCTATATCTTTTCTTAGATTCTTTGTTATCGATCAATGGATCATTGAAAGCATCAACGTGTCCTGAAGCCTTCCAAATAGTAGGGTGCATAAAAATTGCTGAGTCAATACCAACAACATTCTCATGCAACAATACCATTGAATCCCACCAATATTTTTTGATATTATTTTTCAGCTCAACCCCATTTTGGCCGTAATCGTAAACTGCACCTAAACCGTCGTACACTTCACTTGATTGAAAAACGTAACCATACTCTTTACAATGGGCTACGAGCTTTTTGAATATATCTTCCTGCGCCATAAGACTATTTTTAAATTTCGGACAACAAAAATAAGTAAATTATTAGATTATCAACCTTTTAATTCTTCGAAAACCAACCATAGCAAGTCCATTGTTAACCAAACTTTAATTGACTAACCTACTATGAATATTTGTATTGGAAATAGTAATCTGTGAAGTCTGCTCCTATTGAGCACTATCTTTTGAACCAATTGTCAAAAACTAGTCAACCTCCTCGAATTCTACATAATCGCCGTTACTGTCTTTCGACGATTTCTTCTTTTTATTCTTAAATTCTACTGTTACCTCTCCCTCTTGCCTTTGATCATATTGCTGCTGACGCATCTGATCCTGCATATTCTTTTGCGCCTTATTCACCATTCCCTTCAATATTAAAGGAAGAACATAGCGACTCACAATTCGGCCTATCCAAAAGATCGCAACGATAATCAGTAACGTACGGAAAAAATTAACAGCATATAGTATTACTAATGAGATCATAATTCTGCTCCATTATCTAATTCGAGGGTAAAATTAATAATAAATTTCGAAGTCTCTGAATTATGACACTCGTCTGGCTAGAAAATATACTATTAAACATCCTGGGGTTCAATCACTACAACTACTTCTGAAACACAGCATCTTGATCTTTCTTATCTCCAAAACGATCAACCAACTCTCGATTGTTTCCCAAATCATTATCTGCTCTTAACCGACTATAGCGCTGTTTCTTATAATCACGATTAAACAATAGGTTTATACCAAAACGCAGACTGGCTACCTGCATATCTGATGGATAAATAATTGAAGCAACATTATCACTAGCTAAATATAATTGAACTGCTCCCATTCGAAGTGACATCCCTAATCCGATATTATCAAACTGTCTCTTCATCATTGAGTAACTCACACTAACACCAAGTGATTGGCCTATTTTTTTATTGGCCGATAAAGTTGCCGAAACATCAGAATACCCTTCGTACTGATAAAACCTTCCAATTAGTCCTATACTTGTCCTTCCATCCAGGAAATAACTACCAGCAAGATATATCTTCTTAGGCAATTGTGACACATAAAAGCTTCTACTTTCATTGATCCTAAAACCACTTTGTATGGAATCAGCCAAATCTTCAAAGGCATCCCTTGCAGGTTTATAACCTGGTGCATTTTCATTAATCGATTGACTCAAATCAACACCTTCAAATCGAAACTCACCTTCTTCGGTAAGGTCATATAAATCGGCATCCCAACGAATAAAGCCAAAATCAACCAAACTCAAGCCCAAATGTAGTTTCGATGTAGCCTTAAAGTTTACTCCTAAGTCTACTCCAAATCCTAGATTCTTATTATTGAAAAAGTAATCACCAAATTCGTCCAAACGACCATCTACATCATCAACAAATCCATTCTCATCAAATGTTATATCAACCGGAGCAGAGATCATTGCATCGCCTGTTGCGCGTAATGTAAGATGTTCTCCCTGAGCTCCCGATTCAACATCTAATTTTAGTTTATTCATTAATAAATTCGACTTTCCAAAAAGCATTTTTAATGTTCCCCCCACGGTAAAACGCTCATCTAAATCCTTAGATACCCCCACCGCATACTCCCGGTAATGTAGGAAATTCATACCTATACTTCCCAAGTCATAGTTCTGTCCAAGATAATTGGCGTTACCATCCCTAAAAAATGTCACAAGTTTTTTGTCAAACTTAGACTGCCCCAGTTGTTTATCTCTTATATGAAAACTAAAATAGTATCTCCTACTCCAGAATCCAAAATTGAAATAATCAATCGAGACCTCCTGTAACAGAGAGTTATGATTTCTCAAAGCATCATGAAAAGTATTGAAATCTACAATCAATGAGTCTGATTGCTCTCCTGACCCATAATGAATCAAATCAGAATAAGCAAAATCGCTATTGGCATTAATATCGATACCCGACAATAGAGGAAACCCAATTACCAATCTACTGGAATCCCTATGAACAGCAGGATTTATCTCCTCCGACATCGGTTGTCCCATAAGATGATAAAGTGTTAATGCCCCTTGTCCCATTGCAAACTCAGCCACCACTAATAAGCCTGCAATTAGTAAACAATGTCTCAATTTAATCATACTCCTGGCTGCATTAATTTGTAAAGTCAAGAGATGCCTCAACAACAACATTTAGTTTTAAGAGATAATCGGCCAATAGCCTCACTGGAATATCACCCCCTTTGGCTGATTTAATTCGTACAACTAAACCTATTGCTTCTGAATTTTTCAATTTTATTAATTGATCATCTGTTAACTCAATTCTAATACTTCCGACTGTTGAACCTGCAGCATTACCTTGTTTATCAACTGTCGCAGCAGGCAACACATCCGGACTAATTTCTTCTAAAACAACATCCTCTTCTCCTAAAAGACCAATCTTCACCTCCACATCCATTGGAATCTCGTTTTCATAATTAATCACCAACTCTGCTTTAGTTACTTTCTCAAATTCACTTCCTGTAAGACCAATGCGTTCGTCAACACCCAAATTATTTGTCTGAATAACCAATGGCATATCTATCTCAAAATCGACCAGAATAGCGGACTCGTGGCTCATAAAGTTATTCATGTCGTCATTATCTTCGGGATTTATCTCAAGAATACCATCATACTCAACCTTACCTGACGGCGGCAAGGATACTATCCTTACAATGTCAGAATTTGAATTATCATATACCACCTCACCAATTAACGGACTCTCTCTAAGATCAACAGGATAAGGAACCATTTGTGGCTGCGCATTCAACTTTTGAACCTCTCCCTCTTTATTGGAAGCCTCGAGATTCAATTTCAGTAATCCTGGCACACCCGCCGAGCTTTTAATCTTAAAACGAAGTTCTGGATTCTGTATCTTAAAATCCCCTTTGATATCATCCCAGAAATCCATATCAATATCTATCTCATCCCTTTTTATCTTAATTTGTTGCTTTCCAAAATTTCCTTGTGCATACTCTATCTTAGGTTCATTCAATAATAGACTCAATCTTACCTTCTCCGACGAATCGAATATAAATTTGTTAGATCCATCGGCTATTGTTACTTCATATGAAATGGGCAATTTATTGTATGGTTTATTTGCCACGGTTCCTAAGTCAATATCAACATCACTAATATCCCAGGTTCCTTCAGCTTTAGCTTTTGATCCTACAAAAACATCTTTATAGAACACTTTATCACCAACCTTAGCTGATGGTAAAATAAATCGGACAATCACATCATTCTTAAATTCAGAATAAACACTATAATCCATAGTCCCACTCTTCAATTTCAATCGCTGCAGTTTAATCTGGTCATCAAGTTTTACCGTTGCGTTTTTTGATTTCTTTAACTTAGAATCTTCAGTTACATTTAAAATACCTGCAGTTATTCTCCCTCCAGAGATCGTCACCCCTAATTTCACAGCAGTATTGCCATCAACTGCCACAGCCTTTTTTGAACCTGGTGTGCTAAATTTAACCAAACGAAATTTTAACGTACTATTCACTGTTCTTCCCGACAGATCATACTCCTTAGTTATCGTCTGCTGTGGTTCAATCATTCCGAAATCAAGCTGCTCACGATCCTCTCCATCAAAGATTAGATCGAATAAGGGCTGCATCGCAACGGGTGTATTATTTGTAATATCAATCTTCAATATCCCTTTTGCAAACGTTGCTTTTTCCAGTAAATCTGCAATTGAAAGATCATATTCTCCCAGGTTACCACTTGTAGCATAGTCAGGTAAAGTTACGGTTGTTTTATGATCCAGATCCAATGTACTGTACACTCCTCCTATATTTTTCAAAAACTCAGTAAGAGCAATAATATCAGCTTTGTGAATATCAGGAATCTTAAGTACATCAAAATCGAGCGATTCATTCATTAGTTCCTGTCCATCTTGAACTTCAAACAAATCATTCACCACAATATTAACTAACGAGTCTTCACGATATATTACACGAATCAGGTTTTCTTCATCAACCCTAAAGATGGTACTATCCTGATTGACAAGATCAAACAATCGCCAATCGGACTTCATTACGGGAACCATTACATCTGGCTGCCAGTTAACCTTATCCGACAGTTTATCCAGGTCAAACTCATCCGTATTACATGAGTTTAGACATAGCAAGGCCACGAAACAAAATATTATGTTTCTTAAGTTCACCCAACTCATAACCTTCTTATTAACCCCAAAATGCGCACGCCCAACAAAGTTGATCTATGGAAAACGCACACCCAGAAATGTTACTTTTTTTAAATCACTGTTACTTGTGCTTTTCTTATACGGAAGAGTTGCATGAATGTTATAGTCTGATAAATCTGTTATTCAACCAGGTAATTTAACAGGTAACCATCCTCATTTCCAACAATCAGATTAAAGTGACTATTCCCTGCGCTCAAGAAACCAATGCTAAACGATGAACTACCATTTAAAGGAAAGCCATTATATAATGATCCATCATTATTGATTAAATAAATTTTATTCTCTTTTGCACTGCATATTCCAATCTTCTTTTTACCACCTGAGAATGTATAACAGTTAATTGGTGATATAATTGCTTGGTCAAATTCGTAATCAAACAACTTCTTTCCCGACTGAGTATAACAGTTTAATTCATCTTCATCCAGGAATATGAAGTCCTTCTTTCCATCTCCATTCACATCTTCGAAGCTGAAACTATGATCCTTTTCACAATCTATTACCTCATCAGTTTTGGACTTTCCATCAAAGTATTGTGAATGTACCTTTCCATCAACATCAGTAGTAACCAGTCGCGTATCAGCTAAACTTTTACCTTTATCTAAGATCAACTCATTTTGTGGACAATGATCAAATACATCACTTGTTTTCACTCTCACACTACCCCGTCGATCCAATAAATAAGTTTTTCTGGTATCGGCAGCAACTATAAAATCTTTCCCACTGATCCTATGAAATTGTACTGGTTGAGCCACTTGATGTTCTGTTTTAAATTTCTTCCATCCACTAACAAGATTTCCATCTTTCTGATAGGCATATATCTTCTGATCCTCTCCTGCGATAAAAAAGCGATAGTTTCTATTTTTATCGTAATCAAACACCGCTACCGGATTGGTTGCTTTCGAACGCAAACGAATTGGATACTTAGCTACATTATTACCATTTCTGTCGATAAGATACAGCTTGGATTTAGTATTAAAAAGATACTGCAATTTTCCATTTCGGTAGTAATCGATCTGATGTACTGATCCCATAATAGGTTCCGACAATGTCTTTTTCCAGACCTTGCGACCATCCTTGCTCAGCAGATATAGATTATGCTTTTGATCCTGAATCATACATTCCTTATTCTTACGGTCACGATGATTCATCACAAATACCGGCTTAAAGTTACTAACAGTATCCAATCGGTGGCGCCATACTGTTTGTGGCTCATTCTTCTTTTCCTCATCGTAGTTAAGATAAGCATAGTTGAAAACCATACGATCTTCACAACCAAAACGTAGCCCCAGAGCTCCAAAGTTCCTCAATATCTCTTCATTCTTCACCAATAGGTCAAACACCTCAGGCGCAAGCATTCTCTTCAACAACGATATACTGCGATTGATGTTTACAAACAAAGAAAAACTTCCACGCTGAGTAAGATTATCTGCAAACTTATTAAAAGTGATGTCACGTCTTAGTGTCTCATTCAGCACATTCGAATGATGAAATTTACACAGGTCCTTGAAACTACTACCAAAGATCATGTAGTTCTCCACAAACGTAAAATACCGTGCTTTAACCGGAGAAAAGAAATCACCTAATAAGTACCTAGGAAAATCTTCAAATGGGAATTTATAAATATCAAATGAGGTCTCCTTATCCAGATTATACTTCATTACCTTAGCATACTCAGGTTTCTTCTGACGCGAAGCATATCGATTCAAGAATTCTTCAAACTTCTCCTTTGCCTGACTACGACTCTTCATCTCAATGACAAAATATCCGAATCGCTCGGGCATCTCCTCCTCAAGATCGGTAAATGCCATCGCAACATCATTCTCTATATTCTCCTTTAAGAATGATAATAGATCCAGATTTGTTGAACGTTTCATTCTTTCAAATCCTTCTAGCCTTTTAAAATAAGAAGACTTCCCCTTTGTGAATCTATCAAAATCTTCAGAAAATACTTCAAAATCGCTCAGCGATAAACCAGCATACCATGCAGTATGTGCAGGAAGAATATCTTCAACATCTGATGTTATTGGTTTCTGATTACCAAAAATACTCAACATGTTTTTAACAGAATCTCCGGCCAATGAGAAACCATTCATCGAGAAACTCTTATCCTTAATAACCAGATCCAAGCCAGACCACTCACCATAATCAGTGAAGCTTGCAATCCCTTTTTTATATTCATGATTCATAAAGTACGACTGCAACCTGGCAAATGCTCCATGATTTAAAAACATACTAACAGCACAACCATCTCCGGCAATACGATAGAGTTTGTTGAAATATTTATCTTTCTGCAATGTTCCCTCTCCAAGTTGACGAATAGCATCTTCAACAAGTGTTGCATCCTCACTAACAATCATTACTCCCCTGGAAAGAGCAAAAGAAAATTCATCTTTTCCTTTCTTACCATTTACATCAAAAATGGTGTTGTGCTCATACGCTCTTTGTGATATTTTGAATCCATGGGCTCCTGCATACTGCGAGAGCTCGTTTTTCAAAACGCTTAACTCCTCATCATTATCAAGAGCCATCAAATAAAGATTTTGATAACTATTCTTGCCCGAAAAATTGACAGCTATAGTAATCTTTTTGTCGTATAATATCGACTGCAATTGCTTGTTCGCAGCCATCTTGGCGTCTAGCTCCTCAAATAACTTGTAGATTGGAGTAAACAAAGGCATTGTTTCAAGGCCCTTACTCAAGTTGCCTTTATGTAGACTGTTGGATAGATCTTTAAGATCATCGATAATAAAAACAAGCGGTGTATTATGAGGAATAGCATTTGCTGCAGGAATGCCTTCATATACTTTATCCTGAGAAAAATGGTTATAAGCAAAATAACCTCCGGCAGTAATCAATAATACCACCAATATTCCAAAAATCCAGAGTCGTTTCATAGTAGTTGTCCTTTTTCGTCATTCAAAAATAATTACAAAAAAGGCAGATCACAACTCCAAGAACAAAGAAATTATGGCGATGCGAATAAAAGCATCGCCATAAATGTATTATCGTTGCTTCACTTCTGATTCATGAACAATCTTATACAGCTTGTCTGCACGACGCACTTTCTCTTCGATTAATACCGAACAACGGACACCTTTTTTGGCTTCATCAACAGGTTTTAAGTCGACTCTAATCTCCTCAACCTTGGTTCGAATAACTCCAGTTGTTGGTCCTGTAATCAAGATTTCATCACCTACCTGCAGTGATTTAGCCTCAATCTTAAATTCGGCAACCTTGAGCTTACTAAAGTAGTTGGTACCTTTTCCAATATAAACCTTCCTTTCAGTAGCTCTATTTCCATAGTTTTTACTCCACTCACCCAAGCGTTGTCCTAAATAGTAACCATTCCAGAAACCACGATTGAAAACAGTTGTCAAGCGAGCATCCCATTCAGCAATACGCTCATCGGTAAAATCTTTTTCAAAGTAAGCATCAACAGCCTCTTTGTAACATTCAACAACGGTCTTTACATATTCCGGAGACCGGGCTCGTCCCTCAATTTTGAGAACACTAACCCCTGCATCTAATACCTTATTTAGGAAATGAATGGTCTTCAAATCTTTGGGTGACATGATATATTCATTGTCAATCTCCAACTGAGCTTCAGTCTCATTGTCGGTAACAGTATATCCTCTGCGACAAGTCTGGAAACAGCTCCCTCTGTTTGCTGATGAATTCATCTCATGCAGACTAAGGTAGCACTTTCCTGAAACAGCCATACACAATGCACCATGTACAAACATCTCAATTTGTATCAGTTCTCCTTTTGGTCCTCGGATGTCCTGCTCTTTAATTTGTCTTGAAATTTCCCAGACTCTACCAAGATTCATTTCTCGAGCTAATACAACCACATCAGCAAATTGAGCATAAAACTTAACCGCTTCAATATTGGTAATATTTACCTGAGTAGAAATGTGCACCTCAACTCCTATTGATCTGGCATATTGAATTGCTGCAATATCTGAAGCAATAATCGCTGAAACCTGAGCCTCTTTAGCCGCATCAATAATCTCATGAAGTTTATCTAGCTCATTATCAAAGACAATAATATTTACTGTCAGATAAGATTTTACTCTATGTTCGCGGGCGATACGTGCAATATTCTTCAAGTCCACCAATGTAAAATTGTTGGCCGAACGAGCACGCATATTCAACTGTTCAACACCGAAATAAACCGATCCTGCACCAGCTTGAATGGCTGCCATTAATGATTCATAAGAACCTACCGGCGCCATTATTTCAACCTTTCGTCTATCCATTATTTATATATCTTGGGTTGTTACCAACCTCGCTTTTACTTCAAACTCACCCCTGTATAATCAACTCTGTGATCAGCATACTTCTCTGCAATACGATCCAAAATCGCCATTACATGATCTGTTTCAATCGCTTGCAAAAGTTCAATCCTTAACTCCCTAAAACCACGTAAATTTGGAAAATACTTTGCAAAGTGTCTACGCATTTCCAGAATTGCTCTGCGGTCGTCATCCTTCCAATTGATTGATTGGGTCAACTGTTCTTTTACGTTTTCTACAATATCAGGTACCAATGGAGCCTCCAAGAGGATACCATTTTCGAGATATTCACGCACCTCTTTAAAGATCCATGGACGACCAATGGCTCCACGACCAATCATCAATGCATCAACACCTGTTTGATCATAAAATGCTTTTGCCTTTTCCGGACCATTAATATCGCCATTTCCAATAATTGGAATTGTCATTCTCGGATTACGTTTAATCTCGCCTATTAACGTCCAATCGGCCTCTCCTGTATACAACTGCTTACGAGTACGACCGTGCACTGCCAAAGCCTGAATACCTACATCCTGCAAGCGCTCCGCAACTTCAACAATTGGTTTATCATCAGCATCCCACCCCAGACGGGTTTTTGCTGTTACAGGAATATCAACAGCCTTAACAACCTCTCCAGCCATCTCAACCATTTTAGGAATATCACGCAGCAATCCTGCTCCAGCTCCTTTCATGGCAATCTTCTTCATCGGACAACCGAAGTTTATATCAATAAAATCAGGCTTCACCTCTGCAGCTACTTTCGCAGCTTCACGCATTGAGTCAATATTTGATCCATAGATCTGAACCGCAACTGGTCGATCAAAATCAAATAATGTCATCTTACGCTTTGTCTTCTCTATATTTCGGATTAGTGCTTCCGATGAAACGAACTCGGTATACATCACATCGGCACCGTATTTTTTACACATATACCGAAATGATTTATACGTCACATCCTCCATCGGAGCTAAAAACAATGGAAGCTTTCCCAACTCTAAATTCCCAATCTTCATCAACTTACAGTTTTCGATTTTGTGAGGCAAAGATACAAACAAAGCTAAATATCATACAAATCTGCTTAAATTTGAATTTTTCCTGTTACATTTCCATACGCTAGTCGTTATTGAAATTGAGTATGACGCAGAAAGAATTTAACATACAGGTTGTAGCACTATCATCAAGAATGTTTCCAATGGCACTCCGACTTCTAAATAATAACGAGGATGCCAGGGATGCAGTTCAGGATGTATTGGTAAAACTCTGGAATCAACGCAGAAAACTCAAAAAACATGACAATATCAATGGGTACGTTTTTCTAACACTTCGAAACCACTGTCTGGATATGCTTAAGAAGTTGAGACCATTGAATCTGGATCATACATCCATTCCAGACTCCGGACACAACAACAGTAGTTCATCGAAAGCTGAAAACGGAGAAGCACTATCCATTGTCATGGCAATAGCACGTAAGTTACCTGAAGTTCAACGGGAAGTCTTTATGCTCAAAGATATGGACGGACTAGAATACACTGAAATTGCAGAAATTCTAGACTTAAAAGAATCCCATATTCGTGTACTATTATCGAGAGCACGCAAAGAAATCAGAGCGAAACTTCAAAAAATCTACGATTATGAAAAAGGAACAGTTGCTTGACAAATACTATTCCGGGGAAATTGAGACACCGGAATTTGAAATATTACGAGAAGAAATGAGTAGCACCCCGCCTAAGGATGCTGATGAGCTATTGTTCAATGCGATCAATCAACATCGGCACCTTCAAGGTGGGATTAATGAACAAGAATTAATCACATCAATTGAGACTATACAGTTCCGTGAAAAGCGACACAAGCGAATAAGGCTATTACGTTATGCAGCATCACTACTGGTACTGTTAACCGTTGGCACGCTGATCTTCAACCCGGGAAGTAAGAATCAGTTGAGTACCGACGAGCAATTTGATATTATTGCATCATCTTTATTGCAAGTGTCACAGGAAATGGAACTTCCAGAACCAGCTCCTCAAATATTGTACGAAGATGACAATATTGTGATCTATGTAGAATAACTTAACAATGAATTTATGAGACTAATATTTATAACACTATTTCTGTCGATTGTTTGTAGCAATACATTCGCACAATCATCCAAAACATTCGACAAAGCAATTGATCTTCTTGAAGGAGGTAAAGGCTATCACATGCGCCTACCTGTTGAGATATCCGATTCATACCTCAATAAAAAAGTAAAAAAGAATTCCAGAGAGGTTCAGAATCTATTGGGAATGCTTGATCAAATCAATGTTATCAATAAGTATGAATTCAATAAGACTCATGAAGAAAAAATGAGACTATTGTCGATGATCACTTCTGAATACATCAGTGAAAAATGGTATGCAGTAAAGACTCAGAATGACGATAGTAAAGAGCGTAAATTCACCCATCTTTTCTGTCGCAAGCAACACGACATCACCGCTTTCGCCTCTATAGGATTTAATGGAAACAACTTCTCCTTAATAGAAATTCAGGGTGATTGTCTTGATATTGGTAAGATTAAAGATATCTCCAGCCTTTTTAATATTGATGGTATCGATAACTTCAAAAGTATCGACTCTTCAGGTCAGGTAAAGATAGTCGTCGGAGAGAAGGCAACCAGCCCTATTAGAATCATTGGAAAAAAACCGACCAACGGTAATGGTCCGCTATTCGTATTAGATGGTGTAATTCAAGAGGCAGGAAAAGATATCAGTCAAATCAATCCTGATGACATTCACAGCATAACAGTATTAAAAGAACCTTCTGCGATAGCACTATACGGCTATGCTGCCCAAGATGGAGTAATTATTATAACCACGAAGGCACACGCAAAAGCTACAGGAAAGGACAAAGAACTTGAACAAAATTCAGGCAATAACATCAAGATCAAAAAGAAGAAGTAAATTAAAGTAAAACTTAAGTGGGGATAAACTATCCTCACTTAAGTTATACCGATTTTCTAAAAGTCAACTGACACACCAATTAAAGGGGTTAGTTTCACCATTTCGCCAAAATCACTTCCCAACTCTGCTCCGATAGACAAAGAAATCTTTTTACTTAAAAGATCAGGGATTCTTAAATTAACTGGCAACACAGCATAGTTATCTTCTTCATCTGAATAACTAAAGCCCAATCCCCACTCCAGGAAATAATCTTTTACTTCGATTTCATTCTTAAGAGCGAAAGTAAAACGTCCATCCTTCAGCTCCAGATCAGTTTCCTCAATCTGAAGTTCAGGGTAAAACTTACTCTCGGTCATCACACTCAAAGCAAGCTTGTTGCCATTAAAAAAACTAATTCGTGAGTTCTTCTCCTGACCGTAACCATTGGCCACACAAATCAAGAGAAAACATACGCATACGAGTACATTTTTCATACTTAACTTAAATAAATTGAATTTAAAATTAAATGATTAATGTCGTCAGAAAATTCTGGCAGGCATATGATCAAAAAAAGAGCTAATCTGTAACCGTATCATTATACAGAATCAGCTCGGATCTCAAAATAAGGCTGCAAATGTATATTTTTTTTTGTTTAATACAAGTAAAAAAAGGATACTCTTTCGAATACCCTTTCGTATGTATCTGAACTAAATCAGAAGAATTATAAGGGGGTGCAAAAAGCTCAATGCTACCTTATATTTCTACAGTTATAGTCCAATATAGTCACCATCCACCATATTCTGGTAGGTTGGATTGTATTGGCAATTTTCTACCTTCCAATTCTCTTCTGAAAGAGAAGGGATTGCATTTTTCAAACCTGAAAAGTCATTTAGGTTTGCACAATAAACAATGTCCACACTACCTATTTTTGTTACTGCAGCAAATGCATTAAGATCGGACATAAGGCAATTTGACGCTGCACCAGCCCAGTTGGCACCTTTTATTATCAATTCACTTGTAATTTCTCTCAATAATGGGATCTCGATAGCCTTTAATGCCCATGGATTCTTCAGATTTAACTTGTCCATCTTTTTCAGCTTTGGAGCTTCAAAGGTTTCCAATTCTGTAAGACTTATTTCTAGTTCGCCGATGATCTCCAGATCAACAAATTCCAATTCTGTTTGATTCTGACCCGATGTTTGAGAATACATCTTTAACTCTTTTACTGAACTTATTGTAATCTTTGGTAGTTTGTAATTAGTAACGGTTAATTTCTCAGCTACTGTTTCTACACCATGCAATGTTGGAAAAACTGTTGCAAGACTACCTCCATTAAGAGTCAACTCGTTAATGTTTTGTGGCAATGATAGATCTTCTAACACATATCCACTCACTAATTCTAGTGTTTCAAGATTTTTTATTTGTGATAGATCGAGACTTGTTACTTTTTCTATTCCAGTAAAATTTATCGATGGACATGAAGTAAGCTTAGGAAATGAAAGTTCCTCCATAGCCACATTGGAAACATTTAATTCATTGTTTAGGCTTGTTAGCTCAGGACAATCTATTCCCTCAAGAACTGCAACTCCCCAGCTACCTGCAATCTTAAGTGAGCCTGCTTGTGTCAATTTGGGTAATTGTACATTTAGTAATGCACTGAGACTACTTAACTCAATTTCATTGTTAACTGTTGTTAGTTCTGGTACTTCTAATTCTTCAAGAAGAGCACCACTCCATCCACCACTAATCTTTAGTGAACCTGCTCGCGATAATTTTGGCATGTGTAGGCTAAGCAAAGCATCGAAACCTTCGAATTCGATAGCATTGTCAACATTACCAAGTACATCTAATTTAATGCTATTTAAAGCTGTAAGACTGTTGACCTCGAAGCGACCTCCAACACTCGTTAATCTTGACAAATCAATAAGTTCAACTTTATTAAGTTGATCGAAAGTAACTGATCCAAGTATTGACCTAAGACTTGTTAGTTCAATCTTTTTTAAAGCTTCATTAGACCCATCAACATAATCATTAGTCTCCGATTGAAAAGCCAAGTTTCCATAAACCTCGCAAAGCGATGCAAATTTAAAAGTGTCAACCGAATTGGAGTTGACTGTAATAGCATATGCATTCTTCAAATTTGGAAAAGCTACTGTTTTTACTTTTGCCGTGTTTACATATATTTCTCCTACATCAACTAATGCTTCAAAGTTAATATCCATGTCCTGTGCCGGATCAAAAGCTTTGTCTGCACTTCCGAAATAAATATTACCCGCCTTTTTAAGGTTAACTAGAGCATCGAACTCAGCTAGCCCACAAGAATCTTTAACAATTATGTTTTTCGATACTTCAGTGATTTGTTTTAGAATATCTAGATTATCAACATCACCAATAATTAAGTTACCATCAATCCTTGTAGCACCTTTGCTTGCAAAAGCATCAACATCTGCTTGTGTTAATAAACTAACATCACCGTTGTTTATCACTTCTTTTTTAATCAGCGAGAAAACATATTTCTTCTCTTCATTGTTGTACGACTTTACTATAAACTCAACGGGATCTTCCCAATCACTTATTGTTTTAGGATCAGGTGAAATTTCCGACAACTCAGCAATTGCATAGTCAGCTTTTGCATTTATTAAATCTACATTTTCAGTTATTTCAACAGTAATCTTGTCGTCAGTAATTAGAGCATCGTATTTCGTACCATCTTTTTCCAATTGGAAAAAGCTGATGTAGCTGTCGGTTCCTTCAAAAGGGATATCATCATCGCTACAACTGTAGAGACTTATTAAAAGGCCAAATATGGCTATTATGATTTTGTTATTCATTTTTTGTAATTTCTTATTAAAACTTAATTGTTACTGTATTGCCCCTGTTTCATGGCAGCATAATCAGGATTATACAAACACTCCTGTACAGACCAATTGTCTTCTGTTAAAGAGTCAATTACATTTTTCAGGCCTGAATAGTCGCTTAATTTACCAGCATATCTTATGTCAACACTACCAGCACTAGTTAAATGAGCAAAAGCGTCCATGTTTTCAATAATACTTCTTGAAGCTTGCCATCTGCTACTTCCTCCATAAAACTTGAATTGCCCTGTTACCGTTGCCAATTTTGATAAATGGATATCAGTTAAAATCAAACAACCTTTAATAATAAGATCGTTACCAACAATCGATAGTTTTGGAGCTGAAAAAGTTGCTAGATTTCCAAGACTACTAATTTCAAAATCGTCAATTACTTCTTCAAGATCAGCAAAGCTCAACGACTCAATTTCACTTGAATAGTTAAAGTAGAATTTATTGATCTTTTTAATGCTGGCGATATTTACATCCTTAGCACCACAAGAACTTAGAGCTAAAGTACCTTCGATTTCTTCAAGACTATTAAGATTAGGAAAAGCATAATCTTTACCTCCGAAATCTATATCTACGTCTCCACTGAGTATTGCTGGGGTCTTAAATTCCTTTAGTTGGGAACAAGTTCCAAGTTCCAAACTATTTAACTCTGTCATTTGTGGATTATCGAAACTTGAAAGACTCTTTGTGCCTAATAGTTCTATTCTATCGCAAGCTGTTAGCTTAGGAACTGAAACACTTTCAAGAAATGGAGCAGATTCTATTTGTAGTACACCACCAATCGTACCTAGTTCCGGTAGTTCAAGATTAACCGATGAGGCAAAACGAATCGTGAAATCCTCTTCAACTTTATTTAATACAGGCAAATTAATTACTGCAAGATTTAAGCTAAATACATTTAAACTAGAGATATAAACAGAAGAAACTGAATTTAGCTTATTTGCTGAAAACTCAGTCATTCCATCATTGTTCTTAATGTTTAAAAGATTAGCTACCTCAGTAAGTTCTGGCAAGCTAATTTCTGGTATTGACCTTATATACTGCAATTGTAAATCTCCATCGACCGTATTCAGTTGAGATAGATTTAACTCCTTAACCTCCCAGAAATTTTCAATCAATAAGTTACCTCCAACAGCGTTAAGCTTAGGCAAACTGATTGTTCTCATAGATGTATTAGAATTCTTCTCTGCATAGTTGCCATTTCTTACTGCTTTCAAAGTAAAATCTTCCGCACATTTCTCTAATAAAGAAAGATCTAAGGTTTTTAGTTTCGTTGTATTAATGTAAACTTTGTCGACAGACTTAAGCTTAGGAAAAGATATAGACTGTAAGCTATCTGAATTAATAACCAACTGATTTACCGTCTCCAAATTATAAAGCTCTAAATCGATAACTTTTGTTGCTTTTGCCTGTTCTGTGAGTGAACCAAAATATAAACCACCTGCTTTTTTAATATTATTTAGTCCTCCATGATTACAATCAGTTGCCGAATTATTAATTACAATATTTAAATCAACAGCAGTAAGCGTACTAAGAGGAGTAAGGTCTTTAATTGTATCAAATTCTGCTGCAGGTATGGTAGTATGACCTAGAATCAAGTTTCCACTAATTCTTGTAACCTTTTTCTTGGCAAACTCAACTACATCTGCTTGCGTTAATAAAACAACATTATCAGGATCAACTACATCTGTTCTTTTTACAGTGTATGTGTAGCTTTCATATTCATCGTTCCACGCATTCACTCTAAAAATTTGTTCCTCATCCCAGTTCGTAACAGTATTAGGATCTGGTTGAACCGATGCATTTTCACTAATTTGATATTCTACACTAGCCGACGCCAGTTTTATACTTTGTGGAACAGCAATAACAATGTCTGTTCCAGATATAGAAGCTGGATATTTTACTCCTTCAACCGTCAAGGCAAAAGAAATAATATCAGCATTACCACCTACAAAGGGATTTTCTTCATCAGAACAGCTAAAAAGTATTATTGCTGATAAGAAGATCAATAAATATCTATTTATAATTGTTTTCATTGCTACTACTTGATTAAGTTAAAATCTCTAACACCAAACACTTCTGTTGAATTCTCACCCAACCATCCGGCTTTACAATTTACTCCGACTACCACCTTTACAAAGTCGATATACTCTAGATTAGCTGGTGTACCGTCATATTTAATAGCATCGCTAATTTTAAAATGATTCCCATTTGCTGCAGCTGAATAGTTATCATCTTCAGTTAGTCTGTCGATTGAACTATAATTATCGGCATACCCCCATTCAAACTCTCCATTTTCCCAGTATCCAGGAGAGGTTTCTTTGGTACGTGATTGCAAACGCGTTCCTCGCAGGGTATAGGTGTCAGTATCTACCCAAAGAGGATAGTAATAATCTTGATTGTGCCATGCTCCCAGATAATCTATGCATCCAGAATTTCCCTGATTGTCGGTCCATTGCACTGGTAATCCAGGACTTTTGGGTCTGTGATAAGTCACAGCATAATCTTTTATTGTATTACTACTTTCTGTAGCCGATCCTTTCAATTCATACCAGGTATCATTAGGAAGTCCATCCCCATTTTCATCTTGCATCACCCAAACAATACCAGGTTCAGAAGATCCCTTAAATGAGTTTCCTTTGATTTGAATGTTATAACTTCCATCGTTTTCTACACTATGGTCAAAGCCTAATACGATATGACCACCAAATCCTCCTAACGAAACATATCCTCCTTGTTGCAATCTACCTTCAGCATATGTTACCGCTTCTTCGTCAGTGTAGACAGAGTATCCTTCGTTTACAAATTGCCCTGGTGCTGGCAAGAAACTATATACTTTATTCCAGTCTTTCGAGTTGGCTGAGGAAGCCTCTCTTTTATAGGTCCCTTCCTCAGGACATACGTTAACAGTCAAATTCTTGGTAATTTGGGCATAGTCGTTTCGCATCGTAACCGTTACATTGTGCACACCTTCATCGCTACTAGAAAAGGCATACCAGGCTTGTTCTCCTTTTTGTTTTTCCTCTCCGTCTACTGTCCAAATGAATTCTCCATCTAAAATGTTGGTAATATCAAATGCCATTAGTCTGATCGTTCTTCCTGAAGACATATTGTATTCGGTTTGATCAAACACCCAAGAGAAAGGTAGATCCTCAGCATTACAAACTTTTATCGGGAAACTTACCTGACTAGAACCATCTTCGTTGGTGGCTATGATTGTTAGCGTAAACTCTCCTGTTTCAGTTGAAGAAAAGGAATAGTCTTTAGTTGTTGCTTTTTCATTACCATCTACAGTCCAGGAATAAGTTGTATTGTCACTACTTTCTACATTAGGTACAAGATCTAGGTTCGATCCCTTAACAATTATGTATCCGTCCTCTGGAATGTTAATAGAGATCTTTGGTAAAACAAGGTCTACTACAGTAACTTTCAATTCCACAAACGCCGTTCCCACACTGTTTACCACATCTAGGGTTAGGTATTTATCACCTAGCTCTGTTGCCTCATATTCCAATTCAGGGGAAGAACTAATAATTTTGCCATCCATTTTCCAGGCAAACACTGCATTTTCAGCAAATTCGTAATTGGGTGAAATTTTTAAAATATTTCCTTTTTTAACCGTAAAGCTTACGTTGTCTTCCTCCAAATTAATTGTCGGAGGTAATATTTCCACATCATCATCATTACATGAAAACAAACAGAGTATCATACCGAATAGCAGTAACAATACCCTATTAGAAATTGCTTTTTTCATTTTGAAAAACTTTAGTTGTTAATTATTTTTTTGTGAGTAAATACTATATGAGCCGGTATATCTCCAGTAGTTACCGACCATTTTCTTATTCCATCTTTTGTAAAGCAGTGAAGTGTACCCGGGGTT
Source organism: Puteibacter caeruleilacunae (assembly GCA_005217565.1). GTDB lineage: Bacteria > Bacteroidota > Bacteroidia > Bacteroidales > Prolixibacteraceae > Puteibacter > Puteibacter caeruleilacunae. The sequence continues at coordinate 79,945 of SJCO01000018.1, forward strand.
ACATAATCCTTGGCATCTGTGACAAAAAACTCCCCATTTTCAGGATTAACAATCAAACCATATGGTATTTTAATTTTTTTGTCAGTTCCATCTTTTATAAAGCTTCTGGTTACAACACGCTTGGTTTTCACATTCATAATAGCGTAAGTAATCGTATTACTATTAGTCAGATAGCTCCATTCGGTACTATAGATATACAATGAATCTCCACAGAGCGTCATATTACTATTGGGTAACAGATCAAATTCATCAGTAACCAAATCGGTCTTCGGATCAATAACAAAGGTTTTTGAAGGAACATTGTAATAGTCTCCCCGTGACGATACCCATATCTTGCCATATTTATCGAGTTCCATTCGGTGTAGGTTTATTCCAACGTCAATCTTCTTGATTTCTTTAAAGCTCTCCAGGTCAATCACAGAAACAGTACTGTCGTAGTTAGGAACTCGATAACCACCCGAGTTGGCTACGTACAATTTATTACCAACAATTACCATTTCATCGGGCTGATATCCAACGACACAAGTATCTAATACTTGCAAATTAGTGGTATCCATTTTGGCAACATATCCAAGACGAGCATTAGGATCTATCTTTACAGGACCAGCATAAGAACTAACATAGGCGTATTCATCCTTAAATGTAATATAGCGACAGTTTGGTATTGAAACAGCTTTTATGTGTTTCACTGTTCTTACATCCATTACTTCTACAAAATGAGAACAGTTGATTACTGCATATAGCTTATCTCCATATATCTGGATATCATTTCCTACATCGCCAAGCTCTTTTACTACGCCAGGATTTCTATCTGCATAAATGTTTTTAGTATATACTCCTGTTTCGTAATCGAAATAGTCTAAGGTCGCTTTATTACTCCCCATATTTCCTTCATTTAGGAGGAAAAAGCCTTTAATTGGTCCCGAATCTTCAGGTGTAGTAATATCGGTTTCTGTAGGGCGAATTATCTCATCTTCTTCTCGGCAGGATACCAGAAACATACCCGCTATTAATAATAGAAGCAAGAGATTTATACATACTCTTCTCATAGAACTATGTTTATTTTTATTTTGATATTTGTTCCAGGCATTGGATAGCATTGAACCACCTCATACTGTTGATCAAGTAGATTGTTCACCTCCCCTGTTAGTCGTAAGGAATGCTTGTTCAATTTCAATTCTTTTGAAATAGAGAGATCGTGCGTATACCATGGCTGTGCATAATTCTCTTTAATATTAGCAACAGCCTCATATCTCTCTCCGGTGTAAATAAAACTATAGTTTACCCCCCATCCTTTATGACTTGCATTGATAATTACAGATCCACTATGCCAGGGGATATAAGGGATCTGTCCTCCATACCAATCACTATCTCGATCCGTGAAGTCCTGTGCCTTCTGGTAGGTATAGTTCAGTTTAGTATTGAAAGCAATATCCTTAACTTTCAGTATTGTTGAAACTGACGCATCAAGTCCACTAATCTCAACCTCACCAAGATTTATCATCGTCCATCGAAACTGGTTAGAGGTTGGCATCGCGATTATCTTGTCTTCTACCTCATTATAGTATCCGTCAAGTTTTATTTCAATATTTTTTAATAAATCCGATTTGATCTCTTTTAAATAGGTAAGCCCAATATTATACTGATTGGTATATTCTGGATCAAGGTTCTTGTTACCTATAAAGGTATAGTAGAGATCATTGAAGGTAGGCATTCTGAAAACTCTTTTATAAAAAGCCCGAATATGAAAATTATCTGCTGAGAAAGGTTGATATGACAGTACTATTGTTGGAGTAAACTCGCTCATGTCTTTTGCCTTCCCCCCTTCCTGTTTTGCTGAGTTTAATACTTTTGTGTGTAGTAAACTTCCCTGCACTTTAAACTTATTTAAGCACACAGAACTTGCCAAAGCATTCAATATTGTATATCTCTCAGGATAAACAAAATTGACTAAATCAGCATCTAGAGTGTTATACTGAAGATCGTTAGCTAATGAAACACTCCAATAATCAGTTATACTAAATAGTTGCGCAAAAGAGAAATAAGCCTCTTGTTGCTTATAGTGATTATTTACATACATTGTTGATACATCCACCCGAGGATCTGACAAATAATGCAAGTAATCGTAAGCATATTTAGTATTTAGCAACAGACGATACTTGCTTGATAGTTTTTTCTTAAATGATCCCTGGAGAAAAAAGTTATTATCCCATTGCCTGTCTTGGTGTTTAAATTTTCCTGGCTCCTCTCTTACTGATGCTCCTGGATATCCGCGTTCAGAATCGTAGAAGTAGAGTTTTGTTTTCCAGTTCCCATTATTTATTTTTCCAAACAGACTCGCTTCAACGCGCAACATTTTGACATCTCCATTTTTCCGTGTTTCTGTCGTCTTGTATCCATCTTTTTTTGCATAGGAAAATTTGTATTTCCCTGATGTATACATATACTCCGTATTTATTGAGCTACTTAATTTCTCATTGCATTTGTGCTCCCAAAGAAAAGTAGGATTGACCAAATCGAAAGAACCTGTCTTAAAGCCGATATTTTGATTATTCTTTTTATTGCCTTCGAACGATGGTGTTTTGGTTATCATGAATAATGCACTTGCCGAAGCATAATTTTTCGCGGGCTGAAACAAGCCACTTTTCTGACCATTATAGATGGATATTGACTCCATATTGTCAAGTGAGAATCTCCCTAAATCGACCGTACCGTTCTGTGCATTTCCAATTTGTATTCCATCAAAAAACACACCAACATGGTGACTGCCCATACTCCTTACATTAACAGTTTTTAGTCCTCCAATCCCACCATAATCTTTTATCTGGATACCGGAAAAATATCTAACTGCATCAGCAACAGAATATACACTTAGACTTTTTAGCTCTTTACCTGCCAGAACCTGAACTGGAATTATCTCACTACGGAGTTTTTTGCGAACAACGCTAACTTCCTTAAGATTGTAAATCTTTGAGGTATCAACTTTGGTTTGTGAGTACCCTGTAAGACCCAAGTTGATCATGAATAGTACAATAATGCCCAGTTTTATGAGTTGCTGAACTGTACAATTAGAGGACCTGTACCAAAAATTCTTCCGCTCTATACCTTGAGCATTAATTTCTAAATTCTTTGAAAACGATTTATTAGCACCTTCAGGGTAATAGTATTTTTCGAAACAAGTGCTGTTTGAATTTGAGGAAGAGGTTACCGTTAAAGCTTTTGATTTAAAACATCTAAAAAGCCTAATAATTTTTTCTGTAAACATGGCGCTTCTGTCTGAATCCTATAATATTATATAAGTTAATATATTTAGATTCTACAGCTAACAGTCATGTTCTCTAATACATACAATACAAAGAAAAAGAAAACTTGAAATTATAGTTGATCATCGTCTATATCCCCGTAGACTGCAAAATCTTGTATTAACAAAGGCAGGTATTCTGACTTATTCCTTACTTAATTGCCTTCCCAGTTTTATCAACCAGTGGCTCAGAACATTAAGTAAACTTCATCCCTTAGGATTGGAACTTACAGCAGCGGGAACTGTTGCCGATTCACACGGCATTCCCATTTAATCTACATCTTTTGATATTAAAAATATAGAACCTTTGCTGCGCCAAATTTATTTATTATTAAGTTATTTACAAAGAAAACATCCATAAAGAAATCAACCAGAAAAGAAGATTCCTAACTCTTTTTTAGTTAAATAAATATGCTATTCATAGTTATTATAAGCAAACGAGGGTGTCCGGAAACCGGCACCCTCGTTTAAAACTTTCAGAGTTATAGCTCTATAATTCGTTCACTGCTTTTTCAATTCTTTTTAGTCCCTCTTCCAATACTGATTTAGGACAACCAATATTGATGCGGGCATGGAATTCTCCTCCTACACCAAAACGTGGACCGTCACTTAGTCCCACTTTCGCTTTTTGTAAAAGAAATTCCATTAACTCTTTATCATTAAACCCTAAGGCTGAGAAATCAATCCACACAAGGAAGGTTGCCTCAGGTTTCATGACTTTCAATTGAGGAATACGTTCACTAATAAACTGCTCCAGATAATTATAGTTCTCCTCAACGTAATCCATCATCTGATCAGTCCAATCATCTCCCTTTGTATAAGCAGCTTCAAGTGCTAGTATTCCAAAGATATTTCCCATATCTAAATGAGCAACATGCAACTCTTTTTCATAGGCTACTTTATATCTTCGATTTGGAATAATCACAATCGAAGTCGCTAATCCTGCAATATTAAAAGTCTTACTTGCAGCGGTACAAATAATCGTTTGCTGAGCAATCTTTTCCGATATCGAAGCCATTGGAGTATGCACATGACCGCTAAATGCCAGATCCTGGTGAATCTCATCCGAGATGATAATGATATCATGCTCCACACAGAAATTACCAAGCTCTTCCAACTCATCACGAGTCCATGCAGTCCCTCCTGGATTGTGTGGATTACTCAGAATAATCATCTTAGTATCCTCGTCCACTTTAGCCTTCAGGTCTTCCATATCAAAATGAAAGCGGCCATTCTCTTTCTTCAATGGATTTTCAACCAATACTCTATTGGTTCCTTTTACACTATCAAAGAATGGGAAGTATACCGGAGGTTGTACAACAATCTTATCTCCCGGTTTAGTCAAAGCATTTATTGCAAGCGTCAATCCTGCAACAACACCAGGACTTGAAGTAATCCAGTTACGATCAACCTTCCAGTTGTGTCTGCGCTCCATCCATCCCTGAATCGCTTCATAATGCTCATCTCCTCTAAATGTATATCCTAGCACTGGGTGTTCTGCACGCCCTTTAATTGCATCCAATATGAAATCAGGTACTTCAAAGTCTGTATCTGCAACCCATAATGGTAGAATATCATCAACACCAAAAATATGTTCCAACGCATCGTATTTGATGCAATTGGTATTTCTTCGATCTACGATCGTATCAAAGTTATATGTCATTCCTTAAATGATTTTTTGATTCTTAGATTAGTGGATTGTTAGACTCTTAATCAACCCAAAAATCCTTGCTACATTTCTTTATCTATTCTTCTTACTTTAGAAAGACTACAGTTTCACCTTTTCCAAAATATGCAATCCATTCTCCTGCTTAACTCTCAACACAAAATCGAAATGATTCAATGCCAGGCACAAATCAAAATCACTGGCTGGTGAGAATTCATGATTAGCTGGATCTAATAAGCGAGCACCATCACCAACACGCAACTTTTCAACAATAGCTTCAAAATCATTTGGCACTCCTTCCAATTCATTTTTCACATATTCTGCCAGCGCAGTATCTTCATCGCAAGGGCGTATACAGCTGTATCCCATTGCTACCAGTGAAACATGTTCTGGATTTTTTTTACGGATATATTCAATTATAGCACCTGCATTCACAAAACTACCGGTTAGAATCTCATCTGCCTGAGTTGCATTAACGATTCCTTGTGTACCCGAACTAGTTGTCTGCACAACTGTTTTTCCGCTTAAATCTATTCCTTGCAGATGTGTTGGTGAATTTCCAAAGTCGAATCCTGGGAGCATTCGTTCATTACGCTCACCTAACAATATATAATCAGGATTCTCTTCCTTAAGTTTATAGGCCAGATCAACCTCACCGACAGGTATTATCTTCTCCACTCCCTGCTCAAACGCATAGCACGCTGTAGAGAAAGCTCTAAAAACATCAATTATAACAGTTATACCTCGAGCTCGTTGTGCTCCCTCTTTTAGTTGTTCTATATGTATGTTCATTGTCCTCTATGATATTATTATATTTTCAATTCTCTGGATTGTTGGCTACAAGAATAAAGTACGGTCCTCGCCATGACCAAATCCATCGATATGAATCTCTCCACCCTTAATCTCCACAACTGCATAGCAATTGTTTTCAGGATAAGCTCCCTCTACCATTGCCTTCATAGTAAAGAAATGTGTCTCTGCATTGTAACTATAGTTACCTGCATGATCATGTCCTTGGAAAACAGCAATCACATTACCCGCTTTTTCCATGATCGTTCTCACTTCTGCAGCATTTTTTACACAATGAAGCAAGTCGTGATCATCTTTCATGGCAAAGTCATCCAGCAACTGATGAATAAACACCACAGTTGGTAAATCTGAGTCGGACAACTCTTTCTCCAACCATTTCAACTGTTCTTCAGGGATATTTGCATCATTCCACTTAAAGTTTCCTGGCTCATAATCCTGCATCTCACTGTTATAATTTGCATCCAATACAACAAATCGAATACCCTTCATCTGAAAAGCATAGTACGACTTTCCTTTTGCCTTTCCGCTATTTTTTGTTGTCTTGAGATAATCCTTCTTGGTTATACTATCCATATCATGATTTCCCAACACATGATAGATAGGACCATTAAACTTCTGAAGTACCTTTTCAATGGTGTTCAAAAACTGCAATGTCTCTTTTCGAGAAGGATCTTTACTTTCATCTTTCAAATCACCCAGATTAATAACAAAATCAACGTCTTGCTGATTAAATTCTTTCACTGCATCCTGCAACTTAGCAATTGAATCTCTGTAGTGACGAGTTTTATTGATCTCCCTATCGGCATAATGCAAATCAGTCACCAAACCAAACTTCAAGCCTTCAACTGTTGTTGCATTTGCATACTTCATAAGTGGTAATAACGACATAAGTAATCCACTTTTAACGACAAACTCTCTTCTGTTCATAACATTTCAAAAAAACAATTGTGCAATGTAGTTTTGTTTCTCTTTCTTTGCAAGAAAATTTCCAATGAGTTCAATTCTTTCGCAATTCGATCTATCTGTAATCGACCTGTTTCTGATTGCATTATGCGGACTAATCATAGGGATGTCGAAGACTGGTGTTCCTGGTATTTCTATGATTGTTATCCCAACACTGGCTTTTATTTTCGGAGGAAGACAATCTACGGGCATACTGCTTCCTATTCTGATTATGGCTGATGTATTTGCTGTAAAATACTACAACCGACATGCACAGTGGAAGCACTTAATAAAACTACTGCCATGGGCTTTGGGAGGTATCCTTCTGGCCATGTGGATTGGTAAGATTGTCGATGATAAACAATTCAAACAGCTTATTGCAATAACCGTATTTGCAAGTATTGGATTGATGATATGGAAGGACCGTAAGAAAGAGCAAGTGATGCCCGAAACCTGGTGGTTTGCTGCACTCATGGGTTTAGCCGGGGGTTTTGCTACGATGATTGGTAATGCTGCAGGTCCGATATTCTCCATCTATCTGCTTGCCATGCATCTGCCTAAAAATAAATTTATCGGTACCGGTGCCTGGTTTTATTTCATCATTAACTTGTCAAAATTCCCCCTGCATGTTATGGCATGGGAAACGATAAGCTGGAATTCTCTCCTATTGGATATTATGATGTTTCCAGCTATTGCCTTAGGAGCATGGCTTGGTGTTAGAATAGTAAAAAGAATTCCCGATGCAACCTATCGCTGGTTTGTCATCATTATTACGATATTATCAGCGTTCTTATTGATTATATAATAAAACAGGCAGGTCCATTGGGCCTGCCTGCTTATATATTTTGTTACTGATATTATCGTCGATTTACATCTCCACCGCTAGAAGAATTCGTATCAAACTTTTGTGGTTTTCCATAGTAGGTAACATCTCCCGCGCTACTTGCCGAAGCAGTAATCTCCTCTGTTACTGTGACATTCAAATCACCACCACTACTTGCTGAAACATTACAAACTTTCACAGTCAAAGCTTTAGCTTCAACATCACCACCACTAGATGCAGATCCCTTCATGAAATCAGCTTTCCCTTCAACATTTACATCTCCACCACTACTTGCTGTGCATCGGATCTCCTTCACATCAACCTCTGCAGTTACATCACCTCCGCTTGATGCACTAATCTTACATTCATCACCGCGAATAACCCCGTCAACCGTAAGATCGGCTCCCGAAGAAACACCCAATGATCGCACTGCAGGCATAGTAACATATACATTCAGTTTGGTAGAATTACGAATTGATTTTACAATCGATACATGAAGCACTCCATCTCGAACCTTGGTCTCAACAGCTTCCAGTAGATTTTCATCTGTCTCAACAACCACCTCAAAAGGTTGTCCGATAGTTACAAATACATCAAGACCTGTTTTCGCTGCTACTCCAATGAAGTTCTCAACGTCACGTTCCTGCTTTACTACATTACCGTTACCTTTTAATGATTTTGCGTTTACCTCACCAAAGGTTAATGTTAACAAGGTAACCAAGCAAAGAATTAATGTGTTTTTTAATGCGTTCATAATCTTAAATTTTATCATTACGAATCTTCAACAATCTAGTCTAATGATTCTCTGTTTTTACGTCTGTCATCCTAATAGACGCATCAACTTTCTGAACGTTGCATCAAAACATCACATTGTATGTAAAAATTCCATATCCAGGTAATCCAGTATAGCTTAATCCTTCAATACATATGATCTTTTTATTCTTTATATCACCATTATAATATTCCAATGTAGCCTTTCCTTCTTCATCAGTAACCAACATTGGTTTCCAATAAACAGTACTTCGCATGTCGCGGGTTGCAAGTGATTTCATCAATGGAGTATCATATTTAGGTGCATAAAATTCTTTAATTGGAGCAAATACAATCGGACTGGAAATATTCTCAGATGTACTTTCCTGTACATAATCATCGCGAGTATAGATGATCACTACTCCGCCCTGACCTTCCATTCCAAACTGAGCTGTTGCACCATCCGTCATCACGAAAATCTCATCAATCGCATCCGATGTTAAATGATCCACTGCCGATAAATCACTCCCCATGGCGAAATCATCGACTACAAAAAGAATTGGTTTTTTCTCTGAATTACCAAATACCTGATCTCTCCCTCGATTCATGTACACAACATTACTATCAGTATCTACGATAAAAAATGGAAGCACCTGGCGCAAAATTCCTTCGAAATCACTGGCAGGACTCAAATCACTCCCCTTCTTTGAATAACTTGAGAAACTTGTATAAACACCTCGCTCAACTGACTCAGGTTTATCAATTTTTTCTCCAATAACAGAAACCTCTTCAATCAGATAATCTGAATTAATCATCACCTGATCATCTGCTTCTATCTTTTGATGAATCTCTCGCTCATTCAATGGAGCATAGGGAGCTTCAACCATTTCATAGCTTAATCCTTTATATTCATTCCTTAATGAAAGCATCAGACTATCGGCCTCATTAGATGTTACTCTTAACCTGACTTTTCCCTTACCTTTATCTTTTTGTGCTGAAAAGATCATCTTCAACACATTAAAATCCTGAAAATCGGGAAGCATCTTAAACCGACCTGTACTATCAGTATTAAACAGATTCAAACCAACGCCACTATTCCCAAAAGTCAACAGCGATATTGCGGCATTTGGAACAGGCTTCTTCGACCAGTTACGAATAACATGTCCTCTAATAAAATCATCATAAAGGCGATTAGTTGGCTTTACAGCATCATCGATCAGTTCTTCCCACTTATAACGCCTCCAACCTTGCGTCATCATCACCAAATCTAATGCTTCAGATGCACCTGGTTCTTCTGAGAATAAATAATCTACATCGTGTACTCTCCCCTTCACTTCTGTTTCCAAATTTAAATAGCTGAAAATATTAGATGGCTCCACGCGATCATTTTTATACATCAGTGAATCAAGAACAGCAACCGATAGACTTGCCTGTAACGGATTACCATCTTCATCTGTTACCTGAATATTCATCGCAACTTTATCGCGAGGTTGATAGATCGAACGCACTCCTTCAATCTTTACATGCATACGCTGCTGTGGTTTTACAAAAACGACACGCTCAGCCCTTGGTCGATTTTCTCGATCAAATACAGTAATTGTTGCAACTCCAGCCTTCAAGTCTTTAAGCGGAAGTTTAAAGTTTCCAAAATCTTTGTAATTACCGGTCATACTATAAATCATCTCATCGCGTTGAGACACAACCAATGAGTATTGTTCCTCCGGACTAATATTTTGCATGACATATAACCTGATGTATTCTGCTGTAATGTCCTTTACTTTCATTACAAATCCTTTTTCAACAGGTTGTGGAAGTGGTACTATCTTCTCGCCATACCGCTTGGAAGTAACCTTGGCTATCAATTCTTTTCCAGGCAAACAAGTCAGCTTGAATTTCCCCATTCCATTGAATGATGATTGTCCCTTGGCCCATGTATTACCATCTTTATCTGTGACAACCACATCCACATCTAGTGGATTTCCATAAGCATCAACTGCCTTAAAACCGATCATTCCTGGCACGCGATACACTAACTCTCCCCCTTCCGGGAAAAAATTGACATCAAAATCAGTCGTTGTACCCGGAATAAAGGCCATCATTTTGGTATGAATAGTTGGATCCTTACTCTCCAAAGTAAGACTAACTGGCAAAGTATCATTTGCCTCTTCGAGCGACAATTTCAAGCCTTTCATTCCTTTGCCTTTGGTAAAAGCTTCTCCTTCATCAAGTATTCGCTCGCCTTGATTTAACCGATAAGTAAAAGGGATTCTTTCCTGACGAACATCTTCACCATCCAACAAATCAACTTCTACTTCAACATCTTCACCTGTTTGATAATTCCCCTTTGCAAAATTCATTTTGAAAGAAGCCTTTGACAATGGTTTCTGAATCAATATATCTTTTGTGAAAAATCGATTTTGCGGAGTATTATAATTCCAATTTGTAGCTGCTACCAGTTTGTACCAACCTTCTTCTTCCGGCAAAACAAAACATCCTTGTGCCTCACCCAAAACAACATAAGTGTTTTCTTTATTTACCCGTTTCCCGTCATGATCAAATAAATGCAAATGCAGCATTTTACTGGAGTTCCAGAATTTCATACTTCGGGATTCAGTAAGCGTCGCTTTAAACCATAATGTATCGCTTGGGAAATACTGGTTTCTATCTGTCTGCACATAGACCTTTTCTAATGGAGAGCGTAAATAAACAGAATCGAGTCGGTTACCCAACGTCTCAATAAACTCATTTTGTCCAAAACTTAATGTGCTAAACATACAGCACAGAATAATGACAAGGATTGCCTTCATTATAAACTTCGTTAAATTGGTTTAATACTAGTATTCAATCAGGTGGGCAAATTGAATGAACATAATTACACAAAAAATCAGAGCTATCCAAACAGAATAATACAAAAAGTCCCTGCTCCACTGAGCAAGGACTAACAAATAAACGATCCCCTAAAACTTCCTGGTCGATCATCCCCTACGACCAGGCTTTCTCATTTCATTTCCCTGAAAAGAACCTCTATGGTGTCCTTTCGAGAAACCTCTTTTATGTCCTTTTCCTACTCTTGCATCAAACTTCATTCGTTGTTCTTCTGTAAGTAAAGAACGAATCTTTTGTACATTCTTTGCTTGCAACTTGGCCAATTCAGTTTTTAACTCACCCTCTTTATCCAGCAGATTGTTGATAGCCTTCATATCAGCATTCTCTGCTGTCATCAATGTTTTCTTGCGAGCATTCAATTCGCGAAGTTTATCTCTCACAGGTTTCGATTCTTTTACTCCTGTCATTCTGATCTCCTTCATTTGCTCTTTCTGCTCATCAGTCAAGTTTAGCATCATATGCTTCTTAGCTTGCTGCTTATGCATTTGCATCTTTCCTGCTCTTTCTTTATTAAATCTTTCACCCTTTTGTGGCTGAGCAATTGCACTACCTGAAATCAAGCAAACAACTAATACCGCTATTACGTAAGCAAATCTTCTTTTCATCATTTCTAATTTTTTATGGTCCAACATAAATTATTTTGCCCTTTTGACCCTGAATCAATTAGAAGGTTTAATGAAGGTTAGATTTTTTTTTGAAAAAGCGTTCGGCTAGCGCCTTACAGTTTATAGTTCCAGGTTCAAAGTTTCAGGTTGTGCATTGATGTTGCTGTAGTGGTAGTATTTTAACCACGAAGGACACGGAGGAAACACAGAGATTTTATAACGAAATATAGCTAATGCATCAGCAAGCTGATCCATAGCTAGAGACCACAGAGACGCTCTAGGTTGCGCACTACTGCCCGTTAGGTCATTCAATGTCTGTAGCAACCAAGTGGTATCCAAAACCAATCTCAGCCCCCCGTAACATCAGCGCTCCATTGGTCTCCTCAGGAAAATCGGGAAAGATTAAAGCTTACGGCCATCGCAACCGAATTGGCCTCCTGAAAAAAGTGATGGATTTAGCAGCGGTTGCTTAGTAAAACTGGGAAGCTGAGAGCTCTGCTCGAAGATCACCCAGTTGCACTTAGCAACCGCAATAAAATCGATTGCTTTTTTCAGGCAGCCTTGATCTTTTTGTCTCGTTTTTGCATCAAGGCAAAAATGAGAGCCTGTCCGGCAGGACACATTACTTCTTCTGTGCAATAACAAAAAGCTCCTGATCACTTTTCAGCAACGACAAAAATCGTCTAAACAAACGTTGCCCCATCATTCCCAAAGATGAGCCATTCTTTATAGCTATTGGATAATTCTGAACCTTGATTTCATACCCCAACTCTTCCAAAAGGCGAGTTAAATTATGATAATTGAAATAGACATAGTGCTCAGATCCATTTCTACTGTATTTATAGAATTTATGCTTCTCTCTTTTTCGTTTAGCTCTTCCCAGCTCTGAGTTTGGAACATATATAATTAGGACTCCATTCTCCGCTAACAATTCCTTGCATTGTTTCAGAACTACATGTGGATTTTCGAAATGTTCCAGCACATGTTTCATCAGAATGGCATTATACCTTGTGTCGCGCTGTATCAGTTCTTCTATTGACACTACTTCAGCATCTAATCCCTGCTCACAGCATTCCTTTACTGCAAACTCACTGATATCGGTACCTTTACCTTTCCATCCTCTACGGTTTGCAGCCATCACACTATATCCCAGTGAACATCCGATTTCTAAAAACCGCCCCGGAGATTGGTATTGTTCTGCAATTTCCATAAAAAGATCAGCCTTACGAAGCTTACGAGCCAACTTCTTATCATATCGGTGGCCACTAAAATACTCATCATCATAAGCCTTATCCTTCTGACTCGCATTGGTATCCTTCCAAATCAGTCCGCACGACCGACAGCGCAAAAACACAGCTTTACCATCGGATGAATACTCCTCAACATTATCCTTTGAACAACCAAAAAAGTCGGAACAAGGAATTACAAATTCATTTTTACTCAACACTCTATCTTTTTCTGTTACTCTAATACTGGCTAGTAGATCTGCGGCACAAGATAACAATATAAACCTAACTTTCATTGTAAAACTTGTTTTTATCATAACATTAAATGAGAAACGAAGATGCTAAAACTCCTCAAAGATCTCAAAGTTTTACTCTACCCGTAAGCACTCCTTTAACATATTGATGCCACCTCTCTTACTGCACTTTTACTGGGCTCTTACTAGACACTTACTACATATAGTGGTAAAAGCCTCGTATTTGTAGGGTAGTTGTAGCGTAGAGTAGTAAAAAAAGGGGTGAACAGTGGAATTCTACTTTATATTATTGACTTATTATCAGAACAGGAACGCCCTGATTCTCTTGGATTAGTGTGCTAAAGGTAACAAAAAACAGGTCTTTTATTCAACGATCTCAATCTTATTTGTTTTCCCTAAAACATATCCACGTCTATCACCTCACTAACTATCTGATTATGACAATGCAAAATATTTAAAACCAATTCAATAAAAGTGTTGCGTAATTAAAAAAAAGACAATACTTTTGCAGTCCCGATTATTGTTCGTATTTGCACAGCACTTAACTGTCTGATACATATTCCGTAGCGAGGCGAATCGCTAGTATCGAAGACAATTAAAAAAACGTGCACGATTGAACTTTATTTATTATTGTTTATCAAAAACTTAAGAACAAGTGGATAGTTTAAGTTACAAAACCGTTTCAGCCAATAAGGCAACGGCGAAGAAAGAATGGATTGTTGTAGACGCCACAGACATGGTTCTAGGACGTTTAGCAAGTAAGATTGCAATTGTCCTAAGAGGAAAGCACAAAGCTGACTTCACTCCACATGCTGATACAGGTGACAACGTAATCATTATTAACGCGGAGAAAGTTCGTTTAACTGGTAAGAAACTTACTGACAAGGTGTATGTAAGACACTCTGGTTATCCAGGTGGACAACGTTTCCAAACTCCAGCAGAGATCTTGGAAAAGTATCCAGAACGCTTAATCCAGAAAGCAGTAAAAGGTATGTTACCTAAAAACCGTTTAGGAAGCAAACTTCTTACAAATCTTCATGTGTATGTAGGTGCTGAGCACAAGCACGAAGCACAACAACCTAAAGTAATTGATTTAAATACCATTAAATAAGTAGCATGGAAGTAATTAACGCTATTGGTAGAAGAAAAGCAGCTGTTGCCCGTGTGTATCTAACTGAAGGTAACGGTAACATCACCATTAACAAGAAAGACCTTAAAGAATACTTTCCTTTAGGAACTCTTCAGTATATCGTAAAGCAACCTTTACTATTACTAGAAGTAGCTGAAAAGTATGATGTAAAAGTAAATCTTGACGGTGGAGGTATCAAAGGACAAGCTGAGGCGTTGCGTTTAGCTATTGCAAGAGCATTGGTTAAAATTGACGCAGAATCTAAATCACAGCTTAGAACTGCCGGTTTCATGACTCGTGACCCACGTGAGGTTGAGCGTAAGAAGCCAGGACAACCTAAAGCACGTAAGAGATTCCAGTTCTCTAAACGTTAAGATTGTATTTTATCAGTTTTTAATCAATGTTTAGTATCTAAATTGTCTAGGACTCTGTTAACAGGCTACCAGGCAATTGTATGTACAGAACGTAAACAGTATATTTTATGTCTAGAACAAATTTCCAAGAGTTATTGGATGCCGGAGTACACTTCGGACACCTTAAAAGAAAGTGGAATCCTAACATGGCTCCTTACATTTTCATGGAGCGTAACGGAATTCACATCATCGATCTTCAGAAAACAGTAATAAAAATCGATGAAGCTGCTGCAGCTTTAAAGCAAATCGCAAAATCGGGACGCAAAATTTTGTTTGTTGCTACTAAGAAGCAAGCAAAACAAATCGTAGCAGATATCGTTTCAGATGTGAACATGCCATATGTAACTGAGCGTTGGCCAGGAGGTATGTTAACTAACTTCCCTACTATTCGTAAGGCAGTTAAGAAGATGACATCTATCGATAAGATGATGAAGGATAAAGCTTGGGACAATCTTTCAAAAAGAGAGAAACTTCAGATTACACGTCAGCGTGCAAAATTGGACAAAGTATTAGGTAGTATTGCTGACCTAACCAGACTTCCAGCTGCACTATTCGTAGTTGACGTATTGAAGGAGAAGATTGCTGTTCGTGAAGCTCAACGTTTAGGTATCCCTGTATTCGCTATGGTTGATACTAACTCAGAGCCACAAGGAATTGACTTTGTAATTCCTGCAAACGACGATGCATCTCAATCGATCCAGTTAATTGTTAACACAATGACTGCTGCGATTAAAGAAGGTTTGTCAGAAAGAAAAGTTGAAAGAGAAAAAGAAGCTGCCGAAAAAGAAGCTAAGAAATCAGCTAAAAAAGAGGACGCTAAAAAATCAGCTGCTAAAAAAGAGGAGTCAGCTCCAGCAGCAGATGAAACTCCAAAGACTGAAGAAAACTAATAATAACGTTTAAATCTTATAGATATGGCTATTTCAGCTGCAGATGTTATGAAGTTGCGTAAAGCAACTGGCGCCGGCATGATGGACTGTAAAAAAGCCCTAGCCGAAGCAGAAGGTGATTTCGACCGCGCTGTTGAAATCATTCGCGAAAAAGGTAAAGCAATTGCAAACAAGCGTGCTGACAGAGAAGCTTCTGAAGGTGCAGCTATTGCAAAAACATCAGCCGATGGTAAAACAGGTGGTCTTGTTGTATTGAACTGTGAGACTGACTTTGTTGCTAAGAATGACAATTTCGTAGCTTTCGCTACTAGCATTCTTGACCTTGCTCTTGCTAATGGTGCTTCTACTATTGAAGAGGTTAAAGCGTTAGAATTAGACGGTCGTACTGTTGAAGCTCAAGTAACTGAGCAGACTGGTATTATCGGCGAGAAAATTGAGTTATCTCACTACGCTAAAGTAGATGCAGAATCAGTTGCTGCTTACATTCATCCTGGTAACAAACTAGCTACTTTGGTTGGTTTCACTAAAGCTGGTGTTGAAGAAGCAATTTCAAAAGACGTAGCAATGCAAGTTGCTGCTATGAATCCTGTTGCAATTGACAAGGAAAATGTACCTGCAGATGTAGTTGAAAAAGAGTTAACTATTGCTAAGGAAAAATTCCGTGCGGAAGGTAAGCCTGAAGCAATGCTTGACAAAATTGCACAAGGTTCATTGAACAAATTCTTCAAAGAAAACACTTTGATGAACCAGGTATATGTAAAAGATGGTAAGATTTCTATTCGTGAGTTCCTAGGAAACTACGACAAGGATGTTACTGTTTGTGCAATGGAGCGTTTTTCATTGAATGCTTAATATACCCAAGCAATAATTTTCAAAGCCCTGGATTTTATCCGGGGCTTTTTTGTTTCAATATCCAGGCTAGCGACAACTGTGAGATGCGAACCAAACTGGAACCTTTTCCAGCCCTTCAATCTCCCTACTCCCGTCTTCCGGTTTCCCTTTCTATGCTATTCATAGCACACTAACGACTACCATTCTACCGTTTACCATTCAACCTTTTCACATTTTCCCTTTTCACCGCTTTCCTTTTTTCCTTAACTTTGGCCCAAAACGACAACGACATGGCAAGTTATAAACGTGTTTTGCTTAAGCTTAGCGGCGAGTCTCTTATGGGACAACAACAATATGGAATTGATACTCAGCGATTGAACGAATATGCTGAACAGATTAAGGAAGTTACAGATTTAGGAGTTCAAGTTGGTATCGTAATTGGTGGAGGAAACATCTTCCGCGGATTAAGTGGTGCATCTGCAGGATTTGATCGTGTTAAAGGTGATCAAATGGGTATGCTTGCAACAGTAATCAACGCTTTGGCATTGAACTCGGCTCTTGAATCAGCTGGTGTTAAGACCAGAGTATTAACCGCTATAAGAATGGAGCCTATTGGTGAGTTCTACAGCAAAACAAAAGCAGTTGAAGCCCTGGAAAGAGGAGAAGTAGCAATCTTTAGTGCTGGTACTGGTAATCCTTATTTTACAACTGATACAGGTTCTTCATTACGAGCAATTGAAATTGAAGCAGATGTTATGCTTAAAGGAACAAGGGTTGATGGTGTTTATACAGCAGATCCTGAAAAAGATCCTAGTGCAACTAAGTTCAAGTCGATTAGCTTTGATGAGGTATACAACCGCAATCTAAAGGTAATGGATCTAACTGCAACCACTATGTGTAAGCAGAATGATCTTCCAATTATCGTTTTCGATATGGATACTCCTGGAAACCTTAAAAAGGTATTGACTGGAGAAGAAATTGGTACCTTAGTACATGCATAACAGACTGCATAATAAGAAGAACACTTGTTTCTACATTTTTATTTAATGCTTTTTTTTATAAATTTGTTTTCACACTGTTAACAGTCAAAATATATTGATCATGAACGACGAAGTACAATTTATACTGGACCATGCTGAAGAAAGGATGTCATCAGCAATCAGCCATTTGGACAACGAACTTGCCCATATCCGTGCAGGTAAAGCAAATCCTAGAATGCTTGACGGAGTAACGGTTGATTATTATGGAGCACAGACACCGTTGTCTCAGGTTTCGAACATCACAACACCTGATCCAAGGACAATTGCCGTTCAACCATGGGAAAAACCAATGATTCCTATTATTGAAAAAGCGATTCTTACCTCTAACTTAGGATTTAATCCTGATAACAATGGGGAGATTATCCGAATTAATATTCCACCATTGACAGAAGAGCGTCGTAGAGACCTTATGCGTGAAGTAGGTAAGGTTGGCGAAAGCGCTAAAGTAGGTATCAGAGCAGCTCGTAAAGATGCCAATGATTCTCTAAAGAAAATGGTAAAAGACGGACTTTCTGAGGATGCAGAAAAGAATGCTAACATCGACGTTCAAGACATGACTGACAAGTTCAGTAAACAAGTTGATGAAAAGCTAAAAGTAAAAGAAGAAGAAATTATGACCGTATAATAATGAAAAAGGGGCTTAAAGAGCCCCTTTTATTTTTAGTTTACTTTTGAAATATTTTCATCCCCTTTAAAGAAGCCAATTATATTATCAGCCGCTTCCCGGGCAGTTTCTATTCTTGTTTCAATTGTACCAGTTCCAGTATGTGGGGTCATTACCACCTGATCCATTTCCAACAACGCTTTTGTAATTACAGGTTCTTCCTCAAATACATCTAATCCTGCGCCTGCCAGTTTTCCATTTTGAAGATATTTTACTAAAGCTTTTTCATCAATCACAGGTCCACGGGCTGTATTAATGATATAAGCACCATCTTTCATCATTTCAAACTGCGGTCCTGAGATCAAATGTGTTGTTTCAGGGGTCAAAGGGCAATTTAGCGACACTACATCGGCCTGTTGCAACAATTCATCCATTGAAAGATATTGAGCGTCAAATTCGGCCTCTATTTGAGCCGACATACGACGACGGTTATGATAGACGATCTTCATACCACAAGCCTTTGCTCTTCGAGCCAAAGCTTTTCCGATCTTTCCCATACCAATAATCCCCAGTGTTTTCCCCCAAGGACTATTACCTAGATTTTTCATCAATCCCCATTCCAATCCATCAGGAACTCTTAACTTTCGATCACATACAGCTATACGGCGCATCACTGCAAGCATTAATCCCAACGCCATATCTGCAGTTGGTTCACATACTGCATTAGGCGTATTGGTCACAACAATACCTTTTGCCGTAGCACAATCAATATCAATGTTATTATATCCCACACCAAAATTAGCAATGATCTTGAGGTTCTTTCCTGCCTCGATGATATCCTTATCAACCGATTTAATAAATACCGATAATAAACCATCTACATCACCAATCTTTGCAATAATCTCATCTTTAGTCATTGCTTCTTGCTCGGGATAGATGATTTCAAAATCTTCCTCCAACTGGGCTAATCCTTCGCGTGGTACCTGGTAGGTCACCAATATCTTCTTCATCAGTACTAAAAATTTTTAGATTAATGGATTTCTTAGTTACAAGACTACTGTTTCGCTGGAGCAAGCAATGCTTTATACTCCTCGGTAGACTTTAACACCTCCTGAGCCTTCTTGATCGCCTTATCATCATGAATTGCTGAGATGATAGCACCTTTCTGGTAGTAATACCTGGTTATAATTTCATCTTTAAGCAATTCCTTGATTTCATCTTCAAAACGAACTAAGTCTTTTTCAAGATTAGTAGTCAGCTTCTGTTCCAATGCTTTAATATCTTCTTTCGATAAATCGAAATACTTCTCTTCTTTAGTTGTTTCGATCAATTCTTTCAACATTTCAGAGCTACGTGACTCATACTTGAATTCTTCCTTCTGCATGAAAGCCTTGAACTCACCGTATAACTCATCAGAAATTGTAAATTCATTTACCGGAGGAATAGATTTATGTTTGTTCTGGAAATCTGTCGCAAAATCAAACAGTTTATATTTGGCTATCAGGTGCATTGCAAGATTGCTTAAACGCTCAGCATCAACTTTCACATCTGGCTGAATACCTCCCCCATCAAAAACTTTTCTTCCATGACGTGTAGAGAATTCAGTAATTAAAGAATCAGGTACTTTACCTACGCTTCCATCCTCGTTACGATGAGAATAATCAAGAGCCTGAATACATCTTCCACTTGGGATATAATATTTTGCTGTTGTCACCTTAAGCTTTGAGTTGTAGCTCAATTCTCTTGTGGTTTGTACCAATCCTTTTCCGAAAGTACGCTTACCAATAACCACACCTCTATCAAGGTCCTGAATAGCTCCAGAAACAATCTCTGATGCTGAAGCAGAACCACTATTTACCAATACTACCAGAGGAATTACAGTATCAACAGGGTGTGCTGTTGCTTTGTACACCTTGTCCCACTGCTTAACCTTTCCTTTAGTGCTAACAACCTCTACTCCCTGAGGAACAAACAGGTTGGTAACTTTTACCGCTTCATTTAACAATCCTCCCGGATTTCCTCTTAAGTCAAGTACAATAGATTTTGCATGATGTACTTCCTTAAGGTCCAAGAGAGCTTTCTTAACTTCCTGACTACAGTTATGGGTAAAATTTGTAAAACGAATATATCCTGTTTGATCATCAATCATACCTGAATATGGTACTGCTGGAATGTGGATTTTCTCGCGCACCAACATCACGTCAAAAGGTTTCTTTTGTCCGGGGCGTTGCATTTTTAATTTCAAAGTCTGGCTGGCAGGACCTTTTAACAGGTTACTAACATCAGCAGTTTTCATTCCCTTTGTATCCTTACCGGCAACTTCAAGGAAAATATCGCCTGCTCTCAAACCTGCTTTCTGTGCGGGAAATCCTTCGTAAGGTTGAGCAACAATGACTTTTCCGTTACGCTGACTGATCAATGCTCCAATACCGGCATACTCACCAGTTGTCATAAAATTGAAATCCTCAACATCCGATTCTGGGATATAGGTAGTGTATGGATCAAGAGATTTTAGCATCTCATCGATACTTTCCTTAACCAAGTCTGCCGGTTTGACTTCATCAACATAGAAAAGGTTCAACTCTCGAAAGAGTGTATAATAAATATCCAGATTCTTAGCGATCTCAAAGTTCTTTTCATCGCGGTTAAAGCCCACCAATGTAACAAACACCAGTGCAATTCCGGCAACAATGATTCCAGTCTTTCTTTTGAATTGAAATTTCATATGTTCAAACGATTTTTAGATTTTCTGACTCTTAGATTTTAAGACTAATTACAACCCACTCAAACTTATCAGAGTTATGACTACAAATCATCCTCTTTATCTAACGTTGTTATACATGTTTGTCTTAGCTGCTTAGTCCTCATTACACAAGTGATACGCTTCAAGCAAGAATATACTACTAGTTTTTATTGAGTGTTAATTCCTGAATCATACCCTTGATAAACAAAAGTAACAATTCATAATCTTAATCCCCTCACCATCTTGTTAAAACTTCCTAAATCTGGCATAATTTAATTAATTTAGTGCCCTTTAAACCAAAAGAAAATAGAAAATTATGGGATTTGTAGGAACACTAAAAAAGTTCCCAAAGGTTTTTTGGGCATCAAACATCCTCGAGTTATTCGAACGTTGGGCTTGGTATGGATTTTACATGGCATTTGCCCTGTACATGGTAGGTTCGAAAGATACTGGAGCGTTAGGTTTTTCTAACGCGGAGAAAGGAATAATTATGGGAACAGGTTCAATGTTACTTTACTTTTTACCCATTTTTACTGGTGCTATCGCCGATAAAGTAGGCTACAAGAAAATCCTGATCCTATCATTTACCATGTATGTCACTGGTTATTATATGATAGGCACATTCGACACTTACGCAATGGTATTCTTCGCTTTTATATGGACATGTGTAGGTGGAGCATTCTTCAAACCAATCATCTCAGCAATGATCGCTCGTTCCACAACAGAGGAGACATCATCAATTGGTTTTGGAATCTTTTATATGATGATTAACGTTGGTGGTTTTGTAGGTCCATTCATCGCAGGAATCCTTTTAGATAAGAGCTGGGATTTCGTATTCTATATGTCGATGATAACTATCGGGATCAATTATCTAATCACATTCTTCTTCTTTAATGATCCAGTAGAAAAAGATTCGTCGGCTACATTAAAAAACACAATTATTGGGGCATTAAAAAATATCAAGACAACCGTTACTGATGGAAAATATGTTCTTTTCCTTCTTATTATGGTACTGTTTTGGACTGCCTTTAACCAGTTGTACTATTCATTCCCTGTATTTGCAGATCAATGGGCTGACACAGCGATTATTTACGACCAGATTCACAAGATATGGCCATGGTTGGCTGAAAGTATTGGTACCTCAGAAGGAACCATTTCGGCTGTTACATTAAGTAGTATGGATGCATTCTTCATTATTGTTTTCCAATTGATGGTATCCACTTTAGTGATGCGATATCGTCCGCTTAATGCTATGATGGGTGGTATCATTGTACTGGCCATTGGTGTAGGTTTAATGTTTGCCACGCAAAACGGCTTGTACTTACTATTGGGTATCTTAATCTTTGGATTAGGAGAAATGGCAAGTTCACCAAAATTTACAGAATATATTGGTCGCATTGCACCTGATGATAAAAAGGCGGTATATATGGGATCTTCATTCCTTCCTATTGCGGTAGCACACTCACTTGCTGGATGGTTGTCCGGTCCAATATACGAAGGAATGTCAGACAAGATTTTCTTGTTGAAAAAGGAAGTTGCAGAACGCGGTCTTCAGTTGCCTGAAATTTCAGATAGCTTTTCGAAAAACGAATATTTCAGTAAAGCAGCAGAATTGATGGGTATGAACAATGGAGAACTTACCCAATTCTTGTGGGACAAGTATCAACCATCATCAATATGGATGTTATTTGCAGGTATTGCAGCATCAGCAACAGTGTTATTATACCTGTACGACAAGTTATTGATGACTGAAAAAAAGAAATCGCGTGAAGAAATTATTGTGCACTAGTCTACAGTGTATTTTAACATTATAAGAACAGGTAAAGAGTTGCTTTCCAACAAAGCAGCTCTTTATTTTATTATTTAGTTCATTTACCGATATTATTCCGTATTTCAGCGATACCTCTTTTTTCAATCATAGGTTTGTGGTATATTTAGCATTTCAATAAAATGCATTATGACACAAATACGTTTTTACTTCTTAACCTTCATAGCTACATTGCTAATTTCTGGAGTGACAATAGCTCAAAACTCAAGTAGTTTCTACAATACTTACACTCCATTTAACGCAGAACATGCAAATAATCTAAGCTTTAAAATTGAGAATGCGACATTCTTCCAAAACAATGAATTTGAAGATCCGTTGGTAGAAGGATACACCCTTACCGGTTACTGGGTAAGGCCTGCAATGGAATATTATTTCAACAATAAGTTAAGACTTACTGCAGGAATTAACCTTTTAAAATATAACGGTGTAGATAACTACAGTGAAACCAATCCATGGTTTTCATTTCATTATAAAGCGACACCAAACCTTGATGTTGTTTTTGGTAACCTGGATAACAGCTATAATCACAATCTTCCTGAGCCAATGTTTGAGCCTGAAAGATTCTTAACGGATCAACCGGAAGGAGGAATTCAATTCCTTTATAACTCAGATCGATTCAGTGGTCAGACATGGATTAACTGGGAGCAGTTTATCTTTCATGATGATCCGTTTCAAGAAATCTTTACATATGGTTTATCAGCAAAATATAAGTTTTTCGACAACGACAATGTAAGTCTTTCTATTCCAATCCATGCAGTAATTGTGCATCATGGAGGAGAAATTGACAGTAGTGATGACAACGTTGAATCTTTGGCTAACAAGGCTGGAGGTTTAAGTTTGGATTGGGAAGTTGTTACAGAAAACAATCTAAACTTTACGCTTTTATACATGGATTATGATAACATGTCGTCATCAAAGCTAAGAGCATACGATAGTGGTAAAGCATTTCTATTTAGCACAAACTACCAAACACGACAAGACAATATTAGTTTGTCGTTCTGGCATGCCGATAAGTTCATAGCTCCACGCGGAAGACATATCTATCAATCGGTTTATCCATACAACTCAGACCTTACTGTTGAAAAGAGAAAGTTGGTTCATGGTCGCTATTCACGATCGTTCAGTATTTTTAAAGGAGGTAGTTTTAACATTTCTGCCGATCTATTTTACGATATAGATTCTTCGAAGATAAGCCACACTTATGGATTCCATCTTATCATTAATGAAGATTTCTTTATTAAAAAGATCGTTCAAAAATAAAATCTTAAAGGCATACTCACCCAGGGTTCTCCGGCATAATCAATGCCCACCCGGGGTGAAGCATTAATTTGAGGCACATACCCTGTATCCTCAATCCATATTTGCTGGGATGTTGTTAGATCTTCACCGTAGAAAGATTTATCCAACTCCATTACTCTACCCACTCTTCCAGGGCCACTTGCTCCACGCACTCCACGAATTAAAACAGCGCAGGCATTCCCTTCTTGTTCGCATACAATGTTCAACATCCAGTACATCCCATAGATAAGATACATATACACTTTCCCTCCTTCATGAAACATGACCTCTGTTCTTTTGGTACGACCTTTACTGGCATGACATGCTCTATCCTCCACTCCGCAGTACGCTTCTGTCTCTGTTATTACATATCGCTCAACCGTCTCGTCATCAAATACGCGCACAAGTTGTTTGCCCAACAATTGCTTAGCTACTGTTTCTACAGACTGAAGATAAAATGTTCTTTCTAAACGACTCATCACATTAATTTAATGACTAAAAATACGAAATGTTCCGGTTCGCAAACCGAACAGGCTTCTCATTTTTGGTTTGATCCAAAAACGAGACAAAGAGATCAAGGCCGCCTGCAAAAAGCCATCGATTAATTGCTGTTGTTAAGTACGGCTGGGTGATCTTCGAACAAAGTTCTCAGCTTCCCAGTCTTACTAACCAAACGCTGCTAAATCTATCTCTTTCTTTCAGGAAACCAATTCCGATGCAATGACCTGAAAATTTAGGATGTCCCCAAACTATGGATCGGTTTACTGATGCGTTAGCTATAAGTTAAAATACTCTGCGTGGTCTTAGTGGTTAAAAAGCTACGACTGCTGCAAGATCACTGACACATACCCTTTGCTCCCTGCACTATGCTCTTTGCCATTTCTCCCCAGACCATCGCACATTAACGATCACCTTTCAACCTTTCTTCCCTTTTCCAGGCGAAGCAGTCCTCCGGTTTCCATTCTTCCTTTCTCCTTTTAACACCTTTTTCCCTTTTTTAATCTCATGAATTTGTGTGAATTACAAAAAATTACTACTTTACACCCATGTTGACTAACCATCAACATCACAGATCTAAAAACCAGATACTAAAAATTATTGTATGAAAGACAAAGAGAATTTGTCCAGGAGAAATTTCCTGGGACAAGCCGCACTTGTTGGTGCTGCTGGCGCTATTGGTGCATCCGCAATTTTAAGTTCATGTAGCAAATCCACACCTAAAGTAGAATTAAACCTTCCTCCATTATTGGATCAAGCTCCTGATGGAAAAGAATTGAAAGCCGGTCTTATTGGTTGTGGTGGACGAGGTACAGGTGCTGCCCTTAACTTCCTTGAATCAGGACCAAATGTAAAAATCGTAGCTTTAGGTGATGTTTTTGCCGATCGTCTGCAAAGCTCACGTGATAAGCTTAAAAAGAAAGCTGGACAAGAAATCGCTGACGATAAATGTTTTATCGGTTTTGATGCTTACCAGAAGGTTATCGACTCAGGTGTTGATGTAGTTATTTTAGCTACTCCTCCTCATTTCCGTCCAGGACAGTTTGATGCTGCGGTTCAGGCAAGAAAGCATGTTTTCATGGAAAAACCTGTTGCTGTTGATCCTGTAGGTGCTCGTCAGGTGATGGTTACTGCCAAGAAAGCTGAAGCACTAGGACTTTCAGTTGTAACAGGAACACAAAGAAGACATCAACGCGATTATATCGAAGTGTATAAGCGTGTAGCTCAAGGTGAAATAGGTGAAATCGTTGGTGGTAACTGCTACTGGAATGGTGGTAAACTATGGCACCGAAATCCTAACGCTGAATGGAGTGAAATGGAATATATGATCCGCAACTGGGTGAACTGGTGCTGGTTATCAGGAGACCACATTGTAGAGCAGCATGTACACAACATTGATGTTATCAACTGGTTTGCAGGAGCACATCCAACTAAAGCTGTAGGCTTTGGATCTCGTCAACGAAGAGTTACAGGCGATCAATATGACAACTTTAGTGTTGACTTCTTATTTGACAACGGAATGCATGTTCATAGTATGTGTCGCCAGATTAATGGCTGTACCAATAACGTATCAGAATATGTAAGAGGAACTAATGGTTATACAAACTGTAAAAATACCATCTATGCTCCTGACCAAACAGAAAAATACTCATACGAATATCCTTTAAATGATAAAGGGGAATCTTCTAATAAAGTAAAGATAAGTCCTTATGTACAAGAGCATATCGACTTGGTAACTTCTATCAGAACAGGAAAACCTATTAATGAAGCAGAAAACACTGCGATTTCAACCATGTGTGCAATCATGGGTCGAATCTCTGCTTATACAGGTAAACAAGTAACATGGGATGAGGTAATGAACTCAGACATGAAGCTTGGGCCTAAGGTTTATTCTCTTGCTGGTGTTGATATCAATAAAGAGATTCCTGTTTCAGGAGACGCCTTTAAAGGTTAACCTACTCAATCCATAAGGTAGGATTAACTGATTCTGCCTTATGATCTAATCATTTAAAATAATGGATATGACAGATAAGCATAATTCCACCAGACGTTCATTTCTAAAAAAGTCGGCTATTACTGCTGGTGCATTTGCTGCCGGACCGACAATTGCTATGGCTGGAGAAAAGAAGGATAAGAAGAAACGTAAGAAGCGCAAGAGCAAGAATCCTGAACCATTTAAGTTAAAGTACGCTCCTCATCCTGGCATGTTTAAACACAGTGCTGGAGATAACATGCTAGATCAGATAAAGTTCTGTGCTGATCAAGGCTTCAGAGCATGGTTCGATAATGGAATCATGAATCGTCCGGTGAGTGAACAAGAGCAAATCGCCAAAACACTTGCTGATTTAAATATGGAGCTTGGTCCGTTTGTATTGTACGCCGACTTTAAAGTAGAATCGTTCGTTACTCAGGATGAATCCATCATAAAAATGTTGAAAGACAAGATGCGACAGGGAGTAGAAACTGCGAAGCGAGTAAATGCAAAAACCACATTAGTAGTTCCAGGTCGTTATAGTCAGAAGTTACATTGGGATTATCAAACAGCCAACGTTATTGACAATCTAAAGCGTTGCTCTGAGATTATGGAGCCTGCAGGTTTAACAATGGTTCTTGAGCCGTTAAATGCTTTAACCAACCATCCTGGACTATTCCTAACAACCATCCCACAATCATACATGATTTGTCGTGCTGTTAACAGTCCGTCATGTAAAATTGTAAATGACCTATATCATCAACAGATCACAGAGGGACAATTAATCCCGAATATTGATTATGCATATGATGAAATTGGAGCATTCCATTTGGGAGATAATCCTGGAAGAAAAGAGCCTTTAACAGGTGAAATAAACTTCAAGAATATCTTTAAACACATCTACCATAAAGGGTATGATGGTGTTTTATGTATGGAACATGGTAAATCACTCGGAGGTATTGAGGGGGAAGAAAAGTTACTTGCCGCTTATAGAGCCTGTGATGACTTTGAAATAAGTTAACATCTAGAAAATACAAATATAATCCACTGATGATCAATATTTTTGATTGCCAGTGGATTTTTTTATGCCCTTCCTCCATAGAGTCGCACCCTATATTTAAGACCCAATACTCTTTTATTAAAATAATCCATTACCTTTGCATTGATAAAATGCCAATGGGGGTGCCGTTAAGGCTGAGAACATACCCAAAGAACCTGATCCGGATAATGCCGGCGTAGGAAATTGACAGAAACTTATTTTCTCATTCCTTCCATTGACTTTGTTAAACAAATACAACTTACGTATGAAGCAAAGAGGAATCAACTCCATCAAACAAGTATCCCTCACAATAATAACGATGCTATTGTTGACAACAGTGGCTTTTGGTCAGCTTAAAATAAAAGGGAAAGTGACCGACGAAAAAGGAAACCCATTAGTTGGTGCATCTGTTCAGATCGTTGGTACTTATCAAGGTGTTTCAACAAAACATGATGGTTCATTTATCCTATCCGGATTAAAGGATACTGACTATACTTTAAAAGCATCCTTTATTGGTTATGAAACACAAACCCAGAAAGTAACTCCTAACCAATCAGTACTCTTGCAATTTAAGTTAAAACAATCACCTGTTTTGGCTGAAGAGGTAATTGTTTCGGCTACCCGAGCCAACGCTAAAACACCTGTCGCTGTTTCGAATCTTAATAAAGAAGAGATTAGTGCAAATGCATCAGGACAAGACATTCCTTATTTACTAGGCTTATCTCCTTCTGTAGTAGAATCATCTGAAGCTGGAGCTGGTATAGGCTATACTGCTTTGAGAATCCGTGGTACTGATCCCACTCGTATTAACGTCACTGTAAATGGAATACCTTTAAATGATTCAGAATCGCAAGGAGTATTCTGGGTTAATATGCCCGATTTTACCAGCTCTGTTAATAACGTGCAGATTCAACGAGGAGTAGGAACATCAACCAATGGAGCTGCAGCATTTGGAGCGACAATTAATTTCCAGACAGAAACCTTTAATGCTGATCCTTATGCCGAACTACAAAGTCTTGTAGGCTCATTTAGCACTTATAAGAATAGCCTTCGTGCTGGAACAGGATTGATTGATGGAAAATTTACAGTGGATGCTCGCTTTTCAAAATTAAAATCTGATGGTTACGTCGACTACGCATTTTCTGATCATGAATCGTTCTTCATTTCTGCCGGTTACTACACTGAAAAAAGCATCATGAAAGCCAATATCATCAGTGGAGAACAGCATACAGGAATTAGTTGGTGGGGCAATCCAAATCCTGAAGATGATCGCAGATATAATCCTGCAGGTGAGTATACTGATGAAAATGGAGTGAAGCAATATTACAAGGACCAGACAGATAACTACTATCAGGATCACTATCAACTGCTGTACGCTACACAGTTGAACCAGTATTTCAACTTAAATACAGCACTCCATTATACTGATGGTAAAGGTTATTACGAACAATATAAAGAAGACGAATCATTAGCAGATTACGGACTTAATAACATTACAATCGGGTCTGAGACGATTGAGACTTCTGATCTCATTAGAAGAAAATGGTTGCGTAACGACTTCTATGGTATGACATTTTCGCTCAACTACACCCAAAAAAGAGTAAATGCAAGTTTTGGAGGAGCATGGAATAAGTACGATGGAGATCACTTTGGAAGAATTATCTGGATGCGTCATGCTGGAAATACTGAAAAGGATTATCAGTGGTACTTAAATAATGGAGAGAAAACTGATTTCAATCTGTTCACGAAATTAAATATCCAAATCAGTGATAAGCTTAATGTATTTGGCGACATGCAATATCGTAGGATCAATTACGAAATGTCAGGAGTCGATGATGATTTGGCCTCGTTAGATCAGACACACAAGTTTAACTTTTATAATCCTAAGGTTGGTTTATTCTACGATATTAATCCAAACAACCATGCTTATTTCTCGTTTGCCAAGGGTCATAGAGAACCAACAAGAGCAAACTTTAAAGATGCCAAGGGTGATCCATCTGCAACACCTCACTCTGAGTCTCTTTCAGACTATGAATTAGGGTATCAATACTCATCAACAAAGCTTGCGTTTGGTGTTAATCTATATTACATGTACTATCGTGACCAATTGGTTCCCACTGGAGAGAAAAGTAATGTTGGATACGACATTATGACAAACGTAGATAAAAGCTATAGAACTGGTATTGAATTTACTGGAGGCATTCAGCTAATGCATAACTTAAAATGGGACTTCAATTTTACTTTAAGTAGCAATAAGATTAAAAACTTCACAGAATATGCTGCTTCATATGATGAAGCCTGGGAAGAAAGTACGCAAGCTAAAGAGTTGGGGAAAACTAACATTGCCTATTCTCCAGAGTTAATTGGCAGCAGTATTTTAGCATATTCACCGTTTAAAAATACCGAGTTAAAGTTCATTTCAAAATATGTGGGAGAACAATATTTTGATAACACATCAAGTGAAGCACGCAAGATCGACAGCTACTTTGTCCACAATCTTAGAGGTGATGTTACTATTACCAAGTCTCCTTTTAAAAGAATCAGCATCTTCGCACAAGTCAACAATTTATTTGATTTAAAGTATAGCAATAATGCATACGGGGGGAATTGGTATGAGCAAGGAACAGAAAAGACTTGGGCATACTATTATCCACAGGCTGGCACCAACTTTATGAGTGGACTGACAATACAATTTTAATAACTCATTCGCCAGGACTACAATCCTCCTGGCGAATATCAATCATTCATATGAACTGGATATATGATCATTATATTGAAATACTAGGAGCATTTTTTGGCTTCCTTTTCCTATACTTTGAGATAAAAGAAAACATCTTATTGTGGCCAACAGGAATATTAACTTCGGCATTCTACATTTATGTATTCATGACATCAAAGTTTTATGCCGATATGAGTCTCCAGTTGTATTACCTGGTAATAAGTACCTATGGTTGGGTAACATGGTACAAAGGAAAGACGAACGGAGAAAAAAAGGAACTTCCAATTACCAAAGTATCCTCGCAGTTATGGATTAAGCTGACATTAGTAACAATGGCGATCTATATTTTCATTGCATGGATTCTTGTACAGTATACCGATTCGCCTCTTCCCTACTGGGATGCGTTTACTACTGCTTGTAGCATTACAGCAACATGGATGCTCGTTCACAAATATATCGAACAATGGCTTGTTTGGATTGTAGTTGATGCTATTTCACTAGGACTTTACCTGTACAAAGGATTGTATCCTACAAGTGTTTTGTTCCTGGCTTATACAATCTTAGCTATTATAGGTTATATTCAGTGGAAAAAATCGCTAATATCAAGCCAAACAGCAGGGTAAAGATTAAAAACTGTTAATTTTTCCTATATTATTGAGACATTTTAATTTACAGGTTATACCTTTGTAGAATAGATTTAACCATCTCAAGAAACAGCTATGAACAAATTATTTATTTTAGGTATCGCGACATTTGCATTGATTTCAACATCATGTAATTCACTAAAAAGTATAGGTAAAAAAGACAATACGGAATCGCCAGTTGCTGTTGCCGAAGGCAATTATTATTCGGAAACTGCTGCTCCAGCGAAGACAGTGACAACGGCTCCAAAAGCTAAAACATCGACTGCTGCTCCAAAGGCAAAGATTTCGATGCGTGCTGAAAAGTTCACATTCGATCAAGCTACTGATCAGGCTAACAATGCTAACAATAGTTTCTTTGTTATTCTTGGTAGTTTCTCACAAAAAGAGAATGCGAACCGATTCAAAAGCACTTTAGCACAACAAGGTTTTAAGCCATTTATTCTATTGAGTGAAACTGGAAACCTTAGAATTTGTGTTAACTCATACAAAGAAGAAGGCGCTGCACGTTCAAGAGTAATGTCGATCAGAACCAACTATCCTAATTACAGTGATGCTTGGTTGTTGATTAAGAAATAGATATTAAAGAAATTTCATGAAATAGGTTAATCTGACTATCGGTTGGATTAACCTATTTTGTTATGGTTTATACAATGATTCACCAAACTCAATATAGAACTGTTATCGTTGCCAATGGAACTTTTCCTAGCCATTCAATCCCATTGGATATCCTTCGTAACGCAGAGCGAATTATAGCATGTGATGGTTCTACCCAAAAGTTGATAAACCATGGTTTTGAGCCAAATGTTATTGTTGGCGACTTAGACTCGCTGGCCGATCAGTATAAAGAGATATATAAGGACAGGATTTATCATTTTCCATCGCAGGAAGATAACGATCTTACAAAAGCTGTAAATTGGTGTACCAATCAAGGAATAGATCAATTAGCAATTATTGGAGCAACCGGGGAAAGAGAGGATCATACATTAGGCAATATCTTTTTACTTCCTAACTATGCCAAGCAATTAAATGTTACCATGTTTACTGATCATGGATACTTTGTTCCGCTTCTGAGTTCGCAAGGAATTAACTGCACGCCAGGACAGCAAATTTCTATTTTCTCAACTCATCCCGACAATATTATTAGCTCTTCAGGATTAAAATATCCGATAATACGAAGACCTCTTTCTCAATTATGGATGGGCACGCTCAATGAATGTGAAGCGGATAAATTCACGTTAGATTTCTCACCCCACCCTCTTATTGTCTTCCTGCAATATCAGTAGTGACATTCCAATATAAATATTAGAGCAATAAAAAAGAGGATTAAA
Source organism: Puteibacter caeruleilacunae (assembly GCA_005217565.1). Classification (GTDB taxonomy): domain Bacteria; phylum Bacteroidota; class Bacteroidia; order Bacteroidales; family Prolixibacteraceae; genus Puteibacter; species Puteibacter caeruleilacunae. Next base: position 112,164 of record SJCO01000018.1, read on the forward strand.
ACTAATCCTCTTCCAATTATATAATAGCTATACTATTTCTTAAAAACCGAATGTTTTAGGGAAGAAAACATTAAGACTCATCAAAATCAATATTACAACTAACAAAGCCACAAAAAACATGATAACACCCATGCGGTAGCGTTTATTTGATTTCTCAAGTTTCTTCACTGTCAAAATCTTATTGATCTTATTGACCAATTTTTTCAATGCCATCTGATCTTTTACGATATAATCATAGGCCCCGTATTTCATGGAATTAATGGCGATATCAATACTATCTTGCCCCGACAAGAAGATAAATTCTATTCTTGGGTCTTTCTTCTTTGCATGTTTCAAAACCTCAATACCATTGATTCCGTCAAGAATATAATCCTGAATAATTATATCTGGAGCTTCATCTAAATGCTTAATACACTCCTCCCCCGATAAGAAATCTTTCACATTCGTGAACTTATTTGATTTCAGGTAGCTAACAACCAATTTGTTATAAACCTGATTATCCTCTACAACAAAAATCAATGGTTCCTTACTTGTTTGCATGATGTCGTCTATATTAACCGTGATGAATTGGATACTATTATACAAATAAAATATTTATTTGTCAAAAATATCCTATCTCTTTTCAATTGTACTCTATACAACGCTAAAGGTTATAGAAAATTGCAATAATCTATTGCCGACAATACATTTTTTTAATTCCCTGAAACAAAACTATATAATAACAAAAAACCACAACTTTTGTGGTCAAAAAAAAAGTCTGTTGCAAATTAACACAACAGACTTTTTATGTTCACTATATTATCACTAACTCTTTATTAAGTCTTTGATTCCTCCTAGTGATCCCAGAATACCACTTGCTTCATAAGGCATGTAGACAGTTTTATTGTCATCTCCTTCAACCATCTCTTTGAAAGTCTCCAAGTATTTCATCGCCACAAGATAGTTAATCGGATCACCCTGTTGCTCCACAGCTACTGTAATCTTTCTGATCGCTTCAGCCTCAGCCTGTGCTACCTTAACTCTTGCTTCTGCATCTCCCTCTGCTTGAAGAATTGCAGCCTGTTTTGCACCTTGAGCCCTGTTAATTTCTGACTCTTTGAATCCTTCAGCCTCAAGGATCTGAGCTTTCTTCAAACCTTCAGCCTCTAGAATACGTGCTCTTCTATCACGTTCTGCACGCATCTGCTTCTCCATTGCATCACGAATATCTCTTGGAGGATTAATGTCTTGAAGTTCTACACGATTCACTTTAACTCCCCACTTATTAGTAGCATCGTCAAGAATAACTCGTAGTTTTCCGTTAACAGTATCTCGCGATGTTAATGTTTCATCCAAATCCAATTCTCCGATAACATTACGTAAAGTAGTCTGTGTTAACTTTTCAATTGCATCAGGAAGGTTCTCGATTTCATACATCGCCTTAATAGGATCCATAATTTGGAAGTAAAGCAGTGCATTAATCTCTGTACTTACATTATCTTTTGTAATTACATTCTGACGAGGAAAATCATATACAGTTTCACGAAGATCAATACGATCTTTTGTCTTAAAGGTAACAATCTTCCTACCTTCGAAATCTTCCCTCACATAACGCCAGGTCATTTTTCTTGGAGAATCAATAATTGGAATAATTATATTGATTCCTGAAGGTAGTGTTCGGTGATACTTACCTAATCGCTCTATGATGATTGTTTGCGACTGCTGCACAATTCGTATACCTGAAGCAGTTAAAATCACAACGAATAAAGCAAGTACAATAAAAATAATTAATGTTGCATTCATAATAGATGAATTTTTGAGGTTATAAAAAATGTTTATTAATGTTTTGTTGAAATACTTCTAAGGTGTTACACCGTTTCAACTGGTGTAACGTACATAACGATACTATCGATTTGATTAACGACAACCATTTCACCCTTTTCAATGATTTGATTAGTTACTGATCTGGCTCGCCAATGATCTCCATCGATTACGATACGTCCTTGATCATTTCGGTTATCAATTAGTTCAGAAACAACCGCCTGTCGACCTATCATTGCATCTACATTGGTTTTGATTCCATCGGATCGTTTATAGCCATATTTTATTATAACCGGCCTAATAGCAAAGAAGCTTATCAAAGTACCAATACAGAATATTGCGATTTGCAATTCAAGACTTACATCTAATGCAGCTGCTGCTGATCCTGTAAGGGCTCCAACACCAAAGTTGAAAACCACGAATGAAGGAATAAATATTTCCATAATAAAAAAGATTAAAGCTGCGATTAACCATATGTGCCAAAATTCGAATTCCATGACTTACAGTTTTTGGTTTCTTTTTTCAAATTTATGATAGAAATACCCCTTCTTCCAACTAATTACTAGCCTTCCGAACTGAATTGATTAATTATTCGTGATGAAATGCTAAACTGTATCGCAATGCTCTTTAATCCATTTCCGAAATGCATGTGATTTCAATCGAGATACTGAAATGTACTCTGGCAATTGTTTATGATCATGAATACGAACCTTTAATTTCCCGTTTCCTGCTGTAATAATCTCATGAACACACTCAGGTGAGATAATGAACTGTCGGTTGGCGCGAAAAAACATGTCGGTTGAAACCTTCTTCTCTATTTTGTCCAGGGAGTCATCAATAACATACGACCGAAGTGTCTTCATCACCAGGTAAGTAATTTTCTGTTGCGAGTAAAAACACATAATTTCCTCTGCATCAATAAGCTTATCTTTATTCCCAACTGAAAACATAATCATCTTCCGGGCCACCGGAGCATCCTCCACTACCGACATTTCAGTAACTGGAGTGTCGTTCAGTTCGGTTTCCTCTGTTATATCACTCGACATTTCAGTCGTTGGTGTAACAATCTCCTCTCTTTCATCTTCAGTAGCAGCTAAAAGCTCAACAGTTAGGATTATACTGTCAATAGCAGTGACTTTTACTCTTGTGCCTCGAGGAATTAAAACTCCATATTTTGAAATAGCCTGCCATGTATCCCCGTCGATCATTACATGTCCCCAGTCTTTATCTGGATCAATAGTATCACACACCTTTCCTGTTCGTCCAATCATGCCATGCACATTGGTTCTAACTTCTTTTTCTGTTTTATAAGCATAATTAACCATGAATGGTTTTATACCTAAAAATCCGACCAGGGTACCAACAATAAATAAAACCAATTGTACTGTGGAAGGGGCATCAAAAAATCCTCCAACAGATGCAAAGAAACACCCAATACCTATAGAAGCCATTAAAAACGACGGAATAAAAATCTCCAATATCAGAAAAAGTATAAATGCAATAAACCAATAATGCCAAATATCAAACTCCATACCCTATGATTCTTGTTGTTTTAATTCTTTAATTTTACGTCCTAACAATGCTAAACGTTCTTTAGACATCTCATTACTCCAAACTCCATCTTCTTTTATCCAGGAACCAATGATAAAACCATCAGCAAATTTCCAAAGAGCTTCTATATTATCGATGGTTATGCCTGATCCAATCCACAACGGTAATTTACAATGGGCATAAGCAGCCTTGAGTTGTTCAATATCTACACTTTTACCTGTTGATGCTCCAGTCACAATTACACCATCACTCAAAAAGAATTCAGCCGCATCAATCCAAGTAGTTATTTCAATATCCTGACTAATTGCATGTGATGAATGTTTTTTCTGGATATCTGAGAATATGGCAACCTCTTCTGCATCTATTGATTTTCGATAACGCAACAATTCACCTGCATCACTCTCCATCAAGCCTTCATCTGCCAAATGCCCAAACACCATTCCTTCCCCACGTATGAACTGAAGACCTGCCACCTTAGCTACGGCCAAAGCTTCTCTATTCGCTCCGGCCAATATTTGAATACCTACAGGAATATTAACTTCTTGTTTAATGGCTATAGCAACACGTGTCATTAACGCAACCACTTCTGGACCAACTTTCCGCTTCAAATAGGGTCTGTCATGCATATTCTCGATAAGAATTGCATCAAATCCTGCATTTTCAAGAAAAATAGCTTCCCCAACAGCTTTATTTACTATGTCATTAATATTACCTTTGTAATGAGGTGCCCCTGGAGAGGCATTGGTATGAACCATGCCAATAATTTTTTTGGGATCCTTTTTAGTAACCATTCATGGTAAAGTTTAGGTTTTGATTGCCTTCATTAGCGGGTAACAAAATATGGAAATCTTTTCTGTTTCCAAACACACGAAACCAAATAATTTGTCTATTATGATAGATTTACACATGCACACTGTACTTTCTGATGGAAAAGACAATCATGAAAGTCACATTAAGATGGCCCTACAGAAAGGGATTGAGATCATGGGATTTACTGATCATATCTGTTTGAAGCCAGTAAACTGGGCTATACGCCAAGAAGATTTGGCAGTAATGGCAGAAAAAATCCAAGATCTTAAAGATCAGAACTGGGGGCCTTTAGAAATACGGTTTGGTGTTGAAATGGATTATTTTCCTCATAAAGAAAAAGAAATTGCTCAAATTATAAGTCAGCTACCATTAGACTATGTTATTGGATCGATTCATTTCATTGACGACTGGAACTATGATACTGATAAAAGCTTGTATGGCAAATGGACCAACGATGAACTTTATGAAATGTATTTTGATATTGTTCAACAAGCAGCAAAGTCTGGCCTGTTCGATATTATAGGACACATGGACCTTATCAAAAAGTTTAGGATATGGCCTGAACATAGCGTAGACCACCTTTATGAAAGAACCGTCAAAACCATTGCAGAGAATAACCTGGTCGTGGAATTGAATACTAGTGGTGTAGATCGACCATGTGGAGAGTTCTTCCCCAATGAGCAAATTATTGGATTATTACGCAAATATGAAGTTCCAATGACGTTAGGATCAGATGCTCACAACCAAAACCAGGTTGGGCGTCATTTCCATGAAGCAATCGAGCTGCTTAAATCATATGGATACAATGAGCTCTATGCATTTAAGAAGAGAAAGAAAGAACGATATCGGATTTAATTTTCTAAGCATTTAAGATTTTTCTCGCATATGAAATTTGAAATATTACGTAACATGTCGGCCCCTGCGAAACTATTCTTTACCCTCTTAATAATGGTTTCTTGTATACTGTTGTTTTTCCTTATTGGGTTAATTGTAGCTATTCCTTTCTGGGGAACCGAAGTAATTACTGATCAAGGTTTCTTCTCGGACTTTACAAATCCTGAAAGAATAAATGCCATAAAGTGTTTCCAGGTAATCCAGCATATTGGCATGTTTGTAGCTCCTGCATTTGTGATGGCCTGGATATTTAGTGACCGAATTAGTGAGTATTTATATTTTAATCGTAAAATTAATCCTCGCAGTATTCTCTTAGCCTGTCTGGTTATACTTGTAGCTAATCCTGCAATTAACAAACTTGGCGAATTAAATGCTTCACTGCAACTTCCTGAAGCACTTAGCGGTGTAGAGAACTGGATGCGAAATGCAGAAGAAAACGCAAAAGAAATTACCCAATCTTTTCTCTTTGTTGACGGAATTGATGCCCTACTATTCAATATTTTTATGCTTGGATTTCTTCCTGGCTTAGGTGAAGAACTATTATTTAGAGGAGTCATTCAGAAATACTTTGGTCAGTTAAGCAAGAATATACATTGGCCCATATGGATTACAGCAGCCATTTTTAGTGCATTACACTTCCAATTTTACGGTTTTCTCCCTCGTCTGGTACTGGGAGCCCTATTTGGTTATTTATTAGTCTGGAGTGGCTCTATTTGGCTTCCTATCATTGCTCACTTCTTCAACAATTCCTCAGCTGTAGTTTTCTACTATTACTACAACAAAGGAATTACGAACCTTGATCCTGAGCTTATAGGAACTGGAGAGAATCAAGGTCTATGGATAACTGGTAGTCTGCTATTATCATCCATATTCATTTATGCTATCTTCAAGACAGAACAACAAAAAGATTCATGATAAGATAAATGCTCATTAATTGTTTTCAGCACCAAATGGAATATTGGTTTGCAATTTCTGAGCAGCAATCTTTTTACGTTCCTTAGGGCGATAGAAATAAATCACACCATACTTGGCTGCCTCCTTGCGTTTTTCTTCATCAGGAAGATCAACAAATTTTTCCTCCACCTCATTCCATACATTCAAGATGAGTGTATCAGCCTCTTCTCTTAATTCTGCAACTTTCTCTGATGCTCGGGCGGTTATACTCTGCAACATCTTCTGGTGACGATAGGCATCAACATATTCTTCGTAGTGTACTTTTACCACGGCAATTGAAGGGCTATAAATTGCACTACCCTCTCCCATTCGGGTTCTCTCTTGCTCTCCTTCGATAACCTTTTTACCCCAATCAATCACATCTGAATCATGCTTAAATACAGGTACACTTTTGTCATGCTTGTTCAAGCCGTAGAACTCTCTGACATGTGGTTTCAACTCGCCACGAATAATGGCAAAATTCATCACCTGAATGAAGTGAGACACATACAGTCGCGCTTTCTTTAAAAGCTCATTGTAGTTTTTACTTTTATCTCCCTGATTCTTTCTTGCACGTCGATGTTGGGCAACAACCTGCTCAAAAGATGGAGTAAAAGCTTGCATCCGTGATAGATTTATTTGAGAAAAGGCCAACTCTGATAATGGCGTTTTCATTGCTATTGCCAATGCATTCTTCAATGCACGCAATCTTGCTTGATCTGTGTTTGGGAGTCTTCTATAGGGCATATCACATTATTAACATTCCTTATTGCGAATATAATGAAACCAATCGACATATTGTTCTTCGCACTTAGGGAAGTTATCAACAAAAAAGGCACCTCGCAATGAGATGCCTTTAATATTGAGAATAAAATTAGATTATTCTGAGATCTTCGCCAATAAGTACTCTCTATTCAAACGAGCAATATTGGAGATAGAAATTGCCTTAGGACATTCAACCTCACAAGCTCCAGTGTTAGTACATCCACCGAAACCTAGTTCGTCCATCTTAGCAACCATGTTTCTTGCACGTTTCTTAGCTTCAACACGTCCTTGTGGCAATTTAGCCAGGTGAGAAACTTTAGCAGAAACGAACAACATTGCTGAAGAGTTCTTACAAGCAGAAACACAAGCACCACAACCAATACAAGCTGCAGCGTCCATAGCTTCCTCTGCATCTTCGTAACTTACTGGAATCGCGTTTCCATCAGGTACACCACCTGTATTTACTGAAACGAAACCTCCAGACTGAAGAATCTTCTCAAATGCATCACGGTCAACAATCAAGTCTTTGATTACAGGGAAAGCACCAGCTCTCCAAGGCTCAACTGTAATTGTTTCACCTTCGCTGAACTTACGCATGTGCAACTGACAAGTTGTAATTTCAGTATCAGGTCCGTGAGGTCTTCCGTTGATGTAAAGACTACACATTCCGCAGATACCCTCACGACAATCGTGATCGAATGCAATAGGCTCTTTTCCTTCACCTACCAATTTCTCATTCAGGATATCCATCATTTCAAGGAATGAACTTCCTTGTGAAACATTCTCTACCTCATAGGTTTCAAATCTTCCTTTATCTGAAGGACTACTTTGTCTCCAGACTTTTACATATATCTTTTTTAAAATAACGTCAGCCATAATGATAACTTTTTGACTAAGACAAGATTGATTCTATAAAGGAATCAACCTTAATCTAAATTACTTGTAACTTCTCTGTACCAGTTTAACATTCTCGAAAATCAAGTCTTCCTTATGAAGAGTAGGCTCTTGGTCATCACCTTTGTATTCCCAAGCAGAAACATATACGAAGTTTTCATCGTCACGTTTAGCCTCACCTTCTTCAGTAGTTGACTCCTCACGATAGTGTCCACCACATGATTCGTTACGATCTAAAGCATCACGAGCCATCAACTCTCCTAGTTCAAGGAAGTCAGCAACACGAGCAGCTTTTTCTAATTCAGGATTCAAAGTATTCATTTCGCCAGGAATAAATACATCTTTCCAGAATTCAGCGCGTAGCGCTTTAATCTCTTCGATCGCCTCCTTCAGACCTTGCTCATTACGTGACATACCAACTTTATCCCACATAATGTGACCTAGTTGCTTGTGGAAGTGATCTACAGAATTCTTTCCTTTGATGTTGAACAATTTCTCCAAACGACCAACAACTTCCTTCTCTACTGCTTCGAATTCAGGAGCGTTAGTATCAACTTTAGGAGTCATGATCTCATCAGCAAGATAGTCACCAATTGTATAAGGCAATACGAAATAACCATCAGCTAATCCTTGCATCAATGCAGAAGCACCCAAACGGTTAGCTCCGTGATCAGAGAAGTTAGCCTCACCAATTGAATACAATCCAGGAACAGTTGTCATCAAGTTATAGTCAACCCAGGTACCACCCATTGAATAGTGGATTGCTGGATAAATCATCATAGGCTCTTTGTATGGATCAACATCAGTGATCTTCTCATACATTTGGAAAAGGTTTCCGTAACGAGCTTTGATTACATCCTCACCTAAACGCTGAATTGCATATTTAAAATCAAGGAATACTGCTTTACCAGTATTGTTCACACCAAAACCTGCATCACAACGCTCTTTTGCTGCACGAGAAGCAACGTCACGAGGAACAAGGTTTCCGTATGAAGGATATCTTCTTTCAAGATAAAAATCGCGATCCTCATCAGCGATGTCATTAGGACCGATTTCACCTTTCTGAAGTTTTACAGCATCTTCTTTCTTCTTTGGAGTCCATACACGACCATCGTTACGCAATGACTCTGACATCAATGTCAACTTAGACTGCTGATCTCCGTGCACTGGAATACATGTTGGGTGAATCTGTACAAAACAAGGGTTTCCGAAATAAGCTCCACGCTTATAAGCAACCCAAGATGCTGAACCATTACATCCCATTGCATTCGTTGAAAGGAAGAATACGTTACCATAACCTCCAGATGCAATAACTACTGCATGACCACCAAAACGCTTGATTTCACCTGTAGTCATATCACGAGCAATAATACCGCGTGCTTTACCGTCGATCTTAACAATGTCAAGCATTTCGTGACGGGTATACATTTTGATACTACCTTTAGCAATCTGACGGTTCATTGCAGCGTAACAACCTAGCAACAACTGCTGACCGGTTTGTCCGCGAGCATAGAAAGTACGACTTACCAATACACCACCGAATGAACGGTTAGCTAAGGTACCGCCGTATTCACGACCGAATGGTACACCTTGAGCAACGCACTGGTCGATAATATTTGGTGAAACCTCAGCCAAACGATATACGTTAGCTTCACGAGCACGGTAGTCACCACCTTTAATTGTATCATAGAACAAACGATAAATCGAATCGTTATCGTTCTGATAGTTTTTCGCAGCATTGATACCACCCTGAGCAGCAATAGAGTGTGCTCTACGTGGGCTATCCTGGTAACAGAATGCATGCACATTATATCCTAATTCGGCCAAAGATGCAGCAGCAGAACCTCCTGCTAATCCTGTACCAACTACAATTACATCTAGTTTTCTTTTATTTGCCGGACTAACTACTTTAATTGCTGCCTTGTGCCTGCTCCACTTCTCAGCTAATGGTCCTTCTGGTATTTTTGAATTTAAAATACTCATAACTTAATCACTTTCTAGATTAAAACTTTAACATGAAATACAGTGGGATAATTGAATATCCTACAGCCACTATAACAGCAAAACAAGTTGCTATTCTTTCCAAACGCTTTCTCCAAACGGTGTTGTTAAATCCAATAGTTTGGAAAGCCGACCAGAATCCGTGAGTCATGTGTAAACCTAACAATACAGATCCAAGAATGTACAATACACCATAGCACATGCTACCTTTAAACAATGAAGCTACCAATGCATATGCATTCTCCATCGCTACTTCTGTACCTCCCTGCATTACATGCACATGAGTCAACAATGGATCACCACTAACTTTCATCTTCCAGAAGAAGTTCATAATGTGAACCACAAGGAAAACCAATATCAAAGAACCAAGAATTAACATGTTTCTTGATGCCCAGCTACTAGCATTCTTCTGATCTCTTTTTGCAAACTTCACAGGTCTTGCCTTCATGTTCTGAAGGGTGATAATTAAAGACCAAATGATATGTACGATGAAACCTAATGCAAGAACTGGTTCCATAATACGAATGGCCGGATTGGTTGCCATGAAGTGCGCTGCCATGTTAAACAAATCTCCACTGTCATCAAAAATCAACATCAAGTTGAGCGACAAGTGAACAAGAACAAACATCATCAGGAATAATCCTGTAACGCTCATCATGAACTTTTTACCAATTGAGGCAGTAATAAAATTGCTCATAAGATTACCTATTTTTTAATTACAACTCTTAATAGCTCAATAATCAAACACAAAAGTAGCCGCTGGACCATATCCAAGCAAAAAAATGTTTTAATTTGGAATGTTTCTATGCTAATCCGTAACTCAAAATTAAAGAACAATTTATTATTTTATTATCCAACCACTGACAAACAAAGCCTAATACTCTGCACTACAATCCATTATACTACTTCTCCAAAATCATTCTTAACAGTATATAACTGCTGAACATTGCTCAGTTTTTTTCGAAAAAGATACAAAAAAAGCCATCCGAATCATTTCGAATGGCTTTTACAGAAGGTTTAGTACCCTCCAATATCGTTAAAAAGAAGCTTTTTGTTATTTCTTACTACAACTCTTTTTGCACTCTGCTGACTTTTTACAAGCTTTCTTCTCGGCTTTTGTGCACTCTTTTGCGCATTCCTTTTTGCACTCTTTCTTATCTTTTGTGCACTTCTTTGTACATTCTTTCTTTTGTGGCTCTTTCTTCTGAACCATCGCGTTTGATACTGGTGCTGCTAAAGCAATAGCAAACATAAACATCATCGATAAAGCTAAAATCTTCTTTTTCATATCTTTCATTTTTAAAGCTTCAAAAGGTCAATTTTATCCCTTTTAAAGTCGCATCACTCTTAGTTTAATTTTTTGGTTGATTTCCTAACAGTTCTGCTTTGTTCATAATTGTGAGTTATTTTAACATCGTTACAAACGTAACAACGTACACCTTAAAAATAGGTTATTACAGTGTTATAACATGTTATAGCAATGTTAAAACTGTATAACACAACAACTTTCTTGTTATTTTTGTTGAGTATGAAACAAATAAAACATCAAAAATATTTGGTTATTGGCACCTTTTTAGGTCTGATTCTTCTTGTGTTTATCCAGGTTAACTGGATTGTTAAAGCAGCAAAATTAGAGGAACAGAATTTTGCCAATAAGGTATACATGGCATTAGCCAAATCGAAAGGTTGTCTTTCCAAGCGGGTAAAACAATGTACTGCCATGCAGGATATGTTATGTGGTAAGCACTGTGTACATGGCACCCATAAGGCCAAACTTAATGAACTGGATAGCATCATTAGCTCGAACCTTGATGCTTTAAATATTGATCTTGATTACACCTTCGAAGTTGTTAATCAAAAGGAATTTGAATCACGCAGTCCCAAGTTGCAATCGAAATGCTATATCCAAAGTCTAAACGGTATTCTTGAAAATGAAGGAGTCCAAATAAGTGTACGTTTTCCCAATCGCAATCAGTTTATATTAGCACAGATCAGGGGAATGTTCATCACATCAATCTTCATCATTCTTTTCATTACTATTGTCATTATCGTGATGTTACGAATTTTAAAAGAAGAAGTAGCACTCTCTGAAAGAACCCGAGATTTTATAAACAACATGGTGCATGAATTTCAAACTCCCTTGGCAAACATTGGCCTAGCGGCTAGTTTGATCAACAAAAAAGAAAGCAACAAAACAGGAAGTAAAATTCCAGACTACCTTAATATCATTACATCAGAAAAAGAAAAACTACAACTTCATGTTGAAGAGATTCTAAAAATCTCATCATTTGAAAAACATGAACGCCCTGAACTAACAATAATTGACATCAAGGAGTTACTAAATGATCTAAAGGAACAATGCAGTTATAGGATTAAATCACAAAATGGATCGTGCAATTTAATACTAGAGGCAACCGAATATAAAGTCAAGGGAGTAAAGCTTGAGCTTTTTAATTGCCTTTCAAACCTGGTTGATAATGCGATCAAGTATGCAAAAGATTCTCCAGAGATCAAATTGCGCACACTTAATCAGGTAGGTCATTTAGTTATTGAAATTGAGGACAAGGGAATAGGAATAGAAGAGAAATACCTGAAGCTTATTTGGGAAAAATACTATCGGGTACCAACTGGAAATCTACACAAAATTAAAGGCTTCGGTTTAGGACTTACCTACGTAAAAAAGATTATTGAAGCACACGGTGGTACGATCGACGTATCAAGTATTCCTCAAAAAGGTACTATCTTTAGCATAAGTTTACCAATAGCAGACGAATGAAAAATCAACCAATCAAATTATTATTAGTTGAAGATGATCCTAACTTGGGATTACTCCTTGAAGATTTCCTTTCATCTAATGACTTCAATGTAAAACTATTTCAAGATGGTCAATCTGCATTAGATGCATTTGCTTGTGATTCTTTTGATTTTTGCATTCTTGACATCATGCTTCCCGATATTGACGGCTTTACAATTGCCAAATCAATCAAAGCAGAGGATCCCAAAATGCCAATCATTTTCCTTACGGCACGCTCAATGAAGCACGATAAGATAACTGGATTCAATCTTGGAGTGGATGATTATATAACGAAACCTTTCGATGAAGATGAGCTGCTATGCAGGATTAACGCTATCCTTAACAGGATAAAGCTGGAGAGTATAGAGGAGCCTAAAAAGATGACGTTCAATATTGGAGCATATTTATTCGACTATGCCAATCAACAACTCTCACTCAATGAATCATCACGACGATTGACATATAAAGAAAACGAAGTCCTCTACATGCTTTGTCAAAACATCGATAACATCACCAAACGAGATGATATCCTTAATAAGATCTGGGGTGAAAGTGATTATTTCACAGGTAGAAGTCTTGACGTATTTATAGCAAAGCTCAGAAAATATTTGGCCAATGATCCAAAGGTAAAAATTGAACGAATTCCTAAGGTAGGATATATTCTTAGTGACTAAATAAATCACTCCTTCACATTCAAAACACCAAACTCGTCCCTCATTAACCCTTAAATGACACACGAGTCTACGTCCTGCTATTATTATATACACTCACTCAGTAGTATTAGAAAAATGAAGATTATTAATGTATTTGTTGCTTGTGATTTTATGCGTTTTTAAATGCTTCATTTACTCTCTTCGATTTTTCACTATTACTATTCATTTTCGAAGATCATGCTATATCTACCTTATTTTCTGGACATTACACCACATCCTTCCACAAAAACCTTAATAGTAAAACGATAGCTCTTCACTTTCGAAGAACATTAATATTATCCCTTTATTCGATAAAAATGCCTTAAATACTGATTTAGTGATAGTTACACTTCTTGGCACGCCGATTGTATTACCTCAAGCGTAAACGACGAAAAAAATTAAAAAAATAAATATCATGAAAACTTTAAGAACTTTAATCGCAGTAGTATTAGTAGCAGTAGTAGGAATGTCAGCATCAGCACAGGTAGCACGACAAGATGCAAAAACAATTAATCTTA
>SJCO01000157.1 GCA_005217565.1 Puteibacter caeruleilacunae
AGAGAAAGTGTCTTCAAACGCATATAAGAACCATCCTCTACAAATCGGTCAGATCCCATATAGTTGTTACCTACTTTGTATAGTGCACGAGGCATGTCGGTTTTGTCTCCTGGTTTTCTCCAGCGACTAAGTACTGCGGTACTTTGGTTGTTCTTTCCGTACATGTTCTCGGTATCCATACGGGCAAGGTTTACAATCTCTTGTCCTACATTGAAACTGAAGAAGGCATTCAATGAAAGATTCTTCCAGCGTACATAAGGACCAATACCTCCCATCAAGTCTGGCATACCATTACCAAGATATACAACATCATACTCATCAATCACACCATCGAAGTTTATATCGCGATATTTAGCATCACCAGGTTTGTAGGTATAGTTGGCTGTTTTCACCTGAACAGGCTCGCCCATCAATGAGTTAATTACCGCACCATTGGCATCAGTAGCGTAGGTATCTTCTTCAACAGCGTAAACTCCATCATAGATGAATCCGTAGAATGCCCCAATTGGGTCACCTAAACGTAGTGTTCTGGCGTAACTCTTTTCTCCGTTCTTCAACTCAAATACATTGGTACTGAAGTTTGAAGGATAAGAAAGGATCTCGTTGAAGTTCTGTGCTAAGTTAACGCGACAGCGAACGTTCCAATCTTTGGTCTTAATTAAGTTCATGT
>SJCO01000158.1 GCA_005217565.1 Puteibacter caeruleilacunae
TGGTCAATAGTGTCTTCARYTGCTCAAAGGCTTCATTRCACTTAGAAGACCAATTGAACTTAATKTCATTCTTYARYAAACTTGTGATTGGCTTCACAAGCTTAGAAAAATCTGGTATGAATCTGCGATAATAYCCAGCTAGTCCAAGAAAACTCCGGACTTGRTGAACAGTKGTTGGGGGTTTCCATTCYAGAATATCTTTGACCTTGCTAGGATCTACCGCAATTCCTTTAGCYGATAAYACRTGCCCCAARAATTGAATTTCYTCCAGCCAGAACGCGCACTTACTGAACTTGGCATATAGCTGATGTTCCCTGAGGCGCGTCAATACAATCCGTAGATGCTGAGCATGGTCCTCTTCA
>SJCO01000162.1 GCA_005217565.1 Puteibacter caeruleilacunae
TGTTCAAAGTAGTAGATCTAAGAAGGGCACTTCTCAAAATCCACACACCAAAGAGATATGAACAAATCTTCCACGGAAGGGTGAGAGAAGGAATAACACGAATAAACACAATGAGCAAGAACACAAGAGACACAAGATTTATCCCGAGGTTCGGTCACACCACCAAGGTGCCCTACTTCCTCGTTGAGGCGCCCACAAAGAGTCGGGTCTCTTTCAACCCTAATCCTCCCTTTGCCGACCACAAAGGTCAAGCTCACACACTAATCTTTGCTCAAACGAGCGGGTAATACAAACTTTCTTGTGGTCTTCCACAAGATTTGGAGACTCACAAGAGACACCTAGTCGTCTAGGAGCTAGAAGCTCCAAGAGTAATGAATCCACAAAGAACTCGATGTAGTACCAAAGCTCGAATGAAGAAGAGCAAGAGAGATTTGGAGATAAAGCACAAAAACCGCAGCTCTCAAACTCACTCAAAGATTTCTCTCCAAAGATTTGAAATGGGAGAGGCAAGAGGTGTGTGAGAGAGAGTGGGAGGTGTTTCTCAGGTTAGAAATGGAGTTTTGTGCGTGCTCTTCCGTGGGGAAGAGAGGTGGGAGTGAGTATATATAGGTGGGGCTCCAAAACTAGCCGTTTTTGAC
>SJCO01000019.1 GCA_005217565.1 Puteibacter caeruleilacunae
TTACAAGCATTTTTCGATTAAACGGATTTCATTTTTCACTTTTGCTATTCATAAAGAGAGTAGCAAATGCATAAGGATAAATACGTTTTCGCTCAGTTAGTATCTTTTCTTGACAGGAATAAGTTYAACTACATCGTACGCAAATACAAGGGAGACAAATATGTGAAGCATTTCACTTGTTGGAATCAACTTCTTGCTCTGATGTTCGGGCAATTGTCAAATCGTGAAAGCCTGAGAGATTTGATTGTCGCTCTTGATGCTCATCGTTCCAAATCATATCATTTGGGWTTRGGCAAGAATGTTTCAAAATCATCTTTGGCCAGAGYYAATCAAGACAGAGACTGTCGCATCTTTGAAGAGTATGCTTACTATYTGGTAAACGARGCCAGRCAGAAACGAGATTCTAASATCTTCAAGTTAGATGGTAATGTTTATGCCTTTGATTCAACAACGATTGACTTGTGTCTTTCGGTATTCTGGTGGGCAAAGTTTCGCAAGAAAAAAGGWGGAATCAAAGTGCATACATTATATGATGTAGAAACACAAATTCCAGCATTCTTTCATATTACTGAAGCTTCAATACACGACTCTGCGGCAATGAAAGAGATTCCTTATGAATCAGGATCTTATTACATATTTGATCGTGCATATAATCACTTCAAGATGTTGTATAAGATTCATCAGATAAGAGCTTTMTTTGTTGTCAGAGCAAAGAAGAATCTTCAATTTCAGATCATCAAATGGAAACGAAGAATGCCCAAAAAYRTACWTTCAGAWGCAACAATTAAATTGACTGGTTTTTATCCCAAACAATACTATCCAGAACATTTTCGGATGGTCAAATATTGGGATGAAGAACAAAAGCGMGAGCTTGTATTTTTAACCAATGCGATTCAAATTTCTGCACTTCAARTTGCTGAACTTTACAAGAACCGCTGGCAAGTYGAGYTGTTCTTCAAATGGATGAAGCAACATTYGAAAATTAAGAAATTCTGGGGTACAACTGAAAATGCTGTTCGAATTCAGATCTACGTAGCCATGTGTACATACTGCTTAGTAGCGATCGTCCAAAAAGACATGCAACTTGACAGAAGTACTTATGAGGTTTTGCAGATCTTGAGTATATCTTTAACAGATAAAACTCACCTTASAGAACTATTCGAKAGAACTAAATTTCAAAATGACAAAGAACGTTTTAGGCTTAATGAGCCAAATTTGTTTAATATTTAATAACGTCCCAATTTTAATGGGACACTAGTGAAATGTAGATCTTTTCCATCAATTATTTTCTCCAAAGCTCGGAGTGGTTCACCATTTGTAAGTTTTCTCATGCTTTGAAGTGATTGACCGATTGGTTTATCCTCGTTTCGAAGGAGCGAAGAAATCTCACCTTTGGAATCTTTAGTTGAGAGATTGTGAAGAGTGTTTGAAACATCATAAAGGGGAAACCATCTTGATGAATTTGATGCATAATATTTGAATCCACAGAGATTTCCCTTATCTCTTCTTTTTTCAATACTCTTGACATCAATTCGAGCATCAAGTGACGGAGATAGGTACCCCCACGGCGATTGTAGTTGACTAACCAACCATATTGTATCTCCAGGTTTAACCACTGATGCGGGTCCGTTTATTCCTCTAGTAACATGGTATACGGGCATATTGAATCCTTGATCATACTTTTGTAATTCTGCAAACCAAGAATCGTTTGGATCTTTGGGAAAATTAATCTTTATTCGTCTCTTTACGTAATGGATAAAGTCACTTGCCATGATAAATAATTTCCTGAGAATAACCTTTTATAATCACACCTATAGTTGTCTGTTTTATTTTCGAAATTTCTTATTCAACATTCTTATCTGGCTCAACTTCTGTAGGTGTACAATATTTACCATGCCAATACCTGTGAATGCATAAAGTTTTATAAAAACAAATATAAAGATACGCTAAAGCATAGATAAAATCACTAATTTTATTAAACAATAGTAATTACAAAAGCAATATGACGTTAAAGAGTTTAAGAAGTTGGTTGGATAAATGGCAACTTAATAACCTAAAGATTAATACCGGATTCTTGGAAGTGGATCTTAATTTCTCAGAACAGGATAAGGAAGCTGCTTGGGAAATGTATGTCGAACTGCTAACTCGTATATCAACCCAACAATTAGATGAAAAACATGGAGATGAAAAAACTGCTTTAGATAGTATTCATTCTATTTTTAATACAACAAGAGAAATTCTGAAAAAGAAAGGGAGTTCTTGTGTGCAGTTTAGCAAAATCGCAATTGTTGTTCTTAATCAGATTGTGCGCCCCTTTACTGCTAAGTGGCATAAGAAAAGCGAAGAGGAGGCATTTGCCGATCCAGAAGAATGTTTAGAATTTCGGAATGACTTAACAAGATTGCAGATAGAACTAAAAAAATACACTCATTTGTTAAGTGAAATTGCAGAGGTCGAGGATCTTACGGATTTAGAAAGATAGAGGAGTTAACTATGAGAAATGTTTTTGTTAGCTATGCACATCGACTAGTTCAGGATTCTGCAGACCATTTCAGAAGAACGTTTGGTATTGAGCGTGGTGCCTTTTCTGATCTTTCATTATCGAACAGAGATATTGGACACTAAACGGATAATTATAATAAGGACCATTTCATTAGGCCTAAAAATAGAAAGTCTTCGGTTACTATTATTTTAATTGGTGCAGAGACTGGAAAGCGCTGGTGGATTGACTGGGAAATCTACTATAGCTTGTTAAGTACTGTAGGGAACGGACGAAATGGAATTTTGGGAATACGAATACCAAACAAATCTCATACTGTACCTTAACGAATGTTAGAGAATTCACACATGTGTAGAATCATTGATTGGTATAAAAATGCAAACAACTAAAAACCTGATACCACTAATAGTACAGATATTGGAAATAATGGCGGTGACAAGGTAACCTGTTGGTAGATTTGTGATGACAAGTAAGCAATAGTACAATGATAGATTCATTTGAGACGTAAAACGAGGTCGTTATATAATACGTTTTCTAAGTAGTATGAAGTAGCTATAACTTTCCACCATCATAAAAATCTTTTTTCATAATATTTCAAATTTCTGATAATTTTCATTCGCTTTCTTTCTTATTATTATTTAAATTAGCAGAAGCTAGAATCTAGCCCAAAAAACGGAACTAACTTGAAAGACAAGCCTCAAATAGTACTAATACGTCACGAGAACAATTTCCAGATTAGATCATGAATGCTGTATAGCTATGAGATATGAATGTAGTGATCTAATAAGGTTATAGGTAAGAGCTCTGAATTTTGTTCGTTTTGTTTAATTGGTAGGTTTTTGAATTGTTAATCTATGTTAGGATTTATATTATGACGTTATTTAGGCTTTAATACTAAGACGAAAATGAAATTTAACTACTATAATTTAGGACAATTGCAGCGAGGACAAATTGTCGAAGTAACCTTGCAAGGAAATGCAGCGAATGTAAGACTGATGGATTCTTCAAATTTTCAAAACTATAAGAGTGGCCGAAGACATCATTATTACGGTGGATTAGCAAGAAGTTCTCCTGTTAGATTGCAAGTGCCAAATTCAGGCCGGTGGTATGTAACTGTTGATATGCAGGGATTAAGGGGATCAGTTCGAACATCTGTGCGGACATTACCTAGTCCGTTGCCGGATATCAGACAGCCAGCATTATCGACAGTCCCCTCATTGGTACAAGATAAGAATAAACCGCCAGAATATGATTTTGAGGAAAGAGAATACGATGTCTTTATATCTCATGCTTCAGAAGATAAGGCTGAAGTTGTTAGACCTCTCGCAACTGCATTGAAGGCTGAAGGCCTTGCTGTGTGGTATGATGAATTTGAACTTAAAATTGGAGATTCGTTACGCAGGAAAATTGATAAAGGTCTTGCAAATAGTAGGTTTGGAATTGTTGTTTTGTCAAAAGATTTTATCCGAAAGGGATGGACGAATTATGAACTCGATGGCATTATCACTAAATCTATGACGAACGAACAAGTTGTCTTACCCATTTGGCACAATATAACCAAAAAGGAAGTAGTGGATTATAGTCCTTCTCTTGCTGATAAGTTAGCTCGTAATACTGCTACATATACCGTTGAGGAAATTGCTATAGAAATAGCAGAAGTAATAAATAGAAAATAAGAGTAAGGGCGAAATCTAGAGCTGTAATTACATTGAATGAGTGATTTTTGATTAAAAACAAAAATAAGATTGATTTTAAGTGTTGCCAATAAGCAAATTAAGTGTTTTTTTTAGCTCGAATATAACCTATCGAATGAAAACTTTTAAAATAAAATTATCCTGCTAACCTTGAGGTGTATATCCGCCGACTGGTGCTGTTACTTTTCATTGGCATTGGGGCATTGGGGCATCGAGGCGAAGGAGTGGATGGATCTGCTTGATTCCACGACTTGCTTCCCTACTATATGGATGACCCTCCCTCTTGTACTACTCCCTCAAACTCCGTATCTTGTAGAATATCTTCGTGTTAGTATGCGATGATTTCGGATAAAATATACAGAGCAATGAAAAACCTACTATTTCTTTTACTTATTTCAATATGCCCTTTTGCTGTGGTTGGGCAAAGTGTGGTTAGAGTGCCAATCGGACAAAATATCGATGAAAAGAAAGAGGTTAAACTAAGTGAGGTTGCCAGGGAGATGACTTTTGTGCCACTCGAGACTAAAGAGGGGTGTATGATGGATGCTGATATCAGCAAGGTTGAGGTATTTGAGAACGTTATTTTTGTGAGCGACTTTACTTTTATCTATCGATTTGATATGGATGGGAAGTTTATCAATCGAATTGGGAAAATAGGCAATGGTCCGGGTGAGTATGTGAAGGGAATACAAACTTTTCTTATCGATAAACAAAAGCGGCGACTTATGTTCTTTGATTCTATCTCGAAGAGAATAATGCAGTACGATTTCGAGGGGAATTTTATTACGGGGAAGAATGTTAGCTTTCTGCCTGGTATGTGTGAGTGGGTGAGCGATGATAGTTTTGCTGTGTACAATATGGGTTTTTCCTATGAAAGGGAACCGTGGAGAGATCTTTATGTGATGACCGATGATGCTAAGGCCCTTCAGAAAAATAAGTTCAAAAAGCAAGCGGATAAGCGGTACGGACTGATGATTTATCCTCCTATATTCTTCCGGTACAATGGAATGGTGAGGTATAAAAATCCGCACGAGAATATCATCTACAATATAAGTCGTGATGATAAGCCTAATCCGGTGTATTACCTCGATTATGGCAAATATGAGCGATACAGCGATGTTGACGATGCTATTATTAAAGTGAAAAATGGCGTGGGAACGAATCTTCGTAATCCTAAAAGTACTGAGAAGATTGGTTTAATTGGTATGAGTGAGACTGATGATTTCTTGTTCATGGACTATGGGCATCGTGAGGGCCGTAGATTTGCTGCTTATAATAAGAAAGACAAGAGCTTTTATCAGATATTCGACAACGACTTCGAACTGTATGGTTTTAAGGATGACCTGCACAATGGTCTTCCGCTGTTGCCTAAACACAATATCGCTAATAATGTCTTCATCATGAGTTATCATGCCTGGAAGGTGAAAGAGTATCTGCAAGGTAAATCGAACCTTTCTCCGCGCTTAAAAAAGATTGTCGATGCAATTGATGAGAGTGATAATCCGATACTGATATTCGTGGAGTTGAAGTAGCAAGGGGAGCCTTTTGTGTCAGCTTTGGAGTCTCATGGTTATTTGAAATTTCTATTATCGAAATTATAAGAGACTGTTTTAACGGAATGATATTTTGAATAATTGTGATTCAGTTAGGAACTCACTATACTCAAAACTCATTAAAAACAGCCTCTTAATTTATTGCGTATTGATAGATGAAGTCTTCAGGTTATTCTATGAGGATTACCTCCCAATCTCTTGTTGTTCCGTCAGCTGAATGCAAGCGATATTTAAATGGTCCGTTATCTTCCGAGAAATCACTCAAGATGCCTGCCATAGGGGAACCATCTAGTGGCTCAATACTTTTTGACCGGTGTGAAAATATGATTCCCATATTTGATCGATCAGCCCCAGCATTAATCTTAACTGTGGCAATAGCATTTAAACTATCTACTTCGGTTTCGATACTTTCCAGTTTTCGTTTTATTCCGGTTACCATAATGGAGTCCGTATAGAATTCATTCAGCTCATGCTCTTCTTCTAATGCTGTAAAAACATGGACAACATCAATGTATGCATGATCTCCCCATTGACCTTCATCGAATTCAATTCTTGGTTCGCAAGACGTAAGTATTGCAAGTATTGCTATGGTAGCTAATAAAATTTTTCTCATAATTTTTCCTTTCATAATTTTATTTCCATCCAGGATTTTGGATTAGATCAACTCCATTTTCTTTGTATAAATCAATTTCAGATGAAGGAATCGACGATAAATAATCTCTGCTAGCAACGATCCCAAAACCTTCTCCATTTGGTTGAAACTCCGGTTCTTTAAATAAGGGCCAAATATTACCACTTGGTAAAATATCAAAATCAGTACCCTGTTCAATATCTAACTCATCTACATTGGTTACGCCATCATTTTTGGCTGTGATAGCTGGAGTTGGATCCTGACTGTTGAAATAATAAACAAATTCTTCAGCATTGGCACCCTCTGGTTTCCATCCATTGATTGCATCCTCAAAAGCGGCCCAACGCTTTAAATCATTCAGTCGAAATCCTTCAAATGCCAACTCTACTGTACGTTCTCTTCTGATTTCATTAACTACATTTGTTTCACTTGGATTAAAAGCAAATGCAGGATCATAGTTAACATCCCAACTATTGACAGCTGCTAAATCCATATGAGTCATATTAATTCGATCCCTTAAAACATTCACCGTCTTATCTAAATCGTCTTGAGTAATTATTCCTAGAATCGCCTTCGCTTCGGCATAATTTAATAATGCTTCCCCATATCTTATAAGTATTTCATCGGTTTCTCCAGCACGATATTGAGTAGCATCGTTAACAGCACCTTTGTATCGTCTAAAACCAGTGCTACTTTTTCCTGTTTGTTTCGCAGAAATATACGGATATCTGGATTCTACGCTAGTTCTTCCTGGGATGTCAATTAAGCGCCCGCGATCAGGAGTATAAATTGATTGACGAAAACGAGGATCAAGATTTTGTGATTTTTCCGTCAAGGTTACTAAATCATAATTAGAAGCACTTTGAGGGATGCCATCTTTGTCAAGGTATTGATCAACTAAACGTCTTGTTACAGAGCGACCATTGACACCAATCATACTATAGAAATTATTACTCTTTTCCATTATATCATTAATGTATACAGCATAGAAAAAGGCACCCGGGACTTTTGATGCATCGTCCTGAGCAAGAAATTGATTGTATGGTTCATCCCCTGATTTGAATATATTATCACCTTGTCTGGCAATTAAGTCTTCAAGGGTAGGAGCAACTATATTCAGATATTTTGCACCGTCGCTGCCGGCCACAGCAAAAGGTGTCCCTTTAGCTCCATGATATCGTTCCCAAGTACCTTCGTATAATGCTACTCGGCTTTTTATTGTCATTGCTGTTTCTTTATTTACTCTTCCAGATAATGCTGCTCCTTCTAAGTGCCAAGACATGTTTACAATAGCAGAATCCAGATCCGTTAAGATAAAATCAACTACTTCTTGTCTGCTTGCACGAGGAGAATATAGCCTGATATCGTCTGTGGCTAGAGGTTCATCAATAATAGGAACTCCTCCAAATGTCTTAAGAAGTTTAAAATATTGATTGGCACGCCAGTAATATGCTTCACCTATATATTGATTGGCAATATCATCTCTCTCTCCGACTTTTTCATAATTGACTAAGAAATAATTAGCAGCACGGATTTTATCATATGTATTATCCCAAGTGCTATTACTAATATCAGCTATACCTGTGTTATTTTTAGTATAGAGATTTGATGTTACTTCATGCGAGTCTAATTGGATATCAGAATTTTGATCTTTAGTTCCATTATCACCATAGTCATAACGTGAAATCACATATAATCCATTAACATATGCTTCCAGATGTGATACATCAGTAAAATATACACCTTCACTTAAAGTATCTTGTGGTACCCTATCTAAAAAGCTGTCGTCACACGAAAAGGTACATACAGCTATTGTTAGTAGCCAAATTATATTTGAATATGATTTTTTCATTGCTTTCTTTTTAAAATTCTAAATTTATACCACATGAAATAATGCGCTGCGAGGGATAGCCTTGACCATTAGATGCGGCCAGCAATTCTGGATCGAATTTCACAAATGATTTTTGATATATGTAACCAAGATTTTCAGCACTTATATATATGTGTGTCCTACTAAGACCTTTTATTTTAGGCAGAGTATATCCTAATTTTACATTCCTTATCCTTAGGTGAGCTAAATTCAAGTCGTAATAGTCATTAGCTCTGCTTAAATTCTTATTAGTCAAATCAAGTCTTGGATAAAAAGCTTCAGGATTAGTTACTGACCAATAACCGAGATCCACATTCTCTTGAAAGAATGGTGAATGGAATTTATTACCATCAGTACCAAAAACATATGGATTAGCTGAATATTTATTCCATTGACCAACTCCATCTAGCAATACCGACAAGCTAATGTTGTTCCAATCTGCCGACAGATTAATTGAGTAGGTTTTGCGGGGATAGTTAAATCCATTTTTAATAACGTCTCCCATAGCATACCATACTCCTCCATCGCCTGAACTAATCTGACCATCACCATTTAAATCCTTCAGCATCACATCTCCAGGATAGTACCAGGAACTTCCTTGAAAAACATTATTGTATAAATCGGCTGTGTTCTGAGCCAGACCATTAAATGCATAATGGTAATTTTGTCCAAACACTTCCCCAGGATACCATTGTCCACTAATTTGCCCTGTACCAGAGTTTTCAAATTCAACTACATAGCCAATGTAGTCACTAAGACTAAAACCAACTTGATATTTAACATCTTTTCCTGCTATTTTAAACGCAGTATCTCTCCAATTAAGAGATAACTCCCAACCACGTGTTTCAGTCGTTGAATTGTTAGATTTTGGAACATCACTACCAAGAACTTCTGGCAAAACCATTGGAAAGCCAACTTGATCATGCATGGTACGTTGATACCAATCATAAGTAAATGATAAACGTTGACTAAAAGCAGTAAGGTCAATTGCAAAATCGATACTGGTAGGTTTTGACCAGGTTAGATCTGAAGAGACTAGTTCTGGCATTTTAGTGTAAGATGCTAATTCTCCTCCGGTAATTAAATTTGTTTTGCCAGCTGCTCCTGTATAACTCGAAGTTTCGATGCTTGGGTAGAATGGATAATTACCTAAGTTTGCAGGATTACCATCTCCAGATGTTGCCCATGAACCCCGCACTTTAAAATCTGAGATAATATCTTTAAGCGGCCAGAAGTTTTCTTTGGCTGCATTCCATGCTACAGATACAGAAGGAAAGATTGCCCAACGATCTTTTGCTAAAAAACGAGAAGTGGCATCATATCGCGTATTTATTTCGAGTAAATATTTACCAGCGTAATTGTAGTTAATACGTCCATAAAATCCCCTTGTTGCATAATCCTGAATCTCATCATCTGCAAATTCTTCCCCGCTAATTCCAGCTAATGTAGTATTGGTTATACTAAAAAAATCATTCCCTGAACCTGTCAAAGTAGTATACTTTTGATATTCCTGTTGAACACCGGCAAGGATATAAAAATGATGTTTCCTGATATCCTTCGTGTAAGAGGTATTAATATCAAAAGTGTAATAATCGGTCATTTTCATTACCCTATTCATGGATGACATATTAATCGATCTATTATGACGATCGGTCGTGCCATCAGGAAGTGTTTGTTCGAAACTCAAATCAGTACGGTATTTATGGGAACTGGTATTGCGGTATGTATAACGACCGTTAATTATCCAATTCTTTACTGGCTCTAATTTTACTCCACCTGTTAATGTAAGCTTATTGTTGTCTATTTTCTCATATCCACCCGTTCCATCTAAGTTGGGTAAAATACTAAAGTCCATTATTCCACCACCCGGCGCTACTTCTGCCCATATTGGCCAAGCATATGAAAGATCAGCCCATATTTTACTATAATTTCGTCCTCCACCTCTATAAGAAGGACCTGTTTCTTTTGTTTTTACGTAATCTGCTGAGAAGTTTAGATTTAACCATTTCGATACGTCAATGTTGGTGCGTATTAAAGCATTGTAACGGTTTTTATAGTTGTCTACATCCTTTAAAATACCATTGTTTTGTTTGTATCCAACACTGGCATAATACGTTGCCTTAGCTCCCCCTCCGGATACACTTAAATTGTGATTATGACTTGGAACTACATCTTTAATTACTTCATCAACATGATTTACAAAGCCATAACCACCATACTTAATATCCCATTGCTTACTGTTTTTTGCATAGACTCCATATGGAATATAAGAAGGATCAATGCCTTCAAAAGCTGGATTATCAAAATCACCTTGTTGCCATGCCAGAATTCTTGCCATCTGTAATTCATCTAACATACCTGCTTTACCACCTCCATCTCTATTTCTGAAAGCTTCATTAATATAGGTGGCCCACTCATATGATTGTAATTGCTCCGGAGTATTGGTAGGACTGGCAAAACTTATATTACCAGAGTAATTAACTTTCATCGCAGTATTCTTTTTACCTGTTTTGGTGGTAATGATTACCGCACCATATGGAGCTCTAGAACCATAAATAGCCGTGGAAGCTCCATCTTTTAGAACTGAAATAGTTTCGATGTCATTAGGATTCACATCTGCAATGGATCTTTCTACACCATCAACAAGAACTAGTGGCTCGGCTGATTTTGTTTCAAAATCACCATTACTTTTTAGGCCTAGCCCTGTAAAGCCTCGAATATTTAAGGATGGCGTTGCTTCAGGAGCCCCACTGGGAGTGCGAACGTTTAATCCAGGAACCGTTCCAATCAATCCATCAGCAGCTGTTCGCAATGGTCTGTTTTCAAGTGTTTCTCCTTTTATTTGGCTCACTGCAGCTGTTAAGTGTGATTTCTTTTGCATGCCATAGGCTACCACAACAACTTCTTCAACACCAATGGCTGCTTCTGTAAGGCGAGCATTGATAACTGAGTTCCCAGAGACCTCAATCTCTAGGTTTTTCATCCCTACAAACGAAAAGAGAAGTATTCCATCAGAAGGAACTTCTAAAATAGAGTAGTTACCCTCAGGATCTGTTACAGTTCCATTTGTCGTTCCTTTTATTCTGACTGTAACACCTGGCATTGGATCACCTGAAGAATCTGTAACGTTACCGGTGATCTTTTTAATAGTTTGATCTTTCTTAGGTGTACTCGAATTCCGGTTTTCTTTTGTGATGAAAACAAATCTGTCGTTTATTTTTATCGATAGATTTTTTGTTTTCAATACTTTGTCTAGAATTTCATGTATTGTTTCATTCTTAGCTTTTATGGAGATAATCTCGCTATCGTCAAGAACTGCTTTATTATACGCAAATCTATAATCGCTGTTTTTTTCTATAAAAATGAAAAGTTCATTTAGCGTTGTATTTTCCAGATCAATAGAAAAACGGGTGTTTTGCGAATATGTATTTGCAGATACGATGGTTGTAAATACAAGCATTAGTAACCCTGTTAATCTCATAATTCTCCAAATTTTATTCATGTTGGGTATTATTTGTACCCAACTGTTGTACAGTTTGTGTTTTTTCATAAATTTGAATTGATTTAAAGTTTTTTGTTTTTTGCAAATTACTTAGTTAAGGCGGGCAATGTCCAGTTGTCCGCCTTCCCTCTAAAAAAGGTTCTACATAGGCTGTCGTTTTTTGATGTTAATAATATTGTTGTCTATTGTATAATCTATTCCGATTGCTCCATTGATAACTTCTAATAGGTTCTTCAAGGAGTCTCCTTTATCTAGTCTTACGGTTAGTGCATCATTTGTAAATTCACTTGGATTAAAGTTGATGGTTACATTAAACCAGCGTTCGACCATATTAACAACATCCTCGAAAGGAGTATTCTCAAAGAATAGTCGATTTTCTCTCCATGAGTTCACAATTTCCTTGTTGAAAGAATTTATTTGAACGGTATTGGTAATGGTTTTCAGCGTTAACGATTGACCCGGTTTTAGAATGTGTGCTTGTTCTTTTACTGGTGATTTAGTTAGTCGTACGCTTACAGAGCCTTCAAGCAAAGATGCTTCAATGGTTTTATCTCCCTTATAACCTTTAACGCTGAATTCAGTTCCCAATGCTTTTACTTCGAGGTTTCTAAGTGTTGCAATAAAAGGGATTTTTGCATTTTTTTTAACTTTGAAAAATGCTTCACCATCAACAAAAACTGTTCGATTTCTATTGTTGTATTGATTATTATAGGTTAGCTTAGTATCAACGTTTAAGTGAGCTTCAGTGCCATCAGGTAGCACAATACATGTCCTTTCTCCTTTCTTTGTGCCAATGGATAATTCATTGGAAGGAGAGATGTTCATTTGCAGAGTAACATAGGAGGCGTATATTATGAGTGGTAACAAAAATATGGCAGCATATTTTTGAAATGTTTTTAATATTTTAACCTTTCGAAATGCCTTTTGATCTGCCTCCCGTTGCTTTATTTTATTCAAGATTTGTTTGAAATCTATATTAGCTTCTTCTTTTTCTGAGTTATCCCAGTTTGCTTTTATGAATAGGTTAAGCTGTTCTATGTCATTATCTGATTGTAGAAAGATTTTTAGCGTTTCATATTCTTCATCGTTTAATCTTTTATATTTTGATAATAACTGAATTTTATGATATACACTCTCAATATTTGATTGTTTCATAGTACTCCGTATTTACTGGCATTCATAAGTAAATACAACTGAGCTTCTATTTTCCGTTATCCTTGAATTTATTTTTTTGTAATTTCTCTAATCTGACAATTTTGATGGTCAAGCATTTTTATCTCTACGTGTGTGTTATTAGTTTAGTATTTGGTGATTAGTTGTTGATGAGAAATAGCATAAGTAACGAGGAGTAATCTTTTAAAGCTGAGTTAATTGTTGTTTTTGCTTTCCTAAGTTGTACATCAACAGTGTTCTCTGAAATATTTAATGTGCTTGCTATCTCTCTGTAGCTTTTTCCTTCAATTTTAGCAAGTTTGAAAATTTCTTTCCTTCGTGGGGGAAGTTCTTCAATACATTGGTATAAATAATTCTCGAACTCCCAAAATTCGGCTTCATTGTATGAGGTACGTGACTCATGTGAAATAGACTCCAGATATTTCTTTTGATGAAGTAACCTTTTGAGATAGTTATAAACCTGATTTCTTCCAATGGTATATATATAGGCATTAAAAGATTTGTGTTCATCTATATTGGCTCTAGACATCCATAAATTAACAAATATCTCTTGAACTAAACTCTCTGCATCTTCTCCCTTAGGGATACTATTTCTCACAAAGTTTAATATATTGCCTTTAGATTCTTCAAATATCTCCTCAAAAGCTTTCTGATCACCTTCCTTAAATCTTCTAATTAAATTCTTGTCGAAATTCATCCAATTATTTATTGGTTACGTATATAGTGTAATCTAAGTAATCTTAAGTCGGGAATCGTACGCAAACCTACTCATTTTTTTTGCTTTAGAAAAAATGGATTTTAAGTATTTGCAAAAGCTCTTTGTTGCTTCGTTGTGTATGTATCTCGAAGATAGGGAGTTAGTTCTGTGGGGTAGAAGTAGTAGGGGGTGTTCTCTTTTTCGACGGTTAGCATATTACCCAATAGCTGACAGCTCAGCTATTGGGTAATACTTTGGTAGAAAATATATTTCAAATTGTCATCATGAAATGTTCTTATTCAACTACATTTTTAATTTTAATTCTATCGGCACCAAAAAGAGTCCATCCTACTTGACTATCTTTTGTAAGTGGGTGCAGTTGAATTTCCCAAACCACTTGAGGATTTTGGGTGTGAGTATACTCTCTCACCATAGTCCATTGTGGATATTTTCCTCTGTTCCACCATGTCATTTTATCAAAATATTCTGAGTTGAGTAAGGCTCCGTAGCATGCTAAAATATTTCCACTATCCTCCAATTCACTCACTCTTCCCATTGCAACACTATGTACTTGTTGTTCCTGGTCATTTTCGGTACTCCATACCTTTTCTACGGTTCTATTTTCTTCGTTAATTTTGTATTCGACTACGTAACTGGGGCTTTCGTTAATAGGTTTTGTTTTATTAAATGGACGAGCTTGAAAGTTATTATTATTAAAAAATAGTAGATTCCCTGTTTTTGTAAAATGTGGAGAATGTTGATCCCAATTCCATCCATCTTGCGGAATCGTCAAAAGCTTTTCTTTTAATGTTTCACCCCATCCTGTTGGTTCTGCAAATATCCAATCAATCTTACCACTTTTTTTACTTACCTTAACGATGGCACTTTGACGCCTAAAATTGACTAAATAAGCATCCTCATTTGGAAGAGGAACGATTGCATTGGCATGACTCCAATCAACAGAGTTTGGATATCCTCGTCTTACCCAGTAGTCACTTAAGGTAAAATATCCGATACGCATAACAGGCATTTCATCAAAAGCACTCCATTTGTGCACTACATCTCCTTTAGGGGTGAATTCAATGACTACATCACCAACAACTTTTTGACGTTTTCGAGGTGCATCTTTTTCCGTCTCGCTTGTATAATAATTGTCTATGTATTTGATCTCTGTACTCAATACAAGCCGATTCCCATTAGGCAGTAATGATACATCGTGATGAAATGTTTCAGCATCCACAGGTATTGCATCTATTTTTCCACCATCGGGGCGATTTACTGCATACCAATGATTGATGATGTTTCCTGCTAAGTCAATCTCTACTATTCTATTATCTTGTGTCATATAGGATATATTACCATTAGGTAACATATCAAAATCGCTAATTCTAGAATTGGTATTATAATACCATAATACCTCACCATCTTGATTGATGATAACAAGCATGCCAAACATCGTATTGAAACTATTGGATCCAGCTTGACTTATGGGCATTCTCCTTCTTGGATTAAACAAGGTTAATTCCTGCTTCTCTTTATTTTGTTTCTTGGTAACCTCAATTTTAGGGAATACCTTATCGTCTGTAGGTAGCTTTGGTGTTGCAAAAGAAGCTATTTCATCAGAACTATAAATGTTTCCCTTTTTATCTTTCAGCCTAAGTGAGATATTTATTTTCTTACCAGCTCTCATAAGCACTAGCAAATATCCGTTTTTTGTTTTATCCTCTCTATTATACTTCAATTCTGAAATATTCACCCCATCATTAATAGCAATAAACACGCTGTCATAATCTTGCTCTGTCTCAAAGTTCAGAAATGCTGATAGAGGAACTTGGTGATTTGTATTTTTTTCGACAGTTGGGAGTTGTGTGAATTTAATACTTTTCTCTTCTATGCAAGAGGATGATATGATTAACATTCCTACAAATAATGCAACTGATAATTTCATTTTCCTGTTTTTTAGTAAGTCCTTTTTATTGATAAACGAATGTTAACTCCTAGTTTTCTTAGTTAATATCGTTTAATTATTCGCTGTCAACTTTGTAAGTCTAGAATATTGGCTTCATCTAATTTAAGGGGAAAGTAAATTTCTGGTATTTTCAATTTAGTCTTTAAAATCTTTGAATGACTCAATTTTCAAATCAGTGAAATACCCCTCAGTTCCAATGCCTGCGAATAACCCTATTGCTCCAGAAGAGTCAGTTCCGTGTTTTAGGTCATTCACTATTAAGCATGGATGTTTAGCACCGTTTAAATATAGTTTGGCTTGTTCATCTTTCACAACAATTACCATTTCAATCCATTCATCTAATGTCATGTCGGCATACGATTCATATTTACCTGGAAATTCTTTACGGAGTACATTAAATTTAAAATCTGGATACGAAAAATACTGAATGGAATGATTTCTACGTAACTGATCTTCGGCCCTGGCATTTGCCGGACGTAAATAAATATTTTCAAATTTCGAATCATCATCATTAATCCTGAACGATACTCCAATAAAACCTCGTGCCCTTGGTCCTGCATTTTTTTGAATTTTACTGAGAACGCTAACTTTTATCGTACCATTTTTGAAGTCTATGTTTTTTACTTTGGCGTAAGTAGGCATGTCTGCTCCTTTAATATCAGATCTTCTTTCAACTTTTACACACTTTTTCCCTTTGTAGCTTACGATGCTCATTTCTGAACCAATGGGTACAAATTGGGTTTCGGATAGTTTAATGTTTTGTGCAGGCAGTAGATTCACGAATAAAACTGCAATAACTAACAAGCAAATCTTTTCGGTTTTCATATCTTACGTCTTTAATATTTAAAAACAAAGGTAAAGCCGATTCTTTCTGGTGAAGTTATCAAAAGATAAAAAGAGTTGTCAATTTGATAAGAGGGACTTAAAGTCGGTAGGTTTCATCCCTGTCATTTTTTTGAAGAATCGGAAAAAGTTTGATTTATCTGAAAAGTTCAAATCGTAAGCAATCTCAGTAATGGATTTATTTGAGTATAGAAGTTCTGTCTTAGCTCTTGCTGTTAGTTGCTCTCGAATAACCATTGTTGCTGTTTTACCGAAATATTTCTTACAGAGCTGGTTTAATGTAATTCTTGAAATGTCTAAGATTGTAGCATAATCTGCTACGGTATGCTTATCACAAATGTTGTCGGATAATAGTTTCCTGAATTTAACAAGAAATGAGTTGGTTAATAGTTCGGTTTCAATATTATATTCTTTAGCATAGTGCCGATTGATCTTTACCAATAACAAATAATAGGTAGCCCTAAATAAATGTTGACTTTCGGGACCAACAGAAGAACCTTCTTCAAGTAACTCATCTAAATGGTGAAGTATAGACTCGAAAGCTTCTTTATTAAACCAAACACCAGAAGGAGTGGTGGTGTTATTGAAAATGTTAAAACGATAGGTAAAAAGTTCATCATTGAAGAAACCTCTAAAAAATTCATCTTCAAAAATAAGTGCATATCCCTTTAATGTTGATTTTAGATCCCACTCCCTTACTTTTTGCGGAGGAATGCATATCACCATTCCTTCTTTTACATCTATTTTTTCGGCATCAACATATATATAACCTTCGCCGTTAGTAATAAAAAAGACTTCATAAAAGTCAACAATGAAAGGTGTATTGTTAATTTTAATGAAGGCATCTTTTTCTTCGATCCTAAAAACATGAGCATTAAACTTATCCTTCTCTTTATTAAAGGTGTAAGTTCTTATTTTCTTATCGTGTAGAAGCCGACTCATCAAATTGTTTATGCTTTTTGTTTAAAACTCGGTGCGACATTGCTTCATTTGCACTACAACAATTGTCAATATCTAAAAATTGGTAAAGTCGAAGTCCCTGGCTATTCTTTTTTTATGTCCCAGATGTACTTTAGTGTTCCCTTGAGTTCTTCGTAAATTTAAAAGTACGACAAATCTTAAAAAAATCCTTGAATGTGGATCATTTTCTTATATGTGTCTAATCTGTAATCAAACATATAAGCTGAAGCATACAGCCATAAATTAAGAATATTTAGATGTAAAAAGTTTCCCAAATCTGAAGGTTACCTATTTTTTATACTTTTGTATATCTACAACCATGTCAGCAATATTTACACTACGTATTAGTGTGTCATATTTAAATAGTAGTGCGTATTTTTTGATTGTATCAGTGAATTTAAGAGTAAAACAGAACGAAATAAAAGATGAACAGTATTAATTCAGACAAAATATATCCAATAGAAAATTTGAAAACAACAATCTTTCTAAAGCCTTTAATTGAAGAAAGTGACGTTACAAATGTTATTGTTGGAGAATATACTTACTATAGTGATTTTAAAGAGCCGAGAAATTTTCTAAAAGACAATGTCCTTTATAATTATGGGATATCGAACACTGAATTAAGAATTGGGAAGTTTTGTGCTATTGCCAATGGTGTTCAATTTATAATGGCAGATGCGAATCATGCTATGACGGGTGTTACAACTTTTCCGTTTCCAGTTTTTGGCGGTAGTTGGGCTGAGAAAATGCCTTTTTCAGACTATCCATTAAAACAGTATAAGGATATTGTGGTTGGAAATGATGTGTGGTTAGGCGAATCGGTAACAATTATGCCAGGTGTAAGAATTGGAAATGGTGCTATTATCGGAGGTAAGGCTGTAGTAGCTAAAGATATTCCTCCGTATAGTATTGCTGTAGGAAATCCTGCAAAGGTAGTTAGAACAAGATTCCCTGAGGAGGTAATAAAAGTGCTTGAAAAACTATCGTGGTGGGATTGGCCTATAAGACATATCGAGGAGAATATGAGATCATTGGTGAATGGAGATATTGAAGCTCTTTTAGATTATGCGGAAAAGAATGATTTAATAAGAGATATGGCATAATATAATACAGCTTGTATTTGGTAGGTGATCGGTTCTTATTGTGGCAGCATTAAAGTTGAGGTGTGTATCCGCCGACTGGTGCTGTTGATTTTATTTTCTTCATCTTCAATATGTATACGTAAAGCTTCAATATATATACATCCGTTACTTCACGCTGCTTTAAATTTGTATCATAATTCTTAAAGCAGAAGAAATGAAAAACACAGTATTGATAACAGGATGCAGTTCAGGATTTGGAAAACTAGCTGCAAAGAAATTTCAAAGCGAAGGTTGGAATGTAATCGCAACAATGCGTTCACCTGAAAAGGAAGCGGAACTAAACAAACTTGACAATGTATTGGTTACGGCTTTAGATGTCACCAGCAATGAAAGCGTTAAAAATGCAGTAAGCGTTGGACTTGAAAGATTTGGACGAATTGATGCATTGATTAATAATGCGGGTTATGGTGGGCATTCTTTCCTTGAACAATTTACCGAAGAGCAGATTTACGCTATGTTTGAAACCAATGTTTTTGGCGTTATGAGGGTTTGTAGGGAGGTATTACCATACATGCGCAAACAGAAGAGTGGTACTGTAATCAATGTTACTTCAATGGCTGGTTATATGGGTTTAACTTTAACATCAACTTATTCAGCGTCAAAATGGGCTGTTGAAGGTTTAACTGAATCAATGGCGATGGAGTACAAACCTTTTGGTATCAAGGTAAAGGCTGTTGCACCAGGGGCATTCGGAACCAATTTTGTTAGCGCAAGTGATAATAATTTTGAAGGAGGTGACGAAGAAATTAGAGAGAGTTCAGAAAAAATAGGAGCTCATTTTTTAACTGTGGTAGAACAAATGCAGAATCAAAGCGGTAAAGTGGCAGATCCACAGGAAGTGGCTGAAAAGATCTTTGAATGTGTGATTACTGACGCACCTGTGCATAACATCGTTGGAGCTGATGCAGAAATGTTAAAGACTATGATGGATTCAATGCCTCGCCAGCAGTTTATTGATACGCTTGAGGATCTATTGTTACCTAAGAATTAACTATTCAAAGAGGATTAGCGATGATCGCAAATAATGATAATGAAGAGAATAGTCCCAATAATAGGGACTGTTCGTCGTTCGCTTATCTTAAGATGATCTGATGAGTATGGAATGAATGAAGAGGTGTAGACTGTTATCAGTTGTCTCTTTTGTATGGAAACTATACTGTG
The DNA here is from genome assembly GCA_005217565.1 of Puteibacter caeruleilacunae. GTDB lineage: Bacteria > Bacteroidota > Bacteroidia > Bacteroidales > Prolixibacteraceae > Puteibacter > Puteibacter caeruleilacunae. The sequence goes on from SJCO01000019.1 coordinate 19,696, forward strand.
AAAGAGTTAAACTATTCCGTTTTTAACCTCATTGTCTTATATTTATTAGTTGTTATCTGATTAAACTTTGAAGCAAATGATTGTTATGGAAATAATAAAATCGAAGTGGTTCCTTTTTGTTGGAATTCCATTAATAGTGCTAGTCGTTTTATATATACTTGGCAAAAAGTCGGTGCATGCGGAGATCGTAATTAATGCAACTCCCGAAAAGGTGTGGAGTGTTTTAATGGATAAGTCGGCTTACCGGGAATGGAACACTGTTTTAATTCCTGTGAAAGGAGACTTGGAAATAGGAACTAAGGTTGACTATGAATTCTATCAGGATGAAAATTCAAGCTATACTATTTCATCAAAGGTGCTTGCAGTTGAAGAAAATAAGTTATTAAATCAAGGAGGTGGAGCTTTTGGAGTGTTAACTTTTAACCACAAATATATTCTTGAAGAAACAGAGGATAGTACTAAAGTAATTATTCACGAAGACTATCGAGGGATTGGTGTTCCGTTCTGGAATCCAGCACCTGTGGAAAAGGCGTATGAAAGGTTGTGTGAGGATCTAATGAACAGAGTTGAAACACTGAAGGGAGAATAAAATGAAAAACAGTATGGTTGAAATAGATTCCGTTACACAAATTCATGATGTATTAGGATTGCCAAAGCCAAAGCATCCTTTGGTAACTGTTGTGCCAATGGATAAGTTGTCGGCATACAATTATGGAGACTTGACCTATGTTTTAAATGTATATCAGGTAAGTTTAAAAATAGGTGTTACAGGTTCTGTTACTTATGGTCGTAATTCATACGATTTTCAGGAAGGTACATTAATTTTCACAAAGCCTAACCAATCAATGCGTTATTCTGAGAACGAGAATGTAGATGGTGAAAAGGGCTGGTCGTTGTTCTTTCATCCTGATTTAATACGAAAGTCTGCATTAGGCAAAACCATAGATAACTATTCCTTTTTTTCATACGATTCGAATGAAGCTTTGCATTTATCGGATGATGAAAGAAACAGTATAACTGAGTTGGTTAGAAAAATTGAAAAGGAATACAATAATAATATCGACCGTCATAGCCAGGAATTGATTATTGCCAATATTGAGATGATTTTGAAGTACTGCACCAGGTATTACGACAGGCAATTTTATACAAGAACCAATATCAATAAAGATGCGGTTTCTGAATTTGAGAATCTGTTAAAAGAATACTATCAGTCTGAAAATCCGGTGGATTTTGGTGTTCCTTCGGTTAAATATTGTGCGATGGAATTAAATATGTCTCCACACTATTTAAGCGATATGTTAAGAAAAGAGACAGGGAAAAGCGCTCAGGAACATATCTATAATTTCCTTATAAATAAGGCAAAAACCAAGCTGCTCAGCTCTGAAGAATCTGTAAGTCAGATTGCTTATGGACTTGGTTTCGATTATCCCCAGCATTTCAGTAAACTTTTTAAAAGCAAAACAGGGATTAGCCCTGCGAAGTATAGAAAGGTGAATTGATATTATTATTCCAGAATGGGCGAAATAGGGTATGGTAGCTCATATGTAGTTAGAAAAGATTTTAGTATGTTTGGGAATGTGATTGATGATTTAGTCATCATGGTCTTGGCGTTTGTAGCGCCCAAATGGACATATATACCAGAATGAATATAAAGCCGACATATAACTGTATTATTATTGACGATGAGCGTTTTGCTCGTGAACTGATAGCGGATTATTTAAAGGATTATCCGGAGTTTGTGATTGTTGGTAAATACAAAAATACGTTGCTTGCTAAAGAGGTTTTGGAATCAGGTACCTCAATTGACCTTATTTTTTTGGATATTCAGATGCCGAACGAAACAGGTATCGAGTTCTTAAAAAACAATACTATTCAACCTAAAGTAATTTTTACAACTGCTTATTCGGAATATGCACTGGAAAGCTACGATTTAGATGTTGCTGATTATCTTTTAAAACCAATAAGCGAAGAGCGGTTTGGTAAGGCTATTCAGAAAATAAAGGATCAATTAAATACAGAGGAAAAAGCGAAGGCTTTCGAACTTCTGGAAGTTGCTCCTAATGATTATATCAAAATAAAAACGGGTGCCGAGGTGCATAAAATATACTTCAACGAACTGATCAGGTTGCAGGCTGATGGGGAGTATGTGAAATATATTACCAAAGAAAAAGCATACCTTATTCTGGGTAGTCTAAAAAAGATCGCGACTGAACTTCCTCCATTATTTGTTCAGGTGCATCGTGGTCATATTATTGCCTTATCGGAGGTGAAAGGTCGGGAGAATTATACACTCATCTTAAACGACTTTACAGAAATACCCATAGGGAAAACCTACCGGACAGAGGTATTGAAACGACTGAAATCAGCAGGTTTTTAAATCTCTCTTTTTTTCGCGAGTGTCCATTTACTGATTATTGAGTTCCATTTACTGAATCAAGCTAAAATTCTTTTCGTGTTAGTAAAAAAGGTTGTTGGTTTGTTTAAAAATAATTGAAGTAGTTGTAAAAACAAATCAATAGATATGATGAAGAGAGTAAATGTAATTTTAGCATTGGTAGTTGCGACATTGACATGCTCATTACATGTTAGTTTTGCGCAAAATCAGAAACAGTATAGTCCTGAAAAGGTGTTCCAATTTCTGGATGAAAATAACGATCAGAAATTAAGCAAACAGGAAGTGAAGGGGGCTAAAAGATTAGCTGATAACTTTAAGTATCTTGATGCTGATAATGATGGTTTTCTGAGACTAGAGGAATTAAAAGGTTCTAACTCATCGGCCCGATATACTTATCTGGAGAGCGCTGGTATATTTATGTACTACGAAACGGAAGAGGCAGAGCTTTATCGTAAACTTCTTCCTGATGTATTTGATATGCCGGACAGGTTATTGGTTTATACGTTTATCTGTGATTTTTATAAAATGGATAGCAATACGCAACCGTACAAAGAGACTTCTATTTTCTTATTGGGGGAGTACAAGGGGAAAGAAATCTGGCATTGTGTTTATATGCCTGTAACCAGCAGGGAGTCGATGTTAGCAGGGAAATATCGGTTAGGACTTCCGAAAACAATGGGAAATATTGATTTTCTATATGCTGATCCGGAATATAATGGAACGCTGATTGACGAAAACAATTGCAAGGTTTCTTTGAGTATCAATACCGATAATCATTCCTTTAGTAAAGATGAAGAAAAGTTGATCAAAGAACTGTCGGTAATTCCTAAAATGAACATCCTTAAAGGGGAAGTAATTGAAATGAGCGGAGGACGAAATGGTAATGTTCTTGACTTGGCTCAAAAGTTCCCGAATCGGGTTGTTGTAAAAGGAGGCGAGGGGAGCATCAGTTTTGATACATCATCACAGAAAAACAGCAACAATGATAGTCCTTTGGGTTTAAAGCCTTGCAAAATCTTAGGTAGCTATTACCTGTCTAATAAAATTCCTTTCCGACTGGGTAAGAAGTAATTGAATTTAAAATTTAAGCATCATGGATAATTTTAAAATACTAATAGTCGCATTGATCGCTCTATTAACGTCGTGCAGCAATGATGATGAGCTGGAGCTAATTGTAACCGCTGGTTTTGAGGTTGATGTGGTGGTGGAAGAGAATAAGGCTATCGTAAGCTTGATTAATTCTTCGCAGAATGCTACAAGCTATGAATGGTCATTCCCTAATGCTGTTGATGAAGACTCAACGGAAGAAAATCCTACCGTTACTTATACTGAAAATGGGACTTATACGATTACCTTGGTGGCATCGGATGGTGTTTCAACTGATACCAAAAGCATAGAAATAACAATTGATTCATTGTTTGAATATATCCCATACAGGTACCTGGAAAATGAAGGGGTTTTTATGTACTATGAAACGGATAATGCGGAGGTTTATCAAAGTCTGATACCTGATGTATTTGATATGCCAGACCGAATGTTGGTCTTCGCATTTATAAACGACTTCTACAAGTTGGATTATGGCGTTACCCCGTATAAGGAAAATGGGTTGTTTATACTAGTTGAGTATCAGGGTAAAGAGTACTGGCATTGTGTGTATATGCCTGTGACCGACGAGCATTCAATGTGGGCTGGAATTATTGGTCTGGGTTTACCTAAAACAATGGGGGAGATTAATTTTACTGATGATAATCCGCTTTACTATGGCGATGGTACAAATCCTTTGGGTGGTAAGATGAATTTGAGTGTAAACACTGAAAATTATACAATTGATGATGAGGTAAAACAAGAGATGGTTGACCTATCGTTGCTAAGTAATTTGCAGATTAGAAATGGTGATATCATCGTAATGGGTAGAACAGGCGAGAATAAGAGCAGTATTATAGAGACAGCTAAGCGGTTTCCTAATTTAGTAACGCTAAAATTTGGAGAAGCTAGTGTATCAACGAATACCGATGATATTTTAGTCGACCATCCTTTAGATTTAACGCCATCCAAGATGATTGGAGGCTATTACATGAAAAACACGATTCCTTTTGGCTTAACTGGTAGTCCATTTTAAAAACCTTTTTATTTTTGTTGTAGTGGTTTATTTTTTAGATCACTACAACAAAATTCCTTTGTCATGAATTTTACTGTTAATCGAAAAACAAGTGTTTTTATTCAAATCATATTTTGGATATTATACTTCATGCTGGCGTATAATCTTATCGAGATTAATAATAGGGGTAATTTTTACACCTTAATGCAAACAAGTTGCATGGTGTTTACCTTTATGGGTATTAGCTATGTGAATGCGTTGATATTAATCCCAAAGTTATTCACCAGGAAGAGGTACATCCTTTACTCTTTTTCGATTCTCTGCATTATAGTAATAACACCGTTTGTTTTACTAGCGGCCATGAAAATTATCCATTCATTTTTTGAGCCATTTGAGAACACCATTCGGTTAGTTAATAATTCAGGACAGCATAGGTTTGTACGTATTTTAATTCCAACAATTATATTTCTTTTTGGTAGCACTACCATTCGTCTGATTTTGGATTTCTCGAGAAATGAAAGACAAAGGATTCAAATAGAGAAAGAACGCTTGTTAGCTGAGACTAAATATTTGCGTTCTCAGATGAATCCTCATTTTTTCCTGAATGCCTTAAATAACTTAAATGCTATTATTCGTTTATCTCCCCAGAAATCTGAAAAGTACATCAATACATTGGCCGATATGATGAGGTATGTTACTTATGATTGTAAAAACAATAGGGTGCCTATCGGTAAAGAAATAAACTATATCCGCAATTATATCTATGCGCAGGAGATAAAGGACGATGACATATCGGTTACTTTTAATACCAATATTGAGCGAGAGGAAACACAAATAGAACCGATGTTGCTAATGCCTTTTGTGGAAAATGCGTTTAAACATGGTGTTTTTGATGATGGAGAACAACACCCGATTCTTATCAGTATTGATCAACGTAAAGGAAAGATCTATTTTAGCTGCAAAAACAAAGCTAATCCTGGCATAAAGACCAACGCTGATCCCAGTTATAGTGGCGTGGGAATAAAGAATGTAAAAGAACGGTTAGAGGCTGGTTATCGTGATAAATACGATTTACGTATCGATAATGAGGGTGCTTATTTTGTAGTGGAATTGGTGTTGGGGGAATGAAAGAGTGGAAAATATGGGGTAACGATGAAAACATTGAGTTTTGTTATTCAATATTATCTGGTTAAGTTTGAGAAATCGTATGAAAGAGAAAGAATCAATAGTCTATTTTTATATTCCTAAACAAGTTACAATTCTTGATTTGACTGGGATTGTTCAAGTGTTTGAGGAGGCTATAAATATAGGCTTTGATTATCATTTGCAGTTCATTAGTAATGATTCATGTATAAAAAGTTCGTCTGGTATTGAGCTTTCATCTTTAAAAAACTTTAGGGAAACAAATCCAACAAAAAATGATATCGTTTTTATTTTTGGCTCTAGTACACGAAAAATAATTAATCCTAACGAAGACAAAACTTTTTACGACTGGTTGCAAAAGGCTAACGCTAATGAAGCAACAATTTGTAGCGTTTGTAGTGGCGCTTTTCTTTTAGCTGAGTCAGGACTTTTAAATAATAAACAATGTACTATTCATTGGGATTTAATTAATAGAATGAAAGTTGATTTTCCGCATGTGAAAATAGAAGAGAATACTTTATTTACTAAGTCTGATAATATATATACCTGTGCAGGAGTAGTGACTGGTATTGATTTAGCTTTATTTTTAATTGAAGAAAGGCATGGAAAACAAATTGCAACTGACGTTGCAAAAGAATTAGTTGTTTATAAACGAAGACTTGCAACAGATGAGCAGGTAAGCGTGTATGTACAACATAGAAGTCATGGGGACGAAAAAATTCATGCTGTACAAGATTGGATTATTCATAACTTGGAAAAAGCTTCCACAATTGATGATTTAGCAGAATTAGTATTTGTTAGTCCTCGAAATTTGACTCGTACGTTTAAAAAACAAACAGGTATTACAATAGCTGAATATCGTACCAAATTGAGAATTGAAAAGGCAAAAAGCTTGCTTACCAATTCCGATTATAAAGTAGAACACATTGCTAGTTTATGTGGCTATAAAACTTCAAAGCAATTGAGAATGGTTCTTGAGAAACACTTCGAAGCTTTGCCTACTGAAATTAAAAACAAACTGTCCTGAAACGACTATCTTTTGTCCTTTTCTCATCATTCTGTACCAAATATCTTTGCGATATTAATTGAAACCAGAAAATCCTTGCATTGGTCTTCATTTTCATTGGTCTGGCAATGGTTAATTATTATAAATCAAAAACACAGATTATTGGGACAGTCGATAATTAAGTATAAGACGCAACCGTAGAATAGCATTTGCAAAGAAAGTATAAATATCAACAGTTAGAGAAGGCAAAATTATGTTTAAACAAATAGTAATCATAGATAAAACTGGTTTACAAGACTGGGCAATAGAACAATTAAGCAAGTATTCAGAAAAACCAATTAAGATTTACGATGATATCCCTACTTCAGAAGAGGAAGCTGCTAAAAGAATAGAAGCTGCAGACTGTGTTTTTGTTTCCTGGAGTACTCAGTTGACTGCAAAAGTTCTAAGTAATGCAAAAGACCTAAAATATGTTGGAATGTGTTGCAGCTTATATGACAAAAAATCGGCTAATGTTGATATTGACTACGCTAGCAATAATGGAATAACTGTAAAGGGCGTAAGGGATTATGGAGACGAAGGTCTTGTTGAATTTGTTATTTCTGAATTAATTAGGCTTTTAAAGGGAATAGGAAAACAACAATGGAAAGAAGATGCAGTTGAATTGAACGGAAGAAAAGTCGGAATTATTGGGATGGGGGCGACTGGAAAAATGCTGGCTGATAGGTTGCAGGCATTTGGAGCTAAGGTTTACTATTATAACAGAAGTAGAAAGCTTCATGCTGAAGAAGATGGATGTAGCTACTTACCTTTGAACGAACTCTTGGAAACAACTGAGATTATCTCGCTTCATTTGCCTAAAAACACTAATATTTTAGAAGAAAGAGAATTTAAAAAATTCGGGAATGGCAAGATTCTTATAAATACATCTTTGGGACTTACATTCGACATATCAGCTTTTAACAATTGGATATCAGACCAAACTAATTATGCGATTTTTGACGGAGATGGAATTGGACAACATAAACAAGAATTTGATGGTTTGGAAAATGTCATATCTTCAGAAGTTGTTTCTGGTTGGACAAAAGAAGCACAGGAACGATTATCAGAGAAAGTATTAGATAATCTATTCGAATTTATGAAGAATTGCGGCAGATAACATGTTGAATGAGTAGGGGCAGCTAAGTGGTAATTTGCCACGCAAGCAGCCATTACTCATTCAATTTATCCTTATAGCGGATTTTTAATATACTCTTTCGGACTGAGTCCTGTTTTTTTCTTGAATAATCGAGAGAAATATTGAGGATATTCAAATCCCAGTTTATAGGCTGACTCTGAGATTGAGGCATTTAGTCCAAGCAATAGATTCTTTGCTTCTTCTACCAAATACAAATTAATCTGGTCAACGGCTGTTTTTCCTGTTTCAGCTTTAATCGTATCTCTCATGTATCTGTGACTGACTCCTAACTGACTGGCAATCCATTCTACCGTTGGGATGCCGTTTTCTTCAAACTGATTCGATTCATAGTATTCTTCGAGTATTTCCTTGAAGCGGGTAAAGAGGGCCTTGTTAATGTTTTTACGGTTGAGAAACTGGCGCTTATAAAAGCGGTCGGCATATTTTAACAAAGCCTCTAAGTGGGTTAGAATAATTTCTTTACTAAACTCATCCTGGTTGTTCTGATATTCGGCTTCAATGGTTTTGAATAGCGTCTTAATTATTTGTTCCTCTTTAGGAGAAAGGTGTAAAGCTTCATTTACATTGTAATTGAAGAAATTGTATTGCTTGATTCGCTTTTGAATGTCGAGTCCCCGTATAAAATCCTCATGAAAAGCAAGAAACCATGCCTCTGAACTTACTACTACACCCTTTATGGTATAGGTTTGATGTGGTGCTGAAAATAGCATGGTTCCAGTTGTGCAATCGTATTTTGTGCGCCCATATATGATTTCTCCAGAAACTATATTTTTTAGGCTGATGAAGAAAAACTGATTGCAATAGCTGATTTCTTCTTGTGAAGAGGTGCAGTTATTGATTTCGTCAGCATTGAATTCTTTATGCGCTATGCTAAAAAGTGGGTTTTCAGGTTTAGGTAGATCCTGAGCCTGACAAAATTCTGTGATATTCTTAAAGTTGATACTCTTCATCTTCACAAATTTAAAAGATTATAAAAGAAATAGCTAAGTGCGAGCTATTCATTTGCTTTTTGCTCTAATACCAATTGTTCTCGATAGTTCTTATGCCTTTCATTGGCATTGCTGTCGACAAAGAATATAATCACCATTGTTGCAATGGTTGTGATGCTAATTGCTCGCCAAGTGGGAGTGTTGATGAAAATCAGCAATAGAGCAGCAACGATAACAATCATTGGAAAGATTTTGAATGCGATGGTTTTATATTCGTTTAAGACTTTATCTGCACGATTGATCTCTGATTGTACAAAGGTAGGAGCATCGGCATTATAAGCTGTGGTAAATTCTGTTACCCTTGATTTATTGGTGATAAATAATCCAAGTCCTGCCGATAGCAGAAAAGCTCCTGCAATTAGGCTGGGTACTATAAATGCTTTTGCCAGGTCTGTTTTTCCCAATTGCCAGAATCCTATGCTTGCGGTTACAAATAGTAGTCCGAAGAGAATGAAGAATGTCGATGAAAAGACTTCGGCTTTAGCCCAATCTGTTGCTGTTTTCAATATATCCATGTCGTATGTTTTTTTATTCTACAAAGTCCAAGTGCAATTGGTTTCTTTTTCTGATAAAGTCCACAACTTCTCTGCTACAGCCTTGTCTTTGGCAAATGGTTCTAATTTACATTCGCCAACCGGACCTGTAAAATACATTCGTCCTGTAGGACCATAATACCCTCGCTCGTCGAGATCATCTTCTGTGGCACACATTAATTCAGGATAGGCACCCTTTTCTGCCGATTGGACCAATGGGGTCATCATCATCAGTCCGAAGATAATTCTACTTGATAAGTTACCACTGGTTTTAATCAAAGAGGTAGCTGAAGCTCCTGGGTGACAAGCATAGACTTTTACTCCTTTCTTGTTGGCATTTTTTAATCTGTCTTGCAGTTCATAAACCGACATAATCTGGGCCAATTTACTATGACAGTAGGTATTGTTTTGGTGGTAGTTCTTATCCCAATTCATATCATCAAACTGGATAGTTTTGATGCCCATTTTATATCCTTCGCTTCCAACAACCACGATACGTCCCTGGGATGTTTCAATAAGTGGAAAAAGCAATGCTTGTAATATGAAATGACCGTAGTGGTTTACGCCAAGGTGACTTTCAAAGCCATCGATGGTAAACTCTTGCTTAGGCACTTGGGCAATGGCTCCGTTACAGATGAGCGCATCGATATGCGTGACTTTCTCAAGCACCTCTACGGCTGCTTTGCGTACTGATGCTTGATCTGCCAAATCCATATGGATAAATGACAAGTCGGAATTATTGCCAAGCTCTTTTCTCAACGTTGCAATGGCATCGATTGATTTTTGTGGATTGCGGTTTAACATTACTACTTTCGCTCCCTTTGACAGCAATATCTTTGATGCTTGAAATCCTGTACCGCTGGTTGCTCCTGTTATTAAGTAGGTTTTGCCTGCAAGAGAACCTATTCGCTCTGGTGTCCAGCCTTTTTTCCCAAATCTTTTATCACTCATAATTCAATGCTTTTGTTCTTGTAAAATTTCTTGATACAAAGTTCTCTTAATAAGGCTGTTTAGTGCTTAAACATTTTGGCGTAAGATGTATACATTTTGGCAGGTTGTTTTATGGGGTTGAAAATGAGGAGGGTAAGGGGGGGGTATACTCCCACGACTTGCTTCGCGCGTCATGGGTTAAAAAGAAGATGCCCTTCCAGGGCAGAGGGTGGTGCTTTGTTTTCTTGGACAAGGCGATGATTATCGTTAGATTTATGCGCTGTAAGAGTAGATCAAAAGAAGTAAGATGAATTTTAAAAACATACCTAATACCAAACATACTACTGCTGAGGGGAAAGACATCTGGAACTCGAGGAGTGTGGCTGTAAATGGAGTGATTATTTGCCGATATAAGGATGAGCTTTATGTGGCTACATCAACAAGGGGAGAGAATGCGGCTGATTTCCAGAATCACCAGAACTTGGTAGCTGGGTACCTCGACTGGAACGAGACGGCTACTGAGGCTTTTATTCGTGAAACATGGGAAGAGATTGGTTTGAACCTTGATGACTTATTATCGAATTATAAGATTATTCATGAGGATATTCATCGTCCCTGGGAGGTGAATTCTGATGTGACTAATAATAGACAGAATGTATCGGTTCGCTTTGGCTTATTGTTTGAAATAAACAGCGCTGATGATTTCCCTGTGTTGACGACCGTTAACAATGAAATAGAGTACGAGACCGTTGATCCTACCTGGACACCAATAAAGAAGCTTAGTGATTACCCTGATTGGGCTTTCGGTCATGATAAGATTATCTTGTCGTATGTAAACCATTTGATCGCTTTGAATAAGGTGAAGTCAGGTAAGTAATAATCAAATACAATGGAGAATAAACATTTATATGCCGTTCTACTTGGCGGTAAGATTCGCGAGAATAACTTAATGGAAGATCATCATTTGGTTTTTGTTGTGGCTGAAAGCGAAGAGGAGGCAAGAAAGCTTTCGAAGAGTAAGTGGGATGCGGCTGACATTCATGTTGATGGGACGCAAAAGCTAAATATGGTTGATGGTTATGAAATCAAGCTTGTTAAAACCGATAAACAAGATGATGATCATGAGGTTAATCCTAAATATTCAAAATAGAGGCGGTGAAGATTCATCTAGACTGTAAATTCAACGCTGTCTAGATTCGCTCGTATGAATTGTGATCTTAACACCAACGGGGTAACTTTTCCTGAAGCCTTTTGCGACAGGTATTCATGATAGTCTGCCAGGTAAGAGGTGTAAAGGAATTCGGCAAGTTTCCCCGTTAGTGTTAAATTGTTATAATGACTTAAGTGTCCTACGATTTCTCAGCAAGGATAATCATGCTAAGTGGAACACCAGCATCGGCTTGCATAACCGCTTGATGACTCATTGATATGTCAATTGGACTTTCATAAAATCTCTTTAGTAGGAATTGATTATTTGCCAATCCCATCATTATTGTTGACATCTGGTGAACTGTCCAATGTTGTGGTTTTGATTCATACTCCTTTTTGCCAATATAGTCCAAGCTACCCGTCTCTACTAATGGTTCTTCATAAAAATATGAGTCTGCAATTTGAAGTGGATTAGTATCTTCATGTCCATCGAAAGGCATTATTTCAGAAAAAGGATGCATTTCGTGCATCAAAATATGCCCACCTTTTTTTAGTAGCTTACTGCATACGGCAAAGAACTTATCCAGATCTGGCAACCATCCTATACATCCTGAGGTTATGTGTACCACATCAAAGGAATTGTAAAAACTATCGGGTATATCATATATGTCATGTCGATGAAATTGACAGTCAATATTGAATTTCTCAGAACGACGGTTAGCTTCCGTAATTGCCTCGTCTGATATATCAATTCCAACACAGCGCCCTGCACTCAATCGTTTAAGAGACATTAACTCAATACCGTTATTACAGGCAAGGTGGATGATGTCTTTCCCCTTGATTGGTAATGTGTTTAGGATCTCAATTAGCTGAGGATCATCTTGTAAAATATAGTCATGATCGGCAAATAGTGCATCTAGTCTCTGTTGATCTGCACTGATATGGTAGGGCATCGCTTGATTCCATGCTTCACGATTTGCCGATGTTAGTGTTTTGATTTTATCTATCTTCATAATAATGCTATTGATTAAATTTTATTGCAACTGAACTGGCTAAGAAAGAGGTTACATTTAGTTTCTGCCAGTCGGCTAAATCATTCTTAACCACTATCGCTATTTTAGGGGCTACTGTCATTGTTAAAGCTTTAAAATCATTTGTATATTACATCTCTCGTAAGGTGTTGGGTATCCCGAAACCTTTTTAAATCCTAGCTTTTCATACAATCTTATAGCAGGCACAAGTACTGTATTACTTTCAAGATAAATTTCCTTAGCTCCTTCTGATTTTGCTTTTTCAATAATAGCTTGACCAAGCTTTAAACCTATGCCTAGTCCTTGAGCTTTAGGGGCGACTGCCATTTTTACTAACTCATAGTCGCTGTCTATAGTATCGTTTTTCAGCAATGCGCAAACGCCAATTGGCTCATCATTATATAGTGCCACTAAGATGTGACCTCCTTTGTTTAATATGTGTCCATGGGGATCATCGAGCGCCAGACTGTCGGCTTCTTCTATCTTGAAGTAAGCTTTGATCCATTCTTCATTGAGTTCCTTAAATGCCTTTTGATATTTGTCTTCATAAGGAACTACTTTTACGTTTTGCGATTCTCTTTTTCTTTTCTCTTCAACTACTCTTTTATAAAGTGATTTTTGCTCCAACACATATTCGAACTCTTCCACTGCTTTCCAGATATTGTGCTGTGTCTCGGCAAGCGCTAGTTCAATAGCTTTATCTACATCTTTGTATTGATTTTCGATTTCTTCTGATATCGCTAATCCTTTTTCGGTAAGAGAAATGAGGTTTCTTCGCTTGTCGTTTTTGTCTTTCTCTTCCTTTACAATTCCTTCCTTGCTCATTTCGCTCACTATTTTGCTAACAGAAGGATGCGAATGACCTATTTCTTCGGCTATTGTTGTTATTGGCTTCTCTTGTTTGTTTGATAGGACATAAAATACCGGGAACCATTTGGGTTTTAATTCTGTACCATATAGCTGGTATAGTTTCTTTGCATCTTCAGATATCGTTTCGCTTAGCATCCTTATTCGGCTTCCCAGAGCCATCTTCCCTACTTTATTATAGAACATACTTCATTTGTTTAGTTAATTACGTAACTGGTTACGCAAAAGTATGGAGTTTTTAAAAAACAAACAACTAATGGGGCGTTTTTTATTTGGTTGAGGTGTGAAATGGGGTGATGGTTAGGTGTTTGGGAGGGGTGAGGCTTTTTTGGTGGAGGGAGTGATTTCGGGAACGTTCTCGTTGATTTAACGCTTGGGAAAAAGGCCATTCCTTCATTGATTGATGAAATTGACGATCCATCTATTTTTTACGGAATGGCGATGCGACATCCATATTCTTCATATATACATCCTGAGTCGAACAGTTATCATTTTAAGGGAATTGTTGCAGCCTATATGATCGAGTTTATTCTAGCCAGAGATTTAGCTAAAAAAACGATTAAGAAATCGAGTAAAAGTAATCAGCATTTTAATCATGCTTACGTTGAGTGGTATTATCTGAAAGGAGGCTCAAATCTTGTTGTAAGAAACGCTAATAATCAAGCATTGACTTGTTCGGATATAAAAGCGCTAAAACAAATTTACTCTGAATGGTGGGAGCTAAACAAGGATAAAACAATAGTACAATTAAGAGAAGCTCAGTTAGATGATTCCATTTTAAAGGATACCCAGTTTATATCCCATAATTCACTTCGCCTCATTATCTGTTAAAAATAAGGTATACTAGATGATAGAGATATTGATTGTATTGTATGTTAGCTACGTATACCGAGTGATACAAGCATTAAAGGAGTAATGATAAACAGGAATAAAAAACCTCACTTCGTGAGTGAGGAACGTATCTTAAGGCAATACGACCGAGGTGTACCTGTCACCAACTGCCATGTCCTTTACCCTTTGGGCATCGACTGTACAAATATCGTAAATTTCAGTGATAATTCCAGTGGATGTTAAAATGAGCTGGAGAACTTGCTTTTATTACAAAGATATAATTACCTATCAATTGAGTGTTGAAATATTTTTATTTTGCTCCGACGTAGATCCCAATGTGGGACAACCCGAACTGATATCCTATGCAATAGTGAATATTTTAATGCCATTGCATTTGCTTGGTTTAGGCCTTGATATTTTTTATATTTATGTATTGTTAGATGCACAGCACCATACATATACGTCAGGATTAGTTTTAACGGAAAAGAGGCTGAAATAGCAAAATAAAAGTATGAAGACAGAAAAAGAAAAAATGCTTTCAGGGGAATTGTACAATGCATTAGATGAGGAGCTTGTGAAGGAACGCCTAAAAGCAAGATTGCTTATCAAAGAACTGAACGATTCAAGAGAGGATGAAGAAGATAAAAGGGGACGAATTATTAAAGAATTGATTCCTGATTCAGGAGATGGTTTGTGGTTGCAACCTCCATTTTATTGCGATTATGGGAGCAATATACAGGTAGGTGACAATGTGTTCTTTAATTTTAATTGTGTCGTGCTGGATGTTGCCCTTGTAAAAATTGGACATCGAACATTGATGGGGCCTAATGTGCAAATATACACGGCTACTCACCCAATGAACTACAAAGAAAGAGCAGCTGGTCATGAAGCAGGGAAATCAATAGTAATTGGAGACGACGTATGGATTGGGGGAAGTGCTGTTATTTGCCCTGGGATTACAATCGGAGACAGAACTGTTATTGGTGCTGGTAGTGTTGTGACAAAAGATATTCCATCGGATGTGTTTGCTGCAGGTAATCCATGTAAGGTTATTCGTGAATTAGAACCCTGAAAATGAACTGCAACATGAAAACAACTCTAATCCTTTTCAGCCTTTTGTTTCTAACCATAGTAGGATTTGGTCAGCCTGCTGATACATTATTCTTTAATAAGAAATGGAAGCAAGTACCAATTGGTGAGAAGTACAAATATGTGTGGATCTTAGATACGAGTTTGGATTCATTAGGTATCACTGAAGCTCACTATGAAAATGGATTACTTGACATGGTAAAGGTTTTCAAATCACCAGGGAAAAAATACCAGAATGGAAAGGTTATTCGGATCAATAGAGATGGAAAGCCCAATGAATCTATCCTTTTTAACTATGACTTGGTAAATGATACAATAAAAGAACACCTTTTAAACAAATATGAGGAGTTGAGGCACGCTGATTCCATTAAGATTAGGTTGAATGAATTTTATAAGTGGAAGACTTTTGTTACTGCCTTATATGTTAATGATTTAGCGTATGGAGAATGGACATATCTTAATAAAAAAAAGGAATTAACTTATATAGTGGAGTTTTCCAACGATGTGAAGAATGGTTATTATGTGGCGTACTATAATTCTGACGATAAGGTAGATGAGGTGGATTGTGGGAAGATATGGCTGACAGGATATTATAAGAATGGCAAGCCTGATGGGCTTTGGACTTATTATGAAACAGACCAAACTATCTATCGAGAAATAAGATATAAAAACGGGAAGAAAGTAGAGGATATAAAGTACTATTAAATTATAGATCTTGTTTGTTAATGTCTTTGCAATTATTATTTTGGTTGTATTAAATGACATCTACAAGGAGCTGTTTAAGCAAAAAAGCAATGACAATGTTTAAGAAGAACTTACATCGAATTATAGGAGTGATGATTATCATTTTAAACCTAGCTTGGACTGAACATTGGATTAGGCGTTTTTATTTTTATCATTACACTAATATCTTATGGTATTTTATGTATCCCGACTGGGTATTAATTCTGAATACAATCATCGGATTGATAGGTGTATACATTGGAATTAGACTAACTAAAGGCCAACTATCGGTTTCGAAAGCATTGACCATTGATATTGCGATGTTGGTTACGGGATTAATTATTTCTGAGTGTGTAACGATGTAATTGTGATTCGATCAGGCGCTGATACATTCAGACGCCAAAAAAACAAAACATAAATGGTAAAACTGGAAATTGCAAAGAGAAATAGTAATAAAGTCATTATTTACGGATCTAGCATACTTTCACTTATTGTGTTAGTGGCTATTATGGCAAGAGTGGATCTGTCAGAATCTGCTCTAACTGTATGCGCACTTCTTACTGTTTTTGTGTTATTAGCAATCTTTAAGATCATTCCAAACTTAGGCATACGAAGGCACACCAAAATTGGCGAGTTAATCTTAAGTGAGCATAGTATTGAAGTAAGGGATACTATTGGGCAAGGGAAATATGATGTCAGTAAATTGAAAAATGTTAGAATCGAAATCTATGGGTACGATGGACAAAGTAGAACTGGTTCTCCCTATTCCGAAGTCCGACCTGTTGATGGATTAGAAAATAAGTTAGTTTATTCGTATCAGGAAAGAAAGTACGAATATGAATTTTATATTGATGAAATTGTGCAGTTAGAAGAACTGAAGAAGATTGCACATGGCTGGACATTAATAAATTATCAAGTGGAGAAAGTTATAATAAGGTGATGAAACGAATATGAATCTTTTTCATTCCAAGTGTCCAGACACTATTGGGATATTTAAGTAGGCTACATATTCGTGAACTTCTAATAATTCGCTTAGCCTCATTATGGCTTAATAATATAGCACGCTATTAGTGTGTTGTTTGCTGATTGAATTATCTGTAATGTGAATAAAATGAGATGTATATTGATTTTGATACTGTCTATAGTATTTGCTTTTTGTAGAGCAGACGAACCGAGACAGAATTGGAAATTCAGAAGTAAAAACGGATTGTATGTTCTGAAATTAAGTGAATCAAAGGTTGATACTATAAAGGATGAGTATGGGACGTATCAGACTTATCGTGAACTAAAATGGGGACTTTACAATTCTATTACTAAAAAACTTAAGTATGAGTTACCTGGCCCTATTTCTCAGAGAACTGCTTATATTTCGAACAATGGTAAATATGTTGTTGTAGTAAATGATTGGCCACCAGAACAAGCTGATGATTCACTGGAGTTGATTATGATTTATAAACACGGCGAATTGTCTAAAACATATAAACTATCAGATCTAATGGATTGTGGTTTCAATATTTCATCATCGGTTGGTCATTTTAACTGGACTTGGGGGAAAGTTAAAGTGCGATTTGTAAATAAGCGGATTGAATTTCAGACTACTGAGCTTGTTAGTTATAAAATCAATATAAAAAACGGGAAGATTGAGGAAAAAAAGATAAATCCTAATATAACGGATGAATCGATTCTTGTTTATGGCCAAGTATTCCGAGATGGGAAAGGAAAATACAGATTAGAGACTTGTCATTGTGTATACGGACAAATTGATGCTTCTGGTATTGTTCAGTTTAATTCACATTTTGAATTTCATGGAGGATGGTATTACACTGTTCTAATTAATAATGGACAGGAGGTAAGAATTAAACGGGGATTTCATGATTTGCACGATTTGAAGCTAAATTCTTGTACATTTGAGTTTGAGAAACTTGGGATAGAACCTGAGTTGATGGGATTCGGAGATATAAACTGTAACTAACAAAATATAAACTGTAACAATTAAGGAATGTAGTATATGTCATATTGAAAAAGACAAGCTCTATATTGACAACACAAAATGAAAGAACAACACCCAAAATGAAGACACTGTTTAAAGAAGAGCAAAAATTCACCCAATGGTGGTGGTATTACCTGATTTTTATTGTAATCGGTATTATCCCTACTGTCGGAATATATAAGCAATTGATACTGGGAGAAAAGTTTGGAAGTAATCCGATATCTGACGTTGGCCTCGTTATTTTCTCAGTATTGGTGTATACGATAATAGTGCTTTACTTGATGATGAAGTTGACAACCACGATTGATGAGGATGGTATCAAGATGAGTTTCTTCCCCTTTGTGACAAAGAATATTAAATGGAGTGAGATAAAGAAGGTTGAAATTGTAGACTACGGATTTGTTGGTGGTTGGGGGATACAGTTTTGGACAAGTTATGGAACTGTTTATAATATTAAAGGCAAAATTGGACTGGCAATTGAGCTTATGAATGGAAAGAAATTCCTAATAGGAACGCAGAAAGAAGCTGAATTGAGGAGAATCCTAAAAAAACCAGCAATAAGCAAAAGATAAATGTAGTGGGAGTGAGTAATTCAATCCCAAATAAGTAGATTTAAGATTTCATAATTATCATTAAAAATAACGAAAAATAGCCGACAATGAAAAGTATAATACTATTACTATTGACCTTAATAGTTAATCTTTCTTTTGGTCAAACGGAAAAAACAGTAAGCAAAGTTGTTGCGGAAAATTTTGTAAAGAATTATAATAATGATGATTTCAATGCAATATTTTCAATGTATGCTGATGTGATGAAAGATGCACTACCATTAGAAAAAAGCACTGGATTTTTGAAAGGCCTTAAAGCTCAGGCAGGAAGTATTACTAATAGAGAATTCGTGAAATATGAAAACGGAACTTACGCTTCTTATAAAACTACATTTGAACGTGCTGTATTGGCGCTAAACATCTCAGTAGATGATAATTCAAATATAAATGGATTATTTGTAAAACCTTTTGTTGAAGAGGTTAATACTGAAAATGTAATCAATAACCTGGCGACTAACAATGGTTTGGTGACAAAGGAACAATCTGAGATGATATTTGAAAACACAAAGATTTATCCAAATAATACGCAGATTTCGATTGCATTAATCGATGATGGAAAAGTACGTTTTTTGGGAATAAAGAAGGACGGTGATACTATTTCAGCGATTGATAATCAAAAGAGTATATTTGAGATCGGTTCAATATCAAAAGTTTTTACATCTACGCTGCTTGCCAACGCTGTTATAGACGAAAAAATCAAGCTAAATGATAATATCAATGGCTATTTAGAAACACCGCTTAAAGGTGATATAAAAGTGTCATTTGTTGATTTGGCAAATCATACCTCTGGACTTCCACGTTTACCTTCAAACTTAGATTTAGCGACAGTAAATCCAGCAAATCCATATAAAGAATATAAGGAGAAAGAATTAGACGAATATTTGACAACGCAGCTGGTAATATCAAATAAAGGAGAATATCAATATTCCAATCTAGGAGCAGGATTATTAGGTTACACGTTAAGTAGGGTCGAAAAAGATACCTATGAAAACCTGCTTCAGAATAAGATATTTTCAAAATATCATATGCAAAATTCAACTGCAGATGTCAATAAGGTTAACGGGAATTTAGTAAAAGGATTGAATAGTGGTGGAGACGAGGTGCCGAATTGGGAGTTTGCAGTTTTGGCTGGTGCTGGTTCTATCGTGTCAACAGTAGAAGATTTGTCGCAATTTGCTTTGGCTCAATTCGACGCTTCAAATAAAGATCTAAAACTTACAAGAACGAAAACTTTTGAGATAAATAAAGGTATGGATATTTGCCTGGGATGGCACATCTTAAAGTCTCAATCTGAAAATCTATGGTATTGGCATAATGGTGGTACTGGTGGATATTCATCATCAATGGTAATTGACGAAAAGTCAAAAAATGGAATAATTATTCTGTCAAATGTCTCTGCATTCAATCCGAATAGGGGGAATATTG
Source organism: Puteibacter caeruleilacunae (assembly GCA_005217565.1). Taxonomy (GTDB): domain Bacteria; phylum Bacteroidota; class Bacteroidia; order Bacteroidales; family Prolixibacteraceae; genus Puteibacter; species Puteibacter caeruleilacunae. The sequence goes on from SJCO01000019.1 coordinate 39,701, forward strand.
AAAAACTCTGTTTCGGGCTAATGAAGACTTTAGAAAAAGAGTAAAGCCAGGAGCAAGTAAAAGGTCAGCAATTATGGAGCAGTCGATATCAACAGTATATTTTTACATTCCTAAACAGGTTACAATCCTTGATTTGACTGGTGTTTTGCAGGTGTTTGAGGAGGCAAAGAATTTAGGTTTTAATTATCATTTTGAATTTATCAGTAATGAGGGTAGTATTAGTAGTTCTGCAGGATTAGTGCTTGCCTCATTATCCGATTATAGAGCGACAAATCCTACGAAGAATGACATTATCTTTATCTCTGGATCTAGTTCCAAGCAAATAGATAAGTGTAACGAAGACCGGTCGTTTTTTGAGTGGCTAAGAAGGGCTAGTGCTAATGAAACTACCATTTGTAGTATCTGCAGTGGGGCCTACCTTTTGGCTAAATCAGGACTGCTAAATAATAAAGTGTGCACTACGCATTGGGAGTTCATTACAAAGTTGAAAAAGGATTTTCCACTGGTTAAAATACAGGACAATACTTTATTTACTAAGTCGGACAATATTTACACCAGCGCTGGTGTGGTGACAGGTATTGATTTGGCTTTATATTTGATTGAAGAAAGGCATGGTAAACAGGTTTCTACGCAGATTGCCAAAGGATTGGTGGTTTATAAAAGAAGACATGCTTCCGACGAGCAGGAGAGTGTTTATTTGCAATGTAGAAGTCATCAGGATGAAAAGATTCATGCCATTCAGGATTGGATCATCCATAATTTAGAGAAGTCTTCCACTATTGAGGAGTTAGCAGAAATGGTACATGTTAGTCCTCGTAGTTTAACGCGCATCTTTAAAAAGCTAACGGGGATTACCATAGCGGAATATCGCACTAACTTGCGCATTGAAAAGGCCATAAGCCTGCTCACCAATTCTGATTATAAAATAGAGCATATTGCTAATCTGTGCGGCTATAAAACATCGAAGCAGCTGCGATTAGTTCTGAAAAAGAATTCGTCAGAATTGGAGTAAATGGAAAAAAGTATTTGCTGATATTATTTATCAAATAGCAATGGCTAATCTGAATGAATTATTTATGTAAGAGATTGATATTGTTGGGGCTGGAGTTCTTGTGAAAAGAACAGTGTTAGGCTGAAAATTGCAACACAGAGGCTTAAGTTCTCCTTTTTTTCGAAAAAAAACTTTCCATAGGTGAACCTTAGAGTAGATAATTCGTTGATATTACTAGTTATTAAAGGAGATTAATTCTCATTTAGAGTGAAATCATATTTAGACTATTGAATTATGTAGTTTCAAAAAATCAATCATCAGAGTTATGGAAAATCAATCAGAACATGTTAGTCGGTGTCCTGTTACAGGAGCTGTGGGTAAACGTAGTCATGGTGGTGGAGGAACAAGAAATCGTGACTGGTGGCCTAATCAATTAAAGTTGAATATTCTACGTCAGCATTCTTCATTGTCGAATCCAATGGCTGAAGATTTTGATTATGCTAAGGAATTTAAGAGTCTCAATTATGAGGGAATTAAAAATGACCTTCATAATTTAATGACTGATTCTCAAGATTGGTGGCCTGCTGATTTTGGACATTATGGCCCTCTTTTTATTCGTATGGCATGGCACAGCGCTGGAACTTACCGAACTGGTGATGGACGTGGCGGTGCAGGGGCCGGACAACAACGATTTGCTCCTTTAAATAGTTGGCCTGATAATACTAACCTCGACAAGGCTCGTAGATTGCTATGGCCTATTAAGCAAAAGTATGGTAAGAAAATTTCGTGGGCCGATCTTATGATTCTTGCAGGTAATGTAGCTTTAGAATCAATGGGATTCAGAACGTTCGGATTCGCAGGTGGTCGTGCCGATGTTTGGGAACCGGAAGAAGATGTTTATTGGGGATCAGAAAAGGAATGGCTGGAAAATGACGAACGTGATCTGGAAAAAATGGATAATCCACTTGCTGCGATTCAAATGGGATTGATTTACGTGAATCCAGAGGGACCGGGAGGTAATCCTGATCCAAAACTGGCGGCAAAGGATATCCGTCAAACATTTGCTCGTATGGCAATGAATGATGAAGAAACAGTAGCCTTAATTGCCGGTGGACATACCTTTGGAAAATGTCATGGTGCTGGCTCTGCCGATCATGTTGGTCTTGAACCTGAAGCTGCCGATATGGAGGAACAAGGCTTGGGATGGAAAAGCACTTTTGGAGACGGTCATGGCGATGATACTATCACCAGTGGATTAGAAGTTACCTGGACACAAACTCCTGTGAAGTGGAGTTATTATTTCTTTAAAAATCTGTTTGAATTTGAATGGGAGCTAACCAAAAGTCCTGCAGGAGCTCATCAATGGATCGCTAAAGATACAGAAGGGCTAATGCCTTCAGCTCAAGATCCAAAGAAAAAGCATCGTCCTACTATGCTTACAACCGACCTTGCGTTACGTTTCGATCCTGAATATGAGAAAATTTCAAGGCGTTTTTATGAGCGTCCGCTAGAGTTCGCAGATGCATTTGCCAGGGCTTGGTTTAAATTAACCCATCGTGATATGGGGCCAAAATCTCTATATCTTGGACCGGAGGTGCCTTCGGAAAATTTGATTTGGCAAGATCCTATTCCTGCGGTTGACCATACTATAATTGACGGTAAAGATATTGAATACTTGAAATCGAAAGTTTTAAGCTCAGGTTTATCTGTTGCTAAGCTGGTATCTACTGCTTGGGCTGCTGCTTCATTGTTCCGTGGATCAGATAAACGAGGAGGTGCAAATGGTTCAAGAATTCGTTTGGCTCCTCAAAAAGACTGGGAAGCTAACAATCCAAAACAGTTATGTGAAGTTTTGAAAAAGCTTGAAAGTATTCAGGATGATTTTAATAATTCACAAAAGGGTGATAAAAAGGTCTCAATCGCCGATTTAATTGTTTTAGGAGGCTGTGCTGGAGTTGAGAAAGCTGCTAAAGATGCTGGTGTTGATATCACTGTTCCTTTTTTCCCGGGCCGAATGGATGCTACACAAGAACAAACTGATATTGAATCATTCGCTGTAATGGAGCCTATTGCTGATGGCTTTCGCAACTATCTCAAAAAGAAATATGCCATGTCGACCGAGAATATGTTAGTGGATAAAGCACAGCTTCTAACATTAACTGCTCCCGAAATGACTGTTCTTGTTGGAGGTTTACGTGTGCTAAACACCAACTATGATGGCTCAAAGCATGGGGTATTTACCGAACGTCCAGAAACATTAACCAACGATTTCTTTGTGAACCTACTTGATATGGGGATTGCCTGGATGCCGAAAGATAAAACAAAAGAATGTTTTGATGGCCGGGATAGGAAATCAGGTAAAGTAAGATGGACTGCGACAAGGGCTGATCTTGTGTTTGGCTCTAACTCCGAGTTAAGGGCGTTGGTGGAGGTTTATGGTTGTGCTGATGCACAAGAGAAATTTGTAAATGATTTTGTGGCTGTATGGAATAAGGTGATGAATCTCGACCGTTTTGATTTAGCTTAATATGATTTGTCTCAAAAAAGGGGAAAATGAACCTTCCCCTTTTCTCTGATTTTTAAAGACATTTAGATGGAACGAACAATAGAACAAATTAGGAACAAGCTTTCAGAAAAGGGATTGAAGGTAACCCCGCAAAGAATAGCTATACTTGATGCTATTTATAGAATTGGTAGCCATCCCACTGCAGATATTATTATTGAATATATCCGTAGGAGTAATCCTAATATCGCATCAGGTACAGTATATAAAGTCCTCGATACGTTAATCGAAAATAAACTAGTAAAGCGTGTTACTACTGATAGAGATGTGATGCGTTATGATGGTAACATGGAAAAGCATCATCACCTGTATTGCGTAGAGTGTGATGTTATTGAAGATTATGTTGATGACGAGTTAGATGAGCTACTAAAGAACTACTTCGAGAATAAAAATATTAAGGGATTTCATATCAAAGAGTTTGTGCTGCAAATAAAGGGTACATTTAATAAATGTTGAATTTGAATTATAATTAACATATTTAAATAAATAGTTTAAAAATGGAAGAAAACAAAGAACAACAAGTGGTAAGTTTACCAAGAATTGGTGATCCTGCACCAGAATTTAAAGCTGTTACAACGCAAGGCGATATCAACTTTCCTGCTGACTATAAAGGGAGTTGGGTCATTTTATTCAGTCACCCTGCCGATTTTACACCTGTGTGTACATCAGAATTTATGACTTTTGCAACAATGGAAGATCAATTTGCAGAAGCGAACTGTAAATTAGTCGGACTTTCTGTTGATGGTTTATACAGTCATATTGCATGGTTAAGAACTATCAAAGAAAAGATTGAGTATAAGGGCATGAAAGATGTAGAGGTAACCTTTCCTCTTATTGAAGACATCACCATGAATGTAGCTAAAAAGTATGGTATGATTCAGCCTAATGAAGATACTACAAAAGCTGTTAGAGCAGTTTTCTTTATTGATCCTAAGGGAATTGTAAGGTCTATGATTTACTACCCACTCAGTTTAGGTAGGAACTTCGATGAGCTTTACCGTGCATTAATTGCAATGAAAGCTGCTGATGAATTTGGTGTTGCTACACCCGCCGACTGGAGACCTGGGGATGATGTTATCATTGGACCTGCAGGTTCATGTGGAACTGCAAAAGAACGAATGGAAGATAGTGATATAGACTGTAAGGATTGGTTCTTCTGTACTAAAAAACTCGACAAAGATGAAGTTCTAAGCAAAGTTTTAAAGAAGTAAAAGAAAAATACTGAAGTTAAGACCGCTACTGGCAATAATTGTGCTGGTAGCGGTCTTTTTTTGCCCTAAAAAGAACATTGTAACATTTGTTACAATTCGCTATTGTTATACTATTTATATTTGTTTTAAATAAAAATAAGGAATTACAGATGTAGGCAGTCTATCATAAATACAGAAAGTATAAGTGTTTTGGATAATGAATACTACTATGCGATTACTGTAAGCTTGAAGGCCTGTAACTCATTAAAATGTTGTAATTTGTGTGAGAAATAGAAATTCGATGATATTTAAAAAATACACATATGAGCGAATTAATTAATAACTCAAAGTATCGGAAAGAGCGATTAAAAGAACTGATCCTAAAACTACACGAAGGTGAATCGGCAGAAGTGGTAAAACAGGAGCTTGTTGAGACGTTAAAAAGTATTCCTTATGGAGAGGTGGTTGAAGTTGAACAGGAATTGATGCAGGAAGGTCTGCCCGAAGAAGAAGTGCTAAAACTTTGCGATGTACATGGCTCTGTATTGGAGGGTAATGTTGATTTAAGCGGTGCTAAAGATATACCTCCAGGGCATCCTGTCGATGTATTTAAAAAGGAGAATGTTGAATTAAAGATAGTTGCCGAAAAAGCACAAGGCATGCTAAAAGCTTTGGTTGCTGTAAATGAAGCAGAATTCACTAAGTTTCTATTTGGATTACAAGCTGTTTTCAATCAGCTAATGGACGTTGATAAGCATTATCTGCGTAAAGAATATCTGTTGTTTCCGCATTTAGAACAAAATGAAATTACCGGACCTCCTAAAGTAATGTGGGGTAAGCATGATGAAATACGAGAACAACTAAAAGGCTGTATCGAGATTCTGCAAACAAGAGAGCTGACAAAAAACGACTTAGCTGATTCTGTTGAATTACTATTTGCTCCTGCTTTACAAGCTTTGATCGATATGACACAGAAAGAGGAGGAAATTCTTTTCCCTATGAGTATGGATGTACTGACTACCGAGGACTGGTATAGTATACACAAACAGACGCTTGAATTTGGTTTTTGTCTGTACGATCCGGATGTTGATTGGAAACCTGAAGGTATAACTGATGAAGAGGATGAAACAAGTGTTACTTCTGATGGAAGTATTCAATTACCTTCTGGTAGTTTCTCTGCAAAAGAAATAATGGCTATTCTAAACTCAGTGCCATTTGATATGACCTTTGTAGATAAGGACGATAAGGTTAAGTATTTCACGCAAGGGAAAGAGCGAATCTTTGTTCGCAATCGTTCTATCATTAATAGAGATGTTCGCTTATGTCATCCTCCTGGAAGTACACATATTGTTGAGAAAATATTGGAAGATTTTAAGTCAGGGATAGCTTCCCATGCTCCGTTTTGGATTCAAATGAAAGGCAAGTTTATTAAGATTGAATATTTTGCTTTACGTGGTGAAGATGGTGAATACCTTGGAACGCTTGAGGTTTCTCAGGATTTATCGGAAAACAGGGCATTAGAGGGAGAAAAACGAATTTTGGAGTATTCAAACGAAAAGAAAGAGGAAAATGGATAATTTGATAATTACACCCAAAACAAAAATATATGATTTATTGGAAGCCTATCCGCAATTAGAAGATGTTTTAATTGGAGAGGCTCCACAGTTTAAGAAACTTAAAAATCCTGTTCTTCGAAAAACCATAGCCAGGGTAACTTCTCTTGCACAAGCTGCGGTAGTTGGAGGTTTAAAGGTTGAAGAATTGATTTTAAAATTACGCAAAGAAGTTGGTCAGGAAGAGATTGCAGCTCTTGAGGCCGAAGAAGGAAAAATCAATACAGAGAAACCTGATTGGTTTGATTTATCAACGGTGGTGGAAACTCTTGATGTTCGTGAAAAACTCAACCTGGGAGAACACCCTATACATGATGTAATGTCTGCTATAAAAAAGCTCAATGAAAATGAGATGTTAAAGGTCGTTGTGCCTTTTATTCCTGCACCAATGATTGAAAAAACTCTGAGCCTTGAATACAAGCATTGGCTAGTAGAGCAAAGCAGGGAAGAGTATTGGGTTTATTTTAAAGCCTAACAAAACGCGTTATAACGATATCTATACATTTAGCCCCATGATTTACTGATGCTATATCATGGGGTAATTATAGCCCCCTCTTTCAGGGTGCTCCTCATCTATATATGATTTTTTATTCCACTATAACTACCACCGAATCGGTCAATAGCAATAAATGTCGCCGTAGGGCAACTTTTTACATTTTTAGGCTAAATCTAAAATTTCCTGGATATTTTGATTGAATGTAGTTTTGTATTAGTAAATTAAACAATCAAAATGTGGTTTCGTACAGTTATATATTTACACTGAAAAAGATAACAGATTGGCGCATTCATAATGGGGAGGTTGCTATTATTTGTAAAACTGGCGAGCTGTAGAGTGATGCGGGAATTATACAATCTATTACCATCGGGTAGAACGGTATAAATAAAGAGTATTGCAGGAGTGGTTGTTTGGATTTCTAGTGTTTTAGTAATTGCGTAGGTGAAAATTTAAAATTAGTGAAATGAGATTATCCGTTAAAATTAACCTGGTAGTAATTGTTTTGGTTTTTATTATCGTGAGTTGTGTGAGCAATTCTGGTAAGGAAATCTCAAACTTAAAGTATGTAGATACACGCGTTGGTACAGCTGCTAGTATTGCCGATATCACTGTTACAGAGGTGGAAGAACCAATGGGGTATGTCTCGCCAATTGTGGGGTATCCTTCTGCTTTGACTCATTGGACTCCTCAAACGGCTCTGTGGACACAGCGTATTGTTAATGTGCCTGTGCCTTATTGGTACGACCAGAGCAAAATTCAGGGCTTCAGAGGTACACGTTACCCTAATGGTGCTGTAGTTGGCGATTGGGGTGCAATGTGTGTGATGCCTATGACTGGGAATGTGGTAGTTGACGCTGATGCTCGAGCTTCGAAATTTAGTCATGATAGCGAGATTGCTAAGCCTCACTATTATTCTGTAGAACTAGACGATTATAATATTAAGACTGAATTTACTGCGGCTGCTAAGACTGCTTTTTTTCAGTTTACTTTTCCTGAGTCTACCTCATCATCGGTATTGATTGATGGTGTGTATGTGCCGGGTAATTATAAGGTTATCCCTGAACGAAATGAAATAGAAGGCTTTTCGGTGATTGCCGGTCATTTTAGAAATCACTTTGTAGCTAAGTTTGATAAGCCTTTTAAAGTATATGGTGTTGATCTGTTGCCTAAGGTTGTTGATGCAGCGTTGGTGCCTGATGGTTTTAAGGCTGAGTATTATAACAACGATAAATTTCAAGGCAATCCTGATGTGGTAACATCTTATTCGAAATTAAACTACGATTGGTTGAAGGAGCCTGCTGAGGGTGTTGCGGCTGATTTCTTTTCAGTGAGATATTCGGGAACGTTTATTCCCAGACATTCAGGAGAGCATACATTTGAACTGACCACGAAGGATGGTACGCGTATGTATATCGATGATAAAATGGTGATCGATGAATGGAAGTATAGAGCAACCGGAACGAATGTGCATAAGATCAACCTTACAAAGGGCGAGAAATATAAAATACGCATTGAGTATTATGATGGATCGAGCACGACAGAGATGCATTTGAGATGTTCTGAACCTGTAAAACCTAATCCTGAGTTGGGGAATAAAATGGCCCTTAAAGGTGCTGATGGAAATGCGGTTTATGTAACGTTTGCCACCCAAGATCAGGAGAAGGTGACGATGAAAGTTGCGACTTCGTTGATTGACATCGATCAGGCAAGAGCGAATATGGAAGAGGAGTTCCCTGATTTCGACTTTGAACAGGCAGTGGCAAAAAGTGCAGGTGTTTGGGATGATGAGTTGAATAAGATTCTGGTAGAAGGAACTGAAGATGATAAGGCTATTTTTTATACGGCATTGACCAAGTGTTTTGTGAATCCACGTAACTTAAATGAAGGTGGCAGGTATTTCAGTCCGTTTGATTATAAGGTGCATGAGGGGGAAATGTATACCGACTTATCTATCTGGGATACTTTCCGTTCGTTGCATCCGCTTTGGGTGATATTAAAACCTCAGGAAACGACTGATATCATCAATGGTATGTTGAGTGCTTATAAAGAAGGTGGATGGATCCCTAAGTGGCCTAATCCATGGTATAGAAGTATTATGATGGGTACGCATGCCGATGCTGTTATTGCTGATGCTTATGTGAAAGGTATCAGAGGTTTTGATACTGATGTGGCTTTTGAGGCGATGCTGAAGAATGCTACGAAGAAAGGTGATAGAGGTTTTTCGGGGAGAGTTGGTATTGAGTATTTTAATAAAATAGGCTATGTGCCAGCTGATGTTTTTGGTTTCTACGGTGAGCCTGTAGCTCGAACATTGGAGTTTTCTTACGACGACTATTGTATTGCTCAAATGGCTAAGGCATTGGGTAAGGATGATTACTACGATGAGTTTATGGAGCGCTCGAAGCGTTACGTTAATGTGCTGGACGAGGAAACTGGTTTAGTGCGTGGTAAAAAGGTAAATGGGGAATGGTTGCCTCCGTATGACAAGAGTATTAGTGTTTGGGCTCAGGGAACAGATCACGATACGGAAGCTTATTATAAGAATCATACCTTGTTGGTGCCTCACGATGTAGAAGGTTTGGCTGACTTTATGGGGGGGAGTGAAAAGCTTGAAGCGTATCTTGATGATTTCTTTGCTAAGGACTTGTATTACGTGGGCGATGAGTTTTCAATGCATGCACCATATATGTACAACTTTATTGGAACACCATGGAAAACGCAAAAGGTGGTTCGCGATATGTTGGCAAAGTATTTCTTCAATCATGTAGGTGGTCTTCCTGGAAATGACGACTGCGGTCAGGTTTCTTCGTGGTATGTATTTGGTGCCATGGGATTTTATCCAGCGTGTCCTGGTGATCCAATTTACCAACTGTGCAGTCCGGTATTGAATAAAGTAGCAATTAATGTTGGTGAAGGCAAAACGTTCACCGTGATTGCCAATAACAACTCAAAAGAGAACATGTATATTCAGTCGGCTACCCTAAATGGTAAGCCTTATAGTCATAGTTGGTTGCATCATGATGATTTGATGAAGGGTGGAGAGCTGGTTTTTGAAATGGGACCAGAGCCAAACAAAGAGTGGGGAGTTAACTAGATAATCTTATTCAATATTGTTTTAACATCCACTATAGATGCCTGTTATTGTGGTGTCTAGAGTGGATTTTCTTTGTGGTGGATATATGTTCACATAGGGGGCAAATGTTCAAAATCGATTTTTTTTTGATTCCTACTAACTTTAGTAATACACCTTCGCCTACCATTTATTCTTTGTCTCATATTTTCTTCAATAAGTTTGTTTTCGAGAGTAAATGATCTTGAATCGTGATGCTGTCAATCGGTGTTTCTAAAGTAGATTACTGTATCACGAAAACTAATTTGAATAACATACACTAACTATAAAGAAGAAATTATGAGTAAGCTAAAGACCTTATGCCTTTGTGGGTGTTTTATTGGAGGTACAATGGCTGTTGGGAATAAAGTTTCTGCGGCTGGAAAGAACAACAAAAATACCGGAGAAAAGCCTAATATTATTTTTCTATTGACCGACGATCAGCGATGGGATTGCTTCGGTTTTACGAATCCGGAGGTGAAGACTCCTAACTGTGATCGCATGGCCAGGGAGGGGGTAGTGTTTAGCAATGCACATCATGCAGTGCCGATTTGCCAGCCAAGTAGGGCATCTATTCAACTGGGGCGTTATGTGGGATCGCACATGTGTTCTTTTTCAAAACCTACTGATTATACAATTTCAGAGAAGGAATATGAAAATAGTTATCCGGCGATACTTCACGATGCGGGTTACTTTACTGGTTTTGTAGGGAAGTTCGGATTTCCTGTGGCAAAGGAGAAGGTGACAAATGTCGACTATGTTGATGGCAAGAGGATTACTGATTCGCAAAAATGGAAGATTAAAGAGTATATGCCTGTGAAATACTTTGATGTGTGGAGTGGTTTTTCCGGACAAGGGAAATACAATATGCATGGCGAGAAAGGGCATCTTACTAAAGTAAATGGTGATAAGGCGATTGACTTTATCAAACAGGCAAAGCAGTCGGGTAAACCATTCTGTCTATCGGTTAGCTTCAAGGCTCCTCATGCTCCGTATAATACTGTTGATCCGCGTTTTAAGAAGTGGTATGAGAATGTTGAAATCTCGAGAAGAGAGAATGATGGGAAAAAGTACCACGACTTGCTACCGGAGGTTGTGAAGAATGAATACCGTGGTAGAAATGGCTATAAAACTGATCAGAAATATCAGGCTTTTATTAAGGCGTATTATGGCTTAATTTCGGGTGTTGATGATGTTGTAGGGCGTATTCGTGAGGAGCTGAAACAACAAGGTCTTGATAAGAATACCATTATTATTTACACCGCTGATAACGGGTATTTCTGTGGCTCGAAAGGTTTATCGGGTAAGGATCTATTGTACGAGGAATCGATGAGGGCTCCTATTATTGTGTTTAACCCTATGTTGGAGGATGCTCAGCGAGGTAAAACCATCGATGAGTTGATTAGTGTGGTTGATTTTGCACCGACTATTCTTGATTTATGTGACATTAAAGCTCCATCTGCTGTTCAGGGAAAGAGCTTTAAATCGATGGTGTATGGTGGTACCAAAGCGACGAGGGACTTTGTGTTTGCTGAGAATAACTTTGATATGTATAAGCCTTCTACAGAAAATGGGGAATTGAATGAGGCGGAAATAAAAGCGCTAAAAGCTGAAGGTACTGTGCGTTCGAAGGTGGTCCGCACCAAGGAGTATAAGTATATCCGTTACCATGAAACGCAGCCAATGGTTGAGGAGTTGTGGAATATTAAAGCGGATCCTATGGAGATGAAAAACCTTGTAAACGATAAGGCTTATGCTTCGGTACTAAATAAGATGCGCAAACTGTGCGATAAGCAGATTGCAGAGAATAATAAGCAGGCTTCTCAATATTTAAAAAACTAATCTATGAGTACTTCGATTATGCGGTTTCGGGGGGCGCTATTATTTTGCATGGTTTGGTGCTGTAGTGTGGCAGATGTTGCTGCTCAGGCCAACTTTTATAAGAAGAAGGCTAGCTTTGAAGAAACACTTATTTCCTCATTTGAACGAATTAATGAGTTTGAAAGAGAGCATGGGGTGGTTTTCGTGATTAGTGAAAAAGTACCTGCAAAAGGACTACAACGCCTTTCTTTGAAGGTGAAGAATGCGAATGCTGTATTTGTAGGGAGCATGTACGCTGCAAAGCCTGGAGAATTGTGGGCGGAGAGAGTTAATCCTAAATCTTCGGGTTATAGGATTGTAAATCCTGTTTGGGAAACAAATGAGGGAAAACTCAAGCATATGAAGAGTGATCTTCCTTTAATGAATTCTACAACACAACTGGTTAATTTACTGAAGCCTTCAGAAGTAAAGCTTAAGGATGGCAATAAGACTGTTGCTATAACTCATGGTTTTTCTTGCAGGTATCTTTATGTGTCAGAGGTAAAGTTTGACGTTGATGATGATGCTCAGGGATTTAGTACATTGGTAGGGCCTGAGAATGGTAATGTGTATGCGTTTGCTTATACCGATGGCTTTGCCAATTTTTTGTCGGCATTGAAGGCTGATTTTCCAGTTGAAACAGAGATCTTCCTGGGAGAGAAGTTTAGGTATTTAAACCGTATTTCAGGCTTTAAGGATGGGAATCAGAAGCTTTGGTGGAAGAGTCAGATTCAGCAGTTAATGACTGATTGTAAGAAGCTATCAAATAGTAACACTGCTGAAGCAAGTGTTAAGCTCTTCTATGATTTGCTAAAAAGGAAGGAATACATCGAACGCTATGATTTGTTTGATTTTGAAGCGTTGGAATTGGCAATTAAGGATTTGATAAACACCTATAGGAATGAGTATTCAAAGGGTGCTGCTTATCTTCAAAAATTGGCTGCTATTAGAGCGGATAAGGATAAGATTTTAAAGGGCATAACAGAGGGGAATGAGGATGCATTTGCTCAGCTTGAAGCATTGGAGCAGTTCAGAGCAGAGGCCTTGCTTGCAAATCCGGCAATCGACTTTGAGAATCTATTGATGATCAAGCGTAAGAAAGTAGTGACTAGCCAAGAGACCATCGGTCACGGTGCGGATCCTTTTGGTATGGCGTCGAATTTTCAGAGTCTTACAATGGTAAACCGGGATATCTGGGACAATGAGATTGCTTCTTTTTCATTAAAAGATCAGTCAATTAAGACGGTATTAAAGCCCAAAGGGAATAAGTTTATCGGATTGTTTGATTTGCATTTTGATAAGGAAAAGATGTTGTTTTCTATGCCTGGGGATAATCTTAGTTATCAGGTGTATGAGGCGAATTCTGATGGTACTGGTGTCAGACAGGTTACGCCTGAGGAGGAATATGTTGACAATTACGATGCGTGTTATCTGCCTAATGGGGATATTGTGTTTTCATCAACCCGCTGTATGCATGGAGTGCCATGTGTAGCAGGAAAAAGTGATGTTGCCAATCTTTGTCGCATGGATCGTGATGGTAAAAACATTCGCATGTTGTGCTTTGATCAGGATGATGACTGGCATCCAACAATCTTGAATAATGGTAAGGTTATGTATACGCGTTGGGAGTATACTGATACTCCTCATTTTGTTACGCGTATTTTAATGAATATGAATCCCGACGGTACGAATCAGAAGGAATACTACGGGAGTTCATCCTATTGGCCTAATTCAATCTTTTATGCCAAAGCTATTCCAAATCATCCTACAAAAGTGGTTGGTATTGTTTCAGGGCATCATGGAACCCGACGGGCAGGAGAGTTGGTAATCTTTGATCCTGTTAAAGGTCGCTTTGAGACAGAAGGTGTTGTGCAGCGTATTCCTGGAAGAGGAAAAAAAGTGGAGGCTAAATTTAAGGACCGACTGGTTGAAGGTGTATGGCCTAAATTTTTAACACCTTATCCGATTAACGACAAGTATTTCCTGGTTGCAATGCAGAAGAATCAATACGATAATTTTGGTATTTACCTGGTGGATGTATTTGATAATATTGTTCCGATTGTAACTGATAGTGAGTATTCGTTTTTTGAACCTGTACCATTTAAGAAAACAGCTAAACCACCAGTAATTCCTGATAAGGTAGATCTTAGTCGCAAAGACGCAACGGTCTATATTATGGATATTTATGAGGGGCGTTCTATGAAAAATGTTCCTCGTGGTACGGTGAAGGCTCTTCGATTATTTGAACCTAATTATGCGGTACGTAAGTCTGGTGGACATATCAATATTGGTATTGATGGTGCATGGGATGCTAAGAAGATTTTGGGTACTGTGCCTGTCTACGAGGATGGATCGGCTCACTTTAAGGTACCTGCTAATACTCCTATTGCAGTGCAACCGTTGGATGAAAAGGGGCAGGCTGTGCAGGTAATGCGTTCATGGTTTACTGCCATGCCGGGTGAAAAGCTTTCTTGTGTTGGCTGTCATGAGGATCAGAATATGATTCCACAGGCGAAGTTTACAAGGGCTGTACGAGAGAATCCATCGGAGATTAAGGAGTGGTATGGCCCTGCACGTGGATTTAGGTTTAAAACTGAAGTTCAGCCTGTACTGGATAGGTATTGTGTTGGCTGTCATAAGTCAGATAATAAGGCGATTCCGGACTTTACCCGTAAAAAAGAGGATAATCCTGAAATAGATAAAAGGAAAGGAAGTACCCGATTTACTCCATCATATGCTAATCTTCATAAATATGTTCGAAGACCAGGGAATGAAGGGGATTATCATATTCAGAATCCTTATGAATATCATGCGGGAACCAGTGAGCTGATTCAGTTGCTGCGAAAGGGGCATCATAATGTTGAATTGGATGAGGAAGCCTGGAGTCGTTTGATTACCTGGATTGACTTGAATGTGCCGGATAAAGGTAGTTGGACCGAGCGAAATGCGGTCAATAAAAAGTATGTTGAGCTTAGGGAGAAATACCGCAGAGAGAATGCTAACCTTACTGAGAGTCCTGAGGTGATTACGAAGTGGACAGGTGAGGTTGAGTTTATCCAACCTAAGGCTGAAAGTGATCGTAGAGCTGAGGCTCCTAAGTTGAAGAACTGGCCATTTTCAAATGAAATAGCTAAGCAGATGCAAAATAGTTTAGACAATAAGCGTATCAGTTTGAATATTGCTGATGATATTGCTATTGATCTGGTTCATATTCCTGGGGGCGACTTTGTTATGGGAAATAGCAATGGGGCGAAAGATGAGCAGCCTGTGGCTGAGGTGTCAGTTAAGAAGGCCTTTTATATGTCGACGACTGAAATTACTAATGAAGTATTTCAACTGTTTAAGGCAGATCATAAGCAAGGGGTAATTAACTATACCAATAAGGATGTTGCGGGACGAGGATATGCTATGGATGGTAAGCGGTTTCCGGTGGTTCGGGTGTCGTGGGATGAGGCGCTGGCATTTTGCAACTGGCTGTCAGAGAAAACAGGAAAGAAAGTGAGTCTGCCTACCGAAGCTCAATGGGAGTGGGCTTGTAGGGCTGGTAGCCAATCGGATTTTTACTATGGTGATTCACAAACCGACTTTAGTGGCTATGCTAACCTGGCTGATCAGTCTTTGAAGAAAATGGCGCGTAAGAATTCTCCTGAGTGGCATCCTCGTGATGATCGCTTCTCGGATAATGCATTGATTACTTGTGAGGTGAGTTCGTTTAGTCCAAATGTTTGGGGACTGTATGATATGCATGGAAATGTTGCTGAGTGGACACGGTCGTGTTATCAGTCGTACCCGTATGCTGATGATAAGAAAGGTGATTTGGGAACTGTGGAGACTTTGGGATCTTCGGGTGCAGATAGCGCTGTTGTTGTTCGTGGTGGCTCATGGTATGATCGTCCGTATCGTGCCACTTCATCTTATCGACTAGCTTATTTGCCGCATCAAAAAGTACACAATGTGGGCTTTAGGGTGATTGTTGAAGACTAATAAAAGAGAAATCCCATATGATCTAGCAATTAATCATATGGGATTTTTTTGTTTTATTTTTCTGAAGAAGAATCGATATCTACCAACTCTATTTTATCTTTTGAGGGGAAGTTATCAGGGATTTGATAGGTTGTTTTTCCTGTAGCTAACCATTCAGTGGCACGAATCAAGATTGTTTGAAATCCTACACATCGATAGGTTACAGGGTACGAATCACCTTTCCAAAGGTGTCCCATAGATGAATTATACACCCTTCCTTTACCATAAGAAATCACCCATTCAACCGGCCAGTTAATGTTTGTTTTTTCGTCTTTGGCATACGAAAGAACAGTCAGGTTTTTAGCCGGACCTCGGGCAAACTTATAGAGTTCCATATCTGGTGTTTTCCACTCCTTTGGGAATCCTTTGTTGATGGGGTGATTGTTCAGGATATATATAATCTCATCATTGCGTGGGCCGTGATAGGTAGACCTTCCTTCGCCTACAGGAACCTTAACAATTTCCCTATCGTTACTCACCTGTAATGCAATTCCTTCATCTTTCGACCGCCAGCCTAATCCGATCATCATATTGTATTCTTCCCATGTAGGAAATGCATTGTTGGCGGAGTGAAGGATAAATAAACCACCACCTTTTCGCAGGTATTTCTCTAAATCTTTCTGCACTTCTGTTGGCCATTTTATCTCTTTATTGCCAATATTATTGGTGTTTTGAATGACTACATCGTAGGCCTTAAAATTCGGACGCCAGGCCTCCCAACGCGTGTCTCCAGGTTCAGAAGGACTGGTTGAAATATCAACATGGAATAGATTGCTTTCTTCCAGAATTGACTTTACTACTAAAGACGTTTGCTTCCAATCATGATTGCTAAACCCGTCTACAATCAATACATTCAACTTATCGGATTGGGATTGGGCCGACACGCTATATCCCCAAAAGAGTAGCATTAGTGACTTAAGAAATAATTTTACCATGCTGATTAAGTTTTTGAGTCTGTTTATTAATCATTAATTACAACGGCTGAAATATGGCACATATACTTCCGATGTTCGCACAGAATAAAGATAAAAAATAAGTTTGATGATAATGATACAAAAAGCTATGTGATGGTAAGTTGGGAATTTATAGTCCAGCCCTCTATATTGCCAGAGGGCTGGATTTTTTATGTTTTTGAGAGTTTTAAGGGGGGCTTATAGCTTTATATTCACTTTCAGAGAATCATTGCTATTAATTTTTAATTCTTTGAAATCAATAACAACACGTTGTCCTTCTTGATGGAATGTTAGTTCAATATCCTTACCGTTAAGCTGTACTTTTACTGAATTAGCTTTTTTACCTTCAGGTAGCTCAGCGTTAAATTCTTTTAGGTATAGCTCTCCATAGGCCAATTCAATGCTCATGTGCTGCTCTTTACCTTTTCTTACTTGCGCAAAACTTCCCCAACCTTTGGCAGAGGTAAAGGCACTTTTAAAGTTCTCAGGCGAGATTTTTGGTGCGAAGCCTAGTATTCCTTTAGGTCCGTGATATTGATATCCTGATGCAGAAATAAAGGCGCCGTAAGAGGCCATTGCTCTGGCATAGTGACTAGAACATTCAATCTCATCATATGGATTCCGTTTTGCGGCAGCATAGCGTTCGTGAACTGCTTTTACGATGGCTAATCCTTCTGTAATCATTCCATTGTCAATCATATGTGATGCAAGTTGATACTCTTGCCCAGTCCACACTTCGTCAAAATAACCTCCAGGACCTACCCAATAGTCACTTTTAATAGGACGGTCAGCCATACCTGGAACAGCGTCCTCGGCTCCTCCTTCTGGCCAGGTTGTCATTACAACACCCGCGTCTCCGTCTACTGCATAGCAACGCTCTCCACGTATTGCAGTGTGATCTTCGGCATATTTTCCAACATTGGGCAAGTAGTTATATTGCCAGATTGATTGTAAAGCCTTTTTAACCACCTGCTCTGGTAACAAATCGGTAATATTTACCTGATGTGCCATGCTTAATCCCAGAAGCTGGTCGATATGGCAACCTGTGTTTGAATTGATTCTTTTTGTATCAGGATTAAGATGGATAAAATACGCTCCATTAAAGAGCTTTTTAACCATCTGTTGCTGAGTAACCTGTAATCGGCTGTTGCATTCTGTAGCAAAATCGGTATCTCCGACTTCCAGTGCCATTTCTTCGCAACTCTTAAGGGCTCCCAGGTATAAACTATTAATCCAGCCCATAGGTCCATACCAGGCAGCATCTAAGGTGTGTGGTTGCTGGCCGGTAATTAAGCCATCTTTATCTTGTTTCATCACATAACGCATCGCTTCCTTTACATTGTCCCAAACAGTTGTTAAGAACATTTTATCGGTCGACATTTGATGTTCGCGGTAGGTTCTGATAATGGTTCCTAGCTGTCCATCTATAGCATAAGCCATGCCGTTTTCACCTCGGTAACCAATCAATCCATCTCTATAGGCAATATCAAAATCCACCTTTTGTCTGAGTCCTTTTTCCAATTCAGGGAATATCCTGGCCATAGCCTGTGCATACTGCCATACGTGTATACAGGTTCCCTGACAGCAATCTACGCCTTCCCATCCCCAGAAACGTTCATTGTCGAAGTAATGGGCCACTTGTGTTGCCAGACAATTAATAGGAATAAAAGTACGATCAAGAAACCAGTAAGGTAATGATGAATCGTACCATACCTCATTCCATTTAAGGGTAATCTCAACCAATCGCTTAGCGTTAGTGGCGAAGTAGTCGGCTACATCATCTGCCGAATTAAAATGCTTACTATAGTAGCGATTTAACGTCTCAATGTCCTTAATCTGAGAGAAATCGCCTTCAAGTTCTTTAAGGTATGGAAAGTACCAACTTACAAGAAAATCGACGGTTACTGTTTCTCCTTTCTGTAAAGAATAGGTGGTGTTGATACCTCCAATTAATGACGTTTTAAATTCAGCTTGTGCTTCTGTATTACGCTTGTTGCCAAAAAGAGATGTTAATAGATCGGTGTTATTCAATTGGGAAATGGTTTGTGCATTTGAGTGCTTACCCATCAGACTTAAGGCCATGTTTCCAAAACCTTTCTTTTGATCAAGTCCTTCACCGGAGGCCTCCATGAAAACGGTTACCCGATTGTTGCCTTGCTTCGTCGTGTTTTTACGATATCCATTTCCTTGATGTGTCGGACTTACTTTGTTTTCCAACCAGCTACCGAGTGATATTTCCAATTGCTCATTGCCTGTATTGGTAATCTTGTAGCGCATTAAGGTAGCAGGAATGGACGATTCCTTTATGTTTAATGGAATATATGATGGGGTAGCCAATAGCTCTATATTAAGCGGCAGACCATCTTTTTTATAATTCACTTTGGCAACGGGATATTCACCACGGAAGGTTACTTCATCAAAATCCTGGTCGTTAAGCTTCAAACGTACAGGCTCTTTATTGTTGGCTTTAACTTGAATGGCTGTTCCTTGTTTTACATCATACAGATTGTTGCCTTTTGATTCTCGGGGAGAAGGGTAGAGGCTCCCGAATGTAAATTGATCCATTCGCCAGCGACCGTCTTCTCCAGCCGGACCTTCCCGTTTATAGTTTGATTGAAATATATCCCACAACCATAAATTACCATCACCACTAATATATAATTGTCCGCAGGCAATACCGCCGATGGGCATACCGATGTATTTTAATTCATCCTTCGTTGAAGAATAAACCTCCTTTGTTGTTCGCTTAGTTAGTGATTTGACTTCTTTATTTGATAGTTTCTTATCTGATGAAACCACTCCCATTACCTGGTAGCTAAAGAAAAATGCACAAAGTGTAACAGCTAGCGATCTTAAGCTGTTCTTTCGTGTAATACTCCATTTGAATTTATTCATCGCTATTTGTTTAAAGAATTAGAATTTGCAGTATTTGATATGATCCATTGAGCCAAATACTCGTGTTAATTTTTCGTGATATGGATTGTATCAAAGGTAAAGTGAAGACTTCTATTGTATGGGGTGCTTTTCATGATAAAAGGTATCCATTTCAGGTAGGTGGTATCCATATTCTTCAAAAAAGTATCCAAATCCTGTTTTCTAATCTTATGTATGCTATAACACACTGTTTTACGCTTTTGTTGTATCAACCATTGATACCTGGAATATTGCAATTTGTTGGTTTTGTTGTGACCTTAGATTTGATTATCTACGGTACAATTTTATTGTGTTATTTCGCAATGTTTTTCGTGATATATGAAAGAGAAATTGGCGTTGTTGGGTAGTGGTTTATAGTGGCTGGTATAACCGAAAAGATGTGACAGAAAACGGGGTGAGTATGTTTCACTGGTAAAATTTATTAATTTTATGTGATGTGATAAACAACTAAAACTTTGGAGATATGAAGGCAATAATAACAGGGGCAACAGGTATGTTGGGAAAGGGTGTTTTACTTGAATGCGTAGACGACCCAACAGTAGAAGAGGTGTTACTCATCAATAGAAATCATTTAGACTTTTCTCATCCAAAGGTTAAAGAGATTATTCATAAGGATTTTCGAGACTTTTCAGCAATTAAGGAAGAGCTTGCTGGCTACGATGCATGTTTTCATTGTATGGGAGTGTCATCAGCAGGTATGAGCGAGGAGAAGTTTTCTGAGATTACCTATACAATGACGAAAGCACTTGCGTCAACGTTATATAACATCAATCCGGATATGGTTTTTAACTATGTTACAGGGGCAGGAACTGACAGTACTGAAAAGGGAAAGATAATGTGGGCTCGTGTTAAGGGTAGAACCGAGAATATGATTTTGAATATGGGCTTCAAGGATGCTTATATGTTTCGTCCAGGAGGCGTTGTGCCTGAACGTGGTGTTAAATCGAGTACGAAGTTATACAATGCGGTTTACGTTATTACCCGTCCTTTTTTCTCGTACATGAAGCGCATGAAGTCGATTACTACATCGGTTAGAATAGGTAGAGCAATGATTAATTCATACAACCATCAACAAGCATTGAAGCATCTTGAGGCAGATGATATTAATAAGCTGGCAGAGATTGAGTAAATCCTGCTTTAAGGAAGTCCTGCTTTGAACTATAGTAGTATTGGCAACAGTTCAAAGCAGGACTGAAATGTTGATGTTGTCCTTTGTGAAATATTCATACATTATGCTGTCTATTATTTTTACTGCTGCGTAGAATCAGTAGTTTTATGATTCACATTATCAGAGTGTTGATTTTTTGGCATTATTTTGGTGTATGGGGAGTTGAAGAAGTAAGTTGAAGTACTTCATTTTTGAATTGAAAAATGTATTATGTGGAATTATATTCTTAAAATCTCTCTTCGAAATATATTCAGACAGCGACTTTCATCATTGTTGGTGTTTCTTTCGATTTGTACCGGATTAGTGACCTTTATTTTTGTTTCAAGTTATGTGACTTATGAGAAATCGTATGATACGGTTTTCCCTGGTTACGAGAACATTTATCGCATTACTACCGATGTGTTTGTTGATGACGAGCTGAAGCTTTCAAAGCCGCAATGTGAGCGCTCAGTGGGGACTTCCTTAGTGCAGGCTTATCCTAATGTTGAAACATCGGGATACTTTGTTGGAACAAAATCGGAATATAAAATTGGGGAAAATGTTTTTAGGAATGAAAATACACTTCATGCTTCTCCAGGGATATTGCAAGTGTTTTCAATTGATTTGATTAGTGGTAATCGTAGCGATGTACTTACTTCTCCTTACAAAGTGCTGGTGTCGGAAAGTTTGGCAAAGATGTATTTTGGTACAGAAAATCCTGTAGGCAAGATTGTACACAAGTATCCGGGATATAAGTATACCGTTGAGGGGGTGTTTAAGGATATTCCTTCACAGGCGCATTTTAAGGCTGATATGCTCTTATCTTTTCACAATAATATGCACTTACCACCACCATTGAAGAGTGCCTGGGGTGAAGCTAGTTTTTATACGTATATAAAGGTGGATGACCATACGGATATTGCAACATTGGAAGGGCAGATAAATCAGTTGGTGGCTAAAAATAAGGGTGGTTATTTCGATAAATCCAATACAAAACATCACTATAGTCTGCAGTCATTAAAAGACATTCACCTTAAGTCGCACATGAAGAACGAAATCACTACAAATAGTAGAACCGATTACCTATATATCTTGTTGGTAGTAGGTTTGCTGATTGTGCTTGCAGCCGGATTGAATTACTTGTATTTTGCTTTTGTGAATTCGATAGAAAAGGCTGGTAATACAGGGATTCAGAAGATTATTGGTGCTGATAATAGCGTGATTGTGGGCACCTTATTGACTGAGTCGTTAATTATTCACACAGTCGCAGTTGTGTTCTCGCTATTGTTGAGTATGGTTTTTGCTCCACTGATCTCCAATAGGTTCGGAATTAACATCGATTTTAGTCTTTCGAATCATTTTCTTGTGGGTGGCTTAAGTGCTATTGTTATTTGTAGTACTCTGATTAATGGATTGATTCCGGCAATGAAGCAAAGCTCCATAAAGAGTATTGATTTGCTAAAATTGAAGAAGCAAAAAACTAGTGGGAATGTTTCTTTCCGCCAACTTTTTATCTCGCTACAGTTTGTGATTGTAATAGCCGTTATAATCGGTATTCTAGGGATTAATAAGCAGATAAATTATTTGGTTGAGAAGGAGAAAGGACTGTCAATTGAGAATAAATTGGTGGTACGGTCGCCAAGTAATTTGCGGCGGACTTCTGGTCGGATTAATAATCTTGATGCATTTGAGCAGGAATTAATTAGCAATGCCAACATCAAGAATGTTACTACAGGAAATACTGTGCCAGGGAATAATGTAGCTTATAATTTTACGTTCTCAGAAATTGGTGGAGATAAGTCGGTGAAAGCTGGTCTGATTATTGGCGATAAGAACTTCCTTAGTAGTTATGATATTCCTTTGGTTAGCGGTCAGAATTTTCATGATGGCTCAAAAGGGTGTATCATTAACGAGACTTGTCTGGCACAATTGGGATACAACGATGGAGAGCAGGCCATTGGAAAGGAAATACGTTTGGTTGATGATAGCGGATGGCAGGAGTTTACTGCTAAAGTTGTTGGTGTTACTAAGGATTATAATTTCCAATCGGCAAAAGAGAAAACGGGGGCGATTGTACTACTCGATTGGACCAAAGATATGGTGTGGGGAAACTATACTATTTCATTGAGTACGGCTGATTATTCAGCTGTGATTCCATTTGTGAAGGAGTGTTTTGAGGCTACCTTTACAAACTATCCTTTTGAGTTCTTTATCCTTGAAGATTCATATAATGATGAATTAAAAGGGGAAATGCAGCTGCTTAAAATATTAAAGGTGTTTGTGGTAATTGCGCTAATAATTAGTGTTATAAATCTGTTCTCAATGGCATGGCATAATACGTCGGCCAGGGTGAAGGAGATCGGTATTCGCAAAGTAAATGGCGCCAAGATATCTGAAATTCTTAGCATGCTAAATCGCGACTTTATAAAATGGATTGCCATTGCTTTTGTGATTGCCTGTCCGATTGCCTATTATGCCATGGATAAATGGCTTGAAAACTTTGCTTATCAAACCAGTCTAAGTTGGTGGATATTTGCGTTGGCCGGTATATTTGCTTTTGGAGTTGCCGTTCTAACGGTGAGCTGGCAAAGCTGGAAAGCTGCTACACGTAATCCTGTTGAGGCGTTGAGGTATGAATAATTAGTCTTCGCTTGTAATCCTAAACCCTTGAACATCTTTTTCCCATAGCTGTTGTAAAAGTAGCAGCAGTAAAGATGTTTCAAGGTTGAGAATATGAAAAAACGACGATTAAAAAAGGATTTAGGATTATTTGATGTGTTCGCCATTAGTACTGGCGCCATGTTCAGTTCTGGTTTCTTTTTACTTCCTGGTATTGCCTCTAATTTCACAGGACCATCGGTGTTTTTGGCGTATTTACTTGCTGGTGTGCTGATATTGCCGGCTATGTTTAGCATTGCTGAAATCTCAACTGCCCTGCCTCGATCAGGAGGTGCATACTTTTTCCTGGATAGAAGTCTTGGCCCAATAATGGGGACCATCAGCGGATTGGGTACTTATTTTGCATTGATGCTGAAGACTGCTTTCGCGATTATCGGTATAGGTGCTTATGCTGCTATATTTTGGGAGGTGCCGACTAAAATTGTGGCTATTGTTGCTACGCTTTTCTTTATGGCTATAAATCTGGTAGGGGCAAAGAAGACTTCCGGCTTGCAAAAGGTATTTGTCGTGTCATTATTGGTTATTTTAGTCACGTTTATTGTCGATGGACTATATACCATATTCACTATGGATGACACAGGACAGCAGGCGATTAATGAGCAATTTACGCCGTTTTTCTCCAATGGACTTGGTGGTTTATTTACTACTGTGGGATTTGTTTTTGTGTCGTACCTAGGCTTAACCAAAATAGCAAGTGTTGCTGAAGAGATTAAGAATCCTGAAAGGAATATCCCTCTGGGGATGATGCTGTCACTAATTGTTACAGGCTTGATTTATGGTTTAGGGGTGTTTATTATGGTTGCCATTATTGATCAGGAATCGTTGGCTAATGAGATGGCTCCGGCTGCTGTTGCGGCTTCAAATATTTTTAAGTGGTTACCACCCAACGCTGGAGTTTTGCTGATGTCGATAGCGGCGCTTGCAGCGTTTGCTTCTACTGGTAATGCCGGACTATTATCTTCGTCGCGATATCCTTTTGCAATGAGCAGAGATAAATTATTACCTGCAGCACTGTCGAGAATTGGAGGTAAAGGTGCCCCTACGATAGCGATATTGATGACCACGGCAATGATCATCTTATTCATCCTATTACTGTCGGAGGAGGGGATTGTTAAACTGGCCAGTACGTTTCAGCTGCTCATATTCATATTAATTAATTTCTCGGTTATTGTCTTCCGAAATAGTAAAATCGAATCATACGATCCCGGCTACTTAACGCCTCTTTATCCGTGGATGCAGATTATCGGTATTGTTATTTCGTTTATACTGATTATCTACCTTGGATGGATGCCTGTACTCTTTACAACGGGTATTGTTTTGATGGGAGTACTTTGGTTTCATTTCCATGTTCGAGGGAAAGTGAAGCGAGAAGGTGCAATATTTCATTGGTTTGCGCTGTTGGGTGAGTATCAGTATGATGAGTTGGAAAATGAACTGATGACTATATTAAAGGAAAAAGGCCTTAGAGAGGGTGATCCTTTTGATGAGACTGTAATTAAGTCTAAAATTAGATTGCTGAAATCATTGACCGATTTTGATGTTGTATTAGATAAAGTGTCGGATTACTTCAGTGCAGAATTACAGGAGGATAAGGACACGATTAAGCAAAAGCTTTTCCAGTCGTTGGCCGATGATACTGTCATTACCTTACCTGGAGTTCTTGTGTTTCATGCAAGATTCAGGAATGTACTTCATCCTTCGATGCAATTGGTTATCTCAAAAAGTGCTATGGAAGGTGTGCCAGAGCATAACGATGATGAACAAAAGTCCCCAATACATATTTGTGTCTTTCTGATAAATACTGATGAAAATCCGAAGCAACAGCTGCGTATGTTATCGCGACTGATTGATATTCTTGAACGCGATTCGATTGTGAAGACTTTGCAGAATATGGATAGTCATAGGAAGATCAAGGAGTATATGTTGCAAAATGAACGCTTTGTGAGTATAAAATTGATAGAAGGCACAGCCCAAGGGGATATGATTGGTCGTCAGTTAAAGGATATTCAACTGCCTAGAGATGTGTTGGTAGCCTTGGTTGAAAGGGATAATAAGACCTTCACTCCCAATGGTTCAACAATACTTCTTGCTGATGATGTGCTTACCATACTTGGTGAGGTAAAATCTATTTCAAAGTTGTATAGCGACTATATGAGTGCTGAAATAGAACGCCTGGATGATGGGGAGTAATTAGATCGCTTCATCTATCCATTGCAGAATTGCTTTCATGGCAACATCATCAATTTCCCTGTCGGCGCTTTTCTTGGAGCTATTCCATTTGCTATCTCTATAGGTAAGGTAATGATCCATTTTGTCAAGGACTTTTACGGTCATCAACTTGTTGTTGAACTCATTTAACCTATTAACTGCATAACTGACATCGATAGCCCCATCGTTTTTCCCAATGATGAATAAGGTGGGTTTATCGATGTTTTTGTATAGCAATTCACTGTCGAGTTGAATCATCTCAATAAACTGAGGTTTAGTGTAGGCTTGCGCATAAAAGGTGGAGAAGTTTAGCTTCTTTGATAAGTTGTTACATTGTTTCTTGATGGCCTTAACCTTTTTTTCTGTTCGGATAACATAGTTGAAGGTGTCAATCAATGTTCTTATCTCTTTAACGGACCTCTTCTCTTTTTCAAATATCTTCTCTTTATGGAGTCGGTGACTAAATGATCTTCCAGCATTTACCGGAGTTCCCATCTGAACGTAAAAGTCAACATTAGGATGAGTTGCTGATAAGGCAATTGTGGCTATTCCTCCAAGACTATGACCTATAATTCCAATCTGTTTATTTTTGAGTGCTTGAATGTTTCGCAGGTGCGAAATGCAACAGTTTAAGTCGTTTTTGAGTGTTCCAAAGCAATAGCTGTATTTACCTTCTGATTTGCCAATTCCTCGTTCATCGAAACGATAAACAGCAATGTTGTTTTGCAATAATTGTTCGGCAAGTTTAGGGTGAGTGTAACGGGTGTCTTTGCCACTTCCAGCAACGATTATTATGAGTTTTGAAAAATCGTTATTTGGAGTGATTAAGGTTCCTGAAAGCGTTATCTGGTCATCAGAGTTAGCAAATGCGATTTCCTTGAAGTTGTAGTTTCCCGGTTGATTTATCTTTCTTTCATATTCATAAATAGTCTGACTATTTGCACTAAACGCTGCAAGGAGTAGTATTATTAGGATGGTGTTCTTCATGTGAGTGTTAATTGTGTTGTTTTTCTATTTTGGTTCCCTAAAATAGACATTTTTCACAGAGGAGGTAACACAAAATGCCGACTTTTTACATATGCTATACATACCGAAAAATTGTATAACCTAAATGCAAAATAGTTTAAGTGGTAAGGAGCTAAATTGACCGAACTTTGTATCCATAGATGTTGCTATTGTGATATTATAGAAGTATGGTAAAATGACTGAAAACAATAAACGTAGGCATACCATCAAAAAAATGTAACTTTACAATGAGACGAACATGAATTTTAGCATTCTAAGTTACACACACGAGAATGATAAGATTCATCGAGAGTTCCATCTAATACAATTGAAAATAGTGAATATAATAAGATGAAAGAATTTGTTTTCAATACAATTACAGAAAAGCACGAGCAGAGAAATTATCCTCCTCCAGAGAATCCTTTGTTTTGTGTAATGCACAGGAAATTAAGAAAGGGAGAAACGAGGAATTGTACTGACGAAGTAAAGTTAGAAGATGTAAGCATAACTAATGGTTTTTATAGCATCAGTTTAAGCAACATTATTTCGGGTGAGATTTTGTACGGACGAACCAAATATGACTGTACTAAGGGGACTTTATATTGTTCTGCTCCAGGGCAAACGATGATCTTAAAGGGAATGGTATTTAACTCTGAAGTATATCAAATTACCTTTCATAAGGATTACTTGGTTGGAAACCATTTGTTTGATAAGATTAAGAAATATAACTACTTTAATTATAGTGTAAATGAGGCACTTCACTTATCTCCCAAAGAGGAGAAACTAATAAAGACTATCTTCAAGAATATTAAAATTGAGTATCACAATAATCAGGATGAGTTTAGCAAGAAAATAATCCTGAATCAATTGGAGACTTTATTTAACTATATCGACCGATTTTATAAACGTCAATTCCTGAATCGTAAAGATATTAATCATGATTTATTTACGCGTTTCGAATATATATTAGACAAGTATTTTGAGACTAACCAATTCGAAGAAACCGGGATTCCTTCAGTTGATTGGTTAGCAAAACAATTAGGTGTTAGCTACAGGTATATGAACGATACCATAAAAGCAGAGACCGGAAAAACAGCTGTCGACCAGATTAACTTGTACTTGATTGAGGAAGCTAAAAACCTATTGCTTGTTCCTGATGCTTCAATCTCAGAAACCGCATATAAATTGGGCTTTGAATATCCCCAATACTTCTCTCGACTGTTTAAAAAGAAAGTTGGCGTAAGTCCTAAGGAATATATTGAAAATGCCAAAATGAGTTAATCTGAAATGCTAGTTTCAGATTAAACGCTCCAGTCCTTCGAATATGAATCAGCCTTCTGAAAGAAGTAAGGAGATTTAGCAACAGTTGGTTCGTAAAACTGGGAAGCTTCGACCGGAGCGAGAAGATCTCCAGTTGCACTTGACAGCAGCAATAAATCGATTGTTTTTTCAGCCAGCCTTGACCTTTTTTCCTCGCTTTTGGGGCAAGCCAATAATGAAGAGCCCGTCCGGCTTGAGAACAACGTCATTCCTGTAATTTGGCTATTCCTTCCAGTAATATGGATACATCTATTGAAATTGTACTCTATATCTTTGTTATATTATTCTGAATATCTGTTTACAATCAGTCATGGCAAGAAGTATACAGATTGTAAACATTATAAGAGTTGTTGATTGTATGCAAGTTTTTTGAACATTCAGTAATCAAACAAATTTAAACAGGTAAAAAATGGTTAATTTTACTTCTATACGCGACTATCATGAAAGATACATTTAAAGTAAATTCGATCAGTAAACTACACGAGCTTTTAGGTTATCCTACAAAACCAGCACATCCTTTGATCACGTTAATTGATTTCTCAAAGGTGAAGATGATCAAAAGTGAAACTAGTAAGCGCTATATTCTGGGATTTTATCTGGTTTCTTTAAAAAAGCTAAGTGGAGCAGGTTTTAAATATGGTAGAAAGGATTATGACTTTTCAGAGGCCTCTCTTTTGTGTATGGCTCCTGAACAATTGAGTATCGTGACAAATGTAGAGGTAGAAACTTATCCTGAGGGGTGGGGACTGTATTTTCATCCTGATTTGATCCGTTCGAGTTTTCTAAATGATAAGATAAAG
Source organism: Puteibacter caeruleilacunae (assembly GCA_005217565.1). GTDB lineage: Bacteria > Bacteroidota > Bacteroidia > Bacteroidales > Prolixibacteraceae > Puteibacter > Puteibacter caeruleilacunae. The sequence continues at coordinate 68,592 of SJCO01000019.1, forward strand.
GATTACTCCTTCTTTTCGTATGATATGAATGAGGCTCTTCATTTATCAGATAAGGAGAAGAATACCTTGTATGCGGTGGTTGAAACCATTAAGGAAGAATTTAGTATTAATCTTGATAACCATAGTCACGATTTAATTATTTCAAATATTGAAGTATTGCTGAATTACTGTAAGCGGTTTTATGGAAGACAATTCATTACACGTAGTCACCATAACAAAGGAGTTGCGGCTCAGTTTGAAAAACTAGTCGCCGATTACTTTGATTCTGAGAAGGTAAAAATAAATGGATTACCTTCGGTGAAATATTGTGCAGAGCAATTGCATTTATCGGCAAACTACCTGGGTGACCTACTTAAACAGGAGACTGGTAAAAGTGCCATTGAGCATATCCATTATCACCTTATCGAAAAGGCAAAGAATCTACTATTAAATTCATCAGAATCGATAAGTGAAATAGCCTATGAGCTCGGTTTTGAGCAACCTCAGAATTTCAGTAAACTCTTCAAGAAGAAAACCAATATGAGTCCGGCCGAGTACAGGAGTACTAATTAAGGAATTCTTCTAAAAAGTATAAGTCTACAACCAAAATGTTTAAGTGATTTATCCTATTCATAAGCGATCTTTGTATCGGTAAATTTTATGAAAGAGAGAACTGCACAGCAGGTCTTCTACAAAATATAAGGAGATTATACATGAAAAAGTCACTAGTGGTATACTATTCCCATTCAGGAATTACCAGAAAACTTGCTAATAAAATTATAGCGCTTGTAGGGGCAGATAGTTATGAGGTAAAACCGATAGATCCTTATCCAAAGGATGTTTTTGCCGTGATTGACATTTTCAAGAAAGAGTTGCAACAAAACCTAAGAAGACCAATTGAGAAACTGAATATCAATGTGGAAGAATATGACACTATATATATTGGGACTCCCAACTGGGGAAACACTGTAGCAACTCCGCTGTTAGACTTCTTTAGTGCTGTAAATATTCATGATAAAAAGATAATTCCATTTGTTACGCATGGCGGTGGTGGTGTAGGAAATTGTGCAAGAGATATAGTAAAACTTGCCAATGCAAAGCAAAATGTTACTCCACTGGTTGTTGGCTCCAGGGGAATCTCAGATGATGAGATTGAAAATTGGCTTCAGCAAGTTAAATGAGTAATTATTCGTATCTTATAGAACTAACTGGTTGGATATAGTAAATAAAGCAATGTTGATATGATAGAAATGAATTTTAAATCCATCGCAGACATGCACGAGTATTACAAGGTTGATGAGCCTGAGAATCCTCTGTTTAGTATTCTGCATACGATAATTCCAGATGCAGAAAGTGCACCTTGTGAGGATTCGCCTGTGGCAGTTAAGATCACGAATCAATTCTATTCCATTAGTTTAAAGAACATCATTAAGGGAGAGATTCTGTATGGCCGTACCAAGTATGATTGTGATAAAGGATCGATGATTTTTATGGCGCCTGATCAAACGATGATAATGAAAGGTATTATCGTAAGTAAGGAGTCGTGGCATATTGCTTTTCACAAGGACTATTTGAATGGTTATGACCTTTTTGATCGGATAAAAAAGTACAACTTTTTCAACTACAATGTAAATGAGGCATTGCATTTATCTCCTAAAGAGGAGAAGGTTATGAAATCGGTGTTCGATAATATTTATGGTGAATATCATAACAATCAGGATGAGTTTAGTAAGGAGATAATCATCTCTCATTTGGAAACGTTGCTAAAGTATGCCGACCGATTTTACAAAAGACAGTTCTTAAACCGACATCCCATTAATAAGGCTTTGTTTACTCGATTTAAGGAAGTACTCGATGGTTACTTTGAATCGAATAAACTAGAGGAAGCGGGAATTCCAACAGTTGAATGGTTAGCCAATAAGTTAGGTGTCAGTCATCGCTATATGAGCGATACGATAAAATCAGAAACAGGAAAGACAGCCGTTGATCAGGTAAATTTATACCTGATTGAAGAGGCAAAGAATTTATTGCTTACACCTAATGCTTCGATTTCAGAAACAGCTTATAAGCTAGGGTTTGAATATCCGCAATATTTTTCCCGGTTATTTAAAAAGAAAACAGGTATGAGTCCCAAAGCTTATATCGAATATAGCTTATCAAATTAGAAGTCGGCCTGGTGCCGACTTTTTTTGTCAGAATTTTCTCGAATATTTTTTTCAATATTTTGTGGGGGTATAGCTTATAAATTTCGTCTTAATAGAAGGAACTTCTATTATCAACGAGTGATAACTGGATTGGTGCTAGTAGAAGCAGAAGTTTTGTTGGTAAATAGTAATTTATACACTATTTTAATACGCGTGTGATATGCTAACATGTATTTTGAGGGTGTGGCAATAAGAAACGAACATGAATTTTAGCATTCTAAAATACACACACGAGAATGATTAAAATTCATCGAGAGTTCCATCTTATGCAATTGGAAATAATAAATTTAATAAGATGAAATGACAGATAAGATGCAACATATATCAGGATCAACAGGAGGGGATGAGATTTCTCTTGAGAAGATTTTTAGGAGGAATTTTCAGCGCTTGTATGCGTTTGCCCGGAAGTTTACTGAGGATACCGAGGTTGCGCAAGATCTGGTGCAAGAAGTGTTTATCTCCTACTGGGAAAAGAAAGATACACTCGATATTAGCAATGTTGATGCTTTCCTGTATCGGTCAGTCAGAAATAAGTGTATTTCACACATCAGGCATCTCAAAGTTGTAGAGAATAGAATGAAGCAATTTACTGATGAGCAGAAGTTTGAAGAGATGTATCGTATCGATTTTATGGGTAATGAGCCTTGTCTGCTTATTGAAGAGGAATTGAAGAATGAAATTTCTAATATTATTGATAGCCTACCAGAACGGACCAGACAAATATTTCTCTTGAGTAGAAATGATGGCTTAAAAAACCGGGAAATTGCAGACCAATTGCAGATTAGTATTAAAAGTGTTGAGAAGCACATTACCAAAGTATTGAAGATTTTTAAGGAGCGTTTTAGATCAGATGTACCAATTGCTTTGATTATTGCTGTGCTAAAAGATCTAACGTTTTAAGGATTTTGAAATAGTCTGCCAGTTACTGTTTTTTCACTGATAATGTTCCATGGTAGCTTAATCACATTTTCTTTGAAGGAAAAATATAGGTCAATGTCATTACAAAGATTAATGCCAATGACAGCTTAAAGTTGAAAAAGATTAAGAAGAATGCAAGTAACTCAACCACTGGACCTTTTATCCAGTTTATTAATGCAATTCTTCTTAATTCTTTTTTCGTTCTTGAACTTTTATATAAACCACTCTTAAATATAGCGTAGTGGTGTAGGATTCTAAAAGTTAGTGCTTTAAAGAAATATGCACCAACCAGCAACATTGCAGAGGTTTCTTGATTATGTGTCTGTCCGAGCAATGCAGTAGGGTATACAATCAGTGAAAGGGAGAATAAAAACAGTAGATTAAGCCATATAAATGTAGTATTTACCCCTTTCATTCTGGTAAACAATATATGATGATTAATTAAATGAACAGCAATAACCAGAAAACTTATTGCATATGGTATAAGTTGAGGGATTAAAAAGTTTAGAAACTCCAGAATTGAGTAATCTTTTACTAAATAGTCATCAGGAATTTTAAACGCCATAACCAAAATGGTGATCAGTATAGCAATTACTCCATCACTAAAATTCTCTAATCTACTTTTATCTATAATACTATCCTTCTTCATATATCAAAAATCTTACTGATATTCAAAGATAATTGTAAAGAGCCGTTTTACAAACGATTAATCAGAAGGGTTGCTTTGCTTCATTTTTTTAGAAAATATAGTAGGGTGTTATTACTTTTTCGCGTCTTATAAGTAATCCAATTATTTTCTTAGATTTGTGTGAGCCTTTTGGGTGCTCACTAAGCTAAAGCCTATGGATGTGTTGAAGGGAAGGGAAATTCAACTTGATTCTTCTGTGAAGGAAGATAATTTTTCAGAATTGTTTGAAAAATACTATGCTCGACTGTGTCGCTATGCCAATCATTTTGTAGATGATATTGAGGTATGCAAGGATATGGTACAGGATATCTTTATAAAACTCTGGAAGATTGATTATTTGAAATTCTCATCCGAGGAACTTGAAAAATATTTATTGAGAAGTGTAAAGAATAGCTGCTTTTCCTATTTGAGAAAGTTGGATGTTCGAAATTCTTCACGAGAGTTAATTCTAAAAGGATTATTAGAACAGGAAGAGGTGGATGTTCCTGAGATTGAATTGAAGGAACTTGCCGGAAGAATTAATGAGGCCATAGGCAAATTACCGGAGCAGACTGCATTAATCTTTAATCTAAGCAGAAGAGATGGCATGTCGTACCCTGAAATTGCCAAGGAATTAAATATGACCGAAAAAGGAGTGCAATACCATATTTCTAATGCACTCAAAGTACTTCGAGTTGAACTGAAAGATTACTTACCTCTAATTATTTGGATATTCAAGGATATGTAAGAGGAAAAATGGTCAGGTAAATAGAGTTATTGTAAAATATTATGATCAGTAGGGTGAGCGGAAAGTAACTAAAACCTTCCGTTTGGATGGAGTCTTGTCCCATTTTTGTCAAACCCTTGTCAAACCCTTACTAAACCCTTCTCAACTATCGAAAATACGGGGCTTTGATAAGGGAAAGTAGGGGCTAAGTAAGAAGGTTGAAGGAAATTGCTATCCAGAGATTGCAATAGTAGAGAATTCTTCAAAAACATACAAAACTTACTTTGTAGATCTTCATTGGAAGATTGTGGCACCCCTTCATTTGAATTTTGAGTGTGTATTTTGCCATTATTATCCAATGAGGCGATAATGGTACATCCTGTAACGAAAAAGATGCTTAAAACTTAACTATTTGACTCCTGTAATTTGAGTCTTAATGGAATGCTGATTTTGTCACTTTTACAGCTGTTGTTCAATTTTAGAACACTAACATTAAGGTTAGGTACATTGATATTTTTGTATAATATAGGTGTGTAAAAAATATATTATGAAGATTAAATCTGAAGGAAGTATTGATTTATCTTAATCCACCCAACATGAGTGGAAGATACTTGCACTTTTATTATATGTAAGATCAATTAAGTGTATTATATTAGCTTCTTTGAATTTTTTATGGTTGTATATAGTGGATAGTTAGGCTTTAAGGGGTGTGGTGTTGAGTTTTGTGAAAAAAAGTTAATTTTTCAACTAGGGTGTTACTTCGTTTATGCGTTATTGAAGTGTAAGACAGATATAAATGAAGAATTTGGATTTTGATAAACAATTGTTGTTGAAGTTTCTATTAAAGAAAACTTCATCGGAGGAGGATGATCAGATCAGAACCTGGTTGGAAGAAGATAAAGGTCGTTACAATGAACTGGATAAGTTATTGCGTGCTGCCTCAATCATGGAGTCGGATAATGATCAATTGTGGGTGAAGAGTGATAAAAAGCGAGTGCTTTCGCGGATTAAGTCGAGAAACATGAGAAGAACAATATTAAGAGTTGCAGCTGTTTTTATTGGTCTTTTGATTGTTAGCTCAATCTTTTTTATTCCTGGAGAGCAACAAGAGCTTGTGCAAGAACAAACCATTCAGGTTGAGAAAGGGAAGAAAGAAGTGATAACCTTGGCCGACGGGACAAAGGTATGGCTAGCCTCGGATACAAAGTTTGTTTACCCAGAGCAATTCTCAGAAAACAAAAGGATTGTGAAACTTGAAGGACAAGCCTACTTCGAGGTCGTTCATAATGAGAACAAACCTTTTGTGGTGAAGACACGCAATGCTGATGTCAATGTGTTGGGAACCACTTTCAATGTGAAAGCTTATCCTAAAGAGCAGTTTGCATCGACTGTGCTAATCGATGGAAGTGTAAATGTAGCATTAAAGGATAATGCCAATGGTGTTGTTGGGGAACGATTATTGATTCCTGGACAGAAATGTACCTTTAATAAGCATTCACAAGAAATTGAAGTCAAGAACGTTGATTTGAAGCATGAATTGGCATGGCGTGAGAACAGACTGTCTTTCAGGCATGAAACATTTATGGAAATTGCTCAGAAAATTGAGCGTCATTATAATGTTAGGATCATCTTTGAGACAGAGAACATATCTAACAAACGACTAACAGGTAAATTTCAAAAGGAAACATTGAGCGAAGTGCTTGAAACGTTTCAAGAGTGGACTTCATTTGAGTTTACCATTAATGATTCAACGGTTATCATAAAAGATTAAGACGAATAAAAAAAGGAAGATCTTGCCGGATCTTCCCTCTTAACTTACTCCCCATTGCAGTGGGGAATAAACATTTATTACTAAACATTACAAAATTATGCAAAAAATTCAACAATGCCATACCTGGTATAAGTCCGGGTGTTGGAGAAAACTGTTTAGAGTTATGAGGATCATAGTATTCTTGCTGCTGAGTAATCTATTAGTCGCCAATGCAACTAATAGCTTCTCGCAAAAGAGTAAAGTAACATTTCGGGCCACCAACTCAACCATAGTGGAGGTATTAGATGAGTTAATGGAAAAGGCCGATGTTAGTATACTTTATAGTATAGATGAGTTAGACAATAGTAAGTCGGTAACGGTTAATTTTAAGGATGCCTCGCTTAAGGATGTGCTAAACAGTGTGTTGGGCGGTCAGAAAGTGGGATACTCCATCCTCAATGATAAGGTGATCATCTCGAGAAAAAAATACAAGAGTGAGGTGAAGCAAGACAATGAGTCTAAACCATTGAAGGGAAAAATCGTCGATAAAGATGGTAATGGAGTTCCTGGAATAAATGTTGTCGTAAAAGGTACTACCATTGGTGTGGTCACCGATTTGGACGGAAACTATAATATCAAAGTTCCAACAGATGCTCAGATTATCGTTTTTTCTTTCATTGGAATGAAAACTCAGGAGGTAATCTACAAAGGACAAGAGAAAATTGATGTAACAATGCTGGAAGATGCTCAAGGACTTGATGAAGTTGTTGTAACAGCTTTTGGTACAGCTCAGAAAAAGGAGAGTGTTGTAGGATCTATTCAAAGTATAAGACCTGATGATTTAGTGGTTCCTTCAACCAACCTGACCAATGCTTTTGCTGGTCGTTTATCAGGGGTAATTGCTTACCAGCGTTCAGGTGAGCCTGGCGCTGATGGTTCAAGCTTTTATATTCGCGGTATTTCTACGTTAAGTGGAGCTAAAGATCCATTGATTGTGATTGATGGAGTTGAATCGTCAAGTGCTAGTCTGAATTCAATGCCTCCCGAGGTGATTGAAAGTTTCTCAATCTTGAAGGATGCTACTGCAACAGCTATGTACGGTACAAGAGGTGCTAATGGTGTGCTTATTGTGACTACCAAAAGTGGTGCAGATATGGCTAAACCAGCTATTAATATTCGAATGGAGAATACGATCAATACTCCTACTTCGGTACCTGATTTTGTTTCTGGACCTAAATACATGAGGATGTATAACGAGGCTGTAAGCAATCAATCGCTTGGCGATCGTTTATATACTGCAGAAGAAATTGCAGGAACAGAGCAAGGATTAGATCCTTATGTATTCCCAAATGTAGACTGGTATGATGAGTTGTTCAAATCATTTGCCATGTCGCAGAATGTAAACTTCAATGTGAGAGGTGGAGGGAAAAAACTCGACTATTTCATGAATGTGGCGTACAAACATCAGGATGGTTTGTTGAAGAAAAGAAGTGATGATTTCTTCTCTTTTAAAAACAATATTAAAGTTTCGAAATATGTGTTCCAGAACAACATTAATCTGAGGCTTTCTGATATTTCGAAAATCTCTTTGAAATTGAATACGCAGCTACAATCAAAGACTTCTCCATCGGAATCAACTAGTAGCTTATATTCAGATGTAATTAATACAAGTCCTGTTCTTTTTCCAGTGATGTTCCCTGATGAAGATGGAGATTATGATTGGATTAAATGGGGTGGTACAACCGAAGGAAATGCAATATCGAACCCTCTGGCTGAGCTAACCAAAGGTTATAAAGAGTCGTTCCAAAGTAACATTACCGCTAACCTGGAGTTTGATCAGAAACTTGACTTCTTACTGGAAGGATTGAAGTTTAAGGGATTGGTTTCGTTTAGAAATAAAACCTATTCAGAAACAAAAAGAACACAGGGATATAATAAATATCAAATTACTGATTATTCAAAGGAGGGTGATGGGTATGTGTATGAATTAGAGCCTGTAGGCGACGAGGATGATCCTGTGTTATCTACTTCCGGAAGTGTTAGTGGAGATAGACGAATTTATTTTCAAACATATTTAGACTATACCAGAAAGTTTGGATTGCACGATGTAAATGCAATGTTATTATACAATCAGGATCAGTATAATAACAATAAGGTGTCAAGTTTAATGAGCTCTTTACCTAAAAGAAAGCAAGGTTTGGCTGCGCGTGTATCATATGGCTATGATAATAAGTACATGTTTGAAGTAAACCTTGGATACAATGGATCAGAGAACTTTGCGAAGAATCACCGCTGGGGTTTCTTCCCTTCGGTTGCAGCAGGATATAACGTCTCAAGAGAGGAGTTCTTTAAGCCGCTATCAAATGTTGTTACCAATTTGAAGATTAGAGCTTCTTATGGATTGGTAGGTAACGATAATATTGGAGGCGAGCGTTTTGTTTACCTCTCTGATATTGACCTTACAGGAAGTGGAAAATACAGAACGGGTTATGGTTCCACTACCAGAGAATTAGCAGGACCGAAATATAAAAGATATAGAAATGATAAAATTACCTGGGAGGTAGGTAAGAAACTTAATATTGGTGTGGATCTCCAATTGTTCAGAGATCTGAATATTGTGCTGGATGTATTTAGAGAGAATAGGGAAGATATTTTCCAGGAGAGAGGTACTATTCCAAACTATCTGGGAACATCAGAAACAAAGGTTTTTGGAAACTATGCAGCTGTACGCAATCAAGGATTTGATCTGGCTATCGACTATGGTAAAGTATTGAATGAGGACTGGACTATTCAGTTTAAAGGGACCTTTACTTTTGCTAAAAATGAGATTACCAAGTATGATGAGGCGCCTTACATGGAATATCCTCAGTTGCGCAAAGTGGGTAGTTCATTAAATCGTCTGACTGGTTATAAGTCTGATAATTTATTTATCGATTGGAACCATATCAATGTTAGTGCTGAACAACAAATCTCAGGAAATGTGGCTCCTGGTGATATCAAATATATCGACCAGCCAAATGCAGAGGGTGAGAAAGATGGTATCATTAATGCCAACGACAAGGTGGCAATGGGATATCCTACGGTTCCTCAAATTGTATATGGTTTTGGTCCTTCTGTAAAGTATAAGAAACTTGATTTCTCTTGTCTTTTCCAGGGAGTTGCACGTACTTCTTTAATGATGTCGGGTTTCCATCCATTTGGAACACAGAATAGTAGGAATGTTCTTGACTTCATTGCGAAAGATTATTGGAGTCCTAATAATCAAAATATCTATGCAAAGTATCCACGTTTGACTAAAATTTCGCATTCGAACAATACTACTGCATCTGATTTCTGGTTGCGTGATGCTAGTTTCTTGAAACTTAAGAATGTTGAGTTGGGCTACAACTTCAAGAAAATGCGTTTGTATTTGAGTGGAATGAACTTGTTAACATTCTCATCATTTGATCACTGGGATCCAGAACAAGGGGGCGGTTCAGGTTTGAAATACCCAACTCAGCGTTCATATAATATTGGATTACAAATTAGTTTGTAATTGATAGCTAAACTTTAATTAACGATTTGAATTAATTGTAACAATTATGAAGATTTCAATATACCTCATATTAATAATATTTGCGTTGGCAGGATTGTCATCGTGCGAATATTTGGATGTTGTTCCAGATGAAAGACCAACAGAAGATGATGCTTTTAAAGATCCTAAAGCCGCGGAGCGTTTTCTGTATTCATGTTATTCATTTTTACCTAATCCAAGAAGTGGTTCTGCATCGTTGGATATGATGACGGGTGATGAAGTGATCACTGCTTTTGAGCATGAAACCTTTGCGAAATTTCCAAAAGGTAACTACACTGCTACTACTCCGGTAATTTCATACTGGAATACGTTGTTTGGTGGCCTGAGACAGTGCTATATTCTGAGAAACAATATTGAAAGTGTTCCTGGGTTATCGGAAGATCTAATCAAAGATTATAAAGGGCAGGCTGATTTCTTGATCGCATATTATCACTTCCTGTTAGTGAGATGTTATGGTCCTGTAATCTTGATTAAAGAAGAACCTGATATTAATACTTCCCCAGAGGATTTCCTAGCTAGAAGTACTTATGATGAGTGTGTTGATTTTATTGTGAGTAAGTTCGATGAGGCTGCTTCTGAATTAACTGATGTGAGAAGTGGTGAGGAATATGGATTGGCAACAAGTGTGGCAGCTAAAGCTTTGAAAGCAAGAATGCTGTTGTACGCTGCGTCTCCTCAATTTAATGGAAACTCTCAATATGCCAACCTAAAAAATAACGATGGAACTTCTTTAATGCCTACTAGCTATGATGTTAACAAATGGCAAAAGGCTAAGGATGCTGCTTTGGAGGCTGTCACTGCTGCAAGAAAATCAGGCTATGCTTTATATGTAAATAACAACTATGGCGAGAATGGTTATCCAAAGGATGAAACACAAAGAACACTTCGTTACAATATCATTGAAGCAAACAATCCTGAAATTCTTTGGGCAGATAGTCGTAAAGAAGGGTATTACGGTATCCAGAATAAATCGCGCCCTTATGTTGCTACAGCTGCATGGAATGGTGTTGGTTTGACAATGGCGATGCTCGATCGTTTTTATACCGAGAATGGTTTGCCAATTGATGAGGATCCTGAATATGCTTATGCCGATCGCTATAATGTAGTGACTGTTGCACCAGAGCAAGCTGATGTGGCTAAACCAGGAGAGCAGACGGTTGCTTATAACTTGAGTCGCGAACCTAGATATTATGCCTGGGTGGCTTTTCAGGGAGGATACTACGAGGTGATGTCTGCTTCATCAAATGGAGCTTATAAAGATGACTCTAGTTTTGAGGAAACAAAAGATAAGGGGGTAACTTATTCAAGACTAGTGACCTCGTTTGTGAAAGATGGTAACTGCGGAAGAAAGAATAGAACCAATAATTATACTCCTTCTGGCTGTTTGAATAAAAAGGGAGTAAATCCTTCATTTAAAGCTAAAAAGAATCTTACAGGTCCTATCGAATATCCATGGCCAGTAATCCGTTTGGCTGAGTTGTATTTAACGGTTGCTGAGGCGGCTGTTGAGACTAACGATTTGAGTACAGCCAAAGAATATCTAAACTTAGTACGCGATAGAGCTGGTATTCCTCTTGTTGATGATGCCTGGGCTGGTGTTGCAACTTTAGATCAGGATAAATTGAGAGAAGTGGTGCGCCAGGAGCGACAAATTGAGTTGTACCTTGAGAATCATAACTTCTGGGATATGCGTCGTTGGTTAAAGGCTGAAGATGCTTTTGGTCACAAGCATACAGGTTTTAATATCGAAGCAACTTCGGTAGGGGCTCATGCTAATGTTACTGAGATTCCATTTAATAGAGCATTTAAACCTGCAAACTACTTGCTACCATTCCCTATTGGCGATGTTAATATCAATACAAACTTAGTTCAGAATCCTGGGTATTAATAGGTGTGTCAGAATATCTAAAAATCTAATAATCTAAAAATCGTTTAATAAGATGAAACTCAAATATATATTTTTAGCTATAAGTCTCATGTTTGCAGGAGTAAGCTGCGACAGTGATGATGAAGCAGGTATTGTACCATCGGATATTAGCAATGTTCATTCAGATGCTAATCCTGGCCAGATCGTGTTACGATGGGATATGCCAAGCGGAGAATCAAATATTCACTATGTGGAGGTTGATTATTTTGATCACCGATTGAAGAAGAACGTTAAAAATCTATCAAGTTGTGACTCTCTACTTATCGACAATACGCGTAAGAAATATGGAGATTATGAGTTTAAATTAACCCCTGTTAGTTTTACGCAAACTCCAGGTAATACACTAGATTATAACGGGATGTCGGGACCTGCTCCCAAAACGGTTACAGTTGTTGGAGAACAGGAGATCGAGTTTGGTGAAGGTCAAATTGTTGCCAATAGTATTAGTGGTAGTTCTGGACCTTATTTGATGTTTGATAATGATGAATCTACAATCTATCACTCAGCATGGAGAGGAGGACCAAAGATTGAGGATGCTTATATCGATTTCGACTTAGGTGAAGAGATTAGCGCATTTAAAATTAACTGGTTGCCTCGTACAAACCGAAGTGAAGCTAAGGTTGTTGATCTTGACCTATTGGGAAGTACAGATGGTGAAAATTGGTTTCTGATCAAGAATCTGACTAAAGAGGCAGATAAGCTTCCCGTAGATATGAAAACCTGGTATAAATCGCCAGTGATTTTTGCTGATCAGCCTTTCTCTAAGTTGAGATATCAAGTGAAAAAGACCAATAAAAATAACCAATTCTGGCACATGAGCGAGATGGAGATCTTTAAGGTGGAACTTGATGTTATTGATCCTGAATCACCTGATTTCAAAGAATAAGTTACATGTATAGGGGATGTTACGCTATGCATGTAGCGTAATATCCCTCTTCATTTATTGATAAAAAATGATTGATATGTTACGATGGAAATTAGGAATTGAAAACTTCACCGATGTAACTTTTCTCAACATGAAGAGATTGTGTAAAATGGCCATGATAATTGCATTGTCGTTATCAGGCTTGATTTATTATTCCTGTGGAAGTAAGGATATTGAAACAACTAAGACTTCGGCACTGGAGATAGCAGATGAGAGTAAGGAATTGGTATTCCCGCCAAATTCTTCTTCTTTAACTGTTAGTGTAAAAACCAATGCTGAAGAACTATTGATTAGTTGTGATCAGGCTTGGTGCAGTGCGGAGTTTAATGCTTCATCGAAAAAGATTGAAATAGATGTTGATGAGAATTCCTCATTGGAATCACGCGACGCTAAGGTTGTTATAAAACTAGCAGGCATCCAGGAGGAAATTAAAGTAAATCAATTTGGTATAGAACCTAAGATTGTTATTCTGAAGGATAAATTAGTTACTGATTTTAAAGCTAAAACGATGACGTTAGAATTGTTCTCTAATGTTGATTTGGCTGCCAGTTGCGAGGTGGATTGGATAACTGAAGCTCCTAAAATGAAAAGTGCAACGATTGATCCTGTGAAGTATACGTTCGACTTTAATGTGGAGGAGTTGAAAACCGAGGATGTGCGTGAAGGGGAGATTATCTTTAAGCAATTAGAGGGGACACTAACCGATACGATTGTAATTAAACAGGTGATTGTAGATGCCGAGAGTTATTCTCCACTAGACAACCTGTCGCTCGAAAAGGATAAAAAAATAAAGGTATTGTCAGGCGTGTTAAGTCCGTCTAATATGCTTCAGCCAGGAAGAGGTATTGAATTAACATTTGATGGAGATATGTCAACGTCGTATCACTCACCATATGGAGGAATGCCTGATGAGCCAACCATTAACCTGGAATATAACTTAGATCCTGAGGATGCTGCAATTATGAACTATATGGTGCTTTATCCACGTACTTCAGGTGCCAATGGTATTATCAAAAAGGCCTCGGTTTGGATCGCAACAGAAGAGCAGTCTGATTATGTGAAAGTGGCAGATATTGATGTGGTTAATGGGATTAACGATCCTGTAGTTGTATCGCTGAATCAGCCAGTTATCAATCCTCGAAAAGTGAAGATATCGGTAACCGATGCCTATACTCATGATGTAGGAAAATACTATGTGTCGCTCATGGAGATTGAGTTTTATGAAAGTAAAACTGTTAATGCACTGGCGGCCGATTTAGAGTACTTTACCGATGAAACATTCTCAGAGCTAGCGCCTGGAGTTACCGTTGAAGATATTTCTAAAATAGAGAATCCTTTTATTCAGAATATTGCAGCTTATCTGTTGGCAGGGAAATATAACTCAGAATATAGAGTTCAGCAATATGAAGCTTTCCGTCCTTATCAAGATTTAGCCAAAGAACTAAAAACCAGCAATTATAGTCGCTATGAAAACCCTACCGGAATGTTCTTCGAAGCAGATCAGGAGGTAGTTGTTTTTGTTGAGGGGGGAGTAGCAAATAAACTCTCGCTTATTGTAACTGATTTTGGTTCTACTGGAGGAAGCAATTCATATGTTTTGAAAGATGGATTGAATGTTATTACCATGAAGGGGAAAGGAAATGGTTACATCAATTATTTCACTCCAGATTGGGAAAGCAGTGCTGATGTGAAAGTGCATTTTGCATCAGGAAAAGTAAATGGTTACTTTGATATTACCCGTCATACAAATGAGGATGGACGTACGTTGTTGGATAATGCAACTAGTGAGATCCTGGATATCAAGGGAGAGCGCGTTCATTTGGCGTATCCAGTTGATGCATTACGCCGAAATGCTTATGGTCAATTGCATGATATGACTGTAATGTATGATAGTATTATCAGTAGCGAGCAAACAATGATGGGATTGAAAAAGTATAATCGATTACCTAAAAACCATATGTTCGGACGAGTAGTGTGGAGTGGTTACATGTTTGCTGATGGTACCGGTGCTGCTTTCCATAATAACACCTTGGATCGATTAACCAATCCGTCACGTATCGTTGATAATATTTGGGGTATAGCCCACGAATTTGGCCACGTAAATCAGGTTCGTCCAGGTGTTAAATGGGTTGGTACAACTGAAGTTACCAATAACATATATTCTTCCTGGATCCAGTATCTGTATGCACCTGAAAAAACACGCTTAGAACACGAGGCTGTTGATGGTGTGGTTGGAAACAGATACAACTACTTCTTGAAGTATGGTATTCTGCAAGGTCAGGAATGGGGATTGCAATCGAAGAATTATGGTATTAAAGATGGAAAATGGGGGGGAGATGTATTTGTTTCGTTGATTCCTCTTTGGCAGCTGCATTTGTATTATCATCTAGCAGGAGAAGGTAACGCGTGGCATAAACCGTATTTATATGGCGATATCTTCGAGAAGGTAAGAAACACCGATGAGAGCAGTCTGTCGAATGGTGAGTTGCAAATGAATTTCGTAAAGAATGTTTGCGATGTTGTTGAACAAGATCTTTCTGACTTCTTTATTAAAATAGGAATGCTGCAAGTTATCGATAAATTCTGTAGTGATTATACTCCTGATTGGAAGCGGATTAACCAGGATATGATTGACGAGACGATTCAGTATTGTTCAAAGTATCCTAAGCCAGAAACAGATTATATATACTATATTAGCAGTAATACTGTTGACGCTTATAAGTATAAGAGAGCAGTTGAAGGTCGTTTTAACAATGGTATCACAGGTGGGACTACCAAAAAGGTTTCTCATAGTGAATGGAAAAATGCTGTTGTGTTTGAGACCTACAAAGGAAACGAGTTAACGCACATAACTGTGCATGGATGTGGTAGCGCGAGTACTACATCAACTGATGTTCCTTATCCAACTGGTTCTACAAGAATAGAAGCTGTAGCTTATAATGGTGTGCGTACTTTGGTGTTTGGGGAGAGGTGATGATGTGATATACCATTGAATGATGATATAGCGCTGATTATTCGTGGATAATTAAACCATCCGGCTAACAGAAACGTTAGTCGGATGGTATTAAAAAATAACTAAAAACCGTAATCATGAGAAGATTGATTTTTACCCTCTTTACTCTAATTTGTTTCTATTGTGCAGCTAATGCCCAGTCGGGAAAGCCTAAATTAGAGAATGAAGATTCGTGGACAATGATTGTGCTTTCTGATCCTCAGAGCTATGCTAAGTTTGAACGTAATCAGCCTGTGTTTTCATTGATGACCAGATGGATTAAGCAGTATAAAGAGAAGCTTAATATTGAATTGGTGATGTGTGAAGGAGACCTTGTAGAGCAGAATAATATCCAGGAAGGAGATGGCAGAAATGGAGACCAGAATAGCACACAACAATGGAAAGCTATACGTGAAGCTTTTTCTGTATTGGATACAGTTGTTCCTTATATTTTGAGTACTGGAAATCATGATTACGGAACCAAGTCGGCCGAGAATCGTTATACACAGCTTAATGCTTATTTCCCTCCGCATCAATTGAAAGCAACACAGGATGTATTGGCTGGAATGATGCCTAATGCAGTAGGCGAAAAGACCCTGGAGAATGCTTATTATGAGTTTACCTCACCCCATGGAATAAAATATTTGATCTTATCATTGGAATTTAATCCAAGAGCCACAATTGTGAAGCAGGCAAAAGAAATTGTGTCGCGTGAAAAGTATGCCGACCATAAGGGTATTGTGATGACGCACAGCTATATGAGAGCCATGAGTGATAATAATGTGCTGATTGAAAAAGAAGGCTATAAGGTGAAAGATGTTACCCATGGTAAAAAGTTGTGGGAGCAATTGATCGCCCCTTCCTCAAATATTGAAATGGTACTTTGCGGGCATATTGGCGGCATCGGTGATTTTAAAAAGAATGTGGGGTATCGAGTAGAGCCTAACGCTGCAGGCAAGAATGTTCACCAGATGCTGTTTAACGCGCAGACCGATGGTGGTGGATGGTTTGGAAATGGTGGCGATGGCTGGCTACGTATCCTTGAGTTTTTACCAGATGGTAAGACTGTAATAGTAAAAACATTTTCCCCGTTTTTTGCCTTTTCTCCAACAACAATTGATGAAGCCTGGCGAAACGAACCGTATGATAGTTTTACGATTGAACTATCAGAATAATAGAAAAAAATTATCCTCCCCATCGACCAACCAACCTTCCGGCTAGTTGATCTATCGACAAGCTTTTCAACCATCCGACCAACACAGTAACCTGGGCTGTATGTTCCCGTTTTATCCATACAGCCCATGGTTTTTTTCAAAAAAAATATCTTAGGGGGGGTGGGTATTTATATTCTTTTGCGTCATATAGGTGTAAGACGTTAAAGAATATGAATGATAATACTACATATTACAATGAGTTAACAGCAAAATACCTTTCAGGACGATGTGATGGTGCTGAGATGGAAGAGCTGGCTAACTTTGTAAATTCAACGCCTGAAAATAAGCGTTGGTTCAATAAACAAAAACAAAACTGGCAACCTCAAAGAGGTGAGGATTTATTTCTTGATTATAACTGGGATAAGTTGTCGGGGAAACTATCCGCACAGAAATCTACTAATATTGTTCAACTTCCACGAAGGAAGTTTATTTGGTCGTCAATAGCTGCCATACTTATTATCGGGTTGGTAATCTCAAACGTATATCAATATATCAGCAATGGATCAGAAGAACAGGAAGCATGGGTATTTGAAACACCACGCGGACAAAAATCAAAAGTTACATTGCCTGATGGTAGTGAGGTATGGCTGAATGCTGAGACAAAGCTTGTGGCTGCATCTTTTACTGCCCAGCAGCGTGTTGTTGAATTAGAAGGAGAGGCTTTCTTTAAGGTTCATCATAATAAGAAAGCTCCATTTAGGGTAAAGACCGTTGATTATGATGTTGAGGTACTGGGAACAGAGTTTAACGTGATGGCTTATGATGATTTTGAACGCACAGAAACTGCCCTGGTAAACGGTTCAGTAAAAATCATAAGAGGAACACAGGAGATGCTCATGAAACCTGGCGAGAAAGTGGTATACAACAATAACAAGTTTATCGTTGGAACCTTTCATAAGGGAACTGAGACAGGTTGGGTAAATGATCAATTTAATTTTGAAAATGTCTCATTCTATGAATTGGTACGCCGACTAGAGCGTTGGTATGATGTTGATATTCAGTATAACTTAGAAGAGTTTGCAGATACTAAGTTCTCAGGGGTATTTAAAAATGAGGAGACCATATGGCAAGTGCTGGATGGTTTGAAATTGTACCTTCCGATAACTTATAAACGTACTAATATGAGAAAGATTGATGTGGAACGTGTAAAAGAATAAAGCTAATGAACTAAACAGACGATTAGAACTTATTGAAATGTAAAAGGGAAATGCGCCAACATCTCCCTCTTAAGAAATTTGATTTAAAATCGGTTAAAAATTAAATCCTTTCAAAATTATGGAAAAAAAATTCAATTGCAAAGGGATTGGTATGTCTATACCTATCCGAAAACTACTAATGATTATGAAACTAACGAGTATATTGATATTAGTCTTGATGATGCAGGTTTCTGCTTCTACCTTTGGGCAGGAGCAACGAATAAATCTGACGTTCAAAGACTATAGTCTTAAAGAGGTATTCAGACTCATCGAAGAAAATTCGGAGTTTTCAATCCTCTATAAAGAACAGCTTTTGGAGAACAAAAAGCTGATTACTGGAAAATATCGCGAGGCAAAAGTGGCTGATATTCTTAATGAGCTTCTGAAAGAACAGAAGTTGACTTATAAGATTAACGACAAGATGATCGTTATTCTTGCTGAGACCTCGAAGCTTAACCAGGATAAAACAATTACCCTAACAGGTACTGTCGTCGATGAATCAGGTGAACCATTACCTGGTGTTTCGGTATTCGTAAAAGGTACTACTATTGGTATTACCACAGATTTTGATGGTAAATACTCATTAAAAGTTCCATCATCTGCTAAAACGATCATGTTCACATTTGTGGGAATGAAGGCTGAGGAAATTGATTTTAATGGACAGTCGAAAATCGATGTTACTCTGAAACCTGATGCGATCGGTTTGGAAGAGGTGGTTGCAGTTGGGTATGGTGTGCAGAAAAAAGCTAACCTAACTGGTTCTGTTGCTTCTGTGAGTTCGGAGAGATTAGAAGATCGTCCGATTACAACTACTGCACAAGGACTGCAAGGTGTGATTCCTAACCTGAATATTACATTTACCAGTGGAGAGCCAGGAAATCAGGGAGCACAGTACAATATTCGTGGTGGTACATCAATTAATGGTGGTAGTCCGTTGATCCTTGTTGATGGTATTGAGCAGGATCTAGAGTTGATTAACCCAAATGATATTGAAAGTGTAACGGTATTGAAAGATGCTGCGTCGGCTGCAATTTATGGTGCGCGTGCTGCATTTGGTGTTATCCTGGTAACGACTAAAAAGGCGAAAAGAGATACTCCAACAAGAGTAACTTATTCAGGACAAATGTCGTGGAATAAACCTATTAAAATGCCTGAATTGGTTGATAATAGCTATGAGTATGCTTTAGCTGTTAATGAGGCAATGAGAAACTACGATGAGAATACGTATGTGTTCAGCGACGAAAGTATTGCAAAGATAAAAGCTTATTATGATGATCCAGTGAATAATCCAGAATGGGAAATTGATGAAAATGATCAGTTCCGATTTTATGGGCACACTGATTGGAAGAAGGAATTGATAAAAGATTTCGCGCCAACACAACAGCATAATATTAATGTTGCGGGAGGTGGTAAAAAATCGTCCTACTATACCTCTTTAGGTTATTTGAAGCAAGAAGGTTTATACCGTCATGGTACTGATTCATATGAGCGTTACAATGTTCGTGTAAACGTAAACAACGATATTAAGGATTGGCTTGAAGTTAACTTCAGAATGTCGTATAATTCAAAGAAGACTGATAAACCACATGTGTATAAGTCTGATGCCAATTACATTAATTCTATTGTGTTCTCAAGACCAACAAGTGCACTACGATATCCTGGTGATAGAGAAGGTTTTGAAGGATTGTATTTCGAGAACGCGGTTTCTTATCAGAAATTTGCTGGTAGAGATATTTATAAGAATCATGACTTGTGGTTAACTACCGAGGCTATCTTTAAGGTTACTGAAGATCTAAGAATTAATACTGATTTTACTTATCAGAATTATTCTGCTAACACAGAGAAAAATGCAACGCAGATTGATTTTATGACACCTAAGTTTGAGATGGAATTCGGACAAACAGGTGATGACTATATTCAGTTAACCAATACTCATCGTAACCATTACGCCTTTAACATCTATGGCGAGTATGAGAAGCGATTCAATGAAAAGCATTATTTCAAAGGAATGATCGGTTTCAACCAGGAATGGCGTAAACAAAAGAGCTTTTCTGCCTTGCGTAAAGAGTTGATTAGTCAGGAAATACCTGCTATTAACCTGGCTCTTGGAGATCAGATGGTTGATGGATCAGAAGGTGATTATGCTATCAGAGGAGCTTTCTATCGTTTGAACTACATCTATAAGGATAAGTATCTGTTTGAGTTTAACGGTCGCTACGATGGTACATCAAGATTCCAGAAATCTGATCGTTTTGGATTTTTCCCATCTGTTTCGGCAGGATGGCGCCTGAGTGAAGAACAGTTTTTCAAGGATGCATTGCCATTGGTGAATAATTTGAAATTCCGTGCAACTTATGGAGCATTAGGAAATCAAAAGACTAGCTCATACTATGAGTATATAGCGGAAATGGAATCAAGACAAACTACACGCTATCTGTTTAATAATTTGCCAGCATTGGCTATTAAACCTCCAAAGTTGATCCCAGAATCATTAACGTGGGAGTCAATTAGCACAGTAAACGTAGGTATTGATTTGAATATGTTTGATAACCGCTTTGGATTAATATTCGATCGCTATCGCCGTTCTACTTCTGATATGTTGATGCAGAAGGAGTATCCTGAATTATTAGGAGCATCAGCACCTTATGAGAATGCTGCAGAGTTGGAAACCAATGGTTGGGAACTGCAGGTGAGCTGGAATGATAAAATTGGAAGTGACTTTAAATATGGCATTGAATTGAGCCTTTCTGATTATCAAACAGAGATTACCAAGTACGATAACCCATCAGGAGCTTTAGATGATTGGTATGAGGGCCGAAAGTTTGGTGATATCTGGGGCTACGAAACAGAAGGTATTTTCCAGAGTATGGATGAGATTGAAGCACATGCCGATCAATCGAGTATTGCTGTAACCAATTGGGCTCCTGGAGATATTAAGTATAAAGATCAACCTGGAACTGATGGGCAAGGCGATGGAAAGATTGATAGAGGAAGTTTGACATTGGATGATCATGGTGATTTAAAACTGATTGGTAATTCAACGCCACGCTATAGTTATGGTATTAACCTGAATGCAAGTTATAAGAATTTCTTTGCAACAGTATTCTTCCAGGGAGTTGGAAAACGCGAGTTCTTCCCTGAAGATCAGTTATTCTGGCCTTTCGCTACACAGTACTTCCAATTGCAGACTCATTTCATTCCTAATAGTTGGAGTGAGGACAATAGAGATGCATACTTTGGACGATTACTTGCGCGTGATGGTAGAAACCGTCAGGTACAATCGAGATTTATTCAGGATGCTTCATATATCCGATTGAAGAACTTAACATTAGGATATAATTTACCTAAGAGCTTTGTACAAAAGACCGGTTTTGTGAGTGGAAAGATATTCGTTTCAGGACAGAACTTATGGACTCATTCCAATATTGGACGCCCTTATGATCCGGAAGGATTTGATATTAAGGAAAAACATGAAACTAGCAGTAAGACAGAAGGATTACTTTATCCTATGCAGAAAACTTACTCTGTAGGAGTTACCTTATCATTCTAAATCATAAAATCTATGAAAATGAAGTTGATTAAAATACAAACATTAATAATAGCAGCCCTGGCTTTGTTGGGGTGTAATGACGATTTTTTGGAGAAATATCCAAAAGATTCGGTGAATGAACATACTTTCTGGAAGACAGAGAATGATTTGAAAGTATATAACAATAACCTGTATTACCTGGCTGGTAGTAGTTACAGCTACAAGTTTATGCTTGGTTTTACCAATAGTGCCTGGCATTCGGGGTATGCGGGTATGTTCTGGGAAGACTGTTTGAGTGATAACATGGCTCCTAAACATAGTAGTCTGGATAGATATGCTAAGGTTGCTGCAGGTATTCATGTTGTTCCTGATGGACGACAGCAGGGTGGATGGTACTGGGATTTCCTTCGTACATGTAATATCTTCCTTGAGAATTATCAAAAGGCAGATGTGTCAAATGCTATCAAAAGTGCTTATGCTGGAGAGGTTCGTCTTTGGAGAGCTTGGTTCTACTGGGATAAGGTGAAAAAATTTGGTGACGTACCTTGGGTGTCTAAATCGTTGGATATCGATTCGAAAGAGCTGTTTGGTGCTCGTGATGATCGCAGTGTTGTAATGGACTCAGTGTTGGTTGATCTAAACTACGCTGTAGACAATATGTCGGAAGAGTGGTATAGTGAGCAGCCTGATCGTTTGAATCGCTGGACTGCCTTAGCATTGAAAGCACGTATTTGTCTGCATGAAGGTACTTTCAGAAAATATCATGGTTTGTCGGATGCCGAGAAGTTTTTAAGTGCTGCTGCAGAAGCTGCTGAAGAGGTAATCGACAGAGGTCCTTATGTGATATATCAATCTACAGATCCAGCCCCTCAGGCTGATTATGCAAGCTTGTTTACGCAGTTCGACTTGACAGGTCACAAGGAAATTATCCTTTTTAGAAAGTATATTACTGGTACTTTAGGACATCGCTTTAATGGGTATTATTCTAAGAAAAATGGTGCTACAAAAAGTCTTGTAGAAGATTACCTGTGTACCGATGGATTGCCTGTTGGTCTTTCAACTGTTTACGAAGGTGATGCTACTATTGAAGATGAGTTTAAGAATCGTGATCCACGTTTAGGTCAGAGTGTTGTGATTCCTGGTACTGTTGGCCCATTTGAAGGTTTGAGTAAGTGGTGGAATACCCATCCGCAGCCAGTACTTGTGGGACAATACAGTAGTCACTTAAGTAATACTACTGGATATCAATTGGCTAAATTCTTTAAGGCTGAGAACTATTCAAAAGGTTATGGAAAAGAGGACTTAGATGCTCCGGTAATTCGTTATGCCGAAGTGTTATTGGCATTTGCCGAAGCGAAGGCTGAATTGGGAACTATAACTCAGGCCGACTTGGACAAGTCGATTAATGTATTGCGCGATCGCGTGGCAATGCCTCATCTGGCTGTGAATCCTCCTATGGATCCAAAATATGCAGGAGAAGGGTTATCATCAATCATTGTTGAAGTAAGACGAGAACGTAGAGTTGAGCTTGCCTTTGAAGGATATCGTTACGACGACTTGATGCGATGGAAAAAAGGTAGTTACCTGGCTAAGAAAGTTCTTGGTATGCGATTAGAGGATGATCAAATGGAACGTTTCGAAGGAGCTTCCGTTGTGAGAACTGAAGTAGAAGGGAAAAAATATATTGATGTTTATGAGGGTAGTGCCTTAGCTGACCGTCAATTTAATGAGGCGAAACATTATTTATGGCCTATTCCGCTTAGCGTAATTTCAAAGAACCCTGAATTAGGACAGAATCCAGGTTGGTAGGGAATAATATAAGGTGATGAATAGTTATTGATTTAAATTTTGAAATTTAGAGATGAAGAATTCGAAGTATAAGTACTTATTTCTGGTTGCATTTATCTGTAGTACTGTTAATCTTTGGGCTGGTGATATTGTGTTGGAAAAGTTTCCTGAAGATGGGAAAGAAAGGATAATCATCCTGCATCCAACAACGTCTAACATCAGACACTTCAATTTTCTTTTTGAAGAAAATATAATTGACCTGAAGAATTGTGAAGTAGTAGGAGTGTTCTATAAAGATGAAAATTACAATTACCAGTCTGCAGAAAATTATATCGAGAAACAGAGGATTGAAAATTTCAAGTTGTTTGAATTCAATAAAACTATTCATCCCGACTCTATCTTTTGTAATAATCAGGCAAGTGCTCTTTTTGAGCACTTGTTCTTAAATTCTAAAGGGATCATTTTTTGTGGAGGTCCCGATATTTTACCTGCTATTTATGGTGAGAGAAAGCATCTGACTACCGCTGTTTCTGATCCTAAGCGAAATTTGTTTGAACTGTCGTTTGCGAATCATCTACTGGGAGGAAGAGGAAATAAAAGTCCTTTACTTGATCAGAATGAGGATTACATGGTTACAGGGATATGCCTAGGAATGCAAACGTTGAATGTTGGTACAGGTGGCTCGTTGTGGCAGGATATTCCTTCTTTATTTTACAAACATGCTTATGTTGAGGATGTTTATGAGAGTGATTCAGAAATCGTTCATAAGAGTTACTCACAATCCGCTACTCGTGAGAAAGGTGTTTACAGTGGAACTTTGCATCATATTCGTTTAAAAGAGAAAGGTAGATTAAGTAATATGATCGGCCGTGTGGGTTCACGGTTTTTGGTGAACAGTAAACATCATCAGTGTGTGAAGAAGTTAGGCAAAGGTTTACAGGTTGAAGCTACAAGTATTGATGGAAACATTGTAGAAGCAATCAGTCATAAAAAATACCCCAATGTTATCGGTTTACAGTTTCATCCCGAAGATTCAGAGCTTTATAGAAAGGACAATCCTTATAGGTTACCTGGTTCTGATAATGAAGTGTTGTTAGCGGATCAACTGAAAAAAGAAGGTAGTTATGATTTCCATTTAAAATTATGGAACCGGATATTTTCTGACATCACTACCAATAAAAGTATTAACTTAAGCTCAGTAAATTAATAGTTAGTTGCCAAGGTTGTGTGTGGCAATTAATTTTCATAGTTAGTTAATGACAGCGAGGACAAGTAACATGGTTTCTCGCTGTTTTTCCTTAGATATGTTATCTTAAAAAATATACTACCATGTATCGAATTATTATCCTTCTATTTATTGTCCTGCCATATGGATTAAAAGCTCAGCATAAGAAATTAGATGCTGCAATTGCCCGACATATAGATGAGGCAGTTGAAATGCGTGAAACCATTCATGCCAATCCTGAACTTAGTAATCGGGAGTTTGAAACAGCTAAGATGGTGGCCAGTTATCTGAAGAAATGTGGAATTGAAGTGCAGACTCAGGTTGCTCATACTGGTGTGGTTGGAATACTTAAAGGAAAAAAGGATGGACCAGTTGTTGCGTTGCGTGCCGACATGGATGCGTTGCCTATTAAAGAGGATACTGATCTGCCTTTTATTTCAACAAAAAAAGCGAAATATAATGGCAAAATGGTTCCTGTTGCACATGCCTGCGGTCATGATATTCATACTTCGGTTTTACTGGGAACGGCGGCAGTTTTGGCTGATATGAGAAATGAGTTAAAGGGTACTGTGAAGTTTATTTTCCAACCGGCAGAAGAAGGTGCTCCATCGGGAGAGAATGGGGGTGCCAAAATGATGATCCAGGAAGGTGTGTTGGAGCATCCTAAACCTGATGTGATTTTTGGATTGCATACCTTGCCAGAAATGGAGGTTGGTAAGATTGGCTATGTGATGGGCCCAGGTTTTGCCGCTGTAAATAGTCTGAATATAAAGATCAAGGGATTGCAGGCTCATGGTGCCCGTCCGCATCAATCGGTCGATCCTATTGTTGTTGCTTCTGAAGTGGTATTGGCGCTTCAGACGATCCGTTCGCGCCAGTTGAATCCTACCGAAGCGAGTGTGATTACTATTGGAATGATCCATGGTGGTGTGCGACGAAATATTATTCCCGGAGAAGTGGATTTAAAAGGTACTGTGCGTACGTATAATCCTGATCTTAGAAAGGATATTGAGCATCGTATTGAGCGACTATTGAAGGGGATAACCAGTGCTTATGGTGCGGATTATGAGATGAAGTTTTACTACGGATCTCCTGCTTTGCAGAATGATATTGAGCTGACTAAGCAGATGATTCCAACGTTTGAACGTGTGCTGGGAGAGGAGAATGCTATTGAGATTCCTCCTACGACTGCTAGTGAGGATTTTGCCCGGTATGCCGAGAAAATCCCTGCTATCTTTTATCGATTGGGGACTTTAAAACCGGGTACCGTGTCGGGTGGTTTGCATGCTACTAATTTTCGTGCTGATAACTCATCGGTTGAGGTTGGTATCAGGACGATGAGTAATTTGGTGATGGATTATCTGGAGGGACGGTAAAACGGTAGAACGGTTGAAAGGTAGTATCATGCCCCTACCATATCGTTAACAAAAAAATTTTAAACTGATGAAAAATATAATGTACCTATTACTTCTCTCTTCCTTTATTCTTAATAGTTGTTCAACAACTAAAAAGGAAGAGATTAATTTTGGTGTGATGAGCTTTAATATGTGGGTTGGTGGAGAAAACGGTAAACAACCGCTTAGTCAGACCGTCCGCTGTATGGAGCTCTCCGGAGCCTCAATTGTCGGTGCTCAGGAAACGCATGGCAATGGAAAACCTCGTCCCGATAACTCGGTAAAGATGGCTGAAACGATGAATTGGAATCATGTCGATCTTGGTCATTATGATGCAGTGCTGACGAAATTTAAAGTCGTTGAGCGTGATCACAGGGCCCTAAAAATAGAAGTGGCAAAGGAGAAGTACATATGGTTTATCAATACACATCTTCACTACATTCCTTATCAGCCTTATCAGCTGAATGATAAAAAGTATGGCGAATATCCTTTCATCTCAACCGAAGAGGAAGCCATAAAGTGGGCGAAAGAGGCCCGCGGTCACCAGGTGGATGAGTTGGTGAAATTGGTGGAGCGTAAGAAGCAAGATGGAATACCCATTATTGTGACAGGTGATTTCAATGAACCTTCGCATCAGGATTGGACAGCGGCAGCAGCTGAAGCTGGTATTTGTAAGACTAAAGTAGAGTGGCCTTCAACAAAAGCGCTGACTGATATAGGGATGGTAGATGCTTATCGTGAGAAGTATCCTGATGAAGTGAAAAAAACCGGATTTACCTGGTCTTCGTTGGATAAGGAAGGGGAAATTCATGACCGTATCGACTTTATCTTTTATTGGGGTGAGCAACTGCAGCTAAAGAATGCTTTTGTTATAGGAGAGATGTCTGATCTTGCAGATATTGGAATTGAACAATATCCGTCAGATCATCGTGCTGTAGTTGCCAGGTTTATTTGGAAATAATTAACTATCAATATTTATGGAACTGAGAAATAAATACTCGTTGGGATTTTTTCCAACACCATTACATCCAATGGAAAATCTTTCGAAGGTATTGCCCGACTATAACTTATTTATCAAAAGGGATGATCAAAGTGGTTTGGCATCAGGAGGCAATAAGGTGCGAAAGCTGGAGTATCTTATACAACAGGCGATTGATGAGGGGTGTAACATTGTAATTACTGCCGGTGCTCAGCAGTCGAATCATTGTCGGCAGACAGCTGCGGCTTGTGTAAAAGCTGGTCTTGAATGTCATTTATTGCTAGGCGGTACTGAGCCTGAAGTGTTGAATGGAAATCTACTGATGTCTAGTCTGCTGGGAGCAAAGATTCATTATTGTGGCGATCGTCGTCATGGTGAGGATATGCCTGCGTTGAAGGATCAATTGGAGAAGGAAGGAAATAAATGCATGAGCATGCCTTGTGGTGGTTCAACCGTCACAGGAACAATGGGATTTGTGAATGCAGTAAAAGAATTGAAATTACAACTAGAAGAGCAAGATCTTCAGCTCGATTATATCTTTCATGCTTCAAGTTCTGGCGCTACACAGGCAGGGTTAGTGCTTGGAAAAGAATTGTATGGCTTAGATGCTCAATTGATTCCCATAAACATTGATAAAGATTCTACAAACGGATTACCGTTAGATCATTTTGTTCTCGACTTGGTGAAACAGGGACAAGAATTGCTGGGATTGGTGAAGGAGTTTACACTTGAGGATGTTGCAGTAATAAAAGACTACGATAAATCAGGGTATGGTGTAATGTCATATCAGGAAAAGGAAGCAATAGAAATCTTAGCAAAGCATGAAGGTATTTTCCTTGATCCTGTCTACACTGGAAGGGCATTTGCAGGAATGCTGGATTATCTACGCAATAATAAAATAGAAAAAGGCACCAATGTGATGTTCTGGCATACAGGAGGTTTTCCTGCCTTGTTTGAATATGGAAGTGGTTTAAAGCAATAGTCTTTTGGTCATCCTTTCTTCTAAAAATCAGAAAATCCAAAAGTCCAAAAGTCCAAGAATCCAATAATCTTAAAATAGAATGAAACGAACATGAATTTTCATCATCCGAAAATACACACATGCGGAAGATTAAAATTTATGTGAGTTCCTGAATGTATTCAAATTTTTTGAACATTCAGAAATCAAAAAATTTTAAACAGATGAAAAAGCTAATATATCTAATTGTCTTATTAAATATACTATCGTTACCGATTGTGAAGGCAGAAATAGCCCTGCCTGCGATTGTCTCTTCTAATATGGTTTTACAGCGAAATACAGTTGTAAATGTCTGGGGATGGGCCAATGCTCAAGAGAAAATTACAATCAAGACCTCGTGGCTTAAGGGGGCAATATCTACTGTTGCTGGTGAAGACGGAACATGGAGTGTTGAATTGAAAACAACAAATAGTAAAGCGCCTCAGTGGATTCAATTGAAGAGTAAAAAATCAGACATTAACCTGGAGAATATCCTATTTGGAGAAGTCTGGCTATGTTCAGGTCAGTCGAATATGGAACAGCCTGTTGGTGGCTTTACTGGTCAGCCCACTTTTGGATCAGCACAGGCAATAGCAACCGCTAATAATCCTAATCTACGATTGTTTGCAGTGGAAAAAGAACTTTCAACAGTGCCTTTGAAAGATGTGAAACGTTATAGAGCGTGGCAAGATGCCACACCTGAAAGTACACGCAAATTTAGTGCAGTAGCTTATTTTTATGGTCAGCAACTGCAAGAGATTCTTAATGTTCCGGTGGGATTGATTTTCACGTCATGGGGAGGATCTCCAGTGCAAGCCTGGATGAGTAAGGAGCAGATTAATGCAGTTCAGGAAGAGAAGTTAGGAGAAATTAAGCTAAAAACTCCTAGGTCTCATCAAACGCCAACTGTGTTGTTTAATGCGATGATAAAACCTCTTATCCCATATACAATTAAAGGAGCTATTTGGTATCAAGGTGAATCAAATCGATTGGAGCCAGAGACTTATAAAATCCTTTTCCCGGCAATGGTGAAAGAGTGGCGTACACGTTGGGGCGTTGGAGACTTTCCATTTTACTATGTGCAAATTGCACCTTACATCTATGGAGGCAATAAGAAATATCAAACATCTGAAAATTCGGCATTTATCCGTGAGGTACAACTACAGTGTCTTGATATAATTCCAAATTCAGGAATGGCCGTAACGATGGATATTGGCGATGATTACTGTATTCATCCACCAAAGAAGAAAGAGGTTGCAGACAGACTACTGTATAATGCTCTAAGCAAAACTTATGGAATAACAGCTGTTGATGGAGCCAGTCCGGTTTATCTCTCTCATGAGCCTAAGGATGGCGGATTGTTACTGAAATTTAAGAATGCCGAGACAGGTTTGTTTGCCTACGAGAAATTGGTAGGCTTTGAGATTGCTGGTGAAGATAAGGTGTTTTATCCTGCTAATGCCAGAGTCGTTAGTCGGAAGGATGTGTTGGTGAAAAGCGATAAGGTTACAAATCCTGTAGCTGTAAGATATGCATGGCAGAACTGGATTGTAGGTACACTCTACGATATAAACTTACTTCCTGCACCTTCTTTCAGAACTGATGACTGGAATAACGCAGTAAGGGCTGAAGAGTAAAATGTAATTAATTGTTAAAGATTAGCTTATGAGATTTTTGTATTGTGTGTGCTGTATCTTTTTTACAGTATCAGTTGGAGAAGTTGTGGCTCAATCAGTAGGGGAGGCTATGCCTTCAGGAGAAGTATTAGTTCCTGAAATATCAACCGAATATGTTCATGTTTATCGTCCTAAAGGAGATGTTTTTTCAGGACCAGATGCTGAAAACCTAAAGGAAGGGAAATATTATCCTGAATGGCATTCAAATGACCATTGTTTTATCAAAGATCCAAAAGACTTTTGGCATTGTTTTGGAATTGCTCGTCCTGCTGCACAACCAGGAGAAAGAGTGAAACATGGTGGTGAATATGTGTCATTTCATGCAGTATCACCAGGTGAGTATTTTGAATATTCATTCAGAGAGGATGCCTGGAAGGATACCACAAAGATTCTTCCACCTTCGGAACGTCCGGGAGAGTGGTTGACTAACACTGCTCCAGTAGTTGTAAAACAAGGGGATATCTATAAAATGATTTACGGACCGGCTCCTTTCAGAATGGCTATCTCTAGAGACTTATATAATTGGGAGGCTTTGGGGAAAATAAGTCTGAATGAAGACAATGGTCGTGATCCCAATATAATGTTATGGAAAGATGAGTATTACTTGTCGTATTGCGCTGGGAACATCATAAAAATGAGTAAATCAAAGGATTTGAAACACTGGACTGAGCCTGTAGAGATATTCAAAGGTGAAGTACCAACTTATGAATGTGAATCCCCAACTGTATTATATTTCAACGACAAGTTTTACCTTTTTTGGTGTTTATGGGATAGAGGAATTCCAAGTAATGGATTTGGCGAACGATCCTTTGTTTATTGTTCCGACAATCCGATGGACTTTCATGGATGTCCGTTAGTAACAGAACTAGCAGCACATGCTCCTGAAATAATTCAAGGAGAGGATGGTGTTAGATGGTACATTTCAAGTGCTCAATATCCACATAGAGGATTAAGTGTGGCTCGATTGAAATGGACGCGAAAATGAATAATGAACTTTCTGATGACGCAGTAAGGGCTGAAGAGTAAAATGTAAATCAATAAATTAACTGAATTATGAAGGCAATATATCATTTTTTAATAGTGCTGGTGATGGGAATCTCATTACCTACACTATCACAGGGAGGTAATCCAAAAATTACCCATGGTCCTTACTTACAGGACCTGTCGACTAATAGTGTGGTGCTAAATTGGAGTACATCAGTTGACTGTATCTCATGGGTGGAGTTCTATGAAGAGGATGGATCAAACTTTTACAAGCAAGAACGAGAAAGGAAATACAATTCAGAGGCGGGAATAATGTATGTTGGTACATTGCATTCTATATCATTGAGGAATCTAAAGCCAAACACGAGATATGCCTATAGAATATACTCTCGAGAAGTAACTGAAGATGGGTATTTAGGAAAATGTACTGCTACAAAGGTTTATAAGAAAGAACCATTGTATTTTACGACATTAAATCCAGGTAAGACTGACGTTACCTGTGTCATTTTAAGTGATTTGCATGAAGATGCTGAAAAAACAGGTGAGCTTATAAATGGAGTCAATTGGAAAGACACAGATTTCGCTCTCCTAAATGGCGACTTTGCAAATTATTTTGAACGAGAATCATCCATTTATAATGTTATTGATACTTGTGTTGACATTTTTGCCAAAGAGAAACCTATCTATATTGTTAGGGGAAATCATGAGACAAGAGGTGCTCATGCTCATGAGCTTAATCAGTACTTCCATTTTCCTCAGAACAAATACTATTACACCCTTTTAAAAGGAACAACGCTATTTATTGTTTTAGATTCAGGAGAAGATAAACCTGATTCAGACAAGGAATACTATGGTTTTGCTGATTATGATAGCTATCGAACAGAGCAGGCTGAATGGCTGCAAACTGTTATTGAGTCGGAAGAATTTAAAAATGCCCGGAAGAGGATTGTCGTTATGCATATTCCACCATTTATAAATAAAAGCAAGTATGAGTGGCATGGTAATGTAGAAGTCAGAGAGAAATTTGTGCCGATACTAAACAAGGCAGATATTGATCTTATGATTTGTGGACATACCCATTCGTATTCGTTTATTGAGGAAAAGCCCGGACGAAATAATTTTCCTATAATAATCACCGATAATAAATCACGACTAAACTTGTTCTCAGATAAGGACGCCCTTAAAGTTCGTATTTATAACACTCTATCGAATGGGAAAGCTGTTGAATCATTTGAATTTTAATTCGGACTAATTGCAATTAGCTGGATATCTCTTATATAAAAAGAGGTATCCAGATTTTTCAGCACTAACGGCAATATCATTATGTAGAATTGGAAATCAACTAGTATATTTGCCGCATAATCGTTTTTGACTAAAGAAAATGGAAACTCCTTGTTACGCTCTCGATAATTATTTTGATGATGGTAGACCTTGTCTTTCGTTTAATGTTGAGGATATTAACCATACGCCTCCTTATAAGATTGATGAGGTGCATCAGTATAATCACTACAAAATCTTCCTCTTTGATGAAGGTGAGAGTAGACATACGATAGACTTTGAGGATTACAACTTTAAAAAGGCTTCAGTGTCAGTGATCTTTCCCCGTCAATTTCAGAAGGTTCAGGAAATGAATGACGTGAAGGGGAGTGTGATCATGTTTAATGAGGAGTTGTTTTGTTCTGAAATCCTAAGAAAGGAGTTGCGTGCATATTGTATTGATTTGAAAATGCGCTTGAACCACTTGGAGCTTACCGCCGAACAGTATCAGGAAATTAATGGTGTGGCGTTGATGATTAAATCGCTGTTTGCCGATTTAAATGCGATGCGTAAAGAGCAAATCCGCCACTTGATTAAGGTGATGTTATTGCGTTTGATGGATTTCAGTAAATCAAAAGACCTGGATAAAAAGGAGACTTCTGAGTCGAATATCTACTTGGAGTTTACCGAAAAGGTGGATAATGATTTTAAGGAAATCCGATTGGTTAGTGAATATGCCGATCAATTGGGTGTTTCTACTAAGAAACTAAATGCGCTGTCGAAGAAATATGGTGGTCAGACTGCTTTGCAGGTGATTCATGAGCGTATCTATATGGAAGCAAGACGATTATTGGCCTTCTCAGGGATGACCCATAAAGAGATCGCTTATGAGCTAAAGTTCGATTCTCCATCGGCTTTTAATAAGTTTATCCAAAGCAAAGTTGGATGCACGCCTACTGAGCTGCAAGACCGATTGACCCAAATTTATAACAGCAAGGACTAAATTTATATCGCCTACGTGAGTGGGTACCTCTACTTTTGTCGCAGTAATTAATCACAGCAGATTCTTGATTCAATTTGTTTGTTGGGAAAATGAATTAAGAATTGAAACTGCTGGTAAAAACATAATGAAATGGCAAAATTTGTTGTACCTAAGGAAATCCATCACGGATTAGGAAGCTTAGAGAATCTAAAAGAGATAAAAGGAAAGAAGGCGGTAATTGTTATTGGTGGTAGCTCAGTAAAGAAAAATGGTTCTTTAGAGAAGACCCAGGCATTCCTTAAAGAAGCTAATATCGAGTCGGTAGTATTCGGTGGTGTTGAGGCTGACCCTTCAATTGAAACTGTAAAAAAAGGTGCTGAGTTCTTTACTCAGGAGCAACCTGATGTTATTGTTGGTTTAGGTGGTTGTTCGGCTATCGACGCTGCAAAAGCAATGTGGGTATATTATGAGTATCCTGAATCAACATTGGAAGAGCTTGCTGCTCCTTTCGCAGTGAAAACAATGCGTAATAAAGCATATTTCGTAGCTATCCCTACTACTAGTGGTACTGGTACTGAAATCACTGGATTGGCTGTTATTACTGATCATGAAAAAGGAACCAAGTATCCTATCGTATCGCACGAGCTTACTCCAGATGTAGCTATTATCGATGGTGAGTTGTGTGCTAGTATGCCTGCTCATGTTACTGCTAATACTGGTTTAGATGCATTGAGTCACAGTGTTGAGGCGTATGTTTCTAATATTGCCGACCGTTACAATGATGCATTGGCGAAAGATTCAGTTGATTTGATTTTTAAGAATCTTCCAACTGCTTATAATGAGCCAGAAAACCTGGAAGTTCGTCAGGCAATGCACGATGCTTCTTGTATGGCTGGTATGGCATTTACTAATGTATGGTTAGGTATTGTGCATTCAATGTCGCATCAGTTAGGTGGAACATTCGGTATTCCTCATGGATGTGCTAATGCTATCTTGATGCCTAACGTTATTCGTTACAACTCAAAAGTAACAGATAAGTATAACGATTTGGCTGCATTGTTCGGAAAGTGTAATGCTCAGGAATTTGCTGTTGAAGTTGAAAAACTACGTGATGCAGTAGGTGTTGTTCCTAGTATTAAAGCTTACGGAATTGATGAGAAAACATGGAACGAGAAGATTGATACATTGGCTGAAAATGCAATGAAAGATCCTTGTACGCTTTTCAATCCTCGTAAACCAGAACTAGAGGAAATTAAGGCAATCTACAATGCTTGTTACGAAGGTAAGAAGATAAATGTTGATGGTTTAACATGCACAATTTATAGTTAGTAGACCTGAATTTTTATACACCATTTAGGAAGAGAAGAGGGGGGAGGCAGATGCTTCCCCTTTTTTGTGGAGAAACGATTATTTGAGATTTTAGAAGAACGAATGAAGAACAAAATTATAAGTAAAGTTCAACTTTCCGACAGCATATTTAAAATAGAGGTTGAAGCTCCTCTTATTGCCCGATCGCGAAAACCCGGGAATTTTGTGATGGTGAGAGTTGGGGAGAATGGAGAAAGAATTCCTTTAACTATTGCTGACGCGAATAGGGATAAAGGAACCATAACGATGGTTGTGCAGAAAATGGGTGTTTCCTCAGCCAAGTTATGCGAGCTAAACTCAGGCGACTGTATTACTGATCTGGTTGGGCCTTTGGGAAAGCCTACTAAGATTGAAAAAGTGGGTACTGTGTTGGCTTGCTGTGGGGGTGTTGGAGTGGCTCCTATGTTGCCGATTATTGAGGCGCATCAAAAGGTGGGGAACAGAGTAATAACAATTCTGGCAGCCCGGACAAAGGAACTTGTGATCCTGGAAGAGGAGGTGAGAAAGTTCTCTGATGAGGTTGTTATCATGACTGATGATGGTTCATATGGGAATAAGGGATTGGTTACTGCAGGAATGGAGCAGGTAATTGCCCGTGAATCGATTCATGAATGTGTAACCATCGGTCCGGCAATAATGATGAAATTCTGTGCCGAAACTACACGTAAGTATGATATCCACACTGTTGCGAGTCTTAATTCAATAATGGTTGATGGCACGGGTATGTGTGGTGCATGTCGTGTTTCGGTTGCCGGTAAAACAAGATTTACCTGTATTGATGGGCCTGAATTTGACGCTCATCAGGTTGATTTTGATGAGATACTAACGCGCCTTAAAGGGTATCAGGATAAAGAGAAGTTGGGTAATAAATTGCAGGAAGTAAAATGATAGATAAAATAAAGGAACAGCGAAACGAAGCATGGCGCGTGGAGCTGCGAAAAAAACTTAAAGCAAAGGATCGTAAGGCAATTGAGCGTATTGTTATTCCGGAAGAGGACTCGTTAGAGAGAATAAAGAGTCAGCGTATTGAGGTAAACCGACCTATTACGTTTGATCAGGCTCAAACGGAGGCTTCACGTTGTATGGATTGCGCAAATCCAACGTGTATGGAGGGATGCCCTGTGGGGATCAACATTCCTGGATTTATTAAGAATATTGAGCAGGGAGATATTATGAATGCTGCTTCCATACTAAAGGAGACAAGTGTTCTTCCTGCTGTGTGTGGAAGGGTGTGTCCACAGGAGAAACAGTGTGAGGCACGATGCTTTTATGCCGAAAAGTTGAATCTTCCAGCTGTGGCTATTGGCGCCCTTGAGCGTTTTGCTGCCGATTATGAGCAAAGCAACCAGACGAAGAGTGATCAGGTGAATGAGAGAGTCTCCAATGGAGTAAAGATCGCGGTAATTGGGTCTGGTCCTTCTGGATTGAGTTTTGCTGGAGATATGGCTAAGTATGGTTATGAGGTTACCGTGTTTGAGGCTTTGCATGAGATTGGTGGTGTATTGAAATATGGTATTCCGGAGTTTCGTTTACCGAATGCTGTTGTTGATGCAGAAATTGAAAACCTTAAAGAGCTAGGTGTGCAGTTTGTTACCAACTTTATCGTCGGACAAACGGCTTCAATTCAGGATTTAAAGGAGGATGGTTTTGCTGCTTTCTACATTGCAAGTGGTGCAGGCTTGCCTCGATTTATGAATATTCCAGGTGAGAATGCCAATGGCATTTTGTCGTCCAATGAATACCTTACCCGTGTAAACTTGATGGGGGCTGATTTGGCTGAGTCTGATACGCCAGTTATGACAGGTAAGAATGTGGTTGTGATTGGCGGAGGTAACACGGCTATGGATTCGGTGCGCACGGCTAAACGGTTAGGAGCTGAGCGGGCTATGATTGTTTATCGTCGTTCGCAAGATGAGATGCCAGCACGCAAGGAAGAGGTGCATCATGCCGAGGCTGAAGGTGTTGAGTTCTTGACTTTATCAAATCCGGTGGAGTATGTTGCCGATGATAACGGACGAGTGAGTCATGTTAAGATTCAAAAGATGGAGCTTGGAGAACCTGATGAATCAGGACGTCGTCGACCTGTTTCTATCCCTGGATCTGAATATCTATTGGAGGCTTCGGTGGTGGTTGTAGCTGTTGGTGTATCTCCAAATCCGTTAATGACTAATGTAATGCCTGAATTGAATAGTACCGATTGGGGCACGATTATGGTTGACGAATCATTACAGTCTTCTATCAATGATATTTATGCAGGAGGAGATATTGTTAGAGGAGGTGCTTCTGTTATCCTTGCAATGGGTGATGGTAGAAAAGCTGCAAAGAATATGCATGAAAAATTAATTGGAAATTAGGTTGCAGTCGAGATAATAGTCTATGCTTCAATTAAGAAAACCTACTAGCCTGTATTATTCATGCGTTTAGTTAAGTGCATATACGACTTGAAAGACCTGCCGATGTAGTTTCCTACTTCAAAGGGATTTCAAGGATGTAGATGTGCTGAAATAAACGCACTTTGGGAAATTTTTGAAGAAAAGTTCATTGTCTCACAGGTCTAAACAATTCCCTGGACAACAGCGTGTTTATGATTTATCTTCAAAAATTTATGAATAATGCAGGCTTAATCAGATTGTAACCTATTGAGTAGGTTTTTTTTGCGACTTGTGTTTACGGAAGCTTCAGCCTAACAAAAAATTGACATGTGAGCTAAAACGATTGATTAATGAAAAATGGCGTAGTTTGAATGTGAAAAATACCTATATTTGAAGTCCAATTTTTGTGCCGGGTGGAATATGATAGATTGAAATATTGCTTTGACCAGTTTTATCCAAACTTGTGTTTATATGCTCACAAATATGTGCAGGATATTGAGGTGGCGAAGGATATAGCGCAGGATGCTTTTATTAAGTGTTGGGATCGGTTAAGTGATTTCGATGCTGATGCTGCTCTGAAGGTATTTTTATATCGAACTGTTACCAACGAATCGCTTAATTATTTAAAGCATCGAAAAGTTGAAATTGAAGCTCATTCAATCTTGTTGGAAGAAGAGTATATGGAAGAGCATTTTCTGGAAAATGAGGTGTATTTGTGGTTGCGTAGGGTAATTCACGAGCTGCCTCCTCAAGGAAAAAGAATAATTGAGTTAAGTCTGGAAGGTGCTAGAAATCCTGAAATTGCTGAAAACCTGGGGGTGTCGTTAAATACTGTGAAGACCATCAAACAGAAAGCTTATAAAACACTTCGCGAAAAACTGTCGAAGGCTGAAATTTTCCTATTCTATCAAATATATAGTCGCCCAGGAATAACTCTTTCCTGATAAACTTGTCTCTCCTATGTTTCGATTCATTTTTTCCTGATAGTCTGGTCCATATTATTTCCTAACTGATAGGAGAAGTTTGTTTTGATCAAGGACTGGAGCAATAATTATCTGTTTTTTATTCAAAAAAAATCGTGTGAATTTAAATCGTTGTAAGTATCTGCAATAAAAGTAGTTTGGTGGTGGTTGTTGTAGGTTCAAATCTATTCTTATGAAAAAAAATAAAAAAAATGCAGGTTGGCGTTCACCCTGTTTTTGATCTCAGTTGTTTATGCTAAAACCATAAAGCAAAATGAAGGATAAAATTAAAATAAGTGAGCGAATTTCCCGAATTGTCATTAGGGAAATATGTGAGGTGGAAGAAAAAGGAGATCGGGAGACTCTGGAAA
Source organism: Puteibacter caeruleilacunae (assembly GCA_005217565.1). Classification (GTDB taxonomy): domain Bacteria; phylum Bacteroidota; class Bacteroidia; order Bacteroidales; family Prolixibacteraceae; genus Puteibacter; species Puteibacter caeruleilacunae. The sequence continues at coordinate 106,549 of SJCO01000019.1, forward strand.
AGTGGTTTTCAATTAAGAAAATGAATAGAAGAATATACCAGAGATTAAGGTCTAAAAAAAGATTTAATGAATGGAACGACTTGTATTCATCAATAAACGTGGATAATGACTGGGAGCTAATATCTAGGAAAATAAAAGGTAAGGAGAAGAAACAAAAACGAATTGTTTGGTTCAGAAATATGGCCGCTGCATGTGTGGTGCTTGCTATTGTGAGTGGTGCTATTGCTTTGCTGCTAAAAAGCGAGAAGCTTTCTGATAAGCAATTATTGGCAACCTATAGCAGTCCTACCTTAATTCTCGATAATGGGGAGGCTGTTAGCTTGAATGCTCCAAGCCAGGTATTGCAGTTAAGTGATGGAGATATTCAGGTTTCAAAAGAGGGAAAGCTGCTGTGTGAGAAAAGCAATGCATGGTTTGATAAAGAATATCAGCTGGTTGTGCCTCGTGGGTATAATTATGCAGTTCAGTTAATTGATTCGTCAATTGTGCATTTGAACTCAGGTAGTGTGCTGTCATTCTCGGTGAAAGAACATGGTGACAAGCGATTGGTAGCGCTATCTGGCGAAGGCTTTTTTAAGGTTAAGCGAGATGAGGTGAGACCTTTTGAAGTGACTGTAAAAGATGAGACGATTAGGGTGCTAGGGACTTCTTTTAATGTTCATGGGTATAACGATGATGACCAGGTTATCACCACCTTAGTTACCGGAAAAGTTAAGATATCTCAAAATAATAATAAACATGAGGCGGTAATTCTTTCGCCACGTGAGCAACTCTGCTGGTCATCTCTTAAGGGAGAGGTGAACGTGAAGGAGGTTGATACTGAGGAGTATACTTCATGGATGCAAGGATATGTTGTGTTTAAGGATGCTCGATTGGAGGATATCATGATGCAACTATCGCGCTGGTATGATATTGACGTTGACTTTAAAGATACACGATTAAAAGATAAACGTTTTGGTGGGAAACTTTATCGCAAAACACCTATCGATACAAATCTACAACTAATTGAAACTATAAATAAAATTAAAATTGAACGAAATGGAAAACAGGTGACTTTCAGTAATTAACATCGGAGAGAGAAAGAAGGGAACAGCGTCATAATCGCCAAACTACTAATGCTATTCCCTTATAGTTATTTAATCAACTACTAAGTTAATCATTATGAGAGAAATTAAGAAGAAATCCTTCTTGAGAAGATTTAAAGTGCCTTTACTTATGAATTTATTAACGTTTTTATTGACGCTTTGTAGCTTGTCGTTATCTGCGGCTATCAACGCACAAAACACAAAAGTGTCATTAAACTTACAAAAGGTCTCGCTCGAAAAAGTTCTGACTGAAATACAGGAACAGACCGAGCTTCAGTTTTTGTATCGAACAAAAGATGTGGAGAATGTTGAGGATATTAGTATTCAAAGCAAAAATAAAAAGGTTTTTGATGTTTTGGAGGAGTGTCTGGAACATACAAAACTAGAGTATAAAGTGCTTGGTGAGTCTGTAATTATTCAGACGAAATCGACCGCTAAAACTTCACCACAACTACAGGATCAGAATCGTAATACCATAAAGATCTCAGGAACGGTTTATGATGAAGAGGGGGTAACGGTGCCTAATGCTTCAGTTTTTATTAAATCGAATGCGCTACTGGGAACGGTGACCGACATTGATGGTAAATTTACAATGAATGGTGTTCCTAAAAATGCAGTGTTGGCTGTTTCATTTATTGGTTATAAGAAGACTGAAATTGCGCTGAAACATTTATCAAAGGATCAGTTACAGAACCTGGAAATCAAACTTGTACAGTCGCAAAGTGACTTGGATGAGATTGTTGTCGTTGCTCATGGTAGTCAGCGTAAAGAGAGTATTGTAGGTGCAATTACTACACTAGAACCTGAAGATTTGAAAACGCCTACCCGTTCTCTTTCAACTCAGTTGGCTGGTAAGGTTGCTGGGGTAACCTTTGTGCAGCGCTCAGGACAACCAGGTAAAGATGGTGCTAGCTTTATTATTCGTGGTATCAACTCTGTAACAGGAAATGCTACTCCATTAATCCTGATCGATGGATTGGCACGTACTATTGATGATGTCGATCCTAACGATATCGCAAGTTTCTCAGTATTGAAGGATGCGTCGGCTACTGCAGTATATGGACTGGAAGGGGCGAATGGTATTATTGTGATTACTACTAAAAGTGGTAAGGCTTCGCAAAAACCAACGGTGCGTTTTTCATATTCTTCATCAATCAACAATTCAACCTTTAAGCCTAAATGGATCGATGCTGTTGAGTATGCTAAGATTAAGAATGAAGCTTTCCAGGTGCGTGGAAAAAAAGCCTTTTATACCGAAGAAGAGATCGCTAAGTTTGGCGATGATAACCAGGATTTTTATCCTAATGTTGATTGGTATAAGGCTATGTTTAAGCCTAATAATTTAGCTCATAAGGCCAATTTCAATATTGGTGGTGGTGGTAATGTTGTTACGTACTATATGTCTGGTGGATTTTATACTGAGGATGGTATGTTCCGAAGTGATATTTCATCGTACGACTCTAATGCTAAATACAGTCAGTTTAATTTCCGTTCGAATTTGAAAGCCGATTTAAGTCCGACTACAACTCTTGGACTTGGATTTGACGGTCGATACAATACAACTACTGATCCTGGACAAGGAGCAGGTGGTATCTTAAAACTGATCAACGAAACTAATCCAACATTGTTCCCGACTCAGTATTCAAATGGGGAAGCACCGATAGAGCCTGAAAATGCACAGAACCCTTATTCTTTGTTGAATAAAACTGGTTTTGTGAGGGCTTATTCGAATATAATGTCTACCAATCTTAGTTTAAATCAGAAGTTGAATTTCATTGCTGAAGGATTGTTCTTCAGGGGAGTTGCTTCGTTCTCGAAAGTAAATAACTATAGTCACAAATATGTGAAGGACTATCAACGTCATAGAATTGATTTGGAGAATAGTTATATGCGATCGGGTTATGATGAAGATGGTAACCTTTTGACTGTTAACACTACTCCAGATGTTGATGATAAGATGACGTTTAAAAAGTCTACTCCTTCGGGTCATCGTAATGTGGAGTTGCAGGCTAGTTTGAACTATGCACAGAGCTTTGGTGAGGATTACTCTGTTACAGGTCTTATCTTGTATAAGCAATCGGAATATATGGCTGATTCTCCAGGAGGGAAAGGTAATGAACTTCTTATTAATGCACTTCCTTCGCGCAAGCAGTCTATTGCCGGACGATTGACTTTCGACTATAAACACAAGTATTTTGCTGATGTCAATTTCGGAGCTTCGGGGTCTCAGTTGTTTACGCCAAGTAAGCGTTGGTCTTCTTTCCCATCTGTAGGTGCCGGTTGGTTGGTGTCGGAAGAGCCTTTCTGGGCTGGTATGAAGAATACTGTTGACTTTCTAAAGTTAAGGGCTTCATATGGTGTTGTTGGTGCTCCAGGTAATGCGGCACGATTTGGGTACATGGCTTCAACGTCAGGTAAAAAGGGATATACTTTTGGATTTGGTAAAACGGCTTACAGTAGTGAGAATATCAAAGGACAAGGAGAGGATCGATTGGAGCAGTTGGGACTAACCTGGGAGCGAATTAATAAGCTAGACCTTGGATTGGAAATTGGATTGTTTGAAGATTTTAAGATGATCATTGATGCATATCGCAATGTTAGAAATGATCAGTTGGTTGAGCTGAAAAGATTGCCTGCAACCTTAGGTTTACCTTCAAAACCAAGAGCAAATCTGGCTAAGAATATCTCACAAGGATTTGATATTGATGTTACTTACAGTAAGTCATTTGGTGATTTCAAGATCAATTATATCAAAGGTATCCTGGGTTATTCAGAGAACGAGATTAAGGAGAATGGGGAACTCGACCCTAAAGTTCCTTACCAAAGTGCCATAGGATTGGACTGGGGACGTGGTTTAAATTATATCGCATTAGGATATTTTAAAGATCAGGCAGATATTGACAATAGTCCTATACAGACCTGGAGTGAGGTGATGCCTGGTGACTTAAAGTATAAGGATGTGAACGGTGACGGAGTTATTTCTGCTCAAGATAAAGTTTGGTTAGGTAATCAATACCCTAAATGGACTTACTCACTGGCATTGGATCTTAGCTATAAGAACTGGACTATTGCGACTCGTGTTATTGGAAAGGCTGATATGTTCAGAACGATTAGTGGATCGCGTATCCCTTTTAACGCGAAAGGACAAAAAGGTGCAATTTTTCGCGCTGCTTATAACGACCACTGGACTCCGGAATCATTTTCCGGAACAAAAGCTACGGAGAATCCAAATGCTAAATATCCTAGATTAGCTTTCGGTACTGATAATGCGAACAATACCCAGCCTTCGACCTGGTGGTTGAGAGAGGCTTCTTATTTGCGAATTGCTGATGTAGAACTTGGTTATAACTGGATTGTGAAGTCTCCTAACTTACCTTTCAAAAATATCTATTTCTACGGAAGAGGAGATAACCTGGCTACTTTCTCGAAGTTTAAGGATTGGAATCCAGAGCTAACTTCTTCTTATGCTTATCCTTTAAAACGCACATTTACATTCGGATTAGAGATCAAATTTAAATTGTAAAAGTTGACGAAATGAAAAAAATACTTAACTATATATTGGTAACCTCCCTATGTTTAGGGATGGTGATTGGGTTTAATTCCTGTGACTATCTCGAAGCTGAGGAATACTTGAATGAGGTTGATAACCTGAATGAAATTTGGACTTCTCGTAAAGATATCCGTAAAAACTGGGCGGCATGTTATGCGCATATTCCTGAATTTGGAATTATTAATTATGAGTGGCCTTTTAGTGGTTGCGGAGATGAAGGTTTGGCTGGTATGGAGAAGTATCCAGCAACAACATTTGGTAGAGGACAGGTTACTCCTGATAATATTCCCTGGCAAATGAATTACTGGAAACGCTATTACCAGGCAATTCGCGTTTGTAACTTGTTTTTGGAAAACTCAGGCAGGGCAAATGATAGATTATTGGTGGAAGGTGAAGTTGAGGGATATCAGAATGATGTGTATTTCCTTAGAGCATTTTATTATTCATTGCTTTTAGAGCTTTACGGTCCTTTTGTAATTATCGATAAGACTATCGACTATTCTTCAAGTGATTTACCTACTACAAGAGCTACGTTTGATGAGTGCGTTGATTTTATTGTGGCTGAGTTGGATAAGATTATTGATAAAATGCCTGATCAGGCAGATATCATTGATAAAGAGCTTGGTCGACCTTCAAAAGGGACTGCTATGGCTGTGAAAGCAAGAGTATTGCTTTGGGCTGCTAGTCCGCTTTGTAATGGTAACAATGACTATGCTTCATTTACCAATGAGCAGGGAACTGCTTTGTTTAATCAGACAAGTGATATCAATAAATGGAAAAAAGCAGTTGATGCTTATAAGGCTATTATTGATTTGAATCAGTACGAGTTATTTACGCTTCCTGCAAATGATGATTATAAGACTGTTGCTTTGGGTGACTTTGATGGTAACGATGTGCCTTGGCCTAATGGTCCGGCAGGAATTGATCCATATCGCTCTTATAAGGCTTTATTTGGTGGTGGCGACTACTATTGGAATAAGGAAGCTATTTGGCAGATCTCTAAAGGTGGTCAAAATACCAGGTTAACTGGTATGGGATGGCCTCGTGGTCATAAACTCAGCAGTACTCCTGATGCTTATACAATGAATGCTGTTCAGGAGATGGTTGATGCTTATGAGATGAATAATGGTAACTCTATTGATGAGGAAAATCATAAGCTATACAATGATTTGAGCGTAGCGTCGACAATTGATAATTTTTATATCCTTGGAGATCAGTCGAGCGATGCTTCTCCAATTGTTACCAACTACATTGCAGGAAAGGGTGTTCAGGCAGTGCCTAACAGGTGTTTGAATCGTGAGCCTCGTTTTTATGCAACAATAGGTTTTCAAGGACGTGGTTATCCTCAGGATGATAAAAGTAAACCTTACTATTTCATTGATTTGAGAGCGGAGACTGCCGATGGTTATTTGCAAACAGAGGCCCCTTCTTGTCTTACTGGTTATCCTATTGTAAAGTGGATTAATGATGAGGATAATCGTGCCGGTGGTAACTTTGAAAAACAGTTTCCTGTATTTCGTTTGGCAGAGGTGTATTTGTCATACGCTGAAGCTTTAAATGAGACTGATCCTGGAAATACTGATATCCTAAAATACTTGAACATGATTCGCTGGCGTGCAGGATTACCAGGATATTCTTCTGGTACCCAGGAAGAGGTACGTGAATATATCAAGCACGAGCGATTTGTGGAATTTGCCTTTGAGGGGAAACGTCATTTTGATCTTCGAAGATGGAAAGATGCAACCAATACGGCGCGCGATAACTGGGGAAATACCTTAGGATTAGGTGGTGCTGTTCATGGATGTAATTATACTGCAAGTGATGGTGATTTCTATGATCGTTATGTGGTTGATGGATTCATCTTTAAGTTCAGACATTATTGGTTGCCAATCCCATATGGAGAAGTGGCTAATCACTGGGGATCGTTATTGCAAAATCCAGGTTGGTAATCTTAAAAAAACATAGAAATGAAACGATATATTGACAAAATTTTGATTGTATTATTTATGGTGGGCTTTATGCTTAGCTGTGGGGAGCTTGATCATAAAAATACTGAGTTTTACAAGCAAGAGGTGTATATTATTAGTGCTGAGTCGACAAGTGCATCGGAGCGTGAAATCGATAATATTGTTGCGCATACATTTGTTGATACCATGAAAATTATCAACGATAGTTATGATGTGAAATTATTAGAAGATAATGATGATGGAGAGACTTTAGTTACTTTTAAAGTAGGTATCGGAGGATCGCTAGCAGCAGCTAAGGATATTGTTGTTAAAGTGGGATTTGATGAAGAGGGTTTGAATGACTATAATATGGTGAAAAATACGCAGTATACTATACCATCAAGTGATTTGTATTCAAGTTCTGTTCCTTTTAATGAGACATCAGAGACGTTTGATGTGACGATACCTAAAGGTACTTCATCTCTGGCGTTGACGTTTAAAATGCCTATTAAACGGGATTTGAAGGAAACATATGCAAACTATGCTTTCCCCCTGAAACTAGTGGAGGCAGATGGTGTTTTAATTAGTCGACAATATTCTAAATTTCTATTGGCTAATTTCATCGTGAATGTTGATAAAAAAGTGAACTGGTCGGGTTTCCCTATTCCTAAGTTGCCTGAAGGACGTTATCATTCTGCTCGTTTGCAGGGTAATGCTGCTGAAAATACAACTCCTGATGGTTATCATCGTGTGTATAAGTGGATTACTCGTCTTGGAGATACAGATGAGTTAAAAGATCAGTATACAATTTGGGGAACTGGTGTATGGAGTTTTGATATGCATGGTTTTAATGGAGCAGGTTGGATGTATAATAAATTGTCGTTGAATGATGAGGTATTCGGAACGTATACTGTTGAGCCAATTTTAGAGGGGGATACGGATTTCCCTTTTCATACTTTTAAGTGGAGTTCAACGCAAAATCCAAGCTATGATAATAGATATGATCCTAAGACTAAAACACTAACCATACATTATAAGAATATCATAGGACAGGATTATACTGATGTACTGACTTATGTTGATGATGATTGGACATTAAAAAAAGGAAATAAGAGAGAAAGTGTTGAGAACTGGCACCATATCCGAAGTAAAGGATATAATTATTGGCTCCCTATTGACGATCCCGATATTGATGCAGAATAATCATGCTTTTATGTATTAGTTAAACAATTCAGTTGTGGAGGGCATTTCAAGAAATTGATTTGCCCTCTTTTTTATGTTGTTGTTGTTGTTGGTGTTGGTGTTGGTGTTGGTGTTGTTGTTGTTGGTGGCTTAAGAGTGACGCAATTACAATTTGTTGTAATGGTTGGTTGGTTGGTTGGTTGGTTGGTTGATGAAGAATTGTAGCCAGAGTTTCGATAATTTACTCTGGCTACAACTATTTAATTGGGGTCTATTCCTCTTCCAGTACCAACACAACTTTATTGAAGTCTGCTGCGGCGTTTACTACACTTTTATAGCCTTCAAAGTGTTCTAGTCCTGCGAATATCTGTTTGTAATATTCATCAATGATGATCTTGTATTGTCTTCCTTCGGTGGCGTGCTTTGAAATAAAGCCAAACTGTCTTTTCCCATCTACTTCTTCGATGAAGTTCATATCGGCAGCTTCAGGGTTTGAAATCTTATAGCCTTCAGGGATGTTGACAATAATCTCGCGGTAGTACGAGCGATTGAATGGATTTTCTACTTCAAACTTTCTGTTCTCTTCAAAATACATCTCTGCCTGTCGCCCTATTGTCTCTCCTATGTTGAGTAAGATTTTGCTACCGGCTTCCTCAAGGAAGTTCTCACTGGTAAGGTCGGAGTGTACGATAAAGTCTGCTTCGTTGATAAAATCAATATCGCTGGTTTCAACGACTTTCAATTCGGTGTAATCGGTAAATACATCCTTGGTTGGCATGATATTCAGTAACATCCCTTGTCGGTATTCTTCTTCTGCCTGATGATAAACATTGCTGATAAAGCCTCCGCTAAGGCCCTTAAAACCTCGGTCGATTCTTACTCTCGATTGTCCTTCATCAATGTCGATATCCACCTCGATATGCATGTGATCGAAGTTCTGTAGATGAGTGGTTGGCTCAATGTATTTGGTCTTGGCAATGGCCGACTCAAAGCCGTCGAATTCTACAGGGGTAACAAATAGTGCATCTGTTGCTGTTAGATTACCATTGATACATCCCATACGGTATGCTGTAGCACTTGGATCAATAAATGTATTTGCTTCAGGGAAATAGATGAGATAGTCGTCGAGGTAACTCCACGATTGGAAATCCTTGTCGAACCTTATCTTGTCGCGCGATGATGTAATTGCCAGTTGATGTGCTATTCCTAGTTCTTTAAGTATATTGGCATAAATCTTAACGATACCATTGTCGTTTGTTACCTTGCTTTTAAATACATAGTCGATATCTGAGAACTCAGGAATAGAAAACTCCTGAATAAAGACATTCTTCTTCAAATAATCTTCTACTTGAGCTGCTTTCTCAATATCGGTTCCTGGTTGAATATTAATTGCTTCAAGCCATGGAGCTAATTTGGCCTTATCGATTTTGATATAATTGTTCTCGTAGATCCATTGAGCAGCATCATCCCAGGTTAACTTTTCTGATTTCCCTCTGCTGAAATTATATGCTAGTTTCCATTCAATACGTGCTCTGCGAGGATCAAGATAGGAGAACTTTTCAGTCTTTACCAGTGCAATGCTATCCATCTTGCACTCATAATGGTTGCGCTCATCTTCTAGCTTAGAGTAGGTTGCATTAGGAAAACCATTGTAACCTTTGGTGGCAAAAAGTAGGTTTTTCGGACAGGTTAAGCTAAAGGATGCTTGTTGCAGGGGATAGCTGTATTGAAAGAAATATCTTGAATAATTAGTCGTACCAAGCTTCCTCACTACGTAGTATTCTATCTCATCGCCTTTGTTTATCCCATTAATTGCAAAGATCTTGTAGTTATTACCACTTTCTTCGTCTTTTACTTCTTTAATGTTGTCCTCATCGAAATTTACCACTTTGCCATCAGGCTTAATAGCACGAGCTTTCAAATCGATTAGCTCTATAACATTACCCAGCGATACCTCAATCTTGTTGAAACTACTAACAGCATCATCGGTATTCAGTCTGAATTTTTTATGAATGGTATGTATGCATTGTAGCTGTCCTTCATCGGAATATACGTATTCGTATTTCTCATTGTTGAATATGCCTACTGCATTTTCTTTCTCATTTTCCTTAAAGATGGTTGAGAATTTTGGATTGCTTTCCCATATGGTGTTGGTGGTTTTATCATTAGCGTATCCAATAATACTTATGAGGCAAAATATGATGATTATTGATCTTTTCATGATGATTGTGTTTGTTGTTTTATTTGATTTTTTTCAGGGCCACTGTGGAGCGGTATTGCTTACTTAGTTGTTTGATCATCTTGTTCCATTGCTCAAACTTATCTTCAAGTAATACAAGGAATTCAAATTTGATGATCTGCTCCATGACTACCATATTGTCGGTTGTTGAATATTTTATCTCATAACAGAAGTCGTCGGTTTTGAATGATCCGTCTTTAGGAACATAGTCTAGTTTGTATCCTTCTGGAATGTTTAGGGTGTAGACAAATCGTTCAGTGAAATAAAAATCATTGTCGATAGGAGAGATAACGGAGGTGGTATCCAGCTTCATTCCTTTGTATTTCTTATCGAGATTCATATTTACGTAGATCTCATCACCCAACGTGCGACAGTAGTCTGTTAGCTTAAAATCGTACGCAATTTCAGCGGGCTTGTCATGATCGAATATATTCTTCACATCGAATGATTCAACCTTAAACTTGTTGTTTCCCTTGTTGAATAGTCGCGATAGCTTTTTATTGAAGTCTTCTTTTTTGACATCGTCAAGCGCATAGGCAAGTTCAATCTTGTTGTAGCCTTCATGTTTTCTGTAGCCTTTGCCTAGCAGTGTATTATCCTTGATGTTGATTGAAACAGAATCGGTTACTACACTGTAAGATGCTGGCGCTACAGGTACTTTGTATATCTGGTAGTTATCCTCGTCAATGGCGATCAATACTTCTTTATCCATGATATGAAATGGATAATGACCATAATCAAGAAACCTGTCGGTTGCATCCAGTAAAATCACTTTGTCATTGTTGATATACGACGCAATCATGTGATTGTCAACAACAGGAAGTGGTAGATTCTCGTATGAATAAGGAAGAGAACGTGTACCTACCCATGAGTAATGTCCTTCAACGCCTGCCATGCGCATCATCTCTTTTATCAAGCTACTCATCCCTTTACAATCGCCAAAGCGCTCGTTGTATACATCACAGCCAGAGCTAGGGATTAGTCCCATGAAGCCTTGCTCATAGGCCAGGTACTTTATGTTTTGCTGTACCCAATAATAGATGGCTTTCACTTTATCCTGATCAGATAAACCTTGCGTTATCTTTTCGACTAGCTGTTGTAGTTCGTCTGATTTCTCATCTGGTATTTGCTTGATGAATCCGCGATAGTATTTATACAATGCATCGATGGTTCCAAAGTAATCTTTCTTTTGCCCTTTGATGTTGGTTTCATCAACGTAAAGAACTACATGCGGACTGTAGTAGTTGATGTTAAAGTGCTTACCTGAAGCATACGGATAACGCTCGTTGTTATTGATTTCCCATTCGTAGAAGTTGTACTTCCCCTTTTTGTACTGTTTAAACGTTACTTTGCCCGATTCATTATTGAAGACCTTATATCCAATCTTGATGTCTTTATGCACCTTCGCAACAACTTTCCCATGTAGGAGAGGGGTGAAGGTTTGAAGATATGCCTTGCGGATGAACAGCGGATTGGTATAAGTGATATTGTACGATAGGTGTGTTTTTGCCCCTTGCTGAACCGAAGGGTATGAAAACTGAATCATCTTTGAGTCATCATAAAAGATACTGCCATCTCTATCGTGCGATTCTTTGTATTTGGTAACCTCAAGCTTCTTATAGTCGCCTCCTTCTGGTATCAGCGAGTAGGCTTCTTTGTTGCTGATATTGGTAAATCCGCTGTAATAGATTTCATCATTCGTGAACATCTTGGCATGTTCCCTGAGAATGAGGAATTCACGACTATTTGTTTGTGAGACCGAGAGCGTATCTTCTTCAATGTCGAAGAGATAGTCGAAGGTCATCTTAGTCATTATGGCGTTGTGCTCGCTATATTGCTCCTTTAGTTGCTCAAAGTCAACATCCTTCTGTGAGAATGCTGGAAATAGCAATAAGGATAGCAGAAATGATAAGGTAAACTTCTTCATTGTCTAGTTGTTTAGTTGATCAAAACCTACGAAATTATCAGCCCAATAGTTCTCTATTCTTATGAGTTTACCTGATTCATTATAGATTTTCTTTTTGCCGTTTTCGTCATCTTTCATGTATTGACTAACAGTTTTTAGCTTTCCTGAATTCCAGTACTCTTTTTGTTCTCCTTCTTTCATGCCGTTACTGTAATTGGTCTTAAGCTTCATTTTTCCGTTTGGATAGTATTCCTCTTTTTCTCCATCAAGTAAGCCATAGTGGTATACCATCTTTTCTAAAGGAGTGCCGTCGCTTTTGTAAATAGCTGTAACGCCTTCAGGAACAGAGTTTTTACGTTGCTGTTTGTAGCTTAATTTTCCATTGTCGAAGTAGGCTACGATCTCTTGATCGGCTGATGCTATCTTGATAGGATCACACAGTTGACCGTTTTTGTTGTACTGGTATGCCATGAGCTCGTCGTTGTCGTATATCAAGCAAATGATGAGTTCTCCATTTGGATCGTATAATGTAGTGTTGCCTTGATACATACCGATATAGTAATTCTCTTTGCGAGATATTTTACCGTTCTCATAGTAGAATATGCATGTTGAATCTCGTTTGTCGTTATAATAGAAGCGTTCTGATTGTTTGGTTCCATCCTCATACCAATATTCCCACTTTCCAAAATCATTACCTTCTATAACATTACCCTGACTTTTTTGCTGTCCGTTTGCATAATATTTATCGTTCTTTCCATGCGCGTCATCATCAATAAATGTGCGTTTTGTAGATATCTTTCCATTAGGGTGATACCAAATATAATCTCCTTCATATATCCCTCTGTTGATGTGGTATTCAGCAACAACGATGTCGGAGGTGCTTTTAACCTGACATTTTGCTTGTTTCGAGAAATCAGAGGTGTTGATTACTTCGCCAAGCTGATTATAGTCGCACCTTTGAACTATCTTGCCTTCAAGGTATTGTACTTTATTCTCTATTTTACCATCGGGTGCGTAACGGGTAGCCCAGCCTGATGCAGCTCCCTCTTTGAAGTGGTAGTATGCGTCAAGTGATCCGTCTTGATTATAATAGTACCAGTGTCCGTCGGGGGCTCCTGCTATTAGATATCCTTCGGTTTCTTTTTGTCCATTTTCATGGTAATCGATGCTATATCCTTCAATCTGTCCTTCTTTGTAGTTGGCAATCTCTTTAAGCTGTCCGCTTGGATAAAACATTTTATATTCGCCATTTAAGATACCTTTTTCGTAGTGTATTAGTTTTGATACAGTGCCGTTGCGATGATAGATTTTCCATTCTCCATTGTTTTTTCCACTCACAAATGAGCCACTACCAAGCTTAAGTCCATCAGCGGTGTAAGTGATGAAATCGAATGTTCCTTCTTTGTTCTCAAAGGTTTTTATTGGTTCCCCATTTTTGTTGAACGACGTAACTCTTATGATTGTGTCGTTGATGTATTCTTCTTCGAGATGCATAATGCCATTAAGGTCATACGATTTGCATACACCATGGAAATTTCCTTTATCATTATACATGCTGATCTTTTCGACCTTGCCATGGTGGTTGTATGTTTTGTGTTCTCCCACAACTTTACCTGCCTTATATACACAGTGCTGTTTTAGGTTGCCGTTAGGATGATAATAGTTCCATTCACCATCCAACTCTCCTTCTTTATAATTTCCTTTATAAGATAGTTCTCCGTTGATGTAGTAGCCAATGTTTTCACCTTCTTGTTTGCCGTTGGTGTAGACCGACTTATCACTGATTTGTCCATTGGCGTGATAGGAGATGTATTCACCATCAAGCTCTCCATCTTTATAGGAGAAATCATCTTTTGTCTTCCCTGATACATAGTAATTCTTGCTTTCGCCTACGCGCTTATCGTTGCTGAAATTACCTTCTCCTGTTTTCTTGCCGAAAATATCGTACCATACAATATGGCCTTCTCCTTTTGAATCTTTATATGGAAGTTCATAGCTTTTAGAGCCATTGCTGCGATAGCTTGTAAGTACTCCGTTAAGCTCTCCATTTACGTTGAATTCCCTGGTCTCTATTTGTCCCTTGCTATTATAGTATACCCATTCTCCTTCTTTCTTGCCATCGATAAATTTACCTTTCGCATTGAGTTCTCCATTTGCATGGAAATAATGCCACAGACCTTGTTCTTTGCCTTCTTCATTGCTGTTACCAATTGAGAAGAGGCTGCCTCCTTTGTAGTATCCGCAGTTGTATATCTTTTCTTCGCCTTCGAAATTAAAGACTCTTTTGATTCTGATGTCTGATAACTCGGTTCCTGTTGCAAAGAACTTCTTTACCAATTCTTGATTGTTCTCAAGGTAATCTGATATTTTTTCGTTGTTTGCTGAACGAATTATTGAGAATATAAACGGTTCAAAGTGTCCTCCATCTTTAATTGCTTTAAAGAATGGGAAATACATTTTTGAGTAGAAGTTATTATCGGTGTCATCAAACGGAAGTACTTCAAGTAACATTTGCGTCTGCTTAACCAGACTAGCATTGAAATTGGCCTTTGATGGGTAGCGTTTAGATAGGGGTACCTTTGCTCGAATGTAGTGGTCTATCTCTTCAAATTGTGCGTTCTCTGAAAATGGTTCTATGAAGTTCCCTTGCGTGGTGTCGACATAGTTGTTGGCAAGGTTCTCAAGGTAGACTAATATCTTGTTGCTTCGGCCACTGGCTGGCTCAATGGCCAGGAAGGTTTCAAGTGCTAGAAATGCCTTTGTATATTGCTTCTGACGTGCATTTATCTTTCCTAGGGCATAGTGACTGGAGGCATGATAAGGATTACATATTAGTGCATTCTGAAAGCATTTTTCAGCTTCTTTATACGCTTGCTTATTCGATAATGTAATACCAAGATTGAAGTATAGCAGCGATGCTGATGGATATTTTTTCAATGCTTTTTTATAGACCTCAATTGCTTTGTCTTGCTCTCCCAAGTGATCATATGCTGTTCCTTGTGTTACGTAAAGGTTTAGATGATGAGCGTTGGGGGTTGAAAGACCGACCTGGGTGTAATGAATGGCACTATCATTTTTTCCCATATCGAGATAGCTGAGCGCAATTTCAGCTAACATCCTATAATAGTTGGAGTCGTTCTCGTGAACAAGATTATACGCTTGGATTGCTTCAGCATATTTTCCCTCATCGTGAAGCTTAATTCCTTTTTCAATTATCTCTTCTGATGGCGTTTGTTGCGCCTTTGCGAAACCTGCAAGCAGGATAAGAAGTGTAATGGATAGGTACTTTTGCATAATATTGGTTTTGTCGTCCCGTAAGGATCAGGATTATTTTAATTTTTGTGCTGTCTGGATTGATGTCGTTTCACAATGGGCATGGTTAAATTGGTTCATGCGTGTGATTTCTGTGAAACGGTGTTGCTTTATGCTGATGAAATGACTGGTTTTATTGGTGCTGATGGATGTTGAATCGGTTTGTAAAAACAGAAATTAATGCATGCAATAATGACATGCTTGGTTGTGTTAGTTGTTCCCATGTGGCTGTTTCAATATTAAGGGTTATTGTTCGTTATCCACTAAAATAAATAAAATTTTTGAGCAATCAGAAATAAAAAATAAATTAAACGTCTGAAATAAATATCGTATTGTATGAACAGATCTAAAGTTATTTTGGCTGCTATTGGCGCAGCTTTCTTATTCTCGGGATTTATGGTTCCGAAGAAAGGTAATAAAGTAAAGACTCCTAAAGGGTACAAATTGGTGTGGGCCGATGAGTTTGATCAAGGCACTAAACCTGATGAGCAGAACTGGATTTATGAGCATGGTTTTGTGCGTAACCAGGAGCTTCAGTGGTATCAGGAGGATAATGCACGACTAGCGGACGGTAAATTGATTATCGAAGGTAGGAGAGAGGAAATTAAGAATCCTAATTATCAGCAAGGGAGTAAGAGTTGGAAGACCAATAGGGAGTATGCACACTATTCTTCTTCTTGTATCAAATCTCGCGGGAAGTTTTCTTTTCAATATGGTATTATGGAGGTGAGGGCAAAGATTGATACAGCTATGGGAATGTGGCCTGCTATTTGGACGCTTGGGGTATCGCGACCATGGCCTTCGAATGGAGAGGTTGATCAGTTGGAGTATTATCGTCATAATGGGGTGGCTAAAATTCTTGCTAATGCTGCCTGGCTGGGAAAGAATAAGCGTGTGAAATGGGATTCTGCTAAGATTCCGTATGAGGAGATTACTGCTGGTGATGATGGTTGGACTGATCGTTTTCATGTGTGGAAAATGGAATGGACGGAGGAGTATATCAGACTATTCCTGGATGATAAGCTGTTGAATGAGGTTGATCTTTCTAAAACGATCAATCCTGATGGGTTTAATCCTTTCCATCAGCCTCAATATATTCTGCTGAACCTGGCTATAGGAGGTAACGGTGGTGATCCTTCCAGTACTTCGTTCCCTAGGAGATATGAAGTGGATTATGTGAGGGTATTCCAGAAGAAATAAAAGCAGTGCTGGTGCCGGTGCTAATACCTGTGCCGGTTCCTTTGGCACTGCCTTAATGTATTATCGTTCAAACTCTTTTAACGATGGCATCTTTATTTTTTCGGGCTCTTGCTGATGAAATACTTCAAACTCTTCAATTACAAGAAGCATGTCTTTAAGGAAATCGTCATCTGCTCCTTTCTTTTTTGCTATTTCATAATAAGCCTTCAATGTTTCGATGGAGGAGATGTCATGACCTGCTATCACAAATGCAGGTTCGTCATTTTTTATACACTTTAGTAGTATCGCTTTTTGATCTTTCATAACTCTATGTTGTTAGCTGAACTCTAAAGTTAAAGCTTTTAGATTCGAGAATCAAGGGCTATTGCTGGTTTTTAGTTCGGCTACGTCTCACAGTTTCAGGTTTCATGTTTCAGTTCGGCTATCGCCTCACAGTTTCAGGCGATGGGGTACACCTGGAAGCGTCGTTAGACCTTTCAGCGTGTTATTGATAAAAGGTTCCATGTTTCAAGTTTCAGTTCGGCTATCGCCTCACAGTTTCAAGTTTTGCATAGAGGTTGTTTCAGTGGTATTTTTTTCACCACAGAGGACACAAAGAAAACACAGAGACTTTTTAAAAAAAGTTATAGCTAGTGAATCAGCAAGCTGATCCATAGCTTGAGAACACAAAGGCGTTCCAAGTTGCATGCTGCTGTTCGACTGACGCCTCACAGTTTCAGGTTCAATGTTTCACGTTCCAAGTTGTGTTTTAATGTTGCTGTGGTGGTAAATTTTTCACCTCAGAGGTAATCAATGCTGCCCGGTAGGTCAGTTAATGTCTGTAACAACGGGGTATACCATCAACCAAATCTTCTGACCATAACATCAACGTTCTCCTGCCCTTTGGGGCAGGTAATGTCGGTAGCCTCGGATGAGCGGTAGCGATTCCGGGGTTTAAGCGCATCCCCTCACAAAATAGGGAAATATATTTGTGTGGTTACATGTCATTTTCTACAGACATTAGTTGCCCCAAAGGGCAACCTATTTCAATGAAGCGGACCAATAAAAATTAAATGGATATGCACCATATGCTACAGACATTATCTGCCCCAGAGGGCAGAACCAACGGCTCATCTGCCTTCTGACGCAGATAAAAGCACCAGACCCTCGCATACGAACCGGCCTCCTGAAAAAAGTAAGGAGATTTAGCAGTGGTTGGTTAGAGAGACTGGGAAGCTTCGACCGTAGGGAGAAGATCACCCAGCCGAACTTATCAACCGTAATAAATCGATTGCTTTTTTCAGGCAGCCTTGATTTTTTTGCTTCGTTTTTGGATTAAGCCAAAAATGAAGGCCTGTCCG
>SJCO01000164.1 GCA_005217565.1 Puteibacter caeruleilacunae
TTGAGTCATGGTGTTGAAGCTTATGTTTCTAACGTAGCCGATGATTACAGCGATATCCTTTCTAAAGGATCTGTAGATATGGTATTCAAAAACCTTCCTACTGCTGTTGAACATGGCGACAACCTTGAAGCTCGCCAGGCAATGCACAATGCTTCAGCCACAGCTGGTATAGCATTCAGTAATGTWTGGTTAGGTATTGTTCACTCMATATCTCATCAGGTTGGTGGTACTTTTGGTAAYCCTCAYGGTTGYAACAATGCMATTCTAATGCCTAATGTTATCAGATTTAATTCCAAAGCAACCAACAAGTACGAAGATTTAGCTGCACTACGTGGTAAATCTACTGCTGAAGAATTTGCYCAGGAAGTTGCTGATCTTAGAKCTCAGGTTGGTGTTCCMRMTTCWTTYAAAGAATGTGGTATTGACCAAAAAGCATGGAACGAGAAAATCGATATCATGACTGAAAACGCKTTGAAAGATCCATGTACGATCTTCAATCCTAGAAAACCAAAGTTCGAAGAARTAAAAGCTATTTTACAAGCTTGTTACGAAGGTACTGTGATTGATTTCTAATTACTCTTAATACCTGTAGGATTTCAGGTGCAATAGTAAAGCCAAAGGGCTGTCGAT
>SJCO01000165.1 GCA_005217565.1 Puteibacter caeruleilacunae
GGGCGAAACTGAAATTCTCAAAAAATAATCACAACTACAAGTCGGGTTAGCGTTAGAAATATAATCGAGTCCACGAGAGAGGGTGCAAAACAAATCGCAAGCAAATAAGGAGTGAGACACGTGGATTTGTTTTACCGAGGTTCGGTTCTCGCAAACCTACTCCCCGTTGAGGTGGTCACAAAGACCGGGTCTCTTTCAACCCTTTCCCTCTCTCAAACGGTCCCTCGGACCGAGTGAGCTTTTCTTCTCAATCACTTGGAACACAAAGTTCCCACAAGGACCACCACAAGATTGGTGTCTCTTGCATCAATTACAAGTGAGTTTGATTGCAAGAAGGAATGAGAAAGAAAGCAAGCGATCCAAGCGCAAGAGCTCAAAAGAACACAACAAATCTCTCTCACTAATCACTAAAGCCTTGTGTGGAATTGGGAGAGGATTTGATCACTTGGGTGTGTCTTGTATTGAATGCCTAGCTCTTGTAAGTGGTTGGAAGTGTGAAAACTTGGATGACTTGAATGTGGGGTGGTTGGGGGTATTTATAGCCCCAACCACCAAACTAGTCGTTTGGTGGAGGCTGCTGTCGAATGGCGCACCGGACAGTCCGGTGCGCCAGCCACGTCACCCG
>SJCO01000170.1 GCA_005217565.1 Puteibacter caeruleilacunae
CCAAAGATGACAAGCCTAACGACTCTGGCTCGGGTCATAGACGGAAGGAAGGGAAGAAGAAGAAGACAAGGCGCATCAAGGAGATCRTCTACTACGACGACAGTGATGAGTCTACTTCYTCCCAAAAGGACGACGACCACAACGACTACGAGMRAAGGAAACCGGTTAATTCKAACTTTTCCTTTGACTACTCTCGTATTCCGCAAAGTTCAAATTCACATTTGCTYTCCATTCCACTCGGCAAGCCCCCACACTTTGATGGRGAGGACTACGGATTTTGGAGCCACAAAATRCGTAGTCACCTATTCTCTCTCCATCCTAGTATATGGGAGATTGTAGAGAGTGGAATGCAYTTTGATAGTWCGGATAGTCCYATGTTCATTAATGARCAAATTCAYAARAATGCACAAGCTACTACTGTTYTTCTAGCWTCMTTGTGCAGGGATGAATACMAYAARGTGAGCGGCTTGGATAACGCCAAGCARATTTGGGACACCCTCAARATCTCACATGAGGGGAACGACGTCACCATGCTCACCAAGATGGAGTTGGTGGAGGGCGARCTTGGGAGATTCACAATGATCAAGGGGGAGGAGCCAACCCAAACGTACAACCG
>SJCO01000171.1 GCA_005217565.1 Puteibacter caeruleilacunae
AGCAAATCTGGAAGGCCTTTCTTGCCTTCTGTCGTCGGGTGCACCGGACAGTCCGGTGCACACCGGACACCAAATCTAGAAGGCCTTCCTTGCCTTCTGTCGTCGGGCGCACCGGACAGTCCGGTGCACACCGGACACTGTCCGGTGCCCGATTTCYTTCCAWAAAYGGCGCAGTCGACCGTTGGCAGCCWGAGAGCCGTTGGCGCACCGGACATGTCCGGTGCACACCGGAYAGTCCGGTGCCYCCTTCTRCCCGTTGGCTCGGCCACGTGTCSCGCGCAGATYGCGYGGCCGACCGTTGGCCCKGCCGACCGTTGGCTCACCGGACAGTCCGGTGCACACCRGACAGTCCGGTGAWTTATAGYCGTACGYCGCCGGYGAATTCCCGAGAGCRGCCASTTCGCYMGARCCAGCCTGGCGCACCGGACACTGTCYGGTGCACCACCGGACAGTCCGGTGCWCCMAGACTSAGCAGATTCTTGGCTRCTCGAGCCAAGACATTTCCAATTAGATTTYTCCTGTTTCCARCACTTAGACACAATACATTAGTCCATAAAACAATGTACTAAGTCTAGAAACATACCTTTTTACTTGATTTGTACTTTGTCCACCAT
>SJCO01000172.1 GCA_005217565.1 Puteibacter caeruleilacunae
CTGGGGGAGATCATCCAGTGCCGAGAGGCCTCGGGTAGGATTGCAAAGTGGCGGTGGAAATCATGGGCGAGACAATCTCGTTCGCCCCTCRGAAGGCCATCAAGTCCCAGGTCTTGGCGGACTTCGTGGCCGAATGGGTCGACACCCAGCTACCGACGGCTCCGATCCAACCGGARCTCTGGACCATGTTYTTCGAYGGGTCGYTGATGAAGACRGGRGCMGGCGCRGGCCTRCTCTTCATCTCGCCCCTCGGRAAGCACMTACGCTAYGTGCTACGCCTCCAYTTCCCRGCGTCCAACAATGTGGCYGAGTAYGAGGCTCTGGTCAACGGGTTGCGSATCGCCATCGAGCTAGGGGTCMGRCGCCTCGACGCYCGCGGTGACTCGCAGCTCGTCATCGACCAAGTCATGAAGAACTCCCACTGCCGCGACCCRAAGATGGARGCCTAYTGCGATGAGGTTCGGCGCCTGGAAGACAAGTTCTACGGGCTCGAGCTYAACCACATCGCTCGGCGCTACAACGAGACTGCGGACGAGCTGGCTAAAATAGCCTCGGGGCGAACRACGGTTCCCCCGGACGTCTTCTCCCGGGATCTGCATCAACCCTCCGTC
>SJCO01000173.1 GCA_005217565.1 Puteibacter caeruleilacunae
CAGTAAATGCAGATGCGGAGAAGCCTGTATTTAGTGGCTGTCCAAATGACCAGTTGAACGTTGTAATGGATGCCGGTAAGTGTGGTGCGACGATCACGTGGACCGATCCAACAGCAAATGATAACTGTGACGGAGGCATCACACCAGTAAGAAGTGATGCAACAGGCTTGAACAGTGGAGATCTGTTCCCAGAGGGTACAACAGTCATAAGCTGGACAGCAACCGATGCTGCCGGTAATGTACAGACCTGTTCATTTACCGTAACAGTAAACGCAGATGCCGAGAAGCCTGTCTTCAGCGGCTGTCCTTCAGATCAACTAAACGTTGTAATGGATGCTGGTAAGTGTGGTGCRACGATYACGTGGACCGATCCAACAGCAAATGATAACTGTGACGGAGCTATCACACCAGTAAGAAGTGATGTGACAGGATTGAATAGTGGTGATTTGTTCCCTGAAGGAACAACAGTAATAAGCTGGACCGCAACCGATGCTGCGGGTAATGTGCAGACCTGTTCATTTACCGTAACAGTAAACGCAGATGCAGAGAAGCCTGTCTTTAGTGGCTGTCCAAATGATCAGTTGAATGTTGTAATGGATGCWGGTAAGTGT
>SJCO01000020.1 GCA_005217565.1 Puteibacter caeruleilacunae
ATGTACGATCTTCAATCCTAGAAAACCAAAGTTCGAAGAAATAAAAGCTATTTTACAAGCTTGTTACGAAGGTACTGTGATTGATTTCTAATTACTCTTAATACCTGTAGGATTTCAGGTGCAATAGTAAAGCCAAAGGGCTGTCGATATATATCGGCAGCCTTTTTAATAAATTAAAATAATGATCGAGATACTTAAGATATTACAAAAATATGAGAATGGGTTAAATGAAAATCAACTTTACCCAAAGATCGAAATCTACTCGGATGGAAGCGGTGAATTAATCGATGGCCATTCAAACGTGATTATAGCATTTGATAAGATAAAAAAACTTGAAAATTTTCTAAAAGATAATCAATAGGTAAATTCTAAATTATTTTTTAGCCATCGACTATCAAACCCAATAGAATCAGACTATTACCAAATAATCAAATGCTAATTATTACATATACCAAGAATCAACATTGAATTTTTTTAAATAAAATGAATCCAAATTTATCAAATGATGTAATGGAATTGGTGAACCATACTGAGAGGTTAAAGCCTAACACAGGTTATCATACACCGAAAAAAATTGTAGAAATAGTAAATCATTCTGCAGAAGATAAACAGAAAAGAGCTCACAAAAAGACCTTTACTATGGCTTTATTAGCTGGAGGCTACATAGGTATAGCTGGCTTATTGGCTTTAGTAATTGGAGGGGGTTTACCAGGATTAGCTCAAAGTAATCCAGGTTTACAAAAACTTGTATTTGGGGCTGTTTTTCCTGTTGGACTCGTATTATGCGTTATAGCTGGAGCTGAACTTTTTACTGGCAATACAGCATATTTTGTACCATCAGTACTTTCCAAACGTATGTCAGCAAAAATTCCACTAAAAAACTGGGGGATTGTATATATTGGTAATTTTATTGGAGCAATATTAGTTTCCCTATTTTTTGCATATTTAACAGACATTCTTTCACAAAGTCCATGGTTAGACTCTGTTTATACAATTGCGATAAAGAAAACATCTGCTCCTTTTTACAAGGTATTTCTTAAAGGTATTGCATGCAACTGGATGGTAGCCCTTGCCATGTGGATCACTTATGCAGCAAAAGATATAACAGGAAAAATTATAGGTTTATGGTTCCCAATCATGGCTTTTGTCGCAATGGGATTTGAACATTGTGTTGCAAATATGTTTTTCATTCCAACAGCAATATTCTATGGGGCAAATATTACCTGGACTGAGTTCTTCGTAAATAATCTGATTCCTACAACTCTGGGAAATATTGTAGGCGGGGTATTTTTAGTAGGTACATTTTACTGGTATATATATGATAAGGAATAAGAGAATACAGTATGTACTTACTTATAAGAGAGGTAGAATATTCATAATCGAACCACTTTAATTCATACCTCTCAGATCTTCCCGCAGAAAGGTTGAAGCGTTATTTTATAACCTTTACCTATATTTGAAGCTTGGGACAAAATTATTATCACAAAATATAGCCACCTTCTTAACTTTTCAGGAAAACAATGCATCGGAAGGTGGCAAGCTAATGATGCCACTTGACAATTACGGTTTTAGTAAAAAATTCGCCTTTGTTGAAGATCGTTTTGGAGTCTCGTGGCAACTAAACCTCGATTAATGGCAAGCGGTTATAAGAAGCGTGTGCGCCTTAAAACAGGCGCACGCTTTGTGACAAAGCAGTCTCTCCCTTGATTCTGTACAACTATCCGTCTGCACTCAGAGTCAGCAATTGTTTTTAGTCCCTATCTAAAAATATAGTATAAACTAGTCATTAACAATACCAGTATTGCCGATAGAATTCTTGGATCAGTAATACCCGTAACTTTCCCGTCAGTTAAAAATGAAAGTGGCTTATCCATTGTCATTTCATTCAGAACTTCGGCACTAGTACGAGGAGTAAAAATACTAACCACGAAATAAAATACCGTGCAGATTAAAAACAGGATGGTGCATTTCAACATAAAATGAATTCCCAAAACATCGGTAATGTAACGTTTCCCGGCAATCATTTCAAAGTCGGTACAAAAGGCAAGTATTGCCAGTATAAATCCAAATATCAACGTGTAATGCCCAGCTTTAGGCGTTCCTCGTTTCGACATAATTCCGAAAATAAATACCACAGAAATTGGTGGAGAAAGCACTGCCAACAGATCGTTTATGGCTTCAAAGATGCTTGGAAATTTCGCAATTAATGGTGACCATGCAATAGCAATAACCGTTACCATTAAAATTGTAATTCGCCCAACAAGTAAAAGTTTTTTATCAGAAGTATTCGGGCGTTTTTGCTTTAAAATATCCATTGAAACTAACGTTCCGGCACTGTTTAAGGCCGAAGCAATGGTACTCATTAATGCTGCTAATAATGCTGCCGACATTAATCCTTTCAGCCCAACCGGAAGAACATTCAAAATAAGAACAGGAAGCGCCTGATCAGCAATTTCAATTTTATCCCGCAAAATAATGTAGGCAAATATTCCAGGAAATATCATTATGAATACCGGAAGTATTTTTATGAAACCTGCAAAAACAGGACCATTCTGAGCATCTTTCAAGGTTTTCGCACCTAACACCTTTTGTACAATGGTTTGGTCGGCACACCAATAGTTAAGTCCCAAAACAATATATCCAGGAATGAAAATCAGGAATGGTAAAGGCGAATCGAGTGAAGATTGAATCAGACTAAGTTGGTCGGGCTTTAATGCAGCTTTTAATTCTGCAAAGCTTGTTACCCCATGTTCTGGCAAAGCCATCATAGCAAGTACAGTCATAATTCCAGCTCCAATAATTAGTATGCCCGACTGCAATGCTTCGGTTAGTACAACAGCTTTTAATCCGCCTATAATTGAATAAATTAAAGTAGCCACCGCAATAACTACGATCGCTGTATATTTTTCAATCCCAAAGAAATTTTCGAATACAAGAGCCCCTGCGTATAAACTTACACCTATGTGCAAAAACAGAGCAGTAAACAATGAAATTACCGCAAGCATAGTTCGTGTTGACGAATCGTATCTTCTTTCAAGGAACTCAGGTAAAGTG
Source organism: Puteibacter caeruleilacunae (assembly GCA_005217565.1). Lineage (GTDB taxonomy): Bacteria > Bacteroidota > Bacteroidia > Bacteroidales > Prolixibacteraceae > Puteibacter > Puteibacter caeruleilacunae. Next base: position 3,055 of record SJCO01000020.1, read on the forward strand.
GAAATTTTTGATTTGAAATAAAAAGGTGCGAAAACAAGTCCTAAAATAATTAACAGGAAAGGAGCTCCCCATTCAAAATTCCCCCAGACCAAACCATCAGAGAATCCCTGGCCTGCCAATCCAACCATATGGATAGTTGAGATATTAGCCGCAAATAGAGCAGTCCCGATTAAAGGCCATTTCAATGAACGTCCGGCAAGAAAAAATCCTTCACTGGAACCGTTTTTCCGATTCATCCCTGAAAAAACACCGATTCCTACAATCAGTAACATGTAGCCAATCAGAATAATATAGTCGATAGTTGCTAAATTCATATGTCTAAGATTTTGAAAGACCATAGGCGGAAATTAATACTTCACGTCTGATCAATTTTTGTAATGCTTATCGGTCAATTAATTTTTGGTTTAATCTTTTACCTCTCTGTTCCTAACGGGTAATGAAGGGGTTAAAATTATTAAGCCAGAATATGAAAACATTGTAGTATTCTCGCATTTATTTGCACAATTTCGACATTTTGAGAAAATCATCTAATTTGATTATGTCTTTCAAGAATATACTACTGAGTATGGATTCAAAATCAATTCCATATTTCTCCTGACTAAAACGGTTCGATTTGTGCCAGTATAAACAGTCACTCCGTTTTAGCCACCTCCTTCTGCTATAAGATAAAATACGCCAAAGGAGAAAAATTGCTAGACCTATTATATCGTGGAATTATTCTTTTCTAAAAAATAATCTAACATTATTATCCGTTCGAACATATACTTCATTTATTTTTCCAGGAACCCATATAGGATACTTTTCTTGCAGATAGTCAACGGCTATTTTAAATAATTCGGATTTAAATTTCTCATTTTTCTCATGATTGGGAACAAAGTTGTTTATATAAAAACCATTTATAGTACTATCCTTTTCTATGATAAAACCTAAATCGAAAAAAGGCCCGCCACCGTTTGCTGATTTATCTTCTTCTATATCTACCTCTGACACATTAATTGTAGTCAAATAGTCATTTGTTTTTTTATTTTCAGATGGCAATCTTGGTTCTTCATCACAATCCCAATATGAAACAACAACATTATTTAAGTCAGCGTTTTGTATGAATAGACTATCAGCCAGCCTATGCATATTCTTTTTAAAATCAATTCCGAACTTCTCAATGATTATTTTATCCATATAGTCGCCATAGCAACCTTGTGTCTGTCCTTCATAAACAACACATCCTATTAAGTCTACATCGAATGTTAATCCTTTCTCACGGCAAAGTTCTCGTAATTCTTTTTCATATCTCAAACTCTTCGAACCAAACCCAAAACTCTGAGTAAAAACTATTTTACCTTGAGCGATGTCGTGCTTGGCTCTGTTAATTTCAGAGATACATAGTGTATCTTTCTTGTTTGGATTTTCAACATAGGCAATCCTATCTTTCAGCCTATCGTTTACCGATTTTTGCGAACAAGCTAAAAACGTAGCTATTATGAATATAGTTATTAAATACGTCATCGTTTTTCTCTAGAAAGTGGAAGATCGTAATAAGGATTATGGTTTTTATCCAATCTATTTAACAAGCTATCATTGGAAATTTCCAGTATCCAATTTCCAAAACCAGTCTTATCATTCATTTTTATCTTGCTTAATCTGATAATGTCTAAATATTCATTATCGGACCACTTTAATTCAAACCTCTCAAATTTATGTGCACTTTTAGGATGATAAGTGGAATCATAAGAAACTCCCAAGTGTTTATTGATCTTGTTTTTTAAAACTTCTTTTGCCTTTTTATCAATATTAAAAATCATCATATCCCAGATAGTATCGGCAACACATCTACAAACAAAATTTGAATCGTTTCTATTCTCTAAAGATTTAAACCTTGTTTCTTTGTTTTCGCTTATTATAGTCCATTCTGAAGTAATACGGTCTTCAAGTTTATTGCCTAAATATTCAAAACGTGTACGCTTCTCAACTTGGCATGAAGAGCAGAATAGAATTATAATGTAAATCGCGATTGTGTATCTCATTTCAGTAATGAATCAAGTGTTAATTACTCCCATTGTTGGGACATTTAAAGTATAGAATCAGACAAGTCATTCAGGTCGACTGGATAAATCTGAATAACGAGAATCCTTAGTTTGTGAATCACCAAAGTCGCCTTCCATTATTTTCCTTGCTATGGTTGCACTGTTATTTTATCTATCTCGAAACAACATTCCCTTACTGCATTTATATCTGTTAATCCTTCGTTATATGGTGTTTGCTCTTTTTTTCGCTGGACAATTCATCGCCTAAAATCTCTATCTAATTCAGTAAGACTGCGAACAGGACTCACTTCTCCATTACCAGTTTTAGCTTTGTCTATATCCAACGTCTGAATTACTTTGAAATTTTCAATAACATATAGCTTAGCGACCACACAACATCCTCTCTCTCCTCCATCAACCTATTTACTTTTGGTTGCACTATCCAAATGCCGATAGGAAAAAACCAGATCAAGAAGAATTCTCCTGCAAAATCTCCAAAACTCACTTCATTCTGTAATTCTACAGTCCTAATTGTTTTAGCTACAAATTTAGCTCCCTTTTCATTGATAAATCTAAAAGTAGTGAACTTATGGTATTAAACAAAATGTTACTAAAAAACGCGCCTTACTTTAGCTTGCCTGAAGTGCTGTAAATTTTAGTTAATTGACGTCAAGCTAAATTATCGGCGCATTAATCTGAAGTATTCAATATTTAATACTTCTCGAGACTCAATAAACTGATAGTAACTACAGGAGTATTTCGTTGGTTTCCTCAAGAAATAAATCCTTTATCCAGCATCAAATCAATGGATCAAAAAAGAAAACTATCAGGCAGAAATTTGATATCAAAGGAATACCCCCTATGCTACCTCCTAATGACAGAGATTTATAGTTATTCTCTACATTTTCTCTATCTAAACTTTAACTTAATTTTATCTAGAATAGAATCTAGGTAAAATTTGGATAAAGATTACCTTGAGTTTACCTAAAGAATGCTGGGACAGGAAAGTGGTGCTTTTACCCGTTTGAAGAATAGCCAATATCGATTGAAAAGGCCTCAATTTCGCATGGTTTTAGATCCGATCGTTCTGAAATATTCAACACCTCCACATAACTGATAAAGTATTCTTTTTTCGGCACTATAGTAATCTCCCACAACGATTCTATTTTTGCAATCTCCAGATAGCAATTCTCCTACTCTTCCTTACTAACCCCTTACTTTCCCTTATCAAAACCCCGTATTCTCTAATGTTGAGTAGTAGAAAGTAAGGGTTTGGTAAGAGTTTGACAAAAGTTTGAGAAGAGGTTGACAAGGGATTGACTAATGTCTGATAAATTATTTTTCATGATTTTTGTCATGTGATTAGCATATAAAAAGAACCTCAAAATGGGTCGCTGGGAAAAAAAATAAAAAAAATTAAACTTTTTTTGGGCTTCATAGATCGCAAAATCGTGCACTTATTTCACAATTTTGCGATCTGTGCCACTTTTTTGCACCTCATGGCACTTACCGGTCACTTGCCCCGACTTTGAGAAATGCCAAATTTGTTTTAAACTTGCATCGTGAGGTTCTGATAACGATGCATCTCACAACTGAAACAAGCGTTCTTTATAGCAGAAATGCAAACTGTAAGTTATCCACCTTTGAAGGAAAGTTGATTGAATGATCACTTCAAATTTTCATTGCCTGGAAAATGCTCATGGCGGTAATATAATGTTATCAACGTGATTTTTTGATCTCAATCAATGAGGCGACGGATGGTGGTTTACAAAAGGAACAATCGTTTAAGTTAACGATGCAGAGTGAAGCTCTCGTAAGAACGCGTAGAGTTGAATCTCAAATTTTATCTCACAGCAGAGAATCGGCCGATTCCAGTTACTGTGATGGACATGTTGGTAAAGCCTGGATAGCAGGTCAAAATTAATTCGCAGAACACAGGCGACAAATGCACTGTTGTGGTTCTACCATCATGGAAGTCGAGTAATCAGAATTTTAGTAGTACTGTGTTTGGCATATACTTTATGTCCTAACCCGTCGTGTCTAAATTTCTGGAAATTAAGTTATCATCTGGACCCCCAGGCGTAATGCCTGTTGGTCTTCTCGTCTGAGGATCCAGTAATCTTTAAATTAAAACACCATGAGGAATATTGGAAACTCATCTATTGACTCAATGTCAACGTCAAAACTTATTGTTGGTAACCAGAGTTTGGATACCGCATCATCTGGAAACTATCGAAGGTTTTGCCTACCTGACAATAAACATGAAGTAAAGCGTGATAAAAACTAATTAATTGGCCGTTAACATTCAAGTTTTCACCAACGTCTAATCACATTAACAATGTACACTGTTCCCATTGACCTACTACTTTATAGCCTGCGCAAACGCAAGGTTAACCAGGTACGATTATACCTCTATCTGAAGTATATGGCCAGTGGGAACATTAAACTCACCAACGAGGTTATCGACGATATCTGCAGCAAGCTGCACTGGTGTAAAAAGACATTCGAAAAACACCGCCAGTGGTTGCTCCGTAAGAAATGGATCAGTTATAACAATAAGACCAAAAGCTTACATATTAAGGGATATAAGAAGATAGTCATCAAGATAAAATTGGACAAACAGCACAACTGTGGCATTGGCTGCAGCATAGAGGATGTCATCAAGTTTAGAGCCTTCTGTGTTGGTGCTGTAATTAGTTGGGGTAGTCGATTCCTGAATTGCAAGAAGAGAGCTTCGAAGTGTTTAAAGGGGGACTTCAATAAGGATGCTCGTCATGCAAAAAATGAATACGAACTACCTAATCGATTTATTGGCAATAATCTTGAACTGCACTATACTACCATTAGTAAATACCGTACGCTTGCTGAAGATGAAGGATACATCACGATAAAGCAACATTACCGTAAAACCATATGGGAAGGTGTGTATCTGTCTGAAGTAAAACAAGCTCATCCTGAAATAGAAGAGCGTTTAAAGGTCCGTGATGGCCTTGTTGTTGAGCAACTGCCTAGTACAATTGTGTCTAGTGTAGTAATCAAAAGAAAACGTGTATATAGGCCTAAAAAGACTGTTAAGAAATGGGGTATAAATAACGAGGAAGCCTGATTCTTGATTTGGAAAAAACTTCAACCATGTAACCAGGGTCTGCCCTACAGAGAACTATACCAAGAAATAGAATTATGAAATACATAACAGAATTACTAAAAAAAGAGAGAAAGTTGATTAAAGCTAACAACCATAGAACACTATCCGGCCTGCACAATTTTATCGATGAAGACCTACTTAATTTCTGTCTTACAGGAATAAAACGGAATACACCTGTATCTACTTCCGGCCGTTCCCTGAAAAGCATGAACAAGGATATATCCATACCCTACCTGCTTAAGGAACTGAATGAAGGTTTATACCATCCCGTAGCTGTGAAGATGAAACAGGTAACCGTGAAGAACAAGCTAAGAGATGTTGGCAAGTTACCGTTAGAGGATGAGTTGTTGCAGAAGGCTGTGAAGGTGATCCTGGAGCCAGTGTATGAACAGGTGTTCTTCAACTTCAATACAGGATACCGTAGGGGGAAGTGGCAAGTTGATGCACACTCATGGTTGCGTCATCACATCACTTATGGTGGTTACCGCTACCTGATTAAAGCTGACCTTCATGACTTCTTTAGTTCGATTGATCATGAATACATGATGGAGTTTCTGAAGAAGAGGATTTCTGATGATGTTATCCTGCATTTAGTGGAAGAATGGTTAGCTACAGGGAATGTTAACCGTAACAAGCCCGAAGAGCGTCCTCAAGGACTTCCAACTGGTTCTCCACTCGCTCCTATGCTGAGTAATATATACTTGCACTACACACTTGATAATTGGTTTGTAAGCCAGATTCAACCACTCATGCTCAACACTAGTTTCATGGTTCGGTTTTGTGATGATTTCATCATGGGATTCAACAACGCCAATGATGCACGCAGGGTATACCGTACACTCTTCAAACGACTGGCTAAATATCATCTATACCTGAACCAAAGAAAGACGTGTATGGTAAAGCTAGAGGTTCTAGATGATAAACATGGCAGCAGTAAGTGTGGATCTGTTGGTAATAGCACCGATGCTGATGGTTTTAAACATCACACCTTCGAATTCTTAAAGCATCATTGCTGGTTAGGAAAAACAAAGAAGGGTGAAGAGGTATTGAGATTTAAATTGGTAGAATGATGATGCTCTTACAGATTTTAAGGATAGAAAATTATTCTACCTTTAGACATGATTCAATAATTGGTTTTAAAACTTGACCAAGTGGCACATCTAATGTGGCACACCGCTTACAAAAAAGTATAAGTCTTTGGCGAAAATATTTAAATGCTCAGCCTGCTGTCTGCCTTACTTTTGCAACCAAGAAAGCTTTTGATGAATTTACAATGCTTAATCATGGATGGATCATGAGATTCATAATTCATCGCTTTTAGTAAAAATATCATTGGGGGTATTAATCAATTTAGTATTGGGTTATGTGCTACTTAGCGCACGAATACTTAACTTTAAAGTCTATGATAAAAAAAATGGTAATGACATTAGGAGTACTCATCAGTATCATCATAATCGTTGGATTATTATTTCTGGAATTAAGTCCGGAGTTTGGCGGTACAGCAACAAAGGCACAGCAAAGTGAGTATGTAAAATCAGATAATTACAAAGACGGCAAATTTATCAATATAGGTAATGTAAAGCCTGAAATGAGTAGTGGTGACATGCTAAAAGCTATTGGCGGGATGTTTAAAACCATTCCCAATGCAACACCAAAAATACCAATCTCTAATGGAACAATCGATTCTACAAACATTGCCGATTACAACAGTCCTACCAGGTTCGTTTGGTTTGGTCATTCTACTTTTTTAGCACAAATAAATGGTAAAAACATATTAATAGATCCAATGCTTGGGCAAGTTCCTGCTCCACATCCTTGGTTAGGCACAAAGCGATTTAATAATGAATTGCCGATTACTAGCGAAAAGTTACCACCAATTGATGCTGTCTTAATCTCTCACGACCATTACGACCACTTAGATTATAACACAATAATAAAGATAAAGGAGAAAGTAAATCACTTTTATACGCCATTAGGTGTTGGAAATCATTTGCTAAAATGGGGAGTTCCTAAAGATAAAATTACCGAATTAGATTGGTGGGAAGATACAAAATTTGACAATCTAACGTTTACCAGTACTCCTTCACAACACTTTTCTGGTCGTGGTTTAACTGATAGGGATAAAACACTCTGGTGCTCATGGGTTATACAATCACCAACCGAAAACATATTCTTTAGTGGCGATAGTGGTTACGCATCACATTTTAAAGCAATCGGCAAAAAATTCGGGCATTTTGACTTTGCAATGATAGAGTGTGGTCAATATAACAAACTATGGAGTGAGGTACATATGTTCCCTGAAGAAACTGCGCAAGCCGGGATCGATTTAAATGCTAAAAAAATAATGCCAATTCATTGGGCCAGTTTTAAGTTAGCACAACATTCCTGGACCGATCCGATAGAACGGGTTGCTAAAAAAGCTAATGAATTAAAGATTGAGTTAATTACTCCAATGATTGGAAAACCCTTTGGAATTTCTGATCACCAGGGTGAGAATTCAAAATGGTGGAAGAATTTTTAAATCGGGAGTAAGGAATTGAAACGTCAGACTGTAGATAAGGTCGCATTGCAGGATCAAATCCTCCCAATTATACTAATGGTTTACGCTTAAATTCTTTTGGAGTTTTCCCTACATGTTTCTTAAAGAACTTTGTAAAATTGGTTGTGTCATCATAACCTACAGTATAAGCCACTTCCTTGATCGTACTGCTCGACTGTGATAATAGGGATTTTGCTTTTAGTAGCTTATAATCAGTAATGATTTGCTTGGCTGATTTCCCCGTTGCTTTGCGCACGCATTCCGACAGGTAAGTAGGGCTAATATGTAACAACGCAGCATAGTCTGGGATGGTATTATATTTCGAAGTATGTTTGCTCACAAGGTCTTCAAACTTACTAGCAATCTCCTCAAATCGAGATAGTTTAACGCTGTTTTTGTCGCTCGACAATAATCGATTGGCATTCGACAACAGAATTAACAGGTATGCCCGGATGATACTAATACTCTCTTCATCATTTCTTTCCAATTCAGCATGAATGCGGTTGAACAGCTCCACAAACAGAGATAATTCATCATCACTTAACTGGTATATCGGACTAGTATGAATTCTGAAAAAATCATATTCATTTTGAATCTCATACTTATGCTTTAAAGGCTCAAAAAATGCCCCCTTAAACAGAATACAAAATCCTTTTGCGATACCACTTTCCCTTTCATAGAGCGTTATTTGCTCTGGAGAAAGAAACGATATTGTTTTATCAAGAGCCTCATATGTGTTTTGACCATGAATATATCTACCATTATCTTCTATCGCAATTGCTATTTCAAAAAAATCTTGATAGAATGGAGTACTTGCTCTTAAGGTTTCTGGATCATAATCTTCAAGTCGGAAGATGTGAAAATATGGATGAATCGTTTTTTGATCCAGCTTCAGCTTCGTTATAAATTCCTGTATATCGCTAATTACATCCATTTAGTTGTAAAGACTTGTTTTGCAAACATCCAAATGTAGCGAAAAGTATTAGAAGCAACAGACGGGAATCAACAAAACCGTATTTCTAAATAAAAATTAGTAATTATGCCCCGGCAAAAAAGAAAAACATTCGCGAAAAAAGAATAAATTGCCAAACTTGAAAAAAGTAAGGTTAATGGGGTAATGGCAACCATGAAAATATGGGAGCTATCCTGCAACTTTTATAGCTGGAAAAAACATGCACACAGACAATTATATATATTCCTTCAATTACAATCATAACGAGAGTGAATTGTGTAAGCTCGAATCGAGGCATATCTTTAACAAGGAAGAGAAAAACAAATTACTTTTTTCCAATATAAAAGCTGAACCTTCGAGTAGTGCTTTCATTAAAAAGCGATTTGACATTATCTTTTCGGCTGATGATTATGCTGTGCTACTAGAGCAAATTGAGAAAGAGCGTATACATACAAATAGTTTCAAGGTTGAATATTTAGTGCTGGATGGTGATCCAACAGAGTATGCCGATAGACTAAAAAAGCTAAAGGATGTTGGTTACAGAATTGAAGGAATCCCTGAATATTATAAGCCTAAAACTACTTATTCACTATGCTTTCACAATGGTGTCTGGTATTTTGGGCTATTGAATAAGGATGATTTCGACTGGCATAAGCACAAACAAAAGCCTTTCTCATACAGTAACTCTATTAATGTGAGTGTGGCTAAAGCACTGATCAATATTGCCACCCAAGCAAACAAAGAGAGAAAATTGATTGATGCTTGTTGTGGTGTTGGTACAATTATGCTGGAGGCATGTTTCTCGGGAAACAACATTGAGGGGTGCGATATTAATTGGAAGGTATGTCGACAAGCACGGGCAAATCTTGCACATTTTGATTATTCTGCAACGGTTTACCGCTCCGATATAAAGGATATTAGCGATAGGTATGATGCGGCAATCATCGACCTTCCTTACAATTTATTTAGCCATGCCGATGATAATACGCTCTTGCACATTATTGAGTCTTCAGCTGAAATCACCAATCGTTTAGTGATTGTTTCTACCACTGATATCGCTGCTATAATCGATAAATCGGGATTAGACATTGCGGATTATTGTACCGTTACGAAACAAAACAAGACGACCTTCGAAAGAAAGATATGGGTGTGTGAGAAGAAGTAGGAAATAGAGATGACGCCGCCGCTATGGCTGTTACTTCCTATTCACCAATCCTCCCATAATTACCATGAGCATTCCGATGAGGTAGATCATATGAAATGCTTCTTTAAAGAATACAATCAAGATCAGGGTTGATAGCACCGGAGTGAAGAACACAAATGGGGCTACAAAGGAGGCATTGCCAAACTTTAGTGCTTTAATCCAAAAAATATAGGATATACCATTTACCAGGACACCATTCAATAAAATAGGGATGATGGTTGATTGGGTGGGCAGACTAATACTCGAAAATAGCAGCATTGATGCAAAGGAGATGATTGTTGATGCCAAGAAAAAGATGGTGGTTAGACTTAACGGAGGAATATCAATATGCTTACTCAAGACAGAGAATAATCCAAACACTAGCGCAGCCAATAACACAATGCCATCAACCCAAAGATTATCGAGGTGAATATTGGTAAAGTCTCCTTTGGTCAGCACCATAAATACGCCTAAAAAACCCAATACAATAGAGATAATCTTATGCGCATTCAACGTCTCTTTTAAGATGAAGACGGATAGGATAATCACAAAAATAGGCCAACTGTATTGAATGACCAGCACCTCAAGTCCTTTTGCATGTGCATATCCAAAATAGAGCAGTATATAATACAGATAGGTCCCCAGAAATCCCAATACAATAGCGTGAATCCAGTTACGTTTTGATAGCTTTAAACAGTCACTCAACGATTTATTACTGATGTTAATGACCATAAATGTAGCAAGCGATACAACGCTTGACCAGAATAGAAATTGGTGATTATCTAAGTCTGCCTGCCCTAGCTTCGACACCAAAGGAATAAGTGACCACAAAAGGACACACAGCATGACATAGATGATTGATTTTGTTCTTGATTTCATGCCGACAAAGTTCTGCATTATCGACAAGCACTAGCAGAACAATATGGCGAACGTGTGGTACTATTAAGCAAATTATCGTTTTACGACTTCTTCTTTAAACTGAATGGGTGTTTTTCCAAAGTGCTTTTTAAATCCCCTGGAGAAGTATGAATTATCCATATATCCGACATAGGCGGCAATCTCCTTTATGCTGTAGGTACTGAAAGAAATCAGTCGTGCAGCCTCGTTCAGTGCATACTGTTCGATAAATTTTGCAGGTGATATACCTGTCCCCAATGAGACAACATCGCTCAGCTTTCGTTGCGATACTGCGAGTTTTTCGAGATAGAATTGAAGATTCTTCTCTTGACGATAATTATCTCTTACCAACATCACAAATTGTCCCAACAGCTCTTGATGTGATGCACTCACCACCCTCTTCTGATGAAGTTCACTAAATCCTTTGATCTTAGTGAGTATGATGTGCAGGTAGTTTTGCAATAAGCTACTCTGATCGACATAATGGGAATTACTAAAGTAATGATGTAGGTGTTGGAATTCAGTATTTAGCAGTTCCTGCTCACTATCGGGAACAGTTAGGAAGCATTGTTGTGAATTGTAAAATTGAAGTGCTAACTGAAATTGATGACTGTCTAAACAGGTATCGCTAAAGCTGACAACATATCCTTGCACTTCCTTATTGTATTCTATCTGATGCATAAAATGCGGAGCCAGTAAAAACAGACTACCATTGTGGTACTGGTACTTATGCTGCTCAACAAAATGAATCCCCTCTCCTTTGGCAATCCACACTATTTGAAAATAGTTGTGCCGATGCAGTGTGGTACTATGTGGCGAATAGGTGTCGTATTCCCCATCGCAAATTTTATCTACAATAATATTGCGATCATACCCTTTTAGTAGTTTGTCGAGATGTGGTGTCATTTCTTACTGAATCTTTGAGCTATTACATCGCACTCAAATTAACATTACTTTTTTAAAATCTCAACTGATTCTTTATTCGCGTGCTATATTTACTTCATATAAAACACACTTAGCACCAAATTATCCTTCTTAGCAGCTCCCTGCATATGTTGTGGCCAAAGAAGCTCACCCCTTCTTTCCTCATCATTTAAATTTTTGAAACAAATAAAACGTCTGCATTCATCATCCATAAATAATTGGTTGGTCATAGTTGATATTCCATTCTGAAGAGACATTCCTCCATAAGAATTATAGCTCTTATGATCTTTGAATTGAGAAAGCATTCGAGGATCAAATACTCCGAATATATTTTTAATGATACACCTATGCAAGATATAAGTCCGTTCTTTACCATGCCAGAATTTTAGGACTCTGAAGCGATTGTTATTTTTTAACGTTGATTTCGACCAGAAATACTTTCTCTTAACCTTATGCTTTCCCATATCGATGATGTATTCTGGAGTTACCCCATCTTTTGTAAACAGGTAAACTTGATCATCAAAAAGGTATTTAAGTTTCACTCCTTGTCTTGTTTCATTGGCAACATACAAAGGATATTTCACCCAAATTGAATCACTTCCCTCAGGAATAGGATACGTCTTCTTCTGGTCTTTTAGAGTATAATCCTTTACTTCTCCTGTTGTAAAGTCAACCGTTAGATAGGACGGATAAGGTGCTGTCTGTTTAGGAATAAGAAAACAACCTTGATCGAGTTGTTTGATCATTGTATAAGCATATGCACTATCGAGCTTTATCTCTTTTATTACATCGCCTTTTACCTGCAATTCGAAAACATGAGATTGTTTCTTATCAAGAATGTAAGCTCTTTGTCGCAATGGATCAAAACCAAAATCAACAAAGTCGGCAGAAACTGGAGATTGATAGCTATAAAGCAAGTCTCCAGAGATCAAGTCATAGTATAGCAGCTTATTGGAAAACAAAACGTATAAGTCGTTGCCGTAACAATGAATATTACGGATGTCATTGGGTGATAATCCGGAACTATATTGCAGAAAATTAGAATGTGTATGAGTGAAATTTCTAAACTTGTTATCAATCTCAATCATGCCTTTACCGCTTTTTTCCAGATCCAATACTGGTAAATTACCCCTATCACTTGAACTGCAAGAACAACAACAATATAGGATGGATAAAACAACAACTTTTACACTGAACAAGCTAAAAATATGTGATCGTCTCATTTCAGGTAATATTTTATTAGCACAGGATTGTCATCTATCTCAATATCAAAATCAGGGTCAATAGAGAGCACATCAACGGCATTTACAATACGCAATAAGGTATTCCCAAATCCTGGACTAAAGTATTTACCGGTAGGTATAGTTAGCAATGGATTCTTGTTGCTAATGAAATTCACACAAGGAGTATTAACCGACAAGTCATTTTTGTAAAATCCGGTTACTAAAGTTTGCTGTCGGGAGTTCTTAAGCTTTGTCGCCCCGTATGTAAGAAATGTAAAGTTGTCACTTCGAACCATATTATAAACCTGTGCTCTTGGTCCGTTTGGCCTTTTATTTTTATCTAAATTTAGCTCGTCAAATTTGATCTTAAGTTTGCCAAACTGTAATAGATATGCAGGTTTTAGTTGATTATTTTCGATTGAAAAAACTGTATCATTAAAATAATGATAAAAGAAAGGGGCTTCTTTATTCCCTGCGATAAAGTTATCTCCGAGCAATCCTTCGCCTACTAGCATCTCCCTATCTCTAATGGAGAGTTCAGTGGTTTCATCATTTTTTTGGTCATAGCAGAAGACTTCAGGACTAACTGAATTTACCACTGCAGTGTACAATATTTTTCCTTGATAAAGACTAAATCCATTAAGACTGAAATTCTCTGGCAGGTTATATTTCCGATCAAAAGTTCCATCGAAATGATAACGCAACATCTTTCGCCCAAAGTAATCCAGAACATAAATGTGTTGATTAATCTCATCGACATCCATCTTCCATGGTGTGATATATTCACCAGGACCTTTTCCTTTCATCCCAATAAGATTGAGGAACTTACCTTCTTTATCCAACCGTACAATCCGATTGTTTTCTACGACATAGAAGTTGTCCTTACTTTCGAATACATTCTTGACTTTTCCTATTATTAAATTAGAGTCTGATTTAATCCTAATAATATTCGTCTGTTCAACGATGGAATCAAGTGAGATTTCATTCTTTAGATCAATTGCTGAGATATTACTAAACTCTACTTCCGGGAGATCGCCTGACTTTTTACTACAGGCACACAATCCAATCAATACAAGGAGATAAATAATGTTATTCTTCATTGGTTTTGTTCGTTTTAATATGTGCTTCGAAAATCCTATCTTACCAGAAAACAATACAATTGGTCAGCATATCCTTAATACATGCGACAACATATTATCATCCAATAATTTATAAAATTGTAAAAAATAGATTGTAATATCAAGCGGAAGAACCAATTATCATAAAAATAATTCCTGCAACAACTAATATTTACAGGACAATCCACCAATCAGATTACGACCTTAATTCCAACTTCTTAGGCTTACTTGAGGGCAAATAGGTACGATCGTCGGGGAACATGTGTATTAAGGTATTCAGTTCTTTTAGATCGTTTTTAGTGACATACAAAACAGGAGTGTCATTACTGCTAGAGATTACGCCGCCTGCTTGTTTGCTTTCGATAAAGAACTTGGCCTTTTCATAGATATTAGATTTCGGTTTGATACCGTATACATGCTTGTAATTAAAGAAGATAAACATACCGGCAAACTGAAGAGGAATACCAACATATTCATTTCCGGCATTATAATCGGCATTAAGACTTAATAATATCACGATGCCTAAAACAAATAAAAGTCGGAATAGCAGATTCTTACGATACACCGATTTATGAAGGAAGAACAATCTTTTACTCAAATAGTCGAAGTTACCCTCACTTTTTTTGAGGATATTATAATCATTTACAATAGATATCGCAGCAACTGCTATGATACCCAATAACGCATATTTATTCGTCACGAAAAATATGGATATAATGAACATATAAGCCAAATACTCAACAGAAGTGAAAACAATCCACTCCAGAATGTTTCTATTTGATAATTTATACATGTTGTACTTTGAATTAACGATGCATGAACATTGTGAGATTCTTCCTCTTACAATATTATTACATTTATTGTTTAATTACATCGTGAAACTAATAAGTGTAGCAGCACACATGTTAATCGTCGTAACATTCTATGTAAGTGCATGATTTGAAAAATTGGGATGTTCAATTTTGAGGAGCAGTTTAAACAACATCTGAAATGATGGCCATTACATAATCTACCAGTGGAACTTACATCCCGATCGGAGAACTTTGAGAACCTAGGTATTTATCATGCACGGCACAGCAAAAAGAGGCTATCCCAATGGACAGCCTCTTCATTTATTTTAAAAAAACTCCGTAAATCTTATTCAACATCCCACCAAACTCGATAGAGAAAACTATTATTATTGGTTGCAGCAATAGCTTTCAGGTAGTTTTCATTATTATATTGCAACTCATTATCAGGGTATTTTAAACGTCGTGGCATTTTACCATCGGTCTCTCCAAGCGAAACTATTGGATCACTCCCAGCAACCCTATCTGCAATAACAGGATAACCAGACCTACGCATATCTGCAAAGAGCTCGAAACCATTATATATTCCACCTACCCACTTTTGCGAACCAATCTGTCTTCTTTTATTAGCTTCATCACCAGTTAATGTCGCTTCTGGTTCATTTGTTATAAAATGTGCAATATCTGCTTCTGAAACATTATAGAATTCCATATTAGCTCTAATCCCCTTTTGATACCACTCATTTGCTTTTTGAGCATCTTTAGTTACGCCCAAACCACGTAAATACATTTCAGCTTTAATGAAACATACTTCATCGAACAAAAGAATAGGACTTTCTCTATCTGCTCTAGTCAACTCAGCTCCAAGATCAGAGAAATAATTTTGATTTGGAACGTAATCCAAGCCATTTTCCATTCCTACATAGTCTCCGTCTTCATTTGGCTTTACCAGTTTTTCCAATCGAGGATCGTTGTTGTTCATGAGATAATCTACAAACAATTTTGACATACGATGCACATTAGGCTGTGGATTCCATAAAGGATTTCTAAATCCTTCAACGTCAAAACGCTCATAGGTAGCAGACTCGTCCAGCGAATTAATCACAGGATACTTCGCAACTTCCTCAAACCACTTATTGGCGAGGTTTGAGTCAACGTTGGTAACACGTAAAGCCATTCTTAAACGAATAGTATTGGCGAGTAATTTCCAATTTTGCAGATTCTGATGATACACATAATCAGCCTCACCTAGTAAAATGATATCTTCATCCCCAATTAGTTCAATGGCCTTTGTCAGGTTAGAAAAGCAGTCATTATAAATTGCTTCCTGGGAATCATATTTAGGAAATTCAAGCACTCCATCCTCGGTCTCTACCCCAGCTTCAGAGTAAGGGATATCTCCATAAGAATCAGTTAATCGGATAAACATTAAAGATCTTACCACATGTGCCAATGCCAACGCTTTTTTTTCAGCTGGAATATCAGATCCTTCTGTTCGTTGAATTACATCAAGCAAATTCTTATTTTGTAAATAAGATGGCTCCCAAGGGTAAGCAGACTTAAAGTCATCGTACAAATCACGATCGGTATTATGTCGTGCCATATGATGAATCCAATACTGAAAATCATCACTATTCATATCCCTTATCCCACTACTCAAAATATGGAAAACATTAGGATTAGTCAGTGAATTGTATGGCTTTCCGAATTCATCAAGACTATCTGTTTCGCAGCCAACTAAATTGAATACAATAATTACAGCTAATAATATTTTTATCTTCATGACGTCAATTTAAAATTTGAGATTTAGTTTAAAGCTAAGAGTCTTAGTTGGCATCGCAGTATCGCCCGTATAACCTAAAAAACTTTTATCATTCCCTTGACGATAAGCATCCGGATCGGCGTGTCTTGCTTTCTTGTATATCATCCAGTAATTATTCGCAATTAAAGATGCTGATACGTCTTTAAACGGCAACTTTTCAATTATTTGCTTAGGAAGTCTGTAAGATAGTCCAACCTCCCTCAATTTTACAAAAGTTGCACTTTCAATGTTATGTTCTGCCCTGGCAAATCTGTTTCTATCCCAGAATTTACGAGGGTCAGAATAAATAGCATCTTTGCCAGAGTTTAGTACTCCACCAACCTGAATTCCATCCTCACCAACTAATGACTCGTCATAAAGCACAGTGTTATTATCTACCCATACATCTACACCACCTGTATTGTGCCACTCACTGGAACTAACACCGGCAGCCTGTCTGGCTTCTTCTGACTCCATCCATCCTTCACGACCATTTAATGATCTTACAGAAACTCCTTGCTCATCAAACCACTGGTTGTTTGATCCATAGAAATGACCTCCAAAAGAGCCATCAATCTGAAAGTAGAAATTCAGGCCATTATAATTGAAAGAATTACGGATACTTCCAGTCCAATCTGGCTCTACCTTTCCCAGCTCAATGTAATCATCAGTCTGCAACGCTATTCCCCTGTCACTTCCAGTAGTTTTTATCAATATCTGACCTTGATCATTTCTTTGAAATCCACGACCAGTAATTGTAAATAACGAATTACCTGGTATAGCAACAATACGTACAGCACGATTTCCACCAAAATCAATCTGGGTAGAAACATCCTCACCCAAACTAACTACTTCAGACTTGTTTTTTGCAAATGTTAAATTTGTTTCCCATGTAAAGTCATTAGATACAATATTCTTAGTTGCTAGAGCTAACTCAACCCCTTTGTTTTCAATATTACCACCATTAATAGAACGGCCGGTATAACCAGTAGTAGCAGCCAGAGGTTGAGATCCCAGAATTTGATTAAAAGTATTGGCTTTGTAATAGGTAGCATCAAGACTTATGCGATTTTTTAAAAAGCTCAATTCCGTACCAAACTCAACTGATTCTGTGCGCTCTGGTACCAGATCTTTATTTGGCAACGTATGAGGATTACCTGCATAAGTAGCTCCCATCACACTTGTGTAAAAGCCATAGCTTCGGTGGATATTTCCACCTCCTCCGCTACCAACTTCGGCATAAGAGGCACGGATTTTACCAAAGCCTAAAATATCCTTATCGATATTAAGTATTTCAGAAAAGATAATACTACCTGTTATTGAAGGATAGAAAAAGCTATTGTTATTTTTTGGGAGCGACGAAGTCCAGTCATTCCGGCCTGTGAAATCCACATACATCATCCCTTTGTATCCAAGTTGCACGTTACCATATAACGAATTAGACAAATGATCCCATTCATTATAATCATAGTTTTTTGTCTTGGTATTATTAGGTGTCTCTAATCCTTCCATCACAAACTCATCACCTTTAAACCAGGTTCTGGATCCTTCATCTTTTGCCTGGCGGCCACCAAAGGTTCCATTAATGTTAAAGTCGCCATCAAAAAAGTCTTTGTTTCCAGAAAAAAGAAAATAAGATTTATAAGATGTATATTGACGATCAGATTTGGTATAACTTCCTTTTGGAGTATTCCACGAATTGATTGCTTTTATCTGACTGTATCCAGAAACTCCTTCTTTATGACTATACCTTGCCATGAAGTTTAACCAATCGCTAATTTTGTACTCTACCTTAAAGTTTCCGTTGAAATTTTTACTGTAATCCTCATTGGTATCAAAATACAAGTTCCAAAAATACTGGTCATTGTTCCGTGTTGTTGTCCACATTATTGGTTGGCCATCCTGCCAATGACTCTGTCCCCAGTCTTTACCTGATTCGGGATATTTCCCCATGTTAATGTCTTGTAATCTAATACTTCTAGGGTGAGTGGCTAAATTCATTGCACTTGTGTGCCCATTAGATGGACGATTATGCCCCTCAGCTTTATCTGCATCGATTTTAACATCAAAAGACAAACGATCAGTCACCTGATGGGTAACTCTTAGGTTTACAAAAGCTTTATTCGTTCTGGCTGTTGGCACATACTCATCGGCATTTCGATACAAAAAAGAACCGTAGTAAGTCGTTCTATCTGTAGCATAAGATATTGAGGCAGAGTTCGTGTACAACACTCCTGTATCGTAAAGGTCTTTAATGTTATCCGGTTGTGGATCAAATGGCACAACAGGTTGGTGGCGTAACCAATTAATTCGAACCATCTGGCCTTCCATCTTTGGCCCCCAGGATTCATCTTTTGTACCTCCTCCTAGAAGAGGAATTCCATCTTCTCCAATTGCCTGAAATTTACCGACCTCTCCTTTACCTTGTCCGTAAATATTCTGCAAATCAGGCAGGCTGGTTGCTGAAATAAAGGTAACGCCAGAATTAATATTCACTCCCAATCCCTTCTCTTTATTTGCTTTTTTAGTTGTGATTAGAATCACACCATTAGCACCTTCTGAGCCATAAAGAGCGGAAGCATTAGCCCCACGCAGCACTGTTACATTTTCAACATCATTAGGAATAACATCTAAACTACTTGGAACTCCATCTACAATAACTAAAGCTTGACTATTTCCTGAAATTGAAGAGTGACCTCTTATGGTGATACTGGCACCTTCGTCTGATAATCCATTCGATCCCGATATATTTAAACCAGCTACTTTACCTTTTAAAGCATTTAATACATTTGATTCTCCCGATTCCTCTATGGCTTTTGAATCAATCGACGAAGTTGCATATCCTAATGCTTTTTTATCACGACGAATACCAAGTGCCGTTACCACAACTTCATTAATACCAATTTCATCTGGTACTAAGCGTACATTTATAACGTTTTTTTCACCAACCACAACTTCTTTCGAAAGCATTCCTACGAACGAAAATTGCAATATACTCTCAGCACTTACACCTGATAAAGTATATTCTCCATCGATATTGGTAACTGTACCATTGGTCGTTCCCTTGATACGAACAGTGACTCCAGGTAACGATTCTCCATTGTTATCCGCCACTTTTCCTGATACTGATCTTTGTTGCTTAACCGATGTGCCAATGCTCTTATTCAATTCCACCAAGATCATGTTATCTTTGACTTCCTTAAAAGAATAGGGCAAATCACTGAATGCCTCCGTCAAGATATAACCAATAGTTTTATCCTTGACCTCTACAGTAACTTTTTGATGAACATCAACCTCATCGTTACTGTAGAAAAAACGGTACTTACTGTTTTTTTCTACTTGTGTAAATAATTGCAGCAGCGACTGATTCTTTATAGCCACATCCATTTTGTTTTGCGACCAAAGACTTGCGCTGGATTGCAACGTTAAGACAAGAATAAGAAAACAAGATAATTTCATAATTCGCACACACTTTTTTACTTCACCCCCATAAAAGGGCCGAAGAATTCGTTTTAATTTCATAAATTTGAATGCAATTTAATATTAGACTTCTGTTTAATTTTAAATCAAGAGGGGGTGCTGGAACACTTCCTCTTTTTTTGTATTTCTTACTTCATTGATTTAATTCTATTTGTTAGTTTCTCTTTTTTTTGAATAAAACGTTATTTTGTTGTCTTCTATTCGATATCCAACATACTCTGAATAACCAAAATAAGTTACCGTTTCAAGAATACTCTCTCGGTTAAGAACACCTGTAAACCTGCGTTTCTTCACTTCATCATCTGCAAATTCTATATCGACATCAAACCAACGTTCCAATTTCAACTCTAAATCTCCTAAAGATTCATTCCTAAATACCAATCGCCCTTCTTTCCACAATGTTTCAAGCGTCATATCCTCGAGTTCATACAAGTTCATCTTTTGGTCTGCCCGCGAGAAAACCGCTTTCTGTGATGGTTTCATAACAGTTTTCTGAGATCCGCTATTTATCTGGACACTACCTTCAACCAGAGTTGTGGAAATATAAGGTTCATACGGATACGCTTTAAGATTAAATTCTGTCCCCAACACTTCTATCTCAATATCTGACGTGGTAATTTTGAATGGAATGTCGGGATTCTTTGCTACCGAAAAGTAAGCCTCTCCTTCTAAAGCAACCATTCTGTAGGTATCATGAAAATCGTTCTTAAAAGTAAGTTTACTTCCCGAATTAAGATTGACAACCGATCCATCCGGCAGGGTTATAGTTGATTTGTCGCCCATCGCACAAGTTATGGTAGTAAAACTTTCATCAGGCATGACACTCTCTTTACCCCAATAATACATTATTGGCAATGAGATTAAAAGAAGGACCACAGCAGCGTACTTAAGCATGTTAGTCATGCTGATTACCCGCACTTCTTTAGTCTTAATCTTCTTTTTAAACTCGGCTACTGCTTTTTCCGTATTATAGTCATTGGAACTGCCAGTAGTCAACCAGATTTCCTGCAAATCGGAATACATCTCACGGTTTTCTTCCGACAGACTCATCCATTCTCCCACAATCCCTTTCTCTTCTGAAGTAGCTTCGCCACTGAACAGCCGGACTATCAAACTATGTATATTTTCTTCCTGCATAATTTCATGTTACTAATACTATGATGCACTGAAATTATAAAACCCTGTATAGAGGCAAGATTTTTTTTATAATTTATTTTAGAAGCATAAAAAGTAGAAAGGCCGGAAGGTAGTCCTTTAGATCGCTACGTAAGGACAACATGGCTTTCGAGAGGTGCATTTCAACCGTCTTTACCGCGATTCCCATTTCTTCAGCAATCTCCTTATTTTTCTTTCCCTCATAACGTTTTAACCGAAAGGCCTGTTTCTGTTGCGGGGGTAATTGATTAATTGCATCGTCTATTCTTGCGGTTAATTCCTGCATCAATAAACTTTGGTCAGTTAGATTATCAGCAATTTGACTAAAGCCTACATTATTACTTTCAGTATCTGAAAAATAATCTTCAATCTTTTCTTCCTTTTTTAATTTACGTAGATGATATAATGAATTATTTGCGACAGCCTGAAAAAGATATGATTTCACTGAAGTGGTTATTGTTATCTTCTTTCGATTCTCCCAAATTTTGAAAAAGGTCTCAGAAACAATTTCCTCGGCAATATCCTTTCTTCCTACATATCTCCTTGAATAAGCACAAAGTGCGGCGTAGTACTCTTTAAACAAAGAAATATAGATTTCTTCATCACCTCTTCTTAGTTTAGAAATTATATTTTTTAGGTCTGCTTGCATAGGTTTAGTTGTACAAATTAAAGAATAATGCAAGAAAGTACCAAAGATGATTAACATTCCTTGCACTTATAAATGACTCTTAAGGAGAGAGAAGGAATGAAGTAAAAGCTCGAGCAGAGGCGTTATGCTTACATCGGCCACTAATGCAATTATATTATTGTTTCACCAGAGTTTTATTTGCTGATAGGTGAAATAATCGAAATACGGTGGTCGGATCTGGAATATGGAACTAATCAGATATTTTAAATTAAGGACAGCAATTTAAAGGGGATAGAAATACAGGCCATGGCAGGCGGTTAAGCGTCACCACAGGTCAGACAACTATTATCAGCACTTAACCTGAAACTGTGAGGCGATAGCCGAACTGGCACATGAACCTGTAATTTTCCCTACTATTCTTCGCACACTAAGGATCAGTTTCTATCATTCACCTTGCATCCTTCCAACCGGTTTCCTTTTACTTGACTGTGAATTTGATGTTTTCACCTTCATTTAGTGTTAGGGGCTTTTTGAATTTGGTTTCTTTCTCACCAAGCATGAACGTGTTAAGGTTGAGTTTTCCACCTATTACATTCAATTCAACAGCGGTACCATTAATCGTTACGGATCCATAGGCATATCCATTCGACCAGAACCAGTTGCCATTCATCGCATTAAATTTCATATTCTTTGATACAGCAGAATACTCAAAACCAGTCCAGGCTACTACTCCACCCCATGCAGCCATTGCTCTTGCATAGCGGTGACCATATTCGCCTTCATTGTATGGATTCCTTTTTTGTCCGTCATACCTGTCACGTATAGCACTAAACACCTTCAATCCATTCTCTTTCTGTCCTTCGTAGATCATGTGAACAGCAGTACTATATTCAAAACCAGTCATGATTTCGGTATAATACGGAAATGGGAAGTCGAGTAATTCTCCATGAGGATAAGATGCCATTATTAATCCGGCCTCCTTACCAACACCAAAGCTTCGGAATGTATTTGTATGATTGTTAAAATCATCCACCCAATTGTATTTCATGATACTTTCCAAGGTCTTAGCCACATGTTTCTGGTCAAGTACATAGCCTAATCCGGCTGTATGAGCCAAATACTGTCCCACCAACTGATCAACCAAACAACCTTTACCAAGCTGAGCAATTCGATTGTGTCCTTCAGGGATGATTTGTTCGTAATACTCTCCATTGAAAATATTGGCATCAATCCACGTGCTTCCCTTGTCAAATAAATCCTCACATTCTTTCTTAAAATCCTTATCTCCCAAGTAGTCCGCCATCTGTATTGAAGCCTTCAATGCGCCTAAATACCATGCAGCCATTTGTGGATTTGGCCCCTCATAATTGATGTCCATGGTATTGTGCTGAGAACCTTCCATTACTCCATCTTTGTTGGTATCCCATGGGCCAGTCCAAGCAAAACTCATGGCCTTTTTGATAAATGGCCACATCTCTTTTAGCTTTTCATCATCGCCCGACAATTGCCAGTCGCGATACACTTTTATCAATGTTCCCATCTGACCATCTGCGGCCCAATGTCTGAAGTTCTTTGCTTTTTCTTTTAACGGCAATCCTACACGATGACTCATTGCTCCATTGTCGTGTGTTGCATGAAGAAATTCAACTTCCCTGAATTTCATCGATAAATCACCAAATAAATAAGGGATTGTTGATTCGTAATTCCATACATGAAAACAAGTACCAAAGCCCCATCCTGAGCTTTTAGCAGCTCCCAGCTTTGTACCCTGCACACTTCCTGTACCTTCAAAACCAAATGGATAGCCATCGCTTGTTTGAAATACCGTCTGTGATCTTAAATTATTGGTGTTAAACAAAGCCGCTTCTTTGATCGCTTCAGGAATATCACTGCTACAGAAAGCCGAAATAAAGTCAACGGTTCTTCTTTCAAGAGCGGGTAATTCATCATTAACTTTCTCTGCAACCTGCCAGGCATCAGCATATTTAGTAGTGTAATAATTTCCAACGATCTCGCTGGTTCCGAATGCAGTGTAGTTACCATTACCATGATCCCATCCTCTACGATTAGGGAAATGCCATGTGACATAGAAAGTAACCTCCTTCTTTTCTCCAGGTTTTAATTCTTCTTTGACGGCTAAGGTTGCTGGTGGGGTAGCCAAACTGTAAGGTTGTTTGTTTACCGCCACTTCATCCATCACATACGATTCTTCTTTGTCGTCTTTCGACTGAAAGCCGAGATCTTTTAATTCTCCATTATCAGTAAAGTCGTCGATAAACTCTCTGAATGTCCAATTCCATCCTAATTTTGCCCACGACCTTCGATAGGTTACTTTTCCTGATGAATTGGTCGATAGTGCCATGGTGCCCCAATTTACATCGGCTGAATCAACACCATTAGAAAACATATATAATCCCTTCAGATCACCTTCATCCTTAAACTTGTTCTCGTTTTTGTTTGGTCGGCCTCCCCAACCATCAACACCTACAAAGTTCGGGATCATTCCACACACCGAAAACTCCATTGGCTTGTCCGACTTGTTGGTAATAACATATGTCAGCACTGCCACGGGAATACTACTGTTATCTTCATCTCCCGGGATCATCGGATTAAATGCCTTTAATTGCACATCAAGTGGAACATCCTGATGCTTCAGCTTAAGTTGTGCTAAAGGATAAGCTGTCTCAAATAAAGCTTCCTCAAATCGAGGGAAACCGGCATTATAAACATCACATCCCCAGTCGCCATAATATTTTGATTTGGCAATCGGACCTTCAAGCAGTCTGATTGCCCCCTTTTCATCGCCTACCTCTTTGTAATAAAGGGCAAAAAATGGTGCATTGGCTATGGTAGGCTCCACAAGTTTCACTCCTGGTGTCCATCCTAATGCTCCCCTGTTTCCTAGCTCCCAATCACGCAAATCTCCTCGTCCTCCAATTGAAACAGTTCCGGTACCAATTCCTCCCAAAGGCATCGCTACTTCCGCTAGCTTGTCTCCTTTATAGGTCTTCAATACAGGCCATTTAATTCCTCCATCCTGGGCCATAATCCCAGAAGTCATTAATAATGCAATAAACAGACAAATTGGTTTAATAAGCTGTTGTTTTGTGGTTTTAATTAAGATTTTTAGACTCATATTCTTTGGATTTTTGGATTATTAGATCTTTGGATTTTCCGACTTGGTCTACAGTATGCGAAGAATCAATCCTAAGGGTTGCAGAATAATTAGATTACTCGATTCTTAGACCTGTCATCCTGTATTTGGAGAGTCGTCTTTTTATCTATGCTACCATATTTCAGGGATTTTAGATGATTATACCTGGAAAGGGATTCACTGCCGATGAGTGAATCCCTAATACTAAATACTAACAACGAATTTAACTGAATTATTCCTTAAACGTAAAGAAACTTAACTCTCCCCAAGCTGTTGCTCGTTCGCCATTGTAATTATCAATAATTACGAATCTGAAGAATCGATACTTATTGGTATCGCTAATAACAGTTTCCCAATGTACTGAACCACGAGCCTCATCAATTAACCTTGTCCAGCCTAGTTCTTCCGACTCAGCTTCCCATTCTTTTAGATTTTTAAGCTTCTGCTCTTTAACAAGACCTGCAACTAATTTATCCTCCTCACGCATCATTGAGATATCGTGGATATCCACAGTTGTAGCAGCATCAGTTGTATCGGCAATAGCCCATACCTGATATCTTTGTACTGAATATCTTGATGCATTGTAATTAGGATAAAAACCATCCATCTTGAACTTATGAATTAGGTACTCAGCACCTAAATCCAACGTGAAATGGAATGGTCGGTCTGCAATTGCACCTCCAGGTTCAACAATAGTATTAGATCCTGGATTTCCATCAAATCCTGATGTCAAGTATACACTTGCAGCTGCAGGATGACACTCATTTTGCATATCAAATGGTAAATTAGCCAACGACCAATCAGCTTTACTGATAGGTAGTACAACTTTTGGGAAGTACATCTCGGTGGCTGATGATTGCAAGCTATCTAAAGCACCTTCTTCAGGATAGTACCATGTCTTCACAAAAAATGGAGATGCAATATCATATCCTTTGATTTTTGTTACCTCGGCATCTTTACCAACATTTACACTTTGCTCTACACCATCTACATCGGTATATTTCAAAACAGTCGACAAGGTTTTGGCATCAGGTAAACCCCATTCAATCACTACTGAATCAATTGCTGTATCGGCAGTCTCATGTGATACAATTGATCTTGCCCTACGACCAAACAACTCATGTGCAAAATTCTCACCATAGATGCGTTGTCCGTGCTCATACGTCGCCGAACGATTTCCATCTTTATCGGAAAGGACAAATGTAAATTTCTTTGATCCTTCCTGAACCTCGGTAAGTGATATCTTAAGCGTATCCATTCCTGGTTTCTCGCGAACAACATCATAGTTAAAATCCTTATCCACTCCGCTTTCTTTCCACTTAATGGTCAGCGATGAGACCCTTGGATCGGCTGTAATTGCCACCTTAAAATTAATTCGATGGTTTCCGGAAACACTTGTTACTCCTTTTATACCTCCTAAATCGGATTTCAATTCTGCGTCGACATACCCCTTATAATCATCTGCTACAGATTCGCAGGATGTTACCAGATAAGCGCTAAATAGCATGACTACAGACCAAAGTAATAATGTTGTATATTTCATTTTTTTCATACCTCTAATCTTAAATATTATTTATCCAGAACTTGTCCGTAAAAGCTTACCTCCGTAGCATTAAATGCTAAAATTGTTGAGTAATTCTTCTTAAATGCAAAGCGTAAATATCTAACAGGAACACTTGGCATTGGCACTTCAAGTCCGTTATGTATAATCTCTCTCTTTCTGGCATTATGATTTTTTGGAACTTCAAACTCAAAGTCCTCTACCAACTTAGTCCAGCCATCAAAAGAGCCATCAGCATTTGGTGTTTCATTGGTTCCCCATACATCAATGATTTTCCATCCTCCACCAGCAAAATAACCACTGGTTAATGGGTGGTAGGTAAAGCGACTTAATACTCTTGGTCCACCTAAATCAATCGTATACAGGTGAGCTGTTACACGCTTTGGATCAAACGGACTACGATACTCTTCAACTGGTTCAGGATCGTATGTTTCTGCCTCAGGACCATCATAACCACGCCATCCTTCTGCTCCATTCAAATCAATCTTTCCATCATACATTCTTTCAGGCGACCATAGACCATGACTTGGGAAATCATCAGGATAGGTTCCTCCAAACTCTGGCATATCGTGAGGAAGGCGATAACGCTCCATAACATCTCCTGGCAGTTTCTCCTCGAAAATAGGTTCAATATTCACCTTAACGGTATCTGAAACATTATCCCAACGGTCTTTATAAAAGATAAAGAAGTCGTAAGGCTTAACATCAAATCCACGAATAATGAATGGCTTAGGTTTTTCTAATCCGAAGTTTCTCACATCCAATAGTACAATTGAATCGGCACTGGCATCTTTAGTCTTCAAGTTAACCATGATGTACATATCTAATGCTGATTCTGAATCATTTTCAAATGAAAACTTAGCACCACCAAAGTCTGGCTCTACAACTGTAGACTGAGCTGCTGTAATTACAGGTGCTGTTAAAGGCACAAACTCGGTAGATACAGGATCTGATTCATTTCCTGAGTGATCGAAAGTAACCAATCTTACCTTAGTTGATTCAAGCTTTATCAATCCGGTTAAGATTACTTCATTTTTATAGATCGAAGAACGCACTACTGCATCCTGTCCTCCTGGTAGCGTATAGTAAGCTTTCACCCCTAACAGATCGTTGTTCTCGGGTAGTGTATAAGATATTTTTGCCCCTCCGGGAATAGGTGTTACCTCTACATTTGAAAGAGGTGCTGGTTTTGTACCGTCCTTACTAAGGTAGTCTGGCCCTAGTGCATCGTCGCATGCGATAAACGCACCACTCAAACAAAATACAAAACAAAGTATAAATAGAATTTTATCTTTCATCTGTTTATAATTTTTTGATTTCTGAATGTTCAAAAAATTTGAATACATTCAGGAACTCACATAAATTTTAATCTTCCGCATGTGTGTATTTTCGGATGATGAAAATTCATGTTCGTTTCATCGTTTACTTTTTTAAAAGTTTGAAACTTCGTTTACCATCCTGGATTTTGTACAAGTTTTGGATTGTACAAAATGTTAGTCAGTGGAATAGGCCACAAATAATCCTTAGCCTCGAAAGTCTGCTGATAGATATTATTAATCTGATAGTAGTTTTCGGCTTGTCCTGCATATACATTCCATCCCTTGACGAAACGATTATTCATAAACTCCTGTGCTCTTTTCCATCTTCTTAAATCCCAGAAACGATGTCCCTCAAATACCAACTCAATCATACGCTCATGGTGAATAATCTCACGTAATCCATCCTGATCGCTAACTTTCCCTGGATTCTTCGCATGTGCTGACCATGCCTCTTGAACATGAGGGATAGCTGCACGTTCACGTACTTTATCAATCCATTCATATACATTGGCACCAGGACCTGATACTTCATTCAATGCTTCGGCATACATCAAATACAAATCGGCTAAACGAATAACCGGCCATGAGTACTGATGCTGTGAGAAACCAGATGTTGCCTCAACCATCATTGTTTCATAGTGTACCATCTTCTTGGCAAAATAGCCTGTTGCCGACCAAGTGTTTACATTAGGATCGCCTGTATAACCTGCTGTTGCGCCACCTCGTGTTTGACATATCCATGTGTTAAATTCATTATATCTGTCATGACCAAACCAGTAACCATTATCGAAACCAATAGAGGCATAGAAACGAGGCTCTCTGTCGAAGTGCAAGCCCACTGTACTCATTCCTTGTCCAATTTTCAAACTATTCTTTGCATCTCCTTCACGAAGTACATAGCGTGCAGAATAATTGTAATCTTTATCCTCTGCAATAGGAACTCCATTTTCAGAGTAGAACATCTCGGCGACCCTCATGGTTGGTGAATAATACGAACCAATCAATCGGTGTGCAAATGTTGAAATTTTACCCAACGGGTCATTCATCTTAGCAAAATAATTCTGCTGGCTAGCCATCTTACGTCCAGTGGCTTTCCAGATAACTTCGGTGTTGTCTTCAGGTTCTGTGACTGCTCCTCTAATGCTTAACTTATCTTTGGTGAATTGAGTTAATCCATATGCTCCGATCTTATCAAGGGGGAATTGATATAGTTCGTGACCTTCGGCATGTGCTGCTTCAATTGCCTGACGACAAGCCTCTGCTGCTGTAACCCATTTTTCCGCATCATAGGTAGTGTTGATTAGTTCTTTACCATTTGAATCAACAAAACCTGCATAATCGGTATTACCATTGAATAGCGGACTAGCTGCTGTGATCAGAATCTTTGCTTTTATGGCTGAAGCTACTGCAACATTAATACGACCTTCTTCTATATTACCATCAGTTGTAGATCCCAGATGTGGCAAAGCCTCATCAATCAACTGAACAATATAAGCTACCACATCATCAACAGGCTCACGCTCAACACGTGCATCCTCAGGAGATATACTTACCGGTAGATTCTCTCGAACAATAGGAATTGGGCCGTACATGCGCATTAAGTAGAAGTGGTAATATGCTTTCAATACCTTTGCCTCTGCTGCCCACTGGTCTTTTTCTTCCTGCGACATATCGTATGGCTGATTAATATTCTCAAGCATTGTATTACAGAAACGGATTCCCTGGAATAGGTTTGATTTACCACTCCAATAGTTCAACAATCCTTGTCCTTCTGATTGCAATCCCTGAGCAATTTGTAATCCTGGTAGTCCGCCCAGGTTTTTATACTGCGCCTGATCGTTCACCCATAGCTCATCACCCCCTAAAATTGCAGGATTATTGGTATTACTGAACTCTGGTAATTTTGAATATATAGTTGCCAGAAATCCTTCGGCCGTCTGCTTATTCTCGAAGGCAATTTCTATTGTTGGAGAATCATCTGGTACTACATCCAGATAATCACTACACGATTGATTTAGAAACAATGCGGGTAGTACAAAAGCACATATTTTTATAATATTTTTCATTTCTCGACTGCTTATAGATTGATTAATAGACCTACATTAAATACTCGTTGCAGAGGGTAGTTAAATCCATTTCCTCCTACCTCAGGATCCCATAGTTTAAACTTCGACCATGTCGCCAAATTGGTTCCCGATGCATATAAACGTAGATTAGTAATACCTCTGATATTCCTAAAGTTATAACCTAACTCTAGCTGCTTAAATCTTATGAATGATCCATCTCTAAGCCACCATGTACTCACTTGATTGTTGTTTGCAATAGGTGTGGTTGACAAACGAGGATACATCGCAAATGAATTTCTATTTGCTTCGGTCCAGTGATCATCAGCAAATTCTTTTAGAAGCTGTGATTCAGTAAAATATTTCATTCCCATTGCATCTCCTTCATGACGTTGAATGAAAGGAGCATTGGCTGCAGGATCTACATAGATAGATGTATTGGCATTCCCTTGGAAAAATGCTGAAAGGTCGAAGTTCTTATAACCAAATGAGAATCCAAATCCGTATGTAACTTGTGGACTTCCAGGATCACCAATAGCTACTCGGTCGAGGTCACTAATTTCACCATCTTTGTTGATATCAACATACTTAATATCACCTCCCATAGGTGCTGCACCGAAATATTGAGTTGGTGAATTGGCAACATCTTCCTCATCGATAAATAAACGCTCAGCAACATAACCAATACGCTGACCAATTCTAATGCCTGTTAATCCACGGTGAGGAGCATTTCTCATGTCATAATTTGGCTCTTCATAGAACTCATAGCGACCATCAGAAAGTGTAAAATTACCTCGTACCGACACCCACATATCACTACTAAGTGATTTATTTCCATCAACGGCAATATCAATACCGTCGGTAATTGCTTTACCTACATTGTCGCGATTTTGTGATTCCAAACCAAGACTGAATGGAGTTAGACGTGTTTGAAGGATGTTATCCCTTTTCTGACGAAAATATTCACCTGTTACTTTTATACCATCGTTAAATAAGTACATCTCAATACCCAGGTTTAAGGTCTTGGCCTCTTCCCATGTAATGTTAGGGTTAGCATAGTTTAATACCGATATACCATTAACTGTGCGTGCTGAAGATCCTTCGCCAAAGGTATAAGCCAAATGACTGGCACTGTTGTTTACTTCCGAGATATAGAAGAAACGATCGGCATTACTACCAATAGCATCGTTACCCACAATACCGTATGATCCTCTTACCTTTAAACGACTGATAAAGTTCTTTGATACGCCACTAAAAAATGGCTCACTCGATACCAGCCATCCTGCACCTACCGAAGGGAAGAATCCAAAGCGGTTGTCCTTATCGAAACGTTCCGAACCATTGTATCCAAAGTTGAATTCAAGGAAGTACTTGGTCTTATAGTCGTAGGTAAACCTTCCTGAAAGTCCAAGGTTTCGTTGTGGCAGTGAGGTATCCAATGTTTTTGCTGCCGAGTTAGTAGACTCACGAGCAATTGCTACAAGCATAGCACTAACAGTATTGTCGCCAAAAGTACGATCAAAGTTCAATGCCGCTTCAGAATAGAATACATTAGTAACATTTGATCCTCCGGGTGCAAACTGCAATGCACGGTCGCCATTTTCGTTTAACTGCTCTAGCATGTAGCTATTATCAACAGGATTATAAAACAGTTCATCTGCATAATACAAGAATGGTCGTGTATTTCGTGACAAGGAATAGAATGAGGTTCTGTTATTATTCCCTAATATACGAAAACGCAATCCCTCGGTAATCATGTCTAAATCCTGACTAATTTCGAACTGTAAAGATGAAAGTGATCTACTCCACTCCTGATAACCTGAAACCAACTGTTGATAAGGATTCAAGAAATAACCATCGTTAATCTTCTGGCTACCAAACAACACATTTGGTGAATTCTTATGTAATTCATCAGGTTTGTATACTGCAGCAAAACGCACCGGACTTGTACGCATAGCATATGTAAATAGACTTGAAGCCGGAACCGCAGGACCTTTATACTCATCACGTGTAGCATTCACCCTGAATGTAGCTTTAGTAGACTTCGATAAGTTTACGCTGATATTAGATCGTACACCATAACGCTTAAGGTCAATATTATTCTCTACTAATCCTCGTGGATCATCTTTAAGAATACCATTATCCTTGTTGAAATTTGCAGAGAAGTAATACTGTGCAACTTTTCCACCACCTCGTACACTCAGATTCATCTTCTGGTTTACTGCAACATCTTTAATCATCTCCTTTTGCCAATCGGTTTGAGGAAATACTTCGGAGTTCACACCATTGATGGTGTTGTAGATTTTCTCCTGCGAGAAAGGAAGCACTGCACCAGGTGTGCGCGTACGAACAGCCTCGTTATAGTTGTTCATAAATGTGATAGGATCAGCTAATTTAGGTTCATTAATATTCGAACTAAATGAGTTCTCCATACGCAATGAAATTCTGGGTTTACCTTCATGTCCTTTTTTGGTTGTTACCAAGATAATACCGTTAGCACCACGAGCACCATATACCGCAGTAGATGTCGCATCTTTTAGCACTGAAAAGCTTTCGATATCGTCAGGACTGATACGTGCCAGATCATCGGCAGTAAGTTCAACCCCATCAATCAAAATTAATGGTTTAGCTCCTTGCGCAAATGTAGTAATACCACGAACGAAGAACTGAGCGTTATCGCGTCCTGGCTCACCACTGGTTTGGTAAGAAATTACACCGGCAATTCTACCCGACAGGGCAGTGGTTAAGTTACTGGAGGAGGTCTTCAACTCTCCTGGATTTACTGTTGAGATAGATCCTACTACACTTTCCTTTTTCTGCGTACCAAATGCAACAACCACAACTTCATCAAGCTTCTCTGTTTGGTCTGCCATCTCAATATCAAGCTTCGTTTGATTTACAACAGTTACTTCTTGATCTTGCATACCGATGAAAGAAAAGATTAACACATCCCCCTTCTTTACAGACAATGAATAGTTACCTTCAAAATCGGTTGTTGTTCCATTTGTAGTTCCCTTCACATAGACAGTAACACCTGGCAGTGCTTTCTTTGTCTTGTCGGTTACTGTTCCTTTTACAACATGCTGTTGTTGTTGAGTTACTTGATCGTCGCTTGCCGATACCCGATACCCTGAAGATAGAAATATCAGCACATTAAATGTTGCGATGAGCAACAATTTACTCAGTGAAGGCACTAAAGATCGTCCTTCTCTCACATTGATTTTTCTCATGCGTTTTTAATAGATTTGTAAATAGATTAGATTAAAGTCTTGATGCCCTAAGGCATTTACTTTTTTTATAAAATTCATCCGTTTGTATTGAAAAATACTTTCTCCTTACATCATGCTGTTTTGTTACATAGGCAGTGTTGTTAGTTAGCATTCTGATTAAAAATTGTAAGGACAAATTTGGAAGGAATTTGAGTTGTTGTTGGGGTTCATTTCATGTATAAAAGTGTCCTAATCGTGAAATATTCGATAGAAAATCAATTTCACACAACAATTCATCACACTGACAGACAGCACATTATAATATTTTCACTTTTATAACAAGGATAGAGCTTGATCTTCACCTCCTTTAAAGGACTGTTTAGATAGAATTCGGGAAAGATTATAGGCTATTAAATGACAAAAATTATACGCTCACAAATTGCTTTTTACGATAATTCAATGGTGATATTTCAAATTGTTTTTTGAACGCTTTTGAGAAGTATTTTTGAGTCCCAAAACCAGTTGCATCTGATATTTCAGATACCGACATAGAGGTTTCTTTTAGTAAACGAGCCGCGACTTTTAAACGTTGAATTCGTACGAATTCTATTGGTGATTTAGAGGTCAATGATTTTATCTTACGATATAGTCCTGAGACACTTATTGCCATCTCCGAGGCGAGCTCTTCCACGCTAAACTCAACATCATCAAGTTTTTCCATCAAAATGGCATCAATCTTTTCGAGGAATTCCTTATCTAATTTACTGGTAGCCAGAATTTCAGATTTCTCTTCAGGTGTGTTGCCATACTTTTGTACAAGCTGTCGACGTTGTTCGATAAGCTTTTGTGCCCTCAACTTCAATATCTTCTGGTTAAATGGCTTGGGAATAAAGGCATCAACACTACATTCAAAAGCTTTCAGTTGTGCCTGTTCTCCGGTCTTAGCAGTCAATAATATCAATGGAATATGCGACAAATTGATATCGTCGCGAACTGCCTTACTGAGTTCAAAACCATCCATTTCAGGCATCATTACATCTGATATAATCAAATCGGGCCTTTTCTGCTGAATCAAAGCCAAAGCTTTCTTTCCATTACATGCTTCAAAAATCACATACTCCTGTTCAAATATCTCTCGGATGAAAGTACGTAGCTCCGCCTGATCGTCAACAATAACAATGCTTGGTAAATCCTGAGAACATTCTGTAATTTCAGTTTCTGCTTCATCTACCTTACTGCGTTCCTCAACTAATTCGGCCAATGGGAAGTTCAGTATAAAAGTACTCCCTTTTCCTAATTCACTTTCAACTTCAATGGTTCCCCCCAGTAAGCCAACATAGTGTTTTGATAGTGCTAATCCAATACCACTACCACCCTTAAAATGATTTTCCGACTGATAGAATCGTTCAAAGATCAGCTGCTGTTCTTCCTCACCAATACCTGGACCTGAATCTCTTACACTAATCTGGATAATGTCATCAACACATTTTAAAACTACTTTGATTTTTGAGCACTCAGGTGAATATTTTATTGCATTCGACAATAGATTGTATAGTATAGTTTCCAGCAATTCTCGGTCGGTATGGATCCACACAACATTTTCCGGCATGTGTAATTCAATACATCTTTTATCTTCTCTGATTTTAAATGCATCGGTTGTAGAAGCTAAGAATTCTCTGAGATTTAGGTTACTCATATTTACTTTAACTTCGGCATTTTCAGCCTTTTTCAAATCTAAAATCTCATTAACCATCCTCAACAAACGATTGGTATTACGCTGAATTCTATCCAGTTCAGGACAGTTATCTTCATCTTGACTGGCCTTTTCTTTTAAACGTTCCAGTCCCCCCATTATTAATGACAGAGGTGTACGTATTTCATGAGAAATGTTCAGGAAGAACCGGAATCTCATGCGATCATACTGCTCTTTCTGATGCTTCTTCTCTTCCTCTCTCGCTCGTTGATTAGTCCACAGAATAATCAATAAAACCACAGCTATGACAACAACTATAAATAAGACCACCGCCCATGGCTGAATCCACCAAGGCTTCAAAATTGTAATCTTCAATATCGTTTCCTCCAATTGACCTTTCTGTCGCACATGAAAAGAGTAATCACCAGGACGTAGATTATTATAAGTCTTATGATTATTCAAAATACGATCCCATGAGTTACTCTCACCATCCATGAACACCTCATACTCAACAATATCATCAGGTGAATAATTCAGCAACCGATAGTCGAGTCTTATTGTGTTTTGATCATGACGTAATTCAAGATGATTGTTATATGTGATATCAACTCCATGAAAGATAGAACTAAAGATCTTGGAATCCTTCCTAAAATCCTTTCCCTTAATTTCAACATTTGTTATAACTACTGGATTTTCAGCAGTATTCCTTTTAAATTCAGTGGGATGAAATCGACAAAGGCCATTTCTACTGCCAAAATAGAGATAACCCGATTTGTCTTCTGATGCTCCACGCGTAAAACTATTACTCATCACTCCTCCCTGCATAATAAAGCGTTCGGTACTATGATTTTCCGGATCAAATGCAACCATTCCGGCATCAGTTCCCAGCCATAGGCGACCATCATCACCCAATAACATCGACTCGATTACATTTGATGGTAAGTCTACAGAGCCCTTTAGTGATAAAAATTGTTCTTTTAAAGGATCAAAATAGATTAGTCCATCCTTTCCTCCAAACCAGATGGAGGAATTGGGGAGCATCACACTACATAGTATAGCATTAAGATTTGTAGTGCCAGTAGTTTTGTATTGTTTAATCTTATTATTCCTTCTATCCCAACACAGGATGCCATTGAAGTGAGTACCGATCCAAAGTCTTGAATCTACATCCTCAGCGATCATTGATATTTGTCCGCCATGAAAGTAATCGGGTTCTTCAAGCTCATGAAAGTACTGCTCAAAGCGATTCTCTGAAGGAGAAAAACGAAATAATCCAATGTTAGTACCAGCCCATATTATTCCTTTACTATCCTCATACAAGGCCGTAATATTATTCGACTGGATTCCTCCATTTTCCTGGTTATATTTCTTCAAATTATATCGTCCTCTTTCAATCTCTTTACGGGAAATAAAATAAATACCCGCATACAAAGAACTCATCCAAATATTACCATGACGGTCCTCCATTAGTGGATACACCTGTCCATAGTGAATCTCTCTCTTTTCTTCAGCATAATGCCCTAAGGAGGTAACTTCAGGGTAAAGGTTAAATAAATTGTCTTTTTTACAGATGTTTACCCCTCCGCCCCAGGTACCTATCCAAACATCTCCATTTTGGGTAGCTAATGGACAGCTAACATTCTCATGACTTAAACCTTTGGCTGAACGATAATCAAACTTGAAAAATTGAAAATACTGAGGTTTAAACCTGATTCGGTACATACCGCTCCCTAATGTTCCGATCCATAAATTCCCGGAGCGATCATAGAATAATGAACCGATATTATAATCAAGGAGAGATATGAAGACCTCATACCCATTCTTCAAGTACTGATTTTCAAAGACATTCCTTACTGAGACCAGTTGATGTTCTTTAGGATCCCAATAGCCTATTCCGCGTAGAGGCATATCGAACCATATTTTACCTTCTGCATCCTCAACAATATTCCTTACATATGCAGTTGGCATATTCGACCAGCTTCCAACATAAGTAACTTTTGATTCTTTGGTATCTAAAAATCCAAATCCTCCATGGGATGATCCTACCCATATTACTCCACTTGAATCTTTATACATTACATGAAAGGATCCTGCAACAGGAGTATTTCCAACCGATAATTCACCAGTTGCTTTTAATGATACTTTGAAAGTGTCGGTTTGTACAGTTTTCACTCCTGATAAAAACGACACCACCTCTTTATGGTTGGTTTTGTTTGACGTATAAATAGATTTATCGGCTTCGGTAAATTCAAAAGAGCGGATATCGTAGATTAGTAATTTTTTCTTGTTGGTTGCAATTATTAGTTCATGGTTGTTTTTAAAGATTTTTTGAATCATACTACCATCATGCGCCGCAGGTAATTGCGAAAGCATAAATTCCTGTCCATCGAAACGCACAAGTCCTCTTTCTGTGGCAATCCATAGAAAACCTTTATCGTCTTGTACAAAATCGAAAACATGATTCCCAGGCAGACCACTAGAATTATTCCAATGGTATAAATCTGCTTTTTCGGTGATCGCATTTACAACCTGTACCCAGCAAGCTAAAACAAGAATAAAGATTCTTATCCGCATCGTTATATTGTTAGTTTTAGTTAAAAAATCGGCATTGAGAAGTGAAAGGTTTTAGTAAATGTACATAAAGGAAATATGGCATAAAAGAGGCCAAATCACATTTGCAACATCCGTCGGGAACATTGCAACATTTCTCATGCGGTTTGCATCATTTGTCCTCTAGCCGGACAGGCATTGTTCTCAAGCCGAACGGGCTTCTCATTTTTGGCTTGCCCCAAAAACGAGACAAAAAGGTCAAGGCTGTCTGAAAAAAGTAATCGATTTATTACAGTTGATAAGTGCGGCTGGGCGATCTTCGAACTCCGTTCTCAGCTTCCCAGTCTTACTAACCAACTGCTTCTAAATCTATCACGTTTTTCAGGAGGCCAGTTCCGATGCAATGGACTGGTGGTTTAATCATCAACTCGCTGACTGGTAAATAACCTTTAATGAGCGATAATGAATTGTAGAAAAGACATAGTGTACTGGTGAGATTACCAAGCTATTTCTTTCATGTCTCTGAGGAATTTTCCGCTGTGACCATTATTGGGGAGTTCTGCTGCCCAAATAATGGTTTCAGCGCCTTTTTTCGGACTGCGTGGTGCCGCTATACCTCCCATGTCGGTGCGCACCCATCCCGGACATACTGAATTTACCAAGATATTATTGCTTTTTACATCAGAAGCTAACTTAATGGTAAGGGCATTCAATGCTGCTTTAGATACACTATAGCCAGGAGTATTGCCTCCCATCTCAGCAAAAGCACCAGCACCACTTGAAACATTTACAATACGACCATATTTTTGTTGTTTCATCATTGGGATGAATGCCTGAGCCATTCGCCATGCTCCTATAAGATTGGTATTTAGCGTGGCCTGAACCTCTTCCAAATCTGCATTTTCTGCTGTGTGCCAAGTGTCATAATTAATTCCTGCATTATTAATTAGCATATCTAATCTGCCGAACTCTTGCTCCACAAAATCTTTAAGTTCATTAGTACTTTTAGCATTTGTCACATCCAAAGTATGAAAATATACATCGCCATATTTTTGAAGTTCCGATTGAGCTTTCTTGCCTGCAGCTTCATTTCTCGCGGTTAAAATTACTTTATAACCTTTTTTCAATAGTTCTTTTACTGTGGCATAACCGATACCTCTGTTGGCTCCAGTTACCAATGCAATGCGTTGTTCCATTTTATTTGTGTTTTATAATTTTTTTAGGAGATTGCAGGTGCACTGATGTTACGCGATAAGAAGTGGTTGGTTACCCCCTCTGTTGCTCCAGATATTCGCATCCCTAACGGGCTGCGAGGCTCTGATGTTGCCATCAGTGGCAAATTGGATTATTTCCTTACAACTTGTTTTTATACCATTTTGTTGCTTTTTCTACAGCAATATTAACTTCTTCTTTTTGATCGTAGAAGTTAAATTGCTGCATTGGTGAATCCAAATCTGTTTCGATCCAGTCTAACTTTTTATTGTCAGTTGCAATTTTTCCAAAGAAATTTTTAGTGTACTGAGGAAGCACACAACCATCGGAATGAATCATTAATGTAGCAGCTTCTAATTTCTCAGCATAAGGCATCGGATTCAGTGTCAGCCAATCTTCCCAGCTCATCACTGCAAACTTATCGTCACTCCATTCTTTAACTGCTCCTCTTTCTGGATTCAGATAGTAATCATATGGTCCGTACATTGCTGCATCAGAATTAGAAGTAGATATTGTTTCGATATACTCCACTATTCCTGTTTTAGCATAAGTAGTTTTTGCTTTTCGTGCAGCCTCTATCTTAGCGTTTACACCGTCTTCTCCTCCATAAAACAATTTCACAGCTTCTCCGTCTTGCAACCATGAGGCTGCAGTCACCACTGCTTTAATTCTTGAGTCTTCGGCAGCTGCCATTAATGTATACATCGATCCAGCACATACTGCAAACGTTCCAATCTTATCGCTATCCACTTCTGCTAACTCTTGAAGATACGTAACGGCATTCTTGATATCCTCAATCTTATTGGTTGGATTTTCCCAGAAGCGAGGCTCTCCTTCACTTTCGCCATAATGTCTAAAGTCGAATGCCAATGTAATGAATCCCTCTTTTGCAAACCTCTGCGCATATAAACCAGCCATTTGCTCTTTCACGGTAGTCCAACTACCTGCAACAATAATTGCCGGATAAGTTTCCCCCTTCACATAGTCTGCAGGATAATATAAATTTCCGACTAGCTTCAGTCCTTCACTTTTAAAGTTTACTGTTTTCACGATTCCCTGTATTTTCATTAACGATATTCCTGTAATTCCCTCAGCATCTAGAAATTACAATAGCTCTTTCGTCATAAACGCCGCTACACTATTTACCGATTTTTCTACTGGTTCTGGCTTGTCGTAAAAATCAAATTGCGAAACTTCAGGTAAATTAACCGACTCAACTTTGTCGCCTGCAATTGCTTTAAATGCTTTACTTCCTTGTGGCAATGCCATTGCTTCGGACTCTACAAACAAAACTTGTCCTGGAATCTTATCGGCATACTGAATAGCATCAAAAGTTAACCAAGGTCTCCACGATGCTACGTTGAATTTATTATCGTACGTACTTATTAATCCGCGATTCTCTTCGGTGTAATAAGGAGCTTGATACATTAATGAATTTTTATCAGTAGTACTAGCTGCAGTAATAATTTGTAATTCACCATTAGCTTCAAAATCTTTTGCTGCTTTATCTGATAATGCCAATAAGTTTTTAACCGATTCTTCACCTCCGTATACCTGAGTAGCGATTTCTTGATTATGCAACCAAGGTGCTACCAAAGCCACTGCTTTAAAGGCTTTTTCGGAATAAGCTTTTACCATATATCCTGAGCTTGCACATACACCTAAACCACCAACTTCGTTAGCAGCAACATCTGGCTGAGTCTTCAAATACGCTGCAGCTGCAACAATATCGGCTGTTTTACGAAGTGGATCTTCTAAATAGCGATTATTCCCATCAGATGCTCCCCAACCTCTAAAATCAAACACCATGGTAATGAATCCTTTTTTGGCAAGCTCTTTAGCATAAAGCGTTGGCATTTGTCCTTTTACTGTAGTCCAGGCTCCTGTAACGATAATTGCAGGATATTTTTTCCCTTGTTCGTAATTTTCAGGATAATAAATATCGCCTGCCAATTTTACTCCGTTGCTTTGAAATGTTACTTGTGCCATTGTTTTTGCTGTTTTAATATTATTCGTTTCTGTTTTCTTTTTATTTCCTGAACAACTAACTAATAATGCTATTGTTATTAGGCTTAATATTATATTCTTCATCTTGACTGTTTTTTAGTTATTTAATTTTATCCAAGAGGCCGAAACCTTTTGCCGCAACTATCGGATTGAAGATTTCAACGTACTCAATAATTTTACCTTCTTCATTAAATTTAAAAGTCGAATAGTAGTCGTTGTTATACCAGCCTACATCGTTTTTCAGCTTAATCTTTCCCTTATACTTTACAAACGTTACCGTAGGATCTTCCATTGCATACAGCTCATCAATAGGAAACTCCATTTTCTCGAAGTTTGGAAATACAGGCTCCCAATAAGCTTTAATTCCCGCATGTCCTTTTGTCCCATCAGGAAAAATACCTGATGCATAAGGATTGATATGAATGCCGTCTTCAGCAAATAAATCAACTACAGCATCTGTATTCATGTCTTCCAATGCTTTAAAAAAAGCGAGTGTATTGGCCTTATTTCTTTCGGCTATTTCATTATTCATGTCAATCTTCTTTTTTAGGGTTTCTAATTCTTCAACTTTTTTCTGATTACATGCAGTAATCAATGATCCAACAGCAACCAGAATTATTAATAGCTTATTCATTGTTCAGTGATTTTTATTTAAATAATTCCGACCAATCGATGTAGATATAGTACTCACTGATTAGTCCGTCTTCCATCTTGAATACATCACAAAAAGGAATCGTTAACTGAGAGTCGTCAAGACGTGTATATGTTACCATTCCACGGTGTACTAAAGAATTACCCGACTCGAAGATATCTGTTACATCATGAGCGGTAGATTTAATCGCAGGAAAGAATCCTTCGAATACCTTTCCAATATTTTCTTTGCCTTTCACTGGTTCTCCATTTCCTGCCACTAAAAGGCAGTCATCTGTTAAGAGCTCAAGTACCTTTTCAAGTTGCTTTCCGTCTAAAGCGGTAGACAGTGCATCTACATTTCTATATTTTCTCTCCATCTTACTAGTTGTTTTTCTTTACGTTTTCCATCGCAGCCTGTGGCAGTTGTGTATTTCCATCCTGATATTTGAAGTTCAGTTTCATTTTTGAAACTCTCCAAGCACCATCAACCTCTTTTAGTTCAAGATTATAAGAACCTACCACTGTCCAGATATTTCCTGCTTCATGTTCGAGGTAATGTGTTGCTGTACCATAACAGAATACTTCAGCAGTGTTCCCGTTTACCTGGGTAATAAAGTTTCCCAGCTGATGATGTGTCGAAGTAAATCCAGGTAGAATGTTTTTCCAGCTATCAGTAATTTGTTTCGGACTTAAAACAACTGCAGGATTTCCATTCATACTAGAGTAATCTAGTTCAACCTGATCAGCAAAAATGTGCTCTACTTTTGTCCATTCCCTATTATCGGAAGCAACGAATAGTTGCGATACCGTTTGATTAATTTTATCCATTTGTTGTGCATTTACGGTTATTGATATAATGCAGAATAATGCAAGTGTTATTGTCTTCATCTCGTTTCTGTATTTGTAACGATACAAAGATCGACACTGTTACAATGAAGGAATTTATGAAATCAAAGCAAGAAGTATAAATTTCAAAGATCAGGCGTTTTTCCTGTAGTTTAAGGGTGTTAATCCAGTGTTTTTCTTGAAGAAGGCACTGAAGTTATTAGGTGATTCAAAATGCAGTGAATAAGCGATTTCTTTAACACTAGACTCAGTTTGTACAAGCTCGGCCTTCGCCAATTTAAGAATATGACCATGAATATGTTTTAATGCTGTCTGCCCTGTTATAGACTTAACAACAGCATTCAAATGATTAGGATGTACACTCAGTATTTGAGCATAATAGGAAGGAGAATGCAGGTTTGCAAAAGTCTCTAGCTTTGCATCAGGATAAAAACTTGTTTTTACCAACTTCTGAAAGCGCGACAACAGCTTTAAATCGGCAGTACGCATTTGTTCCTTCGCAGTTTCTTTGTCTACCTTATTTTCAAATAATCGCTTAATCTGATTTAAAAGCAGTAAAATGTAAACCTGAATAAAGTTGAATTTATCCTTGTGATCACTTACATATTCATGTTGAATACGGTCATAGATATTTAAAATTTCAGGCAAATCCTCTTTGCTAATTTCAAGAGGTATCGACTCATCTATTTTCAAAAATGGATAATCATCCAGAAGCCTGTCGAAATGATGCGACGAAGCAAGAAAATCCTGTGAAATCATGATATAATAGCCCGACCAATCAGGAACTATATCCCACGATAAAATCTGAAAAGGTGAATTAAAGAATATAGTCACACCTTCGGGGAAATCGGTATGGTATCCTGAAATAGCTTTTCCTCCACCATCAGCTTTGATAGCTATAGAGTAAAACTCATGACGAAATGGAGGCATCTTTGATACAACATCGTTCATATTTTCTTCAAAACTTCGAATATCGAAATGCGGATGCTTTGGAGCCGAAATTCCAATTGCACGACAATATTCTGTTATTGTTTTGAAGTGTTGCATCTAATTAGGATTAAAAATATAGGTGAAAATAAAGAAAAATTCATCAGCGCAAAAAAAAACATTGATACATAAAGATAGATTATGCTGATAAGATGCGATGTAGATTTCACCCGAAGGTTAGAGAAAATATTGGAAGG
Organism: Puteibacter caeruleilacunae; assembly: GCA_005217565.1. Lineage (GTDB taxonomy): Bacteria > Bacteroidota > Bacteroidia > Bacteroidales > Prolixibacteraceae > Puteibacter > Puteibacter caeruleilacunae. The sequence goes on from SJCO01000020.1 coordinate 46,340, forward strand.
TTGTGGGACTAACCACTCAACCTTCCAACTATCTACCACTAATCCATTTCTTCAATAAACTTGGCTAATGTTGCAATTTTCCAGGTTAGCCCACTATCTTCGGAGTAAGCCAAAACTCTGCGAAAATCCCACGTTTCATAATCAGCACCACTGTTGGGTGTCCACGATACATAAATACGTTGCTTACGATCTTTATGGAGATGGTGATAATAAACCCTGTAATGTGCATCAGAGTTTTGATCGACAAACAGCTTTCCATTATCATTGGTATAACCATTTATACAATCTCCTGTTTGATAATATAGCTTATAAGGATTTGAACTTCTGAAAAAGGTATGCTTCTGGTTATTGTTGTCAATCAGCAAGCAAGTGTATGTACGGTTAAATCCGATCTCCTTTATTTCTTCCCATTCGGTAATGTCTAATGGGCGTTTTGAACGGGTATCTTTAAACTCACCAGTAGGATTGTTGGCATGTGCCCCTCCCTGGATATAAAGGTATCCATCTTTATCAATACCGATAACCGGAGTACTATGTACATCAGCAAAAACAGGAGTACTTTCGAAAAGAAAAACTCGCTCATTGGTAAGCTTATTCTTTTTGCGATCGAAACAATTTACATACACAGCATTATTCCCATTTTTATCTTTTGCAGGATCTACATCGTGCCTCATATAGCATACATAAGAATAGTGTCCTTTGGTGACAGCAAAAGTCTCGCCCCCTGAATGCTGACTGAATCCTCCAACATGATTATCAAGCACTACATCTTCTTTAAAGACAAGCTTACGACCTTTGATATAACCATTCAATAAGTGTACGGTATAACGCCCGTGTGATGCCCATGAATACCCTGTTTTATAAGGCCAGTCTTTTTCAGCTATTGTGTAATTAATTAACGGTGCAAAATCTTTACTTCCATTAAAGCTGTTACGCACCTCCATGCTGACTGCTGTAGCATTAGCAGGGAAAACATCTAATATCTGGAAAACACCATTAAATTTGACACTAGCAATGTCATGAGCAAAAACCAAAACATAACGCACTTTAAATCCTTTCTCATTTTTAATAGCTACACCTACTACAGCATAAAGATTATTGTCATCGTCAATCATCATTTTAGCCGAACGGGAAGCATTAAGTCCCTGAAATCCATTATCGTCAGGATTCATATATAGGTTTTCTCCAAACATTTCTTCCAATTCATCCTTGTAGGAATAATGCACCCATTTGTTATCGCGTATGGTGGCTATCTGATAAATCCCATCGGTTTCATTCTGATCGATAAGGGTATTATTCAAAAGATATGGTCGGTTTTGTGTATCAAAATCCATAGACAAAGGAGCCACATAATCGTTTGCCTTAACGAACTCTTTTCCTACACCTTTCTCTGAATGATAGAAGACTGCCTTGTCGTCTTTTTGCTGAGCCTCAACATTCAAAATCGCTATCGCTACAAATACCAGTAACAGTATTACTCTCTTTCTCATAATCAACACTTACTATTAAAAATTAACATTCAACACCTCTTTCGATGGTAATTCAGGGAATTGCTGGTGTGGTTCTGTCTGATACCAAAAAGCCACTGACGACATATCATCTTCTAAAGGTAAGTAGTTACCCTCATCATCCCAACCTAAACACTGAATCTGAATTTTGAAATCAGACTTAAATCTGATGGGATCGTAGATATGCCAACGATACTGTCCGAAGCACCCAACATACTCGCCTTTATGCTCTGCCTGATGGAAACCGGCATAAGCAGTGTTGTAATCGACATACCTAAAGTTCTTCCAACCATTATCCATGAACTTCTTGTAGGCATATGATCCCATGAAATAATCTTCTTCGCCTGTTCCATTGATTGTTGGATAATCAGTATCGCCATCGATAAACATCTGCACTTCTCCTTCTCCCCACCATTTATCACTACGTGTACCGCGAGACAGGAAAGTACCAACATACTGACCTCTCCCCTTGATATTGTCTGCAATTATATACTCCTTCTTGAATGGTACCTTCTTCACCCTGTTGAACTGGGCATGAAAATAGGCTGCATTCTTAGGTACTTTGGTAACAGTGTAATCAACCTGGTAATATAAGGTTGTCTGCTTTTCAGTTAAATTGGCCATCGTAATTTTGCATTGCTTACGGAAAGGCATTTGCCAAAAGCAGTTAAAACCATTTAATGGATTCACACAGACAGCAAGCGAGTTGATGTTTGTCTGATTCTTACTTCCCCAGGCATTGCAGAAGAAATCGCCCACTGGCACTTCTACCGAAGGATTGGTTTCTCCATCCCAGTAAATGCGTATAATTCTTAGTCTGTCGTTACCATCTCGCCCTGGAGTCATCCATATATGGTTAATGATTCCCGATCCATTAATATCGGCTAACACCTTCTCTTCGCCTGGCTCAATGAAAATGTAAGGATTGGCTTTCCAACCATGCTTTTTAGCTGCTCGCTTAGCATTTCCTTCTTCTGGACTGATTCTTCCTCCCTGCCCTTTTTCTCCTGTGATATTCTCAGGACTGATAGAGCGTGTTTCTGCATCGCTCATCATAAACAGGTTATCCATTCCCGGCACCAATACTGGCTGTTCGGCTTGCTGGCATGCTCCTAATAGAGCTGCCAATATTATGGTGATATAGATATGTTTCTTCATCTGTTTAAATTTTTTTGATTTCTGAATGTTCAAAAAATTTGAATACATTCAGGAACTCACATAAATTTTAATCATCCACGTGTGTGTACTTTACGAAGATGAAAATTCATGTTCGTTTCATCTGTTCCGATTATTCTGCAAGTTTATGAATCTCTGTTCCTGCCATTAAGAAAGCTCCTACACCATAAACCTCGGTCATTTCTTTGGTTGTGTTTTTAGGATTTTCGCCAATAGGTTGTACCCATCCTAATTTACCATCAGGATAGACTGCTTCAGTAAGTGCTTTCCATCCTTTTAGTACTACCGGAAGATATTTATCTTTATCAAGATAGCCATGATTAATCCCCCATGCCAGTCCGTAAACAAAAAACGATGAGCTGCTGGTTTCAGGATTAGGATAACTTTCCTGATCTAGCATACTGGCGTGCCAATAGCCGTCTTTATCTTGAAGAGATGCGATTTTAGCAGCCATATCAGTAAACATCTTTTCGAACCACATTTTCTCAGTGTAGTTATCAGGTAACTCTTTCAGAATAATTGGTAATCCTCCGAATACCCATCCATTTCCACGGCCCCAAAACATCTTTTTTCCATTAGGCTCTTTTTGATGAAAATAGCGACTGTCGCGGTAATATAAATGCTCGGCATGATCATATAAGAAATCAGTGGTAGCCTTATACTCCTTGTACATAAAATCAAGGTACTTTACTTCGTTAGTAATGCGGTACATTTTTGCCCACACCGTTGGCGCCATAAAAAGTGCATCGCACCACGACCACCGTTCTGCAGCCGACTCATGACGGAACCAGTTATGATCAAGACTTCGAGTACTTGGTGCACTTAAGATACGATCGAAATGTGCACGCATTGGATCAATCATTTTTTTGTCCTTTTTGAGTCTGTACATTTCAAGATACATGATTCCAACAGCATAATCGTCGGCATGGTATTTTGCATCACCCGACCATCTAGGCATCTTCGCCCATTTAGCTTCATCGCCTTTTTCAATAAGCCAATTGATATATTTATCACTTTCAGCCATTTTGGCGAATTCCATCATACCAGCATATAACGCACCGTTAGTCCAGTCGTTAATGCGGTGTCTCAACTTCTGGCCACATTGCCAGTCTGCAACGGAAGTCATAACTTCCATCACATCTTTCTTTTCTAGCTTGTTGTTTTTCCCAAACGTACTAATAGTCAGCGTTAGAAAAAACACTCCAATAAATAAATGCTTCATTGTTTGTTATGTGTGTTTGTGTGTGTGTGTGTGATTTCATACAATCGATTGCACCCTTACGTCTACAATAAACGAATCATTGTGATTTTTGTTGGATAAGGAATACAATACGGCTTAGTTCATCATAGTCATAGGAGACTATATGAGATGCCTTTTCTACAGTATATATCAACTGCGAAATTATCGGATGCAGGAATTTCTTTCCTATGCTGCAGTAATATCTTCCGCCCAAGAACAATATGACCTAGGCGATTCAGGCAATAACACGTAGCAGATATCATTATCCACTCCATTATTAGAGCCAATGGTCTAATAAAATGAACTTTCATAATACGGTACTATTTCTCTGTTACAATAATAATTTCGCCTGGTTAAAACGATTTAGTGCTAGCAAAAATAGATAATTAAATTACACTAACAGAATCCAATATGAAAAAACACACTCATTTAAAATTCTTCTAAACAAAGTTTGAAATATAGAATCACACCTTCAGCAAATCGTATTGTGAAGCTTGTATTTGAATTATGGAAGATGAGGTAATCATCAAGGAACCTGCTTAATGTAAGGCAAGTTCCTTGAATCTATGATGTAATATTACATGTGAACCTTTAAATCGTCCTGTATTTTTATGTCCTCTTTGCTTTGTCTTTTTAGCAATACATTTTTACCGAGTACATCTTCATTGATTTTGTTATTATCAACGCTAACATTTTTACAAGCATCAAGCGTTATAGTCTGCTTATTAAAATGCCTTGGCTTAAATAATTCGCTTCGGGTTATAGTATTCTGTGAGAATGTTAATCCATCTACAGATAGGGCATATAACACAGGATAATCAGCCATTTCAAAAGTATTATTTTCGATTACAATATTACTATGAAATGGTTGCTTCAAATCAGGTTCTGGTATCTCTGGGAATATGCTAATTACTGCTTCACAAAACTGATAACTGGATGAATTACAAGGTGCAGTAAATTTGTTATTTCTAATCTGAATATCAGTAACAGCACCCGACTCATACCAGTAATTAGCATCACCAGCGATTAAGATTGCTGAGCCACTGGTTTCAAAAACATTATTCTCAACCAACACCTGTCCTGGTGTAGAAATCAGAAATCCTCGAGCACGACAACTACCGACAAAGCAGTTGGTAATTTTAGCCGAAGGAGTCCATGTTAGATTCTCCAATGCATATCCTTTGTTCACCTGCTTCGGTAGAGGTTCTGAAAAATGGACAACAAACGTATCCTTTGTTAGTGGTGTAAATTTATTCAAGGTAGTTTGCTGAATGGTAACCATATGTTTGCTGTTGATAACGCCAATCTTATCGCCCTTTACTCCCCATATTAATCCAGAGCTCATGTCGTGCGCAAACTTACATTTTAAGGTATTATCATCTATTCGCTCAATGACTGGGACACAAGTACCATGAATATTAATCGGATCGTCCATCAATCCCTGAAACTTACAAGCATCGATATTTATTTGTCCTTTACACCCCATAAAATGAAGTCCGTCATCATGTCCGCTTAAGTAGCGATTCTTATGAGGATTAGGGATCATATTCACCTTTTTCATATCGATATTCTCAGAATATTGAGATAGAATTCCCAATCCTGAGGTATGATATACATTGATATTTTCAAGTTTTATATCTTTACTATGGAAAAGGAACATACCGGCATGATCGCGCGTACTATGGCGCATGATCAGGTGGTTACCAACCGCTGGATATTTGGTAAAATTCCCTTTTAACAATAGTTTCCCAGGCTCAACTGTCTCGTAGACTACATTTTTAAGATCTCCTCTAAAACTTCCATGATCACCTGTATGGGCAGGAATCACATGATTAGGATCATATTCGATAAGCCATGATCCTCCTGATACAGCCCAATGCGCTTCAGAATCTTCACAGATAAAAGTGATTCCATTCTTGCTGTGCTTGTAAGGGAATTGAGAAATATCAATTTTCAATAAAACATGCTCTGAATCTGCTTCAATAACTTCCGACTCTGCTGTTAATGGAATATCCCAGTCGATATTTACATTACTAATATTCACATTCTCTACATGATCGAGGGTAAATGGCTGCATGTGACCATGAAAAATAAAGTCTGATCCCATTGCATCGATCGTAATATTCTTTTTCTTTTCAATATAAACACCTAGCTTTTTAGGATTCACATCGTAGGTATTGGTCTCAAAATAGTCCTTAAACCATTCATCATCGGGATAGAAATCATACCTCCCTTTTGGGAAAACAATTTTTACAGGCTTTGAGTCATCAAGATCTTTAATTAACTCATTGATTTTAACAGTAACACTTTCTTTGGTATCGGCAACAATGCCATAATCGCTTACATTAATTGTTTGAATAGAACTAGAACTACATGCTACAAAAAATAATGCAACAAATGCAGTAAATAAAAATAATCGGTTCATACTAAAAAATATAGATTTGGTTAATTTCTTTCAAAAGTAATAAAATTAATGAGGTGTAAATTGTGGAACTGAATTTGTTTATTCCAATATATATCTATCATTATCTATCTGTTTTATGCTTCATTGAAATCATATAGATTACAATTAGTATACAACAAATCCACTACTCCTTATTCAAAAAAAATAGAAGGAGATACTTTCTCAAAGTCAAATAAACGAGCCTTGAAGATTAATTAGTCGGAGTATTACTGTCGTTTTCGATTAATCCTTCCTCATCATCCATTTGCTCTCGAACGATTGGGGCAAATTCTTCTCGAATGGTAGTACTATCCCAGCCGAGTTCTTTATCTTGAGCTTCGTTTTCGATATCCTCAAGCATCATTTTTTCAAGATCTTCGATGTATTGACGTCTCTCTCTTAGGAACAATGTTTGCTCATGTCGTAAATGAGCTAACTGAGCGACAAAGTGCTCATCGTGTTTTCTAAATTTTATAGCTGCTCGTTTACTTGGATAATAACGGTGTCCCATTTCATGCAAAGCATCAGATGCCATGCGCAAAGCACTATCATAATATTCACGGTAAATTCCATCCACCTCCAGGTCGATCATGTTATAGCAATCGTTCCATGTTTTGGTACGGGTCATTATTTTAAGATGCGGGAAATGTTTTTTTGTGGTCTCTACGATTTTTAGGGCCTTCTCCTGATCATCGACAGCAACAATCAACAATTTTGCAGTATTGGCTCCAGCAGCATGCAATAAATCATGACGAGAAGCATCGCCATAAAAGACTTTCAAGCCAAGTTTACGCAACAAATCAACATTATTAGGATCAATATCGAGGTAAGTTGCCTGGCGACCATTAGCCTGCAGAAAACGTCCAACAGTACTACCAAAGCGACCAAAACCTGCAATAATTATTTCATTTTGTTCTTCAATGATATCAGCTGCTCTTCCGTTCTGTTCTTTGGTTCCAAAATTAGGCTGGATAAATTTCTCATTCATCACCATTAACAACGGAGTTAGAGCCATTGAAATAGCCACTGCGGCAATAAGAGGATTCGTTTCTGCCGGTGTTAAGACACCATTCTGTAATGCAAAAGAGAACAGCAAGAAAGCGAATTCTCCCCCCTGTGCCAATGCGAAAGAAAACAGCAGATTATTGTCGCTACGCATACCGTAAATTTTTCCAACAGAGACCAAAACCACCAATTTTATAACGATGATTCCTGTAACCAATATAGCAATCAAACCAGCATTAGCTGCAATTAAGCTAAAGTCGACAGAAGCTCCTACTGCAATAAAAAACAATCCCAGAAGTAATCCTTTAAAAGGCTCAATATCGGTCTCCAATTCATGTCTATATTCACTCTGTGCCAGCACTACTCCTGCCAGGAAAGTTCCCAATGCAGGACTCAATCCCACCTGACTCATCAATAAAGTGATTCCTATAACCAACAACAATGCAGCAGCGGTAAATAACTCACGAAGCTTAGTTTGAGCAATCAAGCGAAATCCTGGCCCCACCAGGTATCGTCCTCCCAATATTATACCAACGATTAATACCAAAACAACCAGTGCATGAATTGTCATGGGTAAATCATCAACCCAAAGATGACTATCATGTGCTCCCGTTGTAATAACATCAGAAGTAGCGAGTAAAGGGAAAAGAGCAAGAATAGGAATAACAGCAATATCCTGGAAAAGAAGAACTGAAAAAGCATTTTGTCCTCCTTCTTTTTTCAATAAGCCTTTTTCATTGAGTGTTTGTAATACAATAGCAGTCGACGATAATGCCAGGGTTAAACCAATAGCCAAAGCTGCTTGCCAAACTAAAGACGTAAACGTCAATACTACCACAGTAATTATACCTGCTGTTACCAACACCTGTGCCCCTCCTAATCCCAGAATAGGTGTTCGTAATTTCCAAAGTAGTGAAGGTTGCAATTCGAGACCAACAATAAATAGCATCATCACCACACCAAACTCAGCAAAATGCATTACATCCTGACCTTCTTCTCCGATAAATCCAAAAACAAACGGACCGATGAGAATACCTGCAAGCAAGAAACCAAGCACCGAACCTAGCCCCATTTTTTTGGCTATAGGTACAGCAATCACCGCTGCACTTAGATATACAAATGCCTGATAAAAAAAGTCTCCCTCGTGCATATTATCCCTCCAGTTCTTTTAGATAATCATTCAAGTATTTATAGGATGTAACTTTGTTAACATCAACATTCTTGGTTGCCAACAATTCTAAAAGTCGGAAATATTGGTTCTTATATTGTTGGATTTCCTTATCCTCAATAGCATGCGTTCCGTGAACAACAAAAGGAGGTAATGCTGTCATTTTACAAAGTGCAGCAGTTTGCGTTAATGGAGACAACAGCTCGTTTATTGAATGATTATGAAATTCCCCCTTTTGATAAGCTTTTCGGGGCCCACCAACTGTTACGACGTTGAAGAACAATTTTCCCTTAAGGGCGTTACCTTTACTACCAAAAGCCCAATCATGTTGAAGCACCAAGTCTTGCCATTCTTTCAAAAGTGCGGGAGTACTATACCAAAATAAAGGATGATGAAAAACAATACAATCATGCTGAGATAATAAATCCTGCTCGTGACTTACATCGATATCGAACTCTGGATAAAGTTCATATAAATCGTGAAATGTTACACCATCAATGACATTCATTTCTTCAATCAAAACTTTATTCACATAAGATTTATGTAAGGCCGGATGGGCAAAGAGAACAAGTACCTTCATAGTTGTGTTTTTTAATCTTATTGGTTTCAATCTGAGTCACGCTTGGGTAATCCTTCACTCATAAAAACATCAACACATAATTACAGCATAGCGTTAACAACATTAACAAATTATAACGCAGAAGGTTTTCTTGGATAATGTTTTCATAAAAAACGTAACTTCGCACTGTTATTCAAAATTTTAGCGACTGTGAGAATCTGGTACATTGTATTCGCGTTGGTGTTGTTGATGATTAAAAGTGGATGGACTCAAAATACAGAGATTGATTCCCTGAAAAGTACATTGAATGAAACAACAAATCTTGATTCGACTATTGAATTATGCAATATCATTGGCTTCAAATCAATGATATACTCACGACAAGAGGCTGAGTATTATCAGCAGAAACTAGATTCAATTTGGGAGAAGCATAAAAATCAGAGAGCACGATTATTATCTCACAGATTAAAAGGGAAAATACTCCGTTGGAACGATGAACCCAAAGAGGCACTAAAAGAGTTTCTACTGGTTTTAGATTTGAAGCCCGACTCACTTTCCATTGCAAATGTTCAATTTAACCTTGGAATGGTTTATAGTTCGCTACATTTAAATGACAAAGCTTTGACTGCTTATAAAAAGTCAATTAGCATTTATAAATCCTTAAAAACAAATAAGTCGGTTCACAATATCTATAACTGTATTGCCGATGTATATAGCTACAATCTTCAAGATTATGAGCAAGCAGAGAAATATTATTTACAAGCGCTTAGTTCTTTTTCCTTTCAAGATGAAAAATTTAAAATAAATACAGAAGGACAGCAATCATTATCAGCAATTCACAATAATCTGGGTGTATTGTATAGTGCAACCAAACAATTCAAGAAAGCAGAAGAACACCTGATTAACAGTCTTTCTATTGCCCAACAAATGCACGATTCATTGGGGATATTCCATTCTAGTATTTCCTTGGCTCAAATGTACCGTCGTCACAATCAGTATGAGAAATCACTGCAAATTCTGGATGATTTTGAACATGAATATTTGAACTATGCACCATACTTGCAGGCTGAATTTTTAAGAGAATGGACCACAGCACTTGCGGGTTCCAGAAATTATAAAAAGGCCTATGAATTTTCTGATCATTATGCCATTGTTCGCGATAGTTTATATAATACGGCTGTATTACAACAAGTGACAAAAGTTGAAGCAGAGTATCGCCATAAGCTTGAAGAAGAGCAACTAAAAGTAGAAGTTCAGAAAAGTAACAATAAAACATTAGTATTGGTTGTTACATGCATCACTCTGGTTCTAATTCTACTAATATTAGGCTTGTTGTATCTTCGATACCATTTCTATCTGAAGAAAGAGGAAATTGATCTTTTGCACTGTAAAAACAGAGAGGTTTTAAGCAATGCTATGAAGCAAACCGGATTCAATACAATATTGGATGTGATAACGAAGGAACTGCAGAACTTTAGTCATCAGGAAAAACTTCAAAAGGGGAGTCAGGTTAGATTGGAAGAGCTCATGAAGCAAATTAGTTTGTCACGAACCAAGTTTCAATGGGAAGATTTTGAAGTTCTTTTTACACGTGTGTATGCAGGATTTTTAAAAGAACTAAACAAGCGACATGCTAATCTCACCTCATCAGAGCGAAAGCTATGTGCATTAATAAAACTAGACCTTACAAATCTTGAAATTGCCAACTTTCTAAATATCGAACCGCAATCAGTACATGTTGCAAAGTCGCGTTTAAGGAAAAAAATGGTCCTGGATAAGAGCAAAGACCTATATTACTACCTCAATAAACTATAAAATTTAACATCACTCTTATCTTCTGATATCCAACACAATTAATCTCCTTGTTAAGATCCTGTAAGCTGTGAAGTTCTCCCTGTTAAGTCATTGTAAGGAAATAAATTCGTTGTAATGTTTTGGGTCAAGTAGTTTTGCCTTCAGAGTAGAACAAGTAAACACCATTTTATTAAATGAGTATCGAAGTGAGGGGAAAAACACCAGCTTTATTGATATGGTTTTTTACGATATCAATACTACCTGTAAGTGGACAAACGATTGTCAATAGCGATGGTTTAAGGTTTAAGTTTGGTAAACCCGGAGAAGAAGTTTTAGTTAATTCAGGTGCTACTTTATCAATGGGAAATTTTGGTCCCAATTCCTCCATTATCACTTTTAATTTGATAATTGAGAATACGAGTAATGAATCGATTGAAATTAAGAATGCACAGATAACCAAACCGCATTCTAAAATCAATACTTATCTTCCATCGGAAATAAATTTGGCTCCTTTACAGCATACAACATTAGGATTCTTATTTCATGCCGATGGAAGTATTGCAACAGAAAGGAATGGCATTACGTTCGAGACAAACAAGTCTGGTTACGAGAACATACAATTCAACTTCGTTGTAAATCCAGATAAAGGGAAACTAAAATTCTCGTCGGATGTCCTTGAAGCAAATAACATTATCAATTTGGGAAATGTTAAGCTTAACGAATTTAAGAATTTCACAATAGGCATGACGAATATTGGCAAAGGATATTTAAAGCTTGGACGCGCAAAAGATATCATCACCAATAATCAGTTGGAATTGGATTATAATAGTGAGCATGTTATCTCGCCCCAAACGACATACAACAATAACGGGACATTTAAGGCATTAAAAAAGGGACCTATAACGGCTTCTTATAGTCATGATGTTATCAGAGGGGAAGTGGACACACACACCTTTCAGGTCACAGGAAAAGTTATCGCACCTGTAGCACAGTTATCTTACAATTCTCAGGAAATCATCAACAATAGTGAAATAGATTTACAGCTTGAACTAAATACTATGTTTGAGGCAGTATTCACCGTAACGAATACCGGTGATGATGAATTGAGCCTACATCGCATAACAATTGAGGGACAAGGAGAAAATGAAATATCAGTTATGCAAGGAAGTACAGCCACAGTACAGCCAGGCAATAACCATCAGGTAAAAATCAACATTATTCCACGAAAGATAGAAAATCGTAAATTAAAATTAAGCTTTCTTACAGATGGTTATGAAAGCGAAACGATTGCGGCCTATGTCAATCTAAACATAGGAGGTCCAAGTATAGCCTTAACAGATGAAGCTGGAAACACTTTCGACTTCAATACTAAAAATCAACTCGGTATCTGCGAAAATGGTCAGGCTTTTACCCGCAAGATATTATTATCAAACAATGGGACTAAAGAGTTGGTACTTGGAAAAACCGAAATCACTGGTTATTCTCAAAATAATCTAACAATAAAGAATCAACTACCTGCATCAATTGCAGCTGGTGAATCTTTTGAGATGGAGATGCAATATATATCAGTTACTCCAAGGAGAGCCTCTGAAGAATATGTAGTTCGGATTCAATCAAATGCTCTGAATCATAGTAATTTCATCTGCAATCTACTTGTACAAAATCACTTTGCAGCCATTGATATTAAGGCTAATGATTCACCAATAGCTAATAATGGCTTGCTTAAGCTGGAAACTACTTCAGTTAATACTCCTCGACTTCAAGAATTTACCATTAAAAACCAAGGAACTGTAGCACTAAATATTGGCAATATTCAGTTTACTGAAGATGAATTAAACTACTTTTCGGTTTCTCAATCACCAGATAACAACACACTTCAACCAGGGGAAGTAGCGATTTTTCAAACAACCTTTGCCCCCAAATTAGAGAAATATGATTACAGCGGAAAATTACAGATCACTACGAATGACTATCTAAATCCCTCTTATTCATTTTCCATGAAAGGGGATGCACATAAACCAGAATTACAGCTTTGGAATGCTGAATTCACCAACCTGATTACCAACAATGAAACACTAGATTATGGAGGGATTTCATATCCAGACAAAAGAATCAGGGAATATATAATAAAAAATAGTTCTATGGGGCAACTTAAGATTAATGATCTTAAAATAGAGACCTCAGAAGGAGTTAAAGCTGAATTGGTGGGACAAACAGATTATGTAGTTGAATCTGGGGCAATCAAGCGTTTTACTCTGAAATATCAATGTTTTCAAAAAGGAGAGCAAACAGTTAATATCAGCTTTAATACGAATGATTACAATTGTCCGAAATTCAAGTATGCGGTTCGTTTTGCAAGTTTAGTACCTGATATCGAACTGTACGCTTCTGAGAAACTGATTAATAATTCGAAGGTGAAATTTGAGGATAGTGATCAAATGACCTTTCGCATTAAGAATACAGGTACTGATCCTCTTGACTTAACTAGCGTTGAAATTGAAGGTGCTGACAAGGATGTATTTACAGTTAACGTTACTGATCGGTTTGTCCGCGAAGGAGAAGAGCTCCCATTTACGGTAAAGTTAACAGCAACAGAAAACGGAACTTATAATGCCCGACTTGTTTTGACAACCAATGATGTAGAGGAACCTGTATTTTCTCTTGGTTTAGAAGCAGAGAAATCAATTCATACAAGTATAGATGAAATTGAATCTAACAGACAACCTTCTGTTTATCCGAATCCTTTTAGGGATCACTTGACCGTGAAGAATACTGAGTACAAAGAATATCAGATTTCCATTTATCAAATCACAGGCAGGAAGGTTTATTCGACGATTACCAGAGCAAAAGAGTATACAATTCCGATGCAGGTTCCTCAGGGAATCTACATCATTCAAATAAAATCTGGAAGTAATATATGGACACAAAAAATAATTAAGGGTTAAAAACATTTGCTTATGGATAAGGAGTAAGATGTAGCGAGAGATGATGAAGAGGATGTGAAGTTGGGAGATGAATTTGGTGCATACGTTAATATGATTTAAGAGTAGCAGAGTTGTTTGTAAATTTTTTCAAGTTGTTTGGTGCACCAAGGTTGGTACGGCGTAAAAGCGGGTTGCGCCGACAAATGTGGAGAAGGATGAGGGGAAAGATGTGGTTAAGGAGAAACCGATGCAGAATTATTTGCATCGGTTTTATTTTTTCTATTTTTTTTGACACCCATTTTTAGAATTCTTAATCATATAAATGGAAGTGCAGTTAAAACAGCCTTAAAACGTAATTATAGCTTATGAATTTAAATGAGGAACATATCATCGATCTAGTTGATGCTTACATTTCAGAAAAGCTCACAAAGGACCAAAGGGATGAAATTACACGCATTTTCGCTGTTAATTCTGAAGACAAACAATTATTTCAGAAATACTATCGCTTATACAAATCAGTAAAATCCTATGATTTCATTGAAAAAAACAATGCTGAAGAAGCTTGGTCTAAAATCAGATCAAATATAAGTACACCCAAAACAATAAAACTTGCCCCGTGGCTTCCATATGTTGCTGTAGCAGTAATTGTTATAGGTATATTTTTGCTTCCCAATCTTTTTTACAAATCAAACACCTCTACACCTACAACATTCGAGCAACTTATTGATGTGGAAAGAGGTAAAGCTATTTTAACAATGGCAGATGGTTCAATAGTTAATCTGGATAAAAACAAGAAGGTAGAATTATCCGAGCAAGACGGAACTAAGATCAGCAAGGACTCAACAAATAGTATTTCCTATCAAATGCAAAAAAAACAGCTATCACAAACTGCAGCCAAAACTAAAGTAATTTATAATACAGTTTTCGTCCCCAAAGGAGGAGAATTCAAATTAACATTGTCTGATGGAACCAAAGTAATTTTAAATGCAGATTCGGAGTTAAAATTTCCAGTCAAATTTGATAGTAAGAAAAGGGAAGTATACTTGACTGGAGAGGCATATTTTGATGTAACACATATTAAGGATATTCCCTTCAGTGTTAAAACATTCGACACTGAAATTACTGTTTTAGGTACAGAGTTTAATGTCTCTGCCTATAAGAATCAGAGTTTTATTGCTACAACTTTGGTAGAAGGTAGTGTGCAGGTCAAAAAACATGACAACTACAAAAAATTAGATCCAGGCTTTCAATCAATGATTCAACGAGATAGTAATACTATTGAGATAAGAGAAGTAGATACTTATCTGTATACATCATGGACTAAAGGTGTATTTGAATTTGAAAATGCTGAACTGGAATCTATTATGATACAATTGACCAGGTGGTATAATGTGGACTTCTCCTTCGAAAAAGAAGCATATAAACGAATACGATTCACTGGAGCAATAAAAAAAGATAGGTCATTTGAATATGCTTTGACAATGATTGAGCGAGTTGCAAACATAAAATTTAGCATAAAAGACAAGTTTGTTTTAGTCGGAAAAGAATAAAAAAGAAACAGGAAGTATTGGCGTACTTCCTGCAATGATAATTAACACCATTGTTAGAGCAATGGTATTTAGTAATCTCAACTCAAAATTATGAAAAAAATAGAAATGTGGATGCATAAATCGTCATCCATTAGAAAAATTCTACGTGTTATGAAACTGAGTGTGTTTTTAGTATTATTGTGTTCATTGCAATTGTCGGCAAACGTAATGCTTGGACAACAGGTAAAACTACGAAAAGGAGAAGCCTCATTACGTGAGATTTTCAAGGAACTAAAGAAGCAGACAGGTACCTATTTTATGTATCGGGATGAAGATGTGGAAAAATCGTTAATCTTAAATGTTAAGCTGGACAATGTAAGCTTAGAGAAAGCCTTAAATATTGTATGCGAGCAAGCGTTATTACAATATGATATCATTGATGATTATGTATTGATTAAAAAGAGAAAAATAAATAAAGCCTTACCTGCACTAGTAAATAAGAAACCAATAAAAGGATTAATTACAGATACAGATGGCATGCCTCTACCTGGAGTTAATGTACTTATCAAAGGAACTCAAAAAGGAGTTGTAACCAACATTCAAGGGGAGTATTCAATTGATGATGTTGATACCGATGATATTCTAGTCTTTTCATTTATTGGAATGAAAGATCAGGAAATAAAAGTTGGTGAGCAGGCACAAATTAACATTGTACTTGAGGAGAACACGATTGGACTGAACGAGGTCATTGCAGTTGGATTTGCCACACAAAAAAAGGTTAATCTGACAGGTTCTGTTGGAACAGTAAAATCAGAAGCTCTAGAATCGCGTCCAGTGGCAAATGCAACTCAAATGCTTCAAGGATTGGTTAGTGGACTAAACATTACACAAAGTAATGGTGGTAGTCTAGAAGATCGCCCAAGTATCAACGTTCGAGGGACAGGAACTATTGGTAAAGGATCGAGTGCCAAAACTCTTATATTAATCGATGGAATGGAGGGGGATATTAGTGCAATTAATCCACAGGATATTGAAAGCGTTTCAGTATTAAAAGATGCTGCGGCATCATCCATCTATGGATCACGTGCTCCTTTTGGTGTTATCCTTGTGACTACAAAAAAAGGTAAAGCAGGTAAGATGACCGTTAACTACAACAATAGCTTCAGATCATCAAAACCTATGAATATGCCTGAGATGATGGATTCTTATACTTTCGCGACCTATTTTAACGACGGCTGCTTAAATACTACTGGGTGGGGCCCTCACTTTAGCGATGAACACCTGAAGCGTATAAAGGATTTTCAAGAAGGCAAAATTAAAGAATCCATCATACCTAATCCTGGCAACAAAAAATACTGGGCTGATGGTTATGCACATGGTAATGCCAATGTTGACTGGTATAAAGAATTGTATCGCGATCGAAGCTTCTCCCAAGAACATAATCTAAGCTTTAGTGGTGGATCGGAAAAGCTACAATACTACGTATCTGCTAACATTCTGGACCAAGATGGTCTTATGCAATTTAACAGAGATGAATTCACCCGATATACAACCACTGTAAAGCTGAACTCCACGCTTACCAAAAGTCTAAAAGCAAACGTAAGCTCGCGCTTTATCAGGGAAGATTTTGGTCGCCCCTCATCCCTCAACAATGGCTTCTACTATAGTTTGGCCCGTCAGGGATGGCCCACTCTTCCTTTATATGATCCTAATGGCTATATGTATTCTTCTCCTTCTCCAGCTTTAAATCTTCGCGATGGAGGAAGAGACAAGAGTCAGAAAGATTGGTTATACCAACAGGGACAATTGATTTTTGAACCAATTAATAACTGGAAAACATTTGCAGAGATAAACTATCGTACAAGAAATAATTTCAGGCATTGGGATGTACAAAAAACATTTAACCATGATGTGGAAGGTAATCCTGTGCCATGGAATAGAAATACACAAGTTAGGGAAGAAGCCTTCAGAGAGAACTATTTTAATACCAATATCTACTCGGAATATAGTAGAAAATTGAATCGTGATCACTTTGTAAAAGTGATGATGGGTTTTCAGGCTGAGAAGAATAAAACAAGAAATGTGAAAGCTCAACGAGATGGATTAATTGTGTCCTCTCTGCCAATCATTGATACTACATCAGGAACCGATGCTGATGGTACTGCTGTTCCGCCTTATGTTGCTGGTGATTACCAAACGTGGACTACTACTGGTTATTTTGGTCGTATCAATTATAATTACCAGGAACGTTACCTTTTAGAAGTAAATATGCGTTATGATGGTACAAGTCGGTTCGTTGGAGATAAACAATGGAGCTTCTTCCCATCAACTTCTATTGGATGGAATATTGCAAAAGAAGAATTCTGGAAATCGAACCTGAATATTATTAGCACTTTTAAATTTAGAGCTTCATATGGAGAACTTGGGAATCAGAATACCAACAGTTGGTATCCAACCTACAGTACAATGCCTGTTAATACCAACAACGGATCATGGTTAGTCAATGGAGCCAAACCAAATACAAGCAGTACGCCAGGTTTGATTAGTAAATCTCTAACCTGGGAAACCATAAAAACATATAACCTTGGATTAGACATTACAGCCATTCAGAGCAGGTTAACTGGTTCAGTAGATCTATTTAAAAGAAAAACATTAGACATGGTAGGGCCTGCCCCTGAATTACCTGTTATTCTAGGGACTGATGTTCCAAAAGTCAACAATACCGACTTGAAGACCTATGGCTTTGAACTTGAACTTGCCTGGAATGATAGATTAAAAAATGGTTTGGGTTATAATGTAAAATTTAATTTATCTGACTCTCAAACAGAAATTACCAGATATCCAAACCCAACCGGAAATATAGGTAGCAATTATTACAGAAAGGGTCAGAAACTTGGTGAAATATGGGGATATGAGACCCTTGGTATTGCCAAATCGCAAGAAGAGATGGATGCACATCTAGCCAATCTGCCAAAAGGAGGACAAAACGTATTTGGAAGCTCATGGGAAGCTGGCGACATTATGTATAAGGATTTAAATGGCGATGGTAAAATTGATTGGGGAGCTAATACTGAAGAAAATCACGGCGATTTAAAAGTGATAGGAAACTCAACTCCTCGCTACAGGTTCTCTGTTGACATTTCAGCAGACTTTAAAGGATTCGATTTCAGAGCATTTTTTCAAGGTGTTGGAAAGCGAGATTTGTGGCAAGGTAGCTACTACTTTTGGGGCATTAATAGTAATTTCTGGCATTCTGCAGGTTTAAAAGAACATATTGACTATTTCAGACCTAATGAGGATCATGTTCTCGGTCAAAATCTAGAATCATATTATCCAAGACCTCGTTTTGATGGAAACAATGGCAACCGCCAAGTGCAAACACGCTACCTTCAGAATGCAGCATATATTCGCCTAAAAAACCTACAACTTGGCTACACACTCCCTAAAAGAATAACAAATAAGATAAAACTTAATAAAATACGCGTTTATGTTTCAGGCGAAAACCTTTTGACCATCACAAATATGACAGACCTGTTTGATCCTGAAACTGCAGATGGAGGATCGGGGGGTAATGTATATCCATTATCAAGAACAATAAGCGCAGGTATGAGTATTAATTTTTAATTCGAGTAAAACATGAAAAAATCATTCATATATATTCAAATAATTGCAGTAGGACTGCTTACGCTATTAGCATCATGTGGTGATGACTTCCTGGACAGAAAACCAGAATCTGATATTACACCAACCAGCTATCTAACGGATGAAGAACATTTAGCTGCATTTACAATCAATCGTTATAGTGTTCTTCCTTCACATGGTAGTTGGTCGTTCGGAACTTTTGGTATCGACAAACATACCGATAACATGGCCGCAATGCATTATGACAACAAATATGTTCCAGGCGAATGGAGAGTTCCACAAAGTGGAGGAGATTGGAATTTTCATCATATCTATCGTTTAAATTACTTCCTTGAGACTGTCGTACCTAGATGGAAAAGTGGGGAAATCAGTGGTAGTGAAGAGAATATCAAACATTATATTGGGGAAGCATATTTTCTACGAGCATATGTTTATTTTAATAAGCTTCAGAATTTAGGTGATTTTCCTATTGTTAGGAAGACATATCCAGATGAAATGGAAGTCCTAACAAATATTAGTAAACGATCTCCTCGATCTGATGTAGCACGATTTATTATCGCAGACCTTGATTCAGCTGCCATGTTAATGCAAGTAAACTCTATAGATGGAAATAAAAATCGTCTGTCAAAGGGGTGTGCATCACTGCTAAAATCACGTGTTGCATTGTTTGAAGCTACCTGGTTGAAATACTTCAAGAATACGCCGTATGTTCCGTTGGGACCTGATTGGCCAGGGGCAGAAAAAGATTACAACAAAGACTGGAACTATCCATCAGGAGGTATTGATAATGAAATTAGTTGGTTACTGGATCAGGCTATGACCAGTGCAAAAGCAGTTGCCGATAACTACCGTTTAACTGTTAATAATGGGGTATTAAAACAAGATATTGCCGATGCAGACAATGAATATTTCGATATGTTTAGCGCTGAAGATATGTCATCATATTCTGAGGTTTTACTTTGGAAAGACTATGATAAGGGATTAGGCATAACTCATAATGTACCTGTTTACGCTCAAAAAGGAAACAACGGTATTGGATTAACACGTGGCTTTGTTGATAATTTTCTAATGGCTAATGGTCTTCCAATTTATGCAAGTGGATCTGGCTATAAAGGAGATGATATTATTAGTGATGTTCGTAATGATAGAGATGGTCGTTTATGGTTATTCTTAAAGGAACCAGGTCAGAAAAACATCTTAATCCCTTCAACTGTAGGAACACATGGGACACCAATAGAAACTGTACCTGATATTACATTTGTTGATTCAGAAAAAGGATATGGAACAGGTTATTCTATCCGCAAAGGATTAACATACGACGCAAAACACACTGCTAATGGCGGAGGATATACTGGTTCGATTGTATATAGAGCAACTGAAGCCTACCTCAATTATATTGAAGCTTGTTTTGAAAAAAATGGTAGTTTAGATGCCTCTGCAACTAACTATTGGAAAGCAATCAGAGCACGTGCTAAGACAGATGTTGATTTCTCAAAAACAATTGCAGCAACAAATTTAACCGAAGAAGCAAAAAATGATTGGGGAGTATACTCGGCTGGTAACATGGTAGATGTGACTCTATACAATATTCGTCGTGAGCGAAGATGCGAATTAATGGCCGAGGGATTACGTTTTATGGATCTAAAAAGATGGAGAGCCATGGATCAATTAATTAATCAACCTTATCATATTGAAGGCTTTAAACTTTGGGGCCCAATCAAAGATTGGTATGAAGATGGATATCTAAAACCAGGGAATAATGTTAGTAGTCCCGATCGTAGTTTATATTTCAGACCTTATGAAAGAACCGGACAAGAGTTAGTTTATGAAGGGTATAGATGGAATATGGCACATTATCTTAATCCGATTGCTTTTGCGCACTTTCTTATCACATCTAAAGACAATGAAGTTTCGACTTCTCCAATTTATCAAAATCCGAATTGGCCAACAGCTCCCAATTTACCACCGACTAATTTTTAATCAATAACAAAACTCAAGAGGCTATCTAAAAAAGAGATAGCCTCTTTCTTTTGAATAGAAACAATAATTTTTCATCCTTCAGATCAACCGACTTTAATCAGTTAAAAATATATTCTAGATTTGATATTATCTCTTGTTCAAAGAAGTATATTTTGTAATTTTGAAGGGTGATTATGAAACCTAACGACCAGCTAATTATACAAAAACTAAGAAAGCGCGATGAGTCTGGATTAAAACAAATGTTCGACTCGTACTACACTCCAATGTGTATATGTGCTTATAACTATCTCGACAATTTTGATCAAGCTGAAGATCTAGTACAAGAAATATTTATTGGTTTTTGGGAGAATCAACGAATTAATCATTTAACATCTTCATTAAAATCTTACTTGTTTACGTCAGTAAGAAATAATGCACTTCAACGAGTTAAGAAAAGCAACCAATTTAAAATTATTGAGATAGATGATGACTTTGACATGTTGGAGGAAAATTGTATGGATCCTGAAGAATTAGAAACGAAAAAACAGATTGTTTATAACGAAATCGAAAATCTCCCAGAGCAATGTCGTAAAGTATTCGAATTAATTGTCTTTGATAATTATAAATACAAGGAAGTAGCTGTAGATTTAAATATATCAGTTAATACTGTTAAGACATATTTTAGCAGATCTTTAAAGCATCTTCGGACATCTGTTGGACTCTCTATTATCTATGTACTGTTTGGATCATAGCCAATAAAGCACTATGCTATTTTCAGGTTAGAGTTTTCTGAATTTCGAGAAGTATTTCTTCCTCAAGAAAATAAGTTTTTTCTGTAATTTTTTATGATAACGAGTTACCAATAGATATCGGATCAGATATGAATCCGATAAAATACTTTTACTCTGTCACCGTTTGGTATAACAGAGAAATAAAACTAAAACTCTATTAATCTTAAATTATACATTCTAATATGCACACAAAGAAAATAATCATTTCTGCATTATTGTTGCTGTTCGTTGGCTTCAGCTCATATGCGGGAATCGATGCCAGAATGTTTCGTCATCCTGACGTTTCTAAAACTCAAATCACTTTTGTATATGCAGGTGATGTGTGGGTAGTGTCAAAAACAGGAGGATTAGCAACGAAGTTGAGTTCTCCTAAAGGTCCAGAAGCTTATCCTCGTTTTTCACCAGACGGAAAGCAAATTGCATTCAGTGGTAACTACGAAGGTAACGCCGACGTGTATGTAATTAGCACAGAAGGAGGTCTTCCTCATCGCGTAACTTCTCATGGTTATACTGATAAAGTGATTGGTTGGCATCCTGATGGAAAACAAATTCTTTTCTCGTCAATGCGTGAAACTGGTCGTCAGCGTTTTAATCAGTTTTATGTGATTGATGCTAAGGGAGGTATTGCAAAACAGTTGCCTATGCCTTACGCTGAATATGGATCATTTTCTCCTGATGGAAAGTCTGTTGCTTTTACTCAACTTTCTCGCCACTCAAGATCATGGAAACGCTACCGCGGAGGTATGGCTCCGGATATCTGGACATTGAACCTGACCAATAATAAATCGAATAAATTGGTCGACAATGACGCGAATAATGAATTCCCTATGTGGATCAAGGATAAGGTGTATTACCTATCGGATCAAGGAAAAAATAAGCGTTTTAACCTTTGGGTTACCGACGCGAAAACCAATACAAGTAAGCAGTTAACTTTCTTCGAAGATTTCGATATTCACTATCCTGCTGAAGGACCAGAGGACATCGTATTTGAAGCAGGTGGTAAATTGTATTTATTCAATCTTGAAAAAGGTAAAGCAGAGGAGGTAAAAGTAGAGGTAGTAACCGATCAGCTTAGTTTACTACCGAAGCAGAAAAACGTAGCTGGTAACATTCAGAATTTATCAATTGCTCCTGATGGAAAACGAGTATTGGTACAGGCACGTGGAGAAATTCTTTCGGTACCTGCAGAGCATGGGTATATCAAGAATTTAACCAACACTACAGGCGCTGCCGAACGCTATCCTGCATGGTCGCCTAACGGTAGATATGTTGCTTACTGGAGCGATGCTACTGGAGAGTATGAATTGACAGTTATCGACTTTGAGAATGGAGGTCAGTCGAAAACAATCTCAAAGTATGGTGAAGGTTATCGTTACCAGATCTTCTGGTCGCCTGACAGTAAGAAACTTGTCTTCATTGATCAGGAGCAGAATATCATGCTTTACAATATGAAAGATAATTTGACACAGGTAATTGATCACTGCGACTGGATGAACCATTATACAATGAAAGGTTTCAAAGTTGACTGGTCGGCTGATAGTAACTTCGTAACTTACAGTCGCGAGGTGAACCAACGTACACAGCGCATCTTCCTTTACGATGTACAGAATAAGTTTCTACAACAGTTGACAAGCGGATTCTATAACGATTATAATCCTGTATTTGATCCTTCTGGAAAGTACTTATACTTCCTTACACAACGTCATTTCTCGCCAATGTATTCTAATCCTGGCTATGGTTGGATATATAACAACTCAACGCAAATTGCAGTTGCAACACTTCGTCATGATTTAGATTCACCTTTCACTGTTCGCAACGATGAAGTTGAGATCGTAAAAGATAAAGAAGACAGTAAAAAAGCCAAGAAAGAAGAGAAAAAGGCTGATAAGAAGAAGTCGGATAAAGGCGAAGATAAGAACGTTAAAGAGAATGGCGACAATGGTAAAAATGGTGATGAACCATGGAAAATTGAAGCTTGGAACTTTGAAGATCGCATTGAGTTATTCCCTATGAAACCTGGTCGTTATGGTCAGTTAGGCGCAGTTAAAGGGAAGATGATTTTCATGCAATATCCGAGAGCTGGTGCTGCAAACGGACAAAGTCAGTTAAAATATTACGACTTGAAAGCACGCGAAGAGAAAACAATCCTTAACGATTTGGGTGGTTACTCATTAAGTGCAAACAAAAAGAAAATGTTAGTGGGCAAAGGTCGTACTTATGCGATTATCAATGTTGCTCCTAATCAAAAAATGGATAAGAAACTGAATCTTTCTAACCTTGATATCACTGTTGATCCTAAGGCTGAATGGAAGCAAATATTTGCAGATGCATGGCGTATTGAGCGTGACTTCTTCTATGATCCTAACATGCATGGTGTTGACTGGGAAGCGATGAAAAACCGCTATGGTAAATTGGTTGACGATGCTGTTACTCGTGACGACATCAACTATGTAATTGGCGAATTGATCGGTGAGTTGAATGCGTCTCACGCTTATCGTTCGGGTGGTGATCTTGAATATGGATCTAGAAAATCTGTTGGTTATTTAGGCATCAACTGGAAGTTTGAGAATGGACACTACCGCATTGGTAAGATTCTTAAAGGTGCTACATGGGATGTAGAGGCACGTTCTCCGTTGAGCAAACCAGGTTTGAAAGTAAAAGAAGGAGATTACATTTTTGCTGTAAATGGTCGCATGCTTGAAGCCGGCAAAGAGCCTTATGTTGCCTTTGAAGGTTTATCAGGTAAAACTGTTGAACTTTTGGTTGGTAGCACTCCTTCAATCAAAGATGCAAAGACAATCTCAGTGAAGACAATGAAAGATGAAAATCGCCTACGCCACCTGGCATGGATTGAAAGTAAGCGCAGCTATATTGATAAGCAATCAAATGGAAAGATTGGTTATATCTATGTTCGTAGTACTGGTATTGACGGACAGAATGAATTAGTTCGCCAATTCCTTGGTCAATATGATAAAGAGGCACTTGTTATTGACGAGCGCTTTAACTCAGGAGGTCAGATTCCTGATCGCTTTGTAGAGTTACTCAACCGTAAAGCATTTGCATACTGGACTAGTCGTGGTGGTACTGATCGTCAATGGCCTCCTGTTGGACACTTTGGCCCTAAAGCAATGTTGATTAACGGCTGGAGTGGTTCTGGTGGTGATGCATTCCCTGATTTCTTCCGTAAAGCAGGCTTAGGTCCTCTTATTGGAGAACGTACCTGGGGTGGATTGATTGGTATTTCTGGAGCTCCTGGTTTGATTGATGGAGGTTCGGTTACTGTTCCTACCTTTAGAATGTACCATCCTGATGGTGAATATTTCAAAGAAGGTCACGGTGTTGATCCTGATATCGAAGTAGTAGATGATCCGGGTATGCAAGCTAATGGTATCGATCCTCAACTGAATAAGGCATTGGAATACTTGAAAGAACAATTGAAGACTAATCCTTACAAGAAACCTCATTCTGGGGAAATTGAAAAGAGATAATAATTGAGAAGAATTGGCATTGCCAATAATTTATATGCAAACGGGGGACGAAATATTATATTCGTCCCCCGTTTTATAATTATCAAGAAAAACAAGTTCTAATTACAAGTCCTTCAATCCTTTGATGGTTGCCTGAGGATCATCTGCCCCA
The DNA here is from genome assembly GCA_005217565.1 of Puteibacter caeruleilacunae. Classification (GTDB taxonomy): domain Bacteria; phylum Bacteroidota; class Bacteroidia; order Bacteroidales; family Prolixibacteraceae; genus Puteibacter; species Puteibacter caeruleilacunae. The sequence goes on from SJCO01000020.1 coordinate 71,717, forward strand.
AAGACAAAGCTACCAGCTACAAGAACATCTGCTCCTGCATCAATTAGCTGCTTTCCAGTTTCGTAATTTACTCCTCCATCAATCTCAATCAATGTAGAAGTACCAGCTTCCTTAATCATCTTTTTTAACTTCTCCACTTTTTTGATGATCTGCGGAATAAATTTTTGTCCACCAAAGCCTGGGTTTACAGACATTAGCAATACTAAATCGGTTTGATCAAGAATATCCTCCAACACACTTACTGGAGTATGAGGATTCAGACTTACTCCCGATTTCATACCCAACTCCCTAATTCTGCTTAGTGTACGATGCAAGTGATTACAAGCCTCGTAGTGTACTGTTAGCAAATCGGCTCCTACCGATTTAAAATCCTGCAAGTAACGATCAGGATCGTTGATCATTAGATGCACATCCAAAGGCTTTTCAGCAATCGCATTTACCTGCTTGATAATAGGAAAACCAAAAGAAATGTTGGGTACAAACATCCCATCCATTACGTCAACATGAATCCAATCTGCCTCGCTCTTATTCACCATTTCGATATCTCTTCCAAGATTCAAAAAGTCGGCCGACAAAATAGATGGTGCAATTAATTGCTTCATTTTTTCTATGATTTTTAGATTTAATCTGCTGCAAAATTAAAGAATTCCATCTTTATGATGCAAATTGGCACAAAAAAACCGGTAAAAAAATTACCGGCTATGAATTCTAATCATTCAAATCTTATTGTCCTAAATAGGACTTTAACAACCTGTTACGGTAGTTGCTTTTTAATTTTTTTATTGCTTTTTCTCTTAATTGACGAACACGTTCACGTGTAAGATCAAACTTTTCAGCAATCTCATCCAATGTATGTGGACGATTGCCATTTAAACCAAAGTAAAACCTTAAGATATCAGCTTCCCTATCATTTAATGTAGTAAGGAATCGCTCAACCTCTTTTCGTAAAGAGCCTGCAACCAAATTCTTATCTGGACTGGCAATACCTTCACTTAGATACACGTCGTACATGTTATTGCCTTCCTCATCCTTTAACGGAGCATCCATTGAGAGATGATGGCCATACATCTTCATGGCATCCTCTACAACCTCAGATGTTAGTTCCAAGACTCCAGCAACTTCGGCACTGGTTGGTTCTCGCTGATACTTTTGTTCTAACTGTTGATAAACTTTATTGATCTTATTGAGCGCACCAATCTTATTCAATGGTAAACGCACAATACGCGCCTGTTCAGCTAATGCCTGCATGATTGATTGTCTAATCCACCATACAGCATACGAAATAAACTTAAAGCCTCGAGTTTCATCAAATCGCTTAGCAGCCTTTATGAGTCCTAAATTTCCCTCATTAATTAAATCAGGTAAACTTAATCCCTGATTCTGGTACTGCTTTGAAACCGAGACAACAAACCTGAGATTCGCTTTTACTAAAGTATCTAATGCAGCTTCATCCCCCTGTTTAATGCGCTTAGCGAGTTCAACCTCTCTCTCTGCTGTAAGCAATTCAACCTTGCTAATTTCATGAAGATACTTATCTAAAGATAGCGATTCTCTATTGGTTACTTGTTTTGTAATTTTTAATTGTCTCATTGGGGGCAAGCCTTTTTTAAATGTTATGAAATTTAATCAGTTTTCTAGTTCTTTGCTTTTAAAAGTAATAATTTGATTTTCAATTCTACTATATGTTACCATAAAATTTATGAAAAAAACTTTTTCTAATAACATCACAAGATCAGGATGCTACTTAACAGCCATCCCTTAACAAGCCTGATATTCATGGGATTATTTGAATTATTTCAATAAACATTTGACATTTTTATAAAAAAAGATCAATTATCGCATGTTTTTCACCAAAACTATTGTAAAAAATATCCGATAATTTTGGGAATTACTATAGATTACTTATACTTGCATCAGCATTTTACAATTTTATTCTTGAAGATACTTCAGTCTTGAGAAAATAAAATCAGTTTAAATCGTAAGAAAATCAGATCTTCCTTTTCGGGAAGCTCATATAAAATCATTTAGTGATATATTTATGTATGATATTTTAGAGTTAAGCAAGAAGCTTGTTCCTGAATTGCGTGAAATCGCAAAAGGACTCAAAATCAAGAGGGTGGAATCTTTCAAAAAGCAAGATCTCATCTACAAAATTCTTGATACACAAGCAATTTTGGCATCTGAAGGCAAACTCTCCGAAAAAAAGAAAACAGCAGCCAAGCCAAAGGTTACTAAAAAGGCAGAAGATTCAAAGACAGTTACACCCAAGGAAAAGCCGGAAGAGCCTAAAAAAATTAGGAAAAAAATTGAAATTAAGCCTAAGGTAGAGGTTAAGAAAGAAACCAAAGAGGTTGTAAAAGAAGAACCAAAACCTGTACAACAAGCAGAGGAACCAAAAGCTCAAGCAGCACCGGAAGCTCCTGCTACCGAGCAACCTGCAGAGAAAAAGGAAAGACGTCCGCGCATTAGGGTAACTAAAGTTGAACCTGCAAAAGGACATAAACCTCAGGAGCGCTACAGTAAAGAAGGCGAAGGAAGAGGTGACCAGGATGAAAGAAGAGATGATCGTAGAGACGAAAGAAGAGACGATCACTACCGCAAGGATAGAAGAGAATACTCTCGCGACGACTATAAGAAAAAATCTTTCGATCGTCAGGGAAGAGACAAATCTCAACAAAGACCTCAACGCAGCTTCTCTCCTGCACAAAATCAAACAGCTCCTCCACAAGGTTACGAAAAACAATTTGAATTTGAAGGTATTATCACCAACTCTGGTGTATTAGAAATCATGCAAGATGGTTATGGTTTCTTGAGATCATCTGATTATAACTACCTGAATTCTCCTGATGATATTTACGTTTCACAGTCGCAAATTAAACTTTTCGGTTTAAAGACTGGTGATACTGTAAAAGGTACAATTCGTCCTCCTAAAGAGGGTGAGAAATATTTCCCATTGATCAAAGTACAAGAGATCAACGGAAGAACTCCGGATTATATCCGCGACCGTGTTCCTTTCGATCACTTGACTCCTTTGTTCCCAGAAGAGAAATTCAACATTACTGGTAAAGGAAAGAATACAATCTCTACTCGTGCAGTAGATTTATTTGCTCCTATTGGTAAAGGACAACGTGGTTTGATCGTTGCTCAACCAAAGACTGGTAAAACTGTATTACTTAAAGAGATTGCCAATGCTATTGCAGCTAATCACCCTGAGGTATACATGATGGTATTGCTTATTGATGAGCGTCCTGAGGAGGTTACCGACATGGCACGTAGTGTTAATGCAGAAGTTATTTCATCTACTTTCGATGAGCCTGCTGATCGCCATGTTCGTGTTGCTGGTATGGTACTTGAAAAAGCAAAACGTTTGGTAGAATGTGGTCACGATGTAGTGATTCTTCTTGACTCTATTACTCGTTTAGCTCGTGCATACAACACTGTGGCTCCTGCTTCTGGTAAAGTATTGTCGGGTGGTGTTGACGCTAATGCTCTTCACAAACCAAAGCGTTTCTTTGGTGCTGCGCGTAACATCGAAGAGGGTGGTTCATTAACAATCCTTGCTACCGCACTTACTGAAACCGGTTCTAAAATGGACGAAGTTATCTTCGAAGAATTTAAAGGTACTGGTAACATGGAACTTCAACTTGACCGTAAGCTTTCGAATCGCAGAATTTTCCCTGCTATCGATATCACAGCTTCAAGTACGCGTCGTGAAGATCTATTGCTTACTAAAGGTGGCTTAGATAAGATCTGGATCTTGCGTAACTACCTTGCTGATATGAATTCATTAGAAGCAATGCAGTTCTTAAAAGATCGCATGATGAAAACTCACAGTAATGAAGAGTTCCTCATCTCTATGAATGACTAACTAAAGATCATCATATATTGCAAAGGGCGTTCCATACGGAATGCCCTTTTTTTGTGCTTAATTTCCGGATTAAGAGAACTCTATGACTCCTATATTCCTGGATCACAAGACTGTAAATATTTGCGACAACAAATCTGGCATGACTGTTGTTAAATAAGATCTAAAAGTCTTTTAATTAGAAAATCTATAGATCCTCTAATCTAAGAGTCTAAAAATCTAATAATCCTTAAATCGTAGAGAGATGAAAGCAAGGTATATTTTATTTGTTCTGCTGATGTTTGGAGGGATGATGGCTTACAGCTCGCTTCGTATAACTAATAGGCAGATAATGAAAAACATGAAAGATGATAAATTAGCACTAGCCACTTTCGGCAATGGATGCTTCTGGTGTACAGAGGCAATTTTCCAACAACTAAAAGGAGTAGAAAAAGTTGCTCCGGGATATTCAGGAGGAGAATCAAAAAATCCAACCTATAAAGAAGTATGTTCGGGGCTCACTGGGCATGCAGAGGTTATTCAGATTAGCTATAATCCTAATGAAATATCATATGAGAAATTACTGGAGGTCTTCTGGAAAACACATGATCCGACTACATTAAACCGTCAAGGAGCTGATGTTGGAACACAGTATCGATCTGTGATTTTTTATCACAATGAAGAGCAAAAAAAGTTAGCTGAGAAGTACATGAAGAAACTTGATGAATCGGGCGCTTATGATGATCCTATAGTTACTGAGATATCCGCTTTTGATAAGTTTTATGTAGCAGAAGATTATCATACCAACTACTATAACAACAATAAAAATCAAGGCTACTGTCGCGTTGTCATTCAGCCTAAAGTAGAGAAATTCAAAAAAGTATTTGAAGAGGATTTAAAATAAAAAAGCAGCGCCAGTAGCGCTGCATTTTTATTTTAGTTTAATGATAACTCGAAAGGATCATCCAGATCTTTTTGCATTTGTTGAAGTTTTTCAAACAACTGCTTCTTAATCTTTTTATACTTCTTTTCATCAGCAAGATTATTCATCTCCTTTGGATCTGCCTTGATGTCAAAAAGCTGTGTCTTCTTCACATGAGGATAATAGATCAATTTATACTGATCGGTTCTAACCATACGCTGATAATTTAAATAACCTCCATAAATGGCATCATAAACCTTATCTTCTTTACCTTCCAACAATCCGTTCAGACTCGGAAAATCAACGCTCTCTGGAGTTTCTAATCCTGCAAGATCACATGTAGTAGCAAACATACTTTGAAGGTAAACCATAGCATCAACATGGCGACCACCTTTCAGACCTGGTCCTGCTATAATTAATGGCATGCGCACACTATGGTCATATTGATTTTGTTTCCCCATTAATCCATGTTGTCCCACAGCAAGACCATGGTCGGCAGAAAAGATGATGTATGTATTATCTGCTTTCCCACTTTTTTCCAAAGCTTGCATCAAACGACCTAATTCATAGTCGAAGTGACTAATAATCGCATAGTATTCACTTCGATGAACATTCACCTGGTCCACAGTACGTGGGAACGGTGCCAATTTCTCATCCCTCACAAGATGATCTCCTTGATCAAATGGATGCTCTGGAAGGAAATTCTCTAAAGGAGCAATCTTTTCAGGAGGATACATATCAACATACTTCTTAGGGGCCTGACGCGGATCGTGTGGTGCATTATAAGCTACATACATAAAGAAAGGATCATCGCTATCCTTTGCTGTGGTTTGCAGAAATGATATGGCATTATCAGTATACAACTCACTTGTATGTTGTTGCACCGTATAAGTAGCACCTATTTTCTTTTCTCCACTTTCATTATAAATGATATCCTTCACGATTGGCGACCAATGTCCTTTTAGCGATTTATCGGTAGGTGACCAGATATTGTGTGTTGCAGTTGGTCGTCCGTAAGCAAAATCTTTCGATCCATTCTTATCGAATGTTTCATACATTCCCCATCCTATCGATTTAGCATATTTAAAACCTTTAAGAGCCGCATAATCAGAATTGTGCCATTTACCCGTAAGGAAAGTATTATATCCAGCTTCAGTAAAAACCTCTGGCCATAGCTTACATCCAACATTATCATCGGTAAGTTTAGTCTTGGCCCACGAAACAAGATGTTTTCCATTGCGAGGAGCATGGTATAATGTCTGACCGGTAATCAACATTGTACGACTCGCTACGCATACAGCACCCGACCATGATCCCTGATTAAAACAATGAGTAAATACTACTCCTTGTTTACTTAGTTTATCAAGATTAGGCGTATGAACCTCACTATTATTTAATGCATGAATTGATTCATATGTCTGGTCATCAGTAAAGACAAATAGAAAGTTAGGCCTTTCAGTCTTCTTAGGATTTGCTGCCATTGCAGCCCCTCCAGCAAGCAAGTTCAAGGCTAAGCCTCCACCTGCTATAGAAAGTAGTGTTTTTCTTGTGTTCATTAGATTTGTGTGTTATTTAGTAGTCGGCTCCGTTTAGGCTATGCTGACATGACTCTCGCCACGCTGCTAGCTTTTTAGCCAATTCTTTTACTATTTCAGGTTTACTACTGGCAATATCGTGTTGCTCTTCTTTATCGTTAACCATATCATATAGCTCAAAGGTTTGTCCCATATCACTACTATACAGCTTATAACGATCATCGTTCATTGCTATTTGTTTCTTTGACTCAAAACCAATAGGTAAATTACGCGCTTTCATTTTGCCATGAATCAAAGGCAACAGACTATGACCATCAATCGGACTTGGTTTTCCTTTTATTTGATATCCTAATGCATCCAATATTGTAGGGAAATAATCAAGTGTAGAACAAGGAATATCAGTCACGACAGACTTTTTAACTTCTTGTGGCCACACTAAAATTCCTGGCACTCGGACACCTCCTTCGTGTAACGATCGTTTTCTACCCTTGAAAGGTCCAGCTGATCCTGGTCGGTTTGTAGTAAGTTTTGCTCCTTCTGGTCCGTTATCTGAAGTAAACCACAACATGGTTTCATCCTCAATTCCTAACTCTTTCAACTTGGCTCTTAATCGCCCCATTTGATCATCCAAGGCCGTAATACATCCATAGTAATTCTTCTCCTCGTTAGTATATCCTTCATACATGCTACGATGTTTCTCTCCTGCAAGTACAGGTAAGTGAGGAGCATGAAACCAAATTATAGTAAAGAAAGGTTCATCATTTTCAACTGCATTCTCAATAAAAGGGATTGCACGATCCATGATAATGCGAGAATCATCTCCTTCCAGATTATCCGTCACCTTTTCACCTTTCTCATTCCAGTAATAGGTTCCAGAAGGTTTATCTGCCTGAGTATTTTTACCCCATCCTATTGGCGTAATCATTGGATCATAAGTAGGCACTTTCGACTCAGTAGAGAAACATACATCGAAACCATTTAACTGTGGAGGAGAAAAGTGTTCTTTACCTTTTTCACCACCTCTATTGGCGTCCTTCTCTGTTGTAGTAAGTGTTCCTAAATGCCATTTTCCAAAATGACCTGTTACGTATCCTTGATCTTTTAGTATCTCTGCAAGCGTAATCTCCTGGTCTTTCATATGACCTACATTCGCACCAAATATTCCATAACGATATGGATGACGCCCAGTAATGCAGCTTCCTCTTGTAGGAGAACATACTGGCGATGATGAATAAAAACGATCGAAACGGATACCATTGTTAGCCATAGCATCCAGATTAGGAGTCTTAATGATTTTATTTCCGTTGTAGGCTGGATCCCCCCAACCTAAATCATCGGCCATACAGAGAATGATGTTTGGCCTTTTCTTTTTCGCCTTTGTCTTTTCGGCAGAAAAAACCATTCCAGAAGACAGTGTGCACAGTCCCAATGCAACCGTCATTATATTCTGAATCTTTAGCATATCTTGTGTTTAAAGTTCTGTTTTCGACAACAAAACTACCAAAACACCTGACGAGCAAGGGATTATAAATGTAAAAATCCGGTGGACAATTGTTCATTATGCTTCCTTGCGGGTACCCGCGTATTCTGTAGGAGTCATGCCATAGGTAGACTTAAACATTCGGCTGAAATATTTAGGATCATTAAAACCACAAGCATAGGCCACTTCAGCAATATTCATATCTTGCTGTAAAATAAGTTCTGCAGCCTTCTGCATTCGTATCTTTCTAATCAACTCTCCGGTGGTAAGTCCCAATATTTCTTTCACCTTCATATGCAGTAAAGTACGACTTACAGCCATCTCTTTAACCAGGTTATTAACATTAAACTCCGGATCTGTAAGGTTTTCCTGAATCGTATCAATCATCTTTTTGATGAATTTGTCATCAGCACTTTGCACATTGCTTTTAGTTGAATACACCCCACCCTCTTGGAAGCGTTGTTTGATCTCTTCCCGATTACGCAATAAACTCTTCACTCGAGCAAGCAATAATTTAGGTTCGAAAGGTTTCAACACATAGGCATCGGCTCCATATTCAAATCCTTCTACCTGGTCAGCTACTGTAGTCTTTGCCGTTAACAGTATTACAGGAATATGCGATGTTTCAAAATTAGCCTTCACCTTTTGACAAAATTCATAACCATCCATCACAGGCATCATCACATCAGAAATAATCAAATCAGGACGATAATTTTCCATCACAGCCAATGCCTGCTGTCCATCTTCAGCCAATTGTAAATCAAAATGATTTTTAAGAAGCTTTTCAAGAAAATCGCGAATATCTTTATTGTCATCAACCAACAACAACTTGTAACGCTCATTCCCCATATTACCAAGCATATCATCAATATTACTGATAATTGAAGCGGTATCTTCTATGGCAACCATTTCAAGAATTTCATCTTCAGCAAAAGCATCGCGGCTGACTGGCAACTCAATTGAGAACAAAGTATATTGTCCTTTCTGACTCTCTACATGAATACCCCCATGATGCAAGTCCATTAATTTACGCGATAAGGCCAATCCAATACCATAACCACCTCCACTTTTTTCTGCTTGATAATAGCGTTCAAACACTTTATCAATCTCATCTGGAGATAATCCACGACCTGTATCTTTCAGTGAAACTTTGAGCTTGCCATCATCCTGACTTACATTCATTGTAATTGTACCTTCATTTTCGGTAAACTTAAATGCATTTGAAAGCAAGTTTATCAATACTGTCTCCAACTTATCTCGATCAATATATCCCATACCTACCTCTTTGAGATTCAGCTCATAGGTAATAGAACGACTTTTAGCGTATTGCGTGAAAGCCCCATAAATTTCATGAATCAAATCTACTAGATTCTCTTCTTTCACCTTAAGATCAGAGATAACATTCGAGCTTTTATTATAATCAAGTAACTGATTGATTAATCGATACAAACGCTTTGCATTGCGAAGAATTATATCGGCATACCGCTTATATTCATCCTCTGGCAATCCCCCTTTCATTTCTTCTGCAGGACCAAGAATCAACGACAACGGAGTACGGAATTCATGTGATATATTAGCGAAAAATTCTGTCTTAAATGCCTCGTCTCGATACTGCTGTTGCAACTCTTTTCTTCTTTCATACAATCGGCGGAAAATCAAGAATGAAACCGTTAATATAAATAAGTACGTCAGCCAGGCATACCAAGTCAACCATATTGGAGGTGCTATGGCTAAACGTATTGCATGATGTTCCCTCATCCAAATACCTTGCGAGTTTGTTGCTTTAAGTTTTAAGATATATTCTCCATAAGGCAAATTGTGCAGATTAATGCTTTGATCCTTTCCTTGAAGGTAGTTCCAGTGCTGATTCCATCCCTCTATTTGATAGGCTATCTTATTGGCTTCAGGATGATTAAAATCGAGTACCCTGGCACTTAACTCAATCAATTTTATTCCTGACTTGAAGTTTAATACGTCTGAATAAGCAACATCCTCACCCTGTCCATCAGCTTTCGAACTATTCTGGTTAGTATATTCACCATCGATAGTAATACCTGTAATAGCAATATTGGGTCGATAAGAGGATAACTCAAGACTTGCTGGTTCATAAGAAAGAATTCCCTCTTTTGTTGAAAAGTAAATTCGTTCCTGCTGATCATCAGCAAAGCTCCCCCGGTTAAATTCTAGTTGTTTTTTGCCACTTATCTCAACATGATGATAGGTTCCTGACGACTTCTTGTACACATACAATCCTTTGTCGGTTCCTAGCCATAGTCTTCCAAAATCATCCAACTCAATAGATCTAATCTTTAGATTTACAGAAAAGGTAGAATCTTGTACAAATCCATATTCGTTGTTCAGCATATTTAAGCGCTGCAATCCCTGATCAGTTCCCACCCACATATTAGGAAAATCAGATTTCATACAAAGAACATGATCATCAAATAACCACTCAAAATCTTTTGACTTGCGGTGAAAACGAATCATTGTATCAGCACGTTCTTCAAAACGATAAAATCCCCCGCGAGTACCAAACCACAAATCATTAGCTCCCTCTTCAATAGCAACCAGATGCCTACTGCCTTTCAGTCGCCTTAGCGAAGCCAACTTTTCAGTACCCCATTCGAATTGATCTGTATTAAAATCATACAAATTCAAGCCGTGCGCTGTTCCAATCCACATGCGCGTTTTTCTATCAATATAGATTGATAAAATATTATAAGAGCTTATTGACGTACTATCTTGTTCGTTCTGGTAATAATTCTTGTATTTCCAGTTACCATTATCATCTTTCGAAATGCGACATATTCCACCGCCCCAGGTTCCAATCCAAAGATTACCAAATGGATCCTCCTTTAAGCAGGAGATATAATTAGATTTTAATCCCGAGTTTTCTTTTGTGAAATGATTGACCTGGTATTTTTCATGTTTCTCATCAAAAATAATTTGATTAAGACCACCTCCACGAGTTCCGACCCATATCGCTTGGTTCCGATCGACTATTACGCTACTGATTTCTCCATAACTAAGAGAATTAGGATTATTTCGATCGTACCCAATCAACTCAGCATTCGAGGTTTCAATAATCACCTTACTAATACCATTACCATTGGTCCCCATCCAAAGCAGACCTGATTGATCTTTAAACAGACAGGTAATCTCGTTAGAATAGAGTCCATCTATACGCTCCAAATCCAGGGCATACTGCTCAAAAGTAATTCCTCCATCTTGAATTACTCTGATCAATCCTCCACCTAAAGTACCCAACCAGATATTATTATTACGGTCTGTTTCGATACTAGTCACAGGAAATTGTTCATTCTGGAAGAAAGGGATCTCATGATGGCGTAGCTTCATTGTATTCAACTCAACAACATACACTCCATTTGATGCAGTTCCAAGCCATAACTCATTTGAGCTACCATACCAACAACTTAAGATCTCATCATTTGAAGGCAACTGAACATTAGTATCAATAACCTTATTGCGCACCCTATTAAACTTGTACAAATGGTTATCAGCTGTAATGAAATATACCAATCGTTTTCCCTCAAAAGCAATATCTCTTACATCTCCATCCCAAAGTTTTTTAGCCTCCTTATCAACAAGTGTAAATAATCCTTTAGCATTACCAAAATACACCTCTCGATCAACCGTTTGTCGGGCACACTGAATAGAATCCTGAAAGACTGGTGTTTCAATTTTTACCACTTCCCTTGTAGAAGCATTCATACTGAAGCAACCATCACCTGTAATGAGCAGGTAGCGCTGGTTGTCTTCGCTAAAAATATACCGAACCTTATCAGCTGATTTTATTTCCTGATCCTGAGGATATCCGTACAATGGGGCATACTGAAAACCATCATATCTATTTAATCCTTTCTCCGTAGCAATCCATAAAAAACCATCATTCCCCTGATAAATTGTATTCACCAATTCTTCGGAAAAAGCATCGTATGATTCTATTTTTTCAAAACGTACGGTTATTCCCTGTACTTGAGAGAATAGAAATACACTTAATATGATGCTAAATAATAATTTCATTCCTGATGATTATAAGATTATTGGATTTATAGATTCTCGGGTTAGTCGACTTTTGGATCACTGATTAGCAGATCTTTTGACCTTTAAACCATTCTTCCTTTCGACCGTTAAATAGATTTAGCGATGAAAACTTTTGGTAATAAATTTTAAGCCTTCAGGAAGACCTGACCTCCAATACTCCCACGAATGCCTTCCATCACGCACCCTAAACTCGTGAGGAATTCTTTTCTCATTCAACTTAGCATGCAATTCAGCATTACCAAGACAAAGAATGTCATCATCTCCGCAATCGATGTAATAACGTACCGATTTCAATTTATTCACTGAAAGATTTTCTGCAAGATAAATCACCTGTTGATTTTTCCACTCTTCAGTTAATCGTTTCTTACCTGTGAGTCCTTTTCCAAACAAAAATCCAAAACGATAATCATATTTCTCCTGGGTGTAATTCATTAATTGATTATCGGTATAAATCGCCGCACTAAAAGCTACACATGCCGAAAATTGCTCACTGTATTTCATCGAAAACTTTAATGCACCCCAGCCTCCCATTGAAAGCCCGGCTACTGCTCTGAATTGTTTTTTGCGATGTACACGATAATTTTTCTCTATAAATGGAATCAATTCTTTTATAAACATATCCTCATATGGATACTCCATTCGGTAATCATTACAATACCAGGTAACTTCAGCATTGGGCATTACAATGATCATCGATGTTGCCTCACCTGAATCAATGGCTTTATCAGCAATATGCTGCACCTCACCGAACTGTGTCCACCCTGTTTCATCATCGGTATATCCATGTAGAAGATATAACACTGGATAGGAGCGATTACTTTGCTCATAACCTTCGGGCAAATATATCGAATAGCGAACATCCTTTTTCAGCAACTCACTATTCATTGTTAGACTTTCTTTTAAAATACTTTGTGCTGATGATGAAAGCGCAATCATCATTAATCCCAGACATAGCAAAAGAGCGTGCTTCATACCTTAACTTTTTGATGGTTGATTTGAGAAATTTTATCCTTTCAGGATCAAAGATATTTATTTTATGGTGATATATACAAGTCAAGACCACCTGAAAGTTCTTCTGTGTTCTCAAGCTGAGCAGGCTTCTCATTTTTGCCTCTTAAGAAACAACACTGTTTCTTTTTGATATAGCATTTGCTAAAATGCGGTGCCTCGACGCAAAAACGAGACAAAAAAGTCAAGGCTGCATTTTTTCTTACACCACTTTCAACTGGCGTAGTTTGCTCTTAAATTTCTTAAGGATTTCTTCGTGATCAAAGGCCATCTCTGGTAGGTTATCCAATGGAATCCATTTGGCATCAATAGCATCATCATAGCCGCTCACATTGTGAAGTTCATTCACAATCCCATAGTAAGCAACCGACACGGTATGTCCTCTGGGATCGCGACCTGGTTTCCCAAATGTATGAAACTGTTTTAACAAAATACCATTAAGTCCTGTCTCTTCCTGTAGTTCTCTTCTACAAGCCTGTTTTAGACTCTCATTCTCATCTACAAAACCGCCAGGTAATGCCCATGCCCCTTGAAAAGGTTCATTTTTCCGTTTTATCAGCAAAACATAAAGCTCATCATACTTTTTACAAACAACGATTGCATCAACAGTTAATGCGGGTCTAGGATATTGGTAGGTATATGCCATTGTTCTTTTATTTTTTGCTGAGCCTGAAAATAGTCATACCATTACACAAACAACCTATAAAAAAGAGCACCAATTACATCAATAACAAAAAATTAAGGAATAATTCGTTTAATCACTCGTAACCGATGTGTATATCTCTTGGTATCGATATTATAGATTCCTGAATGATCGACATTATCAATTCTAACCTTTCCTGATGAATGAATAATTTTATGCTTATCCCAAATAATTCCTACATGGGTTATTTTCCCGTCATCATTATCAAAAAACGCAAGATCTCCAGGTTTTGCCTCTTCAACAAATGTTATAGGCTCACCAACATTTACCTGCTGACTAGCATCACGAGGGATTTTAATACCAGCAATTTTATAAATTACCTGAGTGAATCCAGAACAATCTATCCCCAGAGGTGTCTTTCCTCCCCACAAGTATGGTGAATTGAAAAACTTCAAAGCATTTTCAATCATCATTGCCCGCTTATTGTCATGATTGTTTCCCAGATGTTGGCTCTGTAAACGATACGTTTGCCCTCCCAACTTAAATTCTCCTGTTTCTTTATTCAAGAAAGGTAATGAGCTACCAGCAACGATTAAAGAATTATTGTAATCACCATCTAACTGAACAATATTGAAGATATCAGAAGTAACAAACGGATCATGATTTTCCAATGTATTAAATTCCTCTTCACTGATATAAGTTACCATCTTCTGATCAATCCAGCCTTCGTAGCTATCATATGCCTGTCGGATACGACACCATTTTGGGGTTTCTTCCAATATTTCGAAATGTTCACCGAAAAGAATTTGGGTAGTCATCTCACTTTTCTCGCGAGGTTCATCGCGTACAGGTATAGTGCTTAATCCGGAAATTCCGTGCTTCATCTTACATCGTTTAGGATCAGGTGATTTTGATTGCATTTTAACAACTACACAGCTTAAATTGTTCCGCATAGCCTCTTCTCCATCAAAAATAAGGAAATTTAAAATTTTTACAAGGAATAAATTTGTAATCTATCTAATCCTATATCGCGATGAGAGAACAATAGTACACGATAAAGAATAATCAAGTATTCTTAAATAATTACATTGCTTCAATTCTTCACACCCCTAATACATAATATTTATCTAGAACTGTAATTTTTTTCGAGATACAAGAATAAATTTCACACCCCACATCACACTACTAATCAATCTATTATACTATACATGCATCAACAAACTATTTCCCTTTTAATTTTTTTTCAAAAAAAAATCAAGAAAAGTGTAATGTATGAAAAGTTATGATACTAATAGCATGTTAATTTACCCCGCGCAAAGGGTACTTTAACACTGAGTAGACGGATCGAGGTTGACAGCTAATTTTTTCATATAGGTATACAACGCGCTGCTGCTAATACTCACAGATTCGCCGAAATAAAAAATCCTGCCAGTCACATGCCCTGGCAGGATTTCTCTTTTTCAGGGGATGGTAAATAAGAGCCCGACACAACTATTGAACGAATCCTTCAACACCTCTGCGATATAAATAATAGGTTGTACGCAAATGCTTTAACGCTGCCGACATATGTTTTTCCACAGTCTTGATAGAGATATTAAGTTCCTCAGCAATTTCACGATACTTTATTCCCTGTGTCCGATGCATCTGATAGATCTGGTGGGTAGTCTTGGGTAAGCTATTAACTGCCTCTGATATAGTATTTCTTAAATTTTCTAATTCCTTAGGATCACTTTGATCTTCCACAACGAGTAATAAATTTTCAGGAATAGCAGCTTTATCTGTTTGTCTTACTTTTGCACTTTTTAAATAATCAAGGCAACCATTTTTTACTGCTCGATAAAGATAGTTCTCAATATCAACATTAGAAGGTAATAACATTCGCCGTTCCCATATTTTTAGATAAACCTCCTGTACTAAATCACGACTTTCCTCCAGGTTATGAATCATAGAATAGGCATACCGACAAAGACTATGGTAGTATTTATCAAACAAGAATCCCACAATTCTTGAATTCCCATTGGCCAATTCACTCAAAATAAGTCTCGAATCACTATTCATCAGTCTGCTTAAAATCCCAGAGAGCGAGCAAATATTCCCTTTTATAAGTAACAAATATTCACTCTGCAATCTTCTATTCCTTCCTCAATCTGTTTCTTCCGTGGTCACAAATATACAATTCGTTAACGATAACGTTCCACATTAGGAATGCTTTTTTTTTACTCCGCTTTCATTTATTGCATTAAAAGAGACATCCTTTCTCGTCTATTGGGGCCAACTAGAAAGGATTCATAATTCATATAAGCGGGAAGATAACATCATAAACCTCAGTGGGAGTACTCCATCTTCAAGATTTAGTTATTGCTTATACAATTCATTCAGTTCACAGTATTTTTTCACTTAATCATTAAAAAAATTGCTTTTAAATTGATAACATATTCTTGTTTTTTGATATTTTAGCCATCTAAATATTGGTGAAATACAGTACATGCTAGGTATAATTAAGAGTAGGAAGAAGGCGGCGGATAGCAAGAATCTATTTTCTGAACAAGAGCTACTTACACTGGCAGATAAAGTTGTTCAACGTTACGCATATACTATACCGCAAGCTGAAAGAGAAGATGTAAAAATGAGTATGATTGAGAAGTTTCTCAGTCAGCAGGATCAAATTACCGAAAAATTTGAAGGAAAATCGGGTAAGAATACCTATGGCTATGCTGTACTTAACAGAATTTGTTGCGGTGTTATCCGCAAAGAGATGAAAAGGTGGCAAAACCATATTGATTACCAACAAGATGATTCTTCTTCTGAACAAAATACACTTGATGCTTTATTGATTAAAGATGAGATTAGGCTATTGGCTAAAGTTCTGATATTAATGAACGATGCTCATAAATCGACTGTATTCATGGCTTCGTACTATAAACTTTCACCCAAAGAGCAATTTGTAAGCGAATATGATCTGAATTATATCGAAAATAAATTGTTGGAGTTACTACATATTGAGACAGGAATATCAAAAGGAGAGATATATAATTGCCTGTCGAAGGTAGTTAATGTAGTGGAACGAAAAGATGTAAAATCTGATGCTGTACGTATGTGGCTAAACAAGCAAATGGAAATAGCCATAAGCCGACTCAACGGTCCGTTCAAAAGGGCCAGTTACGACAAGGAAAGCTTGCAAGTATTGTTTGAGTACTTCTACATGGAGCAATAGTTTTATCATTTAGTAGAGATGACAATGAACCAAATGCATTTAACAGAACAAGATATCGCAACAGCAGCAGAACACCTATCAAAGGGAACTGTTGATAGACTGGATCAGCGTATTCGGACGCATCTGGCTGAATGTGATGAATGTGCCAATGAGGTGCAATTTGTTAGTGAGCTAAATCAAGTGGACGATGCTTTTATAAACACTACTATTGAAACGAACAATAAAGGAAGAACTCTCAATTTAAGACCATTGTGGGCTGCTGCTTCTATATTGATTGTTCTTGGATCGGTTTACTGGTTGATGAATATCTCCTCTCCTTCAGAGGAACAGATAGCAGAAGAACAGACAACACAGACAACTGACAAGCATATTATAGCCAACAATGATCAGGAAGTAATTTCAAATAAACAGGATACTACCAAAACGGTTGCCACGCAACCAAAACCAGCAGATAAAGCAAAAGAAGTTATAGTTAACAAACCTGTAAAAAGGATTACATTAGCTTACGCCTCAAACGAAGAACTTGAAGCATTGGTAAAACGCTTTGCGAACAACACAACAATGCGTGGAGAAGCAATAAAAGTGATCACTCCTTCAACGTTGGCAGGTCCACTCAACAAGCTAAAACTTAATTGGAATAATCCAGATCAACAAGAATTGATTATAGAAGTTTATACCAATAAAGGAGAAAAGCTATTCGAAGAAACTACTTCAAAGAATACGGTTCAATTATCAAAGATCAAATCTCCAGGTCTCTATTACTGGAAACTAATTGACGAAGATTTTGAAATGATATTCTGCGGGAAGATTATCGTAAAATAACCTTCCCACAGTACTATATTTATTCATTTCCTACTAATACAAATCCGGCCCAATCTAAAGGAAGGTAACCTTTCTTTATACATTCTAATTTTGCTAAGCGCAATGCCTGTGCATAACTAATTTGATCATTTAATAGATGACGATAAAACGCAACCATCAATGTTTTTGTCTTTTCATCATGTACTTTCCACAAAGTTGACAATACATTCTTAGCTCCCGCCACAAAAAATCCCCTTGGCAATCCTAATGCACCATCTCCATCTTTTATAACGCCTAAGGCTGTTTGACATGCACTTAATACCACCAAATTACATGGAACAGATAATTTATAAATGTCCTCTTGTTTAAGCAAACTTATCTTCTTATCGGTATCCCATAGATATAATCCCGACATCATGAAACTCCTTTTTGAATAGGTTGCATGAGTAGCAACATGTAAAATGGAAGCATTAGATGATTCACGTATCAATTTTTCTCTTGTTGCTTCATACCCTTTCATAATTACACAGTGCTTATTCTGCGTTTTAAATAATGCCCCAATTTCATCAATCTCCTTAAGTGAATTAGGTAGAGGTTTCAACATATATCCATTACTTGTGCGCATCACTCCCAGAGAATCTAACTTTGATTCCTCATAATCACGATATACATCGCTATCCGTTAGCATTACACCATCCTCAAAGCCAGGAGCCAGAGCCAGCATATCATAATTATTAACTGCTACCTGCTTCGATTTTAAATCTAATGTATAAATGTACTTTACAACATGAGAGTTAATTAGCATTTCATTTCCATTATCAATAATTGTCTCAAATGGAAAGCGATACAACATGTCATCAGGAAATATTAATAGCTGCTTCTTCTCCTTTAAATTCACATCTAAATCTCCCAATAATAGATCATAAACACCTTTTGTTAAAGAAGACTGCTCCCCTCTTTTTATGCTACGCA
Source organism: Puteibacter caeruleilacunae (assembly GCA_005217565.1). Classification (GTDB taxonomy): domain Bacteria; phylum Bacteroidota; class Bacteroidia; order Bacteroidales; family Prolixibacteraceae; genus Puteibacter; species Puteibacter caeruleilacunae. The sequence continues at coordinate 90,201 of SJCO01000020.1, forward strand.
TCTTCCCAACAATTAAACTCTTTTCCTTGGCGTTATAAGGCTTAAAGGAATAAGAAAAAGAATTATTAGTAATAGCAAATCGACACAACGTTGAATCTACGACGTAATAATCAATTACAAGGTCGGATTGTTTCAATTGTTGCTGAACCTTTTCAACAGATCCTACATGCTCTGCTTTTTTTATAGATGCAGGTTTTGTTGCCCTAAAAACCTTTTGTTTCGCAAGGAATAGCTTGTTGTTCAACGTTAATTTCGCACTGAAAATAGAATCGTATGCAGCAATATCTTCTTTTTTATCTATATCCTTCAACTGCTCATCAATCGCCCTTAATTCATTGCTAAGTTGCGTCACCACTTTCTCCTCTTTCGACGAACTTTCTGCATTACTATTTAAGGTATACTGCAGTGCATAATTCTTACTATCAATCAACACCTTATACAGTTGATCAATTAGTTCGGTACTCTCCTTATTTTCTTTAGCAAAGTTTATCACACGAGGTACCAGGTTCTGATCGATATACCTGGATAATTGCTGTAACTGAAACTCCGAAATGGATAACTTTGAAAAATAAATTGCCCTATCAATCAAATACGAATAACATTTTTCTAAACGCTTTCTCTTTGTTTCACCTTCAACGTTCTTCGCTATAATATCTGCTTTTATTAATATTAGATCAAGCAAAGTAGTAAAGTCCTCGAGTTTCATATCGTTAATTTCGGGGTAGTAATCAATACTACCATTAAACGGAACACGAGTTTTACTGCAAATTGCTTGCTGAATATTATAATAGGCCGAATCCGCAACATTCAAATTATTAAAAACTAACGCTCTGTTTCTTAAATATTTTTCTGTAACAACACCATATTGCTGCACCGCATTTCCAACAATATCAAGATACTTCAAAGCTAGTTTATATTCCTTAATATCAATATAATAATCAACCATTTGATTTAATGCAGTGATATACCCAGAAGGATCTCTGTCCTTGTTTTTCGTAGCCAGTTCTAAAGCCTGCGTTTTATTCTTTTTTTCCTTCTCTCTGTCATTTTTCAGATAGTAACAATATCCTAATGAAGTAAAAACAGACTTCTTCAATAATCCTAATCGATTGAGTTCAAAATCACGCTGCGATGCTGCATCAATACGTTGCAAACATTGCTCAAAATACTTTACACTTGCATCCAGATCTCCCATTACACCATAGGTATTACCTAGTCGAAATAAGTGCTGATAGAAAGGATCATTTCCATTTGGATACTTCCTCGCAATTAGAGTGCTAGCATACTCCAGATATTCTTTCGAGAATCTGGCATCAATGGTAAATAAGAATCCTCCAAACATTGACGTCTCACGAATCAAATAATCAATATCATCATTCTTTAATGCCCCTGTCTTTGCGAAATTATAATACTTGATGCCAGCCTCATAATTCTGAGTAAACATGCTATTGAAAATCAGCTTATGATACAGCTCTTTCATATTCATGTTATAGGGTTCATCAATAGCCCGAAATATTTTCTCCGCAGCAGTCAGGTGATGTAGTGTTTTAGCCAGATCTCTTCGTTCAAAAGCTAAAGCAGCGATCACCTCACTCTCCCCGTAGTGCGAGAACAAGGTATCATTATGATGACTTTTGAATATCTTTTGCGATTCTAATATACGATCGTATCCCTCCTGTAAGAGTCCTTTATTGATGTATGCCCGACAAATATTCGCTGATAATTTAAAAGCCTCTTTCGACTGTTCAAGGTCATCTGAAATAAACGAATTAGCCTGCTTCCATGTGGCATTAAAATTCAACGTGTCTCTACTGCTTTCGGTTAGTTCAACGACTTTCCCCCTTAAATCCTTAATATTAACCTGTTGTGCGAAGGAGAATTTCACACAAACCGCAAATAGGATTATTACAAAATACTTCATGTGTTTTAAATTTTCATCAGAGATTTAGTGAAGCGATTACTTCGAATAATTATGGTCACAAAACTAACAACAATACCATTATGAACAAGAGGAGTTAAATTGTAAAATATTTTCACAAATAAATATCACTGGTATAACAACTATGTTTCAACCACTTACCTGTCAACCTTATTTTTTTCTTTAAAAAAATCATACTTTTTTTTTCAAAATCGGGCACTACCTGCAACTAAGATAATACAAGCATAAATGATTATAGTGTAATGGAACCTGTAAGTGTTGTAAGCATGAAATTTATTTAAGCGAAAATATTAGAAAACAAATTAGATACATCAGGTGGGATCATCAATTATTATTGCTGAGAATTCAGATGATTCATACCGACCAAACGACTACAGTCGTGTAGTCATATTCCGAAGGTTGCCTACCATGGGCAGCCTTCATCGAAAGCAACATCGTTAAAAATAACAATGTTCTTATATCGCAAATAATGTCAGACGAAAAGAGGAGCCCACAAGCTCCTCTTTTTTTGATTAGCTCCGCATCAGCTAATCATTATCGATATTTGCCCTCAGGGCTATGCATAAACCTTATATTTTATTTCCATTGAGATAACTCCACCTCATCTAATGAAAAGTCGGCATTACGTTTTAAAACATTAATATCACTTCCCATATATACAGGGATGGTTACTTTTCCGTTCCCTGTAACACTCAACTCGATACCGGTTATTCCTTGCAACTTTTTCTCCTTATCCGAATTTGTTTTAGCAATGAAAGTTTTAATTTCCACCTGATCAGAGGTCATCAAATAAAACACTTTATCGTTGTCACTTAACTTCACCACATTACCATTTACCTCGACTTCACCTCTGGTAAAAAAGAGAGAATTACATTTAGCTGAAGCTTTTAGTTCTATTTGATCTGATAAGAGAATTGTGCTAGAGTTAATTAACTTAAAACCTCTGTTAACTTTAGTCGCCTGTTCTGGATAACATATTGAAAGCTCTAAAATACCAAAAGGTTTATCAGTCTCAGTATTAGATCCAGACAACACTCCAACACCTCCAGAATATTGGATATTACCATCAATATTAAGTGTATTATGCGACAGATTATTGTTCAGGAAATAGTTCCAGCGAACTCCGTTGGGTTTATAATCCCAGAATGAAGGCAGACTATAATTTTCTGATCCCAAATCAACAAGCCAACGTTCTCCCTGTGACTCCAAAATAAAAGATCCCACATCAAGTTGGTTATGAGCCATATCAGGATCGCCTCCCTTAGCCATAAGGTACAATTGCGCTTCATCATTTCCATTAAAAACAAGCATGTCGGTATCTCCTTCATACACTTGCAGTTTTTCTTTTCCCGCAAATCCTGAATAAACGGTTGCATCATACCATGGGATTGTCAACCAAAAGAAACGGAAAAAGTTATGAGATCCATCTCTCATTTTCTGCATATTCTCTTGTATTAGCTCACGATAATATGAAGCAACCTCTGGTTGATTATATTTCTTACTGAAAAAGAAATAAACAGGAGCTACAATAGCATGTTCTCCATGTGCATCAGCAAAATTAAATACCCCCTTGGTAGGACTGGAGGAACGGGTATAATATAAAGCTGTTTTTGATACTCCTGGCATTTCAGCCAATCCATATGTAGTATCGAAATTATACTGTAGATTATACAGTAATTGAGATAAATAGGTTGTAGTATATCCCCAATAAGCAGGGCCTTCGTAATACACTCCACTTGGTTCAAAATGCTCAATATTAGCTGGAGTATATAAAATTGCATTTTGAATAATTCGTTGCGCTTCCTCGGGGTATTTATCTGCAATAGCCAATGCTCCATTCACAAGTCCAGTATTGCAAACAACATTCCAATTGGTATTGCGCTTAGCCCAAGAATTAGGACCACCTTTTTCATACTCCTTCCAGGCATGTGAAAAGGCATTGTTACGAATAGCCTGTTCTACCATATTATGTGTTTCATCACTCAACTGGTCATAACACCAGTCGTAACCGATAGCAACGGCTGTTGTCATCTCTGCCACATCAAGAAAATGAGCAGGGTGCCAATCATTCAGGGCACAAACATGCTTTAATTCTTCCTCAACTTTTACAGCATATCTCTTATCATCAAATAAGCGATATGCCAGGGAAAGGGTTAATATTCTTTTGATTTCTTCTCTACTAATACCCAACGACACCTGTGTTATTTCTTGCTTAGGCAGACTTAGAATCCGTGTGGCTTCATTTCTTAAAACATCAACAAGATCCTTAATCCCCGGATCATTTTTCATTAAATCGCGTACTTCTGCTTCTTGTTCCTTTGGAAAAAGAAGTCGCGGATGTTGCTTCAATGCAACCTGATTCTGAGGTTCAATTTCTAAGACTACATGGTGATCTTTTTCAGAACACCCTACATTACAACACACAATCAATACAAATAAAAAGATCGATATTAGCTTGTTAATTTTCATAAATAAGTAGGTTTTAATCGGTATATATTTGATTAATTAATTAGTTCATATTTTGTAGATTAATAGATTATATATCAAGAAAGGATGTACACCCAAATGATGTACATCCTCAATAACTAACTATGCAATTATCTTATTGCCACCCTGGGTTAGGTGTTAATGCAGGATTCTTTTCGGTCTCTCCGAATGGAATAGGCCACAGATAGTCGCGAGACTCATCGAATACACGAGAGTAAAGTTTCTCACCTGTGATCTCTCTTGCTGTTGTTCCATCGACATACTCGCCGGCCAATTTCCAGCGACGAAGATCATTATAGCGTAATCCCTCTCCAGCAAACTCAACAGCACGTTCACGAACGATACGCTTAAAAATATCGGTTTTACTGGTTTCGGTTATACCTGGCATGTTCACACTTGCCCGTTGGCGTACCATATTGATATATTCTACAGCTTTATCCTGATCGTTCAACTCATTGTAACACTCAGCCATCATCAGGTAAACATCAGCCAAACGGATAATTGGAAAGTTAATAGGCACATGCTCACGACTGGTGCACTGTCCTTCCATATTACCAGCTGGCACAAACTTACGCCACAAATAACTGTACCATGAGCGGTTATGACGAATAAAACCATTAGCCTCTTTTGTTCCGGCAGCAAACACCCAGGTCATCATCTTAGGCTTGTTTGAAGTCCACCCTAAATACTCACTATAAGGAGTAATTACAGTGGCAGCACATCGAGGATCAAGATTTTCATACAATGCCTTCAACTTATCAATCTCTACAGGATACTGCACAACAGTCTTCAAGTCGGCCGATAAAGTAGACTCAAATACAGCCTTCTTCACATCATCACTGGCAGTAAAACCAGGAAATACAGCATCCCAATCTAAATCAGAACCATCTTTATTTTCGTACATGTTTACCAACTCTACTGAAGGCATACTGTTATTCCAGCAACTTCCGAATGAAGCACGGGTTCCCAGGTACTTACCAAATTTCATTCCGTTGTTTTTACCAACACCACCCATATTCTGGATAGCAAAAATCATCTCACTACTTTCGTCTCCACCTGGTAAGAATAACCCTGCATAGTCGGCATACAATGCATGACCATACTCTGGCTTAATCACCTCTTCGAAATCAGTTAAGGCCTTACCATACTCAGTATTGTAGAGATAAACTTTACCACGCAAAGCATATGCTGCAGAACGGGTAACACGACCTTTTTCTCCACCAGTCCACTCCTTAGGCAAGGTAGCAATAGCTTCCTGTAAGTCGTCCATAATAAAAGCGCGAACTTCATCGGCAGAACTACGAGGTTTCAACATATTATTGAAATCTTTGCTCACGTCAGTGGTCTCATCGTAAAGAGGAACACCGCCGTAGAAGTTTAATAACTCGAAATAGTAAAGCGCACGTAAGAATTTAGCTTCTCCTATATAATTGGCCTTAGCAGTGGCATCAATCATCTCATCGGTCATTGCCGTAACATTCATAATGAAGTTATTGGCCTGTGCAACGCCATCATAACACTCTCTCCATTTCTTACTAACCAAACCACTGGTAGCAGTCATCGCTCCGTTATCCAACTCAGGGTATGATTGTCCGTCGTAACCAACACCGATATCAGTATGAGAATCGGTCATCCATTTTGTTCCAAAAACGTTATCTTTTTTCATGGTTTGGTACACGCCCATTAGCCCCTGATGTACCTGAGTTTCGTTTTGCCAGAATGTTCCTGAGCTTAGCTTATCCAAAGGATATCTGTCAAGCTCGTAACAGCTGCTCATCACCATCAATCCAATGATGAAATATATTAGTTTAGCTTTTTGTCTCATTTGAATCTTTTTTTCAGTTTTCATTTTACTCTGGTTTCTTTACGCAATTAGTTTAATTTAGAATGAAACATTTAGTCCGAAAACAGCTTGTTTCATCACTGGATAATTAACACCAGAAACCTCAGGATCTAATCCTGGCCAATCGGAGAATGTAAAGAAGTTCTCCAGCGAACAGTACAATCTTACTTTTGATAATCCGTCCAGTTTAATTCCATTCAACACGCGTGTAGGAACTGTATATCCCAACTGAATATTCTTAATTCTCATGTAAGATTTCTTATACATCCAGAACGTTGAGTTACGCTCATTGTTTTTTCCAGACAAGCTAGATTCCAATAAACGAGGGAATGAAGCAGGATCATTGGTCACATTACGTCCATCGTAATATCTTCCGTCAGCCACATCAGCATTAATCTGATATCCGTAGCGAATTGAAGAAGAGTGGTTATAGTTCTTAAATGATTCGCGCGCACCAACACTCCCCTGAATTAAAGCGCCAAAATCAAAACCTTTCCAGGCAGCTGTTAGATTGATACCGTAAGTCCACTTAGGAAGATTATTGTAACCTGTCATAATACGGTCATCATTATTGATTAATCCATCACCATTGGTATCGGCAAAAAGAATATCCCCCTTTTCAGGCTTACCAAAGGCTGCGAAAGGATTCATTTTATTTCCTTGTTCATCAGTTGGTGCATTAGCGATAATTTCATTCACGCGAGCAACATCAGCATCAGTTTGAACAATACGCTCGAACTGTAATACATACTTCTCATTAACAGGACGTCCTTCAAGGATCTGCTTATCGCCACTATACGAAGCAACATCTCCCTTAAATTTATCAACGTTATTCTTCACGTAAGTCACGTTACCAGATACACCATACTCAAAACCACTGGCTACTTTACCGCGATAACCAAGGCTCAATTCAAAACCCTTGTTAGATACCTGTGCAGCATTCTGCTTAGGAATAGATGCCGTACCATGCACATCAGGCGCTGGAAGGTTGATCAAAATATCTTTTGTTACCTTATCGAAATAATCCAACGAACCAGTCAATCGGTTATTAAGGAATCCAAAATCAACACCTATATCAGTAATATAAGTACTTTCCCAGGTTAGGTTAGCATTGGCAATAGCCCCTTGCGCCAGACCTGTAGCTGTATTATTATTCAATACGTAATTTCTTGTTGAATAAACCGAGATAGCATCGTAGTCACCCACAGAGTTGTTACCTAATGAACCATACGATCCACGAAGCTTCAAGTTAGTCAGCCATTCAACATCACTTAGGAAATCCTCTTCAGTCATTCTCCATCCCACTGAGAATGATGGGAAATATCCCCAACGCTCGTTAGAAAGGAAACGAGAAGAAGCATCAGCTCTTAAATTCACCTCCAACAAATATTTATCATTCCACCCAAGATTCATACGACCAAAGAAAGAGCGCATTGCCCATTCGGTCTGCTTACCCGAAGTTGACGACTCACCAACTGCACCGTTGATTACCCCAAGAGAAGGGTCAACAAGATCATAACGGAAAGCAGAGAATTCATCTTCACGATATTGCTCCTGACTGGCACCACCAAATACTGAGAAATTCAATTGATTATCTACGAAGCTGGTCTCATAGCGCGCATATCCGTCCATAAAGTGACGATAAGTATTCCAGTTATGATTCTTGATAGAAGTTCTACCAACACCATCAGTCACCATTGTATTTGAATAAAAGTCCCATACAGGAATAAAGTGAGGCTTCTGCACACGCTTACGATCGTAGTAATCGTACACATATGAACCATGCAGCGTTAATCCTTTCAAAGGAGAAAGCTTTGCATAGAAACGAGTCTTGATGCTATTTGCTTTATCCTCACCATCAGTGGTATAAAGGTTTCGAACCACATTGTTCGACTGAGGATCATCTTCTGAGTTATTTACTGTACCAAATCGTCCGTCAGGCGACTTTAACACCATTCCCGGAGTACTTGCCTGTGCATAACTAAATACACCATCAAGCTGACCTGCTCCCATCTCTGTATCGGATGTATAACCACTCAATTGAACACCAAAGGTTAACCACTTATTTACATCCGACTCAATATTTGATCGAATACTATGCTTGGTATAAGTAGAGTTATCAATCACCCCTGGGTTATCAAGGTAGTTATATGAGATATGGAAATGAATTTTATCAGTACCTCCACTTGCTGAAAGGTTATGCTGATTCATAAAACCAGTCTCAAACAACTCATCCTGCCAATCGGTATTTGGGTACTTTAATGGATTCTTTCCTGCATCATTTCTCCACTCATCAATCTTAGCCTGACTAAACTGCTCTCCTTGTCCTGAGTTTCTTTTCCCCTCGTTGTAAAGCTCCATATAAGTAGCGTAATCAGTCACCAAGTTCAACGTCTCCCCTACTTTCTGTAAAGACAATTGTCCGGAGTAATCGAATGAAACTTTTCCTGCTTTACCTTTTTTAGTAGTAATCAGAATAACTCCATTTGCAGCACGAGAACCATAAATCGCAGCCGAAGCAGCATCTTTAAGTACCGATACACTTTCAACATCCTGAGGATTTACAGAGTTAAACGAACCTTCAACACCATCAATAATTACCAAAGGAGCTGAATTATTCAATGTTCCTTGTCCGCGTACAAGAATCGATGCATTACCATTATTATTTGGGCGGTTATTGCTAGATGTAACAAATACTCCTGGTGCCATTCCTGATAATGCACTTGAGATATTCGTAACCGGACGACTTTCGGTAACATCGTCCATATTCACTGCTGCAACAGCTCCGGTAACGTTAACTTTTTTCTGCACACCATATCCTACTGCAACTACTTCCTCTAAACCAATCGCATCCTCACTCATGGTAATATTAATCACCGACTGTCCTTCAAGTACAATCTCCTGTGATTTCATCCCCACAAAAGAAAACACAAGAATGTCGGCATTAGCTGGAAGATCCAACGTATATTTTCCATCAAAATCAGTGGTAATTCCAATAGTAGTTCCTTTAACTACAACTGAAACACCAGGAAGAGGTTCCCCTGCTTCGTCTTTTACTGTCCCGTTCACTTTCGACACCTGACGATTCGCCTTTACCGAACTATTCTCAGGAACAATAATTACATGGTTGTTCACAAAGCGATATTTCACATGTTCACCCTTGAAGATGTTATCCAATATCTGCTCTACGGTTTTGTTTTGTACATCAAGATTTGTTATCCGATCAACGTCGATTTTGTTATTATCGTACATGAACGAATACTCCGACTGCTGCTCAATGGTTTTCAAGATCTCCTTCACGGAAGCATCTTTCAGTTTAATACTCAATTTTGAACTTTGAGAAAATCCTGATGCATAACTTCCTAACAGTCCTACGACACAAATCAGAATCGTTATTAGTTTCATTTTCAATAAAATTTTGCTAAGAATGGATACATCAATCCCTATCCACTCGAAGTGTGAACTTTTTTTCATAGTTTTGTACTAGTTTGTTCAGCAAAAGTTGCTTTAGATTATTGGCCGTAATCTAATTGCAATGCTGAGATTAAACATTTTTATAAGATTCTAGAAGGTTTGCCCGATTTAGGCAAGCCTTTTTTATTTAGGTGTAAAAACTTTCTTTAAACTAATTCATAGGCATTTCAAGTTTAATTATTCATAGTTGTTATTTTTATATCTTTTCCATCAATTGAATAGCTAATTGGAGCCATAACACTCATCATCTCCAGTAATTCATTTAAAGATTCAGTTTTCACTTTAAACGTGAACTTATGTTCTCCCACCAATTGATCATCCAACTGAATACTTACACCATACCAACGCTCAAGCATCGTAACCACTTCACTAAATGAATTATTATCAAACACCAACTGATGATGTGTCCATGCACATATCAGGTCAATATTTTTCTTCTCTATCATCATGCTATGACTCTCTCGGTTATAGCTAGCCAGTTCTCCTGGCTTAAGCATCGTAACCTGTTTCCCCTCTCTGTCCAGTCGTACGCTCCCTGACTTTAGTCCTACCTCTACCTTCGGTTCTCCCTGGTATGCTTTTACATTGAATACTGTTCCAAATACTTTTACATCTAGAGCATGCGTATGAACTATAAACATCTTTTTAGAATGCTTGCGCACCCGAAAGAATCCTTCTCCTGTTAAATATACATCTCTATGGTCGCGATTAAAGTCTGTTGCATACTTAAGTTTAGATCCTCCATTCAACATCACTACAGAACTATCAGGTAAAAATATCTTTGTTTTCTGACCTTTAGGAGCCACAACAACTGCAAACTCATCCGCCGGACTATTTATCAAAGTACCCAACCATATACTCGATGCGATTAAGATTAATGCTACGGCTGCACGACTCACCCAGTGGTTAAGAGTAAATCGTTTATTACCTGGAGCTGTTCTTTTCTCAATATTAGCCCATGCTGCTGTTGCATTAGGCTTAAATCTTTTTGGAATAGAACCTGTAAGCTGCCACACCTCAACCATTTCGGCATACTGCTTTCTATGCTCTTCAGATTGATCAAGCCATTGCTGAAGGATATCACTTTTTTTATCCTCTTTAATACTTTCTATGATATGTTCCCATGGGGTATTTTCAATCATCTTTTTTCGGTTTCTATTATTAAGGCACATAAAAACAGATTACCCCCTAAAAGAAAATCATCTTTTTTTTACTTTTCTAACAAAAACATCACGAAAGCAATGAAAATCTGCTCGTTATAAGGCTGCAAAAAAACTTTTATTTTCTTTAAGGCAATGGTAATTTGGTTCTCTACAGTTTTTACAGAGATATCTAATTGTTGGGCTATTTCCTTATTTGAAAGCTCCTGGTCGCGACTTAACTGATAGATCTCACGACATTTCTCGGGAAGTGTGTCTATTGCCTGATTCAACAAAGACTGAAGCTCTTCTAGCTCTAAATATTTTTCTGGACGATCATCTGACAAATCATTATTGCGCACCAATTCGGTCTTCTTCTCCTCTTGTCCTTTTAGATTGCGAAGGTGATTAAGGCTGCGATTTTTTGAGGCTGAAAATAAATACGACTTAACCGATTGGTTGATATTGATACGTTCTCTATTCTCCCAAAAATAGACGAAAATATCTTGAACTACTTCCTCTGCGACCTGCTCATCTCGTACATAAATGTTCACAAAATTGCACAAATCAGCATAATACTGATCAAAGAAATAACGAAAGGCTTTTCGGTCTCCTTCCATCATTCTCTGCACAATAAAGAGCTCATTATTATCTGATTTTGTCGTCATATCTTTGTTTGCGGTTGCTCCAAAGATAGAAATATTTTCATCGAAGAAAAATGAGACAAAAAAAATAGACTTGCCGAATACTCTTTAAATTCGACAAGTCATTTCCTATTAACCTAAACGTATGTGTCATCAACACATACCCATCTATATTATTAATTAACAATCAATTTAATCACAACTCCTCCGTGATCTTTCAATCCTGTACATAAGTTTTTATTGACACTTCCGTATAAAAACCTGTAGCATTGTGTGCTGATACTAACTGTGGAATATCTTTTTTAACATCCAATGTGGTTCGATGAGTATGACCAGCTAGAATTGCTAATAGATTACCGGAGTTAAATACTTCATCATAAAAAGAGAAAGTAACTTTAGTATGCCCTCCCGTTCTCCATTTTTCACGACGTTCAATTTCAAAGTTTTGGTCACTCTTTTCTCCCCATTCCGGATGAGCACAGCCAAAATCGATATTATGACCAGGAATAAACAACGGTATATGCATTAATAGTATCATCGGCTCATTGCTTTTTACCTGCTCTTTATAGAATGCTAACTGTTCTGGTAAAATTTCATAAGTTGAATTATCGATGCAGACAAAACGAATACCGTTAAGTTTATACATCGAAAATAATGGATTCTTCCCTTGATACATTGGCTTTAAATGTTTCATTGTCCATGTATCTCGAAGCTGTTTCGAACTTCCCTTCATTCCTTCATAGTGCCAGTCATGATTTCCAGCCACATAAGCAAATGGTATACCTGTTTTATTTAACTCTTCAAGTGCCCATTCAACAGCAGCTTGTGAGGGAAAACTAAAGATATCTCCAGTCAATGCAAGAAAATCTGCTTTTTGCTTCTTTGCCTCCTCTAATGTTCGTTTAAATCCCTCCTGACTGGAAAGCTGTTCTTCTGATTTCCAAAATTTATTATGTCTGTAAGCGCCAGCCATACGCTTACTAAACTGTTTGTAAGCATCGCCGCGCTCATCGTCTAATGACAAATGAGTATCTGTAATATGAAAAACCTTGGCAGGTTCAATTTTTGCATTTGTATAAACTGAAAATACATTCCCATCTAACGTACAAGTCTCACGTAAAGACACTGGAAGTTTGGTTATTCTATTTCCTGCCTTAGTACTTACAGGGAAGCCAAGTCCTGCAATACTCGCTGCATATAAAAAGGTCCTTCGTTTCATCTTATATCTGTTTTTATACAATTTTACTGATTTCAAATGATATATTGATTTTCATATTCCTTAATACTACTCTCATTGGTAACAAGTTTCAACGCTCTCATCATCCAACAACCACATCACACAATATATCAATACATTACAAGAAAACCAAAATCTTAATATCATAATAATCTCTCGAAATATGAGATTATTATCCTTTTGAAACCCACAAAAAAATCCGGTAGCGCTGACAATCTCTATCGCCAGGCCACCGGATATTTAAATATTTATCCCACCATTAGAGCGATCGGAAAACCCTAAACATCCCGATCGCAATAAAATCTTACTGTCTGTTTAGAATAAACTGAAAAGTTCCTTCTCCCGTGTTGCTCGAAGTATCACGCCATTTAGCATCAAACGATACTTTTAGCTTACGATTATCATCAAACAATTCAAGCTTCACATTCTTTATTGGATTATTTTCCCCTTCAACAACAATATCTTCAACAGTCTCGGCATTAGCCCACTGCCAGCTTGTCGACTTAGGGTAAAATAACATTGGAACTTTATAGGCATAGAAAACTCCATTACCTTCACCATTATTACTTACGCGAATCATCAAACGCATATCACTACTGATAATGTCACCACGAACACCTTGAGGTGTTTTGATTTCCTCTGGTCTTATCCATGTAGCCGACATGTTCTCAGCGATAATCTGCTGTTTTGTTTTATCTGTTCGGAAGGCTGTAAGAGGATCCTGCTCACAAGCACTCAAAAGCATTCCCAATACAAATATTATCGTATATAATTTTCTCATCTTTCTCAAAGATTTTTGGATTATTAGATTATTGGATCTACACTAGTCTTGCGATAAGAAATACCAGGTAGAGTTAAGCTCATTAGGAGCATTAGCATCCAAATTTCCACCTAAGTGTCCCATCACCGTAGAGTAAACACTACCAAGTGTAAACGCAGAGTAAGGAATATGCTTTACCTTAATACGATCAGGATCAGCATCAGTCCACCAGTTAAAGTGCCCTGTATATCCATTACCACTCCAATCTTTGGTTTCAACTCCATCTACTTCGTCGAATGTCCAATAAAGGAAGAGATCATCCTTATTGGGATGGATATTTTCAACATGAGCCAATCGCATAAACTTCTGTACTGTTGATTGTGGTAAACACTTATTCCAAACACGCACCTCATCAAACACTCCATAGAAACACTCACTATCAACGTAATTATACAAATTATGCTGCCTTACAACCCACGCAGCCAACACATTTGTACGTTGTGCCTTTCGTAATCCATTCCCCACATTAAAAGAATAATAACTACGATTGGTTCCAAAGTCAACAGAAGTAATTAACTCACCGTAGATTTTCCCATTCATATAAATGGTAATAACCTTCTTGCCAGCTTCCTCTGCAGGCTTAATAGTTACAGCGTAGTGATACAAAGTGTTTGGAAGAATAGCAAACGTCTCAGGAAGCTCAGTCTTATTTCGAGGGAAATGAATTGTACTTCCGTTGGTATATAACACAATCTTCTGACGGTGAATTGCCAACAAACATTTATCATTCTCACAATCAAAAAGAGTCTGCCATGCACCTCCACGGTCTATTGTTTGTTTTGCCCACAACTCAATTGTCACTTCTGGTCCAAAAGTAATGTTGTTATTTTCCTGAGGATTTTCACCAATTGCAAAAATATGAGAACCATATCCAGAGGTTGGACTCGAAAGCACATAAGGAAGTGTTTGTACTGCATTATTCTTCCCTTCCTCTGCTTTTGGTTCCAGTCGTTGTACATATCTTCCACTCATAACCATAGGAACAAAAATCTCCACTGGCTCTGTTCCTCCAATTGTTCCATCATGCTTACCTCCGCAACTACTGGTTAGAATAAACTTCCAATTCTCAGCCTCGTAAGTGCTTCTTGAGTGAATCGCATTCCTTAGATCACCAATCTGTTCATCCAGACTCTTCACCGCTAACAGATAATCAGTATTAGCTCCCGAGAATCCTCCATTTTTTCCTTCAGTCAAAAGATTGCTCAACTGCACAAATGTAAAATCGATATCTGCATTATTGGTTAATGATTCAACTGCCTTATTCACAACATCAGCATCACTACTACCTTTAAAAGTAGTTGTAGCACTCTTAGCCAGAATATTAAGAATGTCCTGCGAACGAACAAAAGCACCAGTCTTGCGATTTACAGCAGACAACTTTTCAAAAAGAGAAAGTTGCTCTCCAACAACACCAACAGTCGAAATGTCATCACTGACACCACTACGAGAATAATTCATTCCAGTTAGAACAGAAGTCCATCCAGCTTCAGGATAAGCCTGAGGAGTTGAATTATCGATTGATGTTCCCAGATCACTAAATCCCATTGAAATCATTTCATCAATATGAGGAGTGGTTACAAATCCCAATGAAGGATCAATGATTGACCCTACCAATCCGTCAGCAACAACCACAATCACTTTTGGTTTCAGCGAAGCATGATCTTGTGCTTTGGCAGGAAGTATAGCAATCAAGCCTATAAGTAAAAACAGATAAGCCTTTATATTTATCTTCATCATCTTTCAAAGATTTTAGATTAAAACAATTATGGATTACTTATTAAAATTAAGTTTCAAGGTATATTTCCCCAAAGCACTTAATGATACATGTACATAGTACTGTACATCATCGTGAGTAAATTCAACACTTCCATCAAACGGCAACTCAATACCGTCGAATTCAAAGTAATTGTCGGCAACCTTTGCGATCTTCCATCCATCAGGTGTCCCCCCCCGTTTACCAAGGTTACCAACTAGAGATACCTGATCAATAGGTAGAGCAGTATCATTTTCAGTGAATTCTATACGAACAACATTGGTTTCATTGTTTTCGTGTACCAATACAGGTTTTCCCAACGCTGAGTTACCAGTCCAGTCAATCAAATTCCACCCTGAAACATCGAGCGTCAGGGCATCTTTAATCACTCTTTCTCCTGCCACGTTGCTTACTCTAACATCAACCACATATTTCCCTACTTCCAGCTTATTCCCTTCATGGATTGTAAGAAATCCACGATGAGCATCAATCTCCACAGCAGCAGCATCTACTTCCTCAAAAGCCAGATCCTTTTCAACATCAGTAGCCGATGACGAGACAGGAGTCTTGTATTTATTCACCTTAATCATTTCGGTGAACTCTTTCGGATTTTCAATTTTACTGCTCTCAACGATAGCACCTATTTCATTTTTAGCATACCAGCGTACCGCCTCAATTTTAAAGGTCAACGGAACCGAAGAAACTCCCCACTCGAATTTACCATATCGCGGAGAACCACCTGTAAAGTCAGGCACCTGATTTTGTGCTCCTGAGGTAACAATATAATCGCTGGGTATATATCGGATACTTTTATCCAGGTTTCCTATCTGATCAGGATCCTCACAGGCCCCCATAGCCATTAGAAATATGATCAGAATTAGATTTATATACTTCATTTTAATGATTTTTAGATTATTAGATCTTAAGATTATTAGATTGTCTCTAACCATAATTATTGGCTGGGCAATCGCTACTCAAAACCAAATGTATGACTGTAGTCCATCACATGCACAGTACCATTGGTTGACAGCAAGTTACTCGTATTAATTCGCCCCGAACGCAACGTAACCTCTTGTGTCTTTGGATCAACAATTTCTCGCTCCAAATAAAGATATTGAGCACCTGCACGCTGCACTCCTTTATAGGCTGTTTGCACCTTGTAAATACTCAATGCATCCCCATTAATACAGGTCACCTCTTTTTTCCCAAGACTTGGTCCATCTTCCCAACGCAATGTCGACTCATAGATATATCGCTTCATTGCCTCAACAAATACATCCATACGCTCTGCAGGGAAATGCTCAAACTGCATATCTCCCCAAGCTTTCTGTGCAATCAAACCTTTTACATTATCATTTCGAGGAATAAAAACGGTATTTCCATTTTTATTGATTACCTCCTTCAGATTTCCTTTATCTATGATGAATTTTGCCATAGAAAACTCATCCCTACTGGCAATAAAATCATAAGTTGAAATCTTCAATTCAGGCTTAGCCAAACCTCCATCGAAGTAGTATTCATCCTGGCAACCAGTCATCATCATTGTCAGACAACATAGCAGCAGACTCCAAATTTTATTTCTTTTAATCATCTTGCTTACTTTTAGATTCGACAACTATTACCATCCTTTATTCTGGGTCATATTCTGATTGTTGCGGAATGCATCCTCAGAAATTGGCCAATAAGTACGTCCTTGTTGTTCATCAAGACTACTAATTCCTGGATTCATTGTGCTCACAATTTCATTTCTCAACAAGAAATAATACACAACACTCTCTCCAATAGCCTCTCTTCTGAACTCATCTCTTAGCTCATCAAAGGTATTTTTTGCACTCAAAGATGTAGGTAACGATGTCAAACCAGCCCTATTACGTACTCTATTAATATCAGCAATCGCAGCATCTTTATCACCCTTTTTGAAATGTGCCTCTGCGCGGAAAAGAATTAACCAACCTAAACGTGAAACAATTGGATTGTTCGGAAAATCATACGATGAATCAAAACGTTTACGATATTTTGCAAAGATTAAGTTCTCCTGCTGAGTCTCAGGATTTAAGGTAAGCGGACTCACAAACTGATATCCTGTAGGTTGCTGATAATCGAGTAATCCAACAAAGAATTCAGTAGCTCTTTTATCCACTGCTGTTGGGAATAGCTCTTGATAGCGTTCCATCTTCATGGTAATATTCACGATCCCCATTCTTGATGTATAAGGATGTACCAACCACCAGGTCATTGCACTTCCATAATAATTAGTACCGTCACCTTCTCCGGCCCAATCACCACGTCGAGGATACTCATCATCCGAGTAATATATCTCGAAGATACTCTCTCTTGTATAACCTTTATCAAAAATATCACGGTAATCAGTTGCTGCCAGAAGTTGATATTCTCCCGACTGCTCAACATCATTCACTGCTTTTATGGCCAGATCATAATACGCCTCAGCTGTCTTTACATTTTCACCAGCAGCAGCGTTTGTTGTCTCTCCCTTTTCTACAGCATAGGCCATCCACATGTACACACGTGCAAGGATAGCATCACAGGCACCTTTGGTACCCATACAATGCGATTTATTCTTATCATACTGACCACGTTCATCCATATATTTTGCAGGAAGAATAGCTTTTGCTGCCAGTAGATCTTTCTCTATTTGCAGCAATACCTGCATACGTGGACTCCTTGCTAACGGATCAATATTTTGTGATCGTAGATTTAACGGAACATCCTTAAAAATACGCGTCAACGTTAGGTAAGTATAACCGCGAGCAAATAATGCATGTCCTTTAGCCTCTTCAATAAAGTCGGCATTGGCACTGGTAACCTTACTGGCATTCTCCAGAATAAGGTTAGCCTGTTCAATGGTTCTGTAAAAACGCTTCCAGCTAAAAGTCTGCTCACCCAAAGCACGAAACTGTCCTTTCGATATTCTTGTCCAGTCACCATCTCCTGCAGGACTAATCCAATCACCAGAAGCCACATCTCCGAATAGGAAATAATCGCCCCATCCATAGCCTACTGCATTACCTTCAAAAGCATCACGTACCAAATAATACAATGCCCCCACACTTGCTGTTATATCTTGTGGTGTTTTCCACATATCCTCTTGTGTTTTTGCATGGCGAGGTTCCTGAGTAAGGAAATCCTCACATGAACACCACAATAGGATACTACACAATAAAACGATTGTTATTTTTGTTAGTCTCATTCCTAATCAGTTTTAGAAAACAATATTCAATCCCATCGCAACGGTCAATGGCAATGGATAATCATTGGTATAAGTTCCATCAGAATTAACCACTTCAGGATTCGCTCCCGAAAAACGATGGAAAGTATGCAGGTTCGATACCGTACTATAGATCTTCATGTTTTTAAACCACTTGGAATCTTTAATGCGATATCCCAGTGTGACACTACCAATTTTAAAATATGAACCATCCTCAATATATCTGGCATCCTGAATCAATGGCTTACTAGCAGCCCATGGATTAATTGAAGGATACACTGCTTCATCCCCTCCGTTTTGCCAAATACTAAACTGACTCAAATCAGGCATAGCACCTGTAGCATTTTTATTGGTTTCCAATATGCTTTCCACCAAGGCAGAATTGATGATATCACGCTTAAACAAGAAGGTAGTATTCACATACAGATACCAATTTTTGTAGTATAGGTAAGTATTAAAACCTCCGATAAACTTAGGATTAGGATCTCCCTCTACGCCTCTGTCAAGATAGTTAATGGTATAATCGCCATTACGATCAACATAGATTGGGAACCCTGGTTTAATCGTTTTTCCAAGGAAGGTCATCTTTCGTCCGGTAGCCGGATTAATTGGTATTTCTGATTCAGTCTGATAGATACCTGTACTTCGATAATAATACAACGAGTTAGTCGCCTGACCTACCCGAATTAATGTACCCGTACTAGCACCATTACTATCAACACGACGAATATCCTCATTGGTACCATAAATACTCTTCACGAAGTTATCGTTCGAAGCAATATTCATATCTGCTTCCCATCGGAACTTATCCTTATTCATCAATGTTGCTTTAACCGAGAATTCAAATCCCTGGTTTACGATAGATGCAGAGTTCAAGTCTTGTAATGTATAACCCGAAGTATTTGGCAAGGCACGGTCGAGCAACACATCCTTATTCAGCTTACGATAGTAATCGAACTTTAATTCAAACAGGTTCTTGAAGAACTCTAAATCCACACCAACATCCCACTGCTCAGAAGTTTCCCATGAAAGGTCTTTATTTTGAAAACCTCCTTTAATGAAATTAGGCATAATACCAGCATAGCCCATATAACTGCGAGCTGTATTTTGCATGATCCCCTGAGCCAGATAGTTATTATAGAATGTTTTACCTGTAACACCCCAACTAACACGTACCTTACCATAGTTTACAATCTTCTTCCAGCGAGCAAACATGTCCTCTTCAGAGAACACCCAACCTACTGATCCTGAAGGGAAATACCCCCAACGATTATCGACACCAAACTTCGATGATCCATCAGCACGCACACTCATTGCCAACAGATAACGATCATCATACTTCAGGTTCAATCTTGAAAAGTATGACAATTCAGTGTTAGCACCATAACCACTACTGGAGCTGGTAAATTTAACAGGAGTAGTACTCAACGAATTCGACATCGAGTAGCGTACATCGTTATAAGAATAGCGTCCCTTTTCATTGTAATACTGAATACTTTGTCCGACGATGAAGTTTAAATTCAATTTATCAAAGTCGTTGAAGTAGTTAATTGTAGTATTATTCGTAAGGTTATTATACTCCGAACTACCATCTTTTACAGTATAGTCAATATTACTATCTCCTTTTGCCACATCATAACGATAACGATCGGTTACACTTGTATTTCCATAAGTGTAATCAAGGTTGGTATTGAAGATTACATGAGGAATAGGTTCCAATAATTTCACACCAAACGATGTTACCAATTTATCAGCAACGTGACCACGTCGACGGTTATCAACATGTTGCAAAGATGAAAGGATATCAGATCCCAGCGAAGGTTCCAGAGAAGAAGTTCCCACACCAGCCTCGCTAGCATTAGATACTCTTGAATTATTGTTTCGCGAAAAATTAAGCTGAGTACTAATTTTCACTTTATTTTCCCATAGTCTTAAGTCTGAAAGAAAACGGATAGCCTGACGCTCGGTCTTACTATTCTTTCGGTTACCATTATTCACCTTATTATTTAAACTAAGACTGTAATTCCCGATTTTACCAGCAGCACGAATGGCCACAGTATTACTCACATAAGTAGCCGGACGGAAAACCTCATCCTGCCAATTTGTTGAATTGTTCCAGAAAGGATTAATACTATCGGTGAGATGAATAGGTAAATTTACCTGCGAGTTGTAACGCTCCCATAGATCTACCTTCTGACGACGTTCCAGGTTTCCTCCTGCGGTATTCTTCAACTGACCAACAAAGTTAATTCCGAAGTTATTGGTGATATTGATTGTTGGTTTCCCCATCACACCACGCTTGGTATTGATAATGATTACACCATTTGCAGCTTTAGAACCATAAATAGCTGCAGCAGAAGCATCTTTCAGAACAGAGAAATCTTCGATATCCTCAGGATTAATCGTCTCCAATGGATTCTCATCCTCACTAAGGTTACTCATCTCCACACCATCAATAACAAATAGAGGAGAACTTACCTTATTCGCATCGTTACGACCTAACGTACCAAGTCCGCGAATAAGGATAATTGGTTTCTTGGTTGGATCACCAGTTGTAAACTGAACACTCACTCCAGGTATTTTACCCTGCAAGATATTCTCAGCAGAGATAGTAGTCATTTCCGACACCAATTCTGCAGCCTTAAACGATCCTACCGATCCAGTAATGGTTTTCTTATCTTGCTCTCCAAAACCTACACTTACCACCTGCACCTCATCAATAGAGACATCACTGGGTTTCATTCTTACAGTTACCGGAGGAAATTTCTTGGCAAAAGTCACCACTTGATCGACATAACCAATAAAGCTAACCTTCACCTTAGTACCCAGCTTAAGCGGTAATACAAAGTTACCATTCATATCAACCGCGGTACCATTACCTGTAAGCTGTCCATCGCTGTTCATTTCAACAACAGTAGCTCCAATGAGTGGATCACCCTTTTCATCAACCACACTACCCCTAAAGTTAGCGCGTTCCTGTGCCCAGGTCATTGAAACACTCAGAATCAATATTATTGTGATATATATATGCTTCATTTCTCTATTCATTATGTTCTAACATGTCAATAAAACTGAGGACATGGTTGCTTTTTAGGATATAGGCAATACCATTTTTCAATTCGATATTGTTAGTCCTTACCACCTCCTTTTTGTTTTTCTTATCATTGGCCTCATCAAAAACATAAGTCACAGAGGTATATAACGGACCTTGTCCGTTTACACTGTTCCATGTGTCTTTGGCAAATGTTACCAGCATATGGTCTCCTTTCAGGTTCTCATATTTAGTTTTTGCATCAACCTCCGATAATTTGAATGGTATTTTTTCAGCGATAACATACATTTTCACCAAATCAGCAGCCTGATCTTTTGTAAGCTCGCTCAATGATTTTATACCTTTTACATACATATAGGAAATAACCGATTCATTGGTAGGAACGAACATGGTCAACTCGCCTTGATTCAATGTATTTTCAAGTTCAGCCACCTTGATCATTCTTACAACAGAATCACATTCATTGCTATCTTCCAGATATTGCATAATGGTTTTATTTGGATCATGCTTTAATTGCGATTTACTGGCAACAAGAGTATCGTCCTCCTCGCAAGCAATAAAACCACTGGCAATCAATATTATTCCGGTTAATAATTTTGCTATTTTCTTCATTGTCAGGTTTATTTAGTTCCAATTAGGATTCTGTATCATATTAGGATTATGCTCAAATGCATCTTCTCCTACCGGCAGATAAACTTTGTTCTCATCGATAGATAATTCACCATCTTTCAACATTTTCCAGAATAAGCGTCCTGAAACAACAAGCTCTCGTTTTCTCTCCAGCTTCAAATATTCAGTCAGCTGAGCCTTTGTCATATCAGCATCAGAATACTTATCAGGCGCACGTTCATAAACTCTTTCAACCATCTCGGTGAAAATAGCCTTAGCATCATCAAAGGCATCCTGATGAAGTTTGGCCTCAATGGCCATAAGCAACAATTCAGGATAACGATAAACTGGTGCTGATGGAATATAGAAAAGTACAGCATCGGAATTATCACGCGTTACAATACCTATACTTCTCACACGCTTATCAGGGGTACCACGCTCATCAAATTTTTTCAACTCTGCATCATACTGGAACGCCTCATATACAGATGAAAGACCATCCATATTCATTAAGGTGCTTACCAATATCTTTTCGCTATACCACTCCGCATTAAATCCAAATAGAGCATCTCTATACCACCCATTAAATGCAGGCTTCGTTTTGTATATATCAGCGTACATTTCATACCCTGCCAATACTTCGGTATAATTCTCCTGCTGCAGGAAGAAATCCATCTTCAAAGCTAAAGCAGCCCCCTTAGTGGCTCGCGATCTGTCTCCAGTAACCTTTTGCCCCGTTTCACTACTCACATACTCAACACTCAATAGTGGTAATGCTGCTTCAATATCCTTTTGTACCTGCTCTTTAATTTTATCAACAGTGCTTTTAGCTTTTGGCTGTGCATCATTGTATTTTAAAACCAAAGGCACATCACCCCAGATATTCGACAACTGCCAATACATCAATGCTCTTAAAAAGTAAGCTTCACCTTTGTAACTATTCACCTCTCGCTCAAGCAATGTTTTTGCTGAGGTAATATTTTCAAGTATGTAGTTACACTGATTAATCGCCTCGTAGTAATGTTTCCAACTACGCACCTTCTCAAGAACAGGCAACGCCTCACTATCCATTTGATTATTTGCAATAATCATCTCCAGTGCTGGATCCATCTTGAACATGCCAGTTCTAAGACGAAGAAAATCATCATGAACATC
This sequence comes from Puteibacter caeruleilacunae, assembly GCA_005217565.1. Taxonomy (GTDB): domain Bacteria; phylum Bacteroidota; class Bacteroidia; order Bacteroidales; family Prolixibacteraceae; genus Puteibacter; species Puteibacter caeruleilacunae. Next base: position 113,579 of record SJCO01000020.1, read on the forward strand.
ATAGGCATTGGCCGCTGAGATATACATCCCTTTTACTGCCAGCTCAACATTCTCAGTTTTACTGAAGAAATCTTTCGGCGAGGTTTGATTAGGAGTCCCATTGTCGAAATCATCTTCGCATGACACTGTTAGTCCGATTGTTAGAACAACCAACATTATTCTCATTAAAATCTTCATAATCAATCCTTTTTACAATGAATAACTAAAACCAAACATCACCGTTTTGTATAGCGGAGATCCGGTATGAGCCAAATCGAAATTGTTCACACCAAACATGGTTGCCTCAGGACTTAATCCACACTTCTTGTTATAGATGGTTATTAAGTTTGTTCCTGTGGCGTAGATTTTCAGGCGTTTACTCAGTTGGTAATCAACTTTAATTGAAGACAATCGCAGATATGAAGCATCTTCAACCGACGAGATTCCTTGAATAACCTCCTGATTACCAATCATGGTATTGTAGTTATGGATGAAATAGTGACCATTATTGCCTGTATGATCCGCAAAGTGAGCACGATCCTCATAAGGTTGTAGATATACCAAACGCTTGTTGTAGTTTGAGAAATAATCATTCTTCTGCGATGCAGGATCAACAATCATACGACCAGGAAGCTGATAACGCTCAGTAGTAGATTCCTGAACTACGTCACCTCCAAGGGCATATGAAAAGAACAACTCAACACCTAACTTTTTACCATTAAGCGAAGTTCCTAATCCTCCATACAACCACGGTGTAGGATCAGCAATTTTCACTGCATCAACTCCATTAATCACATTATCGTTGTTCTTATCTGTAAACTCTGGTAAATCTTTACCAACTGACTTATAAGCATAGATTGCACTTAACGATTCTCCATCATGATATTGCGACAGAGATGAGCTTTCATACTTTGCTGGCAATGAATTTATTTGCGATTGTGAATGTGTTGCCACAAGGTTCATGTTCCATTCCCAGTTCTTTTGCTTCATCAAATTCACATTGGCATTCAACTCAACGCCATACATTGCCACCTTCATGCCATTACGATACTCATCAGTGGTAGATGCTGTATTCGCAAAATGCTGATGATACAAGAAATCCTTAGTCGTTTTATAATACCCAGCCAAATTAACACTTGCACCATTGGAGAATCCAAGATCTAATGCCAAATCCACCTGATCAGTCACAGGCATATTAAGTTTCGGATTATAACTCTGAGTGATCCTTACTCCTTCAGCAGGCATTGTTGAAGCGTTAATTCCTCGATACTGTCCAATACCGACCACTTGTCCCAATGTACTATAGTAATCGCTATTTTCTAATGCTGTACGTCCGGCACTAAGTTTAATATTCGCAGAGGTTAGTCGCTCGACAGGTAATTTCCAGTTTAATGCCAAAGCAGGAAAGAACTTCAAACTTTTATCTTCCAATGTGGAATTGTCTTCTACTCTACCATAAATATTTACATCGAAAGACTTGTTGAACACATAGTTAATGTCTGCGAATCCAGCATAAGCACTACGTACTGATCGGTAACTGAAAGCTCCATTTAATGCTCTTACCGGAAAGCTTGATCCATTAAATACTCGCACGTAATTTACGGCTCCTAAAGCTGATAGATTAAATGCATTACTTCCAACTCTTGAGTATTCTTTACGGTAAACGCCAAAGCCCACTTTTGCTGCCAATCCAACCCCCTCTTTCTGCTTATTGTATTTCAGATAGGTTTCGTTATTAAAACGCTGCGTCTTCTCATTAGCATTTTGTCCGAGTGTCATACCCGCCAAAAGCGTAGAAGGTATAAAGTTATCTTTCGAAGCAGTCTTATAGTCAAGACCAAATGCCGAAATCAACTTCAATTCGTTATTGATAGTCCATGTTAAACGAGAGGATATCAGCAATGAATTTGCAGTGTTGTCATCGGTATAGTACTTATTGTCGATAAATGCACCAGTAGCAAACCTTGGATCAGCAAACGATGGATAATAAGCACTTAAAGGAAGGTACAATTTATCATTATTATTAATTCTAGAGAAAGACTCCATTACGTGAACATCGAAAAAGAACTTAGGCAACACACGGTAACCAATGTTAGCATCGATTCCCACCTGCTGATACTTTGTTTTCTTCACACCCTGATTACTCTGTCCGGTTACACCAATACGGAAATAGCGTTTATCACTCGACTTAGTCTGTACTGCAACACCAATATTAGTAACGTTACCCATACTGTATGTATCCTTTTGCCAATCAGTTGCTACCCCCTGATAGTATGGATTATAGGGATCAGCAACAAAACTGGGATACAATGGATAATAGTTCCCCACATTACGTGATGCGCCATACATTGCATGAAACTTATCATACAATGATTTCACTCTTAGGCGTTCATCTTCTCCTGTTATAACATTACGTAATTCAGGAACCAGATTTACTCCCGATGATACATTTACCTCTAATGTTTTATCGCCATATTTCTTTGTCTTAATGGCAATTACTCCTCGATCGCCAACAGATCCATATTTAGCCAAATCAATGGCATCTTTCAGAATCTCGATCGATTCCACATCCGACAATTTTATCGAATTCAACCAGTCGTAGCCGTTAATGGACTGACTACCGGTCATGCGCATTCCATTAACCACCACCAATGGTGCTACATAATTGTCTTGTGATAGTACATTCCTGATTGCCAATAATGACTCGGCGAATGGTGTTCCCGTCCAGTTTCTCACATATAATCCAGGAACTTTTCCTTGTAGAAACCGACCAAGCGAAATGCTGCTATAATCGATACAATGATCTCCCTCAATCATTGTCTTCTTCCTGTCCGTATCACATGTTATAGAATCATTCTTTACTTGTGAATTTACATGTAAAGGGAAAAGGATAGCACTACATAAAAATGCTATTAAAAAAATTTTCATAATACAAATAGTTAAGTTCAATTAGATTTTTTCCATTTGATCAAAAGACTTATGGATACTTAGATTAAAAGATTTTCAGATTAGGCGCTTAATGATTAGCACGAACGGCCTAATCTTATTCTGTTCTTCTTTACCTCTAAAACATCCCGTTTTCTTTGCTTTAGTTTTCTCCGATAAACCCTCCTTTCTGATAAAATTAGAACTCGAAAGTACCGGCACTATTTGTTATTATGACTATCGTATTCTTCTGGGAACTATATAAACCACCTTCTTTAAACTCCCATTATTAAGACAACTTTATCTAACTGAAATTCTTTACATTAGACCAACACACTATTATTTTTTTGAGAACTCCCATTATTTTGAGAGTGTAAGAGAAAGTAAAAAAGTGAAAGAAATAAACTAAGAAAAGAAATAACCTCACACTATCAACCGCAACCACCGCCCCCAGCGAACACCATATGCACCCTTTGAAAATAACACCAACACTGCCTTACCAACAATATACTCTTCAGGTACAAATCCCCACACTCTCGAATCACCTGAGTTGTGACGATTATCACCCAGCATGAAATAGTAATCCTGTCGGAAGATATGAGTGGTCACGACCTCGCCAGATTTCAAATACACCTCCCGATCCTTATCCCACTCCAAGCCTTCGAATTTAGTTAGCGCCTTAAGATACAGTATCCGATCCTCTCCTTTCAGATTAACCTTCATACCCTTATAAGGGATTTTCAACACACCATAATAATCCATGGTCCATTTCTGCTGATTATTCCAGGGAAAAGCATGAGCAACAGAATCAGGCTTTGTTACCGCAATACTGATGCTATCCAAACTCTCCAATCCTTTCACCACGGAAGCCTGCGCAAGATTAAACTTCATCACACGATACAACGTAAGCGCCCGCTCTGGTACACTATTTATGCATAAATATATGGAAAAGGTATGAGTAGTTCTATTTTTTAGAAGCAGGAATCCAATTTTGAGGAAGCAACTCGTCTAGTTTGTTTGCTTTGTGATCAGATATACGAGCAAGCACATCGGTTAACCATGCCAATGGTTCAACATCATTAATCTTGCATGTAGCAAAAAACGAATACATCATTGCAGCTTGCTGGGCAGCATTATGCGATCCGGCAAACATATAATTCTTCCGTCCCAAAGCCAAAGGCCTCACGGTATTCTCTATTTTATTGTTGTCTATTTCATATTTTGCATCTTCCAGATAAGCTTTTAACCTTGGCCATAAATCTGCAGTATAACTTATCGCTTTACCAATGGCACTTTCAGGAAGAACTTCAGGTTCATTTTTCTTTAACCAATCTTCAATTGCAGATAAAATTGGAATCGCATACATATTTCGATATCGCTTCTTTATTTCAAGAGACACATTGCGCTCACGAGCTTTGCGCTCCAATGTGTACAACCTCTGGAGTTGGGTGAGCATATACTCTGATCTCTCTTGATCATTTTTCAGAGATTTCATAAAATAGCGTCGAGCATGTGCCATGCAAGCTTAAAGATGAATGTCACCTTTTGTTTTTAGATTATTATATGCCTTGTATCCATCAGTTTGAAGAGTTCCAGAAAAATCCATCAAGGTTTCTTCAACAACCTTTTTGGCTCTGCTTGGATTGTATTGAAAAAACACCAACCCTTCAACAGGTGCTCTATATAACCACTGATATCCTTTATGTAATGTGCCTTTTTTATGAGAATCCTGAACCTTAATAGGACTTTCGTCAGCCTGTAAATAGTCACTTTTCAGAACTTGCTCTTTCAGCTCTCCATATAAAGGCTTTATAAGTTCTGATGTTGCATTAAACCAATCATTCAGCGTTGAGTCACTTAATACTATTCCTGATCGCTTGTACATATTGATCTGCCTGTAGTATGGCAAATGATCGACAAACTTTGCAACCATTATCTGAGCCAACATACTTGGTCCTGCATTACCTCTGGGGATAGGCAATGATGGCATATTGGCAATGTCAATACCATTACCATCAGGTCTGGCATATTTAGGGCGTATTATTTTGCGAACGTATATCTGTGCTGGAGTGAATTCCAGTATTTCAGTAATCTCTTCACCTATTCGTTTAGCTCCCTCAGGCTTTTCGTCTGGTTCAATAACTTCTTCAACACGTGGTAAATGTGCAGGTAACTTGGCACGAACTGGTTTCTTCTTTTCCTTGGATTTCTTTTTCCGTGTATAAGAAATGTCTTCTGTTTGTTGCTCTTCTGTTTCTTGTTTTTCCTGATCAAGAATACTTAGCTGAGTAGCATCAGAAGTTGCAATAAATGGTTCTTGTTTTCCACCACCAAAAATCAAGCGCTGCATCTCTAGGAGTTGACCTCTGAGATAGTCATTTTCCTGCTGTAGTTTCTTGAACTGTTCAGTAGATACAACATCCTGCTCCTTATTTTTGGTTGATTTTTTCACGGCCCGAAAATAGAATAAATTCCTTTTCAGGCCAATATTTTCAGGTGTTTTTCTACTTAAGTGAGTAACGTTTTTTACGTCGTATATTCTTCATGCTGATCCCTTCAATTAACATTACCATCTGGGAGTAACTTAACTGAAAACTGTCAGACTCTTTATCGTATTCCAGTGATTCAAAAGTCCCTTGCTCAAGGCGCATATAATACAATACGAAACCACTACCTGCCCAGTGTAATAGCTTCATTCTATTACGTGGTTTATTTATAAAGACAAACACATCTCCGTTGGTTGGTGATTGTTTCAGGTGGTTTTGAACTAAACCACTCAGACCATCAAAGCTTTTACGCATATCTGTTGGTCTGCTGTAAAGTTGAAAGCGTAGTGATGAATTTAAGCCAAACATATCAGAATAATTGGATGAGCGTTTTTAATTGTTCAGGTTTCGTTTGCCAGGAACATTTTATTATAACTCCATTAGGATAGATAATTTCAAAATCATTCGTAGTCTTTGGTTCCTCTTTTGCCACCAAAGGCTTGAAGCTTTTCTCTGATAATGTTTTTAACTTTGGGAGACGGTCATTCTTTTTTGCCTCTTTCTGCCTTCTTCGTTTTACCCAGTATTGGAATACTGCAAAGGAAACACCTTTTTCCTGACAATATTTCTTTTGACTAAGGCCACTACCTGACCACCCATCTATTAGACCGTACATCTCGGCCTCTCGTTCTTTTGTTGCTTGTTTCATGACGGCAAACTTATTGCCTTCTAAAAGTCCTCACAAGATGTACCACAGCGGGCGCTTACGATACAACTCCTTACTCCGCTTGTAATCATTTAATGAAACCAATCCCAAAGAATCCATTGTATCAAACAGATCCTCAAATCGATGACTGTACACCCGATAGTTATGCTTCACAAAAGCAGTTTCTTCAGCCTCCTCACTTCCAATATAGACCTTTCCACCCCTAATGCTCAATAAATCGCCAGGCATCCCCACACACCGCTTAATAAAAAACTCCTTCTCATTATCGGGATAATTAAAAACCACCACATCATTACGCGCAATACCATCCAAACCAGTCAGTCGATCATACCCCCACCACTTA
>SJCO01000176.1 GCA_005217565.1 Puteibacter caeruleilacunae
CTCATTGGGATTTGTGGACCCATCTCTTTTGCGCGGAGCTTTTTGCCTCGCCGACGGGGGAGAGGAAAGTCCACGCAGCGGTGCGGGCCGGCGGCTGCACCCTCCTGCTGAGGCAGTCGTGGGCGTCGCTGTATATTCCTGCCATCCTCGCGTCCTCGAACAAGGGGTGGCAGCGCCGGTGGTTCTACCTCCGGAATGACGGCGAGTTGCTCCCGCCGTTCTCCCAGCGAGTAGTCACCACCGCCGCCGATGCTTGGCGCCATGGGACCCCGCACGAAAGTCAGAAGAACCTCGAACCCCTTCTCAAGGCCTTGGAGGCGTTGCGGAAAGGGGGACTCACTGCCGCGGGAGTGATTGCCGCCATCCACCGCCGGAGGGTGCTTCCCTTGGCGGAGCGTCGGTTGCCGCTTTGGAAGATGACACCGGAGGCTGACTTGGAGGGCTCGC
>SJCO01000177.1 GCA_005217565.1 Puteibacter caeruleilacunae
CCAGAGAATGGCGGAAAGCACGCCTCGAAAATGCGCCAGCTAAATATCAATGCCATACCAATGATGACTACCTTTTAACCATAGAAGGATTAAATCATCCTTTCCGCACCTACGACATTGCCGAAGGACTGTTAAAGAAAGGCTATACCGATGAGCATGTTAAAATGGTACTGGGCAAAAACTTCCAACGCGCATTGATTGAAATATTCAATCACTAAAAGCAATAAACAACTATATATCTGTCAACTATCAAGCTAATTTAAAATTAAAAGTGCTTCTGAAATGTGAAATGAATGAATAGACATGAATTCTCAGCATATCGGAGGCGAAAACTAAAAATCTTTTAACATCATGAGACAAAGAGTATTTACATTATTAATTGCTGTCTTTATTGCAACGAATATTGCAGCACAAATCCCCGCTCATATCAAGCCCCAACTAGATCAGCTTGTAACTGCAGCCGACAAACATATACAACGCGACAAGTCGGCAGTGAGAAATAGAATTCTTAGTTTTATTAAGAAGGCGCCAAGTAAGGAATCAAAGCAAGCTGCTCTTGAGTATATTAAATCGAAAAGTACATCAAATGATGTCAAAATC
>SJCO01000180.1 GCA_005217565.1 Puteibacter caeruleilacunae
CAAAATCTATCTATTTGGGTTCTCCCTGATATARCTGAAGTGCCYGATCTTTCGGTGAGTKGAGATAATTCCGATTTGGCAGAAGATGACCCTCGCGATCCGACTACGACRAGCAAGCCCGAGGCGCCAATGCAATCGCTGAACCAACTCCCTGTGGTTACCGACCTTGCTRATGCGAGATCGGCCTGATCACGAAGATCRTTTCCTGTGCRCAATCGAAGAACGAACAAGAAAAAGAKGCRASCAATCTAATYTATTACTCGAGGGTGGAGTTCTGAATACACGAAGACAGYGCAGATTTGCGYGTGTTCGAGAGTAGCTAARGCTAACGTAAAACAAAACTCGGRAAATAAAGGAGGCGCAGCTCCTGRATAAATAGAGAGGGGGCGCAGCCCCTAGGGGCGGCCAACCCTAGGTCGTCCATTATGGGCCGCARTTGGGCTGGTCGTCTATTCTTCCGGGCCTTCGTTCTTTAACAACATGATGTAGTTCAATTCTCTTGCACGGGCCCGAGTCACTGGCCCAGGTGGAAGGGGTGGCGCCTGGACTGGGGAAGATGGTGCCTGGGCTGGAGAAGGTGCTGCTGTTGTAGATGTG
>SJCO01000181.1 GCA_005217565.1 Puteibacter caeruleilacunae
CTTCGGAGGAAGATTTCACCCGAGGCATGTTAGGTCAATCCATAACTCTGCTCAAACTGATGATCGAGGGAGTCAGCAGCAAAGGCCACAGCACTCTTCACAAGCTTCGGCCCAACAGCAGAGTTCTTTTCGGCCGCCAGCGCCAAGGGGCAGAGGCGCCAGGGGCTTCGGGGGAAGGTTTGGAGACCAGCCAAGAAAAATATATTGCCTGTTCTGTGGTGAAGACAAGGGCCATACTACCAGGATGTGCCATGTTACCATCCAGAAGCAGAAGGAAATAGCGAAAGCAGCAGCGCAACAGAGTCAGCCGAAGCAGGTCATGCATACTGCTTCGTATCATTCGCCTTATATTCCAGAATATGTAGGCAATCACCCTGCAGCTTCTGTTGCTTCGGCAAGCCAACCCCAAGCATCTTGGCAACAGCCTCCACCGCCACCACCAACACAACGAGTTCAGCAGCCAGAAGGGAGTCAGCACACTCACCTTCAGCGGGACTTCAGAGAGGAGTCCGAAGCTCGCACAGTCAACAACACTGTGCCAGAGTCGAAGCACATTTACTGACAAATATCCTACCTCGACAGCAGCTTTTCGCAT
>SJCO01000003.1 GCA_005217565.1 Puteibacter caeruleilacunae
TGATGATGGCGTTGGGATTGGTACACATGTTGGGATTGGTGATGATGCGGGGTATGAAGCAGTAGTTGGTGCTGATGCAGGGACTGGAACAATAGTTGGTGCATCAAACAATGGAAACGGGAAAACCAGCAATAGCGGCGGTGGCAGCAGCGATGGCAATGGCGCCAAAAGTAGCGGCGGTAGTAGCGGTAGCAGTAGCGTTAGTGGCGACGGCAGCGTTAGTAGCGGTGGCAACGACTCAAGAAACGGCAACGGGATGGCCCTGAAGCTTTCTCAAAAAAGATTGGATTTATTAAGCAATCAGCTTAATTCTGACTTACTCATAAAAGCCACCAACAGAATGGAAGCAGAACAAACCTGCGGCACCAAAATCAGTGTTACCATTCCAGTGGAGTAATCTCTTGGTTATACAATCTTTCATCTGAGATTTCCGCCAACAGGAAAGACAGAGCGTTGTAGGTTATAGAGTGTAGTGGCGGTGATGCATCTATATCCCCTCGATTCGTGCCTCATCATGGGTTAAGGAGATGTCCCATCCGGGACAAGCGTCAATATTAGTAGACGGAAACCATCATATATACTGACAGATCCCAACAAACGCTATCACCATGAATTGATGTAGACAATAGTCAACACGAGGTCTAACGATGCTGACAAGAGATTGTAATCCTTTTAGCAGCGAGGTAAATCTCAACTTATTTTATTATCTTTGAGATAGAGAGAAATTAGTAATATCAGGCATAATGGAAAGAAAGGAAATTCTTCTATTAATAAAAAGAGATATAAAAAAAGTTGAGCCAAACGCTGACATTATCTTGTATGGTTCGGAGGCTAGAGGTGATTCCTCTTCTGATTCTGATATTGATTTGTTGATACTTGTTGATAAGGAAAATCTATCATATCAAGATAAAGCCGTTATATCAGATCCATTATACCACATTGAGCTTCAAACAGGAGTTCAAATCAGTCCGATAATTTATACACATACACAGTGGAATAATCGTCCATTCAAAACTCCTTTTTATATTAATGTAATGAATGAAGGAGTAAGTCTATGAAACACAAATTAGACTCTGAAAGCATTAAAGCTCTAAGCGAATATCGTATACAACGGGCTTTCGAAACACTAGCAGAGGCAACAACTCTAATGGATAATGGCTACCATAATGCTGCTATTAATAGATTATATTACGCATGCTATTATGCTGTTAATTCTTTGCTAATTAAGAATAAAATTACTGCGAACACTCATTCTGGAGTAAAACAAATGTTCGGACTTCATTTCATTGTCACGAAGAAAATATCGACTGATATGGGGCGATTTTATAATCAACTATTCAATGATCGACTTTCCGGTGATTATGACGATTTCATCACTTTTAACGAAGAAATACTTAAAGAGATATACCCTAAAGCAGATGAATTCGTTAGAACTATTTCTAATTTACTAAAAGATTAAACGAAGAAATCAGTACTGACTTGCTCTTTCAGCAACCAGACTGAATATCACGATGTTGTTGCAAATATCGACCAGCTTACTAGGTAAGACATCAAAATTGCTATTTTTGATGATAAAGTTGAGATTACCAGTCCTGGAATAATAGAACAGTGGAGGAATGGTTTGCAATTAATAGCTAATGAACTGCAAGTTTATCCTGAAATAGAGCAATCTTGTAAAGAGCCAGGAATTAGGTTTAGAGTGACATTTACGAATAAAAGCTATAAGCTACAGCAAGAGTTACAGCAAGAGTTACAGCAAGAGTTACAGCAAGAGCTACAGCAAGAGCTACAGCAAGAGTCTATGTTTTCTAAAATTCTCAAAATTCTTAATAAAAAATCAAAATCAAGAAAAGAAATTATCAATTAGATTTACATTACCTTTTGTCCCGGATGGGACATTTTTTTCTTTACCCCATGACGAAGCGTTAGCAAGTCGTGGGAAAACACATGATCATATATACAACACCGTCGATCTGATTAGCCACGCCATGAAATGCATAACAACCATCGACGGAAAAAAACATCGCCTGGTTTTACAATCTATCCTCTGAGATTTCCGCCAACAGGAAAGACAGTGCGTTGTAGGTTATGGGGTGTAGTGGCGGTGATGCATGAATGCATCTATATCCCCACGATTCGTGCCTCATCATGGGCAAAAAAGAGAAGCATACCTCCGGCATGCTGTGCCTTGATGTTACGGTGGAGAGTGTTCCGCCTTTCCCAAATAATAACTCACCTGTTCCAATAAATCAATGAACCTCCCCTGGTGCGAATTCACTAAAATTCTATCCATTATTTCTTTCAATTTTGCTGACATCAATGTTTAACGCTAATTTTAGAGCTATGAAACGAACAATCCTTTTATTATTCAACTGCATGGCCATTGGTCTAATGGCTGCCAACAAGATGATCGCAAGCGAGATGCCTGCAAGCGAAGTGGTAACCAACGAGATGCCTGCCGCTGCAAACAAAATTGATTTAACTCCCAAACTAAAGAAAGGCGACCAGTGGAAGATGGTACTGAAATTTAAAAGTTTCAGTCGAACGATGAGTAATGGTAAAATTTCACCTAAACGTGAAGCACTAAGTACAGCGGAATGGTTGGTGAATTGTGAAGAATCGTCAAAAAATGCCATCTCATTTAAAGTTACCCTACTACGCCTTATTATTGATGATGAAACAAGTCGAGGCATCCTATACAACGATACAGATTTCCCCTCAACTCTAATAAAAGAACAAATTAATGAGATCAATCAAATCATTGGAAAATCCATCACCTTTCAGTGCACACTAAAAGATTCTATTTCTATTGAGATGACAAACAACGATTTTCAGGATATCGAATTGGATATACCTAAATCCCATATCATGAAAAAAGTTAAAACCTTCTTAATCAGCACCAACTACTCATATGACAGATCATCCCAAGTTGGAGCACCTGTACTTAGTATGCTACTTAAAACATGGTTTAACATTTCACATCATCAATCTGTAACCATAAATGATAAAATTATTTTCGGAGAAGAGCACACTCTGGAAATAGCCGATATTACAAGCGACACTGTAAATTCACACATAAAACTACAAGGGAAAAATGAAGATCAACATGCACAATTTTCAATCAATAAAAAAACAAAGCTACCTTCAGAAGGATACTTCCAAATAGCAAGTAATCGACTTGATTTTACCGTTTATGGAGTAGCCTCCTCCCCTAATACTATTATCTCAGGAACTGTTAATCAAGTCAACGATGATGATGACATCACATTGCATACAGAATACCCAATTGGCGGGCCGCAACGTGAGATAAAACTCAAGAATGGGAAATTTGAGATTGCCTTAGATCTTAAAGAATCAATCTATTCACACCTATATTACAACGGGAAAAGAACAAGACTATTCCTTCGCCCAGGGATGCATCTATCGTTGGATTTTATAAGCGACGATGATGTTCCCAAAGTGACTGGTATTGGAAAAGACGATCTTGAATGTTTTGGGAAATATAAATACATATACCTGAATTTCTCATTCAATTGGTGCGGTAATCCTAAAGATGAATTCATTTCTAAAGAGAATAAGTTCAAAACAAGTGTCAATAAATTATTAACAGAATACAATAATAAGATCTCCCTACACTGTAAGACCTTTATTGAAGCGGATAGCAAATATAAAGTTGCTAACTTTTACTGCCAAGGGCGATCGATGTCTGAATCATACGTGGCATTTAACATGGGTAGTAATAAAAGTCAAGAGAAAGAACAACAAGCCATAAAAAATAAATCATTTTTCATGAGCAAAATTGATTCTCTGATTCTTGCCAAACACATTTGCTTTTCATCACCATATTATCATGAATTTCTAATGGGATATCTCAAGCTGAAACAACAAGCTTTCATGAAAGATAGAGGTAAATACCGTGAAGATGATCACCTAAGAGAAAATCTACTCTTCTCTGAATTATGCTATACAGGTTACCCTTACTATTATTCTTCCTTCAAACTTATCAATGAGCATTTTATTGCTGGCTATACAATAGATCGAACAGAGGAAGTTAAAGCATTTTCAACCTTACCATGTGTTTCCACTTTTTCTAATCAACTTAAAGTTTTATCAGATGAGATGATAAAGATTAAAGTTGGCACAAAATTTCCCTATCAAGAAATTAATGATTGGCAAGGAAAAAAACATATAATACCAAAAGATGAGTTTTGCATAGTTGACTTTGGGAATTCTGGTAGCTCATCGAGGTACAGGCACACTCGAGATGAGCTTGAACGAATTATGAAAGAAAACGACAACTTAACGACCCTTAATTATTTTGTGATAATACCAAATGAGTATAAAAAGTTTCTAAAGGAAATTCCGCAAAGTGATCTAGTTAAAATAAAATTCATCTACCTCAAAGACAATGACGAGAGCTACTTTAAAAAACTTGATTTACTAGATGGCAAAAGAAGAATTTACTTACTTGATCCAAATCACACAATCCTCCGAAACAATATATTTACCATCATGCAAGGCACAGGCCATGATCTGGAACAGACCTTCGAAGAATATTTTGATTCCCTAAATCAACCCACATCACAAGCCGACAATAGTCGGCTTTGGTTGATTATAGTGGGTAGCTTTCTGGGTTTTGGATTATTGTCGTGGTTGACTATTCGTATTCGCTCAAAGCAGATTGCCCGCAAAGAGGCTGCAAGGCGCAAGCTTACTGAGATGGAGTTAAAGGCGATTCGTTCGCAGATGAATCCTCACTTTATCTTCAATGCCATGGGATCAATCCAAAACCTCATCAACCATAACCAGATAAAGAATGCCAACCTGTACCTTTCTCGCTTTGCGCGCTTAATGCGTATGGTATTGGCTAACTCGAACAAGCAACTGGTGACGCTGGCCGATGAATTGGAGCTCATACAGCACTACCTTGAGCTGGAACAACTGCGTGTTGATTTTCAGTTTTCAATTAGCTGTAGCGATGATATTGATCCGGAAACAGAGGAGATCCCGGGCATGTTGATTCAACCACTTGTTGAGAATGCTGTTGTGCATGGATTAACTCCTAAAGGCAGCGGGAATGTGGATGTAAAATTCCATAAAGAGCATACCAATATTATCTGCGAGATTATTGATGATGGTGTTGGGATTGGTGCTTCAAACAACGGAAACGGCAACGGAATGGCCTTTAAGCTTTCTCAAAAAAGATTGGATTTATTAAATTCGCATTCACAGGCAAACCTGCAACTAAAAGCAACAAACAGAATAGAAGCAGAACAAACAACTGGAACACGAGTAACCATTAACATCCCAACAGAATAAACAATGCAAATTAACGCCATAATTATAGAAGACGAGAAAAGTAACCGGGAGAACCTCGCTAAAATAATCAATGAATATTGTCCGGAAGTACACCTACAGGCCCTTTGTGCTTCAGCAATTGAAGGGCGAAAAGCAATTATTCAGCACCAGCCCGATTTAATATTTCTTGATATAGAAATGCCTGGAGGTAACGGTTTCTCATTATTGGAAAGCTTTGAAGCCATCAACTTTGAAGTGATATTTGTAACCGCCTATAACCAATATGGAGTGAAAGCCATAAAATTCTGTGCGCTAGACTATCTTCTAAAACCTGTTGATATCCTTGAGCTATCGCAAGCAATTGAAAAAGTAAAAAACAGGCTCACCGAAAAGATAGAAAACCAACGCATGCAAACCTTACTGGCCAACCAAGTGAATCGCGCTAATCCTAAGATTGCTTTACCACTAAGTGATAAAATAGAATTCATTGATGTTTCTAATATCATTCGTTGCCAGGGAGAAGGAAATTATACCCATATATACCTAAAGGAAGGTGAAAAGATATTGGCATCGAAAACCCTTAAAGAATTCGACGAGTTACTTACCGATCATGAATTCTTAAGAGTACATCAATCTCATCTAATCAATCTAAAAGAGATAAAAGCATACATGAAGACCGATGGAGGTTATCTAAAAATGAACGACGGCTCATCAGTAAGTATATCGCGACAACGCAAAGAAATGGTTATGGAGCAGTTAAAACAGTTGTAGTTAATTGATTAATGTCGCCTTTTTTTATTCAAATTCTTTTTATATTTGATACTGTTTCGAGAAAATCGACGTTAAAGTCATAAAAACAGCAATTTTTATAAAAGTCAATCACCAATAAAAACTCAAAATGACGACCAAAGGCGATAGATGTAGCGAAGCTGTAAAAACTTCAGCATCGCTTCCTGTATGGGAATATAATGTTTTGGACAAAACATTCAAGGTTAATCAGGCATGGTGCTCGTTGATTGACTATAACTGTGATGTCTCAGAAGTAATTGCAGAATCGGACTTTTGCGACTTAATTCATCCTGACGATCTTCAGTGTTTTAACGAAGAACTAGCGCTTGCTATTAAAAATCAAGATACCCAATTTACAATCGACTACCGCATACGTCATAATAATGGTGAATGGAAACATATTAAATCGATTGGATCAATTTGTTCATGCCCTAAGAACGCTTCAAAAAATACAATAAAAGCAATCAACATTGATTTAACCAATTACCACCAAGCCATCGATCGTCTTCTGTACAAAACGAAGATGGAAGAACTTCTTGGGGATATTGCTGCTAAACTTGTTGACTTAAATGAAGATGCCTTCGATAATACTGTTAATGAGCTATTACAAAGCATTATCGATTTTGCGGGTGCTGATCGTGCATACGTATTCTTATTTACTCCAGATAAAACGCTCATGTCGAACACTCATGAGTCGTGCGCCCCTGGTATAAGTAAGGAAATTGATAACCTGCAGGAAATTCCGGTTACAAGTATCCCTTGGTGGACAACCAAAGTGTTAAAAAAGGAACACATATACCTACGTACTCTGGAGAATTTACCTGAGGAAGCCTGCATTGAGAAAGAGATACTTAGTCAGCAGAACATTGTTTCGTTATTGGTACTTCCGATTTATTATCAGGACAATGTGATGGGCTTTCTAGGGTTCGACTCTGTTAACAGAGAAAAAATATGGACCCAATCGGATATCTATCTCCTAAAGGCGATAGGAAAAACGATGGGTAGCTCATTGAATGCATTTAAAACCAAGCTGGAGATAATTGAAGCCAAGAACAGAGCTGAAGAAAATGCGATGTTAAAAACAGCATTTTTGAATAATCTGTCACATGAGATACGCACTCCAATGAATGGCATTATGGGATTTTCGGAGTTGATTCAAATGGATCCAGATAAACCTGAATTGGTTACCCATTATGCTGAAAAGCTAAAAGAAGATTGTTCAAACTTATTGAACATTATCACCAGTGTTATTGAGATATCGAAAGTTGAAACCAATCAGATTGAGCTCAATGAAAGTCATATCGATATCTCGGAAATCTTAAAAAAGATTCATCGGTTGTATCTTCCATTAGCGGAGCAAAAAAATATCAAGCTTTATCTCGACAATCATCTTGCCAATGGTAGCTCTTTAGTTCTTACTGATAAGGAAAAGTTAAAGCATATCATCAGCAGTCTGGTTTCAAATGCCTTAAAATTTAGCTCGAAAGGAGATGTTACTATTCATGCTGAGCGTCGTGAAAGCCACATCCTCCTCTCTGTAAAAGATCACGGAATTGGCATTGCACCGCAGTATCATGAAGCCATTTTTGAGCAATTCAGACAGGTGGAGACCGACATAGCACGCCAATATAGCGGTATCGGATTAGGATTATCACTATCTAAAGCCTATGTTGAAAAAATGGGTGGGAAGATATGGGTAGATTCGGCTACTGGGCAAGGAGCTACCTTTTATGTAACCATCCCAATAAAAAAATAGATAAAACCATTATTTTGAAAAGATCTTTAGACGATTAGATTTTAATATTTTCTGATCTGGTGTGTGGGACACAAAAAACTGTTTTTTTTAGCTGTTTTCATACTTCTAAAGAGGATTTTTATCGTCATTGGGCACTACACCAACAACTTGTCAGTACAAGCTTCCGTTTTGATAAGATTTTATGAGATTTTTCAGGTTTTTCCTGCAACTTGTCTCAACAACACTCACAATTGTTTCATATTAGAAACTCAATATTTTTACATTTTGATGTTAACTAAAGGTAAAATCTTGCAAAATAAAATCCGGCTTAACATTATTTTGACATTTGTCTAAACCTTCAACCATATTTTTGCGTTAGGATGGAAAAACTTAGCGCATCGCAAGAGGGCTTGTTTCTTCCTATTCGGCAATTTTAAAATTGGAAATATAAACGTTAGATACAGATATGGACAGATTATTAGAAACATTAAAGGAGAAGAAGATTCAGCTACCCGCTGAGGTCATCGATTTATTGACTAATTGTAAGAGTTATACTTTTTTCAATTCAATCGAAGACCTGGCAAAAGCATCTTTAGGAGAAGAAGGAAATAACACTTATGATGTAAGTTACGATGTTCCTGAAAAAGGAAATTACACAGAAGCTGTTGTAAACAGGGTAAAAAACGGTATTGCAGTAAACTACACTGAAGCTTACATGCGTCGTCGTGATCCTGGAACAATGGTAATTGCTGATGATCTTCCATCTGACAAAACACGCTTCACCGACAAATTTGGTTATGATTTCTCAAAGCTAAAAAGAGAAACTTTCGAATGGTTGGCTGAACAAGATCTTGCGGTTTTCTTCTACTTTGCAGGTAGAAAAGGTTTAGGTAGCTACGGTTTAGCTATCGCTCCTGCCAATGCTGGATTCTTTGCATACGCACTTGCAATGCTACAAGAGTTTAAATCATTGGAAGAGTTAGAAGAAGAAGCAAAGATTCAATCCATTATTTATGTTGCTCCTCCTTTCCGTCATACTCATTTTGATGGCAAGCAGGTAGTAGTTCATAATCGCAAAGAAGGACTTCACGAATTATATTCATATAACCTATATCCAGGACCTAGTGCAAAAAAAGGTCTGTACGGAGTATTATTAGGACAAGGAGAAAAAGAAGGTTGGATTACCGCTCACTGTTCTGCAGTTAAGACTGTTAGTCCATACGACAACGAGCTTGTTTTCATGCACGAAGGTGCTAGTGGTGGTGGTAAGAGTGAGATGCACCAGCACATTTTAATTGAGCCAGAAGGACAGGTTTTATTAGGACAAAACACTGCAACTAAGGAAAGACGTTTAATTTCAATTCCTTTGTTCTGTAAGTTTAATCCTGTAACCGATGATATGGCACTTTGTCACCCATCGATCCAGAAGAAGAATGGAAAACTTCGTATCGCAGACGCTGAGAATGGATGGTTCGTTCGTGTTGACAGTGTAAACGAATATGGAGATGATCCTTTCCTTGAGAAGGTAACCATTAGTCCTAAAAAACCATTATTATTCTTAAATATTGATGCAACACCTGATAGTACTGCCTTAATCTGGGATCATATTGAAGATGAACCAGGTAAGCGTTGTCCTAATCCTCGTGTTATCATTCCTAGAGATATCGTTCCTGGAATCGTTGACAAGTCAGTATCAATTGACGTGCGAAGCTTTGGAGTAAGAACTCCACCTTGTACTGTAGAAGATCCATCATACGGTATCATTGGTATGTTCCATTTCTTACCTCCTGCATTGGCATGGTTATGGAGATTGGTTGCTCCTCGTGGATTTGCCAATCCTAGTGTAGTATCGTCAGATACATCGATGAAAAGTGAAGGTGTGGGATCGTACTGGCCATTTGCTACAGGAAAGAAAGTTCATCATGCAAACTTATTGTTAGAGCAGATCATGAACTCGCCAAAGGTAACTTATACGCTTACTCCTAACCAGCACGTTGGTGCATGGAAGGTAGGATTTAAGCCTCAGCTTTTAATGCGTGAATACTTAACTCGTCGTGGAAATGTTCGTCTACGTGAAGACCAGTTTCAGGAAGCACGTACTCCATTGTTGGGTTATGAATTGAACTACCTAACAATTGAAGGAGCTAAGATTCCATCACGTTTCTTGAAGGTGTATAAGCAACCAGAAGTAGGTTTCGACGGATACGATAAAGGAGCTCAAATTCTTGAGGAATTCTTCAAGAAAGAGTTACAGCAATATTTAACTCCTGAGTTATCTGAAACAGGAAGAGCAATCATTGAAGCATGTTTGAATGGTGCTTCTAATGAAGATTACAGAAGACTTATTCCTGTTAATAAGAAATCTCTTGTATACTAGATCTTTACTAAACATTAAATAGTATCTTCAAACCGCCTCTAACAGGGGCGGTTTTTTTGTCTTTTTCTTAACTAAAATCCCCCGTTTGTCGTAAATTAGTATAAAACGAATATTTTGCTCATGAAACCTAAAAAACAAAAACGACAACGAACAGCCCTCACCATCCTAAAAGTCCTCGCTACCTTTGCTGCTATATTTTATTTTTGGGTAGTCCTTGATGAAGTAATTCCCCCTTATGACAGCAATATGTATGAATCTACATTAGGAATAATAATGATCCCCGTATTGTTTGTCTTTTTCATGGTAGGCTATGTGTATATGTGGAAGAATTCCTTTTTAGGAGGCTTGCTCTTTACCCTTTGGTATATAGGCCTGGTTTGTGTGTCCCTATTTATCTGGGTACATGGAAATGTCACAATATTAGCGGGGCTTCCAATTCTTCAACTGGGAATTTTACTCATGATATTTTCACGAAAGAAAAGATAATAAAAAAGGGGTATCGAAGACTTTGTCTGATACCCCTACACTTAACTTTTATCCGTTCATGCACATGACAGAACGCATTTATCTACCTTTAGACCTTTCCTATTAATGTATCTCTTACACTGTTCTTTCCGGTCGTAGCCAAGCATAATACCTAAAATAAAATCTTCTTCAGGAGAATACTCCGTCAATGTTTTATCACCAAATGATTTGATCACCTCAACACAATCTGGTTTTCCAAAGAAGATGTTTATTTTTCGCTTATTCACAACCTCTGTATGAAAGCAAATTTCTTTTTGGACTAGAATTTTTTCGGCCTCTTCTCTTTCTGAGCTATGCATGGTATGAAGCACCATGTTGCGAATCCCTTTTTTTAACTCATAAATATGATGTATCAACACCTGTAGATCAGCTGATCGACAAGCCTCTTTTTCCGAATAATTCTTCATATCCGTAACAAAAGATATGATCTAGTTTAATTCAGGTTGAATTTGAGAAACCCACGCATCAATACGCTCATCTGATAAATCAGACTGGTTTTCTTCGTCTAAAATCAGACCAACAAATTGGCCATCAACTTCAGCTGTTGAACAATCATATTCATAACCATCAACGCTTGTAAAGCCAACAACTTTCTTAGCCTTTTCTTTAACGGCTTCATAAATTGTTCCTACTCCATCAACAAAGCTATCACCATAGCTCATACTATCGCCAAATCCAAAAATGGCAACTACCTTTTCAGATAAATCAGCTGATTCTAAATCCGAGATAAAACCTTCCCAATCATCTTGCAAATCTCCAACGCCCCATGTTGAAGTACCAAGAATCAGATTATCGTACTCTCCTAATTTATCAGCTGGATCATCTGCAACATCAAATACATCACCTTCCAACTTTGCTGCTATCTGTTTGGCAGCTGCCTCTGTGTTACCGGTTGAAGAACCGAAAAAAACTGCTACTTTACTCATCTCTTTAAGTTATGTTCTTACGTTATTTTTTGTAGAAATCATCAATTGACTTTGACTTTGGTATGACAGTTTCTACTAGACATTACAAATATAGGATGTCATGACGGGGCAATCAATCCCAATATGTTATGATTTTAAATAACAAAAGGCCATCCCAGGGTCTAGCACTCCCCAGAACAGCCTTTTCGACCTCGAATGTAAATTACATTATAAAATATAGCAAAACGGGAATAATAACTCCAACTAACATGAGCCACACTCCACGACGTTTAAATCCTTTTTTCCCTTTAATCATCACTGCTCCCGAAATGGCAAAGAAGATTAACACCATACCATAAAGATGCGCTAACCAGGTATACCTTTTTCCGGCATTATAGTGAATATCATTCATAAACTTTAAGGTAGTTATCTCCTCATAAGTTATTACTTCAAGATCGCCTGTTGAACGATCATATTCACCCAATCCTCCTTTTACATAGAGGCGGTATACCTCTTTATAAGGAATAATACGCGTTAACTTAGGCTCATTATGAAAGGTATTCTTCCAAACTCCTTTAAGTTGATCAACTGATAAATTCGTTTGCAATGTTTTCGCTACTCTATGTTCCCTAAAAGAAGCATCTTTCTCATCGGGCTTACTTGCAAGCAAAATACCAGTGAATGCATAAATAACAGTTAAACCAATAAATAAATACCCTAAATCGCGGTGAAGATCCCGAACAACCTTACGCCATTTAAGATTAGTCCAAAACTTCATAGTCGGTACCGTTGATAAAATAGATTGAATAATAGTTTTTGTTATTGGCTGTCATCCAGTCGCGCATTTTTGTGATATTGGCAAGTTCTGCTGAACAGTGCTTTCCTCCTTCTTCACGATCCTTATCTTTTGCCTTGGTTTTTTCCTCCCACTGATTGATAAATTCTTCAGACAAACGCTTTTCCTGGATAGTTCCTCTTATTGCAAGGTTAACACCAGCAAGTTCGCGATTAAATCCTTTCAATTTACCTGTCGCTTCAACTCGCAACGACATCTTTCCTGTTTCATCAATTAAGATAGCACGACGACCAGAGTGAGCACAAACGTGACTAACAGTTCCTTTAAAGCACACCTCTTTTCCGATGTTACTTTCAGCCATCTCCATCACCTTAGCAATAGATACAGGATTCTCAATCTTTGCAGCAACCTCTTCTTTCTTTACTTCTTTTGCCTGAACTGTGTTTTTCGATTGATTATTACATGCTCCGAAAAACAATACTGCAACTGCTGACAACAATAATAAACGCTTCATATCTTTTTATGATTTTTAGATTTTCTGATTATTAGATGTTTTTAATTATTTGCTTAACACTAAGCAAGGGATAAAGCCCAAGACTCCTGTTAGTGCCACCCATACAAGAGGAATGAATGATAACGGTTGCTTACGATACCTCATAATTCCTACAAAAAGCAGCACAAAGAATAAATTAAAGAATAGCACCGTTACACCTCCGAAATACATCATTGGCTTGACAAATCGGGTATAAGGCGACTCAAAATAAAGGCTTACAGGAAACAAATCACTAAAAAAACCTGCCTCTTTAGTGTCGTGATCAATGGTTACCTGATCAACAATTTCCCTTGTGTGAACATCCATAGCAAACGCTTTCTTTCCTTTTTTGGACATCACATTGATGTTCCAGTATAAAGGATTAGCCATGATCATCATTTTATCACGATTGAGATCAAATTCAGGAGTAGGGATAGCCACTACCTTGTAAGCGTCAGTCTGTATCTGATACATTTTATGTTCTTCATCAAAAAAGAAAGCATAAAAACTTCGATCACTTGGTTCCATTACTGCAATATGCACAGGTTTAACTCCCTCTGGAATTGTCACTTTACGCAGAAATGGTTTGCCATTAACCATTTTCAAATGAAACATTTGATCTTCACTATCGGTAATAAAATACCCTTCTTCGTAAGGTTTACGTGTTGATGGATTTCCGGCGACTAATTTTGCAGGAAAATGAAAATTCCTTTTCTCGAATGCTCGCATAAACAGCGCACTCTTTCCTGTCTTCACCTGATTGTTTTCAGGATCAACAAATTCAATCTTATTGGTTATTCGGAATAAATCACCAGGCATTTCCAGATTTACTCGCCCTGACATTGATTCGAACAATGTATACAAAGGAATGTGTGGTGTATTTTTATCAGTAGGATTCACTCTGAAATAGAAGGTCTTACTGTTGATATCCTTTGTTGTGACAGCCACACCGTGAATAGTATCAGGCATACGACCATCCGACAATAACTGTCTGTAATAGAATAACGGTAGAATACTATCGAATTCCGCTTCATTATACTCTTTTCCTGTCTTCATATTCTTTCGAATCAGTCGCTCATTTACCTCATCAAAATCAATAGTACAGAAACTCTTTTCCAACGAGCTATAATAAGTAAAAATGTTCCCCGAAGCTTCGTCGGTGATGATATGATACATCATAGGCATCATCCAGGCAAGCAAACCTGTTGCGAGAACTATGATGAAATATTTTATTGTCTTCATTTCTTTTTCGATTTTAAGATCTTTAGCTTATAAAATTCCCGGACTAATCCTGCTCGCCAATTTTGAAACGATATACTGAGTAGAAAGTAAATGGTAGCACATACAACACAACGATTGCCAGCAGACATGATACGATACCGTATGCCCCGGGAAAATCAGTTATATAACACATTTTAATTGTTCCTATCATTACCAGGATGTTGAATACTCTTACTTTCCAGGTTGGTTCAATGCAGATCATGGCAATCATTGAATGCGCCAACAAACCGGCCATATACCATGGAGCAACTGTCTGTAAGAAGCTCAGGATAAACTCATATGGAAAATGAAAACTTGAGAAAACAACCGCACATAAAATATGAAGCAAGAAAAATCCGAGCAACAGTAGCTGCCCGTATCCAACCATCAACATAATTGTTTTCCTTTCAGACAAAGGAAGATGTAAGGTTAACTTGATTCTTTTCTGAATCACTTCAGGCACAAATTGAGCAACACCTAAGCATACTCCAGCAGCCAAAGGAAAATATTTTAAGTCGCGAAACATAAACTGATCGCGGTTGATGATAACATCCCATAAGTGCTCCATTCCGGCAAAACGAAATGAGCGTCCTAATTTCAGGAAGGTATAGGTGTGTAAGGCTATTCCTGCCAATATAATCCCAAGAATAAACCACTTGGTCTTTTTATATTCTTTAAATAATAATGCTCTGTTCATTTGAGGATTTTTAGATTTTTGGATTACTAGATTTCAGAGATCAGTAGATCACTCAATAATTTTATTTTTGGACTGGGCCTCTGGTGTGCAAAGAATACATCTTTATTCTTTGGTAGCACACCTTTGCAGCGGGCTTTATAGATCAAAAAAGCTTATTAATACTTTCCTGTTAAACCAATAAAAGCCTCCTCTAACGATAATCTCTCTTCCTTCAGTCCATCAATACTTAAACCTTGTTGTTTCATCAAAGCTTGCAATTCAGGTCCGCTACACAATGAATACACCTCGGTATTTCCATTAATTGTAACAGGATTCTTCATCTCTTTAAAATCCTTCAACACCTCAGGCTTATCACATTTAAAGCGATAACGCTGGAAGTTAGTCAAGAGCTCATCTACTGGTTTTTGCAATACGATACTTCCATAATCCATTATCAGGCAATCATCAATCAAACGCTCCATGTCCTGTATGATATGGGAAGTAACAAAAACAGTTTTGCCACGCGATTTCGCATATTCACTTAAATAATCGACAAACAGCATACGGTAACCGGGATCCAATCCCATTGAAAAATCATCAAGAATCAACAGTTCTGGATCTTGTGCAAGAATCAATCCTAATGCCACTTGCGAACGTTGTCCGCACGACATTCTTGAAATCTTTTGTTTGGGGGCGATCTTTAACAGATCCATCAATTCATAATAGGCCTCTTTACGCCAATTGGGATAAAAAGCCGAGTAAAACCGCTCAATCTCACTAATATTCATAAAGGCATATTGCACATGTCCTTCAATCAGCAGTCCCACTTTTTGCTTTGTTGCAGGAGACAGATTGCCCGACTTTTCGCCGAACATCAAACACTCTCCACTTCGTGGTTTAAGATATCCATTCAGGATATTAATAGTAGTAGTTTTTCCTGTACCGTTCTTTCCTAGCAGTCCCAGGATTCTCCCTTTAGGGATAGTAAAATTAAGGTTCTCGTAAATACAACGATTACCATAATAATGAGTTAAGTCTTTACATTCTACGATCGGTTGCATATATTTTATTTACAATGTTAAACCAACGGCCAATTGAAAGCCGTATGTATGTTTTTCACCAGGATAGATTATAGCCGACGGCATGGTCTTTACATATAGGTTATATTCTTTTCCTGTATCGAAGTCGTATCTTATATTGAATGATACTTCACCTCTATCGGAGGTCAAATATTCATAGTTAGGCTTCACCAATGTTTCATTAGCACCAGATGCTGCATCGGCAGCTAATTTGATCTCTTTATTGAGATTAATCCGATAACCTCCTTTTAGCTTGACATTAAGTGCTCCATGAGGATACTGTTTGTTTACTCCACCTGAAAGCGAGCCACCGACATTATCATATTTCTGTAGCGCCTGTGAGCTTAACTGAACTGCCTTATACTCAGCATTCGCATGATCAATTTCAACTGTCGCTTGCCAGAAGTGCATGCTCGACTTTTTAAAGTATCGATTCATCCACGACAGTTTTCCATTCCAGCAGTCATTGTTGTATTTAGTCTGCTTGGTTACAAGCTTTCTATTTTCATAATTATACTCTGTTCCACTCTGGTTCTTATATTCTCCTACAAGTTTTAATTTCCAGTCACCATTCTCTTTTTTTCCTTGCCATCCTAAATCTGCCGTTACATTATTACTTTTTAAACCTCGAACAAGATCTAGCTGGGAATTTTTTAATTTGAGACTACGTTGTTCATATGTGAGACTTCCCCATAAACCTTCTTCAGTAGAGGGATGTAATTGGCCTCCTATACTAATAGCCGATTGTTCATAAGTATTAGATGGTGCATCATTTGAAGGTACAACACTTGTAAGATCTGCATCACTAATGCCCATTCCTCCTAGATAATAAACCTTAATACCTCCAGTTGGTTGGAAAACTTTCACTTCATACTCTTGCTGATAATCATTATAGGTCACATGCAATCCACCATAATATTGGTCGTTGATAGGATAAGCCCCTCCTACAGTAATATGCAAATCAGAAATATTCGTTTTTGGACGAGGATCAAGTTTGCGATATTCATCAGCAGTACGATAGGTCACATCAACACCTCCAATTACTTTATCTTTCTTAAAGGTATAGCCCCCTTCAAAAAGATACCCTTCACTGTGAGCTGTACCACCAACTATATCTGCAATAACATAAGGTGCCACCAAATCGTAATCCGATACGGTATTCCATTTCACATGTTTGCTTTGTCCTTTGTGATATGATGCACGACCTTTGAGCACACTATTCTTTTTACGCACAAATGACTGCGCATCAAAATTAACCTGTTGTTGCTGATCGCCCTTTTCTATCAAATATAATCCATTGGCCTTACTTTGATTCCATTGCAAAGCAACATCTGAATAGGCTGAATCGGGATAAAAATAGAGCATTGCAGGATTCTCCCACGTGAACTTCATAAAATCATTCGATTCAATATTAAAATCATGAATATTGGCTCTTCTCTCCTGTCCATTCCCCATGTATGCACTGCACACAACAAGAACAATTAAAATGGATCTTATGATGTTGAAATTCTTCATTGAATAACTTTTACGCTAATTCTTCCTACAAATAATGCTTACTAAATTATGTAGCATGCAGCACCTAAGTGCAACATGCTACATAATCAATGGTTACTATTATTCTATTTCACCTGGAGAAGGTTCAGCAGTTGCAATAAAGTCGAATGCTGAATCATTGGTATCCAACAACACTTTACGTCCATCATCCTCGGTGTGAGCAACTTTACGCTTCACACTCTTACCGTAACGTGCAGCATCACCGTCACCACTATGAGTCCAGCTAAGGTCAAGTGATGGATCAAGTGCCTTCCACTCAAAATCTGAAGGAGTACTACACTCAACAGCATCAAGAATCTTATCATTAGGAACCTTCCACGCATCAAATTCCATAACTCTTACAAAGTCCCCCCATACAAATGTATATTGATAATGATAAGCATAATCAGTTGTAAACTGCTCAGGAGTTACATCATCCATGCGAAATAATATATAAGAGCTAAATCCTCTGTTATGTAACGACCATACTGAAGCTGAAGTAGAAACCATTTTAATCATGTTCGGAGTCTCAGGAACATCAACATCAACGTCAGCACCATCGAACCACTCAAAGTCAGCAACAGAAAGATCCACTGAGTTTGCATTACCCTCTTTATGGTTAATTGCCACATCACAAAGCAAAATAGTTTCACCTGGTTGAACAGGATGCTCCTGTCCAGTTCCGGGAATACGGTATACCGAGCTTACAGGAGTTTCATTTGGACGAATGTCTGGAGTATATTCATTCAATGACATTGCAGTGTTCAACTCCGATTCCGCAATACACAATCCATCGGCGTACAATACCTCACTACTGTTGTTGTAAAGTTCGATGTATTTGTCTTCGTTATACTGCTTCCCTTCTGGAGTTTCTGTTCCGGCAAAGAAAATCTCTGAGATAATAAAACCGTTACTGGCCTTGAACAAGAAAAGCTCAATATTCATGTCGAATTGTCCACCAACAATTTCCACGTTCTCTTTTAGGGCACGTACAGTTTCTTCTTTTTCTACTGCATTACCTTCAACATCGGTAGATTCGTATTTAACCGATCCTTCAATCATAATGTTATAGAGTCCATCTTCCACCTCAGGAAAAGAGATAGCCAATGACGACATAGCCTCAGTAGTAACAATACCAGTATTAACATTGGTCAAAGTCAGCGTTCCACCATTAAAGTCTGGACTTTTAGAACTCAAACTTTTAGGAAGTTTCGCATAAAAACTTACAGTTGAAGTTGCAATACCGTCATTATCGCACGAAAATAGTGCCAATGAACATACTGCACACAAAACAATTAATAGCCTTTTCATTTTATGAATTTTTATAGATTTATTTTTAATTCCATGCCAAAATATGGCGTTACATTTCGATGCACTCTAGCCCCATTACTCTGGGTATAAGAAGGATAATAATTCAGAATTCGATTTACATAAAACGATAGATCAATATTATCACCAATCGTTTTTGATACCGTAAGATTTAGGTCAGCAGCAAACGGTTCACGCCGTTCGTCAAACTCATGTGGATCGGGTTTATCATACAAAAACTTCAATACAGGATCCTTCGTATGTTCCTCTGTGTATGGGAACATATTTCCATTCTTATCGATATAATAATCAGGCATACCATTGTGAGGAATATATTTCATACTTTTGAACCACATGCATTGCAATGAGGTAGAAAAGATCAACCCCATCTCCTTCAGGTTGGTATCGAAACGGAAATTAGTATTGAACTGCTCATAACTCTTACTTTTTGAGCTCCACGTATAATAACCAATGTAAGGATATTTCTCATCCTCCATAATCGCCGAACTACCTTTATAATACCCCTCACTCAGGTCATAGTCGACATACATCCACGCACCATTCACCGACACCCTCGACCTAATCGCATCAACCTCTCCTAAATCGATCTGATACTCCACACCTTTTTTTATTTCCTTGGAGCCATTCCCTCTCTTCGCACTGGTAAGAAAATCTCTCTTCGCTTCAGAATTGAACATATCAACCGTTGGAGGCCCTGTTAATTCATCAACCTCAGGACCTGATTCAATATCATAGAGTTTATAGTTCAGTACATTCAACGAATTAAGCATCTTATATCCATCCTTCAATCGTTCATAGTAAGCGCCAATATCCATTCGCACCTTATCAGAGCGAAGTGTAAATCCCAATTCAACCTTCTCATTCCTGTTGGGTTTCAAGTTATGATTGGTGTTATCAATAATCCAGGTTTTATACTGCACTCTACGCAACTCCGGTCTTGTTGAAGAGTAATAATTTAACTGTACTCTGTCCACATAACTCAAATCGGGATAAAGATGTGCTAACACCGGAAACTTAGTCTGCCACCCATACCCGGTATTTAAGGTCAGCTCAAACTTACGATCCATTACATTAAATGATGGAAAATTCCACGACAGGTTAGTACGTGGATCCCAGTAAAATCGATCACTCATCGTGTACTCACTACTAAGATTCATTGCCATTGCTCCTCTTAATCCAACCTGAAGAGTTAACACGTGTCTGCCAACAGGTATTTTCACCTGTTCCTCGGCAAAGACAGAGAACTTTTGAATAGATGGAATATCATTCAATTTTCTTGGACGACCAACCCCCGCATATACAGGACGAGTTTCATCGTAGATCTCACCCTTACCATGGTTCTTATCATACTCCCATTCTGTACCAATCAACACATTATGAATTCTTCCAGCAAATGGTAAACGCAGATTTGCTGAAAGCATAGCGTACAAATGCACAGGTATATTTTTCACCGTTAAATTCCCTATGTAAGAGAAGGGTAAAAATTCACCATAAAATTCTCCAGCGTCTCTATTGGTCATTATCGGTGTAAAACCACCCGACACGGATCGTTGAATACGTCTTCTATCAAACGTGTAGCTTCCCGATATACTATATGAAAGCATCTCCAGCCAGTCCTTATCCTGAGGTTCCCAATCGAGGGTACTCCCCAATCGCACCTGGTTATAACTATTCTTTAAACGTTGCTTATTATCAATTTCAGGATCCCGCTTTGATTCATCAAATGAGCCGGTGTAATCAAGACTCACTTTAAGCTCATGCTTATTTTTTCCTTCCTTTTGTACATCACTAAAGCGGAATGATCCGGTAAAACGAGTATAATTCACCAAAGGATTTCGGGGATCTGACTTATAATCGACATAATCAATGTTAGCATTTAAAATCTCTGTTTCACCTAATCGGTATCCTTTTCCCAAAGCAAACAATTTCGTTCCTTCATTGGCTTTTATTCTTGCCCTTAGAGGATCAACCCGGTAAGCACGCTTAATATCAATCACACCACTGGTGAGGTCTCCATATTTTACAGAAGGAATCCCTCTGATCACCTCTACCGATTCAATATCATCGGTAGGAATCAAACGCATATCAATACCCTTACCCGTTGTATTTCGATAGTATAGATAGTCCTCATTATAAGATCCAGTAACATTTTGGATACTTGCATCATTCGATAACGGCACACCATCAACAACAAATGAGGTTCCCAGAGATGAATTAAACTCCCCTACTGTTGTTTTGTATAGATATACATCAGTAGGTACCCGCAAATGAAGTAATTTCATGGTTGTCAAACCATTTTTCTGTGACACTCCCCCAGGAATAAGCTCCATAATATCGGCAAAACTGGATGGCTGCACATGCTTAATTGCATCTCTCTTAATTAAAGATGAAGTACCATTTTGTCGTGATTCCTGTGCAATAACAACAACCTCGTCGATATCCTCCATACTCTCCATCAGACGAATCTGATAATTAAGCACATTGCCTTTGATTGTTATGGGTGTTTCAAGTTTCTCATAGCCCATACAGGAAACAATCAATATATATTGCCCTTCATGAATCTGATTGATCACAAAAGAACCATCATTTTTAGTTATCCCCCACTGATTTACCTCTTTCAAAACCACATTAGCGAATGCAACAGGCTCATCATTTTTCTCAGATTTTACAACTCCTGAAAATCGATAAGTTTCTTGTGCTCTCACTCCATTGCCCAGAAGAGCCATCAACAAGACTGCTATACATATAAAGTATTTCCTACACCTCATTATTCCGTACAAAAAAATTGAATAATCATTGACTCTTTTGCCCTTCTATTTAGAATAATTCTTAAGTCAAGTTTTATCTTTGCAAAAATAGATGACAGACAAACAGTATTCAATCATCATTTATAAGGATTTTATATTCTCACAAATTGAACTATTGCTCAAAATTCGAGTCTAACAATCAGGTCACACAACTCCCAAACACACTTGTAAGTAACCTTTTACAACATAAAAAAAGAAGACTTCAACTACTAGTAATAAGTTATGATAGTATCTTTTATTCCCATAAATAGATCGCTGAAAATAAAAAATCCCTGATAAGTGCGCATATACTTATCAGGGAAAAAGAGCAGTAAAAAAATTGCAGAACATGCAATTCTGAACAAAAAATAGTACAAATTAATGTTTCCGTCAGTTTTTTGACACCTTCGCATCGATCGACGAATAACTTATCATGCTAAGTAAGTTTCCAAATCTCAAATCATAGGAGAATAACTTTTTCAACTCCCTGATTTCCTCATTATTGAACAACAAAATTAATCGTTGATGTCCAATAGGAACCATAATTCTACGGCGACAAATAACATTCTTGTTGACATCCTCCCAATACTCTCCATCCAACTCAAGGAAGTATTCCTTAAATTTTTTATACTCCTCATTATTGAATGTAAAATACAGATTCTGAAACTCGATATGAATCTTATCACAAGAAAGACACCTAAACAGTTTCCCTGATTTCGTTTCATTAAGAATCTTTGTCTTACAGTTTTCCATAGTCACATTGTCCTTTCGAATTACATCAGCAAAGTAACTACTTCGAAATCAACCTTGCAATCCCTAAAAGTGATGATATTAATCAAAACCGGGATAACGTATAGCTCAAACAGTACTATCGACTGAATTAAACAATAAAAAGACCGAAAACACCACCACAATCATAACATCTAAGGATTGTCTCACAACGTAAACAAAATTACCTTTGCACACAATTTAAAAGGCGACATTAAATAGTGCATGCCGTCGTAAAACAATTTATATAACATGCAGCTTATATTATTTTGGCAGTAAAACGCTAATACAGGTAATATTCAACAAATTCGGGATATGCAATATCAATTAAGCAATAATCATCGTACTTTTGTTCGTAATATTGATGTAAATGAAAGTAACACCTACAAACGACATATAAGATGCAATTATCTGAATTTAAAATGAGTAATACATTTCTTTTCTCAAAAAATACGATGATGGCCGATGTTATTCATCGCGATTATCGCCTCATTCCAATCATTGATCGGTTTGGAATAAACTTTGGATTCGGGAATAAAACCATTGAAGAAGTATGTTTTGACTATCAGCTAGATACCAGTTTCTTTTTGGCAATCATCAATTCCTATCACAATCCGAACTATTTCCCTCAATTGGAATTACAAAGCTTTTCAACCGAGCTTATCATTCAGTATTTATCGAATACGCATGCATACTATTTGGATGAGAAGATGCCTGAAATACAAGGCTATATTTCTCAAATGCAACTCTGTGTGATAGATAAAAACGTTCAGAATATTAAGCTTATTGATGATTTTCTGAAGGGCTATGAAGAAGAGTTACGCAAGCACCTTCAAAAGGAAGACAACAATGTATTTCCTTATATAATGGCGCTGGAGCAAGCCTTTGAAACAAGAAAGTGTAGTGAAGAGTTGATTCAGCAAATAAAAACCACCCCCATTGAAACCTATGAACGAAATCACGACAATGTGGAAGAGAAACTTAGCGATTTAAAGAATCTTATTCTTAAGTTTCTTACACCGGTTTCATGCAAGGCTATATGTCAACGACTACTCACAGAGCTTTTCAGGCTGGAATCAGACCTTGAAAACCATACGCGCATTGAGGAAAATGTATTGGTACCAAAAGTAAAACTACTGGAACAACAAATTATTGAAACCTTATCATGAATAACGAACGCAAACCAATAGCAATAATAGCTGCACAGCATTTCATTTATAGGTTGGGTATCAAAACCATTACTGGTGTTATAGGTGTTGACCTGGATGTTTACGAGGCCAGTAGTTTTCTGGAGATAAAAGAATATCTTACCAATCAATCATGCGATTTTATCATTATCGATGAGCATATTTTAGAAGCAGATAAAAATGATTTACAATCTTTAAAACTGCTTTGTCCACAGTGTAAGTATCTGGTTTTTTGTGACTCTTTAAATAGCCGCTGTGAACACCCACACGCTATTCATCCAACTGACAGCCAAAAGAAGACATTAGAAAAGCTTCAGAAGTTCTTTTTTGAACCAGAGGAAGATAATGAATCACAGGATCCAACTACAGACATCCTGAGTGAACGGGAAATTGAAGTACTAAAGAAAATTGCATTAGGATATGCGAATAAAGAGATTGCCGATTTGCTTTATATTAGCATCAATACAGTTATTACGCATAGAAAGAACATCACAGAAAAGTTAGGTATTAAAACGATTGCCGGACTTACCGTATTTGCAATCATGAATAATTTTATTAAACCTGATGATGTAAAGCATTAGAAGGAAACCGGAGGACCGGAGAGCAGTTGAAAGCTCACCTGTCAGCGTGCGAAGCTCCTGACAGCGTGTAAACTAAAAACGAAGTACGAAGACAATGAGGGGTATAGGATTATTGCTAATTCTTTTACTATTGATAAAAGTAAGCACCGCACAAACACTAAAGTCACAGCGCATTATCGCTGCAAAATACAACACCAACAAACTAGAACAATTAAAGTCGACATTACAGACTGCCAATATAACTGACAGTATTCAGGTAAAAAAATATATTGAAAACACCGGGGCTAAAGCAATTATATACAAGAAAAAAGGATTTGCTCAGCTTAGAAAAATATCTCCATCAGGAATTCCCTTATACTACGTAACCACCAATATAGACGCTGCCAATTCTACACAAACAGATTTATTGTGGAATGCTAACGACAAACACTCTAGTCTTCAAGGACAGGATATGATTATTGGAGAGTGGGATGGCGCGGGAATTAGAACCACTCATCAGGAATTACAAGGTAGAGTAACTATAGGCGATGGAGTAGAATTTAATGGTGATGGTGCCAGTAGTAGGCACCCAACACATGTTGCCGGAACACTTATTGGGAGTGGTGTCGATAATCAGGCACGAGGTATGGCTCCAAAGGCAAAACTGATAGGACATGACTGGAACAAGGATGACCTGGAAATGACTACATTTGCAGCAAAAGGTCATCTGCTCTCAAACCACTCATATGGATTAGATGCAACAAAGTTACCTACATGGTATTTTGGATATTACAGTGGTAATGCAGCTACGTGGGATCAAATTTCATATAATGCTCCTTACTATCTCATTGTATCATCAGCGGGAAATGACAGAGGTTATGATCCGGATATTGAAGGATATATAAATCCAAGCAAGGAAGGTTATGATCTGTTAACAGGAGCCAGTAATTCAAAGAATATCCTATTGGTTGGTGCAGTAAAAGATATTACGGATCAGAATATAGAAATTACATCATTTAGCAGCTGGGGCCCTACCGACGACGGAAGGATTAAACCGGATATTTGCGGTAATGGATGGAAACTAAAGTCATCGTCGAGTTATGCCGATGATTCATATGAAACATTTAGTGGAACCTCAATGGCCAGTCCTAATGTTGCCGGAAGTTTACTACTACTACAGCAACTGTATCGCGAACAATATGACCAGTTCATGCGAGCCTCAACATTGAAAGCACTAGCCATACATACCGCAACTGATGACAATCAACTTGCAGGGCCCGATTATCAATATGGTTGGGGAGTCTTAAATACACAAAAAGCAGCAGATGTTATCATTAATAATAATGAGGCTTCATTTATCGAAGAACTAACGCTGGCTGACAAGCAAGAATTTATACAGCACGTAAAAAGCGATGGTGTTTCTCCATTGATCGCAACCATATGCTGGACAGATCCAGCTGCTGAGGTAGGAGTAACAGGAAAAATAGATGATCGCACTCCTCGTCTTGTTAATGATCTAGACATCCGAATTATACAGGATGATAATGTCTACAAACCCTGGACACTCGATCCAGCCAATCCTGGCGCACTGGCAATACCTGGAGATAATATTAGGGATAATGTTGAACAGGTTATGATCACTGCACCTAAAGGAAACTATACAATCAAAGTTACACACAAAGGGAACTTAAAGAATTCTATTCAGGACTTTGCATTAATTATATCAAATGTAGAAACCACTCCATGCACAGCTGCAACTGTTCCACAAAACATATCTGTATCGAATATAAAGGCAACCAGTGCACGGGTATTATGGGATTTCGCTGATCCAATGCTTAGCTATGAAGTTAGATATAGATTAACAGATGAAACTCATTGGACCCATTTGCAAAACATTGTTAATGCAGGATTTCAGTTTACAAATTTGATCCCCAATAATCAGTATGTTTTCCAGGTTAGATCACTCTGTAATGGCACTCCATCGGACTATAGCGATGAAGTATTCTTTGATACCCACGACTGTGTAACTCCTTCTGAGATAATCCCGACCTCTGTATCAACCAACTATATTAAAGTGAAATGGGATCGAGTTAATGAGGCAATGAGCTACACCGTGACTTATAAAAAAGAGAGCGACACACACTGGAAAGAACTACAAACAACCGATACTGCAATTAAGATTGATAACCTTACCAGCGGTACTGTTTATGATATTCGTCTTAGAGCAGATTGCTCAATAGATTACTATTCCGATGAAATATTTATCAAACAGACCACCGATTGTCTTCCTGTTACAAATGCCAACGTTGAGTGGGTAACAAATTCTGAGGCACTAATAAAATGGGAAAAAATAGAAGGTATTGAAAGATATGAAGCAAGATATAAGGAGATCGACACCAATGAATGGTCAACAGTCTCATTCGCTGACAATGAGGCTCTTTTGACAAATCTTATTCCTGGTGGTTATTATAACTTCCAACTCCGCTCAATCTGTGCTAATGGAGAAGAACTCTACCATTCAGTTTCACTGCATTTTAGAACCTATTGCGATGTAGCGGCATCAAATTCCGACAATGAATGGATTGATTTTGTAACCATCGGGGCAATCAGTAATGGCTCAGGGAATAGTAATGGATATGGTGATTTCAGAGATATGGTGACGAATGTTAAACCTGGTTCTGGAGTAAGTATCGGATTACAAAGCGGACAAGTCTCTGATTTTCCTAAGTATTGGAGGATATGGGCGGACTTCAACCGTGATGGTGACTTTGATGATGAAAATGAATTAGCAGGGGAAGGAATATCTGCAAGTAATGGAATATATGAAACAACGATTAATATACCTGAAGATGCATTACCAGGTAATACCTTGCTTCGTATTGCAATGCGATATAATTCATATCCTGATGTATGCGCATCATTTGAATACGGCGAGATTGAGGACTACAGTATTAACATTGGTTCAAAATTGGATCAATCATCTTTTACTGCGAAAAAAGAACTGCAATCAGCAACATTACTGTCTAAGGCCGATATTGACATCTATCCGGTGCCGGTATCTACAATACTTCATGTAAACCTGGGAGAAAACATTCCGAATGGTGGTATTCTCACCATTTTTGATGTAACAGGAAAAGCTCTTAGAGAGGTAAAGATTAATCAACGTACAACCATCAATATTGAAGGTTTTAACTCCGGGTATTACCTGATAAGGTATAAAAAAGGTAAGACAACTATAACAAAGCGTTTTCTCAAATTATAATGAGGTTTTAGGTTCAAGTTCCACATTGCGAACTGATTCTAACTATATCCTAAATACCTTAGCGCATGTTGTTGTTCAAAGGATCGAGTCTACGCAACCGAATTGGCCTCCTAAAAAAAGTGATTGATTTCGCGGAAGTTGGTTAGTAAGACTGGGAAGCTGAGAGCTTTGCTCGAAGATCAGCCAACCGCACTTACCAACTTCAAGAAGATCGATTCCTTTTTACAGGCAGCCTTGACTTTTTTGTTTCGTTTTTGTGTTATGACAAAAATGAAGCCACCCCGACATGACAATTTTGTGTTATGACAAAATAAAAGACTGCCCGCCAGGGCAGTTTATGTCTGTAGCAAAAAATGAAAAGCCCGTTCGGCTTGCTAACAAAAAGCATATTTTTAAATTTGTATTAGAACGAATTAATCTAATTACCCCTATGAGGTCAATATGTCTAATGCTTTTATGCTGTATTGCACTAGTAATTAACACTGCAGCACAACTTCCTAAGGTAAAAATAGAACAAACACCTGTATGGAAAACTCCAATTAAGTTAGATCTTAATGCAAGCCATAATCATGAAGATGATGGAAGTATCACCTATCTTTTGCTCGATTGGCAAGAAAATGAAATAAAACGAGAGTATAACTATCGCTACTGCTTCCGGTTAAATAACGAAGAAGGGGTACAATCAAATTCTCAGCTATACTTTAGTTTCGATCCCACCTATCAAAAACTTGCAATCAATAAAATCATTATTCATCGCAACAACAAGCAGATCAATAAGCTTAGTCTCAATAAAGTTGAAGTAATGAGAAATGAAGAGCAAGCTGATCGACTGCTATATGATGGTACATATTCTGCGATGGTCATTCTTGATGACATGAGGGTTGGTGATATTATTGAATACGAGTATACGATAAAAGGTTATAACTCAATTTTCGGTGATCACATCTATGGATACACACGACTGGGCTATACACAAGGAGTAAAACACCTTTACAAATCTTTTATCCTTCCTCCTGAACGTGTTGTTAATATCCATCCAATAAATCATGGACAACAGCCAGAGATTGAAGTCACGAAGTCGCACAAACGAATTTACTGGAACATTAAAGACCTTGAACCAAAATTCGAAGATCAAGATATCCCAATCTGGTATAACTCTTATCCCGCCTGTGAAGTTAGCTCTTATAAGGATTGGAATGAAGTTAGAGACTTCACGCGTCGATTGTATCCATTCGATACTCCAACACCACGATTGGACAAGTATATTAAGCAGCATGGATTTTCCGCGACAGCTGAAGACATCATGGATCTGATTAATTTTGTGCAAGATGAAATTCGTTATCTGGGGATGGAAATGGGAGAAAACTCTCACAAACCTCATCATCCTGAAAAGGTATTCAAGCAGCGCTTTGGCGACTGTAAAGATAAGTCTTATCTACTTTGTACTCTACTTCGTAAATGTGGAGTGCAAGCCTGGCCAGCATTGGTCAATACTACTTATCGCAGATTCACCGATGAACGAGCTCCTTCACCATTTGCATTCAATCATGTCATTGTTAAATTTATATACGATGATAATACCTACTGGGTAGATCCAACCAACTCTTTACAAAAAGGCAATCTTGAGCTTTTATGCTTCCCTTCGTATGAGAAGGCATTGGTATTGGATAATGATAACGAGATATTTGAAACAATACCACGCACTAATCCAGGAAATATTGTAATTCGTGAGAACTTTTGGTTCAAAGATAGTATCGCTGATGTGCTATATGATGTCACAACAAATTACTACGGAAGAAAAGCCAACGCCACTCGGAATGATCAAGCTGGCAACTCTATTGCAGAGACAAAGAATCATTACCTTAACTTTTGCAGCAACTATTACAACAACCTTGAATGGGATAAACAAACAGGATTAAAAATTGAGGATGATACAACACTGAATAACATTCAGATACAGGAAAATTATGTCATAAAGGAATTTTGGCAACACACCGAAGAAGATAGTATTGAATTCTATGCAAGTTTCTATCCTTACAACTTGTATGAATACCTTGATTATTCGAAAGATCAGGTGCGCACAATGCCATTAGCAATAGCTTATCCTGTGCACGTAAAACATTCGCTCATCCTACACTTTCCGTCATATAAAAATGTAGGATTCTCAAATCAAAAAGATAGTGTAATCAATAGTGTTTTCAGGTTTGTTTACTCCACTAAAATTGACAGAAAGAACAAAATATACACAATCAATTATGAGTATGAGACGCTGAAAGATCATGTTCCGGTAAGTGAGATTAAGCAATACTTCAAAGACTATGACAAGTTATCTGATTTATGTGGAGAAACTATCACATGGGGTGTTGATGAGGATGTCCCCTTCAAACCATTTACTGCAGGATTATTCATCTCTTTGCTATTCATGGCTCTATTGGTGTACATATTTCGCAAACTATACAAGGTAGATTATCCTGCTATCACCCCGCTTTCTCACTCAAGAGCAATTGGAGGCTGGATGATTATTCCATTGATTGGTCTATATTTCACACCATTGGCTGCTGCCTATTTGATTTTTGATATTGGTTTCTTTAACGAAGCAACCTGGCAGGCGTTTCAAGCTCTCGACACTGGGGCTCCCTTCTCAATGGGTGGGATCTTCTTTTTTGAATTGCTATTCAACCTGGCTTTGATAGGAACAGCTGTCTTTCTAATCATATTATTTCATCAGAGAAGAACATCACTACCAAGA
The DNA here is from genome assembly GCA_005217565.1 of Puteibacter caeruleilacunae. GTDB lineage: Bacteria > Bacteroidota > Bacteroidia > Bacteroidales > Prolixibacteraceae > Puteibacter > Puteibacter caeruleilacunae. The sequence goes on from SJCO01000003.1 coordinate 30,147, forward strand.
TTCTACGTATGGTTTAGAGCCATTGCGTTGGCAGGTTTAATTCTCGACACGGTTTTATCGAGTTATTATGTAAGTGTTGAACCTGCAGATGTAGAAAGCCTAACCAGGACAGTCATTAATGCAGCAATTTGGATACCTTATTTCCTGTTCTCAGAACGAGTAAAAGATACTTTTGTGAATAGATATAAAGAAGAAACGATAGAAGAGCGAGTAATGAACATTCAATAAAAACAAAACGCCGGATGCTTATCTCTTCATCCGGCGTTTTTATATTCTTATTATTTCAAACTCTGAATATATTCCTCAATATTTCGTCGTTCTTCCTCTTCATGTTTAATACGTTTATTCAAATAATAATCGTAGTATTCCATCTCTTTGGGAGTCCACGTATTGGCCTCTTTATAGTCGCCACAATAGGGCACTTGAAGATCAATCCAGCAGGCAATCTTCTCCAATTCCTCTTTTGACAATTTAACATCACCATGCTTCTCCTTCAGCATCTTCATTAGATTACTAGTCGCCGATCCTCTATAATAAGGAGGTAAAAGAGTAGGTACCGACTGCATACCTGGCCAGTTTACCAGTTCGCTTTTAAACGATCCCTTAAAACTTCTGCCATTAGGAATATTGTAGGCCTGCAAAAGATTTAAATATGCATCGTTCCACTCACGTTTAGCGATATCTTCCTTCACTGGGATATCCAGCAGACTAAAGGCTTTTCCCTTTGTTTTCTTTGGCTTTTCCCAATTGGTTACCACTGCATATTCGCCAACAGAAAGCTGTCCTTCGTTTAGTCGCTTTGCATCTCTATCCCAATGACATTCTACACAGTGCTTATTTAGGATTGGCTGAATTTCTTCACGGAAACTAAATCCACGTGCCTTTCCATAAAATGGATTCAATTTTTTCACCCCTTTGGCCATAGCCTGAACACGTGTTTTCAATGGAACCGACTCGTTTTTATTTTCATGACATCCGATACACGAGAATGTTTCTCCCGGTTGCAATGTACTCCACGAGCGCATCGTTTGGGCAACATACCCTGCGGTATCAATCATTTGGAAATAAACAGGTGTGCGAGCAGGAACTTCAAACATCACAGAACCATCCTTTTCTATTGCCACCTCTCCCAATACTTTCTTCACATCCCAAGATCCTTGAGCCAAAGCTATTGGCGTTGATGCCAGATTTCCAGTCCGAACTCCACCCTCATTATTCTGAGCATGGTTTTCACCTACTGGTGCAGCTCTGAAATCTAAAGCCACCACCCTTATCTTTTCAATGGTTCCTGGTTTTATTCCTTTTGAACCTTCTCCATGGTATACATTCTGAATAAAATAAGTTCCAGTCTTTTTTGTATAATCCACAAATCCAGGCTTTACGCTTTTCACTTTTCTTGGAGCAATAGGCACTACCTGTATAGATCCCAATGATGCATGAGCATCCAACAATTCGCGATGCCCTTCTTTATTCATGAAATATAAATTGTACGGACTCAAATATCCTCGATTCCAAGTATCATATGGTTCAAAACTCACAAGAAAATGATCTTCCGATAATGGAAAAGGAAATTGAAACTGCGGACCACTTTGTCCATAGGTATCGATTCTCACTGGCTTTTCTTTGCGCACTGGAGCCAATAATGTAACTCCACTATCTTCCTGTCTTCCTTTTTCTGGATCAATAATAGCCAACTGTCCACGCTGTGCAGTATGGTGCCCACATAAAGTAGCCATCACCTTACTAGTTCCGGGAATCTGACGAGCATGAACCATTGTTGTAGGATACCAGCTATTGTTTCCATAAAGCTCAGTCTGTGCAGTACCATCAGGATTCATGACAAACAATGGTTGCGGGAAAGTCTGCCCCCTATCATTATAATCCCAACGAGTATAAATAATACGGCCATCTTCCATCACAGTAGGATAGGTAGTCTGCACCTGATCAAAGCCAACCCTGCGCATATACTTTCCATTTCGATTAACAAGGTATAGATTTGAAACTTCGGTACGCCAGCAGTCGACCGTTTGCTCACAGCGAGTAGAGTTAAAAACAATATCTCCATTATAAAGATACTTCCCTTCAATATCGGCATGTCGTAATCCAAAGGTGATTTGACGTATTTCTTTCGATGCAATCTCCATCTCATAAAGATGATAGTCATCCTCATAAAGCGACTTTTTCCACGCAAACAATATGTACTTCCCATCGAATGACACATCAGGATCACGAATCACTCCATTAGGATCATCGAGCAATACAGTCACGTTCTCCTCCCCATTTGAAAGATCTAACTTACACAACTGCGCACCAGGCGTAAAATGGTACTCATAACGATGATCTGATACTCCTTCAGTATAAGCAAAGAAGGAAGGAACAATTGGATACCTTCTTACAAATGCAAACTGTTTATATTGTGATGTAAGGTTCGTCAGAAACTCCTTTCGTCTTTGTTTGCACGCTTCATTGTATACCTGAACAACCGAATTCTTTTTACTTAGGCTACTTTGGAGCTTATTCCTTACACCTTGGTCATTCAGCTGCTCTATAACCCTTGCGGCTAGAGCATTCCAACGGACAGCCTTATCGACCGACAAAAAATCAATCAGATTCATTTGAGTATCCTGCATCAACCAGTCCACCTCCTTAGGAAATGCTTTTTCCAACATCAGCCAGTAGAAGTAATTATCATGAATCATTCCTTTACGATAGTCCATCGATTGTAGTACATTTTCCCAAGATGTTGAAAGCTCAAAAGGGAAAGCCTCATGTCCCCACACTTCCATTTCAGTAATCGCACACCAACTATTAGCAGGTTTTGCTTCTGAAAAAGTAACTTTCAAGTTGGTAATCTCACGCGCAGCAAACTTGAACACCTGGGCTTCAACATCTTTAGTGATTTTAATCTCTTCTTTCGAGCCATCACTAAAATGAATGATTGCCTTTTGCCAATATCCATCGTGAGGGAAATCAGCACGGATATACAATTTTAACTGATCAACTTTAACAAGTCGGCCAAAGTCGACCTTTAACCAGTTCTCATTTGATTTCTCAGGGCCCCACGAACTATAATTCCAACCACTATGATCGGTATTGGCAGTCTTGCCATTTATAGCATTACGCGCAGAGAATTGAAATTCGCCACGGCATTCACTACTCGCAGTAATATGGGGGTAAAATGTGATCTTGTTTCCCTGCCAATCAATAGGATTATATGCAAGATTGCGATAAGCCAACAACTGCTCATCTGAAGCAATCTGAGCCTTTATATTATGACGATCTCCTTTAAAATCCTCAACTTTAGGATCAATATTGATGATCGCTTTTCTTGAAGGCACGTACACAATCACAGGCTCCTTGAGGCCATCCATAGTAATGGAACTAAACAGACCTCCATGCACAGTTATTTGATCTCCCTTGGCGTAATTACGCTGATAATTCAACACCCGTTCCCCTCTGGCTTTTTGATCTTTAGGAGTATGAATATTTCTGATTTCGATATTCGTACGATCAAGTTTATAAGTTCCAGGCTTCATCCGCTCAGGATTAGGCTGAGCCATGCTGATCAGGCATGTGAACAATAACAATAATGCGGTAATGAACTTCATATCTTAAAAAGATTTTTAGATTAATTAATGGGCAGGATAATGCGACAGATCCTGCTATTGTGGTTTAGATTTTAGATCTTAATTGTTGAGATATAATATGAGCATGTTTCTTCACCAACTCACCATACTTCTCAAACTGCTCCTTCCTAAGTCGGTTTAGCGGACCAGTAATCCAAATAGCTCCAATAGGATGGTTCAATTTATTGACAATGGCAGCTCCTACACAGTGAACTCCCTCCAATAGTTCAGAACGATCGATGGAATATCCAACGTCCTGAATTCCACTAAGCTCCTTCTTAAGCTGTTCAACATCAACAATAGTTGTTGGTGTATGCTTTTCAAACTTAATACGCTTTAGGGTTTCATCTAACTCTGTTTCTCCCAGCTGGGCCAAGTATGCCTTTCCGGGGGCAGAGCAATAAAGTGGACACTCAGTGCCTGGATCTATTACAAATTTAAATGTATGAGTCCCAAGTGCTTGTTCTAACACAATACCTTTATCATTTATAAAGGTGCATACCAATGCTGTTTCTCCAGTTTCATTTCTTAATACCTTCAACTCCTCCAAAGCAATCTGAGTCAGGTATTTCTCGGTTAACGTTGCATTACCAAGCATGATAAATTTCTTGGATAATCTTAAAAGACGAGAATCGTCTTCTTTTTCAAGATAACCATACCCTAATAATGTTTGTGTAATCCTGAAGATACTATTCTTTGACACCCCTAACTGATTAACCAAATCAGTCTGGGTACAACCATTAGGATGCTCAGCAAGGTATTCAAATATCATTAATGCACGCTCCAAATTAGGAACATGATAAGTGGTTTGTGCTTCTTTTGTACTCATATTTAGAACTCGGTTTGAAATACAAAACTAATAATTTCATTTAAAGGACACTAATACACTCACTATTTTAACATTTATTCAGGTTTCGGTTCGGCTAACGCCTCACGGTTGGAAAGCTAAAACGGTAGGAAGGTTGAAAGGTAGGAAGGTGATCGTTAGTGTGCGATGGGCAGTAAAAAAAGAAAACGGAAACCGGAAAAAGGATTCGCAGCCAGGAAAGAACGTGAAGATTTGCAATGGCGCACTGCTGACCGCTAGGTTAGCCAATATCTGTAGCAACAGGTGGTGTTCAACCAATTTTGCCACAATGACATCATCAACGCACTGCTGACCGCTAGGTCAGCCAATATCTGTAGCAACAGGTGGTGTTCAACCAATTTTGCCACAATGACATCATCAACGCACTGCTGACCGCTAGGTCAGCCAATGTCTGTAGCAACAAAGTGGTCTCCAATCTCTCTATCAACACAGTACATCAGCATCGCTGCCCTTGGGGGCAGGAGAGCAACAATGAATAGTACCATCCAAATTGCATGGAGTCCCTTCATTTAAACACGCTGCCCTTTGGGGCAGGAGAGCGTTGATATTATGCTCAGAAAAATTGAATGGTTATATCCTCTGTTGCTACCGACATTAGCATCCCTAACGGGCTGCTGATCGTTAGACCAGTCAATGTCGGTAGCAACAATGAATAGTACCATCCAAATTGCATGGAGTCCCTTCATTTGAACACGCTGCCCTTTGGGGCAGCCAATGTCTGTAGCAACAAGGTGGTGTCCAACCAATTTTGCCACAATGACATCATCAACGCACTGCTTACCGCTAGGTCAGCCAATACCTGTAGCAACAAAGTGGTCTCCAATCAATCTATCAACACAGTACATCAGCATCGCTGCCCTTTGGGGCAGGAGAGCGTTGATGTTATGCTCAGAAAAATTGAATGGTTATATCCTCTGTTGCTACCGACATTAGCATCCCTAACGGGCTGCTGATCGTTAGACCAGTCAATGTCGGTAGAAACAATGAATAGTACCATCCAAATTGCATGGAGTCCCTTCATTTAAACACGCTGCCCTTTGGGGCAGCCAATGTCGGTAGCACAAGGTGGTGTTCAGCCAATTTTGCCACAATGACATCATCAACGCACTGCTGACCGCTAGGTCAGCCAACGCCTGTAGCAACGAAGTGGGGTCCAATCAATCTATCAACACAGCACATCAGCATCGCTGCCCTTTGGGGCAGCCAATGTCTGTAGCATGAGAGGATTTCCCTCCTACCTCTACCCCCTAACACCAGCGCACCAGCAATCGCTATTACGATCGGTAAAGATTAAAAGCACCGACCCCTCGCATACGAAATGGCCTCCTGAAAAAGCCTTGACTTTTTTGCTTCGTTTTTGTGTTATGACAAAAATGAAGGCCTGTCCGGCAGGACAATTTTGCGCTAAGTCAAAAATGAGAATCCAATTCAGCTGAACATCAGATTCAGTGCGGGTTACATCACCGTCCCCGTCCAATCCAAAGAACATTTCTGCATGATTTATTACATCACTTGCATGAATTCTAACAGTCATTGACAGATTCATTTCATGCGATGCTTAATAAGAAATGCAAATGCATTTTGTTTCTCAATAAGTTTGCTTTCGGATTATAGATTTAAAACCAAACTGTATGAATTCTTTAAAATGTAAAAATCTGTCCAGATATGGGTTCTTGTTTTTGATACTCATATTAAGTGGGACAATGGCATTTGCACAGAAGGTAACTGTAAAGGGAACAGTTAAAGATGTAAATGGGGAATCGATTCCTGGAGCAAATGTCATCGTAAAAGGAACAAGTAATGGTATTGTGACCGATTTTGATGGAAACTACATGATAACCGTTAATGGTTCAAAAACATTAATTTTCACATTTATTGGTTACACTTCTAAGGAAGTTAAGATCAATGGAAAAACAAAGATTGATGTAGTACTGAAAGAAGATTTCCATCAATTGGAGGAAGTTGTAGCTGTTGGATATGGTAGCATGAAGAAGGCTGACCTTACGGGATCCGTTGTATCCGTTAAAGCAGATGATTTACAAAAAGCTCCGGTAGCTAACGTAGAACAAGCACTGATGGGACGAGCTGCTGGTGTTCGTATTAGTTCGATGGAAGGAAAACCAGGAGAAGCCCTTTCTATTGAAATTCGAGGTGGTTCTTCAATCGGTGGAAGTAACTCTCCACTATATGTTATTGATGGATTTCCAGTAGGAGAAGACGGAGCTTCGCTAATCGATCCTGCAGATGTTGAATCCATTCAGATACTTAAGGATGCGTCATCAACTGCAATTTATGGTGCACGAGGAGCCAATGGTGTTGTTTTAATCACCACTAAATCGGGAGCAAAAGGAGAACCTAAACTTGAATACAGTGGTTATGTAGGTATTCAAAAGGTAGGAGAAAATTATCCTGATGTATTGAATGCTGAACAATGGGCACAGTTGATGCATGAGCGTGAACCAAATGGCGAGCAATACCTTAATCCTGCTGCTTATGCCGACTCAACTCAGGTGAACTGGCGCGACGAGATCTTGCGAACAGCGATGATCAACAATCACCACATCAGTCTTGCTGGAGGTCAGAATAAATCGAAATACAACGCTTCCGTATCTTATTTAGATCAGGAAGGAGTAGTAATCAGAAGTGGTTACAAGCGTTACACAGGTCGTATTAACCTATCTCAAAAGATTGGTAAGAAGCTTAATGTAAAGCTAAATGCAAGTTACACTTACGGAGAACAAACCGGTAATCCATCACAAGGAGGATCTGGTAGTCGCTTTTACATTCGTGCAGCTCAAGGACGTCCATACGTTCCTAGTACTGTAGATATTGAAGATGAAGATTATTTGAATGATGAAAACGGTAATCCTAATCCATTGGCCGACATCAACTCTACCGATTTTCTGGTAAGAAAAGAAAATCTTAGTGTTAATGGTATCATCGATTATGAAATCATCAAAGGATTAAACTATACCTTTAAATTAGGTAACAGAGGAACCAACAACAAGACAAAGAAATTTGAGAAGCCGCCTTCATATAATGGTAGAAACAAAAATGGAGCTGCTTTCCAACAACATACTACATCGCAAACATGGTTGAATGAAAACCTATTGTCATTCAAACGTAAATTTGCTAAGCACGACATCAATGCAGTTGTAGGTTATACACGCCAGGGATACTGGACAGAAAACCTGAAAGCAGCAAACTCTAACTTTCCATATTTCAATCTTGGATATGACAATTTAGGTGTAGGTACAGTATATGAAGCACCATCTTCATCTTACAAAGAATGGGGATTGGAATCATTCTTGAGTCGTGTTAACTACACATTCAATAACAAATACTTATTTACCGTTGCCTTCCGTCGTGATGGATCATCACGTTTTGCTGATGGTAATAAATGGGCAAATTTCCCATCAGGAGCATTCTCTTGGAGAATTTCTGAAGAAGATTTCATGAAAGACCTAAGCTTCATTTCTAACATGAAAGCAAGGGTAAGTTGGGGTGAAACAGGAAACCTTAGGGTAAGTCCTTACGATTCAATGTCGCAATTGAAGACAGAGAATTACTCGTTAAATAATGGTATATCTGCAGGTATTGTTCCAAGTACACTGGCAAGTCCTGAGCTACAATGGGAAACGACCAATCAGACAGATATCGGTTTAGATGTAGGTTTTCTTGATAACAGAATCATTCTAACAGCCGATTACTATTATAAAAAGACCAATGACCTGCTACTGAATGCCAACATCACAGGATTATCCGGATTTAAAACCATGATGAGAAATGTTGGATCGATGGAAAACAAAGGTTTAGAGCTTTTACTTTCAACTGTGAACATTAAGAATAAGCAGTTTACCTGGAGCACCGATATTAACATCTCATTCAATAAGAATAAGGTGATTGAATTGGCCGACGGACAAGAATCATTCTTTGTAAACAGAAACTATACCGGAGTAAATCAAGCTGCATTTATCGTTAAGAAAGGTGAAGCGCTAGGATCAATGTATGGATATGTATGGGATGGTATTTACAACTACGACGATTTCAATATCTCAGGAGAAGGAGCAAATAAGACATATGCATTAAAACAAGATGTAGCACAACTTCCGGGAAGTGTAAAACCAGGTGACATTAAGTACAAAGACATCAACGGTGATGGTGTTATCAATGATAAAGACCGTACAATCATCGGAGACGGAAATCCTGTTCACTTTGGAGGTATTACCAATAACTTCCGTTACAAAAACTTCGACTTGAGTGTGTTCTTCGAATGGTCATATGGAAATGACATTATGAATGCTACACGCTTTAAACTAGAAGCAATGAATGGTCGCGCTAACCAGTATGCTACAGTTCTTGATCGTTTCCGTCCCGAAGTATACGATGAAGAAGGTAATCTTGTAGACGCAGGAAATTCAAATACTACCATGTATTCAGAGGATGGTAACACCTCGCGACTAGTTAGCGACCGTGTAGTTGAAGATGGTTCATACATTAAACTTAAAACTGCAAGTTTCGGGTATACCTTCCCTAAAAAAATGGTCAAGCGTCTTGGCTTAGGAAACCTAAGGGTATATGTAAGTGGACAAAATCTTTGGACAATCACCAACTATTCAGGTAACGATCCTGATGTATTTGCAGATAACACCTGGACACCTTCAAAAGGTTTGTTAAAGGGCGTTGATTATGGAGCATATCCAACTGCAACTACTGTAACATTTGGAGCTAAAGTAACCTTCTAAAAATGGGAAAAATGAAGACAATGAAACGATTTATATATGGTATCATGGCAATTTGGATGTTAGCACTTCCATCTTGCCAATCGGATTTGCTTGAAGAAAATCCAAAATCATTCTTAACTCCGGAAAACTTTTATCAAAGTTCATCGGATGCCTTTGCCGGCCTAATGGGAATCTATGCATTAATTTCCGACAAAACCCTATATGGTAGTTACCTGAGTCAGGAAAGCTATCTTGGAACAGATATAGCATATTACCGTAAAAACAGTGGTGGTTTACATTACTACGCCAACCACTTAATGACTAACACAAGTGGTAACTTACAGACGACCTGGCAACAAGCATACAAGACAATTTATGCCTGTAACCTTTACATCGAGTCGATCACTGAAAAGGCGCCTATAGCTGAGGATGAAAAGAACAGATTCATCGCAGAGGCAACATTTATTCGTGGATTAGTTTACTTTGAACTAGCACGTATTTATGGAGGTATTCCATTGATCACAAGTATTACTCCTGTAAGCGAGTTACAAATTCCACGCAATACTCTAGAGGAGGTATACAAGCAAGTAGAAACTGATCTTCTATTTGCGAAACAGCACCTTCCTTGGATCACTGAAATGTCAGACGGAGATCATCCGCGAGCAAGTAAAAATGCTGTATTGGGTATCTTAACCAGGGTATACATCACAATGGCTGGTAATCCTTTAAATGACCAAAGCAAGTGGGCTGCGGCATCAGCAACAGCCAAAGAGTTGATAGATCTGGGATACCATAACCTACACGACAACTACAATCAGGTATGGTTGAATGTAAAAGATGATGTATACGACCTTCACGAAAGTATCTGGGAAATCGGTTATACTGCTGGTGATCTAGGAAACAACCTGGGTACATTCAACGGTATCCCTTCATCGAAAGGTCCGAATGGAGAAGAATCGAAAACAGTTGGTGGAGGATATTCTTTTGTGAAGAGTACCCTTACCATGAGAAAATACTATGGTGAAGATGGCAATGGATATGATAAGAATCTTCCTGATTCGAGATACCATTGGAATTGCGTTGCTTATAAGTTGGATGGAACCAATAAGCCTACCCTAAAAGATGGTGAGATTGTAGAACAATCAGAATGGGCGTTAACTAAGTTTAGAAAGAACTCTAGTAATGGTGCCTACCACTACAATAAAAACGGCTTAAATTGGGTAGTACTTCGTTATGCTGATATCCTATTAATGTATGCCGAGGCTGAAAATGAATTAAATGGTGCAGGTCGATCAGCGGAAGCGAATCAAGCATTGACAACAATTCGTCAAAGAGCACTAAGAACAATTAACGAAGACGGTAGCTTTGTTCAGGCAAATGATCAGCCAATTGAGGAAGCGAACTACAACTACGACTATTCAACAATGGATCAGGAAACTTTCCGCCAATTCATTCGCGATGAAAGAGCACGAGAATTAGCAGGAGAAGGTGTACGTCGATGGGACCTTGTTCGCTGGGGTATTCTATACGAAACAGTTAAATCACTCGATGGTGTTGAACCCAAAGGCTATTGCTGGAAGAACATTCAACCATATCATGTACTGTTTCCTATTCCTCAGCAAGAGATTGACTTAAATCCAATGTTGAAACAAAACACTGGATATTAAGCAACAAACCTTAAAATCAATAAAATTTCGAAGCAAATGACAACTTTATTCAAAAATATAATACTTGCAGGGGCACTAGTTTCAGGAGCCCTTGCATTCACCTCTTGCGATGAGGAAATTGAAGCCCCTAGTGGCAAATTGATTGTCAGCAGTACAAATGTTACAGTTGGAGAAGAGGTCTCATTTGAAGTAACTGGTAATCCTGACATGATCTCATTTTATAGCGGAGAAGCAGGAAATAATTATGAATATAAAGATCGTACTTCAGCTACAGGCTCAACTCCTTCGTTAAACTTTGAAGTATACAACAAATATGGTGACATGACCAATGGACATACCTATTTGGTATATTCAACCGATTATGATGGAGCTGGTGATCCTTCAACTGCTACATGGACAGTTTTAACAACAAGTGATCCTGATCACGCTGCCTATAGTCTTGAAGATTGGGGAACAGTAGCGAATAGTTCTAAGGCTAAACGCAATATCAGTAGAACCATATCACTAGATGGAATCAGTGGGGAAACCACCTACTTTGCGTTCAAGTATATAGGAACACAAGGTCCGGCTTCTCAAAAATCATGGTACATCCACGATTACAAAATCTCGACTGAATTAGAAGGAAATATCCCTGTAGAGATTATCCACCATGATTTCCTAACAGAGGGCAACTGGGAGGTTGTTGATGTTGCAGGTGCAAAAACATGGAAAAAGCAAGCTGGTAGTTATGTTGGATCAATTAAGATGGGTGAAGGAAAGAATAAACCAAGTAACGAGGACTGGTTAATTTTTGCTCCACTAAATCTATCTTCAGATCAGTATCCGGTTTCTCCAGATAAAGGAGAAGCAATAAAGACTACTGCGGAAACGAACAAAGCATTTACTCATGTTTACAATGCTCCTGGCACATATACTGTAACAGTATTGGCCAATGTATGGGATTACAATAACAGCGTTGTTGAAAGTAAAATATTCGAGCAGGTAATAACAGTTACTGAGGCTGTTTCTGAAGCTGCTTCAGAAGAATAAACAACATGCTGAGTTATCACAACTCAGAAAAACTATAAGATATCCGGGGATACACGTCTCCGGATATCCTATTTCTAAAACCAAACTAACTATGAAGCCATACAACCGCTTACAACTTATTATACTCATTTGCTCTATCTTTCTAATAGGATGTAACTCTTCAAACTCTAAGATTTATCAAAAGACTGCGAAGATTGCCAACATTCAATACGGCAAATTAATCGAGAAAGAAGGAGGAAATAATAAGATGCCTCGTACTCTTGATCGTGATGGTACAATAAAAACATATGGTATTCATTCATGGGCAAGTGGTTTTCTGCCTGGAAACTTTTGGTATTTATATGAACTTACTCAAGATGACTTCTGGAAAGATCAGGCAATAATCTGGACTCAGAAGCTTAATGGCATTCAGCACAACATCAATAGTCACGCTATAGGCTTCCAGACCATAAGTAGCTTTTACAACGCCAATAGACTTTTAAAAAATGATATTTACACCACTGAAATCATAAAGGCTGCTGATGGATTATTGCATCGTTACAACAACACTGTAGGTTGTATAAAATCATGGAATTACAGTAGAGGATTAGAAAGAGGACAAGAATGGTTTTATCCTGTAGTAATCGATAATATGGCGACATTAGAACTGCTATTTGTTGCCTCAAAACTTACAGGACAACCAAAGTATAAGGATATAGCCATTAAGCATGCTCGAACCACAATGAGTAACCATTATCGCGACGATTACTCAAGCTATCACATCATTGATTATAATGCCAAGACTGGTAATGTTCTTGACAAAGCAACCTACCATGGCATAAGCACACATTCAAGCTGGGCTAGAGGTCAGGCCTGGGGTTTATATGGCTTCACACTCTGTTACAGGGAAACAAAAGATGAGAAGTTTCTTGATTTTGCTGAACACATTGCATCATTTATCATGAATCATCCTAATACGCCAGAAGATCGTGTTCCCTATTGGGATTATAACCTTGGAAAAGAAGGTTTCACTCCTACATGGCCTTATGACAAGAATGAATACAATAAAAACTATCAAGATGCAGCATCTGCAGCAATTATTGCCTCTGCCCTGTTTGAGTTAAGTACATTATCAGAGAATAGCGCACAATACTACGGTTATGCCAATCAATTGATCCAAACGCTTTCCTCATCAAAATACATGGCAAGCAAAAGTGAAGACAATTATTTTCTGCTAAAACATAGTGTTGGAAACTTCCCCCGTCACGACGCTATCGACCTACCAACAAGCTATGCCGACTATTACTTTCTAGAAGCTTTATGTAGAAAAAGAAAAATAGATAAAGGAGAATAGTTGAAGGTTCCAGGTTGAAGGTTCCAGGTTGAAGGTTGAAGGTTGCGCGTTGATGTTGCTGTGGTGGTAATCACAGCTGCCCTTTGGGACAGCTAATGTCTGTAGCAACGAAGGATTGCCCCAACTCTTCTCGTCCCCATAACATTAGTACCAATCTACACTTAGAAGAACACGCTGACAGGACCTGCGGACACTGTCAGGTGCCATTGACTCAACGTTTCCCCCAATCGCATCGAAATCGGCCTCCGGTTTCCTTTGCTCCTTGCTCTTTGCCTTTTTTTACCGCCCATTACACACTAACGAACACCTTTCAACCGTCCTACCGTTCGTCCTTTCACCATCTTCCTTTTTCCCGTTTCCGGACCTCAGGTTTCCTGTTTAGCTTTCCCTTTCAATATATTCTTTCGGCAATACATTAAACTCCTTCTTGAAGCATTGAGTAAAATAAGAAGGTGTATTAAAGCCAGTCATGTAAGCAATCTGTGAGATAGAATACTCTTCTTGTTTTAATAGTTCTGCAGCCTTTACTAATCGCTTATAACGAATATAATCGTTAATTCCTTTACCTGTCAATGCAAGGGTTTTGCGATATAACGTACTTGAACTTATCAAAAGCGTTTTGGCAATCTCATCAATCGATAACTTTGTATCATCGAGCTTATCTTCAATCATTTCATTCAGACTAACCAGGAACTTCTCGTCTCGTTTTGAAAGCTTCATTTCCTTTTTCTTCACCTGTTGACCACCAGTAAACCCCTTGTGACGTGTTTCGATCAATGCCAGCAAGTTCTTCACTTGTATCTTTAGGTAGTCGATACTAAAAGGCTTCGTAATATAAACCTCAGCCCCTGTAGAGATCCCCTCAATACGCTCCTCCATTGTACTCTTAGCCGATAATAAAATCAATGGAATGTGCGATGTATCAATATTATCTTTTAATCGCTGGCTAAATTCAATACCATCCATTTGTGGCATCATCACGTCAGAAATAATAATGGCAGGATTATATTTTTCAACCTGCTTTAATCCTTCCTCTCCATTTTCAGCAACAACAATTCGATAGTCGGCAGCCAAAGAATGCGATAAGAAGGTCAATAGATCCTTATTGTCATCTATTATCAGGATTGTAATACCTTTTTTATTTCCTATTTCCTCAGCAACGTCTCCCCCTTCTTCGGTATTGCTAACAGTTATTGATGGCATCCATTGCTGAATCGACTCATAACTATTATCTAATTCAGGATTTGGAAGGAACACATGAAATGTTGTCCCTAATCCAGAAGTACTATCAACCGAAATCTCTCCATGATGAGCATCGATAATACTCTTCACCAGCGACAGACCTATTCCTGATCCTTTCAGATGGGCATTTTTCTGCTCATCAACCTGATAAAAGCGTTCAAAAATATGAGGCAACTGCTCTGCCGGAATACCCATTCCTGTATCAGCAACAACCATATAAACCTGACCTTCATTTTGCGAAGCCTTAACCTTTATGGTTCCCCCTTCTGGAGTAAACTTTAGCGCATTACTCAAAAGGTTATAGATAACAGTTTCAATCTTTTCTGCATCAAACACAAATTCAGCGACTGATTTATCAATATCCACAACCAACTCTACCCCTTTCTTGCGGGCAGGCTCATCAAATATATTGCATTGCTCTCTTAAGAAGTTGGCGAAGTCATACTGCTTCAAATTCAATAAGAGTCCCTTTTGACCGGCCTTTCTAAAATCGAGGATATTATTGATCAAACGTAATAAACGCAACGAATTTCTGCGAGCAATCTGCAGCATCACCTTATTTTCTTCGTTTGTTTCCTTGTGTAAAAGGTTTTCAATAGGACCACTTAAAAGCGTCAGTGGAGTTCTAAACTCATGAGAAATATTGGTAAAGAATTGCAATTTCATCTGATTAACTTCCTCAACCTTCTCCACCTCCATCTCACTTAGTTTAATCTTATTCATCATCAATACACGATAATGCATGAACCTGTAAATCGCATATCCGATCCCCAGCAACAACAGGATATAAAGCATATATGCCCAGGAAGATTTATACCATACTGGCAATACATGAATCTGTTGATCTATAATATTCGACCATTTTCCATCAGGATTCCATACCTGCACCTGAAAAGTATAAGCACCTGCATCGATATTATTAAATTCAGCAATCCGCTGATTGGTTATGCGCCATTGATCATTAACACCCCTTAGGCGATATTGATACTTCAGTTTATCCATACCTCCGAAGTAGAAAGCATTATATTTTACAGAGAATGAATTTTGCTTGGCCTCAAGACTAATCTCTTTGTAAGCATTTTTATTGGAGCTCATCAAATCCCTTTCTGCAAGGATATTCTCGTTAAAGGTATTGACCTCCATAATAACCGGCACCAGTTCAATATCTTCATTGTCCTTTATATCCGTATTAACAATAGAGATTCCTCGTACGGAACCAAACATTAAGCGACCGTCGTTCAATAGTAGTGAGCTATTCTTTGAAAATTGATTGGAAACTAAACCATCATTGCTAGTGAATAATCTCACCTCTGCAAGATCCTTAGAAACAACATTCAATCCCCTATTGGTAGAAATCCACATACGCCCTTGCTGATCCTCTTGCAATCCGTAAATTGCATTATTCACCAGGCCACTTTCGTTATCCAGTTTTTTCATGGTCCCATCAGCATAGTAGATCCATAGTCCGCGGTCTGCACTACCATACCAAACATTTCCTTTACTATCTTCTTTTATCACGTTAATGAACGATGTTTTACTAATCTCCATCTCATCGAGCGTGACAAAGTTCACCAATCTACTATCAGATGCATACTTTAAGATACCTTCTGTGGTAGAAATAAGGACATCTCCATTCTTTAAGTGGTAAAGATATTTTACATATGGGCCGATCAAGTTCTCATTTTCAATCAATGATACCTCTGCGTAAGTATTCTTGGTAAGCTTTAGTGTTTTTAGTCCGATATTATCTGAGCCAATCCATAGATGATCGTCTTCATCAATAAACATTGCAGAGACATCTACTTTTTTATTTTTCCAGAGGTTATTTAGATGTACCAATTTTCGCGTTCTGGGATCAAACATATAAAGTCCGTCGAGATAGGTTCCGATCCATATTCGACCATACTTATCGGCAATTATATCATGAATGTTTGCTTGTTCCAGTTCTTCCTTTTTAAAACGTCGAAATTTGTTTGCCTTAGTATTATAAATAACGATTCCACTTCCTTGGGTACCACACCATACATTACCTTCGCCATCCAAAGCTAATCCCCTGATGGAATTGTGACTAAGCTCCTGGAAAAGCATACCAGGAATAAACGACTGAAATTGATTATTCTTTTTTCTATAGATATTAATTCCACCAAAGTAAGTCCCAATCCAGATGGAATAATCTCTGGCCTGCATAAGGTTAGTAATCGACTGATACGAAATGGTATGAGGATTCAAATTATTAGGTACAACATGTTCCATAGATCCATCTGATCGTAACACATAAAGGCCGCGATAAGAACCGATCCAAATATGTCCATCCTGATCTTTCAGCAGATCACGCACCCCATTATGTTTAAAGTATTTTGGGAAAAACTGTCTTAGTGACCATTTTCCATTATCATATTTCAATTGATATAAACCTTGTGCGATATTACTTAAAAGAAAATGATTCGCAGCCAGTTTCACACACCCCATAAAAGTCTTGTTCTCTGCATTAGCAGCGATCTTTGCGGTAACATGAATCTCGTTGAAACTACGTTCCTCTGGTGTGTAAATTACAGGGCGAATGCCAACCATAAGAAAGTATCGTCCTCTGCCAAGGTCAAACATCCTCGAGGTAATTCTTCTTTTCTTAAGAAACTGATCAACAAACTCTATTCGAGAGAAATAATCATACTCTGCATTATAAATGAAAATCCCTGTTGAAGTGGTGACGTATAAATCGTTAAATGAAGACTTTAGGATTCCTAGGATTTCCTCTCCAATCAGTTCATTGTATCGTTTAAAAGAGTTTTGCGACCGCTCATAGCGACAAAGTCCTCCTGATGTTCCAATCCATAGTTGATTTTGCACATCCTCATTGATGACAAGAATCTTAGAAGAGATTAATGAAGAAGAATCATTGGCTAGTGCATAATAAGTTGAATTCTCATAGCCATCGTAACAATTCAGACCATCCTCTGTACCGATCCATACCTTGCCCAGGTAATCCTGGTAGGAGCATTTTACGGTATTATTAGATAAGCCATCAGCAACTGTAAGATGAATAAAATTCATATCCACCTTTTCCAGAGCATGACTCCCATACGGAGTAATCACACCGACCAATAATAATAAGCCTAATATCAGGTATTTCACATTCCCTACAATAATCTTTCTATTCATATCCCCTGTTATCTTCAACCTCGGTTTCTTATTAGTTTTCCAAAATTAAAGATACGAACTTTTATTGCAAATGTTTGCCGTAAAAAGACTCGCCGGCGTCCTGCCGGACAGGTTCTCATTTTTGGCTTGACCCAAAAACGAGACAAAAAGGTCAAGGCTGCCTGAAAAAAGTAATCGATTTATTGCTATTGCTAAGTGCAACTGGGTGATCTTCTCACTGCGTTCGAAGCTTCCCAGTTTTACTAAGCAACCGCTGCTAAATCAATCACTTTTTTCAGGAGGCCGATTCGGATGCGAGGGCCGGTGTTACGTTTTCCCTTAGTTCCAAGCACTCTGCTCTATGTATAATCCATCGCACACTAACCACTACCTTCTTACCTTTCTACCTTCCGACCGTTTTTCCTTTTAATGTCCTCCTTGAACTTTGATGCCTGCAGCCTTTAACTCTGCATCCATATATTTGTTGGCATTAATCTTGGTATACTTCGTTAGTGGTGCATAATCCTTAGGAAGCATGCGTTTGAAACGCTTTATCTCTTTGGCAAACTTTGGATTGTTGGCCTGATTATCCCACTCATTTGGATCATTCTTACGATCGTAAAACTCCATCGATCCATCTTTATACTGGATGAAATGATAATCGCCATGATATAGCGAAACATTCTTAAAGCCATACATCGTCATGGCAGGATACCTCCAATCTGCATCAGGAGAATCAATCAACTGTTCCAAATTATGTCCCTCATTATCCTTATTTGCAGGCAATCCACAAAGAGCCGTTAGCGTAGGATAAATATCAATCAACTGTACTGCTTCATCGCACGAAGTTTTAGCCTCAATGCCTGGCCCTGCAAAGATTAAAGGCACATGAGTAGCTCTATTCCACAATGAATGCTTACAGGTTCGGTTCTTTTCTCCCAGGTGATAACCATGATCCGACCACAATACAATAATGGTATTATCAGCATATTCACTATTTTCCATAGCATCAAGCACTTTTCCTACCTGATGATCAACAAACGCCATACATGCCATATAAGCCTGCACCATCGATTTCCATTTATTCTCTTTGATCAACCATTCAGTCTTCGGCATTGAAGGCATATCATGCAACTGCTTCGAAATTTCAGGGATATCATCCATATCGTCCTTTTTGTAAGGAGGAGTCTGTATATCTTCTAATGGAAACATATCGAACCATTTCTGAGGAACATGCCATGGTACGTGAGGACGAATAAAACCAACAGCCATAAAGAAAGGCTGATCATGTTTCTCGCCCAACTTATTAACAGCCCAATCAGCAATCTTATAATCCGACATTTCCTCTTCAGGAAGATCGATTGGCGACCAGTCGGTTGCTGTATTTCTCGTCTTACTAAACCATTTCGGATTGTAGTTTACCCTCTCCTTAGGTTTAGGTCCGAAGCCCATTTTAGGAAATACTCCTCCATATTCCTGGTAGATCTTCAATGCATCGCCATTGTGCATTAATTTTCCAACACCCATAGTCTTGTAACCATATTCTTCAAAATAATCAGGCATAAAAACTGCATCTGCAGTGCGCTTATTCGCCTTTCTGATATCCTTATCAGACGACTGGTAATAAAGTCCAGTATTGGCAGGTTGCAAACTCATATAAATGGCAGCTCTTGAAGGTGCACAGATAGGAGCCTGACAATGGGCATTTTTAAAAATGATCCCCTTAGCAGCTAATCGATCAATATTGGGAGTTTTGATGTTAGGGAAATTCCCCAAACATCCCGACCAGTCGTTCAGGTCATCAATAGAGATCATCAATACGTTTGGTTTTTGCTGTTTCGAAGGTGCAGCATAAGCATTTCCTCCAACAGCCGCCCCCATAAGGGCCAGACACAAAGTCTTATTAATATGATTCATTTTTGTAGATTTTTATCTTTATCCCTTTTTATCCTGGATTTTACCGCGTACATATTCTTTGATATCCATACCGGTATTGTAGTCACGCATACGAGGCTGGTAACCATCATCCTTACGTGAGCGAGTCTGGGTAGTATACTCCCATGTCTGCTCAAATCCTTTGTTCCAATGACGATCTTCCCAGTACACGCCGCGGAAATTATCACGCGTATCACCCATACGATCAAGAATCTTACGATGAAGCTTTTTACGAACATCAGCAAGACTTTCATAATTGATCAAGTTATTCACCTCATGTGGATCATTCTTCATATCATACAGCTCATCGGTCGACATCATGTTAATGCTCAATTTATAGCGACCATCATATACTGCACGCAAAGGTTGGAATGCTCCAAATCCATCATGGTTAGTCTCAAATCGTCCAAATTCCATAAAGATCTCATCCTGGCACTTTTCATCAGGATTATAGAGCGTTTTCAATGCACTACCTGCATGCATAAAATCAGGTATATCCAATCCTGCAGCATCAAGAATAGTAGGAACCACATTAAGATGCGACATTAATTGATCAGATACTTTACCCGCAGGCACGTGATCTTTCCAGCGAACAATAAAAGGAATACGAGCTACATCATCATAGATTGCAGGTCCCTTCTTTTTCAGACTATGAGCTTCAAGGAAATCACCATGATCTGAAGTATAGATAATTAATGCATCAGGACACACCTTATCAATCTTTTCAACAATACGACCAATCTCGTAATCGATATATGAGTTCACCCCAAAGAAGTAAGGATGAGTTATCGGTTTTTTATTTTTATCCTCGAACTGACGTCCTTCAGCCCACAACTGCTGATAATGAGGTTTATTTTTCAAACTATCGAAATGCGCTGGAGTCTTAGGCCACTCATAATCTTTATACATGCTTGCATAAGGCTCTGGGCATAAGAAAGGGTGATGTGGTTCATCGAACGAAGCCACAATCATAAAGTCCTCATCACCATGATTATCAAGAAACTTTATGGCACGATCAGCAACACGATGTCCAAAAGTAAACGTCTCATCAACATCCTGTTCATTGCTCTCAGGCATACGAGATTTCAGTTTCTCTTCATCTGATAATTCATCTAGATACATGCGCATATCATACCAATACTCGGGATTCCATCCATCAGGACACATACCGTTACCGAAGTAATCAGTGCCATCCAGGTGCCATTTACCCATATAAGCAGTATGAAATCCGTTATCAGACAGACGCTGTCCGATGGTCTTAATATTATCAGCCAATCCCATGTTATTTCCCCAAACACCATTGGTTGATGGATATGTTCCGGTAAATATTGACGATCTCGCTGGTCCGCATACCGGAGACACAGAATAGGCCTGATCAAAGCGAGTTCCTTCTTCTGCCAGTTTATCCAGGAAAGGAGTCTTCATCGCCTTCTTCACGCTTCCTAGCATATCGTAGCGCTGACTATCAGTCATGATAAAAACGATCTTCCTTGCCTTTGCATTCTTAGGAACCTTCCCCTTAATTTGATACTTTGATTCCTTTGCTTTTGTCCCCATTGACGTCAAAGCAACACCTGCTGTACCAGCTCCCAGTGTCTTTATAAATGACCGACGTCCACTGTCCTTAAGATTATTCATGATTCAAAGATTTCAATGATTATTATATTCAAAGATTATTAGACTTCTAGACTATTAGACTTTTAACCATTAGACTACAAGAAATCGGGATAATCTATTTTCTCGTTTTATTTAATTTCACCTCAACCGGCTGTCCGTGAATACATTCAAAAGATAAAACTGTTGAACGCTTATTCGAACTTACCACCTTACAACCACTAGCCGCATCAACCGACCAGTTTCCTTTTAGCGTAACCTCAACCTGAACGGCAACACTTCCTTTATTGTCGTATGGTTTTGCACTTGCCAGATTAACACTTGGAGAACACACCGACATCACCACTGCATTATCATTTAACTTCTTCTTCATGATCAAAGCTTCATGATTCACACGCTCAATCAACTCATCATTCACCTTACCCGCTTCAAACAATACCAAACCAGTGATACCTGTGGTCATATCTGTCACAATATGCGCGTTATAGTCTTTCTGTACCACCTTATATAGTGGATCCTTCGACAACATTGCACGCTGAAAAGCATCCATCTTATTGGCTGTTGAATTCACCTGAATGGCATATTCATATTCACCATTCTTTGGTGCATTACCATGATTCAACCAGGCAACAGCAAAATTACCATGAGTCACACGCTCCGACTTATTATGACGTGATTCCTGTTGCTGAATCGCAACCTGTAAATCCTGTCCTTTAGGGATATAATAGCCATTGCCCTTATTGTCCAAAAGAACATGTGTATCATCGTTTGTTGGTGCCTCTTTGAATAAGCCATTCTTCGAAGATCCATCAATCTCAACTGCTTGATCAGTCTTCTCTACATTCAGCTGGAACAATGTTGTTTCCGTTGGATAATCCTTATTAGAATTCTCAATATTACTACCAAGACAGATGATACGATCATCAAAACAAAATACCGATTTACGAGCACGATGATCTGGTGTAAAATTCTTCAATTTCTCCTTCTCATGTAGCTTCATACCAAAGATTCCGTTCTTTTTCTCCAACGAAGAACTACCACAAAAAGTCTCATCTGATCGAGACATCAAGGAGTTTATTGGGCACTTTAGTTTATCTAATGGAAGGTGAATTGAAGTAGCTCCAGGAAATCTATTCCAATCCCAGCCATCCTGATCAAATCCACTACTCTTACCATTCACTGGCTCTCCTGAATTATTGATCTGAACAGTACCATAGCTCATGTAGCGTCCCCAACGATTATCATGTGTATAGATCTCACCCGACCATACATATTTGTTATAACCTTTTACACTTACCAACCAATCGGCTCTTCGATGCAAACCAAGACAACCATAATTTACGACCTCAAATCCTTGAGGATCATTTTCAGGTTTTATTCCTTTCGCTGCAAACTCCTGATACATTCTTTCATAAGGCTGAGCCAATCGCATATATGCAGCAGCCATTGCTTCATTCACCTCACTATTCCCATCTCCAGCTTTTGCAGTGTATCCCATGGCATCAATTACACCCTGACTAATTTTACCAGCAAATACTTGTCGCCCCGACAGACCAATAGGCCAATCATACTTCTGCGAATAACTTCGGATAAGAAACAATGATTGTCGCAAATTCTTTCGTGCTGTAGTTCCAATTTCAAAAGGCGTATGAGACAAGCTATATACCACAGGACCTACACCGAAAAGAGCGCCAGCCATGTACGCCGGATATAAACCAGCATGATGAAATAATGATCCATCAGGAGTAATTCCTCCAACCAATCCACTGGAATACTGCAATGAATTATCCAAAAAACGTGAAAGTGCCTTCAATTCACGCACTTTCTCAGGCGTATCACGCATCATCAATACACTGATTAATCGAGGCATAATCTTCGTATTCCAAAGGTCAGCCACACCTTGCAAATCGTTAACATTTTTATCAATACGATGCTCTGGTAAACCATACCAATACTGAAGCATTGTAACTGCACGTTCGAGATAACCATTCTCCTCCATCGCCTCTTTCATTAAGAAGAAAGATTCAGGAATTCCGGCAAACTGATAACCAAAATGATGTTGAGTACCTGTAGCACTTCCAAAATCATATCCCTGATCAAGAAAATGATCAAACAGATCGAAAAACATCTCTTTACTTGTGTCATCATCCGACAAGGCATATCCTTTTGCAAGACCAAGAAATACAGGTCCCAGGTTCTTTGGTTTTAAATCATTTAGCAAAGCCACATATTCATCGGCCGATACAATAGGGCGTCCCGACACCGTTCCATCCTCGGCCCTTTTAATACACAAATCGTTGAAGTGATCTTTGTAATACCAATTCTCATCCTGCGATGGCACTACACCTTTCACGATATCAAACACCCTGTCGCTAATCACCTCCATGGCCTTCTTTTGTGCAACAGTGACTGTCCCCTCAACCGGAATATCATGTTTGTATTTAGTCTGCCAATACCACTGTCCACCCCAATGGTTATGATTGATCTTCGGATTTATAAAAGGAAGCTGCATATCTGGTGTAGCCCGCGGACTAATTGGTTTATTGCTGAAACTAAAGCGATCGAAAAACAGATGTCCGCCGTTCCCCTTTTGAGGAGCTTTTATCTTCATGTAATTCAAAGATTCAGCTTCAGCGATCTGCTTCATATTCACAAAAGAAATCCAGCAAGCCCTCCATCCTTTAAAGTTCAAATAATATGGAAATCTCAAAGCAGTTTTATCATCAACACCAAACTCAAAGACCAGGTAGTCATCAACAGGATTCTCATTATAGATCCATCCCATAAATCCACCAATCTTTTGCACATCATCAGAAAGTTCATCTGATCGCTCAGCATAGAGATCCTTTTTCACCCGTTTCTCAAGCTTGAACGCCTCATTTATCCCTTTTGGATTATCAATTCGAACAGCACTTCCCGATTTCCAGTCCCACGCTATTGATGCCTGTCCAAGTTTGTAATGTTTCGATGAAGTCTGCAGTTCTCCCCTACTAACCGACCAGTTAGCAGGAACCTCTGTCTCCAGATTCCAGTATTTATCAGTCTTCTCTGTTTTTACCTGAGCCCAGCCAAGTGAGCTATACAGTATGGTTCCAATAAATAAGATTTTTTTGATATTCATTTTTTTAAGATTATTGGATCGTTAGATTAATTGATTTTACACAAAAAGTTGATAGGCCAGGATTAATCAATCAGGCCCATCAACTCCAACTAAACGATATTTTTGGTCTATCAAGTCATTCTATATTTTTTATCAAAAGGTTGCGGGGCTATGAATAGAAGCTCTCTCCTTTTCTACTGACATTAGCATCTTTAACGAGCTGCTCCCGTAAACAGAGCTCTTTGCTCTTTTCACAACACACGCTGTCAGGACCTTCGGACGCTGACAGGTGACCTTTCATCCGTCTAACCGTTCCACCTTTCAACCTTTTCCGATCTCCAGGCGAAGCCGTTTTCCGGTTTCCGGTCTCCTTTTGTCCGGTTTCCATTTCTCCGTTCTAGTCTCGTTTAAACTTTCTTACTATCGAATCTCCTTCATAACCTTTCTGCTTCGCTGCAGGAAAACTCAATAGGGTAGCACCTTCTGCTGGAATATTTTTGGCTCCATCACCTTTCACCTTCATACCAATTTTAAAGTTCATAGCCGCATTACCTTCTTTACTCACATCAGCACTCAACTTGCTTTTGTATGGATTGGCAACACTAACTATCAACTCATCACCTGCAATTCTGGCTGTTGCAATAATTGGTCCTGAAAACTCAAATGATGCAAAACCTTCCACATCAACCTTTGTATCTTTTCTGATTACAAATTCAGCAACCTGGTTCTTAGAATCATACACAACTTGAGCAACATCATCATTGCGAACAACCTGATAATCAACCAGACTCTTTTTCTTCATCTCATTCAAAGTCACACCTGGATAAGCCATATAAACAGCCTTATCATCAGAAGGATTCACTCCATGATTAATTGCCAACAAGAATGTCTTATGCTTAAACTTTCCACCGTTATTATGTGGTAGAAGCTCTTTCACACTACCAGCGCGCTCTTCTGCAATCAACTTAACGTCAACCGCTTCACCTTTCTGTACAGGAATAACGTAAGCAATACCATCATGCCAGAACCAACTGGTCTTGGTAAGTTTGAACTCATGATTTACAGGCAACTGCTTCACATTGAACAATTCATTTTTACCATTAATCATTGCATGAATATCTCCTTTCAGTTCACGATTATCCAAGGAAGTCCAAACCTCTTTACCTTCTCCTGTACTTATACGCTCAATATCATTGGTTAATCCTACTACAGCTTCATCAAAGAAGAATGCCGATTTCTTTGCAATCACGGTACCAACATTGCTGTTACTATGTCCAAGATCAAAACCAAACACTCCATAATCAGCATCTGAAGCTCCATTACAAAATGCCGATGTTCCAGCTGAATTCTTCTGTAACAAACTCTTGTAGCTCAATTGCTCTGCAGTGATACCAGGTAAAGCTGTCCAACGCAATGCAGGACGCACCTTCCAATATTCACCACCACGTTGCAATATGGCTGTATGTCCGCTTGAAAGGTGGAAGTTTTGATCCCACTCACTGGTAATCGTCTTATTACTTAATCCTTTAAAACCGATATACCATCCTGGACGACGATGAACCATGTACTCCCAGTTCCAATAGTTCATGTTACCTGATACTTTCTTATCATGAGTACCGTTTGCAACGTCCTTACGAAGAGCTTTCAATTCGTCCCAGTACTTAAACTTACTTTGATCAAGCTCCAGCATCAAATCGATCATTCCCAGGAAAGTTCCTGGGTTTACTCTTGCTTTATAGCTCTTAATCTGACAAGCATTCTTCCCTCCAACAATTGCTAAATCAAACCATTGATCGTTATACAAAATATACTGCCATTTTCTTAGCATTTGTGTTTCGTAGGTTTGGTAATGTCGAGGTTGAAATTCAACTTCAGTATCTTCTAGTAGCTTTAACAACGAAACACTACCGTTATAATCACCAATGCCATAAGGCATACAGTAAGGCTGGCGACCATGATGCCAGAAACCACCATCACTTAAAGTTCCCATTCCTTCGCTAATCACACCATCAGGATCATATTCAAATCCATCGTAGAAATGATACTTTAACTCATCAAGCGCTTTTCTCATACCCAACTCATCTTTCACAAAGTAATGAGCCATTATGTGATTAAATCGTGCTCGCCAGTTAACACCTCTGTTTTGAGCTCCAACAGCAAGCTCAATCAAATGATCGTTATAATTCACAATCTCCTTACATAAATCCAATGGCTTCGTGTTATTTTCTGCTGCTTCAGCTTTTGCTGCATCCACCATCAGAATCACAATACGATCAAGACTAGCCATCAATGGAGATTTGTTATGTCCATTTCCAAATGAACCAAATCTCATGGTCACTCTCCAATATGGTCGCTCAGGAGCATAACCATTGAAATACCATTCCAGTGAATTAAAAATCAGTTGTTGTAGTTGCTGCTTTTTAGCATCCGATTTCTCCACATTATAAGCAATAGCTAACTTATAAACTTCGTTCAGATAATCGACATGTGCAACATATTTTTGTCCTTCTTCTTTACTCGGTGAAGGAAGAATTTTATTCTTCAATACTTCAGGATCAACGTCTACTTGAGGTAGACCTGCAAGGTATACACCATTTTGATCAAATTTGGCAACAATGCCATCAACAATTGATAAGTCGAAAGGTACATCGTCCTTACGGTCCTTCTTCTCGTAAATCGAAAATTCAGCTCCTTTTAAGTATACCTCTTTGATCTGATCATATACCTTATTTATCCTTTTATTCTGATCCGATGTTTGTGCTTGCGAAAGCACCCCCACACAAACAAAATAGAAAACAACAACTATACGTTTCATCTTTTTAAAGATTTAAGATTGTTAGATTTTAAGATTCTCATTACACTAAAGCGCAAAACTTGATGATATAAAATTACCAATATGACATAAGCAATGGTGTCATAATCGTATCAAGTATAGTTGATTATTGTTCGAACACTATCACAATTCATTCACCCGCTAACAAATATCAGTCAGAAAGCCCTAAATGACTGAAAGATGAAAACTTTAGCTCAAAACTCTATGCTAAAGACGTGGTTCCAACACATTAAATCCTGCCCCTTTTCAAGCAAAATATATTATTGAAGACAAAAAGAAAAATATGAATAAGTTACATTCATTATTCCCTTTTACTAACTTTGATGAAAGTTGTTTTTATTAAAAACCATCAAAAACAACTATACTACAATTACAAATTTTTTACATATAAGAATGTCAGAAAATCAAAACATTGAATGGAAAGAAAGCTGGCGTGATGAATACCTGAAATGGATCTGCGGATTTGCTAATGCACAAGGCGGTAAGATATATATTGGAAAAAATGATAACGGTGAAGTTGTTGGAATTAACAATGCCAAGCGACTTATGGATGATTTGCCTAATAAAATAGTAACCAACCTTGGCATTGTCTGTGACATTAATCTATTAACAGACAATGAAAAACACTTCATCGAAATTATTGTAGATTCATACCCTAATCCCGTAAATTATAAAGGACAATATCACTATAGAAGTGGCAGTACCAAGCAAGAATTAAAAGGTGCAGCACTAGATAAATTTCTACTGCAAAGACATGGTAAAACCTGGGATAGTGTACCTGTCCCGAATGTTACAGTTCATGATTTGGAAGACAATAGCTTTGATATTTTTAGACGAAAAGCAAAACTTAGCAACCGAGTAGATGAAGATGTTCTAAAAGACACGAATCAATCGCTTCTTGAGAACCTGGATCTAATCGAGGATCAATACATTACAAGAGCTGCTGCTTTATTATTCCATCCTAATCCTGAAAAGTTTTTTACTGGCTCCTTTATTAAAATAGGATTCTTTACAACTGATGATGATTTACGATTTCAAGATGAAATTCATGGCAACTTATTTACACAAATTGAGAAAACCCTTGAATTATTAAAATCAAAGTACCTCAAAGCCGAAATTAGATATGATGGGGCAAATAGAATTGAAGAGTTTCCTTATCCTGTTTCTGCTTTCAGAGAAGCATTATTAAATGCAATTGCTCACAAAGATTATAGTGCTACTTCTCCAATACAAATAAGTGTTTATAAAAACAAAATGATTATTTGGAATCAAGGACAATTACCTGAAAACTGGACTATTGAAAAGTTATCAGAAAAACATCCATCGATACCATATAATCCAAAGATTTCAAACGCACTATTTCGTAGTGGCTACATTGAGGCTTGGGGACGTGGAACAATTAGCATGATCAATGAGTGTGCAAAACGAAGTATTCCTTTGCCAAAATACAAATATGACTTCTCTGGTTTTATTGTCGAGTTTTCTGGAACTGAAGGACCTTCAGAAGGACCAATTGAGGGACCAATCGAGGGACCTAAAGCAACTATAAATCAACCAACACAACTTACTATTGAGGAAGCTATTGAGGGAGCAACTAAAGGAACGAGTGAAAGAGTAAAAGAGAAACTTACACTATTACTAAAAATCATTTTATTAGATGAAGGAAAAAGGATTCCAGACTACGCCAAACAAACAAAATCAGCAATTAGCTCAACAGAAAGATATATTAAAATACTTAGAGAAGCACATTTTATAGAGTTTAAAGGTGAAGCCTCGCAAACCGGAGGGTATTATCTCACTAAAAGCATGAAAAAAAACTTGAAACGATAATCCAAGCAAACACTTCCTATCAAAAAGCCTTGCCTGATTTCGTTATAAAAGAAATCTAAGCAAGGCTATAACAACTATTTATTAACTAGACTTCGAAAAAATTTCGAGACTTATTAGGAAGCTATTTCAAGTTAGGATTCAAAACAACCTCACGCTGTGGAATAGGGAAAAGGTAATCCTCTTGCGTTATAACACTTGGATCAAAATCATTCAACTCATGATTCATATTCGCCTCTTTTACCATATCCCTACGAACAAGATCATGCCAACGCTTATGCTCAAAAGCAAACTCCCAGGCTCTTTCCTGTAACACTGCTGCATCAAAATCAGCCGAACTAATACCAGACTCAATCAAAGGAAGAATTGATGGATCATTTCCCGATGCACGATTTCTAATATCATTCAAATAACCAATTGAAGTTGCATTAGGAGCTCCATCAGCCATGTTCTGACATTCAGCATACAATAACAACACCTCAGCGTAACGGAATACACTATAATTATTTGCGGTCTTAGCCTTACTCTGCGCTACAGGACCAACATCATCAAACTTAAATACCCAAGGATGACCTTCCTTTGAGTTTTCCCATTGTACACCACCTTTAAATACTGTTCTAAAGCTTACAGGCTTACGGGTATCTTCCGGGAAACTCTGGAAGAATGCGATATCAGCTAAGATATCTTTCCACCCCTTATTTTCAGAACCACGTAACGCTTTATTTCCGTAGATTCCTTTATCAACATTACCCTGGATCGCGAAAATATGCTCTTTACCATTCTTATTTTCATAGCTAAAAACATCTGCAAAGTTATCTTCCAAATCATACTGATTCAAAGCAATTACCTCTGCAGCCTTATTGGCAGCCATCTCGTAATAAGCTTGTCCTTTATTCATTGGCCAACCTGCCATGGTAGCATAAATATTAGCCAGCAATGTTTTTGCTGCTCCCACCGTTGGTCGCCCCGGTTGATTTGCCCAAGTCTTAGGCAATACAGCTTCTGCAGCTTCTGCATCAATAATGATCTGATCATAAATCTGTGCCGCAGGAGTCTTCCCAACCAAAGCAGCCTCTGCCATAGTCTCTTCACCCAACAACAATGGAACATCGCCCCAGAAACGAACCAAGTGGAAATAACACAATGCACGCGCAAAATGAGCCTGTGCCACCTTCTGAGTCCTTACTGTTTCGTCCATTTCCACATTACCCTGAAGCTTAATAACAAGGTTAGCACGATCGATAGTCTGATATAAACCTCCCCACGACTTTTCCAGCATAGAGTTAGCCTCTGAAAGATTAAAATCATTAAACTCAAGCCAAGGTTGTTTATTCAATCCACGTGTTGCAGTATAGTCATCACTTCCTGCATGTAATCCCCACATATTACCCCCAGTGGTACCATCGCGTAAAGCCGCAAACACAGACGTAATAGCAGCATCAAGGTCATTCTCTGTCTTAGGGAAATTATCCGGAGACAGAAAATCCATTGCCTCCTCTTTCAAGGTGTCGCTACAACCGGCAAACATCAATGCCGCCAACAACACTGTCAAAATCTTATGATATATTCTTTTGTTATTCATTTTGCTAGTTTTAGTCGTTTAGAATTTAATATCCACACCGAAGGTTACAATTCGTGCTGATGGATAAGGATCAACATCCAATCCTGCCTGTACATCTGATTCACCATTATGACTCACCTCAGGATCATATCCTGAATAGTCGGTAACAACGAACAAGTTCTGTCCGCTCACATACAAACGAAGCTTACTTAAGTTCCAACGCTGAACCAATTGTTTTGGGAATGTGTATCCCAACGACAAGTTTTTCAATCTCAAGAAAGAAGCATCTTCAACCAAAATAGAAGAAGCCTGAATAATCTTATTATCATTCGTTTTACTAAACGCAGGATATCTACCATCCTCATTGTCGGTCGACCAGCGATCAAGATATCTGGCATCTTTAGGAGGATTATTTCTAAATCCTAGTGGTTTTCCACTACTTTGGTTATAAACTTCACCGCCTAACATACCATTCACAAACACATTTAAGTCGAAATTCTTATAAGAGAAACTGTTATTGAACCCGAAAATCAAATCATGATTTGCATTTCCAATCACCGTTTTATCATCTGAATTGATCTTTAAATTACCATCTAAATCACGAATGATAGCATCCCCTGGCTTCTTACCATACTTAGCAGCCTCAGCAGCCATGGCTGTTGTATAAACACCATCGTAGATATATCCGTAGAACTGACCTGTAGGTTGACCAGGCTCCATGATAAAATGCATTCCTGGAGTAAAGATTTGCTCTGCTCCACCAAGATCAACTGTCTCCGTTTTATTCACTGCAAAGTTGAAGTTTGTCTCCCAATTGAAAGCACCATTCACCGGCACTGCACTCACCAAAAATTCAAAACCTTCGTTCTGTACCTCACCAATATTTCGTAGCTCAGTCTTGAAACCCGACTGCAATGGCAATGGAATATCCAACAACAAGTCTTTAGTGTTTTTCTTGTAATAGTCCATCGACATGTTCAAACGACTATCCCATAATCCCAGATCAATACCCAGGTTAACCTGTTCTGTTTTCTCCCACTTCAATTCAGGATTAGCCTGGCGAGACAACTGAATACCTGTGCTTAAATTTGTTCCATCAAATGCATAATCGGCACCAGAATCAAAAGCAGCCAACGACTGATAAGGACCTGTAGCCTGACTACCAGTTACACCAAAACTTGCTCTCAATTTCAAGTTGCTCACCTGATCAGCCGAAGCCATGAACTCTTCTTCAGAAGCTCTCCATGCAACCGATCCAGAAGGGAAATACCCCCACTGATTACCATCGGCAAATTTCGAGGCTCCATCAGCACGTAGAGATGCAGTAAACAAGTAACGATCCTTGATGTTATAATTAGCACGCCCAAGGAAAGAAACAATTGAACTTTCAGATGCACCTGAGGTAGGTTTAGTTACCTGCTCTCCAATTGATACATTGTTGAAACCTAACGACTCAATAGCAAATGATGTAGCTCCTAATCGTGAATTTTGCTTTTTCTCTTTATAGTACTCATTCACCAACGTTAAGTTCAGCTTATGGTTCTCATTGAAAGCTTTATTGTACGTCAGAATATTAGAATTCTGAATAATGATTGTCTCAGAATTCGAGATCGAAGCAGAACCATTATTAGAGCGACCGCTATAGGTATATTGATTGTTGAAAACATTATTCGTTAAGTGCTGATAATGTACACCTCCCAACACCTTCAATTTTAGATTGTCGTTAAATGCATATTCCACAAAACCGTTCAATTCAACACGGTTCTTTTTATATTCATTTTCTGGCTCCTTATAATCGGCAACCGGATTGTTCAAGATAGGCGAAGGCGACTCAGCATATGATCCATCTTCATTATATACAGGCAACGTAGGCTCATAAGCCAACGCATCGTTTACAATCGATCCATTCATCCAACCTGAGCCAGCTCTACTCTCAACTGATCGGTATGCATATGAGCGGAAACCAATAGTGAACTTATTATTCAGTTTTGAATCAATATTTGCACGAATAGCATAGCGGTTCATATCTGTTCCCTTAATAATCCCCTGGTGGTCGACATAGTTACCAGAAATTAGATATCTCGACTTCTCAGTACCTCCTGATAAGGTAGCCTGATGGTTATTCAACAGCGAAGTTCGCATAATCTCATCTTGCCAATCAGTACCACCATTAGCTTTAAAACCAGCAATATCTTCATCAGTATAACTAGGATTAGCTCCTAACGCAATACTACGCTCATTCGCCAACACTGCATAATCATATGCACCTAATAAGTCCCACTCTTTCAATATACTTTGTACACCAACAAATGAGTTAATCTCAAATTCAATGGTTCCTGCTTTACCTTTTTTCGTAGAAACAAGAATAACACCATTAGCTCCACGCGATCCATAAATTGCAGTTGCCGATGCATCCTTCAACACCTCCATCGACTCGATATCAGCAGGACTTAATGTAGATAGGTCACCACCTGCAAAACCATCGATTACTACCAAAGGAGCATTGTTACCATTAATAGAGTTGGCTCCACGGATACGAATCTTAATAGGTGCTGCTGGAGAACCAGAAGTAGTCGTCACAGATACACCAGCCATTTTACCCTGAATTGCCTGGTCGGCACGAGTAATAGGTGTTTCTACTAGCTGCTCGCTTTTAATAGAGACAGTCGCACCAGTAAGGTCCGATTTTTTCTGCACACCATAACCAATAGCAACCACCTCTTCCAGACCAATATTCTCAGTCTGCAGTGTTACATCAATCTTAGCACGACCATTAACAGCAATCTCTTGACTCTTCATTCCTACGAAAGAAAAGATCAAAATATCATTTGAGCTAACAGCCAGACTATAATCACCATCCATACCGGTAGTAATACCAGTTGTTGTTCCTTTCACAAACACCGAAACACCAGGAAGAGATTCCCCACTCTCATCCATTACAACACCTGTTACAGTAATTGTATTCTTATCCTGTTGTTGGTCTTTCACTTTGGGAGACAATACAATTTGTTGTCCCATTACAGTATAACGCACTTTGTCGTTAAACAAGGAGTTCAACACATCCTTGATATCCGCCTTTTTAAAGTTAACCTCTACCTTACGGTCAAGGTTAATAAGATTCTTGTTGTAGATGAAGGAAAACTCAGACTGATTCTCAATCTCCTTAATCACCTCCTCAACACTCACTTCACGCATCTCAAGAGATAGCTTTGCCTCCTGCGAATATGTATTAACGGCCATGGTTTGCATGATGGTCGTTAAAACCAAAAAGATTACGATTCTCATAATTCGAAGCATTTTTTTCAAGGCATAGTTATCCCATACCTCACTTTTTTGATTTTTTTTCATACATTTGAAATCATTAGTAGGATTAAACTTTACTCGTATTATTTCTGCTAAAAACTAAAGGGGAGTGGCTCCAACACGCCCCTTTATTTGTTTTATTTTTTCTCTATTGTTAGTTTTCGTTTCGTTATAGTTCCATTATTATCTTTCCGGGCTTGTTCCATCGACCATTTTATAGGCATTGTTAGTCTCATGTATCGAAGCAATTCTCTTAGATTTCCAATATTTACTTTTGCGCGGAACAATTGATCCTCCAAACCATCAATATTCAATTCCACATCAACATCGTAAAACCGTTCTATTTTTTGAACCACTTCGTATAGGTTGTCATTATTAAATTCCAGTCGTCCTTCAATCCACGAGGTATAGCTTTCGGCATTAACTTCCGATATTTGAATCTGTTGCCTATTCTTATTCAATTCAAGCATTTTATTAGGATGTAGCACCTTACTATATGTTCCATAGCTGTCGGCAACTTCTACTCTTCCCGACGCTACAACTACTTCTGAAATTGAATCAGTAGGATAATTCAATACATTAAACTGGGTTCCCAATACCTTCACCTCATAATCAGGAAGCTTTACAATAAACGGATGATTACGATCCTTCTCCACGTCGAAAAAAACTTCTCCAGCCATCTCAACCACTCTATCTCCATCAAAACGAACAGGATATTTCAGCGTAGAACCTCCAGCCATCCAACCGGTACTCCCATCAGGAAGTATGAATCGTGCTCGTGTTCCAGGAGGAGAGTGTACCTCTATCTGCTCGGCATAACCATTTGTTCCTTGTAGCCATCCCAAATTGTATCCCAGAAATAACACTACAGGCACAACAATAGCAGCAACCTGCATGAACCGTGAAACCATCTTCCTAATTTTAATTCTCTTCTGCTCTTTTTCGGCGTTAATCTTGTACTGCAGCTCGTAGAAAAGATATTTAAGTTTAGGATTTCTCTCCTCTTCTGTAGGAGAATAGTTTCCCCATTGTTCCCCCACAACATCATCCACTTGTTCATGTATATCATCATCCGTAAAATATTCACGGACCTTCAATTCATTGTTAAAGGATCGTTTCCCTTCAAAGTAGTCGTTAATATGTTTTGGTTCCTGTTTCATTTGTTTAGTTTCCTTGCGGATGTATTAGTAAGATCAGTTCAAAAAAAATAGTACTAAAAAAGCGTGCACTTTTTTCAAAAAAAATTTCACAAGGCACTAACACCACCTCATAACTACCTATAAAACAACATAAAGAAAAGATAGCTAGAGAGATTATTTTTTTTCACCTCGTCCTTTAAAAAAGCAATTGCATTAGTCAGTTGATTCTTCACAGTTGATTCCGACAAATTAAGATGATTCGAAATCTCATTAATATCGAGACCTTCTTTTCTACTCAACAGAAATATCTCTCTACGCTTAGCAGGCATTTGGTCAATAATTTGGTCAACCAACTTCATTACAGCACTATATTCCATT
Source organism: Puteibacter caeruleilacunae (assembly GCA_005217565.1). Lineage (GTDB taxonomy): Bacteria > Bacteroidota > Bacteroidia > Bacteroidales > Prolixibacteraceae > Puteibacter > Puteibacter caeruleilacunae. The sequence continues at coordinate 65,464 of SJCO01000003.1, forward strand.
TCATCGGCTGATGAATCGGCAAGTAGAATAAACTCCTGTGCCACTAACTGTTTATGTTTTTCCTCAGTATTCTTCCGATTGAAGTAAGCGCGAATGTTATTTAAAGCCACCTTGAATAAATAGCTCTTAAAAGCTTCATCCGATTTCAAGTAAGATCTATTGATCCACAGTTTATAAAAAACATCCTGTGTTATTTCTTCCGACTCCTGGATATTTTTAAGATATGACTGCACAAAACCATATAACTTCTGACTGTACTGATCGAACAGTTTTTCAAAAGCAATAGGATCCCCCTCCCGGAATCGCTGCACCAGTCTGTCAGTGTTAGTTTCTACCTGCATGAGATTTATTCAAGGTCATATCAGCAGCAAAAATAGCCTAAGTAAGCAAATAACACTATCACAATTTGTGCAAAAAATATTAGAAATTTAGCAAAATGAAAAAGGATGTCCCAGAAACAGAAAAGGTATAATTTCTGAATTGGGACATCCTTAATAATAAAAGAAAATAAATAAAAATGAATTTTATAAGTCAATGTATATAGGGGTGTATCCGATACTTGTGGCATAATCGAGCAATGCTTTGTTCTTTTTCATGCGTACGTTGGCATGAAAATCAGTCTTAATTTTATAGAACTCTTCGGCTTTAGGGAAATTACCAATAAGCTCATAGCTAATTCCGAGTGCATGCGCTAGTTCAGGAGATGGTTGTTGGTCATAAAGTTCTTTTACAACCTTTGCTGCCTCAACGTATTTTCTTGCTTTATAAAGATCCTTTATTGAAGCATATTTAGCTTTCAAACTTTTATCCTTAAGCTTTACTTTAGGGAAGTTGAGCACCACCTTATCTGATGATCTTACATTTGTATAATATTTAATTTCTCGAACCACAGCCTTAGTTACTTTTTCATCCAGGACATCTAGTGGAGTATATTTTTTACCTGGAGCGCGCAGACTACGTTGTGCACTAGCAATTGTATCTGTTTTAGTTGGCGAACCATCCTTGTATTCAAATGTGAATACTACACTTATATCTGCCTTATTTTCGGTACTTGTCACAAAATAAGGCAAGCGTGCTTTGGTTGCAGATTCGCGAAACTTAGTCTCTCCTTCAACTGCCTGACAAGTATAGATATATTCTCCTTTTAGAATAATATCAGCTTCTGATTCATTAGCCACAGGAACAATCCAAGGCTGGTTAATCCAAGGCTTTTGATCATCGATAGGAAAATGTAGGTTTTTTATGTAGTTTTCAACCGTTTCCTCTAACACCTTATTGGTTTGTGTTCCTTTATTTTCAAATGACTTTAAGTAATACTTGGTCTTAGTAAAAGGTGTAGAAGCAGCAGTACTTTCATCAAGGCTCACTCTGTATACCTGTACACTTTGTGCTGCCACTTTGTGCATGGTAAAAAACGGAATTAGTAATACAAGTAATATTAATCTCTTCATCACTTAAATTTTGTTTAAATGTTTGCTACTTGTTATAAATAAGTTTCCACCTTGAAGCAAGGTTTCTGTCTTTAACAGCTACATAGTTACCTTCCTCGTTAATGGCCAGATAGCTACCCCAATTGATATTAATCGCACCTTGCATATTTAGGAACAATACACAGTCTCCATCAACGATAGGAATCCATAGATATTGAGCTTTAAAGTCGGCCAGGAATCGGCGACGTGCAAACATCATCTTTTTATCTTCCTTGTGTTCACAGATCACCCATTTCTCTTTATCGGCCCCCACAAGCGTATTAATTGCCAATGAACGATAATCTGACGCATAAGTAACACCTGCATCAGTAGGTAATATGCTGGAAAAGTAGCAAGTCGGCATAGGTGTTCCTGGCTTATACTTTACAGGATCTTTTGCCATTACATATTGAGTAGCCTGGTCGACTAGTACAAAATACTTTTGTTTGTTGAGCGCTTCTTGCTCTTTGGGAGTCACAACTGTTGTTAGTTGTGCAAAGCTATGAGCACTAATACACATCATTAGTGCAATAAACAGTATGAATCTCATTTCTTATTTTTTTATGGTTAAAATAATGCCAGATAGCTTGACTCCTATCTGGCATATTTTAAAGCTTTGAGTTAGCTGAGTCTCAATATGACTTTCAGCAAACTAGTATTTGAAAGTTCTTGTGGCAGTATAAGGACCAATCTTCATGCTAGTCCAGTTACCATTGGCATCGTACTCAAATGAACAGTCCCATGTACCATTAGCGTTAAAGCTGAAATCATCTTTAGAAACAGTAGGTTTAGGTCCATTAAGTTCTACTAGATATTTATTTACAAAAGCCATTCCTTTTGCTTTTTCTTCTATTGCCAAGGTACCTTTCATATCAAATTCGAAGTCAACTTTAGTAGGATTACCCTTATCATCTACATCCACAAATTTGATTCCACGAATCATTGGTTTAGCTTCAGCCCACTGCTCACGGGTTTTGAAGAATCCTGCGAAATCAGTTTTCACATTACCTTCCCAGTGCCAGTTTGTCATTACACCTTGCTCGTTAATGTTCGCTTTAGTTGTAAAAGATGTTTTAGTGTCAACACGTTTTGGAATCTCGCCAATAGCATTTAACATCTCTTTATAAAAGGCATTTGCTTTAAAGTATGTTGATTCTCCAGTAAAGTAAATATTTCCTTCAAGATCAACCTTCAGGCGTACACCCTCTTCTGATTTCTTACCACCTGAAAACCCAATCTTTTTAGTTACATTCTCAGCCTTACCAAATGTGTTTGCAAGAATTGGATCATGTACATAGTTCAATTCTCTATAGATGCTTAGGTTTCCACCCAATCCTTGCGCCCAAATACTGGCATCGGTTTCCAGGTGTGAGTATCTTCCTTTTTCATCATATTTAGGCATAATATCGCGGGTAAACAGTTTTTCCTTTTTACCATCACCTAATAATGTAACCTGATCAGCCTGCAATTCCTTAATTCTACGTTTAGAATCATACTTAACACGGTACTCGATAGGCTCCATACCTTCTTTCTGGATAGTGGCACGCATATCTTTTGGTGCACCCTTACAGTCTTGTAATGGGAAGAACTGGAAAGGATAGTCAATTTCGAACAACTGACAAAGCAAGTCGTTTACTGCATAAAAGTCAACAAAACGCTTAAGATCACGATTGATAGTTACCATCAATGCTTCGTAACGCTTAGCTCCTGCAGGATAATAATTCACAAAGTTATTGATATTAAAATACTGCTGGTATTGTTTAATCTCGCGAGTACCAATAAAAGTTGAACCAACTTTTGCTTTCATTTCTTTCGATTTCATGGTACCAGCCAAAACAGCATTCCAGCATTCCATTTTTTCAAGAGTAGTTTTAATCTCCTCGCCATACTGCTTGTAATATTGAGAAGCTTTGTCGGCATCCTCTAACCATGCATAGCAAACTGAAAGGTTATGCAAAGCTACCCATTTAGTTTTAGCAGAAGTAGATGGTAAAACATTCTCCATCTCTTGAGCAAATGCTTTAACGACTTCTTTTTCTTCTTTATTCAATAATAAACCTTTTTTACCTTCGAATACAGCAAGTGTTGGCTTAATCATTTTCTTTGACTCTTTCGATTCTTTCACAACACCTAATTTGATAGGAGCGTTAAACTGACCAAAACCGTAACGTGAAAAAACACTTGCTCTTACTGCATTGTAAGCCGCGTTTGTACCAATTTTATCTTGAATAGGCACTTCGTCTTCTAAGTTACCTTCACTTAAATCTTTGGCTGCTTCTGTAGCTTGTTTTCCAAAGCTTGCACCAATGCTACCAAGACTGGCTGCTGCCTTTTGAGGCTTGTAGTCTTTTGTTTTTTGTGTTCCTTGTAATACACCTAGGTTTTCTTCAAATAACAGGTTCCCACTATTATCAGTTACCTTGTAACGACAGTTTACATAGTAAGGTACTTCGTAATAACCATCGCTATCGGCAGTTGTTGGCATACTGGCACTAGGACTTGGATTTGGCTCATTCAAAACGAAGATCTCAACATTCACATTGTTCTTTGTCGTAGCTTCAGTCATGATGTAAGCAGGAACAAAATCCCAGCGAGCAAATCGTCCTTCTTCATCTTTATAAGCGTCCAACATCTTGTTGAAACTTTCCATAGCATCCATAGCTTTATTGGCACCAGAAGCTACTGCATTACCAAGAGCGCCAAATTTTGCTCCAAGCGCACTATTTTTAGCTTGCTTTGATTCCTTCTTAGCTGTTGCTAATGCTTGATCTACTGAAATAAATACATTAGCTTTTTCAAATTCAACACCTTTACTTGGCGCCTGAAAATAACTAATTGAGTTGGGCCCTTTAATCCCCTGAGCGATAGCGAGTGTTGCCATAAAAGCAATACTCATTGTTAATAATACCTTTTTCATTCTTGTTTTTATTTATTGAACTTTTAAATGCTGGGAAGTGTCTTTCGCCTTCCTATTAAATGAGTTGCAGGCCAATGGCAATTTTGAAAAAATATTTTTTCACCCACCACAACAAAACAAACCTACAAGACTGACACCCTGACATTTAACAGATAAATATTTTTTTTATTCAATAAAAAAATTGCCCCCTTAAATCATTCACTCCTGTAATACTTACCATAGTCGCTAGATGGCCATTTACCCAAATGGAGAATTTTCCTTGATAAAAACTCTATTTGAACTTGAAACATTTTAACGAATCTTCGTAATTTAGTCGGGTTGTTGAAGACTCACTTCATGCTAGAGGATGAGAATGATAGGGGCGGATTGTCGAGTGGTGTATTAGAGAAAGGCTTAAGTAAAGAATTAAAATGATTAGGAAGCAGTCTGTTGTTGGTGGTAGTTTATGTTTAATTCTATTGGTGGGATTATTTTTCATATTACCTCATAAACCAGGAATTAGAAATCAAAAAGAGGTATATAGCTTCATTAATGAGTATGTATATACTGATGTTAGTTATCCCCAGACTATTCAGGAACATTATATTAATTTAAGTCGTAGTCAAAAAGATTACTTCTCCCGATTAATGCAAGGAGTTAAAGAACTTCGTCAAAATCAAATTCAGAAAGCCTGGTATTATTGGTGGGCTTGCCTAAATCATAAAGAATTTAAAAACTTCTCTGCCGAAACTTATCTGGTTATTGGTAAAGCGATAGGTGAACGTGATGGTTTTGCCAGTTATGTTTTGTTTTCTAAAGCTCATCAAATTGCTTGTTCTAAAGATCATAAGAACAAAGCTCTGGAATATGTAGCTCTAAATTCAATTGTCAAATTACTGGCAGCACAGGCTGAAGATGATGAAGTGATACAACAGGTAGATGTCATGGCTCGTGATTACAGTCTTGATGCACATCATTTGCTAAAAGATAGCACAAATGGTATCAACGAACTAAATCCTGCATCAAGTATTTATCGTTTTGCAACTGAATCGGTACTTTGGCTAGGAGATGATGAACTATCGGAAGAGTATATTGAACATTTTTTAGAGCAGCAAAAAAATTATAACAATCCAGCACTTACTGATGCTTATGCTGATATATTAACCGGTATCAGTGCCTATATTCATGGAAATATGCTTGAATCAGAAATAGCATTTGCAAATGCGATCAAAGGAATAGGTAATGCATCGTCTTATTTGAATTACAACCTTGAACTTCCTTATGCTTATCAAGGAGCTGTATATATTGAGCAAAAGCGTTATTCAGATGCTATTGATTATATGGAACGCTCTATTAAAACATTACAAAGCGACTATTACAAAAGCGTGGATGAGCCATTGAAGCTTATTGATCCAGAAAAGATGAAAGGACGAAATTCGACCTACAACATTTTATTATGCTACTTAAGATTGCAAGCGTTTTACAAAATGGCAATCAATGCTGGGGATACATCAATTGATCTCAATAAGGTCCTTAATCTGGCAGAGTATACCAATCAGTTAATAAAGGTTTGGTTTGTAAATGCAGCCGATGAAGAAACATTGTTACGTGCCACCAAACTCATGAAGAAAAGCAATAGCAATGCCATCGATTTGATCTGGTCGCATCAGGATGAAATTGAAAATGCAGTAGATAAAGTTTTCCGATTGCAAACCGAAGCACAATCATTTTACCTTAATTACCTGATTGAACTACGCAAGCAAGGAAAAGACAACGCTGTTTACGACAAGATTCGCACACTAACGCTTGAACTAGCTAATGCCCGTCAATCAGAACAACAACTTACCGATGAGAACGTAAAAAAACAACTGGCTTTACTTCGTCATAAATCGGCGTTATGGAGCAGCCAAACGAATGAATTAGACCAATTATTCGATAAAAAAGAGATCCCTAATCATCTTGCAAGTAATAAAGCAGTTATCAAGTATTTCATGTCATTTGATGGCTTATACGTGAGCTATTTTACGGGTAAACAAAAAGGATGGAAAAAACTACCTAAAGCCGATTATAAGAATATAGTTCAACGATTAAAAAGAGCCGTTAAGAGTCAGTATGCATCAAAAAGATATCTTCATCGTTTATACGATCTATTGATTGAACCGCTGGAAAATGAATTGCAGGATGTTGAAGAGTTAACCATACTTAGTGATGAGCAACTGGAAGGAGTCCCATTTGAATTATTACAAGATGAACAGGGAGCATATTTAATCAATCACTATGCAATAAACTACTCCTATTCATCGCGATTAGAAAACAATAAACAAGAAGGAGAAATTCACAACTTTTTAGCCTTGGCTCCTGGTTTTGAGAAGGACAATAATTTTTCGAATGCTAGCCTAGTACGTGAGGTTGTTGACGATTATTCATTTCTAGAGCGCTCTGGAGGCAACAGAATAAGGTTATCGTCGATACCGTTCTCAACTGACGAGGTAAATACCATAGGTCAACTATTTAAAGATCGTTCGATTAATAATGAGGTACTGACTCGAGATAAAGCCACAACCGCAAATTTTGTTAATCATCTTTCCAATGCAGGAATCATTCATATAGCCACTCACGGAATCAGTAAAGACAACTACAATAGTGGATTATTTTTTTCCCAGAGTAATGAAAAGGATGATGGCTTCTTAAGTTTCTATGAACTGTATAACCTAGACTTAAAGGCAGACTTGGTTGTATTATCGGCATGCAAATCGGGCATCGGTAAAGTTGTAGAAGGTGAAGGTGTTATGGCTTTATCAAGAGGTTTTATTTATGCAGGAGCATCGAATGTTATCGCCAGTTTATGGAAAGTTCATGATGAAAAAACCAAAGAGCTGATGGTATCATTTTACAATCACCTACTGAAGAATAAAATGAGCTATGCCCAAGCACTTAAGCAAGCCAAACTAGATTGCATTCAAAAAGGATTTTCACCACTTGACTGGGCTGGTTTTGTATTGATTAGTAATTAATGATTAGAATAAGAAAAATGCCTTTTAGCAAGTAGTTACTTTCTTGCTTTTTCTTTCTCAAATTTTCGTCAAACTTTTGTCAAAGCCTTACTAATTACTACTCAACATTAGAGAATACGGGGCTTTGAGAAGGAATAGTAGGGGCCTAGTAAGGAAGAGTAAGAGAACTGCAATCTCCATATAGCAAAAGTCTCCCCTAAAAAACATCCTATAGCTGATTCAACATCCCTGCAAGCATTTTCAACAGAATCAAAAGCCCTATTTTGAATTCCTCCAATTTACAGGTGAATACTGAAACTCAATTCAGTGTCTTTCCTATAATTTTATTCTCACAGAAATAAGTCTGATAAGCATTAACCAGGAATCCAAAAAATATCTTTTAAACAGATGGAAAAATATACACTCAAAAAACTCTCATTGTTATCATTCATTGTTGGAATGATACTTAGTCCCGCTATCACATATTCACAGAATCGCTTTATTCGATCTGAAAAAACGTCAAAAGAGATTTACCATTCCGACTGGATTGATCTTAATAAGAATGGGAAAAAAGACATTTATGAAGATTCTAAAGCGAACATAGAAGCCAGAATCAACGACTTGCTTTCTCAGATGAACGATGACGAGAAAACATGCCAAATGGTAACGCTGTACGGTTACAAACGTGTAGCTAAAGATGAACTTCCAACAGCTGACTGGAAAAACCAGTTGTGGAAAGATGGATTGGGAAACATTGATGAACATTTAAGTGGTCATAAAAAGGCTCCTACTCAATACGACTGGCCTGCATCAAAGCATGCTCGGGCACTAAATGAGGTACAACGCTTTTTCATTGAAGATACCCGACTAGGAATACCTGTTGATTTTACCAATGAAGGTATCAGGGGATTGTGCCATACCAAAGCAACTTGTTTTCCTGCACAAATAGGCGTTGGTAGTACCTGGAATACTGAGCTGGTTAACCAAATCGGACACATCACTGGTAAAGAGGCCAAGTCAACAGGATACACCAATATTTATTCTCCTGTTCTTGATCTTGCTCGTGATCCTCGCTGGGGACGAGTAGTAGAATGCTATGGCGAAGATCCATTTCTTGTTTCAGCTTATGGGAAGGCAATGGTAGACGGACTTCAAGCTGAAGGGATAGCCTCAACAGCTAAGCATTTTGCAGTGTATAGTATTCCCAAAGGGGGACGTGATGGTGCTGCAAGAACAAATCCTCAGGTTTCTCCTCGCGACATGCATCAGATATACCTTGCTCCTTTCAAGAAGGTAGTCTGCGAATCAAATATCTTAGGATTGATGAGTTCGTACAACGACTACGACGGCATTCCCATTAGTGCAAGTTCGTATTTCCTGACTGATCTACTTCGAAAACAATGGGGATTCAAAGGTTACATTGTCTCTGATAGCTGGGCTGTAGGAGGATTGGAAGGCAGACATCATATTGCTGGCAACAAAGAAGAATGTGTTTACCAATCAGTGATGGCAGGCTTAAACATACGAACAGATTTTACCATCCCTGAAGAATTTATAATCCCCTTACGCAAGCTTGTCGGTGAAGGGAAGATCCCTGGTAATGTAATCAACGATAGGGTAAAAGATATTTTGCGCGTAAAATTTACACTTGGCTTATTTGATCAACCTTATGTAGAACAGCCTCATTTAGCCGACGATCTATTCCATAACAAATCAAGTGAAGAGATTGCCCTGCAAGCATCGCGTGAATCTTTAGTATTGCTAAAGAACGATAACCTTTTACCACTGGATAAAGATAAGATTGGATCCATTCTGGTAGCAGGACCTAATGCAAGAGCAGTAGATCACTCAATCAGTCGTTATGGACCTTCACGTATTCCAGTCGTATCGGTTCTCGAAGGATTAAAACAACTAGTTGGTGACAAGATAGATCTACAATACACCCAAGGATGTGATTTATTTGATCAAAATTGGCCCGAGAGTGAGCTGTTTAATACTCCTCCTTCTGAAAAACAGCAAGCAATGATTGATGAAGCTGTAGAAAGAGCAAAACAGGTAGACCTGATTGTATTGGCATTGGGAGATAATGAACGAACAGTGGGAGAATCAAGATCGCGCACGTCATTAAATCTTCCTGGCAACCAACAGCAATTATTGGAAGCTTTGTACAAAACAGGCAAACCTATTGTGGCTGTTTTAATTAATGGAAGAGCATTAACAATTAATTGGGCCAATCGTTACATTCCTGCCATTGTAGAAGCATGGTTCCCGGGAGAATATGGAGGACAAGCCATTGCAGAAGCTCTTTTCGGACGGTATAATCCAGGAGGAAAATTACCTGTTACATTTCCAAAATCAATTGGTCAGCTTCCATTCAACTTCCCATGTAAAAAAAGCGCTCAGGCTGGACAACATCGCAAAGGTCATAATGGCACAGGAAACACCAGAGCAATTGATGCACTTTATCCTTTCGGTCATGGTTTAAGCTACACAACATTTAGGTACAGCAACATCCAACTATCGTCGAAGCAATTATCCAATGAAAAGTCCCTGAACATCACCTTTGAACTAACCAACACGGGGAAATATGCTGGCGACGAAGTGCCTCAACTATATATCAGAGATTTAGTCAGCAGTGTTGTTACGTTTGAAAAAGAGTTAAAAGGTTTTGAAAGAATTCATCTTCAACCGGGTGAAACAAAACAAGTAACTTTTACTATCACTGCTAAGGATTTAACCTTACTTGATAAAAATATGCAAGAGATATGTGAGGCTGGAACCTTTGAAGTACAAGTAGGAACTTCTTCTGAAGACATACGACTGAGAGGGGAATTTACCGTCGAAGAAAATATATCTATAAGCCCAAAACAATAACATTAATTCCCCCCTGCTGATTAGTGGTAGGGGGAATAACAAATTACCGGGGAAATCATACAGCCTCAAAGGTAAAATTCTCTGCTAGTTCATTCATATATTTTTAGCAGCTGCTATAATACAAGCAAACATATTGGAGGTTGGTAAATTGTATATGAAAAGGAAACAAAATAGTTTTCACCTATCTTTACAATCAATTATTGACTCATCATCAACAGCAGAAAAATCGAATTATTCAATACAATAAGTAAATAACTGTAAAAATATATTTATCATTGTAATGAGGTTGTGATATTTGCAAATAGTACATCGAAATAAAATTAACACACTTACTAAAAGTCCTCTTCATTCATGCAAAATAATACTCAGGATAGCATCTTAATTGATAAGTTACTTAATGGTGATCTTCACGCATTTGATAAACTTTTTGAGAAGTATGCAAAAAAACTATATAGTTTCTCCTTAAAGTATTTAAAGAATGAGACTGAAGCCGAAGAACTGGTACAGGAAGTGTTTGTTAAGGTATGGGAGAAAAGAAATACCTTAAAGAAAGAAACCTCCTTTAAATCATACCTGTTTACAATTGCCTATAATGATATCTTAAAGTTTTTCAGAAGCAGATCGTATCATCAGGCATATGTAAGAGAGGCTATCGCGATTTCAGATATCAGCGATAAATCAGCAGACGGACTCTACTACAATTCAGTACTTGAGCAGGTGGACAAACTGATTGATCAACTACCCGAACGAAAGAAATCTATCTTTATTAAAAGTAGAAAGGAAGGGAAAAGCTCAAAGCAGATTGCTGAAGAACTTGGAATTTCTCCAGGAACAGTGGACAATAATATCTCCGAGGCATTAAAATTTCTAAAACAAAACATGAACCAGGATTTGTTATCATTTATACTATTCTTCTGGCTATTTCTGCAGTAATAAATTTCCTTACCTGTCGTTCTTACTATCTGCATTAAGGAAGCATTTCATCCATTTCAGAAAAGATTCTCACAATGGTTCCACACATTCTATTATATATTTAGCCCCCACACCAACAAGATCATCACCCGTCATTAATCTCTCATTCATTGAACATTATGACAATTTTTATCGTATCTTAGAATCACTCAAACACTTTAATTTATTAGCGATTCAGGATCACGAGAAAAAAAAATCAAAAAAATTCAAAAAGTACCATGAGATATTTATGAGTCGTGGATATAACTAATAAAGACAATCAAATTTGGGATGCATAAAAAAGACCGTGACATATTAAAAAAGTATATCAACAATGACGCTCATACCGATGAGCAAGCCAAAGCCGAAAAGTTGATAAGAGCTGATCAAAGCGGGCTGAAAGATTATATGTCAAGCGATTGGAAGCAGCACCTCACAATAGAAGAGGATATTGAAAAAGATCTGACTGCTGTTCTTGACAAGGTCCACCATAGAATTCACCTCAATGAAAATAGCAGAAAATTAGCGCTTACCCGAAAACTATATCGATGGTATTCGGCCGCTGCAGCTATTATTATCATTCCTCTATTAATCGCTGGAGCTATCTCCGTTAGCAAACTGAATAGCGCACAGAAACTATTAGCAGAAAAAGCTTCCACCGTAGTACTTGAATCTCCAAAGGGATCAAGAATGAAATTTCAAATGCCCGATGGATCAGAAGTTGTTCTAAATGGAGGTTCAACGCTTCATTACGATATCCCATTCGTTAATAATAGGAATGTAAAATTACAGGGGGAAGCCTATTTTGATGTACATCATGACAAGAAACATCCCTTTGTAGTTTCTACCACTAAAATGGATATTAAAGTATTAGGAACAAGCTTCAATGTAAATGCTTATCCTGATGATAAATTAGCCGAGGTTGTTCTGGTACAAGGGAAAGTGGAATGCATCATCGGAAAACAAGAAATCATGATGCACCCCAATGAACGTGTTACATTGTCAGGAACGAGTCAAATCATAAAGAGCAATGTAAATGTTGACAAGTATACCGCATGGAAGAAAGGAACTTTAATATTCAAGGGTGATTCAATGAATGAGGTCGCCAAAAAAATCTCCAGATGGTATGATGTAGAAGTAAAAGTTGTTGAACTAAACGATTATTCATTCAGGGCAACATTTCAAAATGATTCACTGGAGGAAGTTTTTCGATTACTTCAAATGAGTTCACCAATCGAGTATAAAATAATACCGCGACAGAAGCAGCCAGATGGAAGTTTTTCTAAAAAGCAGGTATTCATATATAAAAAGGGCAGTAAAAAAATTAATAATCAATAACTAAAGAAGAAACTCACATAAACAAAAAACAGGGTACGCCGCGAACGTTACCCTGAAAAAATAAATTTTTTTAGTATTCATCTTAATAGTACAAATCTATGAAAAAAATTCTTTTTTTATGGACATGTGAGAATCATGTCTTAACTAAAACACTTAGAATTATGCGGATTTTCATATTCTTAATGTTAGTTGGAGCCTTTCAGGTGTGCGCGAATTCCTCCTTTTCACAGACAACGAAAGTTTCGTTAAACCTGCAAGAAAAGAGTATTGAGGAAGTGTTGGATGAGATAGAAGCAAAAAGTGAATTCTTTTTCCTTTACAATCAAAGGCTTGTTGATGTTAATCGCAAGATCGCTATAAAAGTTAAAAATAAGCCTATTAATGAAGTTTTAGACATTATCTTTCAGGAACAAGATGTTGAATATCGAGTCGTTGATAAAAAAATCATTCTTTCACCAGGTTTTTTGAGCGATAAAGAGACTAAACAAGAAGATATAACTATCACCGGAACTGTAGTTGATGAAATGGGAGAGTCACTTCCTGGAGTAAGTATAGTAATCAAAGGAACAGCTACGGGGTGTACCACCAACCTTGATGGTAAATTCTCATTGAAGGTACCTACTGATGCTGTTATTGTTGTATCGTTTATCGGGATGCGCACACAAGAACTTGCAATAAAAGATCGCACTGTTTTTAATATCAAAATGTCAAGTGAGATTGAAGGTCTGGATGAAGTTGTTGTTGTTGGTTACGGAGTGCAACAGAAGGCACACCTTACAGCATCAGTATCCCAAGTAGATTCAGAGGTAGTTGAAGATCGCGCAGTTGCAAATGCCGCACAAGCACTTCAGGGAGCTGTACCTAATTTAGTGGTATCAAATACCAGTTACGGTGGAGAACCAGGTGCCGAAATGAACCTAAATATTCGTGGTATTTTAACCATCGATGAAAGTGGGAACGTTTCAGAAGCACAACCATTATTGTTAGTCGATGGAGTAGAAATGACCATGAACGATGTGGATCCTGAAGATATTGAAAATGTATCTGTTCTTAAAGATGCATCAGCTGCCGCTATCTATGGAGCACGTGCAGCAGGAGGTGTGATTCTGATTACCACTAAAAGCGGTAAGAACGTAGATCGAGGGATGAAGATTGCCTACTCAAATAACTTTTCATGGGCACAACCAACCGCATGGCCAAATCAGGCGAGTGCAATTGATTTTGCCTATGCATTGAACGATGCTTCTACCAATAATGGTAAAAATCCTTACTATACCGAGGAAGAATTAGGTTGGATTATGCAAAACATGGAAGAGCCTGGAAGCGCTCCAACGCTTCAAGTAAAAGCCGATGGAAAAAACTGGGATCAATCTAATGTTGGGCTTGGAGCTACCGGCTCTACCAACTGGAAAGATTTCTTTTTTAAGGACTGGGCTGCACGTCAAAAACATAACCTAAGATTTTCTGGAGGTAACAATAAACTTAACTATTATGCTTCTGCAGGTTTCTATGATGAAAATGGATTAAATGCGCAGGCTGAGGATTCTTATAAAAGATATAATTTCGATGTAAAATTAAATGCCAAACCATATGATTGGTTAAGCTTTGCATTGCTTACAAAATTTATTAAAAGTGACGAACGCCATCCTTGGGACTATCGATATGGTAGAGGTAGAGTGTTTGATTTACTTTCCAAAGTAAAACCAACCTTGCCAACAGTGGATCCGATATTCAATGAACCTCTGGTACAAGCCTACTATCCATTGTGGTCGACGCAATGGGAAGATTATGAAAAGAATCAGATGATGTTATTACCGAGAGTTGTTATTGAGCCAGTAAAAGACTGGTTAATCAATCTGGAATACAACTATAAGAGAAATAATAACAAACGAAACTACACTGCATTGACTTATGAGTATCACCTGGCTGATGGTTCTGTAGCCTCTGCTCCATCAAGTACAGAAACACAGGTAAGACCTACGTTATATACTAACGAGTATTTTTCGCCTAATATTTACACCAGTTATTCAAAATCTATTAAAGACCATAATTTTAAAGTCTTAGCTGGTTATCAGAGCGAAAAAACCGAATACTATAATCTATCGGCTAAAGCAACATCATTGCTAACCGATAACATTCCTTCAATTTCAACATCGGTTGGAGAACAAACAATTAGTGATCAAATCGGACACTACTCAACACAAAGTATCTTTAGTCGCTTTAATTACGATTATAAAGGGAAATATCTATTTGAGTTCTCTTATCGTCGTGATGGTTCTTCTAAGTTTGAAGATGGTTCTCGCTGGGCTGGTTTCCCTTCTTATTCGGTAGGTTACAACATTGCTAGAGAAGAATTTTGGCCTTTGAAAGACTATATCCATACGTTTAAAGTAAGAGGTTCTTATGGTACATTAGGAAACCAGAATGTTGAGAACTACAAATACTTATCAGTAATGGACATTAAAACCGGAACCTTTCTGTTTGATGGTGAGTGGGACTACTATGTTAATCCACCGGATTTGCTAAGTTCTAGTTTAACATGGGAAAGAGTGAAAACAACAGATTTTGGCTTGGATGTATTGGCATTTGATGGTAAATTATCATTCAACTTTGACTGGTATCGTTCTGATATTAGTGGGATGAGTACAACCGGAGAAACTCTTCCTGCAGTATTAGGAACTGATGAACCAAAACAGAATGCTGGTACAATGCGTACCCAGGGCTGGGAAAGTGAAATAGCGTGGAAGCAGAAATTGGGTGACTTCAATTTCAATGTTCGCTTTGTCCTCTCCGATTACAAACGAGAAGTGGTTAAGTATCCAAATCCAACCAAGCTAATTAGCGACTACTATGTAGGTAAAAACATGGGGGAAATTTGGGGATTAGAATGGGACGGATGGTTCCAAACTCAGGATGAAGTTGACAACCATCAAATCGATCAATCAGGAGTTGTGGGCTGGGCCTATAGTCCTGGAGACACAAAATATGTTGATCAGAATGGAGATAAGAAAATTAACACCGGAACCAATACTGTCGACAATCCTGGTGATAGAAAGGTTATTGGTAACACCACACCAAGATATCAGTATGGATTAACCCTGGGTGCAGAATGGAAAGGGGTCGACTTCAGTGCATTTATTCAGGGAGTAGGAAAACGTGATTTCTATATGGGAGGAACAGCATACAGAGGTCCAGCAAATGGACCGTACCATGCTAATGTGATGGAATACAACCTCGACTACTGGAGAGATGATTCAAGTGCCTTAGGAGCAAATCCAGATGCACATTGGGCAAGACCCTATGCAGCCAATCCAGGTAGAAATAATAAAAACTACAAGTATGCGGTTGATCGCTATGTGGAGGATGCATCCTACATGAGATTGAAGAGTATTCAAATTGGTTATACATTCCCAAAACAATTAACAAAGAAAGTAAGACTTGATCGGATCAGAATATTTGTAACAGGAGAAAATCTATGGACTAAAACTGATTTTCCGATGTACGATCCTGAATCAATTAAAGGGAACTTTGGTAATGCGGTTGCCTACCCTCTATCAAAAGTATTGTCGGCCGGTATAAACGTTTCTTTATAAAACATTAACAAACAGAGTTATGAAAAAACTAAAGTATATATTATTGATCATCATTGCACTACCATTAATGTCATGTGATGATGAATTAAACTTAACTCCACAGGATAGTATTACTGAGCCTGATTTCTGGAAGAGCCCCAGTGATCTTCAGCTATATGCCAATAACTTCTATCAAAATCTTCCAAGCTGGGGAACTGTGGGAGTTGGTTATGCTGCGAATCCAGATAATGGTACAGATGTTTCGTTGTATACTGGTCCTTCTACGCGACTATTAGGAACATCAACCATACCATCAACAGCAAAAGGAAGTGTTTGGAACTGGACTTATGTACGTAAAGCCAACTATTTTCTATCCAATGTAGACAAAGCAGAAGGCAGCGAGTCAGAAATCAATCATTACTGGGGAGAAGGTTATTTCTTCCGCGCATTCTACTATGTGTCTCTTTTAACAAAGTATGGTGACCTACCTATAGTTGATAAATATATCGATGATTCTGATACCGATTATCTATACAAGGCCAGATCTCCAAGAAATGAGGTTGTTGATTTTATACTATCTGATCTGGATAAAGCAATTACTAAGTTGAAATCGAAATCTGAACTTTCAACGCCTCGAGTAAGCAAAGAAGCTGCTCAATTATATAAAGCAAGAATAGCCTTATATGCAGGAACATGGGAAAAATATCATGCAGGTACCGTGTTCGGTGTAGATGGATCCAATGGCTCTAATTACATACAAATAGCAGCTGACGCTTCATTAGCTGTTATACAAAGTGGTATATTTTCACTTCATTCAGACTATGGTAGTCTTTTCAACCAAACTGATTTAAAAGGAAATAAGGAAATCATGTTATGGAGAGAATATGATTACCTGACCTATGGGAAAAGCTATGGAAATAATGCACAGGTATGGCCCAACAGAAGTGGTTATACCAGGTTTGCCATGCGAAGCTACTTATGTACTGATGGAGATCCCATCTCTGTGAGTCCTCTTTACAAAGGTGACTTAGGACTCGATTCCCTTGAGACTAATCGTGATCCAAGACTGGCTGCTACGGTTATGGTACCAGGCGATATCATTAGTATTGATGTAGATGGTGATACCACATTCTTCGCTGCTCCTGTTGTTTCTGGTGGTAATAATAGTTGTGTAACGGCCTATGAAGGACAAAAATACAGGATAGCAGCGATTGATCCAAACCTGAATAATTTCACCAATGATTTGGCAAAGGTAATTATGCGTTATGCCGAAGCACTACTCATTTATGCTGAAGCAAAAGCAGAACTAGGTACCATTAATCAGAGTGATTTAGACATGACTATTAACCTTTTACGAGACCGGGCAGGAATGCCTCACCTAACGCTAAATGCAATTACTGTAGATCCTGATTGGCCTGAATATGGGTATTCTATTTCTGATGTTCTTTATGAAATCAGACGTGAGAGATCAGTTGAACTCATGGGAGAAGGCTTCCGCTTCGACGATTTGATGCGCTGGAGAGCACACGAATTATTCGCAGACAAGCGTCCTCGTGGAGCTTATTACGAAACACTAATACAGGAAGAAGGCAACCTGAAAATTGATACTGATAACTACATCGATCCTTATCAGGCATCTGCTTCAACGGGTTATGGATTTGATCCAAACAGAGATTACTTAACAGCTCTACCATCTGATGAATTAGTATTGAATGAAAATCTAGAACAAAATCCAGGCTGGGAATAATATTAATGCTAATAATGAACGACTACCTAATCTATTTTAGGTAGTCGTTTACATACCCACTAACCAAGTATTTTATATGAACAAACTGATCTATCTCTTTGGAATTCTTTTCATCTCATTTATTTTTAAGAGTTGCTCTAATGCAAAGCAAACAGACCATAATTCCAGTCCCAATGTTATATTAATCATGACCGATGACCAGGGCTTTGGAGACATTGGTTACTATGGAAATCACCATATAAAAACACCTGTACTGGATAAACTTGCCAGTGAGAGCGTTCGCTTTACTGACTTTCTGGTTTCTCCGGTATGTGCACCAACACGCTCATCATTAATGACGGGCCGTTATCCGTTGAGAACCGGTGTGCGCGACACCTATCAAGGAGGTGCTATCATGGCTTCATCAGAAATAACCATTGCCGAAGTACTTCAGGATATTGGTTATACCACAGGAATGATAGGAAAATGGCATTTAGGCGATAACTATCCTTGTCGCCCCGAGGATCAAGGCTTTGATTATACGTTGCGTCATCTGGCTGGAGGCATCGGTCAATGGGGAGATTGGCCTAACCACCTCAAGTTTAACACTAGCTATTTTAATCCAACTCTTTGGCAAAACGGGAAAATGGTTGAAAGCACAGGATATTGTTCTGATGTTTTTACAAATGCGGCTATTCAATTTATAGAAAATAACAAAGAACACCCTTTCTTCCTATATCTTGCATTTAATGCTCCTCACGATCCATTACAAGTGCCTGATGAGTATTACAATAGATATAAAGACATTGATCCTTCAGCTGGATTTGAACATGACAACAGGCCTTTCCCCGAAATGAATGATACAATGAAAGAGAAGGCCCGAAAGGTATATGCCATGGTTAACAACATCGATGACAATCTGGCCCGCCTTCTGAATAAGGTTGATCAACTCAACCTTAGAGACAATACACTAGTCATTTTTATGAGCGATAACGGACCAATACCATTTCGCTACATTGCTGGTTTACGGGGAAGAAAATCTTCAGTCTACGAAGGAGGAATTCAGGTACCTTGTTTCTGGCGTTACCCGAAAGTCTTCAAAGGAAATAGAGATATAACAACAACAGCATCACACTTTGATATTTTTCCAACGATTGCCGAGCTATGCGGAGCTAAAATCCCAACAGACAGGCAAATTGATGGCGTTAGTCTCTTGCCTCAATTAAAAGGAGACATAGCTAAATTACCTGAACGTTATATAGCACGATACTGGAAACGAAGAGGGCCAGAAAAATATAAAAACATGATGATACGGAATAAGGAATACAAGCTGATTGGAAATTGCGACTCTACTGCAAAAATTGAACAATTTGAGCTGTATAATCTAGCACAAGATCCTTATGAACAAACCAATATTGTGGATAGCAATAAGGAAACAGCCAATGTCTTAAAAGGAAAAATGGATTCATGGATAAATGAGCTGATGAAATCTCCTAACGCTATTAATTCTCCAAGAATTGTTATCGGAACAACATTCGAAAATCCAAGTATGCTAAACCTCAACGACGTACATTTCACCAAACATGAGAAAGTGAAAAAAGGTGTTGTATATTGGAAAACGGATATAGCTCAGCCAGGAAGCTATAAGGTAAACCTGTATTTAAAAAAAGAGATCAACGAGGATTGTGAAGTGCAACTTCAGATTGGAGAAAAACAATATTTTTTCTCTTATAAAAAGCCCATGAGTAAACAATTATCACTGCGGACAATCAATTTAACTGCAGGTAAAGCAGATATCGTACCTATCGTGTTCATCAGAAATAACAACAAAACAGTTTATCAGATGCCTTTTTATGTAGAGATAGAAAGGATTGATATTTAACCAGTAAAAAACCTGAACTCCAAACATTTTTTCAAAAAACGTAAGAGCATATAACAAACAAATAAGTAAAATGAACTCTATTTATAAAGGATATCAAATAAAAACGACACTACTGATTGGAATCATTTTAACTATCATGAGATGTGACGCAACTCCTAAATCCCCTAATATCATTATCTTTTTTACAGATGATCAGGGATATCAAGATGTAGGCTGTTTCGGATCTCCCCTGATCAAAACACCTAACCTTGATCAAATGGCCCGAAATGGTATTAGGTTTACCGACTTCTACTCGGCATCACCAGTATGTTCTCCATCACGTGCAGCTTTATTAACCGGATGCTATCCTCCCAGAGTAGGTGTTCCTGAAGTATTATGGCCGAACAGCCAAACAGGATTAGAGCAAAAAGAAACTACCATTGCGGATATGCTTAAACAACAAGGTTATGCCACTGCATGCATCGGGAAATGGCACCTGGGAGATCAACCTAATCATCTTCCTACAGCACAAGGATTCGATCAATACTTCGGTATTCCCTTCAGCAACGACATGTCGGTTAATCCCAATTCAAAGGTTGCTAAGCATATTATTTTCAACGAAGAAATGACAATAGACAGTCTTCGCGAAAAGAAATGGAGAGGAAGTAAAGTTCCTTTAATGCGTCAGGACGAGGTAGTAGAATATCCTGTTAATCAAACCAATCTGACCGAATCCTATACAACAGAAGCCATTCAATTTATTAAAGAAAATAAAAACCACTCATTTTTCTTATATCTAGCCCACTCTATGCCTCATATCCCCTTGCATCCCTCTGCCAATTTTAAAGGGAAAAGTGCAAGAGGCTTGTATGGTGACGTGATTGAAGAACTAGATTGGAGTATGGGTCAAATTTTAAAAACATTAGATGAATTAGATCTAGCCGAAAATACACTGGTAATCTTTACCTCTGATAACGGTCCATGGAATCTGGAAAATGGTCATGGAGGAAGTGCATTACCATTACGAGGGTATAAATTTCAAACCTACGAAGGTGGAATGCGAGAACCGATGATAGCTCAATGGAAAGGAAAAATTCCGGCAAGTACAGTTTGCTCTGAAATTGCCTCTACAATCGACCTCTTCCCTACCATCGCTGAACTAACAGGAGCCTCAATGCCAAAAACGATTATTGACGGGAAAAATATTTGGCCTCTTTTATCTGGACAGAAGAAAGCTAAATCGCCTCACGAAGCCTATTACTATTACCATAAAACCAGCCTACAGGCAGTACGTAAAGGTAATTGGAAACTGCGTATCGTTGAAGAAAACATTGAGCTGTTTAACCTGAAAGATGACATTTCAGAATCAAAAAATATAGCTTCTCAACATCCTGAAAAAGTTAAACAGCTAAAACAACTGATAGACCAATACGATAAAGAGTTAAGTGCGAATGTTCGCTAATAAAAACACAATATTTTAAAACAATTGATGGTTTATATAAAAAACTTTAAACAGATGAAGGGGATGAAATTAATTCTACTATTCTTGATGCTAATCTGTATGGCATGCACAAACAACTCTAATGTAAAATGGATAAGTACAACCAATAAGAATCCTTGGGTACAAAAAGATATAGCATCATCTTCTATCGAAGGATTGGAGAAAATTGATATAAAAATCGATATCAATGAACAACAACAAACCATTGATGGATTTGGAGGTTGTTTTAATGAGTTAGGGTGGGAAGCATTAAACATGGTTACTCCAATTGAAAAACAGCGAATCCTGAACGACCTGTTTCATCCTGAAACCGGATGTAAGTTTAACTTGTGTCGCATGCCAATAGGAGCCAATGATTATGCAGTTGATTGGTACAGTCATAATGAAATTAGTGGAGATTTTGCAATGAAATACTTCTCTATCGATCGTGATAAAAAACGTTTAATCCCCTACATTCATGAAGCTCAGAAAATCAATCCTAAAATTAGAATATGGGCTTCCCCCTGGTGTCCTCCATCATGGATGAAACACAACCAACATTATGCTTGTAAGTCAGATCCCAATGTTAATGATTTGTCGCCGGAATTAAGTTCTACAGAAGAACTGATTTCGAGATTTATTACAGAACCAAAATATTTCAAGGCCTATGCTCTTTATTTTTCAATGTTCATAAAAGCATACCAACAAGAAGGCATTGACATTACGGCAATACATGTTCAAAATGAACCAAACTCAGCCCAGAATTTTCCATCCTGCGTATGGAAACCAAGAGATCTAGGAGTGCTAATAGCCGACTATTTAACTCCTCAGTTTAAAGCTGATTATATTGATTCTGAGATATGGCTTGGAACTATTGAGCGTCCTCATATTGAGCGGGTAGATAGCGTTCTTCAATATAAGAATGTAGAGGATAATATTGCAGGTGTTGGATTTCAATGGGCTGGTAAAGGAGCCATAAAAAAAGTTCATGCCAAGTATCCACAGATGAGACTAATGCAAACAGAGACAGAATGTGGAGATGGTTCAAACGACTGGGCTGCTGCCGAATATACATTCGATCTAATGAAACACTATTTCGAAAATGGAACTAACGCTTACATGTACTGGAACATGGTTTTAGACGAAACAGGAAAAAGTCAATGGGGCTGGAAACAGAATTCTATGATTTCTATTGATAGTAAAACCAAAATAGTTACTTACAATCCTGAGTTTTATTTAATGAAACACCTGAGTGCATTTGTACAACCTGGCAGTGTAAAATTGAATACCAGTGGGGATGACCAAAATGCATTGGTATTCTATAATCATGACTCAAATGAAGTAATCGTGTTTGCTCACAATTCAAGACAAAAAAAGCAAAGCCTAAATCTTCAATTCAACTCGAAGACTGTAAATATTCAGGTTGATGCCAAATCGTTTAATACAATCGTTGTTCCACTATAAGTTTAAATATTTAATTATGACACGCATTCTATTTTTATTATCAGTTATAATAGTAGGAACTACATCATTGGTTGGAGGCCAATCCTCAAACATTGACTATATCAATCCAATCATAGGTGCTATTACCTACGGAAAAAAAACTACCGATGCCCATGGTTTCGGTAAAACCTTTCCCGGTGCAGCCACACCTTTTGGTCTTGTTCAATTAAGTCCGGACACCTATACTGGTGGAGATAACGGAAGCGGTTACTCGTATGAACACACAACGTTAGAAGGATTCAGTTTTACACATATGAGTGGCGTCGGATGGTTTGGTGATCTGGGTAATTTTTTAGTTACACCAACCGTTGGAAAGCTAATCACGAATCGCGGTATTCCTGATAATCCAGAAGAAGGCTATCGTTCACGGTACACACATGACACAGAAATAACCAGTGCCGGATACTATGCCGTTACATTAGATGATTATCAGGTAAGAGCAGAGCTGACAACTGCTCCGCGTGCTGGAATAATTCGATTTACCTATCCTCAAAATGATAGTTCCAGAATTCAAATTGATCTATCCAGACGAGTGGGAGGTACTTCCACCGAACAATACATTAAAATTGAAGACGAGTATACAATCTCGGGGTGGATGAAATGCCCACCCGAAGGTGGAGGTTGGGGTGCAGGAGCCGGAAACGCAGATTATACCGTTTACTTTTGGTGTCAGTTTAGTAAACCACTAAAAGAATTTGGCATTTGGAGTGCAAACATACCAGGGGAAGGACGAAAAATGCGTCATATTCGCAAAGCAGCATATCAGGATTCTGTAAAATATGCCCATCAATTTGAGCATGCTAAGGAGATGCAAGGTAAACACCTGGGCTTTTATACCAACTTTAAAACCTATGAAGGAGAACAGGTATTGATTAAAAGTGGAATCTCATTTGTGAATGTACAAGGAGCAAAAGAGAACCTGGAGCATGATATTAACCACTGGGATTTTGACAAGGTACATGAACAGGCTCGTAAATTATGGAGTAATGCCATAGAAAATATAAATATAACAGGAGGAACAGAAGATGAAAAAACAATTTTCTACACCTCCCTTTATCATACTATGATTGATCCTCGCACATTTTCTGATGTTAATGGGAACTACATTGGAGCTGATAAAAAAGTGCACCAATCACATGATTTTACTTATAGGACGATATTTAGTGGCTGGGATGTTTTTCGTTCTCAATTCCCCCTACAAACGATCATTAATCCATCTTTAGTGAATGATGAAATTAATTCTCTACTACAGATGGCAGAATTAAGTGGCCGTGATTATCTTCCACGTTGGGAGATGCTAAACTCTTACTCAGGTTGTATGTTAGGAAATCCTGCCGTTTCGGTTATTGTTGATGCTTATCAAAAGGGTATTCGAAAATACGATATTGCTAAAGCATATGAATATTGCAAGAATACTGTGGATACCTTTAGTAATGGCATGATCGGTTTTTCTCCCAAAAGAGTATCTATGACAATGGAATATGCCTATACTGATTGGTGTATGGGTAAATTTGCAGAATCATTAGATAAACCTGAGATTGCAACGGAATACTATCGAAGATCAAAAAACTATCGGAATCTATGGAATAAAGAAGTAGCATGGTTTCGCGCACGGACTGTAGATGGAGGATGGACCCAATGGGCTGGTAAAACCAAGCACGGACAAGGATGTATTGAGAGTAATCCCTTTCAACAAGGCTGGTTTGTACCTCACGACATAGATGGATTAAAAAAATTGATGGGAGGCAATGAAGCATTCCGGGATACTTTGATTTCATTCTTTGAAAATACACCTAGTGACTTTTTATGGAATGACTACTACAATCATCCGAATGAACCAGTGCACCATGTCCCCTTCATGTTTAATACTGCAGGAGTACCACATTTAACTCAGAAATGGACACGCAAGATATGCAATACTGCGTATGGAACTGATGCGTACGGACTCTGTGGGAATGAAGATGTTGGCCAGATGTCGGCATGGTATGTTTTGGCAGCTATAGGCATTCACCCCATCTGTCCGGGCGATAACATATACCAAATAACCAGTCCAGTATTTAATCGTGTAGAACTAAATCTGGATCAGGAATACTATACCGGTAAAAAATTCATTATCGAAGTAAAGAATAACTCCCCCAACAACATTTATATCCAATCCATCAAACTAAACGGAAAACCTCTTAAACGTTTTTGGATAACTCATCAAGAGATTGTTACAGGAGGAGTATTAGAGATGCAAATGGGAAAAGAACCTGTTGTTTGTGAAGAGTAAGTATTCGAGAAGAGCTGATTGGGGTTGTTCATCATGGATGGAACGAGTTTCCTTACTGATACAACCTCACCCAATCAATGGTCATACTTATTGGAAGCTCTGAAGGATTGGTAATTTTTCCAGGCCATTCATGTTCCATCTGCTGGTCAAGAATCAAGTAGAAAGGCTGGTCAAAAGGCCATTGGTAAGTCCCGGCTCCTTTTACTTTTGGATATACATACGTTTCTACCCCATTAACTGCATACACCAACTTTTCAGGATACCAGCTCACGCTGTACACATTGTAGCCTGTTGTATCAATTTTACCAGTAGCAAACTTTTTAGGCACATCTTGTTTCAATGTTATTGTATAATGATTATGCGTTGTTTGGTATGCAAAATCATCATGATTCAATTTTTCCATAATATCCATCTCTCCATTATGCTGATCAGGATATATCTCTTTTTCAGAAAGCATCCATAGCGCTGGCCACATACCGTATGCTTGATCCAACTTGGCTTTTATCTCTATACGTCCATATTGAAATGCAAACTTATTCCATGAATAGATTCCACCTGTAAGATAAGGACGTGGATCACCTTTAAGCGTGTCTTGATTGATGATTCCATTCAATTGGATGTTCTCATCATCAAAGGTTACAACTCGAGGATCAGTAGCAGAAATATACCTGAAACAATTCTTAACGTCTCTCCATTTTTCAACAGGGACTTGCCATTTTGGAGTTTCAAAAAGTCCTATCCTACTCCAGGTATTGGTATCTAACGATCCTTGATTAAACTTCTCTTCCCATACCAATTCCCATTCGGTAGCATCATTTTGTCGGTCTTTGCTCTGGACATAAATATATCCTTCCTCAAGGCGATAAGGTTTATTGTTACAAGAGGTGATTCCAAGTACTACAACAACCAGCAGTACAACGATTAAGTTAATTTTTTCCATATTCTCTTTATTATTCCGATAGTTAATTATGTGATTGAGCTTCTCCTTAAGGAATGTGCTATTGAAGATTCACAAAATCAAAGGTCTGGATATTTTTTGAACAACACAATATTATCGAGCTCCAGTTGTCGCATTTAGTATTTCCCTTTAGATGTCATCTGATTTTTCCTCTTTAGGAATAATTATTTGCCAACTTCCAAGCTTGTCACTACCAACCCTCTGTATGATATTTTTCTTTCTTAATGCTGAGATATTCTTATCTATTGCTGTTGTACTAATACCAATACTTTCAGCCATTTCTTTCTTAGATATCTTCGGATTTTCAAAGATTAGTTTTACGATCTTTTTCTGACTATCTACCAACCCTTCTACCAACCCTTCTACCAACCCTACTACCAACCCTTCATCATGTAGAGTCTGATCTTCTTTAGTCAATTCACTATAACTGCGATCAATGACTGAACGAGGAAAGATCATTCGAACATAATTCTCTGAGAATTTAAAACAATTTTTATCATAAGTCTGTAAAATACGAGGAACTCCCGAACCTAACTGCTCAACCATATCCAGATCTTTATAAATACGCATCAGTTCTTTGTTTCGGGGTAATGATAAACCTTCAAAGAAATCCTCCTGCGACATTCCTTCAAATAATCCACCATACGAAGTAATTTCTAGTCTATCTGAAAAAATTTCAAACTTAGGAGGCACTTCTCTGGAGTAATCGTTATGAATAATCCCATTAATAGTAGCTTCACGTAAAGCAATGGGATTCCACAAACGGGTTTCAATGCGTTCCTTGGAAGTGATTTTTGTAATTGTCAGATTTTCCAACTCCAATTTATCCAAAACCAACTTTGTCGCTTTTATTAATGAGCAATATCCATATTCATTACTTTCTATTAGATTTATACGGTCAGTTCCTGAATACTTCGCAACTTTAATGGAGTTGCCATTCTCATCTGCTAATAAATAAGCAACATAATTATACTCACCCTCTTTAGTTAGCAATTCAAGATTATTCGCAAATTTTTCTGTTAGCTTTAGCTTCTTTTCTTCGTAGTAAATTTTTAGCTGTTCAAAGCTTAAATCTTGTCGATTAGATACAATTTTACTCAACGACTGTCTTGTTCGTTTTGCAAATAAATCTTCAATTTGTCTTACCGTCATAGGTTCTGCAGCAGAACCAACTCGAAGAAAGCAACCATTCTGGCTCATACCTCTTTTTCTCAGATAGTATGGTTTGTCAGGGCCACTCGCTATATTGATTTTAATAATATCTTTTCCTTCCCTCTCTTCACAAATAACATCAAATAATCCTAGGCATGAAGGGAGAATATTTGTTTTTAATCGATCTTTAACTTTTAGCTGTACAGCATCAAGGTTATCAACGCCGATTACTGTTCCATCATCAGCAATTCCAATGTATATATTTCCACCTTCTCGATAATTCAAAAAGGCTACGACTTCCTTCTCAATATCATCAGTAAGCTGTCTTTTAAATTCTATCCGATTTGATTCGGCCATATTATTTTTTAATATAATTGTTCTATTTTCTTCTGTAAACCAAAGGTCTGCATATTTTTTGAACCATACAATACCACAAAGCTTCAACCATGTAAGTCGGTAGTCTGATAATATTAAATAGCAATATCAACGATCAACCTGAAATTTTGGAGCATCAACCGAACAGGAACCATCCTCGAACTTCATTTGGGACTCATTAGGACCAACATGCCAAATCACTGCGGGAACTGTGGGTGTTGGGCCTTATTTTGGCTTAATTTCCCTAGTATTTGCCCTTATTTGCCTTAGAAGAAAATAGTAATTCCCACTTTTTCCATACCTTTAAGCAAGCAAACTGAAGTAATTGGATGATTTCAAATAGGAGTAATCATTTATTCTACAGACTCCCAAAACCTAAGAAACAATGAAACGAACGTTAATCATTCTTGTGATTCTTGTTTTTTTATTCCCTGGCTGTTACAATCAAGGTGAAATAGAAAGATCTTTAGGAGACTTCGATATATCTAAAAATGACACACATATCGTTTTTGCATACAACATAGATGGCGTATCTTCAATTTATCAGATGCAAATAGACGGAAGTGAGATAGTAAAGCTAATTAGCTCTGATGAAGGTGTTTCGTATGTTAATCCAAAGTATTCCCCTGACGGGAGTAAAATTATATTTATATCGCATCCATCCGGAGAAATAAAGAGTAATATTTGCACTGTCAATCGGGATGGTTCACAACTAGAAACTCATTCTTTAGATAGTATTATTGTTACAGAAGCATTATTCTCATCAAGTCGTAATTTGATATATTTTTGCGGAGCAACAGACTATCGCAAATCTTCACCAATTGGTATTCGATCAGCTCATGATTTTGATATTTATTCGCTTTCTTTAGATGACAAATCGATAAGTAAACTATCAAATTTGTGCGCATATAACATAAATAATATCTCAGAAGTCGATAGTACAAATTTATTAATGGGAATTGAAGCTGGACCATCAGGAGGGATATATACTTTATCTGTTGATAAGCCAGAAACTACTACTCCATCTAATCCCATCAATAATCCCAGAGGTTCAGCAAGTATGTATTCTCGACCAATTTTTTCAAGGAACTACGGAGTAATGGCATTTACTGCTCCATATGAATTATATTTAATGGATGCAACGTCTAAAAAAGCACAACTAATTTATGGTCCAAAAAATGGTAGTGGTCACTTAAAAAATATCTGTTTTTACAACACTAAAGAAGAAATCTTATTTTCAAAAATATCCAGAAGTGGAGAAATTGAGTTAATGTCAATTGGCTTTGAGGGAAAGCAATTAAAGAAGATACCTATTAACCTACCCCAAAGCATGTAATTCAAATTAAATTTCATTCACTACAATCCAATTAGAAATGTAGAATCAACAAGTAAATCTGTATGAAAATTCGAATATTTCTTATAGCAATTACCTTACTGACTTTAGCTGCAACCTGCGATTACTATGATAATAGATTACAAATCAAAAATAATAGCAGCGAAACAATAACAGTCGTTTTTTCAGAAGATACCCTACTACCGGCAGGAAAAAATAAAATAATAACACTTCTTCTTAAAGACAAAATTGAGTCAGGAAAAACTGTTCGAAAGAATAAACCTGGAAGTAAAAATGCATGGCCCTTTCTCATAAAAAGGAGCACCAACCAAAAACTCAATATCTTTTTTATTAATGCGGATACACTGTCAAAAAATAATAACTGGACAAATATAAAAGATAATCAAGCCTATGAAAGAAAAGAATACACCTTAAATGAATTAGAAAATAACAATTGGCTTATCGTATACCCCTAGCGATACAAAACACTTAAATCCATTAACCAGAACAAATAATGAGCAAGAATAAATTTAATTTGTCAGTAATACTATTGGTTAGCATGATTTTCACATCTTGCATTGGTAGCGTTGTGTATGAAAGAAAACTTACCGCTGGATATGAACTTTCTGCTAATGATCATATATCCGGAATGTCAATTTATACAACTGATGAACAGTACCAGATAGGAATAGTCAACGCGACAGTATTTGCAGTTGGATACAACAAGAATTTCATAATTGTAAAGCAACATCCTTTTGAAGGCAATTCAGTAAATAAAGCCATTACAAACTACTTCATCATCCCAATTAAAAATGATGGTAATTTACCTCCTGATAAAAATAAGATAGGTCCATTAACTTATCACGATTTTTTGAAGAAGAGAAACGAGTTGGGAATATCAAATGATTTAAATTTTACAATCACAATTGACGAACTACAATAATAATAAAAACCAAACTATCAAACACTTACACTCCCCAACCACCAAGACAAATCAAAAATAACAGCCCCACTTTGACTGCATTATTTTCAAGAGGATCCGAACTGGAAGCACTACATTTGGCTTAGATAACAACACCGTTCAATGTACCACTTCCAGTTAGTTGTTTTTGATATAAAGCGACTCAGCTTAAGGCAATTCTACAGTTAAATTATCATTGAGATGTTCTCCTTTCGCAACCAGCTGTCCATCAACCCAAACACAAAGTTTACTTTGATCCCCTTCTCTTTCATCATCCCAATCTCTTTTCCAAACAATGTCTACATCATGATTGTGATATCTAATGTTTCCCAAATAGAAATAATCCCACTTATCTTCAGGTAACAATGGTTGCAACAAGAATTCCTTATCGTGAGAAGAAGTAAATCCTAATAAATCTTCAATTATCATATCTGGGAAAGTAGAATGAAAATAATCTTTTACACCTCCAAATTGCTCACCTTCTGAGGGCAAATAAAATTCTCCAATATTACGTTCTGTCCCATGCATCTTCACTAATTTCTCAATCAAATCATACAATAGCTCTCTTTCATCTCCAGAGACTTCTGCTTTGTAATATTTTAAATAATTAGCGTATGCCTTATTCACCACTGAATTTTGAAAAGGCCAGCCTCGCCCATTCCACGCATAAGCTTTTTCGTTATACAATGGATGTTGTCTTTCCGCTGTAGTCATGCCTTTTGTATTATGAAATCCTTTAGGCGATCCAAGCATCTTCCATGCCTCATCGTACTTCTTTTCTCCCGCCGGTATCATGTTAAAGTACCATGGAGTATATCCAGCACTTTCACGCACCTGAGCTTCCCAATCTTTTACTCCATGAGCATTATCGGCAGCAGAATAAGAATAAAAGAATTTGTCATTATCACTCCATAAGGTTGATAACATTCTTTCTTGTAATTTTTTCCCTTTATTTAAATAATCCTCACTCTTAGCGATATCCTGTTCATTTCCGGATGACTTAGCTTTCAATGCATACAATTTACTCAGCGACATCAAATTCCCATAATAATAGCTATTAATTGACGGACGGGCCAAATACATCATTGGATAACCTCTTGCGAATGCCATCGGAAACGTTTCATTTAATTTTGATGCCCTCATTCTATCAATTGCTCCCCACCCCAAATAGTATTCACGCCAATCTTCATCGGTATAAATAGAATAAGGACCATCGCTGGCAATTAGAGGCAAAGTAGCCGATATAGTAAACTCCATTCCATCATATAAATCAAGCACTTTATATAATCCATCAGTCTTGCCTCCCGGTTTATCTATCATGAATTTCTCATCCCATACTTTTTGATGCTTCTCCAGATATGGCAACATGTTATCACGCCAATTATTGTTCGGATGAATCTTCAGAAATGCTTCTGTCCCATCAACCATCCAACTTGAGAAATGATGACTTTCAGGACGACTAATATGACTATGAAAGGCTCTATTCTCGCGTTGATTGTTTTTTGAGCCATAACCTTTCATATAAAACTCAATGTAAGAACGCAGATATTGAGGATCTCTAAACCACCTTAAATCATAAAACTGATGACCTGCCGGACAAGGAATTGCTCCACTAATACTTCCATGACCTGGCCATCCGTAAAATTCAGTGAAAACCCATATATCTTTATTAGAAGATGGATCAGTCCAATTACGTAGATGTTTCGATATCATCCACCATCGATAGTTGAACACCTCAGTAAAATCTTCATTCGAACATAAAAAGTACGGAACCTTATCTTTTAAGAATTCTTCAACATTGCTTTTATTATAAATTCCATCAGAGTTGGGTCTGTGCTTATAATTATTAAATTCATGCAAATCCTCTGAGAATGTTTTTTGAGCTTCCGCTTTAACCTGAAGCAACATTTCAGTATAGTTTGGTTCTTTATTAATGCATGAAGTATAAAATCCTATTCCTAATGCTAGTAAAACGACCTGTACAATTAACTTGTTATTCATAATTCTTTATTCTACATTTCAAATCCATATAGCGTATTATTCTTCTCGTGGTTTCAATACCTTATACTAAAACAGAAAAAATACGATTGAAGTTTCATGTACTCTTCCTGAATCTTCAATCGTATAAATTGCAACAATGCACAAACCTATTGCGAAATGCCATATTACACTTGTACTAGAATCCAAATAACTTGGATTAATATCCAAAAGTGAAATAAGAACTAAAACACCTAAGAAATATTAAGCCTATGCCCCCCTCAAACCACCTTCATGTATCCATAACACTATCTTTTCGCCCTATCTTCCCCCTATCAACACTATCTATTCCCTATGGTTTTGATAGAGATAAGATAGGGGATGTATAGGGAATACATAGGGGAAATATAGCGTTTTTCATACGCATAGGTTGATTGCTCTCAGGGCAAACCATGCCATATACAATAAAAAAGTATCATTTTTGAGAAAAAAGGTAAACATTTTCAACAACTATGCGTTTTTAACATGTATATTTGTAAAACTTTTACAAAACTCAAACTTAAATGATACTAGAGATTAGATTAAGCAACTTTTACTCAATCAAAGAAGAGGTCATCTTAGATTTGAGAGCTGCGAACCTAAAAAGCAAAAATGCCAGGGAATTATCTAGTAATTTGTTTGAATTTAATGATACTGACATTTTAAAGACGGTGGTTATTTATGGTGCAAACGCATCGGGAAAAAGCAATATCATAAAAGCCATTCGCTTTTGCTGTGCTATGATTCTTAATTCTCATAATCACAATGAAAACATAAAATTCAATTATAAGAAATTTAAATTTAACCGCTGGCATAATAAGCCAAGCACCTTTTTTATTGCATTTATTAGTAACGGCATTGAATATGAATATTCGTTCTCAATAATGCAAGATAGAGTCCTTTCTGAAAGTCTTCATTATTCTCCTAAAGGTAGAATTAGTAAGGTTTTTACAAGAAAAGAGCGCAAAGGTGCTGCCAAAAGCAACATATACTCATTTGGATCAGGAATCAATAGTCCGATGGGAGTTGCCACGAATACATCTGATAAAACACTCTATTTATCACGTGCCAGTCAGATGGACAGGCCCTTGGCAAAAGAATTATTCAACTACTTTAATTCTACCTTTTTATTAGGTTATACAGGTCAGGTTAATAGCCCTAATATTGAACCACTACTGGTCAAATTCAAAGATCAAATGCTAGAAGCACTAAAGCTTGCTGACAGCGATATTGTTGATTTTAAATTTAAAAAGGTAAAAGCAGCTGGGAAAGACGTACGCTTTGATGTAGCAAATGGAGATGTTTCAGTTAAAGATATAATTGAAGATCAGCTTCAAATTAAAACCTACCATAGCGCTGATCCAAGTATATCCTTTGACCTTCTTTCTGAAGAATCGGCAGGTACAATTAAATTGTTTTACATGATGGTCAGCATCTTAGAC
Source organism: Puteibacter caeruleilacunae (assembly GCA_005217565.1). Lineage (GTDB taxonomy): Bacteria > Bacteroidota > Bacteroidia > Bacteroidales > Prolixibacteraceae > Puteibacter > Puteibacter caeruleilacunae. The sequence goes on from SJCO01000003.1 coordinate 98,636, forward strand.
ATCGTTGTAAATGATAAAATCTTACTTATAGATGAAATTGGAGAAAGCCTTCATACAGATATTATAGACTACATCTTTAACATTTTCCAAGCAGGGAAAAGGGCCCAACTCATTTGTACAACTCATAACACCAAGTTTCTTGATCTAACAAAATTCAGGAAAGACCAAATATTCTTTGTCAATAAAAAAGAGGACGCATCGAGTGACTTGTATTCTCTGTATGACTATAGCGACTTTAGAGACACAATGGATCTTGAAAAAGCCTATTTACAAGGACGTTTTGATGCAGTGCCTATTGTAAATGACTCATTAGCAACTTTAAAATCTTTGATTGATGGGAAGTAAACGAAGAGCTCCCAGAGGAAAAACAATAAATCCAAAGTTCTGGATATTTTGCGAAGGTGAGTCAGAGGAAGCTTATGTAATTTATTTAAAACAAAAATATAGACTGCCTACAGTAAAAGTCATCTCAAAGATAATCGGAGCTAATATTGATGAAAGAATAATTAAGAGTCATAAAAAGAGCAAAGATTTTCATGAAAAAGATAGAGACTTTCTATTGTACGATGCTGATGTTACTGCGGTACTTGAAAGACTCTTACAAATAAAAGATGCAACACTAATAGTTTCAAATCCATGTATTGAGTTATGGTATCTACTCCATTACAAGAACCAATGTAATTTCATTAATAACGAAGATTGTATCCGACAATTAGAGAACAGAAATCGTACAAAATATAAAAAAGGTGCCCTGGATAGTAAACTGAGAGCAAAGCTAGACACTAATGGAATTGAAGCAAAATCCAGAGCTATAAGAACTAACTTATTTAATAATCCTTCGACTAACATATATGAATTAATCGAAGCTTTCGAAGCTGCGAAAAATGGTAAGATATAAGTAATTATCAGAATTCATTACCTCATCACTTCTGCACCAGTCATGTATTCCTTTCCATGAACGCTATCTCTTTTGCGACCCTATTTTTTCAATCTTCCTCCTCTCTTTTGTACGCTTCCATACACACTTGTCCGTTTTCGGACACTAGGCAACTACCTTACAAAATACTATCACCTTAATTTACTGTACATTACACTTCATGGCACACCCATTGCAAATAAAAGGGCAAAATAAAACAACCGATGACACAGATAATGGACAATATGGACAGGGCTATAGCTCCTGAAAAAATAAGACGAAGGAAAATCAAAGCGATTGCCATCAGCGCCACAACAATTTTACTGATACTCCTCTGCTGGTCGTGGCTAAAAGGCATGGTTACTCCAAGCCTGAAACGATCGACCATAAAAATTGCAACAGTTGAACGAGGAGATGTTCGCTCAAGCGTTACCGCCTCAGGTATTGTGGAAGCAGAATATGAAAACCTCATACTAGCACCATTTGCAGGTAACATTCAAACAATCATCAAGACTTCAGGTAGCCATGTAAGTAAAGGTGACACGATACTGATTCTCGATCAGCAGCCCATGCTCGAAAAGCTTGCCAACTTGCAGGATCAGCTAAAACTAGATCAAAATAGTTACCATCAGAATCAGTTAAATGCATCAAATCAACGATTGGAATTGACACACCAACTGGAAGTAAAGAAACTAAAAATAACAGACCTGAAAACGAAGCTACACGAAGAGAAATTATTGCTTGAGGTAGGTGGTATTTCAGAAGAAAAGATCAGAAACACCAAACAACAATTAGAGCTGGCACAGAAAGAGTTGGAGCTGGCGATTCAACAGAATGCGATTAAAGTAGAAAAAATTACTGCCGAAAAGGAGGCCCTTGAGCTTAGAATCAGAATCAAGCAACGTGAACTTCAGAAGGCACAACTAACCTGTAATGCAGCGTTTGTAACAGCTCAGCAAAACGGGATTGTAATCTCCGTAACAGGTCGCGAAGGTCAAACAGTGGGATCAGGAGCTCAACTGGTACGTATTTCAGATTTATCAACATTCAAGCTTACAGGTAAAATTGCCGATAGCAATGCTGAAAAGCTACACTCAGGGAACAAAGTCATTGCCATTAATGATGACACTCACCTTGAAGGAACGATCGGAAATATACGTCCAGAGGTAGACAATGGAATGATTAAGTTTGATGTCTTCCTTAAACAGAGCAACCATAAAGATCTTCGTCCTAACTTAAATATGGAACTCCAGGTGATCACTAAAGAAAAACAAAATACGCTTCGTCTACCCGATGGTCCATTTTACGATGGCTCAAAACAACTTGAGGTATTCAAAGTGGATCAAGATATCGCACAGCAGACCAGCATTAAGGTTGGCATCAGCAACTTTGAATATGTTGAAGTGCTATCAGGACTTGAAGAAGGTGACGAAGTTATTATTTCAGATATCTCAAAAGTATCGCACATACAACAAGTAAAAATAAAACCATGACCCTAAGAACGACCATTATCCAATATAGTCTGCACATACTGCTTATCATCCCACTATTGTTGGGCTTGTGCAGCACCATGCGTGGAGTTAACCCCGTAACTCCACGACTACTTACCTTGCAGGAGGTTATAGACAGGGCGATTCAACAATCACCTGCCTCAAAATATGCATTCAACCAAAGGGAAAATGCCTATTGGCAGTATCGAAATCACAAGACTTCGTTTCGCCCTAGTCTTTATTTAAATGGTAATCTTCCTGACTTTACAAGTACCAACTCGCCAATTACACAGCCTGATGGTTCGGTAAGTTTCAAGAACATCAATCTTAGTCGTTCTTCGGCCAACTTTTCATTGAATCAGGAGATAGCAGCCACAGGAACCCAACTATTTGCAGCTTCCGATATAATGCGTATTGATGACTTTGAACGCAATACAGTAGCCTACAATAGCAGTCCGTTTATGATTGGTTTACGCCAACCAATATTTGGATTTAATAATAGCAGGTGGACCAAGAAGATTGAACCACTTCGCTGGGAAGAATCACAGAAAGGTTTTCAAGAAGAGATGGAGCAGATTGCTTACGATGCATGCGTGTTGTTTTTCCAGCTACTGAATGTGCAAACCGATGTAGAATTGGCACGACAGAACCTCAAGAACAGTCAGGCCAACCTTAAAATTGCCAAGGTAAAAAAGAAATTAGGCATCATCTCTGAAAATGATTTTGAGCGCATCAACCTATCGGTTTACAATGCAAAGAAAGCATTGAGTAGAGCAACAATGAATCAAAAGATTGCAGCCTTTGGATTAAAATCATACATAGGCACTGACCTATTGGAAAATATTTTGCTGCTAAAACCTCAAGAAATACCTCATCTAACAATTGATGTACAAAAGGCATTGCAACAAGCAATTACCAACCGCAAAGAGACACCTAAACTGAAGCGTCTCTTGTTAGAAGCAGAGCGCGACCGGATAAGGGCAAAACGCAACAACGGACTTACTGCAAACCTGACTGCCACATACGGACTAACCAACACTGGTGATAACCTGCAAAATCTAATGGATAAAGCAGAGGTACAGAAAATGGTAAAGCTATCGTTTAATATTCCCGTTGTGGACTGGGGGCGGTCGGCCTCGCGCGTTAAGATGGCAGAATCGCGCCATGAATTAATAAAATACGAGGTAGATCAATTGCAACAGAAATTCGAACGAGAAGTAGTGGTTCAGGCCGAGCAGTTTAATCTGTTGTATGAGCAGCTTGAAACATCTGAGCAGGCCGATTTGGTGGCAGCCAATGGTTATCAGATCGCCTTGAAGCAGTATCAAAATGGCAATCTAAGCATCACCGATTTAAATATCTCACTTCAAGAACGAGAGCAATCGAGAAGAGATTATATCAACTCACTTGCTCAGTTTTGGAGGGCTTATTATAAAATAAGGATATTAACTTTATACGATTTTGAGAAGAACATGCCATTAATCGCCGATAACCCAAAAAAAGATTAAGCCATTATGAATAGCACAATCATCAAACAAATTGTCAAAATCAGCGGGAAAGAATTTTCCAGAAACAAGCTGTTATCGATTATTAATATGGCAGCTATTGTCATGGCATTGATTCTAATCACAATGGCATCCTCATGGGCATACCTAACCTACAGTCCGGTTGCCCCGATAACTCATGCAAATAATTTTACACGCATCTATGCCCATGATGAAAAAGGAAAATTTTTGTCGCTAACCGAGCAACAATGCGAGACAATCAACAAGGCTGATTTAGGAGGTTATGTGTGGTACTATGGTCGCGTTTTTTCATTGCTAGGCCTAAAGAGAAATGGAAAAAGTATCGACTATCGTTTCACTACTGCCGAAACAAATTTCTGGAAAGCGCTTACTTTTGAGTTTATTGAGGGAGGCCCATATACACAGGAACAGTACAACAACAAGGAATATGTAGCGGTAATTTCTGATCGTTTGGCACGAGATTATTTTGGCAGTACCGCTGTAGTTGGGAAGTACATCTCATATGGTGTTTTTCAATTTAAAGTAACGGGAGTATATAAGGCTGTACATGTATCGCAGGAACTTCATTGGGATATTTATGTTCCTCATTCATTGGTTGAAGGGATCATAAAAAACAGAATAGAAACAGTATTTCATGCACAACAAAAAGATGCGAAAGACAACCTTCTGCGCTATCTGGATAGATTAAACAAGCAGAATGAAGAAGGTTCGAAAATAACATTTTCAACAAAGCCTTACTTGACCTCAATATTTGATCCGTCGAGCGATTACGTTCATCTGGGTGCATTAATAGCTGTATTCTTATTACCAATATTCTGCTTTGCCAACTTATTCACTCGAAAAATGGAGATCAGGTTGCCAGAGTTGGGCATAAAAAGAGCCTTTGGTGCAACACGTCTGGATATCTTCCTAAACCTGATTCTGAATAACATTCTGACCATAGGCATAGCAGCCATCATTGCTCTGGCCATTGCACATCCACTTATCGGTTTTGCGTTCAACTCAACAGGTTCGGAGAATATAGGTACCGATTTTTTACATTTACGGTTTTACCTCTATACAATTTTGCTGTATGTGCTCTTTGGAATCTTTTCGGCATTGCGACCAGCCTGGATTGTTTCCAGAAGATCACTTGTATCAACCATCAATAAGCAATAACATGACCTATTACATCAAACGCATATTAAACAAAAAGCTTAAATATTTCACATCGGTGGTTATTATTGGCTTCGTATTTTATTGTGTTCATGCGCTTACTAACATGATTCCTGAATTATACCAGACAATTTATCCCGATCATGTTTTTAAAACAGAACATATTTACGAAGTTAAATCGCTTCAAAATGAGCAGACATTTCTAGGCATCAAGACCAATTCAACCAGTAAAATTGAGTTTAATCAAGATGTCATTGCTGAAATCATGAATATTGATGGAATAGAAAGCTCTTGCTTATCGCGCATATTCAATCCATGTAAAAACACCTATTGGGGGATGAATTTAAATGATTCGATCAAGAATTTCATGCACTTCAGAATGGGTAAAAACTTTGAAGAAGTATTAGATATCCCAGTAAATAAATACATAAAGAGTAGCTCTCATCTACCAAACATCTATATTGACCAGAATCTCCAATCAAAACTTACCAGTCTTGGTATGAGAAATGGTCAATATGAGTTTGGTACTAAAAAAGAAAAATTCCAGGTAATGGGAACTTTTCCTGCTCTGGGGATTATGAATAAACGCAGAGGAGAATTAATGACTGCCATTAGTATTGTTACGAAATCGGATAAGATGTTGGTTAAATTCTCCCCAAAAGCCGATATTGAGAAGAGCAAGAAACAGATTTTTAGTTTCCTCCAGAAACGTTTCAATACTGATCAGTATAACTTCGATATCTACCCAGTGAGTTCATACAATATGGACTCGTGGTATGAGATGCGCAACCAAATCATCTCAATGCTTGTAATTGCTGTCATTCTTTTGGTTTACATCATGCTTGCATTGCTTGGTTTATACTGGAATGAAACTAAGAGTAGAAATATTGAAATAGGACTGCTAAGAGCTGTTGGTTTTACTAAAGTACAGGTGTTTATGCTGTTTATTAAAGAGGCCTCTCTAATATCGATTATCGCCATCTTAATTGTATCTGGTATTTTGATGAACATCTACCATACCGATATAGACTTTGAATTCTTTAAATCGCTGATATTGCAAACAATAATTGTATTGGGAATTGTATGGTTATCCATCTTTATTCCAGCATATAAATCGACTAAAATTCAACCTGCATTGGCTTTGGCTGATGAAGGATAAAAATCAAATAATCTTTAAATCCATTAATCTAAAAAATATGAGCAACGTAATTACATTAGAAAACATTTCAAAAATCTACTCCACTAAGGAGATTGAAACGATTGCCTTGAGCAATGTAAACCTCGAAGTAAAAAAGGGTGAGTTTGTTTCAGTAATGGGGCCTTCGGGTTGTGGAAAAAGTACCATGCTAAATGTGATGGGACTGTTAGATGCTCCTACCGATGGCAATGTGCTTATCGATAATCTTGCAACCAAAGGAATGAGAGATAAAGCACTTTCACGACTACGAAATGAGAAGATTGGTTTTGTATTTCAGAGTTTCCACCTGATCAACGATCTACCTGTAATCGACAATGTAGAACTTCCTTTACTGTATCGCAAAGGCGTATGGTCACGTGAACGTCGTAAGTTAGCTAAAGAGGCGCTAGAGAAAGTTGGATTGAGTGCAAGAACCAAGCATTATCCTAATCAGTTATCAGGGGGACAGCGACAACGTGTTGCAATTGCTCGTGCAATTATCGGACAGCCTGAGATTATACTTGCCGATGAGCCTACAGGAAATCTTGATAGTAAAATGGGTGCTGAAATTATGGAGATTTTACACCGACTAAATAAGGAAGAAGGAGCAACAATTGTTATGGTTACGCATGATGAAAGACTAGCTCAGCAAACCGATCGTATTATACGACTATTTGATGGTGCCCGAGTAAATTAATGAGGGAATGTAAACCATGAATTTAACCCCTAAAAATTAACCAGATGATCCGTAATATTCTATTTTCAGTTTGGGCTTCAGTCAGACGTAGAAAGCTTTTTACAATACTGACCATTCTTGCCATAGGATCTGCAATGACATTGCTCTATGCACTGTGTATTGCATTTGATACATCTGTGGGTAACCATCCTCCGGAAATACATAAAAACAGAACATTGTATCTTCGAGGTTTACGCATACCCAAAGATAACTCTCTTGGCAAAAGAACGCTTGTAACAACAACCTTTGCGGAGCATTACCTTCCGCAATTGCGCTCTATCGAATCATTTGCTTTATATAAACAATTTACCTGCAACCTTGAATCGATGTTCCATCCTAAGAAAGCATATGCATATGGAACAGATTTCCGATTCTGGCAAATCCTGGAGTTTAACTTTCTGGAAGGAAAATCTTTTAGTAAAGCAGAGTTCGACAATGGACGAAAAGTTGTTGTTATAGCGGAGCACACCGCAATGAAGTATTACGGTACAATAAAGGTTATTGGGAAAAAATTAAAGGGTTTCTCCGACTTTACAATTATTGGTGTTGTAAAGAGTGGATCATCAAACCAACTCGCTAGTCAAGATTTATGGTTTCCTTATAGTTCCATAGAACACGACAATCGGTTTAAGTCTTTACCAATGCAATATTACCTAAAGACCGATGGGAAGTCGTGTTTGGGTATTATTCTTGTAAAGTCTGATGTTTCACTATCACAAGCAAAGCTGGAATTTGAACAACTATTAGGTAAACTTTCGAAAACCGAATCGATTGTTGGAATGCCTGGAACAACTAGGCTCACAGGTAGTATGAAGGATCGCTTTGAGCAGCTAATTCCAAAACAAGATGATTTCATCTTAACAACCATCTTTACAATTCTGATCCTACTCATACCAGTTACCACGATCATTTTCCTCAACAACAGTCAGATTACTGAACGTTATGAGGAAATAGGAGTTCGTAAAGCTTTTGGAGCCACACGAAAAAAAGTGATTCAACAATATCTCATGGAAAATACCATCATTACACTAGTTGGTGGACTCCTGGGAATTTTGTTCGCTTACTTATCCATTTTAACCATGTGGAATATCCATGAGCAAAATAGTCTGACAAGAACCTTTCCTTTTAATGGAATGATCTTACTCTACTGTTTTATTCTTTGTCTGCTACTTAGTGTGATTACCGGAATTATTACAGCTGGCAGACTATCAAAGGTTCATCCAGTCACGGCACTAAAAGGAGGTACACTATGATGTTAACTCATTTCAATAGATTAACCAGAGGGAAGCATAAAAAGATACTTCCATTGATCACCCTATTCGTGACATTCCTTATAACCCTACTGGGATCATGCTATATCAGTAATAAGATCTTTCAGTATGTACAGGGGGAAGGTTATGATTACAAGAACATCATTGCCCTAACTCCAAAGTTAAAGGATGATCCAGCTAAGGATGCAGAGATTTTCAGCAATTTCAGACAAAGCTTAATACGATTAAAGACAATTGAAAAGGCAGCTTTTACAGATGGAGCTATTCCTTACCAACCATCGCCTAAGGTTCAGATTTTCTTTAATGGACAAGCCCATTGGTTCCACTCTTTTGGAGGAGACGAACATATAGCTGATCTATTGAACATTAAACTTCAAGCAGGCAAATGGTTTAGTTCCCAGCAAGATCAGGATGCTGAAAAATCAATTGTACTAACAGCTAAAGCAGCTTCATACATATCATCTGATAGTCCTGAAACCTTAATCGGGAAGACGGTAAATTTTGGAGGTCGTAAGGAGAATTTCAAGGTTATTGGAATTGTTCGGCGATTTAAGGTTACGTTTCAGGATGAAGCACCTGTGATTTTCACCTATCAATCGCAGCCATCCCGCACAATTTTGGTTAAACACCGACCTAATGCAGATATGGCGCAACTGGACAAAGAGCTTAAAGGATTATTGAATCAGTTACCTATAACACCAATTTCAAATGAAGACTTAACTGAAGGAAAGTATCTCGAGGCAGCAAGAGAAGAAGCGTTTAAAGAATCAAAAACTAAAATCTCGTTTCCTGGCATTATATCCTTATTCGTTTTTTTCAATGTGATGGTAGTATTTCTTGTCATTACATTTGGTTACGTAAGGAAACGCAAACAAGAAATAGGGGTAAGAAGAGCTGTTGGCGCGACCCGAATATCGGTATATCAATCAATTCTAACAGAAAATTTACTGTTCACTTCAATAGCTTACGCACTAGCGTTAATTGTCTTTTTGCAAGTGGCAACAGTTTTCCCCGAAAGCTGGGATAAAAGTTACAGCACAATAGGAGCATCAAGTGCAACCTCCTTGATTTATCTGCTAATCATTCTATGCACATTATATCCTGCTCGACAGGCAGCGAAGATTCACCCTGTAGAAGCCTTAGCGGAAGAATAAAACAACTTTAAAGAATATTAATCGATGATCAAGAACCTTATATTATCAGCCTGGGCCAGCCTGAAGCGTAAAAAAACGGCCTCACTTTTTACTATTTTAACCATCACACTGGGTATGACCATGATTGTGCTTATCGCTAGCATCTTTCATTCATATACCGGGGATATTGGCCCTTATAAAATGCGAAGCAAATCGCTCTACATTGCAAACCTTACGTTTGAACGAAATGGAGAGCAGGTTATGCGCTACAGAAGTAAGGACGCTTCCATCACTTTTTTGAAGAAGACCATGATGGAAATGGAGATGCCTGCATTAGTTGGGTTATATGGCGTCAGGCATCCTGAAAATATAGGTCCCAGATACAATCCGCTAAACGTAACTTACCTGGAGACTGATGCCAACTTTTGGAAGATTCATCAGTTTAAGTTTGTCGACGGACGCCCTTTTAAGGCTAGTGAAATTGAAAATAAAGAGCGTGTTTGTATCATCTCTCAGAAAGTAGCTAAGCACTTTTTCGGCAAAAAAAAGGTGGCAGGAAAGACTATTCAGAAGGAAGACCGAGAACCTTATAGAATTGTTGGTGTAATTGAAAATAGTCACCCCCACTTTGAGGTTTCGGCCGACTATTATCTACCTTATACCCTCTCCGTATGGGATGAAAGTAGCAACTACAAAAGTCGGGATGGAGAACTACACTATTACAATCGGGGGAAATATAAGGGGATACTGGTTGCGAAATCACAAAGAGATAAATCTAAAATTCAGGCTGAGTATAATAGGTTAATACAACGCTGGAATGCAACGGGGGAAGTTGAAGAGTTCGAGAAAGTCAATTCAAAACTTCTCGGATCTTCGCGCCTCATCACTGCCTCTATAGGCTTTGGAAACGATGAACCAGCCTTGATAATCTCATTCTTTATGGCACTTATTTTTATCTTTCTGCCAGTGATCATACTTTCAAATGTTAATCTTTATGCTTTACGTGAGCGACTGGAGGAGATTGGCATACGTAAATCATTTGGAGCCAGAAGAACAGATATCATCCAGCAGTTCATTGTTGAAAACATCCTGATAACCGGTATTGGTTGCCTTTTTGCAATAATTCTTGGATACTTTACCAATAAAGCCCTGGGACAAATCATTTACCAGTCGTATGACATTCCGGGAATGCAATTAAATGTATCATTGATACTGTACCTGATTATTGGCATTATCATCTTTGGTATGTTATCGATTGTTTTACCTGTAATGCGTATTTCCCGCGTTCACCCTGTGGTGGCAATTCAACAACACACAGCTGCTTCATCCAATCAATTTCAGTTTAAAGCGAGAAAGAAATGGCTGCAGGTAGCGACCTATTTTCTACTGTTTATTGCCCTGATTAACTGCAGTGCTATGATTTCAATCTTTTATGATAATTTGTCTGGCGTAGGATACAATACCAAGCATATTTTAATATTAATGGTGGATGAGCAAGGGAGCGGCCCTCATCATGATGATGAATACAATGCGACTAAGTTTAAAGGTTTTAAAGAACGACTTCTTCAAATAGAAGGTGTTGAACAGGTTTCATATGTCTTAGAGAATCCTCCACTCTATATTGTACCACAATTTCAAAACTACACAATCAATGATAAAGAAAGGAAAGCTAGAACCTTAGAAACCGATAGTGTCTTCTGTGACCTGCTATCGATAAGACCAGTAAAAGGTAGATTGTTTAAGAAGGAATCAGACAAGGGTGGTTATATTCCTGCCATAACAACATTAGCCGGAGAAAAGCACCTTTTTAATGGTGATGCGTTAGGAAAAATAGTACGCAGAGAGACTGATGGTAGGAAAGTAAAGATTGTGGGTGTAATTGAAAGTTATAAAAATCATCCAATGGGACATGAGTTTAAGGGACTTATTGTTTGTCGTAATCGTCCATCACGTTCCGCTGTGCTTAAGTATCATCCAGACACAGATATTCAGAAGCTAAACCGACAAATAAAAGAAGCTGTTAGTAATTGGCCCACAGGCAAAATGTGGCTTTCCCAAAATGAGAATATTGAGATAGAATATAACGATGCAAATAAAAGAAGTCAATCAATGTTTTATGCGGCTTTACTGGCTACTGCGTTCTTATTACTCAATGCATTCATGGGCTACCTAACATTAATCTACTACAATGTACGTACGCGTAAAAAAGAGCTTGGAGTACGACGAGCTACTGGAGCAAATAAAATCAGTATCATTCAAAAAATAATTAAAGAAAACCTATCATTAATGATAATTGGTTCATCCATTGCAACCATACTACTTTGGCAGTTTTTTAGTGTCACCAAAATTGATAAATGGGAAGATTTCTTTCATGGCCTATACCTATCGACGGTAGTTGGCTTATTGATGACCATCATCAGTGCACTAATCCCTGCGATTCACGCAGCCAAAGTACAACCTGTTGACGCCTTAGCTGAGGAATAATAAAAAAACGACCATGATTAAACATTATCTAAAATCGACAATAAACGCTTTATGGGCCCGCAAGTGGATATCAATATTAACATTGATATCCATAGCCCTTTCACTGGTTGTGGTGATTTGCATGGCTTCCTTTTGGAACATGTTAACAGCACCTATTAAGCCAGAAGTAAATAAAGATCGCACCTTCTATCTGCATAGTGAATACTTCAAAAAGGAAAATGGGGATAAGGTTCATTATTTTGACGCCATGGGAATTATTCCCAAGGAGTTTTATACGTCAACTCTATCAACACTTAAGTCGGTAGAATTGATTTCTAATTTTCAGGATGGAGGTATGACCACCACCTTTCTTAAAAATGGGATTGGGAAAAGCTATAACATCAAAGATACTGATAGTAACTTTTTTAAACTATTTCAATTTGATTTTATTGATGGCAAACCATATTCCGAAGAAATGCTCTCTAATAAAGAATCCGTTTGTGTTATTACAGAAGAAGTTGCAAATCATTTTTTTGGCACATCAAAATGTGCTGGAGAGTATATAAGTACCGGACATCGAAAGTTTCTTGTAACTGGAGTTATTCAACAACCATCTCATATTACACCTGTACAGTCCTCAGTATATTTTGGGAAAAATCAGAAAGATTTGCTTAGCAACTTAACTTATAGCGGATTAGGTACTGCATTCTTATGTAACTCTCCAAATGATCAGGATATACTTGCAAATCAATTAAAATCTATTGCAAAGAAGTTAAGTGCAAAGAATAAAAACTTTGATCTTACGATGAAAGTAAAAACCTCCCTTGACAAGATTATTGCTTATCGCTACCAATACAGACCGATGACTAAAATAAGGTATGTTGCGCTGATCTTACTTATTCTTATTCTTCCAGTATTGAGTCTGTTTGAACTACTAAAAAGTGGTATCGCAATAAGATTGGAAGAGACTGGTGTAAGGAAAGCATTTGGGGCTACCAATAAAGTAATCTGTCGACAATTGATCCTGGAAAATGTCCTCATCACTATCATGGGAGGGATACTTGGAATTTTCATTGCTATTTTCTTTTTCAAACTTATCATTGGAAAACAAAGCTCTGCCCTATTCAGTGATTTTTTCCATTGGAAGGCAATGATTTATTACTTACTTACATTCATTGTGATGGGAGTTCTTGCTGGAATTATTCCATCGATAAAATTGGCCCGTATAAACTTGATTGATGCACTACATGATAAACCACAATCACTGCAATTAAAGTCTAAACTTCAACATTTATTTCGTGGTAAAATCGTTACAGGTACAATTACAGTGATTGCTTTCTTTATTGTTACCATAACTTTTAATGAGGTCTATTTTGGCTTAAATAATAGTCAACACACATTCGTACCTCTTAATACTTCCGGCATCATTAATATGAAACTATCTTACAAAGGAGATGCATATAGATGGGAAATCAATAAAGAATCCGGAAAACCAAGCAGTAATCTTAAACCAATCCACAACGAGGTAAAACATGCACTTCAGCAAATCAGAGGAGTGAAGGAAAGTTCCTTTTCTGAGGAACCTTTAGAGAATCAAGTTGGGACCTACTGGGATCTGGATAATAACAAAGAAGAAGGAATCCTATGCGGTTTTGACTATTGGAAACTTTTTGATCTGCAGTTAGAGGAAGGAAGATGGTTTCAATCTGATGATCTAAAAGAAGTATATCTTCCAGTAGTTATTACACGAGCACATGCAACAGCATTAGAAATAGAACACCTTACAACTAAGACTTATTTCCAGTTTAAATCGGATAGATATGATAGTAAATTCAGAGTTGTAGGAATTATTAAAGATATTGGGAAAACACACCCGCGGAATCGCTATCCGTTCTTTGCCCCTATAGATGTTTCAAAAGATAATAGTGTTTCAGGGGACTATCGTTTGGTGAAAATAAAAGACGGAGAAGATATTGATCGTATAAAGGCTGATATTCAAAGCCTATTCAAATCAAAAGGTTGGGATAAAAAATTTCATCAATATCAGATTGATACAATGGATGAACTCATGCACCAAAAAATTATAGAGCACTTAAAGTATAGGAGTATAGAGTACGGTACCATTGGTATGATTCTTTGCTTTATATTGATCATTCTTTTCGGATCGTCATGGCGACAAGTTAATGCTCAATATCTTGAATTGGGAATTCGACGATCTGTTGGTGCAAGCAGGGCAAGAATTATTAGAAAGATTATTTTCGAAAAGCTAATCTTTTACCTGGCTGTGATGGTGGTTGCAGTATTGTTATATCTGAACTTTTATAAAGATCTTAAAATCGATTACAAAATCATCGCTCCGGCTGTGAGTGCTGCACTGCTGTTTGTAGTAATCATGCTTGCAACACTACTCCCAGCCATTAAAGCTAGTCGCATACAACCCGTTGATGCATTAGCTGAGGAATAAACAACTAAGAAAACGACAATGATAAAACATTACTTTAAATCGACTATTAATGCTTTGTGGAAACGAAAATGGTTTTCGTTTTTAACCTTGTTTTCCATTGCCCTATCTCTGATAGTGGTGACGTGTGTTGCTACAATCTGGAACATGTGGAGCACCCCCATGGCTCCCGAGGTAAATAAAGAGCGTACACTATATTTGGATGCCAAAGTTTGGATAAAAGAGAATAACCGATCAATACATCAAATTAATGCTGCGGACGTACTTCCTAAAAGCTTTTTTGTAAAAGGAGTGCATGAGCTAACAACTCCAGAAATGTCAGCTGTATACTACTCACAAGGTGTACATGACTTTATGCGTAACAACAAAACGAAACGTATTCACCTAATTACTACTGATGCCAATTTCTTTAAGATCTTTGATTTTGAATTTATCGCAGGAAAACCATACCACGATGAAGCATCGCGTTCGCCACAATATCCATGCGTAATTACAAAAGAATTGGCGTTGTATTATTTTGGAAATATCGACTGCCTGGGGAAGATCATAAAGAACAGGTCAAGACAGTACAAAGTAACAGGCATTATCAATAAACCAGTTGCTTCTCAAGAGTTATCATTCGACATCTATTACCAAATTAATCCTGACGAAGCACAACGTTATTCAAACTGGTATGACGTGGCGTTTCTGTGTTCATCAAAAGCAGATCAAGAGGCATTAGACGCAGAATTACAAAAGATTGCAAAAACAGCTAGTGATAAACATCAAAAGCAGCGCATTGAACTCAATACATTATCCTCTGTCATGAACATCATCATTAAACGTTTCCAGTTTGAGAGAGATCTTTGGCCCATCTATGCTACATTAATCTTGATTGTATTAATCATTCCATCGCTTTGCTTAATTGATGTACTTAGAAATAACCAAGCACACAGAACCCATGAAATGGGAATTCACCGGGCTTTTGGTGCATCCAAAGGAAGAATGGCTTCCATGCTGTTAGTGGACAACCTGGTGGTTACAACTATAGGCGGAATTGTTGGCTTAGCACTATCCATCATTTTCTTCTCATTCATCAGTGAGGATTCATGGACAGATACAAGTCAGCTGTTCTTTAACTGGAGTGCCATTGCCTACTATATGTTGGTTTTCCTAATTATTGGATTCATAGCGGGAATTCTACCGGCCAAAAGACTATCAAAACTTCATATTATCAATGCCTTAAATCAAGTAGAAAATGATTAGACATATTATCAGACAATTATTAGCCAGGAAAAAAAGATATGTTATCACCTTGATCGTGATGTCTTTATCATTTTTGGTAATCGCAGTTTTGCTCCATACCGTGTATAAGGATATGGTAAAATCACTCTCTCCGAGATTGGCTGTCGCAACTGACAATAGAGTGGAATTAACCATCGAATGGAATAGCAAGAAGAGGGATTCTGAATTCAGAACGATCAGGAAACTGCTTAAAGAACAAATTTGCATGATGGAAGGAGTAGAATCGGCCGAATATGTTGTTAATGATATTTTAAGCTCCCGGAGATTTCATAGCTATGATAAGTACACTGATGATACCTACCTTTTTTATTGTGGGGAAGACTTCGATAAGGTTTTTGATCTGCAATTGCAATCAGGTTCATGGTTTACAAATGATGAAACTAAAAACTCATGTAAGCAGGTAGTGATCACTCGTAATCATGCACAAAAACTGGGGATTGAGACAGTTAATACACATACTACCTTAACGCAACACTATCCTGGATATCCAAGAGGGATTAATCCAGACAGCGTAACTTATCAAATAACTGGCATCATCAGCAATTTAGAGAATTTAACAAGTCGCAGAACCACCGACAGAAATCTGTTTCCAGTATTTACTTCGATACCGAATAATGAAAATATGTATAATCTATTCTCCGACGAGTACCTAATGATAAAGACTAAACCCAATACATCATTTGAGCAACTGAATCAGCAGCTACAAGCTACCATTCAAAAGCATAATCTTCAACAACATATCTATCAACACAAGCTCATTAAGTTAGATCAACAGCTTTCGGAACAGATAAAATACCACTTTTATGAAAGAAAAATAGTTTACGGTGTGTTGCTCATTCTGCTCAGCTATATCTTCGTTACATTATTTGGTAATTTCTGGAAGACTACTAATCAGCGTAAAGGAGAAATTGGCATCCGAAGGGCACTCGGACATAGTCGCACTAAGGTGATAACCTATGTTGTTAGTGAAGCCTTAATTGTATATCTGCTATCAATTCTAATTGCAACATTAATCTATGTTAATCTCATAAAAATGATCAACATCGATACCCCTGTAGCTATTCATTTGATCAGCTCTTTTTCAATTTTATTGATTGTACTATTGGCAAACTTAACTCCTGCAATTCGAGCTGGTAAAATTGCTCCGGTTGATGCTCTGGCTGAAGAATAAATAAAAACACAACAACAATGACAAAAAATATTATTTTATCAGCATGGGGAAGTTTAAAGCGAAAAAATATCGCTTCAATTTTTACAATCATGACCATTGCATTAGGGATGTCAATGATTGTTCTTCTGTCGAGCTTATACAATTTACATTCAGGAAATATTGGCCCTTATATCAAGCGAGACCGAACATTATACCTGGAAAATCTATCATTTGAGAAAAATGGAGAAACTGTCACACGTGACTTTGAAGATGCTTCGTTAAACTTTTTAAATAAGACGATCTTTCAGATGCAGACTCCCGAAATGGTAAGTATTTTCAGGATAGCTTCAGATGATAAGATAGGACCGAAATACAATCCTTTTAATATTAAGGTTATTGATACAGATAGTAATTTCTGGAATATACATCGTTTTCATTTTATTTCAGGAAGGCCTTTTAATTCAGACGAAGTTGATGCAAAACAACGGTGCTGTGTTATCTCAAGAAAGGTTGCATTATACTACTTTGGGAAGGAAGATGTCGCCGGCGAGTCGCTTAAACTTCCCAAGAGGTCAATTACCGTGAGAATAGTAGGAGTCATTAATGATAATCACCCACATTTTGATGTTTCTGCTGACGTGTATCTTCCATATACCCTATTCAAAAAACTTGAAGATATCCCTGTCAATTATCCTGAAGATTGCCCTACCATAAGGCTACGGAATAAAACAACTTATCCGGGGCGTGGACATTATAAAGGAATTGTAGTAGCACCTACGTCAAAACAAAAAGAACTAGTAACTAATGAGTACAATCGGATCATTACAAAGTGGAATGCGACGGGAAATGTTGAAGAATTCGACAAAGTACATAGTCGCCTAAGATCTGATAGCGAAAAGTTATTTAATCTTCTCTTCAATAATTTTAAAAATCTAACATTATTCTATTCATGCCGAATACTTCTAATCTTTATCTTTATTTTATTGCCTGTGATCATTTTATCCAATATCAATTTTTATCAGTTACAGGAAAGACTCGAAGAAATTGGCATTAGGAAATCATTTGGAGCTACTCGAATGAGTATCATCCGACAGTTTATATTTGAAAGCATTTTTATCACTTTGTTTGGAACTGTTTTTGCCTTCATTATAGCTGTTTATCTTAATGACTTATTGGGGTACCTAATATATCAGTCTACAAGCTTACCTGGTGTTAGCTTAAATTTTAGGTTTTTATTTTCATTGATAATAGGCATACTAGCTTTTGCATTTCTTTCGATCATTATTCCTGTTATACGGATTACCAAATATAATGCAGTTATAGCATTGCAACGAAATTCAACACTGAACACACAAGTAAGGACTCAAAAAAAATGGCTAAAAACGATCACCTATTTTCTATTGTTTTTGGTATTACTACAATGCAGTCTTCTTCTAGTAATTCCTTATAGATTTTGTAATGGCTTAGGATATGATACTCAAAACCGGATTTCCATTATCATAAGAGAAAACAATAATTCAAATGCATCCTTTAGTGAGGACTTCAATTGTTCAAACTTCAAGGGACTAAAAGAGAAATTATTAAGAATTGACGGGGTTGAACAGGTAGCATCTATTTTTGAAGCTGCTCCACATTATATCTACACTCAAGATCAAACAGATAATTTCGCCATAAATGAGCAGACTAAAGAACTTACTTATTTTCAAATTGATAGTGCATTTTGTAAAACACTAAATATATCAGCCCATGAAGGAGTCTTATTAAAAGAAGATTTCATCGATAACAAATATATTCCCGCACTTACAACCATTGCTGGTGAACGTGCTCACTTTGATGGGAACGCCGTTGGAAAAATAATAAAACGTACCAGCGATAACAGTCTTATTAAAATTGTTGGTGTAATTGATAAATATAAAACTAGAACAATAGGCAATCCATTTGATGGTTTATTCATCTGTAGAAATAGACCATCACGTTCTGTTGTCATGAAAATTTCATCATCAACAGATCTAGTTAAACTGAATAAAGCCATTATTAATTTAGTTGATAACTGGCCCACTGGTAAAATGATTTTAGAAAGGAATGAAAACATTGACCTTATTTATCAAGAAAAAAGTCATACTGCGAAAACTACATTTCTATCCATTTCATTTGTAACAGGACTCATTTTATTAGTTGCCTTTCTGGGTTTCACAGCAACCAACTATTATAACTTAAAAACCAAGACGCATGAACTAGGAATAAGAAAAACAACAGGAGCCACAAAAAGAAAGATATTGATCTATTTGCTTCGAGAAGAATTAGTATTAGTTGTAATTGGATCTACGCTGGCGATATTGCTATCATGGCAAATATTTGTCACAATTTTAAATACGGCTAAAGAAGAAATTGTCTCATCCATATACCTGGCAGTATCACTTGGACTATCAATGATTATAGTAAGCACATTGATTCCTGCAATTAAAGCTAGTCGAATACAACCGGCTGATGCTCTGGCTGAAGAATAATTTCTAAAAATATCTTATATTTAATACGCAAAATTAATTTATAAATTTTAAACCCAATAAAATGCAATCAAAACTACTATTTATCCTATTCGCATTTTTATCAATTGCTGCCCAAGGGCAGAAAGTAATTAACAACCCGAAGTACAGAGGTTCTACAGCTCCCTTTGTTAAAGTAACAAAAGTAGAATTGACCGATACAGCTACAATTTTGTCTTTTCATGTGGATCTACCAAAAGGGACCAGTATAGGTCTCCCTGATGGCTCAGCTATATGTGAGGCTAAAATTGATGCTGAAAAGTTTTTTGTAAAATCGGTTGAAGGAGCTCCTTTTAACAAACAGTTTCCTATCCCGAATAAAGGAGGAATTGACTACAAACTTTTTTTCCAAAAACTACCTGCACATATCTCTGCCATAGATTTTGGAGAATTCAACGAAGGCGGTAGTTGGTTTATTTACGACATTCAGCTAACAGATGAGGCACAAAAATCCATGCTTCCTAAAAAACTACTAGGCTCGTGGTTTAACGAGAAAGATGGAAGCTTGTACTGTTCTTTCTTCGATGACAAAGCTATTTTCGACAAACAAATGTGGGAATATGAAGCATATAACGAAACGAAAAACCTTGATGAAGTGGTGCTGAAAAATGAATCTGGTCAGATTACTCTTTATGTAGAATACGACACTAATGATAATCCCGCTATTGGTCATGAACGCTTTGATAAAAAATCAATCCCTGTAACCACCAATCCTCTGGTGTTTAAGGTTGGAAAATATTTCTATTCGCTAAATCCTTGTACTCGTAATCAAGAGGCCGCTGCTAAGGTGCAAAACAATGACAAGCCATTTGAACTTCCTATTTTTAAAGTAGACTCTGCTAGTTATTCTGGCTATATTATCGGTTATACTCCCAGAATGGGAAAAACAACAGGTACATTACACTTCAACAATGTGCTAACCGGAAATCAGGAGAATTATGTGGTTAAGATTCGTGAAGACGGCTACTTCAATATCAAGTTACAGATGTATAATCCTGAGGAGATTTATGCAAGAATGCCATTTTTTAATGAAAACATATTCCTGGAGCCTGGTAAAGATTTATTCCATGTAATTGTAATTGGAGATAAAAGGGCATCACTTTTCATGGGTGAAAGTGCGCAAATCAATACCGACCTGAAAAAATTGGATAGGTTAACCAATAAAGACTACAAGCTCTTCAATAAGAACATTCTGGATAGAGATGTTGAAGGCTTCAAACACTTCTGTCTTGATATGATGAATAAAGAATTATCAAAGATTGAAGCATATGCCCAAGACCATGCTATCTGCCAAAAGGCTTTGCAGGTGCAAAAATACTCCACTACCCTCCGTTATTTAATGGCAGCAATGGAGTACGACTGGACTTATGAGAATGCGTATCGTGAAAAGCATAATATTCCTCGTAACCAGCGACAACTGAATATTGAATACGAGAAGCCTGATGCTGCGTACTACGATTTCTTAACGCCTGAGATTGTAAACGATAAACTAGCAGCAGTTAGTGCCAGTCTGTACTTCTTCTTTAATCGTGTAAAGTATCTTGATATATTACGTGATGGACAGCGATCATTTAAAACATCGGATATTTACAGCCAGCTAAGTAAAAGAGGTATTCAATTTACTGAAGATGAGCACCGATTAATTGCACAACTACAAGAAATTACTAAAATACAGGAAAGTCCTGAGCACAAAGCTTTTGACGAAAAGTACGGAAATAAACGCACGGCTTTCTATAGAAAACACATGAAAGACATAAGGGAGTTCCAGAAAAAAGATGAAGATTTTGACATCAATAAACTTAGATCATTTCTTGTTGATAAAGGCATAACACTTAGTCAGGATGAAAATGAATTTATTGACGCACAGATTGAGTTTTCAGAATGGGATAGTTCAAAAAAAATAAGTGCATTTTACGAAGAGCAAAAGGATGGTTTAAACAAGCTGAATAAGAAATACCAGGAAGAAATTAACCAATACCATAAAACTCAGCGTATCGTTGCCAGAAACGAGCAGCTTAAATCGGTACTTGGTATTGATGAAGGTTTTGGAACTGATGTTATGACTTGTGAAGATTTTTCAAGAGGCATTGTAGAAGAGTTATCGCCAGTAGATCCTGAAACACTAGCATTTATGAAAGAGCAATTTTCTACGCCTTTCGTTGCTGAATATCTTGAGATGTCGAATAATAAAACCATTGCTAAAATAGAAGCCAACAAACTCAATGGAGGTTATCATGTAAACGAGGTTCCTAAAACAGAAGGAGGGAAACTATTTAAAGCAATCATGGATAAATACAAAGGCAAAGTTGTATTGGTAGACTTCTGGGCAACATGGTGTGGACCATGTAGAAGTGCGATTAAAAGAATTGCTCCTTTGAAAGAAGAATTGAAAGATAAAGATGTGGTGTTTGTATACATTACCAACGACTCATCACCTAAAGGAACATGGGATAACATGATTCCAAATATTAAAGGTGAGCACTACCGTGTAACCCGCGATGAGTGGAACTACTTTAAGGAAGAATTTCAAATTAGCGGAATTCCTCATTACACTTTAGTTGGACAAGATGGGGCTATTATTAATCCTCATCTTAGCCACGGCATGCCAAATGATGCATTAAAATCACTATTTTTAAAGCATATTCATTAAATAATCTCTGAAGAGACAGTGTGAGAACGCTGTCTCTTTATAATTGACCCATTAGAAGAATGATCTTAATTGTTGATGACGATATTGCCATTCAGGCATCTTTACAGCTTTTACTCCGCGAAAACGGTTTTAAAGTAGCGTGTGCAAGTAAACAGGGAGAAGCTTTTCGAGCCTTAAAGGAGGAAAAGATCTCACTGATCTTGATGGACATGAATTTTTCATCGAGTACCACAGGTGAAGATGGACTTGAATTATTGGCTGAGGTGAAAGAATACTGGCCTGATATTCCTGTTATTTTAATTACAGGATGGGGATCAATCGACCTTGCTGTGAAAGGAATGCGAGGAGGTGCATTTGACTTTATAGCCAAACCATGGGATAATCAACGCATGTTACGCTCGGTAAATAATGCATTAGCCCTTAAAGGCAAGAAAAAGCAGGCCCAGCGTACGCGCAATAAATTAGATCAACAGTATGATTTTAGTCTGGTGGTTGGTCGAGATCCGAAGATGCTTACCATCCTTGAAACAATTACCAATGTTGCACCAACTACAGCACCTGTATTGATAACAGGTGAAAGTGGAACAGGTAAAGAGGTGATTGCAGAGACCATCCATCGCAATAGCGACCGACAAACAGGACCTTTTATCGCCGTTAACCTTGGCGCTATTCCTCCATCGCTATTTGAAAGTGAAATGTTTGGTCATCAAAAAGGCGCCTTTACCGATGCAAAATCTGATAAACCAGGAAAGTTTGAACTGGCTCAGGGGGGTACACTTTTTCTTGATGAGATTGGTGAAACAGATCTAAGTTCTCAGGTAAAACTATTACGTGTACTACAGGAACAGAAAGTAGAACGTATTGGTGATACAAAGCCTCGTTCAATTGATGTACGAATTATTTGTGCCACAAACAGAAACCTGCCACAAATGGTTGCTGAAGGTACATTTCGGGAAGATTTGTTTTTCCGAATCAATCTGATTAATCTGGAATTACCACCATTGCGTGAACGTACATCTGACATTGCTGATTTGTCGACCTTTTTCCTTGATAAGTTCGGTCAGCAATACGGTAAAAAAGACTTATCTCTTGAGCAGGATGCACTCCAATACCTTAAAGATTTGAAATTCCCAGGTAACATCAGGGAGTTAAAAAACATGCTTGAGCGTACCGTATTGATGAGCTCTACAACACAACTAAGCAAAGCTGATTTTCTAAAGCAATCGGGGGCCAGCATTCCTACATCTTCATCTGATAGTCTGCCCGAGATAGGCACCATGACACTTGATGAAATGGAAGAAGCGATGGTTAGAAAGGCATTAGACAAGTACGATAACAACATCACTCAGGCAGCAAAAAGTCTGGGTTTATCACGACAAATGCTGTATCGTAGAATGGAAAAATATGGATTAAACTAGGATCACAATTATGCGCTATAAAACAAAACTTCTCATCTACCTTATCACCTTAAACGTACTGTTAATTGGTATTTCAACGCTTTTTTACAGTACCAACAAGTCGTTATTTATGATATTCGAGGGGATTTTTGTTTTATCAATCATTGTCGGTTATATCCTCTACAATCAATTTTCCAAAACCATGGGCCTCATTAATTCTGGGATTGAAAGTCTGAAAGATCATGACTTCAGTATGAAACTGCGCCCAGGCAACAATAAGGAATTTAATGCCTTTATTGGTGTCTATAATAAGATGATTGACCAACTGCGAAAGGAACGTATTTCTCTTTCAGAAAAGAGTTTCCTGATCACAAAATTGATGGAAGCATCACCTTCGGGGATCATGATATTCGACTTTGATGATCAATTGACCAGCATGAATCCTGCTGCAGAAAAGTTCTTAGGAAAATCATTTGAACAAGTAAAGTTACTTAAACTAGCGAAGCTATCGCAACAAGCAGGTGGTATGCTTGATAAAAGTCCTGAATCGGCCAATTATATCTTCAGAAAAAACGGACATGAAGCTTATCGCATACAGACTGGTTTTTTTGTTGATCGTGGCTTTGATACGCGTTTTATCCTAATTGAAGAATTAACCGAAGAGATCAGAAATACCGAGAAGCAAGCCTACGAAAAAGTGATTCGTATGATGAGTCATGAAATCAATAACTCGGTTGCTGCAGTAAACTCTGTTTTGAATACTATTCGCCCCAAGTTGGAAAGCTTTGAAGGTTATGAGCAGACTATTGACGCCTGTATCTCACGAAATGAGAACCTGAATAATTTCACAAGGAATTTAGCTGATGTGGTTCGAATTCCGGCTCCTCAGTTAAGGTCTACCGATTTGAATCATCTTGTGGAAAAGATATATACCATTGTACAGTCGCAAAATGACAAAGTGAAGTTTGTTTTGAATCAATGCGATGAAACACCAGACATTCTGGCCGATGAAAGTCAGTTGGAGCAAGTACTCATCAACATCCTAAAAAACTCGGTAGAGGCTGTTAATGGTGCTGGAGAGATTACCATTACAACAACATGTGCTCCTGTACAGATCATTGTAACAGATAATGGATGTGGCTTTGCAGAACAAGACAGAGATAAGATGTTCACGCCATTTTATACAAGTAAACCCAATGGTCAAGGAATAGGACTTACCGTTACCCGTGAGATCCTAACCAATCACAATTGCTCTTTCAGTCTGGAACGAAAAGACGATATGACTTACTTTAGTATTACATTTCCAAAGTAACGTACACACCTATAGTTTCATGCAAAATTCAGTTAGCTGATTAGGCACTGAATTCACTTTAAGGCTACCGCCGTGCAATTTGAGGATCTGGCGCGAAAGACTTAAACCAATACCTGAGCCATTCTCGCGAGTTGTAAAGAATGGTACAAAAATTTCATCCTGTATTTCAGAAGGAATTCCCGGTCCGTTGTCCTGCACCTTGATACATGTCTGACCGTCCTTCTCTAGAGAGGCTATTATTTTTACTTCGCCATCATGCTTATCTCCGACACTTTGAAATGCATTCTTAACTAAGTTTAGAATTACCTGTGAGATTTGTTTTTCATCAGCATTGATGGTCAAATCTGGTTGCTCCAGACCAACTGTTAATGCAATAGATTGTGATTCATCAAATGCACCTGCCAGTAGCTTGATCTTTTCCAACAATTCCTTCAATGGAATAATTTTCTTTTCAGGCTTTGGTAAGCGAGTCAGTCTGCGGTATGAATCAACAAAACTCACCAGTCCTTTTCCTCTATCTTTGATAATCTCCAATCCTTTAATGGTATTGGCAATTACTCTTTCATCAATCTCCTCTTTCCGTCGGGCCTTTCCATTATTCATAAAGAAACGTGAAAGACTCTCCGACAGGGAAGTGATTGGGGCAATAGAATTCATAATCTCATGGGTAAGTACACGAATTAACTTCACCCATGACTCGATCTCTTTCGCATCCAATTCATTCTTAATATCCTGAATGGCAATCAGCATCAACTGCTTTGATCCGGCTAACATTGAGGTTGCTTTTAATGACAATTGGACAGTGCCCCGCTCGGTCTTTAATGATACCAACCGATGCTCCTGTGACTTGATTTGCAACAATACCTGATAAAGCTTATTATCAACACGAGACACCTGCATTACATGAGTCAACACTTCTAATCCGATCAATCGCTTTGCAGCTGTATTGGCATGTAAGATATTTCCATTTTCGTTGAATGTAAGGATACCTGTTGCTGTATGTTCCAATATGGTTTGATAGTACTGTTCCTGTTGCTTATTCTCCATCTTCACTTTTTGGATCAATCCATTCACCTTGTTCAGACTAGAGTTTAACTCTTTAAGGGACTTATTTCGGATATATTCGGGGAAATACAACGTTGAATCTTCATTCTTTATGGCATCAAAAAAGAAGGCCAATTTGCGGTTTGTTCTATTAAGATAATAGATCAACAACGAGCTTTCGATAAAAATTACAACTCCTGTTATGCCTGCAACCATGTAGTTTTTCTCCTGAAATAAGGCCCACCCAAGAGCAATACAGGTTAATGTTAAAATAAGAACCCGAAACAGAATATTCAAAAAGATATTTTTACTCACCATAACTGGAGTATTTGAGGATTATAGATTGTATTTCTTAAGCTTATTATATAGCGTTTGTCGCGTAATACCTAACTGATTGGCTGCTGCACTGTGATTGCCATCATTCTTGTTAATTGCGTTTAAGATCATCTTGCGTTCCATCTCCTCCAGGCTCTCTGGAATATCATTATCTTCAAAATTCTCGATTGGTCTGAAGAAGAAATCGGCAGGTTTCAACACATTACTATCGCATAAAATAACTGCTTTTTCAATGGTATGCTGTAATTCTCTAATATTCCCCGGCCAACGATATTTCATCAGCTTCTCACGTGCCTGAATGTTGATCTTCAATCCACTTTTTCCATATTTATCGCCATACTTTTTCAAAAAGAAATCGGCTAATAAAAGGATATCCTCTCCTCGTTCTCGTAATGGAGGAACTTCGATGTGAATGGTGTTAATTCTGTAGAGTAAATCTTCACGAAACACACCATCGCTTACCATTTGTTCCAAATCCTGATTGGTAGCGCAAATTAGGCGAATATTCACTGGTATAGGTTTATTGGCTCCTACCCTGGTGATCACTCTGTTTTGTACCGCTGCAAGCAACTTCGCCTGCAATGCAAATGAAAGGTTACCAATTTCATCAAGGAATAACGTACCATTATTGGCTGTTTCAAATTTCCCAGGACGATTTTCGCGGGCATCGGTAAAAGCTCCTTTTACGTGACCAAAAAGTTCACTTTCGAAAAGCGTTTCGCTAATTGCTCCCATATCTACACCTACCATCACCTCTTCATGACGTTGTGATAACCTGTGAATATCACGAGCAATCAATTCTTTACCGGTTCCATTTTCGCCAGTAATCAACACATTGGCATCGGTTTTGGCCACCTTTCTCACAAGATTCAAGACTTTCATTAATGCCTGAGATGATCCCATGATGTATTTCCCTTCACGGTTAATCTCTTGCTTCAAGCCCTGCTCCTTCTGTTTTAATTGCTTCACTTCTTTGCGAGAAAGACTAAGTTGCAATGCCGATTTTAATGTAGCAACCAACTTTTCGTTATCCCATGGCTTCAACACAAAATCAGTGGCTCCCTGCTTTAGTGCATTCACTGCCAATTCAACATCTCCATAAGCAGTAAACATTACGACACTGATATCTGGTTTGACTTCTTTTATGCGGTGAAGCCAATATAATCCTTCATTTCCAGTGTTTACTCCTGCTGAAAAGTTCATATCCAGAAGAATTAAATCAAATGCTTCTTTCTCAAGTAGCGATAAAATTCTATTGGGACTTGATATGGTAGTAACCTTTGCAAATTCAAACTCAAGTAATATCTCAACAGCACTTAATACACTGCGATTATCATCTACAACCAATATGTTTCCCTGATTTGCTCTCATAATAAATGATCTTTAATCGTTCATTGCTATTGTCCTTTTTTGTCCTTTAGCCGGACGGGCCTTCTATTTTTGGGTTTGCCCAATAATGGTCCTTCCGGACGGGCCTTCATTTTTGCCTCTTAAGAAACAATACTGTTTCTTTTTGATACAGCATTTGCAAAATGCGGTGACTTAACGCAAAAACGAAGCAAAAAGGTTAAGGCTGTCTGCAACTTTCAAACCACAACACGCTGAAAGGTCCTTCAGACACTTCCAAGTGTAACCAGCTGCATGGAACCTGTGAGGCGTCAGACGAACTAAAGCCTCCTATTATTTCGCATAAAGAAGAATCAATATTCCATCTTCCTGTGCTGAAATAATTTTTTGATAAAATTACGGCAGTGATGTAAAGAAGTCAATACAGCGTTAAATTTTTTTACACTTTTTTGTAAATCATTTTTACAATTATCCTTCAGTCGCGCTATCAAGCGCCGTCTATCCCCTCATTATCTAACACTTACAATCCATGGCATTGCGTTTGCATTAGTCTTGTAAACACATAATACACGCTTAGTTGATGAATGTAAAAATTATACACTTAATATTGTTGCTTCTGTTTTTGACGGGACAAAGCATAGCCCAAGAGAAGATGTCGCTTGAAGACTGTATTGCATATGCCCATCAGCATAACCTTCAATTAAATTCGAAAGCGATATCAAATACTCTTTTAAAAGAAAACTATAATCAATCAAAACGAAATTTACTCCCTTCGATAGGTGCTGGAACGAGCCATGGAATGAACTTTGGTCGCTATGTGGATCAAACAGAAAATAAGATTATTTCAACTGAAAGTCAATCCCATTCTTTTTCCGTAAGTGGATCAATAGATATATTCAAAGGATTCCAAAAACAAAATTTGATCCGATACAATAAGTTACGGTTACTGGCAGGATTGAAGGATAAAGAACAGCAACAATTCAATATTGCCTTTGAGGTAATCAGTGCTTATTACGATGTACAGTATTACCAGGGGTTAATTGCGATAACGCGTGAGCAACTAGCAGTATCAAAAATGAAGTTAGACCAATCAATTGCTTTAGCTAAGACAGGGAAAATAGCAAGAACAGATGTTGTAGAGATTGAAGCAAACCTTGCTCAAGAAGAATATAACAAGATAGATGTTGAGAATCGCTTAAATCTTGCAATTTTACAACTGAAACAAGTAATGAACTTTCCACAACATGAAAAACTTCTCATTAATTATAAAACAGCAACGTTGCTCACTGATGAAATTGTTAATGAGAACTCAGTGAAGCTTTATGAAGTAGCTTTGACTCATGTTCCAACAATAAAAGAAGGAGAGCTACTACTCTCTTCAAGTAAAAAGAATTTGGCCATGACACGCAGTAATCTTCTTCCAAGTCTTAAATTAAGTGGTAGTTATGGCACAAGGTACTCAGATACACAAAAGGATGCAACAGGTAACGCCAGATCGCTTAGAGATCAATTAAAAAGTAATGCAAATCAATCCGTTGGTTTGTCTGTTAGCATTCCCTTATTCTCGAGACTATCAGGGCGTTCTGAAGTAAAAAAGGCTAAATTGAATATGGTGTTGGCCAGTAATGAACTTGATATCAGAAAACAAAACTTATTAAATGAGATTGTTGCAACCACACAGCTTGCCACCGCATATCAACGATCTTATGTTCAGGCAATCAAGCAGAATGAAGCAGCAAAATTGGCTTTCGAAGTGGCAGATAAGAAACTTAAACAAGGTTTGATCAATATTGTAGAGTACTATTCCGCCAAATATTCACTAGCATCAAGTGAGAGCAGGATTTTACAAACAGCTTTACAATATAAAACAAAGGCGAGATTAATTAACTTTTATAAAGGGATCCCTATTTACTAGCAAAAAGATACAGATATGAGCATGGATAGAACAATAGAAAAAAAGAAAGGTCTTAGACCAAAGCACATCGCATATATCGTTGGTGTTAGCTTATTTCTTTTCCTCATCATAAAAATCTCACTGAGTTCGCATACTTCTACATTTAAAGTTGAGCGTGATAAAATATCAATTGAAACTGTTAAGGAAGGAGAGTTTAACGATTACATTAGAGTGATTGGTAAAGTTGAACCTATTACTACAATTTTCCTTGATGCAATTGAAGGTGGACGTGTTGAAGAAAAACTAATTGAAGAAGGATCGATCGTAAAAAAAGGAGATGTTATTCTGCGACTTAGTAATTCAAACCTCAACCTGAGTATTCTGAACAGTGAAGCTCACCTGGCAGAGCAGACCAACAACCTACGTAATACTCTGATTCGCATGGAGCAGGAAAAAATTGCAGTTAAGACTGAGATTCTTCAGCTGGATATGACTATTCAACGACAAAAAAGGGCTTACGAGCAGAATGAGGTTTTGATTAAAGATGAACTTATTCCAAAAGAAGACTACCTGCGCTCAAAGGAAGATTACTTGTATTCTGTTGATCTCAAAAAGTTGAAAATGGAGAAGCAACGGCAAGACTCTTTATATCGTAGTGTCCACATTGCCCAAATGGAGTTTGCACTGGCTAACATGCAGAAGAACCTCAAGATGGTTCATGAGCGTGTTGAGAACTTGAAAGTGAAAGCCCCGGTCGATGGACAGCTTGGTATGTTGGATGCAGAAATTGGTCAGCTTATTGGAAATGGAACACGTATTGGGCAGATTAATGTGTTGACTGATTATAAAATTGAAGCCGATATTGATGAACATCATATCGATAGAGTTCAGCACAACCTGGAGGCCTCTTTTGACCGTCAGGATGAAGATTATAGCCTACGCGTTCGCAAAGTGTATCCAGAGGTGCGAGAAGGTCAGTTTAAGATTGATATGGTATTTACGTCAGATAAACCTGACAATATCAGAACCGGTCAGACCTACCATATTAAACTGCAATTGGGACAACCTCAACATGCAATGATGATACCTCGTGGAGGTTTCTTCCAAAGTACCGGAGGACAGTGGGTATATGTACTGGATCCATCAGGAGAGTTTGCCATCAAACGTAATATCAAGATCGGAAAACAGAATCCTCAGTACTATGAAATCATCGAAGGTCTAAATCCAGGCGAACAAGTAATCACCAGCAGTTACGACACATTCGGTGAGAATGACAAGCTAATTTTACGATAGCAAAATAAAGGTTGAAAGGTGAACGGTTAAAAGGATGAAAGGTATTGGAGCCATAAGATAGGTTTAGTCGAATGACTTATGTAATTTGCAAGAACAAATAGACCTGAATTCAATGACACAACAAAGAATAGAAAAATTTGAAGATTTAAAGATCTGGCAAGAAAGCATAAGACTATCCATCGACCTATACAAAGCTTTAGAAGCAATAAGAGATTACGGTCTCAGAGATCAAATACAAAGAGCCTCGGTTTCAATTCCATCAAATATTGCAGAAGGATTTGATCGACAATCAAACAAGGAGTTCATTAGATTTTTGCGAATTGCGAAAGGCTCTTGTGCGGAACTGAGAACCCAACTAATTATAGCACAGAGAATAGGCATAAAAACAATAAAAGATGAATATATAGAAAAGACAAAACAAGTATCAGGAATGATACAGAAGATTATAAATTATAGAGTAAAACTAAATAAAAAACAAGAGGCGTAAGTTAGAACGGACCTTTTTACCGTTTACCTTTCAACCTTTTGACCATTAAAAGACACTATTAAATAACCTGGCAAACACAACTGGCTTTATGCCCTTTGCACTTTGCCCTTAGCAATATGGAACAATGATTCGTACAGTAAACTTGAAAAAAATCTTCCGCACTGAAGAGATTGAAACGTTAGCATTAAACAGTGTTCGTTTCGAAGTAAAAAAAGGTGAATTTGTAGCTATTATGGGACCTTCTGGTTGTGGTAAGTCTACATTGCTTAACATTATCGGATTGCTTGATAATCCATCAGAAGGTGAATACTTCTTTGATAAAGAAGAGGTAGGTAAGCTAAAGGAGCGTCAACGAACTCAACTTCGTAAAGGAAATATTGGATTTGTATTCCAGAGTTTTAACCTTATTGATGAATTAAATGTGTATGAAAATGTTGAGCTTCCTCTTATTTATTTGAAAATAAAAGCTAGCGAACGCAAACGCATGGTTCATGAAGTATTGGAGCGCATGAAAATTGGTCATCGTAAAAACCACTTCCCTCAACAATTATCTGGAGGTCAGCAACAGCGTGTTGCAATTGCCCGTGCAGTTGTTGCAAATCCTAAATTAATCCTTGCCGATGAGCCTACGGGTAACCTTGACTCGAAAAACGGACAAGAAGTGATGAACCTGCTAACTGAATTGAACCAGGAAGGAACAACCATCGTAATGGTTACTCACTCACAACGAGATGCAAGTTACTCTCATCGTGTAATTAACCTATTTGATGGACAAGTTGTAACCGAGAATATCAATCAGCCAGCAGAGCAAATCCTCTAACAATAAAATACCCTAAGAGCGCCCTAAGGATGGGTTCATAAGTGCTTTGAACAAAAATAAGGTCATTATGAAGACAACTATCAAACGTTTACAGAAACAAAAATCAACAACATTATTAAAAATCGTTAGTCTGGGAATTGGCATTGCCTGCACCCTGACCTTATTTTATGTTGCATTCAATGAGCTCAACTATGACAAGTTCTATGAGGATAAAGACCAGATATATCAAGTCTTTGCTGATATTAAATCAAACAACTCAGAATACACCAGCTACAACATTTTTCAGCCTGTTACCGAAGCGATGATGAATGACTTGTCGATGGTTAAATATGGAACAACAGTGCGCAATGTTTGGAACATACCTTATGTCCTCGACAAGAAGGTCATTGAGGCAAAAACCATGCATGTCGACACAGTGTTCTTCAATATTTTTGACAGACCTTTCATCTTGGGAAATTCAGAAAATTGCTTAGCTGATGTAAACACCGCGGTGGTAACCAAGTCTTTTGCAAACAAAATGTTTGGACGCACTGATGTATTAGGGGAAACCCTAAACATGCGGGGATCAAGATTGGTATCGATTGAAGGTGTTATAGAAGACTGGCCTGACAACTCTAGTTTTAACTCTGAAGTCATAATTTCTTTTGAAACCTTAAAGGCTGAAAAGCGACTATACATGGGATGGTATGGCGGCGATAGCTTCAATGGATACATCAAAGTTCCTAAAGGAGTATCAGCAGAACAGGTTGAGAGTTATATTCCTGAGATGCTGGCAAAATATCGGGATGTAAAAGAGGATAATGAGAGCGGTTTTTATCTAAAATACAAGGTGATTCCCATTACAGAAGCGCCATTTGCTAAGAACTCTCATTTAAAAAGCTCCATTTACATCTTGTTACTTTTAGGTGCACTGCTGTTGGGTTTGGTTTGTTTCAATGCACTACTTTTAACGATGTCTCAACAGCAGAAAATGCAGAAAGAGTTGTCAATTCGTAGAATTCAGGGATCATCCAAGCCTCAGATATTTAAACTGCTTCTTCAAGATGCAATCTTTCAATTCGTACTATCATTATCTATTGCATTCATTGTGTTGCAAGTTATTGCTCCTTTGGTAGTGGCAAACTTCAGAATTAACATCTGGTCGGCGATGAATACCCTACCATTCTTAATCATATTTCTGGCAATAACAGGTATTCTTTTGGTTGCGATTTTCATTATCCCGGGACAGTGGTCTTTGAGAAAAATAAGCCAGCAAAAGCATAAATTAATTCGAAAAAGAGACGCAGTATTGACTGACATTCCGCTAGCATTTCAAGTGGGTATATCATTCACACTGTTGGTGTTCTTTTGGTTTATATTCAAGCAGCTCGACTATATTCAAAACTTTGACAAAGGATATAGATCAGAAAATGTGGCTTATATTCAATTAAACAACAAACAGCTTTTCTCGAAAGATCAGGTTCTGAAAAGAGCGCTGGCGAGTATGCCTGGAGTTGAATCGGTGGGACTGTCGGATGATATTCCTCTTTATGGATTGTCGGGAAATAACTTCGGAACGGAGTCTGATGGATCGAAGCATAAAAACTTCAGGAATTTATGCGCTGATAAAGATTTCTTTGCAACATTAGACATTGAAGTACAGGGAATTGGGTTTACTAATGCAGCCAAACAAGGCAACAAAATAATCATAAGTGAGTCGGTTGTTAAAAACTTAGGACTTGAGGATCCAATCAATCAAACGATCTACCGTAATTTTGGTCAACCATATGTTATTGCAGGAATTATACCGGACCTTATATACGGCACCTTACACTATGGAAAACAAGGAATTGTATTCAACTTCTACGATAAACCAGACGTTTACTCTACGCTTACTTTTAATCTTAATCCCAACAGCATAGAAAAGACAGTAAAAGATATCAATAAGAAAGTAGCAGAAATTGTACCCGGTACCATTCCTCAGGTTAAATTCTATGATGCTGAGCTAATGGCTAGCTACGAACTGGATTATGCCATCAGAAAAGCCATCACATTCTTTGCTATTGTTGCTGTATTGCTAACGATATCAGGTATTGTTGGTTATTCAATCAATTCGATACAAAAAAGGATTAAAGAAATTGGGGTAAGAAAAGTCAATGGTGCCAGTGAATGGTCTTTACTACAACTATTGAATCGCAGCTTCATCATTAAATGCATCATTGCATTAATGCTATTTGCACCAGTATCGTGGTGGCTAACGCATACATGGATACAGAATTACGCCTATCATATCGATATTAGTCCGGTTGTATTCATTGTGCTATCTCTTGTCATTGTAATGGTAGTGTTTACGACCATTACGCTTGCGGTACTTGAAAATGTAAGAAAGAATCCAGTAGAAGCGTTGAGATACGAATAACCAAAATAATCCCAATCAGATGATACAACTTAAGTCCATTATCAGAATGATGTTGTCGGAAAAAAGACAGCATTTAACAAATATTGCAGGTCTAACCATTGGTTTTATTGTACTTATCCTAATCAGTTTGTACCTCAATAAAGAGCTATCGTTCGACAAGCATGTAGATAATTATCAAAACAAGTATAGATTATTACAACAAGTTAACGACGAAAAAGCAGCTATCTTTTCGTACATCGCTGGAGAAAGCATTAAAGAACGAGTTCCAGAACTACAATCCTTTTGTATTGTATCCAGAGAATTTGGACAACAAAAAGTAGACAACAATAAATTTGATTTGAAGAACATACTGACTTCTGATGCTAGCTTCATCGATATGTTTGACCTACAAATTAAAGAAGGGAACAAGACTGACCTTTTAAATACTCCCAATACATGTATAATTTCTGAAAGCACAGCCAGCATCCTATTGGGAGATAAATCTGCTATTGGGGAATCCATTAATTTTGGATCAGAATACGATGCTACTGTAACCGCGACATATAAGGATATCCCTTCAACATCTCATATAAAGGCAAATATTGTTATATCGATCAGTACATTGCGAGCATTACAATCTAATTGGAGAAAAAGATTCTTCTCAAGTTGGGGTAATCAGGGATCGAACCTATATATAGCAACTCCACCAGGAACCGATATTACAACACTCCAAGAGAAGCTCACTAATAGTTTTTTAGCAGCTTGTCCGTGGACACAAAATGCCCCAAAAGAGATTCTAGAAAGCATGAAAATAAACATGCAATCAATGCAAGACATTCACTTGCAATCATCGGATGTGCAGTGGGATACCTCAACAATAAAAAACAGTAAAAGAACGATCAAGTCATTCTTTATTGTAATGATCATGATCCTGGTATTAGCTTGTTTTAATTACATTAATCTAAGTACAGCCAGCAGTGACACCAAGCAGAAGACAATAGGTATTCTAAAATCGCTAGGAGCTGAAAGAGTTCAGATTTTCTTTTTCTTCTTCAAGCAGACGCTAACAGTTGTAATGATAGCCTTAGCATTGGCAGTATTATGCTCGTGGGCACTGTTACCATATTATGAGAATTTATTACATAGTCAGATGCAATTCTCCTTGTTGTTTCAGTTTCCACTACTAGGTTATATTTTGCTAACGATAATAGGTGTTACACTACTTTCAGGACTGTATCCAGCGTTACATTTTTCTTCGCAGAAATCAGTTAGCTTGATTCGAAAATCTGCGTCACAGAAATCGACAGAGAAGGGATTATCATTACGCCCTGCTTTGGTAACACTACAGTTCATTGTTTCCATTTTTTTGATTGTGAGCTTATTTACAATCAAACGACAAATTACACTTCTCACAAGTAAAGAGCTTGGATTTAGTAAAGAGCAATTGGTGGAAATTCAACACTACAAAAATCAGAACAGCTATGAATATTTAGCGCAAGAGTTTATGAAAATACCTGCAGTAAAAGCGGTAACTGCAGCAAGCAATATGCCATGTGAATACATCAACAATGAAAATAATTTGATGGTAGTTGGAGAGACACAAGCCAAACAGCCTTCAGCATGTTTGGTAGGAGTTGAACCAAATTACTTTCAAACAATGGAAACAAAACTCCTGCAAGGAACTGGTTTTAAAGATAGAAAGTCTGACGACAATAATGTTCTTATTAATAACACCACGGTAAAGCTATTGAATTTACAGGAGCCTATTGGCACCAAGCTAAAGCTAATGGGAAAAGAATATACAGTAATGGGCGTTGTAGAAGATGTTCAATACAGAACATTACACGAACCAGCGTTACCTGTTCTCTACACATCGAACTATTCTAATCATCGGAAAATAGCGATTAAGCTACATCCTGGAAATCACATTGAAACTGTTAATAAGATTAAAGCAGTATGGTCGAGCAAATATCCTGACAACATAATTTCTCTTCGCTTTTTTGACACTAAACTTCAAGCAAATTATCAAACAGAGGTAAGCCAATTACACCTATTTAATTTGTTGGTCATGATTGGCGTATTCATCCTTGTGTTAGGTCTTTTGGGCTTGATATGGTTTGTTACTGAAAATCGAACAAAAGAAATTGGTGTGCGCAAGGTGAATGGAGCCAAGATTTCTGAGATCTTAGCAATGCTCAACAAAGACTTTGTGAGATGGGTAGTCGTTGCCTTTATCCTGGCCTGCCCTATTGCTTATTTCGCTATGAATAAGTGGTTGGAGAACTTCGCTTATAAGACAGAACTGAGCTGGTGGATTTTTGCATTAGCTGGAGTGGTTGCCTTAGGTATCGCAATATTGACTGTGAGTTGGCAAAGCTGGAAAGCAGCTACCAGAAATCCAGTAGAAGCATTAAGGTACGAATAATATTAATGGTTTAAATGAAGCACAATGATCTGGTATTATCTCAAACAATCCATACGTAACTTAGCAAAAAATAAGAGTTTCTCGAGCATCAATATAGTTGGATTTGCTGCTGGGATATCTATCTGTTTAGCAATTGTATTGTTTCTACAAAAGGAATTCTCATACGATAAACATATCCCTAACCACGAGCAAATTGTACGCTTAATTGATACAAAGAATAATTCAAGCTCAATAGACTATAGGGTTAAAGATATCCTTCAGGACAACTATTCAGAGATAGAAAATGCTTGTCTTGTTCAACTACGTGGCTACCCTTTGGAAGTAAAGACCGAACACGAGGGCTTCTATATTGATAAGGTTATGTCTACCGATAACGAATTCTTTAAAATGTTCTCGGTAGAATTTGTTGCTGGAAATTCAAAGACTCCATTTGTCGATCAAAGCTCTGTCATCATAACAGAAAGCATCGCAAAGGTACTATTTGGGACGAAAGATCCTATTGGACAGAAACTAGAACTTCCCAAATATCCTACTGTAACTGTTACTGCTGTGGTCAAAGATTTTCCTGAGACCGCAAGTATTGCTGCTGATCTCATTGTAAATGCCGAGAATAAAGAGTTTAAGTTTGCATTTAGTTGTGCTAATTTTAATGATAAAAGTACTCACAGATGGCCTTTTAGAATTTATCTACAATTGGCAGGTGTTTCCAACAAAGATCAGTTCTTTGAAAAAGTAAATTCAAATGCTAGTCTTTTAGCTCCTTTTGAAGATGAAATTGGGTATTTGAATCTTAGTGATATTTATCTGCGTGACACGACACAAGGCAGTCATAATAAGAAAGGCAATCTATCGCTATTGAAACTCTTGGCCTCAATAGCTTTAATCATTTTAACATTAGCAATTATCAACTATGTAAACCTAACAATTGCTCAGCAGTCAAAGCGCAATAAGGCAACAGGAGTGAAAAAGACAATTGGAGCGCATCGAAAAAATTTGCTTAATGAATACTTGACTGAATCAACCTTGGTAACTTTTGTTTCGTTTATACTTGCCATCTTTCTGGTATGGATAACAAGCCCTATTTATTCAACTATTTTTCAAACAAGTATATCGGTTACAACGCTATTTAAGTTTTCAAATCCTTACCTTTTAATAAGCGCAATTGTAGTCATCGGATTGCTAAGTGGTGTAGGACCAGCGTTTATTTTGTCGAAATACAAACCCATAAGTATCATCAGGGGGAACATGATCGAGAACAAAACCAAAGGTTACCTGAGAAATGCTTTGATCATATTTCAGTTTGCAACATCGATAATTCTAATCTTCTGTGTAACCACAATCAACAAACAAGTGGAGTTTGTTAAGCACATGGATCATGGCTTCAATAAAGAACATCTTTTACGTCTTGATGTTCCCCGTATAAATAGAGCAGATGAACGTAAAGCATTGCTTCTTCTTGACGAGTTAGATAAATCACCTCATATTAAAAGTTTCTCAATCTCTAAAGGGGTACCAGGTAGAGTTAGAATGACGATGGGCTCAAACATTAAAGATTCAGATAAAAATTTAAGTGTACCATGTATTATTGCTGACACGGCATTTATAAAAACCATGGGGATTGAAATCATCAAGGGAAGAGATCTTGAACCAGGAGATTATGGGAAGGTTTGTATGGTTAACGAATCATATTACAAGCATTTCAACTTTGAGAATCTGGAGAATAAAAAATTCAACAACTATGGCGGTTACGACATCATTGCTGTGGTGAAAGACTTCAATTACAGCTCACTACATGACCTAATCGGTCCTAGCTGTATCATTTTCAACAGAATGATGCCAAGCTCAATCAACATTCGTTTTGAAAATGGACAAACAACTGCAGGTATGAAGTTTATTAAAGATGCCTGGAATGAGATTTTACCTGGCTACCCTGTATCTTATCAATTCTTT
This sequence comes from Puteibacter caeruleilacunae, assembly GCA_005217565.1. GTDB lineage: Bacteria > Bacteroidota > Bacteroidia > Bacteroidales > Prolixibacteraceae > Puteibacter > Puteibacter caeruleilacunae. The sequence goes on from SJCO01000003.1 coordinate 137,273, forward strand.
GATCAATGGTTCGACTCGATGTATAAGAAAGAAGAACGCTTTGCCAAGACCATTGGACTATTTGCCGTTCTGGCCATCATCATTTCATGTATTGGAATACTCGGATTAGCAATTTTCTCTTCTGAAAAAAGAATCAAAGAAATAGGAGTGCGCAAGGTAAACGGAGCAAAGGTTGCTGAAATTTTAACAATGCTCAACAAAGACTTTGTGAAGTGGGTGGTAATAGCCTTTATCCTGGCATGCCCTATCGCATATTATGCCATGGATAAATGGTTGGAGAACTTCGCATATAAGACAGAACTAAGCTGGTGGATTTTTGCATTAGCTGGGATATTGGCCCTGGGGATTGCCCTATTAACTGTTAGCTGGCAGAGCTGGAAAGCTGCTACCAGAAATCCGGTGGAAGCATTGAGGTACGAATAGCGAAATATAAACAATTAACCAATAAACACATGTTCAAATATTATTTAAAATCAGCATTAAGGAACTTTAAATCAAACAAATTGATCTTCGGAGGAAGTATCATCACTGTATTACTATGCTCCCTGTGTATATCCCTATTGTTTACCTATATACACAATGAACTCTCAATGGATGACATTCATATGAGAAAAAATGATATTTATATGATGACCATCAAGCAGTCGGCAGAGAGTAAACCTGAAGGAGTCGAAACCAGTGGCTATTTCAATTTTGATTACACCAAATATCCTGAGCTTGAAAGTAAAGCAACTTTAAAAAAATACGATAAAGACGAACTTCGCTTCTCCATTGAGAATTACACCTTTTCTCCTGCAGGATTGGTTGTAGACAGCACATTTTTTAGAATGTTTGATTTTCAACTAAAAGTTGGTGATCGAAAAAACATCTTACAATCGCCCGACGCACTCATCTTATCTGAGCGACTAGCCCATAAGATATTTGGTTCAGAGAATCCAATAGGAAAAACAATAACAGTTAACAGCCGTCAACAAAATGTGTACACGGTAAAAGGAATAGCACAGAATCCTCCGTCAAATAGCTCCATTAAATTCGATTTCATTCTTCGTGATAAAGGACAGGCATTCGATCGTTCAGGTATTGACTTTCTACTCGCCAACAGCAATTTTGATGAAGTAAAGTTTGAAAAAAAGATTAAAAACATCGGACACCAACACCCTCAATTTAAAGCAAGTACAGCACAGGTAATGCCGCTAAAAGATATCTACTTTGACCGAAAAGATGTCGATGTGAATAGTATTTTTATAAAATCTGGAGATCGGAAAAGTCTTCAGGTGCTCATGGCCATTATCGCCATTATCTTCATTATTTCAGCACTTAACTTCTCCAACTTACAGATTATCAACATCAACTCGTCCTTAAAAAACATTGGCATTAATAAAGTTGCAGGAGCAGGAAGTAGGCACATTCTCTATCAGAAATTAACAGAACTGCTAGTGTTAATCATCTTATCGGCCCTACTCATAACTGGTCTTTATCAGCTTGTACTTCCCAAATTCAACTTGTTTACTGGCGTAGAACTTCAACCTCAAGTGTGGCAAATATTTTTAATCAATGTTACAATTCTGACTTCTTTGTCGGTTGTTGCCATGATATATCCTACCATTATATCTTTAAGAATCCCTATCACAAACAGTTTAAAAAACCTGTTCTTCTCGTCAAATAAACTTGTGGGACGTAAAGTAGTAGCTACCGTTCAGTTTACCTTATCGTTTGTACTACTCATTATTTCAATGATAGTGGTAAAACAACTTAATTTAATGCTGGACAAAGATCTTGGTTTTTCATCAGAAAATACCATCCACACAAAACTCGTGTATGAACCTTCATACTCAGAATCATGGGAATTAATGAACGAGCAATACCAGTCCCTCCAAAAAAATTACCAATACATCAACGATGAGTTATCCTCCCACAGCTCAGTAAAATACTATTCCCAAGGTTTTTCTCCAATTGATGCATACGACATGCCATGGAAAATAAAAGATGGAGAAAATGACTATACAACAGAGAAAACATTAACCGTTACTCCGAAATATGCGAATATGTTTGGACTAACCGTGGTTGAAGGACGTTTCTTTGACGAAGAAAAAGATGAGTCTGACGGACATAAATTGGTCATCAACCAAGCTGCTAAGAGACTATGGAACATCAAAGATATTAGCCAAACACAATTTCTAAATAAATACTGGAGCATGAAAGGCGAAAGTTTTGAAATCGTAGGAGTTGTTAAGGATTTCAACTTTGAACACCTTTCGGTAAAACCACACCCATTGCTTATGCTCTATTCAGAAGATGAAGCAGATGATTTTCTCATTCATTTTGAAAAGGGTACCACACAGGCAGGTCTTCAATTCGTTGAATCACTATTCATGAAGAGTAATCCAAATCAATCATTCAGATACACCTTCTTAAGCGATGAAATTGCCGCTATGTATGACAAGGAAAAACGTTTAAGTATGATATACATCCTCTTTACCATCATTGCGTTCATCATTTCTGCCATAGGATTATTTACAATCGCATTGTACGACACGCGCAAGCGAACTAAAGAAATTGGTGTTCGAAAAGCTAATGGAGCTAGAGTTGCTGAAATTTTAACAATGCTCAACAAGGACTTCGTAAAGTGGGTGGTAATAGCCTTTATCCTAGCCTGCCCTATCGCATATTATGCCATGGATAAATGGTTGGAGAACTTCGCATATAAGACAGAACTAAGCTGGTGGATTTTTGCATTAGCTGGAATATTGGCCCTGGGAATTGCCCTATTAACTGTTAGCTGGCAGAGCTGGAAAGCTGCTACCAGAAATCCGGTGGAAGCATTGAGGTACGAATAGCCTTCACTGGTAATACGCTAAGGAATAAATAGTAATTCAAGCAAAAACAAACAAGATGAACTCTACAGGTTTTAGGATAGCCATTAAAAACATATTCAATGGGAAGCTAAATTCCATTGTGAGTATCGCTGGACTAACCATAGCATTTGTTGCTATATTCTATATCTATTCCTATGTATCTTTTGAAATGGGATACGATGCCCATCATAAAAAATCAGATCGGATTTATCGGATTAGTGGCGATATTGTCGCTTCTGAAAACACCATGACTCATGCTGTCCTTGGACCTCTTCTTGCGGAATCGATGAAAGAAGAATATCCTGAGATTGAAGAATCTGCAAGATTGGGAGCATTCCGGCAAGCCACGTTTTTAAATAATCAAGACAAAAAGTACAAGATAACAGAAGCCTATCGTGCTGATCAAGCCATATTTAAAGTTTTTACGCTTGATCTAATTTATGGTGATGAACAGAATGCACTAAATGCACCAAACCAAGTGGTTATTAATGAAAGTCTGGCGAAGAAAATCTTTGGAGATAAAAATCCCGTTGGACTGACACTTATGCAAAATAATCAGCTGATAACTGTTACTGGTGTAATAAAAGATTCTCCAAAGAATGCACATCATAAGTTGAACGTACTTTTTTCGCCTCCTTCATTTGATACGTCAAAACTATCACCTGTAAGATATTCTGAAGCATACTGGATGCCTTCAGCCTATACATTCATTCTACTTAAACCTAAATGCAAAATTACCGACATCACGAATAATTTTGAGCCATTCTATAAGAAGTATATGGCCTTGTTTGGTGAACATCTTAATGCAACATTTAAACCTATAGCTATACCTTTAAATGATTTGCATTTCTCTCGTCATATGAGTTACGATTATCCTAAGGGTAATAAATCATACACTTGGATACTTATTTGTGTTGCTGCCTTTATATTTCTTATAGCACTTCTTAATTATGGGAATCTACTTCTGTTTAAGAGTACCAGTAATTCAAAAAATATAGGAGTACAGAAAATTATCGGAGCCTCAAATGTAGACATTTACAAGCAACTATCGCTAAACTCAGTAACATTTGCTGGGATTGCAGTTATTCTGGCATTGATTATTTTCAAAATAACACTAAAACATGTATCGGCCATCTCTTCACTAATCCCTAATGAGCAAATCAACTGGACTGGAATTTTAGTGGTTGCTTTGATGATGGTAATTTGCATGACAGTTATAGCATCGTTGATTCCTTTTGTCAATCAGTATAAAAAGCAAGGATTAGCGCTGATTAATAATACCCAGAAGGTATATCAAAGATTAGGTTTACGTACTGAAAAGTCAATCGCCATTGCACAGTTTACGCTATCAGTTATTCTCATCATGTTTTCATTAGGTATTACTAAACAAATCAATTTTTTCCTGGATAGTGATATGGGATTCGATAAGAATAATGTAATACTCATCAACCTTCCTGATGAAGAAATTACAAGCAAGTCTGCTCTAGCATTAAAGGAGGATTTACTAAATACACCACTTATCGCACAGACATCAATATCTACAAGAGTGCCAGGTGAAGTGATGGGTAGCATTCAGTTTATGGTCAACAAAAACGGGAATAAAGCGACAAAAATCGTTAACCTGATGGCAATAGACTATGATTACCTGCCCTTAATGAGTATGCAATTAGCTACAGGAAGAAATTTCGATGCTAAGTTATCTACCGATGCTCAATCAATAATCGTAAATGAAGCTCTAATGGAATATTGTGGCTTCGATGACAGTGATATCGGAAAACCAATAGAGGGCGCTGTAATTATTGGTGTTTTAAAAGATGTAAACTTCAATTCGCTTCATAATCCGGCACAACCAATGCTATTCCGCTTAATCGATCATCCTCATGGATATTTAAATATTAAGATAGCCTCATCGGACATTACTGCTGCCATCGAAAAAGTACAACAAACATGGAAGACTTATTTCCCAGAGCATCCATTTGAATACGAGTTCCTGGATCAACGAGTAGCGATGCTTTACCAGGATGATCAAAAGAAGAATCTAATCATGCAGCTCTTCGCTTTAATCAGCATAATCATATCGGCAATGGGCTTCTTGAATCTGACTTCAATAATTTGTGAACAAAAAACTAAAGAGATAGGAATCAGAAAAGTTAATGGTGCAAAGATTTCTGAAATACTTGCCATGCTTAACAAGGACTTTGTAAAGTGGGTAGCAATAGCATTTATGCTGGCATGTCCTATTGCCTGGTATGCCATGGATAAATGGTTAGAAAACTTTGCTTACCAAACAGCACTCAGCTGGTGGATATTTGCATTGGCTGGAGTGGTTGCCTTAGGTATTGCAATATTGACTGTAAGCTGGCAAAGTTGGAAAGCTGCTACCAGAAATCCAGTAGAAGCATTGAGGTACGAATAAATTTAATTTGATTATGTTTTTGAAAAAGCTTAAAATATCATTTAGGAATATACTTAGAAACAAAGTTTCAAGTACAATTGGCATTATGGGATTCGCTATGGGATTCTCAATTTGCCTGATTATCGGAATTTATATCTACACTGAAACAACTGTAGATAGTCATTTCAACAATCATGAACGTATTTTTAGGGTTGTTGACACTGATAGTAAAACAAGTTCCATCGACTACAGACTAAATGATATTTTACTTAGTCGTTTTCCTTCAATTGAAGATGTCTGTCCGTTAGAGATTCAAGCTAACATTAATGCGCCCATTTATTCCTCAACATCATCGGTGTATGTGAAAGGACTGATCTCAACAAACAACAGTTTTTTCAATATCTTTTCCGTGAAGATTCATCAGAGTTTGGACCCTTCAAAACCTTTTATTGATCACCTGGCATCCATTCTAACAGCATCAACAGCGCGCAAAATATTTGGTGATACCAATCCGTTGGGGCAGCACTTAAAGGTAGGCCATATGGAGACAGTTGTAAGTGCTGTAATTGAAGACTTTGATCTTACATCTAGTATACAGGGAAAGATATTGGTCAATTCTGATAATAAAAATTTCCGATTGAACAGCAACTGGGCTAACAATGAAGTTTTCTACAGAACCAACCATTATATTCTTTTAAAAGACCATGCAACCACACAAGCATGTGTCGCAAACATCAACAAGGAGCTAAGCTCATTTGAGAAATATGCAAAAAATGTAAAACTTCAACCATTGCAAGACATTTACCTTGACACTAGCACTCCCGATCAGCATCGTCATGGTAATAGCAAATTGCTTTATGTGTTAGCCATAATTGGGGGGCTAATTCTTTTACTATCATTGTTTAATTATATCAACTACCTCATCACACTTCAATTAAAAAGATTAAACACTATCGGAATTAAAAAGACAACTGGAGCAAGTTTTAGTAATTTGCTAGGATCATTCCTTAGCGAGATTATGATCTGGGTAGGGCTCGCATTCCTTATTTCTCTAGGCATCACCTTCTTGGTAATGCCGTGGTTCAACAATATTTTGGAACAACAATTAACACTGACTGCAATTGTAAGTTTACCTATACTATTAGGCATAATACTCACATTACTGTTTGTGATGGTAGCATCGATAACTCCTGTCGTGGTAATGCTTCGAAAGTTTAGTTTAAATGATTTCCTAAACGAAAAAACAATTCTTAAAAAGCATAAAACATTTAATCCGCTCACCATTTTCCAAATCGTAGTATCGATCTTTCTGATTACATGCATTATTGCTATTAGCAACCAATTGAACTATGTAAAAACAAAAGATTTAGGTTTTAAAAAGGAAGCACTCCTCTTAATCAGCATCCCCTACAAAGCATTGAATTATCAGTCTTTCAAGGATGAACTATTAAAACATCCAACCATAGAAAAAGGGACGCTAAGTGCCGGTATACCCGGAGAAATAACCAAGAGAATGCAAGGGAAAGACTGGAAATATACACTCCACTTTATTTCTGCAGAAGACGATTTCTTGTCCACCTTTGACATCAAACTGATAGCAGGAAAGCTACCTGAACAGAATGACAAAAAAAGTTGCCTGGTCAATGAAGCCACCTTAAGGGCAATGGAAATATCTGATTTCACTAAAGAAGAAGTTAACGGCATGCGAATTTCTGGAGTGGTTAAAGACTTTAACTTCTCATCGCTTCACAATGCAGTTGAACCTGTTGTTATTGAATCAGGGACAGGACGAGACTTAAGTCTCCGTATAAATTCCAATAACATTGCCCATACCATGGATTATGTGCGAAAGGTATGGGCCGATATGACTTCGAATGTTCCTTTAGAATATCGATTCTATGACGACTGGTTCGATTCGATGTATAAGAAGGAGTATCAGTTAGGGAAAGCAATTACCATTTGCGCAATCATTGCTCTTTTAATCACCTGCTTTGGCCTGTTGGGACATATCTTTCACCTAACAACAATTAGAACAAAAGAGATAGGAATTAGAAAGGTGAATGGTGCTAAGGTTTCTGAAATCTTAACAATGCTCAACAAAGATTTCGTGAAGTGGGTGGTCATAGCCTTTGTCCTCGCCTGTCCTGTTGCCTATTATGCCATGGATAAATGGTTGGCAAACTTCGCCTATAAAACAGAACTAAGCTGGTGGATTTTTGCTTTAGCAGGGATACTTGCACTGGGAATAGCTTTACTGACAGTAAGCTGGCAAAGTTGGAAAGCAGCTACCAGAAATCCTGTTGAAGCATTGAGATACGAATAAAACAAAGCGAGAATGAATTTATATAACATCAAATTAACCATCAAAGGCCTGTTAAAAAACAAAATCATAACAGCAATTAATATTGGTGGATTGGTACTGGGAATAGCCATTAGTATGCTTGTATTTTCCTACGTCCGTAAAGAAAAAACGATGGATGAAGATATGCAGGGCATCGAACATGTGTACACAGTATTAAATCAAGGAAGTTTCTCCATGTCCGAAAAAATGGTCGATCATATCAGAAATGAAATACCAGAAATAGCACACATTACTTATGCTCATTATGAATGGTCTCCTCAAGTGTTTTTAAAAGACATGAATACTGATTATCAAATCAATCGTTTAGTCGTTGCTGATTCTGCATTTTTTAAGGTGTTTCATTTTGCTCCACTATATGGGAATCCATCAACCGCTTTGAATCGTGCAGACCAAATAGTACTTACAGAAACAGTTTCAAGAAAAATATTTGGGGAAAAGAATCCAGTGGGAGAAAAATTACAATACAACGCTACCAATCTGCAAAATGTTATGGTTGAAGTTGGAGCAGTAATCAAAGATTTATCTCACCATTCGTCGTGGAACTTTGAGGCAATCCTTTCCATACAGACCAATCAACGTATTGGATGGTATAATAATCTCCTCAAACAATGGGGGACGCAAAACTACAGCTCTTTTGCAAGAATTTCGGAGAACTGTAATGCTGCTCTAATCAATAAAAAATTATCAGGAATATCATTAAAAGAAGTTCCTGAAGGTATAAAAGATGATATCAACTTTAGTCTGCTACAATTTACCGACAGTTACTTTGAACTGCCTAGATTAGATTTACTAAAGCATGGAAACAGGTTTACCCTGGTAATTATTGAAATTACCGGGATTTTGATTCTATTACTAGCATGTATCAATTTTATCAATCTTGTAACAGCCCAAAAGCTAAAGCGGTTGAAGAATATTGGTATTCTTAAGGTGTTGGGCGGTAGTAAAAGAAAAGTAATTAGTTTGCAAATAACAGAGTCGGCATGTGTTTTAGCGATTAGTTCATTATTGGTACTAGTCATTACTCCTTTTCTACTAGGTGAATTGAATATCCTTACCAATTCCAACTTTAGGTTTAGAAATATCTACTCGGGTTGGAATCTTTTCATTTTTATTGGTGTAATTGCTTTTACCCTTTTAACTACAGGGATTATTCCTGGAGTTATTTTTAGTAAGCAACAACTTACCATGTTACTGAAAAATAAAACGAATACTAACAAAAAAGAATACTTAAGAAACTCATTACTCATTTTTCAATTTTCCATATCCATCGTGTTGATGACCAGTGTTTTCTTTATCCAAAAGCAGAATCATTTTTTACTGGATAAAGATCCTGGTTTTCAACGAGAAAGCATTCTATATTCAACGACAAATGATGATATTCAAAAGAATATACTGGCTTTTAAGGATGAGCTAGCTCAGATTCCTGAAGTTGAAGACATTACTTTCTCTTCAGCTTTGCTGGGATATAACCAAGCAAACTGGAGACTAACCTTAATCAATGAAGGAGAAAAGAAAGAGGTATTTTTTGCCAACTTCTTCGTTGGACCTAATTTCTTTGATTTCTTCGGTCTAAATCTAAAAAACGGAGAACAGTTCAACACTCAATCAAATCAACAAAAAGATTGGATTCTTAATGAATCAGCAATGAAGAAATTTGGTATTCGCAAGCTAGATGATGCCAGATTACTAAATGGTAATATGAATCAAGGAAAGATCATTGCAGAGGTTGAAGATTTCAACTTTGAATCGATGCACCTACCCATACGACCTGTTGCTTTCGCATGCTCGGGAGAAGTAGATGAGGTAATCTATTTTAAAATTCATTCTCAGAATCATTCTTCTTATGAAAAATGTCTTGCAAGCATCACACAAGTATGGAATAAAATTTCTCCCGATTTTCCATTGGAGATGAATGCCCTGGATACCTCTTGGGAGGCACTGTATAAAAAAGAAAAACAGTTTCAGAAAATATTAAACTACGCATCAATCATTTCAATACTCATCTCCTGTTTAGGACTACTCGGACTAACTTTTTATGTTATGGAACGAAGAGTTAAGGAAATTGGCATACATAAAGTTAATGGAGCTAAAATTTCTGAGATACTAACAATGCTCAATAAAGACTTTGTGAAGTACGTGGTCATAGCTTTTATCCTTGCCTGTCCAGTAATATACTATGCCATGACTCTATGGTTGGCAAACTTTGCTTATAAAACAGTACTTAGTTGGTGGATTTTTGCTTTAGCTGGGATACTAGCGCTGGGAATAGCTTTATTGACTGTAAGCTGGCACAGTTGGAAAGCAGCAACAAGAAACCCTGTTGAAGCATTGAGATACGAATAGCGAAATATAAACGATTAACCAATAGACACATGTTCAAATATTACTTTAAATCAGCATTAAGGAACTTTAAATCAAACAAATTAATTTTTGGCGGAAGTATCATCACGGTGCTACTATGCTCTCTTTGTATATCCTTATTATTTACCTATATACACAATGAACTCTCAATGGATGACATTCATAAACGAGAGAAGGATATATACCTGATGACCATCAAGCAATCGGCTGAGAGTAACCCTGAAGGTATTGAAGCCAGTATGTTTTTCAATTTTGATTACACCAAATATCCTGAGCTTGAAAATAAAGTAAGTGTAAAAAAGTACAATGAAGAAGAGCTACGCTTCACTATTGATAACAATATCTTTTCTCCTGCAGGGTTGGTTGTTGACAGTACATTCTTTCAAGTATTTGATTTTCAACTAAAGGTAGGTGATCGAAAAACTATCTTACAATCACCAGAGACACTCATTCTAACTGAGCGATTAGCCCATAAGATGTTTGGTTCAGAAAATCCTATAGGAAAAACAATAACAGTAGTCAGTCGCAAGCAAAATGTGTATACAGTAAAAGGTATTGTACAAAATCCACCTTCAAATAGTTCAATAAAATTCGATTTTATTCTTCGTGATCACAATATGGAATTCAGTCGCTCAGGCATTGACTTTCTTTTAGCAAATAATACATTTGATGAAGCAAAGTTTGAAGAACAAATCAAAGACATTGGCCATCAACACCCTCAATTTAAATCAAGTACCACACAGGTAATGCCATTAGAAGATGTATATTTTGGAGGCAAGGACATGCGAATCAAAGGCATTTTCTCAAAGTTTGGTGATCAAAAAAGCATTAAAGTACTTATGGCCATTATCATCATTATCTTCATTATTTCAGCGCTTAACTTCTCCAATTTACAAATTATCAACATCAACACATCCTTAAAGAACATAGGCATCAATAAGATTGCAGGTGCAGGAAGCAGTCATATTCTCTTTCAGAAATTAACAGAACTACTAGTTCTGATTGTCTTATCTGCCTTATTAATAACTGGTCTTTATCAGCTTGTTCTTCCCAAATTCAATTTATTTACTGGTGTTGAACTCCAACCTCAGGTCTGGCAAATATTTTTAATCAATGTTACAATTCTGACTTCTTTGTCGGTTGTTGCCATGATATATCCTACCATTGTATTTCTGAGAATACCTATCATCAACAGTTTAAAGAATCAGTACTTCTCTTCAAATAAACTTGTTGGACGTAAGGTGGTAGCTACCGTTCAGTTTTCGCTATCGTTTGTATTGCTCATCATTTCAATGGTAGTTGTAAAACAACTTAATTTAATGCTCGACAAAGACCTTGGTTTTTCATCTGAAAATACCATTCGCACAAAACTCATGTATGAACCTATTTACAAAGGATCTCGTGAGGACATGATCAAACAACATAAAGCGTTGCAGAAAAACTATCAGTACATCAAAGATGAACTAGCTTCTCATAGTTCCATAAAGTTCTATTCTCAGGGTTTATCCCCAATTAATCCATACACTATGCCATGGAAGAAGAAAGGTGGTGATCAAGATTTTACAACTGAGAAAGTACTAACGGTTACTCCAGATTATGCTGAAATGTTTGCTCTTAAAATCGTGAAAGGTAGATTCTTTGATAAAACAAAGGATAAACAACGAAGTCAAAAGTTAGTAGTAAATGAGGCTGCCTTACGGCTCTGGAATATTCAAGACATTGAGAAAGATCAAATTATTAACAAATATTGGAGTAGAGGAGGCACTGGTTATGAAATTGTTGGCGTAGTAAAAGACTTTAACTTTGAACACCTATCAGTAAAACCTCAACCATTAATGATGGTTTACTTTGAAGATGAAGATGCTGATTTTCTCATTCATTTCGAAAAGGGAGCAACGCAGACAGGTCTTCAATTGGTTGAATCCCTATTCATGAAGAATAATCCAAATCAATCATTCAAATACACATTCCTAAGCGATGAGATTGCAGCCTTGTATGACAAAGAAAAACGTTTGAGTAAGATATACATTCTCTTTACCATCATAGCGTTTATTATTTCTGCCATAGGGTTATTTACAATCGCTCTTTATGACACGCGAAAGCGTACTAAAGAAATTGGTGTACGAAAAGTTAATGGAGCTAAAGTTCCAGAAATCCTAACCATGCTTAATAAAGATTTCCTGACATGGGTTGGTATAGCATTCATCATTGCCTGTCCGATTGCTTATTATGCCATGACACAATGGTTGGAAAGCTTTGCCTACAAGACCGATATTAGTTGGTGGATATTTGCGATTGCCGGTATATTGGCAATAGGAATTGCTCTATTAACCGTTAGCTGGCAAACATGGAAAGCCGCGACTAGAAATCCAGTAGAAGCCTTGCGGTACGAATAAAACAAACGGATTCATGAAATAAGAAACAGCAAAAAAGAGTTAAGTTACAGAGCCACAAGCCAAATAACCATTAAAAATCAATCGTCATGCTATTCTATTACTTAAAATTAGCTTATCGGAATGTTGTCAAGCATAAACTAAACAGTTTACTGACAATAGTCGGTTTTGGTGTAGCACTTTGTTTAGTTATACTGCTTAGCCTATACTCATATAAAGAGCTGTCGACCAACCATTTTCACGATGAAGCAAAAAGGATCTATAAGGTTTCAGGATGGGGAACTCCCAATGCATTAGCCCCATTCCTGGAAGAGAGAATTCCGGAGATTGAATCAATTTGTAGAATTTGCGGAGGACCACAATTGAGACAAAAGCTTGAATTGAATAAAGATACTCAATTCGAAGCGAATGGTATGATTTATACCGACAATTCATTCTTTGATGTATTTACATTTCCAGTAATTGCTGGGAATGATGAAAACTTCCTTAATGATCCATATTCTATTGTTCTTACCCAGTCGCTCGCTAAGAAACTATTTGGAGAAGAGGAGGCCTTGGACAGAGAGATCAAAATAGGAGGACAGATTCATACTGTTAAAGGAATCATGAAGGATCCTCCTCATAACTCTTCTTTACAATTCGAGTTAGTTGTATCTCTTAAAACCTGGGAGAAACAAGGAAGTGGTTCGCTAAAAGATAACTGGCACAACTTTAGCTATGAAACGTTTGCCAAATTCCGAGCTCCAGTTGACAAGATGGCTTTGCAGGAAAAGATACAAAAGACCATAACACAGGAAGGAAATCTGCAATACGAAGTAGAACACGTTAAGCTATACTCGTTAATGGATGTATATTTCAATCCGAGTCTTTATTCACAATTTGGAACAGGGAATAAAAAGAATGTATATTCAATGATTTGGATAGGAGTCATAATTCTTGTTCTGGCAATTGTAAATTTCTTTAACCTAGCCACCTCTCAAGGAATATTTAGGGGACAAGAGATTGGAGTTAGAAAAGTTAACGGAGGAATGCGTTCATCCTTAATCTGGCAATTCATGGGAGAATCTTTCATTTTAGCATTTGTCTCAATGATTATAGCACTTCTTCTAACCAATATTGCAATCCCATGGTTTAACCAAGTGGCACAAACCAGGTTCGATTATTTATACCTTCAAGATATCTACCAATGGCTGGCACTAATTGCAGGGACTCTTACGCTTACTTTACTTGCAGGTAGTTACCCTGCCTTTTACTTAAGTTCTTTTAAACCTGTAGAGGTGATTAAATCAGTTAAATTAAAAACTAAAGGGGTAACTATTTTCCGACAAGTCCTGATAATCTTTCAATTTACCGCCTCAATAATTCTGATTGTTGCAACACTTTTTATTTCCAGACAGTTGAATTTCCTTAAGACCAAAGACTTGGGGTTTGAGAAAGAAAGCATCATGTGCATTCAGCTCAATATGGGACTGTACAACAACTACAATACGTTTATATCGCGACTAAATCAGAATCCTGCTATCTCAGCAATATCGAATACATCGGGATATATTGGAACTATTGACAGTGGATTCCGCTTGGAAACATTGTACTATGGAGAAGAAAAAGAAATCTGGTGTAAGCAAATATACGCCGACACAGCTTTTCTTAGGACTTTTGACATTGAAATGATAGAACAACGCCAATTCAATAAGGCTAATCCTTTCATATTATTAAATGAACGAGCCATCAAACAGTTGAATGTCGAATCTCCTTTTGGCATAGAGGTTAAACATGGCGAAGATTATCATCAGATTGCTGGAGTTGTGAAAGATTTTCATTTTAAATCATTAAAGCATGGTATAGAACCATTGACCATATTCGTTAGGCCTGTAATGTGGGGATTGGTGAATATTCGGTTCAATCCCAAATCATATAACTCTGTTGCAGAATTGGTAGCCTTCTGTAGAAACTTATCAGAAGAGCTTGCACCTAATGAAACATTTAAATATGACTTCTTAGATGATGTACTTGCACGAAGTTATGCAAGTGAGAGTAGGTTTCAACTACTTATATCGATATTCTCAGTTTTCGCAATATTCATCTCTTGTCTTGGTCTTTTCGGAATGATTGTGTTTTCAAATGCAAGAAGGACAAAAGAGATTGGTGTTCGCAAAGTGATGGGAGCTAAAATTACAACAGTTCTGACCTTGCTTATTCGAGATTATACAAAATGGATTATCCTTTCATTTGTTATCGCTACACCTATATCGTTCTATCTAATAATGCAATGGTTATCAACATTTCCATTCAGAACTAATTTGACGTGGTGGGTATTTGCTCTTGCGGGAGGAATCACCCTAAGTGTTGCCTTAATCACAGTGTGTATACAAAGTTGGCGAACAGCTGCTAGAAATCCAGTAGAAGCCTTGCGGTACGAATAATACAAATAAAATAAACGATCATCTTAAAAAGGTGGTCGTTTGTTATTTAAAAGATATTTAGATTATCAAATGTCTCGATTTCTTGATTAGGACTCCAATATCCAAAGAATTAACCTCTATTCTCTGCTTTAATCCCTCTGGAACAAACTTAATAAAGTTATACTGAAAACCTTTTGGTGGCAGATAAAAAAAGAAAAGCCGGCAAAATGTGAGGGCTATTTGCCGGACTTTAATTGGGTTTTAGAAAGAAATGGAAATAAAGCATGTGATATGCTTATTTATTACGGGAAAACTTGCAAAACAATCTAACCCTTAAAAACCTCCAGCACCAATCTCACTCCTTAATAGTTGCATGCTATTAATCTTCAATAGGATCTCTATTTGGTTTTAAGATCCTAATGTATCTTAAGCTTTTCTTCTTTCAAGGATTACTCTACAAATATAACATAACAATGTCACACATTCAATTCGTAATATCGCCCATTTAAAGCACTTAATGCAAACAATAGGTAGAATTACTTAATATATTAATATTCCATTTTTATATCCACAAGATTATTGGTAAAAGCATAAATTACCAAGTCGACCACACTCTTTGAATTGGTTTTTGACATTAAATTTGCTCTATGCTTTTCAACTGTACGATCTGAAATACATAACTCTCGAGCAATCTCTTTTAATGAATAACCATGACAAGATAATTCCAGAACTTGTAATTCCCTCTTAGAGAGCAATTCACTTCCTTCATAATTAAAGATCAGTTCTTTTGATTGATCTTTATTTACCAATGATCGGACTAATTTCTCCCGCAAAGATGGAGTCACAGCAATGTTCTCCTCCTGCAATATTTTAATCAGGGTGTTCAAAGCTTTTGTGTTGGCAAGCACTCCCGCTTCCTTACAATCAGTCTTAATAAATAGTAAGCAACAGCCATAATAAGATGCAAAATGAATCCGAGTAGCATAGATATGCACTGGTATTTTCTTCCCACACTTATTTTTTAGTACTGCAAAGAAAGGCTCCTCAATATTTATACCTACTTCAACCCTTTCAATTAATCTACGTACCTCTTCTGATTCTTCTCCTTCGATAAATTCACAAATACAACGGTTATGGTCTTGTACGTCAAGCTTAAGAAGTTTCTGTAATGACGTATTGTAATAGACCATTTTGCCCTCCATACTCAGACAGATTCCATTAGGAGTAATTTCTGCAAAACTTTTAAGATCACCTATATACGCCTCATTCAATTTATGTTTACGGTCTATTCGGGTTTTTACTGCATTTATTAATTCGGTATGGGAAAAAGGTTTGACAAGGAAATCATCAACTCCCAATTCCATTCCCATTCTAAAATTTTGTAATGTTCCATTGCTGGTCATGAAAATGAAGGGTATATCCCAAGTAAACTTACTTTGACGCAATACTTTTAAAACCTGGTATCCATCCATATCCTCTAAACTGGTATCACACAATATTAAATCAGGATGTTTCATCAATGCAAGTTGGAGTCCTTCAGCACCATTAGAAGCCTTCAGTACAAGGTAGTCTTTTGACAATAATAGGTGTTCCAATTCTCTCAGCAATCGCTTTTCATTATCTATGATCAATATTTTTATCAGCACATTCATAAGGCAACTTCACTTTAAATGATGTAGACACATTACGATCACTATCCACATAAACTTTCCCTTTCAATAGTTTTAATGCTTCTACAACAATCGCTAATCCAATCCCTTCGCCTGGTAAATACTCTGCGTTCTTACCTCGGTGAAACAAATCAAAAATTCTAGGTTTATCCTCCATATCGATACCTATTCCAGCATCTTTAACTTTAATCCACAGGGATTCCTCGTCAACATAAGCCTCCAGATAAACATCTCCATATGAAAACTTTAAAGCATTATCCAGTAAACTCACAATCACCCAAAACAATAGAAATTCATCTCCCTTAAAATTTCCTATATCTTTAGAAACAGAAAGAACAACTCTTCGTTTGTATGAAGGTATTTGTTCGAGCTTATTTTTAATTTGCTCTAAAAAGTTTTCCAAGTCAAAACATCTTTCCTTTACCTCTATCTCACGTCTACGTAACCGACCAATTACTGCAAAACGATCCAGAAAAACCATAAGTTCACTCATCGCATCCCTGCATAAATCCAAGGCTTCAGCACTAGCTGATTCGCGAACAAACTCTTTCTGCTCGTGTATTATCTGGAGATTACTATTCAACACCGTTATTGGATTTACCAATTCTCCAACAATCCGACCAATGATCGTTCCAGTCAATCGTTGTTGAACATCTTCCTGGCGAGTTAAAGTTTGACTTTTCATGACAGGGGCTTTTATGTTGCAAATACAAAATTATGTAATTTTACAAAATAATTATATCAACATTTTTTGAAAGCCTTACTTTTAAGTAAAATCACCTATTTACTTGTCATTTACAACTTTTATAAAGAACTCATTAAATTCTATGCTTAGCCTCTGTCTCTTCTCTTTAGTTTAATACTCTCAGTAACAATCAAAACAGTTATTCCTAAAGCATATCACAAACATCTACAATCTAAAAACCAAAAACTCAGACAATACACTCAAACCTAATAATGCATTAAATGATAAGAGGTAATAGATTAATTACTACACTTGAGAGAATCCAAAGTAGTATTATATAGGTAATTTTACTTATCAGGATCTAAGATATTCTACAGAACTATGTTAAAATTTTTCATTTGACAATTTTTTGAACAACCATTGTAAAATTTATTTACACTTTAGTATATTTACACCTATATTACATTCTGATTTTCAACACATAACATCTAGCGGCACTATTCTTGAAACTTTTATAGAAATCAAAAATTTTCAATTATGATTACATTAACCAATATTGATCGCTACTATCAGAATAAGTTTCAAAGATCATTTGTACTAAAAGGTATAAATCTGGAAGTTAAGCAAGGTGAATTTATCAGCATTATGGGGCCTAGTGGAGCAGGAAAATCGACATTGCTTAATATTATTGGAATGCTTGACACTCCTTCGGCTGGAGAATATCGTTTCATGGATAAAGTTGTAAAAAACCTGAAGGAAAAGCAACGCACAGAATATCATCGCAACCATATTGGCTTCATCTTTCAGGCATATCATTTAATTGAGGAGTTAAATGTATATGAAAACATCGAAACACCATTAATCTATAAAGGAGTTAAGTCGTCGGAGAGAAAAGCAATGGTAGCTGATATGCTTGATAGATTTAATATGGTCGCGAAAAAAGACCTTTTTCCAAATCAATTATCAGGTGGTCAACAGCAATTAGTAGGTATTGCACGAGCTATTGTTTCGAAACCATCGCTTTTATTAGCCGACGAGCCAACAGGTAACCTGCACTCAGATCAAGGTGAAGTTATTATGCAATTGCTTCAACAATTAAACGCCGAGGGGATGACAATCATTCAGGTTACTCACTCTGAAAAAAATGCTCAGTATGGTAATCGTATTGTTAGGTTAGAGGATGGATTAGTGAAAAAAGATATTCACAAAACACTTGAAACTTCTCCTTCTGTTTAATTAAACAAAAAATCACTCGCTCTAAATTAATCGTTATGCTAAGAAATTACCTAAAAATAGCACTTCGCAATCTTGCAAAGAATAAGTTCTTCACTATAATTAACTTATTCGGACTTGCTATTGGAATGGCTGTTACGCTAATGATACTGAACTATATCTGTTTTGAATATAGCTATGATCAGATGCATGAAAAGAAAGATCAAATATATCGCGTAGAAAGCAAGTTTTACGAGGGAAATACTTTGACAGATGATTGGCCCACTGCTTCATTTGGATATGCACCAGCTATGAAGGAACATTTAACTGGCATAAAAGATTATGTGCGCATCGACATAACACAAACAGAACAAATTGTACGATATGAAGATCGCAAATTCAGAGAAAAGGCGGTCGTAACTACAGAACCCTCATTTTTTGACATCTTCTCTTTTAAGTTGTTGGAAGGTGATGCAAAAACAGCATTGACAGGTCCAAACAAAGTAGTGATTTCACAATTGGCTGCGCATAAATATTTTAATCAGGAAGATCCAATAGGTAAGATACTTACAATAAGTACAACCTATGGATCTCAAAAATGTGAAGTAAGTGGTATATTGGAAGACATTCCGGACAATAGCCATTTCAAGTATGATTTCTTTATTTCATGGGAGACCTTACCAAACTGGAAAAAAACCACATGGTATTTACATGAAACGTATTCATATGTATTGCTTGAACCAGGCGTAAATCCTGCAACAATTGAAGATCAGTTCCCTGAATTAGCAGAAAAATATAAAACTCATGATGCACTAAAGAACAAAATTTGGGCTATTTCGCTCAATCCACTAACCGACATTAGATTAACTCCTCAGAAACAATATGAGAGAGAAACAAAAGGCAATAAGAAAGCTATTCATGCGCTCATGTGGGTGGCAATAGCTATATTGCTCATTGCCTGGATTAACTACGTAAATCTAACAACTGCCCGATCATTAGAAAGAGCAAGAGAAGTTGGAGTACGTAAAGTATCTGGTGCATTTAAGAAACAACTCATTTCGCAGTTCCTTACAGAATCATTTATCCTGAATATGGTGGCCCTTATATTGGCATTTGTAATATTCTATGCACTAATTCCTGTGTTTAACAACTTTACAGGAAAGCAAGTAGGATTCACATTGTTCAGTAACTCCTTATTTTGGATGCTTACGGCATTTACCTTCATAATTGGTTTTATTTTATCAGGTTTTTATCCAGCATTTATTCTCTCATCAATAAAGCCTGTTACAATTTTAAAAGGAAAATACATTCACTCAAAAGGCGCTGGTGTTATAAGGAAAAGTTTGGTAGTAGTACAGTTTGCTGCGTCACTCATTCTCATCTGTAGTACATATACTGTATACAACCAATTACAATATATGCAACAACAACAGTTGGGAATCAATATTGATCGGACACTTGTTGTACAATTCCCAGGACACACTGAAAACGTTGTAGAAAAAATCTATTCATTTAAGGAGCAATTAAAAAACAAGACAGGCATTAAACATGTATGCATGTCAAATGCAGTTCCCGGAATGGAAGTGGCAAAATTCCTTTCCAATCACCGGGCGAATGATCCTAACAAGCAGAACAGACTCTATGAAATGCTACCTATAGATCATGATTTTGTTGAAACATATGGAATTGATGTGATTGCTGGTAGATCATTTGAGGAAAGCTATAAAAATGATATTGACAAACTCGTTATCAATGAGGCTGCTGTAAAAGCATTAGGATTACCTTCGAACGAATCTGCTATTGGTCAAAAAATATCAGTTGAATCACAAAGAGAACCAATGGAAGTAATTGGTGTTGTAAAAAACTATCATCAGCAAGGATTAAATAAACAATACACTCCTATCATGATGTTAATGTATAATAAAATACCTTGGCTTGGATTAAAATACATATCAATTAACTACCACGGATCAAATGCAGCCAACATCGTTGAGCAGGTAAAAAAAACATGGGACAATTATTTTCCAACTTCAACGTTCGACTACTTTTTTACAGATCAATACTATCAAGACCAATACCTTAGTGATAAGCGATTTGGCCACCTATTCGCCATTTTTGCAGCTCTAGCTGTCGTTATTGCGTGTATTGGACTTTGGGTGCTTGCACTTTTCGCTAGTCTTTCACGAACCAAAGAAATGGGGGTTAGAAAAGTATTGGGTGCCACAACTGGAAATTTATTTTACAACCTTTCGAAAGAGTTCATCAGTATTATACTACTGGCAATTGGAATAGGTACACCAATAGCGTGGTATACAATGCAACAATGGCTTGCTAATTATCCTTTTAGGACCTCACTAAGTTTAAGCTATTTTGTAATACCAGTGGTAGGTATTATAATGATCTCATTAATCACAATTAGTTATCAAACATTGAAAACTGCCCACACAAATCCGGCAAACTCATTACATTATGACTAATTGAGAAATCTTCGAACAAAATGCCCTAATTTTCTATAAAAATGTTAGGAAAGGCAACTTAATCAGTCATTTGGTTCAGAAAGCTTAATTAATTCATGAGCCAATTATTGAAAAGCTTATCTTTGTGCGCGTAAATTTAGTGATCATTCAAAAAGAAAAGTATAACTAGATAACGACTTTCTGATTTATCAATTAATAAGCAGATTATTGATTGATAAAAGGATAAAAAGTCTAAAAATCTAATAATCAAAAATCTTATATAGATGAAAGCATATGTTTTTCCAGGTCAGGGAGCCCAGTATGTAGGAATGGGGAAAGACCTTTACGAAAACTCAGAAGCCGCAAAAGAGCTATTTGAAAAGGCGAATGATATTCTTGGATTCCGCATTACTGATTTAATGTTTGATGGAACACCTGAAGATTTGAAGCAAACAAAAGTTACTCAGCCTGCAATTTTCCTTCATTCAGTATTAACTGCAATGAACCTTGGAGATGAGTTCAATCCAGAAATGACAGCTGGTCACTCTCTTGGTGAGTTCTCGGCACTTGTTGCTGCTAAAGCTTTATCTTTTGAAGATGGACTTACTCTTGTTTCAAAAAGAGCAATGGCCATGCAAAAAGCTTGTGAAATTGAGCCTTCAACAATGGCCGCTATTGTAGGTCTTGAGGATAGTATTGTAGAAGAGGTATGCGAGCAGATTGAAGACGTGGTTGTTGCTGCAAACTACAACTGCCCAGGTCAGCTAGTAATCTCTGGTAGCATTTCAGGTATTGATAAAGCTTGTGAAATGCTAACTGAGAAAGGAGCTAAACGTGCATTGAAACTTCCTGTAGGAGGTGCATTCCACTCTCCTCTTATGGAGCCAGCTCGCCTTGAACTAGAAAAAGCTATTGACGAAACTGTATTCAGTGATCCTATTTGTCCTGTTTACCAAAACGTAGTTGCTTCAGCTATTACTGACGCTGCAACTATTAAAGCCAACTTGAAAGCACAGTTAACAGGTGCTGTTAAGTGGACTCAAACTGTTCAGAATATGATTGCTGATGGTGCTACTTCATTTACTGAAGTAGGTCCTGGTAAAGTATTGCAAGGATTGGTAAAGAAAGTTGATCGTAAAATAACAACTGCAGGATTCGATAAATTCGAAAACTAGTCAACACTATACTTAATATATAAAAGGCATTCTGTATTTCAGGATGCCTTTTTCGTTTCCCCCTATATAACTATTATCATTTTCAAAGGTCACACTTCCTTTTCAAATCATAATTACTGCATCTATAAGATAACTTGCAGAATTAAATAGTGAATTTCATTACGCGATGACAGAGGTTCTGTAATATTTCCATTTTTGAACAATAAAAGATTTTGCATACACCCATTCGTTATTCCTCATTTAATACCAAAGTCGCATTGATATAGTAACACCTTTAAGTCTCATTTGCATTCTACTGAATAAAAAATCCGAGTAATGTTGTCCGAATTATTTCTGAACAGACCTTAAAACAATTTCTCCTCAAGAAATCCATCGGATACTCTTTTATTCATTTGAAATTGATTTTTAACACCAATCCAATATCATATTCTACGTCAAAAAAAGAAAAAAAGGGGTCCACTCCCGTTAATCTCCACGTTTTTCCACACTCTTTTTTTAAGTTTTATAAAAATATTTAAACACTTTTTAACATTTAGACCTATCTACTAATCAATGAGTTACGAAAACACCCAATACACCTAACTAACTCATTTTGAAAAAATTAATCTTGATTAACCGCCAAATTAATCGGTTAATTAATCGGCTCACGCATACATTTGACAACGATTAATTCAATTTATTAATTCAAAACCAAACAACTTATGAAGCAAAAGCTATTACTAGTTTTTCTGTTGCTCAATGTAGTCTTTGCACAGGCGTGGGCACAACAGACAATAACAGGTACGGTTACATCAAAAGATGATGGGGAAGCTTTACCTGGAGTAAATGTTATAGTGAAAGGTACTACTACCGGAATAACCACCGATTTGGATGGTAAATATTCTTTAGTTGTTTCAGACGATGCAACTACTTTAGTTTTTTCATTTATTGGAATGACAACTCAAGAAGTTGAAATTGCAGGAAGAACAGTTGTAAATGTACAAATGACAGCCGAGGCACTAGGCGTTGATGAGGTTGTCGTAACTGCATTAGGTATTAAGCGTGATAAAAAAGCACTTGGATATGCAGTACAGGAAGTAAAAGGTGAAGCTTTAACTGAGGTTAGAACAACAAGTGTTGCCAACGCACTTCAAGGTAAGGTAGCAGGTGTAAACTTCAGTCAGTCGGGTTCTGGTCTAGGTGGATCTACTCGTGTAACCATTCGTGGTAACTCTTCTTTGAATGACAACAACAATCCTTTATGGGTAGTTGATGGTGTACCTATCGATGATTCACAGCAACGTGAAGGTTCTGGAGAATGGGGTGGATCAGACGGCGCAGGTGCTGCATCTCAGTTAAACTCAGAAGATATTGAGTCTATTTCTGTATTGAAAGGTGCGAGTGCTGCAGCATTGTATGGATCACGTGCAGCTAATGGTGTTATCCTTGTTACTACTAAAAAGGGTAAAGCTGGTGCTTTAAAAGTTAATTTCAATACTAACTACACTGTTGAAAAAGTAACTGACTACTATGATTTCCAGAATGTTTACGGACAAGGGAATGGTGGTACTTACAGTCCTTCAAGTAAAACAAGTTTCGGTCCTAAAATGGAAGGCCAGATGATTGACAACTGGCGCGAAGGAAGATCATCATACGCGATGACTCCACAAACTTCCAGAGTTGAAGATTTCTATAGAAATGGAACGAATTTAACAAACAACCTTGCAATCTCTGGTGGTTCGGAAAAAACAACTTTCCGTTTATCATTGATGGATTCAAGAAACAAAGGTATTACTCCATTTCATGAATTAAACAGACAAAGTGCTGATTTAAATTCAGGTATTGTAGCATGGGATAAATTAAAAATCAATGCAAAAGTAAACTTCATCAAAGAAAAAGTTAAGAATCGTCCTTACATGGGAGAATACGGAACTATGATGCAGTTTGTATTCATGCCAAGAAGTATTCGTTTGGAAGACCTTAATCCTGGTTTAAATGAAGACGGACAACAAATTCTTTATGGGGGTGCTACAAGTACTTATTCAAATCCATATTACCAAGTACAATACGGACGTAACGAAAGAACTGATCGTTACCGTGTAATCAGTATTTTAAGTGCTGATTGGGAAATCAACGATATGCTTACATTCTCTACTAAAGCAGGTGTAGATTACTATCGTGATCAAGATAAAGAATTCGGACACCAGGATAACTTTGGTGATGGTGGATCTTATAAATTAGCTGAAAAGAATTTCCGTGAAGTTAACGTTGATGCATTACTAAAATTCAATAAGCAATTGAATGACGATTGGACTATTGGATTAAACGTAGGTACTAGTGTAATGAATACAAAAAAGGAAAGTGTTACAAACACTGCTAAGAACCTTATTGTTAAAGGTCTTTACACTCTTGGAAATGGAGAATCAGTTGATACTTCTGAAGGCTATAGTGAAAAAGAAATTCAATCAGTTTATGGATTTGGTAATATTGCTTACCGCAACTGGGCATATTTAGATTTCACAGCTCGTAACGACTGGTCATCAACACTACCATCAGACAACCGTTCATTCTTCTACCCTTCTATCAGTGCAAGTTTTGTAGTATCTGATATGCTAAAGGACTGGGGTAAAGATCTACCAGTATGGATTTCTTTCGCGAAAGTACGTGCATCTTGGGCACAGGTTGGTAATGATACTAATCCTTACAGAACTAGAAGTACATATAGCTTGAAGCAAAACGGAACGAACGAGACAACTTATGCAAACAAGCCAGATAATCTTCCATTCTCTGATTTAAAACCAGAAGAACAAACTTCAAGAGAACTTGGTTTTGACATTCGTCTTTTCAATAACCGTATTGGATTAGACCTTGCAATGTACAATACTTCAACAAAGAACCAGATCTTAAGTATTGAAACTCCATCAACTTCTGGTTATAAGAAAAGATGGATCAATGCAGGAGAGATTGAAAACAAAGGTATCGAGCTTGCATTAAATATTGTTCCAGTTAAAACTGAAAACTTCAATTGGGACATGACATTAAACTGGAGTAAAAACAAGAACAAGATTGTTGAGCTATCAAAAGAGTATAGTATTGAGAAATTTGGCTTAGGTGGTACAAGATTACTTGATGTATACGCTATTGAAGGTGGAGAGTACGGAGAAATCTGGGGTAAAAAGACCTTTGTTCGTGATGAAGCAACAGGTAAAGTAATTGTTGATGAAAACGGAATGCCATACACTTCTGGAGGAAAAAGAAAAGTTGGTAGCATTAATCCTGATTGGTTAGGTTCTATTTCAAACAGATTAACTTACAAAAACTTCTTCATGACAATGTTAATCGACATCAAGAAAGGTGGAGATCTTATCTCAATGACAGACGCACATGGTACTAGTGTTGGTACTGGACTACGTTCATTGGATGGAAGAGAAGGAGGTTTTGTTGTTGATGGTTTGGTTGGCTCTTCTGATGGAACTAACTCAGGTCAGCAAAACACAGTGAAAGTTGATCCTGAATCTTACTGGGCAAACATTGGTGGTGCATATGGTGTAGCTGAAGCGTTCATGTACGATGCAGGTTTTGTAAAAATGAGAGAACTTTCTATTGGATATAGCTTGCCTTCAAGCATTCTTAATGGAACTCCATTCTCGTCAATTAAAGCTTCATTGGTTGGTCGTAACCTATTCTTCATCTATAGAGATACTCCAGGAACAAATCCTGAAGGATCGAATGGTAGAAAAGATGAGCAACAGGCCTATGAAATCTCTTCACTTCCTGTTACCTCAACATTCGGATTTAACCTGAACTTTACCTTCTAATCTTTAAAAGCTGAAAAATATGAAAACATATAAATTTCTAATACTATTTCTTGTGGTTGCTTTCGGTGCATGTACCGACGACTTCGATGAGATGAATACGAATCCGATCGAGCCTACTGAGGTACAGGCGGATCTATTATTCCCTAGGATGTTAAAAGTGCCTTACGGTGGATGGGAATTCCAAACAGGTCACAACCTTTTCTCAAACCACTTTGCACAGTATATTGCCAATACAGCACCATATTTCCATTCTGATCGTTATACGATTCCTAATGGATGGTCGATGCCAATTTGGAACTACTATTATACAAACATTCTTCCTAACTGTCTTTATATAGAAGAATCGCTTGCTGATGATCCTAAGAGTATCAACAAAATTCAACAAGCAATTATCTGGAAAGTACACCAGGCTCAGTTTGTTACTGACCACTATGGTGATGTTCCTTACTTTGAGGCAGGCAAGCAAGAGACTGATCTTGACTATGACACTCAAAAGGATATCTACTACTCTTTCTTTGATGAATTAGAGAGTGCAGCAAGTAAACTTGATGGTGATGCTTCACTTTACAACTATGGAGCACAGGATTACCTATACAATGGAAACGCTATGAAGTGGAAGAAGTTTGCTAACTCACTTCGTCTACGCTATGCATTAAGAATTGCAGAAATAGATCCTACAAAAGCTAAGGCAGAAGCAGTAGCTGCATTAAATGCTGGTTTATTTGAATCAAATGATGACAATGCAGCATTGGATTGTACCAATGGAGACTTAACCAATGGTCATAACTTTAGAGCAATTGCAAACTGGAATGAGTTTAGATTAAGTTCAACATTCTTTGACATCTTAACAGAAACAAGTGATGTAATTGATCCACGTATGTATGCCTACTTCATTCCTGGAAGAGGAACTGGAACTTATGCAGGAATCGACAATGGAATTCCTGTTGGAGATCTTGGTGATGCCAATGAGGTATTCTCAAACATCGGACCTGCAATTGTAAAGGAGAGAGAATACATGATCATGAACTACTCTGAAGTATGTTTCCTTAAAGCTGAAGCTGCATTAAGAGGATGGACTGAATTTGGTTCTGCACAAGAGCACTATGAAGCTGGTATTGCTGCGTCATTTGCATATTGGGATAATCAAATCGATAATGAAACTCCTGCTGACATGTTAACTCTTGGAGTAAACTCGAACGAAGTTCCTTACATGCAATCACAGTTCTCAATGCTTGTAGATGGTAACCTTCTTGGTGATCCAGCTGATTATCTTGCAGGTGGTGATGTACCTTTCAAAACAGCAGGATCTACAGAAGAGAAACTACGTCAGATTATTACACAGAAATACATCGCAAACTTCCCTGACGGAATGGAGTCATGGTGTGAATTCAGAAGAACAGGATATCCTAGTGAGATCAAGCCTGTTGTTGCTCCTGTTGCAGGATCTCTTCCACAGGGTGAATTCATTCAGAAACTTCCATATGTTGATCAGGAATATGACTTGAACGAGACTCATGCTTCAGATTCTCAAAATAACGGAGGACAAGGAGATGGTATCGGAGTTAAACTTTGGTGGGTTACAGACTAATATCTCTAAACATACTTAATCCTTATAAAAGTGCAGAGGCTGAATATTTTTCAGCCTCTGTCTTTAAGTCTTTTTAACAACTTAACCGGTTTAATTGAGAAAAAAACTTTGTAATTTCGCGCTCGATCGCAATTAACCAAATCTACTATACAATGAAACTACATGCTCTTGACATGGCCATAATCGGTGCGTACCTTGTACTTACGCTGATTATTGGTTTCTATATTTCTAAAAAAGCTAAAGCCAACCTTGATTCCTATTTCCTTGGAGGAAAAACCATTCCTTGGTATATATTAGGTTTATCAAACGCTTCAGGGATGTTCGATATAACAGGAACCATGTGGTTCGTATCCATTTGCTTTGTATATGGTATGAAAAGTGCCTGGTTACCTTGGATATGGCCTGTATGGAATCAAATATTCCTTATGATGTTTTTAGCACAATGGTTAAGGCGGAGTAATGTAATGACCGGTGCTGAATGGCTTAAAACTCGTTTTGGAGAAGGGAAAGGAGCTCAGCTATCCCACATTATTGTTGTAGTATTTGCTTTGGTTAGTGTAATAGGTTTCATTGCCTATGGATTTGTAGGTATTGGTAAGTTCGCCACCTCGTTCCTTCCCTGGGATTTAACCACGCAAATTGGTTCATTAATGATCTCTTCCGAGAACATGTACGCCCTTCTAATTATGGGAGTTACTACCATTTATGTTGTTAAAGGTGGTATGTACAGTGTGGTAATGACTGAAATTCTTCAGTTTTTAGTAATGACAGTCTCTTGTTTAATTATTGGTATTATTGCCATCAACCTTGTAACCCCAGAACAGCTTAACGCAGTAATTCCTGTGGGCTGGAAAGATATTTTTGTTGGTTGGAAATTAGATCTTGACTGGAGTAATCTAATTCCTTCTGTAGGAGAAAAAATCAAAAGCGATGGATATGAATTCTTCTCCATTGTGATGATGATGATGATTTTCAAAGGAGTATTGGTTAGTATTGCAGGACCTGTACCAAGTTATGATATGCAACGAATTCTGGCAACTAAGAGTCCACGTGAAGCAGCCAAGATGAGTGGTATTGTATCATTGGTACTTTATTTCCCTCGCTACATGATGGTAGCCGGACTAACCATACTCGCATTAGTATATTTTAGTCCTAAGCTCAACGCTATGGGACCAAACATTGATTTTGAAATGGTCTTGCCATATGCAGTAAGTAATTTCATTCCGGTAGGATTACTAGGATTGCTACTTGCAGGACTTATTGCAGCATTTATGTCGACTTTTGCAGCTAATGTAAATGCAGGACCAGCATATATTGTTAACGATATTTATAAGCGTTTTATTAATCCTAACGCTTCAAATAAAAAATACGTACAACTTAGTTATATATCATCGTTTGCTGTAGTAGCAGTAGGTATTACATTTGGTTTCTTTGTCACCTCTATTGATTCTGTAACCAAGTGGATTGTTGCTGCTCTATTTGGAGGCTATACTGCAGCCAACTTATTGAAATGGACATGGTGGAGATTTAATGGATTTGGATACTTCTATGGAATGCTTGCTGGTTTGGTAGCATCACTCGTTGTTCCATTGGTATTACCTAATGTTTCGGCATTAAACTCCTTCCCTATTATTCTTTGTTTTGCAACAATAGGATCAGTAGGTGGAAGTTTATTAACCAAGCCTGACGACATGGAAGTTCTGAAGAAGTTCTACTCTACAGTAAGACCATGGGGATTTTGGAAGCCTGTTTGCGACGAAGTACAGAAAGATAATCCAGACTTCAAGCCAAACAAAGACTTCAAACGCGATATGTTTAACTGTGTAGTTGGCATTATATGGCAAACCACTCTAATTGTAATGCCAATGTATTTAGTTATCCGGGAATTTACTGAAATGATCGTTGCAGCTATTATATTTGTAGTCACAACGGTTATCTTAAAGAAAACCTGGTACGATAAACTTGAAGATTAACATCATAGAAATAGATCAATGGAAAAAGTAGCATTTGACAAGAAGTTAAAAGAGTTATTTGAACAATATAACGAACTGATCACCCGACCAAATAAGATTCAGGGTAACGGCAATGGAATTTTCGACCGATACGAAAATCCTGCAATCACCCGAAATCATGCCCCAGTATTCTGGAGATATGACCTTAATTATGAAACCAATCCTAACTTGATGACAAGATTGGGAATCAATACTACATTCAATGCTGGAGCAATCAAATTGAATGGGAAATATTTGATGGTTGTTAGAACAGAAGGATTCGATGTAAAATCAATCTTTGCTGTTGCTGAGAGTCCAAATGGTATCGACAACTGGAAGTTTTGGGATCACCCTATTGTGATGCCTGTAACTGACGATCCAGAGATGAATGTATATGACTGTAGACTTACACAACATGAAGATGGATGGATTTACGGTTTATTCTGTGCCGAGCGCAAAGATTTAAGTCAACCTGATGACTCTTCTGCAGCATTAGCTAGTTGTGGTATTGCAAGAACTAAGGACTTGGTTAACTGGGAGCGCCTTGCTGATTTAAAATCAACTGCTGCACAACAACGTAACTGTGTATTACACCCTGAATTTGTGAATGGTAAATACATGATTTACACAAGACCTCAAAAAGGTTTTATCGACACAGGAGGTGACAGTGGTATTTGCGTTGGTTTTACTGAGAGCATGGTAGATGCAGAGATCAATGAGGAAATCATGGTAGATCCAAGACAATACCATACGGTGAAAGAGGTTAAAAACGGACAAGGTCCTGCACCGATTAAAACTGAACACGGATGGATTCATCTGGCACATGGTGTAAGAAGAACTGCTGCTGGATTGAGATATACCCTTTATACATTCTTAACTGATTTGAATGAACCTTGGAAGGTTATTCGCCGTCCGGGAGGTCACTTCATTGAGCCAATTAAGACTGAGCGTGTTGGTGACGTTTCAAATGTAACATTTAGTAACGGTTGGATTTTAGATGATGATGGTACTGTATTTATTTACTATGCTTCATCTGATACACGTATGCACGTTGCTACAACAACAATCGATAAATTGATCGATTATGTATTGAATACTCCTGAAGATGCAGGTAGAACTCAGTTGTGTGCAGCACAACGCGATGAGTTAATAACAAAAAACCTGGACATACTTAAGGAACAATATCCTGACATAGAATTCTAAACCACATAACCGAAGCTATAACACACATTTACTACTCGTGTTATAGCTTCATTTTTATTTCACTCTTGTCATGACACAAATACGAAACAATAAAGTCAAGACTCCCTAAGATTAATACATCAACCTCTTTTTTCCTTCCTCAAAAATTTGATATCTCCCCATAATTACTACTTTTACGATTAACAAACTTAGCCTAACATAAAATTACATGCAGATTCCTGGTAAAATCTTGCAATATATAGTTATTGTATTGTTGTTCCTGGAGGTAGGAAATGTATGTGCCCAAAATGTGTATCATACAGGGTTACTATTTCAATCAGCACCTACTCCTAAAGAACAACGTACATCCATTAACCTGACACATCAGAATGTCATTATAGGAAGGAAACAAATCGGTCTTAGCTTTGATATCTCCTTCTGGGATTCCAGTCATTTTGGATATGTATTCCGTTTGGTCAATGAAACTAATGAGAATATCGATTTAGTGTATACGCCTCCCAGAAACCGGGAAGCATTTCTAAAGATTATCTATAAAGGAACGCCAACGAACATTATCATTCCATTGCCTGCAGACCAAATCATACGAAACAAATGGTTTAATTTCGACTTAAAGCTAGATCTCTCATACAATACCATTACGGTTATATTTGATGATGTTGCCTACTATGAGGATTCCTTTGGCTTTGAAGACAAACAACGATATAAGATTATTTTCGGAGCTAATCATACTGGAAATTTCCAAACCAGTGATGTACCTTCGATGGGCATTCGTAATATCAAGATATCCGATCGGAACGAGAAAGTAATATATAACTGGCTATTGGATGAGGCAGAAGGAAATATTGCCCGAGATCTTGTTGGAGGTGTGCCAGCTGAAGTCAGCAACCCATATTGGCTTATAAATGATCACTATTTCTGGAAAAAGCAAGCTGAATTTTATTGTTCTGGTCTTCCAGGCTTTATCCATGATAAGGAGAATAATGATTTGGTTGTAGTAACCGATGAGCAATTGTCGCGATACGACATCCTAAATTCAAAATTAAAAGAGCAATCAATAAAAGCAACCAAAACACCTCCCACAAAAGATGAGAATAACTGCTTATATATCCCTGAGCAACGCCGACTATTATCTTTTTCAAGTATACCAGGAAGAGTAAAGGAGCTATCAACTATTGGTAGTCGCTGGAATTCGTACTTGGGAAAATCAAAATTTCAATACCATAATGCCAATATATTTTTCGAAAAATCGAAAGGACAAGTGATGTCGATAGGAGGCTATACTAATTTCAACTATCGAAATCATATCCTATCCTTTTCTGAAAAATCGAAAACATGGGAACGTTTTTATTTAAATGGAGATTATCTGGTACCACGTTATTATTCATCTATTGGAGAAGCGGGAAATCCAGGTGCCTATTACCTTTTCGGAGGATATGGTAATCAATCGGGACAACAAGAACTTGGCCCACGATGTTTGTATGATCTTTACTATTTAAATTTCAACGATACAACCATTTCGAAAGTATGGGAAATTCAGGATCTTGAAAACAATTTTATACCAACATCAAATCTGGTAGTAAACGAGAGTAAGGGGTATCTTTATACACTAGGCTTTCCTCCATTTTTGAATGCTACATTTCTAAGACTCTATCGTTTGTCGTTAAGCTCCCCCAGCTACACTGTAGTGAGTGATACCATACATTACTTCTTTGATGAGGAGATATCAAAGGCCAAACTTTTTTACAGTGACAAAACCAGCGAATTTTACGCGATGGTTAGTAAGCAGTATGGCAACGACACATCAAAAGTGAGTATTTATAGGTTAACATATCCGCCAGTAAATCAGAAGAACATTTCTTTTACGTATAACACAATCCTAAATAATCCAGAGCAATTCCCTCAATACATTTATTACATTGTATTGGCGTTAATTCCATTCCTGGTCGGATTATTTATTTTCTTTTTAAGGCAAATTGATCAAAAGAATCAGAAAAAGAAAAAAAAGAAGAAGAAAAAGAAGGCCAAATTCTTTATTGACGATAGAAATCAATTATCAGAAAAACAGTACAAGGAGTTAATCAAATTAAAGAAAAAAAATGCTGTTTATCTATTTGGCGAATTTCGAGTGTTTAATAATCAATCAGAAGAAATAACATCTCGTTTTTCACCGAAACTTAAACAACTTTTCCTAGCTATAATGCTTCATACTTTCGAACGAGAGAATGGTATTTCCAGTAAATCAATAAATAAGCTTATCTGGCCCTATCACACTCCTCAAAGTGCGAAAAACAATCGTAGCGTAAATATCAAAAAGCTACGTTCAATTCTTGAAGATATTGAAGGAATGGAGATTATTTATGAAGATAATCACTGGACATTAAGGATCGAAAAACCTGCATTTTGTGATCTTGACTATATCCTTAAAAAGCTAAGGAATAAGAAGGTTGCAATTAAAAAATCAACAGTAGATTACATCATCAAACTTCTTGCGCGTGGTAAGTTATTACCAGACTCGGACTTTGACTGGATTCACCAATTAAAAACCTCTCTTGAGAATCAAGGTATGGATTATTTGTTTGACTTAGCTCACAAGGTGGAATATCTTAAAAATCCTGAGATTACAAACCGCATATCTAAATCAATATTGGCTATTGATCCTATCAACGAAGAAGGATATAAGCTCAGGATATTATCTCTAATCGGATTGAAAAACCACAGTCAGGCAAAGGCTGAATTTCAGAATTTCACGAAGGAGTATAAAGATTTGTATGATGAACCTTACCCTAATTCATATAAGGAGTTTATTGGTTCTCTGAGCGACAATGAAACGACATAAAAAAAAGAGTGCAGTTTAATGAAGTTGCACTCTTTCAATATCTATTTAATAAATTCTATTCTTTATTATTTTCAGGCAACAATATAACCGCTGTCTGTTCACGACCATCCATAAATACCCTTATATCTTCATCATAGCGAACATGCTTGATAAACTGGGTTTCACTTATCATCTGTTCTTTCGCCAAGTAGTTTAATCTAACAAAGTTATCCTGGTTTTGAAATGGTATAGAATAGTAACCAACATTCATTGAGGTTACATTATGGAAAAAGTGAGATCCAAGAGAGGCATCCAATGGAAAATCCTTTAGTCCCATTTCAACAATAACTTTCGCTTTCGAAATCTGAGCCCACAGCACAGGAATACCAGTAAACGGATCACGCGTACCCCAGCGACCTGGACCAATTAGGATATACTCACGCCCCTCTTCTTCCATCTTCCTATTTAATTCACCTATCTGGCTAGCCATTTCCTTGGTTCGCGTACGATCAAACTCATCAATATCAACATAGACTACATCGCGAATACCTGTGAGTTCACCATTTCCCATTCCTTTGTGAGACATCATGATCATTTCTTCGCGACTAAAGTCGTCAATATCAATCTCCACTTCTTCTTCACGTCGAATCAGTGGTTTAATCTGTAATAGATAAAATGTTGGATAACCTCGCTCATCTTTAGTAAGATCAACTGCATACTCTATTTCAACAGGGGTACCCATAGCTTGCTTAAATATCTTCAGCAATAAGAAGATCGTTTCGGCCAACGGCACATAGTTATATTTTAGGATATCAGCAAAATCGATAACCCTAGGCCCCTTTATACTCAGACCAGGAATAAGCATGTCATTCTCCATGTCGTATGTGGAGGTACAATGATCAAGACTACCATGCTTCTCGGCTTCTCTAATCCTCATCTTCACGATAGATGCTTGTTCTCCACCTTCTAATAAGTCAAGTTCTTTTTTAGAAAGATCAAGCGCATAAAAAGCTTTCTGACTATCCCTGATTTGATCTCCCAATGAACTGTGATTCAATTCGGGATACTTCGGACAAAAACGATATGATTTTTCACCTCCAACAACATACATTCCCAAACCTACTGCTGATACAGAGAAACCATCATCAGGTTTCATGTAGGAGAATGGATAGTAGTTAAACGACTGAGCAACACCACTCAGATTTGGATAATAATAGTTCTCATACTGCTGCCCCACCAGCTCCTGAATAATCACTGCCATCTTCTCTTCCTCAACCTTATAATTAACTGCATCAAAATAAGATTGAGAGTATTTTGTAAAGATTGAAGCATACACCAGCTTCACTGCTGCCACAAGTTGCTTGAAACGTTCATTCAGATCTTCATGATTGTTCGGCAATATATACGTTGAGTATACTCCCGCAAATGGTTGCAGCAATGAATCCTCAAATAAACCAGAAGATCTAACTGCCAATGGCTTATCCATTCGCTCCAAATATTGAAATAACTTGGTCTCTAATTCAAGACTAAGCTGTGCTTCGCAAAATAATCGCTTCACATTTTCAAAGCTACGATCATGGTACAACTTCTCATAAAGGTCATTAATCTCGATGAATCGATCGAACTCAAGAGACCCAATGATTGATGTAGCAGGAATACGTACATTAATATTTGGGATTATTTTCTTAAAATCAATATTCTCGATAAAGTTACTCAAGAAAGCCAATCCTCTACCTTTACCTCCCAGAGATCCTTTTCCCAGACGAACAATAAATCGATCACCGGTAATAACCGAAGGATCAAATTTTATAATTCGTCCTCGTAGTTTCTTCTCTTTTACCCGTTCAAAAACGCGAAGGCACAACTTACGTACATCCTGAGGATCACTAAAATCATCAACTTGATAAGGTAATAGTTGTTCGGCCATATTGATTTCCCCCCTTGCCATTAACCATGTTGAGAAATCATTAGTTTTTCCGTGAAACAACAGCGTTTCAATAGGTACCCTACGAATCAAATCCTCAAATTCATTCAAACTACGTGCCTGATCAATAGGTTGCCCATAAACATTTCTGAATACAAAGTCTCCAAATCCCAACTTCTTAAAAATGAAATTGTGAATATCCATCGACAGACTTTCAGAATTCTTATTAATAAAATCGGCCCCTACCATTTGAGCTCTTTCGGCATTTGAATTATCATGCGACTGCATTAGCAAAGGCACTGGGAAGCGCAAGACCTGCTTCACATATTTCAACAGTTCAACACCTGCATCTTCATCCTCAATACCTTCTTTCGCAAACTTCACATCTGAAATAACGCAAAGTAGATAGTCTTTATATTTTTTGATGACATCAACTGCATCTTCATAGGTACTAACCAACAAAACCTTAGGACGTGCGCGCATCTTCAGGATCATATGCAGTTCATCATTCGATTCATCTGACACAAGATTTTGCGTCTGCGTCATCACACTTGTTATGAGCAGGGGGAGGTATCGGGAATAATACTTTACTGAATCTTCAACAAGAAGTATCACCCGCACATTTCCCAATTTGGTATCTCTTGCAACATTCTTCTTGTCCTCGATATACTTGATCATTGCTAAGAAAACGGTTGAATTACCGTTCCATACAAATACACGATCAATAGCATTAATAGGCTCAGCAGCACGAGTAAAATAGGCCAAGTCACTATTGTTATTCACCAATAACAGAATTGGCAATCTGGCTTTCATTTCATGTATCGCTTCCGCTGTCTGCAATGGCATTTGTTTGTCAACACCTGCCATAATAATCACCATGTCAAAGTGCTTAGTATTCAATATTGACAAAGCCTCTTCCTGTGAGTTCACGCTTGTAAATCGAGGAGCAGAATAAAGATTCAACTGCAAATATTCTCCGAAAATTTTATCTGAGAATTGTCCTTCCCGCACTATGGTATAGGAATCGTACAATGTAGCCACCAACAAAATCTCTTTAACCTTCGATGGCATCAACTCCTGAAATATATCTCGATCGCCTTTACGGCGCTTATAAATCGATGACAGATTTACCTCTTCAAAATGATTCATAAATCAGCATATTTGGTATTTCGCGTAAAGTAGGAAATTTTTAGATCAAATAACAGGAAATATGTTTTGAAACAAAAAGTCATTCGAGTATTTCCATTACCACTTTAGCTAACACAAAAACCAGCTTATCGGAAAAACCTCCTCCTTTTCCTCTCTTCACACTTTATTTGTAGCAAATTAAATTTTAAATTTATCGACTATGAAAACAACACTAACATTTTTCCTTTTCACTCTTTTACTCATACAACAAGCAATTGCCAAAGATATACCTGACATACCGGAGGTTCCATGGAGAGCTATTGTAGAAAGTCGTGAAACAAACAGTTCAATAAGGTGGAATGGGAACGTATCTGTTTTATTATGGGGGAATTATTCTGAGGAAGATTCCATTGCTGTAAGTAAGTCTATTACCCAACTAAATGACTTGCTGGAAACGGTTAAGTTCTGCCTAAACGAAGACCACCAGTCTAAAATGATGATTTACTTTCTTGATGAGTCCAATAAAAATAAATTCTGGAATATAATTCCTCTACGAGGCGAAGCCTCAACTTGGCATTACCACATAAAGAGTGATAGCGTCAAAACATTTTCCATTGGCTTAGATAGAAATAAAATCCCAGAAGCCAGCAAAGTCAATTTTATTACCAACAACCTGGCATTTGCGCTTTTCCCCTGCTATTGGAATGACACCCAATACACCTATGATGATACAACAAAGCCTTCCGAACAAAGTATTTTTAGATCAGAATCAATAGATGATCGACAAGCACTTTTTTTTGAACCGCTTCATGAATTTGATAAAAAACTTCTTCATGAGCTTTACTCTCAGCAGTACGATGAAAAGTTCATATATGCCGACAAAGAATATGGGACAATCATTCCCTATTGGATTAAAAAAAATGCCATCTATTATCTACTCATTCCTTATGGTTTAGTGCTGTTGTTGCTAATTCCTGTTGTAGTTTATGTACACCGACTATTGAAGAAACGCAATCTCAATCACTGGTTTCATTTTAATATCATAGCAATAGTGTCAATACTCTTACTCACACTCCCATCATTCCTTCTTTATCATCTAAACCTATCACTAAGCTTTAACCGGATCTTATATATTAGAAGTATAGACTGGACTATAACCTTTCTCGCAGCCCCCATTATCGGTATTCCAACCGTTAATCTATTTAGAGCCATAGAATTGATCATCAAGAAATACACAGAACGGAGATACCTTAAGACAGTATTGATTTTCCTTTCAACCGCGCTTATTCCATCGATATCTGTTGCTTGTTTCCTCCATTTTGCCATGTACGATTCAGCCCCTTTCAAAAGAGAAGAAGCTCAAGTGATTGGCTATATCCTACTATTTTGCTTTTTAGTTGCAGTATTTCGTACATTAATAAGCTACTTTACTTTCAAGGAGAAAGACCTAATTCTTGAATCAGAACGAAAACTCTCCAGTCTTAGAGAGCTAAAAACAAAGGCTGAATTAAACGCATTGCATTCAAAGATTAATCCACATTTCCTATACAACTCCCTCAACTCAATCGCAGGATTAGCACATATGAATGCAGATAAAACTGAACACATGGCATTATCGCTGTCGAAATTGTTTAGATACTCGATCAATAAGGAGCAATCAGACTGGACAACCTTCCAGGAAGAACTTGATATGGTAAAAATATACCTTGATGTAGAGATTGTGCGATTTAGTGATCGTTTATCTTATCATGTTGATATCCCTGCACATCTGCTTCAACACAGAATCCCGCGTTTTATCATTCAGCCATTGGTTGAAAATGCAGTAAAACACGGTATTTCAAAATCTATAAAAGGAGGAGAGATACACATAAAAATCTATAAAGAAGAAGACCAAGTAGTTATCGCAGTAGAAGATAATGGTCCTGCTTTCCCTTCCGATATAGCCCCCGGATTTGGAATACAAAGTATTTACGATAAATTAGATATCCTCTTTGATGGAAATTTTGAGCTTAGCTTTTTAAATATTCCTCAGAAACATGTACGCATAAAGTTCTAACAATGACAACATATAAAACACTAATCATAGACGATGAGAAAATTGCAAGGGCCCGCTTAACCAGACTCTTAGACAGTTATTCATCAACATTTCATATCATAGGAGAGGCCTCCAATGGAGATGAAGCCTTAGAAATGATTAAAAATTTACAACCTGATCTTATCTTTTTGGATGTTCAAATGCCAGGCAGAACAGGATTTGAAGTATTGCAAGAACTAACCACCTTCCCCATTGTAGTTTTTTGCACTGCTTATGAAGAGTATGCTTTACAGGCATTCAATACCCTTGCGTTAGACTACCTGGTAAAACCTGTCGATAAAGATAGATTAGAATTAACAGTTGACAAGTTAAACAGGATGAGCCCTAAGAACATTACCCCGCAACTTGATGAGCTAATCAACTTAGTACAGCTCAAACAAAAGAAAGTGATTCATTCTATTCCCCATAAAGTCGGAGATCGTGTAATATTGGTGAAACCAGAAATGATTACCCATTTTGAGGCCAATGAGAAGTATGTAGATTTTTACACAACCAATGGTAAGAAATATATGACAGAGTTAAGTTTGAAAAAACTAGAGGATGGATTACCCGACAACTTTAAACGTGTTCACAGGGGTATTGTTGTCAATACTGATCATATCAGAGAATACAGGAAGTATTTTAGGGGGAAGTATATCCTGGTCATGAATGATATTCATCAAACAAGAATTGAAACAGGCAGATCGTATAGCGAAGAAATAAAGCAGTTAATAGAAGTATAGAGCAAAAAAAAGGAGACCTGAAAAGTCTCCTTTTTATATATATCATTTACCGATTGCTTATTCAACAACCC
The DNA here is from genome assembly GCA_005217565.1 of Puteibacter caeruleilacunae. GTDB lineage: Bacteria > Bacteroidota > Bacteroidia > Bacteroidales > Prolixibacteraceae > Puteibacter > Puteibacter caeruleilacunae. Next base: position 176,573 of record SJCO01000003.1, read on the forward strand.
AGGTATCTCCACTATTAAGTAGATCATCCATATTCTTGATCTTACTTTCAGCTTGAACATTCTCAATCTGCTTCACCATCATTTCGTCATACACATCAGTCTTAACTGCTCTAATTACTCCCATTGCAACAGGGAATTCAGGAAGACTCATGTTGATCAATGCCATGTGAACTGCTCTTGAAGGTTCGTGAGCGTCATGTATCATGATATCATCGATAGTATAACCATCTTTTCCTAGCTCAACAACTTTCAAGTGACCATGTTCCCAAACAATACCTTTTTCGTTTTCTTTTCCAAATAACATTGGCTTGCCATGAACAAGGTGTAGTTGATTGTCAGCTCTTGTCTTAGGATTTGAGATTTCAGCGTGTACACCTTCGTTAAAGATCACACAATTCTGCAATACCTCAACAACAGAAGTACCTTCATGCTTAGCAGCTTCCTCACATACTTCCTGACAAAGCTTCACATTGTTATCAATTGCTCTTGCAAAGAATGTACCTCTTGAACCTAATACTAACTGTCCAGGAATAAAAGGATCCTCGATAGTACCAAATGGCGATGTTTTAGTTACAAAACCACGATCAGTTGTAGGAGAATACTGTCCTTTAGTCAAACCATAAATCTTGTTATTAAATAAGATAAGGTTAAGGTCAATATTTCTTCTGATAGTATGAATAAAGTGGTTACCACCAATTGCTAAAGCGTCACCATCACCTGAAATTTGCCATACACTTAGTTCTGGATTTGCACACTTAACACCTGAAGCAATTGCTGCTGCACGTCCGTGAATTGTGTGGAATCCATAAGTACTCATATAGTATGGAAAACGTGATGAACATCCAATACCTGAGATAACAGCATAATCCTCGTGCTTCTTTCCAAGACCGGCCATTGCTTTTTGAATAGCAGCCATAATAGCATGGTCACCACAACCAGGACACCATCTTACCTCGTTACTACTTTTAAAATCTTTAGGAGTATATACTAATTGATCTTCCATAACTAACATAACTAGTTCTCAAGTATTTCGTTTACATTATCCTTAATCTCATGCACCTCAAATGGGATACCCTTCACCTTGTTGTGCTGTAAATAGCTAAACTGAGGTAATTTATCTCTCAAGTAACTAGCAAACTGTCCAAGGTTAAGTTCGCATACCACAATCTTCTTAAACTTGCTGAATACCTCTTCAGTATTCTTTGGTAGAGGATTGATATAATTAAAGTGTGCAAGACTAACGCTCTTTCCTTCTTCTCTCAACTGACGAACTGCAGTTACAAGGTGTCCGTAAGTTCCACCCCATCCTACTACCAATACATCAGCTTCTTCGTCGCCATAGACCTCCAAATCAGGAACCATTTCAACAACACGAGCTACTTTCTCGGCTCTGATATTAACCATCTTCTGGTGATTCTCGAAATCGTGACTCACTGATCCGTTAATATCTTTCTCTAATCCACCAATACGGTGCTGGAAACCTGGCATTCCTGGGAAAGCCCACTCACGTGCAAGAATATCTTCGTCGCGTGCAAATGCCTTAAATTTCTCTGGATCCTTAGCGATTCGTGGAGTAATTACTGGCATATCTTTCATTGCCGGAATCTTCCAAGGCTCGCTACCATTAGCTAAGAAACCGTCTGTTAATAAAATAACAGGAACCATTCTTTCTAATGCAATCTTCGCTGCCTCAAAAGCATACTGGAAACAGTCAGATGGAGTTCCTGCTGCCATTACAACACATGGACTCTCACCATTACGACCATATAACGCCTGCATTAAGTCAGCTTGCTCAGTTTTAGTAGGAAGACCTGTAGATGGACCTCCACGCTGAACATTTACGATAACGATAGGAAGCTCAGCCATAATCGCAAGACCAATAGCCTCAGATTTTAGGGCCAAACCAGGACCTGAAGTAGAAGTCACTGCTAGATCACCTGCAAATGATGCACCAATAGCAGTACAAATACCTGCAATCTCATCCTCTGCCTGGAACGCCTTAACACCAAGATCTTTTCTTGCTGAAAGTGCTTGTAAAACTTCAGTTGCAGGAGTAATAGGATAAGAACCTAAAAACAACTCTCTACCCGACTTCTCAGCTGCAGCTAATAGTCCCCATGCAGTTGCCATGTTACCGTTAATATTGCGGTATGTACCTTTCTCTATTTTCGCTTTATCGACAATAAAACGAGGAGCAGTTGCCTGTACATTCATTCCATAATTAAAACCTGCTTTCAACACGCGAATGTTAGCATCAACGATGATAGGTTTCTTACGGAATTTTGTTTGGATAAAGCTCTCAACGTGCTCTAATGTGCGGTCGAACACCCAGCAAATCAATCCCAAAGTAAACATGTTTTTACTTCGAAGGATACTCTTATTGTCAAGATCTAGCTCCTTTAATGCTTCCCTTGTTAGGGTAGTTACAGGAACAGATACAATATGATAATCCTGAAGATTAAGCTCCTCAACAGGATCATTTGTTTTATAACCTGCTTTGGTTAGGTTACGTTCTGTAAAACTATCACGATCAAAGATGATAGTACCACCCGGTTTCACATACTTCTTATGTGCTTTGATAGCTGCTGGATTCATAGCAACCAGTACATCTGCCTGGTCCCCTGGAGTATTAACTTTTCCATTTCCAAAATTAACCTGAAAACCAGATACTCCTCCAATTGATCCTTGTGGTGCTCTAATTTCCGATGGGTAATCTGGGAATGTTGAGATATCATTTCCCTCCAATGCCAGCGTATCGGAGAAGAGTGTTCCTGTTAACTGCATTCCGTCACCGGAGTCACCAGAAAACCTTACTACTACTTCTTCCCTTTCAACAACTTTTGCTTCTTTTGCCATAATTTTATATCAAATTCTGTTTGTTGGTTGGTTCTAACAATTTTTAAGCTGCTACAACGCAAAATTAAAATTTACAAAGCTGAATGCCTCACAAAACGTCAAATTATTAGGCTGTAATTTCACTGATTTTTCTCAACGATAAAAGTCAGCTTTTGCTCTCGCGAATAGAATCAATGACAAATATCACATTTTACAATTACTTATCTGTCAGGTTTGTCCTATCTTTGCCCTCAAATTAAATAAAAATTAACATGGCTTTAATACTTCCATTAAACGATAAAGAGCCACAGATCGGCGAGAACTGTTTTCTTGCCGAAAATTCAACAATTGTTGGTGACGTGGTGATGGGCAAAGACTGTAGTGTATGGTTTGGTGCTGTTCTAAGAGGAGATGTTCATTATATAAAGATTGGTGAGAATGTCAATATCCAGGACAATGCAGTTATTCATGCAACGTATAAAAAGTCTCCTACCAATATAGGTAATAACGTATCAATAGCACACGGAGCAATAGTGCATGGTTGTACGATAAAGGATAATGTTTTGATTGGAATGAATGCGGTTGTGCTTGATGATGCAATTGTTGAAAGTAATTCAATCATTGCTGCAGGGGCAGTGGTAACCAAGGGAACCGTTGTTGAATCCGGTAGCGTTTATGCCGGATCACCTGCAAAGAAGATTAAAGAGATTAGCCCGGAACTATTGGAGGGTGAAATCAACCGGATTGCCAATTCATATTCGATGTATGCCAGTTGGTATAAATAAAGACATAAAAAAAGTCGGCTCTTTTGAGTCGACTTTTTTTACCTACAACTAAAATATCATTAATAACTACGTCTGTAGTTGCTTCTTCTATCGTTGTCTCTTCCGAAATCTCTTCTATCATTATCTCGTCTAGAGAAATCTCGTCTGTCGTTGTTATCTCTACGGAAGTTACCACCACCACCTCTACGTTGTTGTTGGGTGTTATTACTTCTTCGGTCTTCTGATTCACGAACTACCATGGTTCTACCTTCAACATCAGCACCATTTAGTTCAGCTACAGCACGACGGGCTTCATTATCTTCAGCCATTTCGATGAATCCATAACCTTTGCTACGACCACTCTCGCGATCAGTAATTACTTTTGCAGAATTAACTACACCATACTCTTCAAAAATTTCCTTTAAATCTTCTCCTGTGATAGTATAAAGAAGATTTCCTACATAAATATTCATAATAATCTAATATAAAATAAACTTCTCCAAAGGTAACTTTATTTATTTAGTACACAAGTATTTTAAACATTAATTGATAAAATGATTACAATCCATTTCTCTGACTAAATAATCTGGTATTAGTTCTTATTTATTATACATTCATTTTAAGGGTTTAAGGTATCAACACAGCTTATGAAAAACCCAGAATCAACGGATCTTTTCCTTGTAATAGAATAAACAACCAATGATATAATATATCGACATCTTTTATTAACAACTTTAAAGAATAAATTTTAACTTTGAGCTACTACCTTAGGGGAACAATCCTCCCCCTTTCAATCAAAAAGTCATACTTAAAAATAAAGTTGAAGGAACCTTCAGCTTTCGACGAAGTCGCATCAAAGTTGCGACAAAACTGCGACAGATACGCCTATATGTCGGCTTTGACGCGGCTTTAACGCATCTCTGTCACGGCTTTGAGTAAAGCAGGGGGTATCATTAAGCTTACTTTTTTATATCATTTACTAACGAAATGCCCTATATCTGAGCTCTAATAAAACATCATATTCAAAGGCTTTAATGTTTTCCCTCTTAAGAAACAAGGCTGTTTCTTTCTGACATAGCATTTTCTAAAATGCGGTAACTTAACGAATTGTACAACAACAGCAACCTCTTTAACGCAAAAAAAGCTGTATCGGCACATTCGCCAATACAGCTTTTATATATTAGAATTAATTAAGTTCTAACGTACCTTATGTCCTTTCAATGCATAGTAAAGGATGAATGCGAAACATGGAATACAGATCCAGTAAGCATCCTGTGCTCCGAACACATCTTTAAGACCACCGTATGCTGTTGGAATTACAGCTCCACCAACAATAGCGATTACCAACAATGAAGAACCAGCCTTAGTAAATTTACCAAGATCAGTCATTGCTAGCGGCCACAATGCAGGCCACATCAAAGAACATCCAAGTGCCATGAATACGATGAAATAAATCGACATTGCCTCTGGAGTAAATACTACCATGAATGATCCAAAGATTGCTAGTGCAGAACAGATCAATAAAGCTTTTGCCTGACTAATATACTTAGGAATCAAGATTGCACCACAGATATAACCAATTACCATACCGATTGGAGCAACCCATGCATACAACTCTGCATTTGGAAGTTTCAAACTGTTGGCATAATCAACCAATGTACCCAAAGAGATAGTCTCAACACCTACATATAGGAATAAAGCTAAACATCCTAACAATAAGTGAGGGAACTGCCAAATTGAAGTCTTGTTAGCAGCATAAGGGCAGTCATCAGCACTATCCTCATCTTCACCTGCAGCTTTCACTTCTGGAAGTGGAGCCATCAATGCAATAATACCTAGCAAAATAAATACACCTATAATAATTAAAAATGGAGCATTAATGTCTGTTAATTCTACATTGTCAATCTGCTTTCCAATAACTAATGAAAGGAATAGCGGAGGAATTGGCCAAGCTAATTTATTACAGATACCCATAATACTCATACGCTTAGCAGCACTTTCAATAGGTCCCAAGATTGTAATATATGGGTTTACTGAAGCTTGAAGGAATGCATTTCCTGTACCACTTAAGAATGATGCAAATAAGAATAATGGGTAACTTCCCATTTTTGCAGATGGGATGAACAAATAAAGCGCCACTGCAAAGATTGCAAATGACAACGCCATTGTACGCTTGTATCCAATTTTTCCGATAACCAATGAGGCTGGATAACCCCAAATCAAGAATGCTGAGAAAGTTGCAGCTAATACAAGATAAGACTCAGTTGAAGACATATCTAATGCAGTGTCCAACAAAGGAATCAGATAACTATTGATTCCCAATGCAAATCCAATAGCAAAGAACATTAGTCCTACTATAGCTAAAGGCAACATGTAGTTCGTCTTTTGAGAGCCTGATGTTGATTGTACCATAAGAAAGTTCGATTTTAGTTTTGATTTTAAAATTTTGCTCACGAATATAAATATTTATTTTGGAGCATGGCCATTTCATTTTATCATTTTTTTTAATCACCAATAATTCAGAATCGTTCAATCCTATAGCGCTTTAGCTCAGCATAGGATATTGGCCGTTAAATCAGAAAAATTGTACAGTATTGATACAAAAAGGTTTTTGCTGAACATTTTTTTGTATTTTCGGGGTTCGCAAAATTCAATTTATCACATAAGGATTTAGTAATTATGAGCACAACAAAACCAACACTATTGATCCTGGCAGCAGGAATGGGTAGTCGTTATGGAGGGTTAAAACAACTTGACCAATTCGGTCCTTCCGGAGAAGCAATTATTGAATATTCAATCTATGATGCCATTCGCGCAGGCTTCGGAAAAGTAGTTTTTGTGATTCGTAAAAGTTTCGCAGAAGAGTTCAAGGGTGTTTTTGAACCAAAATTAGCAGGTAAAATCGAGACTGAATATGTATATCAGGAGCTTGACAACTTACCTGAAGGTTATGAAGTACCAGAAGGACGTGAAAAACCTTGGGGTACTGGTCATGCAGTAATGATGGCAAAAGATGTTATCAGTGAGCCTTTCGCAATTATTAATGCTGATGATTTCTATGGAGAGAATGCTTACAAAGCTTTAGCACAATTCTTAAAGGAATCAACAATCGACAATGAGTATAGCATGGTAGGATACCAAATCAAGAACACGCTTTCTGACTTTGGATCTGTATCAAGAGGTGTTTGTCAGACTGACGAAAATAGTAACCTTGTTGAAATTACTGAGCGTACTAAGATTTTACGCGAAGACGGACAAATCGTTTATTACGAAGGTGACGAGAAATTCCCATTGGAGGAAAACACTCCTGTTTCAATGAACTGCTGGGCTTTCAAACCTGGATTCTTTGATCAGCTAGAAGAAGATTTTGTATCATTCCTTGATGAATCGGGAAAAGAGCTTAAATCTGAATTCTTCTTCCCATTTGTTGTTGCTAACTCATTGCAGCAAGGCAAAATTTCGGTACAGGTAATTGAATGCGATTCTCCATGGTTTGGAGTAACTTATCCTGACGATAAGCCACTTGTAATTAACAAGCTTAATGAATTAATTGAAAAGGGTATTTACCCATCAAATCTTTGGAAATAATTAACTCTCATAATAGATTAAAAAAATGAAATTAAACCTTAATGAACTAGCCGGTCAATTTCAATTGGAAGGCACAGTTGTGGAAGTAAAACCTTTAGGTGAAGGTTTTATTAATGATACCTTTATTATTAAAACAGGCGAAGGTACACCTAACTATATTCTTCAGCGTAAGAACAAGAACATCTTTACTAATGTTCCTGCAATGATGGAGAATATTGAAAAAGTATGTGCTCACATCAAGGCAAAAGTTGTTGCTGCAGGTGGTGATCCTCGTCGTGAAGCAATGACAATTGTTCCTGCTCTTGATGGTAAACTTCATTACGAAGACGAAGACCAAGAGTATTGGGCAGTATGTGAATTTATTGACGATACGATTGCTTATCAAGCTGCAGAGACTCCAGAATTGGCTTACGCAGGTGGTAAAGGTATTGGTAAATTCCAGGCTATGGTTGCTGATTTGACTGATCCTTTGACTGACATTCTTCCTGGTTTCCATAACATCAGATTCCGCTTTAAGCAGTGGGATGAAGTTCTTGCTAAAGATCCTGTAGGTCGTAAAGCTGAGCTTGCTGAAGAAATCAAATGGGTAGAAGAGCGTCGTGAGGAAATGTTAAACTTCTGGAAATTGGTTGAAGACGGAACAATTCCTACTCGTGTTACTCATAATGACACAAAAATCAATAACATCTTGTTCGACCAGAAAGGTGATGTATTATGTGTTATCGACCTTGATACTGTATTAAATAGTACTGTATTGAACGACTACGGTGATGCAATGCGTTCATATACTAACACTGGATTAGAAGATGATGAAAACCTTGATAATGTATCAATGGATATTGAAATATTCAAGGCATATACTAAAGGTTATCTTGAAGAAACTAAATCTTTCATCTCTCCTAGCGAGTTGGAATACCTTGCATTCTCTGCGAAGTACATTACTTATGAGCAAGTATTGCGTTTCTTAATGGACTACATTGATGGCGACAATTACTATAAAGTAAAATCAACTGAACACAATTTAGTTCGTACCAAAGCTCAATACAAATTATTGCAAAGTATGGAAGAGCAATTTGAGCAAATGCAAGCTATTGTAAAAGAACTTGCTTCGTAATTTTCGAATACTCATTAGTGTTTCATATTTCATAAAAGCCCTGTTTATTCAGGGCTTTTTATTTACTATAGCTTAATATTCCGTTAACATCGCGTCAACATTTTATCACTATGTTTGTTGTGTAGAATAAATTTAAATAATTCAATTATGGGAAGAAAAGAGTTCAATGAACTAATGGACGCTTTACTTTTCCTAAGAAATCAAGCAACGGATTTTCGCCATGATCATCCTGCTTTAAAAGGAAAAAGTAAGCACGAATACATCCAGGAGCTGGAAAACAGTATTCAACAAGTAAAAAGAGGTGTTCATCCGAACCAGTTTAACCTGGGAGAATGAAAACCTCTTTTTTTTTGCTCTATTTTTAAGATTAACGTCACAACATATTATATAGCTACCCCATCCTCCATATTTATTGCCTCCGTATTGGCTTAATGCAAATTCATTTAACCATTCTACCTATCAACCAATTAACAAACAAACAGCAACTGATAGTAGAATTTATCACTACTTAACTTATTAATTCGATCAGCTTTTACTAATTTTGCGATGCTCATGTCAAAGTTGAAAGAACTATATTATCAATACATCTATGGTGTGATTGGAACACTTGCGTTCCACATCATCCTATTCTGCATATTTCTTTTTGCAGATCTAGGAGCGAAGCACAATTTCAAGGATGAAGGTATTATTCTCGACTTTGAGGCAATGGAGCAGCTAGAAGAACTATTGGAAGAAGAAGAAAAAGCTCCAGAAGAAGAAACACAAGAGGAACAACTTACCGACGAATCATCACAAGCAAGTGCTCCTACGTCTAACCTAGCAGTTAATAAAGCAGATGATATCAAGCGAGAGGAAATGTTCGATGCAGAATATCTGAAAGAATTAGAGGCTGCACAAAGACTTGTAGAGGATGTTAACAATCAATTAAACGAAGAGATTCCCGACCTTGACGATATGGAGATGCCAAGTGTTTCAACCGAGGATACTCCTCCCGATTCGATCAAAAATGTCATTAACTATGGAGAAAGTAAAAATACCTACTTTCTTGAAAACCGATATCATAGCTATTTCCCTATTCCTACTTATATGGCAGAAAAAGGAGGAGTTGTTACGATCAATATAACCGTAAACAGAAAGGGAAAAGTAATCTCTGCTGAAGCACAAGACGCTTCAGCTAATCCCAATATTGTATTGTACGCAAAAGCAGCTGCTCTTAAAACAAGATTCAATGCCGACCCGAATGCTGCGAACAAACAAATGGGAACAATTACCTACACATTTATCCGCCAATAAGAGGTGCTAACCCTCTATAAATCGCAAAATTAACATCCTTTAACTTTTTTTTCAGGTTGCTAACACAATCTGACCGTATCTTTGTAGTGTAATTTTTTTCATAAGTTTAGGTTTAGTTAGGTTAGTTAGTTTAGTTAGTTTGGGAAAAGGATAGATGCTAGTCTATCCTTTCTTTTTTTCTACCAATTCAATCATTGCCATATTTCAACACTCAATTTCTCATTTCAGACTTACTTATTGCAGACTTCAGTCTCCAGGTTTCTTGCTATTATTTTGCTTTTCCAGTCACCCGATTCTAGTTTCCAGGCACAGCCGTTTTCCTGTTTCCGGTTTCCCTTTTTTGTCGATTCTGCCCTTTGGGAGCGGATAATGTCTATAGAAATTGGGGGTAAATCAATATAGATTACCGCCATGCTTCCCCGTAACCGATAAAAATTTGAGTTCATGGCGGCGGAATAACCATTGAAGAAGGGGTGTAATGAAGAAAATATTCAACATTTCTACTGACATTAGCATCCCTAACGAGCTGCTCTCTACCTTTCAACCTTTCAATCCTTCTACCTTTCTACCCTTCGCTTCGCTTCAAGGTCCTCCCTGACGCTAAAAGCTGATCACCTCTAATTGGGCTATCTAAAACTAGCATAGTAGTCTGGAAATAATCATTATCTTTGCGGCAAATTAAAAATGTAAAACATCCACACATGCAGGAGAAAATTCTTATTCTTGATTTTGGTTCTCAGTATACTCAGCTTATCGGTAGACGAGTACGAGAATTAAATGTTTATTGTGAAATTCATCCATACAATCATTATCCAGAGATTGATGAATCGGTTAAGGGTGTTATCCTTTCGGGTAGTCCTTATTCTGTAAGAGATGAAGACGCTCCACAAATCGACCTAAGCAATATCAAAGGGAAATTACCTCTTCTGGGAGTTTGTTATGGTGCACAATACATGGCACACCATTTCGGAGGAGAAGTACTTCCTAGTAATACTCGCGAATATGGTAGAGCAAATCTTGCTTTTATTGAGCAAACAAATCCATTATTTGAAGGAATAAGTGATAATTCCCAGGTATGGATGTCTCACGGTGATACCATTCAAAGCATTCCTGAGAATTACAATATTATTGCAAGTACTCACGATGTTAAGTATGCTGCATACAAAGTGGAAGACGAAACCACTTATGCTATTCAATTCCACCCTGAGGTATATCATTCAACTGAAGGAACTAAATTACTTCAGAATTTTGTTGTTAACATCTGTGGTTGCCATCAGGAATGGACTCCAGCTTCATTTGTTGAAACAACAGTAAATGAGTTGAAAGAAAAATTAGGAGACGACAAAGTTGTTCTTGGATTATCAGGAGGTGTTGACTCTACTGTTGCTGGTGTTCTTCTACATAAAGCAATTGGAAAAAACCTTACCTGTATTTTCGTTGATAACGGATTGCTTCGTAAAGATGAATTTGAGGATGTTCTACACTCATATCAAGATATGGGATTGAATGTAATTGGTGTTAATGCCAAGGACAAATTCCTTGATGATCTTGCAGGAGTAACAGAGCCTGAAGCAAAAAGAAAAATTATTGGTCGCGACTTTATCGAAGTATTTGATGAAGAAGCACACAAAATACAAGATGTAAAATGGTTGGCACAGGGTACTATTTATCCTGACGTTATCGAATCTGTTTCTGTAAACGGGCCTTCAGCAACCATTAAATCACACCACAACGTAGGTGGTCTTCCTGAAAAAATGAATCTTAAAATTGTTGAGCCTCTAAACTTACTTTTCAAAGATGAAGTAAGACGTGTTGGTAAAGCAATGGGTATTAAGCAATCGTTACTTGGAAGACATCCTTTCCCTGGACCAGGATTAGGAATCCGTATCTTAAGTGATATTACTGCAGAGAAAGTAAGAATCCTTCAAGAAGCAGATGCAATCTTCATTAACGGTCTACGCGAATGGAATCTTTATGATGATGTATGGCAAGCAGGTGTTATGCTACTTCCAGTGCAAAGTGTAGGTGTAATGGGTGACGAAAGAACATATGAAAATGTTGTTGCTCTTCGTGCTGTTGCTTCAACTGATGGTATGACTGCTGACTGGGTACATCTTCCGTACGAATTCCTTGCTAAGGTTTCGAATGATATTATCAACAAAGTACGTGGAATTAACCGCGTTGTTTATGATATCAGCTCAAAACCGCCTGCAACAATTGAGTGGGAATAACAACAAACAATATTACTTTACAAAATGCCTGATTTCTTGTCAGGCATTTTTTTTTCGAAACAATCCAACCTCTGTATTCGTTATTTTAATGGTCAACAGGGGCAAACAAGCCTGATTATACTATCTTTGTGTTATAAAGAGTTTACGGTATGAGGAAAATAAATGCAATAAATCGATTCGGAATAGGTCTTATAATAGCATGCTCAATGCTATTTATGTCAAAGGCACATGCACAAAACAATGTTAATGCTCAAGCTATAAAATTTAGCCGCATGCTGCGTCTGGTAGAGAACTTCTACGTCGACACAGTAAACATTGAAAAAGCTACAGAAAATGCTATTGTTAGCATGCTGGCAAAGCTTGATCCTCATTCCATGTATATTTCCAGAGACGAGGTTCAAAAAATGAACGAACCATTAAAAGGAAGCTTCGAAGGTATCGGTATCTCTTTTAATATTCTGAATGATACATTACTTGTTGTTGCTACAATTCCAGGAGGTCCTTCTGAAAAGGTAGGTCTTAGAGCAGGTGACCGTATCATGGAAGTTGATGATAAACCTATTGCCGGCATTGGCTTAAAAAACTCTGATGTATTTGATATGCTCAGGGGAAAGAAGGGCACAAAGGTTAATCTTCAAATCAAAAGGAAAAGTCAAACCGACCTGATCGACTTCACGATCATACGTGATAAGATACCGATCCATAGTTTGGATGCATCTTATATGATTAACAAAGAAACAGGCTATATAAAAATCAATAGATTCTCGAGCACCACTACCGACGAGTTTCTTAAAGCTATGGCAGAACTCAAGGAAGAAAAGATGAAGAATCTTATTCTTGACCTTCGTGGCAATGGAGGTGGACTTCTTAAGGCTGCTTTTGAATTGGCTGATCAGTTTATCGGTGAAGATAAAATGATTGTTTATACCAAAGGAACTCATAGCTCAAGAAAAGAATATAAGGCATCAGCATATGGTGAATTTGAAGATGGTAAGCTTGTAGTATTGATTAATGAAGGATCGGCATCGGCAAGTGAAATTGTATCAGGTGCAATTCAAGACTGGGATAGAGGAGTTATTGTTGGTAGACGATCGTTTGGAAAAGGATTGGTACAACAACCTTTCCCTCTTTCAGATGGTTCAGTAGTTCGATTAACTACAGCACATTACTATACCCCATCAGGAAGATGTATACAAAAACCATATGAAGATGGTGTTGACGCTTATCGTCGCGATTACTTTAGCAGACTTGAAAGTGGTGAGCTTTTCAATAAAGATAGCATTCATTTTGCTGACTCATTAAAGTATACCACATTAACAAATAAGCGAATTGTATATGGAGGAGGAGGTATTATGCCTGATATCTTCGTACCAATCGATACAAGTGCCAATTACACCTACTTCAATACTCTTATCAGAAAGAATGTGATGTATCCATTCGTATTAACCTATATTGATAATCACAGGGAAGATCTTCAACAGAAATTTGCTTCATTTGAAAAGTTTAATAAAAACTTTGAAGTAAGTGAAGAAATGATCAATCAGCTGGTTTCTGAAGGTGAAGAGGAAGGTATTGAAAAAGATGAAGAAGGCTTAAAAACCACTCTACCAAATATCACAAATCAAATAAAAGCATTGATTGCAAGAGATCTGTGGACGCAGAGTCATTATTACCAAGTTCTCAATGATGACGATGATGCTATTGAAAAAGCCTTGGAGATTTTCAAGCAAGATCTCAAATATTCACATGTCTTAACAGAGTCTCCTCAGTAACAGCTAAATATATTATCGATGAAGAATTACGTCTTCAAAGACACCATTAGTCTGCTTTCAAGTGAAGAATCTTTTGATAAAGTTTGTCATAAACATGTTGAAGGCGAACCAATGCCATCAATTGAACAACTTGAGAGCATTGTTGCAAAACTCCGGGAAATACTATTTCCTGGTTATTTTGGTAACACTAAGCTTGAAAAAGCGAAGATTACTTATTACATGGGAGTATATGTCAATGAAATTTTCGACATGCTCTCAGAGCAAATATTAGCAGGTTTATGCTTTGCATGCGATAGAGCTCCGCATAGAACAATAGAGAAGCACAAAGAAAAGGCCAGCGACCTAGCTGAAAAGTTTATTCTTCGTTTGCCTGCCTTACGAGATCTTCTCATCTCTGACGTAGAGGCAGCATATGTAGGTGATCCTGCTGCATTGAGCCACGGTGAAGTAATATTCTGTTATCCTGCTATTCGTGCTATCTCAAGTTACCGTATAGCACATGAGCTTTTAGAATTGGGCGTTCCTTTAATTCCAAGAATTATTTCTGAGATGGCTCATTCTGAAACAGGAATAGACATACATCCAAAAGCACAAATAGGAAAAGCATTCACCATCGACCATGGTACTGGTGTAGTTATTGGATCAACATCAATTATTGGGGATAATGTAAAACTTTATCAAGGGGTAACCTTAGGAGCGAAAAGCTTCCCTATTGATGAAAATGGGAATCCAATTAAGGGTATACCCCGTCATCCTATTGTAGAAGACAATGTAGTGATTTATGCACAAGCTACGATACTTGGTCGAATTACTATCGGCTCAGGATCAGTTATTGGAGGTAACGTTTGGGTAACGAACAATCTTCCTCCAAACTCAAAAATAGTACAAAATAAAGCAAGAGAAGTTAATTATACAGATGGAGGAGGTATTTAATTACCTCCTTCTTTTTAGCACAAAAATACAGTGGAAAAATTCAATCTATTAGCAAAAACATTTGCTGGACTGGAAGAGGTGTTGGCAAAAGAGTTAAAAGGTATTGGTGCAGAAAACATCAAAATCGAAAAAAGAGCAGTATCCTATAAAGGAGATCTAAGAGTATTGTATCGATCGAATTTTGAATTGCGCACAGCTCTGAAGGTATTAAAGTCTATTGATTCATTTCATCTAAAAAATCAGCATGATTTGTACAATGGAATCAAACGCATTCAATGGGACAAATACTTTACCAATAAGCAAACCTTTTCGGTAAGTAGTACTGCATTCAGTGATCTTTTTAGAAATTCTATGTTTGTATCACTAAAATCGAAAGATGCAATTGTAGATTATTTCAGATCAAAGACTGGTAGTAGACCGTCGGTAAGTACAGCAAATCCTGACATCATTATTCACGTTCACATTTCTGGACCTAAATGTTATGTATCACTCGATAGTTCGGGAGAATCTCTTCATAAGAGAGGTTATAGAACTGCACAAAATGAAGCGCCTTTGAACGAAACGATGGCTGCAGGTTTAATCTTACTGAGTGGTTGGGATCCTAAGACTCCTTTTATTGATCCGATGTGTGGGTCTGGTACATTTCCTATAGAAGCTGCGTTAATAGCCAGAAACATTCCACCTGGTATGTTCAGAGAGTCATTCGCATTTGAAAAGTGGACTGACTTTGATGCTGATCTATGGGAAGAAATATTCGAATCGGATTATGAAAACGATTTAGAACCTCAAATATTTGGCTCTGATATTCTTTCCAGAAACATAGATATTGCAAAAGGAAATGCTAAGAATGCATTTATTTCAAAATGGATTAACTTTTCGCAAAAAGATTTTAAGGAATTACAACCTCCAACATCTGATCACGGAATGTTAATAATGAATCCTCCTTACGGAGAGCGTTTAAAGCCATTATTTTTAAATCAGCTATATGAAGCTATTGGTGAACGATTAAAACATCGCTTTAACAACAACGTTGCATGGATTTTAGGCTATTCTAAAGAACATTTTAATAAGATCGGCTTAAGACCTAGTCGTAAGATACACTTATATAATGGTTCTTTACCTTGTCAGTTCCGTCAATATGAACTGTATAGTGGCTCAAAAAAATTAAAGTAAATACCTATTTTAGAATAACAACATTAAATTAAATCATATTCAACCCCATCCTCTTTTTATATTTGAATCCCTTAGGACCAACTATTTAAAGAACGTTTTTGAAGAAGAAGAATTACGTTAAGAATGATAATTCATCCATACTAATTCAAACATAATAATCAAACAGATTATTGAATAAAATCTAAATAATGATTTCTATACAGGCTATACTACTTGGTAAAATCTTCTTCCATCCAGCTGTGAGCATCAGAATCGATATGACCTTCGTTATCGCGACCACCACCTTTTACGTTATTCAATTCAGCTACAGTTAATACTTCGAATTTTACACTGTTGTTCTCTTTGTTAGCAAATAAAGTTTTCATACCTTTAGTCTTTAAAATTAGTGATTAAATTTTCTTAATTATCCCTTACACCTATTAGTTCTGATATCGGGAAAAAGGTGACCCCAAAAAAAATAAAAAAAATCACATTTTCTCGTATCTCACTGATAGTCAACAAGAATAAAAATGAAAAAAAAGCAGTTTTTTTTCCCATTACTTATAATTGCATTATGGTTAGCACCAGTTTTGTGTTATGCTAACCAAGACTCATTGCTTATAAAAAAGAACCTTGCATCTCAACTTTACAAAGAAGCTGGCAAACTGGTTAGTCAGGGACGATTTGAACAATCAAACCAAAACTTGATCAAATCTGCAAATATAAAGAATGAATTATATGGAGATAACTGTGCGCAAAATATTTCCACCTACTTTAATCTTGGCAGAAACTACTATATTCAAAATAAGTTTGATGAAGGATTAAACTACTTGAAACAAGCTGAAGCCAATGCCATTAAACATTTCGGTAAAAATTTTCCCAATATTGGTCGAATTTATAACCTTATTGGTCTTATTTATAAAGCTAAAGGTGATTATGAAAAAGCCCTTGATTATTTTGGGCAAGGCTTAACTCTATTGCGAACAGACTCAGTAAGAAAAGCGTCGAGCATCATTGATTGCCACATCAATATTGCCAACACCTACTTAAATCAGGAAGATTATAAAAAGTCTATAAACTATTGTAATAACTTACTCAAAAACCGTACTAACCCAGCACTAGAAAAGCTATATAACAACCTAGCTTTCAGCCACTCTCAGTTAAACAACAACAAAAAAGCAACCTACTATTTCAAAAAATTTATTAACTATCATAATCAACAATCCAACAACTCATTAGACTTAGGTATTGCTTATAACAATTATGCCGACTATCTTTTTGATAATAGACAGTTTGATAGCATTCCTAAATACTTAAATCTTTCAATTCCAATATTTAAACAAAGACTTGGAGATAAACACAGTTACTTATCACAGAGCTATATTAACTTAGGAAATTACTACGCATTTAAGCCTACAACACAAACAACTGTTAAAGCATTTCAGAAAGAAAAACTTAACAATCTTAGAAATGCTTTAATAAACTATCAACAATCAATAATAACTGTCGTAGATAGCTTTTCCAAGATGGATCCAATGATAAATCCGATCCTTAAGAATCGTCTAAACGACAATCAACTATTGGATGCTCTTAATCGTAAAGCTCAAATTCTTGCACTTTATGCCGAAAACATTCAACAAGACGACAATAAACTAGCAATCAGTTACTTTCATAAAGCATTTGAGACTTACGAGTTATCAACTCAACTTATACATGAAATAAGGTCAGGCTTTTTATCTAGAGATAGTAAACTTTTACTTGCTGCAAATGAAAGAGATACCTACCAAAATACAATTGAAGTAGCAACAAAGCTTAACCAACTAACGGACTCAGTTTTTTACTTAAACAAGGCATTTGAATATGCTGAAAAAAGTAAATCAGCAACATTCCTCGCAGCTGTTCGTGATATTGAAGCGAAAGCATTTGGTGGTATACCTGATACTTTCTTAATTAAGGAAAAAGAAATTAAACAGGAATTGGCTTTTTATCAGGAACAAATATTCAATGCACTACAATCATTAAACCCTGATACTGAAAAGATTAATTACTGGAAAACAGAAATATTTGAAATAAAAAAGCAGCATGAACGCTTAACTGATTTCTTTGAACAAGAATATCCGGAATACTACTCATTAAAATATAAAAACAATGTAATCACGATTCCAGAGATACAAAAGAAACTTGATAAAGATGATGCATTATTAGAATATGTATTAGAGGAACCGAATACCATTAACAATCAAGGATTACTGCATACTTTCATCATCACTAATAACCATTATGAATTACTATCTATCCCTATTGATTCTGTTTTTTATAAAGCAATCACAACAACCCAAAACTTCCTCATAAACACCAATGTTTACAGCACAAGAAAAGAAGACTACATAAACTACTGCAAATCAGCCTATAAATTATACGAAAAATTAATCAAACCTGCTGGCTCAATCATTAATGGCAAAAATCTTATCGTAGTTCCAGACGATAAATTAGCTTACATTCCTTTTGATGCTCTAATTTCATCCACACCAGATGAATCTAAAAAGATGAATTTCAAAAAATTACAATACCTAATAAAAGAGTACGCTTTTTCTTATAGTTATTCTGCAACTCTTTTATATGACTATTTTAAAGCTGAAAGAACGGCTAAAAACAATCTATTAGCAATTAATCCAACCTATACTGGATCGATGCTAAATACCCCTCAAAAGGACAATTTATGGGCTACATTGATGCCTCTTGCCGGAGCTTCTCAAGAAGTAAAAGAGATTTCTAATCTAATATCATCCCATAAATTAGTGGGAGAAAAGGCAACAGAAGGCAACTTTAAGAAGGTGGCAGAGGATTATGATATTTTGCACCTGGCAATGCATACACTAGTCAATGACAGTATTCCGATGTTCAGTAAATTGGTGTTTACAAAAGATGATAACAGCACGCAGGATGATGATAACTTACTGAATACTCAAGAAATATATAATATGCATCTTAATGCTAGAATGGCAGTGCTAAGCGCATGTAATACAGGTTCAGGAAAACTTCATAAAGGAGAAGGAGTAATGAGTTTAGCCAGAGGATTTTTATATGCCGGATGTCCTAGTATCGTAATGACACTTTGGGAGGTCGATGACTTATCTAGTGCAAACATTATCAAAGACTTCTATAAATATCTACATAATGGAAAATCGAAATCCGAAGCACTCAGAAAGGCAAAATTAAATCATCTTGAAGAGGCTGATGCAATTAAAGCTCACCCATACTTCTGGCTGAGTTATGTATCTGTTGGTGATCAAAATCCGCTATATGTTGGCAGTCATTTTACCATTTTTATGATTCTTCTCTTTGCGCTTTTCCTTTGGTTTATTTTCGATCTTTATAAAAGCAAAAACAAACTCAAACTACAAAAACGCACCAAAGGGTAACTGTTAATCAGTTCCCTTAGGTACTTGAAAGTTTCCAATAAAACTCCCAATCTAAAAGTATTTCTTTATTTGCCAGTGTATTGAAAGTGAGGTATGTGTAAGGGTATGAAAAATTTAATCACTCTCAAATCACTATTGGCTTACATTTTTCTCTTCTTCTTCTTTTTCTTCTAAAGGATAATTAAAACACTAATTTTAATGACTAAATAATTATTTGCTATTTATATTAAAGTCTATTCGTCTTCAAGGTGTAAGGATAATTAAGAAAACACTAACAGACTCTAGTATGATAACATACTCTATTTCATATATTTAATAATTTTCTTAGCTTTTCTTCTATAGTAACTATCTTCATTATTAGCTATCTGCTGGAGATACTCCAATGCTCGCTTCTTTTGATTGGTTTCGATATAGCATAGTGCCAGGTACCACTCAGCTTTCTCAACAAACATATTATCCTTGTCCACTACAACCTTCTCGAGGTGTGCGATTGCATCTTTAAAGCGCTCCATCTCCTGATAAGTCGCTCCAGCATAGAAGTGGATAACCGGATCGTTGCTAGTCTTTAATTGTTCTTCCAAGAGTGCTGCTGCTACTCCAAAATTACTTTGTTGATAGTTCGATATCGCTTGTTTAAGTTCTAGGCTCATTCCAGTGCCACCGGAACGTACCACTCCTGACATCTCAAATTTTTCGTAGAACTGCCCATGTATCTGATCTGAAGTAGGATGACTCGTCATGTTTAACACACCACCAACAGCCAATAGTAACACTGCACAGGCAGCTGCTGCAGACCACATTTTACGCACTCGTCCTTTCAATTTTATGATACCACGAGTATCTTTCTTTTCTATTTTTTCTTCTTCTTTTCTTAAACTATTCAGGTTATCTCTCAGTGCCATAATATCAGTTTCCTCTATGGCCGCATTAATATCCTGATGTAGTGCAACTTCTTCTGCAAGATCGAGGTTAAAATCCATTTCCTCTTCAAAAGCTCTCAATGCATCATTATCCAGCTCTCCTTCAATGTATTGTTCTATTTCCTCTGTATCTCTATTCGTTGCAACATTCTTATCTCTAATATCTTCGAGACTCGCTCGTAGACTAATAATATCATTTTCACTACCGGCGTCATCAATCTCCTGATACAGTTTAACATCATCCTGAAGACCAATATTGAATGCCAATTCATCTTCAAATTCTGCAAGAAACTCTTCTGGAAGTTCTCCCGAAACATAGTCGTCCAGTTCTTCTGAAGTATATTGATGTGCTTCCACGTTTTTCGAGATATGCTTCAATGACGCTCTAAGATCCATTACTTCACGCTCTTTTAGCGCACCAGCAACCTCGTTTAAAAGCTCCTCATCTTCCATGTTCATCATATCATCGGACGAAGCACTATCCTGCCCGTAATCCTTACGATACACTTCATGAACATTCTCTTTAGCAGCTTTTTTATGTTGATTTAAGTGCATTTTATGCAATGAACTCTCCAGTGAGTCCAGCTCAAGATCCATAAAATTATCTTCCACCTCTTCTATATAGGAAATCTCTTCGGATAAGCCAAAGCTATACTCATCATCAAAGGCTAGCTCTAAGTCTTCTTCGACATCATACTCTTCTCTCACATCCTGCAGTGCAGAACGAAGATTCATAACATCATTTTCTAAAGCTGATTCAGCTATTTCCATTTGCAGTCGCAGCTCATTAGCCAACTCATCATTGACCTCCAGCTCTTGCAAAAAGACCATTTTCGTGGCCTCATCAAGCTCGCCATTTAGGTATTTTTCAACCATTCCGAATAGATTTACATTACTTGTCATCACAATATTTCTTTTTTGTTTCAGATCTTGCAATTTACTTTTCAGCTAAAATCCCGAAAAGATGCACTTGCGTTCGTTTCTTTAATCAACGCAATTATTAATCCTACATTGGAATTGACCTATTTGCTCTCTACCAGATACAATCTATCTAATGATACAAATTCATCAAAACCTGTTAATACAAATTAAATTAATAATTGATCCAGATTTGTCATTGTCTGACCTTGTATGGAAAGTATAGAAATATCAAATCAGAAGCCTTGTTTGGCACCCTGTTCTTAATGTAATTCTCTGTCTTCTTCACCTATTAATTCCGAAAATCCCCAAAAGGTGACCCTCTTTTGGTCTTTTTTTTTGACTTTTTTTTCTCTTTCCCAACACCCAACTGATTTCCAGACCTTTTAATCGTTATTTTTTTTTCGCTCCTGACTAATTTTTCCGCTTAAGTCCTTATGAATTCTAGCCATCCCAGACTTAGATTTCTTCTTTACCTTGTCTTCTGATTCACTTTTTAAGGTTGAATCATCATCTTCATCCAGCAATTTAAAACTTGAATTTTCGATGTCATCCGACGAATTTTGGGTAGAAATTGTTCCGCGGGAAATTTCTTTTAACGACTCTCGAAGTTTAATAATATCAGCCTCAGCTAAGGCCCGTTCAATATCCTGCTGAAGTTCTAATTCTTCAGCTAACTCACTTAACAAAGAAACTTGTTGTATAAATTGTTCCTGTTCTTTTTTACTTAATGCTCCTGTAAGATATTTTTCAACTAATCTAAACAGTTCATCATCAACTGCCATCTTCCATTCGGTATTTATACTCCATGTCCTGCTTAATGCTCTTTACAAGGTATTCCTTGCACTTGTACTTACGCTTTTTGGCATACATTTCACTTTTGTATCCCATTATGTGCGCAATTTGTTTTAGAGGAACTTTATCAAAATATAATTGTAAGATTTTTTGGCAGTCTTTTCCCAGGTTCTTAAAATGCTTTTGATACAAGCGATAGCGTTCATGTTTTTCAATCACTTCTTGCATATCTTCAGTATCAACATCCTCAAAATATTCCTGGTTGTCATATAGGTCAACTTGCTCGTTTCTTCGAACCTCAAGTTGTTTAAGCCACAACATTTTGCAAACTGCAAATAGATACGTTTCAAACTTACTACTTACAATCTCCAGTTGATTTTGTTTTAATTTACGATAGATTATAATAATTGCTTCCTGAAAGATGTCGTGTGCATCTTCATCATTACCTCGATTCTTACGGATATAAAAGTTTATTTTATAAAAAAACTTTTTATAAACGTACTGTAAAACCAAGTTGTCATTTTTAAGAATCCCGTTAAGAATTTCTTCTTTAGTATAATCTATCATACTTATCCGATGTTTCCGAATTCGACAAAATTCTCCGGTCTTTCGTATTTCCCATAATCCCAGATCCGGTAAAACCCACGTCAATTAAGCATTTAAAGATGTTCATAAAATCCGTAAAAAACAACATCCCTAGAGAAAATCAAATAAATGCTTTCGTTCTGCAATGATAAAATTAATAAACTATTGCTTCATTATCAAATGCTCCGCCCAAAAGGCGGAGCATTCATAATTATACTAGTTCTTCCATAATTTTATCGATCTTCTCGCTCGATTTTTGCTCTACTTCATCAAAATCAGCTCTTGAAGCAAGTTCTCCTTTCACCTCAATATAGAACTTAATTTTTGGTTCTGTTCCAGATGGACGTACAGAAATTTTTGTACCATCCTCAGTGAAAAACTGTAGAACATTAGAAGTGATCTTCTGATCAATCTTCTTTTTCTCACCTGTACTTACAACAGTTTCAGTCAAGTCGGCATAATCCTTCACTGATTTCATTGGTGATCCACCTAATGAAGTTGGAGGTGTTGAACGCAATTTCTCCATGATAGCTTGAATCTCTGCTGCACCTTCTTGTCCCTTACGAACGATGTACTTCATTCTCTCTTTAGAATAACCATACTCTAAATAGATATCTTGAAGAAGTTCGTACAACGATTTTCCTTGATCTTTAGCCCAAGCTGCAATTTCTGCCATCAAAGCACATGATGTTACAGCATCCTTATCACGAACAAAATCAGCTGGCAAGAATCCGAAACTTTCTTCTCCTCCACCAATAAACTGCTTAACACCTTCTTGCTCACGAATAATTTCAGCGATAAACTTAAATCCAGTATAAGTATCGTAATACTCTACATTATTTTTCTTAGCAATCTCAGCGATCAACTCTGTCGACACGATAGTCTTCACTACATACTCATTACCAACCAAACGATTTTCCTCTTTCATTTTGGTAATGATATAATAGATAAACAATAAGGCAGTCTGGTTACCATTAACAATAATGTACTCTCCCTTATCATCTTTAACTACAATACCCAATCGGTCTGAATCAGGATCTGAAGCCATCACCAATTCTGCATCAACTTCCTTGGCTTTTGCAATAGCCATTTCCATTGCTGCCGATTCCTCTGGATTAGGAGATACAACAGTAGGAAAATCACCACTCACAACATCCTGCTCTGGTACATTATAAATATTAGTAAATCCAAACTTACGCAAAGCGGCAGGAATCAACTTAACTCCAGTACCGTGAATAGGAGTGTAAACAATCTTAAGGTCATTCCACTTCTTCACCAATTCTGGCGACAATGAAGCGGTAGCTACCTGATCAAGGAATAGATTATCAACAGCCTCTCCAATAACTTCGATCAACTCGCTATTACCTTCAAATTTGATATCCTCAACCTTAACATTAGCAACCTCATCAATAATATTCACATCATGAGGAGCAACAACCTGTGATCCATCTTCCCAATAAGCTTTATAACCATTGTATTCTTTAGGGTTATGAGAAGCAGTCAAGATAATACCACTCTGCAATCCCAACTCACGAATAGCGAATGAAAGCTCAGGAGTAGGTCTTAAATCTTCAAATAGATATACTTTAATACCATTGGCAGAAAAGATATTAGCCGAAGTCTCAGCAAATAATTTACTGTTATTACGACAGTCATAACCAATACCAACTTTAATCTGTTCCAATTCTGCAAAATTCTTAATCAAGTAGTTACTTAATCCCTGAGTTGCAGCACCAACAGTATATATATTCATGCGATTAGTACCGGCTCCCATAATTCCACGCAAACCTCCAGTACCAAATTCCAGATCTTTATAAAAAGAATCAATCAATTCTGTTTTGTCCTCATTATCAAGCATTCGCTTAATTTCAGACTTAGTTTCCTCACTGTAATCTCCATTTAGCCATGCGTTGGCTTTTTCGACTACAGCATCCAAAATCACGTTATTACTCATTTTTAGCTCTGTTTAATTTCTTGAATACAAAGTTTCAAACTTTCTCTCCAATGCGGGATAATGAGTCCGAAATTTTGCTTTATTTTATTTTTATTTAACACACTATATGAAGGTCGCGTTGCCTTTACAGGAAACTCCTTACTTTCAACTGGATATACATTACACTCTACTCCAGCCTCTTCGTGAATAGCCAATGCAAAATCATACCAACTGCACACTCCCTCATTTGAGTAATGATAGATACCTGCCTGATTCTCATCATCTTTTAAGGATACAATCATATTTAAAATAGCATCGGCAAGATCACCTGCATATGTAGGAGTACCCACCTGATCGAACACCACATTGAGCTGCTCTCTCTCTTCCCCAAGACGAATCATTGTTTTCACAAAGTTCCCTCCAAACGACGAGTAAAGCCAGGATGTACGTACAATTATCGCCTCAGGCAAAACCTCCAAGATTTTACTCTCTCCAACCAACTTACTTTTCCCATAAACCGATTGAGGATTTACTTCATCACTCTCGATATAAGGACGACAGCCTACTCCGTCAAACACATAATCGGTTGAAACGTGAATAAACTTTGCTCCAAACTTTTTACACGCCGCGGCACAAATTCCTGGAGCTTTAGCATTTAATTTATAACAACCAACAACATCATCCTCTGCTCGATCCACTTGTGTATAGGCAGCACAATTTACAAGAACATCTGGTCTAAAGTCTGCCATCATCTGTTCTACTTCATCGACCGAACAAATATTCAACTCTTCAACATCAGTAAATAAAAACTCATGCTGAGTATTTTTTATGGCCAGTTTTCGCAGTTCACTACCAAGCTGACCATTACTTCCAGTAACTAATATCTTACTCATACAGTCTCAATAGAAAAGTTCATCTCTGCTTTATCAAACTGAGGGTTCTTCAAATCTTTTGCAGAGACAATAGCCTGATCACGTCCAACCCCCCAATCAATATTCAATGCTGGATCATCCCATGCAATTCCTCGCTCAGATTGTGGAGCATATAGGTTATCGCACTTATATGCAAACACTGCATTTTCGCTAAGCACTGAAAAACCATGTGCGAAACCACGAGGAATATACAGTTGCTTTTTATTCTCTCCCGTTAGTTCTACGCCAAACCACTGTCCAAAAGTTTCTGAATCTTTACGTAAATCTACAGCAACATCAAAAACTCTTCCTGATATTACACGAACCAGCTTACATTGAGCATGTGGATCAAGCTGATAATGCAAACCACGTACAGTACCATATTCAGAGCTAGACTCATTATCCTGTACAAACTTGGTATCAATACCTAATTGTCGAAGGTTATCTTCGTTGTAGCTTTCAAAAAAATAACCTCTATTATCGGTAAACACGCGAGGCTCAAGCACTACCAAGCCTTTAATCGGTGTTTCAATTAATTTCAAATTCACTCGTTATATAATTTTCTTTGACTAACTATCACTTTCTGCAAGACGAAGCAAATATTCGCCGTACTGATTTTTCTTTAATGGCTGAGCCAATTCGATTAGCTCCTCACGGGTAATATATCCTTTATTAAATGCAATTTCTTCAAGACATGCCACTTTTAATCCTTGACGCTGCTCTATTGTTGCAATAAAATTTGAAGCCTGAATCAAACTTTCATGAGTACCAGTATCCAACCAAGCCATTCCACGTCCCATCAACTTCACATCCAATCGTTGTTCTTCAAGAAACAACCTGTTCAAATCGGTAATTTCAAGCTCACCTCTGGCCGATGGTTTCAATCCTTTGGCTTTCTCGACCACATCATTAGAATAGAAATATAATCCGGTAACAGCATAATTCGACTTAGGCTTTTCAGGCTTTTCTTCTAGACTGATCACCTTGCCGGCATCATCAAACTCCACAACACCATAGCGCTCAGGATCCTGCACATAATACCCAAATACCTCGGCACCATCTGTTAATTTTGATGCTTCTTCCAACATTCCTGAGAATCCATACCCATAAAAGATATTGTCTCCCAACACCAAACACACAGAGTCATCTCCAATAAAATCTTCGCCAATAATAAATGCTTGTGCTAAACCATCTGGAGAAGGTTGCTCAGCATACTCAATCTGCAGTCCCAAATGACTTCCATCTTCAAACAAATCCTTATATAAATGAATATCCTTAGGTGTTGATATAATTAAAATCTCACGAATACCTGCCAACATTAATACTGATAGCGGATAATATATCATAGGCTTATCGTAAATCGGAATGATTTGCTTCGATATGCTTTTGGTTATCGGATAAAGCCTTGTTCCAGCTCCTCCTGCGAGTATAATTCCCTTCATCTTTTAAAGATTATTAGATTTCTTAATTAAAAGATTATTCGATTTTTGACGAGAAGATTTTCAGACTAATAGAACAAAAATCTCCTAACAAACATCAAATATATCTTTTATTTCTTGAATTGTCCTGCCGGACGGGCTCTCATTTTTTTCTTAACACAAAAACCAGAAAAAAAAGTCAAGGCTGCCTGCAAAAAGCAATCGATTCATTGCAGTTGTTAAGTGCAACTGGGTGATCTTCGAGTAAAGCTCCCTACTTCCTAGTTTTACTAACTAACAGCTACTAAATCTAGCACTTTTTTCAGGAGGCTAGTTCATATACGAAGGGCGACGGTTTTAATCATTACCTACCTTCCTCAGGAGGCCGATTGAGAGCTGATGTTTCGGAGTGAGTAGTGATTGGTTATTTCCTCTATTGCTACTAACATTAGCTGGACTAACACCCAGATTGAAACCCGGAGGCGTCAAGCGAACGGGGTAAAATATTCCTACAACTCCCCTTCATGCAAAAGTTGTTGGTAATAACCAATTGTTGCCTCCAGACCTTCTCGTAGCTTTACGCCAGGATTCCATCCATTTAGATTTTCTTTTGCTAAAGTTATATCAGGCTTTCGTTGCATTGGATCATCAGTTGGTAATGGTAAATAGGTGATTTCAGATTTCGAGCCAGTCATCTCTAAAATCAAATCAGCCAGCTCACTTACAGTGAATTCTTCAGGATTACCAATATTCACTGGTCCGTGGAAATCAGATGGAGAATTCATCAACTTAATCAACCCATCAACCAAATCACTTATATATTGAAAACTACGGGTCTGACTACCATCTCCATAAATCGTAATTGGTTCTCCTTTCAATGCCTGTACCACAAAATTTGCAATCACACGACCATCTTGAGGATTCATTCGCGGACCATAAGTATTAAATATTCTCGCTATTTTTATATCTACCTGATTGGAAATATGATAATTCATGAAAAGTGATTCAGCGCAACGCTTACCTTCATCATAACACGATCGGGGACCAATAGGATTGACATGTCCCCAATAACTCTCAGGCTGCGGCTGAATATCTGGACTGCCATACACTTCGCTTGTCGACGCTTGTAATATTCTTGCTTTAGTACGTTTTGCCAGTCCCAAAGCATTTATCGAGCCCATCACACTAGTCTTGATGGTCTTTATGGGATTAATCTGATAATGGACAGGAGATGCAGGACAAGCCAGGTTATAGATTTCATCGGCTTCCACAAAAAATGGCATAGTCACATCATGACGTATCAATTCAAAATATGCATTATCAAGTAAATGAGCCACATTACGCTTTGATCCAGTAAAAAAGTTATCGATGCAAATTACCTCATTGCCTTCATTCAGCAATCTTTCACATAGGTGTGAACCAATAAAACCTGCTCCTCCTGTTATTAGAATTCGCTTCATTGAATTAAAAGATTAATCGTTTTCCTTGCAGCAA
Organism: Puteibacter caeruleilacunae; assembly: GCA_005217565.1. Lineage (GTDB taxonomy): Bacteria > Bacteroidota > Bacteroidia > Bacteroidales > Prolixibacteraceae > Puteibacter > Puteibacter caeruleilacunae. The sequence continues at coordinate 204,651 of SJCO01000003.1, forward strand.
ATATAAGAAACTGTTTAAACTTTATCCTCCTATTTGCTAGACGCCTTTTTCACCAAACCATCGAAAGTTTTCCTCAAAGCAGAACAACGATACTCATCGCATATGCCTCGAGTAAGTGAAAAAATGCGTCTGAACAACTCTAAGATACAAAACTTAAACAGTTTCAAGAGTATACTACATCGATCTACGACCAATCGAATAATATTTATATCCCAACTCAATCATATCTTCAGGATCATAAATATTACGTCCATCGAAGATCACCTTTTCCTTCATTTTACTGCCTATTAACTCAAAATCAGGGCTACGAAAATCGGACCATTCGGTTACCAACATCAATCCGTCAACACCTTCAGCAGCCTCATATTCATTAGTTGTTAGTGTAATTTTATCGCCAACAATTCGTTCGGCCTCCTCCATTGCCACTGGATCATAAGCTTTAACGGTTGCTCCTGCCTCCAACAATTGCTCAATAATAACCAAAGCTGGAGCCTCACGCATATCATCAGTCTTTGGTTTAAATGATAATCCCCACAAACAAAATACCTTTCCCGACAAGTCATCACCATAATGTTCTTTGGCTTTGCGCACCAAAATAGATTTTTGTCGATCGTTAACACTTTCAACGGCCTCCAATATTTCTAAATGATGGCCATTTTCAATTCCTGTTTTTACCAAAGCCTTCACATCTTTTGGAAAACATGAGCCTCCATATCCAGTTCCTGGGTAGATAAATTTATTCCCAATTCGTGGATCACTTCCGATACCTCTTCTAACATCATTCACATCGGCACCAACCAATTCGCACAAATTAGCGATATCATTCATGAAACTAATCTTTGTAGCAAGCATTGCATTTGCAGCATATTTAGTCATCTCTGATGAGAACAAATCCATAAACAATATAGGATGACCATTTAATACAAACGGCTTGTACATGCGTTCCATAATCTTTTGGGCACGCTCCGACTCAACACCAATCACGATACGGTCAGGATACAGAAAATCTTTTACAGCACTTCCCTCTTTCAAAAATTCAGGATTACTTGCCACATCAAACTCTATCTGCACACCTCGTCTCACCAATTCACTGCCCACAGCAACTTTCACCTTCTGGCAGGTTCCCACTGGCACTGTACTCTTGGTTACGATCACCATATAGTCGTTCATGTTCCGACCTATTTCTTCGGCTACAGCCAGGACATATTGAAGATCGGCACTACCATCCTCATCAGGTGGAGTTCCAACGGCAATAAACACAGCATCGCATCCCTCCAAATTATCTTTTAAACTAGTTGAAAATTGCAGTCTTCCTTTCTTTGCATTGTTCACAACCACATCTTTCAATCCTGGTTCATAAATGGGAATCTCTCCTTCCAGAAGTTGATTAATCTTACGTTCATCAACATCGACACAAACAACGTTAATTCCGGTTTCTGCCATACATGCTCCCGAAACTAATCCTACATATCCTGTTCCAACTACAGCTATCTTCATATCTGTTTAAAAGATTTTAATGATTCTAAAATCCAAAGGTAAAAAGATATATGATCGGTTTTAAGAATTTAAGTTTTTTTAGATGAATCTGACAGGAAATTGTTAGAAATGCTCTTCCTATTGAAGCCACCATTAAGCCACCTTGATATCACCCCTCCTACTGGACTCTTACTGGGCACCTACTAGACTCCTACTAGATTTAGTAGTATATGCCCTGTATTTGTAGGGTAATTGTGGTGTAGAGTAGTAAAAGATGAGGTATTGTTGGTAATAACATGAGATTAATAAAAGTCTGATTGAAAATGTATACTTTGAGTAGTTCTTGAAAGAGCTCGTAAATTAGTAAAAATATCGAAGTAGACCAAAATGTCGAAAAGGTTTCAGATAAGCGAACGCCTTCACAGTTCCAGGTCTCAAGTTCAAAGTTTCAGGTTGTGCGTTGATGTTTCTATGGTGGTAAACTTTTATCACAGTGACATTATTATACCCCAAAAGGATACGAAGGAAACGCCGAGGTTGTTTTAAGGTTAAAAAGCTTCAGACCCTCACATACGAATCGGGCTCCTGCAAAAAGTGATTGCATTAGCAGCTATTGTTTAGTAAAACTGGGAAGCAAATAGCTCTGATCGAAGATCACCCAGTTGCACTTGGCAACAGCAATAAATCGATTGCTTTTGCAGACAGCCTTGACTTTTTTGTCTCGTTTTTGTATTAAGTCACAACATTTTAGCAAATTCTATATCAAAATAAAACAGTCTTGTTTCTTAAGAGCCAAGAATGATAAGACCATTAGGCGCCAGAACAAAAGCCTGTTTCCTCTAAGTAATTCCCGCATAATATTCACATTAATGGCTGGAAAGATTTGATTCTTAAGGAATAAATCCTATTTTTGCGGCGAAATTTAGATCAATATAAAGTCTAACACATTAATTGTAATTATTTAATTTAAGATGACAGAAGAAAAGAAGCAAGAAGAATTGCAGGAAACAGTTGCTGCAGCTCCTCAAACTGAAGAATTTGATTGGGATGCGCTAGAGAGCGGTGATAAGCCAGCTATTGAGAACAAAGCTGAGCTAGAAAGTCTTTACGACAACACGCTTAACACAATCCAAGAGAAAGAAGTTGTTGATGGAATCGTAATCTCTATGAACAAGAGAGAGGTTGTTGTAAACATCAGCTACAAATCAGACGGTATCGTAAGTTTGAACGAATTCCGTTACAACCCTGAATTAAAAGTAAACGATACTGTAGAAGTATACGTTGAAAGCCTTGAGGACAAAAAAGGACAATTGATCCTTTCTCACAAAAAAGCAAGAGCAATGCGTTCATGGGATCGTGTTAACGAAGCTCTTGAAAACAATGAAATTATTAAAGGATATATCAAGTGTCGTACTAAAGGTGGTATGATCGTTGACGTATTCGGAATTGAAGCTTTCCTTCCAGGATCTCAAATTGACGTTAAGCCTATCCGTGATTACGATATCTACGTAGGTAAAACAATGGAGTTCAAAGTTGTTAAAATTAACCACGAATTCCGTAACGTTGTTGTTTCTCACAAAGCGCTTATCGAAGCAGAGCTTGAGCAGCAGAAGAAAGAGATCATCTCTAAACTTGAAAAAGGACAGGTACTTGAAGGTACTGTTAAGAATATCACTTCTTACGGAGTATTCATCGACCTTGGTGGCGTAGACGGATTGATCCACATCACTGACCTATCTTGGGGACGTGTTTCTCATCCAAATGAAATCGTTGAGTTGGATCAGAAGATCAACGTTGTTATCCTTGACTTCGATGATGACAAGAAGCGTATCGCTCTTGGATTGAAACAACTTACTCCACATCCATGGGATAACCTTGACGCTGAATTGAAAGTTGGCGATACTGTAAAAGGTAAGGTTGTTGTAATGGCTGACTACGGTGCATTCGTTGAGATTGCAACTGGAGTTGAAGGTTTGATCCACGTATCAGAAATGAGCTGGTCACAGCACTTGAGAAGCGCTCAAGACTTCTTGAAAGTTGGTGACGAAGTTGAAGCTCAAATCCTTACTCTTGATCGCGAAGAGCGTAAGATGTCTCTTGGTATCAAGCAACTTAAAACTGACCCATGGCAAGCAATTGCTGAGAAATATGGTGTTGGATCTAAGCACACTGCAAAAGTGCGTAACTTCACTAACTTCGGAGTATTCGTAGAAATCGAAGAAGGAGTTGACGGATTGATCCACATTTCTGACCTTAGCTGGACTAAGAAAATCAAGCACCCATCAGAATTCACTTCAATTGGTGCTGAAATCGAAGTTGTTGTTCTTGACATCGATCAAGAAAACCGTCGTCTAAGCTTAGGACACAAGCAACTAGAAGAGAATCCATGGGATGTATTCGAAACTATCTTCACTGTTGATTCAATTCACGAAGGAACTGTAGTTGACATCTTCGACAAAGGTGCTGTTATTGCTCTTCCTTACGGTGTTGAAGGATTCGCTACTCCACGTCACCTTGTAAAAGAAGACGGAAGCCAAGTGAAAGCTGATGAGAAATTAGAGTTCAAAGTTATCGAGTTCTCTAAAGCATCTAAGCGTATCATCCTTTCTCACTCACGCGTATTCGAAGATGTACAGAAAGCAGAAGAGAATGCGAAGAAAAAAGCAGAAAACAAGCAGACTAGAAAAGCTGTTAAAAACGTAAAAGACAATGTTGAAAAGACAACTCTTGGAGACATCAGTCAGTTAGCTGCTCTTAAATCTCAAATGGAGAAAGACGAAAAAAAAGGTAACTAATAATATTTAGCCTTATATTTCAAGGGTGTTCGGAGTTCGGACACCCTTTTTTCTTTTATCGATTTTCAGATATCTGGATTAATCAAATTACTATTCTAAAAATCTTATGATCTAATAATCCTACTGGAATCTAAAAATCCTAAAATCCAATAATCTTCCAAGAATCCTTTTTATATCTTTGTGGGTACATATGTCAGCAATAAAGGATATGTTTTGCTACATTGACTAAGATTAAAAAAGAAGTATGAATTTTGATATTACTATTTTAGGGAATAACTCTGCAATGCCCACTTCAAACCGTTTCCCAACGGCACAATATGTTAACGTACGTCAACGACACATTTTGCTCGACTGTGGTGAAGGCACACAAATGCAACTTCGTAAATTCAGACTTCCAATAAATAAAATCAATCACATTTGTATAACTCACCTGCATGGTGACCACTATTTTGGATTAATTGGATTGATAAGCACACTCACTCTTTTAAAACGAAAAGGCGACTTGCACATCTATTCCCATTCTGAATTACAGACTTTACTTAAACCCCAACTTGATTACCTAAAAGAGGATCTTACATTCAGAATTGTGTTTCACCCAATAAATTTCAAAAAACCTCAGCTGGTATGGGAAGATAAAGCAATTGAAATTATTTCATTCCCCATGAAACATCGTATCTCATGCTGTGGATTTAAGATTATTGAGAAAAAGCGGCCAGACAATATTAAGAAGGAAATGATTAAGATTCATGATATTCCTTTGAAGGAAATTCCGGCAATCAAAAGTGGTGCTGATTTTACAACCGAAACCGGACGGGTAATTCCTAATTCTCGCCTGGTTACAGCTGCACCTAAACCTCGCTCCTATGTATTTTGTGGTGATACAGCTTACACCGAAACGATATTACCAACGATTGAAGGATGCAACCTGTTATATCACGAGGCCACTTTTACCGAAGAATTGGCAGGTATGGCAAAACTAACCTACCACTCTACTGCAAAACAAGCTGCAACAATAGCTGCAAAAGCAAATGTTGACAAATTGATTATTGGGCATTTTTCGGCCCGATATCATTCAACCACTCCAATATTAAAAGAAGCACAACAACATTTTAAGAATACAGAAGAAGCAACAGAAGGAAAATGCTTCTCCATCGCTATAAAAAAATAGAATAACCTTAAATTATAAATCATAATGAGACAAATAACATTAATAGCAATCTTCTTCAGCCTTGTAGCTGGTGCAATGGCTCAAAATAAAGACAAAGCCAAGGTTGAAGTATACGAGAAAGGAAAAGGATACTATTACGAAACAATCCTTAAGGATGTAAATGCAGTTAATGAGCAGCAAGAAAAAAAGAAGCCTTATAAGCGTTTCATCATGGACCAGTCTGGAATGAAATTACCAAACAAAGTTTCACTGTACAAGCAGGAATGGGCCAATCCAGTAGAATCGCAAGGAAATGCAGGAAGTTGTTGGTGCTACTCCACCATGTCGTTCTACGAAACAGAAGTTTTCCGTATGCATGACAAGAAGGTTTCAATCTCTGAGATCTTTACTGTTTATTGGGAATATGTTGAAAAGGCTCGTCGCTTTGTTCAGGAAAGAGGAAACTCTTTATTTGATCAAGGATCGGAAGGTAATGCTGTCGCACGTACAATGAAGTTACACGGAGCTGCCCCTCAAAGTGCATACTCTGGTCTGATCAATGGTCGTACATTCCACACGCACGATGCAATGTACGAAGAGATGATTGGATATTTGAATTCAGTTAAAAAATCTAACGCCTGGAATGAGGAAGCAGTACTTGAAACCATCAAGGCAATCATGAATCATCACATCGGAACTCCTCCAACAAAATTTGTGGTAGAAGGAAAAGAATATACTCCGATGACTTATATGAACGACTACCTACAAATCAATCCTGATGATTTTGTTGAAATCTTATCATACAAGCAGGAACCATACTGGCAACAGGTAGAATATAAAGTACCTGACAACTGGTGGCATAGTGAGGATTACTACAATGTTCCTTTGGATGTATATATGGAAGCAATAAAAAAAGCTGTTCGTAAAGGATACACACTATCAATTGGGGGTGATGTTTCTGAAGCAGGATTTATTCGCGATACTCAATGTGCATTAGTTCCTGATTTTGATATTCCTGCGGAGTATATTAATGAAGATGCTCGTCAATTCCGTTTCTCTAATGAGACTACAACCGACGACCATGGTATGCACCTGGTTGGTTATCTTGAGAATTTCAATGGAGATGGAAAAGATTGGTATTTGATTAAAGATTCTGGTTCTGGTTCTAGAAATAATGATCCTAATGCTCCTGAATTCGGATACTATTTCTTCCATGAAGACTACGTAAAATTAAAGATGATGGGATTCACCATTCACAAAGATGCAGTAAAAGATATTTTGAAGAAATTCAAATAATAACACAAAGAGGCATTCTGATTTTTGGAATGCCTCTTTTTTATATCTATTCTTCTAAAAAAAACTCCTTATTAAAGTTCACGAGATACAATTTCTCAACCGAACGGGTAAATGCGGTGTAGAGCCATCTCAGATATTCAATATCTATCATCTCTTCGGTAAGGTAACCTTGATCAACAAATACCTTTTTCCACTGTCCACCCTGAGCCTTATGACACGTTACAGCGTAAGCAAATTTTACCTGCAACGCATTAAAATGTTCATTCTCTTTAATCTTCTCCCAGCGTTTACGTTTATTACGGATATCAGCATAATCCTCGGCCACAGATTGAAAAAGGCGTAAATTATCTTCGTATGACAGCGAGGCGCTTTCAACAGTAAGCGTATCTAATAATATCTTACAATCAACTTCTAAATCTTCATAATCAGGAAAAGACAACGACACATTAGCAAAGCGAAAGCCGTACAATTCTTCATATTTGCCAATACTTACAATCTCAGCAATATCTCCATTGGCTATAAAATCAACCTTTTCATTTTCTCCCAACCAGAAATAATTATTCTTCACAACCATCAAACGATCGCCACGAGTAATTTCAGCATCCTTGTACAAAATTGTGCTTCTAATTCCCTCATTGAATTTGTTGGCCCTTTTATTTGATCGGGTTACAATCATAGTCTCGCCAATGCCATCCCAATCATAACATTGAGATATTTCCTCAATTAAGTCAGCACCACTTAATTTTACAATGTCGTCATATCCCTCCAGTTCAATGGGAAAATACCCTGGGTAAAAATCACCTTCACTAATTTGTTCACGAATAGTGGTAGCATTCCATAAAATACCCGATTCATGTGCCTGCCGAATCACATCGGTGAGCTCACATTGAAAAACTTCTTTATCGTAATACTCAAGTTCAGTAGCATCAAGTGCAGGAGAAATGGTCAAACCAACAGGTGGCAGCTGAGCTGTATCTCCAATCAATATCAACCTACAATTTTCTCCGGTATATACATATTCCATCAAATCATCCAAAAGTCTACCTGATCCAAATGAATTACGTTCAAGCGATTCATTAGAAATCATAGATGCCTCATCAACAATAAACAAGGTATTTTTATAAAGATTCCTATCTAAGGAGAAATGTCCCATTCCATCAGATGACGATTTTTGTCGGTAGATACGCTTATGAATTGTATGAGCAGGAGTATCTGAATATTGCGATAAAACTTTAGCAGCACGGCCAGTTGGAGCCAAAAGCACACTTCGCTGCTTCAACTTTTTCAATGTCTTGACAAAAGCACTAATCATGGTAGTCTTACCCGTCCCTGCATAACCTTTTAACAAAAAAATTGAATCGGGATTATCAGAAAAGATAAAGTCGCCCAATTTTTCAATCAGAGATAGCTGTCCCTGAGTTGGTTCGAATTCTAATTCGTCGAGGATTAAATCTCTCAAGTGATTTTTTATCATATTTCCCGAAATTAAACTTTTTCGAAAGAACATGATTGGATTTTTTTTTTAAATTTGCAAGCAAACAAAATTTAAACCAAGAAAAATGAGAACAGTAATACAGATTGCCCTTATCCTTGCGGCTATTGGTTTAACCTGGAAAATTTATGATAGCGTTAACCACCCTATCCAATTTGAGAGGGAAAAGAAAGTACGCTATGCTGAGGTTGTAGATCGTTTGAAAGATATTCGTAAGGCTCAGGTAGCATTTAAAGATGTTAATGGTCGTTATACGAGTAGTTTTGATACATTGATTGATTTTGTGAAGAATGATTCTCTTCCTTTCGTTTTGAAAATCGGAACGCTAACAGATAGTATGATTGAGTTAGGCTGGAACGAAGAAAAAGCGATTAAAAAAGGAGCGATTGTTCGTGACACAATTCGTGTAAATGTATTGGATACTGTGTTTGGAAGAAACTTTAATGTTGATCAAATCAAAATGGTTCCTGCAGGTAAACCTGGTGCTATGTTCACTATGGGTGCAACAGAAATCACAACTGGTTCTGGTGTTAAGGTTAAAGTATTCGAAGCCAGAGTACACAATAACACTTACTTAGAAGGTCTAGATCAGCAGTTGATCATCAACATGAATGAGCAAGCGAGAAAGAACGAAAAGTATCCAGGTTTGAAAGTAGGTTCAATGACTGAAGCTAATAACAACGCAGGTAACTGGGAATAATAAATTGTTGATATGCAAGAATTCATCTGCATAGATGAAACTTTAGATATTCATTCAACATCATTATATCGAATATCCATCCAGATTAGTCCGGATGGATATTCTTTTTCTATATTAGACACTCTTCAGAACAAACACATCCTTCTAAAACATATTCCATTCTTTCTCAAATGGAAAGGAGAACTCAATGAGAAGATTAAAGAAATCTATGAAAAAGAGTCGATCCTAAAGGAAGAGTTTCTTAGCACAACAATCATTTATGGTACATCACGGGCAACGCTCGTTCCTCCTTCATTTATTTCAGATGAAGACGATCACCTGCACTACTTTTATTATAACTTTCAACCCGAAAAAAACGAATTAATCGCAACTGATGCCATAGAAGAATGTGATGCTACAGTTTTATATGCAATCCCCAAAGAAACTGAAGCTATTTTATTACATCAGTTCCCTCATGCGAAAATCAGGCATCACTATGGTGCCTTTTTGGATTTATCAGCAAAACATCCTAATCTAAAGACCAGAGAGGCCATCTGCTTTGCCCATATAGGCTACAATCACTTGGAGCTTGCTGTATTTAAAGATAACCAATTACAGTTTTGTAATCAGTTTTATATAAAATCGCCAACCGATGCTCTTTACTTTATAGCCAATACTTATAAAGTACACCAATTAGATGCGGGTGTTGTTGATGTCATTTATTCTGGAATCGTTGATAAGAAAAGTGATCTTTTTGTTATGTCGAAGAAATATTTTAGAAACGTATTTCTGACAGGAAAGAATCCAAACTATCAGCACAGTTATACATTTAATCAGATTCCAGCAACCTATTTCTCAACTTTAATTAATCAGAATCAATGCGAATAGTTGGAGGCTCTCTAAAAGGAAGAGCATTTAATCCTGGGAAAAAGTTTACTGCCAGGCCTACTACAGATTATGCAAAAGAGGCATTATTTAATATACTACAGAATAAAGTAGATATAGAATCGGCCAAAATATTGGATTTATTCTCTGGGACCGGCAGTCTTAGTTATGAATTTGCTTCGCGAGGAGCCACAGATATTACTTCGGTAGAATTAAATGCCCGTCACTGTGCATTCATTAAGCAGACAATTAAAGAACTTAATTTATCAGGAATCAAAGTAATCAAAGCTGATGCGTTCAAATACGTAAATAAATGTGAGACATCTTATGATATTATATTTGCAGATCCTCCATTTGATCATCGAAATTTACAAATTCTCCCAAAAACAGTTATTGAAGCGGGGATATTAAATCCCGAAGGACTTATTATTATAGAACATCCTGCAGAATATAACTTCTCAAAAGAGAAAAATTTTATTGAAATGCGTAGATACGGACATGTACATTTTAGTTTTTTCGCAGCAGAATAACTTTTTAATACATTTTCTATCTTAAAATATTCAACTCCGAAACACAAATATGTGCTTTCGGAGCTTTTTTTCGGTAAAAACTAGAGTATTTCTTATCTGAACCATCCCTTTCCAGATAAATAATAGACGATTTTAATTCTTTTTACGCTTTCCTATCTCCTAATTTCTCGCATATTCTTTGCCCACTCTACATTTTTTGAGAAAATCAGACCCTGATCTACAAAAAAATTAAGGTCATAAGCTTAAAATATTGCTCCTTTTCAACTCAATATTTCACGAAATCCATTCTTATCGAATCCTTTTTCTCATTATAGAAGACAATTCTTGTACAATTGAATCAAAATAATCGGACCATATTAAATTATTATGATAACTTATTTCAAGTTTTTAATCATTTTGTACATCAACGATTCAAAAAATATGGAGCCAATATTCATTTTTTTTCACTTTTTTCACCACCTATCACTACCCTAAAATCATATGAGGAGATAACCGACAAAATTTTGTTTCATTTTTTGTCATTTTTTTCAAATTTTATTTTCCGCCCCTACTCATTGAAATCCAGCAACTAACCATAAACACTAGGATTAAGCGCTCTGTTTTTTTTATTTTTTTTTGCTCAAGGGTATTGCACGTAAAAAAATTTGCCCTATATTTGCAACGCCTTTGAGAAACAAGGCAGCTCTTTAAAACGGTGGCGTAGTTCAGTTGGTTAGAATGCCGGCCTGTCACGCCGGAGGTCGCGAGTTCGAGTCTCGTCGTCACCGCCAACAAAGACAAAGTTCTTTAAATGTTTTTATAAGCTTATTCAATACAAATTGATTAGCTTGAGTGATGAAAAATTAATCAGGGCTGAAAAGGTGAGTTTGAACAAAGATTAAGTTTTAAGCACTTTTTTCATCAAAAAAAGGTGGCGTAGTTCAGTTGGTTAGAATGCCGGCCTGTCACGCCGGAGGTCGCGAGTTCGAGTCTCGTCGTCACCGCAAAAACCCCGTTAATAGTTTTATTAATGGGGTTTTTTTATATATCTTTTCCCCACTTTTAATTTTGGATTGATTTCTTAACTCATAGTTCAATGGTTAGATTATCCTCATAGCATTAAGATAATCGTACGACCTAAGACGAAGCTCCACATTGTGGAGCTTTTATTTTTACCAGTTGTATTGAATACCCTATAAAATATAGGATTTTTTAAAGAAAAAGCTTGTTTTGAAATAAAAAGTAATTATATTTGCACCGCCTTTGGCAATGGACCCGTAGCTTAATTGGATAGAGCACTTGGTTACGGCCCAAGAGGTTAGGGGTTCGAGTCCCTTCGGGTTCACAAAGCCGTTTCAATAAAACATTGAAACGGCTTTTTTTATGTCCATAAATCAACACCATTTAAATCATTTATATTCGATTCCTTTCATAAAAAAAGAGTACCCATTCTAATGAAGGATACTCTTCCAAAAACAAAGTCTATATGTTTATGGCACGCCTGGACTAAATAATCTCTTTATTCTTTAAAACATTCACAATAGCATCAACAATGTGGTCATCTAACATTGTCGAATAGTTAAATATTAAATCAAAATCACACGAGTTCAGCGGTCGTCCCGCCAGGTGTTCTACAAATAAGTCTCGCTCACGATCTACGTTTAATACGTATTCCCGCGCTTCTGACTTGCTCATATTACTTATCTGCATGATTTGACTTATTCTCCAATCTAAAGGCGCCTGAAGCTTTATATTAAGCGCATTTGATATACCTTTTGCATGAACTACGCCTCCACGTCCTACAATGATATAATTTCCTTGTTCTGCAAAAGCCCTAATAGTGTCACTAACCGTATCGATTACCTCCAAATCGTCAGAATCGTAAACCTTTTCAGTAGAAAATGCAGTAACGATATCATGAACCCTTATTTTGCGTTCCCCTTGAAATACATTAAGAATTCGGTTTGGATCCATTTCTAACTGTTCCGCTGCACCTTCAATGATCTCCTTACTTACCCATCTCCATTGAATATCAGTCTTGGTATCCGAACGGAAACTATAGCCAGTAAGAATCTTTGATAACTTAGTCGCAATACGCTTAGCAGAACAACCACACTCACGAGAGATTGTAATTACCGGACCTGGTTTCTTTCCTAAAATTCGGTCACTCTCCTTCAACATTCCTGTAAATATATGTTTCATGGTAACGTAGATTTTTAGTTTAAAAGGATAATTCTCATCAACCTTCCATTAGCTTATTCTCTTACCTCCTTAAATTTATTTCACCAACAGCTGAAATGCAAGTAGTTTTGAACAATAAATTTCTGTTATAAAATATATTCTTGTAAGAATGTTATACAGCAACCTTAGAAAGCTAGCCGAGATTTTCTATTTTTAAGAAAAAATCACGAAAATTCACACAAATGAAAAAAATACAAACTGCAATTTGCTCCTATGGAATGTCGGGACAAGTATTCCATGGACCATCATTAAAAGTAATACCAGAATTTGAAGTAGTAAAGGTATTAGAGAGAACAAAACGAAATTCGTTTAAAGATTTCCCTGAGGCTTCAATTGTTAGAGACTATTCTGAAATTCTTCGAGATAGTGATATCGAATTGATCATCGTAAACACACCTGATCATTTGCATTATGATATGACGAAACAAGCTTTGGAGGCAGGAAAACATGTAGTTGTTGAAAAGCCGTTCACAAAATATCAATGGCAAGCCGAAGAACTTATTGATTTGGCAAACCAAAAGGGATTAATGCTTAGCGTATATCATAACAGACGTTTTGATGGAAATTTCAAGACTGTAAAGAAGATCATAGACAATAACTGGCTAGGAAGATTAGTTGAAGTAGAAGCACATTACGACCGTTATCGCACACAGGTTGCTGAAGGTAGCTGGAAAGAAGAAGGTGATGATCGCACTGGTGTACTTTACAATTTAGGATCACATCTGGTTGATCAGATACTTGTTTTATTTGGCATGCCACAAGGAGTAACAGCCAAATTAGACACCTTAAGGGATGGCGGAAAGGTAACCGACTATTTCAACCTTAGAATGGATTACGACAAGCTAAGTATCATTCTGAAGTCATCATACCTTGTAAGGGAACAAAGTCCGTTATTTCAGCTCTATGGTACTCAAGGATCCTTTATCAAATATGGTATAGATCCACAGGAAGAGCTATTAAAGCAAGGTGTATTACCTGAAGGCGAAGAATGGGGTAAAGAACCTGAAAAATACTGGGGTAAAATCAATACTTCAATAAACGACCTGCATGTAGAAGGAAAAGTAGAGACTGAAGCAGGATGCTATCCTGACTACTTCAGAAATATCAGGGACGTATTAAGAGGTGATGCAGAATTACTGGTTAAGCCAGAGGAAGCATTAAATACAATTAAGATCCTTGAAGCTGCAATTGAAAGTAACAATAGTAACAAGACAATAACGATAGAATAAGCCGTTAAAGCTAAAGATAAAAAGGGGCATTCAACTAAGAATGCCCCTTCTTTATATAAATCCGTTGTATTAAATTAAGGTAGGAATTATTTTACCATACCTTACTTAAGCTCTTTAATTTTGATGCTTCTGTAGTGTACCTCATTACCGTGGTCCTGTAGCAAGATATGACCAGTTTCTGCCATACCAAACTTCTCCCAGTTAGCATACTTACTACGAGCAACTAATGCATCATAGATAGCTGATCCTCTTTCGTACTCTACTACTTTATAACCATTCAACCAGTGTTGAACAACATTATCAGGACGTACAACAACGCGACAGTGATTCCATTTGTTAGGACGGGCTCTTACGCTACCATGCTGACGAGCAGGAATCAAGTCGTATAGAGAACCAATCTGACGGTTACCTACAGCTCCTTTTTTTGCATCAGGGTGTTTCTCATTATCCAAGATCTGGAACTCAAGACCAATAGAAGATGCATTCTTCACTTTATAAGCTTCAGTAACGAAATACTTAACACCACTGTTAGCTCCTTCAGTGTATTTAAACTCACACTGGAATTCAAATGCACCGTACTCATCCATAGTCACGATATCGCCACCATTTACTGACTCACCGCCACCTGACTCAAGTACGATTAATTCACCGTTTTCAATTTTCCATCCACCTTCTGGGAATTTCTCTTTACCGGCACCTCTCCAACCATTAGTTGTTTTAGTATCCCAAAGAGATTTCCATCCTTGTGCTTTCTCTGCATCTGAAACTGTATTTTCGATCATGTTACGAACAAATACACCCTCTTCAACAGGACTTGGAGTAATATTCTCTGTCTTAATGCGGATATTTTTCCACTTAATTTGCTTTCCTTCTTTGTCTTTGTTATTTCCGATACCATGAACCTGAAGCGCAATAAAACCTTCGCTAGTCTCATCATCGATCAAGTATGAAACAGGAACACCATTCAACCAAGTTCTAAGCGTATTTCCAATACACTCAATACGGATCTTGTTCCAATCATTGTGTTTGAAAGCTGGCTTTGCTTTTGGACTCAATGATCCTGGATATAACCAACCGCGACGAGCTTCATCATAAATCCCCGCAGTCCAAGCGCGATCATATGAAGGATCTAACTCACACTGATACCCATGAACACGACCTTTATGGTAATCTGGCTTACTGTTACTTCTGAACTGGATTCCAGAATTCACTGCATCGTCGACCATTACTTCTAATTCCAATACAAAATCGGAATACAAATCCTCTGTCGCTAGGAAACTGTTAGGAGTATTAGTTACTGAAGTTCCAACAATTACTCCATCCTCAACTGTGTAAGGAGCTTTACCATTTAACTGTTTCCAACCGGTAAGGTCCTTTCCATTGAATAATGACTTCCAGCCATCATCCTTTTTCTGCTGCCCACATGCAGCAAACAATACTGCAATTACAATTGCAAAAAAGCTGTACTTTCTCATCTTGATTACGTATTGATTCTGATAATGCATCGTAACAGTAAAAACCGTTAACGGTCACGAAAGTAGAACAAAAATTACAAACCACAAAATCATTTCCTAGCTGATATTCAAATAAAAGATCTATCCTAGTGTAACAATTGAAATTCCACTTCCTCCGAACTGTACATGCTCATCGCGCACTCCTTTAACCATTGGCTCAGTTCGCAAAAACTCCCTCAAAGTCTGTCGTAATATTCCATTACCTGTACCATGAAGAATCCTCACGTCACTAATGTCGAGCATTATGGCTTCATCAATAAAATCTTGAACAATTTGCAACGCCTCATCCACACGTTTTCCTCGTACATCAATTTCTGATTTAAAGGTCATACGTCGGTCTGAAAGATTCTGATTAATGTTAGCCTGTGTTTTATTTCTTGTTTTATCCTGTTGTTTAGCCTTATTCTTACTAATCCTTTCTAATCGTTTTCTATCGACAGTTGACATTAACTGACCAAAAGCAACAACAATATTCTTCTTACTAACTTCAACAACCTCACCTACAGATCCACTTCCTGCAACTTTCACCAAATCTCCAGGCTCAAAGTCTGTAGCGACAACCTTTTTAACTGAAGGCTTCTTTTTCTCTTCTGTTTTTGGTTCCGTTCCTGTACCTTTTCTATTCTTCTTGCGCTTTTCTCGTTCTTTAATTTGATCTATTTTACGAGCAATGCGTTTCTCCTCAGCAATATCCTTCTCTTTGGTCTCCTCCTTAAATTCAGCAAGTGATTTTCGAGCCTTTTTTGTTCGTTCTTTCTCCGCCTGCGCCTCTTTAATCGTACGAATGGTCTGCTCAATTTTTCTATTGGTCTGCGATAATAATGTTTCCGCCTCCTCTTTTGCTTTCTGAATAATATCTTTTCGAAGTTTTCCAGCTTCATCAAGATCTTTTTCATAGCGCTCAATCAGATCATCGAGCTTCTTCTCTGACTTTCGAATCTTTTGTCGCTTCGTTTCCCAATATCGTTTATCACGAACAATATCTCTAAGGTGCTTATCAAAATGGATATGATCCTTACCCACCTTATCAGTAGCCTCCTGAAGAATATCCTCCGATAATCCAATCTTCCTTGCAATTTCAAAAGCAAAAGAACTACCTGGCTTACCAATCTGAAGTTTGAATAATGGTTCCATCCGATGTGAATCATAAAGCATTGCACCATTAGCAATACCTTCAACCGATGAAGCAAAGTGCTTTAGGTTAGTATAGTGAGTTGTAATAACTCCAAATGTTTGCAATTGATTTAATCTATTTAAGATAGATTCAGCAATCGCACCACCAAGCATTGGTTCTGTACCTGTACCAAACTCATCAATTAGAATCAATGATTCAGGATTACAGTTCCTCGTAAAATACTTCATATTCATCAGGTGAGAACTGTACGTACTCAAGTCATTCTCCAACGATTGCTCATCACCTATGTCAATAAAGATATCCTTAAAGATTCCCATCACACTATTCTCATCAACTGGTACCATCATCCCACACTGAAACATATACTGGATAATACCAACAGTCTTAAGACATACCGATTTACCTCCAGCATTCGGTCCTGATATCAATAAGATGCGATCATTTGGATTTAATTCAATATCAAGAGGTACAATTTCTCGCTTCTCTTTCCTAAGATTAAGTAATAACAATGGATGTCTGGCCTTCTCCCAAGAGATACTAC
This sequence comes from Puteibacter caeruleilacunae, assembly GCA_005217565.1. Lineage (GTDB taxonomy): Bacteria > Bacteroidota > Bacteroidia > Bacteroidales > Prolixibacteraceae > Puteibacter > Puteibacter caeruleilacunae. The sequence continues at coordinate 221,590 of SJCO01000003.1, forward strand.
ATCCATCATTTATATCAACCTTAATGGCATCAATATCTTTCGCGAAGATTGCTTTTGAACGGATAAAATCCATCTTACCCATAAACTCATATGAGTTTTCAATTTCATCAATATAAGGGCGCAAATCATCAGTAAAGACAGTCAGAATCTTTACAATCTCTCTTTTCTCTGCGTATTCCAATTCTCGAATAGCATTGTTATACTCCACAATCTCAGCAGGCTCAACAAAAGCTGTCTTACCTGTTGCTGATTCATCGTGAACAATTCCCTTAAGCTTTCTCTTATTACCTGCAGCTACAGGTATCACGGGTCTTCCGTCACGGATAGCAACAGTAGTATCCTGATCAACAATACCACTCTTAACAGCCTCACGTAGTAACGACTGCATACGCTTAGAAACATTTGATTGCTTGCTCAATATCTCTCTACGTATCGTATTCAACTCTGGTGATGCAGAATCTTTAATAGTACCATGTTTACTGATAATTTTATTCATCCGATCATACAGATAAGGGAATAGAACCACATATTTACATAGGCGTCGCAAATTAGGGTATAGATTATCCTCTTGATTCGAGAAAAAATTAACAATGCTTCGGATAGACTCTAATGAGCGTTTTAAATCGAAAAGTTCATGCGCCTCAAGAAAAGTTCCCTCAATCCTGGCTTTCCTCAACGATTCTCTAACGTCGAAGTAATAGCTTACGGGGAAATTAGCACCTTCATCAAGAATCATTGCAAACTCTTCGGTCTCCCCGAGTAAACGTTCCAGAACATGCTTCTTTTCTTTAAATGACATATCAGTCACCCATTCCCGTCCTAGTTCACTTAAACAGTTAGCACTTAGAATTTCTCTAATTTTATTGAATCCGATCTTAACCTCGAAATTATGTGGATATATTTTTGACATACGTGATTTCTATAATTCGCCACAAAAGTACAAGTTTTCGAGCGAACCTGAAAACGGTAAAAGCGCAAAGCGCATGGAACAAAGAGCGATGGACAGAGGGCTGAAACTTTGAACGTTCAAACGTCCATCAACAAAACGTTTTCAGTGGCAGCAAAGATAGACAGATGTGGCTAGCGACATGAAACAGAGTCTTAAAGCATGCCAGCTAAGCCCCTCAATATAAAAAACAACAATCAGACTTTGTATTTATCCAGCAATTCAAGAACATCATTAGCTTTAAAAGGCTTGCTTAAATAATCATTCATCCCAATACTCATACAATAATCAATATCCTCCTTCATGGTATTCGCAGTCATAGCAAATATCACTGCATGATTAGCAGTTTTACCTTCACGTTCCAACTTTCGAATAGCCATGGTCGATTCGTATCCATTCATCACAGGCATCTGGATGTCCATCAAAACCAAGTCGTAATTGCCATTAGCATACATTTCAACAGCTTCTTTTCCATCAGAAGCAATATCAATAGAACTAGCAATGCCTCTAAGCGTTAATTTAGCTACACGCTTATTGATCTCATTATCCTCGGCAATAAGAATTTTTAAGTCAGACAGGTCGATATTAAATTCGGATTTACCGGTGGTATCTTCCCCATTTTGCTTATCCTGCATCACCTCTGCAAGCGCATTGTACAAATGAACCAACTTTATTGGCTTGTTCAGGTATGATTCAAATCCTTTTTCCTTTATCTCACTTTTCACAAGTACATTTGACACCGACGATAGCAGTACCAACTTGGTGTCGGAAATAGAAGGTCTTTCTTTTATTTTCTCGGCCAACTGAATTCCATCCATCTCTGGCATCTGAAAATCAAGCAGTGCTAACGAATATGCTTCGTTTGCAAGTACCGCACGTTCCAATTCCTCTAATGCCTCTTTTCCCGAATCAACACTCTTATGCTTACAGTTCCAACTTTCGAAATACTTTCTGAAAATATACCTGTTCGTTTTATTATCGTCTACAATAAGAATTTTCATATTAGAGCAGTCGAGCTTTATCATTTGCTCCTCAGACGGTTCCTTATCTACCTTGTCATAATCAACCGTGAACGAGAATGTAGATCCTTCTCCAACCTTACTTTGAACTCCAATTTCACCATCCATCATTTCCACCAGACGCTTTGAAATTGCCAATCCCAGCCCTGTACCTCCATATTTTCTAGTGGTAGATGCATCAATCTGGGTAAATGATTTAAACAGCTTACTGCACCCCTCTTCAGAAATACCAATACCAGTATCTCTCACTGAAATGCTAATAGTGAACACATTATCTTTTAGTTCTTTCAATTCTGCAGAGATAAGAATATCTCCATCTTCCGTAAATTTAATGGCGTTATTTACAAGATTGGTTAGAATCTGTCTAATTCGCACAGGATCACCTACAATAAATTCAGGAATATTTGAATCGACATACGTTACTAAATCCAGTTTTTTATGGCTAGCCTTAAATACAAATAAATCAGCAACATCCTCAATAATGGATCTCAGTGAAATAGAAACTTTCTCAATCTCCAGTTTTCCTGATTCAATCTTTGAGAAATCAAGAATATCATTGATGATGGTAAGTAGATTATTTCCTGACTTCACAATAATATCAACATATTCTTCCTGTTCCGATGATAAATTGGTTCGCTTCAAGATATCCGACATACCAATAACACCATTCATCGGAGTACGAATTTCGTGTGACATATTGGCTAAGAACAAACTTTTTGCTCGATTAGCTTCTTCCGCCTTTTCGATGGCAAACTCCAATTTCTGTCGTGCTTCCACCTCAACCGTCACATCTCTTGAAATACCAACAATACCAACCGTTTTTCCTGATGATTCATTTACGATTGGAACACGTGAAGTTGAATACCATGCTTGAGTACCATCCTCTCGGTGAACCTCATGAATCTCATTCATTACAGGAACTCCACTGGATAAAGCCCTTGAATCTTCCTGCTCTGTTAATCTGCGATTTTCGGTATTATGAATTTCTGTCTCCGTTTTTCCGTAAACATCATCTTCATTCACCACCCCTAACTCCCTCGCTTTCGCAAGGTTTATCTTTGTATACTGAAGTCTTCTATTCTTCACATATATCTGATCAGGGATACAGTCCATTAACGTTTGAAGTAGATCCTTCTCTCTTGTTAACTGTCTTTCAACTATCTTTTGTCCGGTAATATCTCTTGATATACCAACTAATCCAGTAACATTACCATCATTATCCTTTAATGGTATTTTAGTAGAACTTACCCAACGTAACTTGTGCTCGCTATTATAGAATTTCTCTATGATATTTTCAACAACGTTACCGCTTTCAATTGCTTGCTGTTCATATTTAAAGATCTCATCAGCAATAGCAAAAGGATGAAAATCGTAACTGGTCTTTCCGTATACTTCTTCCGGAGAACCAGCTCCCATAGCACGAGCATCTGCCTCATTTATGTGTGTAAATCGCCCCAAAACATCCTTAAAGTATATAAGGTCTGGAGTATTGTCAATAAAAGCTTTCAACAGATTCCGTTCCCTGGCACATGACTCTTCTGCTTTTCTTCTAGAGGTCATATCTTCAAATACAGCGACAAGTAATTCTACCTCACCTCGACTGTTTTTAATAGGCAATGCACTCCTTCTAAACCAGTAATCCTGTCCGTTAACAATCAAGCGATCTTCGTAATTTACCTTTGATTTTCCTGTTCGAAGAACCTCTCTATCTACTTTTTCAAATTTATCAGCCAATTCTCCAAAAGGAAAATCTTTGTAATGTTTCCCTACTACATCCTGAGTTGAATTCAATCCAAAAGTCTTAACAAATTCAGGATTACAGCCAATATATTTAAGGTCCTTATCCTTCCAACAAATTGTTAAAGGAATTTGGTTAAGAATAATTCCAGGTGTTAACTCTACAGGTGTGCTCTCTTGAATTTCCGACTTGCGAGTATTAAGCGCAGCATTTAATGAACGAATGGTTGCCTTTACTTCAATGGAATTACACACTTCTTCAGTAAACAAATCTATTTGAGATTCAAACCTACTTCTGAATGCTTTGCTAAATGATTTTTCTCCTAATCCAACAAGAAAAACATTTTCTAAGTTTTCTTGCTGCATGATGTCAATAAAGCCGGTAATTTCCGCTTCATTATAGGAATCAAAAAACACAATCCCTCCCTTTGTTTTTCTTAATAAAGCCAACAGTTCTTCTACTTGACTGCACAAAATACAATCTTCATTACCCGCAATAACATCTGATAACGGCCCTTTATTAACTTCAGAGATGTAAAAAATATTCAACGACATGCTTTGACTCCTATATTTCACCCAATAAAGATATAAAAATGTAGGTCTAATAAAACAATTATTTTTCCTACCTACTAATATTTAGCTATTCAACTAACATATAATTTAGAGATTCCATTGATCTTCAATGATACTTACACCAAAGTAACATCCTATTATTCAATCTAATCATTCAGTACATTTTTGCCCGACAATCATCATTGCTGCTCTTTAGAAAAACCTCCAGGAACCTTCTCATTTGGAAATCTTCGACGATATTCATCCCAAAAACTTCCAATTTCAGTCTTCATTTCCTTATGCAGAAATAGTATTCCCACAAGATTTGGGATTGTCATCAATGCAATTGTAATTCCAGAAAACGTCCAAATTATGGTAGTATCCATAAAGGAAGCAAGAAAGAATCCCACCACATATACAATCCGATACCAGAATACTCCTTTTATACCAAATAAAAACGTTATTGCACGTCCTCCATAATACGACCAGCTGATGGCAGTAGAGAATGCAAAAAGCAATAAGCCAATAGTTACAATATATCTACCCCAGTCTCCAAACCAACTTCGTGTAAAAGCAATGGTAGTCAGTGGTGCACTATGCAATAAAGACTTTCCTCTGAGCTGAATTTTTGAATTATTGTTATAATGGCCATTTTCAATAGGTAACATTCCTGTATAAAGATCTCCATTCTTATACACCTTAACATCCTCTGCTACTGAACGTGCATGTATTATTGTAATCTTTTCTTTTATTACTCCATTCTCAACTGATAGTTCTCCAGCGAATTTAGGCAGATCTGTTTTTCCTAAGATAAAATCACTGAGCTTATCTTTATCTGCGCTAATGCTCTCATCATATGATCTTTCCAAAATGGCTAAATCCGCAATCTGAAATTTATTTTCCAGTTTTTCAGTCCAGACTCCTGATGCTAGCAAGGCTAAACCTGTGAGAGTACAAATAATGATGGTATCAATAAATGGTTCAAGTAACGCAACCAATCCTTCTGATACAGGTTCGTGAGCTTTGGCCGCAGCGTGAGCAATAGGAGCAGATCCTTGTCCTGCTTCATTGGAGAATAATCCTCTGTTCACACCTCGATTAAACGCAAAAGAGAAACTTGCTCCAAGAAATCCACCAACTGCAGCTGTTCCTGAAAACACATCACCTATAATTGCGGCTATTGAAGGTATGATATTCTCGTAATTATAAATGATTACAGCAATGGCACCTATAAAGTAAATTACCGCCATTGTTGGAACCAAACGTTCTGTAACCTTAGCAATTCTTTTAATACCTCCAATAATTACGAACGCCAGCAAAACAGCAAGAATACCTCCAGTAATAAAATGCTTTACTCCGAACGTCGTAAATACCGAGTTTGCGATACTATTTATTTGTGGAAGGTTTCCAGTACCAAAAGAAGAGAAGACAGTAGCAACTGCAAAAATCACTGCCAGCCATTTCATATTCAAACGGTTCTTCATGTAGTACATTGGTCCCCCTGCAATAGATCCGTCTTCAGCCTTCTCTCTGTATTTATGTGAAAGCGTAACCTCAACAAATTTAGTAGTCATACCAAGCATAGCAGTCATCAGCATCCAAAACAACGCAGCAGGTCCTCCTAAATGAATTGCCAAAGCAACCCCTGCGATGTTACCCGTTCCTACCGTTCCAGATAAAGCAGTTGTCAATGCCTGAAAGTGAGATGTATCTCCTTCGTCACCTTCTTTATCAAATTTTCCTCGTACAATCTTTAGTGAATATCCCAGATATCTGAACTGTGGAAACTTCAAATAAATAGTAAAAAACAGTCCTGTTCCCAGCAATAAGAACACAAACCACTGTGAGCCTCCGATATACCCATCGATTAATTGAAGAAACTGATTTAGATTTTGCATATGCGTTCGGTTAGTTTTTAGCTGTTTAAATATAGCATTCTAATCCTATATGTTAAAACAGTTTATCTAAATATCACGCTTCTAAATTATTTTTTAAAGATTTATTGTCTTTTTTAAGAAACATTCTTTCCGATAATTAAGTACATTTGTTACATATCCTAAATTCGAAATCATGTTACCAAAATTTCTATTAGCAGACAATTCACAAGAACTAAAAGACACAATTTTTGTTGTGCACACACAGTCTCCACGATTCATTATCGGGAGTGATGTCGAAGATTTTTACTCTAATCAGGAAATATATTGGCTTGACGAACAACCAGAAAGTGATCAACTCATTGACCAACTGTTAGAAGAGGCAGAAGAGTTTCTGGAAAAAGAGTTTGAAAATCAAGAACTATTATACGACGAAGACGAGGAATAAATTTGCCGGAAAGACTTTACATTTTTGATTACACAAAATCGAAACAATAAGTCAGGGCTCCCTATAAAATGAATCGCTATAGTGAAAAATATCACTGTAGCGATTCATTTTGGTTTTTATTGCTCAACCTGTTTCATCGAAAGTTGAATTCTCTTTCGTTTTAAATCGACTTCAATCACCTTCACCAACACCTCTTGTTGAAGTTTTACAACATCGGTGGGATCAGAAATAAAACGATTAGCCATTTCTGAAATATGTACAAGCCCATCTTGTTTAACACCTATATCAACAAAAGCACCAAAGCGTGTAATATTGGTTACGAGACCCGGAACAACCATTCCAACCATTAAGTCTTCAATAGTATAAATTCCTTCGGCAAACTCAAATGTATGAATCTCAGCACGAGGATCACGACCAGGCTTTGTAAGCTCATTCATGATATCAGTTAACGTAGGCATACCTGCTTCTTCTGTAACAAAATCCTGAAGATTGAGCTGCTTACGTAACTCATTACTTTTGACCAGGTCTTTGGTTTTACAGTCCAGTGATTTCGCCATCTTTTTAACAATCGCATATGATTCAGGGTGCACTGCGGAATTATCCAGTGGATTTTTCGCCCCTGGAATACGAAGGAAACCAGCACATTGTTCAAAGGTCTTTGCCCCTAACTTTGGCACATCCTTTAATTCCTTTCTTGAGCGGAACATACCGTATTTTTTACGGTATTCAACAATATTCTTAGCCAACTGAGGACCTAAACCAGAAACATATCTTAGTAAATGCTCACTGGCTGTATTTACATTCACTCCCACCAGGTTAACACACGACTCAACAACACTATCCAAGCTATTTTTAAGACTCTTTTGATCCACATCATGTTGATACTGTCCTACACCAATCGATTTAGGATCAATCTTAACCAATTCGGCCAGTGGATCCATCAATCGCCTTCCTATAGATATAGCTCCTCGTACTGTTACATCATACTGCGGAAATTCCTCCCTAGCTACTTCCGAAGCTGAATATACTGATGCTCCATCCTCACTTACTACAAAGATCTTAACATCATCTCCTAGCTTCATCCCTCTTACGAAAGCCTCTGTCTCCCGACTTGCAGTTCCGTTTCCAATAGCAATTGCTTCAATCTTATATGCCTCAACTAATCCAGAAATACTCTTCTTCGAGTGACTTACTTTCATCTGAGGAGGATGAGGATATATAGTCTCGTTGTGCAATAAATTTCCTTGTTCATCAAGACAAACTAATTTACAGCCTGTTCTATAGCCTGGATCTAAAGCCAAAATACGCTTTTGTCCCAATGGAGCAGCTAAAAGCAGCTGACGCAAATTTTCAGCAAAAACCTTAATGGCTTCCTCATCTGATTTATCTTTTGAAAGATGCACATATTCATTCTCAATTGAAGGCGATAACAATCTTTTATAAGCATCTTTTGCTGCGACCTCCACTTGTTCTGATGATGCATTATTTGAACGAACAAAAAATCGAGTGATTCGCTCAAAGGCTTCTTTCTGATCTGGAAGTACGGTTATCTTTAAAATACCCTCTTTCTCTCCTCGCTTCATTGCCATAAAACGGTGAGATGGACATCGTTTCAAAGGTTCCTCCCAATCAAAGTAATCCTTATATTTTAATCCCTCTTCTTCTTTACCTTTTACAACCTTACACTTCAACATTGCAGAGCGACCAAACAGTTTACGAATGTTATTACGCATGGCCTCATTCTCCGACATCCACTCTGCAATAATATCTCGTGCTCCCCCCACAGCCTCATCAATGTTTTTAACATCCTTGTTCAGAAATTGACCTGCCCGACGATCAGGATCTTGCTCACGCTGTTTCATTATAATTTTTGCCAAAGGCTCCAGGCCTTTCTCTCTTGCAATTGTAGCCCGGGTTCTTCTTTTGGGTTTATAAGGAAGATACAAATCCTCCAATTCCGTCGACTGATAACTTTGCTCTATACGAGCTTTTAACTCTGGTGTTAGCTTTCCCTGTTCCTCAATCGTTGATAATATCGTTTTCTTGCGATCTTCCAGTTCTTCTAACTTCTCTTTTCGCAATTTTATATTTAGAATCTGAACTTCATCCAGACTACCTGTAAGTTCTTTTCGGTAACGAGCTATGAATGGCACTGTTGCCCCATCGTTCAATAACTCAACAGTACTTTGTACTTGTCGTTCCAGCAATTGAAGCTCATCAGCAATTAGTTTTATTATGTGTTGGTCCATCTAATAAAAACGATTTATAGAATTAATGCTACTCAGCTTACAGAACGTGGTATGAAGAAATGATAGCACGCTAGTCGAATTCATCTATTCATACAGTGTAAGTCTGATATTGGGTAGTTCAAATTTACAACTATTTCCGGGGCATCATATGTTTAAAGGAATATTCTTTGCTTTAGTTGTTAAGTTCAGCGCAAAAAAAAGGGAAGCAACCTTTCGACTGCTCCCCAACTGCTGTATTGTAAAAATTGCCCCTAAAAAAATCTTTTTTCTCGTATACTTTACAATTGTAAAGATGACAATTATTGTATTAATTCACAAACAATAAGCACATTAACATGACCTATACCAATCCGGTAAAGCCCATAAATGCCATAGCAAGAATACCTGCTACAATCAAGGCAATAGGTGTTCCCTTCATTCCTTTAGGAATATTTACAAGATCTAAATGTTCACGTAATCCAGCAAATAATGAAATTGCCAAACCGAAACCAATAGCACTTGCAAAGGCAAAAACTACACCTTCTAACAAATTATATTCGTACTGGATAGTTAATAATGCAACACCAAGAATCGCACAGTTAGTGGTAATCAAAGGAAGGAATACTCCCAATGCCTGGTACAAAGCAGGACTAACCTTTTTAAGTACAATCTCAACTAACTGTACCAATGATGCAATTACCAAAATAAAGCTGATGGTCTGCAATACACCCAATCCAAGAGGATCCAATACTGATTTTTGAATCAAATACGTTACAATTGTAGCCAACACCATCACGAAAGCAACAGCTCCGGTCATACCAACTGCTGTTGAAATCTTTTTGGAAACACCCAAAAATGGACATATTCCCAAGAATTGCATAAAGATGATATTATTGGCTAATATCGCTGCTATAATAATAACTAAATAGCTCATACTTCCTCCTTAAGCTTTATTTAATTTCTTAATAATGGCAATCAAGTATCCTAGTACAATAAATGCACCTGGTGCCAATACAAATAACAACATTCCGTAGTTCTCAGGATAGATTGAAAATCCAAATAATTTTCCTGATCCCAACAATTCACGAACAGCACCTAACAAGGTAAGTGCAAATGAGAATCCTAATCCCATTCCTAATCCGTCGAAAATTGATGATACCACATTATTCTTTGATGCGAATGCCTCTGCACGTCCTAGAACCACACAGTTCACTACAATCAATGGAATAAATAATCCAAGACTCTCAAACAACGCTGGTAAGAATCCTTCCATCAACAACTGAACAATTGTTACGAAGGTTGCGATAATCACAATGAAACTAGGAATACGAACCTTATCTGGAATCACATTTTTCACCATGGAAACAACGATGTTAGCCATTACCAACACAAAAGTTGTAGCCAATCCCATCCCTAATCCATTAATAGCAGATGAAGTTACCCCTAATGTTGGACACATACCAAGCAAAAGGATGAATACTGGATTCTCTTTAATGAATCCTTTTGAAAAATTACTTAATTGACTCATCGTTTACCTCCTTTCGCTTTCGCTTTCTTTTTCACCGTTGCAGAGCTTACTGCATCTGCCGATGATTTGTATGTATTATAAGCACGTTGTATAGCATCAAGGAATGCCCTTGAAGAGATCGTTGCTGCAGTAATTGCATCAACATCTCCTCCATCCTTAGAAACAGTAAGATTGATCTTTCCAGGATTTAGTCCAATAACATTCTGCGATTTCTTATCCTTGTTTTTAAACCAAGTAATCATTTTGGTTCCCAAACCAGGAGTTTCTTTATGCTTCAATACCTCATAACCTGTAATATCTCCAGCGGTAGTCATACCAGTCATGATTTCGATATCACCACTAAATCCTTTGTTGGTATAAGTCTTAATAGCAACAGCAACAACTTTTCCTGCTTTCATTGCTGGATAAATCTCCAAACTATCCTTACCGTCGACTGGCATAAGTTTATAAGATTTGCCAAGCTCATCGTGCTCAGGTAAAACAGCTACAATTGCTTTTTCTTTTGCTTTCTTCTGAGATTCCAGAATTGCACCTCTGGTTAAACTTTCAACAAGCCCCAACGAACCAGCCGCAACAAACGTTACAGTGAACAGGGCCAAAAGCATATTTCTTAAATTTGATTCTAATTTTGCCATTACTTTGCCCCCCTTCCAAAACCAGCTGGTTTCACATAACGATTGATTAATGGAGTTACACCATTCATAATCAAAATTGCAAATGATATACCTTCAGGGTAAGCTCCGAATACACGAATTGTAATCGTTATTAATCCAATTCCTATACCGTAAATAATCTGACCTTTAGCAGTCATTGGTGAAGTCACCATATCAGTAGCCATATATATTGCTCCTAACATTGCACCACCTGCTAAGATATGGAATGTTGGTTCAATATATTGCTCAGGATTAACCATCCAAAGAATTCCTGCAACGGCAAAGATTGTACCTAAAATAGAAACAGGCACATGCCAGGTGATTACTTTCTTATAAAGCATAAACAAACCACCCAGAATCAACAACAATGCCGACACCTCTCCAAGCGAACCTCCAATATTTCCAAGTAACATACTTACATTGGAAGGAATCTCACTGGCAAGTTCACTAATCGGAGTTCCACTCTTAATACCTTCTTTCAAAAGAGCAAGAGGAGTTGCTCCTGTTACACCATCTATTCCTGAATTAGCATTCACTGGCCAAAGTGTCATCTCTACTGGAAAAGAGATTAACAAGAATACACGACCAACCAATGCAGGATTAAATGGATTATTTCCTAATCCTCCAAACGACAATTTTCCAATTCCCATTGCAACCAATGCCCCAGCAATAATCATCCAAACAGGAAGCGTAGAAGGAACATTAAAGGCAAGAAGAATACCTGTTACCAATGCAGAACCATCCATTAATGTAGGCTCTGACTTCAACAAATATTTCTGAATTACAAATTCAAATAACAAACATGCAAGAATCGCAGTCAACGTTGTTCTTACAGCTCCTAGTCCGAAAACCATGAACGACCAAGCTAAAGCCGGTACCATGGCCAATACCACCCACAACATGATCTTTTGAACGGATTCAGATCCTTTCACATGAGGAGAAGGTGATACAGTTAAATGTTTACTCATTTCGACTAATTTTTCAATATCTTAGAATAACACTATTTTTTTCTTGATCTCATGATTTTTCCAACAGTACCCTTACCTAATCTGATATAATCAAGTAGTGGACGATCTGCAGGACAGGTATAGCTACAAGAACCACATTCAATACAGTCCATAACATTGCACTGCTCTGACTCTTCCCAATTTTTCAATTCAGAATGTGTCATCAATAGATATGGTTCAAGTCCCATCGGACAAACAGTAATACACTTACCACAGCGGATACAATTCTGCATCGGCTTACGATGAGCTTCCTGATCTTTCATGATCAAAACACCTGATGTTCCTTTGGTCATTGGTACATCAGTACTAACCAAAGCTTTTCCCATCATTGGTCCACCGCTGATAACTTTACTTGTATCTTCTGGCAGTCCTCCAGCCATCTCAATCAGATCTGTTAAAGGAGTTCCGATTCGTGCCATCAAGTTACAAGGTTTTTCAACCGATTTACCAGTAACTGTAACTACACGTTCAACCAATGGCTTGTTCTTCATCACTGCTTCATAAACAGCGAAAGCAGTACCTACGTTGTTCACAACACATCCAACAGCAATTGGAAGACCACCTGATGGTACTTCTCTTCCGGTAACAGCGTTGATTAACTGCTTCTCTCCTCCCTGTGGGTATTGTACTTTCAATGCACAAACGCTGATGCCTTTAAATTCGCCACATAGGTTTGTCAGATGCTTAATAGCATCAGGCTTGTTATTTTCAATTCCAATAACAGCTTTTTCAACACCGATGGCTTTCATCAGTAACTCTGTTCCCACAAGAATTTCCTTACCTTTTTCCATCATCAACTGATGGTCGGCAGTTAAATAAGGCTCACACTCAACAGCATTAATGATCAACATATCAGCTTTCATTCCCTGAGGAACTGACAACTTCACATGAGTTGGGAAAGTTGCACCTCCCAATCCTACGATACCTGATTCAAGAATTTTGCTTGAGATAGCCTTTCCGTCAAGGTCAGTACTGGTAACTAAAGTATCATCCAAATCAACTCCGTCAACCCACTCATCACCTTCAACTTGTATAATTACACACTGTTTCTTATAACCTGAGCTATCAAGTACAGTATCAATTTTCTTTACAACTCCACTTACAGAGGAATGTATATTAGCAGATACAAAACCTGCACTTTCTGCAATTACCTGACCAGTTTTAACCTGATCGCCACGTTTCACAATGACTTTCGAAGGAGCTCCAATATGCTGAGCTACCGGAATGGTTACAGTCTTGGGCAATTGAACCTTCTCAATAGGTTTTCCAGCCGAGAATTTATTCTCTGGCGGATGAATACCTCCTATTTTAAATGTCTTTAACACTACAACCTCCTAATTTTTTTGTTCTGATGAATCTTTTGGAGAAACCTCGTCTGCTTTTTCTTTCTTCACAACAGGTTTCTTTGCTTTCTCGGCAGCTGGTTTTTCAGCTTTCACCTTTCGTGGAGGAAAGTTTTCCTCAACAATGGCGTTAGTAGGACAAACTGCAACACACTTACGACACAATTTACATTTTTCAGAATCGATAAATGCTAAATTGTTCTCTAAAGTAATTGCATCAAAAGGACACTCCTTGACACACTTACCACAGCCAATACAAGCTACAGTACATGCCTTACGGGCAGCTGCTCCTTTATCCTGATTGCGACACGACACATAAATCTTCCTATCTTTCGGGAATTTACGTCTCAACTCAATCAAATCCTTCGGACAAGCATCGACACAGGCTCCACAAGCCACACAATTCTCCTCGATAACTTCAGGAAGTCCCGTTTCCGGATTCATCCTCAAGGCATCAAAATCACATACATCGACACAATCTCCATGTCCTAAACATCCAAAAGCACATCCTGTTTCACCACCATATAACGAAGAAGCAATTGCGCAAGAGCTTGCTCCCTCATAAACGTTGGTCTTAGGACGATTTTCACATGCACCGTTACATCTAACAACGGCAATACGTGGATCTTTCTTTACAGCTTCTAAACCTAAAATTCCTGCAACTTCATTCATGCAATCGTTTCCACCCACAGGGCAAAAAAGATCTGATAACTCGTTTTTTGAAACACAAGCTTCAGCAAATGCACGACATCCGGCAAAGCCACATCCGCCACAGTTTGCTCCAGGTAAAGCTTCATCCACCTGATCAATCCTTGGATCTTCATACACCTTAAACTTTTGTGCCGTAATGTAGAGAATAACTGCTGCCGTAATCCCTATGGCACTTAATGTAATAATGGTGTATAAAATTGCTAAACTCATAAATATTTAAATTTTACAGAATTTCCTCGATTCGAAATGAAAATGATTTTTTTATTTTTTCCCGGAAAAGGAAGAGTCCTACATAATACGGCACCAACGACAACAATGCACCCAGACCAGCCGTCTGTTCACTCTGTTCCATCACTGTCAAAATAATTAATACCGTTAGTAAGATGAAAAAAGGAATAATGTAGCCAAACAAAATAGCTTTCATGCCTTGTGTTTCCTTACACGACAATTTCACTTTTTGTCCGATTTCAACGTTTTGTTCAACGTTCGATACTTCGATAATCTTTTCTGAAGTATCAGCAGCACTGCAAGCACCTTTGGCATGACAAGATGCACAGGCAGAAACATTCACTATTTTAACAAACACCGTTCTGCCTTCTATTTTGACGACCGATCCGGTGTGAGATACTTCCTTAGAAGAGTCCATTCTTCTTATTCCTCCATTGAATTAAGGTTGCAAATCTATATATGTTTGAAAAACAACGTCGCAATTTGCAGCCTTTTTTCTTATTTTTAGATTATTTATTTCGATTTTAAATAATGCTTAAAAACATAATCGCGCTAACAGCTGAATTATAAAGGGCTTACACAATAACATGACTTTTGTCATTGTTTTTACTCACTTTCAACTTATTTTTTCGATACAGATTCTTTCAAATTTCGAACAGGATAGGCAATTATTCCAAACCTCATCAATGCAGGTACATCAATCCCCAAAATTTCAAATTATAACCAGATGCTACAGTATCCTATTAATGATTCTGATATTCACAGTATGTAATTATATAATGTGATCATAAATCCTAGAGTTTACTAACACATCATTCTGCATAAAAAAGATAATGGCCATAAAGAGTATACCCTCATAGCCATTCTGCAATCCATATTGTTCCTATCGACGATCTCCGCTGCAACTCTTTTCACTAAACTATTTAAAACTTGAAGTGCACCGAGAACATCAAACCAAAATTTTCTGCCTCATAATCCATATCATCATAATTCAAACGCCAAACACCATCAATACGAACAAACTTAAAGATATTCTCAATACCCAATGAAGCCTCCATGTAAGGTTTACTTCCCAGCTCACTCATCTCAGGTGCTAAAACCAACTTCGGATTATCCATATCCAAACTACCCCATAACGCTTTATAAGCAATAACCTCTCTCCACTTTAGTTTCCTAAACAGAGGAATCTTATTCAAGAAAAATCCATTAAAATGATGCTCCACACTAAGACTTGCATACTTATCGCTAACAAACTCATGATAATTCATTAGGTTGAAAGCAAACAAATCGTGTGCGTACGTTTCATTACCTTCATGTATTTTCAAAAATGGAAATGGTACATCACCCCAAATTTTACCGCACTGCACATAGTAAGCAAAATAGCCAATTGGATTAACAGGTAGTTTATCATAGAAACTCAAAGATGCATTGACATAATTAAAGTCAGAATTCAACACATCTTTCAAACCAAATTTCAGCGACAAATTAAAGGTGGGATATTTACTTCCCAACACCGTTCGCTCAAAATCACCCAACATAAACTTTTCACCAAAAGCGAGTCTTGTCTGCAACTCTACCTCAGTCTGCCTGTAATTCGGAATTAATCCCCCCTCTCGATCTTTAAATTGTACGAAAGGAGAACTTTTCAATTGCTGATGTTTAAATATTAGCTTGTTTTTAATTCCAGTTACCCACTCATGTTCATAATACGCCTCAAATTTGTTTTGCATATTCAATTTTGCCAACGTATGTCGACTTAATACTGCAGTTAGGAAATTATCCTCCATAAAAGCATTTTCACTCTTCCCCAGAAGCGTATAATCATGCGTATAACTCAGTCCTGCTTTCTTAATCTTGATTTTATCAATGTAATAGTCAGCCCCCACATTATACTTTAAGGCATTATCTCTTGTTCCACCAGCCAAATATCCCGACAAGCGCCAGTTCTCGTCGAATTCTTTGGTGGTTCTTCCTCCAAATCTAAATCGATGACCTTCTATCGCATTATAACTATACATATAATAATAAGGTCCCACCTCAAATTTTCCAATATCCTCATATCCGAAAAAGATTAGCTCCACAACATCGGTTACCGTTCGAAACAATGGAACATTCTTCAATGAGTCAACCATCTGATAAATATTCGCTTCTTGCATCGACAATAATTCGGGTCTCATCTGCTCCCAGTAATCATTCTCTTTATCAAGGGCACCTGGCTTTATCTCAGTAACGGTATTCATACTCACAATTGCTTGCGGAGGCTTCACAAACTCATAATTCTTGTAGTGAGTTGTCTTTCTACCTAGCAATCCAAGCATCTTCGATTCCTCATTATCCTTGAGGTTCAGATCTGCAAAAACATGATCCACCTGTGGCAACCAATGATCATCTATCTGATGATATCGTTTATAAGCAACCAGACTATTAATAAAGTTCACATTTGCATTTTCGTTAAGCTGAAATTCATATCGTCTGACTGCATAGCTATCTTTATCAATCTGAAGTTTTCCTTTAAATGTAGGAGTTTGCTTGTGTTTTGGTTTAAAGGCAATATCGTATACCATATGTCCATCAATGATAGTACTATCCTGTAAGTAATAACGATAAAAACTCAAACCCTGATCATTAATAGGAGAAACCAATCCCACATCACCAACCATCAAATAGTTGTCGTATATATTCAAGTCTTGGTAAAGACTTCCCGTGAACTGTGTTACCGTAGATGATTCCAGTCCTGATGCTTTACTAGCAACAATTACCTCTTTCCTATCACCGGTTCGTTCTTCATGATAGAGATCAGAAACAGTCTCAGTTATAAATACAGGTAAAAATGTCTTACCATCAGTCTCCAATGTATCGATATGATCAAAAACAAAATCAAACTGTTTCCACAACTTCCTGCTCTTTTGTGGCTTTTTAACATTTTTAATGTCAATTTGAAGTTTGTTATACACTTCACATTGCCAATCCTCCATCTTATCGGGATTATTGTATTTTTTGTTTTTGATGATATTACGCAATATAGGATGGGCAGGATTTTCGGTAGGCAGAATGATAATTTCATTTAACTCGTAAACATCACTTTGTAAGCGAACAGTAATATTCTTGCCATTAACACTATCTACATCGAATACCTGGCTTTCATAACCAATTGCCGAGATTTCAAGTTCTTTAACCTTGCTGTTAGTCCAAATTTTAAAGTTACCTTCAACATCGGTCATTGTTCCAATTAGTGTACCCTTAAATACAATATTGGCATATGGAACCGCCGTTTCGGTCGAGGCTTCCAACACCTTCCCCTTCACCATTACCGTTTGTGCCCAGGAAAAACTAAATACAATTAGTAGGACACTCAGTAAAAATATCTTTCGTCTTATTTCTTCAACCATATTCATCCAGTAACGATTTCAGTGCCTTCCCATCTTACTTAATCATCCCACAGGTCTATTCTTAGTTTTACCTGTATAATTACTATTGGGATACAAAATAGAGGCATTATTACCTTACAATCTAAAGAACCTTTCTGCTTTCAATTACCATGCCACCTAAAACAAATCTTAATAGAAGATAGATCAATTTATCTATCTCCTCTTAAATAAAACAAATCAGCGACAACCCAAGACTAACAAGCCTTAAGTCTTATTGTTTAATGATCCTGGCTAAAATTTTCTAATGTTGTTAAATTATAGGTAGGTAAAAACAGAGTAATAATAGAGTTTCTGATACGGTGTGTGAGAAACAACATTAAAACAGCATAAGTATATGAAGGATCATATGCTATGGTATGTATACCATACTGGCTTCGACCTGCAAGAACAGGAGTGCCGCTGATAAATATATTTGTATTTCTTTGTTTTAACATTTCCTAAAGTTAAATCTGAATGCCTGGCACTCAGTATTCGAAAATAAAAGTAAGCATTACACTTTCAACAAACAATTGTTTTAACATTTTTTAAACATTTGTTTTATTCATACTTATATTAACATATTTGATATCAATATATAAGCAATCAAGAAGATGAAACGACTCCTCTTTGATACTGCCAATTTAGATAATTGAAAATAGGGATAAGGAATAAAATCGATTAAACATCTGTTTTTGTCGGTAAATGAATCTTTTTCTATTGTGTAAATACGTCCTGTAATTAACAATAAGAAGAATCTAGCTAATGGAGCTCCAATTGAATTTTGTTTTCCGCATAGCCTTAAGTTGTTCTTTCAAAACTGCATGACTATCATTATCCAAAGCTGGATCTTCCTCTAATATTTGCTCTGCTAAATCTCTAGCATACTGCAGAATCTGACCATCTCGTGTTAAATTAGCAATTTTCAGATCGATAGCCATACCACTTTGCTGTGTTCCCTCCAGGTCGCCAGGTCCTCTTAATTTCAAATCAAACTCAGCAATCTCAAATCCATCAGTACTTCTCACCATTGTATCTAAACGCTTGCGTGAGTTTTCCCCCACTTTGTAGTCCGACATCAGTATACAATACGATTGTGTTCCTCCTCTACCAACACGCCCTCTAAGCTGATGCAATTGCGACAATCCAAATTTCTCGGAACTTTCGATAATCATTACTGAAGCATTGGGCACATCAACACCAACTTCAATAACAGTAGTTGCTACCATGATCTGGGTCTTACCTGCAGCAAATTCCTGCATTTCCTGATCTTTCTCTGCAGCCTTCATCTTACCATGCACCATACTGACCTTATACTGTGGTTCTGGGAATGCCTTCAATATATTAGCATACCCTTCCTCAAGGTTTTTGTAATCCATTTTCTCCGATTCCTGGATTAATGGATAGACAATATATGCTTGTCGGCCCTCTGTAATTTGCTTACGAATAAACTCAAGCACATCTCTTCGTTTATTCTCGAAGAAATGCATTGTTTTGATTGGCTTTCTTCCTGGAGGTAGTTCATCAATCACAGAAACATCAAGATCGCCATAGATGGTCATAGCCAACGTTCGGGGAATTGGTGTAGCTGTCATCACCAATACATGAGGTGGAATTGTATTCTTTTTCCACAATTTTGCACGCTGAGCCACACCAAAACGATGTTGTTCATCAACCACCACTAAACCAAGATTCTTGAATACCACCGAATCCTCAATTAATGCATGAGTTCCGACTAGCAAATTCAACTCTCCTGATAGCAACTGTTCGTGTAGCTTTCTTCGTTCCTTTGCTTTCGTTGAACCAGTCAATAATCCAACTTTCACAGGCATCCCTCGAAGCATCTTCTGAATAGATGCAGCATGCTGATTGGCCAATATCTCGGTAGGAGCCATTAAACACGACTGACTTCCATTATCGATAGCCATTAGTACACACATCAACGCAACCAAGGTCTTTCCACTTCCAACGTCACCTTGTACCAACCGATTCATCTGTCTGCCACTGCCAACATCCTTACGAATTTCTCTTAATACCCTCTTCTGAGCACCTGTTAGTTCAAATGGAATGAAATCGGAATAAAAGGTATTGAAATTATAGCCTATATGCGAAAATTCATGCCCTTTGAACTTTCTGTTTCTGGCCGTCTTCATCGACAATATTTTCAACTGAATATAAAACAGCTCTTCAAATTTTAGTCGATACTGAGCCTTTCTCAACATCTCCGGATTCTTTGGAAAATGGGCATTTAGTAAGGCATCTTCAATACCGCAGAGCTTTGCTTTCTGGATAATGTGAGCCGGTAACGTCTCCATCAGTTTCCCTTTGAATTGTCCCACTAAAGTACGCTGTATGGTATGGATTACCTTTGAAGTAATAAAGCTTCGCTTCATTTTTTCGGTAGTATGATACTGTCCCTGAAGATACCCAAGTTTAGCACCTTCTGATTGTACTGCATCCTCCAATTCAGGATGAGCCATATTAACTTTGCCACCAAATATGGTAGGTTTTCCGAAAACAATGTACTCATGATTCAGTCGCAGAGTTGGCTTAACCCATTTAATTCCTTGAAACCATACCAACTCCATAACACCTGTACCATCAGAAAAATAAGCAACCATTCGTTTTTTACGTGCTTCACCAATCTCTTCAATACGAGTAATCTTCCCCTTCAATTGGATATGTTGCATATGACCATTCACCTGCCGTACAGTATATACCTTAGTCCGATCGATATACTTATACGGGAAATAGTACAACAAATCTCTGAAAGTATACAGTTCCAGTTCCTTATTCAATATCTGTGCACGCTTTGGTCCTACCCCAGGAAGAAACTTAATATCTTTATCAAGAATGGTCAGCATTTATAAAAACATATAATAATAGTTGCATAATTAATCCCCATAGTCCTTTTGGTCTACTTATGGGCACTACAAAATAAACCATTTTGACTTATTTTATGAAATGAACATGATAAACTGTTTAAATTTTATTCTTCTTATTCTATTAAGCACTTCTTTCTCTGATTCTAAAAAAATCCGTCCAATTCAAACAAGAAGATACCTCCCTCACACCCCTTGCTATACTCAAAGCCGCGACAGAGACGCATTAAAGCCGCGTCAAAGCCGCAATATATGCGTTTCTGTCGCAGTTTTATCGCGACTCTGATACGACTCTGTCGATGACAGAAGGTATCTTCAACTTTCTTTTGAGTTATGATTTTCACTTGAAAAAGGGGATAATAAATGAGTGGAAAGTCTACAAATTCAACTAGTTGAAGCATCTTTCAATACGCTATCAACTAATAAGTTCACCTCTACGTTAATATGTAGAGTTAAGAACTTGTCTACCAAAGATAATAATAATCTTCAAAAAAATAGCCGGAACGACAGGTTATCGATTATCCGTATTTCAACTCATTAAATTTATTATTTCCTTAACTTTGTCGGAGATCAATATAACGGACTTTAATGCTAGATTAAATGAAAGCCCAAAGAGAACAGGTTCTCAAACTAGTTGAAATTTCACTATATATAACCCGCTTTTAGGATGAGTAAAGATATTAACAAGTTTATATTATACACAACACCGAATGGAAAAGTAGGAGTAGATGTACTACTGGAAAACGAATCACTTTGGCTAACACAAAAAGCCATGTGTGAATTATTTGACGTAAGTAAATCTACAATTAGTGAACATCTTACGAACATTTTCGATAGTAAAGAATTGCGAGAAGAGTCAACTGTTCGGAAATTCCGAACAGTTCAAACAGAAGGTACTCGTCAAGTAACTCGCAATTTAGAATATTACAATTTAGATGCCATTATTTCTGTAGGCTACAGAGTAAATTCATCCAAGGCTACACAATTCCGGATGTGGGCAACTCAAACCCTAAAGGAGTATATCGTTAAGGGATTTGTTCTTGATGATGATCGTCTAAAACAAGGTCAAACAGTTTTTGGTAAAGATTATTTTAAGGAACTCCTTCAAAGAATTCGCTCCATTCGTGCTAGTGAGCGAAGAATCTATCAACAAGTAACCGATATTTTTGCCGAATGCAGTATCGATTACGATAAAAATTCTGAGATCACAAAAAGCTTCTATGCAATGGTTCAAAACAAGTTTCATTTTGCCATTACAGGAAGTACTGCAGCTGAGATTATTTATAAATCGGCTGACAAAACAAAAGACTACATGGGACTAACTACATGGAAAAATGCTCCCGATGGTCGAATTATAAAATCTGACATTGTAGTAGCAAAAAACTATTTACAAGAGAAAGAAATTAAACAATTAGAACGTACAGTAACAAGTTACTTCGATTATATCGAAGGCTTGATTGAAAGAGAAAACACGTTTACAATGGAGCAATTGACTGAAAGTGTTAATAAGTTCTTTAATGCTTTAAGCAGATGTGTAACATAAAACTGTATAATATGAACATATCTTACATGTATCGTATTTATCGTTAAAATCAGTCTATTTGATGAACTAGTTAAAAACAAGCCAACAATGACAGTAAGACAAATAACAACTATACTCTTAATATTAGCCAGTCTTTCGTCCATTGGACAGCCTAAAAAACATTTCCAATACCTAACAAAAATTTCACTTGATACCACATATCAAGTCTTTTTTGCTTACGACGCTAAATTCACTACAATAATTAATAAACCTTGTTATACTTTAGATAGAACTCACCCTCTTTCATGCTCAGAAGATTCAGTTCTTGAAGTGTGGACAATTGTTGCAAAATATAAAAATAAAGAATTAAAAGATAGCCTAACTATCACCTATTCTGCAGGCTTGAGTGCAGATCCTGAGTTCGTCATCTTCTCTAAGTCTGGTGAAATTATTGAACGCTTTTCATGTCTTGAGTTCTACATAAACGGTTCAGGAACGATTTATACCTCTGGACATACAAATAGCATGTATAACCGCCGACGTAAATTTCAGATTAAAAACGATACAATTGATGAAATAATCCAACCATTTAATTATGTAGGTTTAAAAGGAAAAACACTAAAAGCAATAACACTATACAAAAACAAAACAGGAAGTGAAATTATTGCCCAACTACCACAAAACTATTTCATCGAAATTTTATTAGCTGATGGAAAAACAAAAGATTATGCTATTGACTACAATTTCTTAGTGAGAACAGATTTTGGACTAGTTGGGTGGTTGCGACTGGAAAGAGAAGAAGCTTTCGGAGAAGTACTTAAAAATTTATACTTTGCCGGAGACTAATATAACAGGCTTTAATGCTAGATTTAACAAAAGCCCAAAAAGAACAGGCTCTCAAACTAGTTGAAATTCGACAATATATACCCCTTTTTAATCTGAATAATGAAAATATACGCTTAAAATATCAACGATGAAACGAACATTATTTTTACCAATAGGACTGCTTTCACTTGGCTTGTATTTTATTCTAAACCGCTATAGTGCAGCACCTGATTTTATACTTGGCTTATTAGTTGGCTTATCCATTCCTCTAAACCTGGCAGGGATATTTGCGTCGAGTAAGTGGCTGAAGAAACAGTCTGGTAAATCTTAAATAATCCTCAAAAAAATAGCCGTATCAATCTAATATCGATACGGCTATTTTTCTCTGTTATTATATAAATTGTTGCTTTATTTTCTACTGATCCTAAAGCTATAATTATACTTACCAGGTTTTAGTTGATATTGCTCCAACACTGGATGTCCCCAGGAGTTATCTCCACCAACACCCATTTGTCGATAATCGATATTCACAATCATATTGTGATGTTCTTTTAATTCAAAATCGTGTGCTGTATTAGCTAGTGCAGACTGTTCATAAGGCCAGGCACTCACCGAAAACAAGTGTTCTGATGTGGCAACAATATGAATACCTTCCGCTCCATTTGTAAAGTTAATCCAACGAGTATCTGCACGATTAGCATTCTCTTGTGGACGCACATATGGAGTAACCCAGTCCTTCAGCGTCGACTGATAAATTCCTACAGCAGCACCTGTTTTACGATCAAAATAATTCTCATGAGGACCACGACCATACCACGCAATATTATCGAGCGATTTATTTACTTCAAATTGCCATCCCAACTTAGGGAACGCTGGTTTTCCTTCAGGAATATCAAATACTGTAGCTACATCAACAGCTCCATTAGCATGTACAGTATACTTTACAATTGCCAAAGCTGATGTTGCTTTAAACATATATCTGTTTTCAAGCATAATCGCTCCGTTCGCTTGTCTTTCAATATTTGAGTCGACTAATTGGTAGTTATTGCCTTCCTCTTTCCATACCTTCATATTACGATGCACTTTCCATCCCTTATCATTATCGGTTAGTGGTCGCCAGAAATTAAAACGCATAGGTTCCTTGATCACTTCTGAGTTATTGTAGGTAAGCTTAGCCAGCATTCCACTTTTGCGATCGAATACTACCGTAAATGCATCTCCATTTACAATATACTGTTCGTTTGTCTCCTGAAGAACGATATCTCGGGAAGTCTCCTCGTTAGCCAAAGTATTTGGCTTATTATCATTCATCGAGAATTGCTCCCAGGCCACAACAAAACCTTTTGCAGCCCATTTTTCCCTTTTCTTTAAAGCAAATCCAACAGTTACTAATAATTCTCCATCAGTATTATTTACACCAGTATTAATGGACACCTGTTTTTTCTCTTTTGCAGCTATTGTAACAGCAGGAAGTTTACCTTCTTTAACAACTTTCCCATTGTTTGTTACAGTATAAACAAAGTCGTAAACGTTAGTATTCAAATTACAACCATGATTGATCACCTCTATTACCAAAGGATTTTTCTTGATCAATTTGAAATAGATTGGTTGATATGCCTTTTTCATCTCATAGTAATGAGGATGAGGAATCAAATCAGCACCAATAATTCCGTTCACACAGAAATTTTTATCGTTTGGATAGTCACCAAAATCACCCCCATAAACAAATCCACTTTTACTGTCCCCAGGAGTTCTCCATAAAGCCTGATCAATCCAGTCCCAGATAAAGCCTCCTGGAAGCATATCATGTTTGTAAACTAAATCCCAGTAATCCTGAAAATTACCAAGACTATTTCCCATAGCATGACAATATTCATTCATCACAAACGGTTTTCCTGAAGGGTATTTCCCATGTTGAGTTGAGCCAGAAGCTTCACCATGCTCACCTTGGCGCTTAGCCTTGCGATTAACATGCTGAGTTAACCATTTCATCGTTTTATAGGTCTGACTATCCATATCTGCTGCAAGGTTCATCCCCGCATAATGAATTGGTCTGGTCTCATGATCTACATCTAGTGTAGCCTCTCGCATTTTCATAAATGCGTCACCATATCCAGCTTCATTACCCAATGACCACATGACCACACAAGGTTGCTGACGATCGCGAATCACCATACGTTTCATGCGATCAACACTCGCAGCTGCCCATTCGGGTTTGTTTCCAGGCAACACATCTTTATGATAACTCAATCCATGAGATTCAACATTGGCCTCATCCATAATAAAGATTCCATACTCATTACATAGTTCATAAAAACGAGGATCATCAGGATAGTGGGCAGTACGAACAAAGTTTACATTACCCTGCTTCAACAAACGCAACTCCTCTTCCATCTGCTCACGAGTAACAATCCACCCTTGATCCGCAGCAAATTCATGTCGGTTTACACCTCGTATCTTGACTAGTTTACCATTAAAGAGAATACGCTCACCATCGACAACCATCTTTCGAAATGCCACAGGTAAATTATATGCTTCAATTACTTTGTTCCCTTTTTTCAATTCAACCTCAACGTAATATTCAACTGGATTGTCGGTATACCAAAGCTGAACATGTGAGGCATTCAATTCAAGCAACTCCGTTTCTTTTGAGAAAGAAGATTCAATAGCATCCAATTCTACAGTCTTTTGCTGTCCAACAACGCTACCATCAGCAGCAACTAGTTTTGCTGACACCGAATAATTCTTCGCCCTTTTCTTACCGAAATTAACAGGACTAGCATACAATTTAATCTTTCCATCTCTGGTGCTAAGATCTACATCTGGTTTTGCATACACATCCCACAATGTGACTTCCGGTACTGCTCTAATGAATACATCTCGATAAATTCCGCTCAAACGCCAGTAATCCTGATCTTCGAGATAAGAACCATCACAAAATTTATACACCTCAACAGCTAGCATATTATCGCCTTTTTTCAAGTAAGGAGTAATATTAAATTCTGCAGGCAATCTGGATCCTTGGGAATATCCAACTTTATGACCATTTACCCACACAAAAGAAGCAGAACTAACACCGGCAAAATGGATTATGATTTGTTTACCATCCCATTCTTCTGGTACATTAAAGGTTCGCAAATACGAACCAACTGGATTACGTTCCTTATACGTTGTATATTTTTCATCAGGAGTATCCATTACCTTAGGAGGATTAACCTTAAACGGATATCTGTCATTCACATAATGAGCAGTCCCATAACCTTGTCTTTCTATAGTTGAAGGAACTGGAATAGTGTTCCACGTAGAATAATCGTACCCCGATTTGTAGAAATCAACAGGACGTTTTGCAGGATCTGCTGCCCAATGAAATTTCCAGGTTCCATTAAGCGATTTCACCCACTCCGATTTTTCGTAAGTAGAAGCCTTTGCTGTTGAAATATCAGCTCCCGGCCATACTGAAGTACGGGCTGGTAATTTATTAATTCCAAAGATTTCTGAATTCTCAATCTCTGCTGGCGTTTGCGCTAACGCCTCACGACTAAAAAAAAGAATACCTATAAATAGAAGTACCCTTCCGAATTGACCAATAAAATTCATTTTCAGTTTTTTAGATCGATCCTATCATCTTTAAATACCACCAAGATGACTTGATCTTATTAGTTAATCAACAATGCGTGAGACAAAGATATAAAAAACGGGTGAACCACAACCATTTGTAATTCACCCGCCCCAATTGTTATCGATTTATGAACGTATTAGTATCATCAATATTTTTTCCAATCTGTTTTTAGTTTTTTAGTCGATTCAGGAGCAGGAAGCTCATTCCATTTATATCCTTCCTTTTGAATGTATTGCAGCTTTTCCTGCAACATATTAAGATAACGCTCATTCTTAGTCATATCAACAATTCCATCCTTCTGACCTGGATTTTTCACCACATTATAGACCTCAACTGATTTCAACGACATTGTATCGATATATTCCATATCCTGACGACCGAAGCTATGTGTTCGTGGTTCAATATCCTCGTCTTTACCCATGATCATTAAGTCGCCTTTACGTATTGCTATTTCAGGAGAGGTTCTGTAAAAGAACCAAGATAATGGCTTTTTCCGATCAAACTTTTTCCCTTCTAACAACGGCAAAATATTAGTTCCATCATATTCCCGGTCTTTAGGAACTTTTAGTTGTGCAATCCGACTTATCGTAGGAAATAGATCAACCAATCCTGCAGGTTCATTAATCTCTTGCTTTCCTTTTATTTGATCGGGCCACGATATAATACCAGGTACACGTATACCGCCCTCATAGAGCCAGCTTTTTAGCGCTCGAAGTTCTCCATTTGATCCTCTTCGATAAGAACCATTATCTGATGCAAAAACAATAATGGTGTTATTTGTAGCACCCATCTCATTTAATTTGGCTTTAATTCGCCCAATCGCTTTATCCATATTTTCGATACAAGCCAGGTAAGTTGCTTCTCTGCCATGTTGTTTATACTTCTTCACCAGAGAGTCAGGAGCTGCTACTTTTGCATGAGGTTCATGAAAAGCAATATACATAAAAAACGGATTTGATTTATCGTAATGATTATCCCACCATTTTATAGCCTCATCAGCCAATAGTTGACAAGAATAACCTTGTTGCATTGGTAATTTCTCGCCATTTCTCACAAAGTTTATTGGATTATGATGTGACGGTCGAGAATTACTTTCCGTTCCATAGGAATAATCAAATCCCTGATTCGATGGCTGCGGATGATTAAACGTAGGGTCCTGAGGCAAACACCCCAGATGCCACTTCCCCAAATGCACAGTCTGATAATCGACCTGTTTCAACTGTTCTGCGATAGTAATTTCATCATTTCGAAGATGCATAGGATGTCCCTGAGGACGATAGCTATACATCCCATTTCGATAAGGAGACCTCCCTGTGAGCATACCTGTTCGTGATGGAGAACAATTAGGAGCAGCTGCATAAAAATCAGTAAAACGCACCCCTTGCTGTGCTAACTGATCCAGATTAGGAGTATTAATTACACTCCCATAACACCCAATATCGCCATATCCCAAATCATCGGCAAGCATGATAATTATATTAGGGCGCTCATGCGATTTATTGTTTTGTTTATTTTCAACAGCTTCTACGCCTTTAATGAAACCCACAGCTGCCAATGCAGTGAAAGCAATTCTAAAATTCATGGTTAAGCTATCTATTTAGATGATACACATGTTACTTCTATCGTCATTCGAAAATTACACAAAAAGGCTGATGTTTCCACCAGCCTCCATGCGTTATATATTAGATTTAATATGAATTACCAATCAACCGTCTGATCTAGCGCAGGATTCAGTTCTATCTCATTAAATCCGATAGGTAATAAATAGTTTTTCTGTTCCCAGAATCGCTCATCAGCACTTTGAGTAATTATTCTTCCGTCTTCATTACAAACAAGATCCCAGTCGCCACCCAAACGTTCCTGATAAGTAGTGATCCATTCAGTTCCTTTAAATGGGACTCCTAACTGCTCTTTCCCCATCACATCTTCAGCAATCTTCCATCGCCTGATATCGTCATATCGGAATCCTTCAAACACCAATTCTACGGTACGATCACGTCGGATCATATTCAGTACATCAAGACCATTCGCAGCAGCAAATTCATTACTAAACATAGCCTCATCTGCAAATCCTGCCCGATCTCTAATTGCATTAATTGTAAGGTCTAACTCGTCATTGCTTACCGATCCATTTCGTTCATACAAGGCTTCAATATGATTAAGTAACACTTCAGCATAACGAATTTCATGGGCAAAGTTTACATTTTTACCCAGATTTATTGCTTCCTTGGTTCCAGTATTCCACTTGGCATTCATATAACCACCTTGGGTTTGTGATATCCATGGTAAATAAGGGCCACCCTCAATATTTCTGAAAATAGTGTAAGCAGAATCTGGCATCACCACAATGGTTTTCATTCTTGGGTCTCTATTTTTCCATTCATCACGCATTCCACCCTCAAAAACATAACGAGGCGATTTCTCAATAGGTAGTCCATCGGTACATAAGAACATGTTAATAAACGAACTGTTGTACATCAAACCATAACCATTTAAAGCATCACCGCCATAACTGTGAGTAACTTCCAATTCCAGGTTATAACGTCGTGCAACAATTTGTTCCTTGCTGTCATTACCTTCTTCCATAAAGAAGTTATAGTAACTTCGATCCTTGTCGGATGAGTAAAACAACTCATGTTCTCCACTACTAATCAAAGCAGAAGATGCAGCAATAGCCTCATCGAGGTAGGCATTATAAGAAGCCCCCGTATTGTGATATTTTGCCCATGTACCTTCAAACAGAGCAATACGTGACTTTAAAGCCTGAGCCGCATTCCAGGTAATTCTTCCCCATTCCTTTTGGGGTAAATCCTTTTGCTTAGGTAAAACCGGAATAATGTCGTTCAATTCCGACAACATAAATTCTACCACTTCACTACGAGGATTTCTGGGCGCATAAAGCTCCTCACTATTGGTATCCAAAGGCTTTGTGATAATAGGAAGATCTCCAAACTTCTTGAATAACTCAAAATATTCATACACACGAAACCAACGAGCCTCAGCAACATATCTTTGAGCAATATCTTTTACATCCTCTTCGCTTCCTCGTTCAATCAAGATATTGCGTTGACGAATTCTTTTATACCCATTATTCCAGGTACTACTGCTAGCAGGAATTGTATTTAATCCTTGACTAATATTATTACCATTAGCATGTTTTATTATATCAGAGTTTTGATCTACAGCAATATCACCAATAGTCGGCAAATCGCGATAGAAAGCATTTGCTCCAGTTTCGAAATGCTCTGCTGTTTTCCAGTATTCGGCACTCGACAATTTATCTTTTGGTGCAAGATCTAAATCTTTAGAGCAAGACACACCAATTAATAAGATAACAATTAGATATATGTTTTTAATACTCATAGTTTAGTTGTTAAAATGTTACGTTTACACCAAATGAATAGCCACGTGTTAATGGATAGAAGAAAGTTGATCCATGTTCAGGATCCACATCAGGACCTCTATCAAACTTATGATATTCCCAAACATCCTGACCACTCGCATAAATCCTGATTT
The DNA here is from genome assembly GCA_005217565.1 of Puteibacter caeruleilacunae. GTDB lineage: Bacteria > Bacteroidota > Bacteroidia > Bacteroidales > Prolixibacteraceae > Puteibacter > Puteibacter caeruleilacunae. The sequence goes on from SJCO01000003.1 coordinate 251,632, forward strand.
TTTCCAATCCAATTCGCTGTGTTAATTCTTTTGGCACCGTATATCCCAGTTCAACATTCTTCAATCGAATATACGCGCCATTCTCAATGCGTAATGATGTAGCTTGCCAATTCCAATCCTTAACTCGATTATCCAGACTTGGATATAATGCATCCTGATTTTCAGCAGTCCATGTTTGTCCAAAGAAGTATTCCGGGGCAGCCATCCAAGTAGAACCTAGTGGCACTGTCCATGAATCATTTCTATAGATTGTTCGTTTTCCTACTCCTTGAAAAAACAATCCAATATCGAAGTTTCTCCAACTTCCATTAAGGTTAACACCAAAATTATAACGAGGGTAAGGTGATCCCATATATTTCAAATCACCTGTAGTTCCAGCTTCTGGATCTCCATTAGGCGTATACTTTCCATCACCATCCAAATCTGCAACTTGAATATCACCAGCACTCAAATTCTGAGGGACATTTTCAATAGCCATCATTGCAGCTGCTTCTTCATCGGTATTCATAATACCTATAAACTCATATCCAAAAATTGAGTTAATAGGAAAACCTTCTATGATATTACCTGTACCCGCTTTGCGGATTGTTTTTCCGCCATATTTTACAAGCTCATTTTTAGCATCACTAACAACAACACGAACATTGTAACTAAAATCGCCATGTCTTTTTCCATAAGCCATACTCAGTTCCCATCCCCAGGTCTTCAGTTTACCTAAATTTGTCTTTGGAGCAGAAGCACCTAAGACACTTGGATATTCTGAGCTAAGCAACAAGTCATCATTAAACTTCTGGAAATAGTCGAAATTGATATTCAATCCTTTAAATAACGTTACATCTAAACCAGCATTATAGGTTATTACAGTCTCCCATTCTCTCTCCAGTGAGACCATTCCACCTTCACTTGCTGATGGATGCATCGTTCCTGATGTTCCAATAACAACCGGATTATTATTGATATTTAAATCACTAATGTAATCGTATAGTCCAATATTATTCTGATTCCCACTTTCGCCATAGCTCATGCGTAGCTTTGCATAATCTAACCAGGTAGTTTTAGGAAACCAGCTTTCTTCAGTCATTCTCCACCCCAGAGATAATGATTTAAAGTTTCCCCAACGATGATCAGAGTGGAAACGACTCGTTCCATCGCGACGAATAGAAGCCTCCAGCATGTAGCGATCTTTGTAGCTGTAATTTACACGTCCAAAATAAGAACGAATGGCCCACTGATCCCCCCAGTCAGAGTTAAACTGCTCATCAGGATTTCCTGTATTTAGCGTAAATGGATCCTGCACTGAGATGTTATTTCTCCAGGCACCAAAACCTTCACGATCCCACTCATCCTGGTTTGCACCAACCATTATTCCAAAATTATGGTCTTCAATTTTTCGATTATAACGCAATAATCCATATAATGTACTGGCATAACGCTGATCATAATCCCGTCGTCGAGAGTTTGGATTATTAATTGTCTTCATTACCTGACTATTCCACCCCAACATATCAAATGATTTAGTATTGGTTTTTGTATTATAAAAGTCATAGGTAACACTTGCTTTTCCTTCAAACTGGAGTCCTTTAAAAATATCATAGATTAATGATACATTTCCATTGACTTTGTAGTGATCTGTCTGTTTTTTACCCGACTCCAACTGTTCCTGAATAGGATTCAACACACGTCTTGGAGAATAAAAATCACCTTGCTCATTCCAGACAGGGCTATTTACATAGGTTCCATAATAGTTATTTACAACACGACTGACATTTGGAACCTGGTTCTTTTCACTGTAGATACCGCCAATACTGCTCTTCAGCTTTAACTTTTTTGAAAGCTTGCTATCCAGATTAAAACGAAAGTTGTACTTACGAAAATCATCAGGTCCATAAGCAAAGATTCCCTCTTCATCTAAAAGACTTCCACTCACATAGTAACTTAGCTTATCATTCCCACCTCCTGTAGTAATGTTATATATGTGTTGGCGACCAGTATCCCAAAAGATATCTTCCAATGGACCTCGGTAGGTTAGCCCTGTTCTTTCCGGCCAGAAATTAGCCTTATTTCCCTGTACCAATACATATGCATCAGGATCATCCAGATATTGGAAAGTATTCTCTTCGGTATACAGGGGAGTCTGACCACTTTCTGTCTTCATCTCGTTGAACATGGTATAATACTGAAACGGACTTGCCTTGCGAGGAATATAAGTTGCCTCCTTTAGTGTTTGTGTATAACTAACTTTAAACTTCGCCCTCTCTTTTGTTCCACGCTTGGTCTCAATAAGAATTACTCCTCCAGCAGCTCTTGATCCATATATTGACGCAGCCGCATCTTTCAATACATTAAAGCTTGCGATATCCTGAGGATTCACATCATTTATATCACCTTCAACTCCATCAATCAATACCAGAGGACCAACACTTGTGCTACCACTTGAATTCACCGAAGTTATTCCTCGAACCTGTAGGCCAACAGAAGCATCTCCTGGCTGACCTGTATTTCTACTAACCGTTAATCCCGGCAAGGCCCCTTGAATTGCATCAGTAAGTTTACTGACAGGTCTGTTCTCTATCAGCTCAACATCAACCTGCGAAACAGCCCCCACTGCTGAAGCTTTTGTCGTAACACCATATCCGATGGCAACAACTTCCTCCAGGCCAATTGCATCTTCCTCCAATTTCACATTGATCACTTTCTGACTACCAACTACAATTTCTTGTGATTTCATACCCACAAAAGAAAATGTAACAACACTAGCCCCCTCTGGTAAATCCAGACTGTAATTTCCGTCTATATTCGTTGTTATTCCAACTGTAGTCCCCTTAACAACCACTGAAACTCCAGGTAGTGGTTCACCATTAGCATCTGTAACCGTTCCTGTTATCTTTTCTATTCTTTCCCCTTGCTTTGCCTCTTTCTCTGTTGTAAGAATGATTTGGTTATCTAAAACCATGTACCTGATATTCGTATCCTCAAACAAATCATTTAGGATATCTTCCAATGACTCATCCTTTGATCTTACCGAAACAACTTGTTTCAGATCTAATGCCTGGCGATTATACGCAAACTTATATACTGACAACTGTTCAATAGCTGTCAGTACATTTTCCAGTTTCGCATCCTTCATCTCCAACGAAATCTTTGCAGATTGCGCGGAGGAATCAGCTGCAATACAATGGATAATCCCCAGAAAGAATAAAAATATTCCTACTCTCATAGTTCTCATTAGTTTTTTTAGGGCATGACTCTCCCATGCCTCACTACTTCGTTTTTTTTTCATACATTTGAAACATTAGTAAGTTTTATACTCGAAACCATTTAATTTACTAATTGGGCAGACGAGCATACCACTGCTCTTCTGCCTTTATTTTTTATCTCATTGGCTATTTATTTTTGCTTGATTATCACTTTTTGTTTGGAAAATCTGCCATTATCTAATTTTTGAGGATCTTCAATTCGATAATTAATCGGGAATAGTACTTCCAAAATTTTAAGTGTCTCTTCCAAACTCTCATCATCCAATATTAGTCTTACATTTTCTGATTTCAATTGAGGTATATTCGCAATGATATCAATGTTATAATAATGTCCAATTAAGGCACAACTCTCTTCTAAAGTTCTATCTTTAAGAATAAGTTTCCCTTCTTTCCATCCTAAATAATCCTCCACATCAACCATTGACAACTTAAATTTACTGGTTGTTACATCATACTCGGCTAACTCTCCTGGAACCATTTTAACTACATCCTTTCCCTTGTTTTTAATTGAAATACTTCCATCTTCAAGTACCACCTCGAACGATCCTTCCTTTGCATAAGAATTCACATTAAAATTTGTTCCATGAACAATCACTTCGGGACCTACTGCTGAACTAACGACAAATGTTTTTTCCTCATCATGTGTAACATCAAAATAAGCCTGTCCATCAAGATCAACCTTACGTGAGAAACCATCAGTATACTTCAAAACAGAATTATTCCCAAGCCATCCAGATGTCCCATCAGGTAAGGTAAACCTACTCCTCAAACCATCAGTATTTTCTATGACAATAGAGCTAACCAATTGCGATTCCTCCATTTCTTTTCCTAAATAATAAGCTCCAATTATCAGGATAATACTCGCAGCAGCAGCAATTGTCCGAATCCACGTTGTTCTGAGTTTTCTAGTCTTATTCTCTTTTGTTGCATTAATGTCTCGAACCAGTCTTTTAAAAACATGCTCTAATGACCTGTCCGATTTCTCTTCTGTAAATTCATTCCAGTGTGACTTCATAAAATCCTGTGTCACATCATTCATCTTCTTTTCTGAAAAAATGCGCTCAACTTCATTGTGATCAGCCAGGCTATATTTTCCTTTTGTAATATTAGTGATATGTCGTTGATGATCATTCATTATTCTTCTTACTTTGTTTAGTTATATCAACTCAAAGTAAAAAGGTACACCTTTAAAATGATTTTTTTTAAGAAATATATCCTTCGCTCTATAATCCTCGAAACAGATAAAAGAAAAGTAAGCTCGATAAGGTAGGATTCTTTTTAACCTCTTCCACAATAAACTTTCTTGCTATACTCAACTGATTTTTCACAAACTGAAGAGATAATCCTAACTGATCAGCAATTTCCTGATTTTTTAATCCTTCTTTACGACTTAGTAAAAAGATCTCTTTCCGTCGCTCGGGTAATAAGTTGATAATACTATCCACTTTTCTCAGCATTTCCTGATAATCTACTTGTTCATCATCAGTCTCTGAGTCAATTAAAAATTCTCGAGCAAATAGCTGTTTATATTTCTCTTCCCGACTCTTTTTCAGAAAATGTTGTCGGATACAATTATAAGCAATAGTAAAAAGATAAGATTGGAAAGAGGTATTCGACTTAATTGACGACCGTTTCTCCCAGATTCTCAAAAACACTTCATGAACAATATCTTCAGCCTCATTTTTATCATGAAGATATTTCATTGCAAACTGATATAATCGAATACTATAACGATCAAATAGCATCTTATACGCAATTTGATTATCCTCTTGTATTTGTTGCAACAACCTCTGATCAATATGTTTTTGATCCTCCAAAATAGTTAGTCCTGGTTTTTAATACGATACTACAAAAGTAAGATATTATAGAGATAATCCTAAAACATCAGATATCTGCAAACAAAAAAGCCGCACCCGAAGGTGCAGCTTTACTGATTAATTCAATATGTTGTTAATAATTACAACAACGTGGAGTACTAATTATATCCTGGATTCTGAGTTAGCTCAGCATCTGAATTCAAGTCAATTTCACTTTGTGGAATAGGGAATAGATTATGATATGGCTGAATTCCCTGACCAACACCTCCGTTAGCCACTGGATTATCATTGAAACGATGAACCCTGTCATATAGTAATCCCAAACGCATCAAGGTTATCAAGCGTAATTCCTCGGTATACAACTCGCGAATTCTCTCGTCAAGAATGTAATCGATATCAACATCGGCTGCTGCCACTGGATTAGCTTGAGCACGACTACGAACAACGTTTATATCGGCTGCTGCTTTATCTTTATCACCTTTGCCAAGATAAGCCTCTGCTCTTACAAGATAAGTTTCAGCTAGTCGGTATGCGTATACATCCAAATGGTTAGAACCACCACCCGAGCGATTAGGATCGGTAAAGTGAATACCTGGAGATGCCGCCTTCATTGGGAATGGGAAGATATACTGAGAAGTATCTCTTAGCACATTACGCGATCCCTCTGGATAATCATTCACAAAATCAATTGGCTTACCATACCACTCAGGAGAATCGGGATTATTATATCTCCAATCTCTAAACATATTATGACGAGCATTACGGATATCATTATCCCAATCGCTTTTCCATACATAGTAAGCAACCAGATTAGTTGGCTTATTCCATGCCACTGGTCTACTGAATGTTGACAAATAAATATTTGATGTAGCTTCTGGATTATCACCGACAATAGCACGTTTACCTGCTGGATCGTTACCCATACGATAATAGGCTGGTCCCCACATACGTTCTCCCTGGTGGTTACCTCCACCATCGATATTCGGTTCTATCTGAATTACCCAGATATCTTCAGTGTTAGCTAAATCATTTTGGTTTCCATATCTGAAAAGGTCATAATACACATCACCTCCACCTAATAAAGGATCATCGTTACCAAGCTGTGCACCAAAACGCTCTTGCATTAAGGCATACCCGAAAGTTCCTTCAATAACAGCGGATGAAGCATCAATTGCGTCCTGCCATTTTTGCTCAGCCAAATATACTTCAGCCAACATATGGAATGCAGCACCTTTAGTGATTCTACCAGGTGCAGCTTCTTGTCCTGGATCAGGAAGATTCTGTGTTGCAAACGTCAAATCTTGTTCCAGCAACTTATACACTTCACTCTTAGGTGTTCTTGTAAAATCAATCCTTGGTTTAGTAACAGGTTCTGTCACCAGAGGAACATCGCCATACATAGTCACCAACACCCTGTAAGCCCAAGCTCTAAAGAATTTTCCTTCTCCCAGTAGAATTTCTCGCTGATCTTCTTTTCCAATCCACATTTCATCAGAAGCTTCTGTCGCTTCAATAGCTGTAATCAACGTATTGGCACGGTTGATTAACTGATAACAGAAATCCCAGAAATAACTAGCTTTACTATCGGTAGGAATCAACTGAACAGTCCAATCGGTAAGCCACCATGAACCAGCAGGATTCTCCCCATCATAACTTACATCAGTACCTTTCCCTTTCAGTAAAGCGGTCCATTTTCCTTTATTGGTATACATACTACTAATAGTTGCGTGCAATCCAATAACTGCCTGCTCCATCTCCGAGGCCGTACTGTAAAGGTTTGATGTTGAGTAGAAATCTTTAGGCGTCTCTTTTAAAATACTATCTTCATTACATGCCCACAATCCCATTACCAACAACAGCATCACAGACATCACTCTTCCTTTAAAAATATTCTTGATATTCATATCGTCAATTTTTTAAGTTTAAGTACCTCGAATAATTAAAATGAGAAATTAAGTCCGAATACATAGCTTCTCATCACTGGAGTTGGACTACCATTACTTGGACGATCTACATCAGGATCCCATCCAGTCCAATCGGTCCAGGTGTAAAGGTTCTTTCCACTTGCATATACTCGTAGGTTACTCAATCCCCAGTTTCTTAGTACTGATGAATTGAATGAATACGATAAGGTTACATCTTGTAATCTCACATAACTACGGTCAATCAACAACGGTCCTGATACTGGCTGACTCCAGTACATACCTGGAGTATTTGTTGTAGGTGCATCTGGTCTCCAGTATGGACGCACTGAACTTTGATTTTGTCTTCTTGCATAATCGGTTCCTCCTGCAACTAAGTTTCCAGGACTTCCCAGGTAACGATTGTTTCCTCCTTGTACTGAGTTAATAAAGAAGCTCAAATTGAAATCGCGGTAGCTCACACTATTAAAGATACCAAAGCGATAGTTAGGATCAGAAGTACCTAAGATTTTACGATCATCATCTGGATCATAAGTATCGTTTCCTTCGGTGGTTTTTACATCTTCAATCTTGAAGTGTCCAGGATAGAATCCTTCAGGAACATCACCGTTAAAAAATTCCTCTTCGGTATAAACAACACCTAAGTTGTTATATCCATAGTAAGTGTTGATAGGCTCGCCTGAAAACCATCCATTACCTATATCGAAATCTTTTTCTCCTCCAAACAATTGCACCAACTCGTTTCGATTCAATGAAAACGACACGCGTGATTCCCATTTAAAATCAGCATTCTTAATATTAACGGAAGATAATGACACCTCAAATCCTTTGTTTTCCACTTCTCCGATATTCTCCATTAACTTCTGGAATCCAGAGATTTCAGGAATACTTCTCTCTACCAATACATCTTTTGTTTTTGCCTTATAAATGTCAAGACTACCGGTAATGCGACTGTCTAATACTCTAAAGTCGACACCGAAGTTTAAAGATGAAGTTGTTTCCCATTTCAAATCAGGATTAGCCAAAGAACCAGGATAATAACCAATTTGAGAATCGCTACCAAACACAGCAAAAGCAGTATTCGCCTTTGCAAAACTAATAAATCGACCTGCATCCTGGTTACCATTCTCTCCATACGACAATCTTAATTTCAAGAAGTCTAACCAGTTAATTTCAGGCATAAAGTTTTCTTCTGTTGGAACCCATCCCAATGAGAATGATTTGAATGTAGCAGTCTTATTATTGGTTGCAAAACCAGAGAAGCCATCGCGACGAATTGTTCCTGTAATCAAGTACTTGTTATTATAACCATAGTTGATTCGCGCCATATAAGCAAGATTGCTCTCATCTTCGTCCTTGTTGCTGGTCTTTTGCACTCCCGCTTTATCCATTCCATTATATCCCAGGGTCTCAATATCAAAATTGGTTCCTGTAAGTGTCGACTTACTAAATGAACGCTCTTCGCGACTACCTAATAAAGTTACATCAACTTTATGTACCGAGTTAAATGTTCTGTTAAAGTTAATCAGGTTATTCACCAACCAGTCCTTATTATTAGTATGCTCACGTACCGCTTTCCCATGATTGTTATTTCCTCCTAATGTGGAAGAATCAAAATACTGGAAGTGGCGACGACTATAGAATGAATTAGAGTAGTTGAACTCATAAGAAAGACCTTTTACCCAAGGCACCTCAACTTTAGCTTTAAAAGCAAGGAATACATTATTCTGTTTGTCACTGTCGTCAGCAGTAGTATTACTTAAAGGATGACGTTGTACACTTTCTCCTGCCAAATCGATAGGGTAAGAACCATCTTCACGAGTCTTATCAGCCCATGGACTACCATACAATGCCTGATTAAGATCAGCTGAGATACCTGAACGATCAATGAAAGTATAAGATGAATTCAGAGTCATGGTCAACCAATCGGTGATCTCGTTCACAAAATTAGCTCTTACTGTAGCACGATTAAAGTCATCTCCTATCACAATACCTTGCTGATCCATAAAAGAACCAGATAAGAAATAGTTTGTGTTTTTTGATTTTCCTGAGATACTCAAGTTATAGTTCTGTACCAATGCATTCGAGCGAAGGACTTCATCCATCCAGTCGGTTTCATTGCCTTCCAACCAATTATCATATTCTTCAGTTGATCGTGCCACACCTGAAACAACATTAGGATCGGTTGGATCAGGACGCTCTGGTCTTCCTGCTGCAGATGTAGGATTTGTTGCATACCATGGATACAACTCCTCACTCTGATAAGCATAGTCAACTAAGCGAGTCATATATTGCTCACCATTCATTCGCTTGGTCATATCTGTTGGAGATATATCCTGGAAACCTGAGTAAGCATTAAAATTGAATTGAGGTTTCTCATTTTTACCTTTCTTGGTGGTAATCAATAGCACTCCGTTTGCAGAACGTGAACCATAAACAGCAGCCGCACTTGCATCTTTTAAGATATCAATAGAACTGATATCGTTTACATTAATATTAGTTAGCTCTCCATTATAGATGATTCCATCTAAAACGATTAGTGGCTTATCAGATGCTGATAGTGAAGTCTTACCACGAATATTGATATTAGGAGCACCTCCTGCACCAGAACTAGACTGGATATTTACACCAGGAACATATCCCTGCAAAGCCTGTGCAATATCAACGTTAGCGTTAGTCTCTTTATCTGTAAGGTCAGCACGAGTCACTGCTCCTGTAAGATCACGTTTAGTTTGAACACCATATCCAATAGCGACAACCTCTTCCAGCCCAATGGCATCCTCAACCATTACAATATTAATTGTTGACTGGCCAGACAAAGAGATAATCTGTGTTTTCATTCCAACAAACGAAAATGTTAAGCTTTCAGATGCTGCAGGTACCTCTAATGCATAGTTACCATCAATATCAGTTGTAATACCTAAAGTAGTTCCTGTAACGATAACGGAAACACCCGGAAGACCCAATCCTGATTCATCAGTAACCTTACCTTTTATTTTCGTTGCCTGCGTTGCCTTTGTAAAAGCCTCATCAGAACTTCCCTTTTTCTTTAGGAGAATTAATTTATCATCTAACTCTTTAATAAGGATTTCATCACGATCAAATAGTTCGTTTAATACCTGATCGACAGAAACATTACTCATCTTCATGCTGACCATACGGTCGGCATTTATTTGCTCGTTTTGATAAAAAAAGCGGAATCCGCTCTTGGTTTCAATTAGTTTTAACACTTCCTCTACGCGCTTGTTCTCTACGCTTAAGGATAATTTTCTGGATTGTGAAAATACAGATGCCGATACGCTTAGCATACCTGCGATCATAAATATTAAAGTTATCCGCATAATTAGACATAGCTTTTGCAGCTTCCTTCTGGAAAGAAAGCCGATAATTCCATCATTTTTCATAAATTTGGATGTTTAAAGTGATTAAATAATGGTGTTACCGCACCAAGTTTAATTGTATTTGGCCGGTTTGATGTTACCGCATCTGCCGGCTTTATTTTTTCATTTTCGTTTATCTCATATTACTTCTCCTCTTTTTTAGAAATAATTACTTTTTGATTTTGAATCTGATAACTAATTGGGAGGGTGTATTCTATAATATTTAAAACTTCAAATATAGACTCATTCTTTAGTGTTCCAGTATAGTGATATGTCAGAATTTCAGGATCTTCAACTTCGACATTTATTCCATACCGTCGTTCTAGTAATTTAATTAATTGCTCAAAATTCATCTTCAAGAAAACCAATTCGTTATTTCTCCAAGAGCTATATTGCTCTGCATCAACTTTACGAATAATCAACTCCTTCTTATCTTCAGAATAAATCAATTGATCTCCGGGCTTAAGGGATATCTCTTTTTTAAGCGTTAAGCGACTTGACGAAACAACTTGTATTTTTCCTTCTTCCAATGTCGTTATAACAGACCGATCTTCGTTATATGCTTTCACATTAAACTTGGTTCCTAATACTCGAACATCATAGTAAGGTGTATGAACCACAAATGGTTTTTCAGGGTTTTTAGCGACATTAAACCATGCCTCTCCTGATTTCAAGATTACCCCTCGTTCTTTTTGATCGGTAACAGTATATTTTATTTCAGTTTCTGCATTTAAAAATACTTCCGAACCATCAGGTAATATTGTCTGTGATATTGAGCCTTTGGGCGCTATAGATGTAACAAATGTTGGCTCCTCATGCTTGGTCATCCAATATGTTAGTACATTACCCAATAAAATTCCAATAATCAATACTGCAGCTATCTTAATCCAAGGATGCAATGCAAAGCTCTTTGATTTTGAACTTTCTCTTGAAGAAACCCGCCCCACAAAACGTTTCCATTCCTTGTCGGTATCCGCAATTGCTGAGGCATTAGCGAGCGAGGCTTCCCACAGGTCCTTTGTCTTTGCATAAAAATCAGCATTGTCTTTTGAACAATCAATCCATTCCTCCAAACGCACTCTCTCCTGTTCACTAATCACGCCATCTAATTCTGCGATTATTAACAATTCTATTGATTGTTTATCATCCATAGATTTTCTCCTTTGTTACCTATGACACATCAATAATACATATCCCTACCTCATAGGGATATTTTTTTTACAAATTTTTTAAGAGAAGAGTGAGAACAACCACCATATAATCCGACAAGTCCTGTCTTAATATACTCAGTGCCTTAGAAATATGCTTTTCTACCATTTTTACAGAAATACCAAGTTCTTGGGCTATTTCTTTATTTTTTTTGTATTCCTGTCGGCTCATTTTGAAAACGACTCTGCATTTCTCAGGCATTCTTTCAATTACTTCAGCAATCTTTTGCTCCATTTCTTTTTCCAGTAGACTCATGTATGGATCATCCGACTGGAAAAACAGTTCTCTGTCGGCTTGCAGAGCTACAGTTCCGATATCCTTATGAGCAGCATCCCGAATTTGCAAATGCCTGTTATAATTTAAACAGCCGTTACGAATAGATTGAAAGAGGTACGATTTTACGGATTCATTAATTGTTAGATGGTCGGCTTTGTCCCATAGAGTCAGAAAAGCATCTTGCACAATATCTTTAGCAATCTGCATATCTCCAGTAAACTTATTGGCAAATAATACCAATCGTCCATGATATTTAAAAAAAAGCTCCTCATAGGCCTTAAGATCCCTCTGCTTCAATGCATTTAAAAGCTTTCTCTCCTGAACATTCACTGGTTTCTGATCATTAGTTTAGGGAACAAACATAAAGAAAAGAGTTAAGATTATCAATTTTGTAATTAGAGATACGTTTTAATCATGCATCCATACAAACAAAAAAGCCACACCCGAAGATGCAGCTTTTGTGATTAAATGATTATTTTATGATTTGCTAATTCGGAAATGTTTCCGGAATTCCAGGGTACTGTATATACAAGTAATCTTGGTTGTAATCGTCTTCATAATAAGGTTGATTCTTAAGATTATCAGGTACCCAGAAAATTGGAGACGTAAAATTATCCTGATCTTTTACCTCCAACATCGCATCAGCATTCGTTGCAGCCTCACCACCTGGATATGGGTAACGCTCAACATCAGGCATCAATGCTAATGACTCACTAAACTTAATACGAGGTAATCTTGGATGTCTGGTTCTTCTTAATTCACTAAATACTTCGAAATAGTCGTGAATATTAAGGTGAACATACTTCTGTCCAATGATGATTTCCATTTTGTCTTCCAAGCCTGCAGCATTGTTAAACTCATCTGCAATTGTTGTAGAAAACTCCTCTACATGATCAGCAGTTGGCGCTTCAGGTTTCAAGAACCAGCTATTCGAGCTATTAATCTTATCCCAATTTGAAAAGCTATTCATATGATACCAGTAGGCAATAGAACTTTTCACACCATCCTTCACATGCTCTGCTGCAGTTTTAGGCGTATTTCCAAGTCCTTTTAAAGCAACCTCTGCTAACAATAAATCAACTTCGGCTTTAGTAAATGCTCTCCAAGGTTCTTGATTTCGAATCATAGTTGCTGGATTGTACACCGAATAAGCATTGTATTTCATGTAACGATCCAATTCATCAAAATAGTTATAGTAGAAGTAAGCACCACCGTATTCAAACTCTTCCTGATTCCATTCTTTTACCTTGTTGTATACTGCTTGTCCTACACCAAAGTCGAAAGAAGTTGGCATATAAAGGGTATCTCTATTCGGTAAACAAATAACAGGTAATCTTGGATCATCTGTTCCAGGAGTATATTTATGGTCTTTGTCCTTATCCATTTTATACATAATGGTTGGGGCAAGAAAACCTGCATAATCACGTTCCCTTAAACCTCTTTTCCAGTGATCTCCTGGTTTAGACACCCAAAGGTCTTCTTTTATTAATAGATCTTCAGTTGGAAGCTTGTTTCCACTTAAAATCTCACTAATTACTCCTTTAGCATATGCTTCCTGCACTCCTGAAACACGCACTGCTAATCTCAAGCGAAGAGCATTAGCAAATTGTTGCCATTTCTGAGCATCTCCACCAAAGATAACATCCTGACGTTCAAAAACTCGTTTCCCATCAGCAGACATAGCATTAGCCTGTTGTACAATTTCGTTGCTATAAACACCAAGGTCATCAATAATAGTTTTGTAGATTTCCCATGGATCATCAAACTTAGGAAAGAAGTTTCCTTCTGTACCTTTCAAGCCTTCTGAGTATGGAACACTGTTGTACATATCAACAGCTTTTGAAGCACGATATCCTCGAACCATTTTTGATAACGTCACATAAATCTGATTGTCCGCTTTTTCTTGCTCTGACATATTCTCTAACAGACCTTCCATTATTGGAATTTCCCTGAAATCGATATTATGTCCATAGAAATAAGCATCAACAGTCATTAAAGTATAAAATACCTTAACATCATTCGCATCTGCAAAATATCCGTAAGCATCACGAACATGACGCATAATCAAATGTGTATGCCCAATTAAACCTCCAGTACTTCCGGCATGCCACCAAAACTCACCATAGTCATTTTTAAACGTTCGTGTTCTGGTCATCATTGAAGCAAACATTCCAGCAGGAACATCATCTGTAGGAGAATAAATTCCTGGATTCACAAAATCCTTCTCCAACTCATCCTGGCATCCCCCAAAGATGAATAAGGTCGCGATTAATAAATAAACTATATTTTTCCTTTTCATTAGTTACAAGTTTAAACGATTAAAATCCTACCGATAGTTTGAATCCCATAGTTCTTGTTGATGGAATAGGTGAAGCTTCGAAATATGAGTTGGTTCCCATATATGCCTCTGCATCAAGGTTTGGAACTGTTTTATGAATATAACCTAAGTTTCTTGCAAATAAGTTCAGTGTTACATTACTAACATTCAGATTTTTCACAAACGACTTTGGTAATGTATAAGACAACGAAATCTCACGTAGTTTGATATAGTCATTCTTGTATTTCAAATCAACAGCGTTGATTGATTCTCCTGCCCAACTTACAAAGCTTCCATAGTAAGAACTTACAGGAACAATCTTATTGTTCTCTTTATATGAAACATTTCCGCCTTCTCCTTCAACTTCCATCACTCCATTAAGAATAATTCCATCATGGAAAACCTGACCGTCTTTTGCTGCACTTGGAGCAGCATCACTATGTTGCCAAGCAACATTCTCTCCTGACTCTGCATCTACATAATAGGCTAAACCACCATGTGCCTCATCACGATTTGCCAGCGATTGTTTCGATGTTCCGTTATAATATAACCACTGGTTTGTTTCAGAGTACATTGAAGCACCAAAACTATAATCAAAGTGTGCACTTACACGAAATCCTTTATAACCAAAACTTGTATTGAATCCACCAATAAAGTTTGGATGAACGTTACCAAGCTTACTATACTCTTTATCATTCAATGCATACGTTGATCCATCAGAACTTACGATTCTATTGCCTTGTGGATCACGCTTAATATCATGACCATAAATATTACCAATACGCTCACCTTCTTTAGCTTTTACATAGACCTGTCCACGCATTGAGTTTATATTCTTTTCTGTAATACCGGGATAAAGCTTCACTACCTCTGAAAACTGATTTGCAGTTGTAAATGTCATATCCCAACGCATATCTTTAGTAAGAACAGGTACTGCTGTCAACTGAATCTCATATCCCCAGTTTTTAACCTCTCCAGCATTAATTTTAATCTCTCTTGCTCCTGATGATGCAGTTAATGGTACTGACATAATCTGATCGTATACCTTATTTGTATAGTATGAGAAATCAATACCTAAACGGCTTCCTTTGAAAAATGACATTTCTGTACCAAATTCAATCTCTCTTTTACGTTCAGGTTTAAGGTCACCTGCAAATAAAGAAGTAGCAACAGAAACAGAGTTCGCATCAGTTCCTTCAACAACTCCTGCATTAAAACTATTGTAAGCATAATAACGAGATGGTGCATCACGACCTACGTCAGCCCAAGATGTTCTGAATTTACCAAACTGAATTTGAGGAATTAATTCTCTAATCACTTTTGTTGCATCATAAGTAAAAGCAACACCTGGGTAGAAATATGAATTGTTTCCTGGAGGCAATGTTGAAGACCAGTCATTACGAGCGTTCAATTCTAGTGTATATAAATTGTCGAGCGTTAATGTTGCAACACCAAAGACACTATTCAGTGTGTTCTCTCCAAATGTGTTCCCTCTTACTTTACCCATATTGTTAGATCCTGGCCATCCTCCTGGATTTTGATTATTCAGATGATACCAATTAGGATAATTGAAACCACTACTTGAACCAACATTAGCTGTAGCTACATTAATAGTATTCTCAGAAATCTTTTTATATGATCCTCCAGCAAAAGCAAAGATATCCAATCGATCACTCATTACAGTCTTGTAGAAATTGATTGTTCCTCTGTATTCCTGAACTTTAGTATTTCTTCTTTTAAATGCATACTGTCCTCCTACAAGCTCTGGATAAACCTTTGTAACACTATTTCTTGTTGTATAGTCTGTGTCGGTATAATCTAAACTGGCTTGTCCTACTACGTATAACCAATCAGTGAAATAGTAAGTTGGACGGATAGTTGTAATTAAGTGCATCTTGTCATCTTTTGCACTATTATTATTACGTCCCCACACAAAGTTTGAGTAGTCTTTCAATGAATAGTATCCTGATGGATAATTGGCATCTTCAAAATCCTTTTTGTAACCAAAGTTTGGATCAGCAGAATCAGTATAAAGATAATCCCCATTTTCAATGAATTCCTGGAAAGGAGCATCTCTTGAAACCCCGTCGATAAAGAATCCAAGGGTATTACCCGGACGGTTATGTGTTTTGGTTGTATATAAGTTTGTTGTAGCCTCAACCTTCAACTTTTCAGAGAAATTAAATTTCCCAGAGAAACTTAACGTATTCTTCTTTTGCCAGAAGTTATCCATAATACCATCATATTGATAATTGGTATATGAAAAACGAACATTACCAAACTCTCCACTCTTGCTAATCGCAGTATTTACCTGGTGACTAGATCCATTCTTAAATAAGAATTCGTAGTTATTTGGACGAGCAACATAAGGACGAGCAACGTCATCCCACCAAATACGTTGTTGACTTGAATCGAAAGCAGGACCAAAGTTCTGACTGCTGAAATTAGCTCGTGGATGTGACTCTCCATCTGCAATATCTTTCACGTCATAAATATCTCCACCACTACCATACTCATTCTGGAATTCAATAAAACTACGTGGTTCTTCAACTGTAAACTGATAAGAAACATTTACATCCATCTTACCCATTGCTCCAGCTCCATTTTTGGTTGTAATCAATACAACACCGTTCGCACCTTCACTACCATATAATACAGATGCTTTCGCTCCTTTAAGAATCTCAATTGATTCAATATCGTCTGGGTTAATATCGTTGATACCAGTACCGTAATCCACTGAACCACCTGACAATCCAGTGTTTTCATCAAAGATTGGCACACCATCTACAACAAATAATGGTCTTGTCTTGGCATCTGCTTGTAGCCCTGCTGCTCCACGAATATTGATATTAATACCTCCGGTTGGTCCTGAAGCTGATTGACGGATGGTAACCCCTGCCGCTTTACCATAAAGTGATTGAATCGGGTTAGTAGGCGTACCTGCATCTACAAGTTCCAAACCTGTTACTTTACTAATAGCATATCCTAATGTTTTACGGTCACGTCGAACACCTAGTGCTGTTACAACGACCTCATCCATTCCGATATTATCAGCTTCCAAAACAACGTCTAAGGTTTTGTTATTACCGACTGCGACTTTTGAGGTCTTCATTCCCACAAACGAGAATATCAATGTCGCATTATTTGAGTTTACTTTTATAGAATATTTTCCATCAAGATCAGTAGTAACACCAGTGATAGTACCCTCAATAACAACAGATACACCTGGAAGAGCAACTCCATCGCCATCTCTTACAACACCAGAAATAAGTCTCTCCTCATTCTGTTGCCCACTTGCACTCTCTTTTGGAAATAACACAACATGCTGCTCAACTACACGGTAAGCCAAATCTGAATTTTCAAATAGATTATCCAGTATCTGCTCAATGGTTTGATCAGCACATTTCAGATTCACACTTTTTTCCAGTTCTACCTGATCTAAATTGTAAAAGAATACGAATTCAGATTGATTTTCAATCTGTTTGAACACTTCTTTCAGTGTTACATTCTTCATATTCATGTTAAATTTCATCTGCTGTGAGTAAGCACTAGCAGAAAGTTTTAACAATCCTAATAACATGAAAAAGCACGTTAATCTCATGATGAGTAGAATTTTTTGCATACCTCTCCAATGAAAGGCAAGCCATTTCACCTTTTTTTTCATAAATTTGTAATACTAAGTTAGACATAGGAATAGCTCCAACTATTCCTTTATTTTATCGGGAAATGCTCCAACATTTCCCGTTATTTTTTTCTAGTTATAAGAATCTCCTTTCCTTTAACTTTGTACTCTATTGGTATAATTAGTCCTATCACTTCATCCAATAAGCGATGGATATCTTCTCTTTTACTTACACTACCTGAAAATTTCTCTGCTAATATCGTTTTATCGACTACTGTTATTTTCACGTCATGCATACGTTCAATAACCTTGAACAATTCTGGAAGTGTAATATCTTCAAATTTATATTTCCCAGCCTGCCACGCTAAGTCATGATCAGCATCTACAGGATAGAAACTTGGTTTATTGGTTCCACGATTAAAAACAATTTTATCTCCTGGAGACAATTTATATTGAGGTCCTTGTTCATCCTCACGACTAACAACAACACTTCCCTCCAACAACGAAGTGCTAAACAATTTATCAGTTGGATAAGCACAAACATTAAAACTAGTCCCAGTAACTAAAACATTATATTTAGCCGTTTTAACAACAAACGGTAATTCCTCATTCTTAACTACATCAAAAAAAGCTTCTCCTGACAGCTCAACCTTCCTTAACTTATCTCTTGAATCAATATAATAGGTTAGATCGGTATCGTAATTAAGCTTAACACTTGTTCCATCTGGAAGAACAACGCTCGACTGTTCACCTTTTCCGGTACTAAATAAAATGGAGGATTCCTCAGCGTACATGCGCGAGTCGAAATGCTCCTTTACATCGTTCAATAAATATCCAATTCCTAACATTACTATTGGAACCATAATCATTGCTGCTCGTCTCAGCCAAATAGTTTGTAGTATGCCAGATTCTTTTTGGTACTCTGTTAAGATCTTCTTTCGAATTTTATCCTTTTCACTTTTAGAAAAATAAGTATCCTTATTTTTTTTCTCTAAAAAACGAAGCACATACACAATCAAAGCAGCAATAAAATTCCCACTTTTCTTCTGCTCTGCAAAGCCTTTTTGCTTAGCCCCTTCATTTATTTCTTTCTGAAAATCAGAATTAAAAATACTCTTCTGCATAAATAATCAAGTCCTCGTTTATAGATAAAAGCAGGAACTATGAAAATATACCCCTCATAAAAACATGCTGTAAAACATGTTTTGCTAAAATTTTGCAGTTTTAAAGAAATGTAACAATAACATTTGTGATGATTCACCTAACGTATCTCGCAGTTTATTCAATGCTTTTTGAATAGTATTACCGACCGATTGATACTTTAAATCCATTACCTCACTAATTTCCAAATTGGACAGATTTTTATAGAACTTTAGGTATAATACTTCCTTTTGTCTTGCTGGTAATTCGTTAAGAGCAGTTGAGATATGATTTATCTTATGCTCTAGGTCCTCTTTTTCTTCTACGGTACCAAATTGCATATAAAACTCCTCAAGCTTAATTTGGTAGTCATCTGTTCCTGAATTATTTGCTTTCTCAAGCATCCTAAAGATTCTCAATCGCACAGATTTCAAAAGATAGGCCACTATATTGTCAACAACAGATAGCTTTTCTCTTCTCCTGGCCAACTCCAGAAAAAGATCTTGAACAGCATCTTTAATTAAT
This sequence comes from Puteibacter caeruleilacunae, assembly GCA_005217565.1. Lineage (GTDB taxonomy): Bacteria > Bacteroidota > Bacteroidia > Bacteroidales > Prolixibacteraceae > Puteibacter > Puteibacter caeruleilacunae. Next base: position 271,097 of record SJCO01000003.1, read on the forward strand.
TGCTTGTCTTTTGTGAAACGCCGTCCATAATCAACTAACTGGTCAAAATATACATCAAAAATATAGGCAAAAGCTTTTTCATCTCCCCCTTTGAAACGTTGCCATATTTCCTTATCGAGATTTGTATTCATAGATCAAAAAAATGATGAGCAATTTCGTTTTTTTCTTCAAATTAACCAAACTTTCTAATCCTTCTTAAAAAATTATTCTACATTTCCCCCAACCAAATCCATTGAAAATCTATTTGTTCACCCTTTTCTGGTACAACTTCTAACTCTAAGAGGTAGTAGCCTTGCCTATCAAAACGGATTGTTCCTAGTCGGTTTGAATTGAAACAATCGATATGCCAATCTGAGTTTGGTTCTCCTACATACCTTCCTGTATTCTTAACAGCATGCGTAAGGTGTTGGTTCTCTACTGTTATCTTCAACGATGAATTACTTTTCTCACCCTGATAATTATATGATACATCTACAAACATCTGTGTTGGCTTCTCCACAAATATTTTCCATGAATATTTACTAATTTCTGTTATCTGGACATGTACTGGAATAGATCCAAAACGCTGAGGCTTCATTACTTTTTCACTTCCAGAAGTATCATTCGCATTATCCGGCTTCAAAGAGTAACCTCCATCGGTAGTCTTCGAAACTAATCCAAGTTCCACTTCTGGATACTTATCATACTCCATCACAATTACAGACACCCATGGATCAGGTTGCTTCATTGGCAGTTTTATATGCGTATATACATCATCGCAAGAAAAATCCAGAGCTTGTTCATCTTTATCGGCTAATAAATAAATCTTTCCTGGTTTTTCCTTTACTCCTGTTACATGAAGTTGTTTATTTAATGGCCAATTAAATAAATGCAAGTACAACTTAGTGCTACCATTAGACATTACTTTTGCTGTAATATTTCCCCAATCATGTTGATCTTTGGGTAAATCAAAGGCGCCGCATCCATAAATAGCCTCCCCATTGACCTCCAGCCATTTCCCCATATCTTTCAAGCGACTGGCAATCTCATAAGGAACATTTCCATTAGCCCGAGGCCCAATGTTCAACATGAAGTTACCATTCAGACTGACATTATTGATGAGAGCTTTTAAAAGGGTAGTCGTTGATTTCCATTGATTTTCCAAAGCATGAAAGCCCCATGAATGAGCAACCGTTCCTGAAGTCTGCCAGGGATGTTCTTTTTTCATCTTTCCTAACTCATTATCCCCCAGGGTTTGAAAATCAACATCACGATCTTCTTCTACAGATAATCCTAATCGCGAGTTCACCATACAATTTGGTTGCAACTCCCTTATCAATGATTTTAATTGTAACAATTGCTTTTTGGAAACAATCGACTCGGAATGATGTATCCACATATCAAACCAGATCAATCCTATATCACCATAGTTGGTCAAAAGTTCACGCATTTGTGGCATTACTTTTTCCTGCCAATAATGATCGTATTGCTTCGCATCCAGCTTATATATTTCTTTGGAATGATCCCAACCATAAGGATGCTCCCAATCAACCCAATGAGAATAATAAAGTCCTAGTTTTAACCCATGCTTCTTACAAGCATCTGCCAACTCCTTAATAATATCTCTTTTGGGATTAGTATAATCAGTAACATCATAATCACTCACCTTACTATCCCATAAAGCAAAACCATCATGATGTTTAGCCGTAATCGTAACATATTTCATTCCGGCAGCTTTGGCTAGTAACACCCACTCTTCAGGATTGATATCTTCCCAAACAAATCGGTCAAGCAATGTCACATATTCATTCCGATCTATTCTATTTCGGTAATATATCCACTCTGCATAATCATTATCATACCTAATCTTTTCTCCTTTCCAAACACCCTCTGCACCACTATATACACCCCAATGAATAAACATTCCAAAACGAGAGTCGACAAACCATCGGGCTCTGTTATTAACGTTTTTCTGAGCACTAGTCAATAAACACAATAAAACGAGACTTACTAGCAGGGATATAGGCTTTAGTTTTGAAGAAAAAATCATAACCAGTTGTATTTTAGCATTTTTATGTCATATAAATTTACATAACTAATACCAAAAAACAAACCTGATATTTCTTAGGATTTATCTTTCCCCTGCAATTCAATTTTAAATGTTAACCCCAGAATCTCCTGATAATTACTTTTTGATTGTTTGTGTTGTTGAAAATAATACAACACAACATCCGAATAGGGATTCAGTTTTACTTTTAATCCTCCCATATATCGATTTTTTTTACGATCTCCATCTGGTCGCAAATGCTCCCACGACACAAAAGTTGTAATACCTAGTTTAGGTATTTTATAATCAAGCTTGAGTCGATGGCGCCAGGAATGACTTCCTTCTGAATCAGCCACCTCTCGATCAACATAGTTGGTATAGCGTAATCGATACTTTACTTTAAAACTATGCCATTTATAATTAGGTAAAAAATCTAATGCATACCGATGAAAGGTTTTATCCTCTCCTTCTTCAATAGACAACCGATATCCTCCTGCAACATCCAGGTATTTATGCATCTTGTAAGTTAATGTTGATTCCAGTAAAGACTCTTTCAATTGATTCTTATGCTCCAATCTAATCTCCGGCAATATTTCAAGAGTAAGATCTTCAATCACCTCCTTTTCCAACTCTATACCCATTCGCAATCTTAGATCATCATCCTGCGTATATGCTTTATTCAGGAGACCTACAACCACAACCAACAAAATAGTTAATCTTCTCATCTATAATTTGCTTATACAGTTCGATAAAAAACAGTAATCTCAACGGTTTGTGTATTGTAGTCCATCCGACCAAGTTTATACCTGATAACATCCAGATTAGTTAAGCGTGCCAGGTAGTTTATTAATTCTTGTTCATCTTGCCCATCAACCCTGTCGATACGTTCATGTAACACCATTTTTTCGGTATCAATTACTTGTTTATAGTTCATTCGCTCCAGAGCATGGATTAACAGAGCCAAGGCAATATTTGTAAAGACTAATTCAGCATAACTCACATTTTTACTTGCCAGTGCATTAATTACTGATACACCAATCACAACAAACAGATAGGTCATTTCTCTTATTGGAATCGGGCGTGTTCGATATCTAATAATACCAAAGATCGCAAATAGTCCGAGGGCAAATCCTAATTCTAGCTTTACACTTTCCAGGAGAAAGCAAAGAAAAAATACAACACCACTAATAGCAAAATAACTAAAGAAGAACTCTTTCTTTTTACGTTGTTTATAGTAGATAAAACGAATAATTACAAACATCATAAGTAAGTTAAACGCGAACCTACTAACCAACTCCCCTAAATCCCCAAGATTAATAATATTAACACCATACAAGGAATACTCCTGAAGATTTAATAAAATCCACATTTCTTTCATTTTAAAAACCTTTAGATTATTGGATTTGATGACAACATACAGCCCTCATCATTAGCCTCTAATATTTGGCAATTTTTTTAAACACTCGATTTCCATTTTCCATTACCAGTTGTACAATGTATACGTCCCTTCTCAACTGCCCCACATTCAGTGAACCGCTTTTATTCATTATTGATTTCCGAAGCTTCACGCGACCTAATACATCAATAACAATCACTTCTTTTATTTCTTCTTCTACCTCTATTTCAAGAACATCAATTACAGGATTAGGTCCAATACGAATATTCATATCTGCAAGTATCGTTTCAACTCCGGTGGTGTTACATTCACCAATCATATTTTCATCCAACCAAGTTAAACGAGTCTCGATCCAATCCTTTAATTTAGCTACTTCTCCCAGGTAAGTTGTAGGCTGAGATCCTACCTCTGGAGCTCCCACATTACGACCAAGAATATCCCATCGCTGAAAATGACGATCTGCTGCATCTTCAACCAGATTATATACAGAATCAACAATTGCATACAGCCGATTATCGTTAATTGTATGCTCTCTTAGTTCAAAATATCGACAGTTTGTTTGTGAGCTAAACCAATCATCTTGAAAAAGCCGAATCATCCATCCGGGCGACTTTACATGAGGATTACAGTCGTTTACTTTATAGGCCCATCCTGAACCATCAGTAGCTTTAAAAATAAAACACTCATTAATATTCTTCCATGCCCAATCAAAGTCCCATACTGGTCCTGCAACAATCTCCCCATTCTTGTCCTTATGGAAATATCTACTTTTTTTAAATCCATCATTATTTCTCGCAACTTCATTGACAATAAAATAATCGATAAAAGAAAGTTCGTCAAGATAGGCCTTATATCCAGTCATTTCATCGCGATAATTTGGCCCACGCAAAGCAGCTTCATAGATGGACACATAGTCGTGGATATAACTCTTCTGCTCAGTTGTTATATCTTCTTCATCAGGATATTCATATACAAAATAAACATCAAAAGAAGGGTATCCATATGCTTTATATGCCGACTTCCAACTATCAGAACTACTATGATAATCCACTTTGAAAATATATCCTCCGCTTACCTCTTCTCCACTATTATCGCTATCTTTTAACTTAGCAATATCTACCCGATTCTTATCTCTCTTAATTTTTTCTGTGAGAAGATAGATTCCTTGATATTCATTATTCAGAATAACCTCACACAGTCGGGCTCTCGGAGCGTAATGTCCCATTTCGCGAAACATTGTAAATGCAAGTATATTGCGAGCAAATGATTTGTCGTTGTAGAATGATAGAAGACACCAGTCGTTTTCTTCGGGCATCCCCAACAATGAAACATTATTATTTGAGTCATCACTGTTTCTCGTCTCAAAAAGATATGGTTTCTGCGGATAATGAGATGAAGATCTGCCTCTTATTTCTATCCCTATCCTACCATCGTAAATATTTGCAGCATCAGTCAGCTTATTCTCTTTCCCTTCCTCATAAATGATCTTCAAATTAGCAGCAACCTTAGGTTCATCAACAATTGTATTTCCATAAGTATCAATCACAACCAATGGTAGATTTGTTGAGAAATCAAGACTCACTTGTGCGGGAACTTTCTCTAGAATAAAGAGCATAAACACCCAGCTGAATACCTTCAGATATTTCAAGAGTTTTAGTTTAATTAGTTTGATTGGGGGATTTATAAGGCAGGTGTTCCTGCTAGAAAGAAAATAAGCTAGTCTTATTTATTCTTTCTGATCCACGTTTGTACAATAGTTCATCCATCATACAAGTCTCTATGTACTGTCTTTATTGAATCGTTTTCCTTCTCAATAGAAAACTTATTTACCTTTTAGGTGATCCATCATTCCAAGAGTAGCATAATGAACCGTCTCTTAATTTTGCATTGGGTTATCCTTAGGGCTTTTCATCTGCCATGTTCCGCAGATATCTATTTTTCTCTCAAATTGACAGCTACATAAAAAGCCACACAAGAGAATCAATACACCTAATTTATTCATGGGATTCTTCGTTAAAACGTTAGGGAAAAGAGCCGGAAATTCCCGAAGTTACTTCCGGCTCTACATTTTATATCTGGTTAAGTACTATTGTTCCTCAATACCAAAAACATTTATTTCAGACAAGAAGGCATAATTCTTAGGTCCTTCAATTGCTTCATACTTAAAATACCTCGCTTCAGGAATAAATGAAAGCGAGAATACCTGAGCAGCATCTGATGAACCATCAAAGTCAAATGTTCCTTGATCTTCGAAGTTCTCTCCATCATTACTGGTATAAATCTTGAACTTAGTCTGTCCTTGTGAATTTCCCTGTCTACGGATGCATTCTACTGCAAACATCTTAACACTCTTTTGCATATCGATTACAAAATAGTGAGGGAAGTCAGGTTGAGAATCTTTCCATGCTGTATGCCAGAATGTTCCCAAGTCTCCATCCAAGGCTGCAATTACAAGTCCGTTTGGATCTCCACCTTCGGCTGGTTCTTCGGAAGAAAAGTCAGTTACAGTCCACACTGCTCTATCAATCTTAGTGGCCACCTGACCTTCTACATTGAGTTCTGCAAGATGAGCATAAAACTTATTGTCGTAAGCTTCTAGTGCTGTATACTTTATATAGCGTGCCATCGGAAGACTGTTTAATTGGTAGCGCTGGCTTGCACTTGCCTGCTCATAGGTATAAGTCCCCAACTCTGTATAAGTCACATTGTCAAGACTTACCTCAACTTTGAACTCTTTCATACAATCGTTCTTTCCTTGACGCTTCACCAACTCGAAGGCATTCATCTTAACAACATCTCCCATATCAATGGTTAAATGATGTGGATGTTCTGGGGAACCTCCATCCCATTGAGTATGCCAAAAGGTTGAGTTATCACCATCAATAACCGCAGTAGCTAAACCATTAGGAGCACCTTCTTTAGGCTCCTCCGAGTCAACATCTATAATACTCCAATTGGTTTTATCAATCGGATTACCCTCAAATTCGATAAATACCGGCAACTGAACTTGTACTGGAGCGGCCTCGAATGTATCAATTGCAGTCTCCTCAGGAATGAACATGCTCTTATAAGTCATTTGTCCTTCCGATTCCCAATCCTTAATAACCACAACGTCTTCGTCTGGTGCAACAAATCGTGTAATTGCCTCGCCAGCTCTATTGTTGTACATCATTTCAACTCCAGTATTACTTGACAAAGCTGCTCCCCAATTAACAATAATTGAATCGGTTGTTCCACCACCATCAACTGAAATAACAGGGCGATTAATTAATCCACTTTGATATTTAGTGTCATATGATGCCCCGGCGACCTGAGCTTTCACCGATCGGTTTCCATGAGTATCAGTAGTAAACACTTTAAAAATGTACGATTTCTCTTCCAAATCAGTAATGACCATTTCAATAGAATCAAGAGGAACATTAGGAGTAATGTCGAAAGTTTGACTTTGTTCTCCTTCTGCCCATTCTACCACACACTTATTAGCGTTTACTGCATTAATTAGGAAGTATTTTAATTTTACTCTTCTTTTCCCAGCAAACGACTCGATTTCCAAAGGTTTCGATGAATAGATAATATCTCCATCTTTCAGGAAATCCTCGTGAACTTCCTCCATTTTCTCACATCCCTGCAGAAAGAAGAAGCCACTGATTAATGCAACAATCCAAATTGTTAAATTCTTCATATTTATATTTTTAGAATCAGGACAACCGACAAAACAATTCGAACGATGCTACTCAAAACATTATTCAATCGGTTGTCCCGAACTCGTTTTAACTAAGTTTAATTACTCATTACCCGATGTTACCTGTCCGTAGAAAGTAACCTCTCCAAAGTGGATAAAACCAGTGAGCCCCCATGTTTCATTCACAATGAAACGAATATAGCGCACCTCTGGATCCTCCAGTGTAAACGAGTATTCATCTCCATTCTTCAAGTGCTCCTGATCCTCTGCCGAAGTACCTCCTAGCTCTGAAGGTTTAATAGCAACACAGTCGCGCAGTTTAGTCCAGTTATCCATATTACCATCGACTGATGGAGTCTCCTTGGTTCCCCATACCTCTAACAAGCGAGGATTACCATGAGCATAAGGAAAGTTCTGACGCTGCACAACAATCACACGACTTAAGCGAGCTGTTACTCCCAGGTCTACTGTGAACTTTTGTGGCCATCCATCACCTGCCCATGTGTGATTAAAGGTTTTGATGTTATCATCAAATGTATATTTATACTTTCCTTCCCAGGCATTCATGTCATTGTCGTCATCCAACTGGAAATTCTCAAATTTCGATTTATCCAGTTTATCTTCCTTCATTGGTGTTAAGGCTAACTTCATCGTATCGGAATAATTATCCCAACGATCACGAATCACGATACCAAACTCTTTCTCTTCGGGTTCAAAGCCGCGAACAGTATAATTACCTTCTGTTACTCCTGAGTAAACAGTTTCCACTTCTGACAATTCTCCCAAGCTATCTGTGGCAAGAACAGCAAAAGATAAGGCTGCATTATTGGTGTTATCCCATGTATATTGAACTCCTCCAAAATCAGGCACCATCACGACAGAAGACAAAACCTCATGAACATCTGGATTTAATGGATTAATTGTCACTGTAACAGGTTCAGACTCATTCTCACTACGATCAACAGCAATCAACTGTACTGACTGCTCTTTTGTATCTCCAAACCCTTCAACCTTCACATTATTAATAAAGTTAGAGCTTCTCGCTTCGGCTTCTTCTCCATTAGTCATAGTATATTTCGCTTTGACATACAGAAAATCCTCATCTGATGGAGCATCGTAAGTTATTACAGCTGCCCCTGGAAGATTCGTAATTACAGGAGATGTTATTGGCCCAGGAGCCATTGTATCAGAGAATAATGGATTATGCTCATCTTCACTACAACTAATGGCCATAATAACTGCCACCATTGCGATGTATATGATCTTTATATTTTTCATTTGAATTTTCTTAAAGTTTAAACATTAGATCTACCATCCTGGATTCTGAACCAAATTAGGATTCTTAATAACTTCATTATCTTTCAATGGCCACAGGTAATCTTTAAAATCGAATGATGGAGTAAAGATTGTGGTCACATTATAGAACTCTAATCCCTGACCACCAATATTCCATCCTTGAATAGGCTTATTCATATATTTCTCTGATTCTTTCCAACGACGTAGATCCCAAAAACGTTGTCCCTCAAATGCCAATTCAATCAAACGTTCCTGACGAATAATCTCACGCATTCCTTCTTTTGTTGTTGGTTTTGATGGATTCTTAGAATATTGACTCCAACTCGCAACAACACCATCTAGTCCAGCACGTTCTCGCACTTTATTAATATACTCGTACACTTCTTCATCAGGAGTTGCTTTCGCCTCATTCAATGCCTCTGCATATAACAAGTACAGGTCAGCTAAACGAATAATTGGGAACGGGAATTCATAATCCGACAATAAATCTTTCTCTGTTAATGCCACGCTTGGACTAATCAGTTTCTTCACGAAATATCCAGTAGCGGAGAATTCTCCCTGATTACGTTTTGTTGCTAGCTCTCCTGCTCTTGTTTGCACATAATAAGAGGTTGGGTCAAGAAAATAAGTACCGCGATCGAAAGCAATACTTGCATAAAAGCGAGCCTCTCTGTCAAAATGAAGAATAGCTGTCTGTTCTCCTGAACGAACAAAATCATTCTCTTCAGTTACTGACTTGCGCAGCTTATAGCGATTCTCATAATCAAACGAGTTGTCTTCTTCGATAGGAACTCCATTATTCGTATAAAATAATTCTGCCATACGTAAGGTGGAAGCATAAAACTGACTAACAGGATTCGAAGAAGTTACAGGAATAAGCAATGGTACCAACATTCGCTGATAGCTTGATGTGAAGCGTGTATTAGTTGCTCCCCAAATAACCTCTGGAGTTTCACGCTCTGTTACTATTGAGCGAATAATACACTCACGTTCCAGCTCTTGAGACAAATCCGCCTTAGTCTTATATTCATTCAATAGAGAATGCTTTGCAAATAGACAGGTATCGATCGCTTCTTTTGCTGCTTGTGCCGCTCTTTCCCATTTCGCAGGATCGTATGCTGTGCTAAACAATGGCGTTCCACGATTATCAACTACAGATGCAAAATCAGGATTACCATTGAATAATGGACTGGCAGCTGTTACAAGTACTCTTGCTTTCATTGCCAATGCTATTGGCTGCGTAATACGTCCTAACTCCAAGGTTTCAGATTGTAGCATCGCAGGAAGATCAGGAGTGGATTCATCTATTAATTCAACAATATAATTCACCACATCATCTACAGGATCACGATAAATCTTTACATCTGATGTCTCCGTATAAATAGGCAAATTTTCGCGAATAATCGGAATTGGACCATATGATTTGAATAACCAAAAATGATAATAAGCTTTTAGAAACTTAACCTCTGCGACCCAACGCTTCTTTTCATCATCACTAATGTCAAACACATTATTGATATTATCCAAAAAAATATTGCAATCACGAATTGCTACAAATAGATTCTTGCCACGGCCTCCGCCATCCCAAAAGTTTAGGTGAGGATCATTACTATTTTGTAATCCTCTAGCTATTAATGCCGAATTAAAGTTTCCTCCAACTTTTTCCTCATTAATCCAAATCTCATCACCAGCAGCCAATCCTGCATTTACCCATGGATCACCAAAGTTGGGAAGGTAATTGTAACAGGTTGCCAAATATTTCTCAGCAGATGCTTTATCTACAAATGCATCATCAATAGTTGCCACATCATCAGGAACCACATCCAGATAATCACATGAGACAATAGCAACAGTAAAAAATAGAATAATGGCTTTTATATAATTCTTCATGTCTTTTACTTTTTATGGTTAGAATGAGACTTGAACTCCAAGGTTAACTACACTCTGAATTGGATATCCCAGTCCGTTACCACCCATTTCAGGATCCCACAACTTAAACTTACTGAATGTCAACAAGTTTGTTCCACTCACATAAAAACGAGCATCATCAAGACCAATCTTCGAATACGTCTTTTTAGGAAGGGTATAGCCAAACTCAACCGACTTTAATCGTAAAAATGCACCATTACGCATAAACCAAGTACTTCGTTGAGTATTATTTGGCTCTGCATCATCAGATAAACGAGGCCATAATGCATAAATATCACGATTAGCTTCTGACCAATGACTATCAGCATAAGCTTTCAACAATGCATTATTTTTCTGATAATCTGCGAATGGATCACCACCCCAGCTATGATTGATAAAAGGCGCTGTTGCTTTGGTATCAATCCAGAATGACGAGCGACCAGATCCCTGGAAGAATACATTGACATCAAAATTCTTATACCCTGCAGAGAATCCAAATCCATAAATAATTTCAGGAGAAGTAGGCTGTCCAATTGGCACTTGATCCAGCTCATTAATCTTATCATCTCCATTGATATCGCGATATTTGATATCTCCTCCACGAACAACTCCACCTCCAAAGTCTTGTGTTGGAGAGTTCATCACCTCAAAGTCGTCAACAAACAGACGTTCTGCGATATATCCCCATTGTTGATTAATCGGTTGCCCAACCTTTGATTTCCATGGTGTTGCACTATAATCAGGTTCTTCAACTTTCTCAAAGACTCCTTTTGCATAAGTAAAGTTACCACGTGCAGTAACCCAGATTCCGTTGCTAAAGTTCTCCTGATAATCTAGTGAAATATCAATACCTTTACTGGAAGCTTCACCAACATTAGCTTTCGTTCCTGCCTGCAATCCAAAGGTTGAGAAGGCTAAACGATCCCATAAAATATTTTTACGATACTCATGGAAGATATCTGCCTGAATATCCAGTTTGTCCCATAAACCTAACTCAATACCAATATTGGTTTTTGTTGCTGTTTCCCAAGTAATCTGGTCATTAGCATAACGAGAGATGGATACTCCATCAACCTGATAATCGTTATCGGTTCCCCACTTATATCCTTTACCTCCATTTGATAGGTTGACATTCGAAAGATAGAAGAATCTATCATGTTTATTTCCAATCTGATCATTACCAACCAAACCATAGGTTACTTTAACTTTCAGTTTTGAGATGGTCTTTTTCAAACTGGAAAAGAAGTCCTCATTTGATACATACCATGCAGCTCCCGCTGATGGAAAGAAACCAAATCGTTCACTATCTGCAAAACGTTCTGTTCCATTATATCCAAAGTTAAACTCACCAAAGTAACGAGAGTCATAAGAATAAGTAAAACGACCTGATAATCCTAAGTTACGACTAGGAAGTGAAGCTTGTAAAGAAGGATTTCCATCTTTATCTTTTACGTTTCCATCCTCTGACTGGCGCATAATACCAACTAACAGTCCACTCACACCATGTTTATCTGCAAAAGTTCGATCATACTGAACAGCACCTTCGGTATAAAAGGTTGATGATACATCTTTACCTCCTTGCTCGTAATCCAAAGATTTTTTTCCTTCAGTTGAATTTAATACCTCTAACTCATAAACATCTGTTCTGTTATCATAACTACCAATCTCATAATAAAATGGTTTAAAAGAACGCACAACGTCATAATATGCCTTACGCGTAGTATTAGCTAAAACTCGTGCTCTTAGTCCTTCTGTAATAAATCCAAAGTCCTGTTTCAATTCAAACTGTGCCAGCATTAATGATGTACTGTACTCTTTATAACCTCTCACCAACTCAGCATATGGATTGATATAATTACCTCCACCATAGTTACCAAACAATGTATGCTTTGTCATTTTATGAGCCTCATCTGGTTCATAAACGGCAGGGAATAGCACTGGATTTGTTCGAACGATAGCCTTATACATCTCGCTACCACCATGAATTGGTCCTGTATAATCATCAAATGTACCATGCATACGAACAACCGCCTCTGTGGTTTTGGTCACATTGATATTTACATTAGAACGGATCAAATATCGTTTCAAATCGATATTACTATTGAAATCATTCCTACTATCAACTTCCAAAATACCGTTATCTTGTGTAACACCACCAGCTAAGTAGTAACGAGCAATTTTTCCTCCTCCAGACATGTTAAAGTTCAAACGCTGATTCATTGTATAATCCTTCAAAAGAGCATCTTGCCAATCTGTTTGTGGATATACCATAGGATTTTTCCCTGCGATAGTATTGTCAATTTTACTCTGAGGATATAGTAAAAATCCCAAAGGATCACGGGTTTTCACAGCCTCATTATGCAATTTCATATAGGTTATCGGATCAGCAAACTCTAGATCTTTCGTCGCTTGTGAAATAGAATTCTCAAAACGAACATTCACTTTTACCTTTCCTTCACGTCCTTCTTTTGTTGTTACTAAGATAACCCCATTAGCTCCTCGTGCACCATAAAGAGCTGTAGCAGTAGCATCTTTCATGATAGAGAATGCAGCAATATCATCAGGATGTAATCGAGCAAGATCGTTTGTTGATAATTCAATACCATCAATCAAAATCAATGGATCTTTCTTATACCCAAACGTCGTTACTCCACGGATAAAGAACTGAGCATTATCCTGACCTGGTTCACCACTGCGCTGATAAGAAATAACACCCGACATACGTCCGGCCAAAGCTGTGGTTAAGTTACTAGAAGGAATCTTCAAGTCACCAGGGGCAACAGTTTCAACAGAAGCAAGGACACTTTCCTTTTTCTGCTTAGCAAATGCAACAACAGTCACATCTTCCAGCTCCTCTGCCTTTTCTTTCATTACCAAATCGATTGTCTTTCTGTTGGCAACATCAACCTTCTGCGATGTCATACCAATGAATGAGAATACCAGCTTGTCGGTTGGCAACACTGAAATTTCATAAACTCCATCGGGATCAGTAATTACTCCTCGCGTACTACCATCCACCATTACAGTAACACCAGGTAGAGGTGCTCCATCTGGATCAGTAACAACTCCTTTTACTTTGATATTTTTAGTCGCCATAACTGGTTGTGGCGACTCCGCTTCTTTTTCTTTCTCTGACTTTTTGAGAATAACTGTCTTGTCGAGAATACGATAGTCATATCCTCGAGGGACAAGGTACTTCTTCAGAAAAGCCTCTATTTTGATATTCTTTTCTGAAACTTCCAGCGGAGCTTCCTCTTCAAAGAGATCTCCCTGAAATAGAAATCTAAACTCACTTTGCTGATCAAAATCCATAAGAATCTGATCAATTGTCACCGATGTATCGGTCACTTTGAGCATTGTTTGCTGGGAATAAACACTTGCATGTCCTTGCAACAAACACAACAACAATAGCAATAAAGTTAATTTCATACGCAATAAAACTCCAACTTCCGTTATCCGGAAGCGGGATAAATGTAGTTTTTTCATAAATTTGTCAATAATCGAATTAGCGTTTCGGTTAATTACATTCTGTATAGAGCGGTCGATAGTGCAAGTATCTTCCGCTCTTTTGTTTTTTAGTAGATAGTTAGCCTGTTCTCATAAGCGGTAATTTTAATTTGTCGTGAAATTTCGATACTCTTTATTATATTACTTAGGTCTTGGTTACGATCAAAGCTACCAGTAAAACATAAATGTTTAGTTTTCGGATTCTTAAACTCCACCTTGATGTCATACCATCTGGCTAGTGTTTTAAAAATCTGTTCCAGAGTTTCATTATGGAAATAGTAATTTCCATCCTTCCAACCTGTATACATTGCTGTTTTTACCTTTTGAGTTGTTAATTTTTTAGTTTCATTTTCCAGTACACTCTGCTGTGATGGGGTTAAGCGTATACCCTTCTCAATAGAATCATGGTAATTAACTAAAACACTTCCTTCCACCAAGGTTGTTGTGGTAAAAGGTTCGTCATGATAAGCAGTAACATTAAACGAGGTTCCTAAGACTTCAATCATCTGCCCCACTGTCTTAACCCTAAATGGACGTTTTTTATCTTTCTTAACCTCAAAAAATGCCTCTCCTTCCAATTCAATCACTCTCTCGTTATCTGCAAAAACTACAGGATACTTAATTTTCGACTCAGCATTTAACCACACTCTCGAACTGTCAGATAGTGTAAGAAAAAACTGTCCTCCCCTTGGAATAGAAAGTGTATTGTATGTAATTTTCTTCGACGACTTTGGTGTTGTTTTATAATGAATTGATTTTCCTTCACTTTGAATAATTGTCCCTTTTTCCTTAATCACGATTGGAACTTCATCTGTAAGATCATATGAAGAACCATCATCCAAAATCAAAACAGCTTTATCTGTTCCTGGACTCATCGCTTCACTATAATCCTGTTGTTGAGAATCAATATATCGTTGCCAGGTCCAGAATGATGATCCCATAATCAGGATAACAATAGCAGCACGACTCACTACTCGTCTAAATTTTCGATAAGCGATCTTCTTTGACAAGTTTGCAAAGCTTGCATCTATTTGGTCCTGTGTCTTTTTCTCTTTAGGACCATTCAAATAATATTTTTCTGCATCTCGATAGAATTGCTCTCGCTTCTTCCGATTACCCATCCAATGCCTCAATGATGACTCATCATGTTGTTCGTTGGGTAAGTGAATCTTCCTCCAGATATTTTTGAAATCTATCGAATTCTTCATTTCTCGTTTCATGCTTGTTTTCTTAATCCCTAAAACAGGAATAAACCATTTACAGAGTTGTTAAACTTTATTCTCAGCTTTGACGTAGCCCTTTTCAACTGAGTCTTCACCGTATTCTCAGAAATGTTTAAATGTTCAGAAATCTCTCGATTCTTCATATTATCAAGATATTTCATTCTAAACACCTTAGCCATCTCAGGGGGAAGCTGGCAAATTGCTCTCTTTAATTGTTGAAAAAGACTTTCCTCCTCTATATCTTCAAAACCAATTCCCGTAACCATAGATTCCAGATAAAGGATATTCGATCTGTCACTAATTTCAAGGTCACGCAAATGGTTATTGCATTTATTTCGAACCGTCTGATACAAATAAGCTTTAATTGATGTATGAATAACAAGATCTGAGGCATTCTCCCATAGATATATAAACACACCATGAACAATATCTTCACACACCTGACTATTGAAAACATAGCCTTCAGCGAGAGATATCAACGCCTGATAATATTCATAATACAACTCTTCAAATACCGATTTATTCCCCTTCTGCAATTGCCTTAAGAGGATTCGATCTTCTACACTCATAAAGTCTGCATCATTTAGTTCTGTTAGTCTACAATGCGTCGTTAGTTAACGCCCTTCATATATAGAGGCACTTGAGAAATTAAAAACGGGTGACAAGCATGAAAAAAAACTTTCATTTTATTACCCTGCACATAATCCACAATCACATAATCCACTAATATAGTGCCCATTAAGAAAACAACGAAAATTTATTTTTTTGTTCAAAAAAAACTATAAACTTCCTTTACATGCAATGATGAGGGCATCATTTGTCCCATTCAAATCTGATACAAGGTTCAAACATGCCCTCAAATATTCATTAGTTATTGAAACAATTCAATCTCCCGAATTCCCAATAATCCATTTCCTGGTTTCACCGATTCCAACTTAACCTTCACAAATTTTACTCCTTTGGCATTCCACTCTTCCAAATCAAAATTGTGCCCTGTTTGAGAATCATGATAAACTTTCTTCCACTCTTCTCCATCTTTCGATACCAATATTGAAAACTCATACCAGTTGCTATCCTTCTCCCAAACAATAAGACTTCCATTCAGATCAGTTGCTTTTTTAAGCTCGATATCTATCCATTGATTCTTATTGTCTGCAGCAAACCACCAGGTCTCCCGATCTCCGTCTGTTAAATTATCGAGCTTAGATCCCTCTCGTGTACTACTAACTGTTACTTTAAAATCATCTATTTTAGTCAATCCATCACCTTTCCCTTCTGCTGGATGATTTTCTACTCTTCGTATCCGCTTAGGTTGAGCCTCCAACGGTCCCTCAACAAATACCTCTGATGAACTAACAGACTTTGAGTTTAGTTTCGTTGTTCCTAGACGATCATTCTCAACTGTAACAACATATTTTCCTTGCTTAGTAGTACTCCTAATCCAGATAGCAGCAACACCACCTTCTGCTTTCACGGGATTAGCTCCAATCAAACGACCTTCACCTTTAATATCAACTAAGATCTCTCCATCGAAATCAGGAACTAATGTACCATCTTTATCTACAGCCTTAATATACATCATAGCCATATCACTTCCATCCGCAGTCAAATACTTATTGATGTGATCTAACTCCACCACCAATGACTTTTCTTCCTGTGGAGTTCGAACTTCATGTTTAGCTACCACTTTACCATTGATTAAACCTTCGGCACTTAAGCGCCCCTTTTCCCACATTACATTTTTAAATGTAAAAACAGGATGGTTAACATGATTAACAGGATGATCCTCTAATCCTTCATTATAAAATTTATCAGGTTTCTGTGTCCCAATTAATTTACCATTCAGGTAAAGTTTAATTACATCACAATTACTATAGACATTCACATCCTTCAAAGAGCTCTCTCTCCAATATGATCCTATAAAAACCATAGGTCCTGATTTTATATCTTTCAGGATAACTTTAGGATCTCTTTGACTTTGCAAAAAGTAATAACAAAACTTCTCATATCGATCTAATCCCCACACCCCACAACGAGCAATGTTATTTGTAGCTCCTCTATTATGATCAAATCCTACCCAAAGGGCATAACCTGCCATATTGGAATTAGCATTCACTCCATACCAATCCCAGTAACCATCTCCATTCAAATCTTTTTGTCGCGCCAATGATTGATAAACCATGGAGTGCTCATCATCTCTGTTGGCCCAATCTCCCCAAGTAAATCCTTCATCATTTTTATGAATTCCACAATAACGGTTATCATCACCCCACTCTCGCGTAAATGATGGAAGAGAAGCATCCGGCACCTTGTAATTCACATCATACATTCTGTGTTCAGGATATTCAAAGTCACAAGCTGCAAAACTCTCTGATGATTCTTCCTTACTTATTTCATAAGTTTTCCTTGCATATGCTGCACTGTATCTTGTTTCGTTAAGAATCGTTTCATACAGTACCACTGAAGGATGATTTCGATCGCGACGAATTAAGTCTCTTAAGTTTTGATAACTCTGACTCTTAAACTGCTCGCTTTCCTTATACCAATGCCACCCTGGGATACATGCAATTACTGTTAATCCCAACTCATCACAAGCATCCATAAAGGCTGGATCTAAAGGATAGTGACCAGCCCGAACATTATTAAAACCTGCTTCACGAAGTTTCAAGGCATCCAGGCGCTGAACATTTTCGGGTAAAGCATTTCCTACATAAATCCCATCCTGGTGACGATTTGCTCCATTTAATAGCAAGCGTTCACCATTGATATAAAATCCATCCTTCTCCCATTTTATCTCCCGTATTCCAATACGAGTAACTACTTCGTCAATTACGATATCATCCTTAACCACCTTTGTTATCAGGCGGTACAAATTAGGATTATTAGGATGCCATAATTGAGGATCTTTTACGTCTAGAGTAGATAAAAAATGTTGATCTGACTTTCCAGATAACACCTTTGGATTTCCTTCTGATTCTGCAACAATCTTACCTGTTTCGCCTACTAATTCATTTTTAATCTTAAGCGTCACATCACTCGCATGCACATTTTCCACATGAGTCTTAACCTTGATTACAGCAGATTTCTCTGATACATTTTCAAACGTAACATGAATACCTCCGCCACCAATTTTATTAGCATGAACAGCATCTGTAATGTGCAGCTTATCAGCTATAATCATGTGAACACTTCGATAAATACCTCCCTGATACGTCATATCCAGTCCTGTAAGGTTACGACCTGGAGGAATTTCCTCATTATCACGATTATCCGCTCTAACAAGAATCTCATTCACTCGCTTACCATCAAACATTAGTTCTGAACTAACATCTACGCAAAACGGCAGGTAGCCCCCCAAATGCTTGGCTAATTTCTTCCCATTTACCCAAACATCGGCCTCCTGCATAACAGCCTCAAATTTTATCAGAACAGTTTTATTTTCCCACGCAGGATCTGCAATAAATTTCCTCTTATACCAGCACACACCTTGCCAGTGGGTTGTAAACTCTTTAAGCTCTATTTTTGGTGTATGTGGTAAATGTACTTCTTCCCATTTTATCTCAGCACGATTGTCTAAAGGTGTTACTGATTCATGTTTCTCCTGAATACAAAATTCCCAGTTGGTATTCATATTCAACACTTTCCTCGGTGACACGCCATCAACTTGAGCATATACAAGATTGATAATAGATAATAGTCCTCCAAGAACAATTCCAAACTTGATGTTCATAATTCTAATTAGTTAATGAATAATCTTCTTTATATACCAGACCTAAATAACCAGACTATCATACAACTAACACGGGATCAATTATAATTCCCGAATTTATCTTTAGAATTTTTTAAATCTTCACATATGTCTTTTTCCGATCGAGATAACGAAAAATCATCCACAGAAGAATTAAAGCCATACAACTTACTACCAATGGATACCACTGGTTTAAATAAGTTTTAAAACCAAATAAAAGTTTCTCCGCAATGGCTCCCAGATTAATGAAGCGATTGTAGGCAAATAGCATATATACCAACAATGCGTTCTTACCTAAAACGACAAATGGTGCTGCCCATTTTTTATAGTCAGCAACATCAATAATCAAATAAAACAGACTAAGCAGAAGAACACAATATCCTCCAGAGATCAATGTGAAAGAGCTCGACCAAAGTTTTTTGATGCAAGGTTCATGCAGAGTAAGCGTATAACCTGCAATTGTTAATAATACACCAAACAACGCAATCTTTTTGAGCTTATCAATCTTCGCGACATTTAAACTTGTTAGGATGTGGCCCGCAAAAACTCCCAACATAACCGTAACAGTAAAAGTCATTCCAGCTAAAATCCAAGGATATTCAGGATTTCCCATGTGTGATTCATAAACCATCTTATCAATATAGATAGCTAAATTCCCATCGACTGAGAGATCAAATCCCGGAGTAAAGTTCATCAATGCCCAGTAACAAATAAGCAATCCAGAGGTCACAACGATCTGCCACTTTATCTCCTTCAACAATAAGATAAATGAAGCTCCAAGATAACCAACTGCAATTGCTTGTAATGTATTTGAAAAGAAATCAATTTTCGACCACTCCCATGATAACAAGTTACCTTGATAAATCATTCCCAACAACCATAGAATAAAAAAACGTTTGATAACATGAGTATAAACTTTTCTTTTTCCTTGTGTTTCCAATCTTTTTCTAAAAGAAAAAACCAACGAGCACCCCGTTATAAAAAGGAAAAGTGGCATAATAATATCCATAAAAGTAAAGCCAATCCATTTGGCATGATGCATTTGGTCTGCTAATAATTTTGTTGAATCATTCCCTAGAGCTTTATCTAGATTGGTTATGGCTGTTGCCCCTCCGGCAATCCAAACCATATCAAATCCACGCAATGCATCAATCGACATAAGTCGTTCAGACTTTGCAGGTTTACTTTCCATAAGTACATGTAGGTTAAGTTAATAAATCTGGTTAATAAGGTTAATACGCACCAAATCTATCAATTAAAATCAAATAATAAAAGCCTCCATTCCATATTAGAAACGAAGGCTTTCTATTTTATATTAGAGAAACTTTGGTTCTATAATTCAATTGGAGGTCTAAAGTTGATTCCCTTCTTCATTAGAATAATCAAATGATGAGGTAATTTTTCTTTAAACTTCTCCCATGAACGATTATTCATCTCCGTCCAACCTGCATCTGCCAATGCAAATGCACGCGGATAAGTCATATAGAAAATACGGTCCATGTTTTTCATTGATTCTCCCCACATGGTTGCCTCAACACCACGAATAAATTTACCGTCCTCTTTGGATAATCCATATCCTGGATCAAACTCATAGGTTTTCTTTAACGTTAATACAGGAATCCATGCAGGCAAATACTCCTTGTCACTCATTGATTGAGGGTAATCAAAATAAGCATGTTCACCAGGCACACAAATCAACTGCAAGTTCTGTTTCTTACAATCAGCAATAACTTCTTTAGCAGTTCCCAGACGCCATAATGAAACAGTTTCACCAGCCGGGTAATGGTGACCACCTTCGTGCCAAAATATTATTTTCTTATCATATTTCGCAGCGATCTTGGTGATCTCAGCAAAAAGATGATCCATCAACTCGTCATCTTTTTTCAGTCCTTCTTTTGACTTCAATTGCTGACATTTTGGACATTTAGACCAAGCGTCTTTATTTACTTCATCTCCACCAACATGTATCTCCTTACAGGTAAATATTGTAGACATCTCCTGAATTATCGTCTCATAAAACTCATAGAATTTAGGATTCCCTATGCAAATAGGTTCCGCATGTGGATACGCCTCATGAATTTCAGCAGTCAACGTTGTATCAGGAAAACAAGCATATTCAGGATAAGCAGTAAGCAATGCATGTCCATGCCCTGGGATATCTATCTCAGGAAGAAGATCCACATGACGTTCGTTAGCATAAGCCACCAAGTCTTTCAATTGTTCCTGTGTATAAAATCCTCCCTTCAGAATTCCATCATCATGTGTTGCATCTCTTTTCGAACCAACCTCCGTCAAGCGAGGATACTTTTTTATTTCGATACGCCATCCATGATCATCAGTCAAGTGAAAATGTAAAGTGTTAAACTTATAGAAAGACATTGCGTCGATGTAACGTTCTACATCCTCAACAGGAATAAAATGACGGGCAGGATCGAGCATCAATGAACGATATCCGAAACGAGGCGCATCTTCAATAGACACTTCCTTAACACGATGTTCAGTAGATAATTTTGGGTAAGAATCAAGGTACTGTACTAAAGTCTGCACACCATAAAACAAGCCAACTTCAGTAGAAGCCTTAATTACAATACCCTTTTTGCCTATACTTAGTGTATATCCCTGAGTATTATCTACTTTCTTATCCCGGATAAATTTAACTTGAAGCACATCTGCTGACGTGTTTTCAACTTTTTTAAAGGCATCCTTTACTTGAGAGATTAAATGTTTATCATCATCAAATCCCTTAAAGGATGTGACAATATCATTAGATAACGTAATCCATTCAATTCCAACTCTCATTGAGTTTGGTTCTGGAAAAATATTTGGTTCTTGTGCATACGCACCTATCCCAATTATCAGCACCACTGCCAATAATAAAGACTTTAAAGCAACTCCTGATTGCTTTAATCCTTTCAATAAATAATTCATACGTGTGTTGTGTTGTTGTGTGTTAATCTTATACTAAAAAAGGGACAAGCCTTATTGCAGACTTGTCCCTGTAATATTATTTCATTGGCTCAACAATAAAAGTAAATTCATAATCGCCATAAGGCAAACGATATTTTTCCATAGGATAAGCTCCCCAGGTATTGATACAACCTAATCCCATTTGTTTTCCATCAATTGAAAGCATTGTAAGATTCTGCTCTTCCAATTCTCCTGAGTGGCGTTGATCTTTTCCTTCAAAGTCATCCAGATCATCATTTTTGAAATGAAGCGCAGAAGCATAGAATGGTGCATCAGCATAAATCTTTACTCCTTTTCCACATTTAGCTGTTAGTTTCCACCAACGAACATCAGACTTCGTTCCAGTCTCTTGTGGTCTAATATAAGAAAAGAATTGCTCAGTTACAGTCTGCTCGAATACATCAATAAACGTACTATTCTTACGGTCAACATAGTTTTCTACAGGTCCACGTCCATAGTACTCAATATCCTCAAATTGTTTCTTGAGTGGGAATTGCATTCCAAAACGAGGTAACATCGGTTTCTTTTCCTTATTCTCCCCTGCAACTAATGCTTCATGAACCTTCATCTTACCATCAGCCCCAATTTCGTAGCTTAAATTCAGCTTTGCTTCTAATTCTGTGAGTTCGTATGAAGCATTTACAACTACGTTCCCATCCTTTTCTTGGGCTTCTAATGATTTCAACTTCATGACTGGATTTCTCCATGCACTCAACTTATTTTGGAAACGAGCACCATAGTCATTGTCGGTAGGACCTCTCCAGAAATTAGGTTTCACTAATTCACCTTCTTTCAAGAACTCCGTACCATCATTTTTATAGCTAATGATATAACCAGTCTTTTTATCAAAACCAATAGATGTCAGTCCAGCTTGTACCTCAATTAAGTAACGAGTTTCATCAACAGATACATCTCCAGAAGATGCCATCTCAAGTGAATCAAATTGGTAACCGTTCACACTCAGCTGCTGACGTGCAACTGTATGTCCTGCTGGTACCATTCCATCTTTCTTTTTAGTTACATAACGAACTTCAAGAAAACGTTCCTTATTTGTAGGCTTCAAAGTATATCCTAAACTCACAGCAACTTTTTGCTGAGGAGCAACACGTAAATTGTTAATAACTCCTTCTTCAACAGCAGTTCCTTCTTCAACAATACGCCAAACAAGACGAACATTACTCAATGTTGCAAAAAAGTTCTCATTATAAATTTGAACCTTACCAACCTTAGCATCGAGTAATTCAGTCCAGATTGATTGCTGAATATAAGCCACCTCATCAAAATGTGGATTCGGTTTACGATCAGGAGTTATCAAACCATTACTGTTAAAGTTATTATCAGAAGGCAATCCTAAACCATAATCACCTCCATAGGTATAGATCATTTTTCCATTGCGATATTCACGAATTGCTTGATCTACATAATCCCAAATAAATCCTCCCTGAAGGTTATCATACTTACGATAAAGATCCCAATATTCTTTGAATCCTCCCATGGAGTTCCCCATTGCATGGGCATACTCACACTGAATTAGAGGCATACGCTGATCACCTTTCTTTCCATAATTCTCCAATCCTCCATAACCTACATAGAAAGGCACATAAATATCGGTATGCATTTTCATTCCAGGGCGCTGATACTGTACCGGACGAGTTGAATCAATAGCTTTCATCGCTTTGTACGATTCAACAAAGTTGATTCCATCACCTGACTCATTACCCATTGACCAGGTAATTACACATGGATGATTCTTATCTCGTTTCACCAAGCGAGTAGCACGCTCCAAGTGAGTATCAGTCCAATCGGTCATCTGAGCAATCTTCTCATAACCGTGTGCCTCAATATTAGCCTCATCGGTCACATACAAACCGTATTTATCACACAACTCGTAGAAATAAACATCATTCGGATAGTGACAAGTACGTACTGCATTAATGTTATTCATCTTCATGATACGCACATCCTCTTCCATACGCTCATTCGACACATAATATCCATGATCAGGATCCACCTCGTGACGATTCACACCTTTAATTAAGATTGGCTTTCCATTTACCAACATCAGTCCATCCTTGATCTCAACTGTACGAAATCCAACACGTTGAGGAATCACCTCTACAACTTCACCATTCTTGTCTTTTAGCGTGATGTATAGTTGATAAAGATTAGGAATCTCAGCACTCCATTTAGCAACATTTTTCAAATTAGCTGTAGCTTTAATAACAGGATCACCACCTACTACTTTAGTCGTCTGCCACACCACCTTATTGTTTTTGTCTTTCAATACCAGTGATACATTTGCTCCTGCATTTTGAGCAATCTCCTCTTTGTCTAAGTTCACTTGAACTGAGAATTTTCCATGGCGATATCCTTTATCCAAACCTGCCACAACAGTATAATCATTAATGTGGAATGGTTTGCGTGCATATAGATACATATCTCTTGATGTTCCTGCTAAACGCCAAAAATCTTGCAGTTCAACAAATGATCCATCTGCCCAACGAAATATTTGAAAAGCAATTAAGTTTTTTCCTTTATTCAAATATTTAGTGATATTAAATTCTGGTTCCAGCTTACGATCTTCACTATATCCTACAAATTTACCATTCACCCAAACATAAACGCATGAAGATATACCTCCCATATTCAACATGATCTCTTTGCCATCCCAGTTCGAAGGAATGTCGATCCATCGACGATAAGATCCAACATAGTTGTCCTTTTCAGGCACTTTGGGAGGTTCTGGTTTCATGATATAATCCCAGGCAATACGTGAATTTACATACACGGCATCACCATAACCATTAACTTCCCAAATTCCAGGAACCTTAAAGTCATCCCACAATGAATCATCATATGATGACTCGAAAAATCCCTGTGGTCGCTCATTGGCATTTTGTACCCAACTAAATTTCCAGGTTCCATTCAATGATAGGTAGTTCACTGATTGACATTTCTGTCCCTGAACTGCTAAAGCCTCATTTTCATAGGCAAAATAATCGGCGTGCATTGGAGCACGATTAATCGCGTTAACACTCGGATCATGCCATTCTGTATACGACTGTCCATACGACAATACACTCAACAGAAGACCAATCGCAACTAACGAAAAAATCTTGTTCATAGTCTTTAAATAATACGGTTTCTAATAATTCATCTGGTCGTTCAACACAACTGGTTGGTACTGTGCTGATCCACAAATCTACAATCAATCTTTAGAAATACCATATACTTAAGGAAAGATTTAACAAATCCTTACACCTGATTACTTTATACTTCTTCCAATTCAGGATAATAATAAGGCAAACAAACTTCCTCAATATTGCCAACCGCCTCTTTTCCTCTCAATCGACGTACATTATGTGCAGATAAGTTTTCAGCAGGAAAACAAAAGCCTGTCAACTCTTTTACAACAGCCACATCCTTACTCAACCATTTATCTTCCTGCTCTTCTTTCAATATCAATGGCATTCGTGCCTCTTTCAACTTTGGATTATTGTGAATTTTGCTCAAAAGGTGATTTTAAATAAAAAAGCCTGATGCTACACAAATGCAGCATCAGGCATATAAACCAAACTTTTATATAACGAAGAAAATCGTTACACCTTCACTTTTTTTACTCTTCTGTTGCATCAATCATTGGATCGGTATTTGGAACACCGGCAGGTTGAACCTTATGAATCATCAAAGGAACATTACGATCATCTCCCAAATATCCAGGAGTTTGATTTAACACCGCGCCAACATTAGCGACAATAATTGGCTCATAAATAGGCCAGAAAATATGATGCGGACTAATGGTAAACTGCTGTCCGTTAATGTTAGTAATACCATCCTTGAAGAAAATATTTTTCTCCTTCACACGATCATACCAGAAACTATCCTCTGATAAGCGCTCCATCGAATAGGTTTTACCATTGTAAGCACTCTTACCACTTGATGCAAAAATGATTGATATACGTGTCAACTCTGAACTACGGAATTCTTCACCATAAAGCTCACGCGCACGCTCGTCCAATACTGCTCCAATACCTGCATTCTGAACATCAGCTGCCGTATAGCGATATATTGCATTGGCACGATCACGAATAACATTTATATCATCGGCAGCCCCCTGATAATCCCCTTGCCAGAAACGAGCTTCGGCTCTCAATAAATATACCTCAGCCAAGCGATATAAATAAAGGTTAGCATGACCTCCATATTGCTTATTAGGACTAGCTTCATCATATGCCCAAAACTTATAAATAGGATATCCATACCAGTTACGCAACGTATCTTTACACAGCAATACACCATCATCATTAAACAAGCGTACTGATTCTCCTGTCCAATCTCCAGCAGCAGAATTATCATATACTACATCTGACATTTGAAACCAGTTTCCTGGCTTATGTCTGTAATCCTGCCAATCTTTTGCTGCCGATGGATCATTAGGATTAGTAGTCCAGATGTCATATTGAGAATAGTTGGTAGGACGCATTTGTCCTTGTCCTCTTCCCCATTTTTGCATCTGCTCTCCTTTTCCGTTCTTATCGTTTATACCATTGTTTAGGTCGGGAGTTTTAATGCGACCAACAGATGAACCATTACCAAAGTTTGGACCGTAGGTACGCATCGACTCTGCTTTTCCCACCGATGCATCCAGATTATAGGCATTAACAAACACCAGGATAGCTTCAGAATTTCTCAAACGATTTCCCTGCCAGTCGTCATGCAACACATTGATTGCATCAGAAGGAATATCGATGCTTCTACCATCGAATACGTTTCCATTATACTCTGCAGCACCAATCTTTGTAAACTCTGTGGTAACATCAGCATCAGTTACCAGCTCATGTACTCCGCTATTGATAATTGCATTACACTCTTGCTCTGCCTTGTCATATTGATTGGTTAGAAGATAGTATTTACTTAAAAGTAACCGCACTGCCGAATTTCCAATACGTCCCTTAGGTACGTCATTTGCTGGTTTTACATATTCTCGTGCCCACTCTAAATCAGTGATCATCTGTTGCCAGATTTCCTGCATACGGAATGTCCTGAAATCTTGCTTAGCTGAAGAAATTACATTTAGTGTAAATGCAGTATTTCCAAACTGCATAGTCTGCAAATAATAAAAATATGCACGAATAAAGTAAGCACTTCCTAATACGTGATTGCGCTCAACATCGGTTGTCCACTCAGGATTATCAATATAATCAATTACAGTATTGGCATTCTTCAGATGCTTAAAACACTCTTCATAAAACCATTTACTTTTAACACCTTCGCGGTTATTACCGTTGGTAGGGATTGCATTCTTATTACAATCCTGCCACAAGTATGCTTTATCAGTGTTACCTGCAACAGCTACATCCGACAACATATTATCAAAAGATATTCCGTTATCATCCTGATTCACCATATTCATTATTGCCTTCAAAGCTGCATCCAAAGGAGTCATTAAACCTTGAGCATCCACATAGGTATTTTCAGGACTTAAAGTTGATAAAGGCTTTTCATCCAGGAAATCATCTCCACATGAAAAGTTTAGCATGGCCATCAGTGCCAGTAAAATTCCTGATTTTATTTTTGTTTTTATATTTCTCATTTTCGAAAGTTTCTAAGATTCAACAATTATTGATTAGAAAGAGAAATCCACACTCAATGAATAAATTCTTGGCATAGTCTTACTCGATTCAGGATCACCATATTTCCAATCAGGTGCCCATACAGCTACATTATCAACATTAAATGCAACTCTTGCAGTATTCAATTTCACTGCCTGAAGCAAATGCTTAGGAAGATTATATCCTAGCGACAAACTCTGAATTCTCAGGTAAGACTTATTTAAGTATACACTGTAACTTACGGGTGCATCTGAATTGATTCTTGCGAAATCATCCGTCTGGTTATCAGGTGTCCAGTAAGGCAAGTCATACCAATTTTGATTCTTGATATAATCTTCGCTATTATTTTTTGCATCGTTAAACGATCCTTTGTATCCTAACTTACCAATGATAACTAAACCAAAATCGAAATTCTTGTAGTTAATGTTATTGGTCATAGAAACATTCCACTTCGGTGTAGTAGTTCCCAGGAACTGCTTATCATCGTTATTTAACTCTCCATCGTCATTCACATCTTCCAAACGGAAATCGCCAGGTTTTTGTCCGTAAACAGCGGCTTCCTCTTCTTCTCCAAGCTTCCATGTACCTAAAATTTTATAATTCCAGATAGTTGATTTATCCTTCCCGATAAACCATCCGTTACTGGTATCATCTGGTTCATACATCACAGGATCTCCGTTTTTGTCAAGAAGAACCTGTCCATCAGCATCACGTTTTTCAACCAACTCGCCTGCCAATGACACAATCTTATTCTTATTGTATGCCGCATTAAAACTTGTAGTCCATTTGAAATCACCTCGATCAATATTATTCGATCTCAATGTTAGTTCCACTCCTCTATTCTCAACACTACCAACATTTGTTGTAATCGAACTAAAACCCGTTAATATTGGAAGTTTTTTTGCTAAAAGAAGATCAGATGTTTCGGTATAATATCCATCGATAGATCCTTTGATACGACTATCAAGTACTGAGAAGTCAAATCCAAGGTTCCATGCTTCAGCTTTTTCCCATGCAAGACTGGCATTCGACATGCGATCAACGTACATATAAGGAACAGTATACATCTCGCCATTCCATTTTGCATTAAGGTATTTCTTGTCGGCAAGTTTTGCAAATGACTGGTAGCGATCGATACCACTACTGTTACCGTTGATACCCCATGAAGCACGCATTTTCAAATAGCTTAACCAACTAATTTTATTCTTCATGAATTCCTCTTCTGACATGGTCCAACCAGCAGATAGTGAAGGGAAGTTAGCATGTTTATTTTCCGAACCAAACTTAGAAGATCCATCGCGACGGAAAGATGCCGAGAAGTTATATTTCAAACCATAAGAATAGTTTAAACGTCCCATCAACGCAGTACCGGTTGTTGCTACATCATCTGAATCTAATTCTGGATTTGTACCAAATGAAGTATTGTGATAGCCCAGCGCCGCCGTTGGAATCATATCTGATGTTTTTGAATAAGTCTTCCATCGCTTATATTTTTCAGCATTCCACAGCGCAGTTACATCAAAACGATGATCACCAAACGACTTGTTCCAATTTATGATATTATCACTCTGCCACTCATAAACCTGCTCATGATCGCGTGTAGCTGTTCCTCCTGAATTTGCCCAGTTTGGATGCTCTGGCGATTTAAATGAGAACCAACGCTTAAATTCTAAACGCTGAGTAAAGTTTGATGTAAATGTAATTCCAAATGGCAATTTTACCTTCACATAAGTGGTAGGGAAGAATTTATAATAATCTGTTTTCTTCTCGGTATACAATGGAGATACAAAAGGATTATCAAGGTTAGATCCCGACTGTGTCAACTCATACTCACCATTCTCATCAAATGGAGTATCTAAAGCTGAAAAACGGTTATAGCGACTATTACTTATAGGTTCACCACTATCATCCTGATACACAAACTGAGTATTCATACCAATATTCAGAAAATTAGCCAATGATGCATCTAAGTTGATACGAGAACTAATATTAGTAAATTCATCACCTACAGTCACTGATTCATTCTTTTTGTATCCTAATGACCAATAATAGGTAACAGTCTCATTTTTTCCTGATACACTAACATCATACGACTGACGTTTCCCTGTTTGGAACAACCAATCTTGCCAATCATAATAGCGACCATTTTTGTAATTATCAATCTCCTTATCGCTGTAACCAAGACGTGAAAGCCAAGTATAAACCAAATCATCACCTTCGGCTCCATCAAGCCAGGTATTTAAGTCCTCTTCAGACAAATTACGAGGATCGGAATATGGATTAAAAGCCTCTGTTCCATCGTAATCTCCATCCAATGCCACCAATACATCTTCTTTCCACTTTAGTGCTTCCTCTGCACCATATGATTTCATACGGCGACTTTCGGTAACCAAACTGTATTTCGCTTTTGCACGAATTGTTGCTTTCCCCTGCTTTCCTTTTTTGGTAGTAAACACTACAACTCCGTTCGTCGCACGAGAACCATAAATAGCAGCAGAACTAGCATCTTTCAATACATCAACCGTTTCAATATCGTTTACATTGATATCGGAAAGACTACCATTAAAAATTACACCATCAATTACAATCAACGGACTATTTCCGGCACTTAGTGAATTATCTCCACGAATTTCGAACGATGGAGTCGCTTTTGCATTGGTAGCATAATTTACACTTACCCCCGGAACAGCAGCACGAATTAAATCTCCTGCACTCTCAGGTTTAAACATATTCAACTCTTCAGCCTTAACACTTACAACAGCTCCGGTAAGGTCACTCTTCTTTGCAACACCATAACCAATAGCAACAACCTCTTCGAGACCAATTGCATCCTCCGCCATCTTCACATTAATTGATGGTTGACCTGCAATTGAAATCTCCTGTGTTTTCATTCCCACAAAAGAGAACACCAATACTGTTGCATTCTCAGGTAAATCAAGTTTATAGTTTCCATCAAAATCTGTCGTTACACCGATCGTTGTACCTTTCACGACTACGGACACTCCAGGAAGAGGTTCTCCCTTATCATCGGTAACGCTACCGGAAACAACTGAAACTTGTTGACTTTTCACTTTACCAGGAGATAAAACTACCTGATTTTCCAAAACATGATATTTAACTCCTGTCCCTTTAAACAAAGCAACAAGAATTTTTTCAATAGAAGCATTTTTCATATTAAGATCGACGTTACGATTCACGTCAATCAGATCCTTATTGTATAGGAATGCATATTCACTTTTCTTTTCAATCTCCAAAAGCACCTTCTCAACAGATGATCCTCTCAGATTTAAAGAAAGCTTCTGTTCCTGGGTAAAAGCCGACTTAGCCATTACCTGAACAACACAAAATAAAACGATAAATAGCGTTAATCTCATAGCAATAAAAAGCTTGCGCAACGATTCCCTTAAAGGAGAACCATCCCATTCATTTTTTTTCATAAATTTGTACAATTAATTACATGATTAATTAAATAAACACTGTTGTTTGATGGCGAATTGTGTAGCAGCACTCTTCGCCATTTTTGCTTTTGTTACATAGGCTGTTCAATATTGTTTATAACTTGACTCTCTATTTCTTATATATTCTGACTTTTCCTTTGGAGAATACTCCATCTTCAGATAAGCGCGTTCTTTCTATTTCATAACGTATCGGCCCCGAAAGCGATAACATATGAAGTAACTGCTCTAATCCAACATCGTTAATCTTTGCATTATAGATATAGTTCGATAATTCTTTATCTTCAAGCACAAATTCGTAGTTATACCTATACTCCAGTGTATTCAGTATTTGTGACAATGTCCGATTTCGAAAAACATAACGTCCCTCGAGCCAGCATGTAAACTCATCTAACTGGGCTTTGTAAATCTTGACTCGTTTTATTTGTTGATCATACATCGCTACCTGTCCTGGCTTTACGAAATACTCTTGATCCTCAGTTAAAAGAGATACTTTCCCTTCAACCAATGCCACCGATACCTTATCTTGATTATAGGCATTAATGTTAAACTCTGTTCCATACACTTTCACGGCAGCTCCGGGATTCTGAACGATAAAAGGTTTCATTCCTTTGGTGATATCAAAATAGCACTCACCTTTCATTGACACAATTCTTTCTTCTCCAAACAATTGTGGGTAAGTTATTGATGAGCCTGAATTCAACCATACTTTTGAACCATCAGGGAGATCTACTGAAACTTTTGAACCTAATGGAGCCTGAACGGTATGTTTAACCTGTTGCTGACTATATGCTAATTGATCAAATTGACCTTTAATTTTATCATTTTGATGATTTAAATATGCGATCATCAGTAGCGCAGGAAGTAACAATACTGCTGCACTATATCGCAATAAAGGCACAATACGACCAATGGTAAACCTTTTCTTTCTGGCTTCTATTTTTGAAAGTACATGATCCCATTGCTGTTCAATCTCCTCTTCTTTTAATTGTTCTTCATTGAAACTCATCATTTGAACAGTCTGAATAGCCTCTTTAAAACCATCTTTGCTCTCAGTATTATTTTGCTGCCACTTGTTCCAGTAATCATTATGCGCTTGGAAATCACTTTTCACCCATTCTACAAATTGATTATCTTCTATAAGTTGCTGATATGTATTATCATTTTGCTCCATTCTCTTTTTATGATTGTTAGATTGATGGATTATTAGATTAATAGCATCAAATAGCCTCATCGCCACAGAACTTTCAATCAGGATTTTCCTCCTTTATTCTAGTTCTCTTTCCCCTATAGAGTATGAAATGAAAATTTATACTCACTGAAAATGACTTTTTTTGAAAAAAGTTTCATGATCGCTATTGTTACCGTTTGTTGTCAAGCCAAACCGGCTTTTCATTTTTGGCTCATAAGAAACAAAAAGGTCAAGACTGCAAAGGACTGTAGCGTTAATCAACGCTTTGTTTTTCCGTAAACGGAATTGCCTTTACAGCAACATAAAAGCACAACCTGAAACTTTCACCATGAAACCTGGAACCTATTACAGCTACTCCTTTTTGCGGTTAGAATTTAAAACGGTAAACAAGAAGAACATCAAATCGATATTATCCCAATTAGCATTATCAGTCTTTTTTATGATTGAACGAATCTTTTCAAGGGCTCTGAATAATAGATTTCGGGTAGACTGAACATTCATCTCCATTATATTAGCGATATCTACTATTTCAATTTCATGGTAAAACCTCAATAAAATCACCTCTCGTTGTCTTGATGAGAGCTTTCTGAAGCACAAGGATAACTGCTCTGACATTTCAGCATTACTTTCTTTACTGATCAAAAAATCTTCACTCGAAAAATCAAAAACACAATCCTCTGCCACCTCATTTGACCACAAGCTGCGTTGTTTCTTCAAATTCTTTAATAATTGTCGACGTAAAGAAACAATCAGATAAGCTTTTATATTTCGAACCTCCTCCTTAAAAGAATTTTTCTCCGCAATAAAAACAAACAAATCCTGGATTGTATCCTTTACTAGTTCATCTGATGCTCCTAGCTTTAAGCCGTAGTAAAAAAGTTCATTGTAATAAGTCTTGAACATTTCACTCAGAGACAACATGTCCTTACTTCTTTCATCAAAAAAAGTCATTGCTGCCTTGCTTTTATGTTGAAATTCTGTTCCCCTCATCATCAAACTTATCTCTATGCGCTATTGACAATTTACTCACTTAATTCACAGGGTAATTCACCCTACATTTATTATCGTTGCAAAATTATTATATCTTTGCCGTTATCGCCAACGGCGAAATTAAAAAATTAACTAATACACACAATTACATTGGTATGAAAACACTACTTACAGTCTGTGCTGTAATGCTTTGTTACTGCATTTCTTTTGGGCAAAAACAGCCCTCGATTATTCCTCTCCCGTCAAGCTATACAATGAATAGCGGGGTATTTGAGTTTGAAAAAAAACTATCATGGGATATCAAATCAAATGACTTGGAGAATGTTGCAAAACATTTTAAGAAAACGTTTAAAGATGAATTTTCCATCGCTACAACGGGAAAAAAGGATGCACCTAAAATTATTATTGAATTAACGTCTGGAGACAAGCAAACTGATGCTTATCAAATGACGGTTAGTTCAAAACAGGTTTTAATTACATCTAGTAGCACAAATGGTATCTATTATGGTTTGCAAAGTCTTTACCAAATGATTCATACTGCAGTTAATGCAGATCGTACTATTGCATGTTGCAAAATCGATGATCAACCACGTTATCCATGGAGAGGAATCATGTTAGATGAATCACGTCACTTTTATGGTAAAGAGAAAGTGATGGAAATGATCGACATGATGGCCATGCACAAAATCAATATCTTTCATTGGCACCTTACGGATGATCCAGGATGGAGAATTGAAATTAAGCAATATCCATTGCTAGCAAAAGTTGGAGGTAAAGGTTGTGAATCCAATCCAGATGCGCCGGCAGCATTCTACACACAAAAAGAGATCAAAGAAATTGTAGCTTATGCAAAAGAGCGCTTCATTGAAATCATTCCTGAGATTGATATGCCAGGACATGCTCGTGCAGCAAATCAAGCTTACCCTGAATTTTGTGGAGGCGGTTCAGAATCACATCCAGACTTTACTTTTAATCCAGGAAAAGAAGGTACGTATCAGTATTTAACCAATATTTTGAGAGAAGTTGCAGAACTTTTCCCTTCAAAATATATTCATCTAGGTGGTGATGAAGTTCACTTTGGCAATAAGCAATGGGCTACCGATCCTGATGTGAAAAAGCTTCAGAAAAGAGAAGGCCTGAAAGATCTTAAAGAAGTAGAGTATTATTTCCTTAACCGTATGGCCGATTCAATTCAATCACTCGACAAGAAAGTATTTGGATGGGATGAAATAGCTTATGCAGGATTAGATAATAGTATCTCTAGCGTTATGTGGTGGAGACATGATAAAGTAAAACAACTGAAGGATCTATTAAAAATGGAGTATCCTCTAATTCTTTGTCCTCGTATCCCACTTTACTTCGACTTCGATCAACATGAGAGTCATACATATGGTCGTCGTTGGGGTGGATTTGCGGATCTTCCAAAGGTTTATGCCTTCCCTTCAGAGGAATTCTTAAGCGATTTAACGAACAAAGATCAGATCAAAGGAATTCAGGCTAACATTTGGACTGAAAGAATTAAGGATAATAAGCGTCTTGACTATATGACATATCCACGATTATCCGCTATGGCAGAAGCTGCATGGACCATTGATCAAACTAAAGATTACGACAGCTTTTTAAAACGCCTGAAAAACATGTATACCATATTTGAAGAACGTGGTATCTATTACTTCAATACTTTTGATCCTTCATCAACGCCAGAACCAGAAGGACATAAAAAATAAAATATCAGCGGACTGAGCTAAGCTCAGTTCGCTTTTTCTAGTTTCTAAATACATATGAGAATTTTAGCACTTTGGGTTTTACCAATCGCTCAAAATCCTTATAACGCATCTTTATCAGTTCAGTATGCGTACCTGCATTAAAAGCGATTTCCTCATCATAAGTTAAACTCTCCGCAACAAATACTCGTATTCCATACAAGTTTCCAAATGGAGGCATAGCCCCAACCTCACAACCAGGAAATAAATTTTTAAATTCGATCTCTTTAGCTAATCGCACATCCTTTGCTCCTGCCGCCTCTCTCAACATATGAAAATCCACATGATAAGACGCCGGCAATACCGCCATGGTAATTCTACCATCCATACGAACAATAACCGTCTTAGCTAAATCCTTCCCTGCTATGTGAGCCATAGCTGCAACCTGCTGTGCCGTATAGGCCACAGAATGACTAATGCATACGTAACGCACATCATTCTTATCTAAAAACTGTTTTAATTTAGTTACTGGCATGGTTAAAAAAATTAAGTCCGTCAATCCTTACCTTCCTTTGCTTTATGCAAACCATATATTATAATTACTCATTTACACCTGATGTTGTTACATGATTTCTCCTGCATTAAGGCAGGTAATCTAACTTTCTAGCTCTTTTCTTGAGAATTCAATGGTCTATCAACAAACATGTTGTACTTTTGTAGCGTTGAATTTATACTGATACAATGGCAGAAATAGGAAAAGTAAATAAATTACAAGTTGCAAGAGCAGTAGAGTTTGGAGTTTATCTTGATGGAAGAAATCTTGGAGAAATATTACTCCCAAACAGGTATGTATCAAACAACTGCAATATTGGTGATGAAATTGAAGTATTCATCTATCTTGACTCAGAGGATCGTTTAGTAGCTACCACTGAAACTCCATATGTTACAGTTGATGATTTTGCACTTCTTAGAGTTGCTGCCGTTAATAAGATCGGAGCTTTTATGGATTGGGGACTACAGAAAGACTTACTTGTCCCTTATCGCGAACAGCGCCAAAATATGAAAGAGGGACGCTCTTATCTTGTATATGTATATCTCGATGAAGAGAGTAATCGAATTGCTGCGTCAACAAAAATTCACAAGTATGTTGATCAGGTTCATGTAGATTATGAAGAAGGCGAAGAGGTAGATTTAATCATTTATCGCAAAGAAGAATTAGGATTTAAAGTTATCATCAACAAAACTCATTTTGGGATGATTTATGATTCTGAAATCTTCCAGACAATTCACGTTGGTCAAAAGATGAAAGGATACATCAAGCAAATTCGCGAAGATGAAAAAATTGACTGTAAACTACAGAAGATCGGTTATGACCAAGTTAATGATTTCTCAACGATTCTTTATAAGTATATCAAGTCGAACGAAGGCTTTATACCCATAAACGACAAAAGTTCGGCAGATGACATCAGAGATACATTTGGAGTAAGTAAAAAGACCTTTAAAAAGGCTGTAGGTGCATTATACAAGCAACGCATTATCACTATCACCGAAAAAGGAATCCAACTACTATAAAAAAACATCATTCAGCGTGCTTTTGCACGCTGAATGATGTTGTGCACTCCTATTCACGGGCATTATAAAATTTTTCAAGAATACTACTATCATCCACTTCCTTTGATAATGATTCAATCGTATTCCGTGGTACATCAAAAACATCTAACACAATCAATCCATCCAAACAGTCATTGAATTTTGGATCAACATTAAATCCAACAATTTTTGCATTCAATTTAATATACTTTTTAAGTAGAACTGGTAAACCTGAATTATACTGATCCAGATCACCGATAAACTTATCGAGTTTATTGATGTCACTATCCATATTATTCATCAGGATATTGATATTATTGTCTTTACTCTTAAACTTAAATGCATGTCGTGGTTTAATCATTGCAGCCTTTTCATAGTCAAAATGGTTAGCCATAATGAACTGAATAATCAATTCTTTCGATACCTTGGAATAATCGTTACTAATACTCACTGGGCCGATTAAGTAGCGATATTCTGGATTTTTAAGCAAGAAATAAAGAATCCCTTTCCATAGCAAAAACAATGGCATTGGTTTTCTCTGATACTCTTTTACAACAAACGAACGTCCTAGCTCAAGTGATTCCCGAAGCACCTCTGAAAACTGAGACTTCATGCGAAACAAGCTCTGCAGATAAAAGCCTCCAGTACCATACTCACGCAATATTTCATCTCCTTTACCTAAACGGTAAGCTCCTACAATTTTATCTTCATCTTTATCCCAAATAAATAACTGATGGTAATACAAATCAAACTCATCAATATCAATAGAACGATTCGTTCCTTCTCCTACAGCTCTAAAAGTTACCTCACGCAGACGCCCCAATTCATTTAGTATATTGGGAATATCTTTTGCAGCAGCACAATAGACCTCATAATTCTTTATTTCAAAAAGCTTACTACTGCTTTGGATATTCTTGATCTCTTGCTTTATCAGATTTACATCAATAGGATCAATTATATCCTCAACTTTCTTTTGCTTTTTCAGTGAATAATTAAAAAACCTTTTGACCTGAATTTTAGAAGTCATACTATACGTCTTGGCTCTTAAGAATCGTCCATACTGATAAACATCGGTAAATTTAGTTTGTTCTTTTACCATAATAGGCTTACCAATTCTAATCTTAATGACTTTATTTTTCTTATTAAGCAGTTCAGAAGGGAGTTTAACTGTTCGTAAAACAGGATGTATTTTTCCAATGATATGAAACAAGCGACTGTTAGTTCCGTGAAAATACACTGGAATAACAGGAACCTCAGCTTTTTTTATAAACTTCAATACCGGATATTGCCACTGTCGGTCAGTAATTACATTGTTTTCGTCATAACTCGACACCTCACCAGCAGGAAACACACCAAGTCCTCCACCATCATGTAAATGTCGGTAGGCCATCTTTAATCCAGCATAACTAGACTTCGCCTCTTTTCTATCTTCAAAAGGATTAACACCAAAAATGAAATCGCTTAACGGTTCAATCTTCTTCAATAGAAAGTTGGCAAGAAATTTCGAATCGGGACGAACTGTGGCCAACAATTTTAGCAAAAGGATACCATCTAATCCTCCATAAGGATGATTTGATACTGTAATAAATCCGCCTTCTTTGGGAATTCTTTCCAGTTCTTTCTCATCAAATTCAAACTTAACGCCTAACATGTCGATAAGCGCATCTATAAATTCTATTCCTTCTTTATCATAAACTGCATCATAAATTTTATTGATTTTGTTCAGACGAAGAATATACATTAAGAATTTGGCAAAGTATTCGCCTCCCAGATAAGACAAGTTGGGACTGGCTTGTAATAGATCTTTAGGATTTAATAGCTCCATATGTTTTAGTTTTGGCTGTTTATAAAAGTATAAATCCTAGTTATATTCACACAACAAATAGAGGAATTTTATCTAACCTGCTTTAAAATTCTTATTTAACAAGTGATATATTTCGCTAATACTAACAGCCAGCTACTCAATAACTATTTCGAAATAGTTCAATAAGCCTATTACATCTGGATATGAAAATTTCGCCTTCTTTATATTATTATTTGACGGATTAATCGAATAATTCTTTGCCGACCGGAGATCACACTCTTTAAGATTGCAATTCTCAAAGACAGCACCGCTCAGATCGCACATTGGGAATGATGCCTTACTAAAATCTACATCAAAGAAGCTAGCCTCACGCATCAGACAATTCTGAAAAATAGTATTACTTAGCTTGTTCTTATTAAAATGACTATAGTTAAGGATACATGATTCAAAGTTAACCGTAAACATATATTTAATACAAGGGCTAAAATCTACACCAATGAGTTTACAATCTACGAATTTAGCTTTCGCCAATAAAGTATTATCGAATTTAGTCATTGACAAATCGCAAGACTCAAAAACACATTCGGTGAACTCGTAGCCTGAAAGATCTAATTCTGACAAATGGCAATTCTTAAAAAGACAATCACTGAATTCATATCGTTCATCTTCAAAAGAGTAATTTTCAATTATTTCCATATAAGAGTAAATTTCATGACACAACAAAGACGGACCGCATACAAATATATTACAGTCCGTCTAACATCCCATAATCAAAAACATATTATAAGCACTTAACTTATAATATCAATACTTTTTAATTCTCTGATTCCGTCCAACAAGAAAATACGCTACTGCCCCAAGAAAATTCATAAAGAGAACAATTAGTACCCACATTAGCTTATCATTAGGACCTCTAAAATGTCCTGACACAATATCAACAATAGCTAAAACCGGAAATAATCCAATAAACAGGGCACCAATTCCAAAGATTAACAATTCACTCGTTCCAATGAAACCTAATAATGTCATAATTACTCTTTTTAGATCTTATGTAAATATAACCAATTATAAGACCAACCTCAAAAATAAATATGTAAAGCAACAAGTATTCTGAGTAAATGGTCCTTTTTTATCAACAAATTATCAGTAATTATAAGCCTTTAGTAATATTTCACAACCAGATTAATTTACAACTTATCCTTCCACATACTTTTTACTAACCTTCCTAAATCGAGTAATCATCAGCACTGCTGCCAGACCTAATCCCCCAACAAAACCAAACCAAATCCCTCGTGGACCAAATCCAAGAACAAAGGCAAACAAATAACTAATACCCAAGCTAACTACGATATAACAACAAAATGCAAAATACATTGGTATTTTAACATCCGCCAATCCTCTCAGTGCTCCAAGACTCACAACCTGAATACCATCGAAAACCTGAAATATGGCTGCGATTACAATCAGACTAGCAGCAACACTTATTACTTGCGGATCACTTGTAAATAGATAAGGAATTTGATCTTTGAGCAAAACGAAAGCAATCGCTGCGACACTCATTATAGCAATCACCATATGAATCGAAGCAAAAGCTGCGAATCGCATCTCCTCATAACTTTTTGCTCCAAATTGGTGTGCAACTCGAATCGTAGTTCCGGAGGAAATCCCGGAAATAATCATAAATGTCAGACTCGCCATACCCAAGGCAATCTGATGTGCAGCCAAAGGAACTTCACCTAACCATCCCATCATCACTGAACCAAGACTAAAAGATAGCACCTCTATTAACATCTGTAAGCCAATAGGGATTCCTATTTTGGCTAATTTCCAAGCCTGCTTTGTATGTAGTACCGATTGATGAGCCAGACTCAAAAACTGTCGGAAAAAATCTTTTTTGATAAAGCTATAGATAAAACATATTGGCATGATTATCCTTGCAATTAACGTAGCATAACCTGCCCCCATAAGCCCATAAGCAGGAAAGCCTAGCTTCCCATATATCAGAACATAGTTCAGTCCAATATTAATAACGTTGGCAAATAAGGTGATATACATAGCTGTCTTTGTATTTCCTAGTCCTTCGGCAAATTGC
This sequence comes from Puteibacter caeruleilacunae, assembly GCA_005217565.1. Taxonomy (GTDB): domain Bacteria; phylum Bacteroidota; class Bacteroidia; order Bacteroidales; family Prolixibacteraceae; genus Puteibacter; species Puteibacter caeruleilacunae. The sequence goes on from SJCO01000003.1 coordinate 311,288, forward strand.
TTAAAGGAGAAGAATAACAAGAATGGCACCATTGAAGCCACCAATACTAAATAATAAGGGATTGCCTGTCTGACTACTTCCTCAGGTTGCCCCATTCGATCCATAAAGAATGAAACAGCAAACATTAACACGGTTAAAACAACTGCTAAAACCATATTACTAAATATACCATTCTTAAACAGTTTGCCAGCTTCTCCAAAATTATTTTTACCTATGGCCTTTCCAACTAAAGGGGTTAGTCCAAATGTAAATCCCATTCCAAATATCAATCCATTGATAAAAACAGATCCTGCAAATGAAGCTGCAGCCAACTCCACTGTCCCCACATGACCAACCATCATATTATCAGCAAGCTGAACCATTACTTGTCCGGCTTGAGATAACATTACAGGTATTGCAATCGCCAAATTCCTTTTATAAAAAGGCAAATATGATTTAATATTCATTCCTCTTCTGTGTCAATATTTTAGTGGCGCAAAGATAAGCTTACCTTGGAAAAAATAACACTATTTAACACGAAACCAAGCAACCTTATTTCATTTCGTGTATCACTTTTAACAAAGATGGAATGCTTTAGCACACAACAAAGATACAAACATCTGACTCTCAGTAAATAAAACCTAGATATATTTAGATTAAACGTTGATTTTATGCGAATTAGAAGAGTAGATCCACTCATTTTTCTAATGGAGAAAATCAACGTCGATAGTAAAAGTAGCGAATTCATTTCAATTCTGAATGATCAATTTCAAGGGAAAATTAATTTAGCCAGATTAAAGTTAATATCGATTTTTGTCATCACACTCTGTAAAGTTCAAACAGTAGGTTTTGAGAAACTTGCCAATGCATTTGATACTGAAGCCAAGGCAGAATCAAGTTTGCGGCGCATACAGCGTTTTATCGCCCCGTACGTATTAGACTCTGATTTAATAGCTAAATTAATATTTAGTTTATTGCCTGAAAAAGAGAACCTAAAACTAAGTATTGAAAAGACTAATTGGCAGTTTGGGCAAACCGACATTAATATATTCATGCTTGGAGCAGTTTATAAAGGGCTCGCTTTCCGTTGTTATTCAATATGCTTGAAAAACGGGGCATTTGCAGTCACGTGTAAACCAACTACTGGAATCTCGCACCAAGATCTATGAAAAAGTGAAGCGAGATGAACAGTATCACCCCGGGAATTGGCGAGCAATGATGGTGATGAGAAATTCTTGAATGAATCCATAGAATTGGTGGAAAAGAACATGAGTGATTCGGATTATAGTGCTGCCGATTTTGTTGAAGATCTGAATATCAGTAAGACGGTGCTATATAAGAAGTTTGCGTTGCTATTGGAACAGTCGCCGAAAGAGTTTATTCGTACCATTCGACTTAAAAAGGCAGCATCACTACTATAGCAGGGATCTATCCGTATCTCAGAGGTTGCTTTTGAGGTGGGCTTTGATGATGCCCAGTACTTCAGTAAAGTGTTTAAGCAACAGATGGGGTGTACACCGAAAGACTATGTAAAGGGGGGAACGAAATCGTTAGGACAGAACCATTGTCCTCCAGCAGGACAAGATCTTCATTTTTGCCTCTTAAGAAACAAGGCTGTTTATTTCTGATATAGCATTTGCTAAAATGTAGTGACTTGACGCAAAAACGAAGCAAAAAAGTCAAGACTACTTGTAAAAAGCAATGGCTTTAATTGATTTTGCTAAGTAAGACTGGGTGATCTTCGAACAGAGTTCTCTACTTCCCAGTCTTACTTAGCAAAATCAATTAAAGCAATCACTTTTTACAAAAGGCCATTCAAGGGGCGGAAATCCAGTCCTCTGAATTCTCAAAGGTTTCTCAAAAGGCCCATTCCCTGATTAATCCTACATTGTTCATGCAGGTTAGAGCAATAAGATGGCTATCTTAATACTTTTCCCCGAAATGGGTAAAGTCTCCTGGATATCCTGCAATTTTTAAAACTGCAGTAGTACTTGCTTCTCCCGTTTTGGTATCATATACATAAAATCCGGCATCTTGCTCCGTAACAAGGCCAAATATCATTTTGTCCTTATAACTTCCAACACTCATTCCGTAATTTGTGCTGCCAGGCAGGTTTAGCTTTTTTAGTGATTTGGTTTTTAAATCAACCTCCAGGCAAATAACTGTGCGGTCTTCAACATAATTTGGTTCAGGCACACTGTAGCGTTCGTTTATATTGCCCGTTGCATATACTTTATCATTACCAGCATACTGTACCTTTAAAAGGTACGCCGGACTAAATTCGTCGCCTTCTACATTGGTTTGTGTTACGTCAAAACTATATGATTTATCAAAATCTGTTTCGCCGGCTTTAATACGTAAGAACCCGGATTTTTGGCCTAAAAATCCAAAGCCTGAGATACAATTGATATAAATGTCTTTATTCTCGTCCATGAAAATAGACTTACTATCAGCCTCTGGTTTGGTTGGCATCGACATACCAGAAGTGCTATCAGTGATCATTTTAACTGTTTGATCAGTTTCTGTGTCAACAATTAAGATATCCACTTTTGCCCTTGCTGGATCGGGAGCATAACCACCAACCATCTGGTTAAGACCTACGTACAGCAATTTGTCACGAACAAGCATTATTGCAGGATCCGGGTTGTTATCACCAACTCCATATTCACTAATATCCAGCTCCCCTATTTTCTCCATGGTTTGATGGTTAATTATCAAAATTTTCCCAAGGAAATTTAATGACACATATGCTTTGTCCCCTTTCGTTACAACATCAACAGCTCCTGAATTGGATGGTAACTCATACTCTCCTTTGTTTTCAATTTGTCCATTGTTCCAAGTGTATTTTTCCAGAGTACTACTTTGGTTTGACCATCCTGGCACGATAAAGATGTCGTTACCGATTACAATTGGGGGCACACTGTAGGACGAGGGCAATGCTTTGTGGTTATCATATTCGGCTGCATCAATGTTATTAATAACCTGCATATAAGCGCTACCCGAAACTCCGTCGGGATTAGGTAGCATGGAAGAAAGTAAAATATCTCCAAATTCGTCTTTAACTTCCGGTGCATCGTCGTCGTTATCGCACGACAAAAGGCTTATTCCCAGTAAGCCTATCATTAAGAAAAATAATTTTTGTTTCATCTTTTTAAAGATTATTAGATTACTTGATTTTTGGATTATCAGATTTTATGTTCTCCGGATCTCAACACTATTTCTCTCTCTTCCACACGTACCTTATTTTTACACCGAAATTTCGACCTGGCAGAGGACGGTTAAACTCGGAGATAACCCGCTCATCGGTAATATTATTAGCTTGCAGACTCAAGAAAATACTTTGATTCTTTAAGCTGTGTTCTAAACCTGCATTAAATGTTACCGACTGAGGAATTCTGTTTTCCTGATAAATACTCTGCTGGAAATCGTAGAAATATTCCTCCACAAAAGCACAGTCGCCAAAAAGACGCGTGTTTTGTCCTTTGCCTCCCAATAAATTTTGCCTGTGAAGTTCAATACCTATATTGGCAAACAAGTAAGGAATGTTGGGCATGCGGTCTTTATAGGTTGTATTTTTCTGTTTCGATCCAGGTTCATGCTTACGCATATCTCTTAAATTCTGGTAAGTAATATTTCCCCACAAATACAACCAGTTTGTAGCATCTGTTTTTACTTCGGCCTCAGCACCCAGAGAGCGCATTTTCCCAAAATTCTGGTAAATGCTTTGTAGTGGACCACCGGTAAACCGGATCATATTTTCGAGGTACTGGTAAAATCCGTTTATCTCTATTTGTACACGGTTTAGCTGAGCATTGGTTTTATCGTACATGGCACCAATATTAAAAGCCGTACTACGTTCTGGATCAAGATTCCCAGCGGGAGCAATTATAAAGCCGTCACCTAGTAGCTCTGTGTCAGAGGGTAATCGAACATCATACGAAGCGGATGCTTTTATCAAAAAATCGGGAATAAAACGGTAGCGCATAGCATTGCTTAGTCCGTAATCGTTTTTAGTGTTATCAATATCTTCTGGAATGCGATTAATGTCGGTTAGTTCGATAAGTCTGGTTTGCATCGAATAGTAGTAATACTTTAGCGATGCTGCATTGGTCAATTTCTTATTCTTAGAATTATATTCATGTGTAAGCCCCGCAGTCCAACTTTTCATGGTACTTTTAAAGTTGGTTTTGTATCCCAGCACTGCATCTTTTAAGGTATCAGAAGGTAAACCTTTGCTATAACTGAAACTAGAATTAAAGTTCAGAGAATTTATAGCATCGAAAACATAGTTCAGATTTGTTTTCTGGTAAAAAACATGTCGTTTGTTATTCACGGTATTCGGGTGTTGTCCTATTTCCCCCAAACCAATGCCATTGTCGGTTACTGCCTCAGTTATTTCACCAGCCCAACCATGTCTATACCTGGCTGTATCCGTTAATTTGTAAACCGAATAAGAGTAAGAGTTATCAAGATCCAAATCCAAACCTTCCATCAGGAAATTAGTTTTGTCGGCCAATAATGTAAGAACAAAGGCATTGGATTTGCTTTCTGCATTCCGGATATTAAATTCCTCAATCCCTTGTATCTCTTTTGATGAGAACAGTATGGCAGGTTCAATTTCAATCTCATCAAACCACCACTTGTAAGACTTTACACCTCCACCTAAAACAAACTTTTTGTACTGGTCGTGGTCGCGTGTTACTTCTTCCTTTCGCTTTGGAACACGCATTTTGTAATCATTATCTGAGTAAGTATAAAAGCCACCAAGCCCGGCTTCAATTCTGTTTTTATTGCGTTTAAAAACTCCTGTTACTTTATGTGTATTGAAGGATTGTAACGAATAGCTGGCATCCATATATTGTGGCGGATATTCTTTTAAAACAATATTGACTGCTCCACCAATTGCCGAACCTCCAAATTTTGGAGGAACAATACCTTTGTAAATTTCAATACGGTCAATAAGATCAACAGGTATGTCGTTTATATCTACAAAATCCGAATTTTCGTTCATAGGACTCTCGTCGATATAAAACCCAATTCGTTTGCCTTCTAACCCCCGAACAGAAATACGAGAAGCACTCCCAACTCCGCCTGTCGAACGAATCGTTATTCCTGATGTTTTTGCAAGTACATCGTTAATATTACTTACTGTGCCCTGCAATTCGTCCATAGTAATTACTGAAATAGGCATGGCATTTTCGCGTAATTGACGCGCCTCCGATTTTGCTATTACAGCCACTTCTTTGAGCTGTTTTACAGATTTTTCAAGTGCCGCACTTACTTCAACTTTATCTTTATTACAGATAATGCGCTTTTCAACGGTTTTATAGTTCATTGATAAAAATAAAATGGTATAAGTGCCGTGCGGAACGATAATACTATATTCGCCATCATCATTGGTAATGGTACCTTTTTGCAATTCTTTTATAATAACATTTTCACCTGCTATGGGCTTGTTGTTTTTGGCATCTACAACTTTCCCTGAAATCTGAGTTTGCGCCATTACTGCAAATGGTGTTACCAATAACAATATTACGAGCAATATATTTCTAAAAACCTCTCTGGTCATATTGAATAAATTTTGTGTGTTCATTTCCCGGAAAAATTCAAAAACCACAAATATTTGGTTGATCTGATCGCTCAGAATCCTAAGTTTTAGGGATTGTCTGCCATACCTGATTCAGCTAATTTTGTGGCGTTCTTTTCGGAAATATTTTAATCGTGGCAAATTTAGAGGGTTTGTCATCAGGATATTTATTCGAAAAAGCATAAGTTTTATTAGAAAAGACAAAGAGCGATGAATTCCTATAACTTATTTAATTACGAACTGGAACAGATAATAGAGGGCAATTATTTTGGAAATTCAGGAGTGGATCATGAATATAATAAAGTACGAAGAACCATTTCTGAAACTTTCGGTACTTTCCAATATTGCGTTTCAAATTACAATAAGGTTTGTGTAAGCGAGAATGTGTTCTCTATATCCGAGTGTATGAAACTCACAGGTGGTATTGAGGGGGAAGTACTTTGTCTTACGTTTATGAATCAGGGGCGATCAAGCTTTAAATCCAGCACGGTCGACAAGCGATATTTAAACAATAATACTTACAACTTTTTTTATTTAAACGACGAAAAGAGCTGTGAGACGGAGTGCGGAAAGCTACAGCACAACCATTTAACTGAGATTTATATAGATAGAAGTTTTATTATTGATTTAACTGAAAAGCATCCGGACATTTTTGAACAGATGTTTGCAAAAGTAGATCGTCATGAAAGTTTTGCTTTATTCGAGGATGGTCGGTCTATACTTTGGCAGATGCATGATGTGTTGGCGCAAATTAAAAATGCAAACCTTTTGGGAAATATTGCTCCTTTGATGGTTGAAGCCAAATTATTGGAACTGTTTTCAATGATGTTGATAAATGAGAGGCATTCTGCCAAAAACAAAATTAACGCTGCTTTACGTGATAAAATGCACGAAGCAAAGTATATCATAGAAAAACAATATTCTACCCCACCAAGCCTGTATGAGCTTTCCCGGCACTTGGGAATCAGTGTTACAGCCATGAAAGATGGATTCAAAAAAGTCTTCGATACCACACTTTACGGGCATTTACACGATTATCGAATGAAAAAAGCCGAAAATCTACTGATTACAAATTCTGATCTAAATATTTTTGATGTGGCTATGAAAGTTGGCTACGAGCATCAGGCAAATTTCAGTGCCGCCTTTAAGCGAAAGTTTGGTGTTACTCCCAGAGAGTTTAAGAAAAGGGGATAAGTTATAGTAGCAGATTAGTGTGAACTAAAAAATAACGATTCAGTGTTAGCAATGATGATTTAAGTGCGGGACCGGCAACAAATACCATGCAGGTATTGGAAGGAAAAGTTACAGGATTAAACATTGTACGTACTCCTGGTTCTGATCCCAATGCAATTACGCAGACTAGAATACGAGGTATCACTATGGTAAGGGCCGGATCTCGCCCTTTGGTAATTGTAGATGGAATTCCGGGAGGTAGTTAAAATTCGGTTACTCCGATGGAACGCAATTTACATGAAACCAATTAACAACAAAAATTACATTAATATGAAGAAGATACTCTTCATTTCATTACGTTACTATCCACAATGCTGTACTTCCCCAATTATGCACAGCAATTCACCACAGAATCTGGTCCTACAATTGAAGTAACCGGTAAAGCTAAAAAGAAATTGCCCTCAATGAAATACACCTTGATCTAACGCTTAATGGACAACAAAACAAGGCAAATATGATTTAATATTCATTCCTCTTCTGTGTCAATATTTTAGTGGTGCAAAGATAAGCTTACCTTGGAAAAAATAACACTATTTAACACGAAACCAAGCAACCTTATTTCATTTCGTGTATCACTTTTAACAAAGATGGAATGCAATTTGCATTAATGTATTAACACAAAAAAGTCAATATTATGAAGAAAATACTATTCATCACATTACTATTTACAACGTTGTATTTCTCCAATTACGCACAACAATTCACAACAGAATCGGTACCAACAATTGAGGTAACTGGTAAAACGGAGAAGGAAATTACCCCAAATGAAATTTACCTTGAAATAACACTAAATGAACAACAGAACAAATCTAGCATCGAATCACTGGAACGAAAAATGACAAGTATATTCCGTAAGCTTAAGATTGACATAGAGAAGGATCTAAAAGTACTTGACTTTATGAGCAATTTTAAATCCTATGTGTTAAAACGAAAAGATGTCATTAAAACAAAAAAATATCAATTAATCGTTCATGAATCGGCGATGGTTGGTAAGGTATTTTATGAACTCGAGCAAGTTGGGATCGCAAATGTCGACCTTGTGAAAGTCGATCACTCTGATATGGATTCTTTTGAAAAAGCATTGAAAATTGAAGCAATTAAGAAAGCTCAGCAACAAGCTAAATACCTGGTCGAGGCCCTGGATCAAACTCTTGGTTCTCCAGTATATATCCGCGACAATTATATATATCCAATAAACCAACCAAGGCGCATGTTACGAAAATCAGCGTTTGTTGGAGAAAGTATGATGATGGATGCAGGAGCTCCTAACATCGAATTTGAGAAGATTAAAATAACGGCTGAAGTTTTCGTCAAGTTTAAGATTGAGAATTAAGGTAACGATCAAATAAAGGTCCGCTATCAGAACTTATAGTAATCTGATAGCGGACCTTATATCATTTATATCAACACACTGTCGGAACTCTCAACGCCAACAATTGTTATAAATCTTATTCTTGATTAATCACTCTTTGAAATACTTCCCAATGCTCATCTGTCATACGACCAGGAGTAAATAGACAAATCCCTGCGGCACCATTATCGATAGATTGACGGATAGCATCTTCTAACTCCTCTGGTAGTAATCCATGATTTTCAGGATCTTTCTCATTGGCTTTGTTCTCCGGTTTAGGACAAATAAACAAACCACTATATAATGGTTTTGATCCATTCAATGCTTCTACTCCCTCTTTGCACATGGCTCCAATCCAAGGAGTACCTTCAAGGTAGAAGTCGTTATAATTCATTGGATAAACTGCATCCAAATTCCATTTTTCCCATTCTTGTCTTGCAATTTGCTTTGCATGTGCATAAGGACCTGGAAAAACAGCTGCAGTAATCTTTTTGCCTTTCCCATGAACAACATCACTCAAACGGTTCACAAGATTCGTAATTAAAGCATAGCGAAACTGCCTCCATTCTTTTACTTGAGAAGGATCTTCAACACTTCGAATATCAATCCCGGTTTTTTCTTTAAAGTCTGCCACACATTTATCACAATAGCAATAATCAAACTGAGGATATTCTTTATCTTGCACTAATCCATATTTCTCCCATAATCCGCGAGCAAGAATCACATCTGGAAACCGAATAAAATCTAAATGAATACCATCAACATCTTCGACCTCTGCTACCGAACCATATAGATCCGCAAGAAATTCAAAAACTTCTTCTCTATTCGGACATAAAAACTGATAATGAGGAACGTAAGCTGGTTTATCAAATGCCGACTCTCCTTTACCATTAATAGCATACCATTCTGGTTTAAGCTTAGGATTTGTTCTTTGGATCATTGTCGGTATCCAAGTATGAAACTCCAATCCAACTTCTTTTGCCAGTTTTCCAACACGCTTATAGGTTGCCGGATTATGATCTCCGTGATACATCAATCCATCGATTCCCTTACCTTTTAAATCGGTAAAATTGGCGACAATCATACTATCTGTAGCCTTACCCGGTCCTCCTACCCAGGCATAACATTTAATCTTTTTTGGGGCATTACTACAAGAGCACATAATGCTTAATAGCATTATCCAAATCAGTTTGTTCATTTTTTTTTACGGTTTTTGTGGTTAACAATTTGATTCGCTGAAGTTACACAAAAGTTATTATATTCCAGATTTTTAGATTATAAGATTTCTGGATATTCAAATGAGAGCTACATCGAAAAGTTTAATCACAGAAATACATTAATCTTCAACGAAGAAATCTGTCTTTGCCGCCATAATAAAGTCATTTTTATGCAATCCTTTGATTTTGTGTGTCCACCAAAAGATTGTCAATTTACCCCATTCTACAATTAATAATGGATGATGGTCCTCCTCCTCTGCTAGCTCACCGATTTCGTTAGCCAACTTCATCGCTTTCTCAAAATCCCTAACGATAACAATTCGACGAAGCTTCTCAACTCCTTCGTCATCAACAATATCCCATGCTGGCAGTTGGGCCAATAATTTTCTTGCCTCTGTGCCTGATATCATTGGGGCACCTATATGGCAAACTTCACACGACTTCTCTCTTAACTCTGTCATTACGTCATTTTTTTTGTACATACCTTTCTAATGAATACGGCAAGACAAATAAAAAGTTGACCATTAATGTACTTGACAAAACCACATGTCTGATAATCGAAAAATACCCCAAAAAAAAGTGCCTTACTCCATACGGATGTAAGACACTGTGATTATCCTCATAGCACTTTCGGATCAATGTTTATGTTTATGGCCTTTGCCAAAATATAAATGAGAAAAATCGTGTAACACTTTACGCATTTTCTCAATATAAACTAAATCTGTTGTTTGTTTTGCCTTCATTGCGTAAACACACAATTCGTGTAACTTTGCCAACAACTTTTGATTTTTTGCTTTCACAGCAGAATCATCAGTTAGTTTGATCCGCTGAAACATAAAATACTGTGTTGCAATCTCCTGAATTTTCTTTGCGTGTTCCTCTTTATTGCTTACCCATCTCACCAGTTGATTATAATCAACAGTTTTCTCTACGGACAATTCAGAAATTTGTTTCATGCTTTTCTCTATTGTACCAATATGTTCTGCTATTAAAGCAACTCTAACTGAATCACCATATATTCCACAAGGAATTTCACAATGTGCAAAACTACTGTTATTCAAACCAATAACGGAAAGTACTATTATAACCAATCCAATTCCTAACTTTCTCATATCTCATTATTTTTAAATTTTCTAAATACCTTATACCAAATAAATGTTTCATCACAACATGCCAAACTAGCAATTCATTTTTGCATTAATGCAAAATCAACACCTAATAAAGTCAAGGTTGTCTAAGAAAACATTTGATCCAGTTTCAGAAAACAATAACAATGATTATAGAAAAAAGTTGAAAAAAAATCCCCGGAAATTCCGGGGATATCATATCATCGTTTAATTACGTATTTTTCAAGAATGTAGTAAACAAGTATAGCACTTATCACACTATTTACAGGTGCAATACCTGGAATAAACTTAGCAGCTAAAACTCCCGCCCCCCAAGCGGCAATTGCGGTCCAACGAACCACATCAAAACTCGTTGCATCCAAAGTTTTATACGAACCTTTTCTAATAAGGTAATAGTCTGCAATCAAAACACCTCCAATAGAAGGAAGCATTGTATTTAGGAACGACAACCAACTAACAAAGTTATTATATAAATACAATGCAAGAATGGTTCCTAAAATACCGTTAAAAATCACAATTCCTTTCTTTGGAAGTTTGGTGATATTTGAGAATCCTAGTCCCGATGCATAAAGCGCATTATCATTGGTAGTCCAAATATTCAATCCAAGAATGATCATTGCCCACACAATCATACCTTGTTGCAACAAAACATCTGATATGTCAGCCTGCTGATAAAATGCAGCACCAACAGCACCGAAGATAAACATCAAACTATTACCAAGGAAGAAAGCAATGATAGTCGTCCATACAGCCACCTTACTATTTTTTGAGAAACGAGTAAAGTCAGGTGTTAAAGTTCCTCCACTAATAAATGAGGCAACACAAATACCAATGGCAGTAAATAGTGTCATTGGATTTTCTGGAATAATTTGAAACCATGCTTCCAATCCGCCATTATTGGTAAAAGCATTATTTACCGATGTAAGTCCGAGAACCGTAATTGCAGGTACAGCAACAAAACTCAAAACAGTTAATGCTTTAATACCGAACCATGCAGTAAAGGTCATAATCACACCGGCAACAGCAATAATAAGGTTAATATCCCAACCTGTTGCCTTTTGTACTGGTAACGCAAACATTGCAACACCAACACCAAACCACCCCACCTGGGTTATTCCCAACAAAAATGAAGGAAGGAATGATCCCTTTTCACCAAAAGAATAACGTGCCAATAAGTGAGTTGACAGTCCTGTGCGAGATGCAATAAAAGCCAATAATCCAGTATACAATCCAAGGATTAGGTTTCCAGCTAAAACAGCCATTATAAAACGAGAAGCTGTTAGTCCGGCCCCTAAAGTGCCTCCTGACCACATACTTGCTGAGAAAAAAGTAAATCCCAACATCACTACCAACATAGACCAAAATCCCTTCTTACTGGAATCTGCTACATGACTTAAGGCAAAATCAATATCCTTATATTTTTTCGTACTCATTGCTAGAAAAGTATATTAGTTAGTATCAATTAGTTCTCGGTAAATTCTTCAACCATTTTATTTGAAATCTCCTCCAGATTGACATTTCCAAAACGAGAAGAATCAACATCTGGGAAGCGTTCCTGAAGTAACTCTTCATATGTCATTCCTTTCTCTGCTAATTCCACATTTTGTTGCCAGTAATGCTGAACATCATTTATATACTCAGGTAACCAAAAAGCTCTTGATCCTGCGTCATAAATCACACATCGCTCAATTGGATAGGTAGGATCTTCATATTGCGACTCAATAAACTCTGGCGCCATCAATGCATCTCGTCGAACCAAATCTGTTCCTGTCAACTTAATCGATAAGTCAGTATCTGGTGAAGGGACACCAAAACGTCCTTCTATATAGCATAAGGTAGTAGATTCATATTCAGGAAATTTACGTCTACACAACTGATCTACATCTTCTAATATTTGCTCTGTCACAGGACCACCAATGGTAAAAAACAAAATAGACTTCAAATGAGTATTATTAATTTCAGCTTGGTCTATCAGAGCTTTCAATCCATGCTTAAGACTCGTTCCTGTTGCTACCACATCACCAATAACAATCTGAGTTACATCAGGCATATAAACCTTTTTGTACGCACTTTCAATGATATGCCAATCTTCAGAATCTTTGCTAACCCTGGCACGCTGTGCACTAATAAAAGAAGAACCATGTCGATTCCAATTGAAAGCCTCCCCTATTGCTTCTCGCAATCCGAAGTTCAATCCACCTCTCAAGATATTAAAAACAATTGTTTCCTTCTCCTCCAGAGCAATCTCTTTCTGCTCTTGCAGCATCTGCATTACATTACCACAAGCCTTCTGTAATTTATTGGTGTAATCAATCCCCATCACTCTAGGATCATTACAGATTGCTCTACTCTCTTCTGATGAAATAATAAACCGGTTTACTTTAGTTTTCTTACCATCTTCAACTCGATAGATGGCACACCGATTGTCTTTTGCTATTTTATTCAGCATATACTGTTACTAGAAATTTGAATGTTATTAGATAAACGGAAAGTCGATTGAATTTGAGCCTTGTTATAACAGCCTCTGTTCTAATAAGAAATCTCCTCATTCCGAATAACCGTCAGTTCACATATTCGGAAATGCAAATTAGCATCTTATTAATGGATTCTCGAAATAAATTGTACTATTTTCACAATGGGCAAGCTATTTTAAATTTAATCAAAATAATTTAGTTCCGATAACGCCACAATGTTGCAGGTTTAAAGTTCCAGCTTGGCTAACGCCTCGCAGTTTCAGGTTGTACGATAATGTTACTGTAGTGGGAATTTTCCATAGAAGATTCAATATGCTTGTTAATGTTCAAAGCACCAGCTCCTGGCATCCGAATTGACCTCATGAAAATACCCGTTCACAATCATTAACATTCCATTAACCACAATCAACCATCTATTAACCATGTATTTCAATAATATAATCTACATTTGTTGTGTTAACTATAAAGACCCTTAAAAATGAGAACGATATTTTTTATTGGCTGCCTGGTTGCCTCACTTATGCTAGGCTCCTCAAATTATTCAAAGGATGAATTATCAAAGAATAAAGATAATCAGGAACAAACAAAACCAACATGTTCAGAAGTTAGTTAAGCTCCATTTAATAATGGAATGCTTTACTCGTTAATCTTTTCTTTGTACATTTGGTCCACATAACCCAATTTACTTGAAGCATGCAATTTTTACATCCTTCTTTCTTGTGGGCCTTAACGTTGACATTAATTCCCATCATAATACATTTTCTGGCATTCAGAAGATATAAAACTGTATACTTCAGTAATGTTAGATTTTTGCAATACATCAAACGCGAAAATCAACGCCAGTCAAGATTAAAACAGCTACTTATTCTTCTTTGCAGAATTCTTGCAATTAGCTTCATTGTATTGGCATTTGCCCGACCATTCATCCCAGGAAAACTGAATAATAATGCATCTTCTCAAATCATAGGTATCTATTTAGACAATAGCTTTTCCATGCAATTAGCATCAGAAAATGGAACCAGTCTTGAAGAAGCGAGGCAAAAAGTTGTATCCTTGATTGATGCTAGTTCAGACGAAAGTCAGTTTATTATTTGTTCTAATAATAACTTTAACTCCAACAGGGGTGTCCTCAACAAACAAGAGGCATTGCAACAAGTCAGCACTATCAATAGTTGCCCTTATACCCAAACAATTAATAGTGCTATAAATAATATAAAAGATAATATTCCTGAGAAGTATGTTTCGACACCTAAAAACCTTTTCATCTTCTCTGATTTTCAAAAGAACACCTTCAGCAAATCATCAATCAACAATGATTCGCTAACGCATATCACATTAGTACCTGTCAACATAAACACCAGTCATAACCTTGTAATCGACACATGTTGGTTTGACTCACCAACGAGAAAAATGGGAGTCAAAGAGGAGTTATTTGTACGAATAATTAACCATTCAAAGGATACTTATAAAGACCTCCCATTACAGTTACACATTAACGATACTCTAAGAGTAAAGCACCCCATTACATTATTACCCGACACAACTATGGAGGTGTCATTAAAATTTAAAAACTTATCATCTGGAAATCAATTTTTAAAGGTTTCCATTGCAGATTATCCTGTCACATTCGACAATAACTATTATTTGGCCTTTCATGTTAAAGATAAATTACAGACATTAATTATTGCCGATAAAACAAAACTTGATCACACAAAAAAAGGGTATTATTTCCTTGAGACCTTATTCAATCGCGATGAAACAATACAGGCAAAAACTGTAGCGGTTAATCAGGTTCCCTACGGACAATTATCCAATTACAATACGATATTCATCACAAACTGTCATTCCCTGAGTTCAGGATTAATCAATGAATTACAAACATTTGTAAACGATGGTGGAAGTCTGGTTTTATTTCCGTCACCCAAAGGAGATATTGCCAACTATAATGACCTATTAAATACATTACAAGTAAGTAGAATTGCTACAGAGAACAAGCAAAAACTACAATTGGCTAATATCAACTACAAAGGGAAACTCTTTGAGAATGTATTCACGGAAGAAATTAAAAATGTTAAACTTCCAACCATAAATTCATCAATCAGATATTACGACCAGTCTCAGTACCCTACAGAAACACTATTACAGTATACTAATCAATCTCCTGCTTTTATGGTAGCAGCCCTTCCTAAAGGGAAAGTTTATTTAAGCACATTTCCACTAGATGAGGAATATGGCAACTTTGCGAAGCATATTCTGTTTGTTCCAATAATCTACAATATTGTATTGAACAGTAGTGAAAATCAGATAATCTGCTATCAGCTAAAACAGAACAACAGCATTACATTCACTCCTGATAAAGAGAAAACAAACATCAACGACTTAAGACTAAAATCCTTGTCTGGCGAGCTTGAAGTCAGACCTCAAATTAGAATCTTACCCGGCAATGAGGTGAAACTTGATTTTATAAATCAACCGGATGCTGATGGAACATATCTCCTAAAGACAGAACAACAAGATGTGACTCCAATAGCTTTCAACTATTCCCGTGAAGAGTCAACACCCGAGTTATTATCTTCAAGCGAAATAACGTCACTTTTGCAAAAACAACAGACAATCAATGTCGATTTAATGACAGGGTCACTACAAAGTTTTAAAGAGCAGGTTACGTCAATGAATAATAGTTTGGCCCTTTGGAAATTCTTATTAATTTTTGCGTTGATCATGTTATGTTGTGAGGCCGCACTTATTCGTTTTTGGAAATAAAACAAGGACTTAACTAGTCTATTTACCATATTCTTAAACACCTTATTTTATTTTGTTTTCCATCTAATTATCATTAATTCTGTGGCAATACAATGATTCTATTCATCCTTTAAATTAAAAAATGATGACAACTATGACTAAGCTAAAAACACAGGATTATATTGACCGGGAAGATCAATATGGAGCACATAACTATCATCCACTTCCAGTAGTTTTAGAACGAGGAGAAGGTGTATATGTTTGGGATGTTGAAGGAAATAAATACTTCGATTTTTTATCTGCCTACTCTGCAGTAAACCAAGGACACTGTCATCCTAAAATTGTAGGAGCATTGACAGAACAAGCCCAAAAACTTACACTAACCTCAAGAGCATTTTATAACAATACTCTGGGAGAGTATGAAGAATTTATCACAAAGTTCTTTGGCTACGACAAGGTGTTACCTATGAATACTGGAGCTGAAGCTGATGAAACAGCTATTAAGCTTTGTCGTAAGTGGGGTTATAAAAAGAAAGACATCCCTAAGAATCAAGCAAAAATTATTTGCTGCAATGAAAATTTCCACGGTCGTACTATTACCATCGTATCCATGTCAACAGATCCTGATGCTTATAATGATTACGGTCCGTTTACCCCTGGTTTTGTAAAGATCCCATACAATGACCTTGAGGCACTGGAAAAAGAATTACAAGATCCAAACGTTGCAGGATTCCTTGTTGAGCCTATTCAGGGTGAGGCAGGTGTATATGTTCCTGGAGATGGCTATCTAAAAAAGGCCTTTGAATTGTGTAAAAAATACAATGTATTATTCATTGCCGACGAGGTACAAACAGGTATTGCACGCACAGGTAAATTGCTTGCTGTGAATCATGAAGATGTGCGCCCGGATGTCCTAATCCTTGGTAAAGCTCTATCTGGAGGAGTATTTCCAGTATCTGCAGTGCTTGCCGACGATGAGATTATGCTATGTATAAAACCTGGAGAACATGGCTCTACTTTTGGAGGAAATCCTATTGCCGGAAAAGTAGCAATGGCTGCACTTCAGGTTGTTGAAGAAGAAAAACTTGCTGAGAATGCTGAACGTTTAGGAAAAATTTTCCGTGAAGAGTTCAAGAGTATCAAATCTGATATGATTGAATTAGTTAGAGGAAAAGGTCTTCTTAATGCAGTTGTAATAAAGCCTAAGGAAGATAAGACCGCATGGGATGTTTGTGTTGCAATGGCCAAGAACGGTATATTAGCAAAACCTACTCATGGACATATTATCCGCTTCGCACCACCACTGGTGATAACCGAAGAGCAATTACGAGAAGCAATGGATAAGATAAAAGAAACATTTAAAGAATTTGAATAATAAAAAAAGGAGCTGAAAAGCTCCTTTTTTCTTATCATTAATATCCTAGAAGAGGAACATCCCCTGTACTTCCTACATTTTCAATTTTATAGTCTTCGGTATACCTTATTTTAAACAACGATTTATTCAGAAATCCTCCAACTTGATTTGTACGCTCAAAATGATAATCCGCCTGTAACAGTTCTGGTCTTACATGTGCTACTTGCTCAATAAAGGTCTTATCATACGTACTCAACGCAGTAAGAAAATAAGTGGCAACATCGTACCCTTGAAAACTATACTGATCGGGCTCATCAAAGTATACCTCTCGATAATGGCGAACAAAATCTATCACACATGTCTTTGTATAATCCACATAGAATGGCGACAAATACGTCAGCTTCAATTTATGATACGACTCAGTCTGAATACTTGTATAACGAGGATATGATGAGGTCCCAACAAAAGTGATATTGTAATCCTCAGCAAGAGTCTTCAGGTCATTCACAGCAACACTTACGTCAACCTGTTTACTTGAAGGTAAGAAGATAACATTCTCTCGTTCTTTACTCATAATAGCTCTTAAACCACTAAAACCTTCATCTGAGTAATCATACTCATGATAAAGAATAGCTTTATCCTCTCCATTGTATGAAGTAGAAAAGAACTTTTCGCGACAAGCTTTCACTAGATCTAATTCAGCATCCGAATAACTTCCTTTCAAGTTTAAAACAATCAAGTTCTTATTGAAAAACTCATCTACCATGAAATCTACCGTTTGATCAATCTGATATTGATTATCAGAGTTCACTTGAAAATAAAATGGATTTTTCTCAGTAAAAGATGAATTTGGAGATAATGGAGAAATCATTGGAATTCGATTTTTAAATGAGAAAGCGGATAACTCAGCCTGACAACTCTCATAGATCGGTCCAACAATCAAATCAAGGTCATACAAATTCTCTACACGCATTAAAGAATCAATTTTCTGTGGATCTCTCGCTGTATCATATATCTTGTAGTTTACTTTAATACCTTTATTCTCCATCTTCTGGGCAGCAAGTAAAAATCCCTCATAGAACTTTAAAAAGTTTTGACTACGAGAATAAACAGTCCTATTCTGTTTTAATCTAAACGAATCGACAACAAAGTCTATAACATCGACATTAGCTTTATACAAACTATCGATTTCCTCTTCCGGAACTGCTTCGGTATTAATCTCATCATTTTTATCCAGGTAAAGCGGCAAGAATACGCCAACATTAAATTCACGAGCAACAATACTATCATCGACTTCTTCTTGAAGTCCATGTGGTAAGACCTTTTCATAAAATGATTCATACACCACAGTATCCGTCACAGCACTTTCAACTCCATCTTCAGTCTCTTCAACCTCTTCTACAGGTTCGACTCTTCCAACCACAATCTTCTCCCCTGCAATTAATCCTCGCACCTTTAAGTTTGGATTAAGCTCCTTCAGTCCATCTGCGCTTTTGTTATATTTTATTGCAAGCGCATAAATAGTTTCACCTTTTTGAACCTCATGATAGATTGCACGCTCATCATCTTCCGATTTTAAACGATAAGCATCAACACCTTGGGCTGGTATTTTGATTTTTAGTCCTGCGTTTAATCCATTTTCCAATGCAGGATTTAAACCAATCAACTCATCCTTTTCCAGTCCGAACCTTTGCTTCAACGAGAAGTAAGTATCTCCCGTTTCTACCAGGTAACTAAATGAGGTTCCATCACTAATCAGTTCATCACCAACCTGAGATATCCCTTTCGGAATTCTTACAGTTGTTCCAAGACTAACTTCATCTCCCTGCTCTGGATTAGCTCTTTTTAGCACTGCAATTCGTTTATTGTATTTTTTTGATATCGAGTACCAGGTATCTCCTACAATTACTATATGTGAAAGATATTCATCATCTTCAACTGCTCTATCAATCTCTATTAACTGTGCAGCCTCTCCTTCTGGAATAACCAAGCGCATACCTGCTGATATTCCCTGATCAATAAAAGGATTTTCCTTTCTTAATGCAAAGAAGGAAACACCATATTTCTTAGCAATTGCACTTGAAGTTTCTCCTTCCTTCACCAAATGAACTAAAATAGAACGATCCTTTTTTTCCAATTGCTTATTTCCCCTTGCGATTGATTGTACATACGGAATACTAATAATATCGCCAGGTCTGACACCAAGTAGCAATTGAGAATTAGCTTTGATCAACTTCTTTCTTTCAACACCATATTTCTTAACCAAGCTATTAATGGTTTCCCCTTCTTCAACTGTATGAAGAATAAATTTTTTGCCTCTTATCAGTACAATTTCTTCTCCATCAGGAGTACGATTTTGTGCACCTACATGTTGATGAAACATCACCATAAAAAACAGAAAATTCAAAATTATAAGAAGCTTCCTCATAAGAGTATATTTTTTAAGACTATAGTATGCAAAAATAAAGTTTGTTGGACGATTAACAAACTGGTGAGCAAAAATGAAAAAAAAGAGACGCATTTAGCGTCTCTATATTTTGTGTTATCCGTTATATTCTCCAAAATAGTTCATAAACTGAACTCGCTCATACCAACCGGGATTCTTTGCATTGGTAAAGCTCAACTTGCCTTTCATTTCTTCCACTGAAGCAAATCCTTTCTCATCCATCCACTTTTCCATCTCTGCCAAAAGTTCCTTGGCATAGGCTGGACCTTTATGATAGAAAATAGAAGCCAACTGAACAGCATCGGCGCCAGCAAGCAACATTTTAATCGCGGTATCTGCATCATGTATACCAGTTGTGGCTGCTAATTGACACTCTACACGTCCTGCTAAAAGTCCAATCCAACGCAATGGCATAACATATTCTGATGGTGAACTCAATACATTGGCAGCTTTTAAGCTTAACGAATTCAGATCTACATCAGGACTATAAAAGCGGTTAAACATTGTAACACCTGCCACACCTGCCTCGGCCAACTCTTTCACCATACCGCCCAAATTAGAGAAATAACTACTAATTTTAACCGACACAGGAATGTTTACTTTAGCCAATACAGCCTTCACCGTACTCAAATAGAATTCTGATGCCTCGCTAGCACTTTTATTCAGATCAGATGGTAAAATAAAAAGATTCAACTCAATAGCATCTGCACCCGCCGCTTCAATTTTAGATGCAAACTGCACCCAGTCTCCTGAAGAAATACAATTAATACTACCAACAACAGGAATATCAACTGCCTCTTTTACATCTGAGATAAAGCGAATGTAATCCTTTACATTCTCATCTTTGATTTGATAATCAAAATAATCGAGATGTTCATGAAAATGATGAGAACCTCCTTGCTTTCGCATCATCTCTTCATATTCAAAATAGACTTCTTCCTCAAATATTGATTTTAATACAACAGCTCCTGCTCCTGACTCTGCGAAGATCTTTATATTCTCCAAAGAGTTTGTTAAACCAGAGCTAGCTATAACCAATGGATTCTTTAATTCTAATCCAAAGAAACGGGTTGACAGATTAGCCATATTTGTTCGTGTTTTTGTTTACAAGTTGTACTTTTCTTTTAAAAATCCATGCATTGATTCGGCAGCTTTACGCCCATCGCCCATGGCCAAAATAACAGTTGCTCCTCCACGCACAATATCACCCCCTGCAAATAACTGTGGTATTGATGTTTGCATTTTATCTTCATTAACTTCAATAGTACCCCAGCGACTAACTTCTAAGTCTGGCATACACGATGGGATCAATGGATTAGGAGAAACTCCTACTGCAACAACAACCAAGTCAACATCTAGTTCAACATATTCATCAAGTGCTACCGGACGTCTTCTTCCTGAAGCATCAGGTTCACCTAATTCCATACGTTGTACCTTCATTTTATTTACACGACCGTTTTCATTCGCAAAATATTCAACAGGATTATGTAGGTTAATGAACTCAATACCCTCTTCCATCGCATGTTTTACTTCCTCAACACGAGCAGGCATCTCCTCCAGTGAACGACGGTAAATAATCATAGCACGTTCAGCTCCCAATCGCTTGGCTGTACGTACTGAATCCATTGCTGTATTACCTCCACCAATAACAGCAACATTCTTACCTTTCAATACCGGAGTATCGTAACTATCATCAGCTGCATTCATCAAATTAACACGAGTTAAATACTCATTTGACGACATAATACCGTTGTAGTTCTCACCTGGAATATTCATGAAACGTGGCAAACCGGCACCACTTCCAACGAAAAATGCTTTGAATCCTTGTTCTTCAAGATCTTCAACCGAAGCAGTTCTTCCAACTACAAAGTTAGTCTCGAACTTTACTCCCATTTTTCGGAGATTATCAAGCTCCACATCTACAATTGAGTTTGGCAGACGGAATTCAGGTATACCATATTTCAATACACCACCAATCTCATGCAGCGCTTCAAAAACAGTAACATCATAACCCAACTTCACCATATCTCCAGCAAAGGATAGTGCAGCAGGTCCTGATCCAATTGTGGCTACCTTTACGCCATTAGCATCTTCAACATTCGGGATAGACATAGATCCAGACTCACGTTCGTAATCGGCAGCAAAACGCTCCAAATATCCAATCGCTACAGGATCTTTTTTCATCTTCTCAACATAAAAACAACGAGCCTCACACTGTTTCTCCTGTGGACATACACGACCACACACAGCAGGCAAAGCACTTGTTTCCTTTAATGTTGATGCAGCATCAAGAATCTCTCCTCTTTCAATGTTTTTAACAAACTTAGGGATATTGATACTAACCGGACATCCTTCGATACAGGTAGGATTTGCACAATCCATACAGCGAGAAGCTTCGCGCATAGCTGCATCAAGTGTCAATCCTAAGTTTACCTCTTTATCCTGATATTTGATACGCTCCATAGGATCCATCTCTGGCATTTTAACCCTCTCGATGGTCAAGCGATCTTTATTTTTTATTTTTTTACGCAGTTCAACTCTCCACTCTTGACCGCGTTGTTCCTTCAAGTAATCAGTATTAACTGTCATAAGTAAAAAGTTTATTGTTGTTCAGCCTGAGCATCTTTCTCTTCCTTCACGTACGCCTGCAGTCTCATCAACATCTCATCAAAGTCAATCTCATGAGCATTGAACTCAGGACCATCGATGCAGGTAAATTTCGTTTTTCCTCCAACTGTTACCCTGCATGCTCCGCACATACCTGTTCCGTCAACCATGATTGAATTTAAACTGGCTTGTGTAGGAATTTCATACTTTTTTGTAAGCATTGCAGCAAACTTCATCATCACTGCAGGACCGATAGCTATACACTCATCAATCTTCTCATTTTGAATTACGCGTTCTGCTCCAGCTGTTATTAATCCTTTTTCGCCATATGATCCATCATCAGTCATTACCACAACCTCATCAGACCATTCACGCATTTCATCTTCAAGAATCAAAAGATCCTTACTTCTAGCAGCTAAAACAGTAACAACACGATTACCTGCCTGTTTAAAAGCCTTTACAATCGGAAATAATGGAGCGATTCCTACTCCTCCACCCATCGCCAGGATTGTTCCTACTTTATGAACATTGGTTGGTTTTCCAAGCGGTCCAACCAAATCAGTAACTTCATCCCCTATTTCAAGAGTACAAAGTTTTTTTGAGCTAACTCCAACATTTTGCACAATAATTGATATCGTACCGTTAGTGATATCAGAATCGGCAATTGTTAATGGTATACGTTCACCTTTTTCGCCAATGCGAAGAATAATAAAATTCCCAGGTTTTCTGGAGCGAGCAATCAATGGAGCCTCTATTTCCATTCTTACTACATTCTCCGACAAATATTGTTTATTTACAATCCTGTTCATCAAATATATAGCTATAGATTCATTTCAAAATTTCGACTTACAAAGGTAATAACGATTCGCTAAAAAAAGCATGTTTTAAATTTAGCCTTTGCATTCCATCATTCGAAATGACATAAATCATGCAAGATGAAGTAGTTACAAAATTTTAAATCAGTATTAAATTTACTATCCTACTTACGATTTATAATTTTTAAAGCCTTTTTTGAAAGAATTTAGCATTCAAATGAGTCCTTTTTATATAGGAAGAAAGCATTTTATATCCCAGTCATAAGAAATCAGCATATTTTATTGAACAGGGCATTTTGTTTACAACTACCGTACCCCCTCTGAAGAAATAACATATTTAAGATGTCTAAATTCAACATCAGCAACGGAAAGAGGTAATTTAAACTAGATAACCTCAAATGCCACGAACTCAATTTCTGTAGAATAAGAACCTTTTTTAAGGTTTTGCTCATATAATGATTTACGATTCATCAATCGCCCTTTAGTTCCCATTTCCCAATATACAGTAAACTTATTCTGCTCGTAAGTTCCAGCATTCATATCTTTTCCATTATGTCTTAACAGGTAATAATAGTGTGTAGGAGGAATAGTTCCATATGCACCATAATTAATCATCTTATTGGTGCCCTCAAATATCGCTGTTAGTCCAACATTATTCAAATTCATTTTGGTAACACCATCAGTATGCACAAAATGCTTAATAGCACGAAATCCTAATGACCAGTTAGTGGTTGACTCAACGGCTCCTTTTGTTGAATATTCACCTCCCTTTTTACCTATTCCATTCTTATAATCATCTAAAGTTACAAAGTCAAAAACGATATCGTTATCCTCCAACCTAAGTGCAATTGTAGTATTTAAATTAGCTGTTAAGTTAATCGTTTTTTCTTCTGATGATTCTTTTACCTGAGCGGATACTGAAGTTATGCTGATAACAATTATAATTAGTGCGATTAAATAAGTCTTCATTTCTCTTCTTTTTTGATCAATTCCATATTAGTTGTTCACTCCTTCCAATTGCAATGCACATGCCACAAACTACAACTATCTATATTTCAATACATAATACAATTCCACCATTCATTTCACTAATGAATATTTCTATCAAAACCGAAGAGTTTAGACCTTTTCTCGTCACAATATGCCTGACAAATAATTTTCCCAACACGCTATTATTTAACAAAATACAGCCCTCTCTTCGAAAACGAACACACTTTTTCGAAAATGAAGAGTAAAAACCCACAAAAACTGTTTTGAAGAACCAAAATCTTTATATTTTTAAGGTTTATTTATTTGATAGGTGTATTTAAAAACAGAGTAATCGCAAACTTTTGATGTTCAGGCTATGACAACAGAAGAAAAAGAAGCATTCAGACAAACAATTGAAAAGAAAATTGTCAGACTTAAGAAAGATATCACTGAGTTAAAAGAGTTGACACAACCTATAGCTCCTGATTCTGCCATAGGAAGGGTAAGTCGTATGGATGCCATAAATAACAGAAGTATCAATGAAGCTGCCTTGAGAAAGAAAAAAATACAGCTTCGAAAACTGGAAGAGGCTTTTGCCAATATTGACACACCCGACTTTGGAAGATGTATCAAATGCAAGGCGCCAATACAGCCTGCAAGAATATTACTCATGCCAGAATCGAAAGTATGCGTTAAATGTGCACGATAAAATAAACGATATGGGAAAGAATAAAAAAGACCGCCTAGGAATAGTATATTCGACAAATAACGACTACGATTATTCCTACGAAGAAGAGGGCATGGAGGAAACTCTTCCCCCTCAACAGCAAAACCTTAAGGTAATGCTTGATAAAAAGCAACGCAAAGGGAAAGCTGTAACACTCATCACAGGTTTCATTGGAAATGATGATGACTTAAAAGATTTGGGCAAACAACTGAAATCGAAATGTGGAGTAGGAGGCTCAGTGAAGGATGGAGAGATTTTGATCCAGGGAGACCATAGGGATAAAATCATGAATTTACTGACCAGCCAAGGTTATAAAGTCAAAAGAGTAGGCGGATAACCTTCGTGAGAATAAAAATTTGAAGTAACTTATTGACATATCCCTGATGAAACAGGAATTTATTATAGCATTAACTGAACACCGCGTGCTGGGCTATATCCTGGCACCATATCTCATCCGAAAAGTAGAGGATAGAAGCTTTTATACAATTAATAAGCTTGTACGTGAACATGATATCAACAGCCTCGACTATGATTTCTCAAGTGAAGAACGTAAAATAATTCACTACATTGAGAATTATAGCGACGAAAGGCTGTCAAAGAAATTCTCACCAAAGAAAGGGTTGCAGAATTTCTTTCAAGATATTGATGACACTTACTTTCATACAACAATTACTCCATATATTGAGCAGCAAATATTTCAAGCCATACAATTAATTGGAGCCAATAACATTCGCTTATTTTTAAAGGCATCGAAATACATCAACCTCTATGATGAAGATCTGATCCAGATCATGTCAACCGAAGGAACAGCAACCTTTAATTTTCAACGTTTCTTCGATGGCATACGCTATAATTTACAGTTATTCCACAACAGCAAGGAGATCAACTTCAAACAAAAAAAGGTGATCATGCTTACCAACAGTCCGTGTACACTGGTATCTAATGGTAAGTTATACACTTTTTCAAAACTTAAAGGGAAAAACCTATTCCCATTTCTAACGAAACCTTTCATTACCATCCCTAAGAATGTTGAAGATAAATACTTCAGAACATTTGTTTTGAATACAATTAGAGATCACCAGGTAACAGCCCAAGGTTTTAGTATTGAAGAAACAGTTCCTAGGAAAAAAACATTCTTAACCATCAATACTGTTGATGGTTACCCTGCGTTGCAATTGAAGTTTAGATATGGTAATCGAGAGTTCAATGCTTGTGAGCAAAGTGATGATTCGGTATACCTACAGGTTATACAAGATGACTATCGTTTTTTCAAATTCAAGAAAGATCTAAAATGGGAGAAAACGACCATTGAATGGCTTGAGGAAAGAGGGATGACTTGTGGAGAACATACCCTTTGTCCAAAGAGTTCAGAGAAACTACCACCCGAAGAACTTTACTACCGTTCGATGGATTGGTTAAATGAACATCGAGAGGCACTTGAACAGAATGATATTCATATTTCGCATCGAACTACTGAAAGAAAATACTTCGTTGGTGAGCAAAAACTTACGTTGGAAGTTAAAAGTATTGACGATTGGTTTGATATCTATGCAAAGGTTCAGTTTGGTGAATTTTTCATACCATTCATTCGATTGAAGAAACACATATTAGCTGGCATTAGAGAGTTTGAACTTCCTAATGGTGAAATTGCAATTTTACCGGAAGAATGGTTTAAACGCTATAAGGACCTGCTTCCATTTAGTGAAGAACTAGGAGAAACGTTACGTTTCCAAAAGCATCATTTTAATCTTCTACAGGATAATTTAACAGGAATAGACAAAAAGTATAAAGAGAAGTTTGAACAGCTAAGTAAAGAAAACGCCAAAGTTGAAGCCGAAGTTCCAGCAGGAATTAATGCATCACTAAGAAACTATCAGGCCGAAGGTTTCTCTTGGATGTATCAATTAAGAAATAATAATTTCGGCGGTTGTTTAGCGGATGACATGGGACTTGGAAAAACAATCCAAACCCTTACATTGCTGCAAAAAGTAAGCAGTCCCCGTGCTGAATTAGTTAGCAGTGATTCAAATGGTTCTACCTTATTTGCAGAAGAAGCACAGCAAGAGATACAACCAGCATCACTAGTAATTGTTCCTACTTCGTTAGTCCACAACTGGAATAACGAGATTGCCAAGTTCACACCTGAATTAAAATGTTACAAACATGTTGGGATCAACCGAAAGAAAGCCTTAAACATAGATGCTCTCATTAACGGTTACGATATCATTTTAACAACGTACGGCACAATCCGTAATGACTATCAGCTATTTGAGAATCATACTTTTCACTATATCATCCTAGATGAGAGTCAGTACATTAAAAATCCTACATCAAAAATATATCAGGCAGTAATTCGCTTACAATCGAACCATAGACTAGTACTAACGGGCACACCTATTGAGAACTCTCTAAGTGATCTCTGGTCGCAGGTAAACTTCCTGAATAAAGATCTATTAGGTAGTCTGGCTTTCTTTAAACGTGAATTTATTGTTCCTATCGAGAAGAAGAACGATGAAGAAAAGCAACAACAACTGCAAAGTTTAATCCATCCATTCATTCTCAGAAGAACAAAAGAGGAGGTTGCCAAGGATCTCCCTCCTATCACACATCAAACAAGGCATTGTGTGATGACACCTGATCAGAAATCAAAATACGAAGAGGAGAAATCTCAGATCAGAAACTCAATTCTTCAAAACATCGAAAGTCACGGTATCCAAAAATCAGCACTACTCGTTCTACAGGGCCTAACGAAGTTACGTCAGTTAGCGAATCACCCGATGATGATTGACGCAGAAACGAACATGGATTCAGGAAAATTCAACGAGATTATCCGCGCCATGAGCAACCTAATGGCAGAAAACCACAAGGTATTGGTATTCTCTTCATTTGTTAAGCACCTGGAAATACTCGAAAATGCATTTCAAAAGAAGAAATGGAAGACGGCCATATTAACAGGACAAACCAGAGACCGTGAAGAAGCCGTAAGAGATTTTCAGGAAAACGATGATACCAGAATCTTTTTGATTTCATTAAAAGCAGGAGGAGTAGGATTAAATCTAATATCGGCCGACTATGTATTTATTGTTGATCCTTGGTGGAATCCAGCTGCAGAAAATCAAGCCATCAATCGAGCACATCGTATAGGTCAGGATAAGAAAGTATTTGTATACCGCTTTATATCCAAGGATACCATTGAAGAAAAGATACAGGTGCTAAAAGAAAAGAAATCACAATTATCAGAGAAGTTCATTAATTCGAACAATCCATTTAATGCGATTGACAAGGATGAATTAATTGGACTGTTTGAATAAAAAGATCTCTTCCCTCTGCCTTCGGAAGGGAAGAGATAAAAGTCTGTTGAATGAGTCCCGTATAATTAACACAACTTATTTATAAGCACGAGATGGTGGCAGGATCGATGGAAAAATCAAGGATTTATGTGGACGAATTGAGGGCATAGTAGTGTGAGTACCACACCTTGATTTTCCTTGATACTAGGGACCCATCCAACAGATAAAATTGTTTATATTTTAATGCCCCAAAATGGCATTTCTCCATCTGCAACAATCAATGAACGACCATTATTGTCAACATCATTTTCATCATTTTCATCTAACGCGATTCTCTGTATATTTCTCTGCTCTGTTCCGGTATTATTGGTGTTCACAAAAATTATACTTCCTCCTGTCACTGAGAATCGAGGATTTATATCATTAGTGCCTAAAGGTTTCTGTGTAGATAAGTCCTCCTCCTCCGCAGTAGCTAACGTTTTAAGGAAAATATGTACATCCAACTGCCTTCCATCTGTCGATTGTAGTTCACTCATATCTCTGGTATACAGAAGTTGCTTTCCATCGATTGAAAATGAAGGTTCTCCAATATGGCCAGGCAAATTATCCACTAGCATTTCAAAATTACTCCCATCACCATCCATCATATAAATCTCGGAGTCATAGGACTTCTCTCCAACAGTCTCCACTAAGATCTTACCCGTATACTTATTCCAGTCACGTGCAATAAAGTGTCGACCTTCAGGAGCAGTCTTGATTAACTTCAAATCCGTTCCATCCTTCTTGATAGAATACAACTTACTATATGACGAGAATAGTATCCGCTTCCCATCGGGTGACCAACAAATTCCCTCTCCATTGTTGAAATAGCCTTCATTCGGAAGATCCGTTACTCTCTGCACATTTTTACCATCTCTATCACATGTGTAAATATGATGATCCCCATCTGCATTTGAAGTATAAAGCAACTGATCAACATATTGAGGATTAATTAGAGGAAACCAGTTTCTATTGTTAGAAAACTTTGTCAATTGAGCTACCTGATCTCCATTTATATCTGTCGCCATTAACTGATAATTTCCATCTACTTTTCTCGCAAAAACTATTTCCAGACTCCGGGCACTTAACGTCCGAAAACTCCAGGTATCACTTTTCCATGTTTTATCATCTTTATTAGCTACCACATACCAGTGGTATGTGGTATTCGAAAAAAGGCCCGACACCGTATATGTTGTATCCTCAAGATTCTCTACTATTAAGGTCTTATCAATAGCATCCTGATCAAACATAAATACATCATAGGTCACATTCTCAATTTTCTCAATTTCCGTGTGCCAGCTCAAATCTATTGCTACATCTGTATCCGCCATTCCATCTACCGGAGCAGGAATAGAAAAAATCACAGAACCTTGCAATTCTTCTTTCTCTAAAGTAAATTCAACTGTAGATGTCTCATCCTCCAGTACTTTTACTGAAATACTGGCTTGAATATAATCCTTCAATGATGCAGCTACTGTAACATCTCCTAAAGGCACTTTATTCAATGTAAACATTCCCTCGGCATCAGTAAGTACTGCAGCACTAGCTGGTGTGGTAGATATACTCACTCCTTCCAACGGAGTATTATCGGAAGCACTCAGTACAACTCCCTGGATTGACCCAAAAAGCTCTACGTCAAGGGTACTATCTTCGCATCCCCATAGACCGATCGACAATACCATCAATATGATTATTTTAAATTTAACGCGGTTCATTGCTCTGATTTTTTAGGATTATTTCTTTTTTTCTTACCTAGGTAAAAATTCACCCCTAGTTTTAACCCATAGTAGGTATCAAAGTACCGTCCCTGGTTTGCCGTATCATAGTTATCATCAAATAGTAAATTATAGTATCCACTGAACTGAATACCTACTTTATTGCGAATCAAATATTCTACCCCCACTTCTGTATTCCCCTGGAAATAAACTGTTTTTGGTGGTGCATCTACCTTCTTATTTTCGAGATTAATCATCGCACCTGCACCTACTGACAGATAGGGTGAGAAAGTGTATTTGGGTGTTAAAAAACACTTCATATTCAGGGTTGGAGCAATATAAGTATTCTCAAACAATTCTGGATATTGTAGCTTTCCGTAGGCACTCTGCAACTCCAACTGCCACGTATCAGTAAAACGATAACCAAACCGAAGTTCTCCCATTGGCTGTACATCACCATAACCATAGTCTCCTCGATACTCTTGTCCTGCAACTCCAGCACCAATTACCCATTCAGGTTTACGATCGTTCTCAATTTTACGACCAAATTGATCCATTGCCATATTGGCATCTTTCTCCAAATCATATTTTACAAAAGCCATTGCTGTAGAATCTGCAGGATTCTTCAGGCTCCACAACTTACCTCTCACTCCTTCAAGAATCATACTTTCAACAGCCTTTTCAATAGCCTCAGTCACAGCCATCTCGGTTGGTTCATTATAGGTAAATCCTACTTCTGCTTCTAACAAGCGCTCAGTCTTTACATACTTAAAAATACCGGCTTTCATTTCTTGTGACAATAGCGACTTTGTACAATAAACTGTCTTTAGTACCTGTCCATTGCTTGTAGACACAGCACGCAGATAAACAGTAACACGATCTTCCCTATACTGACCAGAACCTCCTACTCCAAAATACCTTAATCCTACTCCACCCGTTAGTATATTTGTCTCATATGAGATTATCCCTCCTTCCAAGATCACTCCAGCATAAAGTAAAGGAGGTATTCCTGGATCCTCTCCATTTGCATATTGCGTGCGACTCGAACGAATGATCTTCCTCTCATTCAATAAATTACCTAAATTTTCTCGCTCTATTGGAATAAACCAATTTGATTCTTCCAAAGCTCGTATTAGGATCGTTGTTGCTCCTTGAGTAACTGCAGTCGACCAGTTAGATCCCATTTCTGACGGCTTATATTGCCCTGTTTGATCTCTAAATTTGTACACCGCAGCAACCACTTTTTGTTGTGGTTCAGGCAGTGCCAGGAGTTCTTTTTTCACCGGTGTTTCAGGACCCAACCGAGCCCTTGAAGTCATCAAGGGTCGGTGCAAAGTGGGTCCACAACCGACCAAAAAAACACCTAAAGCTGCGATTGCAAGCAGCTTCCTGTTGGAAATTATGCTAATCATTGGTGGTTTCTTTTTGAATTAATAAACACAAAGAATTACATCTCAGTGATCCAAGATCCATTTTATCAGATCTAAAATCCTGATAGCTCATCAGTTCTTCAATATCAATATTCCATTATTTTATAATGGCCACCCTACTAGCTCGTATACAAAAACCATTGACCATTAATAAGCGAAGAGAGCAGGTATTAAATCTCAGGAATTAATACCTGCGACGATGATCCTGTTTTTACATCTTTAATGTTGATATACACCCCCCGACTGGTTTCACCAACTTCTATCTGATAATCTCCCAACAAATAATTGCCTTTCTCTAATCCCTCTGAACCTAGCTGCTCGTCAATTATTCGCCTACGTAATTCATCCATTACAGCTCTATTCAAATCGTCTGCAAAAGCCGCAACAGGATCTTCTTCATCAAAGAAGCTAGAAGAAGATGTTTGCGTAGTATGATTATTCTGAGCGTTGGCTGATGCCATCAACCAGGAATGATTAAATGAATCTCCTCCGAACGCCGGATTTACAGGCTTGTAAACAAAATCCTGTGCATGAAGATCCACACCTAACAATCCAACCAGGCTTATCAATAAACCTGTTATAAATAATAATTTTACCCTCATAACATTTTCTTTTAAAAGATTCCGTTACCTATTTGGTCTTCATTCCCCAACATCTTCATAATTGCATCATAATTGGCGATAAATTGTGCACATCGCCCCATAGCTTGCTGACATAATGCTTCAATAACTGCTGATCGAGATTGGAGCATTGATTCAAACACCTTGGTGTCATTAATTGTAATCTGCAATTGTGTAGTAGAGGCTCGATATGGTTTCTCTGTGATTGTAATCGTATAACTACGCTCCTTATTAGGAGTAGACCAATCGGTAATAAATTTTTCATAAAAATCACGTCCTGCCTTAGTTTTCGTTTCATCAACTATCAACTCATTTATTTCCATCTCGATTTCGGCATCTGATTTTGTCTTTTTCTTACTGTTCATTAATTGCTCCACAATATTTTTCAGCGCCTCAGGAGCAGGTTTGAACTTTTTGATCGCCGTAGAATCATTCACAATTGAATCTTTAGTCTGTGCACTTGCTGTAACTATAATTCCAGCCATTAGCACGACAACAAACAATACCTTTTTTGCTAAGGAAAATTTCTTTTCCACCAAGTACCATTTCCAACAGTGTCGGTGACTATTATGGGTGTTCAATTGATCCATTGTTTATGATTAACTTCATACCTACCCCTTTCTGTGTAATCATCAGTTTTGGATAGTGGTTACCATTTTCATTAACCGTTACTTCGTGGAAACTTCCCTGCTGGAATATTGCATGCATTAAACTTCCAGAAAGATCTTGTTTTGCACGATTTTTATAGCCATCCTGAACAACATAGTTCTCAATTTGAGGTCCATGCATGTTGGTCAGAATCTCGTTCTCATCGCCATCCTGAATAGCGACCATCTCATTCCCTGAATTATATTGTTTTATTGAAATAGTGTTCTTGTTGCCATGTTGCAATAAGAATAGTTTATTTCGACACTCAGTATGTTGATCTAATTGCAAATTCAAAGGTTCCAAATATTGCTGAGTCACCTCTTGAATAAATAGCTCTTTGCTCCAATCTGTTATTATTTCTTCTTCGCCATCTTGAGCCAAACAATTGAAACAACTAATTGAGGTCACAACTAGGAATAATGTCAATAATCTTTTCATCTACTATTAAATTAATCCTATTAATCAAACAAGAATTCAATTCTTGATTCTTCAATATATCTATTACATAAATAATCAGAGAAAAAAAAATTCTTCTCTGATTATTTCATTATTTCTTCTAGTGCTGATGAATCCAACTCTTATTATCATGTCCTCGTTGCTGAACTCTAACAACGCCATAACCTTCACTTATTACATCAGATTCATTATCTCTTCCCATCTGTAATACTTGTGCAAAATTGTGATCATCAAATTGCTTAATATCAACATCATTGTCACAACCAACTTGGAATACACCCCAAGTTATTTCACCTCTCATCAATAATCTACAGCAGTCTGTTTCTACACAAGGCATACAACCAACAAAGTTGTCATCACCTTCCTGTAAAACAACAGCTTTATTACCTTCTCCTCTTTTCTGATTGATAGTCGCCTGGTTATCATCCCCTATTTGAGTAGTTTTGGCATATTGATCCCTACTTGATTGAACAGTTAATGCTTTATTATCATCTCCATCTTGAATTTGAGTTGCTTCATTATCTTCTGGATTAACAACTCCTCCGCGACCATGAACAGTTGTCTGAAGAATTACTGCAGTATTATCATCACCATCCTGATCCTGTTTTGCAAAATTCTTATATCCGAAATCTTGTCTTATATACGCAATATTGTCATCACCATCTTGATATTGATAAGCTTTATTGTTATGATCACTTCCTTTCTCCATGCTATTAAATTGATGAACTATTGCCACATTATCATCACCAATTTGCTCTTGAAAAGCGTAATCGTTAATATCAACAAAACCACCACATCTATATCCTCGTGGAGACATCTGCTTAATACAAGCAAAGTTATCCTCTCCATCTTGTGTTTGTTTTGCATAGTTTTCTGCACCTTGCTGTAAAATTAACGCAAGATTGTCATCACCTTTTTGCTCTTGATATGCATCATTCTCCTTACCTTTCTGCCAGATAATTGCTCTATTGTCATCACCTGAGCCTTCCTGATACTGCTTAGCATAGTTATCATGGCCTCTTTGCCAAACGATGGCCAGATTATGCTTTCCTCCAACTTGTTCTTGTTTTGCTTCATTTCCCATTCCTCGTTGCCATGCTGAGGCATAATTAAACTTAGACATGTCAAATTTACAAGGAGAGCAAGGTGGTTCCCAATAGAAGTCTTCCTCACAGAAGTTAGTAAAACATGGAGGCATTTCTTCAAATTCTGGCATATACCAATAATTTTCCCATGGTGGAGGTACACATGGATCTCCTGGATCTTGTGGAGGACAACAATCACCATTTGCATATACTGCAGCTCCTAGTGCCATAACCACGATTAACATTAATAATTTTTTCATAACACGAATATTTTTGAATTAGAAATAAAAATTGAAAAATTGAATCTTTTTAGGGATTCATTTTAAGAGCAATCCGGATCGATTTATTTTCACAATTCAAAATTACAAATAACAGATTATCACCACAATACGTAAATACTTCCTTTCCTAAATCCGATAGAATATGGAAATCACCTACTAAACGATGTAACTACAACGAATTCTAAGCAAACAACATCAAAAAAAGAAAATACAATTTAAAAATCAGTGACGGTTACACCTATTTTGATGAAATTGATGGGGGATTTCCGACAGGTAAAATTGGTCTTTTAAAGCGTCTTTTTTTCAATAAAAAATGGCACCTATTTAAAAGATGCCATTAATTCTCCTAAAAAGATTAAAATATTCAATTAATTCATCACAATTTTTGCATAAACATCATTGGTGAATTCTTGATTATCGGGTGATGCAAAGAACACATAAAGGTGAAGTAGTGTTCCTTTTTCAAAAGGTAGTTTTACAGAAGCAGACAACTCCTCACGCTCAAATTCAGTCTCTACAATCACAAATTCATCATCTCCATTCTCCATCTCCTTTACTACTATTACATCCAGATGATCATTTGCCCTTTTCGGATTATCCTGACACCAACTTCTCCAGATAATCCTCACTGCTCCTGCCTGATCAGAATCATTCTCCACCTTCAAGTCGAATGGCAATGGTAATGCGCCTACTACTGTTTTTAATAACGAATAATCGCCAATGGTACCATTCAAATCATAAACCTGAGCATTCACGCTCATAAAATAGTTGCGACCAGTCATCGCAATCTTCTTTTTCTTTACAAAAGGTTTATATGTTGAATCTACACACAAATCCTTCAGCTTTGTAGCCAAACTTGAAACATTGCCGAATCTTTTACGATACCCTTGCTGCTCAAGTGTATTCGCATCATGGTAATGATCACTTTTAATTTTGAAGTAATTTATATCCATCCAACTACTTGCAATTAAATTTCCGATTTGACCGGATACCTTTCCAAATGGACCATCTACATATTTTCCCATAGTGTTAAAAATTTTAAATGTTAAACAAAACAGGCTACACCCCACTGGTAACATTAACTCCCCTTCATCAAAATTAGGCGTGCGCGGTTACCCACAATGCTATCATTGCGCCGGCCTGGTCACATTCGAAAGTTCCGGAAAAATTCGGATAGTAATCTTTGGTCTGCGTATCTGACTTTAAACTGTAAAGTGCAGTCTTAAATTGACAAAACAAATTTAACATGATTAAAGCAAAGTAGCAACCATAAGAAAGCTCATTATGTCGTATAAATTAGTCACTTGATAACTGGGTATCGCTTGATAGCATGAGATAGTGTATAACTTTTTCTCAAATATGACAAAAATCATAAACAAACTTCATCCCAGCCCCCAAATCACTTTAATGATACCCCTTTTCCTACTCAAAGCCGCGACAGAGGCGCATTAAAGCCGCGTCAAAGCCGACATATATGCGAATCTGTCGCAGTTTTGTCGCGACTTTGATACGATTTTGTCGGGGCCAGAAGGTTGTATTGGAGTATAACATATTATAAAATTGTTGAATTTGATGCCTGGAAAACTGGCAAACGACTAACAAGAAAGTAATAAATATTCTGTGATGGGAAAGTAACCATATTTACCTATATAAACAAATCACAGCCGATAATAATTAACCAGCTGTGATTCATTTTAAATAGATCTATATGTAATTGATTGATAGCAGTAATACCTATAAGGTGATCAGTTGATTACGCAAAGCAAAAATAATCACTTCCACAATGCTCCTCGAACCTGTCTTGGCCATTAAACTTGCACGGTGCTTTTCAACGGTTCTGTTAGAGATGCATAACTTATCCGCGATTAATTTAATCGGTAATCCTTCGCACGATAACTCTAATACTTCACGCTCCCGATCCGACAGATCAATATCTATCGATAAATGTTCTACCTGACTTAAAACATTTTGTTCAGAGAACACCTGTTTCAAATTCTCAATTAATCGCGGAGAAGCCTCTATATGCTCATCATCCA
The DNA here is from genome assembly GCA_005217565.1 of Puteibacter caeruleilacunae. Lineage (GTDB taxonomy): Bacteria > Bacteroidota > Bacteroidia > Bacteroidales > Prolixibacteraceae > Puteibacter > Puteibacter caeruleilacunae. The sequence goes on from SJCO01000003.1 coordinate 347,516, forward strand.
ACACTCTAAGAACTTCGTCGAATTTTCCTTCACCGTGGTGCCCATTTCCTGTTTTATCAAGCTTTTTCCCTGGACATCTTTCCATAATGATTAAAATAGCATTGGGAAACAGTGATGAGTTAATACCTGATCCAATAACATTGTAACATTGCTCGCCATGACCTTTTGTTCGTACATGACACCGAACACCAAAGCGTCCCTGGTTATTATTCTTTACTCGTTGAATTTTCTCCGCGACCTCCAGTCGAGACTCCTCAGTCAACAGATCTGACAACTTCATATCCTCAACATCCTCGACCGTATAACCTGTTATTGTATAAAAACTCTTGTTAGGTTCAACAATCTGATCATTACATACCATGAAATAGGCGTCAGATGAAGATTCACACATAATGCGATATTCCGAAACCTGCTCCATTACCAAACGTCTGTATTTACCTAATCTAACTTTCACTGAGGTTAGTAAATCATCGTTCTCAAATGGTTTCACAATATAATCATCCACACCTAATTCCATTCCTGTTCGGAAATCTTTTATTTCTGACTTTCCTGTTAGAAAAATAAATGGGATTTTATACGTGAGGCAACTCTCTTTTAAAACATTGAACACCTGATAACCATCGATTGGCTGCATTCGAATATCACAAATTATCAAATCTGGAAGCCATTCAAAGACAGCTTGAATCCCCATAGCTCCTCCTATGGCCACGTGGACTTCATATCCATTCAGGGATAATAAATTTCGGATTGTTTTGGCTAAAGCCTCATCATCCTCTATGATCAATATTTTATTAAAATTTTTCATAAGGCAGAGACATAATTATTTCAGTTCCTTTGCCGACTTTTGAGTCAATATATATCTTACCTCCATGCAAATGCATGCACTGTCTGACAATGGACATTCCCAACCCTGTCCCTGGTATCATACCAGTATTCTTCCCTCTATAAAATATTTCAAAAATTTTCCCTAAATCGTCTTTTGGAATACCAATACCTGAATCTTTTACTTTAATACGCACTTCCCCGAAGCGATATTTTTCAACACTAACTATAATCTCCTCTTTGGAGAATTTGAGTGCATTGTTGATTAAATTCACCAATGCATACCTCATCAATTTAGTGTCAAAGTTCAATTTGATATCAGTATTTTCATTTCGGTAAATCAACCTCGACCGATTTGATTTAATTGATCCTAGTTCTTTTACCAATTTTCGAATGAAAGGATCCAATGATTTAATTTCAGGGGTAAAGGGAACTATCCCTTTATTAATCTTATTTATTAGTCCAATGTCATCTAAGAAGACAGAAATCATCTTAATGGCATCGTGGCAATAACCAAATGATTCCGTCTGCATATCTTGTCCCATCATATCTTTCCCGTTCTCCAATAATTGTATATTAGAGTTGATGACAGACAAAGGTGTTCTAAGCTCATGTATAATGGTACTTATTACATGCAGCTTCTGAATATCAGCAACAGACATATTCTTAGACTTTAACTTATACATTACCCAATTAAGGTGAGAAACTAATTACCGTTTTGTGTTTTCTTGCGATCAGCGTATTCTGTTACGCACGTAAAATCAAAAAGTTATGTGTTAAACAATATTATTAGTAAACGTAACCTTTTAACGTGTAAATAACACTGTTACGCTAGTTAACGTAAGAAAAAGGTTCATCATTTTTGGTTTGCCCAAAAAACGAAGCAAATAAGTCAAGGCTGCCTGAAAAAAGTAATCGATTTATTACAGTTGGTAAGTTAGGTTTGAGGGACAAATGACTAAAAAGAGGAGTTCTCAGGACTTTAGATTGGATTATTCATTCTTGCGAAATGACTGTAGCGGAGAATATTTTGCTTATTTTTTCTACCATGCGAAACGAAGATTTTTCCTCTCATGACTTTTCCCCTATTATTAATACCCAATATTTATTTTCTTTGTATATCATTTTGGTATTGCTTTGAGAATGAATATTGTTTACGTTTTCTGTGCAAATACTTGTCTTTAATAAAAAGTTATGAATAAAGTACTACTATTTTTTCTGATCCTGACAGCATTTGCAGGACAAACTATTGCACAAAGTCATGTGATGACTCTGGAAGATGCACTAATCAACCGTTACTATCATTTATCTCCTGATGATATCTGGCAACTTCAATGGCGTAAAGGTTCGAATGAACAATACACATATGCAGTAAAAGATTATATTATTCAAAAAACTGCAGGCAAGAAAGACAGCACAGCATTGGTTTGTCTTAAGGATGTTAATAATGCCCTACAAACAAACAAGTTAAACACATTATCAACATGGAGACGATACCACTGGGAAGACAATAATACGTTGTCGTTTAATGTGAATAATAGTATTGTACTTTACAATGTTAGCACAAAAACCATCGATCAGGTTATTTCCATGCCTGCAGAATCAAATAATACTGATTTTTCATATGTTGGAAAGATGGCTGCTTACACCATCGACAATAATCTTTATGTGGCCAATGCTGTTGACAAGAAGATAAAGATAGCTGCCGATGAAAACCAATACATCGTATACGGACAATCAGTTCACCGTAATGAATTTGGGATAATGAAAGGAACATATTGGTCGCCTAAAGGAAATTTCCTTGCTTTTTACCGAAAAGATGAAACAATGGTGCACAGCTATCCTTTGGTTGATTATATGACACGTGAAGCAGAACCTGCTCCGATCAAATATCCAATGGCAGGATTAACCAGTCACCAGGTAACTATCGGGATCTACGATGTTGATTCTAAGAAGACAATTTTTTTGAATACTGGTAATCCTGATGATCATTATCTAACCAATATCGCTTGGGGACCACAGGAAAAGTACCTGTACATTCAGGAATTAAACAGGGAGCAAAATCATATGAAATTAAACAAGTATGATGCCCATTCAGGTGAATTTGTTGCTACACTGTTTGAAGAAACCAGAGATACTTATGTTGAACCTCAGCATCCGATTAAATTCTCGAAAGTAAATCCTGAAGAGTTCTATTACTGGTCGAGAAAAAACGATTATTACCATATTTACAAATTCAATACTTCAGGAAAATTGGTAAAACAGTTGACCGATGGAAAATGGGAGGTAACATCAATGTTAGGATTCGACGCCAAAGAGCGCAATCTGTTTGTTACAACAACCAAAGATAGTCCGCTGGAAAGACAACTATACAAAGTTGATACCCGCACAGGTAAAATGGCTAAATTAACCTCTGGGGAAGGAATTCATAATAGCATGTTAAGTCCACAAGCAGGTTACATTTTAGATAAATTTCAGGGGAGCAATATTCCTCGTATCATTGACCTGATCAAAGTAAAAAATCTTACCAGAGAAAACTTGTTAACAGCTAAAAATCCATTAGCAAACTATACCATCGGTGAGAATAAACTGGTAACATTAAAAAGTGATGACGGACAAGATCTTTATGGTCGATTAATTCTTCCAACTAATTTTGACGCTTCGAAAAAGTACCCTGTAATTGTTTATGTATATGGTGGGCCTCATTCTCAGTTGGTAAACAAAGGATGGCTTAACCAGGCAAGATGGTGGCAGTATTTCATGGCAGAAAAAGGTTATATTGCATTTACTTTAGATAACAGGGGAACAAACAATAGAGGTCAGAAGTTTGAGGATGCTATTCACCGGAATTTAGGAATTGCTGAAACATCAGATCAAATGAAAGGAGTTGAATACTTGAAATCACTTCCTTACGTTGATCAGGATCGCATTGGAGTACACGGCTGGAGTTATGGTGGTTTTATGACACTTAATCTGGTATTACGCCATCCTGAAGTATTTAAAGTAGGTGTGGCAGGAGGGCCAGTTGTTGACTGGTCGATGTACGAGGTTATGTACGGAGAGCGATATATGGATATGCCAAAAGAGAATAATGATGGTTATAACCTGACGAATATGGCAAAGCTAACCAATAAGCTTGATTCAAAACTCATGTTAATTCATGGAGTACAGGATCCAACTGTTGTGATGCAACATTCATTCAAGTTCATCAGAAGTTGTATTGAAAATGGGAAACAAGTCGACTTCTTCCCTTATCCTACACATGAGCACAATGTAAGAGGCACCGATCGCTTACATCTCATGCAAAAAGTATCAGATTATTTTGATGCAAATTTATAATAGATTACAGAGCCGGTTATCCGGCTCTTCTTTTATAAAAAAATATCTACCTTTGACGTCAAATTAATTCATTTACAATTGTGAGCAGAATTCTGGCTATTGATTACGGAAAAAAGAGAGTGGGGCTAGCCGTTACTGACCCTTTACAGATTATTGCAAACGGACTAACTACTGTGGCTAGTCACGAAGTTTTCAACTACCTGCGTGAGTATTTCAAGCAGGAAGAGGTTGAATGTATCGTTGTAGGACTTCCTCGTCAACTCAACAATGAATATTCAGAATCTGTTAAATATATTGAACCATTCATTAATGGATTAAGGAATAAATTTCCGGATAAAAAGATTGAGCTTGTTGATGAACGATTTACATCAGTATTGGCTCATCAGGCTATGCGTGATGGAGGCTTGAAGAAAAAAGCCCGCCAGAACAAAGCATTGGTCGATGAAATTAGTGCAACGATCATTCTTAAAGATTATCTGGAAAGTAAACGATTTTTGAAGTAATATTAGATATGATTTTACCTGTAACTATTTATGGAGATCCGGTATTGCGAAAAGTAGCAAAACCAATTGATAAGGATTATCCAAAGCTGGAAGAGTTTATCGCCAACATGTGGGATACCATGTATCGCTCAGATGGTGTTGGTATAGCAGCACCTCAGGTTGGTCGTTCTGTTAGAGTGTTTGTAATTGATGCAACAACGCTGGCAGAGGAAGAACCAGAACTTGCTGATTTTAAAAAAGTATTCATTAATGCTCAAATTCTTGAGCGATCTGGAGATGAAGAATCAATGAATGAGGGGTGCTTAAGTGTTCCTAATATTCGTGAAGATGTTTCCCGAAAAACGCATATCCGTATTAAATACATGGACGAGAACTTCGTTGAGCATGAAGAGGAATACGGAGGATTTGCAGCTCGTGTAATTCAGCATGAATATGATCACCTGGAAGGGAAGTTATTTGTAGATCATCTTTCTATATTAAGAAAGAGATTAATCAAAAGTAAACTTACCGCCATCTCGAAAGGAAAAGTAAAAGTAGACTATAGAATTAAAGTTCCGGGAAAATAATCCCGGAATTTTTTTTATCTGGAAAAACAGCCTGACCTTTTATTTTGTAAATTTCGGATACATTAGAAACTAATATAGTCTCTCAACCTTAAGCCCAATGTATTCGAACAACAACTTTATTGAAACAACACCGTTTCTTCGAATTCTCGTACCATTTATTGTCGGGATTCTCATCTACAATCAAAGCTCTGTTAACATCAGTTTTTCAGTACTCATTCCAATCTTTACGTTATGCCTTATAAGTGCAATATTTTCATATCGTATTAAACATCCTAATCAGGCAATCATATTTGGCATCTTTATTTCTTTCGTTTTTCTGATGATTGGATATTGCAATACTAAATGGTGTATTGAATCAAATTCCCCTACACCAGCAGGAACATCCGAGAACTTCATTGGATACACACTCGACACTCCTCAAAAAAAGAAAAATTCATTCAAAGTTCGGTTACAGTTAGAATCCCCACAACACGAGAGAATTATTGCTTATTTACAAAACGACTCTTCTGGTCTGTCTCTACCAACTGGCAGTGTTATTGCATTTCAGCAATCACCACAACCAATCGTTAATCAAGGTAATCCCGGAGAATTTAATTATGCAGCATATTGCCGGCAGCATTATATCAACCAACAAGTATTTTTATCTCCATCGCAATGGATCAAGCTAAACAGACAAACGCATAGCTTAACCACGTTCGCTTCTCAACTTCAAAATAACATCAAGCACCATTTAACTCAGACAAATATTCACCCGACTAATCAACAATTAATTCTCGCATTGATTGTGGGAAACAAAGACCAACTGGATCCAGAAATCAAACATCACTTCAAAGCGGCAGGAGCCATGCATTTAATGGCTGTATCAGGATTACATGTTGGAATTGTTTATTTGATTTTATCATCAGGACTTTTTTTCCTCAAGTATAATAGGGTGACACGAGTAGTTCAAGGATTACTAACATTGACAGGTCTATGGGGCTTTGCCCTATTAACCGGATTAACACCTTCTGTTACACGCGCGACTCTTCTTTTTACCTTAGTACTTCTCGCAAAGACTATTCATCGAAATGCCAATCTTCTCAACACTCTTTTATTAACCGCCTTTTTAATTCTTCTCATCAATCCCATGAATTTATACGATGTTGGTTTTCAGCTCTCCTTCACAGCAGTATTCGGCATCATGCTCTTTTATAAACCGATCTATTCATTCGTCAAAACAAAGTATCTTATTTCCAATTACCTGTTAAAAATAATGGCCGTATCAATAGGTGCTCAATTAGGCACTTTACCTTTTACACTCTATTATTTTCATCAGTATCCCCCTTATTCTGTTATTTCAAGTATATTCCTAATCCCTTTTGTTGGCATTTTAATTCCTTGTGCAATCATTACAGTTGCTTTTAGTCTTACACCATTCTTTCATCCATTGATTGGACATACCATGAATATGTTGATGAAGATATTTATAACGCCTATGCAATACATCGAATCACTCCCTTATGCATTAATTGAGCACATTAGACCAACACTCACTCAATGTGTGATACTAATCTTACTTATATTATTCCTTGGACTTCTTTTCCATTCTGTTTCATTTGCCAACATCTCAGGGGTATTGCTTTGCACATTACTTCTGCTTTGCAGTTCAATCTACGTATCTTATAAACATCTCACACAACATACTTGTATTATATATAATAACTATCCGCTAATGCTTCACCTTATTGACAATAACAATCAACTTTATATCGACAAGCAAGATAGTGTCTCGAAATCTGACATTCCCTATTATGCACAAGCTGCGAACGAGCTATATTCAACACAATCTTCATTTACTCAGGTACAATCCTTCTCCGATCTTTCGAATGGTTATACATGCTGGCATGGCACAAGTATCAAGATATGGGATGACCAGGAATTAAAACATAAAATACCGGATAAACCACTAACTGTTAATATCTTATTAATTAAATCAATTTATAATCTTGATCCCGGCCTGCTCCTTAAATACTATAATCCACAAACTGTTGTTTTCAGTTCTACTATTCATTCCAAAGGACATGAAAAACTCGAAAAATTCTTAAAATCACATTTTATTGTTTACCACAATGTTAAATCTTCAGGGGCATTTGTTCTAAATACAAACTGCAACAAACTGAAACAGTTACCCTTAAAGAATCGTTAAAGTGAAAAAGTAATTATTTTTTTGCATATTTAGGTAGATAATATATTACTTTGCCAGCGATTTTAAGCGGATAAGAAATGAATATTGTTATAGTTGGTGCTGGAGAGGTTGGAACACACCTTGCCAAGATGTTGAGCGACGATAACCATGATATTGTGCTCCTTGATGATAACGAAGAAAAGTTAAAGCATATTTCTTCGCATGTAGATGTATTAACTCAAAAAGGAGGAGCAAATTCCATTAATGATTTGAAGGAAGCTGGAGTTGCTAAGGCCGATTTGGTAATTGCTGTTACTCCTTTCGAAGAAAGAAACATTGTTACATGTATCCTTTCGAAAGACATCGGGGCAAAAAAGACGATTGCCAGAATTGACAATTCGGAGTATCTTCAGAAAAACAATAAGGCTAAGTTTGAGCGGTTAGGGATTGACGAATTGATTTATCCTGAAAGTCTTGCTGCAAAAGAGATTTTTACATCACTGAAGCAGGTAGGTAGCCGTCAGCTTTTGGAGTTCTCAGGTGGCAAATTGATCATGAATGCTGTAAAAATTCGCGATAATGCTCCTATCGTAAATAAGACTCTTGAGGAAATTGGAAATATTTACAGTGAATTTAGAGCTGTTGCAATCACCCGTAAAAATGAAACTATAATCCCTCACGGAAAAGATAAAATTCTTCCTGAAGACATCGTTTATTTCGTAACCGATAGAGCAGGTGTGGATAAAGTGTTGGATAAATCAGGGAAAAAGAAATTTGCTGTTAAAAATGTGATGATCCTTGGTGGTAGTCGCATCGGACAAAAAACAGCATTGAAACTTCAAGAGAAAGATTACAACATTAAGATCGTTGAGATAGACAGAGAACGGAGTATAAAAGTAGCCGACCTACTTGTTAACTCATTAATCATTAATGCTGATGGTCGTAACCTTGCTATCCTTAAGGAAGAAGGTATTGATCAGATGGACGCTTTTGTTGCCGTAACAGGTAATTCTGAGACAAATATTCTTTCTTGTCAGTTAGCTAAAAGATTGGGAGTAAGAAGAACCGTAGCTGAGGTAGAGAACCTTGATTACATGAACATTGCTCACGAGATTGGTATTGGAACACTGGTTAATAAAAAACTTATTGCCGCAAGTTACATTTACCGATTTACATTGCAAGCTGAGGTTTCTCACATGAAGTGTTTATCGGCAACCGATGCTGAAGTTCTTGAGTTTATTGCTAAACCAGATGCACTAATTACGAAAAAAGCGATTAGTGATGTATCATTCCCTTCTGAGGCCAATATTGGAGGAATTATCCGTAACAATAGAGGTTATATTGTAAAAGGAGATACACAGATTCAGGAAGGAGATAAGGTGGTAGTATTTGCACTTCCTTCAGTTGTAAAAAAATTAGAAAAGTACTTTAAGTAATTCAGTTACTTAAAATATAAGATACGATGCGCAGAATGATTAATTTTAAAGTTGTTGCCAGAACACTGGGAATCCTACTTCTGATTGAAGGGGTTGCTATGTTGACAGCACTTTTAATTTCATTAATATACGGAGAAAGCGATCTTCAAGCTTTCGGAATTGCTAGTTTAGTAACAATGGGTACAGGAGGTTTAACCTACCTGGCAACAAAAAATGCCTCGTTTGACATAGGGAAACGGGAAGGTTTTATCATTGTAAGTTTGGTTTGGGTAGTATTCTCCTTCTTTGGAGCGCTTCCTTATACGCTAAGTGAGGCCATACCAAATTTTACAGATGCCTTCTTTGAGACGATGTCTGGTTTTACCACCACAGGTTCTTCAGTTCTAAACAATATTGAAGAACTTCCTCATGGTATTTTGTTTTGGCGTAGTTTAACCCAATGGCTTGGTGGTATGGGTATTATTGTACTCTCACTGGCTATTCTACCGGTATTTGGTATCGGGGGAATGCAGCTGTTTGTTGCCGAAGTACCGGGACCTACACCTGATAAACTAAATCCAAGAATCAGACAAACAGCAATGAGTTTGTGGGGAATCTATATGATCTTTACTGTACTGGAAACGATCTTATTGAAGCTTGGAGGCATGACTCTTTTTGATGCTATTAACCATTCGTTCACAACAATGGCAACAGGAGGATACTCAACCAAACAGGCCAGTGTAGCTCATTATGATTCAGCCTATATTCACTATGTGGTGATTATATTTATGTTCCTGGCAGGTACCAATTTTTCATTGTCTTATTGGGGTTTGAAGGGACAGCTAAACAAGGTATATAAGAACGAAGAATTTAGAGCGTACTCATTCTTTATTATCGCCTTTACCCTAATTATTACTGTAGGATTATATTTCTCTAATTGGGGAGGTGTTGAAAGATCATTCCGTGATTCATTATTTCAGGTAGTTTCGATAATCACAACTACTGGATACGCAACGGCAGATTACCTGGTATGGCCACCATTCCTGGCTGCTATCATATTCTTATTATTCTTCTTTGGAGGATCCGCAGGATCAACTGGTGGAGGAATTAAGATTGTACGAATCGTACTACTTCTTAAGAATAGTTACTTTGAGTTACGCCGACTAATTCACCCAAATGCAATTATTCCTGTTAGATACAACAAGCGTTCTGTATCTGATCAGATTATTACCAATATTCTGGCATTCTTCATGTTTTACATCATTGTATTCGTACTCAGTGTATTGATTTTCACAATCATTGAGCCCGACATTAAAACATCTGTAGGTGCTGTAGCAACATCTCTTGGTAATATTGGACCTGGATTTGGGAAAGTTGGACCTGTAGAGAACTTCTGCAATGTGCATCCTTTTGGAAAATGGTTCTTATCATTCCTGATGTTATTAGGACGTCTTGAATTATTTACAGTATTGGTACTGTTTAGTCCTGCATTCTGGAAGAAATAAAGATATTATACATTGAATCTGCGGATTTTTACTCCGCAGATTCAATGCCTATTTAATCAATAAATTCTCCTTTTCCTTCACGAACAACCTCAGCCACTCCTGAAGTACAATCAACAATTGTTGACGGAGTTAAATCTCCATAGCCACCATCAACAACCAAATCGACCAACGCACCATACTTTTCTTCGATCAACTCTGGATCGGTAGTATAATCAAGCACCTCATCATCATCATGAACAGATGTTGACATAATTGGATTACCCAATTCCTCTACGATTGCACGGATAATACTATTATCAGGCACACGAATTCCAACAGTCTTCTTCCTATTTTTAAATATTCTGGGGACATTATTGTTTGCCTCAAGGATAAAAGTAAACGGCCCTGGAAGATGACGCTTCATCAATTTGAAAATGTGGTTATCGATAGGTCGGGTAAAATCCGATAAATGACTTAAATCGGAACAAATAAATGAAAAGTTTGATTTCTCTAGCTTAATATTTTTGATTCTTGCAACCCGCTCTACTGCTTTTGCATTTGTGATATCGCAACCTACTCCGTATACTGTATCGGTTGGATAAACAATCACTCCTCCTTTTCGCAATACATCAACAACTTGACGTACTTGCTTTGGATTTGGATTATCAGGATAGATCCGTACTAACATGGTCTTTTATTTTTGGTTATCAAAGATATAAAATCATTCCGGATAAAACATCAAGTGAAAAATCACTTAACTAAGCTATATTTGCAGCGTATTATAAAACTGAAACACGTTTCCAGGAGCTTTGCAAGCTGAAAGGTATTTCTGTATCACAGCCTGTCATTCACAGATCAATCAAGCGACCTTAGGTCCCGAGATCCTGACAGCGTATAAATAATCTAAAGATCTTTTATAAGATGAAGCGAATATTACAACAAACCGAAGATGGTTCACATACACTGCATATACCTGAAATGGATGAGACTTATCATTCCATTCATGGAGCTATACAAGAATCGAATCATGTATTCATCGAAGCCGGTTTAAAAAAGGTTACTATTCCTGTTGTTCATATCTTTGAAGTTGGTTTTGGAACAGGACTAAATGCATTACTAACTTGTCTCGAAGCATTAAAGAATAACACAAGGATTTATTATCACACGATTGAGTTGTATCCTCTTGATGAAGAACTATGGAGAAACCTCAATTACCCTGACCAGCTATCAGATCAAGCTCAAGATATTTTTAATAAGCTCCATGAAGCACCGTGGGAAGAAGAAGTTCAAATTACGGATGGCTTTATTATACTGAAAACCAAGAATAGTTTGGTAGATTATAAATTCACTGGTGAATTAAAATATGATCTCATCTATTTTGATGCTTTCGCCCCTGGAAAACAGGAGGAGATGTGGAGCAAAGAAATATTCCAAAATATAACTGAAGTGATGAATGCGAAGTCTGTATTCGTAACCTATTGTGCAAAAGGAGCTGTAAGGAGAAATTTACAGGAAGCCGGACTGACAATGGAAAGAATTCCTGGCCCCCCAGGAAAAAGGCAAATGCTCAGAGGCACAAAAGAATAAACCAGTAAAATCGACACAGATAACTTATACAGAACACCTAACAATCCGAATAAAAACATTATATTCGCATTCTTTAAATCAAAACAATAAGCGTCAAAAATGGCAGATAATTTCAAAAGTCAAGCTGAGAAGTTCAGCTACGCATTGGGACTTAGTGTCGCAAGCAATTTAATCGGTAGTGGAGTAAAAAGTGTAGATGTAAATACTTTCGCTGATGCATTGACTGATGCATATACTGGGAAATTACCAAAATTAAGTCCAGATGAAGCGAACAAAATCTTGCAAGAATATATGTCAAAATTGCAAGATGAGGAAGCAAACAAAAATAAAGAAGCTGGAATCAAATTTCTAGAAGAGAATAAAGGCAAAGAAGGAGTAATCACATTACCTAGTGGTCTTCAGTATGAAGTGATTAGCGAAGGAGAAGGTGATTTCCCAAAAGAAACTGATCAGGTAAAATGTCACTATCACGGAACATTGATCGATGGAACAGTTTTCGATAGTTCAGTACAGCGTGGCGAGCCAGCTACATTCCCTGTAAATGGTGTAATTAAAGGTTGGGTTGAAGCTCTTCAACTGATGAGCGTTGGTTCAAAATGGAAATTGTATGTTCCTTCTGATCTTGCTTACGGTGATCGTGGAGCAGGTGGATCAATTGGACCTAACACTACATTGATCTTTGAAGTAGAACTATTGGAGATTGTATAAATAAATCGAGTAAAATATTGACATTATGAAACGAACATTATTTTCTGCAGTAGCTTTTGCTTCACTTTTTGCAATGGCTTCATGCGGACAAATGGGTGATGCTGGAAACAAAGAATTGACTACTAAAGTTGATTCTGTAAGTTATGCATTAGGAGTAGACATCGCAGTAAACATCGACAGAAGTTTACAGATGTTCGAAACTGAAGAAACTAAAATTGACAAAGATGTTTTGATCCACGCTTTCGCTAAAAAGCTAAAAGAAGAGGATACAAAAATCACAGCAGAGGAAACTACTGCAATTATCCGTTCTTTCATGGAAGAGCAGCGTTCTGTTCAAGAAAAAGAAAGACAAGAAAAAGCTGTTAAGAGCCTTGAAGAAGGAAAGAAATTCTTAGAAGAAAATGCTAAGAAAGACGGTATTCAAACTACAGCTAGTGGACTTCAATATCAGGTTTTGAAAGCTGGAGAAGGTGTTAAGCCTGCTGCTACTGACCGCGTAAAAGTACACTATACAGGTAAAACTATCGACGGAAAAGTATTCGACAGTTCTGTTGAGCGTGGTGAGCCTGCTACATTTGGTGTTAACCAGGTTATCAAAGGATGGACAGAAGCATTACAATTAATGCCTGTTGGATCTAAATATAAGCTATTCATTCCTTCTGAAATTGCTTACGGTGAAAGAGGTGCTGGTGCTGACATCGCTCCTAACAGCGTATTGATTTTTGAAGTTGAGCTTCTAGAAATAGTTAAGCCTGCAGCAGCAAAATAAGAAATTATTTATTTTAATGATATAACCTCCGGGAATCATTCCGGAGGTTTTCTTTATAACAACTTACGATTATGAGCTTAGAAATTAAAGGTCAAGTGATCGAAATTCTTCCACTACAATCTGGAACCAGTAAAGCTGGTAAAGAATGGCAGAAACAAGAATTTGTAATCGAAACAGATGAGCAATTCCCACGTAAAGTTTGCTTCACCCTTTTCGGTGACAAGATTAGCATCCTTCAAGGAATTGAAAATGGAACTGATGTAAACGTTGCTTTCAACCTTGAGTCAAGAGAATTTAACGGAAGATGGTATCATAACATCAATGCATGGAAAATTGACAAAGTAGAAGCGTCAATGCCTGAAGCACCTCCAGTACCTGAATTTGGTCCTGAAGATGTACCTCCTGCAAAAGATGATTTTAATGATCTACCATTCTAAATAGAAAAAGCCCTTGAAATAAATTCAAGGGCTTTTTTATATCAGATTAAAAGATAAATCCTTTTTTAAACCGTATGATTGGCTTGTACTTTTTTTGCCCGACTACTTAATAGCCTATCAAATAACAATAAACCTGATAGTCCGAACAATATTCCAATCACACCTATAGGTGCACCTGAAACAACATCAATCAACTGATTTGTTCCATGTCCTATAAAACCAAACATTCCCCCTACTCCTGTTGCGCCCTGACTATCTCCAAAAACTAGAAATAAACCTATCAATGTTGATATCAGAACAACAAGCAAAATAATCCAACCTTTTCTGGTTATTAGTGGCTCATATACATTTTTCATTGGCAATGGCTCCAATGCAATGCGATTCATCACAGAAGCTGAAAAGCTTTTGGGAGCTTTCTTCGGAGTATCATCTTTCATGATCTCCCTAATTAACTGCTCTTCTCTATTGTGCTTCTTCATAACAATGAATATATTTCCTGATTCAACAATACATATAACTCCTTAAACAATTTCTTTCTTGATCGATGTATTTTCACTTTTACATTCGATGTAGAAAGTCCAACCACCAGAGCGATCTCATCCATCGGTTCCTCATCGTAATAGAACATGGTCATCATCACCTGCTCTTCAGGAGACAACTTACTCATAGCGAGATCAAGATACTTTTTCCTTTCTTCAGCTTTCAGGTTAAAGAACTCTTGATGTACCCCCTGCTCCTCCTCGGGTTCAACCTCAATCCTCTCAACAGGTGTAGCATGTATTTTTTTCTTCCTTAACTCTGTAATTGCCGTATTATATACAATACTATAAAGATACGTTGAAAATTTCGAACTTCCTTTAAAAGTATGTATTGAGCGAAATGCCTTGACAAAGCTCTCCTGAGCGATCTCTTCTGCGGTGGATTCGTTCCGCATCATTTTATAGGCCAAACCATAGACCATATCCTGATAACGCTCGACAAGTACACCAAAGGCATTTCTATTTCCATTCTTTACTTCGTCGATATAATAAATGTCGTTCCTTTCATTCATCATTCAATTTGACGCACAACAAAGGTGCAGGTTACAAAATTTTTCAAATAATTATTAGATTTTTGGTTTTTCTGATTTGGCTACGATTTTACAAAGAATTGATCTTCCTTTCAATGTATATTTTATTACATACCTAAAGGTGCTTTGGGCCAGAACCATTCTTCGATTTCCAGGCTCCTGCTCTCCAGTTTTAAGACGAAGCTGTATTTCCATTTTCCGGTTTCCTTGCGAAGCCATTTTCCGGTTTCCACGAAGTCTTCAATATTTTTTTCACTTTTTGTGTAACCTCAATAAACTTGATGCGTCAGAAGAGAGAATTAGGAAATAAAAACATAAAAATTTAGGAATTATGGATGAAAATTTAACTGGAGCAATTATCTCAATCTCATTTTTCGCATTAGTATTTTGTATCCTTTACATTTATTACTCAACTCGTAATAAAGAAAGATTGGCATTAATCGAAAAAGGAGCAGACGCCTCAATATTCCAAAATAATGCAGCTGACAAAAAATTTAATGTCCTAAAGTGGGGCCTATTGTTTGTTGGTGTTGCTATTGGAATCTTCTTAGGAGAACTAATTAGTACCACAACCAACATGAAGGAAGAAGCAGCTTACTTTTCAATGATATTCTTGTTTGGTGGTCTGGCATTAGTGTTAGCATACTTTATTAAATTAAAACAGGAGCAGGTAGAAGGGCACCATCTACCCAAAGGACAATAAAAGAATCTTGATCTAACACAATAAATTAATCAAGCAAAAAGGCTACCTGGATCTGGTAGCCTTTTTTATTTTAGTTTGAATATCTTTCAATCATCTTAATTATTGCCTCAGAACAAACTGGACAGAAATTTTTGGGTCGGTTAGATTTCATTATACAATCCTGAAAAGGACTATAAATTCCTTTTGCCACATAACCTCCACCTTCAAATACTCCTACAGTCTTTGAATACTTAGTACTTCGTGGAGTAGGAACAGGAGTTTTTCGTTCAATCATATTCTTCCACTTTTTCTCAAAGTCAACCATTGTCGTAATGTTTGGCTCCCAAGGCTCAACCTTCAGGTTATAGAAGTCGCTATAAGAAGTAGACGAAGTATAATACTCATCAGCCAGACCTGCAAAACCATGTCCGAACTCATGTACAAATACCTTCTCTGAAATCTCATGATCCACAGAAGTAAGGTTGATAAAATTATAAATTCCACCACCTCCATATTTATCTGAGTTCACCAACACATAAACTTGATCGTATGGAACATTCGCTGCAGCATCAGCAACTGACTTCATATCAGAGGTAGTGAGATAGCGAGGAGAATCAAACGTATAAAACGAAGAATTCAGAACAGTGTTTCGGTATTGATGATCTCCTGGAATATCAGTATTACTTTCCTGAGATACAGCTTCAACACCATAGAAATTAAACCTATCCTTAAACTTATCGAAGGGAGAAACAGTAAATAAGTGATCAACCATTCTTTTGCAATCACTTCTAAATTTATTCATTTCATCCTTTGTATAACCTTCAGCAATTATTGCCACATCAACTTTTTCTTCTGGCTTTCCACTATAAAGAATCTTTTCAACATGACAGTTAAGGGGGGCCTCTTCGCGAATGAAATAATCGTCGGGATTCACTTTACTTTCAAATACTAATTCATATTCCCCCTCCCAATTACGACGCTCGATTTTAATTACTACGGCTTTCTTTGGATAAGGTAGTTGCATCGCCTGATAGTACATTCTACTTTTTTCTTTTGCCTCGGCAGTAGTCTGCCACTCCTGAAATAGAGTATTGAATCCTTTAGAATAAATTAGTTGACCATCCTCGTGCATTAAAACTCGAAAATTACCGTAACCTAATTCATCTATCAATTGATCTTTTGGGCCAGCCCAATACTTCTCCGCTTTAAAATCAGCAACCATGCCATGAGTTTCGGTATTAGTACCCCATAAGTAGAAGTCAAAACGCAGACTTTTATCCTTAAAATGGTCTTTATATTGCTGCCCAAAAGAGGGAAGGCTCAAACTCAATAAAATACAATAGATTATAATTATTCTCATTAGATTATAGATTTATACATTATTCGTTTTCATTCTTCAATAGATATTACTGAACAAAAAGTCAGCAATATGTTGATGCAGTGGGCCTGTGTATGGATTGAGAATATTCCCTGACGCTACAAACATAAGCTGCCCAAAAAAAGCAGCACAATACAACAAACCTACACTATCTTCACATCACTCTATACTTCGTACACTGCGCACTTTCTCGCTTCTAAGTCCTAACGAATGCTGGAAGGTACCCGTCCGTTCCGGTTTCCTGACTTCCTTTTTCCAGTCATCCTTTTTCCAAACAAAGCCCCCTCCAGTTTTCCGACCTCCAGTATCCCGGCGAAACCGTTTCCACTTTTCCTGACGAAGCAATTCTCCTTTTTACGTTCTTCTATTTCAAAAGACCTAAGCTTTCCTTATTTTTGAAATATCATAAAAAGTAATAATTCTATTCAAAATAACGCAATTAATTATTTAAAATGAGAAACTTTTATCAGTATCTGATCGAATTTCTAAAACAGTTTGAACATCTTCAATCTGTTTCTAAATATTTGGCTGAGGGAATAACGTTTATTTCAATAATAATTATCGCATTTATTGCAGCCTATATAACTCGCAAAATCTTACTTCGATTAGTAAACAAAATTGCCAAAAAGACAAAAACCAATTGGGATGATATTCTGGTGGAGAAAAAATTCTTTAGAGCATTGGTACATATTGTTCCAGCAATGATCATATATCACGCTCACAATTTTGCTTACCCTCCCACTCACATCCCCTATGATAAACTAACCACTGATCAGATAGAAGCCTTTTCTGTTTATTATTCTTTTGGTTTGGGGGGATTTATCCTTAGGATGACCAGGATATACTTCACATCTATTATCCTATATGCCTTTAATTCACTGGTTAATGCAAGTGTTGATATCTATAACACCATGCCTTACTCACATAACAGATCGATTAAAGGTTATGCGCAGTTGTTAAAGATATTCGTATTCTTCTTAGGAGGTATTGTCATTGTAGCAGCATTATTAGATAGAGATCCAACCTGGTTAATAACCGGACTTGGAGCAATGGCTGCAGTATTATTGTTAATATTTAAAGATACAATTCTTGGTTTTGTTGCTTCAATTCAGCTATCGGCAAATGACATGTTAAAGATAGGAGATTGGATTGAAATGCCTGGTCATCGTGCCGACGGAACAGTTCTTGATATCACTTTAAACACCGTAAAAGTCCAAAACTGGGATATGACAATTACAACAATCCCAACTTATGCATTGGTTTCGGAATCTTTCAACAACTGGAAAGGGATGGAAGAATCTGGTGGTAGACGAATAAAACGCTCCATCAATATTGATATGAAGAGTGTCAAATTTTGCACTCCGGATATGCTGGATCGATTTCACAAGTTTAGTCTGATTAAAGATTACGTTATTGAAAAAGAACAGGAATTAGAGGAGTACAATAGAAAGAATAACTATAATCAGGAAGATTCTATAAGCCGTAAACAACAAACAAACCTTGGTATTTTTAGAAAATATCTGGAAACATATCTTGAAAAACATCCACAAATTCATGATGACATGACATTTTTGGTGCGACATCTTCAACCTTCAGACAAAGGTCTACCTATTGAAATCTATGTGTTCAGTAAGGATCAGCGTTGGGCAAATTATGAAGCAATTCAAGCCGACATTATGGATCATATTGTGGCTGTTATTCCAGAGTTTGAACTCAATGTATTTCAAGCACCTTCGGGTTCTGATTTTCAAAATTTATTGGTCAAGAACTAAAATTGTTACAGAAAACGTTTTCGGAATGACAATTCTTAGTAATTCGCTTAATATTTCAAGAAAATGTAATATATTTGGCTTCTTACAAATTGTAATTTTGTAAGCCGATATTTATTCAAATTAAAACGTAACATTGCAAAGTTTCTGTTATTATTTAATGTTTTTGAGTAAATTTGACTTACATTTTCGTTTTACGGATAACTAAATATTTAAGATATGAACGAGGACTATATGGTTAATCAAAATGTTCAACTTGATGAATTAGATGAGAAAATTCTTCAACTGATCACTAAAAACGCCCGGATTCCGTTTCTTGAAGTTGCACGGGCATGTGGAGTTTCCGGAGCTGCCATTCACCAGAGAGTTCAACGCTTGCTAAATATGGAGGTCATTACTGGCTCCGAATTCATTGTAAATCCTCAGAAGCTAGGATACAATACATGTGCTTATATGGGCATATATCTTGACAAGCAAAGCAACGACAAGGAGGTAGTTGCTAAATTAGATGAAATTCCTGAGATTGTAGAATGTCACCACACAACGGGACAATATGCAATATTCATCAAGATTCAGGCAAAGACCAATAAGCACTTGAAAAAAGTGATTGATACCGACTTGCAAAATATTGATGGAATTGCTCGTACTGAAACATTCATCTCCTTAGAGATGGTTTTCAAACGTCAGGTACCTGTAAGATAATTAAACATTTACACCATATCAAAGCTTCATCACATTGTTGATGAAGCTTTTTTTTGCAATAAACTGAAACAAAACGAAACTATTTACCATCCTTTTCACCTAAAACTATACACAATGTTGTCATATTGTTCTAATTTCGCTACTTTTGCTGACAGGAAGAAATAAAAATAGATTTATATGACTATTAGGCAAACACTTGATTCTATTGATCATAGCATACTGGATATAATTACCAAAAATGCAAGAACACCTTTTAAGGATGTTGCAGAAGTATGTGGAGTTTCCAGGGCTGCTGTTCATCAACGTGTAAACAGGATGATTGAAATGGGGGTAATTACTGGATCTGGATATCATATCAATCCTAAGAAAATAGAATTCAGGACTTGCACCTATATGGGAATATTCCTCGACAAAGCTGCACTGTATACCTCTGTATCGGAAAGACTACGAGCAATACCAGAAGTTGTAGAATGTCATTATACAACTGGACAATATTCAATGTTCATTAAATTGTATGCGAGAGACAATGAACACCTCAAGGAAATTCTAAATGAGAAATTACAAAAAATAAAGGGAATAGTAAGAACTGATACTATTATCTCCCTGGAGGAAACCTTTAAAAGAGAGGTTCCCATCCCTGAAGATTAAAATATTTTAATGGAGAAAATAGTTAGCTATTTTCTCCGCCCATAATACCTCGCTGTCTCACAGCTTCATAGATCATTATTGAAGCTGCAACAGAAACATTTAGCGAATCTATTTTTCCAAGAATTGGAATCTTAACAAGTTGATTAGACATTTTTAATAATCTCTTCTCAACACCTTTTCCTTCTGATCCCATTATTATTGCTGAAGGACCTTTAAAATCAGCTTCGGTATAGTATTCATGCCCTTTCTCAGTTGCCGCCACAACACTGAATCCACTTTGTTGCAGAAGCATCATTACATCAACCAAGTTCTTTTCTTTACAAACTTTCATATGATGTAAAGCTCCAGCTGAAGTTTTAATTGCATCTGCAGTAATACGAGCTCCTCCTTGTTCAGGAATCACAATAGCATCTACACCTGCACACTCGGCAGTTCGTGCAATAGCTCCGAAATTGCGAACATCAGTAATTCTATCCAAGACTAAAATCAATGGAGTTTTCTTTTCTTCTAAAAGAGAAAATACCACCTGATCAAGACTGTGATAAGTAATAGGAGAAACATAAGCAATCACTCCCTGATGATTTTTATCTGTTATCTTATTCAACTTTTCAGATGGAACATACTGAAATGTAAGCTCATGCTGACGCACCAATGCAAAAAACTCATTGAAGAGATCCCCCTGAAGGCTTTTTCTGATCAATATTTTATCAATCTCTTTTCCTGATTCAATGGCTTCCATTACTGCACGGATACCAAAAATAAAATTCTCTTCTTTTTTCATCTGTATGCTAATGTATTAATGCTTCCTAAATATATAATTACCAACTTTTCTTTGCGATACATTCTTCTAATTCTTCCTGCAGCTGTTCCCACAGTTCCATTTGCTCTTCAATCTCTTTCTTCACTTCTTCGTATCGCGAAAATAGCGAATGATCTTCTATATTTTCAGGTTTTGACAACAACTCATCTAACTTCTCTGTCTCACCTTCTAACTCACTTATCTTCTCTTCACAATTAGCAATTGCACGCTCTGCCTTGCTAATATTCCTATTAATCTCTTTCTTCTCTTCGTAACTAAGCTTATTGGTTGAAGTCGATTCCTCTTCAACTTTTACCTCTTGCTTGATATTCTTGTTACGTTCAAGCTCCTTTAATGATTCAAGATTCTTTCGTCTCAGGAAATCATAGATTCCACCAAGATGCTGTTTCACCTTTTTATTGGTAAACTCATAAACAGTATCCACTAATCCATCAAGAAATTCACGGTCGTGAGAAACAACCAACAAAGTTCCTCCAAAATCTCTCAATGCTTCCTTTAATATTTCTTTGGAACGAATATCAAGATGGTTCGTCGGCTCATCAAGCACCAAAAAGTTCACTGGTTCAAGAAGTAATCGGATCATCGCTAAACGCGTACGTTCTCCTCCGGACAGCACTTTTACTTTTTTCTCAACAGCTTCTCCAGAGAACATGAAAGCTCCTAAAATATCACGTATTTTAGTTCTTATATCGCCAACAGCTATCTGATCAATTGTATCGAATACGGTAATATTCTCATCCAAAAGATCTGCTTGATTTTGGGCGAAATAACCAATTTTCACATTATGCCCCAGCTTGGCAATACCTGAATACTCAAGTTGCCCCAAAATAACCTTTGCAAGCGTTGTCTTTCCTTCACCATTCTTTCCAACAAAAGCCACACGATTTCCTCGTTCGATGTTCAGGCTAATTTCATCCAAAACCACCAGATCATCATAAGCTTTTGTTAGCTCCTTAACCTCTGCTACAACTGTTCCTGAGCGCGGAGCTGGTGGAAACTTCATATTTAATCGAGCATAATCCTCTTCATCAACTTCAATACGCTCCAGTTTCTCAAGTTGCTTGATACGCGACTGAACCTGAACCGCTTTTGTTGCTTTGTAACGAAAACGTTCTATAAAATCTTCGGTCTCCTGAATTTGTTTTTGCTGATTACGATATGCAGCTAACTGCTGCTCTCTTCTTTCAGCTCTTAGCTCAACATATTTCGAGTAATTCGCTTTGTAATCATAAATGCGCCCCAATGATATTTCCACTGTACGATTTGTAACAGCATCCAAAAAGGCTTTATCGTGAGAAACCAATACAACGGCTCCAGAATATTCTTTAAGAAAGTTCTCCAGCCATTGTATTGATTCTATATCCAGATGGTTTGTCGGCTCATCAAGTAAGAAAACACTAGGTCTTCTTAAAAGCAATTTAGCCAACTCAATTCGCATTCTCCAACCACCACTAAACTCTGTTGTTTGTCGCTCAAAATCGCTTCTAACGAATCCTAAACCTTGTAAGGTCTTTTCAATATCAGCATGAAAATTAGCTCCACCCTTTACCTGAAATTGATCATTTAATTCAGTAACCTTATTGATCAACATTAGGTATTCTTCGGAATCGTAATCTTCTCGTTGAGCAAGTTCTCCATTGATACGTTCAAGTTCTTTCTCTAGCTTAAGAATATCATCAAACGCAGAAAGTGTTTCTTCGAAAACAGTTTTACCACTCCCCAATTTCATCACCTGAGGAAGATATCCGATAGTACAATCGCGTGGAATTACAACTATTCCACTTGAAGGCGATTGTTCTTGTGCAAACATCTTTAGCAAGGTTGATTTTCCTGCCCCATTCTTTCCTACAAGACCTATCCTATCTTTGGGATTAACTATAAACGATATATCTTTCAATAAATCGAATCCTCCAAAACTAACTGTCAACTGATCAACTGATATCATGCTTCTTTCTTTTGAGCCAACAAAGATAACAGAATTTATCCCCCATTAGTAATTAACAATATCGGATTATATCAACTAAAGGTTCTTCTCAGGATACAATTCATTCCAATGTTTATCCTGACCTTTAAGTTTTTTATCAAACCACGACATAATGGTATTATGCCACTTCAATCTCTTCGCATAATCTATTACCCAGTGATCTTCTCCTGATATTAATACCAACTCAGCATCCTTGCCTAATAATTTTAATGCCAGGTAATATTGCTTACTCTCTCCAACTGGCACATTTGTATCTGAGGTTCCATGCAATAACAGGATTGAGTTCTGAAATTTATCAGCATTAAATAACGGACTGTTATCGACATAGATATCCTTTCTGTTCCATGGATAGCTATTGGTTGTTGCTGTTGAGCTATAGGTATACCCCCAATAACCTTCTCCCCAATAACTTGTTATATCACTAATACCAGCATGCGATACAGCTGTTTTAAAGATATCTGTTCTGGTTTGCAATAACATTGTTGTAAAACCACCATAAGAAGCTCCAATACAACCAACATTATCAGCGTCTGCCTGAGGATGAGCTTTAAGGAAACCTTTTGTTCCATCAATGATATCATCGATCGCTTCGCGTCCCCATCCATTTACATGTAAAGCTGAAAATTTCTGACCAAATCCTGTTGCTCCACTAGGTTGCACGACATATACAATATATCCATTGGCTGCCCAGATATTTTTAGGATAGCGTCCATCAAAAGCACGACTTGTTGGAGATGTTCCTCCATAGTAATATACAATAACTGGATACTTCTTTGATTTGTCATAGCCCGGAGGATAATATACCCTACCTTTTATGGTTGTTCCATTTTTATTGACAAAGTTCCAGTCTTCATTATCTCCGAATACAACATCTGCAAATTGCTGTTCTGCTGGGTACGCCAATTGTATGCTTTTTCCATTTTTAAGGTTCAACTGATAAATCTTCTCTGGTGTAGATATGCTGTTTCCGCTATATACAGCCTTCAATCCGTCATTAGAAATACTAAGCGACTGCAAAACATCAACATCAAGATCTACTTTCTTAAATTTTTTCTGTTTTACAAGGTAACGATACATATTAGTATAATCCTCTTCCTCAACCTTTAAGAAGATCTCATTCTCGTTAACCCAGTAAGATCCACTAATTGCAGGATTAAATTCTTTGGTTATTGGATCAACTTTAGAAGTTTCAAGATTATAGATATACAACTGAGTATCATAGTTGTTTGGAATCTGGCCCTCTTCAACATTCACTCCGATATTTTCAAAGCACTGAGGAGATCCACTCACCAACAACTTACTTCCATCAGGAGAGTAGCTAACACTTCCTCCAAAACGCTTATCTTTCCACAATGTATCAACAGTAAATGTTTTAAGATCCATCACATACATATTCTGTTTGCGGAATGGAACCTCAAGGTAATCCATTCTTGATGTAGAGAAAACGATCTTATCTTCTGTTGGATGAATATCCTGTAAACTAGTAGTAGCATTTCCATAAGTTAACTGTACAGAACTTCCTGATGCTACGTCTACCATATGAATATAGTATCGATTTCTGAAGTAAGGTAAACGGTCATCCGCTCCATAGATTCGCTTTAAATCACCAGGTTTACCTCCATCTATTTTGGTTTGATAGATAACATATTTCTCAGTTGGAGCCCAACTATAACCAGTGAAATCTTTCATATTAGAAGCAATCAACTTTTCAGTATGATTTGCGACATTAAATGTAAATAGGTTTACTTTTCCATCGATTCTTGCAGTATAAGAGATTACATCCGACTTAGGAAGCCACCCTACCTGGCCAATTTCTTTCGTACGCCAACTAGCAACCTGGTTACCACCCTCTAGTTCTTTAATTTCGTAAACACCTGTACTCTTACCATCTTTCTTAATGTATCTCTTCCAAAGAACATATTTACCTGAAGGAGAAATTTGTAGGTTGGAAATAGAATTCCGATTCATCACATCCATAACATTCACCGGACGTGAAGCATCAGTTGTGAAACTCCATTCAAGATCTTCTCCTGCTGTTGATTTCTCAACCTGTGTATGAAACTTAGCAATGCTATCTGGTGTTAAAACTTTAAAAAAGACCTGGTGTTTTCCCATATCCAACTTAAGTTCGATACTCTCAGTAGACGTTTTAAAATTACTTTTAGTCTTCACTTGTTTTCCATCTACCCAACACTGAAACATTGAATTAGTATATACTTTCAACGATGACTTCACCCATTGATTGGCTTCTAAATATCCCGTCAACATCATTACGTCACCTTCTTTTGCATCTCTTAGTAAGATACTATCACTTGAAAAATCCACCTTTACAACTTCCTTTTCAACACCATTAAATGGAATTGCATCCCCCTCTTTAAATCCAAGGGTAGCCCAGTCGTATTGTATCGATTCCAACCAGCATTTATCGGAATACGTATCCCCATTAATATTTTTTGTTTCTGAAAAAACAGGTTTGTGCACATTTACGGGACCTGCCTTAAGCCATAACTTCATCTGCAATGTATCACTTGCTTTTACGCTAAGAATAATACAAAACACACTCATTAGAAGTAATAATCTCTTCATTTTAAATAGTTTTATTGATATTACATGTGATTTCAACATACCATGAATGCCCTTTAGGAACAAAAACATGTACAGTACGAATGTAATTTACCCGTAAAAAATATTTCTGCTCGAAAGAAGGGATGGCATTTTTAATTAAACCAATGCAAGTATAATATTTTACATGTTATGAAAACATGATTTTATCCACCTTAACTCATACAAATCAAAACATTAACGCTTCATCATCCTATCAATATCCCGCTTAGCGTCTTTTTGTTTTAAGGTTTCCCGCTTATCATATTCTTTCTTTCCTCGGGCTATTGCAATTTCCATCTTTGCCAAACCTCTTTCATTGATAAATAAGCGTAAAGGCACAATAGTCAAACCAGTCTCTTTGGTCTTACGTATAAGCTTTTCAATTTCCTTTTTATTCAGAAGGAGCTTACGTTCGCGTCGAACTTCATGGTTATTGTGAGTTCCAAAGTCATATTCTGCAATATGCATATTCTTCACATACACCTGTCCACCGACAACGTAACAATATGCCTCAACCAGACTTGCTTTGCCATTTCTGATTGATTTGATTTCAGTTCCTAATAATTGGACTCCTGCAACAAAGCGTTCGATCAGTTCATAGTTGAAAAACGCTTTTTTATTCTTTATATTAATATTTGCTTGCTTATGTGCCATGATATAACTGTTCTATAGACTAACAAAGAAAAAGTGTAAAACATTCCAAAGAATGTAGTTAATGAAAGAATAAACTAAAAACATCATTAATAAGGAAACCAATTGAAACCCTCTCTTCTTTTGTTCTGGGATAGTGTAAAAAAATGGTACCCCTGTATACAATAGATAGAACGAATAAAGGTGTGCCAAATTTAGAATATACACTCCTGGCAATATAGCTTCCAGTATGGTTGCAATAAAGGAAGGAACCAAAGTAAATCCAATCAACACTTGTGCCTTCGACTTTATTTTCTTACCATCAAAAGCAGGAGTTACTTGTTCTAAGACCCAAGCCGTTAATCGAAACAGAATAAAAGCAGCTAAAAAGTCTCTTACTCCCTTCATCACGACAAACTCCATGTCTAGCGTTTCCCATGAGGTATAAATAAAACCACCAAGTATTGACGTTACTGCTATTAAGATTAGAAATGGATAAACAACATTATTAGCCACCTGTGGTGAGTCTTCAGCTGCAACCTTTTCCCACTTCTCTTTTGGGGTTATTAGTATTTCTTTTGAATTAAAAAATAGCTCCTTTAAAATCTCCTTAATCTTCATTGATCTCCAAAATTTCCACAAAAATAAATATTTTCAAGTTAGTATTTGATATATTCGTCGTCTGAAGTAAGTTCAATTATGGAAAGTTTGACACACAAATACAATATGGTTACCATTTTGGGACCAACAGCATCAGGTAAAACAGGTGTTGCAACTAATCTTGCATATCGTCTAAACGGTGAAGTAATATCTGCTGACTCCCGTCAAATTTACCGAGGGATGGATTTAGGTACGGGCAAAGACATTGAAGAATATGTCGTAAATGATACCCCCATACCATTTCACCTTATCGACATAGTTGATGCAGGATACCAATATAATGTGTTCGAGTATCAAAGAGATTTTGTAAAAGCTTTTGATGATGTAATCTCAAGAGATAAATTTCCTGTTCTTTGTGGTGGAAGTGGAATGTATGTTGAAGCAGTATTAAAAGGATACAAACTAATCCAGGTTCCACACAATGAAGAATTAAGAGACAAACTTGCCAATAAATCATTGGAAGAACTCACAACTATTCTGGAGTCTTATAAATCTCAACTGCACAACATTACAGATGTCGAAAATCATAAAAGAGCGCTTCGGGCGATAGAAATTGAAGAATATTATAAAACTAATCCTGATATAGATAATTACTACCCCGAAATAAACAGTCTTGTTATTGGTGTTAAATATGATCGTGAGTCACGTCGACGAAGAATAACAGAACGACTAAAACAACGCCTTGATGAAGGTATGGTGCAAGAAGTTCAGGTACTACTAGATAAGGGAATATCTCCTGAAGCACTTATTTATTATGGATTGGAATATAAGTTTCTAACCAAGCACTTAATCGGAGAACTTACATTTGACGAGATGTTTAACGCTCTCAACATTGCGATTCATCAATTCGCAAAGCGACAAATGACCTGGTTTAGGAAAATGGAAAGAAATGGGACTAAAATACATTGGCTTGATGGCTACGCTTCAATGGACGAAAAAATGGAGCGAATCATTAAGTTATTAGAAAAATAATGTGGTTGTTTTGTCTACTAATATTCCTTTTATTTGCACAAAATTTGAAAATAGATGGACTTTATTTATTTATTCGACCTTATAGGTACGTTTGTATTTGCAATATCAGGAACATTATCTGCAGCCAATAAACGTCTAGATCTTTTTGGTGCACTTTTTATTGGTTTTGTTACTGCTATTGGAGGAGGTACAGTACGCGACTTAATGATTGGTGTAAATCCCATTACCTGGATTCAAACCATGGATTATTTCTATGTGATTATGTCGGCAGTTATACTAACCTTCATTTTCAAGAAAATGGTAATGAAATTAAAGCGTACGCTTTTTCTTTTCGACACAATTGGAATTGGAGTATTCACAATTATTGGTTTAGAAAAAGCATTAGGCCTTGGCATAATACCAGCAATGGCAGTTATTATGGGCTTATCAACGGCAGTAGTAGGTGGAGTTATAAGAGATACCCTTTGTAATGACGTACCTTTAATATTTAAAAAAGAGATTTACGCGACGGCATGTATTGCAGGTGCTTTGATTTTCCTGATCCTTCGATCATGGCAAGTACCAGATCCGGTCAATCAGATAATTACAATTTTCGTAATCATTGCAATTCGACTGCTCTCTATACGATTTAACCTATCGCTACCAAGACTTACAAATGAATAAGAACAATAAAGGCTGTCCTTTCGGACAGCCTGATACTAAATGATATTTTATAAATCTTTAGTTCGGATAGCGATTCAGGAATGAAACCAAATCCTTGACATCACTCTCTGTTTTTATTACAAAATCTGCACTGGTTCTTAGATTATAAACCTGAGTCTTTAATAAACTAATGCGCAAAGCATTATCATCCTTCAACAAAGACATCCCCAGCTCGAATAACTCAGTTCTTGATTTATCCATAATATATAAAAATTTAGAAACTTCTTATTATCAGTAAATTCTGTTCAGGTACAAATTTTCGAATAATTCGTTTATTTGTACAAAAAATATCGGTAAAGATACTTATTTAGTCGGTTAACAGGCATTTCTATCTTTTAGTTTTCAAAGATATGCTTAAACAAATCCACCTAAGAACTCATTTTCAACAACTAACACGGCAATCTGCTTCTACAAACGCTGCCGTAATGCCTCCTTTTTTAATGCTGCCTTTCTATTAAAGAAATTCAGTGCTAACAATGAAATAGCAATAACAAGCATACCAATCAGTGATATTGCATCAGGATATTCTCCTGGAAGAATTGTCCAACTTAAAATAGCCCCCAATACAGGAATAATAAATTTCCACATATTCAAATCAGAGACCTTCACACCTGGTCTTGTTAGTAGCGTATACCAAATACTAATTGCTGCAGCCGACAGAAAACTTAACCAACCTAAAGCTACATAGTACTCTACTGGATACGTTTTCCATTGATAACCTTCAATAGGAATGGAAAAAAGAAACAATGCTCCACCTCCAACAATCATAGAGAATGAACTCATTACCAATGGAGGTATCTGATTACGATCTTTGGCAACCATAACATTTCCAAAACCTGCTGCAATATTATTTAATAACAATATGAGAATACCAATTAAAATCATTCCACCCTCCATTGTCAAATCCTTTCGGCCAAAACTAATAATTCCCACACCTGTCATTCCCAGAAGAATACATGATAGCTTTCGAAAGTTCATTTTGTCATCCTTCATTAAAAAATGTGCAACTAAAGCAGCAAATAACGGACCGGAACCAATGATCATTGCACCTAGAGATCCAGGCACCATGCTAATACCTGTATAAAACAATGCATATAGTAAGAATGTCTGTAAAAAACCAATCCAAACAATACTTTTCCAGTAATATTTAAGATTTAAAATCTTACTGGTTAAGCCCTTTATCAATGGCAATATCATTACACCGGAGAAAAAGAACCGGATACCTGCAAACTGTAAAGGAGTTGTATATTGTAATCCTATTTTTATACCAACAAATGCTGTAGCCCATAACATACATGCAATAATGGCTAAAATGGTTGTTCCTGAAAAGAAAGATTTCATATCTATAATTTAAAGGCTCTTTTCCGGAGAGTATCTAATCAGTACCAAGTCCAGAAGAGCGCATAATATCAACTTGTTAAAATCCGCGCAAAGCTAACTATCTTCAATACAATAAAAAAATTGCACCATATTATAAAATGATTATTAAATTAGTAGTAAACATTCAACCTGATAATTATGGGATGGCTTAATGACATATTAAATGAAACGCATATATCATTAGAAACTTCAATCATCCGGCTAATACTAAGCTTTGTAGTTGGTTTACTTATTGGTATCGAAAGAGAAACTCATCGACAACCAGCTGGATTACGAACACATATACTAATTTGTATTGGAGCAACACTACTAATGCTACTTTCAATCTATATCCCTCAAACATTTCAATCTTTTCAAAATGGAGATCCAGGTCGTATTGCAGCACAAGTTGTTTCTGGCATTGGATTTCTAGGTGCTGGTGCAATATTAAAGTTCGGAGGAAGTATTCGCGGACTCACCACTGCTGCATCCATTTGGGCTATTGCAGCTATCGGACTAGCAATTGGAGCTGGAATGTACGTGATTGCAATTGTTGCAACAGCAATTGTTCTTTTCATTCTTGTATTTTTAGATTATTTTGAAAAGAAGATTTTTCGTCCTAGATATTATAAAAAGCTTATTCTCTTTGTCAAACGAGAACATTCAAATCCGAACCTTTACGCTACAGTATTGAACCAACACGGAGTAAGAATAACAACTACTGACATCAGAAATTCATCCACTGAAATGTATGCCGAACTATCATTTCTTGTTCATATTTCAGAAAGAACTGACTATAATAAATTAATTCAAGACCTCATGAATACAGGATTTGTAAATACTGTAGATATCAAACAAGTTGAATCAGCCTGATACATTTAGAACCTGGTCAACGTCTAATGTAAAACCGAAAACGGCATCCGTTTCACCTTTACATTTATTGCATTGCTTCAATCGATCAAACATGGCGTCGACCCGCTCCGCGTCTACTAAGACAAAGTTTAATACACCATCTAAAGGTTTATTCCCTTGTCCGAACCAATTCTTTAATCGATGCTCGATCTTGCCAGGAAGATTAAATCCCCTCACATCTGTTTCGAAAAAAGGCGTCAAATTCTCTGTTTGAAAAATTTCATACAATTGACCTGCATACTCAGAAATACAAATAACAACCAATACTTTCATGATCTGCTCTTTTAGTTAATTAGATTATCAGATAAAATGTTGTATGACAATTGAAATTCTCTTGCCCTTATAATCATCAAGAGGCAAGAGAATTTTGGTACTTATTTTATTACATGCTTTTTCTTTTCAGTCATGTAATAAATTAAAGGAACTATTATTAGTGTCAAAAATGTAGATGCGATTGTTCCCCCCATCAATGATATTGCTAATCCCTGGAATATTGGATCGAATAAAATCACAAAGGCACCAATAACCACCGTTCCCGCGGTTAATAATATCGGAGTAGTTCTAACAGCTCCAGCTTCAATGACTGCATCAGCCAAAGAGGCACCTTCTTCCAATCTAATATTGACAAAATCAATCAATAATATTGAGTTACGTACCATTATTCCAGCAAGAGCAATCATTCCAATCATTGAAGTTGCAGTAAAGAACGCATCAAACAACCAATGTCCAACAATTATTCCAACCAAAGAAAGAGGAATTGCAATCATCATCACAAATGGTACTTTAAAATTTTGGAACCATCCAATAATCAGCATATAAATGATCAATAGCACAACAGCAAAAGCTGCTCCCAAATCTCTAAATACCTCATAAGTAATCTGCCATTCCCCATCCCATTTCAATCCAAAGTCACGTGTACTTTTGGGCTGACCGGTATAATGTTCTTCAATTCCATACCCCTCAGGTAGGTTAAGCTCACTCAGTCGTTCCGAAATATCCATGATAGCATAAACAGGACTTTCCAAATCACCAGCAACATCAGCAGTGACATAAACAACCTGCTTTTGATTCTTTCTATAAATACTTCTATCTCTAACTGTTTCTCTGACCTGAACCAAATCTCCAACACTAACAGCCTGTCCTCTGTTCGATATTACATTCACATTCTGAAGATCATTAATTCCGGTACGAAACTTCTCATTTAATCTCAATTGAATTCCCACTTGATCTTTATCATTCTCAGCAAAAAGATAAGTTACTTCTCTACCATTTAAAGCTGTGTTCATGGCATAAACAACTCGCTCTACACTTACACCTGCCAACATCGCTTTTTCTTTATCGACCTCAAACTTGTACTCTTTCTGATCGGCCTCTTCCATCCAGTCGATATCTACCACACTATTGGTGTTTTCCAATAAACCGATTACTTGAGCCGCAATTTTTCTTTGCTCTTCTAAGTCGGGACCATATACCTCAGCCACAATAGTAGACATAACTGGAGGTCCAGGAGGAACTTCAACAACTTTCACGTTTGCATTAAACTTCTTAGCCACCTCTTGAATTCCTGGTCTCAATCGTTTGGCAATATCATGACTCTGCTCACTACGATCCCCTTTATGCGTTAAGTTCACCTGAATATCAGCCACGTGAGCCCCTCTTCTTAAGTCATAATGCCTCACCAAACCATTAAAGTTAATTGGAGCTGACGTGCCTACATATGTTTGATAACTTACAACCTCCTTATCTTCTGCTAAATAAGCCGCAATTTCCTTTGCCACTACAGCCGTGCGTTCCAAAGAAGTTCCCTCTGGCATATCAATCACAACCTGAAACTCATTCTTATTATCGAATGGTAGAATCTTTACGGTCACCACCTTCAAGTAGAATAAGAACATCGATCCAAATAGCAAGAAAGAGACAACTCCAATAAATCCCCATCTTTTAAATCGACTCTTAATCATAGGGGCCATAGTTTTATGGTATATCTTATATATCGGGCTATTTTCCAATTTATAATCTTCCTTCTCCTCATCTCCTGTATTATCATGTTTCAGCAAACGATAAGCCAGAAAAGGAGTTATCATTAAAGCAACAATCAACGAAAAGATCATTGCAATAGAAGCACCAATAGGCATTGGACTCATGTATGGTCCCATCAAGCCAGAAACAAATGCCATAGGCAATACAGCCGCTATAACTGTAAAAGTTGCTAATATGGTTGGATTTCCAACTTCATCGATTGATCGCAACGCAGCCTGAAAAAAGGGCAACTTTCCCATTTTAAAATGCCTATGCATATTTTCTGCAATAATAATGGAGTCATCAACCACAATACCAGTAACAAACACCAATGCAAACAAGGTAATTCTATTAAGCGTATAGTCCATGAAGTAATAAGCAAACATAGTCAAGGCAAACGTAACAGGAACCGATAAGAATACTACCAATCCACCACGCCAACCCATTGCAAGCATAACAACAATGGTTACAGCCACAATTGCCCCCAACAAGTGCATTAAAAGTTCTGAAACTTTTTCAGAAGCAGTTTCTCCGTAGTTTCGTGTAACATCAATCTTCACATCAGCAGGCAATAACTCTGCACGTAGTTCCTCAATATTTTCAATTATTTCATCGGAAACACGCATTGCATCAGCTCCCCGTCGCTTTGCAACAGATATAGTTACAGCCTGATAGTCATCACCAAACGTATTGATTTTTTCACTAGCCTGCCCAAAACCTAACGATACATATTGAGATGGTATCTCTGGCCCGTCTTTTATTTGTGCCACTTGTCGTAGGTACACTGGATTGTTTTGGAAAACACCGATTACCAGGTCCTCAACATCCTCTGCTGATCTCAAGAAATTCCCTGTCTCAACTCGTATTTCCTGATCATTGGTATTAAATGAACCTGCAGCCATTTGTTTATTTGCAAATTCCAATTGCTGCCCAACTGCCAAAATATCCAAATTATAATTTGCTAATGCATCTCGATCCAGAATAACACGTACCTGACGACTTCTGCCTCCAATAATTTTTGTTTCTGAGACATCATGAACCTTTTCAATTTCAGTATTAAGTTCTTCCGCAATTCGCTTCAGCTCATAATCATCGTACTTCTCACTCCAAAGCGTTAGTCCCAATACAGGAACATCATCAATAGCTCTTGTCTTTATTAAGGGAAGACTTGTTCCTGCAGGCATCTCATCCATATGCTTCATAATTTCGGCATACATCTTCACCAAACTGCGTTCAACATCTTCTCCTACATAATACTGAACAATAAGCATCGCCTGTCCTGGCATTGATTGAGAATATACATACTCAACACCCTTAATGTTGGATATAACCTTCTCTAAAGGTTCAACAACTCTCGTTTCCATCTCCTTTGCTGAGGCACCCGGATACCTGAAGAATATATCTGCAATTGGTACGTCAATTTGAGGCTCCTCCTCTCGTGGTGTTAAGTAGGAACTATACATTCCTACCACCAGAAAAGCAATCATTAACAAAGGAGTTAATTTTGATTTTATAAATAGTTTTCCGAATGATCCGGCAAATCCTGTTTTCATTTTTCTGAAGGTTAATGGATTATTAGATTATTTGATTTTCAGGCTCTAAGAACAAAATAATAAAAGATTACCTAGTTCTTACTTACTGTAATTCCATTGCTTAGCCGCTTTCCCTCTGGGTAAATTATCCTTTCCCCTGCTTGCAAACCTGACAATACTTCAATTTTATCATCGTAATTTTTCCCCAGGCGGACATATCTTAGTAAAGCCTTATTGCTCTGCGAAACAGTCCACACTGCTTGTAGTTGCCCTTTCTCGACTAAAGCATCTTTATGGATTAATACCTTGTGCACTGCATCTCCTTCAGCATATACACGCGCAAACATTCCTGTTCTTAATTCTTTAATATCAGGATCTGTGATAGTAACCTTCATTTCAAATTGTGTTCCTGTATTTGCACCTGAAGTACTTACCTGGGAGATTACTCCCCTGTATCTTTTAGCAGGAATTGTATTAATTCCCACCTCAACCTCAGTACCTTTATGAACTTGATTTATCAAATGTTCCGGAACTTTTGCGACAACTTCAAATCCCTTACCTGATTCTAATCCCAATAAAGGCATTCCTGGATTAGCCATATCACCAACCTGAATATTTTTTGATGTTATGGTTCCACTGTAAGGAGAACGTATTATTGCATACGTCAACAATTCCTCAACCTCTTTTAACATCTCCTCTGCAGCTTGCTTTTTTGCATTGAGCATAGCTACGTGAGTCTCAATATCATCTAACTCTTTATCTGATGCGCTCTTCTGTCCATGTAACGTTTTAATTCGTTTTAAATCTTTCTCAGCATTTTTCAATGCAGATGACAACTCTAGAAGATTAGCTTCAACCTGTGCTTTTTTAGCCTTCACATCATTACTTCTAAGTTTTAGCAATAGCTCTCCCTTTCTTACTTTATCACCAATATCAACATTTACAGCACTAACCTGCCCCATTAATCTAGTACTCAGCATCGTAATTGTAGCAGCCTGAATACTTCCAGGAAATTCGAGTGGTATATTCACTTCTGATTTCTCTACCTCTACAATCGATACTTTAAGTGAGCTTTTGTTTTGCTCTTCTGTATGTTTTTCACTACTACAAGAAACCACCATTAAAGAAGTAATGATTCCAATTGCTAACAAGGTAATTTTCTGTTGGTATTTTATAATTTGTTTCATCTTTCTTTAGATTTCTGGATTATTAGATTTTTACTTGCCATGAACTAGCAGCTCTTGATTAGTTATTCTTATTAGAGTTACTGAGTGACATCTCCTTCAAAAATTCAATCTGATGAATTGCCACATGGTATTGATAAAGCGCATATAAATACTCCAACTCCTTTCCTGCAAATGAAGTCTCCGAATTGATCAGGTCAGTTGTCTTTTCAAGACCTTGCTTAAACCGATTGTTTCGAATTCGATAAGCCTCTGCGGCACTTTCTTTAGCCAATTCTGAGGTTGTCAATTTCGACCAGGCAATACGTGCATTTAGAATAGCTTGTGATAATTCACGTTCCTTTCTCTCACGATAACTATTTAACTGCAATTGGGCTTGATCCATCTCTGCACGAGCTTTTTGAACTTTCCCTGAACGTTGATTCCCTTTAAATAAATCAATTGACAGCTTTGCTCCAACCATCCAATTCTTAGCATTATTGCCAAATAGTTTGTCATCGTGAAGGTTATATGATCCAAAAGCATTTAATTTTGGCAGAATTCCTGAACGTTCAGCCTTATACATATTTTCACGGGCCTTAACACCATTACTTAGCGCTAACAAATCTGATCGATTATTTATCGATAGATCAATTCCATCAACACCAAACTCAGTTGCAACCATCGAGTCGGAAGGTATAATAATCGTTCCCGCATTGTACCCCAACAAATAACTTAATCCATCATTAGCTTCAAGCACTACTGATTCCGCCACCTTCATTTGATTCTCTGCCTCCAGCAAACGCACCTTCATTTCTAACAAATCGGCTTCTTTAATCATTCCTTGATCAAAGTAATCTTTCGTAAGTTTATAATTCCTTTGCGTTGTCTCATAAACCTTTTCTAACAAATTCTGACGAGCCTTAGCTAGTACTAATCCATAGTAAGCTCTTTTCACTGCAAAAGTTACATACTCTCCAGTTCGCTGGAGCTGCATCTTCATTGCTTCATGCTTAGCTTTTGCAGCTTTCCGCCCATGCCAACCATCAATATTAATTAGTGGTTGATGCACCATCACTTGCGTCGTGAAATTCTCAATGTTATCCGGATCGTTTAACAATACTGGATTAAAATCACTCTGTGTAACAATCTCCTGTTGAAGTTTTATTCCAAAACTTGCCAAAGGATCATTGGTTGACACATACGATGAACTAACTCCCACTGAAGGAAGAAACAAAGCATCAGTCTGTTTTACATCCCCTTTAGCAGCCTCAACTCCTTCCTGCCCCATTTTAATCTCATAGTTCTGTTGATGGGCCAGAGACAAAGCATCCTTCAATGAGAGGTTAACTTTGACATCTTCCTCATTTTGCCCATATATCACATTGGGTATAAATAAGGTTAGAATAAAAATGTTAATTAGTAGAATTCGTGTTTTCATGGCATTTTTCTATTTTGTCTTATGCAAATATAGGACATTAATTCTATTTATCTAGATTTCTAGATATTTAAATACAATGGATTTTTTCTATCTACCAATCAATCTTCTCTATATCCTTTATCCTAGCTGGTAATATTCAGAAATCAACTAAATTTCGTAAAAAATTGGTTAACAATAAAAAGAAATTAAGTTCTCTGCTTGAAATAAATAACTTGTTCCAAACAAATTAAGATGATTGAGTACATGATAAAGTAAGTATATATTCTCACGGTACTCATATCCTTCAGGAAGAGGACTAGCCTGATTATAAGCCCGATAAAACTCATTTGAAAAACCTCCAAAGAGTTTAGTCATCGCTAAATCAGCTTCTCTGTTTCCATAATAAACTGCCGGATCAATCAGGACAGGATTCCCCAACTGATCACACATATAATTTCCTCCCCATGGATCTCCATGTAAAAGCACAGGTACATTTTCCGATCCCTGAAGAATCTCTTTTATACGACCTCCAAGTTTATCAAACAATGTCGATAATTTTACAGAAACGAATCCATTCTTCTCTGCTAATGAGAACTGATATAGCAATCTTTTTTCCCAATAAAACTCAGTCCAGTCATACAATTTTTCTCCTTCCGTCACATTCAGCTGGGGAGTTGCTCCAATGAAGTTATCCTCAAAAAATCCAAAATGTTTTCCCTTAAATCCATGCATCTCGGCAAACTGCTTTCCAAAGACTTCAAAAAAATTAGGACTCTTCAATCCTGTCTCAATATATTCTAACAAAAGGAAATCGTCACCACAAGCCACAACCGTTGGAACACGTATTGCTCCAGACTTTGCCAACTCCCTTAAGCCATTGGCCTCATTTAAAAACATTCCATTAGAATAACCTGATTTTAAGAAGAATCTTTTTCCCGATATTGTTTCAATAACCTGAGTTGTTGCGATACAACCACCTCCTACATGCGAAGTATTTGATATTCTTTCACCAAGAATATTCTCCAGTTGTTCTAATAGGGGTGAGTTCATAAATCTAATTTTGCATTTTCATTGAAAATACAACATTAAGACTTTTGATCCAAAACTATTTCTTTTCTTCTTCCTGTAGTTTTCGAACTGTATTTTCCAATAAGGATCTTAGTACAGGGATACTGATATCGCTTAAGCCCTTAAAATAGATACATGATTTACCAGTCTTTACTTTGCCAAGTTTCCCAATAACCTCATCATGCCCCTCAATACATCCCATTAGATAAAGACTAATATTCTGCTTCCTTGGAGAAAATCCTATCTGAAACCAATCTCCTTCCCTTCCACTGGCATATTTATAATGATACGCCCCAAATCCAACAATACTTTCTCCCCACATAACAGGAGGACACCCTGTAATTTCTTTCATGATTTCCAGGAGCGCTAAACAATCTTCTTTCTTTATAGGATCTTGTGTTTTCTCTATAAACTGCTCAACACTTTCATCTGTCGGTTTTGTTTTCAGTTCTGCCATAATCATATAAACTAGATGTATGACTAAAACAATGAAAACACTAATGAGTTCATCATGTCATAAAAGCAGAAAAGAATCACCTTGGGTAACTCTTTTCTTCTTCCTGTTTGAATTTCTGATATAAACCGTCATTGATTACATCAACGACAAAAACAAAAAATCATCCAAGCTTATCTAAGTTCATTTAACAGTCCTTCACAAGCATCCTCCAATAGATCAAGAACAAGTTCAAAACCTTCTGCTCCACCATAATATGGATCAGGAACATGGTCATAGTTAAAACGCGAACAATAATCTGTCATTTTAACAATTTTCGCTTGATCTTCGTCTGTTCTTGCAACATCTTGAAGGTTATAAAAATTGCTATCATCCATAGCAACAATGATGTCGAATTCATCAAAGTCACTAGAAGCATTAAAACCACGAGAAATACTGGTTAAGTTAATTCCCCTTCTTACAGCATGACTTTGCATACGTCTATCGGCCGGTTCTCCGGCATGATAAGCTGAAGTCCCTGCTGAATCAATGCTAAACTGATCAGACAAACCTTCACGATCAACCAATCCCTGAAAAACAGCCTCCGCACTTGGAGACCGACAAATATTCCCCAGGCAAACAAATAAAACACTCTTCTTCATATCTTTATTACATTATTAGATTTTCAGACTTTTACATTCTCTAAACTCCACTATTATCCTCTTCTAAGAAATAGACTTTTGATTTTATAAATCAACCTCTCCCACTACATTGCATGGACCACATAGTGAAGAGAACTTCCATTTCTAAATTGATGTTTCCAATACACAAATATAGGTGCACGCAAGTTTATATCAATTAACATTAACAAACTTTACCAAAATTAATTTGTTTGATAAACAGAAAAGTCGGAGCTTTGGCATCCATTACGAGATTATTGAATGAAAGATTTTACCCAAGGCAATGAAACCAATTTGATTCTAAGATTTTCAGCACCCATGGTGTTAGGGAGTCTTTTCCAGAATCTATACAGCATAATCGATAGTATTATTGTCGGCAATGTGATTGGGAAAGAGGCACTAGCTGCCGTTGCCGCATCTTTTCCTATTATTTTTACGCTTATCTCATTGGTTATAGGCGTTGGTTCAGGTGCATCAACTGTTGTTTCCCAATATTTCGGTGCCAAAGATTACAGTAGCGTCAAGAAGACCATTGACACCATTTACATTTTCTTTCTTATCGCGGGTATAATCATCGCTATAATTGGGAATCTATTTTCAGAGGAAATATTCCGTTTACTCCGTTTACCAGAGGAGGTTATGCCCGATGCATTAACCTATCTGAATATATACCTTTTAGGAATGATATTTTTCTTTGGTTTTAATGGAACAACTTCTGTACTAAGAGGAATGGGAGACTCAAAAACTCCTCTTCGGTTTATGATCATTGCCGTAGTCAACAATATAATTCTTGATTTACTATTTATTGTTGTATTCAAATGGGGCATAGCTGGAGCAGCATGGGCAACGATCATTGCACATGCAGGTGCTTTTATATCAGCTGCGCTATATCTTAATCGTACACATACGATAATCAGATTTCGTATTCGGAATATTAATTTCGATAGGGAGATTTTCAAATCGTGTGTAAGAATTGGTTTACCTACAGGATTACAACAATCGGCTGTTGCCCTTGGAATGATGTTTATTATGGGAATCGTGAACTCATTCGGAACTAATGCTACCGCAGCTTATGGTGTAGCTATGCGTATTGACTCATTTGCAAAAATGCCAGCGATGACATTTTCATCGGCCCTATCAAGTTTTGTTGGTCAGAATTTAGGTGCTTTTAAAGAGGATCGTGCTAAAAAAGGATTTAAATCAACACTAATAATATCAGGAGTTTATTGCATTATTGCAACCATACTGATTGTCCTTACAGGGGAATTTCTTATGCGGCTGTTTACTCCCGATGAGGCAGTAATTCAGATAGGAATGGATTACCTGATCATTGTCTCTTCATTCTATATTTTATTCTCTATGATGTTCTCATTTTATGGAGTTCTTCGAGGAGCAGGAGCAACGTTAATACCGATGTTAATAACCATTTTAAGTCTGTGGGTTATCCGTATCCCTTTAACTGAAATTTTATCCAACAAGATGGGTGTGAACGGCATATTTTGGGCATTACCAGTGTCGTGGCTTATTGGTGTTGTATGCGCTTGGATTTACTATTTAAAGGGAAATTGGAAGGATAATGTAATCATACCACAACCTGGAAATTCAAAGTAATTTCTGACCGCCTCCAAACTCCCCTCTCTACCTACCCCATACCTAATAACGTAGAATATTCCCCGAGATTTAGAGGTATTTTGGAAGGAAGAATCGCGAATAAGACTTATCACACAGCAAAGATCATTCACCGCCCTTATCTCCTCATTTTCAAATAAGTCACACGCTAAAACTTTTCTAAAACATATCCATAAATTTACGATTGTTAATTTTATACAACAGCCTCTATCCATATTTCAATTAAAAACCTCAGACACCCATCTTACTTCCATTTTATATTTTATTAACACTTTTTAGCAATCATCTGACTATAATTTTGTATTTTACCTTTCAATGAATAATCTTTAAATTTATAACTTAATCGAACGAAACTAGTTTAAACCAGCATCTCTTCTATGATGCATAAAATCTTTTCATATGACTGATAGTATATTTTGGATCATTCCAGGCAGCTCTCTCCTCGCGCTTGCATTTGCATGGTTCTTTTTTAAATCAATGATGAAAAATTCAGAAGGTACAGACCGGATGAAGGAAATTGCACAGCACGTTCGTGACGGTGCCATGGCCTACCTAACACGACAATACAGGGTTGTGGGCTATGTTTTTCTTGTTTTGGTTGTCATCCTTTTTATCCTTGCCAAGTTGAAAGTACAGAATCCTTTTGTACCATTTGCTTTCTTAACCGGAGGCTTCTTCTCTGGATTATGCGGATTTCTTGGTATGAAGACTGCGACATATGCTTCGGCTCGTACTGCACACGGAGCTTCTCAGTCGTTAAATAAAGGACTTAAAATTGCATTCCGAAGTGGTGCTGTTATGGGACTAGTTGTTGTGGGCTTTGGATTGCTTGATATTTCTGCATGGTACTACTTCTTAAACAACGTAGTATATACTCCTGAGAACATGCAAACTGGAGTATCCTTATTGGGGTTAGAATTTGTAAAAGCTGGAATGGATGAAAGTCATAAGCTTTTCGAGATTACAGCAACAATGATAACATTTGGTATGGGTGCATCAACACAAGCATTATTTGCTCGTGTAGGTGGAGGAATTTATACCAAAGCTGCCGATGTAGGTGCCGACTTAGTTGGTAAAGTTGAAGCTGGTATCCCTGAAGACGATCCTCGTAACCCTGCAACCATTGCTGATAATGTTGGTGATAACGTAGGTGACGTAGCAGGTATGGGAGCCGACTTATACGAGTCGTACTGTGGTTCTATTCTTGCAACTGCTGCTTTAGGAGCTGCCTTACCTCTTGGTGCTTTGTCTAAATATGGAATGACTGCTGAAAAAGCTGTTATGGCGCCAATGATTGTGGCTGCAATTGGTATCGTACTTTCTATTCTTGGAATTTATATGGTACGAACTAAAGAATCTGCAACACAAAAAAGCCTATTGAATGCACTACTTATTGGAACAGGAGGTAGCTCTGTTCTTATTCTTGTGGTACTTGCGGTTATGGCTAGCATGAACTGGATTACCTGGGGTATCTTTGGATCAGTAATTGCTGGACTAGTTGCTGGTGTAATCATCGGACAAGGAACTGAGTATTTTACTTCTGATGAATATGGACCAACAAAAGGTATTGCCAAACAAGCATTACAAGGACCTGCAACTAC
This sequence comes from Puteibacter caeruleilacunae, assembly GCA_005217565.1. Classification (GTDB taxonomy): domain Bacteria; phylum Bacteroidota; class Bacteroidia; order Bacteroidales; family Prolixibacteraceae; genus Puteibacter; species Puteibacter caeruleilacunae. The sequence goes on from SJCO01000003.1 coordinate 389,746, forward strand.
AATTATTGACGGAATGGCTGTAGGTATGTATTCGACTTGGATTCCTGTTGCAACAATTGTTTTGGGTATCCTTGCTGCATATGGATTTGCTGGTGGTTTCCAAGATTTCTCTATGGGTGTATATGGTATTGGATTTGCTGCTGTTGGTATGTTATCAACATTAGGTATTACTCTAGCAACTGATGCATTTGGACCTATTGCTGATAATGCTGGAGGTAACGCAGAAATGTCAGAGCTACCAGAAGAAGTTCGCGATCGCACCGATGCATTAGATATGTTAGGAAATACTACTGCTGCCACAGGTAAAGGTTTTGCTATTGGCTCTGCTGCCCTTACTGCGATGGCTCTTTTATCTGCATATCTTGAAGAGATTAGAATGTGGATTGGTAAACTTGCCGACAGTAATGGTGTATTTGAACAAGGATCAGTTGTCTTTTACAAAGATGTAATGCCGAACGTACAGGAAGGTATGCATGCAGTAAAATTATCAGCTGCGACAGTAAAAGATTTCACTCAAGCATATGACATCACTCTTTTCAACCCAATGTTATTGGGAGGTCTTTTCATTGGTGCAATGATGGCATTTGTATTCTGTGCGATGACTATGAAAGCTGTAGGTAGAGCTGCAGGAGCGATGGTTGAAGAGGTACGCCGCCAGTTCCGTGAGATTGCCGGTATTATGGAAGGTAAAGCCACTCCTGAATATGCTAAGTGTGTTGAAATTTCAACCAAAGGAGCACAGCGAGAAATGATTCTTCCTTCAATCCTTGCCATCCTTATTCCAATGGTTGTGGGTATTTTCTTAGGTGTAGCAGGTGTAGTGGGACTTCTTGCTGGAGGTCTTACCGCTGGATTTACCTTAGCATGTATGCTCAATAATGCAGGTGGAGCTTGGGACAACGCAAAGAAATATATTGAAAAAGGAAATCATGGGGGTAAAGGAAGTGAAGCACACAAAGCAGGTGTTGTTGGTGACACTGTGGGTGATCCTTTCAAGGATACTTCAGGACCTTCTCTAAACATCCTTATTAAGTTAATGACAATGGTTTCAGTAGTTATGGCTGGTGTTACTGTAGCACTAAGCTTATTCTAAAAGATCAATCATTTTAAGACATAAAAAATAGGGCCATGAATGAGTGTTATTCATGGCCCGCTTTTTATTCATTGTTGAGTACTTATGGATTGAACTTCCATAGAGTTTGTTCATCATACCTGTGCATCCAAATATAATATTGTCCATCGCTAAACATTATATGATTAAGAGATGAAGTTCCATCCAAACCTTCTAATGGAATCCATCTCATACTTTCAACATTTAATATAAATGGAGTGGTATTGGAGGGATAAACTTGATCATTCCAGATAATGAAGCCCAATTGATTATCCTTCTTAAAAGCTCCCTTATTAATAATTCTGATGCCTGGCATATCTGTAAATTTATTCAATTCGTATGTCTGAGGATCAAACTCCAACAATAAAGGACTATCCCTATAAACATATACGTGCCCCTCTAATTCAACAACATGACTTGGCTTTGCCCAAGTAAATTTCCCTACTAAATCAGGATAAGACTTTTCTGCAAGATATACCCACTGATTTTCATTAGGTTTAAATTCATACACATTAAACTTATTTGAATAATATTCTCTACTTTTCTTTACAACATAGTATAGTTTGCCTTCTGTCTCCACAGGAATGAAAAAGTCTGTATTAGAAATCATTGGCAAATCAGCTAATCTTATCCATTTATTCATAAGAATATCGTATTTCCAAAACTCTTTTTCTCTCCATGCAATATCAGTTGATTCGGCACAAAAAATCATCCCTTCTAAGCAAAACAAATTATGGTTATAAGATTGTATAGGTACCTCTGCCAATTCTTCAAAACTATTATGCTCAGGATTTACTTTTACAAAGAATGTTTGATCATCATCGGTCATAATACCATAGGTATTTCCATCAACCTCAACCACAGCAGAAAATCGTTTATCTTCCGTCATAACACGAACTTTTTCATATGCCCCCACCCAACTCAAGTCAGGTATTGGAATTGTTTTATCACGCCATCTCACCTCAAAAGTTCCTCGTGACTTTTGAGGATAATAAAATGAATATTTTTCGTTAGTTCGCTCGTCAAAATAGATAATGGGCTCCCAATACCCTTGATATTCAGTAATATTAATTTCAACGGGCACACCGTTAATTATCAAGTCCTCTCCCTCAATTTCCACATAGCTCCCTACTTTAAGTGCTGTTGGAATCAATGAGGTAACTCGTGGAGCTCTAATTGTCCCGAAATTTTCATTGACAATATCCTTCAGTTTTGTCTTCATCCTCAATCCTACTGATCCAAAAATTTTGTTATTAGGGACCTTTGCTTTGATCAACGAAGACTCTAAATGAGTTATTTGAAGCGGAATCTTTCCCATTTCATTGAAAAGTGAAAGATCAATCAAAGTGGTGTCAGGTGAAAAGTTATTCCCTTTTAACTCAAGAATATCACCATCAACTATTGATATTGGATCCTCAAAATTTACACTAGGCAACTTACATCCTTCACTTACAAAGTCCACTGCAGGACCATTAACCGTTTTTTCCCCCATCTGAATAAAAGCTCTCACGGCATAAGAAACACCATCTTCCAGATCTGTTTCAAGAGATAATCTAAATTCATTTCCATTTAAAGGGATAGATCCTATAACTTTAAATGTATAAACCGATCGACTATCAGTTATAATAAAGCCGTAAGAATCAGGAATAACACTACCCAAGTTATGTGTTGTTGCTGTAAAAATTGCTCCATTATCTTTGATTGTATTAACTTTTCCAGTTAATACCAACGGAGTACGTGCATCCAATAAAGGATGATCTGACTCACATCCAACAAATAGAACTGTGATTAATATTATAGCAGTTATTATCTTTCTCATAATCGTTAAAATAATTCAATACCTAGTGTAAACATGATCTTAGACATCTCAAACTTACTTTCAAGCTGATCATCTTTCCCTCTCAACTGATGATAGTTCACTCCCAGTCTCACTCCTAATTTATCAGAAATATCAGCATTATAGCCTACTCCCAGGGCCAGCACTGGTTTAAAAACAGAGAATGAATCATAAATATCTCCATTAATATTAACCTGATTGGTATTATCTGTCACTTTTACTTCATATGATTCAAATGATGCTAACCTTAGATAATTACATTCAACACCAACACTCAGATATACCTTTCCCCAAAACCACTCAGGTCTAATTCGGAGCATCAAAGGCACCTCTAATCCACTTGACTTACAAGTATAGTAACTATAAGAAATACCTCCTTCCAGCGATCTTTTTCCTTCCCCTTCTATATTTCCCCAGGAGTATTTTAATCCTGATGCAAAACAAAAACGAGGATCACTAAATAATGGCAATTCGATCCATCCTCCAATTAAATAACTCGTTTTATTGTCAGTATCATATGTTTCTTGATCCTTAAAAGGAAGATCCCAGTTTGTATTTCCTACTCCCACAATAAGCCCTTTTCTTAAGCCTTTTTTCATGTTCTGTTTCAATACAATCTGATCTTTCATTATTTGATTATACCACATTTTCAATGACACGTCGGAATAACGAAATTCCCATAGATCCATATCTCTTCCTTCAGCTTCGCAGATATCCTCCATCACTGTTTTATAATAATTGGTGGTATATGGTTGCTTGCTTAATGCAGTTAGTTTCCCATCATAGTGGATAAAGAAATAGCTTTGCCCTTTCTCTTCATGTTGATATATTTTTATTCTCTTGTGTGTTAACCGTTTTAAATAAATGTACCGTTCCTTTCCATCAATTTTCACCCTCAGCGCTTCATAAACTGGTCCGTTTGACACGCCATACTCTTGAACTTCATCAGGTCCTGCCGTTATATACTCCCCTTTTTTTGTTCGCTTAAACATACATTCAACCGCATTTCGTTTATTCGATTGATTTGCCACTTCATAAACCATCGAATACACTCCATTTTCAATAATGTAAGATGATTTTTGGGCCTTTACATTGAAGCTAAAAAATACACCAATGATAATCAGAATAGCTATTTGAGTTAATCTCATTTTCTAACTTTTTTCATGATAAGTAAGATCTAATATGCTCGAAAGTAACGATCATATCAATATATTGCAGTAACTATAATTCTACTATTTCAAGAAACCCTTCAAATGTTACCCAAGTATCAAAATACCTCAATTTTATAGCGACATTTCCAAGTGGTAGGCCAGAAGGAATTTTAAATTTTATTGCTCCCTGATGTATGATTCCATAATCTCGACAATTCACATCTCCGACCTTTACTCCATTTACTGGCTCAAAACTTTTACCTGTTATGGTAATCCAATCTCCCGACTCCGCTATTGGTTTGTCTATTCCCTCCACAACAGGAGGAGCAACAGTAAAAGAGATCAGTTTCTTAGTTACGTAGTCACCTACCTTAATTCGAATATTTGATTCAACTCGATTCAGTTTCCCTGGAACTATCACCTTTAACATTGTATCTACTGCACCAATAACAGTAGCTTGTATTTCATTAAATTTCACGACATTGAATGCTGTTCGTGTGCTAAAATTTTTACCATAAATACTGACAATATCATTTCGATTAGCAACATTGGGTTCTACTCGATCAACTGAAGGCACAGCGCCTCCCTGAGCAACAAATTTCAAGATATTTCCATTCACCGTATAGCTTTCACTCTCGGCAAAGGCCATAACATCATAATCGAATCCATTCATTATATTAATGCTCACGAATCCTTCAAAATTCAGATTTCCATTCCCTGATCCTAAAGATAACTTTTGCCAGACACCGCCTCCCATCCATGCATATTCATTAGGGGCAAAAGATGTTCTCCTGTACATAAACCCATAATCGTCAATATGTAGATCCTCTGCAAAACAAATATCTCCTTTCACCAACGCTCCCTGTTGGTTTACCTCTGCAACTTCGAGAGTATTAACCTGATGATGCATTCTATCTTGATCTTCAGAACATGCTACAAAAACTAATGTGCTAACAATACTTACTGCTAAGTATTTATATAAAATTTGATTCATGATTAAAATCCAATTAATAGTGAGACATTATATGAAAATGAGTCTGTAAAGGCATCAATTTCCCATCCGGCATTCTTTTCATCAATATCATGATAGATTAATTGACCTCCCAAATACATATTGATGCCTTTGACTGAAATTTTGGTATGAATCCCTGTTAGCATCCCCAACTGTAGTTGATCCTGAATTTCAAGATCTGCTAATTCTGTATGCACTGTATTTACATCTAATACTTCTGTCTTCACACTTGATTCTACATCCAAAAACTTTCGTCCTGTAAATCCCAATTCATACAATAACTCAAAGTTTTTCGTCCGCCAACCAGGCAAACGCAATGAAACTGGTACATAAAGCTCTTTTCCGTTAAATTTTAAGTTATATGTATATCTTGTTGAACCTTTTGAACTATAAAATGAATTCTGACAATCCATAGTCAACATATCAACACCAACAAACAGGTATATATCATCACGTAATCTAGGAAAAGTAATGCCTGTTAACAGCTTATAAGTAGGGCCTGTCAACCATGTATTGGTTTTATTATAGTTCTTATAGTTCAACTTTAAAGATTGCCCTCCATAACCTCCTCCGATATATGGTTCGAACCTAATCCAAGGATCAGTAAAGCTTCTTTTGTACTCTGCTTTTTTATTTTTGTAGTAATAGTTAAGTCTTCTCTCAATAGCACCAGGAGTCTTAACATTTTCAAGAATCTTCTGCACCGCATCATAATAATAAGTCTCCTTATTACCAGCACCAACCTCTTCAAATCCATCGGGTGTTTTCCTATACACCTTATTACCATATTGATATAAGGTTACATCACCTTTATCAATCATTAAACGTCCCCATTTCGGATCTCTCATCCCGGGTAATTGCACTTTATGATATTCTCCTTGATCATCAATAATAACCTTTTCATACCCTTGAGTATACAATTGATTAAACTTGTCAAACAAGGGGGTTCGAAACATTATTCCTTTTCCATCTTTCAACTTATAAGGTTTTTTAAATTCAGCATGAATCGTATCCGCTTTTGAATCGATAATAATACCTGTAAACTTTTGAGAATACCCTATATAAGAGCAGACTATGGTAAGCAGCAGGGAGAAAAGCGTTGTTCTCATAAAATATTGGTCTTATGTGTTAGGTTAACTATATCAAATTTAAACTATTTATCTATCTATTACAAAAAAAATAGGAGCAGTAAATCTGCTCCTAGTCTTATATTCATATTAGTTTTCTCTTTTCCTAAGCCACTTTGCACAATCTTCAAGCTCTTCAAAAACATGATCTTCGGGGATGATCCCTGGGATGAATCCATTTTTCTTCAATAGATATAATGGTTGTTTTTGTGGCCTACTTAAAACAACTGTAATCCCCTGTAGCTGCATCTCCCGAATCACCTCTTCCAACGCATACAATCCCGACTGATCGATAAAAGGTACACGCTGCAATCGAAATATCACCACTTTAGCATCCTCTGGAATAAGATTTACTCGCTCCATTATTTTCGAAGCAATACCAAAAAACACAGGCCCTTCAATATGCTTAATATAAACATGTTGATATTTATCCATGTTCAATTTCATCTCATCTTCCCAGGCAAGTTCCGTATCCCCCTCTGCTACACGCTGCAAAGAAGTATTTGCCTCTGCCGATTCACTCGCCTTTCGCATAAACACCAATGATGCCAATACCATACCAATACCAACAGCTTGAAGTAAATCTACAAAAACAGTAAGAATCAGTACCACAATAAGAATAACCGCATCAGATCGTGAGACATTCAATATGTTCTTCAATCCTTTCATATCCAATATACTAATACCAACAGTAATCAATACTCCTGCTAGTGCAGCCAATGGTATATAAGCAACTAACTGTCCCAATCCTAACAAAATTAATACTAGCAATAAGGCATGGATAATTCCTGAAATCCGAGAATGCCCACCTGAATTAATATTAACCACTGTACGCATAGTAGCTCCTGCACCGGGGATTCCACCAATCAGTGAAGCAACAATATTTCCAATTCCCTGTCCGATGAGCTCCTTGTTACTATTATGTCTTGTACGTGTAACATTATCTGCAACAACCGATGTCAGTAAAGAATCGATGGTTCCCAATCCTGCCAAAGTAATCGCAGGCATTAAAGCTAAACTTAAATCACTCCATTCTATATTTATTATTGAACCAACCTTTAAGGCTGGTAGTCCTGAAGGCATAGCTCCAATCAACGGCGTATCACACTGTAAGAAATAGCAAACACCAGAGACTCCAATTAAGGCGACCAAAGTACCTGGAACTACTTTTGTTAACCTCGGGAAGACATAGATCACCACAACTGTTATCAAAGCAATAATAATCGATGTAAAGTTTACCTGTGAGATAGCATCAGGTAATTCTGTGAATACGGATATTATTTTTGAAGGAGAATTTAATCCCATCACAGGAAAGATTTGAAAAATAATGATAATAACTCCAATCCCACTCATGAATCCCGATAATACAGGGTAGGGAATAAACTTGATATATTTCCCAATCTTCAGAAAACCAAAAAGAATTTGAAACGCTCCTGATAATGCAAAGGTTATGAGAATTAATCCCAAAGCACTATCAATAGAACCATATTTTGCAATAGCAGAAGAAACAATCGTAGCCGAAACCACCGTCATGGGACCTGTAGGCCCGCTAATTTGTGTTTTTGTTCCTCCGAATATAGCAGCAAACAGTCCTAAGGCCATTGCTCCATACAAACCAGCACTTGCTCCCATACCCGATTGAACCCCAAAAGCCAACGCTAGAGGTAATGCAACAATACCTGCTGTGATCCCCCCAAAGAGATCACCTTTGAAATTATTAATTTTTATCATGGTTAAAAGTTTACGACAATCCTATTACCAGCAATTATAAATTACTAGCATGTCATATTGTTATCGGTTTAAAAAAGTCTTCTATTATGTGCTCCCCAACACACCAATGCTGAGATATTCTCATCATTGAATCTTATAAATAAAACCTGTAAAAAAAAACACAGATTTCTTGACTAGGGAGCATGGACAAAATTTTGAAGTAGATGTTTTATAAGAAGTTGTGACATTATAATTCTATTTTACGGCTTCGACATACGCATTCCTTAACTTCTCTGGGGCAATTGTAGGTCGCTTTGTTTGCAGGTCATAAAAACATCCCACCTGTTTACCGGTACAATGTATAATATCGCCAGAATATATTTTAAATTCCATCTCCCACTTCGTTCCTCCCATATTGGAAATAGTACACCTTCCTTTGGGACTACTTTGAATGGTTAATGGGGTTTTATATTGCACCTCTGTTTTCATTAGAATAGGAGAGATATTTAAAGCAATAATCTCATTATATGGCATATGTTCATCAAGTAGGAGCATACGTAAATCCTCAAACCACCTCACATATACAATATTACTAACGATTCCCATCGCATCAATATCGTATGCCATCACTTTCAACTCTTGCTCGACATAAATCTGGTGATTATTCATTAAAGGTCATTTTAGTTAGTTGAACAGCAAAAATAAACAATTTAAACTATTCCTATGATCTGTTTGTTAAACATTTAGTTTAACAATAGCCTTACCCATGCAATTAACACTACTGATCACCAAACTGCTTATCTGTTCGGCATTATTATCTTGTCAATCGAACGGACATAAAGAACAATCGGCATATCCAACCGATCCCAACAATGTCTCTCTTCAGCTTCCTGAAGGTTTTCATGCTTTTATTGTGACCGACCAGCTTGGTCGGGGACGACATATCACAATTAATACCAATGGTGATATGTATGTATCGTTACGACAGAAAAAAAACGACAAAGGAGCGGTTGCTTTAAGAGACACCAATGGTGATGGTCGAGCAGATGTAATCGAATACTTCAGTGACATTAATGGTACAAGCATTCGCATTTTCAACGGATATCTATATCAATCAGACGACATGTCAGTTTTCAGGACTAAACTATCGAGTGATCACTTAGTTCCTCAAGATAATCCCGAAGTAATTGCCACTGGCTTTATAAACCAGAACCAACATAGTGCCAAGACATTCTGTATTTCAGATGAAGGGAACCTATTTGTGAATGTTGGTGCCCCATCAAATGCATGCATGGAGTCATCAAGAACTAAGGGTTCACCAGGAATGGATCCATGTCCACAACTTGAAAGACAAGCAGGTATATGGAAATTCAAAGCCGACATACTCAATCAGAACCAATCTAATGATGCTGTACACTATGCAAAAGGCATTCGAAATGCTGTAGCACTTTGTTGGAACGAGAAAGAACAGGAACTATACGCAGTACAACACGGACGTGATCAACTTTCACAGTTCTTTCCTGAACTTTTTGATGATGAAGCCAATGCCCAACTCCCAGCAGAAGAATTCTTCCTTGTAGAAGAAGGTTCTAACTGTGGCTGGCCGTACTGCTATTACGATCAACTACAAGATAAAAAGGTTCTGGCACCAGAATATGGAGGTGATGGAAATAAAATAGAGCGATGTAATGATATGGAAATGCCCATAATGGCATTTCCGGGTCATCTGGCTCCTAATGATTTACTCTTTTATACTGGGAATCAATTTCCTGAACGATACAAAGATGGAGCATTTATAGCATTTCATGGTTCATGGAACAGGGCACCTCTCGAACAGGAAGGATTTTTTGTCGTATTTGTACCAATGAGAAATGGTCTACCATCGGGTACCTGGGAGATATTCGCCAATGGATTTGCAGGAGAAAAACCAATTAACAGTCCTCGTGATGCAAACCATCGGCCATGTGGATTAGCACAAGCTCCGGATGGATCGCTATTGGTTGTTGACTCCCAACAAGGTTCTGTATATCGAATATTTTATCAAGAGAAATAACTTTAATAACCAACAATTCACAAGCATATGATACGAACTACTTTTTTCACCTTGATCATATTATTAATTGTTTCATGTGGAACAAAAAAAACACAGCAACCTATAGATCAAAAGGTTATAAAATCAGGAGAGCAGTTATACCTGCGTCACTGCCTTAGTTGTCATCAAAAAGACGGACAAGGAACACCGAATATGAATCCTCCTCTGGCAAACAATAAAACAGTAACAGGAGATCCAGAAAAATTAACAAAAATCGTATTATTCGGACAGACCGGTAAAATAGTTGTCAATGGAGAGGAATACAATGGCATCATGGCTCCACATAGTCATCTTACAGATAAACAACTCGCTGAAATATTGACATATATTAGAAATAATTGGGGAAATCAAGCAAACGAGATCACACAAAAGCAGGTACAAACTATTCGCCACCAATAAATAATTTCCAGCATTACACTGAGCTATTATTGTGTAATGCTGGAAATAAAATTATCGAATAGGTTTTACCAAAATACGCGCTTCCAGCATATCGTGAATTGCATATTTTACACCTTCTCTTCCTAGTCCACTTTCCTTTATTCCACCATATGGCATATGGTCAACCCTAAATGTAGGAACGTCATTTATAACAACTCCTCCCACCTCTAAGCGCTCGAAGGCTTCATTCATTTCTTTAACACTATCAGTAAACACACCTGCCTGCAATCCATAAACTCCTGCATTTACTTCATCAATTACAGTTGAAAAGTCATCATATGCTTCCAACGTTACTACAGGTCCAAACACTTCTAAGGCACAGACTTTCATTGCTGGCTTAGTATTGGTCAGCACGGTTGGCTCTACAAAAGTTCCATTTCGTCTTCCGCCACACAAAATCTTTGCTCCGTCAGCAACAGCCTCTTTAATCCAATCTTCTACACGAATTGCATTCCACTCATCGATCATCGATGATATCTCAGTATCGGCAATCATCGGATCTCCAGCCTTCATTTTTTGAACTTTCTCAACATACAACTTTGCAAACTGATCAAAACTATCACGATGCACATAAATCCTCTGCGTATGAATACACACCTGACCAGAATAAGCAAAACCACCAATAACACAGCGACTTACTGCATCTTCAAGGTTCCCACTTTTTCCAACAATAACTCCAGCATTGCCGCCTAATTCAAGGACAACCTTCTTTTTTCCAGCATCTTCTTTCATTTTCCAACCAACTTGTGGTGATCCTGTAAAAGACAATAACTTAAAACGATCGTCTGTTACTAACTGATTACCAGAGCTTCTATCCATTGGAAGAATTGAAAAGGCACCTTTAGGCAAATCTGTTTTATCAATAATCTCCGCCAGAATTAATGTAGAAATTGGAGTTGCGGAAGCAGGCTTCAAAATAATCGGACATCCAGCTGCAATAGCAGGTGCGATCTTATGGACAGCTAGATTAAGTGGGAAATTAAAAGGAGCAATACCAGCAACTAATCCAACAGGAAAATATTTAACAATTCCTTCCTTATTCGTACCAGCGGGAGTCCAATCCAAGCTAATTACTTCTCCTGGTAAGCGCTTTGCTTCCTCTGCAGCCACTACAAATGTCTGAATAGCCCGATCAACCTCTCCTAGTCCATAACGCAACGGTTTACCAGCTTCCTGAGCCAATATCTCAGCCAAACGATTCTTTTCCGTTGTTAATCCATCTGCAATTTGCATAAGAATCTCATATCTTTTAAAGGAAGGCAATTCCTTCATATCATTCTGAACTTGTTCAGCTTTTTCTATTGCGAACTCTAATTCTTCGCTGTTTGCTAAATAGGTTGTTGCAAAAACTTTCTGAGAATATGGATTAGAAACTTCTAATTTTACATCGGTTGCTTTAAACTCTCCTCCTGAATATATCGGGTATACTTTCATTCTTTTGACGATTTTTAGATTATAAAATTCAAAGATTTTCTGATTTGGCCTCTTATATGCAAAGCGTCGATCTTTATTCCCTATTTGCATTCTTCAGAAGCAGATTTAAACATGAATTATCTACCTCCTAAAAATACAGAAAAACATTGAAATGAATAAAAACACTCTGGGATGAAATTGACTAATAAAACTGACAAATAATATAAAGAAGAAGCTCAAACATCCCCCCTTTCCAACTCAAAGCCGCGACAGAGACGCATCAAAGTCGCGTCAAAGCCGACATATATGCGTATTTGTCGCAGTTTTGTCGCAACTCTGATACGACATTGTCGTAGGCTGAAGGTTGCTTCAACTTTATTTAAAAGTATGATTTTCTTTTTGAAAAGATATTGAAATATCACTCTGGGATAGTATCTCAAAGGTAACAGAAATCTAGCATTTCACAAAGTCAATTTTCATTTCAGTTTGGGCGTGGTTTCTAAGAAAGCATCGAATAGCCGGAAGGTTTGTTTTTCAACATCTTCAGAAAATATTTTCAAAAAAATTTCACTATTAAAACGGGTTAGTTATCTTCGTGAGGTGAATCATAATAGAACACAAACCAAAATAAAGCAAAATGAGCAAACAAACAACAAGTAACAATTTTAAGGCATTACCTATATTTCTTGCCTTTCTATGTATGGGATTTGGAGATGTTGTAGGACCACTTGTGAGTCTGGCTAAAGACACATTTTCACTTTCAAACTTTACAGCCCAATTACTTCCATTTATGGGTTTCATCATGTTCGGTATACTTTCCGTTCCAATGGGAGTTTATCAGGATAAGAAAGGAAAAAAACATGTATTGCTTTTAGGACTTGTTATTGCCTTGATTGGATTGATCATTCCTATTGTAAATGGAATGTATGGACCTAAAGTAGAGATTGAAGCTGGATCACAGTTCAAATTCTATGTATTATTAGGAGCAATCTTACTTCTAGGTGCAGGAGCAACAATTCTACAGGTTGCTGGTAATCCAATTATGCGTGATGTATCACCTGAGGGGAAATATTCAAGTAACTTATCATTAGGCCAGTCAATTAAAGCAATTGGTTCTTCTTTAGGTTTCTTATTACCTCCAGCAGTAGTAGTTGCCTTTGATATGGATTGGAGTATCCTATTCCCTATTTATGCAGTGCTAATTCTAATCACTTTATTCTGGACAAAGTCTACTCCAATTGAGGAGAAAAGAGAAGCAGATGCAACACCTGCAACATTAGGTTCATGTTTAGGTTTATTGAAAAATAAGTACGTATTAATGATGGTTATGGCCATCTTCTTATATGTAGGTGCTGAGGTTTGTATGAGTTCTGGTGTACCAGTACTACTAAAAGAAACATTTGGAATAGAAGGATTCGGACTATGGATCAGTTGGTCACTATTCTTCCTTCCTATCCTGATTGGACGTTTCGTTGGTTCAGCAATTCTACGTGTATTTTCTCCTGTAAAATTCTTAATCTTAACTGTAATTCTTGCTTTAGTTGGAACAATTATCATGTTCCTTGGTAGCCAGGTATTGGCTTTTGTAGGAATCGTGATGGTAGGATTAGGTTTTGCAAATATTTTCCCATTGGTATTCTCAATCGCTATCGATAAGATGCCAGAGCGTTCTAATGAGCTATCAGGATTAATGGTAACCGCGATTGTTGGTGGAGCATTTATTCCTCCAATCATGGGAGCTATTGCAGATACAACTTCTGTATTATTAGGATTTGTTGTTCCAATGGCTTGTATGGTATACATCTTGATTACAGCATTATCAAATATTAAGAAAGCATAAAATCAATTCGGTATTACTGCGTAATGCTGAAGGCGTTGTCATTTTTTTATGGCAGCGCCATTTTTTTTTACATACAATTAAGATTCGTTAAAAATTAACGCCTTAAGCACACTTCACTATTTAGCTAATAGGTTTTAGCAAACCCTTATTGGATGCGGCCTACATCAGCACACCCCAGCATAGCTAGTGAAAAACTTACAAGTTACCATATACTCTTTAAGCCCTCCATTGCTCTTAAGTTCTTGCTGTGTAAGATTTTTTATCTAATTTTACGCTTTCAAAATTGATATCAAACCCATTTTAATAATGAGTAACACAGTAACTAACAAGGCAGCTGATAATATTCGTATTCTTTCGGCTGCGATGGTTGAAAAAGCCAAATCAGGTCATCCAGGCGGAGCCATGGGTGGAGCTGACTTTGTAAACATCTTATACTCTGAGTTCTTAAACTATGATCCAACCGACTTAGGATGGGCACATCGCGATCGCTTCTTCCTTGATCCAGGTCATATGTCTCCAATGTTGTATTCTACTCTTGCAATGACAGGAAGTTACAGCCTTGAAGACTTGAAGAACTTCCGTCAGTGGGGATCGGTAACACCTGGTCACCCTGAGGTAGATTTTGAAAGAGGAGTTGAAAATACTTCAGGACCTCTTGGACAAGGGCATACCATGGCTGTTGGTGCTGCTATTGCTGAACGTTTCCTTGTAGCAAGATTTGGAGAGTGGATGGCACACAAAACGTATACATTCATCTCAGATGGAGGTATTCAGGAAGAAGTTGCTCAAGGAGCTGGTCGTATTGCTGGTCACTTAGGACTAAGCAATCTTATCATGTTCTATGATGCTAACAACATTCAGTTATCAACTAAAGTTGATGAAGTAACTACTGAAGACACTGCTAAGAAATATGAAGCATGGGGTTGGAAAGTAATTAGCATTGACGGAAATGATGCAGATGCAATTCGTGCTGCATTGAAAGAAGCAAATGCTGAAACTGAAAAGCCTACATTAATCATTGGTAAAACCATCATGGGTAAAGGTTGTGTTACTCCAGATGGTGGTAATTTTGAAGGACAAACATCTACTCACGGACAGCCATTATCGGCAGCTGGTGCAGATTTCGCAGGAACTATTAAAAACTTAGGAGGAAATCCTGAAGAACCTTTCGTTATCTTCCCTGAAGTTGAAGAGATGTATGCTAAGCGTAAAGAAGAGCTTACAAAAATTGCAGCAGAGAAGAAAAAACAAGAAGAGGAGTGGGCTACAGCTAATCCTGAATTAGCAGTTAAATTGGCTAACTTCTTCAACGTAGAATATTGCAACTTTAAATTTGAAGAGGTTGTACAAAAAGCAGATGTAGCTACTCGTGCAGCATCGGCTACAGTACTAGGATCATTTGCTGAGCAAGTAGAAAACATGGTTGTTTCTTCTGCTGACCTTTCAAACTCAGATAAAACTGACGGATTCTTGAAGAAGACTTCTGCATTTGAGAAAGGTGATTTCTCTGGTGCATTCTTCCAAGCAGGAGTTTGTGAGCTTACAATGGCTTGTATCATGAACGGTATGGCACTACATGGTGGTGTAATTCCTGTTTGTGGAACATTCTTTGTATTCTCTGACTATATGAAACCAGCAATTCGTTTGTCAGCCTTGATGGAACTTCCAGTTAAGTTCGTATGGACTCACGATGCATTCCGTGTAGGAGAAGATGGACCTACTCACCAGCCAATCGAGCAAGAAGCTCAGATTCGTTTGCTTGAGCAATTGAAGAATCACAGTGGAGAGAGTTCAATGTTAGTTTTACGTCCTGCTGATGCTGAAGAAACTACTGTTGCATGGAAAATGGCAATGGAAAATACTTCTTCTCCAACAGGATTAATCCTATCTCGTCAGAATATCAAGAACCTTCCAGCTAAAGAGAGTCGTTATGAAGAAGCTCTACAAGCAGAAAAAGGTGCTTATATCGTAGAGGATTGTGCTGGGACTCCTGACATTATTCTTGTAGCTAGTGGATCTGAGGTTTCAACTCTTATCGAAGGTGCAAAACAATTGCGTAACGATAACGTAAATGTACGTGTAGTTTCTGCTCCATCAGAAGGTCGCTTCAGAAACCAAAGTGCAGAATACCAACAAGAAGTACTTCCTTTAGAAGTTCCTAAGTTTGGTTTGACTGCTGGTCTTCCTGTAACTCTTCGTGGATTAGTTGGTGGTGACGGTGCTATTTGGGGATTAGAATCATTCGGATACTCTGCTCCTTATACTGTATTGGATCAACAATTAGGATTCAACGGAGAAAACGTTTACAAACAAGTAAAAGCATACCTTGAAACATTGGTTAATGCTTAATCTATAATATTAAAAAAAAGCCTTCGCATCAATTGATCGCGAAGGCTTTATTATGTTCTATTATTTCCTAAATATAGTTCCTGTCAGAATTAATTAATTAAAGAAATACACTGTACGTATTTGATTATCAGGAATCCCTATAATATTCTTGATATAATCTTCTTTCTTTGAGAAAGTTCCTTTTTGGATTAATCCAACACCTTTAGGCATAGAAGCCTTCCAAGCTCCAGATTGACTACAATCCTCAAGATTTACAATCTTTACGATCGTATGAATTCCAACTGTAATTACCACATGTTTATAATTCTTTGCCTTCTCCAATACACTCTTCACATTATCTACACTAAGTTTCATTGTATGCTCGGCCTTCTTTGATGCCCACATATTGAAACTATAAACGGGGAGATTCTCATTTATTTGTTCACCTTCAGTGGAGACAACTCCCTTTAAAAAATCTTTTAATTGTTTTGTTTGGGATTCCTGCGCCTTGGCAGGCAAACATATACTGCAAATTAACAGCAAAGAAAGAATGACAAATTGCTTCATTGTTTTAGGTTTTGATTACTTATAACACAAACACCGCTGTACACTATTCAGTATCCAAGGCATTTGAATTGAATATTTTATTGGTTGACGATTCCCAATGGGTTACAGCAAGATAACAATTCTATTCTAAACTTAATACTTTTTACTTGCTCTTTTAGAATATACAGATAAACTTGCACTCATTAGCTCCAATAAAAAAGCCTTGATTCTTTCTGTAAAAAGATATCAAGGCTTTTCATAGATCACAAAGGAATCTATTATTTAGCAATTACATTATAAAGACAGTACATACTCTACCAATTGATCAATCTCTTCTTCACTCAAATCAGACCAGATACCATGCTTCTCTTGTACAAAAACATCTTTCATCGTTGCACATCGTCCATCATGCAAATAAGGACTGGTTCTCCAAGTCTCTAACAACGTAGGTGTATCCCAGGTATTTTGATGATCATATGGTCCCATTTCTCCAATCTGATGTTTCTTTTGATCAGTAAAGTACTCACCAACATGACAAACACCACATTGCATCTTCTCAAATACTTTCTTTCCCTTTTCAGCTTTATCACTAAGTTTACCTTTAACAAGGTATGGACTTGGAACAGCTTTTAGACTCATTAGGTAATAATCAACAGCTTTAGCTCTTGATTCCTCAACTCTTGCAAACTGAATATGTCTGAATCCCGCACGAACAGCAGTCTCTGCATCAGGTCGAATTCCACTAATCATAGCAGGTGCAGTAGGATGAGCGTAAAGCATACTTTTACAGTTCTTAGGATTACCCATGCCATCATTTAGAAGGTCCCAGTTCAATCCATCTGTACGAGCTTCATCTGGATGACAACCATTACAAGACTGCCAACGTTGGAAACAATAAGTTGCATCATTAAAATAAATCTCCCCTAAACGAACAGAATCTAATTTCATTTCTGGATTCAATGCAATACACTTGATGTGAGACATTGCAGGGTTATTCATATCAACAATATTCAAAGTATCAGAAAAATAAGAAGCGACAAAAACTTTGTCTCCCAGTGATTTGATAGCTCTAGGTCCGTTACCTTTAACTTGAACACGTGTTCTCAGATCAGCTAAGAAACGTAAATCATACGACAATGCTTCTTTATTCTCAGTTGCATTTAATTTATCAATCAACTTCTTATAATCGATGGCACTAAAATCATGAGTTCCTGAATGCGCAACATATACATGATCATCAGTACACTCGATTCCCCAAGAACCTGCAGCACCATTCTCTGGATCATCTAATAATACTGTTGCGATACAGGTCATTTTTTCAGCATCAATAACGCTCAATGCACTGGTATTCATCCAACCTTGCTCTAACTGCGTTGTTGGAACCTGAAAACGCCCTAGGTTATGTGAAATAAATACATATTTACCATCAGCCGAAGTCTTAATTCCTCTTAACGCATTACTACCATTTGCCAATGGAATATCTTTAATCTTCTTTCTAGCTTTAATATCGATAATCGATACCTCGGCACAAACAGTATCAACATCTGCACGCTTGGAAGTAAGGAAATTCGCAACATATAAATATTTACCATCCTTGGAAATATCTAATGCTTTAGGCTGACGAAGAACAGGAACACGAGCAACCTCCTTTGCTGACTTCAAATTCACAATAGAGATATCATCTGAGAACTGATTAGCCACATATGCTTCTGTAAGATCAGGAGAAACTGTCACAGCACATGCACCATGTCCTACAGCAATTTCCTTCTTAACTTTCATCTTCTTCTTATCTGCCACTGCTAATACTCCTTCAGAATACGAGCAAGCAATTAGCAAGCTTTTTCCTGCAACAACTGCATCTTTTGGTGGTAACTTTGTTTTTATCGCACCTTTGGATTCTCCTTTTCCAAGTTTGTATGCTTCAACTTTATTGACAGCATTCTCAACCACATAGATCACTTCTTCTTCTTGATCGATTGTAATTGCAGCTGGAGAAAAATAACTTACCGGCAGTATATTCATATGTCCCGATAAAGAGACAAACATAACAACTGCAATAAACACATAGAATAATGCTTTCAACTTCTTTCCTGATTGCATTGGTAACTCCCCCTAGTATTTTTTATTAGTTAATATAAATGTGGTTTGGTTAATATGTCTAGTTATAAACTTAATCCGATATACTTATATGCAATGATTTCTAACAATCTGCATCTTCAATATCTTACAAATTATATCCGAAACTTCTGGATATCTTGTTGGCACATGCCATCATTTTTTGTCCGATGGTCTCAAAATCATCAACCGATATACGTCCTGATGGTCCGGTGGTCCATATAGCCGCAAGAACCACGCCATTTTGGTCTAGAATTGGAGCCCCCACACAATGTACACCAATCATCTCTTCTGCACAGTCAAGACTATATCCTCGTTTTCTCGTGATTTCCAGTTCCTCTCGAAATTTCTCTAACGAGGTAATTGTATTTTGATTAAATCGAGTGAATTCCATACGGTTCAATACTCGATTACGTTCCTTCTCATCAAGAAAAGCTAGAATCGCTTTACCTGGAGCTGATGCATGCAGATTAAAATGTTTTCCTGGTTTCAAAAAGAAAGTAAATGGATGGGTTCCCATCACCTGTTCTAATAAAACAGCTTCACGATCCATTAAGGCACCTAGTAGAATTGTTTCCTTGATGTCGTCTCTTAATTCACGCATCGGAATAATAGCCTTTTCAATAATCGACTGCTCTCCCATTGATGACAATCCAATACGAAGGAACTTTCTTGATAGAAGGAACTTTCCTGTATCATTATCCTTTATTAGATAGTTTAAATGTATAAACGTATTGGTTATACGAAATAAACTTGTTTTAGGAAGATTCAATAATGTAACAAGTTCAGTCAAACTCAATCCCTTGGGATGATCAGCTAACAATTCTATTAACTTAACCGCCTTAACAAGGTTTGGCACAAAATACTTATCCTTGGCACTTACTCCACTTTGCCCCTTACTTTCCATCACTCTATTGTTTCTAATTTGAACTACCGTTTCCAAACAGAAACAAATATAGATATTTTTGGAATGCCAGCAATAGTTTTATTCTTTTTTTAACACTTTACAACAAACTATCACTCACTAATTCAATCAAATAGACACAATAATACTACAGGATAGTTAGAAATTAACTTGTCAACATTTTTTGCATATTAACAAAGCAAAGATAATTTGTATTGCTCTTAATTGAATTAGAAAGAACCAATCTTAGATTAATCGTTATGTATATATTTAAGGATAAAATTGATGCGTGTCATCACGTCACTATGAGGCAATTGCACTACCGAGTACCCATAGTCAATATAGGTCTGAACAAATAAATGATGCATTGCTTCTGCATTATGAAAGCTCTCTTTTCTCACTGCATCCGTTGTATAAATTTCTTCCCATGGAGGTGTAAAGAAAACCGTTTCAGCATAACGATAGTTTTTAGCAAAATCACGAACCTCTGCACTCTCCTTACGACCGTGTATCCGAGAATAAGCTATTTGATCAATAATAGAGCGATCTACAAATGCCAGTTCTTCATCTGTAACAGTTTCGTAGAAAGCTTTTCGCTTATCAAAAATCACTTGCTGAAATAATCGAG
The DNA here is from genome assembly GCA_005217565.1 of Puteibacter caeruleilacunae. Taxonomy (GTDB): domain Bacteria; phylum Bacteroidota; class Bacteroidia; order Bacteroidales; family Prolixibacteraceae; genus Puteibacter; species Puteibacter caeruleilacunae. The sequence continues at coordinate 409,998 of SJCO01000003.1, forward strand.
GATTTTTCCATGGTAGAATATCATTATTATTCTCAAGACCAGATGCGATTAGTTCTCGGGCATACTCTGAGCAAACTTTATATCCCAGGTCATTTAATGACTCAACTATTGATGTTTTACCAAAGCCCGGACCGCCAGTTATAACGTATATATTCTTTTGCTGTTTCATCAGTACCAAAGATATTAAGATTATCACATATTTTTGAAAAATACAGTTTGCAATCATATCTGTTCGGCCAAAATCAACATACTACCAAGCCTCTTATTTCTCTCATGAGAATCGTTTTAGCCTACAATTAAGAAGCTTTAAATCAATAACAACACAAGATCAATTATATCATCAACAATTTGGATATTTCACAATTTTATTAACTTTGTCCCCAAGACTGTACGAAGAATGCAGTTTTTTTTCAGAATTTACCGTGTACGATAACGGCCACAAAACAACAGATAAGAATTATGGACTTAAACAGAACCACAACCGCAGACACGATTAAGCATCCGGAAAGAATTCTTCAATTCGGAGAAGGAAATTTCCTAAGAGCTTTTGCTGATTGGATGATCGATCGTATGAATAAAGAAGCAGACTTCAATAGTGGAGTTGTTGCAGTACAACCTATTGAGCATGGGCTTGCTGAGCTAATCAACAAGCAGGATGGATTATACCATGTTTTGCTGAAAGGAATGAAAGATGGAAAGCCAGTAAAAGAAACTCATCGTGTTGATTGTATTACTCGTGCATTAAATCCTTATGCACAATATGAAGAGTATATCCAGTTAGCTTCCAGTGAAGATTTACGCTTTATCATCTCAAATACAACAGAAGCAGGTATTTCATTCGATTCGAATGATTCATTGGAAATGACACCACAATGTTCATTTCCTGCAAAAATGACCTCATTCTTATACAAACGCTTTCAAGCATTTAATGGAGCAACGGATAAAGGTTTGATTGTTATATGTTGTGAGTTAATTGATCGTAACGCTGATATTCTGTTTAAATACATTTTACAGTATACCGAGCTTTGGAATCTTGGTGATGATTTCAAAATATGGTTAAAAGAGGCATGTGCTTTCTGTAATTCATTAGTTGATAGAATTGTTCCAGGTTTCCCAAAAGAAAACATCAACGAAGTACAAAAGGAGCTTGGATACAATGATCAGTTGGTAACTGTTGGAGAATATTTCCACTTATGGGTTATTGAAGCTCCAGAATGGGTTCAAAAAGAGTTTCCTGCAGACAAAGCTGGTTTGGAGGTAAAATTCGTAGAAGATATGACCTCATTCAGAGAACAAAAGGTACGTATTCTAAACGGAGCGCACACAGGTAGTTTTGCTGTTTCTTTGCTATATGGATTAGAAACTGTGCGTGAAGCGATAGAGCATCCTGTTGTCGGAAAATTCATGAATGAGTTGGTATTTGACGACATCCTTTCAATCCTTGATGGTTCAAAAGACTATCTTGAGCAATTTGCAACAAAAATTTTAGAACGCTTTTACAATCCGTATATCAAGCATCAGTGGAGAAGTATTGCATTAAATTCAATGTCGAAGTGGGAAACTCGTGACCTACCATCGTTATTGGATTTCAACAAAAAATATAACCAACTTCCAACTCATCTGGTGTTCTCGTTAGCAGCATTAATAGCTTATTACAAGGGAGAACTCAATGGAGAGAAGTATGAATTACAAGATGATCAAAAACACCTTGATTTCATGAAGTCTTGTTGGGAAACATGTGATCGTTCGAAAGAATCCACTAATGCATTAGTTAAACAAGTACTTGCCTATAAAGACAATTGGAATCTAGATCTAAACGAAGTTCCTGGACTTACAGCTCAAGTTTCAGAATACCTTTATGCCATAGAGCAAGAAGGAATGCAGCATGCCATAAATCTGGTGTTAAATACTGTTGAATCAACACAAAACTAAGTCGATGCAGTACATTCAAATTCATCCATCGGATAATGTAATCGTTGCCATTCATACTATTGAACCAGGTACACAGCTTGAGGTTAACGATCAAACAATAACAATTCAGGATAGAATTGAAGCAGGTCATAAAATAGCGATTGCTCCAATTGCAGAACATGCACAAGTGATTAAATACGGAGCATCCATTGGTCATGCTACATCTTCTATAGAAGTGGGAGATCATGTTCATACGCACAACATCAAAACAAATCTTTCAGGTAACCTCGAATATTGTTATCATCCTCAACTTGGTGATCTGAAAATCGAAAAATCAGATAGAACCTTTTTGGGATATAAAAGAAAAAATGGAGATGTTGGTATTCGCAATGAATTATGGATTGTTCCAACGGTTGGATGCGTTAATGGTCAGGCTCAGCTAATAGTTAGAAAATTAGAACAGGAGATTGACACGTCAAAGATAGATGCAATTCATGTTTTTACGCACAATTATGGTTGTTCACAATTGGGAGATGACCATGTTAATACCAGAACTGTATTAGGCAACATGACTAAACATCCCAATGCTGGTGGAGTACTGGTTATGGGATTAGGCTGCGAGAACAACCAAATTGAAGAATTCAAAGCTTCGCTGGGAGACTATGATGAAGAACGAATCCTATTTCTCAACTCTCAGGATGTAGAAGACGAAATAGAAGAAGGAACAAAACTTGTGAGACAATTGTACAGCAAAATGTGCAATGATCAACGAGAAACGTGTCCATTGTCTTCATTGAAGATAGGATTAAAATGTGGTGGTTCCGACGGCTTCTCTGGAATTACAGCAAATCCATTGTTAGGACAGTTATCCGATTTCTTAATCGCTCAAGGAGGATCAACCATCTTAACGGAAGTTCCGGAGATGTTTGGTGCAGAACATCTTCTAATGGAACGCGCTATTGACACATCGATCTTTGATAAAACAGTATCATTAATCAATGACTTTAAGGACTACTTTATTAAGCATGATCAACCGGTATATGAAAATCCATCTCCAGGAAATAAAAAAGGTGGAATTTCAACACTTGAAGATAAATCTTTAGGTTGTACTCAAAAAGGAGGTAGTGCGAACGTTGTTGATGTTTTAAAATATGGAGAAGTATTAAAAACCAACGGATTAAATCTATTATCATCACCAGGGAATGACCTTGTCGCAGCCTCTGCACTAGGCTTTTCTGGTTGTCAGATGGTGTTGTTCACTACAGGACGAGGAACTCCATTTGGTAGTTTTATTCCTACAATCAAAGTATCAACAAACTCAACACTTGCAGCGAAAAAACCTCACTGGATTGATTTTAATGCTGGCAAGCTTATAGAAGGACAAGAAATGGACGCTCTGTTGAAAGACTTCATTGATTATATCCTTGAAGTTGCCAGTGGAAAATTAGTCAACCACGAAGTTAGTGGTTTCAGGGAAATTGCTATTTTCAAAACAGGTGTTACCCTGTAGACATGTTATACTATTTATATGTTTATCCGGAAGGCTGTTGGGATATTTTCCAATGGCCTTTTTTATTATTTTGGAGCGGCGCAAAGCACCGTTCCAAAATAAAATGTTAACGTTATCCTAGTAGACGATCAGCCATTTCGTTAGCCAAATTGACACACATGGCAAATTTATCGCCTTTCAGGCTTCCTTTTTCTTCAATCGGATCATAAACAAGATCCCACTTAATATTATCTGCAAATTTCTTTAGGTTTTTAACACCTCCACCATTCCATGAGAATGATCCAAAAATTCCTAGCAAATGATTCTTCACACCCATATGCTCAATCTTTGTCAGAATATTCTCTACAGAAGGGAACATTTCGTTATTATAAGCACAACTACCTACAATAAAGCCTTTGTATTTGAACAGGTCTCTAATGATAATTGAAGGATGAGTTTTAGATGCATCATAGATTTTAATGTCTTTGATACCTCTTAGTGATAACTGACGTGCAATTGTATCAGCCATCTTCTCAGTATTACCATACATTGTTCCGTACAAGATCACAACACCTGGATCTGTTTCATAGCTACTCCATTTCTTGTATCGTTCCAATACATAGTTAAGATCCGTTCTCCAGATAGGACCGTGTGTAGCAGCAATCATCCTAATATCGACTCCTTCAAGCTTAGCAAGGGCCCGCTGAGTATGAGGACAATATTTCCCTACAATATTAGAGAAATAACGTAACATCTCATCCTCATAGAAATCAAGATTCAATTCGTCATCAAAGATACCTCCGTTCAATGTACCGAAGCTACCAAATGCATCAGCAGAGAAAAGAATCTTCTCTTCTTTCACATAGGTAACCATTGTTTCAGGCCAATGAACCATTGGGATCATATAGAAAGTTAATGTATGTTTTCCCAACGACAATTCACTTCCTTCCGCTATTTCTAAAGTATTTTCCTGGATATTATAGAAGTTAGCCAACATTGGAAAAGTCTTCTTATTACCGACTAAAGTAATATTAGGATACTTATTAACAATGGCGCGGATAGCCCCTGAGTGATCAGGTTCCATATGATTAATAATCAAGTAATCAATAGCTCTCCCCTCAAGAATTGCATCGATATTATCAAGGTATTCTTCAATGAAACCTCTTTCTACAGTATCCACTAGGGCTACTTTCTCATCATCGATCAAATATGAATTGTAAGCCATTCCATTCTCCAATGGCCAATAGTTCTCAAAAAGATGGGTTTTACGATCGTTTACCCCTACATAATGAATGTTTTCACTCAGCTTAACCTGATGCATGATTCAACCTCCGGTATTTTAGTTTAACTCAATGATTTCAATTTTGACGCGAAAATAAGAAGAAATCACCAGCTCCCCATAGTTATTCAATATTCTCTATCGAAAGATCAATTTTCTCAATCAAAATACGCAGTCAACAGTCAAAAATATAAATATTTAAACGTTTTAAAGAATGTAGTTTAGAACCTTATTAAAAGGCAACAAAAATTTTAACTTTGCCACAAATTTAAATTGAACACATGAGGTTATTTTCAAACAACAGACATATGGTATTTCCAAAGGCAGGAAAATATGCGATGGTAATCTTTGCTGCTGCACTGATATTAACTGCAGCAAAAGCATTTCAATTATTCGGGTATATTTTTGATGAAAATGTAAAAATCCCCGGAGGGATTTACATCAAACAGGATGCATCCATTGAGGAAGTTCTTGATTCTTTAAATACAAAGCAAATACTTGTTGATGTTAAGGCCTTTAATTGGGTTGCAGATAAAAAGAAGTATCCTGATAACATTAAACCGGGTTACTATACATTCAAGCGAGGTCTTAATACGAATCAACTTGTTAATATTCTAAGATCTGGACAGCAAACACCTGTTAAATTAACCTTTAACAACGTTCGTTTTAAAGAAGAGTTTGCCGAAAAGGTGTCTAAATATATTCAACCTTCGAAGGACGATATTTTAAAGTTGCTAAATGATCCAGGTTTTGCAACGAAATTCGGCTATAAAACCAATACAATTTCCGCCATGTGTATTCCTAATACATATGAAGTATACTGGACTATTACTGCTGATGAACTATTCAATCGCTTAAAGAAAGAACACGATCGTTTTTGGAATAAAGAGCGAAAACAAAAGGCAGAAACATTAAAAATGACTCCCGAGGAAGTTACCACTCTAGCCTCCATCATGCAGGAAGAAACACAAAAAAATGATGAGAAAAAAAGGATGGCCGGAGTATACATTAATCGGTTAAAAAGAGGAATCCCTCTACAGGCCGATCCTACAGTAAAATTTGCTGTTGGTGATTTCTCGATCCGGCGTATTCTAAATGAGCACCTAGATATAGATTCACCATATAACACTTACAAATACAAAGGCCTTCCTCCAGGACCTATTAATTTCCCTGACATCAGCAGTATTGATGCAGTGTTAAACTACGAAAAACACAGCTATTTATATTTCTGCGCTAAAGAAGACTTTTCAGGGTATCACAATTTTGCAAGAACCTTAAGGGAACACAATAAAAATGCCCGAAAATATCATCGGGCATTAAATAAAAAGAAAATTTGGAAATAATATCATTTTAAGCGATCATTCAATAAATGGTCGCTTTTTTTTACTTATTTATCAGCTAGTTTAAATGCAATTATCGTTTCCCATTGAGCAGGATCAGTCACAACACCAGGATCTGTTTTGTAAAAATCCCATACAATATTTTCAACTTTCACTTTCTCATTCTCGATATATTGCATCATTCTAACATATGAACCTTCCATCTCCTCATAAGGCCCATAATGTATAGCTTGCAAAGCTTTCATTGCTTCAAACGCTTTAGGCATAACCTTGCCTGTTTTCTCCCCCAACTCATTCACAACCACGCCACAATAAAACTTAGCATCCCCAGTCTCAGGATTATACTCATAGTACATTGAAAAAGGCATGCCTGTCATCTGTAATCCTTGTTTTTGTACTTCTCCGACCAGTAAGCCGAAACTTTCTTCCATTACTTTCTTTACTAAATCCTTATCTTTCATGTTGCAAGCAACATCTACAATCATTGTATTTACTGCAGGGAATTGTTGCTGAGAAATCGTTCCTAAACGAGATAAACTAACAGGAGTCTCCTCCATTAATTTCTTTAGGTTACCTAACCCTCTATTCAAGCTTTCCATCATTGTTCCTTTCATAAGAGGAGCCATAATTCTACCTATTGGATAAACAGCCTCACCTTTAAAAGTCCACATAACTTTGGTTTTACCACTCTCTTCCGAGAAATTCCATTCCGCCTTAAAACCTTCATCTTTTCCTTCAAACATCAATGAAGACAAAATATATTTTCCATACACAACCGAATCAACAATCATTTCTCCAAAGCTCAATTTATCTCCACTCCATTTGTAGGTTGAACCTACAAAATTATCGGTCGACTTAAACTCTGTTCGAGCTGATGGCTCGGTTTCAAGCCAAGGATCCCACTTTATTCTATTTCGGAAAGATGCCACATCATTAAAGACCATTTGATGTGGACGATCAATAACAGTCTCTACTGTCATTCTCATTTGGGGTGGTAAGAAAAGAGCAATAATCAACAATCCGGCGATAATAACACCAATAATAAGAAGAAACCATTTTAAGACTTTCATAACTCTAGTATTTTAGTGATTGACAACCAACACACAAGATAAGAAAGAACTTATTAAAAGTCAAGGGGATATATTACTTAAGCATCGCTTCAAAATCTACTTCTTCGTTCTCATTTGAAACCTCAACTAGCTTCTTATTTTCACACAACAAGGTTTTCGAAGGAAACTTTTCCAACAATGGATAATCATGAGTGGCCATGATAATCGTCTTACCTTCTCCATTAATTTTTACAAATAAATTCAATATCTGCTCTGAAGTTTCAGGATCAAGATTTCCAGTCGGCTCATCGGCCAATATTATATCAGGATTATTTAGCAATGCCCTGGCAATAACAATTCGTTGCTGTTCTCCCCCGGATAGTCGATGTGGCATCTTCTTCTCACATCCTTCCATCTCAACCTCTTTTAATACTTCTTTAATTCGATTTGTGATAGCTACTTTATCTTTCCAGCCTGTTGCTTCAAGAACAAATCGAAAGTTGGCCTCAACATTTCTATCTGGTAATAATTTAAAATCCTGAAATATCACTCCAAGTTTACGACGCAAAAAGGGAATCTCTCTTGTCTTTATACGACTCAATTCATAACCAGCAACAGTTCCTCTTCCTCCGGACAATGGTATTTCTGCATTAAGCACCTTGATTAGGCTGGATTTCCCGCTACCGACTCTACCAATAAGGTATACAAATTCACCTTCTTCAATCTGAAGATTAACATTAGATAATACCAATTCTTCACTCTGATAAATAAAACTCTCTGCTAATGTTATTATTTTATTTCTCTCCATGTTAATATTATACACTTAAATTCTAATGGATTTATAAAATAGCTCTGTAAATTTGCAACCATGAAACCATTTACCGGTCTATTTTTTTATACAATTGCAAATACGGTATATTATTTGTTGGATACAAATCTAAATTTTTAAGGAAGTAAATAATAATTTTAATGCATGAAAGTTTTAACTGCATTGGAATCAGTTCTGTCATCCAAATAACGAAATGATCATGATAAGAAATAAAAACCTTTCAATATATACAATCCTAATTCTTTTGTTTTTATCCCTTTCGATTACATCAAATGCTCAACTGAGTAGAAGATCGTCTTCGGCAGTTCGTAAATTTCAGACAGCAACAGAACTTTATGAAAATGGGAAATATGGTTCAGCAATGGACCTGTTCAGTGATCTTGCATCTAGTCGCAGAACTGCAACTACCATTGCGAATGAATCAGAATTTTATGCATTACTGTGTGCTCTTCAACTGGGGCACAACAATTCTGAAAAAAATCTAAAAGAATTTTTAAAGAAGAACGGACAAAGGTCATGGAGTAATACAGCATGGTTTGAATTGGGAAATGTAACTTTTGCCAATGAAAATTACAGTGCAGCTCTTAACTATTACAAATCAGTTAAGGCCGAATCCTTGAAAAAAAATCAGAAAAATGAATTTCATTTTAATCTTGGGTATTGCTTTTTCGCAAATGAGGAATACGACAAGGCGCTCACTGAATTTAATTTGGTTAATGCAAATAGTACCTACTATAAGGATAATCTTACATATTTTAAGGCACACATCCACTATGCCAAAGAAGAATATACTTCTGCCTTGAAATTATTTGATCAACTATCTACTCAGTCAAATTATAAAGATATTGTACCGTTCTATATCACCCATATCTTCTTCCTTCAAGAGCAATATGATAAAGCACTTGAATATGCAAAACCATTGCTTGCAAAGGTTGATGACGAACAAAAGAATGAGTTAAGTAAGATTATTGGACAATGTTATTACGCAACAAACAAATGGCACGAGGCAATTACCATTCTTCAACCACTGGCTGAAAATAATCTACTCAAAAGTTCTGATGATTATTATCAACTAGCTTATTGCTTCTTTAACGTTGAAAACTACAAAGAAGCTGCGAAATATTTTCAAAAAGCTACATCGGATAAGTCAGCTCTGGGACAAAGTGCATGTTATCATCTTGCCTTCTGTAAAATTCAGAATAATGAAAAGGATGATGCCCAGAAGCTTTTCCTAAAAGCATCGCAAATGACATTTGATAATACAATTCAAGAAGATGCATCGTTTAATAATGCAAAACTACTACTAGAGCTAGGCAAATCATCACATACAAAAGGACTTCAAGCTTTTAAAGAGTTTATTAACAAATATCCAAATAGTGATCGAAAAACAGAATCATATGAGCTTTCGATCGCTGCTTTAATTAACAACCAAAATTACAATGAAGCGATCACTTGGTTAAATGAAATAATTCCAAATTCGCCAAAACTTAAAGCAAGTTGGCAAGATGCTTATTTTGCGTATGCTTCAAACTTATATGCGCAAGGTGACTATGAAAAAGCCATTGAGAACTTTAAGGAATCAAGAAAATATGAAGTTGCTAATTCATCATCCAATGCACTAACTAAATTCTGGGATGCTGAATGTCATTATCAATTGAAGCAATACGAAAATGCGATCCCAAAGTACCAGGTATTTCTTCACTCCTCCAATGCAAAAGAAACTGAAGAGTTCAAAATAGCACATTATAACCTAGGTTATTGCTATTTCAATCTACAGCAATATTCTCTGGCCATTGAAAGTTTTGATCAATATGTATTCTTACTAAATGATAATCTAACCAAGACTGCTTCGGATGCATACAACCGATTGGGAGATTGTTATTTTGCAAATGCAAACTATCAGCTTGCAATAAACTATTATCAGCGAGCATTGGATAATAACAACTACGATCCTGACTATGCACTATTGCAGCAATCTTTTTGTTATGGTTTGTTAAAACAACAACAACAAAAGATTAATGGGCTTCAACAATTGTTATCAGCTTATCCTGAATCTTATTTGGCTGCAAATGCACTATATGAGATAGGTAGAGCATATGAGAAACAGAATAATTCAAAACGAGCGGAACAAAACTATTTACAGATCGTCAGTAATTATCAAAATAGTGAGTACCTACCTAAAGCTTATTTACAGCTTGGACTAATCAACTATAATGCAAGCAACTACAATAAATCGCTACAGTATTATAAGGAAATAGTAAAACAAAATCCAGATAGTAAAGATGCCAAAGCTGCATTAATCGGAATAAAGAACAACTACGTTGAACTCAACCAGGTAGATCAATACGTTGCATATACGCAATCAATTGACTCTGCTCCGAAACTTAGTGCACTAGAACAAGATTCTCTTCTGTTTCAATCAGCAGAGAAATTATTTATGGCTAAAGATCCACGGGCAAAACAACAGCTGAAGACCTACCTTGAGAGATACGCTGAAGGTAATTTCGCACTTCAAGCCAATTATTATCTGGGTGAATCTCAATATCAAGATCAGGAGTACACACACGCACTTGAGCATTTCAGGTATGTTGTTCATCGTGAAGACAATATTTTTACTGAGCCGGCTCTTGATAAAGCTTCAGAATTAGCTTTCAATGCCAATTCGTTTGACGAAGCTCTTGAGCTATACAAACGACTCGAGAAAAAAACAACAAGCGACTGGACAAGAATGAAAGCACGTGTTGGAGCTATGAGATGTTCAAAGCAAAAGCGCAATTGGCAACAAACACTTTCTTTTGCCCAGCAAGTATTAAGCTCAAGAAATATTAACGAAGCAATAAAAGTAGAAGCTGGTTATGTCGCTGCAAATGCGTCTCTTCAGTTGAATAAACCTGACGATGCATTAGAATTCTTTAAATCGATCAGCTCTGAAACTCAAACTGCTGAAGGTGCAGAAGCCAAATTTAGAGTTGCTCAACTTCTATACTATCAAGATAAAAGTGAGCAGGCCGAAAAAGAAGTAATGGATTACATAAAGCAAGGTACTCCTCATCAGATTTGGTTAGGAGAATCCTTTCTTCTTCTTGCCCAAATATATGAAGAGAAAAATGACCTTTTCCAGGCAGAATATACCTTAAACAGTATTATTGATAATTACCCCAACGAAGAAGATACAATCAAGGAAAAAGCCAAAGAAATGCTGGCTGAAATTAAAGAGAAAAAGAAAATAGAAGAAAATAATATTGATCAACAATAAGCATCTCAAAAAATGAAACGAACATGAATTTTCATCATTCTAAAATATACACGAGAATGATTAAATTCATCGAGAGTTCCATCTTATGCAATGGGAGATAATAAATTTAATAAGATGAAAACGATAAGTAAGTGGACACAGAAAAGCGTATCATTCATTATTGCATGTAGTTTATGCATCCTTTGCTTTGCCCAAAGTGCAGTAGCGCAGAAAGATTCAACGCTTAACAAGGAGGTAGAAGTTAGTAAGGCATATCGTCCAAAGGTGGGGAGTGCTAGTAAAATTAAATTTTCACCAAAGAAGTTTAAACCATCACAAAAACCTACAGGTATCAATTATAACATTAACAGTCAACGTATCAATACTGGCAACAATATTGATAAATTGAAGGCTGCCGAAATGGAACAAACAAATACCGACGATTCAGGTTTAGGTTACTTAAAGGCTGGAGTAGGAAATTATTGGACTCCTTATGGAGAGTTTTACTTTAACAAAAGAAAATCAAAAACCACAGCCTTTGGTATGCATTATGGTCACATCTCTTCTCATGGAGATATAAAGTTGGAAAATGATCAAAAAGTAGATGCACCTTATAGCAATAACTTTTTCAAACTTTTTGGTAAGCACATTGGTCGTAAAACAACATTCTCGGCTGATGCTTTTTACAATCGTGATCGTGTTACATTCTACGGTTTCCCAGGTGAAGAGCGAATTCCTGAACCTTCACTAAATACATGGCAGGGAGAGAAACAGGTATATGATAAAGTGGGATTATCTCTTTCGCTTACCAATGAAATGAACTCTCGTCTGGATCCTGGCTTTACTTTAGCTTTTGATTACTATCATTTTGGAACGGAAACTGACCACAAAGAAGATTTTATATCTTTCGGATATAGCTATGATAAAGAACTAGACGGATTCAACCTTGTTTTGGATGGCGGATTTGATTTCATAAATGCGAGCAAAAGTATAAACGTATTTGGAGTACCTGAATTTGATGATGAGCTTAAGAATTTTCTTTTCCGCTTTAATCCTGCGATAAGTCTTGGTGAAGAAACATGGAACCTTAAGGCTGGAATAATGACCACTTCAATATTTGGAGATGACGAATCAGAGTTTAACGTATACCCTAATCTATATACTGAATGGACGCCAGTAGAGGGAGTGTTGACATTATTTGCAACTGCCGACGGACAGTTGAATACAAACACACTTGCTTCAACTTATGAACAAGTACCTTACCTTACTCCTAACACCAAATTGGAAAACACAAACAACAAGGTGAATCTTGGAGGAGGTTTCTATGGAAACTTTAGCCCTTCAACAGGTTTTAGAATTGAGGCCAAGTATAGTGATATTGAAAACCTGCCTCTATTTGTATTACAAAGTAAGACGTCAGCTACCAATGGTAATTATATTCAGAATACTTTCTTGCCTCTTTATACCGATGGCAACCAGCTTACAATATCAGGAGAGCTTTATTTAGTATCTACTGGCAATGTAAACTTTCACATGAAAGGAAACTATTACAATTATGATTTGGATAATTATGACAATGCGTGGCAGCTTCCTGATTTTGATTTTACCTTCACCTCAACCATCAGATATTCTGATCAACTAACATTTAACGCAGACTTGTTACTTGAAGGTGGACGTGATGCTGCAATTTATAGTTTCCCTGAGTCAACCACTGAATCGACTGCACTTCCTGTAATGGAAAACAGTTTCTCATTGGATCCTGTTATTGATTTATCTATTGGTGCCAACTACAAATACAATAAAAGTTGGAGTTTTTGGGGCCGAATGAACAATATTCTTTTTCAACGTCCTGAGCGCTGGTTAGGCTATCAGGAACAAAGTTTCAACCTGCTTTTAGGAGCAAGTTATTCCTTCTAAAAAGCTTTCATGTTTTATTGCTTTTCCCCGGCAATAAAACATGATTCCTAATGGCTTAAATCATTGTGTTTCGAAGCATATTTTTACTATATTTGCATGTTATGAAATTCATGCACAATGGGAATCCTAACAAGCTGTTTTTCATATTCCAACTACACCTGATTTTGACAGACTAAAAACAATTGTTTTGCAATCAAAATCAACCATTGCTATTGCGGTTATCATTTTGATAATTCATAGAACGATGGTCAAGGTGTCATGTTAAACTTGAGAGTAAAAAAAATAGATAAATGAGCGAACTGGAAAACAAATCAATGAATAACGGCAATGAGTATTCAGCCGATAGTATTCAGGTTCTGGAAGGTCTTGAAGCTGTTCGTAAACGTCCAGCGATGTACATCGGGGATGTAAATGAAAAAGGTCTTCACCACTTGGTTTATGAGGTGGTAGATAATTCAATTGATGAAGCATTAGCTGGCTATTGTAGCCACATTGAAGTTATCATTAATGAAGACAACTCCATCACTGTAACCGATGATGGTCGTGGTATTCCTACTCAAAAACACTCTAAAGAAAACAAGTCTGCTTTAGAGGTTGTAATGACTGTACTCCACGCCGGAGGTAAATTTGACAAAGATTCATACAAGGTATCTGGAGGATTGCACGGAGTTGGTGTATCGTGTGTAAACGCACTTTCAACCGACTTAGAAGCTACAGTACACCGTGAAGGTAAAATATGGCAGCAAAGTTACAAACGAGGCATTCCTCAAGGTGATGTTCAGATTATCGGCGAGACAGATAAGACTGGAACGATTGTTACCTTTAAACCGGATGAAGATATCTTTCTTACGACTAAATACAAGTACGACATTCTTCAGGCACGTATTCGTGAGCTTGCTTTCCTAAATGCAGGAATTCGTCTAAGCATTACTGATATGCGTGACATTGATGCTGAAGGCAATGTGAGATCGGAATCTTTCTTTTCAGAACTCGGATTAAAAGAGTTTGTTGATTTCTTAGATGGAAATAGAGAGAAACTTATCGATGAAACTATTCATATTACAACAGATAAAAATGATGTTCCTGTTGAGTTAGCATTAAGATACAATACCTCATTTACTGAGAATGTGTTCACCTATGTGAATAACATTAACACGATTGAAGGAGGTACGCACCTTACAGGTTTTAGAAGGGGACTTACCAGAACATTAAAGAATTATGCTGAGACTTCTGGTATGCTTTCAAAACTGAAGTTTGACATCAATGGTGATGACTTCCGTGAAGGATTAACAGCTGTTGTATCAGTGAAGGTTGCAGAACCTCAGTTTGAGGGACAGACTAAAACAAAGCTTGGAAACTCAGAGATTAGCCTTTCTGTTGACCAAGCTATTAGTGAGATGCTTTCAAACTATTTAGAGGAGAATCCAAAGGATGCTAAAGCAATTGTAAATAAGGTTATCCTTGCGGCACAAGCTCGTCACGCTGCTCGTAAAGCTCGTGAATTAGTACAACGTAAGAATGTGCTTTCAGGAGGAGGTCTTCCAGGTAAACTAGCCGACTGTTCGGAAAAAGATCCAACATCTTGTGAAATATTCCTTGTCGAGGGAGATTCTGCGGGTGGTACTGCAAAACAAGGTCGAGATCGTAAATTCCAGGCTATTCTTCCATTGCGAGGTAAGATTCTGAATGTTGAAAAAGCAATGCAGCATAAGGTGTTCGAAAATGATGAGATTAAAAACATCTTTACTGCTCTTGGAGTTTCAATAGGAACAGAAGAAGATTCAAAAGCATTAAATCTAACTAAACTTAGATACCATAAGATTGTAATCATGACGGATGCCGATGTGGACGGTAGCCACATTGCCACATTGATTATGACCTTCTTCTTCAGATATATGAAAGACCTTATTAAGAATGGTCATTTATATATTGCAACTCCTCCTCTTTACTTGGTTAAGAGAGGCAAGAAAGAAGCATATGCATGGACTGAACAGCAACGTTTAAGTTACATTCACCAGTGGGCTGAAGGAAAAGAATCATCGGTACACGTTCAACGTTACAAAGGTCTTGGAGAGATGAACGCTGAGCAGTTATGGGAAACCACCATGAATCCTGAAGAGCGCACACTACGTCAAGTAACTATTGAGAATGCTGCAGAAGCAGATCATGTATTCTCGATGCTTATGGGTGATGACGTACCTCCTCGTCGTCAATTCATCGAGGAAAATGCAACTTATGCAAACATTGATGCATAAAAACACATCAACAATATACTTAGCCGGACTCTACAGGTCCGGCTTTTTTATTACTTATAATCCTATTTTTTCTTAATTTTATTGGCATGAATATTTGTGTATTTAGTTCATCAAGCAACGGAATAGCGGGATGCTATTTTGAGGCTGCAAAACAGCTGGGACTGTTAATAGGACAACAGGGACATAGTCTGCTTAATGGTGGTGCAAGTGTTGGTCTCATGCAAGAAACCACAAAAGCAGCCAAAGAAGCGGGTGCACATGTAACAGGTATTATCCCTCAAGCCATAAATGAACGACGCTTGGGAACAAGATTATCTGATGAGCAAATTGTTACAGCCAATATGCGTGATCGCAAATATATGCTTCGTAAAAAATCGGATGCTTTTATTGCATTACCTGGAGGTTTTGGAACACTTGAAGAAATTTTAGAGGTTATTACTTTAAAGCAATTGACCTATCACAATAAGGCAATTGTATTTATTAACACCAACGACTTTTACGGCCCACTACTAGAGCAGTTCGAAAGATCATTTAAGGAATCTTTCACAAAAGAAGTCTACCGTCAGCTCTATTTTATTGCTTCAACACCAGAAGAAGCGATGGAATACATCAACAACTATCAAGAAGAAGACATCTTCTCTCAATGGCATAAGGTTCCAAAAAAATAAAGCTGACAAGTACTACCAAGTGAAGACGATATATTTATCGCTTCACATCGACTAATGCTCCTTTTATGATAACTTCTACGATATCCTCATCTAGAAGTGTAGTTGTATCTCCAAGATTGGAAGCATCACCTTCAGCTATCTTTCTTAAAATACGGCGCATTATCTTTCCTGAACGAGTTTTAGGTAATCCAGGTACGATCTGTACCATATCAGGACGAGCAAAAGGTCCTATAAGCTTTGCAACAGCTTTCTTAACACTAGTTCGAATTCCTTCTTCTCCACCTGTTGAGAATTCAGTACAAACAACAAATGCATAAATTCCCTGTCCTTTTATTGAATGAGGATATCCAACCACTGCAGATTCATTAACCAATGGATGCTCATTTATTGCATTCTCTACCTCTGCTGTTCCCAAACGATGTCCTGAAACATTAATAACATCATCCACTCTTCCTAAAATTCGATAATAACCATCTTCATCTCTTTTCACCCCATCTCCTGTAAAATACATATCATCAAAAGATGAAAAATAAGTTTTTCGGAATCGCTCATGATCTCCCCATAAAGTTCGTAACATTCCAGGCCACGGATATTTAACGCATAAATTTCCCTCCACGCTATTACCTAAAAGTTCCTTCCCCTCTCCGTCGACTATTACTGGTTGAATTCCTGGTAATGGAAGGGTTGCAAACGATGGTTTTGTTGGAGTTATTCCTGGTAAAGGACTAATCATTACACCACCAGTTTCTGTCTGCCACCAAGTATCAACAATAGGACAACGATTTTTTCCAATATGATCATGATACCAGTGCCAGGCCTCCTCATTAATAGGCTCACCAACTGTCCCAAGGACCTTAAGTGAAGACAAATCTTTGCCCTCAACATGTTCTGCCCCTAAAGCCAATAAAGATCGTAAAGCTGTAGGTGCTGTATAAAATTGATTCACCTTATATTTTTCTACAATATCCCAAAAACGACCTGGATCTGGCCATGTTGGAACACCTTCGAACATTAATGCTTGAGCACCACATAACAGTGGACCATATACAATGTATGAGTGCCCAGTAATCCATCCTATATCTGCAGTACAGAAATAAACATCCCCTATAGAATACTGAAATACATTCTTAAATGTATAAGCTGAATACACCATATATCCACCCGTCGTATGGACAATCCCTTTTGGTTTCCCTGTAGAACCAGATGTATATAGAATAAACAATGGATCTTCTGCATCCATTACTTCTGCTTCACACTGGGTACTTACTTCATTAATTGCATCATGCCACCAAATATCACGACCTTCCTTCATGGAGATCACATCACCTGTACGCTTATATACGACACAATGTTCAATTGACTTACAAGATTCTAACGCCTCATCAACAATATCTTTTATCGGAATCTTCTTTAATCCTCGATATGAGCCATCAGAAGTTAACAGCACCTTTGCCTCGGCATCAATTATTCTTTCGGCTAAGGAGGTAGCAGAAAAACCAGCAAACACCACTGAGTGAATTGCACCAATTCGTGCACAAGCAAGCAGTGCCACCGTAAGTTCTGGTATCATTGGCATATATATAGCCACTCTGTCTCCTTTACCGACACCTAATGATTTTAAGGTATTCGCAAATCGTTGTACTTCCTCAAATAATTCACCGTAAGTAATGATTTTCCCCTCTTCATTCGGATCGTTTGGTTCCCATATAATGGCAGGTACATCCTTTTGTACGAACAACTGATTCTCAAAGATATTTTCCGTGATATTAAGTTTACCATTAATAAACCACTTAACATTTGGACCTTTGAAATCCCATTCCAATACTTTATCCCATTTCGCTCTCCAATAGAAACTTTCGGCTGTTTGCGCCCAAAATTGTTCAGGATTTGCAATACTTTTTTGGTACTCATGAATGTAGCCACCGAGGGTATGAATCTTATTAACCATAGCTTATCTTGTTTGTTATTGAATTGCTCATTTAGTGTCCAATCCACAACCACAAAAGAAAAAGCACCGGTAAAGCAGCTTAGTAAGTAATAAATAAGAGATTTCCTGTAAAGAAACAGATTCTTTATCCAAATTGTTTAATATCGAAATACACCCCTCTGCAATGACAAACTATTTATCCTCTTTCAGAAATGGAGATTTTATTGATTTATCAAGATTCATCAATGCAAAAAACAAGACTAAGATTAGAATGAAAAAAGGGAAAATAAGTTTTAAACTAATTACTCCCGGATCACTTCCTTCAATTAAACTAATATCTACCGATATCTTATATTGAAGCAAATAAGCCGTAAAGTTTGCAGTAAAATGGATTAAGATACAAGGCAAAAGAGATTTAGTTTTATAATACATCCATCCAGAAAATACGCCTAAAGCAAAAGCTGTTACAATCTGCCATGGATTAAAATGGGCCAATGCAAATAATAAGCCTGAGAAAAAAATAGCAAACACCGGAGAATATTTTTTCAAAAGCCCATCAAGAATGATTCCTCTAAATATCAACTCCTCCACTAAGGGAGCAACAAATATTACTGTCGCCATCTGAGCAATACTTGTGTCGGTTGAATATTTCGTAAACCACTGAACAATCTGGTCATTCATAGGAATCAGATTCACGATCGGCATTACCAAAACCAAAATTGCCAGTGTAGCAATAATAAGAGGAAAAATTAATCTGATTGGAAATTTATTAAAATAAAAGAACCTGCATTGCATTGTATGTTCACGTATTAAAATACCAATCGCTAACGCAATTACAGAAAAGGAGAGATAATAGATTAAGAAATTAAATGATTCAAAAAGGTTAAGATTAAATCCCTTCTCAAAAAGAACGGCACCACAATAACTCAATGTCATTACCGCTAACCAAATGAAAACACCTTTAATCCAAGATAATGCTCCTTCCTGTATTTGCATCCTAGTCTTCAATTAGGGTTATACAATTTCTTTCCCAAATGGAGCAATAGCTAGCGACAGTAGCTTAAAGTGTTGCTTTGCAAATGGAATTCCGATGATTGTAATCCCTAACAAGATTCCGAATAATAGATGCGTTAAAGCGATCCAGATACCGCCAAAAAGTAACCAAATGATATTCATAATAGTTGATAAACAACCAGGAGCATAAGGCTTATAATTGATTGTTTTATCAAATGGCCAAATTGCTAGTGCTGCCAATTTCAATGTTTGAAGACCGAAAGGAATTCCAATAATAGTTATCATTAGCAGTACACTACTAATCAAGTATTCTAGTGCAATGAAAAATCCTCCAAATACAAGCCATATGATATTTCCAATTGTTTTCATCTTATTAAATTTATTATTTCCAATTGCATAAGATGGAACTCTCGATCAATTTTAATCATTCTCGTGTGTGTATTTTAGAATGCTAAAATTCATGTTCGTTTCATCTGATATTTTTTTTTGTTTTCTGAATGTTCATAAAAATAAAAAACGTTCAGGAACTCTCATAAATTTCAATCATTCTCTTATGTATAATTCAGAATGACGAAGATTCATGATCGTTTCTTCTAATTAATGTAGTTTATGATTTTTACTTTTATAATATGTATAAAAGTCATGTTTTTAATTACACGTCAAAACACTTATTTATGCCGATTTTCTATCTTAACCCCTGAGCAGCAGCTTCATCCAGAAACCAATATAAACGTTCATTCTCCGGCTGAATATGAGCAGCTGGATATGTTTGGTAATCTCCTTCTTTATTAATTATTTCATTAACCTTATCAGCCTTATTCTCTCCACTCACCAAAAACACGGTCTCTTTAGCATGGTTTAGAACTTTACCTGTCATTGAAATTCGTTGTTGCCCAGATACTGGATGTTGAGCCACAACACAGGAATCATTTGAATTCATCAACTCTAATTGATAAGGAAAAATGGAAGCAGTATGTCCATCATCTCCCATTCCAAGGATAATTAGATCAAACTGAGGATTACCATTTATTGATAGCAGACATTGGTTAATCTCATCGGCATATCTTTGCGCTTCTGCTAGAGGATTGGTCTCTCCTAAAATCCGATGTATATTTTCATCTGGAATATTGATGTGGTTAAACAGTAATTCATCTACCCATTTAAAATTACTTTCATCATCGTTGGGTTCAACACAACGCTCATCGCCCCACCAAAAGTGGACTTTTGTCCAATCGACATCTTCAATATGCTCTTTGGCCAAAATCTCGAATAAAAGTTTTGGAGTACTTCCACCCGACAATGCAATATGATAACCTTCATTAGAGCACTCATTAACGCCTGTCACAATTTTTCGAGCAAGCAAGAAAGACAACTCCAATGGAGTTGGCGCTATTTTAATTCGCATATAGCAATATTTTAAATTACAATTCGCAAAGTTCCTCCTGCGAGGTTAAATTCTTACAAGGATAACGCCAGGTTATACCTTCTCCTTCAATCATTTCGGCAGCAGGTTCAGGTCCCCAGCTTCCAGCTGGGTATCCATACACAGGTATATCACAATTCTTTTCCCAGGCATTCAGTATTGGTTGTACAAATTTCCATGCAGCCACAACAGCATCTCCGCGAGCATATAGTGTAGCATCTCCCTGCATACAATCAAGCAATAGTCTTTCATATGCTGTTGGCAATCGCTCACCTCCAAGGTCACTATAATGGAAATCCATTCCAACATTCTGCACATTAAATCCTGCTCCTGGAACTTTCATTCCAAACTTCATTAATACACCTTCATCTGGTTGTATTCTTATCACCAACAAATTTTCAGAGTTACAAATACCTTCGTTACGATGGAACAAATGATGTGGTGAATTTTTAAATCGAATAACAATCTCGATGGCCTTCGTTGGTAAACGTTTTCCTGTTCTCACATAAAAAGGAACACCACCCCAACGCCAATTATCAATGAAGAACTTCATTGCTACGTAAGTCTCGGTTCTCGAATCCTCAGGAACACCCTCTTCCTCTCGATATCCACTCACCTCTTCTCCTCGTATCATAGAATGAGTATATTGACCTCGAATCACATGATTAGGAACCTCCTCTTCAGTAATCGGTGATAAGGATTTAAAAACTTTATGAATTTCATCCCTAATGGCATCAGCTTCTATCGTTACCGGAGGCTCCATTGCAACCAGTCCAACCAACTGTAACAAATGATTCTGAACCATATCTTTAAAAGCACCTGATTGGTCATAATAACCACCTCGTTTTTCAACCCCTAAACTCTCAGCTGAAGTAATTTCAACATGATGAATATAGTTCCTATTCCAGATAGGCTCTAAAAACGCATTCGCAAATCTCGTCACCAATAAGTTCTGCACAGATTCCTTTCCTAGATAGTGATCGATACGATAAATCTGTTCTTCATCGAAATATTCCAGTAATTTCTCATTCAAAATTACAGCACTTCCCAAATCAGTCCCAAAAGGTTTCTCTACGATCAATCGCCTAAAGCCTTCGTCTGATTTATTTATTTTCACTGCTGCCAAATGACGAGGAATTACCTCATAAAGAATTGGAGGTGTCGATAAATAAAAGATATAATTACCTGCAATATTCCTCTCTTCTTGGATTGTTGCCAATCGCTCCTTTAAAGTCCAGTAATCTTTCTCTTCTTTTGTATTTACCGGCTGATAATAGAGCATTTCAAGAAATGAATCAACACCATTTTCAGGTAAAAATTCTTTCATACGTTCTCTAAATTCCACATCAGTCAAAGTTGTACGACTGGCACCAACTACAGCAAAATTTTTAGGAAGAAGATTTTGCTCATACAAATCGTATAATGCAGGAATAAGTTTACGCTTAGTTAAGTCGCCCGATGCTCCAAATATTATTATTATATGATCCTCAGGAATTTTCATCTATTTAAAATTTTTTGTTTTCTGAATGTTCTAAAAATTTAAATACATTCAGGAACTCCCATCAATTTTAGTTATTCCTCATTGTAATTTTAGAATAAATAAAATTCATGTTCGTCACATTTGATTTAATCAATTTTAGACTATTAGCCTTTTGATTGAAATCACTCGCACAATCTCTTTTTATCATTCAGAGTTACTACAAGTAGGTTCAATAGCAAATATAACATTTTGCCATATCAATTGTTCTAACACACTTGCAAGAGTTGCCTTTCCAAGCACATTATTCAAGTGATAAATCGAAATAATCATGAATAAAATCAATTAGTTATGAACAATATGCCAATCAAATTAGTTTTTCTACTGACACTCTTTGCCAGATCTTCCTTGCAAAGGGCTTTGAACATAAAATCCAAAATAAAATAGCTATGGTAGATCTTAAAACGTCATTTATGGGAATAGAGCTGAAAAACCCATTTATTTTGGGAGCCAGCAACCTAGTCACCAAACCAGAAATAATTAAGCAATTAGAAGAAGCTGGAATATCAGCAATTGTTTATAAATCATTATTTGAAGAGCAGATTAATTTGGAAAGCATTCAGTTTGACGAAGAACTTAATGAATATGCCAATCGCAATCCTGAATCGGCAAAAATCTTTCCAACATTGAAACATGCTGGTCCCAAGGAGCATTTATTAAAGTTAAAAACGCTCAAGGAATCAGTCTCTATACCAGTATTTGCCAGTCTAAATGCAGTTTACGATGAAACATGGGTAGAATACGCTCAATTATTACAAGAAACAGGGATTGATGGATTAGAAATAAATTTCTATGCTATACCTGGGGATTTTGATTCAGACGCTGTAAGTATTGAGAAAAAGCAGCTTGAAATAATCAAAAAATTAAAGAAGGCTGTTTCTATTCCGATTAGCGTAAAACTTAGTCCATTTTATACCAATGCTTTAAATTTCATTAAGAAACTTGATGATGCGGGAGTAAATGGTTTTACCCTGTTTAATCGCTTCTTCCAACCTGAAATTAACACTGGAGAAGAGGATTTTTATTACCCATTCGATCTTTCGAAAGATAAAGATTATCAGTTAACACTGAGATACACCGGACTACTATATGATAATATTAAAGGTTCGATCTGTTCAACGCGAGGAATCTATGAAGCACATCAGGCCATTAAATTATTATTAGCCGGAGCTGATGTTGTGCAAATTGTTAGCACCATTTATAAGAATGGTCCTGAACATGTATCGCAAATCCTCTTTGAATTAAGTACCTGGATGGAGAAGAAAGGCTATCAGAGTCTTGCCGACTTTAAAGGAAAATTGTCAAAGGCAAATTTAAAGAATCCATACGCCTACGATCGTGCCCAGTATGTTGATATACTAATGAATTCTGAGCAAATATTAAAGATAGGTCCAATGATTTAATTTTGACCGAAAAGAACAGGGGAAGAGATTATCTTTCCCTGTTTATTTTATACAAATTCAACTTTCACCTGCTTAAAAAATTTCTCTTCCAAAAGACGCACCAATCTCTTTACTACAAACTTCCGTATTTCAAGCTCAATTGGTTGATCGGGATCCTGATGAGCCCAATTAATTCTTGTTCCCACTAATAAATGAATAATATCGTGCTGAAGCAAAATACTCACTACCTGCTCAGCTGGATTCTCATGTAAACGTGTATCGGCAGAATAATTCTCAAGAATCTCCTCAACCTTCCCCATTGTTAATATCCCTTCCGTAACCAAGTCAAATCCTCTAATCTTTGATCGAGGTGGTAAAGAAGGATCTGCCAGATGTTGTTCCATCTCCACTTCTAATTGTAATTCTCTGGCAATAATCTCAGCCGTAGTACCTCCGCAAATTACACGCTTACCCTGAAATGCGTTAACACGAAAAGAAAAGTCTCTATCTTTTGCCTTGTAAAATGGAGGACCAGTAACAACCAACACCTCTCTAGGCTGACGAAGATATATCACTCCACAACTAATATCATCTTTTGGACGTTGATCATCATTCATCGTGGCTTGATTTAAAATCTTACGACAAAGCTTTTGTGCTGAGATATTTGGGAAATGAGATATTTGTCCTTCAATAAATTCCAAAACACGATCATTACCCCATCCCCATGGATAACGTTTTGACCCCATACCTGATTGACTAATACCGTCGGAATAAAAAATTATACGATCCTCTTTTCGTCCTTTGAACTCATAGAACTCAAGCTTCTTACCTCTATTTTCTTCTCCAGGAATTTCCTTCTCCCACCGCTTTGTCTCAAGTTCATCCCTTCCACGCATAAAAATAATAGGTGGATTCTCGTAATTAACAACCATCACCTTTCCATCAGATTCAATCTCAATAATGGTAAAGGTTGCATAGCTATCTTTATCGTCTGCAGTTTTAGGCAATGTGCGCATAATAATCTCTGCAGCAATCTCAGGTCGCGTATTCAGTTTTGTATACTTCAGCGCCATTGTAGAAGTTAGTGCAGCTAAAACATTAGCCTTCACTCCATGTCCCATTCCATCAGACAAGACAATGATACGTCTTCCATCTTTCCCTACAGTAAATGCCTGAAATATATCACCACAGGTGGTCTCTTTATAATGCGACCGCTGTAATAACTCGATATCTGTATGAAAGGTTGTCATAACTTATTCGTTTTGGTCTCCATATTGATGAGACTCAATAATTGAGTTTAATAACTCCTCGGTTAGTGCCGCATTTTCTCCTAAAAGATATGCGATTTTTTGAACCGTATCAAGATTATGCTGATTTACCTGTTTCGCACGACTGATAATCTCGGTGCGTTGTAGTACTGGTGCAGACATATCTCGAATAATTGCTCCAACTACTTTATGCTTATAAATCGTAACCACCACAACATGCAACAGTTTATTCTGAAAGCGTATATCTCGCTCCTGTAAAGAATCTCCAGATGATAAAGTAGAGGTAAACATTTTAATGAACATATCTGGAATCACTTTCTTTAAATCAGCCCCTCTCAGTCCTGGAATCATTTCATATAATTCCTCTAATTCATCGCCGAAGAAGCCTGCAAAACTTGGATTCGCATCTATAATTTTCAATTCTTTATCCACGATAACCACCCCTGCCCGCATTTTATGAAGCATAATCGAAGCAATCTCTTTTGCCTCCTCTGCTTTCTCCAACTCTCGTTGAGCCACTTTTCGATGGGTTACATCAAAAATAGAACCCACAACGCCCATGACATCACCATTATCATCAGTGATTAATGCTTTATTAAACACAACATCATGAATACTACCATCAGCATACTGATATTTTGTCTCATAGTTTTGCACCCCCCGACTCTCATATAGTTCAACATCATGTCGCACATACTGCTCAGCAAGTTCTCGTGGCTGAACATCATAGACTGTTTTACCTATTAAATCAGCTTTAGATATGCCAGTAAACTGCTCATGAGCTTTATTGCAATTTTTATAAACGCCATTAGTATCGCGATAAAAAATAGGAATAGGAAGTGCATCTATAATCTTCTGATGCAAATCAGAATCATGCTTGTCGTCTTTCGGTTCCTCATAGATTATATGACTCATCGTGTTGCTTTTTTCTCGTAAAATACAAAATCAAATAACGCTATTCAATGTTTTCATAAATTTTATCACAATAAAATGACATACTCAAGCAATTACAATCCTTCATTTTTGCTATCTTTATGATTGTGATTCTCAATCATCGCCTTTCTAAAAATGGTTCTTTTAATGCACTGTTTTCAATATTAAATGTCCCTAAAAAGGGTACATTTTCATTAAAAGACACCTCTAAATAAAAGATATTTCCTACAAACTTCCGGAAAATATCGAAGACAATCGAAGAATAGTAAAACTTGAGATAAACCAGGGGAAAGCCCAAGTAAACTTCAAGTATACTACAAGCTCGATTCATACTTATCCATTGTATTTTCAGAATAACAACAAATTCAACTCAAACATTCCCCTTATTCGTACAGTTTTTTACTAAATACTATAGTTGACATACATAAAAGTAAAGACAACAAAAAGCTTCATTTATGCCCTTTTCTACCCCCTGCTAACCCCAAAGCCGTGACAAAGGTGTGTCAAACTTGACGTATAGGCACATTTGATACACTATTGTCACGACTTTGACACACCTTTGTTAAGGACAGAAGTTATCTCCGACTTTAATTCTAAGTATGATTTTTTATTGAAAAGACTTTGAGCGATCACTCTGGAGTAGGTATTTCAAAGGTAATATTATTCTCTAAAACCGTCAATGATTCCATAATTTACACTCCAAAGAAATTAGCATTATCTTGATGGTAACAATAGAACGAAATTGATATATTCTAAAAATGGTCTTATAGTTGACTATAGGACACAAACGATCGATTTAATTGCTGTCATTAAAAGCGTAAGAGTGATTTTTGAACCAAACACTCAATCACTCTGTCCTACTATAAAAAATCCACAAAATCCATTACTTTCTACAAACGATCGAAGGGGAAATAACAACCAGAACTTTCCTTCCCAATCGGATTTTGTATCAGTGGTGGAAAACTTTTTTCTATTTAACGAAAAATAGTGCAAAATGTATGACAAATTTGTTTCAAACATTAATTCTTTTTTCACATATTTGCAGCAAATTTAATACACTGAATGACAGTTATTTATATTCATTTTAAATAATGATAACATCTAGATATAATTGCTATTATTTTCATGATATAAATCACGGTGTTATAAAGCATTACTAAAGATAATCTGAATATGATCGGAATATTTAAATTTACTACCTAATTGTGAAGAAAAACGAAAATAGACCTGGAGTTACTATGAAAATAAATGAAGTTGCAAAATCACTGGAAGCAAAGATAGTTTGTGGAGAACATCGTCAGGAAGAGGTAATCGAGAAAGGATTTAGCTCAGACTTGATGAGCGATGTTTTAAGAATTGATACAGAACATCTACTTCTTATAACTGGGATGGCTAATTTACAAACAATCAGAACTGCTGAAATGGCCGACATCAGTTACATTCTCTTTGTTAGAAATAAACAGATAAGTGACGAAATGCTTGAATTAGCCAAAGAAAACGATTTGGTATTATTGCGATGTCCTTATTCTTTATTTCGTGCAAGTGGTTTGTTGTTTGAAGCAGGATTAAAACCGGTGTATTAGTATGCAGGTAAAATTTGACGTTGAGGGTGGAAATTTTTCGAAAGCTGGACATGCATCCAGTCAAGTAAAGAAGATATTGAAGCAATTAAATGTTGCTCCTAAGATAATTAAGAGCATTGTTGTTGCACTATATGAAGCAGAAGTTAATATTGTAGCCCATGCTTACAATGGAACAATTGAAGTAACAATTGATCCGCAGAAGATTTTAATCAATCTTTCTGATAATGGTCCTGGTATAGCTGATATTAGCCTGGCTATGCAGGAAGGTTTTAGTACAGCATCACAAGAAGTCAGACAGATGGGATTTGGTGCTGGGATGGGTTTACCCAATATTAAGAGAAATACAGACGAATTTGAGATTGAAAGTGAAGTTGGAAAAGGAACGAAATTGATAATGACTAAGTTTTTTTAAAACACTATGGATTCAGTTCGCTATCATCACGCAATAAAGGTTAATCTGGATAAGTGTGTAAGCTGTACGCACTGCATCAAGGTATGTCCTACAGAAGCGATACGTGTAATTAAAGGCAAAGCTGTAATCAACAAAGATCGTTGTGTTGATTGTGGTGAGTGTCTGCGAGCATGTCCTGTAAATGCTTTCTATGTAGAGCAGGATGACCTTTTACAAATCCAGAAATATAAACACAGAGTAGCCCTGTTCCCCGCAGCCATGATTGGCCAATTCCCCGAAAATATAACAGAGAATCAAATTTATAACGGATTGTTGCAAATTGGTTTTACCCATGCACATGAGGTAGAGCAACCGATTTCCGTACTCAAGGAAATGGTAGACGAATATTGTCAACAGCACTCCGAATCAAAACCATTAATATCCTCATACTGTCCGGCAGTTATTCGTTTAATCCAGGTTCGATATCCGTCGATGACAGAAAATATAATACGACTTAAAGCTCCTCATGACCTTGCAGCTTTAAATGTAAAGCAGGCATTGCTTGAAGACGGAGCCAAAGAAGAAGAAATTGGAATTTTCTACATAACACCTTGTGCAGCTAAAATCGCAGCGGTGAAACAACCTGTAGGGGAGGAAGAGTCGATAATTAATGGCATTATCAACATGAACGAAGTTTACAACCGAATCATGTTGAATATTGAGAATAATAAAGAAGAACAAGATACCTCACACATGAGGCAAGGCTTGACCAGAGATGGCGTTCTTTGGTGCCTAACGGATGGTGAAGCCATCCATTCGGAAGGACGTGCAATGGCTATTGACGGCATTCATAATGTCATTAAGTTCTTTGAGCGCATCGAAAATGAAGAAACTCCAGAGATAGATTTTCTGGAAGTACGCGCTTGTGATCAAAGCTGTGCCGGGGGAATTTTGCTTACAGGTAATAGATTTCTGACTGTTGAACGGTTAAGAAAGAGGGCATTAAGATATCAACCGGCGACCAGTTCTAATAAAATTGATGCCAAATTAGACATTGCTACGCTAAAGCAATCGTTACATGCCGCACCAATCCCTCCTAAACCAATTATGATGTTGGATAAAGACATGGCAAGGGCATTGGAAAAGCTTAATCGTGCAAGAAGTATCATGTGTCATTTGCCGGGAATAGACTGTGGAGCTTGTGGAGCACCATCGTGTATGGCTTTGGCCGAAGATATGGTTCAGCAGAAAGCAAAAATGTCGGACTGCATTTTCCTTCAGCAACGCTGGCAAAGTCAGGGGAAAATTTCGGCAAAGAAAGCATATAAGAATATGGAAGAAAAATGGGGAGAAGATCGCTTTGAACCAGATTGCAATAAAAAAGGAGCAAAAAATGAAAGTTTCTAATATCATCAAAGAGTTGAACCTTTCCGTTTATGGAGGTGACAATGGCCTTGACAACGAGGTTGACGGAGGTTATGTATCAGATTTGCTAAGTGACGTTATGGGGAATGCAGAAGAGAGTCAAATCTGGATTACGTTACAGACTCATCGCAATGTGATGGCTATTGCATCATTAAAAGATCTGGCTGCAGTTATTCTTGTTAATGATCTGAAACCCGACGAAGACATGTTGGAGCAAGCAAACGAGGAAGGCATACCTGTATTAGGAACTGGCATGACGACCTTCGATGTGGGAGGCAAGCTTTATAACCTGTTAAAAGGATAAAAGATGAAAGAGTTCAGGGCTGATCTACATATTCATACTGTATTATCTCCATGTGGAGATCTAGAGATGAGCCCTGTCAATATAATAGAGCAAGCAAAGGAGTGCAAACTTGATATCATTGGTATTGCAGACCATAACTCTACCAAGCAATGTAACGTAATACATACACTAGGCAAACAACATGGAATTACAGTTCTGTTTGGTGCAGAAGTGACAACGAAGGAAGAGGTGCACTGTCTAACGTTCTTTGAGAATATTGAATACGCCAATCTTTTTCAGCAATTTTTGGATGATCATTTACCTTTTGTAAAAAACAATCCTGAGCTATTTGGCTATCAGGTTGTGGTTGATAAAGACGAATTGATTGTGGAACAGGAAGAGCGATTATTAATTACCGCATTGAATGTGAGCATAGAGAAAATAGAACAAAAGGTCCATGAACTTAATGGTATTTTTATACCAGCCCATATCGATAAAAAGGTGAATGGATTATTAGGACAACTTGGTGTGATCCCCAAAGGATTGAAAGCTGATGCATATGAGATAACAGGCAGGACCAATCCTGAGCAGCTTTACGAACGTTATTTCAATCAAGACAAACCTATCTTCATACAGAACTCTGATGCACATATACCTGAGCTAATCGGATCGAAGTTTAATCGATTGTTACTTAAGGAGCCAAGCTTTACAGAGATAAAACTGGCATTAGCAAATAAAGACGGGAGGAAAGTTTTAGGATGAAAGAACTAGCATTACACATACTTGATATCGCTCAGAATTCGATAAAAGCAGAAGCCGATTTGGTGGAAATAAAAATCACTGAAGATAAAGTCAAAGATATTTATCAGATTGAGATTATTGACGATGGTAAAGGAATGGACAATGAAACATTACAGAAATCAATTGATCCCTTCTTCACATCGCGCACCACACGAAAAGTTGGTTTGGGCTTGTCGATGTTTAAGCAAAATGCCGAACAAACAGGAGGTAACTTTCAAATCAGTTCTGAACCAGGAAAAGGATGTTATGTAAACGCAACTTTTGGTCATAAACATTTCGATAGACCAGTGCTTGGAGACATTGCCGGAACAGTACTAATTCTTGCGATTTCATCGCCAGAGACTGAGTTTAAATATACCCATCAAACTGCTGATGGACTATATGAATTCGACACAAGAGAAGTTAAGCAAGAATTAGAAGGCGTACCATTACAGCACCCTGATATAAAGAAATATCTGGAAGATATGATACATGAGAATTTACTTGAAATAAGATATAGCAAATAAGGTGAAAATAGTAAACTAACAACAAATTTGACGATGGCAAAAGTAAAATCATTGGCTGACCTCAAGCGCATAAAGGAAGAGGTACAGACCAAAATTAAATTAAGAGAGAATAGCGACCGACCCGAGCAAGTTGTTCAGGTGAAAGTTGCTATGGCTACCTGCGGTATTGCTTCAGGAGCTAAAGAAACGATGAATTACATCATCAGTGAGTTAGAACATCAAGCAATTGATGCTGTTGTAACCCAGACTGGTTGTATGGGATATTGCTATGCAGAACCAACAATCGAGGTTACGCTTCCAGGAAAAGAACCTGTTGTTTTTGGACATGTTGATAAAACCAAAGCAGAGGAAATCATTGAAAAATATGTGAAGCGAAACGAACTGGTTGACGGTATCATTCCTGTCAATTACAAATCCATTTAAAACTAACTTTTAGCCGTTAAAAATCTACAAATATGGCCGATTATAAAATGCATATAATGGTTTGCGGTGGTTCAGGCTGCCGTGCATCTGAAAGTGATAAACTTACACAGAATCTAGACACAGCTCTTCAGAAGAATGGATTGGAAGAAGATGTGCAGGTTGTCACCACTGGGTGTTTTGGTTTTTGTGAAAAAGGACCAGTTGTAAAAATTCTTCCAGATAACACATTCTACACACAGGTTACCCCTGAAGATGCTGAAAAGATTGTAGAAGAACATATCATTAAAGGAAGACAAATCAAACACTTACTTTATGAAGATCCAAATGCCAAGGAGTTGATTCCAGACTCAAAACACATGGACTTCTATAAAAAACAAGTACGTTTAGCCTTAAGAAACTGTGGATTCATCAATCCTGAGAACATTGACGAGTATATCGCACGTGATGGTTACGCTGCTATTGGTAAGTGTTTATCAGAAATGACACCAGAGGCTGTTATTGAAGAGATTAAAGAATCAGGTCTTCGCGGTCGTGGTGGAGGTGGTTTCCCAACCGGATTAAAATGGGATATTACCCGTAAGTCTGAAGCTGATCAGAAGTATGTGGTATGTAATGCTGATGAAGGTGATCCTGGAGCATTCATGGATCGTTCAATCTTAGAAGGAGATCCTCACACAATTATTGAAGCAATGGCTATTTGTGGTTACTGTATTGGAGCCGACAAAGGTCTTGTTTATATCCGTGCTGAATATCCATTAGCAATTGAGCGTTTAAAAATTGCATTAGATCAAGCTCGTGAGTATGGATTACTTGGAGAGGATATTTTAGGTACAGGATTTAATTTCGATATCGAACTTAAGTATGGTGCCGGAGCTTTTGTTTGTGGAGAGGAGACTGCACTGATCCATTCGATGGAAGGACTTCGAGGAGAACCTACATTTAAACCTCCATTCCCTTCTGTTTCGGGATACAATGAGAAGCCGACTAACGTAAATAATGTTGAAACTTTTGCCAACATTCCAGTTATCATCAATAAGGGAGCCGGATTTTTCAGTCAGATTGGAACAGGATCATCAAAAGGAACAAAAGTTTTCGCCTTAGCCGGAAAGATCAACAACGTAGGACTTATTGAGGTTCCAATGGGAACAACACTACGCGAAGTTATCTTTGATATTGGTGGAGGGATTAAAG
The DNA here is from genome assembly GCA_005217565.1 of Puteibacter caeruleilacunae. Lineage (GTDB taxonomy): Bacteria > Bacteroidota > Bacteroidia > Bacteroidales > Prolixibacteraceae > Puteibacter > Puteibacter caeruleilacunae. Next base: position 442,057 of record SJCO01000003.1, read on the forward strand.
ACGGAAAGAAATTTAAAGCAGTTCAAACAGGTGGACCATCGGGTGGTTGCTTAACTGAAGCACACTTAGATACTCCTATCGACTTCGACAACTTGATCAAAGTAGGATCGATGATGGGATCCGGAGGTATGATCGTAATGGACGAAGACGACTGTATGGTTGCTGTTGCTAAATTCTACCTTGAATTTACATTAGATGAATCTTGCGGAAAATGTTCTCCTTGTAGAGTAGGAAATAAGCGTCTATATGAGATTCTTGATAAGATTACTCAAGGAAAAGGAACAAAAGAAGATTTGGACAAACTACGTTTGTTAGGTAATGTAGTAAAAGATACATCTCTTTGTGGATTGGGACAAACATCTCCTAACCCTATTCTATCAACACTAGACAATTTCTACGACGAATATTTAGCACACGTTGAAGACAGTAAGTGTGTTGCCGGTCAATGTAAAGCGTTAATGCAATACAAGATCATTCCTGACGCATGTTCGGGTTGTACATTGTGTTTCCGTAACTGTCCGGTAGGAGCAATTTCAGGAGAAAGGAAATCACCACACTTCATTGATCAATCAATTTGTATCAAATGTGGAGTATGTTATGAGAAGTGTAAATTCGATGCAATCGAAATTGTTTAAGTTTTAGCATTCTAAAAATCCGTAAGAATGGAAATGATTAATTTAACCATCGATAAGAAACCAGTTGTTGTAAAAGAAGGAACAACTATTTTAGAAGCAGCAGCTGAAATTGGGATTAAAGTACCGACCCTATGTCATATGAAACTTCATGACATGGGTATTGAAAATAAACCAGGAGGCTGTCGTGTTTGTGTTGTAGAGGTAGAAGGACGTAGAAACCTTGCTCCTTCATGTGTTACTAAAGTAGAAGAAGGTATGGTTATTAGTACCAGTTCAATTCGTGCATTGAATGCAAGAAGAACTGTTACTGAGCTTATTCTTTCTGACCACCCAGCTGATTGTTTGACATGTGCGAAATCGGGTGAGTGTGAACTACAAGACCTTGCACAAGAACTAGGAATTCGAGAAATTCATTATAAAGGAGAACAATCACAATATCGTGAAGATACTTCACCAGCAATCATCCGTGATGTGAACAAATGTGTGATGTGTCGTCGTTGTGAGATGATGTGTAATGAGGTTCAAACTGTAGGAGTTCTTTCTGCAGTGAACAGAGGTTTTGATGCAGTTGTTGCACCAGCTTTCGAGATGAACCTTGATCACTCGGTATGTACTTACTGTGGACAGTGTGTTGCTGTTTGTCCAACTGCTGCATTAACAGAGGTTGATCATACAGGAGCAGTTATCAGAGCACTTTCTGATCCTTCTAAAACAGTTATTGTACAAACTGCTCCTGCAGTAAGAGCTGCTTTAGGTGAAGAGTTTAACATGGAAGCAGGAAACCTTGTAACAGGAAAAATGGTTTCAGCACTTCGTCAGCTTGGTTTTGATTACATCTTTGATACTGATTTTGCAGCCGACCTTACCATTATGGAGGAAGGAACAGAGCTTCTAAATCGTCTATCAAAACATTTGAATGGAGACAAAGATGTGAAATTACCAATTTTGACATCATGCTGTCCTGCTTGGGTTAAGTTCTTTGAGCATCAATTCCCAGATATGAAGGAAATCCCTTCAACTGCACGTTCTCCACAGCAAATGTTCGGGGCAATTGCTAAGAACTACTTCACAGAAAAGATCAATGTAAAACGCGAAGATCTTGTAGTAGTTTCTATCATGCCTTGTGTTGCTAAGAAATACGAAAGTGCAAGAGATGAATTTGCTCATGAAGGAAATCCAGATGTAGATTACGCAATTACTACACGTGAATTAGCATCACTAATCAAGCTTGCCAATATTGAGTTCAAGTCTCTTCCTGAAGAAGACTTTGATCAACCATTGGGAGAATCAACAGGAGCAGGAGTTATTTTCGGTGCTACTGGTGGTGTAATTGAAGCTGCAGTAAGAACAGCGTATGAGGTTTACACAGGAAAAGGTTTAGAGAAGGTTGACTTTGAAGAACTTCGAGGAATGGAAGGAATCAGAGAAGCAACAATCGACTTTGATGGCCTTGACTTACGCATTGGTATTGCTCACGGACTGGGTAATGCACGTAAGCTGTTAGAAGACATTAGATCAGGAAAATCAAATTTCCATGCCATTGAGATCATGTCTTGTCCTGGTGGATGTATTGGTGGTGGTGGACAGCCATATCACCATGGAGATGCTTCTGTGATTAGAAAACGAATGGAAGCAATCTATCGTGAAGATGCCAACAAAACAATCAGAAAGTCACACGAGAATCCATATATTCTTAAGTTATATGAAGAATTCTTAGGTGAACCGATGAGTGAAAAAGCGCATCACCTGTTACATACAGCTTATTTTGACAGAAGTAATAAAATTGAGTCGTAAGTAAACCTGGAAAAATTTTACGATTATGCCAAAAATTAAATTAGCAGAAAAGACAATCAATATTGTAAAAGAGATCTGCGCTAAATATGATAACAATGAAGGTGAATTAATCAATGTTTTGCACAATGTACAAGCAAAACTAGGTTACTTACCTGCTGAAGTACAAGAGTTAATTGCTAAAGAATTAAATTCATCTGTAGCAAAGGTATACGGTGTTGTTACCTTTTACTCGTTCTTTACAATGACTCCTATGGGAGAATTTCCAATTTCAATCTGTATGGGAACAGCTTGTTATGTTCGTGGTGCAGAACAAGTATTGGATGAATTCAAACGCCAGCTTAAATTAGAAATTGGTAAAACTACCGAAGATGGTAAATTCTCGATCAGCTGTCTACGTTGCGTTGGTGCATGTGGTCTTGCACCAGTAGTAATGGTTGGAGAGAAAGTATACGGACGTGTTTCTCCACAGCAAGTGCGCAAGATTATTGCAGAATATCAAGACGGTTGTCCTTCATCATAGGCAATCACCAACTGATAAAATCTTATTATACCAAAAGGTCATCCATTTACGGATGGCCTTTTTTGTTTTCTCAAAAATACGTTATTGTGTTGATCGGTCGGAACATTAGGATGTTACATAACATTTTCAAAAACAACGACTTCACTCTATTTCTTTTGTATCTTCAGAAGTATATATATGCATCGACCTTATTCCTCTACCTTAACTTTATTCTTTAGTCACATATCATAACGCAAAACAATGACCTAAATGAATTCAACACAATCGCTTATATCTGAACTTGTGAGCCAACATGGTAAAAAGCGTACAAGCCTATTGCCGATTCTACAGGGAGTAGTTGAACAAGAGAAGTTTTTGACTGAATTTTCAATGATTGAAATTGCCAAAGCTCTTGATCTACCTGCATCTGATGTATATGGAACTGCATCATTCTACTCGTTTTTAGAGCATAAAAAAATGGGACAGTTCATCATCAGAGTCTGTAAAACAATTACCTGTGATATGAAAGGAAAGAATCAAATCTTACTGGCAATACAGGACATGCTAAAAATCAATATTGGGGAAACTACACCTGACGGTAAATTCTCACTGCTACAAACCAATTGCTTGGGATGGTGTCATAAAGCACCTGCGATGCTCATCAATGATGAAGTATTCACAGAGGTAACACCAGAGAAAGTTAGAGAAATCATTGGGACCTACATGAAACGAAATGATTAACTTTTTTAATTGAACACTATGACGACATCGCATTATCAACTAAAAAGAGTAGACCTCATTTTCAAGAATGAAAATGACTGGAAACAAATACTATCAAGATCACTAAAAAGAGATCAAACAGATATCGTTAATAGTTTGATTTCATCAGAACTTAAGGGAAGAGGAGGCGCAGGATTTCCAACTGGATTAAAATGGAAGCTGACTGCAGAGCAAGAAGCTGATACCAGATACATAATATGCAATGCTGATGAAGGAGAACCAGGAACTTTTAAAGATCGGGAAATTTTATCACAGGTTCCACTGAAGGTATTAACAGCAATGGCTGTCTGTGGATATGTAATAGGAGCAACTGAAGGTTTTATTTATCTCAGAGGAGAATACAAGTTCCTTGAAAAACCACTAAATAACGCTATTAAAGAATTCGAGAATTACTGCAATGATATCGGTTTTCATTTTTCAATAAAGATATTCATGGGCAGTGGAGCATATATTTGCGGAGAAGAAACCGCCCTAATGGAATCGATGGAGGGCCATAGAGGTGAGCCTCGAAACAAACCTCCATATCCAACAAACAATGGATATCTGGGCAAGCCAACAGTTGTTAACAACGTAGAGACCTTAGTTCACACCTACACCATATTTAAGTATGGTGCTAAGAAGTTTAAAGATTTAGGTGTTCAATATTCTCGTGGAACCAAGTTATTTTCTATTTCCGGAGATACTCCTATACCGGGGATTTATGAATTGGAGCTTGGAATGAGTCTTCAGGATTTTGTTGACGAATTCGGAGATGGCGATACCAAAGCTGTACAGGTTGGAGGTGCGTCGGGATTTTTAGTTCCACGAAAAAGATTTGCTGAAACAATTATAGGATATAAAGGAAAACTAACAGGCATCTCTCTACCTACAGGAGGGTCAATGATGCTTTTCAATAGTTCACGTTCAATGTTTAATGTATTGAACAACTACCTCGATTTTTTCCAGGAAGAATCATGTGGTCAGTGCACACCTTGTAGAGTTGGTTGCCAACAACTACTAAAAGGAATTCATGCTGTTAAACGTGGAGAGAAACACGCCTCTTACTTAAAGAAGCTTATCAAGTTAAGCGAAACTATGGAATATACCGCCAAGTGTGGTTTAGGACAATCTGTTGCAAATTCGTTCTCTTCAATTGTAGAGAACTTCTGGGAAGAGATGGTATTCTAACGGATTAAACTGACAATTATGAGCGAAAAAATAAATCTCACAATCAATGGTATTCCACTTAGAGTGGATCAGAACACCACAATATTAGAAGCGGCAGAAGAGTTAAGCATAAAAATACCAACCCTTTGTCATCATAAGGATTTATGTGTTGCTGGAAATTGCAGAGTATGTGTTGTTGAAGAGGTTGGAGTAAAAAAACTACCTGCTGCCTGTGCTACACCTGTGCACGAAGGAATGGAGATATTAACAAACAGTCTAAAGGTACGTAACTCCCGAAAAAACATCATCGAATTATTATTATCAGAACATAATGCCGATTGTACAAAATGTTATAAAAATGGCAATTGTGAGCTACAAACCCTTGCTGCTGAATATAAAATCATCAATCAGGAGTTTATTCATTTACCAGACACTAAATGTTATACGATAGATGAATTCTCTCCATCAATAATTAAAGATGACAGCCGATGCATTCGGTGTCAAAGGTGCGTAAGAACTTGTGCGGAAATACAGGGAGTAAGTGCCTTGACTGTTGGTTATAAAGGTGACCATATGAAGATCACAACGTTTTTTGAAAAACCAATTGCAGATGTTGTGTGTACAAATTGTGGTCAATGTGTAAATCACTGTCCAACCGGAGCTCTTATTGAGAAGAATTATATTGAGGAAGTTTGGGAAGCAATAGCAGATCCTAAAATGCATGTGGTAGTCCAAACTGCTCCTGCGGTTAGAATCGGGCTAGGAGAAGAATTAGGATTTGAACCAGGAAGTAGAGTTACAGGAAAAATGGTTTCAGCATTAAAACGACTTGGTTTTGATGCAGTATTAGATACAGACTTTACTGCCGATCTTACCATCCTGGAAGAAGGCACCGAGTTATTAACAAGATTGAAGAAAGTGTTAGTAGATAAAGATCCAGATACACATCTACCACTAGCAACCTCGTGTTCTCCAGGCTGGATTAAATACATCGAGCATATGTATCCTGAATATCTGCAAAACTTATCAACGTGTAAATCGCCACAACAGATGTTTGGTGCTCTGGTAAAAACATATTATGCCAAGGAACGAAATATAGATCCAGCGAATATTGTTTCCGTTTCGATCATGCCTTGTACGGCCAAAAAATTCGAAGCTAATCGTCCGGAAATGCACGACAGTGGCTATCGTGACGTGGATTTCGTTATTACCACGCGAGAGTTGGCTATCATGATTAAACAGGCAGGAATAGAGTTTACACATCTTCCAGAAGAGCACTATGATAAGATAATGGGAGATTCAACTGGTGCTGGAGTTATTTTTGGTGCGACAGGAGGAGTTATGGAAGCAGCTTTACGTACTGCATATGAAATTGTAACCGGACGAGAGGTTCCTTTCGAGAACTTGAATATTACGCCAGTTAGAGGAATGGATGGCGTCAGGGAGGCAACCATCAAGATAGAAAATCCTTTACCAGATTGGAGTTTCCTTGATGGAGCTGAGTTAAATTGTGCAATCGCACATGGCTTAGTAAATGCTAAAGACTTGATGGACTCCATTAAATCAGGTAAAAAGTCCTATCATTTTGTTGAAGTCATGGCATGCCCAGGTGGATGTCTGGGAGGCGGAGGTCAGCCAATTCCTACCAGTCCTGAAATTCGCCAAAAACGGATGGAGGCAATATATGCTGAAGATATGGATATGCCATTAAGGAAATCTCATGATAATCCTGAAGTGGTTCACTTATATGAAAGTTTCCTTGAGAAACCAAACAGTGAAAAGGCACATCATCTGTTGCATACTAAATATGTTCCGCGACAACGATTCTAACAATATTAAAGCACGGTGAAGCCCGTGCTTTTTTATTTTCTTGAATATTGCACATTCTCTTATCATTCATTAACGAAGAACTTCTTACTCATGTTAAAAAACCACTCATCTTTTGAGTCTTATCATACTTTTTTGTCTGATTTACGTATATCTTTGTATAGTACAAATTAAATTTCAGCATTGTGAAGACAAGTGAATGGGTAAAATCAATCGTTAAGCAAGATCAAATTGATAAATTTCTTGTCAATGGCAAGACATTTATCGATGATGAGAAGATCAACAACAACTTACAAAACAATATAAATCCCGATAAACAGCAGATCAGAGATATCATACAGAAATCTCTTGAAATAAAATCTTTAACTCCCGATGAAACAGCAGCTTTGATGCATGTGAAAGATGAAGATCTTTGGCAGGAGATTAATGAAGCAGCATTAGCTATTAAGCAAAAAGTATACGATAACAGAATTGTTTTCTTCGCACCTCTTTATTGCTCAAATTTATGTGTTAATAACTGTTTATATTGTGGTTTCAGAAATGAGAATTCGAAAGAAGTTCGTAGAATTCTGACAATGGATGAAATCAGAAAAGAAACTGAAGTAGTTCTTGATCAAGGTCACAAGCGATTAATCATGGTTTATGGAGAGCATCCTAAATCAGATGTTGATTACATGGTTGATTCTATTAAATCAGTTTATGATGTCCAACGTAAAGCACCTGTCACAGGAAGAACGGTTGGAATCAGGAGAGTTAACATTAATGCAGCTCCAATGGAGACCAGCAAACTGGCGAAGTTAAAAGAAGCAGGAATTGGAACTTATCAGGTTTTTCAGGAAACATATCATCGGGAAACCTACGAAAAGGTACATCCACAACATACACTGAAAGGCGATTACCTTTGGCGTTTATACGCTTTACATCGTGCTTTTGATGCTGGAATTGACGACGTTGCCATAGGTGCATTATTTGGCTTATACAACTGGCAATACGATGTAATGGGACTTGTATACCATGCAATGGATCTTGAAAGACAGTTTGGAGTAGGTCCACATACAGTTTCGTTCCCAAGAATTACTCCTGCTTTGGAATCACAGCTTGATTCGAGTCATATGGTTTCAGACAATAACTTTAAAAAACTCGTTGCTGTACTAAGACTTGCACTTCCTTATCCTGGAATGATTGTTACCTGTAGGGAAACACCTGAAATGAAAAGAGAGGTTATTAAGCTTGGCTGTACACAAACTGATGCTTCTACAAAAATTGGTATTGGTGCATATCAGGAGCATGAAACAATTCAGGACTTAGAAAAGGCTCAGTTCTCAATTGGCGATAACCGAAGTCTGGATGAAAATATTAAGGAGCTTGCTCAAATGGGATTCATTTCAAGTTTTTGTACCGCAGGTTATCGCTGTGGAAGAACAGGAGATACCATTATGGGTATGTTGAAACATTGTGTTGAAGGAAAGTATTGTAAACTAAATGCTGTTCTTACTTTTAGAGAATATCTTGATGATTATGCATCTCCAGAGACACGTGCAATCGGCTTAAAAGTATTAGAACAAGAAATGAATGCAATTGAAGGAACTTCGTTCTTTCAAAAGAATGCAAAAATAATGAACCAGTTCAAACTCGATTACGGTCGTATTTGTAATGGGGACAGAGATATTTATATCTAACATTTAAGATTTTACCTATTGAAGTCTTAGCTAAAAAAACAGACTTCAATAGGTATTTTATTTTCCAATCCATACCTCTTCTTGATACCTCCAAAAACCACAATTTTTTCTTTCGATATTTCACAAATCCACCTTATCTCACGAACAAATTACAGTCATTATTAGGCATTTCTGTTGTTTTTTCAATTTTGTATTGTAAATTTGGAGAACAAAAGAGCCAAGAAATTATATCAGAACATGTTTTTTTTAGGACTGTTTTCAACATATTTACCATACCTGATTCTTGCTATAATCTATTTAGTAGGCTACGGTGCGTATGCGTATAATGTTGAAGAAAGTGATCTTGATTTACTAGATGCATCAAAACAAATTGTTCTTGACGTTAACTTGGAACAAGCAAGTCTTGATCAGACTGCAACATATCAATATTCTGATTTTAAAAGTAAGATTATAGCTGAAGTGAATGGGGTGTTCGAGTACTTTATTCTCAGCCAGCTATGCTTGGAAAAGATAACACCTATTTGGCCAAAAGTAGGCCAAACATGTAACGGATACTCTTATCAGTTATATTCTCGTCCTCCTCCTTTTATGGCTTAGTTTTCTAAGTGTAATGTACACTTTCTTTTTATTTCCAAACAGAACGACGCTTTTGTTTGTTCTATAATTGTATCTAAACATAAATCATCATTTTATGATTGGTGTATTAGGCATAAGCCATAAAACAGCAACATTAGATATTAGAGGTTTGTTTTCGATTTCACAACAAGACATAATCTCATTATCTGAAGATATTATTCAGCATTCATCTATATCGGAAGTTGTAATAATATCAACATGTAACAGAACAGAGGTATTCTATGCTCAAGTGGGCAATAATAGTATCGAATCGAAAAGAACGATACTTCAAAAGCTCCATGAATATAATAACCTGAAGCAGAATTATAGTCACATGTTTTATCATCATACCGACACTAATGCTGCAAGACATCTGTTCGAAGTTACATCAGGAGTAGACTCAATGATTATTGGTGAGGATCAGATCGTAAATCAGGTAAAAGAAGCATATCTCTTTTGCACTGAAGCTGCGCTAACTGATGCCGTGCTTATGAGGTTGTTTCAAAAATCATTTGAGTGCAGCAAGCGCGTACGCACAGAAACCCAGATACAACAAGGAGCAACATCGGTTAGCTATGTTGCTGTAGATTGGTGTGCTCGAAAGGTAGGAAATCTGGATACAAAGAATGTTTTATTTGTTGGAACAGGGGAAACAGGGAGACTGGCCCTAATAAACATGAAAAAGCGAGGAGTAACCAATATAACAGTTACCAACCGCACTCATGAAAAAGCCTTAAAGGTTGCACAAAAACAAAATACTCTTGTATTACCGTTTGAGGATTTCATTGATAATCTTTATAAAGCAGATATCATTTTTGTTGCAACAGGAGCGAAAGATTTCCTTATTCACTCAAAAGATGTTGAAAATGCCCTTCTAAAAAGAAACGGGCAGCAGCAATTATATATCGATTTATCAGTACCAAGTAATATCGATCCTGAAGTTAATAAACTTGACAATATAGATTTGGTTGGAGTTGACGACTTGCAAAAGATTCTTGATGATAATAAAGAAATGAGGGAATTAAGTGTTGATAAGGCGCGCGTTATTATTAATGAGCTCATTTCTGAATATATGACGTGGCTTGACAGTAGAACTCTTCGCCCTGTTATCAACACAATCACCGCGAACTTACAACAACTTACAGAAAGAGAATTATCAGAATACAGAAAGAACCTGGATCCGATAGGTGCAGAGCAAATTGATAAATACACCCAACTTTTAACACAGAAGTATATTCGAACTTTTATTAGAAATCTGAAAACTGTTACGAATAATGGGAACTCTATAACCTCATTGGATGACATCAACGATTTATTTCGGTTAGATCAGTAAAAGAAATATAATGCAGGATAATACAATAATTATTGGTACCAGAGGAAGTCAACTTGCGATGTACCAGGCAAACATAGTTAGGGAAACCTTACTTAATACATTTCCCTCAATAAAAACGGAAATAAAAATAATCAAGACCAAAGGAGACAAGATACTGGATGTAGCCTTATCTAAAATTGGAGATAAAGGACTTTTTACCAAGGAGCTGGAAGTAGCCATGCTAAATAATGAGATAGATCTGGCCGTACATAGTTTAAAAGATCTACCGACACAGCTTCCCGAAGGATTTAGTGTTAGTGCAATCCTCAAACGAGGGAACTTTAGAGATGCTTTGGTTAGTCGCGACGGATTAAAGCTATGTGAACTTACCTCACAGCACAAGATTGCAACATCTAGTCTGAGACGTATTGCAAACCTAAGGAATTATAATCCTGAATTTCAAATCATCGATATACGAGGTAATGTAAATACCCGATTAAAGAAGATGGAAGACGGCTATTGTGATGCAATGGTTATGGCTGCAGCAGGCCTTGAACGACTTGGTTTAGATCATTATATCACAGAGATTCTTGATCCTGTAGAGTTTATACCTGCTGTGGCACAAGGGGCTATTGCAGTGGAAACATTGACTAATAATAGTAAGCTTAATGAGCTTCTTTCAAATATATCTGATTCCCTCACAGAATCACAGGTAACTGCTGAAAGAGCCTTTATGAAAAAGCTTGAAGGAGGCTGTCAGGTTCCAGTAGGAGCATATACTTCCGTTAATGGTAAAGAACTAATACTAACCGGTTTCGTTTCCTCCACTGATGCATCAGAATTTCTGAAGGATTCAATTGTTGGTTCTACAGAAGAAGCTCAAGCTTTAGGAGAAAGACTAGCAATAAAGCTCATCAATCAAGGTGCCAATGATATTTTAAACGCGATACGTGCAGGTGAATGAAAAGTGCGATAGAAACATATAGTACTTTGCCTCTATTGAACATGGAATTCATTTCCACCAGACCTAAGGGTAAATCAGATGATCTAAAAGATAAGCTTTCATCGCTTGGAGCTGACTTAATTGAATTTCCAATGATTGAGATTCAAGAAAAGAAACTTACAAAAGATGAAGAACTTATTCTTTTAAACCTACAAGAATTTTCTCATTTGGTATTTACCAGTGCCAATGCTGTCAATATTTTCATCAAAAATATCCATAGATTAAAAATAGATCTTAACCGACTATCAAGATTAGTTGTTGCCTCTATCGGACCTAAAACCACAGAAGCACTTGAGCAAAAAGGTATTCAAGTTGATCTTAAGGAAGCAGCCACAACGGGCTTGGAATTTGCAGAAATATTAGCGACAAAATTAAAAGGTCAAGAAAATAATATTCTTTGGCCGACAGGAGAATTAGCTCCTAATCATTTACCCAATACCCTAAAGACAATTGCTCCAATAAAACGAATAAATATATACAACACTCTTTGCCCAGAGAATACTGATTCCAATTTAATTAACAAGATTATCAACAACCAGTATTCAGCAATTATTCTTACTAGTCCGTCTACATTTTATCATCTTTTAGAAGTAATGAAAGATAAGATCATTACTTCTTCGTTAAAGTTAATATGCATCGGACTAACTACTGCAAAGGCTGTTAAAGAGGCTCATATTGAACCTTTGGCTATTGCATCAAAACCTTCATCAGAAGGTATCCTTAGTACAATTATAGAAAATCAAAAAATATTCAATAACTCAAAAAACTATAGATTATGACGTTCCCAATAACCAGACTTCGTCGTTTAAGAAAAACAGTAGTAACCAGAAACATGATTAGAGAGACTAAATTAGCAAAAGAAGATCTCATCATGCCTTTGTTTGTTAGACCTGGTAAAAACATTAAAAATCCTATTAATTCGATGCCTGGTAATTATCAGTTATCTGTTGATCTACTCGTCGAGAAATGTAAAGAGTTATACAGTAAAGGAGTGCAGTCGGTTTTACTTTTCGGTATTCCTGAACACAAGGATGAGCATGGTTTGGTTGCATGTGAACATGATGGTATCGTTCAACAAGCAACAAAGGCTATTAAAGAAGCTGTCCCTAATCTTTTTGTAATAGCCGATATATGCAACTGTGAATACACTACACACGGACACTGTGGAACGATTATAGATGGTGATGTTGATAATGACAGCACACTTGTAACACTGGCCAAGCAATCCGTTTCTTTGGCAGAAGCAGGCGTTGATATGGTTGCTCCAAGTGATATGATGGATGGTCGTGTTGGTGCTATTCGTGATGCCCTTGATGAAAATGGCTTCCAAAATATGCCAATTATGGCATACTCCGCTAAATATGCATCTGCTTTTTATGGACCTTTTAGGGATGCAGCGGAAAGTGCTCCGCAGTTTGGAAACAGAGCAACTTATCAGATGGATCCGGCAAATAGCAATGAAGCTCTTAGAGAAGTAGAATTGGATATTGTAGAAGGGGCAGACATCGTTATGGTGAAACCAGCACTTAGTTACCTCGATGTAATTCGACGAGTGAAAGATAACTTCAATGTTCCAATTGCAGCGTATAATGTTAGTGGTGAATTTTCAATGGTAAAAGCCGCTGCTGAAAAAGGATGGATTGACGAGAATAGAATCACTCTTGAAATACTAACATCGATAAAAAGAGCTGGTGCTGATATAATAATCTCCTACCATACTCAAGATATAATAGAACAATTATAAAAGAATGTTGATGCTTTGCTGGTTTAGATAAAGCGTACTCTCTCTGATTTATATAACGTGGAAAAAGTGAATTAGATAGCTATTTTAAATCAGTACTGCATTAACAATTTAAATTCTAAATGATATTATAGCATGAATACAAATAATAGCAAGCAAGCTTTTCAAGAAGCAGTCAAACATATTCCTGGAGGAGTTAATTCTCCGGTTCGTGCATTTAAAAGTGTTGGAGGTAATCCTTTGTTCATTCAATCTGCCACTGGTGCCAAAATCACAGATATAGACCAAAATGAGTATATCGATTACGTGGGCTCATGGGGACCAATGATTTTAGGACACTCTCACCCAACGGTTACACAAGCACTACAAAATACACTATTGAGTGGAACAAGCTTTGGAGCTCCTACTCTACTTGAAACAGAAATGGCCAATCTCATTTGCGAGATGATGCCTTCCATTGAAAGCGTTCGTATGGTGAATTCCGGAACAGAAGCTACAATGAGTGCATTAAGACTGGCTAGAGGGTATACCAAACGTGATTTAGTTATTAAATTTGAAGGCTGTTATCACGGACATGGCGATAGCTTTCTAATTAAGGCAGGTTCTGGAGCACTTACATTTGGGACTCCTAATTCACCAGGTATTACAAAGGGTACTGCTCACGATACACTAACTGCAGAATATAATAATCTGCAATCGGTAACAAATCTTTTCGATAAATATAAAGATCAAATTGCAGCGGTAATTCTTGAACCGGTGACAGGTAACATGGGAGTGATTAAACCAACAGATGAATTTATCAACGGCATAAGAAAGGCTTGTACCGATAACGGTGCACTTCTTATCTTTGATGAAGTGATGACAGGATTTCGTGTTGCAAAGGGCGGAGCACAACAACTTCTGGGCATTACTCCAGACCTGACTACAATGGGTAAAATTATTGGAGGAGGTCTGCCTGTAGGAGCCTATGGAGGTAAAAAAGAAATCATGGATCTATTGGCTCCTAATGGTCCTGTTTATCAAGCAGGAACACTTTCTGGAAATCCAATGGCGATGTCCGCAGGACTTGCAACATTACAAATATTAAATGAGTCATCCACATGTTACGATGAGCTAGAACAAAAGTCCGCTTTCCTAGTCGACGGACTGGAGCGCAACTTAAAAGAAGTTGGTTTCCCAGGTGTAATTAATCGTGTAGGATCAATGTTTACACTTTTCTTTACGCAACAAAAAACAGTGAACAACTTCATTGATGTAATGAGTTGCGACACCGATCTTTTCGCTGAGTATTTTAAGCTTTCTTTGGAAAGTGGTATATATACAGCTCCCTCACAATTTGAAGCTGGTTTTGTTTCATTAGCACATACACAAGAAGATTTACAGCAAACAATTGATGCTAATAAAAGTGCACTTCAGCAATTAAATTCATAAACTATGGAAGAATCAATTCTCTTAAGAACATTAGCAGGCGAGCTAACTGAAAGGCCACCTTTCTGGTTCATGCGTCAAGCAGGAAGGGTACTTCCTTCTTACATGGAGCTAAAAGAAAAATACTCATTCTGGGAGATGATGCAAGATGCTGATTTAGGAGCTAAGGTGACCTTACTTCCGATTGATGATCTTGGTGTTGATGCAGCTATTCTCTTTTCTGATATTCTTGTAATCCCTTATGCAATGGGCATGGGGCTTGAATTTTCAAATCAAGGACCTAAATTTGATACTCCTTTAGTTGATATACAAGATCCTGTCAAGGCACTAAATCCTGATCCGTCAAAACTTGAGTACATATATAAGGTAATTGATAGGATAATTGCTACAAAACCATCAAATATTCCTTTAATTGGATTTTGTGGGGCACCTCTTACTGTATTATGCTATATGCTCCAGGGAATCGGCAGAAAGAATGATTTTCCTAAAGCCATCTCTTTTATTTATAAGCATAAAAAGACAGTAAAAAAACTTATTGATGCAATCACAGAGCTTTCTATCATCTATGCAAAAGGACAAATAGCCCACGGAATTAAAGTCTTTCAATTATTTGAAACGCATGCAGGATTAATACCTCTTGATTTGTATCAGGAGTTGTTTTTCCCTTCTGTTGAAAAGATAGCCAAAGCAGTTAGAGAAGAAAATATTCCTTTCATCTATTTCCCTAAAGGTCTGGGAGTAGGCATTAGCCAAGTAACTCCGGCAATGTGTGACTATTTAAGTATTGACTGGCAAACACCAATGCCATTAGCACGCAAATTAGTGGATAAAGAAATCGGACTGCAAGGAAACATTGATCCTCGTCTATTGTATGGTAATCAAGATCACATCAAGGATACACTAAATAACTATGTCGAATTTGGAAGAACCAACCATGACTGGATTATCAATCTTGGGCATGGTTTTCTACCTGATGTTCCTTATGAAAATGCTAAGTTTATGGCAGATTGGATTAAAGAAACCGACTGGAAAAGATAGTAATATAAAACCCCGGATTACTCCGGGGTTTACTAACAACAAAAACTACCCTAAAAATGATATTAAAACTCCGGCAGCAACAGCTGATCCTATTACCCCAGAAATATTCGATGCCATACAATATTGCAATACATGATTTCCTGAATCATATTTTAAAGCAATCTCATTGGCTACTCGCGATGCCATAGGTACAGCACTTAATCCTGTGGCACCAATTAATGGATTTATCTTCTTTTTCGCAATCAGATTATATCCTTTTACAGAAAATATTCCCCCTGCAATTGAAATTGCAAAAGCAATAAACCCACCAACAATAATCATGATTGTTTTCATATCTAAAAACAGTTCTGAAGTCATTGTTGCTCCTACTGTTAATCCAAGAAAGATAGTAGAGGCATTCAATATTGGACCTGTAGCAGCATCTGACAAACGAGCTACTGTAACTCCTACTTCTTTAATCAAGTTTCCAAATAACAACATTCCTAATAAAGGAACCGAAGAAGGCACAAAGAATGCAATTACTACTCCTAAAACAATTGGAAAAATAATCTTAACCGTGTTTAGATCTTTTATTTTGAACTTAGGTGGATACTTTTTATCCTGTTCTCTCATATTGATTTTAAGCTCCTTCTCACTGCATAGCAATTTTGTTACTAGCGGAATGATAACCGGAACAAGAGCCATATAAGAATAAGCTGCAATAGCAATTGGCCCTAATAAATGAGGAGCAAGAATAATCGTTGTATATATTGCCGTAGGTCCATCTGCACCTCCAATAATACCTAACGATGCAGCCTCTTTAGGCGTAAAACCTACTGCGATTGCTGAAAACAGAACAACAAATATCCCAATCTGAGCTGCAGCACCAAAGAAGGATAATCTTAAATTACGTAACATTGGTCCAAAATCAGTCAATGCTCCAACACCCATAAAAATAATAGGAGGTAAGAATCCAGTCTTGATTAATGCATAATATAGATAATTCATTATTCCATATTCATGAGCTATCTCAAACAAATTCATATAATGATGTTCTCCAAGTTCAATATTTGTGGCAGGAACAACTCCCATACCTCCTCCTGGTAAATTAGCCAGAACCATCCCAAATGCAATTGGGATTAATAGCAATGGTTCATATTTCTTTTTAATACCAAGATATAATAATACCGCGGCAATAGCCAACATCAACAACGCTCCAGGGTCATCCCATAACTCTTGAAACGCTGTCATTTCAATAAGCTTCTTAAGTATTTCCATATGGATATTCTACTTTGAATTATTTAACACGCACTAACACATCGTCCTCCTCGACATCATTTCCACTGGAGCATACTATTTCAACAACCTCTCCTGCAGAATCAGCCTTAATCGCATTAAATGTTTTCATCGCTTCAACATATCCAATTAGATCGCCTTCTTTAATTATATCACCAACTTTTAATGGAGTTTCCGAAGACTCTTTTGTTAGATAGAATTTTCCTTCTAAAGGAGCCAAAACATCATGAGAAGTCCCATTGACACCATTACCTGATGCTTGCACTTGTACATTCTCTTGTGCAGGTGCAGTACTTTCATTTTTAGCAGTACTACCATTTCCATATGAAACTGAAACATTAAATACTTCTCCATCAACAGTTACCTGCATATTAGAAGGATTTACATTTACAGGAACTTCAACAGTATCATTTTGTGTTGACGGTTTTGCAATAATACCTGAACCTTCAGCCTTACGCTTAGCTAAATCTTCCTCAAAGGCCTTTTTGGCATCACCTGACTTATACTGACGATATTGCTCTGGATGCATCGCTAATTCAAATAATTCTTCATCATCCTTACCAAAATCCCAGCCTTTGTCCTTCATCTCTTGTTTGAATGTATCCAAATTATCAGGGAATAAATCCTGCGGATGACCTGTATAGAATTCTTTTCCTGCTTTACCCGCCAATTGAACAATTTCTGGAGCTAACTCTCCTGGAAGTTTACCTGCTTTACCAATCAACATATCCCAGATATTGTCAGCAATCATACTCCAACGTTCTCTGCCCTTTTCAAGTTGCATTACATTCATTAACGCTAAGTTTTTCACGTACTGACTAAATGGAGTAACCAAAGGAGGATAGCCTAATTTTGGCCAAATATGCTGAACTTCATCGAATAACTTTATCAACAATTCGTCTTGACTTAACTCTGGTTTATTTCTTTTTGCTAACCATTTATTAATGCTTGTTAGGTTATTCTCTAGGTCTGCCATTAAAGATCCCATCATTCCACCAGGTAAACCAGGACCAATCAATAAGGAATTCATATATCTGTTCCTTGGATTAATATAATATCCTAGAAAATCATCAATAAACTCCTGGGTCAATGAACGGACTTTCATATAGGCAGCCATATTAATTTCTGGTACTTCAAATCCATCATCTTTCAACATTTCATGTACCGCTAATAAGTCGGCATGACCTGTTCCCCAAGACAGAGGCTCCATAGCAACATCAATAATATCTACACCTGCACGCGCTACTTCCAATATAGAAGCCATAGCAAATCCAGGTCCAGAATGTGCATGATATTGAATTGGTATTTCAGGATATTGATCCTTTATTCCTTTTACAATTTTTCCCAACCAAGCAGGTCGGCCAATTCCTGCCATGTCTTTCATACAAATCTCATCAGCGCCACCATCAATTAATGTCTTGGCCAAAGAGATATAATAATCAGCTGTATGTACTTTTGAATAAGTCAAGCTCAATGTTGCCTGAGCGATCATTCCTCCTTCTTTTGCGTATTTCACTGAATCGAGAATATTACGTACATCATTCAATCCACAGAACGATCGAGCAATATCAGTACCCTGCTTCTTTTTTACCTTAAAGAAAAGTTTACGGACATCAGCTGGAACTGGATTCATTCTAATCCCATTTAATGCCCGTTCAAGCATATGTGTTTTTATACCAGCATCATTGAATGGTTGAGTCCATTCTCTTACAGATCTATTAGGATTCTCACCAAACAGAAGATTAATCTGTTCGAATCCACCTCCATTGGTTTCTACTCGTGCAAAACATCCCATATCTACGATATGTGGAGCAACTTTAACTAACTGATCAACTCTAGGCACGTACTTACCAGAAGACTGCCACATATCACGATACACCAATGAAAATTCAATCTTTCTCTTCATAGTCTTTTGTATTTAGCTGCTACAAGTGCAGTATTAAAAAATGGTTTTAATGGTTAATGGTTTTAACGGTTTTAATAAGTTCTAATTGGCTTTGGTTATATCAACTACAGTTGCTTTTCCATTAGTAGCTATATTAACTGCAGCCATAATCGCTGACAACTTCTTCTTATCGATTAAGGATTCTGAAGTCTCGCGACCCTTGACTGTACCTTTTTCTTCAAGAACAAGTCGATTAACGACTCGAATAATCAGATTGCCAATAACTACCACTAAGGAAAGAATAATAAACACAGTAGTCATGCCAATTCCAAGCAGTTGAAATGCTATTCCAAAATCATTCATTGCATGCTAAAATTTAGATAATTTATTACGGAAAATACTTCCCATTTTATTAAATCATCTTAATATTACCTATTATTTTTTCATTCTATGAGTATCTAGTAATGTTTCTTTATCATTTATCATTAACTTAACACTACCAGTAACAATTTAACAGTAATTAACACTACGCAGTTACAATTAACTCTACCATCTGAGCAAACTATATATATTAAGAATAAAAAAAAATTACTTCTTAAAATTTGATAATGAATGCATATATAAAAACAACAAACTGATACTAAGAAAATAACGGAGATCTAAAAGAATACATTCAATAATTTTGAATTTAAAAAAAGAACAAAAAAAGACCGTCATCATAAAAATGAGACGGTCTTTATATAGCAAGTTTACTATTATACTATGCTTTCGCAGCTGGTCCTCCAAAATTCATAGGAGGCACAAAAGGATCATGTTCTGTTTTAATAGGTCCATGCATCGATTCATATTTCATCACATTATCCTGTAATGCGTTTAATAATCTTTTAGCATGTTCTGGTGTTAAAATAATCCTAGACTTCACAGGAGCCTTTGGAACACCAGGCATAATCCTTACAAAATCGAGTACAAACTCGGAACTCGAATGAGTAATTATCGCCAGGTTAGAATAAATTCCCTGAGCAACCTCCTCATTAAGCTCAATATTTAGTTGATTTTGTTTTTTCTCGTCAGCCATATCCTCAATTTTTATCTTGATCTTTCAGCTTCCTTATAATCAACCATTCTTTCATACTCTTCTTTCGATCCAACCACAAGGTTTTTATATTCTTTTTGTCCGGTACCTGCAGGAATCAAGTGACCACAAATCACATTCTCCTTCAAGCCATCCAAATAGTCTACCTTACCATTGATCGCAGCTTCGTTCAATACCTTAGTTGTCTCCTGGAAAGAAGCAGCAGACATCCAACTCTTAGTTTGAAGCGCAGCTCTTGTAATACCTTGAAGAACCTGACTTGATGTTGCTGGAATCGCTTCACGCGCTTCTACTACTTTCAAGTCTTTACGTCTCAATTGTGAGTTTTCATCTCTCAAACGACGAGCAGTAACAATCTGTCCAGCTTTTAGAGTTTCTGAATCACCAGCATCAATAACAACTTTCTTATTGTAAATCCAGTCATTTTCATGAATAAACTCTAGCTTATCAACAATTTGTCTTTCAAGGAAACGAGTATCACCCGGATCATCGATTTCAACTTTACGCATCATCTGACGAACGATAACCTCAAAGTGCTTATCATTAATTTTCACACCCTGCATACGGTAAACATCCTGAACCTCATTAACGATATACTCCTGCACTGCTGTAGGACCTTTAATCGCTAGAATGTCTGAAGGAGTAATCGCTCCATCAGAAAGAGGAGTACCTGCACGGATATAATCATTTTCCTGTACAAGAATCTGCTTAGAAAGAGGAACTAGATTTTTCTTAACTTCACCTGTCTTAGAAGTAATGATAATCTCGCGATTACCTCTCTTGATTTTACCTAGAGAAATTTCTCCGTCAATCTCTGATACAACAGCTGGATTAGATGGATTACGAGCCTCGAATAACTCAGTTACTCGAGGAAGACCACCGGTAATATCACCAGCTTTACCAGAAGAACGAGGGATTTTCACAAGAACTTGTCCTGATCGAACAGCTTCTCCATCATCTACAGAGATGTGACCACCTACAGGTAAGTTATAAGAACGATAAACATCACCATTTTCATCAACAATCTTCAATGATGGGTTCTTCGTTTTATCTCTTGTTTCTGTAATTACCTTCTCTTTAAATCCAGTTTGCTCATCTGACTCTTCACGATAGGTTATACCATCGATCAAATTATCAAATACAGCTTTACCATTAAATTCAGAAATAATTACACCATTATATGGATCCCATTCAGAAACTAGTGTCTCCTTCTTAATATCCTGTCCGTTTTTGATGAATAACTTCGAACCATATTGAAGAGCATGAGTCGACAATGCAATACCAGTATTCTTGTCAATAATCTTCAATTCAGCAAGACGGCTAACGATTACATCAACCTTTTCTCCGTTCTCATCTTCGAATTCAACAGTTCTCAATTCATCGATCTCTGCAATACCGTCATATTTCGCAACAACAGTAGACTGCGTTGATACGTTACCCGCAATACCCCCTACGTGGAAGGTACGTAGTGTAAGCTGTGTACCTGGCTCTCCAATTGATTGTGCTGCAATAACACCAACAGACTCACCTTGCTGAGCCATACGACCTGTAGCAAGACTTCGTCCATAACATTTCGAGCAAACTCCAACTTTGGATTCACAAGTTAATACAGAACGAATCTCAACTGATTCAATTGGAGAATCCTCAATTTCCTGAGCAATCTCATCTGTGATTGATTCTCCTGATGCAATAATCAATTTACCAGTTAGAGGATGGAAAATGTCATGTACAGTAGTACGCCCAACAATTCTCTCTCCAAGTGAAGCAACAATCTCCTCATTGTTTTTAATTGCAGTAGCAACAAGACCACGAAGAGTACCACAATCTGGTTCAGAAATGATAACATCTTGAGCAACATCTACCAAACGACGGGTCAAATATCCCGCATCCGCTGTTTTCAATGCTGTATCCGCAAGACCTTTACGAGCACCGTGAGTAGAGATAAAGTACTCAAGTACTGATAGACCTTCTTTAAAGTTTGCCAAAATCGGGTTTTCAATAATTTGAGCTGTAGTAGCACCAGATTTCTGTGGCTTAGCCATCAGTCCCCTCATACCACATAGCTGACGAATCTGCTCTTTAGATCCACGAGCCCCCGAGTCAAGCATCATATATACCGAGTTGAAACCTTGCTGATCAGAACTCAATGTGTTCATTACAGTTTGAGTCAACTTCGCATTAACATGAGTCCAAATATCAATAACCTGATTGTATCGTTCGTTATTGGTAATGAAACCCATATTATAGTTATTCATGATTTCTTCAACTTCAGCATATCCTTCTTCAACCATTTCAGACTTATCCTCTGGAATAATAACGTCCGCAAGGTTAAATGATAGTCCACCGCGATACGCCATCTTATATCCCAAGTCTTTAATATCATCAAGGAATTTAGCTGTAATCGCGTTATTACTGGCTTTTAATACTGAAGAAATGATATCACGCAATGCTTTTTTTGTAAGCAGCTTATTAATGTATCCTGCAGCCTCTGGAACGAACTGATTAAACAAAATACGTCCCATAGTAGTTTCAATCACATGAGTAACTTTATCACCATTCTCGTCGATATCGTCCAAACGTGCTTTTACCACAGCATGCATTGCAACTTTCTTCTCATTGTAAGCAATAATCGCCTCTTCCGCGGAGTAGAAAGTTAAACCTTCTCCTTTAACTCCTTTACGTGGCTTAGTCATATAGTAAAGACCAAGAACCATATCCTGAGATGGTACTGTAATAGGTGCACCATTTGCAGGGTTAAGAAGGTTATGAGAAGATAACATTAACATTTGTGCTTCCAAAATCGCAGCATTACCTAATGGCAAGTGAACCGCCATCTGGTCACCATCAAAGTCGGCGTTAAAACCAGTACAAACCAATGGGTGCAACTGAATTGCCTTACCCTCTACCAATACAGGCTGGAAAGACTGAATAGATAAACGGTGAAGAGTCGGAGCCCTGTTCAGCATCACTGGATGACCTTTAAGTACATTTTCCAGGATATCCCATACAACAGGATCGCGACGATCAACAATTTTCTTCGCAGACTTTACTGTTTTTACAATACCTCTTTCAATCAATTTACGAATGATAAAAGGCTTATAAAGCTCAGCGGCCATACCTTTAGGAAGACCACATTCGTGAATTTTTAGTTTAGGACCAACAACAATTACAGAACGAGCAGAATAATCCACACGCTTACCTAACAAGTTCTGACGGAAACGACCTTGTTTACCTTTCAAACTGTCAGATAAAGACTTTAAAGCTCTGTTGTTATCAGTCTTAACTGCATTTGACTTTCTAGAGTTATCAAATAATGAATCAACAGCCTCTTGAAGCATACGTTTCTCATTTCTAAGAATTACTTCAGGTGCCTTGATTTCAATTAATCTTTTCAATCGGTTATTACGAATAATAACACGTCTGTACAAGTCGTTCAAATCCGACGTCGCAAAACGACCTCCATCCAAAGGTACTAACGGACGCAAATCTGGTGGAATTACAGGAACAACTTTTACAATCATCCATTCCGGACGGTTAACATTTTTACTAGCACGGAAAGCTTCTACAACCTGCAGTCTTTTCAAAGCTTCGTTCTTACGCTGCTGTGACGTTTCTGTGCTGGCTTTATGTCTTAATGTATAAGATAAACCATCCAAATCAGTTCTCTCTAACAAACCATAAAGAGCCTCAGCTCCCATTTTTGCGATAAACTTATTTGGATCATCATCTTCAAGATATTGATTATCCTTTGGTAATGAATCTAAAATATCAAGATATTCTTCCTCTGTTAGGAAATCTAGATATTTAAGTCCATCCTGTGCTTTAATACCAGGATTAATAACCACATATCTCTCGTAATAAATAATGGTATCAAGCTTCTTTGTAGGCAATCCCAAAAGATATCCGATCTTATTTGGCAATGATTTGAAGTACCAAATATGTGCAACAGGCACAACCAATGAAATGTGCCCCATGCGCTCGCGGCGTACCTTTTTCTCGGTAACCTCTACCCCACATCGATCACATACGATTCCACGGTAACGGATTCTTTTATATTTACCACAATGACACTCATAATCTTTTACAGGACCGAAGATTCTTTCACAAAACAATCCATCCCGCTCAGGCTTATAAGTACGATAGTTTATGGTCTCAGGCTTAAGCACCTCTCCATGTGATCTTTCCAGAATCTCCTCTGGTGAAGACAAGCTAATAGTGATCTTAGAGAAATTACTTTTTGCCTTATTATCTCTTCTGAATGCCATATTATTTTGCGTGTATTAATTTAATGAGCACTAAAATATAAATACCTGAGAGGAACTTTCCTCTCAGGAATATGATGAGATTATTCAAGATTCACACTTAATCCTAAACCACGTAATTCATGTAGTAATACATTCAGTGATTCTGGAATACCAGCCTGAGGCAATGGTTCACCCTTAACAATCGATTCGTAGGCTTTCGCTCTACCAAGAACATCATCCGACTTAACAGTCAAGATTTCCTGAAGAATATGAGCAGCACCAAATGCCTCAAGTGCCCAAACCTCCATCTCTCCGAATCGCTGACCTCCGAACTGTGCTTTACCACCAAGAGGCTGCTGAGTAATAAGTGAGTATGGTCCAATTGAACGAGCATGCATCTTATCTTCAACCATGTGTCCTAGTTTCAACATATAGATCACACCTACAGTAGCTGGCTGATCGAAAGGCTCTCCTGTCTCTCCATCATGAAGAAATGTTCTACCAAATCGAGGCACACCTGCTTTATCTGTTAAATCGCAGATCTCATCAAGAGAAGCTCCATCGAAGATAGGAGTAGCAAACTTCAATCCAAGTTCTTTTCCTGCCCAACCAAGTACAGTTTCATAAATCTGTCCAAGGTTCATACGAGAAGGTACACCTAGTGGATTCAATACGATATCTACTGGAGTTCCATCTTCCAGGAATGGCATATCCTCATCTCTAACGATTCGAGATACGATACCCTTGTTACCGTGACGACCTGCCATCTTATCACCAATCTGCAATTTACGTTTTTTAGCAACGTATACTTTCGCTAATTGAATAATACCTGCAGGAAGCTCGTCACCAATCGTTACGTTATAACGCTTACGCTTAGCAGCTGCTTCAGCTTGCTTGTGCTTTAAGATATAATTTTCAACACACTGACGGATAAGATCATTCTTATGCTTATCAGTAGTCCACTTATTTGGATTAATATATAAGTAATCCAATTCTTGAAGTTGCTTCAATGTGAACTTCGCACCTTTTGAAATTTGATCAGTACCGTAGTAATCTTTCACTCCTTGTGAAGTCTTACCGTTTACAAGCGCAAATAGTTTATCAACCAATTGTGCTTTCAAACCTGATACTTCTCTGTCAAATTCTTCATCAATAGCCTCCAATAAAGGCTTAGTTGAAGTTCGACCTTTCTTTTCTTTAGCAACTCTAGAGAATAGTTTTTTATCGATAACTACACCACTCAATGATGGAGAAGCTTTCAATGATGCATCCTTAACATCGCCTGCCTTATCACCGAAGATCGCTCTCAACAGCTTTTCTTCAGGAGATGGATCAGACTCCCCTTTAGGCGTAATCTTACCGATTAGAATATCCCCAGGTTTTACGTTCGCACCAATACGAATTAAACCGTTCTCATCAAGATTACGTGTTGCTTCCTCACTAACGTTAGGAATATCGGAAGTAAATTCCTCAGTACCTCGCTTCGTATCTCTTACCTCAAGAGAGTACTCATCAACGTGGATCGAAGTATAAACATCCTCACGAACAATTCTTTCAGAAATCACAATCGCATCCTCGTAGTTATATCCCTGCCAAGGCATGAATGCAACCTTTAAGTTACGACCAAGTGCTAACTCACCTTTTTCGGTACCATAACCTTCGGTCAATACTTGATTAGTAGCAACCCTCTGTCCTTTGAATACAATCGGTTTAAGGTCAATACAAGTACCTTGGTTAGTCTTTTGATACTTCTGTAGGTAATATTCTTTTGTATCTGTATCGAAACTAACGAATCTTTCATCGTCAGTTTGATCATACTTTATTACAATTTTCTTGGCATCAACTGATACCACAACCCCTTCACCTTCTGCACGGTGCATAACGCGAGAGTCAGAAGCCACTCTAGGCTCCAATCCTGTACCTACGATAGGTGCTTCAGGACGTAGCAATGGTACCGCCTGACGCATCATGTTAGATCCCATCAGTGCACGGTTCGCATCATCATGCTCCAAGAAAGTAATAAGAGATGCAGCAATAGAAGCAATCTGGTTAGGACCAACGTCCATCAATTCCACTTCTTCTTTTTCTGCCAATGGATAATCACCATCTAAACGCGCTTTTACTCTTTGGTTGACAAAATTACCTGCTTCGTCAACAACCGCATTCGCCTGCGCAATCATCCTTCCTTCTTCTTCCTCCGCTGTCAAATATTCAACACCAGATTCAGAAATATCTAAGCTTCCTTCGGCTGCTTTACGATAAGGAGTAGAAATAAATCCTAAATCCGTAATCTTCGCAAATACACATAGTGAAGAAATTAGTCCAATGTTCGGTCCTTCCGGTGTCTCAATTGGACAAAGACGACCATAGTGAGTAAAGTGAACATCTCGAACCTCAAAACCTGCTCTCTCACGAGACAGACCTCCAGGTCCTAATGCAGACATACGACGCTTATGAGTCATCTCCGCTAATGGATTGGTTTGATCCATGAACTGCGATAGTGCATTCGTTCCAAAGAAAGAATTAATTACTGAAGACAATGTCTTAGAATTAATCAAATCGATAGGCGTAAACACTTCGTTGTCACGTACGTTCATTCTTTCACGAATGGTACGAGCCATACGAGCAAGACCAACTCCAAATTGATTATAAATCTGCTCACCTACAGTACGTACACGTCTGTTACTCAAGTGGTCAATATCATCAACATCAGTCTTAGCATTGATCAATTTAATCAAGTACTTGATGATCTCAATCATATCTTCATTAGTTAGGACGCGAACATCCATTTCACTATGCAGATTCAATTTCTTATTGATTCTATAACGACCAACCTCACCTAAATCATATCTCTTATCAGAGAAGAATAGGTTTTGAATAACTTCACGAGCAGTAGCCTCATCGGGCGGCTCAGAGTTTCTTAATTGACGGTAGATATGTAATACTGCTTCTTTCTCAGAGTTACTAGGATCCTTTTGCAATGTATTATAAATAATTGCGAAATCCTGCAAATTCTGATCTTCTTTGTGTAAAAGGATAGTTTTAGCACCAGAATCTAAAATTTCCTCAATATGCTCTGGTTCTAATATAGTTTCACGGTCAATAATAACCTCATTACGTTCAATGGATACTACTTCACCGGTGTCTTCATCTACAAAGTCTTCAACCCATGATTTCAAAACACGGGCAGCAAGTTTACGACCAACAACCTTTTTCAGGCCGCTCTTCGAAACCTTAATTTCATCGGCAAGGCCGAAGATTTCTAAAATATCCTTGTCACTCTCATATCCAATAGCACGAAGTAGAGTAGTAACTGGTAATTTCTTTTTACGGTCAATATACGCAAACATCACATTATTGATGTCTGTCGCAAATTCAATCCAAGATCCTTTAAATGGAATAATTCTGGCTGAATAAAGTTTCGTTCCATTAGCGTGCATACTCTGACCAAAGAATACACCAGGTGATCTATGAAGCTGTGATACAACAACACGCTCCGCTCCATTGATTACGAAACTTCCCCTTTCTGTCATATAAGGGATAGTACCTAGATACACATCTTGCACAACGGTATCAAAATCCTCATGCTCAGGGTCGGTACAATATAATTTTAACTTTGCCTTAACCGGCACGCTATATGTTAATCCCCTTTCAATACACTCGTCAATAGAGTAACGAGGTGGATCCACACTATAGTCGATAAATTCAAGGACAAAGTTATTTCTCGTGTCGGTAATCGGGAAATTCTCATGAAATACCTGCCACAATTTCTCGTTTTTACGATCTTCAGGTGCAGTGTTCAACTGAAAAAAATCATGAAACGATTTTATCTGAATCTCCAGAAAATCCGGATACTCAAAAACGTTTTTTGTTGAGGAAAAACTAATCCTTTGATTTACAGTATTTGAAGACATTTATCTACCGAATTAATTGAACTTAAAAATATAAACACGAAAAGGCTTGGAACCCCAAATAGGATTCCAAACCATATATAACCTAATTTAGGTCTAAGACTTTTATTTAAGCTCAACTTCAGCTCCAGCTTCTTCTAACTGAGATTTTAATGCCTCAGCTTCGTCTTTAGAAACTTTTTCTTTGATTGCTTTAGGAGCAGAGTCAACTAATTCTTTTGCTTCTTTTAGTCCAACACCAGCTAAGTCTTTTACAAGCTTAACAACTGCTAACTTAGAAGAACCAGCTGCCTTCAATACTACGTCAAACTCAGTTTTTTCCTCAGCAGCACCAGCGTCACCACCAGCAGCAGGACCAGCAACAGCTACAGCTGCAGCTGCAGGCTCGATACCGTATTCTTCTTTTAAAATTTCAGCTAATTCGTTAACCTCTTTTACAGTCAAGTTCACTAACTGTTCTGCAAATGCTTTTAAATCTGCCATTTTCCTCTAAATTTAGAAATTAAATGAAAACCTATAATTCTTTATGACTTTTTTTCTTCTATTGCCTTAAGCACACCAGTAAGGATATTTCCTCCCGATTGAAGAGATGAAATAACATTCTTCGCTGGTGATTGAAGGAGTGCAACAACATCAGCAATAAGCTCGTTCTTAGATTTGATGTTAGCTAATACTTCAAGCTGATCTGCACCTACGTAAACTGATTCTTCAACATACGCACCTTTTAATAAAGGCTTGTCTGTATTATTCTTCTTTGTGAATTCTTTGATCAGTTTTGCAGGAACATTTCCACTTTCGGTAAACATTACCGAAGTATTTCCCTTCAGAACATCGTAAAGACCTTCAGCCTCTTTTTCAGAGTTCTCTAAAGCTTTACGTAATAGTGTATTCTTTACTACAACCAATTTCACTTCTCGGTTGAAGCATAAACGCCTTAATGCACTTGTATTTTCAGCATCAAGTTCAGCGATATCTGCCAAGTAGAAGTGATTGGATGCATTAATTTGTTCGGTTAACCCGTTAATAATGCTCTCTTTTTCTGTTTTCTTCATTTCGAACTTTTTAATTAGTCTGCAATAGACTTAGGTTCAACTTGAATTCCAGCACTCATTGTACTTGACAGGTAAATACTCTTGATGTAAGTACCTTTGGCAGCAGCAGGCTTCAACTTATTGATCGTGTTAACAAATTCCTTCACGTTCTCATGAATTGCATCAGCATCAAAAGATACTTTTCCAACTGATGTATGAACGATTCCGTACTTGTCAACTTTGAAATCAATCTTACCCGCTTTTACCTCTTTAATGGCTTTACCAACTTCCATGGTTACAGTTCCACTCTTTGGGTTTGGCATCAAACCACGAGGACCTAATACTCGACCTAGTGCACCTACTTTCCCCATTACTGGAGGCATAGTGATTACTACGTCAACATCAGTCCAACCGCCTTTGATTTTTTCGATGTACTCATCCAATCCCACAAAGTCAGCTCCGGCTTCTTTTGCTTCTGCTTCCTTTTCAGGAGTTACTAAAGCAAGCACCTTCACCTCTTTACCTGTACCATGTGGTAAAGTCACGACGCCACGAACCATTTGATTAGCTTTCCTTGGATCAACTCCCAAGCGAATGTCTACATCAACAGAGGCATCAAACTTCGTGAAAGTAATATCTTTCACTAAGCTAGCTGCTTCTTTTAAAGTATAAACCTTCCCTGGTTCTAGTTTCTCTAAAGCAAGCTTCTTATTTTTAGTAATTCTAGCCATTTCTTTGAGAAATTAAATAATTAATTAAATGGAGAATCGCCACTCACAGTAATCCCCATACTTCTGGCAGTACCAGCAACCATTTTCATAGCTGACTCCACAGTAAAGCAGTTAAGATCGGCCATTTTGGAATTTGCAATTTCCTTAACCTGATCCCAAGAAACTGAAGCTACTTTGTTAACATGAGGTTCTGGTGAACCTTTTTTAACTTTAGCTGCTTCTAGCAACTGCACAGCTACAGGTGGCTGCTTAATAATGAAATCAAATGATTTATCGGCGTAAACAGTAATGATCACCGGTAAAACTTTACCAGCTTGATCCTGAGTTCTAGCATTAAACTGCTTACAGAACTGCATAATGTTTACCCCTTTGGCACCCAAGGCTGGTCCTACTGGTGGAGACGGATTAGCTGCACCACCTTTAATTTGTAACTTAATTAATCCAGCAACTTCTTTTGCCATAACAAATAATTGTTAAAATTGATTACTCTTTCTCAACTTGCATGAAGCTGAGTTCTAAAGGTGTTTTGCGACCGAAGATTTTAACCATAACTTTCAACTTCTTCTTTTCCTCATTGATACCCTCAATGATTCCATTAAATCCGTTGAATGGTCCATCGATCACTTTCACGGTTTCACCAACAACATAAGGTATGTTCAACTCTTCCTGCGCTTCAGTAGCCTCATCAACTTTACCTAAAATACGGTTAATTTCAGAAACTCTCATCGGCACTGGATCGCCACCCTTGGTGTCGCCTAAAAATCCAATCACATTAGGAACATTCTTCAAAATGTGTGGGATTTCACCAACTAATGCGGCTTCGATAAGAACATAGCCGGGGAAGAAGTTTCGCTCTTTGCTAATCTTCTTTCCGTTCCGGATTTGATATACCTTCTCTGTAGGTACTAAAACCTGAGAAACGTATTCCAGGAGTCCGGCATTGGCGATTTCTACTTCGATATATTCCTTCACCTTCTTCTCTTTTCCTCCAATAGTGCGAAGGACATACCATCTTTTTACGATTTCGCTCATTTAAGACCTCCGGAAAATTTTAATAAAACAAATTATAGACAAATTCCATGATGGTCTCAAAACTGCGATCCATCAGAAAAATGACTAGTGCTATAATAAAGGAAGCAACCATAACTACCATTGCGCTATTTTGCAACTCTTTACGAGTGGGCCATGTAACCTTGTTTACCAATTCGTCATAGGCCTCTTCAAAATATACTTTCATCTTCATCGTCTAGAAATTTCTTAAAACGGTACGGAAGACAAGACTCGAACTTGTTGTTATCAACCACCCCCGTCGGGTTTCATCCGCAAACAGAGTCCCGAAAATAAATTCGGGACTTTCTGTCTATGTTATTATTATAGAATTACTCTACAATTTCAGTTACCTGACCAGCACCTACTGTACGTCCACCTTCACGGATCGCGAAACGAAGACCTACGTTCAATGCAACTGGGTAAATCAAGTTTACAGTGATAGATACGTTATCACCAGGCATTACCATTTCAGTTCCTTCTGGAAGAGCAATCTCACCAGTTACGTCAAGAGTACGTAAGTAGAACTGAGGACGGTAGTTGTTGTGGAATGGAGTGTGACGTCCACCTTCTTCTTTCTTCAATACATAAACCTCAGCCTTAAATTTAGTGTGAGGAGTGATTGAATTAGGTACAGCAAGAATCTGACCACGCTTGATCTCTTTCTTATCGATACCACGAAGCAATAGACCAACGTTATCACCAGCTTGACCTTCGTCAAGAATCTTACGGAACATCTCAACACCAGTACATACAGTCTTACGACCTTCAGCACCAAGACCGATCAACTGAAGCTCGTCACCTGTGTGAACGATACCAGTTTCAATACGACCTGTAGCAACAGTACCACGACCAGTAATAGAGAATACATCCTCAACAGGCATCAAGAAAGGCTTGTCAACCTCACGTGGAGGAAGTGGAATCCAAGTATCACAAGCTTGCATCAATTCCATTACTTTCTCTTCCCACTCTGCTTCACCATTCAATGCACCAAGAGCAGAACCTTGAATTACAGGAGTATTGTCTCCGTCGAACTCATAGAAATCAAGAAGTTCACGAACTTCCATCTCAACAAGCTCTAACAACTCCTCATCATCAACCATATCAACTTTGTTCATGAAAACAACCAATCTTGGTACGTTTACCTGACGTGCAAGAAGGATGTGCTCACGAGTCTGAGGCATAGGACCATCAGTTGCAGCAACTACAATAATTGCACCGTCCATCTGAGCAGCACCAGTTACCATGTTCTTCACATAATCGGCGTGACCTGGACAGTCAACGTGAGCATAGTGACGATTCTCAGTCTGATACTCAACGTGTGCAGTATTAATAGTAATACCCCTTTCTTTCTCCTCAGGAGCGTTATCGATTGAATCAAAAGCTTTAACTTCTGAAAGACCTTTCTTTGCTAATACAGTAGTAATAGCAGCAGTCAAAGTTGTCTTACCATGGTCAACGTGACCAATTGTTCCAATATTTACGTGATCTTTGTCGCGTACAAATGTTTCTTTAGCCATAACTCTAAAAACTATTAGAAAACGTTAACATTATTTTTTATCATCGAGCCGAGGACGAGAATTGAACTCGTGACCTCATCCTTACCAAGGATGCGCTCTACCCCTGAGCTACCCCGGCGGCCTTATTGCACAAAAAGATTGAACAAGCGAAGCCATTTTTATTTGCAATAAAAACACCTAAACCCTTATCCTATCTCTTTCTGTTCTATTGAGCGGGAAACGGGACTCAAACCCGCGACCCTCAGCTTGGAAGGCTGATGCTCTATCAACTGAGCTATTCCCGCAACTTATATTTTTACTTTTTACTCTCAGATTATTTAGTGGGGAGAGCAGGATTCGAACCTACGAAGTCATAAGACAGCAGATTTACAGTCTGCCCCAGTTGGCCACTTTGGTATCTCCCCAATCAATATTTTTCTGAACTTTTTTTGAGCCGAATGCCAGATTCGAACTGGCGACCCCGAGATTACAAATCACGTGCTCTGGCCAACTGAGCTAATTCGGCAAAACCCCTTTAAAACCTAGTGCTCTAGCCCCGTTGTTTTGAAAGGGTGTGCAAATGTATAATTATTTTATTTAAAACCCAAAATTCCTGAAAAAAAATGCAAGAATTATTTAGTTTTTAGTTTCTCTTTGAATTTTCCCAACTGCTTCTTAACTGCGTCAACAGCTAAATCCAACGCCTCTTCAAATGAATCAGCATGCTTTTCAGCAAACAAATAATCTCTCGAAGGAATAGAAAGCTTTAGCTCAACAACCTTATTCTTAGGACTCTCTGGTTTATCAACTTTCATTAATACATCTGCACTAATGATTCCATCAAAATACTGATCAAGTTTAACAACCTTTTTATTCACGAATTCTACCAGTTTTTGGTCTGCGGTAAAATGTACCGGGTTAACATTTACATTCATGCTAATTCCTCCATTAATTTGAGCCCCTGGGATGGGCTTGTTCGTAAACTGATTTTAATTTTTCGAAAGATGTATGCGTATAAATCTCCGTCGCCTGCAAATTAGCATGCCCCAATAATTCCTTTATAGCATTAAGGTCTGCACCATTATTCAATAAATGTGTTGCAAAACTATGTCGCAAAACGTGAGGGCTCTTTTTTGAAATTGTAGTTACCAAAGAAAGATTCTTTTTCACCACACGATAAATAAGCTTATCATACACTTGCACTCCTTTAATAGTAAGCAGTAAAAAATCCTGCCCACCAAACAAGCCTTCACGGATTTCTAAATAATCCTCCAACACAGACCTCATACTTCTTGGAAAAGGAACAATACGTTCTTTATTACGCTTACCCAAGACTTTGATCATACACCTTTCAATGTCTATATCGGCAGTTCGTAAGTTTTTCAATTCTGAAAGTCTTACTCCAGTACCATATAAGAACGAAACAATGACTTTATCTCGTCGACCTTCAAAGTCATCCGAAAAATAGCCATTATCAAGCAACCGATTAAGATCTTCTTCTTCCACAAACACCGGAAGCCTCTTTTTTGTTTTCGGTTTAGTAACCAAATCCACTGGATTTTTATCCAAAAGCTCCATGCGCATCAAGTACTTATAGAAACTTTTTAAAGTTGATATTTTTCGATTCACACTTCGTGCAGAAATTTTATTCTCCATCATCTCTACAACCCAAGATCGAATCAAGAATCGGTCAACATTTAGAAAGTCAAAATCCCCGATCCTTTTGTTACAAAACTGCACAAACTGATCGAGGTCATTTCTATAGGCCTTAACGGTGTGAGAAGAACACCGTTTCTCGTCTTGCAAATATTTTAAATATTCTTCGTGATAAGACATCTACAAGGGCTAAAATATTAAAAATATATTTGCGCCCCAAATATATCTAATCTTCTTCTCTTTGTAGACCCTCTACGTAAATCGCTTTTTTTATCTCTGTTCTTCTTTTTACAGAAGGCTTAGTATAAGCTTGTCTTTCTCTTAGCTCTTTAATAACACCAGTTTTCTCGAACTTTCTCTTAAATCTTTTTAAAGCTCTTTCAATGTTTTCGCCTTCTTTTAAAGGTATAACGATCATAATTAACTCCTTTTGTTACGTACATAAATCGAGGCGCAAATTTAGAAATTTATATATTCCAATCAAACTTATATCCACTTTTTTACGTGTAAAATCGTAAAAAAAAGTGAATTCAGTTCCTTTATCTTCTATAACGTTAGATTTGGACATATGGTTTTAGCTTTTTCAAGGTTTCTTTATCAATATTTAATCGTTCTGAAAATTCATCGAAATCAACAAATTTACCCTTCCTACTTCTCTGTCTCACAATTAATTTTGCCAACTCATTTGAAACATATGGATGACTTCTCAATTGATGATAATCTGCAAAATTCAAGTTTACTTTTTTTATCTCACCCACATCTATACTTATTCTGGGAACAATCATTTTCAATGTTTCCATTCTCAAACCATAAACTTCCAATAATTGTTCTTTACAACAATACCCACCCAATAATTGTCGATATTTTATTATTCTTCTCGCATATACTGGTCCAATACCTTTTAATGCGATCAAGTCAAGTGTGTCTGCATGATTTAAATCAACAACTTCTACTTTCTTTATGTCATACTTATGTCGTAAAGAGTCCTTAACCTCTCTCTCAATACTTTTTTTTATATGCCTCTGCTTGTTTCCTATTTCTTTAGCTTCTTTTTGGTTTAACGCTCTCCTATGTTTTCGCTGAATAAATGAAGGATGAATCTTAACATACTCTGCTAATCTCTCATACAACATATCATTCATGCCATAAATCTTATACAGATCTGTTTTAGAGCTATATCTCCCTCCTTTTTCCCTGTATTTAATCAGATTAGAAGCGACCTTTTGAGGCACACCCATATCAACAAGTTCTTTTTGACTACATTCATTAGGATCAAATTGGTGAAAGTGATAGTTGGTCGATCCTTTATGTAGTATCTCAGTCGTGATCGAATCTTCTAGTTTGACAAAATAATCACGAGCCTCTTTTTCAATTGCAGCTTGATCAATTTCCACATCGTTAGTAAACATTGGTAATGTACTTTTAATTACTAACAGCACCACAATAAAAAAAACAAGAACTAACATTCCAACTCTTTCTCCTTTTGAGAAAGATAGGATCTTTCGAAAAAACTGTCTAGACTTCATACTAATGGCTTAAGGTAATCTTAGTGAATTCACACTCCGGATTAACTCTTAAAGTTAATCATAAAACCATTAGAATGACAGCCTATAAGAACACAAATTTTACAATCAGCGCACGTACTATATTAGTCCCAATTTACTTAAGAATACAGCTGTAATCGCAATAGGTGCGATAAAACGAATAATAAAATTATAAATTGGGAAATAACTTGCTTTATATAATCCATTACTTCTCAACTCTCGAAGTAATCTTTCCTTACCCATAAACCAGGCAACAAATATTACAATTAATAATCCTCCTAAAGGAAGCATTAAATTAGAGGAAGCAAAATCAAGTAG
This sequence comes from Puteibacter caeruleilacunae, assembly GCA_005217565.1. GTDB lineage: Bacteria > Bacteroidota > Bacteroidia > Bacteroidales > Prolixibacteraceae > Puteibacter > Puteibacter caeruleilacunae. The sequence goes on from SJCO01000003.1 coordinate 477,788, forward strand.
ATCAAACAGATTCATATCTCCAAACATTATATTCAGATGTCCACTTTGTGACAGGGCACATAATGCACCTAAAAAGACTGCTCCACCTGCAGCTAAAAACGTCGCTGTTTTTCTTTTAATATTTAATTCCTCCGACAAATATGCCACCACAACCTCTTGGATCGATATAAAAGATGTTATTGCCGCAACAGATAACAACACAAAGAATAACACAGAAAAGATATAACCAGCTGGCATCTGTTCAAAGATATTTGGTAAAGTAACAAATACTAATCCTGGTCCACTTCCAGGACTTATTCCAAAAGCAAAAACAGCAGGAAATATCACCATACCTGCAAGAATTGCAATGGCAGTATCAGCAAAAGCCACAATAAAAGTTGTCGAACCAATATTATCAGATTTCTGCACATATGAACCATATGTAAGCAAAACTCCCATACCAATACTTAGTGAAAAGAACGACTGCCCCAATGCTTCCAGAACTGAGGCCCCTGTAATCTTCGAAAAATCAGGTTTAAAAAAGAATTCCAATCCCTTTTCTGCTCCTGGCAGTGACAAAGCTCTAACACACAGAATAACAATAATAACCAACAATGCAGGCATCAGTACTTTCGTGTATTTTTCAATTCCCTTCTTAATTCCGGCAACCACAATCAATGAAGAAATGGACACGAAAAGAAACATCCAAATGATAGGCTGCCACCCATTAGCGACAAAACTGTCAAACATTGACTGAATATCATCGGCCGATTTATTATTAAATCCATCTAAGACTGAATTATACAAATAATCTAAAGTCCAACCTGCAACAACCGAATAAAATGCCATGATTGTAAATGCAGCAATAATACCCATAAAGCCAACTATCCACCATAATTTTCCAGGGGCTAACATACGAAATGCACCAAATGGATTACGCTGAGTATGTCTTCCTATTGTAAACTCCGACAACATAACAGGTAAACCAATTCCAAATTTAATTAGCAGAAGAATAATCAAGAATGCTGCTCCACCATTCTCACCTACAATATATGGAAATCGCCAAATATTCCCTAACCCAATAGCAGATCCTGCAGTAGCTGCAATAATTCCGAATTTATTACTAAAAAAATCTCTTTGAGGTGTATTCTGTTTAGAGCTCATATTCTAGATTGTCGTTATTACATCAATTTCACTTCTCACACCAACACTTTTAATCTGTTAGCACAATTGGCAAAAATGCAAATATAATGCATGACAACCAAACAATATTTTTTCAATTTCAAATCCAATATCTAGTTTTTCCTATCAATTGGATTACTGAAAGGACTCTGAGTTATTGCGAATCGAAATAGACCAGGGAAATGATCTTGTAAATTTTCGATATACAGCAAATATTCATGAATTAATGCTTTATACAGCTTTACAATATCCTCCTCTAAATGCTCATAGTCGGTAGTATCTAACGCACCAATCTGAAAACGATAAGTAAATTCTTCATACAGATGAAAAATTAATCTAATTAAAGAAGTAAAGGACTCATCTTCTGTCAATGCTGGATTTTCCAGAAACTGCATCAACAATTCCTTATTTCCTCTAATCATCTCATATAATCTTTTAAGATCACAGGTTTTGACATTAATATCTGGATTAAATTTTTCAAGCCTCTTCAAACGATCGGCATATACTTTTTCCGACCACGTTTCATCAATTAAAGTAAACTCAGCTGTTCGCTCCAGTGTCTTATCATTATTCGCAAGAAATGGCAACAACTTATTTCCCATCTCACTAAAGAATAAACCTGATAGAATATAAATCTTACGACTACGATTATTACGCTCATGTCTTTTGATCATCATTTCTGACAGATTTCCAACCACTCCCAAAAATGTTCCAACACCTGTTACAATCAAAAATACAGATGTAATTTTACCCATATTCGTCATCGGATGAATATCGCCGTAACCAACAGTCGACACAGTAACGATACTGTAATATAATGAATCCGCTATAGGAACTCCTTCAACGACACTAAATATTAGTGTGGAGAATAATATTACCACAAGAAAAACAACCAACGAAATTCTAAACCTAATTTCAACTTTACCCATGACGAATAACTTGACTAAAATTAAACTGACTACCTAAATCAATATCCAATCTTTCAATTCATTACCAATATGAAGCCAAGATAAAATAAAAAACCCCGAAGCAAAAGCTTCAGGGTTTAATATCTTATTATATAATGTTGCAATAAAATAGCGTGAACTATTCTATATTATTTGCTTCATTAATAATTATCCACGATTAATTGCGTTCAAGTCTTCGAAAGCTTTAACCAAACGAGCAACCATTGACTCTTCAGCTTTTCTTAACCATACACGTGGGTCATAGTACTTCTTGTTTGGCTTGTCGTCACCCTCTGGGTTACCAATTTGTCCTTGAAGGTAGTCACGGTTAGCAGCCTCGAATACACGAATTCCATCCCAAGTAGCCCACTGAGTATCAGTATCGATGTTCATTTTGATTACACCATAACCAATAGCTTCACGGATTTCCTCTAATGAAGAACCTGATCCACCGTGGAATACAAAGTTAACTGGCTTCTCTGCAGTGTTATGCTTTTCTTGAATGTACTTTTGTGAAGCATCAAGAATTGCAGGCTTCAATACTACGTTACCTGGCTTGTATACACCATGTACGTTACCAAATGAAGCAGCAACAGTGAAGTTAGGAGATACTGAGCTCAACTGCTCGTATGCATAACATACTTCTTCTGGCTGAGTGTAAAGTAATGAGTTGTCAACATCTGAGTTATCAACACCATCTTCTTCTCCACCAGTGATACCTAGCTCAATTTCCAAAGTCATACCCATTTTGCTCATACGCTCAAGATATTTCTTAGAAATTTCCATATTTTCTTCCAATGGCTCCTCTGACAAGTCTAACATGTGTGAGCTGAAAAGAGGCTTACCAGTTGCAGCAAATTCTTTTTCACTTGCATCCAACAACCCGTCGATCCAAGGTAACAATTTCTTAGCAGCGTGGTCAGTATGCAATACTACGTGAATACCGTAAGCTTCTGCCAAAGTCTGAACATGCTTAGCTGCTGCAACAGCACCCAAGATTTGTCCTTCTTGTCCTTCTAAACCAATTGCTTTACCTGCACAAAATGCAGCTCCACCGTTTGACAACTGAATGATAACAGGAGAGTTAACTTTTTTTGCTGCTTCCATAACTCCATTGATAGAGTTACTACCTACAACGTTTACTGCTGGCAAAGCAAAGTTATTTGCTTTTGCAATATTGAAAAGTTTTGTTAGATCCTCACCAGTAACGATACCTGGCTTGATATCTGCAAATAAGTTTTCGCTCATAACTTTTATTTTAACGGAAATAATTCATTAATTAACTATAAATCATTTCATCCCAAAGGGTGAAACGCGTGCAAATGTAATAAGAAAAAACGAATCAGATTGCTTTTTAACACGATTTAAGTAATGTGTTAAATTGATCTTAAAATGGATAGCCAATAGCAATACTAAAGTTCAAATCATCAGATTTAAATTTACGATTTCCAATAATCAAACGATTACCATCCATAGCACCAGGATCCCTGATTTTCAACCCGATATCAAAACGAGCAACAAAGTAAGACAGATTAAATCTGGTTCCTATACCTGTTCCTAATGCAATCTCTTTATAAAAACGATCTAGCTTAAAAACCGCTCCCTCTCGCGTATCGTTTTGATCTACCGACCAAATATTTCCGGCATCCAAAAACAATGCACCTTCAAGCTTCCAAAATAACTTAAAGCGATACTCAACATTCGCCTCAAGCTTCATATCTGAAGTCTGATTAGGAAATGATCCTTCTTCTGCCTTATAAGATCCAGGCCCTAGCGACCGAACACTCCAGGCACGAATTCCATTAGCACCACCTGTGAAATACATTTTCTCAAAAGGCATTGCATTGTTATTCCCATAAGGAATTCCAACACCAGCAAAAGCTCTAACCACAATAGTGTTAATGTCGTCTAATACAAATCCATGTCGATATTCAATATCACTCTTTATATATTGTGAATATGGAGTATCAAGCAGTTTATAACTAGAAACAGGACTTCCTTCTATCTCATGCTTTTTACTTCCAAACCAATTATTCAATGCATATAAGGTATTACCAGCCGACTCGATACTGTATCTGAAATATGTATAATCCGATCTCCTCTTTAAATTTTGAGTATTGTAGGTATAAGTATAGTTCAACGCGAAAATCATATGATCGGTATAACTACTTAAAATATTCAAGTCCTTTATCTTCTCCAGAAACTCCTCATTATACTGATATAAATGTACAAGGTTAAAATCAAGTAAATTGATATTATGCGTCTCCAAATTCGAAGACTTCCAGCGATATCCAAATTTTGCATTGGCAATCGTCCTCGTATAATCAGGTCTTTTTTGATAATTGAACGACAAATTAAATCGAGTCAAAGGAACAGAATAATTAAAAAGCTTGTCTCCTCGTATTGGAGCCCAAAACTTTGGTATCTGAATCTCAGACTCAATACCATACTCCTCAGAGTTAAAATTCTCCTGAACACTATTTACCACAGCCTGCTGATCTTCTACAGCCCCTCTCAGCGATAAACCAAACACCTCTGCTCCTTTAAACAAATTACGATGCTGATACTTAAAATTACCAGCTACTCCAAAGTTCCCTGAAGAGTTCGTTCCTTCAATATCAAACGAATATGACTGTCGCATTTGAGGTGAAAGCTGAATAACACAGTCTAACAATTGATTACCAAGACTATCCTTTTCATTCAATTCATTGAACTGAATATTGATAAAGCGAAACTGCTTAATTGCCGACAATGAATTGTAAGTTTTCTCAACATTTCTAAGTCGATACAACTCACCCGGCACTATTTGTATAGGATTAACCAATGCCTCAGGATTAATTCTTTTCTTACCATGATACAGAAAATATGTCTCTCCGATCTTAGTTGTATCAAACTTTGCATGACGATATGACTCATCTGCTAAAGCCTTAGGAGGATCATAATCGGGATACACCAATAATTTTCTAATTGCATACTTTTCATGAGAAAGTTGCTTTCCTGACTTATCCTTACGTCCCGAGACAATCCAGTTGATATTGGCCGTTTTGTTTCGATTTGCACTATCAGCATGAACTTCGATAAAATCTTTTGAAAACGCATAATACCCAATATTCTTCATCCCTCGGGTAAAACGCTCTCTTTCTTTATCTAGCTCATCAACATCCAGCAGATCACCAGTTTTCACATTCGATTTACCTTTATACTCAAGAACATGATCTTTAATGGTCTCATCTTTTATATTAAAGTCAATCTCTGCGATCTTGTACGGAGCATTTGAATGCACATGGTAAGTTATATTTAGTTTCTTCTTTCGATCATTTTTCTTAATCTCACCAAACACCTCTCCCTGGTAATATCCCTTATTTCTCAAATAACCTTTAATATTTTCCAGCGAACGGTTTTTCATAAAAGCATCATAAACCACAGGAGGTTCACCTATCTTTTTCAACCAACCATCATCCTTTTTCCTCGACGATAAATTATAAATTCCCAATCGAACCTTCCAGAGTCCTAACACCTTTACATTATGTTTTTGTCTGATATAAGACTCCAGCTCCTCCTTATCGATCTCCTTATTATCAAGACGAACATCTACTTTATTCAACAAATATTCATCCTGAGGAACAAACTTCGTTGATCTACATCCCCCCAATAAGAACATTAAGAATAAAGCAATAATAAAATATCGCCTCTTCTCTTCATATTTTAATCTAAAACTCCTCAACGATCGTGATTAATTATAATTTCTACTAAATGCAAATATAGGTCTTTGAAACCACTGAGCATACATTCACCCTTCAGGAATACCAAAAAAAATCAACTCCTTCTATGCTCTGTTCTTTTACATACCTTTTCCATCCTATATTTTTACTAATTTTGCCACATTATTAAAATATTGGCAATGACACTTTCAAAAAAACAAATTAGTCTTATTAAATCACTTGACAAAAAGAAATTCAGAAATAAAGAAAATTTATTTATTGCTGAAGGATATAAATGTGTTCATGATTTAATTGAAGGAGGCATTGCTGTCAGAGAAATATTTGCAACCCAACCTACACATGACAAGCTAAAATCAGCATTTCCCCAATTACAAGTAAACTGTATTGAAGAGTTTGAGTTAAAAAAGATCAGTCATTTAAAAACACCTCAAAATGTTCTTGGGATTTTTAAAATTCCAACTCATAAAATTTCGACAAGTTCCCTGGCTAAACAACTTACTCTTTGTCTCGATGGCATTCAAGATCCAGGAAACCTGGGAACCATTATCAGGCTCGCAGATTGGTTTGGTATTAGGCATATAATTTGTTCCCCTGACACTGCTGATACTTTTAATCCAAAAGTTATTCAGGCAACAATGGGAGCTATCGCCAGAGTTAAACTAACCTATCAACCTCTTGAAGAATTCTTTAATATTAATGAGGTAAAAGCCCTTCCTGTATATGGCACATTTCTCGATGGAGATAATCTTTATGAGCAAGAAGTCTCATCGAACGGAATAATTGTAATGGGTAATGAAGGCAAAGGAATATCTGCTAATGTTGAAAACTTTGTAAATAAACGCCTTTACATTCCAAGTTTTCCTGCGAATATACCTACATCTGAATCGTTAAATGTAGCAATTGCAACGTCAATTATTTGCGCTGAGTTTAGACGAAGAGCAAGCTCTTAGTTCATCTCATTTTTTTCAAAAATGACTAACCAGCACTCCTCTTCGGCTTTTGGATTATGGCGTTCACCCTTGGGCACAATATAAAAATCACCTTCATTTAATACCACGGTCTTGGTTTCCAATTCCAAGTCCATCGAACCTTTCACCACATAATACATCTCCTCTTCTGATGGATGATCATGCCACAGAAACTCACCTTTCACTTTAGATATTTTAATGCAATGGTCATTCAAATATCCTACAACCTTAGGAGACCAATAATCTATAATCTGATCAAATAGTTCTATGAAGTTTCGCTTATCAATCATTTCGTAACTTATTAAATACCTGTTCTGCGCATTTTTCTCCATCAATAGCCGAAGATACAATTCCCCCTGCATAACCAGCTCCTTCCCCGCAAGGATACAATCCTTCTATTGAAACATGCTCTAATGTTTCTGAATTACGTGGAATCCTAAGTGGTGATGATGTTCGTGATTCAACACCTAATATTATAGCTTCATTGGTAAAAAAACCTTTTGCTCTGCGTCCCATTTGAACAAATCCTTGCTGAAGGCGCTTCCCAATTGATGCTGGCAACCATTCGTGCATTGGACTCTCTATTAAACCTGGCTTAAAAGAACTCTTAGGAAGGTTCTGCGATAATCTCCCTGCAACAAAATCTTCTAGTCGCTGTGCTGGAGCATATTGCGATTGATTAGCCATTTTATAAGACAATCTCTCTAGTTTGGCTTGAAACTGAAGCCCAGCAAATTCTCTATAATGACTAAATTGTTGAAGATCCTCTGGACGGATTTCAACTACAATCCCTGAATTTGCAAAATCAGTATTCCTTCCTGATGGAGACATTCCATTCACTACATGTTCATTTTCTGCAGTAGCAGCGGGAACCACAACACCTCCAGGACACATACAAAATGAATAAACACCTCTTCCTTTTACCTGCTCAACAAATGAATAAGCTGCAGCTGGAAGGTATTTTCCCCGACTTGGTCGAGAATACTGTATCGAATCAATTAATTGTTGTGGATGCTCTACTCGCACACCCATGGCAAAAGATTTAGCTTCTAATGATACCCCATTACGTTGTAGTATTTCATAAATATCACGTGCTGAATGGCCTGTCGCCAGAATTATCTCTTCAGCTTCAAAGCTACGTCCATCTAACAATTCTACTCCCTTTACTTTCTTATTTTGGATCGCAATATTTGTTATTCTACTATTGAAGTGGATTTCACCCCCAGCTCTCTGTATTGTTTCTCGCATCGTCTTAATGACGCGAGGTAAAATATTAGTTCCGATGTGTGGATGCACATCGATAAGAATATTATCCTGAGCACCATGCTGATGGAATATTTCTAAAATACGACGTACATCTCCCTTCTTCTTCGATCGTGTATATAGTTTACCATCCGAAAATGTTCCTGCACCTCCTTCTCCAAAACCATAATTAGAATCAGGATTAACCGCCTCATTACGATGGATTGCCGCAATATCTCTTTTACGGGCACTAACATCTTTTCCTCTTTCGAAAATTATTGGTTTCAAGCCCAGTTCAATTAATCGCAATGCAGCAAATAATCCAGCAGGTCCAGCTCCAATAACAACAACCGACTTCTTTGTTCCAACCTCTGGATAAACATATTTATTCCCTTCCGGTTGTGTTGGTTCCTCATTTATATAAACATCAACAGCCAGGTTAATCTTGACTTTACCATGACGTGCATCAATGGACCTTCTACGAATATTTATAGCTGTTATGTCCTCAATATTACATCCCAACTTTCCTGCGACAATCGGGCGAATAAAAAAATCATCCGATGCCTGCTTTGGACTAACAGTTAAATTTAATTGCTTCATCTGATATTACGATTATTAGATTTTCTGACTATCAACAATCAGACACTAATTAACTTCGACAAAAATGGGAAAACTAAACATACAAAGTCTATCCCAATCTATTTTTTATGCAAATTTATTCAAAATGGAAAGATAAAGTAACCATATCCGCACGAACTTGTTTAAATGCTTTTGAATACAACACTGTTGCTTCATCCTGATAATTTCTTTTTAACACATCAGTTAATCCAATGGATATTTTTAGTTCGGTCGACAAACGAAAAAACTGTAAATAACTATCCAAACCTATTCCTGCTTCTAAATAAAAACCAGTCTTTTTCAACTGTACCAAATCATCCCCCTTCGACTTTGCCAAGTCAACACGCATCGCTCCACCAGCAATAACATAAGGACGGTAATTTATAAGTCTGCTTGATTTGTATTTTAATAACAACGGAAAATCCATGTAGGTAGACTTCACCTTATAAAACTGAGAAGGATCTCCATCTAAATACTGCACAATAGTCTCTTTGGCAATATTTTGGGTCAAATCAATATAAAACAACTTACGCTGCCCAAAAGACAGGCCAGGAACGAACCTCAAGTTTAACGACGGGCTTAATCTTAGACTTGATACCATCCCAACAGTAAATCCCGGAGAATAATCCTTTACGTCAGCACGTAATTTTGTTGCAGGAATTAATCCCGCCAAATTACGTTTTGTGGTGATATTACTGTAATCCTCTGGAACAATCCATGGACTTTCCCCTAAAGTATTGTAATGCTCCAGGCTAAAATCCATCACATTTATTCCCAAAGTGAAACCAAAATGAATTTTCTTATCATCAAAGGTGGTCAAATTTTTCACAACACGTTGCTGCGCCCAGCTACGTCCAACACCAAATAACAATACGATTAAGCAAATTCCTATAATCCGATTCCACCTCATATAATTCATTTTATAGACAAAACGTCAGAACAGTAAATTATTGCATCAATGTTAAAATTTTTACTGCTCTGTTATTTTTCCGCCATATAAATACTTGCAATACCTCCTGTAAGTTTATGTTGTTGCTGATTCTTAAAGCCAATCTTCCTCAAGATATCCAAGAATTGTTCTCCATCAGGAAATTCATAAACAGACTCTGGTAAATAGGTATATGCTGAGTCATCCTTCGAAACAACCTTCCCAAAAAAAGGTAAGATCTTAAAGAAATAAAACTCATATAGCTGTTTCATCGGGAAAGATGTTGGTCTTGAAAATTCCAGGATACAAACTACTCCTCCTGGCTTCAATACTCGCCTCATTTCCGCCAAACCAATTTCCAGGTTCTCAAAATTACGTACTCCAAATCCAGCAGTAATTGCATCATATGATTCAGCTCCAAACTGCAGATCTTCAGAATCACCATACATCAGCTCTATCCTAGCAGACAATCCCTTCTCTTCTATTTTCTCAATACCCTTTTCCAGCATTCCTCTGGAAATATCAACACCTGTTACTGTTACACCTGGTAGCTTAATTGCCTCTACAGCAAAATCGCCTGTCCCTGTAGCAATATCTAATACATGTAACGGTTTATAGGGTTTTATTAACCGAATCGCTTTCTTTCTCCACAATCGATCTATCCCCAACGACAAAAAATGATTCAGGAAGTCGTAATGACGAGCAATCCGATCAAACATCTTCGCAACCTGCCTCTTCTTACCTGATGCTGAATCCTTATACGGTTTTACCACAAAAAAATAATTTAACTTTCTATACTAAAAAACCTGCCTCGGCCCCATTAGGCCTCAACAGGTAAATCTTTTATTTCAAAACTTTATGCCTCAATATTCATCGCCATCTTATCAACATAACCATAAGATGCATCATCAATTCGAATTTCCCCTCTGGTAACGTGCCCCAGATTAAAGAATGGAATCTTACTTGCCGACATGAAATCAAGGAACTCATCTTCTTTTGCAGGATTTACACCTACAAGCAAACGTCCCATTGCTTCTCCAAATAAGAACGCATCTTTACGAGTCTCCGCATCTGTAGTAATATCAAAACCTAATCCATTTGGCATTCCTGCTCTTAGCAATGAAAAGAATAAACCTCCGACACCAACAGGACTAGCACTCTCGATCAAGCCCTTGGTATGTAAATCATCCATTACCTCATGTAATTGTTTTTCTACATCAATATCACATACTGGCAGAGTTGACAACGTCATCTCATGAAAGAACTGCAAATACTCTGATGCCGCCACATCATCATGAAAACGACCAATAACAAAAATGTTATTGCCTTTATTCTTAAAGCTTGGAGTTAACAATGGCTTCTTATCATCAATTTCTCCGAGCATACTTATAATCAATGTCGGAGGAACTGCAACACCATCCATTGCGTTATCAAAACGGATCTTTCTATCTGAAATCTTCAGTCCATATGCTTCTGCCACATTTTCCAATCCTTTTTTCGATCCTGAAGCAATAGCCTGTCCGTTAACATCCGCTACATTAATATGATATAAAAAAGCACTTACAGCAACCGGTTTCGCTCCAAAACAAACCATCTTCCTTGCTGCTTTTGAAACCAACAATTCAGTTGTTTGTTGCGGATCCTGTGCTAGATACTTATGCATGGCATGGGTAGTCATTGCTACCTTCTCTCCTGATCCATCAATCTCAAAAATTCCTGATTCATTGGTATCATCTCCCGCCATCAACGACGGATCAATGGCTTCTTCACTAAAGTCATTAAAATAGTTTACCGGAGCTAAATTAGGATTTACCATTAATGAAAAAATAACTTCCTGGATATCCTCTGGCTCAGGTATTTGGTCTATCGAAAATTCTAGTTCTTGTTCCGTATTCTTCATAACGTTAAATTTTAATGACTCTGTTAGGTTTCTAAAACAAAAATAATTATACCACTGATTTATCCATAAATAATTCAACTATTTTTTAATTTTACACTCCCTTTTAAACAGTATTCATTGAATAAGTAACTATAATCACAATTGGCGATATTAATAAAATAAATGGATCATTACAACAAGTCATTTACTCCTCAACATTTAATTATCGCGGTGATTTCATTTATTCTAGAAAATTTATAAAGAATGAACAAGATCGTTTTAATAACTGGTGCAACTGCAGGTATCGGTGAGGCTACGGCCAAAGTTTTCGCTCAAAATCAGTTCAACTTGATCCTTACAGGTAGAAGACAGGAGCGCCTTGATAAATTATCAAAACAATTATCGTCCGACTTCAACATTGAGGTTAAAACACTCTCGTTTGACATCAGAGATAAAGCTGCTGTAAAGGAATCTTTTTCTACTCTTCCAGAGTCATGGCAAAAGGTTGATATCCTTATTAACAATGCAGGTTTAGCTTCTGGACTCGATCCTATTCAAACCGGTGATCTCGAAGACTGGGACAAAATGATCGACACCAACCTAAAAGGACTTCTTTATATAACCAGAGAAGTAACTGCTGGGATGATAGAACAACAAAAAGGTCACATTATCAATGTTTCATCAATTGCAGGAAAAGAAGTCTATCCAAACGGTAATGTTTATTGTGCAACCAAACATGCAGTTAGTTCTCTAACCAGGGCTATGCGATTGGATCTTCATACACATGGCATCAAGGTAAGCTCAATTTGTCCTGGAGCAGTGGAAACAGAATTCTCGCAGGTTCGCTTTCATGGCGATGACCAGAAAGCTAATCTGGTTTACCAAGGTTTCACCCCATTAACAGCTGAAGATATTGCTGAGTCGATCTATTTCATGGCATCACGTCCTGCACATGTTAATATCGACGACCTACTAATAACACCAACAGCCCAAGGATCGGCAAGAGATATTAATAGAAAATAATCTCAATCCTCACAGTATAAAATTTTATAACCATATCATATGTCAAAAAAATTTGACTCACAAAAACTAAAAGAGTTTACGTTTGAAATTTTCAAGGCTATTGGATGCCCTGAAGACCAAGCCCAAATTGCAGCTTGGTGCTTGAATCAGGCAGACCTGAGGGGAGTAGACTCACACGGTGTTGCTCGTTTAAGTGGCTACATTCGTTTATGGGAGAAAAAAAGACTTAATAGTCAACCTGAATTTAAGATAACACATGAAACTCCAAGTACTGCAGTGTTAGATGCTGACTTAGGACTTGGATTGGTCTCTGCATCTAAGGCAATGGATATTGCTGTCGAAAAAGCAAATCAAGTGGGAACTGGATGGGTCGCTGTTAAGAATTCAAACCACTTTGGTATTGCTGCTGCTCATGCAATGAAAGCACTCGATCATAACATGATCGGATTCGCCCTTACCAATGCGAGTCCGTTGGTTTCTCCAACTTTTTCAAAAAGCAGACTACTAGGAACCAATCCTATTGCTGTAGCTATTCCCGCAAATACACAGCCTCCAGTGGTTATTGACATGGCCACAACCACTGTTGCCAATGGTAAGCTTGAAGTACTACAGCGCAAAGGAGAATTATCACCTGAGGGATGGACACAGGATAAAGACGGAAGTCCTAGTAATGATCCATATATTCTTAAAAAAGGAGGTGCAATGCTTCCTTTGGGAGGAGATCGCGAACATGGAAGCCATAAAGGTTACTGTTTAGGTGGATTAGTAGATATTCTTTCTGCTGTGCTTCCTGGTGCCAATTACGGTCCTTGGGTACCACCATTTGTTGCCTTCCTTGATCCTCCGGAAAATCCTGTTGGAGAAGGAATCGGGCACTTCATTGGGGCAATGCGTATTGATGCATTTCGTCCAGCCCAGGATTTCAAGGATCACATGGATAATTGGATTAATACCTTCAGAAATGCTGAAACGGCGAAGGATTTTGAAAAAGTTCTTATTCCTGGCGATCCTGAACGTGAAACAACTGCCGAAAGATCTCAGGATGGAATACCTCTTTTAGAGCCAGTAATTGAAGATCTTATTGAACTGGGAAATTCATTGAATGTTTCATTCGATAAAATCACTCAATCCTAACAATATCAGTATTAGGTATTCGTTTCTTTAATAGAGCGGATACCTAAACTATATCGTATGAAAATAGAAGTTTCCAACGGAGAAATTGTTGACAAATACACAATTCTCAAAATAAAGACCGAAAGAGTAAAAGATATTCGAAAATTGCGCAATATCCGAATGGAGTTCCACGTTTTAAAATTAGCAGTGAGTGCCTTTATGGATACGGAAAACTTACTGGTTAAAGAATTATACGACATCAACTGTCGCTTGTGGGATATTGAAGATAGAATCAGACTACTAGAGAAAGATAAGAATTTTGGGAGGGAATTTATCGAAACTGCTCGAGCAGTATATATAAATAATGACAAACGCTCGATTCTAAAGAAGAGAATTAACCAACAAACCAACTCATTGCTCACTGAAGAAAAGTCATACGAGAAATACGAGTGACCATGAGACACATTCTTGTTTTTAGATTTTCAGCAATGGGGGATGTTGCCTTAACCGTTCCTGTTATTCACAGTATTGTTATGGCCAATCCTGACATCCATATTACAATGGTTACACGCCCATTGTTCGAGCCATTTTTCCGCGACATTCCTAACACAACAGTTATAACAACCGAACTAAAAGGAAGACACAGGGGAATAAGAGGATTAATTAGGTTATATAAGGACCTTAATAAAATCCATAAATTTGAGGCTGTAATTGACTTACATGCTATTCTGCGAACTGTTGTAGTCAGCACATTATTTCGTATCTCGGGAAAAACTGTATTCTCCATCCACAAAGGAAGATGGGAAAAATTCTGGCATATTCGAAAAAAGTTACAACACCGATTAAAACATACAACTCAAAGGTATTTAGATGTCTTCCACAAAGCAGGCATTAAAGGAGATATGCAATCGCCTCCATTTTTTCCTGCTATAGGAAAAATCAGAAAAATATCACAACGTGTTATCGACCTTCACTCTGATAATGGAAGAATTGCATTAGTAGGATTTGCTCCATATGCTAAACACGATACAAAAACATGGGGCAAAGAACGAGTTGAAGAATTAATACGCATTCTTACAGATTATTATCAATGCAAAGTCCTACTGTTTGGAGGAGGACACAAGGAAGTACAAACACTCAAGCAGATAAGTAACACTAATCCTGCTGCAATCAATATGTCGGCCAAGTATGATCTGTACACCGAAATCGAGATTATATCACGATTAAAGCTAATGATTGCAATGGATTCCGCTAATATGCACATTAGTGCCCTAACTGGCACACCAACAATATCAATCTGGGGAGGCACACACCCAAACCTGGGTTTTAGCGCTCTTAATCAACCCGAAGAAAATAGTATACAACCAATTGAGAAACTACAGTGCCGACCATGCTCGGTTTATGGCGCCAAACCATGTATTTATTTTTCTCCTAGATGCATGGAACTAATTACCCCTAATATGGTTGCCAAAAGAATAGGACAAATGAACTTACTGGAAATTCGAAGAACAATTCCCAGCTACAAGTGATTACTTTTTCAAGAATCGAAATAGTAGATAATGCTTTATTCGTTGTCTCCTATTTCTTTTTCTTATAAACTCATCATTCAAAAACTTTAATCGTTCTACAGCCTCATCCTCCGATCTTCCATTCAATCGGGCATAAGTTCTCGCAAAGAATTCTGTTATGCCTGAATCGTAATTCATCTGACGAAAGTTCGTAAGTCCCTTCTCATAATCAATCGGGCCAAACTCCATTCGGTTCAAGTCAATCACATCATATTTATATCCCGATTCGGTTCTTGTTATTAACACATTGCCCGGAGAATAGTCGAGATGAAAAAAACCATTGCAATGCAATTCTTTATAGGTAAAGACAGCAAAATCCTCCAATATCTTTTGCTTATCATCTGTCTTATCATCTAATACATCCCTTAGCGTGAAGTCGTAGTTTAAATGTACCGACAAGTAATAGCTTTTTCCTAATAAACCGCCTTTCTTACAATTCACCCAAGCTATAGGAGCAGGAGTACTTGCTCCTTTCTCAATCAAACGACTCGCATATATAAACGATCGCTTTGCTTTTCCATCTCGAAAGAAAGAATAAACAATTCGGTTGATAAAATGCGGAACCCTAAAGGCTTTTACATTAATTGCAGTGCCTTCCTCTTGAAAGACTCTAACCTCATTACGTACTTTAAAAATACACTCTCCTCCATTTGCAAAATGAGACTCAACGTTCTCTACAAAATCTTTCAAGTGATTAAACTCGGGATTCAATTGATAATCCATATCCTTTGATGATCATTTATTGCACAAAAATAGTAACATTTAGCCAAGTTGAGCGACAAATAGTAAAATTCGAATATTCAAACATCGCACACTCAACTATGGGAGATCTTGAGAAGCTACTTAAACACCATGTTATTGGTCATGTTATTTTTTGGTTCACGAGTATAGCATTCATGTTATTCCAATTCTATATTATTGGTGATCATAAGCTCAGTGTCTCTTTTGACATTTTTGTAAAAGTACTTGTCCACAATATTGGCTTTGCCATTGCCGTATATGTCAACCTCTATTATTTATTCCCTAAATTCCTGAAACAAAAGCTGTACCTTGAATATTTCATGCTTTTACTGTTGACCATAGCATTAGGAGCATTATTCATTGAGTTTATGTTCATTTTCCCATTGAACCACATGTTCAGAACTGGTGGTGATTACGATTACTTTAACTTAACCATCTTCACCCAATATTTCTTTTCAACCAGTGGTTATGTTGCAATTACATTTGTTATGAAGGTTGTTAACGAATGGATCGAATTACAGAATGTAAACATGAAGCTAAAAGAAATAGAGAAGCAAAAATTAAAGGCAGAGTTAGACACACTAAAAGCACAAATTAATCCGCATTTCTTTTTCAATTCTTTAAACAACATCTATGCTTTAGCACTGGAAAATTCGAATAAAACACCCGATCTGATCCTTAAGCTATCTGACCTAATGCGTCATGTCCTATATGATTCAATGGAAAATTATATCCTCCTCGATAAAGAGGTACAATTCATTGAAAATTATATCGACCTACAGAGAATCCGCGTACACGACCAATCATCAATTAGGTTCTCCTGTGATGACAATTGGCCAGAACAAAGGGTTGCTCCCTTAATTTTTCAGCCGTTTATCGAGAACGCGTTCAAACATGGATTAAAAAACATAAGCGATGACGCTCATATTCTCATAAACTTTACGATTGAGCAACAAGATTTTATTAAATTTGAAGTAACCAACAAATACGACAGTTCACAAGAAAGAGATGAGAATAGAAAAGGAATTGGCATTGAAAACGTACGAAAACGATTACAAATGCTATATCCTAAAGACGAACACGATTTAAGCATAACTCAGACTGAGGATACCTTTAGTGTTCGCCTGCTATTAAAACTGAGAAAGTAATATGAGTTCTGGTACAAAATAAAAAGATCAATATTGTGCAAATAAAAACATTGATAGTCGACGACGAACCGCTTGCTCAAAAAATAATTAAGAATTACTGCAAAAATATTTCTTCACTTGAAATTGTAGCAACTTGCAGTAACGCTCTTCAAGCTCACGAAATTTTGAGATCAAATCACATTGATCTTATTTTTCTAGACATCAATATGCCACAAATCAATGGTCTTAAATTTCTTGAAACCCTAAATGATCCTCCCTTAGTAGTTATAACAACCGCCTACTCTGAATATGCCTTAAAAAGTTACGAATTAGATGTTGTAGATTATTTGAAAAAGCCATTCTCTTTCGAACGGTTCTTCAAAGCAATTATGAAAGTGGAAAAGCGAATAGCTCCTCCTCAAACGGATTCATTCTTAAGCAACCAACCATTGCTTAATAAAGAAGAAGATAAGTTTGTTTTTATTAAGGCGAATAAGAAGACTGTTAAAATCGATTTTAAGAAAATATTGTTCGTTGAAGCTTTAGGCGACTATATAAAAATCCACACAAATGAAGGACATTGGGTTACTAATCTTTCGATGAAAAAGATGGAAGCATTGCTTCCCAATCAACAATTTCCTCGGATTCATAAGTCTTATATCATCGCGCTTAAGCATCTCCGCTGTATTGAAGGTAACATGGTTGAAATAGCAGAGAAAAAACTTCCCATCGGTAATTCATACCGACAGGAATTCTTTAAACTTGTTCAAAGCTTTTCGGGAAATTAAAAGAACCTATTGCTCCATGAAGCCTTGTTCTTTCAATACCTCTAATAACACTTTAGAGAAGTGCTCATTATCGGCTTTTTTATATCTTACATCTGTAAATACCTGAGCTAAGGTCTCTTTATCATTTTCCGCAACAAACTGCTTAGATTCCTCTAAAGCCTCTTTCTCGGCATACAACTTTTCAATTACCTCATCACTGTAATCCTGATAAACCTCTTCATGGACTACCGCTTCTAATGGTAACCTATCAACTTGCTTAGGATCTTCATCTGGCCAGCCCAATGTTATAGTAGTAATAGGAACAACTCCTTTGGGTAATTCCAGGCACTCAATTATTCCTTTTGCCATATAGGTTGTAGTTCCTAGATAACAAATACCTAATCCTTTTGCTTCTGCTACATTACACAAGGTTTGCGCCACCAATAAGGCATCGATAGAAGCTGTCATAAAAGATAAAAAGTTATCATATCCAGGTTCTGCATTACGCAATTTACACCACTTATTAAATCGGTTGAAATCAGCACAGAATGTTAAAACTACAGGTGCATTTTTTATCATTGGTTGATTGAAATGTAAAGGAGACAGTTTTTCTTTACGCTCCTGATCTCTTGTTACAACCACCGAATAAACCTGCATATTACCAGTTGTCGAAGCTCTACATGAAGCAGTTAACAATTCATTTAACAACTCTTGTGAAACTTCTCTATCACTATATTTTCGAATCGTCTTACGTGTATTAAAGATATCCATCATGATAAATAATTTTCACCAAATGTAATAATAAATAACAGAAAAAGGGGAGTCTATGACTCCCCCCTTTTCTGCTAATCAATCAATTCGATATTACCGCTTAACAACTCTTTCTGTCTTAACGACTTTATTAGCATCGTTGAACAAGGTAATGAAGTAAACTCCAGTTCCTAGTTCACCAGTCTGAATTGTCATCGAAGGATTAACTACTTGCTTAACTACCTGACCAGCAATATTAGATATCACTACCCTACTGATCTTTTCGTTAGAGCTCAAGTTAATTTCATTATCAAATGGATTAGGATAAATAGTATATTCTAATGCATCTAATTGATCTACATCTGTTACTACATCACCAGTAGTAAATTTCCATGCGTCTGGATCATCGATTCCTGGGAATGGATTTCCGTTAGCATCAGTAATAGCACCTGCGTCAACTAGTACGTAGTACTCAGTAAACTTGTCTAACCATTGTGTAGAAGTATCCCAGTCAGGAGTTACTACATGACCATCAATCATATCTGCAGTGATTGTAACTGTTACAGCTGGATCAGTAGAACCTACAGGAATAATCTTGATAGTTCCTGAACCAACCATAATTGGCTCATTGAATGTAGCTGTTACTGCAGGATGCGCATCCGATGTAGTTGAACCTGATGTTGGACTGTAGCTCAATGGCATTGGTGTTGAATCGTGAGCATAAGCAGCTGAAGTTGCTGATGAACTGTTCTCTACTTCTGTTACCATAACAGTGTAGTTTCCAGTCATTGCATCTTCAAGAGTCATACCTGTAGCACCATCTACCATTTCACCATCCTTATACCATTGGTAAGTTACATCAACAGTATAAGCTGAAGCTGTAAGTACATCACCATCGGCAGTTATTTCAGGAGCTGGAAGTTCCATTACAGTAAGATTAGTTGTTCTCTCACAACCTTCTACCATATACTTCACAACATGGGCTTCTGCAGCTACACCATAATCCTCACCGTCAGGACCAGTTACCATACCGCCTGCAAACACATAAGTAGTTACATCGTTTACAACTGGATTTCCGGTAACAACAAATGGTACACTAATCATAGAGTCATGATCTGCATCTTTAACCCACATTAAGTAACTTCCAATAGCAACATTGTTAAATGTTCCACTAGCTTGTAGTGTTCCAGGCTCTGTTGCATCATCAGCAGTAATTGAGAACCAGTAGTCATGAGATGCCTCATCACCAGCTGCTTCACTTACCATAGCTGTTACAGTACCATCACATTCTGCGTCAACAACATCAACCGAAAGCATCAAATCGTCAATAACCACTAGGTTATATGTACGCTCACATCCACCTTCTGGAGTATAAAGAACTGTATGTGGTCCTGCTGCATAGGTATTACCCATTAGCATTGCACTTGTTCCTTGCAGTACGTGCATAGTCATATCTTCTTCAACTGGCATACCCACAACAGTGTGCATAAACTCTTCCATACACTCATGAGTATCTGTAACATGTATTTCATATACTCCTCGAGCTAAGCCCACAAATACAGCTACATCATCAGTTGTCATAGTTTCGTCATAACCTTCGCCAATTACGCGAACAATATAACGGTCAATTCCAGAATCATAACTTAATGCTCCACCAGAAACAGTAATTGTTAGATCTTCAGTACATTCTGTCTTGTCTGCCTCAATAGCTACACTAATAGGATCAGATACAACATTGAATGTAATAAATTCTGGATCTGAAATACAATCCAATTCATCCTTAACCTGGAACCAGTAGTGACCTTCTTCATCACCTTCAACATCACCATGGTTAAATGCATTTGGAATTACTTCATCACCATCAAATGGCATCCATCCTGTAGCTCCAGGACCATTCAAGTCGCTCATATCATTACTATTCACATAGCGATAGAAGAATGAGTTACTCTGATCTCCAGAAGCCGTAATACGTGCACTTGACATTGGATCTCCGTGACAAGTAACATCCTTCACCATATCAATGGTTACTGTATTACCTGGCATAATTGTTACTGTACCTTCATACATACAGATAGGAGTATCATTGTAACCTTCACCATTCTGGAAGAATAAACCTACCTTGAATTCATAATCTACAGGTACTGCATTACGATCAACTTTGAATGAGAATGCTTCGTCCCAAACAAGGAAACTAGACCAGTTTTCACGCTTGATAGTATATCTGTATACAGGATCCATTCCAAGATTATCATAATAGTTGAATGGGCCATCCAATACTTCAATTTCAATTGTACCAGTCTCATCTGTTGCACATGCATCCAAATTGTAGATATGAGGAACTACGTCCCATTCTGCAGGCTGCTTAATTTGATAGTTACCTCTCCATGCTGATGGACACTTACCATTTGCATCCTCAACTACTCTTACTTTATACCAACCAGCGTTTAAGTAGATACGAGGATTACTAACGATGTCATGGAAATCATTATCAATTCCTTGAACTTCATACCAGAACGTTGATAATCCAGGGCTTCCTCCCTGAACATTGTATACTAGCAATGAACCTTGTTCTCCATAACAATCAGCGTGATCAATCTTTCCTACATCAAAAGTTATAGGATCAGGAGCAGGCATTGGTACACGATGGTTATCCAATTCAAACTCTGTATAGATTCCATCAGGATCACCTAGGAAATCAATTTCACCTCCTGATACACAACCATTCTCATCAATAATCCAAAGAATGTGTGTTCCATAACCTAATCCAGTGAATGTATCACCTTCCTGCCATGCAGTTTGTTGTGGGAATTCCGCAGGATTAGGGAATTGATAATCAAAGTTAGTTGCTGATGTTGATAATCCAGTGAAATAATCAAGGTCACCAGTACCACCATGGGCAATTACCTTAACTTCTCCATCATTGTTTTCACATGAAGCATACTTCAATACCTCGAATCCATCAATCATAGGATAAGTCTCAGGTTGATCAACCTGTACACCTTTACCTACAACGCAACCATTACCATCACGAACATATACATTATAATGACCATATGGAAGTCCGGTAAACGTATGGGCAGTTGCAGATGATGAAGTTCTCACCCACTGATGACCAGGCACACTTGGAGGAGTATCGTCAAATACATCATTCACTCCAACTAGCTGGAACCAATAGTTACCAACTCCACCTGTTGTGTTGAAGACTTTAATTTCCCCATCGCTTCCATGGCGACAGCTTACATGCTTAATTTCAGTATCAAATTCAATACCTTCAGCATCTTTAACTTCGATAGTAACACGTACTACACAGTCGGTATGTTCTGTACGACGCAACTCAACATCCCAATCACCTGCTGGACGAGAAGTTAGAATCTTAATAGGATCAGTACTTGATTTAGAGAACTGTGACCAACTAGTTTGTCCAACCCATCTCCACTCTAATTCATCTGTTTCAGGAGCATCTTCACAAACATTCTCTGAAGGCCATCCACCGTGGAATACCAATTCAAACTCTTTATTGGCATCATCAGCACAATCAATGTTGATCATTCTATTTGTAGAAGTCTTCCAATTTGGAGTTCCTAGTTCAACTGCAAATACATCCAATTGATCTGGTTCACAAACAGGTACTGGATAATGATCCCATTCCTCTACACATACGCTATTACCATAAGCATCCTCAACTCTAATTGTATAGCCTTCGTTTGCATATGCACGAATATCGTATGTTTTAGTATAATAATACTTTCTTACTGGAACTGTTTTACCACAGAAATAAGGTAATTTCTCAGCAAGACTTCCATGCCAATAAGTCTCTGGGTTGAAAGTATATTCCCAATGAGAATGTTCTTCGATTGGTAATACGTGCTCACTTTCTTCTCCATCGTCATTGATCAAGATAATCTTGTAATTACCCCAACCATTTTGAACCTGTACTCGAAGAACACCTTCTTCTCCAAAGCAAAGTGCATCGCGAAGCTTATAGAATTCAGATATTTCAAGTGGTGCAGCAGGTAAGATCTCAAATGTAGTGAAACAACCTACACAATCCTCATGAGTCTTCGACCATAATACATAGTGTCCTGGACACAATCCAGAAGCCGTTCCTCCTGAGAATGAAATTTCCTGAAGATGTCCATATCCGTATCCATTAGGAGGAGCAGGAAGTACACCATTAGGATATTCATCATACACTACCTTATACAACTTATCAATAGTACTATTCTCAACTGCTCCATCGAGCAATTCGAATGATCCATTACAACTGTAACAAGTTGGATGAGTTATACCATCTTCAATAAGATCTGTATTAAACTTAACCTCTACCTGGTCATTAATGGTTACAGGAACCACAAGTCGTTCCATTGGATCCCAATGACTAGTATGTCTATTGTTATTGTATCTACATTGATCCTCAAAACCGAAGAAGTAGCTTCCTGGTTCCAAATCAAATGTAAATTCAATATACCCCTGAGTAGACCAATAGTGATGTAAGTTGTAATTCCAAGGCTTATGTACATAATGGTAATCAGAATTAAAATCATCTGACCAATAGCCAAGTCCATCGAAGTAGTTGTCCATTGAAGCTTCTTGATTAGCAAAGACAAATCGGAATGGTAACCACCAGTCACCACCATCGTTATCCCGAATATCACCACCTTCTATACGGAAGGTTACTTTACCAGGTGAACCTGGACAAATAGGATCAACTGTGCTTACTACAGAAACCTCAAATGGTCTGTTTTGTGTAATTGTTACTTTATTGGAGTAAATGATACATCCGTAGTAATTCATTACAGCAAAATAATATTCTCCTGCAGGAAGTTCTGTTTCATCTTCATGATAGTATGGGAAGTTAATTTGGAATTCTTCCATTGAATCCCAATCTGGAGTTGGGCCATAACGTACCTCAGATTTCATCAACATCACCTCATGTTGATTCCATCTCCAATAACCATGATGTGGATCCTGGAATTGATCATCTCCTGGATAATCACCAGATGGATCAGGGACATCGTGATTAGTAATCTCGAAATCACTAGGTCTCAAATCAACTGTACTACCATAACAATCGATATGAATATTGTCAATGTGTAATGTAGGTTGATCAATAAATGGTACATTAAAAGTAAAGTCTACTGCACATCCGGTTTCATCAACTACCTTTAGATAGTGTTCTCCAGAACTACTACTAACAGTATAGTAACCATCTTGCATACTTAATGTTACAGGCACATAATCAAGATAGAAAGACAAGTTACCCATTCCGCCCACTACAGCAAAACTAAACTTACCATCAGTTCCTTCAAAGCATGTTGGCTGCTTCACTGCAAGCTCCTCAATACCTTCAAGATCAGTATCCATAATCGTCACTGACTCTTCTTTTGGACAAGTTCCTTCCTCATCTGTTACAACAACGGTATAGGTACCTGCTGGGACACATGGGAATCTCTTAGTACTAGTATTGAAACTAATTCCTGCTGGTGAACCATCTTCCAACAACTCAACGGTATATCCATGTCCCAATGTTGTACTTTCATCTACATCAACGTAAATATCAATACAGTGACATGCGTAGATATAACGACCACTACGGTAAGCCAAGTCACTTGTTCCTTTTTTATAGAATTCCCAATCAAACTCAATCTGACTAGGTGACATAATTGGAACAAACTTTGGTAAACCGTTATCCATATATTGAGTCCAGCAACTAGTACCTACTTCTCTTACGAATACGGCATAATGTCCAGGAGCTAAACCTTCAAATGTTTCACCTAGATCTTTCCATGTCACAGGCACTGTACCTGGATTTTCTAATGCCTCGGTGATTGTATATTCTAAATCACCAGTAAATCCAGCACCAATAACATTAACTTGATTTGATTGAAGCGTAATGGTTCCATCCCAATCATATTCAGGACTCTCCTCACACTCAGTTGCGTCGGTATAATCTACATCTGTAATTTCGAATCCATAACCATCAATTGTAATTTGACGCTCAATCATACAGAAATTCTTGTCGCGAGCATAAAGAATATAGTTTCCTGCACTCAAACCATTGAATGTATATTCACCATATTCATCAGTTGTTTTCCACATCTTGCTAGCTGTTGATCCAACAGGAAGTATAGCCACCTGATAACCTCCAAAATCCATAGGAGTACCACCTTCAACATCGAAACTTACTGATCCCTTGGATCCACAGTTGTCTTGAGGTGTTTTTGATATGTCATCAAATACAAGAGCAGGAGTATCATTCATATGATGTATCATATGCAAGTCATGATAATAATAAGAATCATGCTCATTTAGATCAATAAAGACAGAAGAACAACCATTGCTATCTTCTACCCAAATCCAATATGTTCCTTCCGGCAAATCAAATTGGCCAGTATTATTGATATGCAATCCCGGCACATCATCAACACCGTAATAATTGTGCTGCCAAAACTGATCCCAGATTGGTGCAACATAGAAAGTATAATCACCACTTCCACCATGACCTGTCAAATGCAATACGAATCTATCAGGGTCACATGGTTTATCTTCTGCCTCATAACTCACTGTCAATGGCTGAGGTGCTTCAACTGTAATTCTTGCTGGAGCAGACAAACAATGAGGAGCATCATTCTTTATAGCGATCACCACATTCTCAGAACCTGGTTCTACTACTGTAATTAAATCCTCATCAAAAAATGGTCCATTGATTATATCACCATTAATTACATATCGACAAGTAGGATCAAAATTATCTATTCTGATCGCACCTGATTCATATGAACAATCTGCAGCAACAGTTGAAACCTGAGGTGTTTCAAGAAGGATATCTACTGTCATATCATCCTTACCCCATTTAGGATTCAAAGCAGGTTCACCTGCTTCAAGGTAGAATTCACTATCATCCTCATCCCACATAAGTTGAGCATGAACAGGGAAATCACCCGAGTAAGGAAAATCTTCCAAACTGAACTTTAAATGCCCCATAGTCACTACATCCTCAAAATTAGAATGTGGTGCAGTATTGGACCAATCCCAAGTTAATTCGATTCTACCAGGACTTACTTCATTTGCAACAATATCATTGTCACCAAATGCTGCATCAGCCCCAGGAGCTGCATTTACAAAACCGTCAAAATCAAACTTGTTATGATTGTACTCAACATACAATTTGAAGCCAGTAACCTTATAAAGGTCGTTAAGTGTTATATCTACGGTGTACATGTTGTCTGCATTAAAGCACACCGTCTTTCCCATCAATGTGGTATTATGCTGTGTTGGATCCCCAGGCTGCGCCCAGGCTGTACTCATACCGAGCAGCATCACACACACAAACATACACACACTGAAAAGCCGTGTAAACGATTTCCTCATAGCATTAATGTTTAAATTGAACTTAAATTGATTGATTATTTTCTTAACTCTTAAAAAATTGATTGATTTCTTGATTGATTATTTGTATACCTTTCTCATAAGCGGTCCTCCTCTATATTAGCTTTTATATTAATTCGTTAATTTCTCTATTGTTACTATACAAGACGCTTTTACATAAACGTAAATTAATCTTATAAGGATACGTCATTCGTCAAAATCTCGAATTCATTCACACCAATAAAAATCAAACTCGTGTAATTTCTTTTTCAGAAAAGTCTTTCATCATCTCGGGGATCCCCTCAATCAAAACAGTCTTCAACTCTATCGCTTCAAACCATCAACACTCCAGCGCCACATGCAGTCATCGTCTCGCGCTCACGTGCTCTAAAAAATTTCATACTATAAATATAAGCTTTTTTCAAATTAAAAACCTAATCACAACACAATATCAATAGATTTTTCACAGTTTTGTAACTGGAACGATCACTAAATAAATGAATTATGAAACGATTTAAAATCCTACTATCTTTTTTTATTACTATCTATCTATCAACCTCTTGCAAGAGTTGCAATTGTCCTGCATATTGGGATTTCGTCCAACCAGAATTGTTCGTAAATGTTAAACAACATATCGCTATGGTCCTCATTCAGATCCATTTGTTCTTTTAGTTTCATCAACTATTTAATCTGATAAAATTTCAGTATCTTGCCTACCTAATTGATAACCTTCCACAAATATTTTTCCTTAACCATTTCATATTAAAATCATCCGCAAAATACCCCTTATTTTACTACTATACACTACCGTTACACCACAATTACTGAGCTTTTACCACTATAAGTAGTAAGAGTCTAGTAAGTGCCCAGTAAAAGGGCAGTAAGTGGTCAGACATCATGGTTGCTGAATTTGGACAATGACCAGATCAGAGTGTTATATCGACATCATACTTTTTTTAGATTTAGTTTCTGAACACATACTTCTGACTGATAACATATTACTTATTCTTACTCTTCCTTTATCTATCTGCTGATATAATTTTTTCGCCATAATTTTCTTGTAAATAATTATTTTGTTTATACCTTTGAAACACAAAATACAACGTGGATGTAAAGAAAATTCCATGCTGTAATGTGTAGATGAGGTCTTCACGAGAAAAGAGCAACTTCAGCCTTTCGCGACTAAGCTACTCAAATTAGAAGCTATTTTTTTAACTTCATTATTATCGCGACCACTTATCATCTTATTTAAATAACTTAAACATTATTTTAATGGGTAAGATTAGACAAGGAATATTTGGACCCGTAGAGGGTAAAGTTGATAATTTGGTAGGTGCTAGTTGGAATGGTATTCATTACTTAAGATCACTAGGACACCCACACATCCCAGATTCAGAGAAGCAAAAAACGAGTCAGGGTAAATTTAGTGCAATTCGAAAAATGGGACATTATCTTAAAGACGAACTATTAGATCCCATATGGAAAACGGCAGCTCAAAACAACCAAATGACTTCTGTTAACTTGTTTCAACGAGTTAATCACGATGCCTTTGATTCTGAAGGGAAAATAAGTGATTTTTCTCTGCTGAAGATGTCACCCAGAGATCTTGGAGCAAAAGAAATTCCAGGTCGTCCTCAATGCTTACAGGCATTCAAGGATCCAGATCGGGAAAACCACATAATTATTCGTTGGGATTATGATCGACAGTTAGGAGTGGTTAAAGACAACGATATATTACATGTAATTGTTATAGATGAAGAGGAAATCTACTTCGCAGAAAACATTAACGCAAAAAGAGTAGACAAAGCGATATCGCTTAATATCCCCAATGAGAATAAGTTAATAAACCTTTATGTGTTCTTTTCGGATAACACCAAGACGAAGTATTCTGAGAGCGTTTATCAATTTGTCAACATGGATAATGAGCCTATTAACAATTAGTATAATGATATTTCACTTGAACCTTAAGTTTGCAATTGAAAAGGCCTATAGTATCTCAAGCCAACAAAATACCTTGAGCCAAAGCGATACCTCAAGCCAACACAGTACCTTAAGCCAAACATGCTACAGATCGGGTGCGCCTCAAGCCGGATTACCTCAAGCAA
Organism: Puteibacter caeruleilacunae; assembly: GCA_005217565.1. GTDB lineage: Bacteria > Bacteroidota > Bacteroidia > Bacteroidales > Prolixibacteraceae > Puteibacter > Puteibacter caeruleilacunae. Next base: position 505,815 of record SJCO01000003.1, read on the forward strand.
TTAGCACTCGATCTGTTTTAAAATGCTCAAAATTATTTGAGTCGGTACAGCAAACTTGACCTCAAGCCAAGCTAGCGAGCTGGATGTGTAATTTTGTACTGCGCTGAGTGCAAAAGCATCCGGTTCGCTTTTAAAAATTTAAAAGATGAACCATCGTAAAATATTATCTCTGAACACAGACCAGATAAATAACATTCATCATAACTCTTCACAGTAACTTTAGTTTATCGGCTGTTTCGAGATAACTATGGATTAGTTCGAACATATCCAAACAAGCAGTCTGGGTAGTTTTTTCTTAATACTTGGGTTGATTTATTAATATATCCAGGCTGCATTATTTATTACAGTTTCGAACGCGTAGTCATATCGCTTTCTTTTCAACGCGTTCAATACTACTTGATCAGATTTTCTTCAATTTGATCTTTTTGTCCATTTATATTTCATAAAAGGAAGCTGTTAGGGGGACAGCTTCCTTTCTTCTTCAACTATACTCTTTTTAATTGTTAAGTAAAAAATGACACTTATATGACTCAATTAAAACCATTTCACTCGAATTCAGTTAAGCTAATTTTAACTCTATTGTTAAAAAATCAAAAACGGAATAAAATTGTATTTAGATTTCAATATAGATATTTACCTTTGTGCGGGTTTTGAAAAAAACATACATAAACCCTGTATACAATTATATAATATAAACCATCTTAAAAGGATCTATTATGTCAAAAATTAAAATTGGAATTAACGGATTCGGTAGAATTGGACGATTCGTATTCCGTGTAGCAGCAGCTAATCCTAATGTAGAAGTAGTAGGTATCAATGACCTTATCGGTGTTGATTACATGGCTTACATGCTTAAGTATGATTCTACTCACGGAAAATTCCAGGGAGACGTAGAAGTAAAAGACGGACAATTGGTAGTTAACGGTCAAACTATCCGTGTTACTTCTGAGAGAAACCCAGCTGACTTGAAATGGAACGAAGTAGGTGCTGAGTACGTTGTTGAATCAACTGGTTTATTCTTAACTAAAGAAACTGCTCAAGGTCACATCGACGCTGGTGCTAAAAAAGTTGTAATGTCTGCTCCTTCAAAAGACGATACTCCAATGTTCGTTATGGGTGTAAACAACGACAAGTACACTAACGATATGACTTTCGTATCAAACGCTTCTTGTACTACTAACTGTCTTGCTCCTGTAGCTAAAGTATTGAACGACAAGTTCGGTATCGTAGAAGGTTTGATGACTACTGTTCACGCAACTACTGCAACTCAAAAAACTGTTGACGGTCCTTCTATGAAAGACTGGAGAGGTGGTCGTGGAGCTGGTCAAAACATCATCCCATCTTCAACTGGTGCTGCTAAAGCTGTAGGTAAAGTAATTCCTGAGCTTAACGGTAAATTAACTGGTATGGCTTTCCGTGTTCCTACTCCTGACGTATCTGTAGTTGACTTGACTTGTCGCTTAGAGAAAGGTGCTTCTTACGAGGCTATCTGTGCTGCAATGAAAGAAGCTTCTGAGAACGAATTGAAAGGAATTCTTGGATATACTGAAGATGCTGTTGTTTCTAACGACTTCATCGGTGATGCTCGTACTTCTATCTTCGATGCAGGTGCTGGTATCTCATTGACTGACAACTTCGTGAAAGTTGTTTCATGGTATGACAACGAGATGGGTTACTCAACTAAAGTTGTAGAGCTTATCGAGTACATGGAATCAGTAAAGTAATTTTACAATCCAAATAAATTAAGGCTGTCTGAATAAGACGGCCTTTTTTTTACCCTAAAATTATCCCCCACACAATAATATAACAGTAAATCCCCAATTTTATCATTTAATTACATTCTCTCCTCTACCTCTTTACTATCCAAAATTCTTATTATATTTAGGCAACCAAACAAACACCAATACTTATTTTTATGGAACGAATTGACAACAACTATAACCAAAACGATCAAGGGCAAATGCCTCTTCCCAATGCAAACCTTATTCTCTCAATGGGAGTTTTATCGCTGGTACTTCTACTTTGCTTCCAGACTGTAGCTGCAGTCATTGCTATTATTACGTTTATCTTAGCATATAAGGAAACACAAGCTTATCAATCTAATCCAGGCGTTTATACTGCAAAATCATTTCAACAAGTTAACTCAGGAAAACTTTGTGCTATTGTAACACTTGCAATTTCAATAATCATTGCAGTTGCTGCAGCACTCGGAATTTTGCACTTCTTCCATCATTTCCCACATTTCGATATTTTTCACGATTATATCTGGTGGTAAAAGCCTTGTACAATTAAGCTCTGGGGATGCATGATCCCCAGATTCAACAACCAGTACAAATCATTCAAGCAGGTGATTTATATCCCCCTTCTTGTCTAGTTGTCAGCATAAATATTCTCACTTTTACTTTCACTCTGAGTTCTTTTTCTATTCTTAAAAAACCTTAACAAGTGTTAAATCGCGAAACCTTTTCTCAGAATTTCCGATTAAGGTACTTGTTGAGGCATGATAAACCATTTGTATAAAAAAAGGATCTATGATCTATAAATTTAGGATAGTATCAGACGAGGTGGATGATTTTGTGCGGGATATAGAAATTGACTCAAAAAGTAATTTTGAGCAGTTCCATACTATCATACAACAATCGGTATGCTACGAACCGTGGCAATTAGCCTCTTTTTTTCAGGTAGATCATACTTGGAAAAAAGGAACTGAAATAACCCTTCTCGACATGGGACTAGGGATTACCCATAGTGTCCCCATGAATAAAGCAATCCTTAAAGACTATGTTCAAAGCAAAAACCAAAAGTTAATTTACGTCTTTGATTTTTTTCAAGACCGTAATTTTTTTATAGAACTAATCGAAATCTTTATGGAAAGGAATCTAGAGAAACCAACTGTTGCATATGCAGCAGGCGAAGCACCTCTACAAATGTTAGAGGATGATTTCACAGTAGAACAAGCAGGAACAAATCTACTGGATGATCCACTTCAATCTTCATACGATTTTGGGGATCTCGATGATTACAATGAAATTTTTGGAGAAATGTTAGAATGAACATAAGGGGCTACGGCCCCTTTTTTATTTTTTTTATTTTTGCCCACCTAAAGTACGGTACCATGCAAAAGAATCTAATTGTAATCATTGGACCAACAGGTGTTGGTAAAACAGATTTAAGTCTGGATATAGCAGAGGCTTTCCAGACCGAAATAATTTCATCTGACTCAAGACAGATCTATAAGGAACTTACCATTGGTACGGCTGTGCCAACCAAAGAAGATCTTCAACGAGTAAAACACCATTTTATTCAAACAATTTCGGTTAAAGATTACTTTAGCGCCAGTCTTTTTGAAAATAAGGTATTGGAAAAGCTTTCTGAGCTGTTTAAAGAACACGACAGTGTGGTAATGACGGGGGGATCAATGCTTTATATTGATGCTGTTTGTAATGGTATTGACGACCTACCAACAATTGATCCGGAGATTCGTAATGAACTACTGGATCGATTTGAAAAGGAAGGCTTGGAAAGTCTGCGTATAGAATTAAAAAGAGTTGATCCTGAATATTACGAAACAGCAGATATAAAGAATCCCAAACGCATATTACATGCTCTTGAGATCTTCTATATGACAGGGAAGAAATTTTCATCACTTCGCACTAATACACGAAAGCAACGAGACTTTAACATTGTTAAGGTCGGACTAAATCGTGATCGTGAAGAATTGTATGATCGTATTAACAGACGTGTTGATATTATGCTTGACGAAGGATTAATTGCAGAAGCAAGAACTGTTTATCCGTACAAAGAGCTGAATTCATTGAACACTGTTGGTTATAAAGAGCTGTTTCAATATTTCGATGGAGATATCCCAGAGGAGGAGGCGATTAGACTAATCAAACGTAACTCTCGAAGATACGCCCGTAAGCAATTATCATGGTTCCGCCGAGATAAGGAGCTTCAATGGTTTCACCCAGATGATGTAGATGCAGTTAAGGAATATATTTCCACCTCCATTAAGAAATAAGATTCAAAGTTCTAGAATCCATGAAGCGAAGTACATCTAAAAAGCCTGCCAAGCTTTAGCATGCCATGTCGCAGGTTGAAAGTTCCAGGTTTCAGGTTTCAGGTTTCAGGTTTCAGGTTTCAGGTTTCAGGTTGTGCGTTGATGTTGCGATATTGGTATTTTTTGTACCACAGCAAAATCTAGTTTCATGTTAAATGATCAAGACAATCGCATCCCAATCAGCCTCCTGAAACAAATGATAGATTTTGTGGCTGTTGCTTAGTAAGACTAGATAGCTAGAATTTTGTTCGAAGATCAACCAGTCACGCCTAGAAATTGCAACAAATCGGTTACTTTTTTCAGGTAGCCTTGACTTTTTTGCTCCGTTTTTTGGGCAAGTCAAAAATGAAGAGCCCTCCCACTTAAGGTCAAAACGAAAAAATAATCATAAGGTAATATTACTTTTAGCTTTATTCAGGTTTCAAAAAGTATCTTTAGCTATTATTTTAGCAAAACCAATAGACTTGAAACGAAGAATAGTAATTATCGGCCCTGCCTATCCTTATAGAGGAGGAATATCAGCATTAAATGAGCGACTAGCTCGTCAATTAGAAGATGAAGGACATGAGGTTTCAATATGGAATTTCAAGCTTCAATATCCTGAATTTTTATTTCCTGGGAAAAGTCAATTCACAGACAGTGAAACAATACCTGGTTTAAAAATAAAAAGACTTATTAATTCAATCAATCCATTCAACTGGATAAAGATTGGACTAAAACTGAAAAAAGAAAAGCCAGACTATGTTATTGTTCGTTTTTGGCTCCCCTTCATGGGGCCTTCAACAGGAACAATTTGCAAAATTGCACGCCAAAATAAGCATACAAAAATCATCGGTTTAATAGACAATATCATTCCTCATGAGAAGAAGCCAGGTGATCGTCTGCTGACCAAATATTTCACAAGTTCACTACATGGATTTGTAGCCATGTCTGACACTGTATACCAGGATATATCGTTATTCACAACGAAAAAGCCAAAGGTGATGTGTCCCCACCCCATTTACGATCATTATGGAGAGGTCATTACACGAGAACAAGCACTTAAAAACTTACAACTTGATCCTCAATATCAATACCTCCTTTTCTTCGGATTTATTCGGGATTACAAAGGCTTAGATCTATTGCTTAAAGCATTTGCCAATCCTCGATTAGCAAAATACAATCTTCGATTACTTGTGGCTGGAGAATTTTACTCGAACGAAGAAAAATACCTCGATATTATCGAACGTTTTCAACTTCAGGATAAAATTATTCTTCGCAATGATTACATTCCAAATGAAGAGATTAACAACTATTTCTGTGCAGCTGATTTGGTGGTTCAACCATATAAAAGTGCAACACAGAGTGGTATCACTCAGATAGGTTACCATTTCAACAAACCAATGCTGGTAACCAATGTTGGAGGATTATCAGAGATTATTGCACACGACGTAGCTGGATATGTTATAAATCCCGATGAATTAGATATCGCCAATGCTATCATTGATTTCTTCCAAAATGAGCGAAAAGAAGAATTTGAAGAAGCAGTTCCAGTTGAGAAGAAAAAGTTCTCGTGGGAACGAATGACTGAAACATTAGAGGAGATGTATCAATCAATAAAATAGCTTTATCCATGTAAAAAGCTTTTCATACAAACAATTTTTACGTTTAGATCGTTTATCTTTACGCTTTCGCCCTTTCCCCAAAGGGCCTAGCAGATTGAAACGAACATGAATTTTTGTTATCTAAGGATGCATTCAGGTAGATAATTAATATTCGTGTTAGTTCCAGATTGTATTTAAATTATTTGAATATTCGTAATTCAAATAGTTTTAAACAGATTGAGATACTTAGCCGAAATAGAAGGAAGATGACGAAGAACTTGCAAAGTGAAGCTGATAAGCGATTAATAAAGGACTATTTTGATAACTTACTCGAAGCATGTAAAAAACAAATAGCCCCTGAGAATATTGAGCTTATAAAAAAGGCATTTAAGTTTGCCAATAAAGCTCATGCTGGAGTGCGTAGAAAATCAGGAGAGCCTTATATTATTCATCCTATTGCAGTTGCTCATATTGTAGTATCGGAAATCGGACTTGGATCGAAATCAGTAATTGCTGCACTTCTTCACGACATCGTAGAAGATACAGACTATACACTTGAAGATATTTCAGGACTTTTCAGTCCTAAAATTGCACAGATTGTAGATGGTTTAACAAAACTATCAGGAAGTTTTGACTCCAGTCAGGCTGAGAATTTCAAGAAAATGTTGTTAACCCTTTCAGAAGATGTGAGGGTTATCCTGATAAAGTTGGCCGATCGATTACACAATATGCGCACATTAGAATCGATGCCTGCGCATAAGCAATTAAAAATAGCAGGGGAAACTTTATTCATCTATGCTCCTTTGGCACATCGACTCGGTCTTTATTCAATAAAAACCCAATTAGAAGATCTTAGTCTAAAGTACGAACACCCTGATGCATACGAAAAGATAAATTTACAGCTTAGAGATAAAAAAGAACATCGAGATTATCTTGTTAATAACTTCATTGCTCCATTAGAAACAAAATTAGAAAATGAAGGGATTGACTTCTCGATTACCAGTCGCCCAAAATCGATCTATTCCATATGGAATAAGATGCAGAAAAAGGGTGTTTCTTTCAACGAAATATACGATATACTAGCCGTTCGAATTGTCTTTAAATCAAAAGATGAAATTTCAGAAAAGCGACAATGTTTTGATGTTTTATCTTTAATTACAGATATCTACAAACCTAAGCCTGATCGTATTCGCGATTGGATAACTATTCCTAAAGCCAATGGTTATGAAGCGCTTCATGTAACAGTTATGGGGCCACAAGGGAAATGGGTAGAGGTCCAAATCCGTACTGTTAGAATGGACGAAATTGCGGAACGAGGATTTGCTGCACACTTTAAATATAAAGGTAAAGATGGAGAAGGCGAGTCGGAGCTTGACAGATGGCTGATCCGTATACGTGAAATGCTTCGCAATCCTGAAGTAGACGCTCTTGAATTTTTAGATGAGTTCAAACTTAATCTGTTTTCTTCTGAGATTGTAGTTTTTACTCCGAAGGGTAAAATGATCACTTTACCTAAAAACTCAACGGTACTTGACTTTGCTTACGATATACACACCGACTTAGGTAACACCTGCATTGGAGCAAAGATTAATCATAAACTAGTGCCTGTTAGTCATTCATTAAAGAGTGGAGATCAAATCGAGATTCTGACATCCGATAAACAACAACCACAACCGAATTGGCTAAAATTTGTAGTAACAGCAAAAGCCAAATCGAAAGTACGGGATGCGTTTAAGCTAACACAGAAGAAGCATATTGAGAAAGGACGGGACATTATTGATACTGAGTTTAAAAAACTTAAAATTATTCCTAATTCGAATACAATTAGGAAGATATTGAATCATTACGGACTGTCAAACAAAGAGCAATTATATTCACAAATAGGTATGTCGATATTAAAAATTGACGACCTTAGTCCGATTCTTCGCAAAAAGTCAGAAAACCGTTTGGTAAAATACTGGAGACTATCATTAAACAGAGGACGTAAAAAAGAAGAAGAAACTCCTACTCCACACAAGATAAATAAGAAGCAAAAATATCTACTTGAAGAGAAACAGAATGACGTAGAATACTCATTGGCCAGGTGTTGTAATCCGATTCCCGGAGATGAAGTTTTAGGTTATTTAGTCAGTGATGAAAATCTTGTAATTCATAAGACTAAATGTCCTGAAGCCATTAAGTTAATGTCTAGTCATGGAGATAAGATTGTAGCTGTAGAATGGACCCCTTTCAAAGTGTTATCTTATCTTACTAAGATAACGATGCAAGGATTCGATCGTATTGGGATTGTGAATGAAATAACCAATGTAATTTCAAAGCAGCACAACATAAATATGCGTAGTATCAATTTTGATACACACGATGGAGTATTCGAAGGCAATATGTTTTTATACATCCATAATACAGAAGATTTAAACAATCTTATTGCCAGTCTTATGAAAGTAAAAGGGATGGAGCACGTTGAGCGTATTGAAAATTTGTACGAATAGAATCAAATTACTAAATTTACGCTTTATTTAAACTTAGTTTAAGTATGAATAGCCAAAATACAAAGGAATCTGTAAAGGGAATATTTACAGAATATCTCGAAAACAAAGGACATCGAAAGACACCTGAACGATTTGCTATTCTTGATGAAATATACTCTCGAGATGGGCATTTTGATATTGAGTCACTCTATATCTCGATGAAAAATAAAAATTATAGGGTTAGTAGAGCGACATTGTACAATACAATTGATCTGTTACTCGACTGCAAGTTGGTTGTAAAGCATCAGTTTGGGAAGAATATTGCGCAGTTTGAAAAAGCTTATTCAACACGTATACATGACCACCTGATTGACACCAATAATGGTCAGGTGATCGAGTTTTTTGATCCGCGTATTCGTGAAATCATTGAAGAGGCGTGTGAAAAAAATAATTTCAAACTTTCGCACCATACCCTTTATATATACGGGCAAAAGAAAGATCTATAGTAGATTAAACATACATCAAATTTATCCCTTTAATCAAACTTAAAGGGATTTTTTATGTCTGATTGTAAAAATTGTTGTACTTTTAGCTGCCAAATGATTGTGTCTCGGATTAATCCAACCTTTAATTTGGCTTCGTGTAGTCGGCAATTTTTTATGATCGTCGACAAATAATAAACTGAAATTACAACTGAAACATCGATACTACAGAAATTAAGTTATTTCTCTGTGGTGTAATGTTATGTGATTTTTTAGAATCTTAATTTTTAAACATATGAAGCAAGCAAAATGCCTGCTAGAGGTCCATCCCCCTTTACAGATTTTTGCTCTTGTTTCTAATATTTTAAACAAATGAAAGTAGACGTATTATTAGGTCTCCAATGGGGAGATGAAGGTAAAGGTAAAGTCGTTGACGTTCTTACGCCAAAGTACGATGTAATTACACGATTCCAGGGTGGTCCAAATGCAGGACATACGCTTGAATTCAACAACATCAAGCACGTTCTTCACACAATACCTTCCGGAATTTTCCGCGAAAATAAGGTTAATGTAATCGGGAACGGTGTAGTTCTTGATCCAGGAATTTTCAAAAAAGAAATTGATTCAATTGAAAAGCTTGGAATTGATCTGACAAAGAACCTTTACATTTCAAGAAAGGCTCACCTAATACTACCTACTCATAGATTACTTGATGCTGCATCAGAAGCGGCAAAAGGAAAATCTAAAATTGGTTCTACACTAAAAGGAATTGGACCTACTTACCGTGATAAAATCGGTCGCGATGGTCTTCGTGTAGGTGATATTTTGGAAAACTTTGAAGAAAAATACCAACAAAGAGTTGCTGCTCATAAAGAGATTCTGACTAGAATGTATGATTACGATTATGCAGAGCAGTTGGCAGAATTCGAAAAAGAGTGGTTTGCTGGAATTGAAGTACTTAAGAAATTCCAAATGATCAATTCTGAGAGCTTAATCAACAATGCAATTAAAAACGGTCAGTCGGTAATTGCAGAGGGAGCTCAAGGAACACTTCTAGATATTGATTTTGGATCATATCCATTTGTTACTTCATCGAACACTGTTTGTGCTGGAGCATGTACTGGTTTAGGTATCGCTCCTACCAAAATTGGTAGTGTTTTAGGTATTTTCAAAGCATATTGTACTCGAGTAGGTATGGGTCCATTCCCAACTGAATTAGAGGACGAAGTAGGTCAGAAACTACGTGATGCTGGAAACGAATATGGATCAACCACTGGTCGCCCTCGTCGCTGCGGATGGTTAGACCTTGTTGCGCTTAAATATTCGATCATGATTAACGGAGTTACTGAGTTGATTATGATGAAAGCTGACGTACTTGACGACTTTGATACTATTAAAGTATGTACTTCATACAACATCGATGGCGAATCAACAACTGAGTTCCCATTTGAATTAAAAGATACATTAAAGCCTGAGTGCATTGAGCTTCCAGGATGGAAAACTGATCTTACCAAAATTACAGATGAGAAAGATTTCCCAGAAGCATTGAAAAGCTATATCAAGTTTATTGAAGACGAAACTGGAGTACCAGTAAGTATCGTTTCTGTAGGACCAAATAGAGCTCAGACAATTGAGATTACTGAAAAGTAAACAATCAGTAATAACCAATGATATTGAAAGCCTCGCATTAGCGGGGCTTTTTTTTTCGTAAATTCGTAGTCTGAAAAATATATGAGTAATGTATACACTAACCGATAATACGGGGCTCTATACCGATTATTACGAGCTCACAATGGCCCAGGGATATTTCTTCTCAGGCAAAGCACATCAACAGGCAAGTTTTGATTATTACTACCGTACAAATCCATTTAAAGGAGGCTTCATGGTCTTTGCCGGACTTGAAGAATTTCTTCACTTGGTAAAGAATTTCAAATACGATAAAGAAGATCTTGAATACCTGGCCTCAACAGGATTAAGAAAAGAATTTCTTGACTATCTAAAAGATTTCAGGTTTAGGGGAACAATTTATAGTGTAAATGAAGGAGAGATTGTATTCCCTAACGAACCACTAATTAGGGTTGACGGAAATCTTATCGAGGCTCAGTTGATAGAGACATTGTTGTTGAACTACATAAACTTCCAGTCGCTAATTGCAACCAAAGCATTTAGAATAAAAATGGAGACAGGTGATCGTATGTTCGCCGATTTTGGTTTACGAAGAGCCCAAGGTCTTGGTGGCATACAAGCCAGTAGAGCAGCCATCATAGGAGGAGCATCTTCTACATCAAATGTATACGCAGGATTAAAATACAATATACCTGTCAGTGGAACACAAGCTCACTCATGGATTCAGGGATTTGATGATGAACTTGATGCCTTCAGAACATATGCAAGAATCAATCCTGATACAACTGTACTGCTGGTAGATACCTACAATACGTTGAAAAGTGGTATTCCTCATGCAATAACAGTAGCTAAGGAATTGGAAGAACGTGGTCATCGCTTAATAGGAGTTCGATTAGATAGCGGCGACTTGGCTTATTTAAGTAAGAGAGCCAGAAAAATGCTAGATGACGCAGGACTTCAATATGTAAAAATCATTGCCTCCAACCAGTTGAACGAGCATGTTGTAAAAAGTTTGAATGACCAAAAGGCTCCTATCGATGGTTTTGGTATAGGAACAGAAATGGTAACTGCCAAACCAGAAGCTGCACTCGATGGTGTTTACAAGTTAGTCTCAATTGCAGGATCTCCAAGAATGAAGATTTCTGAGAACATTGAGAAAGTGACGCTTCCTGGAACAAAAACATTAACAAGATATTACGATAAGGAAGGATTGTTTTTTAGAGATGCGATTCATCTTGCTGGAGAAAACCACATCCAGACAATATACCATCCTCATGAGAGCGGGAAGTTTACGAAGGTTAGTGATCTTCATGGTGAAAACCTACATTCTAAAGTATTCGAAAATGGAACCATTCTCGCATCATCCAAGACATTAACAGAGATTCATCAATACTTACAAAGCAGGGCTGCCCTCCTTCCTGAGGAAGTAAAACGATTCACCAATCCTCACATTTACAAGGTAGGTATATCAGAGGAATTATTAAATCTGCGTAATTCAATAAGAAATGAGCTCCGATCAAAGTTATAATATAAAAACGCCAACTTTTGTTGTTAATAACGAAAGAGTAGTACAGAATATTCAGAAAATGTTGCAAAAGGCCAGACGTAGCAATACGACTCTAAGGCCACACTTCAAAACACACCAGTCTCAGGAAGTGGCGAAATTGTTCCAACAAGAAGGGATCAATCAGTGCACAGTTTCATCTGTTTCTATGGCTAAATATTTTGCAGACAATGGATGGAAGGATATTACCATTGCTTTTCCTGTTAATCTACATGAAATAGATGAGATTAACACATTAGCCGAGCAAGTAGATTTGAAGATCATTACAGATAATGCTATAATTATTCAACAACTTGGACAGGAAATTAAGCATCCTTTGAGTATATGGATAGAGATTGATTGTGGATATCATAGGTCTGGGATACTCTGGAGTAAAAAAGAAGAGATAAAATCCCTTATTCAAGAGATAAATGGTCAAAATCAGCTTAAATTCCAAGGCTTCTTAACCCATGCTGGAGATACTTACACCTGCAGGAATGAGCAAGAGATCGCAGCTAAAATGGAGCAAACACAGGCAAGGCTATTTACTTTAAAAGAAGAATTTCCAAAGGCTAAGCTATCGTTTGGAGATACCCCATCGTGCTCTGTTGTTGAAGATCTTAGTGCATTTGATGAAATCAGACCTGGAAACTTCACATTTTATGATGTTATGCAAGTACAAATAGGTTCATGTGATTTCAATCAAATTGCAGCATCAATGTACTGTCCGGTTGTTGGAATATATCCAGATCGAGGAGAGGCTGTAATTTATGGTGGGGGTGTTCATTTCTCGAAGGAGGTGATACACGACAGTGAAAACAATAAAATATTTGGTGTTATTCATCAAATTAACGATGTTGCAATAAAACCTTCGTTAAAGTCAAACGTGATTACAAGTTTGAGTCAAGAACACGGAATTGTGAAATTGGAAGAACAATATCTCAAAAATATAAAGATTGGAGATTGCTTGATGATATACCCGATTCACTCATGCTTAACAGCCAATCTGATGAAATAAAAAAAGCCGGATAACCGGCTTTTTTTATGTTATTATAATACATGTAAATACGACCGTAATTCTCTAGCTCCTGAGCAAATTCTTGTGCCAAAATGGCATGATGTTTTAGATCAAAATAACGCAACACGTTCTTTAATGCAAGCTTTTACTCCTCCGCTGCAAGAATCTCCTTTCGCTCAGAACTACACTTAACAACTGATAAATAAACACTTACAATAAACAACTCCTTAGAAGATACCATCCAGAATCGTCCCTTTCAAGTCTATATTGGACATATCAGCTGATTTTTGGTTTATAATTTGATACTCAACAATTAAGGCTGAATTTCGGGAATCCAAGATATTTTTGAAAATTTTTGTAATGCTTTTGCAACACTTAGAGACCTAATAAATATCAGCCTCCACAATGATTAATACATAATGTTAAACTAAAAGATATTAAAATGAAAAAAGGTTATCTGGTTTTAATAGGAGTCGCAGTATTCTTTTTTATGAGCTACTCATTTTTCAAAAATACTTACAATAAAATGGTATCTATGGATGAGGGAGTAAAAGCCTCATGGTCTCAGGTTGAGAATGTGTACCAACGTCGCGCAGATTTGATCCCTAATCTTGTGAATACGGTAAAAGGATATGCCTCACATGAAAAAGAAACCTTAAGTGCAGTTATTGAAGCACGCTCAAAAGCCACTTCCGTAAATATAAATCCATCGAACCTTGATCCTAATGCCTTGAAGAAGTTTCAAGCTGCACAAGGAGAGTTATCATCTGCACTTAGCAGATTGATGGTTGTCATGGAACGCTACCCTGATTTAAAAGCGAATCAGAACTTTATGGATTTACAGGCTCAATTGGAAGGCACTGAAAATAGAATCGCAACTGAACGTAGAAAGTTCAATCAAGCCGTTCAACCTTATAATGAACTTGTCAGAGAGTTTCCCAGAAATATTATTGCAAATATGTTTGGATTCAAGGAAAAAGCTTACTTCGAAGCAGAAAAAGGTGCCGAAAAAGCTCCTGAAGTTAAATTTTAAAACCTGTAGCTATGACTCCATCAGCATTCTTCACAGATCTTGAGAAAGAGCAAATAGTTGCAGCAGTAAAGCAAGCTGAACTTAGTACTTCAGGAGAAGTACGCGTCCATATTGAAAACCATTGCAAAGGTGAGTCCTTGGATAGGGCTGCCTATGTATTTGATAAACTTGATATGCACAAAACAGAACTACGTAATGGCGTTTTGTTTTATCTGGCAGTAGTTGATCGTAAATTTGCCATCATCGGGGATGGAGGTATAAATGCAAAAGTACCGACCGATTTCTGGGATGCAATTAAGCAAACAATGCTGGAATATTTTAAAGAGGGGAAATATGCTGACGGTCTATCCAATGGCATCATAATGGCTGGCGAACAGCTAAAGGAGCATTTTCCTTATCAACAAGATGATGTTAATGAATTACCCGATGAAATTTCCTTTGGGAATTAAACGACTCAGATTATGAAGTTTAAATTTTATATCGTTTCTATATTGTTGCTATTGGCGACCACAGTTTTCGGACAATCTGAATTTCCAGAGAGACCGAATCCTCCGCGCCTGGTCAATGATCTAGCAAATGTTCTTAACCAAGCTGAAGAAAAGGCTCTGGAACAGAAACTAGTGCACTTTTTCTCTCAAACATCTACACAAATTTGTGTGGTAACTATTAAATCGTTGAGTGGATATGATATAGCATCCTATACAACTCAACTAGGGGAGAAATGGGGAGTTGGCCTAAAAGGCAGTGACAATGGCATCTTGCTGTTGATTAAGCCCAAGACTGCGACTTCTGATGGGCAAGTTTTTACAGCTGTAGGATATGGATTAGAAGGAGTAGTACCTGATGCTACTGCCAATAGAGACATTGTTAATGCAGAACTTATTCCAAATTTTAAACGGAATGACTATTTCACTGGAATTGATAGAGCTACAACTGTTCTTATTGGTTTAACCAAAGGAGAGTTTACAGCTCAGCAATATAGGAAAAGTGTCAAAAAGGCATCAGGGAAAAGTAGTGGAGGAGGATTCTGGTTACTCCTGTTAATCTTCTTTGTTATCATCCCTGCCTTTTCGCGTAGAAGACGTAGCTACGGACTTGGACATAGTTTACCATTCTGGGCAGCCTTAACCATGTTAGGCTCTAACAGTCATCGTCATTCGGGATACTTCAACGACTTCTCTTCTGGAGGAGGAGGCTTTGGAGGAGGATTCGGTGATAGTGGCGGAGGCAGCTTTGGCGACTTCGGTGGCTTCGGAGGCGGAAGCTTCGGAGGTGGAGGTGCCGGTGGTAGCTGGTAAAAAATATAAGACAAAAAAAACGAGACTATTATTTAGCCTCGTTTTTTTTATATCATCATATTACTGACTATTCAACTCCTGCGATATTGTTATCAACTAAGATACGACCACAATACTCACAAACGATTACCTTCTTACGGTTAGCAATATCTAACTGACGCTGAGGTGGGATTTTATTAAAACAACCTCCACATGCATCACGCTGGATAGTTACTACAGCAAGACCATTACGAGCATTTTTACGAATACGTTTGAAAGCAGTCAAAAGGCGATTTTCAATCATTCCTTCAATCTTCTCAGCCTTAGAATACAACTTCTCCTCTTCTACCTGAGTTTCTGCTGTAATTTCTTCTAAGTCTCTCTTCTTAGTACTCAAATCCTCTTCACGCTCTCCAAGAGTTACTTTAGCGGCATCAATACTTTGCTTTTTATTGCCCAACTCCTGAGTAAACTCTTTAATACGTTTCTCCGACAGCTCAATCTCCAATGTCTGGAATTCGATCTCTTTAGAAAGAGAATCATACTCCCTGTTATTTCTAACATTGTTTTGCTGCTCTGTATATTTTGCAATTAAAGCCTGAGACTCTTTAATCTGAGTTTTACGATTAGCAATTGAAGTCTCCAGGTTCTTTACATCGTCTTCATAATTGTTCAATCTTGTTCTCAGTCCTGCAATTTCATCTTCCAGATCCTGAACTTCAAGAGGTAATTCACCACGCAGAGTTTTGATTTTGTCAACTTCTGACACCACACTTTGCAATTCGAAAAGTGCTTTCAGTTTTTCTTCAACAGGAACGTCTTTACCTTCCGGTTTTTGATACTGTGTAGTCATATTTCAATTTTTATTTTTGAACTCACAACAACATTCATTAAATCAGGTAATTTACCGGATTGGTCTTAACACCTGATAAATGGAGTGCAAATTTAGGGAATTTTTTCATAAGTATTTCATAAAAAACCTCTTTAGTGAATTGCTCACTTTCATAATGCCCTATATCTGCTATTACAATCTTACCTTCAGCATCGAAATACTGATGATATTTAAAGTCGCCTGTAATAAAAATATCAGCTCCTGCAGAGATCGCATTCCTTAGTAGGAAACTGCCTGATCCTCCACAAACAGCGACTTTTTTTACCGGCTTATTATTTAATTCTGTATACTTTATTACTTCGCAAGTAAACTTATCTTTAACTTCTTTCAAAAAAGTAAGTTCATCCTCAGGATTGGATAACTCTCCAATCATACCTATACCCACCTGTTCAAATTGATTATCCAACGCATAAATATCATAAGCAACCTCTTCGTAAGGATGAGCTTTTAACAAAGCCTGGATCACTTTGCCCTGAATATGTTTAGGAAATATTGTTTCAAACCGCACCTCTTCTTCCTGATGCACTTCTCCCTTTTCTCCAACAAACGGATTTGTATCTTCTCCCCCCCTAAAGGTCCCTTTTCCATTGGTACTATAACCACAACAATCATAGTTCCCAATATTTCCAGCACCAGCAGCAAATACTGCCTTTTGTACCTCTTCGATGTGTGTTAAAGGAATAAAAGTAACCAACTTTTTAAGATGACCATTGATTGGCGATAAGACTTTGCAATTAATCAAGTTAAGTTTTTCACAAATCTTACTGTTCACTCCTCCTTGAACACTATCAAGATTTGTGTGCGCTGCATATATTCCGATATCATGTTTTATCGCTTTGATAACACATCGCTCAATAAAATTCTTTCCAGTAATCTTTTTTAGTCCTCCGAACACCAAAGGATGATGAGCAACAATAAGACCTGCACCTTTCGCGATAGCCTCATCAACAACCTCCTCTGTAACATCAAGACAAATCAAAGCACTATCGATAAGCTGACTAGGATTACCAATAATCAATCCCGCATTATCGTATGATTCCTGATAAGCAATAGGAGCTATTTGCTCCAAATGGTTACAAATATCTTTTATTTTAACCTGCATGTAATAGTTAACTAGTATGTTTTTTAATAATCACAACACATCATACAATTGTATTGCATAACTGAGCAATAAACAACGAGAAAGCTCTCGCCATCAAAGCTCTTCTCCCACTTCAATCAACAATTGTCGTATGTTTTTGAGTTTTTGTACAACCTCAAAATTATATATGGTATCGTCGCGATTCTCTTTCAATTTCTTTTTCGCCCCTTTAAGCGTCATTCCTCTTTCCTTAACCAAGTAATAGATTAATTCAAGATTGGTAACATCTTCAGGTCGAAATAAACGATTTCCTTTTGCATTCTTTTTAGGTTTCAAGATATCAAACTCTTTCTCCCAATAGCGAATCAGCGATGTATTTACATCAAACATCTCAGCCACTTCACCAATGGAATAAAACAGTTTTTCTTTCTTGTTCACCTTATCCGACATATTCAATTTATTAATCGAATGTTTGCCCCATATTAGAAGAAATCGAGATCATACGCTCATATTCCTGAGCCGACAGATCCTTAAAGTAGTAATACTGAGGGTTTACCTTCTTTCCATTTTTATGTACTTCATAATGTAAGTGTGGACCAGTAGATTTACCTGAGTTACCAACATATCCGATAACATCACCCCTCTTAATTTTAGCACCTTTTTTCACATTGAAACCATTCATATGTGCATAAAGGGTTTCATAGCCAAAGCCATGATCAATGACAACATGTTTACCGTATCCTCCTCTTATGGTATTTACTTCCCGTACAACACCATCACCTGTAGAGTAAATTTCAGTACCTGTTGGTGCAGAGAAATCCATTCCATAATGGAATTTTCTAATCTTATAGATAGGATCCATTCGCCATCCCCATCCCGAAGCAGTATGTTTCAAGTCACGGTTTGAGACAGGCATAATAGCAGGAATCGATGCTAACATCTTCTCTTTGTCGAGCGCTAGCTTAAGAATTTCGTCGTATGATTTAGACTGGATATACGCCTCTTTAGATAAAATATCCAACTTACGAGAAGTATTTACAACCAATTCTGCGTTCTCCATACTTTCCAGATTCTTATAACTATTGGTTCCTCCAAAACCAGCCTTTCGAATAGACTGAGGAATAGGTTCAGCCTCGAAGATAACCCTATATAGATTATCATCTCTATTCTGAATATCATTCAGAACAGTGTCTAAACGTTCCATGTCACGATTAAGAATCTCGTATTGTGTAAGCAGCCTCTTATTCTCGCGCTTTAAACTTTTCATACCTGGGGTTTCATAAAACGTAGAAACCACAAAAAAGATCAATAAACCAAAAACAAAACTTGTGGTCATATATCCTAATAACTTTCGGGCTTTGCTCCAGAAATTATCGCTGACCTGTTCATAATTCAAGCTTGTTGGATTGAACTTATATTTTACCTTCGCCATAAGGTTAAAATATTTAAGAATTTATGCATTTTAGCAACAAATTTAAGTAAATAATCTAACTTTGCAACAATTTGAAAAAAACGGTTCTTCACCGTCTTTCAAGGTATTACACTTAAAAATAGATGATTCTTACCTAATAACAGCGTAAGTAAGAAGAAAAAAATAAAAGGATAAGTTAATTATGAATTCGAGAGAAATCAGGAAAGCATTTTTGGATTTTTTTAATTCAAAAGGGCATCAGATTGTGTCGTCGGCACCAATGGTCGTTAAGAATGACCCAACCCTCATGTTTACAAATGCAGGGATGAATCAGTTTAAAGACATCTTTTTGGGAAATGAAGTAGCCAAGTACAATCGCGTAGCCGACACCCAAAAGTGTTTGAGAGTATCAGGAAAACATAATGACCTCGAAGAAGTAGGGCATGACACTTATCACCACACCATGTTTGAGATGCTTGGAAACTGGTCGTTTGGTGATTATTTTAAAGAAGAAGCTATCAGCTGGGCATGGGAACTTTTAGTAGATACTTTAGGTCTTCCTGCCGACCGCTTATATGCTACCATTTTCGAAGGAGATGAAACCGATGGTGTACCTTTGGATAAAGAAGCATACGATCACTGGAAAAGATTCCTTCCGGAAGACAGAATCTTAAATGGAAATAAGAAAGACAACTTCTGGGAAATGGGAGAAAGTGGTCCTTGTGGTCCTTGCTCGGAACTACATATCGACTTAAGAAGTGAAGAAGAGAGAGCAAAAGTTTCAGGACGTGATCTTGTGAACATGGATCACCCTCAGGTTATTGAGATCTGGAACCTTGTATTCATCCAATTCAACAGAAAAGCAAGCGGACAATTAGAAGAGCTTCCACAAAAACATGTTGACACAGGTATGGGCTTCGAGCGCTTGTGTATGGCGATGCAAGGAAAGACTTCAAACTACGATACTGACATCTTCCAATCAATCATTACTAAACTTGGTAATTTCTGTGGAAAAACCTACGGAGAAAACGAAGAGGTTGACATTGCAATGCGCGTAATTTCTGACCACTTAAGAGCAATTGCGTTCTCTATTGCTGACGGACAGCTTCCTTCAAACAACAAGGCAGGTTATGTGATTAGAAGAATCCTTCGTCGTGCTGTTCGTTACGGATACACATTCCTTGGATTCAAAGAAGCCTTTATGTATCGCTTAATTCCAACATTGATTGAAGTAATGGGAGATACATTCCCTGAACTACAAGCTCAGGTTGTACTTATTTCGAAAGTAATAAAAGAAGAAGAAGATTCCTTCTTGAAAACTTTGGAAACAGGTATCCATTTGTTGGAAGGACTTGTTGCTAAAGCAAAATCAGAAAACAATACATCAATTACAGGTAAAGACGCATTTGTTCTTTACGATACATTTGGATTTCCATTAGATCTTACAGAACTAATCTTGAAAGAAAAAGGATTGACTGTAAACATTGAGGAGTTCAATGCTGAGATGGAAAAACAAAAAAGTCGTTCAAGAAATGCTGCTGCGCAGGAAACTGACGACTGGGTAGTTGTTTGTGCCGATGATCAGGAAGAATTTATCGGTTACGATCAATTAGAGACTAAAGTTAAAATCACAAGATACCGTAAGGTCAAGCAAAAGAATAAAGAGTTTTATCAGTTGGCATTCAACTTTACTCCATTCTATGCTGAATCAGGAGGTCAGGTTGGTGATACTGGATATGTTGAAGCAAACGGTGTAAAAACAAGTATTCTTGATACACAAAGAGAGAATAACTTGATCATTCACATTGCAAAAGAACTTCCAGCTGATGTTAATGCAGAGTTCAAAGCTGTAGTTAATGCTAAAAATAGAAAAGCTACTGCAAATAACCATACAGCAACTCACCTGTTAGATAATGCATTACGTGAAGTATTGGGAACACACGTTGAGCAGAAAGGATCTTTAGTACGTCCTGACTACTTACGTTTCGACTTCTCTCACTTCCAGAAGCTAACAAAAGAAGAGCTTAAAGCCGTTGAAAATCGTGTTAACGAACTTATTCGCGAGAACAACGCACAAGAAGAGAAAAGAGCAATTCCATTTGATGAAGCAATAGAACTTGGTGCAATTGCACTGTTTGGAGAGAAGTATGGCGACTTGGTACGTGTAATCAAGTTTGGCGATTCAATTGAGCTTTGTGGTGGAACACACGTTGAAGCAACTGGTCAGATTGGACAATTTGTGATCACTTCTGAAAGTGCAATTTCTGCAGGTGTAAGACGAATTGAAGCGATCACTGCAGAGAAAGCAGATCAATTCATCTCCGGAAATCTTGATCAGCTATCTGAAGCTAAGTCGCTATTAAATAATCCTAAGAATCTTCCAAAAGCAGTTCAAGACCTTCTTGATGCTAACAACACATTGCGCAAGCAGATTGAAGCATTTGAAAAAGAAGCTGCAGCTGGAATTAAGAAAGAATTACACAATGACGTTCGCCAGATTAACGGTGCTAATGTAATTCTTAAGCAAGTAAATCTTGATGCACCTCAAGCAATCAAAGATTTAGCATTCCAGTTAAAAGGAGAGATTGAAAACCTTGTATTGGTATTAGGAGCTGAGATCAAAGGTAAGGCAAGTCTTACTGTAATGATATCAGATAACCTTGTCAAGGAAAAAGGTTGGAACGCTGGACAAATCATCCGTGAAATCGCCAAAGAAGTTCAAGGTGGTGGTGGTGGACAGCCATTCTATGCTACTGCAGGAGGTAAGAATCCGGCAGGAATTAGTAATGCGCTTAAAAAAGCAGAAGAGCTTATCAGCTAGTCAAAAAGAACACATCATAAAAAAGGCAGAGAAATTAATCTCTGCCTTTCTTTTTTATACTCCTTCTTTATTTCCAAACAAATCAATATGTAGTCGCGGTGTATACCGCCAACCATTTCTTATACTCATCTCGATAGCAGGAGAAACAGATTGACCTATTTCCTCAGTATTACCACCAAGATTCATTATTAGTATATCTTCACTCTTCCAATCTGATAACTCTTTAAGAAATTCATTATTTATCTCATGCTCATCATCAGAATTCCCAACAACAAACTTTATTTGTATATCCTTTTGGTGTGTATTGGAATAGTCAATAAACTGCTGAATTACCTCTATCTGACGATACAAAATAGCATGTCTTTCTTGCTGACTATTTAACTCTAGCCCCAATCTTGAGCTTTTAGCTTGGGTAGGTATTGAGTTTTTCAGTTTTGGAGAGAGACTAAACAAATCGATATATTGAGCTAGCTCCTCATTAAAAATAGTAGCATTGGTTTCAAGTGTAATATGAAGACCCTGTTCCTCCTTGATTTGTCGACAAAGCGTTATTAGCGGATAAGTTTGCAGCATTGGTTCGCCTCCTGTTATCACCAGATGCTGAATATTATTCTTATTCTCTCTTAAGAGATTCACCACTTTATCAACATCAATAGTCTCAGCGCCTTGAATATCGAACGACGAATTCCAGGTATCACAGGGCGAAACATTACCATCATCCAACGACCACATGCATCGTAGGTTACAACCTGCTGTGCGGACAAAAAGAGATGGAACACCGGCTAATTTACCTTCCCCTTGTATAGTTCCTGCTATACTCAGTTCAGTCTTTGGCCTATCGCTTAAGATATCTCCATTCTCATCATGGGTAATTGGAAATACTCCATTTTTAACAAGCGTTATTTGCTTCATAGTTAATCTATCTCGTGATCAACAACAGGATTAATAAACTTCTTTCCAGCTAATAAATCCTTCCACCAATCACCGTTTTTCCATTCCTGCTGAATTCCTGTAGAGAAAAGTACATCATTCAATTCAAAGTTGATCATTTGCTCGTCTTCTCTAAATGCCTCGGCATATCCAGTTTCAGTTTCATGAACACGTACTGAGCTTAAACGAATCTCCCCTTCTCCATTTGACGTAACCGTGTTCTTTAGTATTTCATCTATCACCTTAAAAAACATCAAAGCATAACCTTCGGCCGATGGAGAAACTGGAATTTCCGCAACTCGGGAGTTGTACTTATACACAAATTCCTTGAACTCTTTATCTTCCCTATTCCACAGTGAAAATGAATGGTCGAATGAATCAATCAACAGCTTCACTTTATCCAATAGTTTGAAATCAAGTACCATATATCCTTTATCAACCTTATTGGACGATATGAACACCTCAACTTTGTAGGAATGACCATGAACATTTTCTTTACATCGCTGCGATGAACAATTGCGCACAACATGCGCCCCTTCAAACTTAAATAACTTTCTAATAATCATTTTATCCAATCAATTACGGTATCACTTTAAGGCAGGATCGTCATACCCTGCTTCTTCAAAAGCCTTAGCTCTCAACAAACAGCTATCACATGTTCCACAAGGCTCTCCTTCTCCTCGATAACACGACCATGTATGTTGAAAAGCTACTCCCAGAGACATACCCAGTTTGATTTCCTGAGCTTTGGTTTTATTAACAAAAGGAGCATGTATCTTAATTGGTCGATTTTCTTCTGCACCACATACTGTTCCCTTATTTATTGCGATTTCCATTGCATCAATGAATTCCTGGCGACAGTCAACATATCCCGAATAATCAACCTCACTTACTCCAATAAAAATATCCTGAGCACCAATGGCCTCGGCATAAGAAGCAGCTACACTCAGAAAGATCATATTTCGGGCAGGCACATAGGTAACAGGAATATCAGTACGATTCACATCACCATCTTCAACTGACATAGATGCATCGGTTAATGATGATCCTCCCCAACTATTCATATTCAGTGAAACAACCTTATGCTCATGGCATCCAGCTTCTCGTGCCAATTCCTTTGCACAGTTTAACTCCTTATCATGACGTTGACCATAATCAAATGACATGCCATGCACATCAAAACCTTCCGATTTAGCTAACCAAAGAGCAACGGCAGAATCAAGACCTCCTGATAATAATACTACAGCCTTCTTCATTATTTATTTATTCAGGCAAATCAGCTCGAAACAGCAAAACGAGGGATACCAACGGTAGAACCGTGACTAATTATTGATTAATCATAGAGCAACCGTATTAACCTATATGAGATCCCTAGTTTTGTTTATAGACAGGATGGTTCCGAACTGTCTGCGGTTAATACCTATTGTTTACGCTGCAAAGGTAATAAACAACAGCATGGATACAAATAATTGTGTCGTATGATGCCTCCCTAAAACAACGCAATTAATCGAACAATAGCATCAGATATTCGACTAATTATCAAAAAGTTCGATAATCTCCTACATCATCACCTATTTTTTGGGTATTGAAAAAAGATCGATACATCTAGAATGTTATATTTGAACTTTTGAACAGCAAAACGCGACCAAACGCTTAGTTATGAGTAAAAATGTAGAACGATTATTTGATCTTCTTGATCATTTGCAGGAGAATTATGACAAAGAGGTAATACTGGCGGGAAAATCAACCGGGAAATGGGATACACTTAGTACAAAACAGTTCGTTGAAGAGAGTCAACGCTTCTCAATAGGATTAATGAAACTTGGTTATCAAAAAGGAGACAAGATAATTACCGTTTGTAACAGTCGCCCTGAGTGGAACATTTTCGACATGGGGATGGCACAATTGGGAATCATCCACGTTCCCCTTTACCCAAACCTAAGTGTTGAAGAGTATGAATACCTAATCAATCATTCTGAAGCAAAAGCAGTAATCATCGGGAATAAGGTTATCTATCAAAGAATAAAAGATGCTTTAAAAAAATTCCCTAACCTGCATGTATTTACTATTGACGAAATAGAAGGACAGGAAAATTACGATGATGTAATGGCTGTTGGCAATGGCCGAAGCAAAGGTGATTTGGCAAAACTTCAGGAAGTGAAGGATACCATTAACAAAGATGATATTGCAACAATCATTTATACTTCAGGAACGACTGGTGATCCTAAAGGAGTGATGCTCTCGCATTACAACATCATGAGTAATGCTGTTTCTACGACGTCAATAAATCCGTTAAACGAGCAACACAAAGTTTTAAGCTTTTTGCCTTTGAGTCATGTTTACGAACGTATGCTCAATTATCATTATCTATACAGAGGTATCAGTGTATATTACGCACAAAATATGGGAACCATTGCCAATAACCTGATTGAGATTAAGGCTGATGGATTTTCTACGGTTCCAAGATTCCTTGAAAAAGTATATGACAAGATTATTGGAAAAGGGAAAGATTTAACCGGAATAAAGAAACATATCTTCTTCAGGTCGTTAAAGATTGCAGAGAAATATGAACCATTTAAAAAGCAAGGTCCTTGTTATGCATTGCAATTAAAAATTGCTCGAAAATTAGTTTTCTCTAAATGGCAGGATGCTTTGGGAGGAAACATTAAACTAATCGTTTCAGGAGGAGCTGCATTACAGCCTCGACTAGGTCGCATATTTGGGGCAGCTGGTTTGCTTATTCAGGAAGGCTATGGATTGTCAGAGACTTCACCTGTTATTGCGGTTAATTATAGTGATGCTGATCGTTATCGCCTGGGAACCGTAGGTCCTGTGATTGATGGAGTAAATGTTAGAATTGCGGAGGACGGTGAGATTCTTGTAAAGGGACCTAATATCATGAAAGGATACTACAAAGATCCGGAATATACCAAAGAGGTGATTGATGAAGATGGATGGTTCCATACTGGAGACATAGGAGTGTTGGAAGATGATAAATTTCTAAAGATCACTGATCGTAAGAAATCGATATTTAAACTATCATCAGGAAAATACATTGCGCCTCAGTTATTAGAGAATAAACTGAAAGAATCGAGCTTTATTGAGCAAGCAATGGTGGTAGGTGAAAATGAGAAATATGTAGGAACTGTTATAACTCCTAATTTCGACTACCTACACTTCTGGGCTAGTAAGCACAAAATTCACTACGCCAACAATAAGGAATTAGTATTGAATGAGCAATTAATTAAACGCTTCCAGCGCGAGATTAATACAATCAACAAGACACTGAGTCCGCATGAGCAATTAAAGAAATTTACTGTAGTTCCAGATGAGTGGACTCCTGAAAGTGGTGAGTTATCGGCAACGTTGAAATTAAAACGAGATAAAGTCGCCAGAAAATATCAAACTGAAATAGAAAAAATGTTTTAAAAATAAAGAGGCTGTCAATTAACCGACAGCCTCTTTTTATTTTGTTATCCTGATACTCTTTCGAGTTTCTTCATTATAGAGAATATAAATCCGGCAGCGATAAAGCACAATACAATAAAGATTGCCCATACCATCCAAATTTCTACTCGTTCGTATAAGTAACTACCTACACCCAATAACAAGTTACCCAAAGCAGTAGCACCTAGCCAACCACCTTGCATCAATCCCTGATACTTAGGAGGAGATACCTTCGATACGAATGATAATCCCATTGGACTCAAGAATAACTCTGCAATGGTCAAAGTAAAATAAGTACCAATCAACCATCCTGTTCCTACACGAGCATGACCAGGATCAGATTGCATTACATCAAATGGATCCAATCCAAGAGAACCTACTAAAAGGATCAAGAATCCAAAAGAAGTAATAATCATACCGATACCAATCTTACGAGGAGCTGAAGGCTCTTTACCTCTCTTATTTAACCATGTGAACAATCCTACGATAATAGGAGTCAACAATACAATCATTGTTGGGTTAAAGTGCTGGAACAACTCAGGAGAGAATGCATTCACCTCTGGGTTGTTATTATAGAAGTACCATGTTGCACCTGCTGAGATAATAAACACAACGGTTGCAATAAGCTTACTCTTTGCAGCTGCATCAGATTTAAATATGGTATTAAGCGATAAGATACCAATAACTATAGCCAATAGCGACCAGATATTAAATACCAAATAAGTAGCTGCTCCTACCTCGGTAACAGTATAGTCACGAGCAAAGAAACTCATTGTCAATCCATTTTGGTGGAAAGCCATCCAGAAGAAGATAACCACACCAAACACAAGGAATAAAGCAGTTAATCGTTGTTTAGTCTCTTCTTTTGACATCTCAACAACTTTACCATCAGCAGTCTCTTCAGCTTTCTTCACATCAGGAAGCATACGCTTAAAGATAGTATATACTACCAATGAAATAATCATTGTAATACCAGCCAAACCGAAAGCATAGTTAAATCCATCACCATAAGCCGCCAGGTAATCAGTAGCAAAAGTAGATAAATCAGTAACTGTAGTACCTGACACTTTATCCGCCAATGCCTGAAGATCAGCAGTCTCAGTAGCTGTAATAGCACCATCCTTAAACTTGTGAATCAATGCAGGCAATGCATCATCGCGGGTAAATCCTTTTGATTTAATGAACCAGTTAATTACACCAGCTGCAGCACTTGGAGCAAACAAAGCACCAACATTGATACCCATATAGAATACACTAAATGCAGAGTCACGCATATGAGAATATCTAGGGTCATCATATAGCTGTCCTACTACTGCCTGAAGGTTACCTTTAAATAGTCCGTTACCAAAAGCAATAACTCCAAGAGCAATAATGGTAAATACCAAACCAAAACCAGGAACCGACATTAAAACGTACCCCCCTAACATGGTAATCAAACCAATGTTAATAACTCCTTTGTAATTTTTAGTTCTATCAGCTAAAACACCACCAAGAAGTGCTAAACCATAAATAGATCCATAAAAAATACTGTAAATCAAACCTGCATTCGACTCTGTTAGACCAAATTTAGCCGTCAGGTAAAATACCAAAATTCCCATCATGGTATAGAAGCCGAAACGCTCTCCCATGTTGGCAAAAAAGGCGACATAAAGTCCCTTAGGATGTCCTTTAAACATAAACTATCGATTTAAAGATTAGTAATAATATCTCTGTAAATTTTTTTGATCCACGCTATCTCGACAAATATAACCAACTTTTTTATCGTGCCAAGTTGAAATTGATCAGGGTTATACATGTTGTAGAATAGTATCTTGAATAAATTCATGTTTTTATGATTAAAACACTTAATGATTTTCGTTTTTTATAACTTTATGCTTCGTCAAGCAGAACAAAAATTACAAACGCAAGTATTCAATAATACACATCATTCTAATGGATCGTAGTTTTGCCTGTTTAGTTTAAATCTTATGCCATGAAAATATTCACTTGTAAACAAATTGCCGAAATAGACCAATACACAATTCAGCATGAACCTATTGCTGATATTGATCTAATGGAGCGTGCCTCAAAAACCGCCGCCTCATGGATAACACAAAATGTCACCCTAAATAATGATATTCTAATCTTTTCCGGCCCGGGGAATAATGGAGGAGATGCACTGGCAATAGCAAGAATGCTCGCTTCTTCTGATTTCAATGTCACCGTTTGTCAACTAGATACAGGGAAACCACTTTCAGGTTCTCCAGCAACTAATATGAACCGATTGCAAGAACAAAAGAAGGTTCAAACCATTATGATATCCTCGGTAAATGATATTCCGATTCCTAAATCAGAATATATTATTATTGACGGACTATTCGGATCAGGATTAAACCGTCCTTTACAAGGACTACCTTTACAAATCGTTGAATTTATCAACAACCTTAATAAGACTGTTATTGCCATTGACATTCCATCCGGTCTGATGGGAGAAGATAATACAACCAATTCATTGGCACAGGTAATCAAGGCCACCCATACACTTACATTTCAATTCCCTAAATTGAGTTTCCTTTTTGCCGAATGGGAAGCCTGCTTAGGAAATTTACATGTTCTTTCAATCGGACTTCATCCTGATATCATTGAGGAAAAAGCTACACCATACCAGAGTGTAACTTCAGCACTAATACAAGAGAAACTGCAAATACGAACCAGGCATTCGCACAAGGGCACCTTTGGCCATGCTTTGCTCATCGCAGGAAGTTATGGAAAAATGGGAGCTGCAGTACTTGCATCAAAAGCATGTCTCCGCGCTGGTGTTGGATTGCTGACAACCCATGTTCCCCATCTGGGATATCAGATCCTACAAAATACTGTTCCTGAAGCCATGATAAGTATCGACCGCTCGGATTTGCACTTCACAGAATTCCCTGACACGGATCAATATAAAGCAATTGGGATCGGACCAGGTTTAGGATGCAAAATGAACTCGATACGCGCTATGGAGAATCTACTTGAACAATGCAAAAAACCAATGGTAATCGATGCCGACGGTCTCAATATTCTAAGTGGCAAAAAAGAACTACTGGCACAATTACCGACTCAAACAATTCTTACTCCTCACCCAAAAGAATTTGAGCGACTCGCCGGACCTGCTGAAAATTCATTTGAAAGACTACAAAAACAGGTTAATTTTTCAAATCAACACAACGTTATAACTTTAGTAAAAGGAGCTCACACCACTATTACAACTCCTGATGGGCAATGTTTTTTCAACACCTCTGGAAATCCAGGAATGGCAACAGCTGGAAGTGGGGATGTATTAACGGGAATTATTCTGGGATTACTTGCACAAGGCTATTCTCCAATTGATGCTGCGTTAGTAGGTGTATTTCTTCATGGTATTTCTGGTGATATTGCGCTAAACAAACAAAGTGTAGAATCGTTGATTGCCAGTGATATCATCGAAAATTTAGGATTCGCTTTCAAAGAGATTAAAAATTAATGTGATAATGTTTATCTTTGGTTCTCTCAAATCGAAATATCAATTTATCATGAGAAATAGATCAAAAGCATTATTACTAATTGCACTGTTTGCATTCTGTAGCATGCAAACATTCGCTAAGGACGATAAGAAGAAAGGGGAAGCAGTACCAACCTATAATGAAGGAGTTGCCTACTCACTCCCAAGAACTGTTGTTGGAGTTAAAGTTATTGCAACACAAAAGAAATTTTTCCACGGACCATATTTTCAATATGCAGAGCGTTTTTTGGGAATCACCAATGCTCCATCAAGCGATAATGAGACATGGACCATCGATCGCATTGAACTGACAACCATGGCAGAGCCTGATCCTGCACAAACATTCAAAGCAATGGGAACTGTAGCCTCAGAGATCAGTCTTACACCAGAAGGAATCTTAGCTGGGATTAATACAGTAACAGATTTTCAAGCTCAACCAACATATACAGGAAACTTGATTAATAATGAAATTGCTCCATCTGTTGTCTTTCCTGATTTGTCGCTAGACGACTTCTATTTGGAAGTTGAAGATTCATTAAATGGAAATTCATTCAAACCTAAAACAATCGAGGAAAGAGCATTCGACGTGGCGAATAATATCACTAAACTTCGTAAAAGAAGATTTCTGACATTAGCTGCCAACTATGAGCAATTACCTCCTGATGGAAAAGCTTATGAAGTAATGGTAAAACAACTAACCAAAATGGAAAATGAATACGTTGCATTATTTACAGGTAAGACTGTTATGGCAACAAAAGAATTCTATTTCACATTTGTTCCTGAAAGTGCGAATGGCAAAGGACAAGTGATTTTCCGTTTCTCAAATAACAATGGAGTTGTTTCAAAAACAGATTTAAGCGGTTCGCCGGTAATGGCAGAGTTCTCTGTTAATAAAGCACTTCAAACAGCACAACAAAAACATACTACCTCAACCAATCCTGCAGCAGGACAAAGTGGGGTTTATTACCGTATGCCAGGAAATGCAACTGTTAAAATCACTGATGGTGTTAAAACATTAGCACTAGATAGAATAACTGTTGCACAATTCGGAAAACTTGCACCTGTGCCAGAAAATATTCTGGATGGCACCTATGGTATAGAGTTTCACCCATTAACTGGAGCAATCAAGAACATCTTTGAAAAGTAATTTGATACACGATACGATTAAATCCCGGAGCAAAACTTCGGGATTTTTTTTCAAACCAATTGAAAATCATAGTATCAAACTTGCTAATTTTCTTATTTTTAGCTGATTTTTTATCGGACTATTACTCAAAAACAAAAATATGAACGCAATTGCACAAACGTTAAGAGATTCTAAATCTGCACGGTGGACGGCATTGGTTATTCTTTCCTTTACCATGTTTGCAGGTTACATGTTCACAGAGGTGATCTCTCCTCTGAAACCGATACTTGAAAGAACCTATGGATGGAACAGTACTGATTTTGGAGCTGTAACCAGTGCATATGGTATTTTCAATGTATTCTTCTTTATGCTAGTTCTCGTTGGGATTTTTCTCGACAAGTTTGGAATCCGATTCTCTACCATTGCATCAGTTATCGTGATGATCATCGGTGGTGGTATTAAATGGTATGCCTTTAAAGGAGGTTTCTCAACAACTGAAGAAATTGACTTTTTCGGATTATTTCAATTGAAAGAACAAGTATTCTTTGCGGCTCTTGGTTATGCCATATTCGGTGTTGGGGTTGAATATGCTGGTATTACCGTTTCAAAGGCCGTTGTAAAGTGGTTTAAAGGAAAAGAAATGGCATTGGCAATGGGTATGCAGGTTGCAATCGCTCGTCTTGGTTCATTTGCTCCTCTTGCATTTGGTGCACTTGTTGCAACACATTCGGGTGTTCCATTTACTATTTTAATGGTAGTCTTGTTCTTGATTGCTGGTTTGATCGCTTTCTTCTACTACAATATAATGGATGCTAAGCTTGATAAGCAAATTGGAGATGTTAAAACTGCTGATGAAGAGGATGAATTTAAGGTATCAGATATCAAAGAGATTATCTCAAACAAAGGTTTCTGGTTGATCGCGATCCTTTGTGTACTTTTCTACTCTGCAGTATTCCCATTCTACAAATACGGACCGGATTTGATGGTTAATAAATTTGGTGTTACTGAAAAATGGGCAGGATTACTTCCTAGTTTAGTACCATTCGGAACCATGTTATTGACTCCATTCTTTGGTAGTTTGTATGATAAAAAAGGTAAAGGTGCTACAATTATGATTTTAGGTGCCGTATTACTTATTGTTGTTCACACTATTTTCTACCTACCATTTGTAACAAGCGTTGTTGCTGCATTCTTCAACGTAATTATCCTTGGTATTGCATTCTCATTGGTACCTTCAGCAATGTGGCCTTCTGTACCAAAGATCATTCCTGAAAAATTATTAGGAAGTGCGTACGCACTGATCTTCTGGATTCAGAATATTGGTTTGTGGGGTATTCCATTGTTAGTAGGTATTGTACTTGATAAAACGAACCCTGGTATTGCTGCAGCTAAAAAAGCTGGTGAAGATGTAGTATATGACTACTCTGTTACCTGGATTATTTTCGTTTCACTAACGATTGTTGCTTTGGTTGTAGGATTACTACTAAAACTTGAAGACAAGAAAAAAGGTTACGGACTTGAACTTCCAAACATCAAGTAAGCGTAATCAACTAATAATATTGATTTTAAAAGGGCTGCCTATTTTAGGTAGCCCTTTTCTTTTCCCTTATCACTTATTTACCTTATCATTTCCTACCCATTTTAGTAACACAACAATTACCTCAAGCACTAAAAACACCCCTAAAGGATCTTACTTATTCTTTAGGTAAACTCTATCCAAACTTTAGGTAAACTTTAACCAAACTTTATCTAGAATAGAATTTAGTTAAAGTTTCAGTAGACTTTATGTAGTGATAAAGTTGAGAGTGCTGAGGTTACTTCAAGTCTGTTGGGGGACTGAAAAGTGGAACTTTCATCCTTCAATCCTTTCTTGTTCTCCAGCCGAACGGGCTTCTCATTTTTGGCTCTTAAGAAACAACACTGTTTCTTTTTGATATAGCATTTGCTAAAATGAGGTGACTTGACCCAAAAACGAGACAAAAAGGTCAAGGCTGCCTGAAAAAAGTAATCTATTTATTGCTGTTCCTAAGTGCAATTGGGTGATCTTCGAACTCCGTTCTCAGCTTCCCAGTTTTACTAACCAACAGCTGCTAAATCTATCTCCTTTTTCAGGAGGCCACTGCGTATGCCGTTGCCTTGATCATTGAATACCTTACCTGAAACTTTAAAATTGAAAGCTGATCTTCTTTGTCAATTGAGATATTTTTATGACAAATCACAGAACAAAACAGGTCAATAAATTGTACATTTAACTGTTTTTTGAAAATGAATAATTACTAACTGATATAAAATAAATAACATGAGCGAAATAACTAATTTAAATCCCAAAGCGCTTTGGGAGAATTTTTACAGTTTAACACAAATCCCCAGACCTTCGAATCATGAAGATCGTATTCAGGAATTCATGTTTAACTTCGGTAAAGAATTAGGATTAGAAACCATTAAAGATGAGGTAGGAAATATCATCATCCGTAAACCTGCAACTCCAGGTATGGAAGATCGTCAGGGAGTAATACTTCAGGGACACCTTGATATGGTACCACAAAAAAACAGCGATAAAGAGCATGATTTTGTAAATGATCCTATCGAGACTCTTGTAGATGGAGAATGGGTTACTGCTAATGGAACAACATTAGGAGCAGATAACGGTATTGGTGTTGCTGCTGCAATGACTGTTTTAGCATCTAAAGATATTGAGCATGGTCCAATCGAGGCATTATTAACTGCCACAGAGGAAACCGGTATGGATGGAGCTAACGGATTAAAGCCAGGAATTCTTCAAGGAGATATCCTTTTGAATACTGACTCAGAAGATGAAGGCGAACTATATGTTGGGTGTGCTGGAGGAGAAGATGTAACAGGTACATTCGCTTTTGAAACAACAGAGGTTCCAGCTGGAAGCAAAGCATATAAAATCAACATCACTGGATTAAAAGGTGGTCACTCAGGAATGGACATTCCATTGGGAAGAGGTAATGCAAATAAAATCTTCTTCCGCTTATTAAAAGAGGCTTACAATAAGTGTCAAGCAAGATTAGCTTGGATTGATGGAGGTAGCTTGAGAAATGCGATCCCTCGTGAAGCATTTGCTGTTGTTGTTGTTCCTGAAGCAAATGGAGCTTGCCTAGAGGAAGTTGTTGCTACGATCTTTGAGAAAGCAAAAGCTGAGTTAGCAGCAACAGAACCAAATATGCTTATTGAAGCTGTTGCTACCGAACTTCCTGAAAGCTTGATCGACGAAAATACTCAGGTTAATTTAACCAATGTTGTTCGTGCTTGTCCTAACGGAGTTATCAGAATGAGTGATAGCATGCCAGGATTGGTTGAGACTTCTTGTAACATGGCAATTGTAAAGTCTGATGCTGACAAGAAAGTTATCAACATTTGTATTCTAATGCGTAGTTCTGTTGATACAGCTAAGCAGTCGTTAGGTTCTCGTCTTGAGTCTCTATTCACATTAGCTGGAGCAACAACTGAATTGTCAGGTGCTTATTCAGGATGGCAACCAAACATGGAATCTCCAATATTGAAGACCATGCAAGGTGTTTATGAAGAGCATTTTGGAAAGACTCCAGACATTAAAGCAATTCACGCAGGTTTAGAATGTGGAATCTTAAGCGGACCATATCCAAACTGGGATATGATTTCATTTGGACCAACTATTCGCTTCCCACACTCTCCTGATGAGAAAGTGAACATCGAAACTGTTGAAAAATTCTGGAACTTTATGGTTCTTACCCTAAAGAATATACCTAAGAAATAAGCGACTAAAAATAAAGAGGCTACCCCAGGGCAGCCTCTTATTTTTTATAATATTGATTGTTTATTGTTCTATCCAAGGTTCAACAACCTTTTTCAATGCAGCACTTCCCTGCACAAACGATAAGAAAACACCGTAATTAGTATAAGGTATTCCTACTGCTCGTAGATCCCTTAATCGTGCCATTAACTTCTGTGCACTAATCATACAACCACCACAATGAATTACCAGCTTATATTCCTTCAAGTGCTCATTCTCCTGAAACTCACGACCAAAATTATAGTCGATCGATACACCTGGGAATTTCTTTTCAATATAATTAGGGATTTGAACTGTTCCAATATCTTCATTTATTCTGGAATGATTGCAAGCTTCAACAATCAGTATCTTATCTCCTTCTTTCAATGTACTTAAGGTACGTACTCCGTTCACAAATTCATTCAGGCGACCACGACTCACATAATTGATCATCATCACAGAAAAGGTAGTCAATGCAATGTCATCAGGAGTCCATTCATTCATTATATCCATTGCCTGTGAATCAGTAATAATCATCTTCGGACGTTTATTAAACGAAGCGATAAATTGATTAAAACGTGTTTGCTCTTCAGGATCTCCAGCTCTTGCTTTCGTTAGGTTCATTCGATAGGCAACAGGGTAAGCAAAATTTCGCGTTATGTACTCCTGAGCCATCGACTGCGGACGAAGGAAACGACCTGAAGGAGTTTCTTCATCCATAGGTATATTCAACACATAAAACTCATCCTCCTCTAAAAACGGAAGCAATTCAAGCTTTTCATTCTTCGATTGAAAATTCTTCAAAAGAAAATCAAGCAAAACACTCCTAAAGTCAAGATCAATAGCGGAACCAATAATTGTTGGATAATATTTCAGCACCGGCATCTCTTGTCTAACAACATCGACAAAGCGCTCTGCATCAGAGTCAAACAAATTAAAGATAACAATCATTTGTTTATCATGAGCTCTTGCTTGTTCAATGATCGATTGTTCTGTTGAAAAGTCTGTGGTTTCCGGATTTATAACCAAAAGAACTAAATCACATTCTTTCAAATCAGAAAATGCCTTCTTGCGCTTCTTCTCGCCCAGTCGATCCTGTTCATCGATTCCTGCGGTATCGAATAACTTAACCGGACCTATCCCATGGATTTCCTGAAGTGTTATCTTAGTATCGGCAGTTGTTCCCGGTGTAGGATCAACAATGGAAGTTACCTGTTGAGTAAGTAAATTCATAATACTACTCTTTCCTGAATTCATCTTTCCAAAAATACCGATATGATCTCTTTCGATTATCATCGCTCAATATGATTTTTTGTTACGTTACCGTTATAAAGATAATGATTCACCTTCATCGAAAAGTTAAACTCATGATTTATTCGAATAATAAATCGTAAGGTCGTTTAATCTCCTCATATAACTCAGACACACCAAAACTTCCCGACTTTCTAAGGTACTCTTTGCCCTGAATATACAGTACAACAGTAGGTACAGTAAAAACATTTAAAGCTGCGGCTACTGTTGGTTCAGATATTTCATCAACATGATACATACTGATTTTTGGGAAATTGGTTTCTATTAACTCCTCTACCTTTGGTCGCAGTACATGACAAACGCCACACTTGCTCCCCGAAAGGTAAAACAATACCATTTCTTCATTTTCAATTACCTCTTGAAGTTGTATTGCTGTAGCCAGGTGTTTCATCTGTTTAAAATTTTCTGATTTCTGAATGTTCAAAAAATTTGAATACATTCAGGAACTCACATAAATTTTAATCTTCCGCATGTGTGTACTTTCGGATGATGAAAATTCATGTTCGTTTCATCTGTTTATTCTTTTACAATTAGTGCAACAGCATGAGCAGCCATGCCTTCTTCTCTTCCCACAAAACCAAGTCGCTCGGTTGTTGTTGCTTTCACACACACATCATCAACATCAACCTTCATCAATTTAGCCAGAATAACCTCCATTTGGTCAATATATGGAGCAAGTTTAGGTCGCTGAGCACACAATGTACAATCGACATTTCCAACAGTATATCCTTTTTCTGATAGCAACTGAATCGTTCTCTTCAATAAGACTTTGCTATCAATACCTTTAAACTCATCATCTGTATCAGGAAAATGCTTCCCTATATCACGCAGGCCTGCAGCTCCAAGTAATGCATCACATATTGCGTGGATAAGTACGTCGCCATCAGAATGTGCGACTGTTCCTTTCGTATGTGGAATTTGAATCCCTCCCAGCCACAAAGACTCTCCTTCTGCAAGGCTGTGAACATCATAACCTATTCCTACTCTAATTTTTTGCATCTCAATATAATATTAATTCGACTCAGGAATATGATCCTGAATTCGCATTTCAACACGAAGTAAAACTGATTATCTTATAAAACAAAACCCAAGGTAATAAAATCCTCTCCGTAACGAGACAATTTTAATTCACCTTGGGTTTCTCTTTGAGTTATCTTAAAGATCTATCGTCTTCTTCTCTTTTTCTTTCCTCCTAATTCATCTAAATCAAATGATAGAGAAAATCTTAAGGTATTCTCCAAAGGACTGTTACCTACAGTAGGAACAAGATATGCAAAGTCTAATGCAAAAACGTTCATTTTCAATCCAGCTCCGGCAGTTACATACTTTCTATTACCTTTTGATTCGTGCTCGTAGAAATAACCTGCACGTACAAAGAACTGGTTATTATAAACATACTCACCACCGATTGATGCGGTAATCTCTTTAAGTTCTTCGCTAGCGCCACCAGGTGCATCACCAAAAGATTTGAAAATACCAGAGATCACTGAGTCGTCCTCACCTAGATCATAAGTCACAACAACATCCTCTCCTTCACCTGTAAATTTTTGCTCAGGAGTTGGAACCAACAATTTATTAAGATCAAGTGCGAAACTAAACTTATTATAGCGATCCATTTCAACAGAATAGGAACCTCCTAAACGCATGTTGGTAGGAATAAAATCTTTCTTCCCTGATTCATAAGAGATCTTTGAACCAATATTAGAGATATCAATACCTGCAGAAACAGTTTGAAGTTTGCGATTCGATTTAAAAGAATTAGTATAGAAGAAAGCAACATCGGCAGCTATTGAATTACCAGCCTTTGTTGGCATACCTTGCACCGCCTGACCGCTAAAGATATCTGAACGGATATAACGCAATACAACACTACCAGAAAAATTATCGGATAATAAGCGCGTATAACCAAAATCAACGGCAAACTCATTCGGACTTACAGGTACTGCCGGAGCATCTGCTGATTCTCTGAAAATAATATCTCCCAATGCAAAATACCTCAACGATCCACTAATTGTCTGTTGATCATCCAACTGCTTGTAGCCTACAAGATAACTAATACTCATATCGCTAACCAGCTTTCTTAACCATGGAGTATACGAAATTGCAGCACCTGCGGTACTCTCCATAAATGCATACTTTGCAGGATTCCAATGTTGAGAATTCATATCAGGAGTAGTTGCAACTCCCACATCCCCCATTGCACCTGCTCGCGAATCCGGAGCAATAGTCAAAAAACTTACAGCAGTTGTAATTGTATTTGCTCCACTAACAGAAGTTTGGGCTTTTGTCTCCCCAATCATCGTCCCTAACACTAATACTGCAATCATCGTTGCAATTAAATACTTCTTCTTCATATTGTTTGGCTATATTTCCTTTTAAGATCAAGCGAAGTTAAACCTTCACTTGATTATGTTTCAGTTTTAGAAACGCGTTATTTCGAAGTATAGTATTTAATATCCCACATTTTTTAATGAATTATGGCAAACTAATGATGCGAGAAGACCTATTGGTCTCATTACCTTGAGAATCGGTCAGTGTTAAGCGTACGATATAAACACCTCCACGCAAACGCACTCCTTTAGCTAACGGATTCCATACAAAATTCTTTCCGTTGTTTGTTGATGAAACAAACTTTTCCTGGTGCGTAAAAATCAGTTTTCCTTGATTGTCAAACACCTCAAACAACGCCGTGAGCTGCTCCCCGATCTTATTGTGTTTATAGTAGAAAGTGGTTGATTCACTAAATGGGTTTGGATAATTTCCAAGTTCAGAAATATAGAAATCATCTGTTACCTCAAATTCCAATTCTGCCTCTGAAGAATTACCTAATACATCCCAAGCCTTTAGTTTTAATCGATGTATTCCTGGTTCCAAATTAGATAGTTGAAATTGAATACCCCCCTTCTGGTAATCATCCTTATCCGCAGTATAGTAATCATTCAGAACTATTAATTTTGAGTAGTCATCATCAATAACTAAAGTTATATCATGACCAATTGACGAACTTAATGTATTGATTCCATGCTCATCAGCTAGATCAACCAGCAACAATGGGTTGGCCGAAGTAGTTCCTCCATTCTCAAACGCTTTATCATCCATGTAAAGCGCAATAACAGGACCAGTATTATCATCGACAGAATCATCAGATCCACCTACTATCAACTGACTATAATGTCCTTTGGCGTCCTTATTATGGTCCCTATCATAGGCATAATAAGAAATTTTTCCCTCTCCAAATTGATAGGCAATATCCTTAGGAACAACAAAAGTAAATGAGAATTCACCATTCACAACGGAAGCAGTTCCACGATATATCACATTATTCTGAAGTTCATACTTCACTTTTGGTTGGCCTCCGTTACCCAACGTTTCAAGCTCATAAGCCTTATCATATATTATAGGCACAACCTCTCCATTAAAGTCAGCCACCGTTTCGTTTGCAATATTCTTAATCCGTCCATTCACCGTGACTGTCTGCATGGCCTTGATTGTATCATTGAGTTCATCAACTGCAACACCATTAATTCGTTCGGTTGTTACCTGATACTGTGGAAAAGAGAGACTGAGTGCCGGATCAGCAAGCAAACTAAAATTTCGTTTATTCAATCCAGAGGTTGTATTCTTAGCTATTCGCATCACATCCCCCATCTTCAAATTCTCTCCATCTTCATCCTGATCAAAGATATGTGAATAGAAATTTTTACTCAAAGTAAAATTCGGTCCCGCATACACAGAACGCGTTGTTGAAAATAAAGCGATTCCTCCCCCATAAGGATTCAGCAATATGTGTTCTCCAGCTGACACCTCTTCTGAGTCAAAACGACTAAACTCACATGTTGCAGTTACGAAAATCGGAAGATTATCATAGTTGCTCCATCCATCTATATCATTAATACCCAACACTTGTTCACTGGCTAAGAATTTATCATTGGCATGCCCCATATAGTTAAGAATAAGCACACCATTTTTAACAGCATTACCAATAGCACTTACAACATCAGGATACCGCTCTCCTGCAGGGGTTTGTTCCTCTTTAAAAGCATCGAGATAAACTTTCTCAAGGTTAAATGAAGCATCATCATTCTGAACTGATACCCCAAGAACTTCAGAATCGAGAACAAAGCGTTCTTCCGTTGATCCGTCAGCATCATCAGCAATAAAGCAAACATCGTTTCTCCATTCTCCCAAACTAGCACTTGACACATAGTGAATAATCTTGTCAACAAGAACCTTTGCTTCGCTTAGGTCCGATGCAGGTAATCTTCCGATACCGATATCAACAGTGGCATGATAATCCCATTCATTTTCCTCGTCCTCAACAATTCCAAAGAAATCATCTGTGACGTATGAATTCACCTCATGCAATGATTCCTTTGTTTGATAAGTTGGTATAAGATGGTGGTTTTCACCATGGATATTCTTATTATCATAGCTACCATCACCAAAAAGCAAAAGATACTTTAGCTTTGGAGATCCCTGTTTGTTATAAATATGCTTGACAAGATTTCTAATTCCACTGGCATCAGACATTCCACTGGCAAATTCATTATAAACCTGGGAAGCAGTCACCACCTCAACACTCATATTATCCTTTTGTCGATGAAAATCGGCAAGTCGATTGGCCTCAGATAGCAAACTACCATGACTCACAACAAGTAACTCTACATTTTGAATCGCATGCAGATTTTGATTCTCAACATCACCTTCCTGATTTGGAATAGGATAATCAACATTAGGCTTAAAAGCAATAAACTCTTCAAGTTGATCAGACTCATATTTAAATGTACCTGATGAACCGCTCGTTTCAACTTGCATCTCCTTAATGTTCGAAAGGTCAGTAATATTCAATACACGTACACCATCTATATTTTGAAGGTTATATTGGCTTACTCCTGCACTCATCGCTGCAATACTCCTAAAGTTCATTTGGTCACCACTAAACGAAAGGTTCCTTTTCACCTGCACTTCAACATAGTCTATCCATCCACTTGATACACCCAGATTTCCTTTAAACTGGATATTAACTGTGAAATTTCCCGTAGAAGTACTCATATCATATGTTCCGTCACCATATCTCGCATAAGTCAAACTAGCCGATCCATTATATGGTAAACCAGGAAAAGACAACTCCTCTTCATTCCCTTTAACCGTAATACCAAATGCAGAAGAACGTGTATCACGTGTAGCTCCGGCCATAGTTATTTTCACAGGAGTAGATGAACTTAAATTATCAAAAGAAAAGTCGATATCTTTTGTGGCTCCATTTGACATTTTATTATCCAACCACAACTGACCTGAATGGATTAAGTTAACCTTATCCTCCTCGTAAACAGTATAATCGTCGAAAACATTTACTTCCTCTGCAATTTCCCCATCAGGTGTAACCTGAGCTGTTACTTCATTAACTGTCCCAACATCACTTGAAAGAAAATAATATGCTTTATCAGCATAACAATTACTCACATGTTGAAATCGCGTATCATTTTTAAGCTGCCACTCTACCATACCCTCGGCATAGAAAAATACACAATCATTGCCTCCTTTATCTTTCCCAGTCCATGTGGATATCTGTCTTAAGTCTTCCGGATATAAATCCGCATTATCCATAGGAACCATATAACCACCATTACCAAATACCCTAACATTAGATGGATCATTGATACCTATTTCAGTTAGGAATGAAAATGGTAAACGATGAATACCTTGTCCTGACGTTGATATCTTGACCCACTTTCCAGAAGCTAACACTGAATTATCCACCGACTTACTAGTCTGTGCTACCATCTCATTATGAATAAACAGGAAGCAAAAAAGCAATACAAGTTTCGTTAGTATATATCTGACCATATCTTTTATCTCATGCTTTATTCGTGTTTCAGGCAATAAACCAATTCTTTTAACGTTTTCCAATCAAATTTATTTCCTAAACGGAATAAGAAAACAAAAATCTATGCAAGTAACCTGTAAGAAATTTGAATTCACCTAAATTAGTGAAAATAAGATCAGTTATCATTCAATTATTTTTCTAATTTTATCGAAGAACTTGTTTCTGAGGAAAAAGCAACTAAAAGTAAACAATAAGAACAAAACATTTTATATATATTTGTGTCAGCACGTAATAGAAAGCAACAATACAAATATATATTCGAGCGTTTACTTCCATAGGTGGGGAAGCAGACATTAAGAATCGATGTTATTTGTTCATAATATATCCTTGGTGAGGTATATTCAAAATAAGAATTTTTAAAACCTAAAAGACAGATGAAGTTAAAATCCTTTTTACTACTAATTTTTGCTATTGCTGTATTTAGTGCATGTAATAAAAAAAGTAGTTCAAACATGTCTTCAACTACAGGTTGGAAGTATGAAGACACGAGTATGGGAGATAATGGTACTGGGTTGGATTTTGAGCAGGCAACAGGTCCTGGACTCAAGTTTGTGCAGGGAGGAACCTTCACAATGGGACGTGTTCAGCAAGATGTGCTATATAATTGGGATAACCAACCCCGAAGAGTAACAGTAGCATCCTTCTACATTGACGAAACTGAAGTAAGAAACATTGACTATCGTGAGTACTTAGACTGGTTAAACAGTGTATATCCAACGGATAGAACAAAATACCAAGCGGCTCTTCCTGACACTTTAGTATGGAGAGAAGAATTGGCTTACAATGAACCATATATTAATAACTATCTCCGTCACCCTGCATACAGTAACTATCCTGTAGTAGGAGTAAGCTGGAGTCAAGCTAATGAATACTGTAAGTGGAGAACTGATCGTGTAAACGAAAATATTCTAATCAGCCGTGGAATTCTTTCTCCAGATAAAGA
Organism: Puteibacter caeruleilacunae; assembly: GCA_005217565.1. Lineage (GTDB taxonomy): Bacteria > Bacteroidota > Bacteroidia > Bacteroidales > Prolixibacteraceae > Puteibacter > Puteibacter caeruleilacunae. Next base: position 548,034 of record SJCO01000003.1, read on the forward strand.
ACAACAAGGAGAGAATGTATTTACTACTGAAACTTATCTTGGCGGACTTTATCAAGGAGTTTCCGGTCAGTCGTCAAAAAAACGAAATGCTGATACATTAAGAAGCGTACGTTGGGAAGATGGAATCTTACTTCCTAATTACCGACTACCAACCGAAGCAGAGTGGGAATATGCAGCTCTTGGACTTATAGAAAACACAGATGGAGAGTTAATAACTAACCGTAAACTATATCCTTGGAACGGCTCTTACATGAGAGAAGACTCGAAAAAGGAAAGAGGAAGAATGAAAGCCAACTTTACTCGTGGTCGAGGTGACTTAATGGGTATTGCTGGAGCACTTAACGATAATGGAGACATTACTGTTCCTGTTAACTCATACGATCCTAATGATTACGGTTTATTCTGTATGGCAGGTAATGTGAATGAGTGGGTAGCTGATGTATACCGTCCTCAATCAAACCTTGATGTAAAAGAATTCCAACCTTTCCGAGGAAATGTATTCACACAACCACGACGTAATGAAGATGGAACTTTGGTGAGAGATCAATTCGGAAATCTAGTTAAAGATACAATTGCTGATTTTAGGAACTTCAAGGATGGATCTCCTGAATCTCAAATTGTAGAGAGTGAAAACTGGATGGATGCTAAAGATCTTCAAACCGAAGGCATGTATGTTCAAGGAAAAGGAACTGGAGAATTCTCATCACTAATCACCGACAAAGTTCGTGTTTATAAAGGAGGATCATGGAAAGACAGACCTTACTGGCTAATCCCAGGAACACGCAGATATCTTGATGAGCAAATGTCAAGTAGTGACATTGGATTCCGTTGTGCAATGACACGCGTTGGTAGTCCTAAAGGATTTTAATCAAACAAAATAATCACAAAAAAACCTCATTTCTTAATGGGGTTTTTTTTATGTTTTAAATTGAAAGAAGATGAAGAGTTTATACCAGATATACCTAAAACATCCTATCATTAGTACAGACAGTCGACAGATAAATCCTGGTTGTTTGTTCTTTGCATTGAAAGGAGATAATTTTGATGGCAATAAATATGCATCAAAAGCAATCCATTTAGGAGCTGCCTATGCCATTGTTGATGATCCTTCAATTGCAGTTTCTGATCAATACATCGTAGTAAACAACGTTCTGCAAACTCTTCAAAATCTGGCAGCTCATCACAGGTCACAACTTAGCATCCCTGTTATTGGTATCACTGGCACCAATGGAAAGACAACAACAAAAGAACTAACCAATGCTGTGCTTTCAAGGAAGTTTAATGTATTGGCTACCGAAGGAAACTTAAACAACCATATTGGAGTCCCGCTTACATTGCTTAAAATAAATCAAGAGCATGAAATTGCGATTATTGAAATGGGAGCGAACCACCCAGGGGAGATAAAAGATCTAAGTGAGATTGCAAGTCCAGATTATGGACTGATTACAAATATTGGGAAAGCCCACCTCGAAGGATTCGGTAGTTATGAAGGGGTAATAAAGACAAAGACAGAGTTATACAACTTTATTGAGACCAATAGTGGAAAGATCTTTATTAATGAAGATGATGAACTATTAAAGAAGTTATCAACTAAGCTGCAACAAATAACTTATGGAACAAGCCGATCCTCTTCATTACAGGGTGAGCTGATCAACAGCCAGGTATATTGTACACAAAGAATTTTGTTTTCAAAAGGCTGGTTGTACGTACAATCAAAGTTAACCGGAAATTACAACTTTTCGAATATCATGGCAGCAGCAACAATAGGTCTCCATTTCGACGTAGATCCATTAGAGATTAAAAATGCCATAGAACTATATACTCCATCGAATAAAAGATCAGAAGTAATAAAGACTGATAACAATACGCTTATTCTGGATGCCTACAATGCAAATCCAACAAGTGTAAATGCATCTTTAAACAACTTTTTCTCCATAGAACACAATCATAAGATTGCCATATTAGGAGATATGCTTGAGCTTGGTGATTATTCGGAGGAAGAACATCAAAAAATCGTTGATCTATTGCTAGCATCAGATGTAGCAAGGATTTTTCTTGTAGGATCGCATTTCGCAAAGACAGCAACGAATAGTGATATTCGATTCAGAAAATTTGAGACTACCGCATTGCTAAAAGAGTACATCCGTGAAAATTCATTGCAGGAATGCATGGTACTTATAAAAGGATCAAGAGGAATTAAACTGGAAGACCTACTTGTTAATTCAAATCTGTAAATCAGCTGATTCTTTACCAAAAGAAAAAGCCTTGCTCAACATTATTTCTAATGGGCAAGGCTTTTTGTTATATTTTAAATACCTGACTTTGGAATTTATAGGTATTTATTATTTTTCAACTTTAAGAACTTCTGAAAATGCTTTTTCAAATGTCTCTTTTGGAAGAGCTCCCATTGCCATTTGTGGTTGTCCATCTTTTGGAACAAACAACAATGATGGAATACTTTGGATACCAAAAATAGCAGACAGTTCTTTTTCTGCTTCTGTATCTACCTTATAAATATTAAGCTTTTCACCATACTCATCCTGCAGTTCTTCAAGCACTGGAGCTACTGCTTTACATGGTCCACACCAATCAGCATAGAAATCAACTAAACAAGGCTTGTCTCCTTCAAATTTCCATTCTTTGTTCTTTTCAAAATCGAATACTTTCTCTTTGAATGACTCTTTAGTTAAATGTTGTACCATCTCAAATATATGTTTTACTCGTTAATATTATCTTATTTATATTTCTAGATATATCAATAGTCATGCCATGATCATTCTCCACAAATATTTAAACAATTCCTACCAAATAATTGTAATTTTGTCACACCATTAAGGTTACAGCTATTGTAATAACACAAGTTGTCAGGTAAGGTTTAACAAAATGATGAAGAAATATTTAGATCACCCTATATTTAAGATACTAAGCGACATTGCTGATTCTGAAGCATTAGAGACATATGTTATTGGCGGTTTTGTTAGAGATATTATACTACAAAGACCATCGAAAGATATTGACATTGTTACAGTAGGAAGTGGTATTAATTTGGCTCAAAAGGCTGCAAAACAAATTAAACCGCATCCCAGAGTAAGTGTTTTCAAGAATTTTGGTACAGCAATGCTAAAGTATGGGGATGCAGAAGTAGAGTTTGTTGGAGCAAGAAAAGAATCATACCGACGGGATTCAAGAAAGCCAATCGTAGAAAACGGTACACTTGATGATGATCAGAAAAGACGAGATTTTACAATTAACGCGTTAGCAATCAGTCTGAACAAAGATAATTACGGAGAGTTAGTAGATCCATTTAACGGACTAGAGGATCTGGAAAACAAATTAATAAGAACACCTTTAGATCCAATTGTTACTTTTTCAGATGATCCATTGAGAATGATGAGAGCTATTCGTTTTGCCACTCAGCTCAATTTTAAGATCTATGATGAAACTTTAGAAGCAATTGCCACTAATAAAGAGAGAATATCAATCGTATCAAAAGAACGAATCATTGATGAGTTAAATAAGATTATACTATCGCCAAAACCATCAATTGGATTTAAGTTACTTGACAAAACAGGACTGTTATCTCTGATTTTCCCTGAGATTTCAAAACTGAAAGGGCGCGAGACGATTAATAATATAAGTCACAAGGATAATTTTATTCACACCTTAAAAGTTTTAGATCGCCTGGCACAACACAGCGACAACTTATGGTTACGATGGTCGGCATTGTTACATGATGTTGCAAAGCCAGCAACGAAAAAGTTCTCACCTCAGTTTGGATGGACTTTCCATTCTCACAACTTCCTGGGAGCAAAGATGGTGCCTGGCATTTTCAAACGAATGAAACTTCCGCTAAATGAGAAGATGAAATTTGTTCAGAAAATGGTTGATCTCCATATGAGACCAATTGTCTTATCAGAAGAGATTGTGACTGATTCAGCGGTGCGCAGACTTTTATTTGATGCAGGTGATGACATTGACGAGTTAATGACTTTATGCGAGGCTGATATCACCTCTAAAAACAAAGATAAAGTCATAAAATATCTAAACAACTTTAAGCTGGTTCGCAAAAAGTTAAAGGAGATAGAAGAAAAAGATGCTGTCAGAAATTTCCAGCCTCCGGTAAGCGGAGAGCTTATAATGGAAACATTCAACTTATCACCTTGTCGCGAAGTAGGTACCATTAAAGATGCTATTAAAGACGCTATCCTTGATGGTATTATCAGCAATAACTTTGATGAAGCTTATCAATTAATGCTGAAGAAAGGGCAAGAATTAGGTCTTACTACCACTAAAGATTCCTAGTACTGTCAACGTGTCAGTATTAACTTCAATTGCACAGGAAGATGATCGCTATATCCCCCAATGTATTTGTAGCCGAGATATGTTCGGTTCAATTTCACACCAAGATATCGTTCATCTTTCTGCAATAAAAAATCCATTTTAAGAATTCGAGCCTGGTCTGATGGATTGGCGATGTACTTATCAATTACTGCTGGAGTTACGATAAATTGATCGAACACTGACCAGCTATCATGGAATTTATGGGTGCCTATCTTCGACTTACACCAATTATAAGATAGATTGATTAAATCATTATTGGCTGATTTCAATTCACCCAATGGTTTCGCATTCAATCCTTTTTCTATACTTAAATCTTGCGGAGTATCATTAAAATCTCCCATCAGGATAACACTCGGATCATTATACTTTTGTTGTAATGATCGGATTCTATCCTTAATTAGTTTAGCGACCAGCATACGAAGCTGGGCCGATTCCTGAATTCCTCGATATCTGGATGTCCAGTGATTCACAAAAAAATGAAGCGTATCACCATTGTTTACTGTACCTTGTACAAACAATATCTCACGACTTCTAACAAGAGTCCCATCTTTATCTTTGATTGGGATATACTCATAGTTATAAGGGTGAAAGTACTTAGAGCGATACAACATGCACACATCGATTCCTCTTGGATCGGGTGACTCTTTATGGATGATATGATAGTCAAATTTTCTTAATCCAGTATTTTGTACAAGATCAGTGATAGTCGGTAAATTTTCAATTTCACAAATGCCAACAACATCAGGAGGATACCACTTACCAGAACAAATTATAGAGCGAGCAATATGATTCCGTTTTCGAAGATATTTATAATAATTCCAGTGTCTTCCTCCTTCTGGAGTATATTCATCATCAGCAGTTAATGAATCATTTAAACAATCAAAAAAGTTTTCAACATTATAAAAGACAACAGTAAAAGTTGTATCATTATTTATTTCACTATAAGCTTTCTGGAAATACCCTGAAGATAAAATCAGAAGGAGAAATAAGCTTCTGCAATAATGCCAACTACTCCTCAATTCTTTCATAAGCACCAAGATCTGGTCCTTCATCACCTAATCTATTTGTTCCAAGTAGATCGTTAGGAACTTTAATTGCAATATCACGTAATCCATAATCTTTAACCGGTGATAATGTATCGAGTTGGAAATTCAATTCGTTTGCATCAATAAATCTAGGATTTTCATTTAGTAGAATATCCTTAAAGAAACTCTCATTAGATTTGATCAAGGAAGTCTGTGCTTTAATTAAACAATGATCAAATAAACATTCAAAGCGTTTATCCTCCTGAATGCCGAACTCTAATTCGTCGGCATGATTACCATATATTATACAGTTACCAAAATAGGCTTTATTAATGTCACCCTTCAAAGTTACACTTTCCCCATTCTGATTGACAGTCATTCGGTTTGAAACAATTACTGATGGTGTGGTTCGCGAATGCGAGGAAGTCCAGCTCCAATAATTACCAACCGTAACGTGACGGAACTCGTACTCTCCTCCAACAAGCAAAGCCATTCCATAGTAACCACAGTCTGCAATCACACAATTCTCACCCCATATTTCAGCGTTCACACCAATAAGGCCGGCATATCCCATATTCTCTATTGCGACATTATACAAGGTCACATCAGTCTCCCCTTCTCCATTTAATCGTCCCACTTGAAGTCCGATATTCCCATTCTTTATGATTGCATTTGATATTACGTTATCAGAACTACCCGGATATAACACAATACTTCCCCATTGATCAGGTACATTCTTATATAGTTCTTCCAATCGATCTCCCTGGAAAGTTACAGGGTTATCGCTGGTGCCATTTATTACAACTGAACCTTTTACAAAAAAATCAGCATCTTTATGGAGGTAAATTCTTGTTCCTTCCTCAATGGTTAACGTCTCAAGACTATCTACTGTAACATGATCGTATATCACATACGGCTTCTCGGCAGTCCATGTAGTTGTCTCAATAGTCTCTTTCTCCAGCTTTACAAAGTCCTGTCCCCAAGCCATGACATCAACATCCTGAATATGATCGTTGAAATCAATTACAATGGAATCCTGCACTAAAAATGGAGCATTTTCGCCTGAAGGCTGAATGGTAGCTTCGATAAAAATGTACATGCTATCCTTGGCAAGAATTTCAATATCGTACACCTCATTTCCTGCTTCACCATCAACATTCATCCTAAATTCAGAATTATCTCCTTCGGCAAGCTTTACACTATTAAGAAATACATCAGACGAGCTACGGTTATAAACCTTAAGTTGTTTAGTACTGGATCCAATATTTGTAAAGATGGTATCGAACATTACCGTGTCGACAGAAAACTCCAGTTGAAGATCTGCAGAAGTAGAATATTTATCGTCCTCACAAGACCATACAAATATCCCTAGAAACAGAAGTAAGTTTAGTATCTTCAGTAGTTTCGTCACAGTAACTCTAAAATTTAGTTAGCTAGTACAGATTAAACAACGTACTTTTTGCCTAATTATTGTTACTACCTACTCCTCAAAATCTCCCCTTATAAACAATAGAATTAGACGAAAGAAGACGTTCTTTCATCAAGACTTCCAATTTAATGAAAATAATTTAAAATGATGATACCCAAACGATTCTTCTATTAAAAATAAAAGTTGTTTTAAAGCAGAACTGCTTTTTATGCATTCTTCTTAGAAAACAACAGTAATCCCAACCAGGTTATCACGCCATTTAGAATCAACACTTCAAATCCAAATTTAAAGTCCGCAAAAATTGTCTCAACGACAGCTGTAATAACGTACGTAAGAATTGGTGCCAGGATACATATAGCTGGTACAAACCGGTCGTTACATGCTCGCTTCATAAACAATGAAAAAGCAAATAATCCCAATAAAGGTCCATACGTATATCCGGCAAACTTAAACAAAGCCACCACCACGCTATTATCATTTATTTCTCGAAATATCAGTACTACCACTAATAAGATTAACGAAAATGCAAGGTGGACTTTCTTTCGATAACTATTTTGCTTTTTAGCTTCAAACTTTTCAATGTGTGCAATATCCACGCAGTAAGATGTAGTTAACGAAGTGAGCGCAGAATCAGCACTTGAATATGCTGCCGCAACAATTCCAATTAAAAACAATATACCTGCTGTTAACGACAAGTGATTCATTGCAATTAGTGGAAAAAGATCATCAGATAGTTCAGGGATAACAATATTTTGTACCTCGGCGAATTTATACAACAACACCCCTAGTCCCAAAAAGAAAGTAACAGACAGGGCGAACACCACACTAAACCAAAGCATATTCTTCTGGGCCTCCTTGCGATTTTTACAAGTCAGGTTCTTTTGCATTACATCTTGGTCAAGTCCATTCATCACAATGGTCATAAATATCCCAGCGATAAATTGCTTACCAAAGAAACTAGCCGATTTAAAGTCCCAATTAAATATTTTACTATTAGGATGATCAATAATTCCAGCAAACACTTCACTTGCATTCCAATCCAATTGAGATGAGATCTCATAAATTGAAAAACCTACTGCCAGCAAAATAAAGGTAGTCTGTAAGGTATCTGTCCATACAATTGTCTTGATTCCACCTTTAAAGGTATACAACCAAATCAGTCCGATGCTAACCGCAACAGTAACAGCAAAAGGAATGTTAAACTGATCAAAAAACGCAATCTGAAGAACGCCAGCTACAAGAAATAATCTAAACGAGGCACCAACAACTCTAGATACCAGGAAAAGTACCGATCCTGCTTTATGAGCTCTTGGCCCAATGCGTTCTCCCAGGAATGAGTAGATTGACACCAATCCCATACCATAATAAATCGGGAGTAACACAAAAGCAATAATCCAGTATCCAACGAGGTTACCTAACACAAATTGCAAATAATAGAAAGCGGTATTCCCTACTTCACCAGGTACTGATATAAAAGTAACACCAGATAACGTGGCACCAATCATTCCAAAAGCAACCAAATACCAAGGAGCCTGCTTATTGGCCTGAAAAAATGCCTTCGAATCTCCTTTTCCCGATGTTAGCCTAGCAACCAACATCAACACCGCAAAATATCCGGCAACAACTATAAATACTGTTAATGCACTCATTATTATTCAAAATCAGGATACAACAAATATTTCTTTCTCATTTCTTTATAGGTATCAAGCTCCTTTTCCCATGACTTTCGAATATCTTCTTCACTCATGCCTGCCCGAATTTGTTCTAAAAGCTTGTCGGTTCCTGCAAGCAGGTTAAACCACTTCTCTCGTGTTAGAAAATCTTTTTCATTTTCAAATTTGTCATACCAATTCATGAAATAGGCTAAAACAAATTTTTCTGGCGCCTTCACTCTTCTCAAATCTTCACCAAAACAAAGCTTCTCCTTGTGCAAAGGATTAGGTGCTGCATGCGGCAAACTACGCGGAGTAAATTGAAATTCTCCCTTCGTAGAATCAGGACAACCAAGAACCTGGAAAGGAAAATCAGTACCCCGACCTACACTAACTGATGTAGCCTCAAAAAAGCATAATGATGGATACAAGTCTACCGCTACATCATTGGGTAAATTAGGAGAAGGTTTTATCGGTAATGAATAGCGATCATTGTGCGTATAATTCTTAACCGAAACGACATTTAGTTCACATTTTACAGCATCTTTCAACCATCCCTGATCATTAATCATCAAAGCTAGTTCCCCAACAGTGCAGCCATGCAATATAGGAATAGGATCAAGTCCGACGAATGATTCAAATCCATCTTTTCTCACTGGTCCATCCACCTTATCTCCATGAGGATTTGGACGATCCAACACTAAAAAAGGAACATCATTTTCAGCACAAGATTCCATCACAAGATGCATCGTACTTATGTAAGTATAAAATCGACATCCAACATCTTGTATATCAAAAACCACGATATCAATATCCTTTAGATCTTCTTTCAACGGCTTTCTATGTTTTCCATAGATTGAGATGATAGGAATTCCTGTCTTTGCATCCTTACTGTCAGAGATTTTTTCACCAGCTCCAGCATCTCCACGGAAGCCATGCTCTGGTGCAAAAATCGTTTGAATATTAACATGCTCTCTAATAAAAAAATCTACTAAATGCTCCGAATCAACAACTGAAGTTTGATTCACAACTAGCGCAACACGCTTGTCTTTCAACAAATGTAAATATTCATTTGCCTGTTTCGCCCCAACAATAATTTCACCATCACTTGCATGCGTACCACAAGCTGTCAAAAAAGTAAATAAGTAAATAATAACTAGTCTCATGATTCAATAATTTCTTCGAATTTAGGGAATATTTGTAAGATGTCATACATTTTTAATTTTATTTTTTTGTACTTTTATGTCCACCAATTCGAATCATTATTAAAAAACCATAAACCGGAAGCTACTTCCAATCGTTATATAGATAAAGAAGAGAGAGCAATGAAGAAGGGAATTATTTTGGCTGCATTATTATTATGTATTGCGTTAGCATTACAAATGGGAAACGTATTTTCTTTAGGAGCCTTTTTTAGATCCCTGATTAATAAAGAGCGGGCAATAGAACACCCGACACCTGCCCCATTGGAAAGCAAAAAATTCGAAGAGTCAGAATTCTATAAGCACATAAAATCACTAGATGACAAAGAAGTAAAGTTGGTCCATCCCACACCAGCAGAACGTCTAAGATATGCGAACCGTTATTTAAAGCAAAGGTCAATAATAGAAGGATCGATTACTTTGCTTAATAATCAAGATAGCCTGATTCCCTTTAGGCAACTTGACACATTGAATATTGCATGTATCACAATTGGTACAGATTCGCTTACTCACTTTCATAAAAGATTAAGAAAATATACAACTGTTGATAACTATTTTCTGAATGATACTAATATTACAGCAACCATCCAGTCTTTAAAAAATTACAATCTCATTATTGCAGGTGTCTACGGGAATTCAGACAAACAGTTAGCAGCGTTAAAAGAAATTCCGAATGTAATATATTCAGTGTTTGAGAATCCGCTTAATCTCAACAATGGTCATTTTCACAACATGCATACCATTCATGCATTTATCAACGATTCATTAGCTCAGCAGGCAACAGCAGAACTATTATTTGGTGCGATACCAGCGAAAGGTGTATTACCTATTGATCTTGATGAGTTCAATGAAGGGTATGGAGAAAAAACCCAGGCACTAGGTCGTTTTAATTATACAATTCCAGAAGCAGTAAATATTAATGGCGAATTGTTAAATCAAAAGATTGATTCCTTAGCCCTATTGGGAATCAATAAAAAAGCCTACCCTGGCTGTCAGGTATTAGTAGCCAAAGATGGCAAGGTTATCTTCCATAAATCATATGGTCATACTACCTACGACAAGCAAGCTTCTGTAGGAGAAGAAATGCTTTATGACTGGGCATCAGTAACCAAGATTACCGGACCGCTTCCTGCAATAATGAAGCTTTATGACAACAAACGATTAAATCTGGATATTCCTTTCTCTTCCTATTGGAAGCGATTCAAGAATACAAATAAGGAAAAATTGACTTTGCGTCAGATATTGGCACATCAAGCTGGTCTGTACCCATGGATACCATTTTGGGAATTATCAGTTAGGAAAAACAATAAGTTTAAATCACGATTTGTAGGAAGTAAGCAATCGAGAAAGCATACAGAAATAATCTCTGACAGTCTGTGGTTAAATAAGCGGTTTAAGACTAAAATCTTTAAATCAATTGAGAAGTCGAAACTGGATAGAAGATTCAAATATAAGTACTCAGGACTCTGCTTCTTTCTTTTTCCTGATATGATCTCTGAACTTACAGGGATGGATTATGAGTATTATATCAAGCAAAGTTTTTTCAAACCACTTGGAGCCAAAACTGTAACATATAACCCGTTACGTTTTCACAATAGGTCACAAATTATTCCGACAGAATACGATTCCATTTTCCGACATCAACTTATACATGGTACGGTTCATGATGAAGGAGCCGCTGCAATGGGAGGAGTTTCAGGAAATGCGGGACTATTTGGAACAACAAATGATTTAGCCAAGATCATGCAAATGTATCTTCAAATGGGAACATATGGAGGCAAAGAATATCTTTCAGAAGAGACAATGAAGCTATTTACAAAAATTCAATATCCCGATAACGATAATCGTAGGGGATTAGGCTTTGATAAGCCATATATCGACAATCAAGAAAACGATCTGGATGATGCATATCCAGCACCTTCATGTAGTCCGAATAGCTTTGGCCATAGCGGTTTTACAGGAACATTTGCATGGGCAGATCCCGACAAGAAGGTTTTGTTTATTTTCATGTCGAACAGGGTATATCCTACAAGGGACAATAAGAAGATTTATGATCTAAATTTACGTCCTCAGTTCCATCAGGCTATTTATGACTGCTTGAATACTGTGCCTCAGAAAAACTAGCGAAATGGAAAAACTGCTCTACAACATGTTTGCATAATAATGTCTTTATCATTAATATTTACTACCGAATTACCTATCACACAATTGGTTCAATAAAATAAACATCAAGCATCGAACAAAAGGGTTAATTAATTGCTTATTTTTTATAAAGAACAGGCCATAAACGTTACATTATTTAATTATTAATTTTAACTTTATGGAACGTTAGAATAAAATCAATTTAAGAACCTTTTAAAATAGATCGCTATGATTAGAAAAATCACTTTTAACGAGCTTAGAAAGATCAAAGACAGTTTACCTGACGGTTCTATCCACCAAATCGCTTCCGAGATGAACCTGGAAGTCGAAACCGTCAGGAATTACTTTGGAGGCGCAAACTACAAAAAAGGTAAATGTGTAGGGATCCATATGGAGCCAGGTCCAAATGGAGGTGTGGTACTCTTAGATGATACAACTATTCTGGATAAAGCCCAGGAAATTCTTGCTGCTAGATGATGTAAAAAATATTAAAACGTAACCTCAAACCTGAAACTTCAGAAAATTTAAAAAAGTTTCAGGTTTTTTTTGTCCTCAGCACCAATCACTTCCGTTTTTCCCTTTCTTTTTTTTCAAAGTTTTATTTGCAGAATATAGAATTTGACTTATATTTGCATCGCTTTTAACGCAAGGGGGCAACCCTGATAAAAGCAAAAGGGCGATTAGCTCAGTTGGTTCAGAGCACTTGGTTTACACCCAAGGGGTCATAAGTTCGAATCTTATATCGCCCACTAAAGGTTCTTAATATTTTTGAAAATCTTATTTGATAATATCAGTTCTAACGTATTATAGATATTATTGAAAAGGGCGATTAGCTCAGTTGGTTCAGAGCACTTGGTTTACACCCAAGGGGTCATAAGTTCGAATCTTATATCGCCCACCAAAGATTTTACTGATAGTAATTTCTGAATATTATTAATCGGGCGATTAGCTCAGTTGGTTCAGAGCACTTGGTTTACACCCAAGGGGTCATAAGTTCGAATCTTATATCGCCCACTAAAAAGGGAAGCTTCAAAAGCTTCCCTTTTTTATTTCTTTAAAGTACCTCTGCAACAACAAATGTACTTCCTCCAACAAATATCAAATCTTTCTCGTTACTATTATTTGAAGCAGCCTTCAACGCCTCACTTACATCGGCATAAGTTTTTCCACACAATTCAAACTTAGCAGCTTGTTCTTGTAATAATTCCTGATCTAATGCCCTGGGAATTGAAGCCCTGGTAAAATAGTATTCCGCATCTTTCGGTAGCAATTCTAATATACCATCAACATTTTTATCATTTACTACCCCTATCACCATATGTAGTTTCTGATGTGGTGTTTGATTAATCTGTTCGACGATATTCTTCACTCCAGCCTCATTGTGCCCCGTATCACAAATAATCAATGGATTCCACCCAATCTCCTGCCATCTGCCACACATGCCTGTATTGCGCTTAACACAACGTAATCCAGTACTTATATTTTCATCTGTAATCTGCCATTCTGCATTACGCAATTGCTCGATGGCACATAAAGCAGTAAGCACATTCTTTTGTTGATATATTCCAAGAAGATCCAGCCCAACCTGTAGATGCTCATCTGTAGACAGGTTTTTAAAATGAATTACCTGGCAACCATCCAAATCTTTCATGCTATATTCTACCTGTAACTGCTGATCTGCAAAGATAATCGGAGCATTATTGCGAGCGGCAAAATCATTAAATACCGATGCAGTCAATTCTTGTGTTTCACCTATTACCACTGGGACTTCAGATTTAATAATTCCAGCCTTTTCCTTTGCTATGACCTCAACCTTATTTCCCAATAAAGCTGTATGGTCAAGACTAATATTTGTAATTACAGATAATTCAGGCGTAATAATATTAGTAGAATCAAGTCGACCTCCTAAGCCCACTTCAACAACTGCAACATCAACTTTACTATGGCGAAAATAGTCGAAAGCCATCGCAACAGTAAATTCAAAAAACGAAGGACTAATTTCTTTTGCCGCATCGCTATTCTTAAAATCAGTAACAAAATTCACAACAAAATCTTCACTGACTGGATCTCCATTTACCCTTATGCGCTCACGATAATCTTTTAAGTGAGGCGAAGTATACAATCCAACCTTTAGTCCTGCCTCCTGTAAAACAGAGGCTAACATGTGAGAAACAGACCCCTTTCCATTGGTTCCGGCAATATGTATTGTTTTAAAACTCTCATGAGGATGATTGAATAACTCATCCAATACCAACGTATTACCCAAGTCATTCTTGTAAGCTGCAGCTCCTTGTCTTTGGTACATTGGTAACTGCTCAAACAGAAATTCTAACGTCTCTTTATAATTCATAATCAGAATAGTATAAAAATTCGGTGTAAAATTCATCAAATTCAATGAATTTAGGAATGCATTCAGCTATTTTTTTTCATACCTTTAAGGTAGTACTTACCCAATAAACGCTAGCTTATGCCAAGAAAGAGGAAAAAGATCTTCGTGTTAGATACCAATGTTATTCTTCACGACCATAAGAGCATTTACAATTTCGAGGAAAATGATGTTATTATACCAATAACAGTATTGGAAGAACTCGATAAGTTTAAGAAGGGAAATGATCCTATCAACTTCCAGGCAAGAGAGTTTACAAGAGTTCTTGATGGAATTGTTGGTGATAAACTATTCAATGGAGGTGTACAATTAGGTCCTGATTTGGGCAAATTGATCATGGTAACTGGTAAGCCATTCTCTGATGAGATGAAACAATCATTCAAAGAGGATATACCAGACCATCGAATTCTTGCCATTGCAGACTATCTAAAGAAAGAAAATCCAGGTAGGAAGACAGTTTTGGTTACCAAAGATATTAACCTTCGCATGAAGGCTAAGTCACTGGGAATCCTATCTGATGATTATCAAAAAGACAAAATCAAGGATATCAACATTCTTGATCAGGGAATTACTGAAATTGAAAACTTCAGCGATAGCTTAATTGCAAAGTTGTATGAAACTGGCGGTTTCAACTGGGAAGAGTCTGATTTTCTGGAACGACCTGAAGCAAATCAATACTTTATCCTTAAAGGAACACATTCAAGTGTATTAGCACGATTTGATCCATTTACAAAAATGATCGAACGAGTTGAAAAGAAATCGGCATATGGAATTAAACCTCGTAATGCTGAACAAACCTTTTCACTTAATGCACTATTAAATCCAGAAATTAAGCTGGCTGCATTAACAGGTAAAGCAGGAACAGGAAAAACACTTCTGGCTTTAGCAGCTGCCATAGAGCAAAACCAGAACTATGATCAGATCCTGTTGGCTCGTCCAATTGTGGCCTTAAGTAATCGTGATCTGGGATTCTTACCTGGAGATGCAGAGGATAAAATCAAACCTTATATGCAACCGTTATTCGATAACTTATCCGTTATCAAGCACAATTATAATCTACGTAGTGTAGAATACCAGCGCATTGAGGAATTGATGAAAGAAGAACGATTGACCATTACTCCTCTTGCATACATACGTGGACGAAGCCTTTCAAATGCTTTCTTTATAGTAGATGAGGCACAAAACTTAACTCCTCATGAGGTAAAGACAATTATCACGAGGGCAGGTGAAGGAACCAAGATGATATTCACTGGAGATATTCAACAAATTGACTCTCCTTACCTGGATACTCGATCTAATGGTCTGGCCTACTTAACTGAAAAAATGGCAAACCAAGATTTATTTGCTCACATTAATCTGGTAAAAGGCGAACGAAGCTACTTAGCAGAGTTAGCAAGTGATCTCCTATAATTCTTATCATTAAAAATCTATCCTGTATGGTCGTAATTCCATTACAGGATAGATTACAATACTGATTCCCATATATTTTATACCTTTGCCTCAAATTTTTTAAGGAGATTGAGGAGTAATGGAAAATAAAAATAAGCGCTTCGCAATTTTTACATTGGGATGCAAATTAAATTTCTCTGAATCGTCAGGGATTGCTCGTACTCTTGAAGGTCAGGGAATGACCAGAGTAGACTTCAAAGAAGAAGCCGATCTATACATTATACATTCATGTTCGGTAACCGAACAAAGTGATAAAAAAAGTCGCAATATTATTCGTCAGGCTATTCGTCGTAATCCAAATGCGCTGGTAACAGTAGCAGGATGCTATGCACAATTAAAGCCAGATGCTATTGCACAGATAAAAGGTGTTGACTTAATTCTGGGAACACACGAAAAGTACAATCTGACCTCGTATATCAGCAACTTCACAAAAAGAGAAAAAGCTGAGATTTACACCTCCAAACCAGCACATATAAAAAGCTTCCATAAAGCATATTCATTTGGAGACAGAACACGTACTTTTTTGAAGGTACAGGATGGGTGTGATTATTTCTGCACCTATTGCACAATTCCATTGGCAAGAGGAACCAGCCGAAGCGACACTGTTGAAAATACAGTAAAAGAAGCACAACGAATTGCTGACACCGGAGTTAAAGAAGTAATTCTTACCGGAGTTAATATCGGAGACTTTGGTAGAAAAAACAACGAATCATTCTTTGATTTGGTAAAAGCTCTTGATGAGGTTGAAGGCATTGAAAGATATCGGATTTCATCTATTGAACCAAATCTTTTAAAAGATGAAATCATAGAATTTGTGGCACACTCCAAAAGATTTGCACCTCATTTTCATATCCCATTACAATCGGGATCTAACGATGTATTGGAATTGATGGAACGCAAATACAAACGAGAAGTTTTTGAATCACGAGTACATAAAATCAAGCAAGAACTTCCTGATGCATTTATAGGAGTAGACATTATTGCAGGTACGAATGGAGAAACTGATCAGTTCTTCGAGGATTCATACAACTTCATCAGAGATCTTGACGTTTCTCAATTACATGCGTTCCCTTATTCAGAACGTCCAAATACCAAAGCCCTACGTATTGAAGGAACAGTAGATGTTAATGAACGAAAACATCGCTGTCAAAGACTCATTGAGCTATCGAACCGAAAGCTTCGTCATTTCTACGAGCAACACATTGGAGAAACAAGACCAGTTATCTTTGAAGAACAGCAAAACGAAGATATCATGTATGGTTTCACCGATAACTATGTGAGGGTTGAAACAAAATACAATGCCGAGCTTCTAAACAAGCTGGTTAATGTTAAACTATCCGGAATTCTTGAAAACGGACATGTACAGGCTGAGATAATTAACGCTTAGTCTTCTAACTTTAAAATAAAAAATGAACTACCAACATATCTGCAATGAGGTTGTTGCCATAGCAAAAGATGTGGCAACCTTTATTGCAAACGAGAAAAGCAATTTTGATCCTGCAAAGATCGAGAACAAGGCAAAGTTCGACTATGTAACATATGTCGACAAAGCATCTGAAGAAAAGATTATAGCTGGATTAGAAAAACTAATTCCAGAATCGGGTTTTATTGCTGAAGAAGGAAGTAGCACAAAGCATGGCGATAAATACAACTGGATTATAGATCCTCTTGATGG
Source organism: Puteibacter caeruleilacunae (assembly GCA_005217565.1). Classification (GTDB taxonomy): domain Bacteria; phylum Bacteroidota; class Bacteroidia; order Bacteroidales; family Prolixibacteraceae; genus Puteibacter; species Puteibacter caeruleilacunae. The sequence continues at coordinate 565,335 of SJCO01000003.1, forward strand.
GACAACCAACTTCATTCATGATTTACCTCCGCATGCCATAAGTATTGCTCTTCAGGAAGACAATGAAATTGTTATCGGAGTAGTGTACGAGATTACCAAAAACGAATGTTTTTACAGCTATAAAGGAGCACCTGTATTCCTAAATGGAAAAGAAGTGCATACCAGTCAGACAAAAAAAGTTGCCAATTCATTGGTTGCAACAGGATTTCCTCCTGCTAACTTTTCAATGATTGATAATCATATGGAAGCCATGCGTTATTTCATGTACAATACCCACGGAATTCGCCGCATTGGCTCAGCAGCGTCCAATCTTGCATATCTTGCAGCCGGAAGATTTGATGCATTCTTTGAACATGGAGTGAAAGCATGGGATATTGCAGCTGGTGCATTCCTTGTACGTCAAGCTGGAGGTAAGACCATCGGCATTAATGGCGATGAAGATTTTCTCTTCAAGGAACAAATTGTGGCTAGTAATTCTGTAGTTTTCAATGAATTTTACGAACTTGTAAGTAAATTCTTTAAGCAGTAGGCATTTCCTTTCTGCTTGAAATTAAATTCTTACAACATGCAAGCAGAAAAGATAAAACTACTTAATGAGCAAATAACGAAGTTAACAGCCAGAGATTTTCGTCTTGAGGCCTGGAAGGTGCATACGATTATTCTTTTGGATAATTTCTTTGGAAAGGACAACAATAAATCACAGCTGATTGATCAGCTAAAAGCAGATTACTCCAGTTGGAATCTAAGAGATGCAACAGGAGGCAATCAGCAAGCTGATCCCATCAAGCAATTAGCGAAAGAAATTCTTGAAGCTGCAATTCAGGAAATTTCGTTGGAAGTAGAAGAACCTACCTCTCCTTTAACATCTGCGCTACAGGACGAATTATCGGGCAAAGAATTCAGTAACCTGCAAGCATTTAAGAAGGAGAACAACGAAGAAGAAATCGCACAATTTGTAAAGAGCCTATCAAAGAAAAAACTGGAAAACATTATAACAAATCTTATCTTTGCCCAAAATTTTTAATTAATGGGCAATTTCCTATATTTCTTGATGTGTGGTGCAGCCAGATTAATGCAACTATTTCCATTACGTTTTCATTATCTGGTTTCCGATATATTCTATTTTCTAATGTGTTACGTAGTTCGTTACCGCAAAAAGGTAATTATACAGAATCTTCGTAATTCATTCCCTGAAAAATCGGATGCTGAAATACTCAAGATAACCAAGAAGTACTATACGCACTTGTGCGATGTATTTATTGAGACATTTTATCTGGCATACATTCCTGAAAAGGAGATGCGAAAAAGAGTAGTAGTTCTTAATCCCGAAGAGATTAGTCAGTATCACAAAGCTGGTAGGAGCACTGTTGCCGTGTTAGGTCATTATGCCAATTGGGAATGGATGACTGCTACTCCACTTTACATTGAATACCCTCGTTTTCACTATTTCTACAAACGATTAAAGTCGGAAGCATGGGATCGTTTTATGCTTCGTCTAAGGAGTCGTATGGGGGCAACCCTTACCGAGAAAGATAACGTATTCCGATTACTCATTGGAGAAAAACAAAAAGGGAATTTAAATTGCTCAGGTTTTTTGGCAGATCAAGCACCAAAAGCCAATATGGTTCAGTACTGGACAACCTTTCTAAATCAAGACACTGCAATGTTTCTTGGAGCAGAAAAGGTAGCATTGAAAACCAATAGTCCTGTAGTATTTGGACATATGAATAAGATCAAACGAGGTTATTATGAAGTTGAGTTAACCACTATAATCAAAGAGCCTTCGGAATGTAAGAAATACGAAATTACAGAAGCCTACACACGTATACTGGAAGAGAAGATCAAGCAACGTCCGGAATTATGGATGTGGTCACACAAGAGATGGAAATACAAGAAAGAAACCACATCAAAAACGAAGTAGTAATGCCAAGTGTAGCTATTGTCATATTAAACTGGAATGGAGTAGAACATTTATCAACATTTCTACCATCAGTTATCCAACACTCTACTCAGGATAATATAAGAATAATAGTCGCGGATAATGGGTCAACTGATGATTCTGTGGCGATTCTAACAAAAAAATATCCCGAAGTAGAGATACTGGAACTTCCAGAGAATTATGGTTTTGCCAAAGGATACAACGAGGCATTAAAACAGATACAGGCCGACTACTACATATTATTGAATTCAGACGTAGAAGTTACAGACAATTGGATTAATCCTGTTGTCAACTTGATGGAACAAGAAGAACAAATTGCCTGTTGTCAGCCCAAGGTAAAAGCATGGAAAGATAAATCCCATTTTGAACATGCAGGTGCTGCAGGGGGATTTCTTGATAAATTTGGCTATCCATTATGTCGTGGAAGAATACTTGATTATGCAGAGGAAGACAAAGGACAATACGATGACAGCAGATCGATCTTCTGGGCAACCGGAGCCTGTCTTTTCATCAAGGCCAGTCTTTTTCACAAAATGCAAGGATTTGATGAAGACTTCTGGGCACATATGGAAGAGATTGATTTATGTTGGCGCTTAAAGAATAAAGGCTACAAAATCATGTATTGTGCCCAATCAACAGTCTACCATTTAGGAGGAGCAAGTCTTTCCTATCAAAGTCCGCTTAAGGTATTGCTCAATTTCCGCAATAACCTGTTTATGCTATACAAGAATCTTCCAGCAAAGAAGTTACTTCCAATTCTTTTGGTAAGATTTATATTGGATGGAGTAGCAGCACTAAAATTTCTTGCAACAGGAGAATTTAACTTCTTCAAAGCAGTATGGAAATCACATATGCAGTTTTATCAATCGCTTTCCAAGCTTCAACAAAAACGTAAAGCATTGGAAAAGCAACGCTTGATAAATGAACATGAGGAGATACTCGATAAAAGTATGATCCTTAATTTCTACTTACGAGGTATAAAAACATTTAAATCATAAGCACTAAAGGCTTATGATTTATCCATATCTCCAAGGATCTTTTGAACCTCTTCCTCAGTCTTATACAGTTTGTCCCGACAAATTTTAAGTAGCTGAGACACCCTTTTTACTTTACTAGACAATTCATCAACATCCAGTTCCTCATTTTCTATTTTAGCCAAGATCTCTTCAACCTCGACTACAGCTTCTTTGTATGAAATAACTTTTTCTGCCACGATAATAATATTTTTAATCTACTGTACTTCTAATCTTACCATCAGCCAAAACAGTAATCATCTGATCACCCGATTTTACCTGATCTGTTTTTTTCAACAACTGTCCATCGACATACGACATACTAAATCCTCTTTTCAAAACATTAACAGGATCAAGTAATGTTTTTGTTTTCTCGAGAGAATCCAGTCTCTTTTGCTCTGATTTCACAAAGTTCTCAGTCAACATTTTCAGATGTTTATGATGCGTTTTTAATTCAGTCAACTCATTCAAGATATAATGCTTCGATAAGCTCTCTATATTTGTTGCCATAATCGATAACTTCTCATGATTCTGCTTAAGACGCTGCATGGTTATCGATTTAAATTCAGCATTCAATAATCCAATCTTTGCATTCTGACGCTCAAGAAGTCCGTTAACCATAGGAGACAATTTTTGCGAAGCCATTTCAAGACGATGCTTTTCAGTGGTCAACACTTCATTAACTCCAGCAACAAACCGATCGGCTAACTGCTCAACCACATTAGCATACATGCCTACACGATTAATCAGAAACTCAGCAGCAGCAGTTGGAGTCTTCACCTTAGTATGCGCAACCACATCCGCCACTGTATCATCCTTCTCATGCCCTATTCCTGTTATTACAGGCAAAGGAAACTGAGTAATATTACACGCCAGGTCATAGCTATCAAAACAATTCAGATCTAACTGTGAACCTCCACCTCTGATAATGACAACCACATCAAATTCATGCTCTACCGCATAGATCTGTTCGATAGCTTCAATGATTGACTCCTCAGCCTGATCTCCTTGCATAATAGCAGGAAACAGCTGATGTTTAAAATAGAAACCAAAAGCATTACCATCAAGCTGGTCACAAAAATCCTCATAACCAGCAGCTGTTGGAGAAGAAATTACGGCAATCCGATTAGGAACTGTTTCAAGTTCCAATTCTTTATTCATCCCGATAATTCCATCACGTTCCAATCGCGCAATAATCTCTTTACGCTTCTGCGCAAGATCACCTAATGTATAAGCAGGATCTATATCTCGAATATTCAGACTAAAACCAAAAACCTCATGAAAATTAACCTGGACACTTATCAACACCTTGATCCCAGATGAAAATCGTTGTCCGGTTACTGTTTCAAAATGCGGTTTCAGCATTCTGTATGTATATGCCCAAATCGTTGCACGAGCCCTTGCTGTAATCCGATTAGTAGCCTCATCTTTCTCTACCAATTCCAGATAACAGTGCCCGTTACGATTCTCCTTCAGCTCTGCAATTTCTGCAATAATCCAAACAGGTTGTGAAAACTCCTGTTCTAGCGTATGGACAATACGTTGATTTAACTGTGAAAGTTTAATATGATTCATTAATACTTTACGATCTTATGTATTTCACTAAAGGTATTCGTTGATACCATCAACAAATATACTCCTTCTTTCAAAGAATTCAGATCATACAAGGCTACTTCTTGTACCTCATCACAATATTTTTTATAAACAACACGAGAAAGGATATCTAATATTTCAATACGAACATCAGAAGCAGGTTTGGCAAACGAAATAGATAATTCATTAGAAAAAGGATTGGGTCCTATATTGAGATCTGTAGTATGCTGTACCTTTACTTCAGCCAGCAATTCCTTCACCCTTTTAAAGTCAGGTATCCCAAAGCCCATGAGAGAATCGGGAGAGTTATATTGATTAGCCAATTCTTCGATCATCATTTTAATGTCAGAACAAGATTTTCCAGGATAAGCTTCCATTAAGCAAGCAGCAAAAGCACTAATCAGTGGAGCGGAAAATGATGTTCCATTAATCGATGAAACCTGTCCCATACTATTCAGTCCGGCTATCCCCTTTCCTACAGCCATAACATTGGGTTTTACATTATCAGGATAAATCCCTGTGGAACTAAATTCTGCTCGGTCTCCATTCACATCTATAGCACCAACAGCTAAAACATTATTCCCATCGGCAGGTGCAATGATATGTTTCCAAGTTTTATTCCCCTCATTTCCAGCACTAGCAACAACAAGAATTCCCTTCTTAAATGCCATATTGGCTGCTTGCGTGATACGCGTTGATTCTCCATTCATATCCTCATGACTATGATTCATAAAATCTTCATCGAACAGAAAATAACCAAGAGAAGAATTAATTATATCAACACCTGCACTATCGGCAAACTCTGTTGCAGCAATCCAATAATCCTCTTCAACAGGATACTCCACTCCATCTTCCTCACTTCGAAGTAACCAATAAGAAGCTGCTGTTGAAGGGGCAACCAATTGATTAGGCAAGTAAGAAGCCATTATAGACAGCACAGCCATGCCATGTGGATGGTCATCATACACCTGAACATCATTTGAAACAAAATCACGAGTTCCTAATATTTGATGATTTACAAACAAACTATCAAAGGCCTCATATTGATCAGTCTTATAGAAACCTGCATCCAAAATAGCTACATGGATTCCCTTGCCATTCATTCCTAACTCATGAAACACCTCTCCACCATGAAGAATAACCTGATCAAAAGCGTTCCCATAATGAGACTTTAACTCAAGCGAATCAATTACCGACACAGATGTTTCGAATTTACTGGAACCAGACTTTAGAACAGCTGCAGGTTTAGTCATAACAACCGAATCAATAAATGAAATCTGCTCTATAGTATCAATTAATTGTTGATCATTACTCTTTACTGTAACTGTATTTAACCAGCGAGAAGTAACCCATATATCAAGCCCCAGATTTTTTAAACTATCAATATAAAAACCACTAACAGGAAGATCGGTAGAGTCAATAGGAATATCAAACTTTAAGCGACGATCAATTGCGCGTTCGCTTAGAAAGTCTTTAGGTTCATCTATGGTCGCATCATTATGCTGCTTGTCAGTCAAGAAAAGTAAATACGTCGCATCCTGGGCATAAGTAACACACCCTGTTAAAATAAGAAAAACCAAAAATACAATTCGAACTGCCATCCAAATAGTTTCTTTGTTTTAACTCAATCCTTTATATAAGGTTACATTATTTTCTTTTTAACACTTCCACCGGATTCTTAACAAACTCTTCGGGATCCTGCAGTTTTAGTTTTTGAGCCTCTAATCTTTTAAACTTCTCTTCATCACGTTTTTCCAACACTTCAGGATTTAGAATATCCCCATTATCATATTTAAGCTCGTAATCCACCTCTCCTTCATCGTTGAAAAATTTCCATGATCCATGAGGTAAGTTATTGTTATACTCTCCAACCATTTCAACCTCACCTCCGGCAGTCCAAGTTTTACATTCTCCTTGTCTCACTCCCTCTACATATGAAAAAGATGAAATTTGATGTCCTTCCAGGTCGAATATTTTAACGCACCCATCAATCTTATCATTCTTATACCCAATTTGCTGGTAAGTTTTGCCACTTGGGAAAAGAACATTGGTCTTTCCATCCTTAAGACCATTCAGATAATTTTGAACAACCACTTTCCTTCCTTTATTGTAGAATTCCCAGGGCCCCTGCTTTTTCATATTCTTATATAATCCCTTCGCATATACACGCCCCATCTCAGAGAACAAAGTTGTCTGAGCTAATTTGCCTTTTTCACTGAATTCCATCTCGGCCTTTTTCACACCATTCTCATAATAACGAATCATCTTTCCTTCGGGATAACCATCCTTAAAAGTAGCCGTATAGCGCGTTTTATTATTGGGATACTTAACAATCCATTTGCCCTGTTTCTTCCCGGCAGCATCAACCTTATTCAATCCAGTCTGAGCCAATAATCCCAATGGCAATATCAATAATACAAGTAAGAGTCTGATTTGCATGATAACGTCTTTAGTGATTCTCAAAAATATTGAATTATTTGAACAATGCACTCCAAGTCGCTCTTAAAACTGCAGCATTATTAGTAGTAAAGAAGTTAAAAAAATCAAAAAGGCCGTCTCAATTGAGTCAGCCTTTTTAAAATTATATTGAAAGTATACTTTGTTAGAAATTGTATGTAAGGGAGCACCCTACACCATTTAGAGCCAGAGGTGTAAATCTTATATCTAAATGAGTTTCATAATCTTCGTCTTTAATAATTGTTGTTTTCCATTTTGGAATTAAACTACCAATACCAAAGCCAATTGCGCTTCCGATTACTAGCGCACCTGTGGTCCAAGATATAATAGTCTCAAGCGATGCCGGCTCTCCGTAATAATCTCTGTAGTTAACGGTGCTGACTAAACCACTCAATGTTCCTGCAATAGCACCAATCTTCAATCCCAAAAACTTTTGGTTTCCATGTGCATATCTAATGTAGTTTATATTTTTCGCTGCTAATATTTTCTGAGTTCCATACACATCAAAATAATAAACCGAATTATCTTCGAACCAAATTTTCCCCGTTTCAATTTTTGTATAATCGTTTAATACAATCTTTGCTTTTTTAAATGATTCTCCCTTCAAGTCTTGTGGAATTTCCTGTGAAAATCCGATTTTACATATGACAGAAAAAAGTAGGAGGAGAATAATATTTTTTATCATCGGGTATTATTTTAAAGCGGTAATTAGATTTCCTGATATTTCTTTATACTCATCTAAAGCGTCCATAAAATCAGCTATATCTTTTCCATTTGTATTAAACGGTTTAGACGAACCTTCGCCATAAGATCTTAAGGAGCCATCAGGAGCAAAAACATAGATATACGTGCGTAAATCCATTTTTGCAACAAAACCACCAGCACCAACACCCCAAGCGTGAGGAGCGGAAATTGAAAGTATCATAGCATCTGCTGAAGTTGCCTTCGCAATCTGTGCCAAACGCTCTTTGAATTCTCCTAAATTTTCATTCAGCTTACTAATTTTCTTCGCTTTATATTCAATGGGATGAATACCTGAATCGGAACAAAAAATATGTGGAAACCTCTTCTCTCCCGACTCTATTACATCATGTTTTAATGCTTCACAATTTGCTTGTTCTAAAAGCCTGTTTACCTCTTCGTCAGCAACTATCTCAACATTCAAGATGTTTTTCAAATGATTGGTTAAAATTTCATACTGAACATCAACTCGTGATTTTGCAATCTTTTGAATCTCTTCAGAGCGTTTATTAATCTTCCTATTAAACCACATTTCAGGAGTATTTACTCGTTTTGGCTTCTGATAAGGATTAATTTCGGCACCAAGTAAAACGACTCTGGGTGAATCTATTAATTCCGCTTTTCCTTCGACTAAAACTTTAGCAGAAAAACACCCCGACAGAAATAAGGCACAACACACAATAAATACTACTTTTACTTTCATTTTCATATATTTAGAATTGTTTGTTTTTTTAATAATTAGCAATCCAATCTTCATGAGGGCTTGGCTCATCGTGGTAAATAATACTAATTGAGTTACTTAAGGTTTGCGAATAAATATTTGAGCCGTTAGCATAGATACATAATTCAGAGCCCTCTTCCATCTCCTCGTTACTAAGGAAAACAGCTTGATGTCCGCCCGAACTAACTGAAGCCGAAACAGAAATAGAATCGCCGCCCAAGGTTATACCAGTAACCTTATAATCTGTTGACACTGTAAAACCTCCAAAAGTTAAACGATTGTTTTCGATAATAACAGTGGCTGTTACTGAATTTTCAGAGTCGTCGCTACATGCGGTAAACGCCAAAATAGAAACGAACAGAATAAATAATTTTTTCATAATTGAATATTTAATTAAGGTGTTATATAGAAAAAGTTAACAGTAGGTCTCGCTCAAGAAGCATGATCTGTCACACTTCTTCCGATAGAATATAAATGTGATTGGTTATTGTTATTACACTACTTCTTAAAAATAATCCTCCACCACGGCTGTAATAACAAGTCGAAATATCCCTCCAACAAGAATATGCTGCATTGCTGGTAACAACAAATCCATCAAGAGGTGTGCTATCACCTGCATTATGTGCTACAATTATGGGTATTGCAGTTTCCCAGAAACTTTCAGAATTATCGCCTGAACCATTTTCGGTGATGTCCCATAAAGTCTGTGAAAAGACACTTGTTGTAACGAGCAGTGCAAAAAATACAAGTCGTAAAGATTTTTCCATCGTTTAACAATTCGGTTTTTGATTTCACTACGAAAGTAGCTCATCAAGGGCCATTATTCAACCGAAACTTGTTAAGATCTATAAATCACAACAATCCGAACAAACTATAACACAAACAGTTAACTACAATAACACCCAAGCGCATTATGTTTATTAAATGAATATCTTTAATCTACGATTTGGATTATATTTTCTATTACAAAAGACACAAAACTTAGTTCTACATGCTTTCTCCCTGAATAAGCGAATTGATATAAAAGGATGGAGTTACTCCATTTACCTTTTTAAATGCATGTATAAATGAAGTACGATTATTAAAACCCACCGATTTTGAAATACCTTCAATTGACAACTGAGTATATTCGCCATTATGAATATAAATACAAGCTTCGCGAATTCGATACTCATTTATTAATTGATTAAAATTTTTGTCGTACTCTGAGTTTATAATTTGTGAAAGGTAAGTGCTGTTTGTCTTAATTTTTTTGGCAACATCCGTTATTCTAATTCCAGGTTTCATAAAGTTTTTCTCTGCTACCAAGTATTTCTCTAGTTTTTTAAGAATTACACTTCTATTCTCATCGTCAACAATAGGCTGCTTTTTTGCTTTATTTTGCTTTTTATAAAATAAGCCTGCCAATTCGTCCGACTTCTTTACAAGTAAAGTATGAGCTTTTTTCTTTTTACTAAATTCGAGATAGGTAATAACTAACAAAACAGTGACTACAACTAAAAAAAACAAAACCGTATTTCGCAGTTTAATTTGATGGTTTATCTTAGATCTTAACAAGAGTTCCGACTCGCGAGCTTTAGCCTGCTGAAGTTCTATTTGTTTGTTATAATCCTCCTTTAACTGAAAGGCTGTTATTTGCTTTATATTCTCAGCATTTAACAAACTATCTTTTAACACCATGTATTGACTTAAAGCCAAATTTGAATTTCGAAATCTTTCTGTTTTTTGATAAGCCTGGAACAACAAATTTTCTATTTCCATCTGCAACTTCAACACCCCAGAATTTATTGATGCCTTTTTTGCCTTTAGTGCCAGTTTGATGGCTTCATTCTCATTTCCTTCGAGCAAAGAACATTGAGCCAAATTAAAATACGTTTTTGCCAATTTTGTTCTCCGATCTTGTGCTTTAAAAATCTGAAGACACTCCTGATAATATTCTTTGGCATCAGAAAAATTTCCCTTAGCAAACTCCAACATTCCGCAATGGAAAAGAAAATTCCCTTTCATTTGCTGATTTTCATATTTAGCGGACAATTCACCAGCACATTTTAAAAGCGAATCTGCCAACGAAAAATTATGCTGCTCGGTAGCTAGAACCTTATAATTAATTAATGCATCAAAATGTTTAATGTGGTATCCAATAGAATCGAATAATACACATGCATCTTCAAGATTTTTTGCAGCATTTTCCCATTCTTTATTATTTTTTTGTAGTTCAGCAATATTTATAAAACAAACTCCAACACTGGCTTTTGCACCTTTTTCACGATAAATACTTAGTGCCTTCTCATAATAATCTATGGCAATATCAAATACAGCTTTATGTGCATAAATGTTTGCTATGTTTACATACACATTGGCCTCTTCAACAGGCAGGTTTATTTTCTTAAAAATATCAAGTGCCTTATGGTAATATTCAATTGCCTCATTACTTTTCCCTTGATCCCTCTTTATTAATCCAATATTATTATAATCAAATGCTTTCCCTTCATCATTTCTCAAAGAGTCGTGCACGGCGATAGAATATAAATGATTGGCGATGGCTTCTTCATACTTACCCAGTGTTTGCTGTACCACTGCCAGGTTCCCATAACTTTGAGCAAGTTGCTTTATATTGCCCTTTTTTTTATGAAGCTGTAAAGCACGATCATAAATATCTTCAGCTTCCTGGTAATTGCCCTGAATATCTTTTATAATAGCAAAATTATTCAAGCAACGCGCGAGCTGAGAAGTGTCGTTGGCCTGTTCTGCATATTGAATAGCACTTTTGTACCAAATTTCTGCAGAGTTAAAGTCCTCGATGAAATAATAATAAATTCCCAAGAGGTTATTAAACATCGATTGATAATGAAAATCGTTTTTAGAACAATCTTCAATACCCTGTTTTGCAAACACATAAGCCGAATCAGGGTTTTCATAAATATATTCCCAAAACAATTTATTTCGAAGATCTTGTTGTTCAGATAAGTTACTTGAAACCGACAACTCATACAATAGGCTGTCTTGTTTAGAATTTGCGTTTACCGACAAATAAGTGCTAAAAACAAACAGAAAGGTTAACAAGCGAATGAACATAGTATTTAGTTTTTATTGAATACTAAAAATAGAATAATAATATTTCAAATCAATACTGTCCTAATTAATTTCTTCGGTAATAATCATTGAAACTATTCAGTATCTCCACTAGCAATGTTAAGAAGAGTCCATAGTGGCCTTCTATCTTGCTTTATTGCTGTATCGATTACAGACCTGAAAACGACATAATTATTAGCCCCCTTCTATCATTTGGAAGAATCTACTAACTTTTGTTTAACTTTTACATTTCTGATTGCCCATTCGGAAGCATTAATATCAGGAGGCACCTGAGGATTATCTAAAATAACAGCCATTTATGGTTGAAGTTTTCAACAAAAGCAACATTGATTTTTACTTTTTTAGGTTTCACTCTGAATAATTTCAAATTTTCAACCGTTTAAGGTACATCTTTGCTAAATCATATGCTTCACTAATATCTTCTTCAACATGACATAAATGATTATAGTCACTCAAGGTGTTTAGTTTAATCTAACTTATTATAACCTTTGATTAATCTAGACACCTTGAGTGACAATAGTTGATCTTGAAGTATTACAGAATTTCTTGTTACTTCAATATTAATCAACAATTGCAGATTTCTTACCTACTTTTTTATGAGATTTCAATCTTTTAAGTTTATCGGGATTATCAATACTCCAATAATTGATGTCTAATACAGAATAACGTTCCAGTTGTTTTGATAATATTTCATCACGGTAGACACCCCATGGCAATCTATCTTCTTTCCCCATAGATCCAGACCAACATTTTTCACTGAGAGCTGCTAAGCGAGGATATACTCTTTCTTCAAAAGTATTCATATCTTTAATTCTCTCACTCCATACGGCACAAATAATTCCTTGAGCCAAGTGATCTTTAGAATTATCATGATTCGTTAAATCTAATAATGGCTCCCATGCATAAATTTGAGCAACAGATACAGGGCCTGCCCATTCGGCACCCGGATCATTTGATGTATTTGCCATATCGAGGTAAGTATAATTTCCCGGAGACAATATATAAGGTTGATTAAGTTTTTGCAGTTTTTCATCAATAGGCATTTCAAGATCTTTCCACCAGGCTATTTTCCCAAAACGCCACCAATGAATTAAATAATTCGGGTTTTGCACACCTTTTTCAAATGCATCATCCCAGAGAATAGGGATTACATTCAATTCTTGCTTCACAAACTCCGACATCTTTATTGCAAATTTTGTTATCTCCTCATCAGTATAAACTTCAGCACCTAAATTCACTTCATCAAATCCTAAATGAAATTCTGTGGAATTAAAAAGCTGATGCATTTCATATAAGATATTTCTGCAAAATTCGGCACCTTTCTCATCAATTCTGATAACCTTCTTTTCTTTTCGCGTATCATTCTCACTACCCAAATCTGGGTATGCCCTGATTACAGCATGCATATGTCCTGGCATATCTATTTCAGGCAAAACTCTTATATATTGCGTTTTAGCATAAGCAATAATCTCTTTTACTTCCTCCTGTGTTAAAAAATAAAAATCACCTTTCTCCTTGGTTGTTCGATTTCCTTGTGCTCCCACAGAGGTCAACTTCGGATATAATTTGCTTTCTATACGCCAACCATCGTCATCAGAAAAATGCAGATGTAAGGTGTTTAGTTTATGCATAGCCATCATATCAATAGTTTCCAATATTTCTTCTTTTGTCCTGAAATGCCTAGATATATCTATATGCATCCCCCTGAATCGTTTAAAGAAAGGTACATCTGTGATTTTTACCGAAGGTACTGTCCAGCGAACTCCAAAGTGAATAGTTTTTGAATAAATCTTCGGTGGGAGAAGTTGAAATAATGTTTGTATCCCCCAAAAAGTTCCTTGAGGTGAAGTACCAACTATTTTAATACTTTTCTTATTACTACGAATGGTATATGCTTCATTACTTACATTCAATTCACTGTTTATAAACAGTCCTATTCCACCCTTAAATGATCTTTGGGTTAGAGCTAATTTATATCCCGTTGATTTTTGAATACGACTCTGTAAAAATAAAGCAAGTTCTTTTAAGCCATCCTCATAAAAGATTTTGGTTTTATCACCTAACACAAAATCTCCTCCATTTTTAATAATCTCCACTTTAGAAGGCTGTGGTACAATTCCTAATTTTTTATTGTCATTTGCATTTGAGACTAATACTATCAACATTGCAACTTGAAACAATAATAATTGCTTACTATAAATCTTATTAATCAATTGATTCTTCATAATTTATAACTAAATTATATTACTGACTTTCTTAATACATGATTAGAGTATAGAATATTATTCAAGTGTATTCTTCACTCGACCAACTTCTCTTGCCTCTCTTTCTAATAAACTATCAAATGTCTGAAGTTGTTTTTTTAGCTTTTCAAGCTTTTCAGGGTACTTGTTTGCTAAATCGTATTCTTCACTGATATCTTCCTCTACATTATACAAGTGATACTTTTGATTAAAGAAGACAAGTTTATAAGCACCGATCCTAATTCCTTCAATTCTTCCTTTTTTACTATAATAATAAAAAGGATTTTCCTCTATTTTCTGTTCACAATCATTAAATAACACAGAAATATCCCTACCATCAATCTTATTCTCCGGAATATTTGTCTTTGTCAATTTCGCAATTGTTGGCATTATATCCATACTTGATACCACTTGGGTACAAATTTTACCTTCTTGAACTTTACCAGGACTCCACACTATAAATGGCTCTCGCATACCACCTTCCCAGGTTGATCCTTTGGCACCCCTTAACGGACCAGATGAACCTCCATCTGTTTTGTATAATTTCCAGGGACCATTGTCTGAAGTAAACATGACCAGAGTGTTTTTATCCAGTTTTAGTTCCTTTAGTTTATTTAAGATTTGACCAACACTCCAATCCAACTCTTCAATCGTATCACCATATTTGCCTCTTATACTATTCCCTTCAAACTCAGGAGAGGCATAAACCGGAACATGGGGCATAGGATGCGCTAAATATAAAAAGAAAGGATTTGCTTTATTATCATCTATAAACTCAAGTGATTTTTCTGTAAACGTTCTTGTAAAAAATCGTTGATCAGGATTAAATTCAATAGTATCATTTCCCTGCATCAATGGTAGCTTATAGCGATAATTCTTTATCCCATCTTCACCCAATAGGTCTTGTTCTTTATTACTCATATCATTACTAAAAGGAGTACCATAAAAAATATCAAAACCATGATTAGTTGGTAAAAAGCGCTTATGGTGCCCTAAATGCCATTTCCCAATACAAGCAGTTTTATAACCTTGAGGCTTTAATAATTTTGCGATGGTAACTTCATTTGGATTCAAACCTATTTCGGAATGAGGAAATAATACCCCCTTATGTAGTCCGAGTCGTTTAGGATAACATCCTGTTAAAATTGCAGCTCTGGAAGGTGAACAAACTGGTGCTGCAACATAAAACTGTGTGAACTTCATACCTTCTTGAGCCATTTTATCAAGCTCTGGTGTTTTGATCGTAGGATTACCATAACAACTTAAATCCCCATACCCTAGATCATCGGCAAATATTAATATTATATTGGGATTACTATTTTCACTTTTACAATTTAGTGTAAATACAACATTTACTAAAAGCAATATGAAACGTAAAGCTATATTAATTGAGTAATTAATTATATCCATTTTTATTATAAATTCGTTTTTCTAATTTGTTCTAGAGAGCTAGTAATTAATTTGCAATCCAACAACACCTATCTCTTAATCGATCAAATTCTCTTTTTTTTACCCGCCCTCTCGTACTTATAAAGCCCAACACACTCGAGAGCTAATAATATGTACAAATTCCCAATACCCTTTTTCAAACTAATACTTTTTCTTGGTTCTCTTGCTTTCTATTCTGAACTAACAAACTCATTATTGTCCGAATATTAAAAGATCAGAGTAACACTGCATGCAACCAATACTAAACTAGTTCTTATTTGTGTCGATACTATTATCAACTTCTTTTACTGAGAACGCTTTTATAGAGTGTTTTTTTATTTTAAGGTTCGCATTGCGCCCCATCCGAGGGTAACTAACTAAAAAGTTGTGTTCATCAATAATATTGAACACATAATGCGTGGCTCCTTTCGGTAAGTCTGCCTTCACAATATTCCCCTCTTCAACTGTGGCCTTCATCTGAAACCATTCTTCATATTTCGCACCACCATTAAGGGTATAAAGTAAATTCGCTTCTATTACTTTATTTCCTTTTTCTTTAAACTTAGCCCAAACAGAATGCTCCTCTTTTCCATTACCTACAAATTCACAAATTCCATTTTTATAAGGAATATCTGATTCACAATATGGATTATAGAACGGAAGAGCTGCATCCATACTTTTAAGTGTATCCAAAAGAAGTTGATCTAACTTTTTAGTCATCAATGGTAAATCCTTGCTAAGATCCTTCATTTCCTCAATATCCAGTCTATTATTTCCGTTTTCGTATAACCTATACAACTCTGCTCCCTTTTCAGGATCAAAATTGTGTATTAGCTTATAATCGCCAACACGAATTGTAGAATGCATAGGTCCATGTGGGAAATGATGAAGGATCGTCTCTCTGACTTTACCATTTTTATTAATCACTAATTCCTTATCTTTGGGATTAGAAGCAAGCAGCTCTGATAAATCAAGTCCATCAAATTCTTTCTCTTTTTCATATTTGCTTCCAGTCCATGATAATATGGTTGGGAAAAAGTCAATACCATTTACCATTACATTACTTGTCTGATTAGGTTTAATTCCCGGACCTGTGATTATCAATGGAACCCTTGTCCCGCCTTCTTTTGCATTAATTTTACCTTTGTCCAGAGGATAATTGTCAGTAATTACTTCACCATGATGCCCTTCCATCCCGCCATTATCAGACGTGAATATTACATATGTGTTTTCGATTAGTTTGTGTCCTTTCCATCTCGGATCTTCTGTTTCCCTCAGGTAATTAATTACCTGACCGACATAATAATCTAACATTTCGACCATAGAAGCATAATACGGATTATTTTGTCCTTCAATATCCCAACCTATAGGATCCGTCGGAAAAGGAACATTTAGCTTCTTACAATATTTCTCAAGCAGAGCTTTGCAACGTGTTTGGATCGGAGCATGCACTAGCCATGTAGCATAGTACAAGAAGAATGGCTTACTTTTGTTTTTATTTAGAAAATTTAGGGCATTTAAGTTATTGGGATCCTTTGGAAATCCATTTTTATCCAACTGATACAAATCGTTGGAATCCTTCGTCGCAAAACCAGTTAATCGATGAGGTTTCATCCTATTTGTAACTCCCCGATCTGAAACAGAATAGTCAAATCCATGATCTTTCGGTTGAGGATATGCATCATGATGAATCGCGATATGCCATTTTCCTACATGTCCCGTTACATACCCATTTGTTTTCAACACTTCAGGAATAGTAGTTTCATCAACACTCAACCTGCCTTTATACCAAGGTGTTATAACGCGTGATATTTTCTCATTAATAGGCATTGGTGGAGCTCCACCAACAACATGGGTTCGCTGTAATCGAGCAGGATGCTTGCCTGTAAGAATTGCACCTCTCGACGGGGAACAGGTAGGAGCAGGAGAGTAGGCCTGCAAAAACTTCACCCCCTCCTTCGATAACTGATCAATATTAGGAGTTTCATAAGGACAGGGTTTATCAATATCGTAACATTGTACATCCTGCCACCCCAAATCGTCTATGAGTATTAGAACAACATTAGGTTTATCAGGACGTCCATCTGCAAAACAATTACCCGCTACTAAACCTAACATTAAAAAACACATACAATATTTTATTATACTATTCATGTTTCATTGCTTTTATTTCAACACTTTTATCTAAAGTAAAGCCACAATAATTCTAAATACCTTTTTCAATATAAATATAATAGGCATTAGTTAGCTTGCCATCTTTCTGAACAAGCCACGCGGTTAAGTCAGTTTCTCCACTTTTAACTTCCACGCTAAGGCTTACAACTGATTTGGTATTATCCACATCAACAGAATATTCTTCTTCTCCTATTTTCACATAGGCTTTCTTAAATTGAATCGCTTTCCCTCGAACCCGAGCGTCAGTATAATCTGTTGCTGGTATTTCATCATCAATATCACTACCAAGAGCATATCCACTTTCTAAGGGCCATCGACTTAAGCTGATTTTATATTTACCACCTTTAGTAAAATTAACCAATAATTTGGCTGGTTTTATGGGGATCCCCTGACGAATCATTTTCTGGTTATAATTGGGATATTCATCCTCAGAATGAATATCCATACAGGTGATCACATCTAGTGATTCACCATCCAATTCTATAACAGAATACTTTGTTTCTGCTATTACATCTTCCCACCAATCATTATAGAAATCATTCATTTCTTTTGCCTGTTCCGGATATTGGTCTACCACATTAACTAGCTGTCCGGGATCCTTACTTAAATTATACAGTTCATTTCCGTTAACCAGCCTCCAATCTCCAGCCATGACACAACTTTGTTTTCCTTTTATAGGCCAAGGAACGCGTTGTGTATCTGTGACAAGCATTCGCTTTTTAGTTTTTTTACCATGCAATATATAAGAACTTATATCAGTACCATCTAAAACTTTTTCTGGATCAAATGAAATACCCGCCATTGATGCCAAAGTAGGTAAGATATCTACATGTGCAGTTAATTCGTTCAATGTTTTTCCACCAACACTTCCTCCTTGAGGCCATCTTATTATAAAAGGGACTCTATGTCCACCATCATATTCACTGGCTTTTCGTCCTCTCATTCCTGCATTATATCCATAAACTTGACCAGTTTTTTTATTTTTTTTATAACCATTAGAGGTACCATTATCTGTTGTATAAATTACAATCGTGTTTTTATCTATTTTCAGTTCTTCTAGTTTCGCCAACAATTGCTTGAAGTTATCATCAATATTGGTAATCATACCATAAAAACGTTTTTGGCTCTCTAAAATTCCCTCTTCGTCTTCATACAATTTGTAATATTCTTCAGGCACATTATAAGGTGAGTGAGGAGCATTCAAACTTAGATAACAGAAGAAAGGTTGGTCTTTTTTATTCTCAATGAACTTCATAGCTTCGCCAAACCATACATCTGTGCAATATCCTTGCTTTTTCTCTGGTTTACCATTTCTAAAATAGCTATCATCAAAGTAATCGTTATCCCAGTAATCAGGTGTCTGCCCTATGCCTCCACCTCCATGGTAAAAAGCTTCATCAAAACCTCTGTCATGGGGAAGAAACGGGTGATTGTCGCCCAAGTGCCATTTCCCAAACATTCCTGTGCTATATCCGTTCGCCTTAAACACATCAGCCATTGTTACTTCATCCTTATTTAGAATTGAAGCTCCAATGATAGTATGCCAGGCACCATTTCTGTTGCAATTTCGTGCAGTCATTAATCCTGCACGAGAGGGAGCACAAGTTGTTCCCACATGGTAATTTGTAAGACTAATCGATTGTTTGGCAAATGCATCTATTGTAGGTGTCTTGATAACAGGATTTCCTGTATGCCCCAAGTCTCCATACCCCTGATCATCGGTAATAACGATTATGACATTAGGTTTATCAACTACATCTTCCTGATGTTTTGTTGTACAGGAACAGTTATTCAAGGCCAATATTACAAATAGAATATAAATAAAACTTAAACGATTCATCAGTAGTCAGATTTATAATGTATTAATTAAATTATTTAGGTAATTCTGCTTTCCAAGCGTCCCAAAGAGAAATCAATGTCTCTACTATATCGGGATTTTCGCTAGCAAGATTATGATTTTCAAACACGTCTTCCGAAATGTTATATAACTCAATACGATCTCGTTCTTTATTTGCCAGTAGTTTCCAATCCCCTTGTCTTACGGCCATTATGGGCCATCTGTTTGCCTGATATGGATTATCATTTACAACAGGAAATCTCCATTCCCAGAACAATGGTTTTGTTCGTTTAAAAGGGATATTTTCAAAGATTGATACAAAACTCTCTCCATCTGGTTTATATCCGGCAGGAAGTTTTTTTCCTGCCAATTCACAAAATGTAGGTAAAAGATCCACAGCAGACATCACGCTTTGATTTTCAACTTTACCGGCAGCTACATGTCCTGGCCAACGAACGATAAAAGGTACATTCACTCCACCTTGAAAAATATCTACTTTTCGGCCTTTTAGTCCTCCTGTCGAACCAACATATAATGCTGGCGGCACATGAGCAGGTCCGTTATCGCTGCTAAAGATAACCAGAGTATTATCATCCAGTCCCATTTCTTTTAGAGCACTCATTAATCGTCCAACGTGATAATCTGCGTCAGTCAATACTGCATAATAAGTCTCTTTATTAGGTTCCATTCCAACATAAGGAGCGCGTTGTTCATCAGATGGCCAAAGTGGAGTATGAGGATCTTTCAACCAAAGATTAATATACATTGGTTTCTTTCCTTTATTTCGTTTTATAAAGTCGATGGTTGCATTAACAGCAATCCTACTTGAACTTTGGACCCAAGTAGTATCATCATCCATATACCGCGTTGTAGGCCACAACTGGTCACCTTTCCATGTCGGACCATTACCATTCCACACCCGAGTTTCATCGTAGCCATACACTTTTGGCTCTGGAGCGGACAAATCACCATGAGGCAAACCTCCTCCCCCCAAGTGCCATTTACCAAAATGAGCAGTAACATAACCGCCTTCCTGCATTAAGCGAGGCAGATAAACTGGCAAATTTTCATCTAACCAGTTAGGCATACCACGCCTTTCATTCACTTCATTCCCAGCAAAATGACCATGAACCCTATGTCTTGCGGGGAAATGTCCGGTTAACACAGAAGATCGACTTGGAGAACAAACGCCACTAGTTACATGGAACTGTGAATATCTTGTTCCCTCAGAGGCTAATTTATCAAGGTATGGTGTATTAACTTCCTTATGACCATAGCATCCAAGATCACCAAATCCCCAATCGTCTGCAAAAATAAAAAGTATGTTGGGTTGTTCTTGTTCCTGTTCTTTTATTTTACTACATGATAGTAAACCGAATAGAACAAATGCCATTAAGTAAAAGCTTAGTGTTCTAATAATTGCCTTCATTTCAATTTATTCTTATTTTCTCCCTTAACTTTAATCCTAATCCATGAATATAAGTGTTAGATACCCTTATCTCCTATAATATTCTTTTGCAGAATTTTCATCATTCCCTAAATTGATCATGTATCTTCTAGCCTATATATTTACGTGCAGCAACATGAACCAAATCCATCGTCATACTAGGCATATTAGCTTTATTTTCTCCCTCATACAGACGAAAAGACATTACTGTTTATGTTACATGTATTAATAATGTAGATATAATAGTCCCCCCTAAGGATGCTTTAACTATTATATCTACTGAGTCAATTCTATGCTTTTAATTATTACTTTTCCTCTGATTCGAAATACAGCTAGCTTTGGGCTCCCGTGGTAAGGTTTCTTTCCAATCGTACAATATTTCATACAACTCTTTTACGATATCTGGATTTGCTTCTGAAACATTATTGTGTTCAGCCCAATCTTCTTCTAAATTATATAGTTCCGTTTTTCCTAACTTCTTGTTAGTAATCAACTTCCATTTGCCTTTTCTTATTCCCAAGTGTGGCCATAAATACTCTCGGTTATGCATTCCTTTCCATTCCCAAAATATCGGTTTCTCCCTCTTAAATCCTTCTCCTTTTATAGCCGGTAAAAAACTTTCGCCATCAGGGGAATAACTTTTAGGTAAATCCAATCCGGCTATATCCAGAAAAGTTGGGAGTATATCAACAGCAGTTATAACTGAGCTAGTGTTAATCTTACCGGCAGGTACAACATTTGGCCAATGTACAATAAATGGAACTCGCACTCCTCCTGCAAAAAGAGACCGTTTTTGCCCTTTTAATCCACCTGTTTCACCTACACAATAATAGCTACCCAACCCGTTTTTACCCTTCTTCTTATGGTTTTCTTTACCTGGCCATTCAGGTCCATTATCACTACTAAAAATAACTAAAGTATTTTCATCAATATTTAGTTCCTTTAGTAAATCAAGAACAGCGCCAACACCTGCATCTCCTTCCGCCACAACAGCAGCGTAAACCTTTTTCCGTTCATCCAGATCTTTAAATTGTTCCAAATATTCCTGCAATGGGAAATGTGGTAGGTGTGTCTCATGAAGCCACAGATTGACAAAAAACGGTTTATTCTTATTTTTTCTTATAAATTTCAGGGCTTCTGGGACAGCCTCTGATGTTTTTATTTGTTCTCCAGGGATATTGAATGCCGCATATTCATCATAACCATATTGCTCAGGCATTGGAGCATCATTTATAGTACTGTTAGTCAAGTGCCATTTTCCAAAATGTCCGGTTTTATATCCCGCATTTTTTAACATCCTCGGCAACATAGGTGCAGTCGGATCAAGCCAATCAGGCATCCCTGTTTCAATGTGATGTTTAATATTGGCAAAATGGCGATGGATACTATGGCGAGCAGGAAACTGCCCTGTCATTACTGCTGTCCTACTTGGAGAACAAACTGGATGGTTTACTGTAAAATTACTGAAGTCCATTCCTTCATCAATCATGCGATCCAGATTTGGCGTTTTACAAAACGAACTCCCGTGCTTTCCTATGTCACCGTAACCCCAGTCATCAGCAAAGATGAAAATAATATTAGGCCTTGTTTTAGTATCCTTTTTATCAGATCCGACAACCTTACCACATATTATAAAGAGACTGCATATTAAAGTGATAATTATTTTTTGCTTTTTCATAAATTTATTTTTTTTGTATAATTTCTGCTTCTCTTGTTTCAAGATTAATTCGAACGGTCTGGTGTTCAAACTCACGTGTTATTTCCCAACCATTATATTTAGCATCTCCAAGCGGCTTCCCAAGTGGCCTATCAAATTCAGAATACCAATCTAAACATCCATATTGCATTCTGTAGCCCCAATTATAGATGAAAAATGCATTCTCTTGCGCACCAACCAAAAAGGCAGCCAAGGGAAATGTAATTCTTTCTTTTGCCAGCTTCCGTTTTTCTTTTTCTTCAAAGTCCATAAATTCCTTATACGACGAGGGATAACACGGCCAGCCCTTAAAAATAACTATCTTACCCATTTTCCCGGCTCTTTCCAGTTCCTGGATATCGCGTAACATACATTCTTTACTTGCACTTTGAGAATGTCCAAAATGCTCAAGCATTATAGCATCTACATAATCTAAATAATCACCTAAATAATCAGCTTTCAAATTTCGTTCGGGTTTTGACCTTATTCCGTTGTAGAAAATTAATTTATCTGGTCCTATTTTATCTCTTGTTTGTTTTATCATAGTTTTTAATCCTCGCTGGATAGCTTCGTATTTTTCATCTCCCCATAATTTTTTATTCTTAGGATCTGAAATCTGAGGAAATGCATCCATAAAAACACCATCAGTACTTCCTTCAATTACCGCTTTTGAAGCAACATCTACCCACCATTTTCTTACCTCAGGATTTGAAAGGTCGTACCGTTTATACTGACCTTGCTTTAAGTCAAGTTTACCGTCTTTAGTTTTCAACCACCATTCTGGATGTTTTTCATATTCATGATGAGCATAGTACATTGGATAATCCAGAAAAGCATTCCAGTAAAAAATTACTTTCATATCTGGATTTAACTTTTTAAATTGTTGAGTTTCTTTCTCTATGACATCTTCTGTATTTTCAAATTGTCCAATTGCATGAGCTTTTTCCAAACAAATAATATTTGAATGTTTGGCAATAAACCTGGCTTCACGGGGAGTTAATAATCCGGATTTTTTCCCAAAATGAAAGGCAAGTGGAACTTTATCCCAACTAAAATCCGGGTAATTCCTATTTGTTTCCTGTGCCACAAGAACAGCATTACTAAGAATTAGTAAAATTAAAAAACTCAATATATTCTTCATCATCATATTATAAACTATAAGGTTATGGGACTAATGGTTACTGATTTTAAACTTGACGATTCTGGATCTCCATCAACCAGAGAAACAGTAATTGTATGTTTTCCCGCTGACTTAAACTCAAGAATTCCCATATTATATTCGACATACTTTTCAGTTGCAGCCTGTTGGTTTTGCACCATCACCCCTTCGTCAGAATTTAATTTCCATACAAGCCGACCTTCTCCTTTATAATCAAGATATACATAATAATAGCCAGGCTCAATCACGTCAACTGTCCATGTCACTTCTCCTTGATCTTCCCAATTACTTACTTGCGTTACATGTTTCCACTCTCCAAACTTTTCCATCCACCGTATATCTTTTCTTTTGGCATTTGATACATCAATGGCCAGTTCAACTGGTAATTTTGATTGATAGTTAGGCATAACCGAGACTTCGCTTTCAACTGTTGCAGTAGCTGCTTTACCGTCAAGTTTTACCTCAATAACTGATATTGGTATATCAGCAGGTTTATACGGAAGGTTAAACACAATACAATTGTTTCTTTTTTCGAACTTAATTGTTTTAGCTTTCCCATCGTTAAGTATCCTGGCTTGCAGAATAGTACTTTTCAAGCCAGGCAAATATAGTTTTCCATCAAGTGGCCAATCAAAAACAGAAAGATATAATGAATTACCGTTTGTAGTAACATCTCCCCATGGTAAAGCATGTCCCCATGGCGAACTTCCTGCATTGTAGATAACTTGAGGGTATTTATTTATCCACTTTCCTGCTTCCTGCAAAAATTCAACGGCTATCTCTGGAACAACTCCATCTCCATTAGGACCGATGTTGAACAAATAAGTACCACCTCGACCAACTGTTGATATCAGCCGTTGAAGAATTACTCTTGGACTTTTAAAGTTATTATCATACCATGCATAAGACCAGGAATCATTATTGGTATCGCAAGTCTCCCAAAGCCCATCAATGTTCACTGTTGGAATCATCATATCTCCATGAGTCTCATAATCTCCTAAATCATAGCCAATTCTGCTACATAGCATAGCATTAGGTTGAAGCTTACGCACTAACTCTCCTAACTCTATGACCAACTCTTTTTTTATATTACCTGGAGTATCGAACCAAATAAAATCTATATCTCCATAGTTGGTACAGATTTCTTTAACTTGCGGAATACATTTTTTGTAGAAATAATCTTCGAATGTAGCAGTAGATCCGTCAATGTTATATTCAGGGCCGTTAGTTGCCCCCGGTGCCGTCCAATCTTGATTATGAGAATAATAAAACCCGAAACCAAGTCCAAGTTCTTGACAAGCTTTAGAAAGCTCTTGCATAGGATCACGTCCAAACGGTGTTGCATCAACAATATTAAAACTATCGACATCTGAATGGAACATCGCGAATCCTTCATGATGCTTACTCGTTATAATAATATATTTCATCCCAGCCTCTTTTGCTAACTGGGCTATCTCTTTTGCATTAAATTCTCCAGGATTAAATGTTTTAGCAATACGTATATATTCACTAACAGGGATACCCGCCATACGAGGATTCATGATCCATTCACCTATACCATAATATGTTTTCTGATCCCATACTCCTGCCAATTTTGAATAAAGTCCCCAGTGTATAAACATTCCAAAATTACTTTCATCAAATAACTTTGTCTTCTCAACCTGTCTCTCATTTATTCTTTCAGTTTTCTCTCCCAGCTCTTTAGCTGAGAGAGAAAACACTAGAAATTTAAATATAAATACTAATACTATATTCTTCATTTCCATTTCATTTGAAAATAATCTTATACCATTATTGTCTTTCAAATACGATAGTAGTTCCCATTAATACCCTTCATTCTGAACCCAACCATTCTCTTTGTTTAGATTGAGTTCGGTTTCAGGTATAGGAAATAACCATTCGTGGTCAGGCCATACCTGAGTTCCGGTATACTCAGCATGAGAATTAACAAAAGCAATAGCAGCACCATCAGATTTTTCCCACTTAACAGCTATATTAGCCGTCTCTGTTTTCAAACGATTTGTTCTCACAAGATCAAATTTTCTCTTACATTCAGCATGAAATTCAACCCTTCGTTCATGCCAAACTGCTTTTCTAAAATCTTCTTGCGATAAACCACCAGGCAGATCTGCCAAACCTGCCCTATTCCTAACCTCATTAATAGCATCATATGCATCATCTCCATTCACGCTGGCTTTTACTTCATTTGCAGCTTCAGCATAGATAAGCAGAGCATCAGCATAACGATACATAATAAAGTTAACATTTGTATTCATGAAAGTGGTATTCTCTTTTCCAAGGAAATAATCTGTATCAACATATTTTCTAAAAGTTGGCTGACATAAATAATTATCTCCCTCAGGTGTAATATACCTGGTCATTAAGCCCCAATCCTTTCTTTCATCACCGGCTTCAAAACTTCTCCATAAATCTACACTCGGAATAAACATTCCACTTGCGGCAGGTTTTCCTGGAAATCTCATCTGAATCACATTCTTTTTAATCCCTTCTTTTAGAAGTGGTTTTGCACCACCTTTACCCCAAAACTTTAGACCATTAGAAAAAGGAGAGCATTCCCTTGTAATCCAGGATCCAAATCCACCTTCATTTATATGTGCTAACTCCATCATAGATTCTTTGGAAAATGGATTCTCCAAACTCCATGGCACTCCACATGCAGGAGTTATATTTTTACCATTTACAATTGGTGCTGTAACCAATTCATGAGGAGAATTATCAATTATCTCTTTAGCTTTATCTCTCGCTAAAGCCCAATAGCTTGCATCACCTTGAACAAATTCACCCTGAGAACTTCGTCTCCATCCGGCTCTCGTAAGATAAACATCGGCAAGGATAACCTTTGCAGTCCATTTGGTTATTCTTCCTTTATGCAATTCATCCTGGCAATTCTCCTCTGCATATTTAAGATCAGGAACAATAATTTCGTCGTATATTGATTCTACATTTGTTCTTGGTAAACTATAATCCTCCTTACCCTTTACAATATGAACCACCTTTGGGACATCCCCATAAGCACGAACTAAGTGATAGTAAAACAGCGCTCTTAATGCCTTTGCTTCACCAACAATTGCATTTCTTTTAGCCTCGTCCATTTCAATATTTGGGACATTATGAATTACCATATTGGCACGTGATATCCCAACCCAGAAAGAAGAATACATCTTCCAAGCATCAAACCAACTGTGAGAACTTGTAATACTATGGCTCATCCAGGCTGCAAAGTTGTTTCGTCTTACCTTACTCGTTACATCATCTGTTGCAACATCTACTGCTGGCCACCATCGTCCGTATATTGAATTTGAACTACCATCATTAAGCGCCTTGTAAACTCCATCGCAACCTGTTCTTGCATCCGATTCAGTTTTCCAATAGTTTGTTGAAGAAATAAAAGTCGGAGGATTTTCTTGAAGAAAATCTTCACAAGAAGACATCGCGAATACTATAAATAAAAGTAACAGTATATTTTTCATTTTTTTCATCTTATTTAAATTGTCTATTCATTAAAATATAAGATGTAACTGGCATGACATTTAGACTCAAATGAGTCAAACCTTTTGTCATGCTCGTTTCATTTTAAAGATTTAGAACTTAAGATTTAATCCTATTCTGTATGATCTGGCAACAGGGTAACCAGCATTATCATGCCCTAATTTCTGTGTATCCGAACCATTCAATGAAACATCTGGGCTATATCCGGTATAGTCACTCATAACCAAAAGATTACTTCCTGATACAAAAATCTTTGCATTATTGACTTTTATCTTTTTAGTTAATTTTTCTGGAATATTATACGTAAGAGTTACATTTTGCAGTCTTACAAAAGAAGCATCTTCGATATACCTGTCACTGTATTTAAATGCAGATGCACTAGAATTAGCAGGATCTAATCTTGGATAAACCTTACTTGGATTTTCAGCAGTCCATCTCTGCTTAGTAAGCGCTAATTTCTGACGATCATCAAATGCTAATAACTTAAAGTTAGTTACGTTGGTAACTTCATGTCCAAACTGTCCATCGATAAAAAAGCTAAACTGAAAATTCCCAATATCCATTGTACTGTTAAATCCTACGACCATATCTGGCTGAGCATAACCAATCACTTGCTTATCTAACTCATTTATTTGCCCATCTCCATTCTTATCAACAAACAACTGTTCTCCAGGTCTCTTAGCGATAACACCAACTCCTTCATCATTTAAAACAGGAGTATAGACTCCATTCGGGTTGGATTTATATAAATCAATTTGCTGTTGAGCATCCAATCCCTGAAATTCTACAAAATCATCAAACTGAGCAATACCATTCGTTTTTAGCCCATAAAATGCCCCTAACTCATCACCAATAATTAAGCGTTGCGTTCCTCCAGCTACCCAGCCTTGATTATATCCACTCGGGAAATAGTCTTCCGACATACTTGTAATCCTCGTCTTTCCTGTAGAGATTGAAACGCCAGCATTCCACGAGAATCTTGGTTTCTCAACAATATAAGCGTTCAGTCCAACTTCAAGACCATTAGATTCCATGGTACCATTATTTTCTGTAAAAGTTGTAAATCCTGATTGAGATGGAATACGATTACCGACTACCAAAAGATTTTTAGTTCGTTTATTATAATAATCAATTGTAGCAGACAACCTATTATCCCACAGCCCAAAATCAAGTCCGAAGTTTCCCTGCGCAGTCGTTTCCCATTGCAAGTTGGGATTAGGCAACTGACTTTGATAATAGACAGGAGTTAGCCCCTCTCCTGTTCCAGTACCTAGTGTATGTTTACTACTGGCAAATTGATCCAACGATTGATATGCACCGATAGCCTGGTTTCCAGAGATACCATAACTTACCCTAAGTTTTACATTTGAAATCTGCTCAATCTCTTTTATAAACTTTTCTTCAGAAAGACGATACCCAATTGCTCCTGCTGGGAAAAATGCCCATTTATTATTCGCCGCAAATTTTGATGATCCATCCCCTCTTGCGGTGAAAGTCAGAAGTAACTTATCTTTAAAGGTATAGTTCGCACGACCGAAAAATGAAACCAGTTTTGATTCAGTATACCTGACAATATCAGGATCCATGAATCTTGCTGTATGAGGAGCATAATGTAGCAATTGATCATTTTCATAACCATAGTTAGAAGTTTTCAGTCCACTATTATTATTCCACTCAATTGACTGACCTACAACGGCATTGAACCTATGATTCCTCTTTCTTAAATTATAGTTTAACGTATTGGTATTGGAATAACTTCTCACTCTAGAGTCGTTTGTAATAGCCCAACCTCCCCTTGAATATGCTTTAGGGAGTATGTTTTTCTGATAAAATCTTTGATTAGCATTCCTTATCTGATAGGAAAAGTCTGTTTTAAATTTTAATCCCTTAGCTAATTTTAAATTCAAAAACATATTTCCCAAAAACTGGCTAATTTGATTATCATAATTATTTGCTTCCAAAGCTTGTTTAGGTGTGTAATATTCAACACCTAACTCATCTTCTTCAGCATCAATCCCAGCAGTTGGTGAAGTAACTACAGCTCTCATGATAATACTATTCCTCCCATCCTTGGTCTGGAAATTTGTAGTTGTACTCTTCTGTGTTGAATTAACAGTAGCATAATAAATTCTGGTTCCGACATCTAAATGATCGTTAACCTCTGCATTAAGGTTAATTCGAGTAGATACCCTACTAAAATCAGTATTCTCAACAATACCTTCTGTGTCAAAAATATTAGAAGAAATCAGGTATTTAATTTTGTCTGTTCCTCCACTGAATTTCAAATTATAGTTTTGAGTATATCCTTGTCTAAAAACAACGTCTTGCCAATCAGTGGTAGGAATTAATCCATTTCGTGCTGAATCAAGCTTGGCAGTTAATTCTGAAATATCCCCACCTCCATTACTTAATGCTTCAGCACGTAAAAGCCAGTAATCGTTCGAATCCAAAACGTCAATTTTCTTAGGCAATTCTGAAATTCCATATTCTGCATCAACCTCAATTCTCCCTTTTCCATCTTTCCCTGACTTAGTAGTAATAATAACTACTCCATTTGCTCCCCTTGAACCATAAATAGCAGTAGCAGAAGCATCTTTGAGGACTTCCATCGACTCAATATCAGAAGGATTTATCATTGAAAGAGGACTAAGTTGTCCGCCAGACTCTTCATTTTCTGAAAGAGATGATAACTTTGAGTTTTCCATCGGCACACCATCAATAATATACAAAGGTTCACTCCCTCTCATTGAATTGATCCCTCGAATTTTAATGGAAGCGCCACCACCAGGTACTCCTGAACTTTGGTTAACAACTACTCCTGAAACCCTACCAGACAGAGCTTGATCGAGGGAAACTGTACCCATTTTTGAAATTTCGTCTGACTTAACCGAAGCCACAGAACCTGTTAAGTCACTTTTTCTCACAGTTCCATACCCCACAGCTACAACCTCATCAAGTCCAATTGCATCATCAACCATTTCAATTGAAATAGTTTTTTGATCTCCAACCTGAACCTCCTGTGTAAGCATACCAACAAATGAAATAACAAGCACAGAATTACTTGACACATTGTTAATGGTATAAGCTCCATCCATATTGGTAACCGCTCCGTTAGTTGTCCCCTTAACAACAATCGTAGCTCCTGGAAGAGGTTCTCCTCCTGAATCAGTTACAATTCCTGTTATGCTTCGAGTTTGTGCATTTACAGAAATAGTAATAATCCATAAAATAATAGAAAGAAATCTTTTCATAAGTTTGAAATTTAAGTTTATCAACTTCACGTGCAACACATTTTCGCACATCGATCTTAGTTTATTCGAAGCTAAGGTAAAGGACAGTGTTGAATTGGGATTTCTGAATTCAATTTAATAATTGCTGATTTCAATCACATTATACGAGAAACCACACAATATTGACTATAAAACACTTAACGATAAACTTTTCTCAAATCACCCATTCTTTTTTGTATATTCTGAGGGAGAAATGCCATGGAATTTTTTAAACGAGGTAGAAAAATAAGAAGGAGATTCTATTCCAATCTCAAACATCACTTCTGATGCTTGTAGATTTTTGTTTGTTCTGAATAATTCAGCAGCTTTCTGCAATCGATAATTTCTTAGATATACATTCGGAGCTTGCCCGGTAAGTTCTTTTAATCTTCGATAAAAATGAGAAGTACTCATTCCAACGTCCTTTGCCAGCTCTTCCACCCCAAATGCTGAATCGGACATATTCTTCTCAATGGAATTAATTACCTTTTCCAAAAAGTTACGATCTCTTAATTCTAAACTAAGATTTTCATCTGGCAAAGTACTGTTTCTGGAGAAATACTCAATAATGCGTTTTTTGTTTTCTAGTAATTTTTTGATTCTTACTTCAAGATGCTTTATTGAAAAAGGTTTCCTAATATAATCATCGGCTCCTTGCTCCAGTCCTTCTATCTCTTGGTCCATATCTCCAAGTGCTGTTAAGAGTATCACTGGAATATGACACGTTTCCTGATTCGACTTAATCCTATCACATAATTGATAACCATTTAACTTAGGCATCATCACATCACTAACTACCACCTGAGGAGAAAGGTCGTTAAGTCTATTCCAGGCTTCTTCCCCATCAGAAGCAAGAATTATATCAAATTGTGCTTTTAATGCCTCAAATAAAAATGCACGAACATCTGGCTCGTCATCAACAATTAAGAGTACAGGCAAATCTGAAGCATGTACCTGTTCAGGTGCTTTCAAATTAGAAGGAATCCAATCAACAACAATTTTTCGCTGCTTAGATAACTCATCCGTAAATTGAGCTTCTTTGTTTCTATTTATTGGAATAAAAATATTAAAAACAGTTCCTTTCCCACATTCGCTTTCAACTGAAATGCTACCTTTCATCAAATCTACAAGCGATTTTGACAAGGCTAATCCTATACCTGTTCCAGACCAGTTCCCCTTTTCATCTACAGCTCGATAAAATCGTTCAAATATTTTATCCATTTCTTCTTGAGGAATTCCAATCCCTGAATCAGTTATTTTAAAGCAAACAGATTCGTCTCCATTTTCTTTACAAAAACCAACTTCAACGTATATATCTCCACCAACCTCTGTAAACTTAAAGGCATTGGAAAGCAAGTTTAATAGGATTATTTCTGTTTTTTCAGAATCAATAACTATGAGCTGATTAGGATCATTAACTTTATGATAGAAGTTAAGATTACTAATTCTTGCACTTTCTTCATAGGCTTCTAAAATAGGATAAATAAAGTTTCCAAGAGTGGTTTGCGAGTAATCCAAAGTCATATACCCTGTCTCTATCTTACGATATGAAATTAACTGTTCTATGAGACGTTGAAGACGTGCTATATTATTTTGGATAATCGTAAAATATTTCAGATTCTCCTTTCTTTTGTGATGTTCCGCGATTTTCTCCAAAGGTCCAATTATTAACGAAAGAGGAGTTTTAAACTCATGTGATATATTAGTAAAGAAGCGTAATTTTGCTTGATCTAATTCATGAATCCTTTCTTTTTCCATTTGTTCAAACTTCAGCTTTTGTTTCAGTTTTTCCAAATGAACAAAATACCTAAATATCAGAACAATAAAACAAAGACATAGAATACACCAAAACATAATACTCCACCATCGCAAATACCAAGGTGCCCAGATTTTGATATACAGTTTTTGTGTTTCCGAGGTCCATACGCCATCTCCATTGCATCCTTTGTAATAAAAGGTATAGGTTCCCGGCCTTAAGTTCGTATAGGTTGCTGTAGTTTTTCCTCCTTCTTCTTCAATCCAATTATTATTTACTCCCTCTAACTTATACGCAACTCTATTCTTATTGGGCGTAGAACTATGTTGGACTATAATATCAAAGGAAATATTTCTATTCTTATGGCTTAAAGTTAGTGTATCAATTTTTGAAATAGAATTTTGCAAAACAACCTGATCATTAAGTTCCTCCCCAACAATTACAGACTCATGGTTAATTCTTAATTTAGAAATCAATACTTGTGGATGAATCTGATTTTTATGAATATCCTCAGGTTTAAAAATGGTTAATCCATTTAATCCACCCATAAATAAAACACCACTCTCTGATTTGAGGTATGCTGATTGTCGAAAATTATTGTTTAAAATTCCATCATTTACATCATAAGTCTCGAATTTATCCTGATGTGTATCATATTTGCATATTCCCATATCAGTACTTATCCAAATATTTCCTTTACTGTCCTCTAATATTCCATAAACTGCTTCATCTGGTAAACCATGCTTTCTATTAAAGAACCTAATAGATTCTGGATCTCCTGATGGATTCAACTGTAGTTTCATTAAACCTCCTCCAAACGATCCCAGCCAAATATCTTCATTCTCGCTAATATAAATAGAAAAGATATTATTATGACTAAGTACAATGTTTTCATCAAAGTTCGTTGTAAAGTGATTCAGCACTTTCCATTCTTCTTCCTCCTTTCCTACTCTGAAAACACCATTCATTGTAGCAAACCATAAATATCCAAATCTATCTTTTTTATAATCTGTAATATTGTTGTCTTCTCCAATGGAGAACATTTGCTTTTTTACGAGCACCGGCTTATTGTTCAGTATAGCGGTCCACGGATCATCCAGTAAAAGGACATGAGAACTCCCAATTAAAATTTGTCCTTGATCAATTTGTGTAATTACCCGATTTACAATAGGTTTTATTAATTTATCCCCTATCTTAAATTTGATCCGATGTAATTTGTCCTTACCACTATCATATAGATAAAGCTCTTCATCGGTACCAATCCACCAATATCCTTTATGATCCCGATAAATCTTCTGCACCCATTTTTTCTTCAATTTTTTAAACTGCCTTTCAAGACGTTCAAATTGAATCGGTTCACTTACATCCAAGCTTTTAGCATTAATTGAACGGCAAATTGTATTTTCATAAAAGGACACCCATATCTCATCATTCTTGTCTTCGAAGATATCTGTAACTAAATTACTTGAGAGAGTCTTTTCATTATATGGATTATGAGAATAAGTGTAAAACGGTTTCTGATTTTTATCAAGTTTATTTAATCCACCTTGAGCTGTTCCAATCCACATTACATCAAATGCGTCCTCGAAAAAGCAATTAATTCGGTTACTACTAATTCCATCTTCATTTTTGGGATCAAATTTATAATTCACAAAATCCGCAGAATCATTATTGAAAATAAAAAGACCATTTTTATCTGTTCCTATCCACAAGTTGTTATCCTCATCAAAAAACATTGACAACACCTTACCAATAATACTATCATCCGTATTAATTACATTCAAGTAGGTTTTGATAATAATTATAACACCATTTTCATAATAGGTTTGGAAGATACCATTGTTGGTCCCAATCCAAATTGAATTTTCTTTTTTAATGAGATTCGTTATGCCAGTTATGTTGTCTTCGAATTTCAATTCAGCTATTTCTATAGAATACTGTCCAGCTTCATTAACTGTCATCATATACAAATCCGAATAGGTTGAGAGAATAATCTGATCATCGGATAAAAATACAAGATCTCGAATTCTTTTTTGATTCAACTCTTCATCAAGGTCTATTTCTCTTATTAAAGTTCCACTTATTCCGAAAATATATAGTTTTGAACCAACAGCGATCCACAAACGTTTATTACCATCCTCCTTAATAAAAGCCTCATTTTTAACGTTGCTTTCTAAACGCACGAACTCCTCAATACTCGGCCTATACACACACAGTCCCTGTCTTGTTCCAATCCAAAGTTTACCTTCAGAATCATTCAGTAAACTTTTTACAAAATTATTCGGAATTGAATGCTCCTTTTCAATGTCGTGATAGTAATACTCAAAGGTGTAGCCATCATATTTAACTAATCCATTGGGGGTTGCAATCCACAAGTAACCATCTTCATCAGCTGTTATGTCATTAATTGTATTCTGAAAAAAACCTTGCTTATCGATGAATCTTACCACCCGTTGCGTTCCTACTTTTATATTCGAACCTTGAATCAAACCGATTTGTAAGAATAGAATTAACAGCGGTATTAATATAAATCGCATCATTGAGGATCAATTAAAATTTTGAATAGTATTAACTAATAGTCTACTAACCATTCAATTAATATGACTTGCAGTCTTATTTTTATAGTTCTGCCCTAAAATAGGCATTTTTTCTCTTGCTAAACTTCTTTTTGAATACTTTTTAGCACATTATATAATCCTGCAAAAAAACGTGTGAATAGGAATTCATCTATATTATTCATACAAATTCACATGTGAATCCCAATTGATTTTTAGAATCGCATTTGTACCAGCTCTTATGAGAAAAACTAATCCTGCAGATATCAGATTAGTTTAAAGGACGACTACCAAACGAATAGCGAAATAAAAATACAATATCTCCATGCTAATATGTCAGCAATTCATTTTTTTTACAATAAAGGCAATATTGCAATTAGGATAGTAATATTAGATATTGTATTGGACTTATCACTTCTATTATATCATAAATAAACTCCGATACTAAACCAATGCAAGTACAGATACGATAAACAATCAATTTAAATGACCTATGCAAAAAAAGCCACAGCAAAACACTGTTTTACTGTGGCATAATTATTTCATCTATCTTCTTGATAGTATTCTTATTTCACTTCTTCGAAGTCAACATCAGTAACCTCACCGTCAGCAGCTTGCTCTTGAGCACCACCTTGAGGTCCAGCTTGACCACCCTGAGGTCCTTGAGGACCAGCTTGGCCACCTTGCTGAGCT
Organism: Puteibacter caeruleilacunae; assembly: GCA_005217565.1. Classification (GTDB taxonomy): domain Bacteria; phylum Bacteroidota; class Bacteroidia; order Bacteroidales; family Prolixibacteraceae; genus Puteibacter; species Puteibacter caeruleilacunae. Next base: position 600,660 of record SJCO01000003.1, read on the forward strand.
TGTGCATTATACATCTCTTGAGATGCAGCCTGGAATACTTGATTCAACTCATTCATTGCAGCATCAATAGCTTCAATATCCTGAGCTTTGTGAGCTTCTTTAAGTTTGTTCAATGCACCTTCGATAGGAGCTTTCTTATCAGCAGGTAACTTATCTCCAAACTCTTTCAACTGCTTCTCAGTCTGGAAGATCATACTATCAGCCTGATTCAACTTGTCGATTTTCTCTTTAGCTTGCTGGTCAGCATCAGCATTCGCAGCAGCCTCGTCACGCATACGCTTGATTTCGTCATCTGACAAACCAGAAGAAGCTTCGATACGAATTGATTGTGATTTACCAGTAGCTTTATCTTTTGCAGCTACGTGAAGAATACCGTTAGCATCGATATCGAATGATACTTCAACCTGAGGTACACCACGTGGTGCTGGTGGAATTCCGTCTAAGTGGAAACGTCCGATAGTTTTGTTTCCTGCAGCCATTGGGCGCTCACCCTGCAATACATGAATTTCAACAGAAGGTTGGTTATCAGCAGCAGTAGTAAATGTCTCAGCTTTCTTAGTAGGAATAGTAGTGTTAGCTTCGATAAGCTTAGTCATTACACCACCCATAGTTTCAATTCCTAATGAAAGTGGAGTAACGTCAAGAAGCAATACATCCTTAACCTCACCAGTCAATACACCACCTTGAATAGCAGCACCTACAGCAACAACCTCATCAGGATTTACACCTTTAGAAGGAGCTTTACCGAAGAACTCTTGTACTTTATTCTGCACAGCTGGGATACGAGTAGAACCACCAACAAGAATTACCTCGTCGATATCAGAGTTACTCAATCCACAATTTTGCAATGCACGGCGACAAGGCTCGATGACAGCTTGAATCAAAGAATCAGCTAACTGCTCGAATTGAGCGCGAGACAATGATTTCACCAAGTGCTTTGGAATACCGTTTACAGGCATGATATATGGTAAGTTGATCTCAGTGCTAGTACCACTTGACAACTCAATCTTAGCTTTCTCAGCAGCTTCTTTCAAACGCTGAAGAGCCATTGGATCCTGACGAAGATCAATACCTTCCTCTTTCTGGAACTCTGCAGCCAACCAATCGATGATAACCTGGTCGAAATCGTCTCCACCAAGGTGAGTATCACCATCAGTAGATTTTACTTCGAATACACCATCACCTAATTCAAGGATAGAAATATCGAAAGTACCACCACCAAGGTCAAATACTGCGATCTTCATATCTTTATCTTGCTTATCTAAACCGAAAGCAAGAGAAGCAGCAGTAGGCTCGTTGATGATACGCTTAACAGTCAAACCTGCAATTTCACCAGCTTCTTTAGTCGCTTGACGCTGTGCATCATTAAAGTAAGCAGGAACTGTAATTACAGCCTCAGTAACTTCCTGTCCTAAGTAATCTTCAGCAGTTTTCTTCATTTTCTGAAGAGTCATAGCTGAAATCTCCTGTGGAGAATATTTACGATCATCAATAGCTACACGAGGAGTGTTATTATCTCCTTGTACTACTGTATATGGTACACGACCTATCTCTTTCTGCACATTGCCGTATCCCTCACCCATGAATCTTTTAATAGAATAGATTGTCTTAGTAGGGTTAGTAATAGCCTGACGTTTTGCAGGATCACCAATTTTACGTTCGCCATTCTCTACGAAAGCAACGATTGAAGGAGTTGTTCTTTTTCCTTCGCTGTTGGGGATAACAACAGGCTCGTTACCCTCCATTACAGAAACACATGAATTTGTGGTTCCTAAGTCGATTCCAATTATTTTTCCCATATCTTATAACTAATATTTTTCGATTATTTTTTTCTCAGTCATTTACGCCTAGTCATAATCAATGACCGTGCCACAAGCCAAATCCATTATTTCAATGCAAAATTGACATTACATCATGTAAAGCCACCTCAAATCATGTCAGTATTTCTGCCAAAAAGGCACAGAAAAGTCAAATTAGAGTTTAAACAGATTATAATAGTCGCACAAGTAGAAGATCCGATTACGCTTACTATCCGACCGCACTTTAATCACCTCACATTTCTCCATTTCATGCACTAAAACATTGGCAGCCTGAAATGTAATATCCAATAAATCAGCCACCTCTTTAACAGAAGTAAAAGGCTTATTATATAATTGTGTAAGAATCTTATTAACCTGTACCTGTCGCTTAGCACTCATACAACCAGCCACCCGTTTCGAATAATATCCCTGCAATTCAAGCGCTTTGCTCATGAGATATTTATTCTCTATGGCCGACTCCTTTATTGCCGACAAGAAAAAGCGGATCCATTGTTCAATATCATATTTCGTACGCACCAGATTCAATCGATTATAATATTCAAGTCGATTGCGATAGAAGATAACCGAGAGCGATAAACTAGGATACTCCAAATATTTCAGACTCATCAGTTCCAGCAACAATAACGTTCGGGCAGTTCGTCCGTTACCATCCACAAAAGGCAAAATATTCTCAAACTGATATAAAGAGATTGCCATTTTTATAAGATTAGGCAATTCGAGGTCTTCGTTATTCCAAAAGCGTTTGGCATCATTAATCAACCTCTTCAATTCATTTTTATCGGGAGCCACAAAGCTTGATGATTGCTCCTTTGAAGTGAAAACAAAATTACCTGATCGTATCTTACCAGCAAACTGTTGTTCAAAGGGTGTATCTGAATAAAGAATTTGGTGCGTCTGTTTAATCATTTTTAAACTTAACCGACGAGTTGCAAGTTCTTCTTTCGCCCAATAAATAGCCTTTATATAATTGTGTGTGTCTAACCATTGTCCCTGCTCCTCATTTGGCACATTGGCTTTTTCCATAAATACATCACTATATCTACTTGCCACACCTTCCATCAAATTACTGGCAACAACTTCACGTCCAACAATTAAACGCGTTAAATCACTAGCCTGATCAACAAGATAATTATACGCATTCAACTCACCCAACTCTTTCATCGCTTGCTCTAAAAGAATATTGATCTGCTTATCCTTCCATTCAAAGCCACGATTAATGAGTGCTGGTACAAAACTTTTATACGATTCCTTAATCGTTTGTTCGATATAATATGACGGAATACCCCTATTCAAGTTTCTGTTTTCTAAGTTGATTTATGCAAAAGTTATTCAAGAAATTAAACGTCTAAATTTAATAAAAAAACACAAACATTGATACAAACACAATCAATCACCAAACAATTAATCCAATAAACAATTGTATATCTGAACCTTACAACCACACATCTACTTTTCTCTATATATTATAATCATTATTAACAAAATCACTTTAACATTGGCGCGAATTCAAATGAGTCGAAATGAGAATTAAAATTTATTTACTAATCGTAATGATCATATTCACCAGCAAAGTATTTGCTGAAGGATATGCAGTGAATGTGCAGGGGGTTAAGCAAACAGGAATGGGCCATGTAGGTACTGCATTAAATATGGATGCAAGTAGTCTACAATGGAATCCAGGAGCATTAGCAACTTTAGATCAGAAATTCAGCTTATCGATGGGAGGATTTGCTACTTTCCTAAAGACTGAATTCAATGGACCTGCAGGAATGGAAGAAACAGACAATCCAACAGGAACACCATTCTATCTATATGGGACGTTTAAAGCAAGTGACCGACTAGCTTTTGGTTTAGGAGTATATACTCCATTTGGAAACACAGTTGATTGGGGCAAGGAATGGTCAGGAAAATATTTAGTTCAAAACATTGATCTTAAAGGAATTTACATTCAGCCAACAGTATCTTATCAACTCACCGATTGGATGAGTGTAGGAGGAGGATTCCTTATTGTATATGGAGAAGAAGATCTAGACAGAGCAGTACCTCTGTCGGCTCTTAATATTCCTGCCGATGGAGCAGTAAATATTGCAGGATCGAATATCCAATATGGATATAATCTGGGAGTTTTTCTACAGCCAACAGAAAAACTAAACATTGGTATTTCATACCGTTCACAGGTTGATGTAGAATTAGAATATGAAGATGCAGATGTAGACTTTACAATGCCAGATGCAGTAGCACCACTATTCCCTGACGGAAGAGTAGCGGCATCATTACCATTGCCAGCAAGCCTAAATCTAGGAGTTGCTTACCAGGTAAACGACAAATGGTTATTATCGGCAGATGTAAATTTCGTAAAGTGGGATGCATATAAGTCGTTGAATTTTGACTTTGAGACCAACACAAGCACACAAGTACCTATTTCTCCAACACAAACAGTTGAAGTACCAGTACTAACCGATTCAAAGAGCACAAGAAATTGGGATAACTCTAAAACATACCGTTTCGGAGCACAGTACACTGCATCAGAAAAACTAGCTCTTCGTGCAGGTATTTACTATGATGAAACACCTACAAACGACAAGTTTTACACTCCAGAAACTCCAGGAGCTGATAAAATTGGTATCTCAGCTGGATTCTCTTATATGTTATCTGACAAACTTAGTGTAGATGCAACAATTTTATATGTTGAAGGAAAAGAGCGTACAGGATTTGATACAAACAACAACTTAGGAACCGAAGATAATCCGGTTTACTTTGGTGGAAAATATAAGAATAAAGGGTTTTTACCAGGGATAGGTATAACCTACAATTTCTAAGCAGCAAAAAAAAGAGAGCCTTAAAGCTCTCTTTTTTTATTATATCTTATTCGAAATCTAAATCTCCAAAGAAACCATACTGATGGTAATCTGGTCCTTCAGTTCCAACAGGATTCCAAGTTACAAAGTGCATATCTGAAGTCTCATCTCCACACTTATAGAAATTACCTTTAGCCTGAAGACCATTCAACGAATCAAGAGAATTATTCACCATAACTTCTTTTGGAATAACAACAGTTAACTCCCAGCTATAATCACCTTGTTTTTCAGCAAATGGCTCACTACCCAATGATGATTCAACCTGAATCAATTCAACTTTATCGTTAGGAACAGGAATACGATTGTGACGACCTTCACCATAACCAACATGAGGAGTACCAATACAACTAAACTCAAAGTTGTAATAGTTTCCATCAGCTAGCGGAGATAAAAAGAACTCAACACAGCTATCTTTATAAACATCGCCATTGATTTTAGTTTCCTGTGCAAGAATATTCTTCTCACGTACATAAAACTTCACCAACACTTCTGAGTCGGTATGTCCAATTCTAAACTTAACTTCAGGTTTGTAAGGATACTCATCCCAGTTAATCTTATCGATAAAATTAACAGAGGTCTGTTTTTCCAATAATTTTCCAGCCAATTCAGCCGACATCACCTCTAAGTCGGTTTTGACCTTAACTACTTTAATTCCCATTGGTTTAAATCTTAATATTTTTTTGATTGAGAGGTTGCTAAAAGCACCCATTTAAAATTCTCCTCACAAAGATATGTTTATTTATCAATCAAGGAAATGGAACAAGAAAAATGAATAATTCAACAATTTTCCATCCGATTTACAAGGCTCATTTAATAAAAACATCGTCCGTATCATCTAATTTCATAATTTTGTATCCTCATACATAAACGTAAAGAAAATGTCAGTTCATTCAGATATTAGAAAAGTAACGACTCATGTTCTTTCTGAACTAAAGTTAAAAGGAGAGAAAATAGCCATGCTAACTTCATACGATTACAGTATGGCAAAGTTAGTTGACGAAGCAGGTATCGATGTTATTCTTGTGGGTGACTCTGCATCTAATGTTATGGCAGGTAACGTAACAACACTACCTATTACGCTTGACCAGATGATCTATCACGGAAAATCTGTAACCAAGGCAGTAAAGAGAGCATTGGTTGTTGTTGATATGCCATTTGGAACCTACCAGGGAAACTCGAAAGAAGCTTTATGTTCGGCTGTACGCATCATGAAAGAAACTCATGCTGATGCAGTGAAGATGGAAGGTGGAAGTGAGATTCTTGAATCAATCGACCGTATTCTTTCTGCTGGTATTCCAGTAATGGGACACTTAGGATTAACACCACAGTCGATCCACAAATTCGGAACCTATGTAGTTAGAGCAAAGGAAGAAGAAGAGGCAGCGAAACTAATTGAAGATGCTAAATTACTAGAGCAAGCTGGTTGTTTTGCCCTTGTATTAGAGAAGATTCCAGCACATTTAGGAGCGAAAGTTGCACAAGAGGTTAAGATTCCAGTAATCGGTATTGGAGCGGGAAGTGAAGTAGACGGACAAGTTCTTGTTATTCACGATATGCTAGGAATTACCCAGCAATTCTCACCACGTTTCCTAAGAAGATATCACAACTTAGCAGCTGAAATTAAAGGAGCTGTTGGTTCATATGTTCAGGATGTGAAGGCTGTAGACTTCCCTAACGAGAAGGAACAATACTAATAGAACTTATACACTAAAATAATATGAGAGAAGTCTATCTTCAGGACTTCTCCATTTTTTTCATACCACTATCATGAGCGATCTCCACGTACTATACGAAGACAACCACATTATAGCAATTAACAAATCAAGTTCTGATATTGTACAGGGCGATAAGACTGGAGATAAGCCCCTCAGTGAAAAGGTTAAAGATTACTTAAAGAAGAAGTACAACAAGCCTGGCAATGTGTTTGTAGGTGTAACACACCGCTTAGACAGACCAACAAGTGGGATTGTATTATTTGCTCGAACAAGCAAAGCCCTAACCCGTCTCAACAAGATGTTTCAACAAAAAGGAGATATCCACAAGACCTATTGGGCTGTGGTTGACTCCATTCCTGGAGCAAAAGAAGCAACACTTGAGCACCACTTGGTACGCCGACCAGAAAAAAACAAAAGCTTCGCCTACGACAAGCCAAAGCAAGGATCAAAACATGCCAGTCTGAGTTATAAACACCTGGTAAGTTCAAAAAAATATCACCTCCTTGAGATTGAACTACACACTGGAAGACATCATCAAATCAGGTGTCAGCTTGCCAAATGCGGTAGTCACATCAAAGGAGATTTAAAATATGGTTTCCCAAGATCAAATCCCAACGCAGGTATTCATCTACATGCCCGGGCGATAAAATTCATTCATCCGGTAAAGCAAGAACCCATCACAATTACTGCACCTGTGCCAAATGACAATCTTTGGAAAGAGATGGAGAAATTAGCATCAAAGTAACCATGCTAATCTTGTAAATCATCATTATTGAAGCTAAGTGGCAACAAAAAGTCACTATCCTCAACAACCTGAATCTTTTCACTACCGTCTAATATAAGTCGAATAGGCTTACCAAATCGATGAGTTGTCTCACTTAACACCTGTCGACAACTACCACAAGGTTTTACTGGATTCTCAACCAATGCACCTCCAGTGCTTGCGGTAATCGCCACTGCATTAACAGCACTCTCCGGAAATTTAGCATTAGCATAAAATAGGGCAACACGCTCAGCACACAATCCCGATGGATATGCAGCATTTTCTTGATTATTCCCCGTAATTATCTCACCATTATCCAATAAAATTGCCGCTCCAACATTGAATTTAGAATAAGGAGCATAAGCATCTGCAGCGGCCGTTCTGGCTTTTTCAACCAACAACGCATCACCTGTTGATAACTCATCCAATCCCTCATACTCAGTTATAGAAAAGGTAATTTCAACTTTCTTCATAAACATCCTTTTTACCAAATGTACGATTTTATCACTATTGTTAAAATATTTATACCCCTATACCACACAACAATCTTCATCGTTATTTAATCAGCATAAGAATTATATCAACAATTTTTTATTTTTGTATTTATCAAAACGAATACAACCATGACGACCAGGATATCGATTATAATTGCCACCATACTACTTTCTACGTTTAGTGCCACAACTTTTGCACAAACCAGAAAGACCACCAGGGAAGAATATATTAAGCAATACGCTATTGTTGCCATTGAAGAGATGGAAAAAAGTGGCATTCCTGCCAGCATCACGCTTGCTCAAGGCTGTTTGGAATCGGGTAATGGAAATAGTGAGTTAGCCCGAAAGGCGAACAATCACTTTGGGATTAAATGCAAGAAAAGCTGGAAGGGTAAATCCATGAAATACGATGATGATCGCAAAAATGAGTGTTTCAGAAAGTATAACAGTGCACTTGAATCATATCATGATCACACCAATTTTCTTACTGATAATCCAAGGTATTCAACGTTGTTCACTTATGACATTACCGACTATAAAAGTTGGGCACATGGCTTAAAAAAGGCAGGCTATGCCACAGATCCTAAATATGCTCATCGCTTGATAAAGATTATTGAAGAGAACTATCTATACAACTACGATAATCCGAATCTTCTGGCTCAAGCACGATCAATCCGCGGCAATATTGATCCATCAAAGGTTGCCAACAATCTGGTAAATTCACCTATTCATATAATCAAACGACGTAATGGACTTCGTTCAACGATCGTTAAACCTGGAGATACATTTGAATCGATTGCTAATGAAGTACAGATTAAACACTGGGAGATTTATGCTTACAACGATTATAATAAGGGTGTAGCTCCCCGAGTTAATGAAATCTTGTATCTTGAACGTAAGCGCAACAAAGCTGCGAAGCCAAACCAGACATATGTGGTAAAAGCAGGCGACAGTATGCATTTCATTTCTCAACGATTTGGAATCAAGCTAAAGAAATTACTCCGCAGAAACAAAATGAAATTCACAACTCCTCCTAAAGTAGGACAAGTTATACGTCTTCGCTAAAGAGGGTTTCCAGAGGTATTTTAACATCCTGTCAGGTCTTACGATACTGACAGGTGTATACATTTCCTGCACCTTCTACATGAGCAGACTCTAACAACTCAATAGATTACCTGGGAGCTAAATATCTACAAGAATATCGATCAGAAGAACGTTATTCAGGTAACCAAACATTCCCCAATTTGCAGCTCAAAACCGTCAAACCGTTCCTCCATTTACCATTTAATCCAGTCCAATAAAAAAAAGACTACAACCTTTAATAAAAACCATAACATCCTCATTGGCAGCACTACCACACATCTATTAACTCCTAATTAATCCATCATTAAGCAAGTTATAAACACTTAATTAAGGGCTGTTTAACCATAACAAATTATTATTGCAATAGATTTCTGATCTAAACGTTAGAAGTCTGTGCACACTTTAATCATCTATAATTTTATAACCAATGAAGAAACAAACCAGAAGAGCATTCGTTAGAAACACAGCGTTGTTATCAGCGGGAGCAATGATTATTCCTGGCTTCATCAGCTGTAATTCAAATAAAAAACCTACCCCTAAAAAACCTAACGGTAAGGTAAAAGTTGCAGTTATCGGTGTTGGCGGTCGTGGTATGGCCAACTGGACACACTGTCTTAAAGAAAACATTGTAGCATTCTGTGATGCTGATGCAAAACGCGCAGAAAAAGCCTACGAAAAGTTTCCAAATATAAAGAGATACACCGACTTCAGAGTCATGTTCGATGAAATGCACCAGGACATTGATGCTGTTGTTATCTCAACACCTGATCACACACACTTCCCAGCCACTATGGCTGCAATGCAATTGGGAATTCACGTATATGTTGAAAAACCACTTGCGCATAACATTTGGCAGTTACGTACATTGCGTAAAGCAGCCAAATACTATGGTGTTGTAACCCAAATGGGTAACCAAGGACACGCAACCAATGCAATTCGCGATATCAAAGAATGGTATGATGCTGGCGCATTAGGAGAGGTTCGAGAGATATTAGCATGGTTCCCTGGACCACATTTCAATCCAAAGGGTTATTTCTGTAAACCAGATGCATATCCACCATCAGGAGAAAAAGCACCAGATTTTGTTGACTGGAATTCATGGTTAGGTCCAGCAGCTGACCGCCCATTTAGCAAATACTATTTACCACGTTTCTGGCGCTCATGGTTCGATTTTGGAACAGGTATGCTTGGAGACTGGGGATGTCATACACTTGATGCGCCTTTCTTCTCTTTAGACTTAGGCATGCCTAATAAAGTAGAATGTATCCAGCGTACACCTGAGAACACACAATTCTTACCAGATAGTTCAATTTTGAAATTCCATTTTCCTGCAAGAGGAAACAAGCCTGCTGCAACATTAACATGGCACGATGGAGGAATTAAGCCAGAAAATCGTCCAGAATGGGGAATGAACAGTTTGCCTTCAGGAGGAATGATCATGGTAGGTGACAAGAGAACCTTACAAACTGGTCCACGACCAAATAACAATCCACACATCATCATGCCAGAAGAAGAGTGGAAGAAATTTAAGGCTAACCCTCCAAAACAAACCATCCGCAGAATTCCTGAAGAGAATCCAGTGAAAGAATGGTTAGACGCAATTAAAGGAACTGGACCAATTCCTGGATCAAACTTTGAATATTCAACTCGTTTAACTGAGATGATCCTTTGTGGAGTATTGGCTCAGCGATTTAATACAACCATCGAGTACGATGAAAAAAGCATGAAGATCACAAATCACCCAGAGTTAAATAGCTATATCAAAGAGCCAGTTCGCGAAGGCTGGTCGTATGGTGAAAATCTTTGGGGATAACCAAAATATACGCTATTACGCTTTGTTTTTCTAGGTTAATATGAGAGGGATGAGTCAGCTACGACCATCCCTTTTTTTATTGAATTTAAGAACCATTAATCACGTGTAGTATATTTCTTGTAGTAATAGCGTAAAACAACCTGATCAATAAACATTACGGCTACTATCAGCAATACTCCGCATATGATAATACCGGCATACGAGTGAATACCTTCAAGAAAAACACCCCATATTTTTTTATCAAAGACATATCCAGCAACAAACGATAAAGCTACAAACACCGTTAGATAAGCCAGTAGCCACAAAAACTCACGCATGTACATTCGCCATGTATGAATAGTATCAGCACGTTTCATCAGATTACGTGTAAACTCATCATCAAATTTGAATTCCATTGGTTGAGACAAAGCTTCATCCAATACATCCTCAATCAAATCCTTATGATCGTCTAAGTTCTTCATAACATTTCAGGTAATCATTATTCATTAATCCTTCAATCTCTCTCTTCAACAAGCCTCTTGCGCGGTGAATATAATTCTTCACCGTCCCCTCGGGATACTTTGTGATCTCCTCAATTTCCTTATAAGAAAAATCCTCAAGGTGATACAAAGTAACAACAGTTCGATATTTCACTGGTAGTCGTTCCACCAGGTTCAATACAGCTTGCTTCAACTCCTTCTTATTGATCACATCTTCCGGGTTGTTAGTATCAGCAAACGATTTTTCAAATCCCAAATAGTCGCCTACCAGCTCTTCCTTTTGGTAACGATTATTCTTCTTTAAATAGTTAATGCAGACATTATACGCAATACTAGCAATCCATGTGGAAAGCTTCGCATCACCTCTAAATTTGTTGATATTCTTGAACACTTTAATAAAAACCTCCTGACAGATATCCTCAGCATCCTCCTTTTGCTGCACAATTCGGATCACCATATGGTAAACCAATTGCCGATGCTGATTTACCAGATACCCGAAGGCATTGGTATTTCCATTTAATATCTGCTTAATTAGGTCCGTTTCATTCATACAACAGGTTTGACAACCATAGGAAGAAATATGTTGCAATTTAAGTGAAATATTTTTCTGAAAAAAAATCACAACAAACTGCAACATTCTTTGAACGAGTGTTGTCAAATGGACAGAAAACAAATTAAAAACAGATAATATGCAAGGAGAATTTTTTACATTCGGATTGTTTTTTCTAACATTCTACCACGTCACTAAACTCATCACCACACACTTGTTAAAAAGAAGAATTATCAAGAGTGGTCATTTTGAGAAAGCTGAAATTCTAACACCTATAGGAGAAGAAGCAAATCAAAGTCAGGAAGTGAATAAATACCCTTCTCTAAAATGGGGATTAGTAGCCTTTTTCACAGGCCTGGGCTTTGTTGTTATTGATATACTAAGAGTTAACTTTGAAAATCTTGTTACATTCAGAGATGCAGTACTACCTGCAGGTATTATTCTAATGTTTACATCTTTAGGATTTCTTATTTACTTCTTCATCGTTACCATTAAGAAGCAATAAAAAAATCCCTGCACCAAAATAAGTACAAGGATCTAAATATTTTGAGAGGGATGAGTCAGCAACGACCATCCCTTTTTTTATTGTGCTTTATAATTGGCAGCTTGTTGAAACCCCCTCAAGAAATCGCCTGTAGCCATCCTCTTCTTCCCAGCTAGCTGAAGCATGTTAATTTGAAGATAACCATTAGCGCAAGCCACTTTAAACTCCTTCTTACCATCACAAACAATAGTTCCAGGAGCCACTCCATGCTCTTCCGCTACAAAGTCTGCATCGTAAATCTTAAACGACAATTCCTTACCTCCTTCTAAAGGCAATAGCTTTGACCATGCAGCAGGGTAAGGACTAAGTCCTCTAATTAAATTAAAGATAGACTCACCGTCGCGTGACCAATCAACCAAACAATCATCCTTAAAGATCTTTGGTGCGTGTTTAGCCACCGCGCCATCTTTAATCAATTCTTCCTGATCAATAAATTCAACATTCCCCTCAGCCAATGCATCAACAGTCTTCACAACCAAATCGGCACCAATCACCATCAGCTTATCGTGAACCACCTCAACATTATCCTTAGGTGCAATATCAATTTTCTCACGGAAGATTATATTACCTGTATCAATCTCATGCTTTAATAAGAAAGTCGTCACACCAGTCTCCTTCTCTCCATTTATCAATGCCCAGTTCAAAGGAGCTGCACCACGATAATTAGGCAATAATGATCCATGCAAGTTAAAAGTCCCCATCTCAGGCATATTCCAAACCAACTCAGGAAGCATTCTAAATGCAACTACCACCTGCAAATCAGCGTTCAAAGCCTTAAGCTCATCAATAAACTCAGGATTCTTCAAACGTTCAGGCTGTAAAACATTAATATTTTGCTCAACGGCATACTTCTTGACCGCCGACATTTGAAGCTGGCGACCACGACCAGCAGGTTTATCAGGAGCCGTAATTACTCCAACAATATTATAACCACCCTCAACCAATGCACGCAGACTAGCTACTGCAAAGTCGGGTGTTCCCATAAATACAATACGTAAATCTTTTCCGTTCATGTTCAAAAGATTTTTAGATTTTAGATAATTAGATCCTCAGACTTTCTCTATCAAGATAAAAAGCCAAAGATTAATGACTTTTGCTAACTCCAGACAGACACATAAGCGTGATTACATTTACACTACGGATTTCGAAGATTTCGGTTGCCCTTCATCGCTTTAGGCTCATACGGACAATGCTTACAACCATTCGCACAACAGTAACCACGGTCACGCAAATACTTTTCGGTCATAATCCGATACCCATGCTCGCTCATGTAGAAATCTTCCCCCTCTTTCAACCCATCACTAAATCCGTAATAATCATCGTCTGGTAAATAGGTCATAATATAACTTTTAAATGATACGATAAACAAAGAAACAAAAAAAGGCTGGATTCAACACCCAGCCTTTAATATTACTTGTTTTCGTCGTATTTAAATTTCTGTAAGGTGTGCCCCATTCGATCACGTTTCGTTTTCATATAAAACTCATTGAATTCGTTAGGCTCTATTTCGATAGCTATATTTTCTACCACTTGTAGTCCATAACCCTCCAGACCGATACGCTTAACCGGATTATTGGTTAAAAGTCTCATCTTAGAAACACCCAAACTACTTAAGATAGAAGCACCTACTCCATAATCCCTTTCATCAGGTTCAAATCCAAGCTCCACATTAGCATCAACAGTATCCAACCCTTGATCCTGAAGCATGTAAGCCTTCATCTTATTCATCAATCCGATACCGCGACCTTCCTGCAATAAGTAAACCACAACACCTTTTCCTTCTCTCTCAATCAACTCCATCGATTTCTGTAGCTGACTACCACACTCACAGCGCATAGAACCAAAAATATCGCCAGTCATACATGATGAATGCATACGAACCAAGATAGGCTCATCTTTATCCCACTCACCCTTAATCAAGGCAACATGCTCTTCTCCGTTTGATTTCTGTAAAAAAGGAATAACTCTAAAATCGCCAAATTTTGTTGGCAAGTGTACCTCTACACCACGCTTAACAATACTCTCCGACTTTAAACGGTAAGCAATCAAATCTTTGATTGTAACAATCTTAATTCCGAACTCTTCGGCAATCTCCACCAATTGCGGAAGACGTGCCATTGTTCCATCCTCATTTAAGATTTCCACCAATGCTCCCGAAGGATTCAAGCCAGCAAGACGAGCCAAATCAACAGCAGCCTCGGTATGACCACTACGACGTAATACCCCTCTGTTTTTAGCTTTCAATGGGAAGATATGCCCTGGACGACCTAACTCTTCCGGCTTAATTGAAGGATCAGCTAACATCTTAATTGTTACTGAACGATCATATGCCGAGATACCAGTAGTACAACCATGTCCAATGGCATCAACAGAAATTGTAAAAGCGGTTTCATACATTGAAGTATTCTTCCCCACCATCATTTCCAACTCCAGTTCTTGACAACGCTCTTCTGTTATTGCTACACAAATCAATCCCCGTCCATGGCGTGCCATGAAGTTTACCTTCTCAGGGGTGATCAATTCTGCAGCGATGATAAAGTCACCTTCGTTTTCACGATCTTCATCATCAACGACTATGACAAATTTTCCATCACGGATATCGTCGATAGCCTCTTCTATGGTATTTAATTTAAATTGATCCACAGCTATATATTTATCTGCTATTATTATCTTTTTGTTGGTTCCCACGCACTAGTTTTCACGCCCCTCAGTGCCCTGATGAACCCAATCAGCAAAGCGAGGTTCATGAAATAGAAATGTGTAAGGAAACGCAAAATTACAAAATGTTTGTTGAATTTCATTAGAATAGCATCAACAAGAACCATAACGAAAGAAAACAAATAAAGAATTAACATCCAACGATAAAAGTCATGGTTCATCAAACCAATAAGCGTTCCTAAAATTGCCAACAAAAAGAAAGGTCCCATCCAGCGCATCACTTTATGTGATACAACAGAAAAGCCTATTCCTCTTCTTCGGAACAGTAAACCACTAAACATTTTTAGATTCTGGAAATTTCCTGTCGAAATTCTCACCTTCCGGCGAAACTCCTCCAACATGCTTGGCGCAACGTTTTCAACACACACTGCCTTGATATCCTGCACTGCATATTTCCCATCGCTTAACACCTTCATGGTAATGTAAAAATCATCAACAAGATAGCGAGGTGGAACAGGTCGAAACACCTCCCGGCTAATCGCAAAACAAGCTCCAAATACGCCCGCTACAGCCCCCCAAAGCTTTCCTTCGAGATACTTCACACGCATTTCACGCGACATATATAATTTCTCCTGGGGTACTCCCCCAACTGAATTCTCTTGAAAACTGGTAATATTACCACCAACAATACCTACCCGATTATCCTTGAAGTATTTCACCAACTCGAAAACAGTATAAGGACGGAAAAACACCTTAGCATCGGTCATCACCAACACATCACCCTCGGCAAGACTCACCAATTGATTAATCACTCCTGGCTTACCCTGACGGTTAGGAAAATCAATAAACTTAATACGAGGCTCTTCTTCGGCCATCGATTTGATAATATTAACCGTATCATCGTTTGAGTTATCTGAGCCAATAATCAATTCAATCTTATCGGCCGGATAATCAGTATCAAATGTACTTTCAATCTTTTCACGGATAACATCTTCCTCATTGTGTACTGAGAGTAGTACACTTACCATAGGAAGATCGTCGTTTGGTAAATATTTGCGATAGGTAATTTTCTTGATGCGAAAAAGAATTTCAAGAACAATATGAAATCCCACGTAAGTATAGAAGATACTTCCAACCGCGACCCAAAAACATATTTTAAGTAATAATTCCATTCCTATTTATCACTAAGATGATTCTGCAGAAAACCAGCCAAACGCTTTGTGATACTCAGGTTGTCATATTCGAGTTCCACAAATTTTCGCCCATTTTCACCTAATTCTATCAGTTGCATGTGATTCTGTACTAAGTTAACAACTTTATGCACAAAACCATCTTCTTTTTCAGCAATCTGTATATGAATTCCATCAACAACGTCGATTCCTTCAGCACCAACAGGAGTTGAAACGATCGCCTTTTTCAAGGCCAGTCCCTCAATTATCTTGATCCGCATACCGCTTCCCGATAATAAAGGCACAATCATTATGCCATATTTGTTCATAAAATCACGGGCATCGTCCACCTCTCCGTGATAAACCAAGCCCTCATATTTTTGAAACTCTTTTTCCAACCACAATGGACAATTACGACCAGCTATATGTAGCTTAACCTGTGGCTGCAACGCCAGAACTTTAGCCCAACAATTTTCGAGAAACCACAACAGACCTTCCTGATTAGGGGCCCAATCGAGAGCGCCAAGATGAAACAAATCAGCATTCGAAACCTCGCTAGTCTCATACTCCCCAACATTCAATCCTGTTGGACACACACATTGAGGCTTGCTGTTCCCCCATTCATCCCAACGACGACCATCACGCTCAGTTATCGGAACCAATATATCATAACGATCTACAAAGCTTTGCTCAAATCGAGCCAATCGTTGTTGAAGAACCTTAAGGTAAGTAAACTCAATCCCGGTACTCTGCACCAATTTACGCTCCCATATTTCCGATTCAATATTATGTGATCGATAAGCAATCAAAGCACCAGATAATTTTCGAATCAAAGGGATATACGGACACACATACAGTCCTTCCAACTGCACCACATCAAACTTCTCAGCAGTTAATACCTCCTTTAACTGTTCATGGTAATTTTCAACAATAAATCGCTCTGCGTTATAAGGCAAATTGGAGAAAAAGAGATTGCGTAAGGCAGCAATGAAAGTAATTTTTGCAGGCACATCAACCAGCATCCATTTAGCCATGTCCCGAACCGATTGAGGAAAAGCATCCAGTTCAACACGATGCTTATCGGTATTCATAGCCAAAACAGTAACCCGATGGCCCAACTCTACATATGAGCGAATCAGGTTAAATGTGGCAATAGCTCCCCCATCCTTAGGAGGATAGGGTACCTTGTTGATTAAGATTAGTACGTTCATCAACCTTTTGTTGCTTTTTCTTTTTGAAAATATTGAGTTTTTTAATCAATTCAACATAGGTATCCGTACTCATCAAGGTAGAATCGTGAGCTGCTTTATAGGTCAAGAAAACCCCTAAAGGCGCAAAAATAAAGGTCGACAACCAACATCCCTGCCAAATCATCCAAACACCTTCACGCGCAAACTTCTCACCAGTCATTGTTATGATGAAATAAAAGATAAACAAGAACACCGATACAACTACAGGCATTCCTAATCCACCTTTACGTATAATCGCCCCAAGTGGTGCACCGATAAAGAAAAAGATCAAACAAGCTACCGACCAGGTAAACTTTCTATGCTTTTCAATATCATGCTTATTAATCCAACGTTGACGTTCTGTAAAGTTATTTCTCTTAATCAACATCTCACGCTGATTTGACTTCACCTCAGCCAAAGCAGACTCCAGCACTTGAATACGCTGTTGTGTTTCTAACCCTGCATACAGACTGTCTATATCATGCGTTTGGATTGTATCACTCATCACATCCGCTTGAGCAATTTTCAATGAATCAGGTCGGACATCATTGTGAAATGACTTCAATGTAGGGGTATTGAAATGCAGTTTTGTCATAAATTTCCGCACATCTTTTTGAAGTTTCATTTCAAACGTATCGCGCTTTCCTGCAAGCTCTACAAGGCTCATCGCTTTATAACTCGATTTTGCCCGATCATCGTCAGCTTCTTGTCTACTAAATCCTTTCAATCCAGCAATTATCACCTGTTCTTTAAAGGCATCTCTACGAAACGGATGAGTATCGTAGCGTTTTCTTCTCGTTTGCTTCTCATCCTTGTAGCTATAACCGTCAAATAAAGTTATTTTTAGAAAAAGCTTATCCTCGGTCATTTCAATACGACCAGAATCAGCGATTGTCACCATTTTATTTCCCTGGCCATAAGTATGATCGTAAATCATTACTCCATGAAGAATTTTTGTATCTCCATCAATACGATCAACTTTAAGCACATAAGGGTCGAAATCCTTCATGAATACACCTTCCTGAAGTGCAGCTTCGGGATTCTGACTCTTTATACTAAGCATCAAGCCAGCAAACTTCATGTATGAATAGGGCAGCACATAGTTAGAGAACAGCAGTGCCGATAAGGTAAAAGTCATAACCACCAAGGCCAATGGTCGCATTATACGAACCAATGAAATACCCGCCGACTTCATAGCAGTGAGCTCATAGTACTCACCCATATTACCAAAAGTCATAATCGACGCCAGCAGAATAGCCAACGGCAAAGCCATAGGCACCAACGTCAGAGTCAGGTAGAAAAACAACTCTGTGATCACAGTCCATTCCAAACCTTTCCCCACAATATCGTCGAGATATTTCCATAGTCCTTGCATCATCAGTACGAAGATGCTAATCAGAAAGGTCATCAAGAATGGCCCTAAAAAACTCTTTGTAGTGAATATATGTAATCGCTTCATTTGCTTCTTTTATCTAAAAAACGATTACAAAACTAGTTTATTTTAAGAAATAAAAGCACAAATCAGGAACCAATTATGTGCTTTAGATCCGCAACTTGAGTATTCCACAAGTCTTTGCTATCCTCTTGATCGTCTTCATCAACAAGATCAACAATAATCAGTGAAACATCACCAGTTAGTTCATCCTTATTAATTCGGAACTCAAAATAGCCCTCATCCTCGTCTAACCATTGGTAGCGGACCATTTTTCCTTCCTTTTGAAGGACCTTTTCAGCTTCTTGCGAACTTTTGTCCCAAGTAAAGGTGTACATTTTTCCTTTTACATTAACATCGTCGGCAAACCATTCCGCAAGACCCGCGGCAGTACTAAGCCGATTAAATAACACCTTTGGTGAGCATTTCACCACGTATTCCAATTTAATTTTTACTTTTTCTGCCATATCTCTTAAGTGTTGCTTTACCGCAATATATTAATTATCTCTCAAATTCCCAATCACATATGAGATCTAATTTTGCTTAAAGAAAAAAGGCCTGAAATTTTTTTTCACTTTTTTCTTCAGAATATTTGTTGAGTCCAAAAAAAATGTCCTATATTTGCAACCGCAAAAGCAAAACGGCGAGGTAGCTCAGCTGGTTAGAGCGCAGGATTCATAATCCTGAGGTCGCGAGTTCAAGTCTCGCTCTCGCTACTTTTAAAGGGAAAATCTTCAAAAAGATTTTCCCTTTTTTTATTGTCTTAAACAGGTGAACCACAAACTTTGATTCATAAATTATGAAACTAAAGAGAAGCACAAATCCTCCCGATTGTGAAACTTTAATTTGATTATACTTATTCCTATTATTACTGTTCGCTGGAAGGAATAACAGAATTTAGTTTCATAGGAAATTCTCAGTTACTGTAAAATGAAGTTTGTTTTGAGTTTCTGCAAAAAACATTTGCGTTGATTTGTCATCTGCATCGTAATCACTGCTAAGCGCAAATAAGTCTTTTATTTTCTGATAAAAACGTTTTTCCGATGAACGAATGTCCCGTGCAAATTCTTGAACAAAACGGACAGCTGTTCTGGAATAAAGCGGACGGGTATTCTGGATCAAACAGAATACGCATTAGTTAAAGAAATATAGATACCTCTATCTGATATAGCCCATATGTACTCTACCCGACTGTTTTTAACCTACAACATATTCTTAATATTACCTTTATTTATATAGCAAGCAAATATGTTTACTTAGCATTAAGAAGCTGAATCGCTTTTTCCAGTATTTCATCTCTACCTTCTTTAATCCCTTCAATAGTTGGTTCTACATTGATATCAATTTTTACTCCTTTGCGTTGTGTTACTGTTCCATCTGGATAAAAAATGCCTGTTCCAGTCATAGTTGTTCGAAAACCTCCACAAAGGTCAAATACTGATATATTTCCATCTGCTCCAGCGGTTTGAGTGCCAATTGTTATAGCATTTGGAGCTTGCTGTAAGCACATGGTAAAATATTCATTATGGCTTTGTGTTCGTTCATCCACCAATAACAAGACTTTACCCTTATAAAATTGCTTATTTTTCACTCCTTTATTTTTCTCATCTGTCAAATAATATTTTCCGGGATAAGTCAAATCTGGTGCTATGATTTTGGCAAAAACCTTTTTCTCAGGGAACAATCGAAGTGCAATAAGTCCCATTACTGCTGTGCCTCTTGTACCATATCTTAAATCAAATACGATTGCTTTGCATTTGGTTACACTGTCCAACATTTGTTTTGTATCCTTATACTTGATGTGTTTTAAGTTAACATATGCGACATTCGTATTCAGTTTCTTCCATTTTATGTTTTTTTTATTAGAATGTTTTGCAGGTTTCATTTTCGCGACTTCGCATCTGTGAATTGTTTTTTCAAAAAACTTTCCATTTCTCTCAATTTTGACAAGCGCTTCCTTTTTATGTCCTGTAACTAGAAAAAAAGATCTTCTTGCTTTACCTTTTGCATTAGAAGCCGGAATAAACTTGGAATAGAGTTGCATAAGCTCTTTAACCGAAACTCCATCAATTTCTAAAATGGCATCCCCAACTCTTAAATCATCTTTTCTGCCTTCTTCATCAGCATTAAAAGCTGTTATTAAAATTTTATTATCAAGAATGTAATACTTAATTGGAATATAATATTCTCCAAAGAATTTTTTAATTTCTTTAGATATTATGAAGTTTGAGTGACTATCGTCAATCAAAGAAACAGTTTCAAGCATTGCCAAATGGTATTCGGTTGGATTTTTTGCGCTATAATATTTTGGAATCATATCAATCAAAACTTCATTCCAATTTTTATCCGTCATGTATTTATAGGGGAAAAAGTATTCAATGATGTTCCAATATCGAAATAAACACAATAGCCGATAATTTTTTTCTGGGAAATTAGAATTTTCATATTTCGGTTCTTTGGTTACAATTATATTTCCAACACCTTTTACAGCAGAAACATAATAGTTCTCTTTTTGATTGGTTAAAACGGTTCGATTTGTGCCAGTGAAAACGGAGTGGTTTGTGCCACTAAAAACGGTTCAAACTGTGCCAGTATAAAAGTCTATTTAACAGGCAATCGGTTCTAATTGTGCCAGTGAACGGTTCGTTTTGTGCCACCACTCGT